>CAWDUC010000015.1:0-120762 GCA_963805405.1 uncultured Alphaproteobacteria bacterium | reverse complement strand
GCGCGTCCACTCCTCGAGCGCCGCCTCAAGGCCCTGACCGCCCGCTCGAGCCGCGCCGTGCCGCTCTCCCGCCCGCCCAATGCGGCAAGCGCAGCGCCGAGATTGTTTTGGAGGGCGGACCATTGGAGCGGGCCCCCGCTCGCGCGTCCACTCCGCCGAGCGCCGACTCATAGGCCTTGACCGCCTGTTCCAGCCGGGCCGTGCCGTTCTCCCGCTCGCCCAGGAGTCGCACGCGTATTGCCAAGATTGCTTTGGGTCGTTGCCCAGTCGAGCGGCACCCGCTCGCGCGTCCTCTCTCTCGAGTGCCGCTCCGAAATGCCCTCACCGCCTGCTCGAGCGGTGCCGTGCCGTCTCCCGCTCCCCGAGTCTGCTAAGGGCACCTCGCCGAGATTGTTTTGGATGGCGGCCCAGTGGAACGGGCCCCGTTCGCGTGTGGCTTCCTCGAGTGCCGCACTATAGGTCGTGACAGCGGCCTGTTCAGGCTCTCGGTGCCGCTCTTCCCGCTTCCCGAGGGCCAAGGCGCAGCGCCGAGATTGTTCTGCGTCACGGCCCAGTCGAGTGGCACCCGTTCACGCGTCTTTCCTCGAGCGCCCTCATAGGCCCTGACGCGGCCCGCAGCCTGCTCCGTGTCACCTTCGCGCTCTCCGAGCGCCCGAGAGCAACACCTAGTTGCTCTGAGTCTCGGCCCAGTCGAGCGGCACCCGCTCGCGCGTCGCTTCCTCGAGCGCGCTCGATGGGCCTTGACGGGCCTGTAGGTCTCCCGTGCCGCTCTCCCGTTCGCCGAGCGCCTCGAGCACGACGCCCAGATTGCTTGGGTCATGGCCCAGTCGAGCGGCACCCGTCGCGCGTGGCTTCCTGGAGCGCGGCACATATGCCCTGACAGCGGCCTGTTGGGCTCTCGGTGCCGCTCTCCCGCTCCCCGAGGCCCTAAGCGTATGCCCGAGTTGTTCTGCGATGGCGGCCCAGTCGAGCGGAACCCGGTCGCGCGTCCTCTCCTGGAGCGCTACGCGATGGGCCTGACAGCGCCCGGTTTTGCGCTCCCGCCGCTCTCTCGTTCCCCGAGTCTGCAAAGCGCATTGCCGAGACTTATCTGCGTCGCGGCCCATTGGAGCGGCCCGCGCTCGCGCGTCCACTCTTCGAGCGCCGCCTCATAGGCAGAGACCGCCTGTTCGAGCCGCCCCGTGCCGCTTTCGCGCTCCCCCAGTATCGCAAGCGCATTGCCGAGATCGTTTTGGGTAGCGGCCCAGTCATTCGCATGGCTACTACGCGGAACCATGACCAGTATCGCGCTGTAGAGGTCGATGGAGCTTGAGAGGACGGTATTGTCGCCCTTCAAGTCGCCATGCGTCTCGAGCGACGAAGCCTGAGACATGCGGTAGTCGAAGGCCTTCGCGTCATCCCAGCGCTCGATCTGATCGTAGGCCTTGGCCCAGTCTTCTGCTGCTCCCAGGTAGTCGAAGGCGAGCTCACGGGTCTCGGCGCTCTTGGCATAGACGGAGGCAAATTCGAGGCGGCGGGCCTTGATGTCCGCCTCGGCCTCCTGCACGGTCGTCTCGAGGCTTGCCACACGCGCCTTGGCTTTCTCGTGGAAGGCAATCGCCGCATTGATCGCACCCTCGGCGACAGCCCTATCGGCAAGGCTTGAGAGACGGGCAATCTCGATGTCGTTGCTCTTGAGCGCCTCGCGCTCGGCCATGAAGGCCTTGAGCTTCTCAGCACCCATCCGCAACTGCTTGCCGAGGGCCTCTGAATCTCGTTGGGCGTCCACACCGAGAACTCCCCAGCATGGCGTATAGGCCGTCGAGAGGGATGTTATCGGCCGCGGCAATGGTCTCCACCGTCCGCCTCAGATCAGGCGGGGCAGCGGCGAGAGTGAGCAGCAGTTCCCGCCGCTCGCCCCTGATCAGCGCGTCGTCGGTCCCCTCGCCTTCAGGGCTCGCCCCAAAGTAGAGAAGCCGCCGCAAATTGGCATTGGTCCATGGTCGCTGCTGGCCTCCCGTTGCGAGGTAGACCTCCTCCGTGACAAGCGTCATCACTTGCCAAAGTCGAGGCCTTTCGCGGCAAGGTGTTTGACAATTGCCGCCGCATAGGGGCTGTTGGTTCCCGGTTTGCCATCGAGCGCCACATGTCCCGGAGCAGCGGCAAAGCCGATGATCTCGCCGAGGCTGTCCGAATTCTCAGCCTGATCAACCAGGACGACGCCCTTTGCCGCCGCCAGTCCCCCCGCTCCAATCGGGACGGAACTCTCGTCCCCCGCCACGCGGATCATCGATCCCGGGGGGAAGGGATTGGTACGGCAGGCATCGAGGAGGATGATGGCGATCCGCACCTTTCCACGCAGCTCATCGAGGATCTGACCGACCTTGATCAGCTTGTCCTCGTCGAGGGCGTTTTGGGTCATCTGCGCATCCACCGGGATAAGGTAGTTTTCCCCTCCCGCCTCGATGCCGTGCCCCGAGTAATAGAGCACCGCCACATCGGCGCCCTCCGCATCCTCGATGAAGTCGTCGATGTCCCGTCCGAGGCGCTTCGCCGAGCGGCTGTCCACCATGTCTGTCTTGAAACCAAGGCCGGTCAGAAGCGCATCGACACGCTTGGCGTCATTACCCGGATTGTCGAGCTTCGTAAGATGCTCGTAGTCGGATTGTCCGATCACCAGCGCAACGCCTTTGAGGGTTTCCTGCGCGGCCGCCGAAGCGTTAGGGGCGGAGAGAAACAAGAGAAAAATTGCAGGAATGACTGCAAGCATCCGGAGAATGGCAAGAAGACATAGCCCAAACTCTCGCTGGGCAAGCCCATACGATCTCGCCTGCAACAAACTAAGGATGGTCGCCGTCATGCTAGCCTTTGTCACCTGACGCCATGTCAGCACGAAGGCTATTTCGGGACAAGTACGGCGACGGCCGCCCATATGGACGGCCATCGCGTCGCTGATGCGTTAGCGCTGAAGGCGTCCCTTAAGCCGCGCTCTTCATGTTGATCTTGCGCTCGGCAAGTGCCGTCAGATCCTTGTCGGTTGCCTTTTCCTCGGCAAGGTTCTGAGCGAGCACCGAGGCGCAATCCTCGCGGCCAAGCATCTTCGCCCATGCGATCAGCGTACCATAGCGCGTAATCTCGTAATGCTCGACAGCCTGTGCCGCTGCGATCAATGCCGCGTCGAGCACCGCATCATCCTCGATCTCGTCAGAGATCTCGTCAGCCTCCTCGATGATGCCGTCGATCGCCGGGCATCTTACCGCGCTGCCTCGACGCCGTGCATTTTGAAGACCTTCTCGACGCGCTCGATATGGCCTTGCGTCTGGTCGAGATGGCGCTCGAACCCGGCCTTGAGCATTTCATCGGAAGCCTTGTCGATCATTCCGGGCAATGTCTTGGCGATCTTTTTCTCGGCATAATAGATATCTCGCAAGGTGTGGACGAATAGATCGTCAAGCGTGACTATATCCTTGGTGAAGAATCCCATGGCGTGCTCCTTCATAAAAATTGGGGGTCCGTCGCCTTTCGGGCCGGCTGGCGAGGCAACGTCTTGCCAACATGAATGTTCCGATGGGAACGTGATCCCACCCACTCCAATCTGAGACTCGCGGCCGCGACACATTTCAAATTACAACCAAGGTGGAACGGAACACGGCATTTTGCGTTGATCAGCCGAACTTCCATTGGAGGAATAATCGTGATGGACAAGCAAAGCCAACCGCACAGCCTGATCTCAGCCGGCCGGGTGCAGGGCACCAATGTCTATAATACTGCAGGTGATCCTCTCGGCGAGATCAACGACGTCATGATCGACAAGCGCTCCGGCCAGGTCGCCTATGCGCTCATGTCCTTTGGCGGGTTTCTGGGGATTGGCGAGCGCTACCATCCGCTCCCTTGGGGATCGCTGAAATACGACACATCGGCCGAAGGCTATGTGGTTGGCGTGACCCGCGAGCAACTCGAAAAGGCGCCGACAGTCGGTCGCAACGAGACGCCAAATTGGGATGACCGGGCCTATGAATCCAAGCTTCACGACTATTATGGAATTCCGCCCTATTGGGGCTGACGAGTAGCGTGCCGGCCGCGTTAACCGGGCCTGGCGGCAGGGTGAACAGGAGTGGATTTTCCCGGTTTCTCCTCTTGGCCAACGAAATGGCAGACGAGCACCTGTCCCGCCCGGCCGGCGCGTACCAAATCAAGTCTTTATTAGCTTCATGCATGGATGGCATTGGCGCTTGAGCGGTCTTTGAGCTGATAGTTGAAACGAGCTTCTGGGAGGCGATTATGGAAACCGTCAAGCGCATCTTCGATTGGCTTACGGCCGGCGACGCTGAAAGCACCACCGATACGGGATACGATGATGTGGTATTCGAGATCGATACGCTGGAAGACGCAGCGCGCATCGCGATGGGAGCCAGCTAGCCTCAGTTTCTAGTGCTAGTGAAGATCGGGCAGTCTTCCGCCAGATGGTAAGTGCCCGAAGCATGAAAGGCACTGTCGCGAAAGCCTGACGGAATGCAGCCGAGAAATTCGGATTTCGTCGGAAAGCAGTATATAGCCGGGGACGCCCTGTACCTGTCGATTGTATCGATGAGCGGTCGAACCCATCCGGTTGCTGCAGCCATTTCATCGCGGTCAGGGAAATAATAATCGAACCGATCGACGATGTGCTCCACCCGGACTGAGGGCTCGCTATCAGCCGCAATGCGCATGGCGATCTTCCATTTGAAGGCATGGAAATTAACCTTCGCCGGGCGGGCTGCTTCGGCGAGGAGTTCCTCCCATGACCAGAGCTTCTCCGGCCGCATATAAAGCCGGCAGACAAAGCGCCCGCCTGATTCCAGATGGTCGCGTATGTTTCTCAACACCTGCTTGAGATCATTCCCAAAAGCTACGGCGTTGCAGCTGCCGTCGCCAATCACGGCCGAGAATTTGCCCAAACTGCCATCAAGTTCAAGCCAGTCGTGTTTGATAGCGCGACGCTTGGCACCGTCGCCGGGCCAGACATTGGCTATCATGCTGGCGCTATTGTCGACCGCGACGACATTCTCAAACGAAAGCGCAAGTTCCGGCGTCACGCCCAGCAGTAAAATTCGATCCGACTTCTCACCGACCAGGTTCACGACGCGCGCTATAATCTCGGAATTGGGGCGCAAAGGCGCTTCCAGAGTGTTCCACTGGTGGTGATAGGTCTGCCAGTGATTGGGACCGTCTCTCATTGCCTGCCCGAACAACCGATCGACGCAGGTCAGGATATCTTCAACGGGAACGTTCGCGGACAGAACTTTGCTGACATTGTTCGCGAGGAGATGCTCGAGTTCCTTTGAAATGACGGCATCACCAAGTATTGCCAGCCCGAATTTCGCATAGGGCAAGCCATGCTGTTCGATCTCGTTCGGCAAAGCCTGAACCACCAGAACCTCGCAGGCTGGATCAAGCAGCAACGCCCTGATCCGCGCCGGCAGCTGTGGTTCGATTCTGAAGCGCTGCTCGCCGTTGAGTCGCGTAGCATCCGGCCCGGTCTCACCGACACACAGGCCCTGGCGCAAAAGGTGTTCGGATATTTTCTTGGCCGCCTCCGGTGCATTACCGACAAGAAGGACGGCCGGCACCCGGCCATTGCCCGGGAATTTCTGCGCAATAAGACGCTCAGCAAGTATGTCGCTGAGGCCGGGTGTGGCATTGACCTCGATAACCGCGGCGTCGACATCGCGCCACGAGCGTGTGGCATCTGTCGTCATGAAGTCGATGCCGACAGCATCGAGGTGGAAGGCGCGCGCGATCGTCTCCGCCATGATGCGATTGTCGGGATGAAGACTGTCGGTCACTTCTTCCAACGTGCCGCCGGTTGCCAGATTGGCGTTTCGCCGCAACCAGACTCGCGCGCCGGCAGGTGGGATGTCGGCGAGTTCGAAGCCTTGCTCGCGAAGCGTTGCCACCATCTCGGAATCGGGAGTAACGCGGATCATGAGACCGGCTGCGATATCGTCCTTATTGCGGCTGTCATTTTCTTTCTCGACTAGCCGCGAAATATCCGAAACGCCATCGCCGATCACATGCGGCGGATCGAAACGACTGGCGCGCAGCAATTTTCCGCCAAACACAGACAGGCGAAAATCATCGCCCGGAACGAGGCGCTCGACCAGCACCGGAACGTTCGGATCGGTGAACGCCTTGGCGAAAGCTTCGGCGACGCCGGCATCATCCTTCACGCCGACGCTAACGCCCCTGCCTTTGCTGCCGCGGACGGGCTTGACCACCACAGGATACCCGTAACGGCGGGCAACCTGTATCGCCTGCTGCGCCGAAGTCACCGGCAGATGCTCGGCCGACGGCAAACCCAGGCTTCTTAGGAATTCGCCGCACCGAAACTTATCGAGGGACAATCGCAGACCAATCTGAGAATCGCGATGATTGGAGGATTCGGCGAATTGAAAGCCATGAACACCCTCCCCGTAAAACCACATGCCGCTGCCAGGGACCAGCGGCATCAGTGGAATCCCGCGCTTGCTCGATGCGCGCATTATCGCGCGAGTGACACTATCGGGTTGATAGGATGACATCACTGCGGATTGCTTGAGGAACATGCCGAGTCGCGTCCGGTCGATACCGGTTCTTCCCATGGTCTTTGCGAAAACGGCATGCGCCAGGCCGAGCCCGGCCCGCAGCGCCATTACTGCCGCATCAGGGTCAAAGAAGCCGGCCGTTATTCGCAGACGCCCACCGCCGAGGTCTGAAACCACGTGCGGCAGAAAGGCAGGCCCACGAAGGTCCTGGAAGGCATTGGCGATCAGCGCGGCGAAATCAGCCACTTGAAGCGGGCCGCCAGGCCAGGCGATCGGAAGTTCGATCTCCGCCGGAGTGAGCGCGCGCATTTCGCTCTGAAGCCTTGCTACCGGCAATGGTTGCGAAAAAGACGGCGTGAAATCAACGACCGCCGCAGCGTAAGGGGCGACCAGACTTGGTCCAAAGAATAGCTGGTAGACCTGTTCGCCCGCCTGTTCCACGATCCGCGTCCCTCGTCCAAAGCGGGCCTTATACCCTTATCGCCGAGCCAAAAGCCCATAATTTTGCCTTGGCAGTTAGTCACTCCGGATAGGCGATATAGCGGATGATCTTCCAGCCTCCTCCGGGCTGCCTGGCGAAGACATCGAGGCCCTGCTCGTCGTCGGTTTCGCTCGTGCCATTTGCCGCCGTCACGGTGGAAATCCAGGTGAGACGCACGACCGCGAGGTCGCCCGATACGAGCACTTCCTTGATCCGCAGGCCGTAGGTGATGTTCGGCGTTTCAACGGCCAGCGCCTTGTGCAGCCGGTCGCAGAGCAGCGTGTAATTCTGTTCAGGCAGGCCCTTGAAATCGTAAAGCAGGTCGGTTGCGAAGAGATCGCAGATCTTGTCAGGCTTCCGGTCATTGAAATCCTGCCGCCATTGCTCAAGCGCGGCACGGATTTGTTGCTCGGGATCGGCCTCGGCATTGACTTGCGGCGATAACAACCACGTAAGCGCGGCGAACATGGCCGCGAAGACCGGCCGAATTCGAGATGGCATTCGAGTCCTCCCAACAATCGGATAGATCGATTATAGACGCCGAGAGTTTCACGCTGCAAACAACTGACCGAGCAAGAAAGGAGCTTCGAGCATGGAGAACCCCGCGATCGTCGCTGAAATCCGTCGTATCATCGGCGCCTATTTCGACTATGCCAGGACGGCATGCGAGAAGGAAGATTGCGAACGCGCCATCGGGCACATCGAAGACGGCATCGCCCAATTGCGGATACTCACCGATAGGCTGGAGTAGATCCCATGAGCAAGCCTGACTGGACCACCGCCAGGCCGGAGACCGTGGGCTTCGCGCCGGACCTTGGCGCCAGGCTGGCCGCCGGCATCCGTTCCGGCCTTTTGCGCGGCCTGCACGGCATCGTGGTCGCCCGCGGGGACGTCATCGTGCTCGAGCGCTATTATGAGGGTGCGGATGAGGCCTGGGGCCGCCCGCTCGGCCATGTCGCATTTACCCGATCGACATTGCACGATCTGCGCTCGGTCACGAAAAGCATCGTCAGCCTGCTTTACGGCATCGCACTCGACCACGGGCATGTTCCCGCGCCTTCGGCGCCGCTGCTGACGCAGTTTCCCGAATATGCCGATCTCGCCTCGGAGCCGGCGCGTACGCAGCTGACGATTGCGCAGGCACTCAGCATGACGCTCGGCCTCGAATGGGACGAGCAGCGGCCCTATTCCGATCCCGCCAATAGCGAGATCGCCATGGAGAACGCGCCCGACCGCTATCGCTACGCACTCGACCGGCCGCTGATCGCGGCACCCGGTACCCACTGGAACTATTCCGGCGGAGCGGTCGCATTGATCGGCGGTATTATCGCTAAGGGCACCGGGAAGACACTTCCCGAATTCGCGCAAGACGCGCTCTTCACACCGCTTGGCATCACCGGGTTTGACTGGGCGCGCGGGCGGGATGGAACCGCGTCTGCGGCGTCCGGCGTGCGCCTCAAACCGCGCGACCTTCTCAAGATCGGCCGCATGGTCCTGGGCAAAGGCCTTTACCGCGGCAAGCGCATCGTCTCGGAGAGCTGGATCGCCACGTCATTGTCGCCCGCTGCCGAAACCGGCGATGGGCTTGACTATGGTTATCTGTGGTTCCTCGGCCAGGTCGCCTCGCCCGCCTTCGGACGCCCGCTCGCCTGGGCCGGCGGCTTCGGCAATGGCGGGCAAAGACTGTGGCTTTGCCCGGAGGCCGATCTCGCCTGCGTCATCACTTCAGGCAACTACAATCAGATGGATTCATGGGTCACACCGATGCGCATCTGGCGCGAGATCATCGCCGCCAGCCTTCTGCGCGCCTAGCTCTGATCGACGCTCTCGATCGCGCCGGCCTTGAGCAGATCCTGCTCGGCCCTCTGCAAATAGCGCGATTGCACACGCATGAGCTGGTCGTCCTGGGCAAGGTCGCTCGCCCTCGGCCAGTCGCTGCCGGGATTGTCGTCGCGAAACAGATGTTTGGCGTGGGCGAGGACTTTGGCAGCGCGGCGTTCCTCGGCCTCAGTCACTCGAAACCTCGGCCGACTCCTCACGCTTTTTGCCGGTGAGGCGATCGTGCTCGTCGCTCTCGATGTCACGCTCGGCCTCTTCGCGCTTTCGCTCGAGTTTGGTCATTTCATCGGGATGCGGCTTGGCAAGTTCGACATCGATCGGTGTCGCGGGGCGCAAGGGAGGCTTGGGGGCGGCCATGGTGATGCTCCTATTTCGAGCGAAACGCCAACCAGCCCGTCATGTTCCTTTGTGAAATTCAGGCGACGCGCGCCCTTTGGTTTTCGGAGCCCAATGACCACACCGTGGTCGCTGCATCTTCGACCGCGTCCGCAACTTCGCGGGGCAGTTTCGCATCGCCGATCACATATGTGGAACGCCCGCCTTGCTGAGCGGTCAAACAAGCGCTGTCTCGCTGATCGATCCGACGAGCGTGGCAATGGCTTCCACGCCGTCAACGCTGCCGCGCGCTTCGCCGAACACGCCATCGAGATGAACGCGATGGCCTTCGACGCGCGATGGCTTGGCACGATCGATGATCGTGACGCCGGCGTCGGCAAGTGCCCGCAGCAATGTATAGCTCGTCGTGATGCCGTCTCCCTCGCCCGGAAACATGAGAGACGTCACGAGCGTCACGCGCTTCCAACGCTGTTTGAGCTGTTCGGCGATGAGCATGGCGCCAAGGCGTCCCATTTCATCGCGAACGAGATATGTGATCGCCGCCTGGAAGATCGAGCGCGGCATAGGGCGAGACCTGCGCAAGCAGGCCGCCGGTTTGGGGAACACGCGCCTCCATCGGCGTGGAGCCCGTCGCGATGACGGCAAGGCCGGGCTTCAATCTGATGAGACCCTCGGCGCGCGCTTCCTCGCCGAAATGACGGGCGACGCCGAGCCGGTCGAGTTCCGCATCCCACCATTTGATGGCCCGAAAGAATTCGCGCCGCGACGGCGTGTCGGACCATTTGCGCATCTGGCCCCCGGCAATCGCATCGCGCTCGAAAATCTCGACCGCGAATCCACGAATGGCGAGGCGTCGCGCCGCTTCAAGTCCGGCCGGCCCGGCGCCGACGACCACCGCCAATGTGCCGTTGCCGACCGGCGTTTCGAGCCGCGGCAAGTTACGCCCGATCTCCGGGTTCACCATGCAGCCCAGCGTCTTGTGATCGAGCAGGCGATTGATGCAGACATTGGCGCCAACGCAAGGGCGCACTTCCTTGCTCTCGCCTTTGCGCGATTTGGGCAGTATCTGCGGATCGGCAATGTTGGCGCGCACCATGCCGACAAGATCGGCATCGCCGTCGCGCAGAATCGCTTCGGCGAGTTCGATCGTGGTGATGCGCCCGACCGTCGCTACCGGCATGTCGACAGCTTCCTTGACCGCACGCGACAGGTGCCTGAACGCACCGAAGGGTGCCGGCGTCGGCGGCCAATGATCGACGCGCGCCATTTTCCGCACATTGTTGCCCGCCGTGACGCTCAAGTAATCGGCATCGCCGGTCGCGGCTATGATGCGCGCAATCTCAGCGGCGTCTTCCGCCTTGATCCCATCGGGGATGAGTTCGTCGCCCGGCATGCGCACGCCGATGATCATGTCGTCGCCACAAGCCTCCCGCACGGCGCGCAGGACCTGGCGCGGAAAGCGCGTGCGGCCTTCGGCATCGCCGCCAAGTCCATCGTCGCGCGCATTCATGGCGGGCGAGATGAAGCTCGCGAGCAGCATGCCATGCGCCATGCTGATCTCGACACCATCGAGGCCGCCGGCCCGGCAGCGCGCGGCACAAATGCGATAAAGTTCGACGATCTCCGCCAGTTCATCGAGGCTCGCCATGCGCGAGGTGCGCTGGGTGAGTTCGGACGTAATCCACGAGGCACTGACAATGTGATCGCCGGCGGTTTCCATGGCGCCGACATGGGCAAGCTGCGCCAGCATCAGGCCGCCCTCTTCATGCACGGCGGCAGAAAGGCGCTGGTAGCCCGGAATGATGCGATCATCGACATTCATGAGCGTCAGGCCGTTCGCCCAGACTTCCGAGGCGAGAACCGGCGTCGCGCCAGTGATCTGCATGCCGAGGCCTGCGCGGGCGCGCTGGCGGTGATACTCGATATAGCGCTCGCCCGGCATGCCGCCATCGGCAAGCCCGGGCTGGTGCGCCGGCAGATAGACGCGGCAGCGCAGTTTCTTCGACCGCAATGCGAGCGGCCGGTCGATGAATTCGGTACGGTTTGTCACGGGGCTCTGGGAATCCTGCTCGATGCTCCGCCAATCCTATGACGATGCCCAAGCGAATTCCAACAGGGATGGCCGAGCAATTGAGGACGGGCGCTCCACGACCGAGAGACGGGCCGGGGGGTCCGATCCCCGGCCCGCTCATGTTCGCACTGCGGTGGCGTCCGGCCTCTTAAGCGGCGCGGTCCGACGCGGGCTGCGCTTCGCGCTTCGGCAATTTCCAGTCCGGCCGGATGAAGTGGCAGGTATAGCCGTTGGGATAGCGCTCGAGATAATCCTGATGCTCGGGCTCCGCCTGCCAGAAGGGTCCAGCCGGCGCCACTTCGGTTACCACCTTGCCCGGCCAAAGACCCGACGCGTTGACGTCGGCGATCGTGTCTTCGGCGACGCGTTTCTGTTCCGGCGTCGTGTAGTAGATCGCCGAGCGATAGCCCAATCCACGATCATTGCCCTGGCGATTGAGCGTCGAAGGATCATGAATCTGAAAGAAGATTTCCAGAAGCTGGCGATAGCTGATCTTGGCGGGATCGAAGATGATCTCGATCGCTTCGGCATGGGTGCCGTGATTGCGATAGGTCGCGTTCGGCACATCGCCGCCGGAATAGCCGACGCGGGTGGCGATGACGCCGTCATGGCGCCGGATCAGATCCTGCATGCCCCAGAAGCAGCCGCCGGCGAGAATTGCACGTTTCGCGTGCCATCAGATGTCCTCCACTTGATCGAGATAGGCTCCGTACCCCTCCGCTTCCATGCGGTCGCGCGGCACGAAACGGAGCGAAGCCGAATTGATGCAATAGCGCAAGCCGCCGCGGTCGCGCGGACCGTCCGGGAATACATGCCCCAGGTGGCTGTCGCCGAATTTCGAGCGAACTTCGGTCCTGACCATGCCGTGGGTCGAGTCGCTCAGCTCTTTGACATTGGCGTGCTCGATCGGCTTGGTAAAACTCGGCCAGCCGCAATGCGACTCGTATTTGTCGGACGAGGCAAAAAGCGGCTCGCCCGAGACGATATCGACATAAATCCCCGACTTCTTGTTATTGAGCAGCGCGCCGGTCCCGGGGCGCTCCGTACCGGCCTGCTGCGTCACATAATATTGTTCGGGGGTCAGGGCCGCGACAGCCTCGGCCGTCTTCTTGTATTCCTGCATCCGCCTCTCCTTTGGTTCTTCTTCTTTTCGCTTCCCGATATGGTCCGGAGCCAAGGCCAATGCAAGGGTAGGCGCCAATCACATCCCGCTGATCCAGTCACCAGCGCTTGCTTGGTTGAGGGCCATTCAGTACACGGATTTTCGCGCCGATCACTTGCATTTTATCAATTGTTATCGCCCGTGTTGACAGGTGGTGAAGGCTCAACGAAGCTCAGGCGGGGCGGGCATGAGCAATGGGAGTGGCAGATGATCTATTTTGCCGATGAAATCCATGCCTGGGGCCATACTGCGACCGTTCACTATACGCATCCGCCACGCTCGGTTCTGATGCAGTTCGTGCTTGCTGCGCGATCGGATTTCACCGAACACCCGCCCAGCGATCCGATCTTCCGCGCGGCGGCATTCTTCAGGAGTTACATTAGCAACGGTGTCGAAACCGACCTCTCCGTGGCTCCCCTTTTCAGCCCTTCCCAGTTCATCGCCACGAATGTCACGGAGATCAAAGGTGAGTTCATCGCGCAGAATTGCGGTGCGCGGGCACTTGTCACTCAGTTCCAAATGGCGCCTGCACCGGCAGGCGGCTTTGATATGCAAGCGGACATGCGCGTTCTCGCCTATCACAATTCCGTCACTGGCACGGTTCGCTACAAGCACATCGTCAAGGCGTTCACAGGGGGCCGGACGGTGAGCGAGCAGGAAGCCATCCGGGATGCCGAGGCCAATGCGCGACGGATCCAACTCGACCTCAGCGGCTTGACGCTCAAGGCCGCGAGCTTACACGGGCCAGCCTCCGCCACACCTACGGTCTAGCGGGCCGGGGCACGAGAGCCGCACCCAGGCATGTCATGCCTTTGGTTGCGTATTTTGTCGCCCCGCAAGGCCGTGGCTAGGCTCGCGGCTGGTGGACGCGCTATGATTTGGACGCAATGAGCCAAGCACCCCTCCCCACCGCACAACGCATGTGGCTACAATCGCCTGTCGACGTGGCACGCGATCATGTGCGCGGCGATCCCAATATCCGCAACGCCGTCACCGTCGTCCTCTATGGCGATTATCTCTGCCCTTATTGCCGCAAGCTGCGGCCGATCCTCGCGCGCTTGCGCAATTTGCTTGGTGACCGCTTCGTCTATGTCTTCCGGCATTTTCCCAATGAAACCGTTCATCCGGGTGCAGAGGAGATTTCCCGCATTGCCGAGGCCGCAGGCAGGCAGGGCTTTTTCTGGCCCATGCATGACTGGCTCTACGAAGCGGAGCGGCCGCAAACCCCGCGCGATGCCATCGCGCACGCCGAAGCACTGGGCCTCGACATGGCGCGCCTTCGCCAGGATGTCGACAGCAGCGAGACGCGCAGCCATGTCGAAGAAGACTTGGCGCAGGGCCGTGCTAACGGCGTCACGGAAACCCCAACGATCTTCGTTGACGGAATCCGCTATGATGGTGCCTGGGATTTTCATTCACTGCTGGAGGCGCTGCAACGCCCGGTGGCGCAGCGTCTAGAGCGATCCGCGCGCGCCTTTGCGAGCCTTCCGGCCTCGGGCGGCATCGCGCTGCTGGTGGCCGCTGCCGTCGCCCTGATCTGTGCCAATACGTCGCTCGCGCCATATTATTTTTCGCTGATCGGCGCCTCATTCGCGTTCGGGCCGCCCAATGCGGTGCTGTCGCTCACCATTGCCGAATGGTGCTCCGAGGGATTGCTTGCGATCTTCTTCCTGCTCGTCGGGCTCGAGATCAGACGCGAGATGACGAAAGGTGCGCTTGCCGAATGGCGCGCGGCACTCCTTCCGGCAATCGGCGCACTTGGCGGCGTGATCGTTCCGGCGGCGATTTATCTTGCGCTCAATTCTGGGCCGGCTACGGCCGGCTGGTCGGTTCCGACCGCCACCGACATCGCCTTCACGCTAGGCATCCTCGCGATATTGGGTCCCAGGGTCCCCCAAAGCTTGCGGGTCTTCGTCGCGGCGCTCGCCGTCATCGACGATGTCCTGTCGGTCCTGACGCTCGCCGTTTTCTATTCGCATGGATTTGCGCTCGATTGGCTGATCGCAAGCGTGGCCGGTGTCGTGGCGTTGTTCGCGCTCAATCGCTCCAAGGTCTACAGCGTCTGGCCCTATGTCGTGGTAAGCGTGGCTTTGTGGGTGTGCCTGCATCTTGCGGGCATTCACGGCGCGTTGGCCGGCGTCATCATGGCGGCACTATTGCCCGACAGACCGGATCCCGCCGTCTCGCCACTGCTTGCGCAAGCCGCGACTGCGCTTGAAGCGCTTGAGAATGCGGACCGGCGCAAGCGGCCCGAAGCGGAACGCGAGGCTATCTGGGAATGGGCGAGCCGAAATCTTTCGGCCGCCAGCGAAAGATTGCTATCGCCCGCCGATCGCGTCGAGCGGACGGTGTCGCCGTGGAGCGCCTATTTTATACTTCCACTCTTCGCCTTCACTGCCACGGGCGTCAGCCTCTCCGTCGATCTGTCTTCGCTGGAGGCCGGCCGGATTCTCGCCGGCGTTATCCTCGGTCTGGTGATCGGCAAGCCGATCGGCATCGCGCTCGCTTCGTTTATTGCGATCAAGGCCCGGGTTGGCGTCGCGCCGGCCGGGGTCACATGGCGGAGCTTTATGGGCGCTGCCGCACTCTGCGGTGTCGGCGATACCGTGGCGCTTCTCCTCGCCGACCAGGCCTTCCCGCTAGAGGCCGATGCGGCAGTCGCCAAGATCGGCGTGCTTACGGGGTCGGTCCTGGCAGCGGTGCTCGGCGTTATCATTCTGCTCCTGGCGACCAACTCGCCCGCCGCGCGCGAGTCAGACGCCGCGCAATCTTGACGTGCGACATTCTTTCATTCTGAAGAACGACGAAATGAACGGCCGTTCAAAATCTTTGATCGGTGCGAAACGCGCAAATTCGTGTCGCTAAGAAACGGAAAACGGGGGTTAGATGCCCCTAAAAGGCGCTGAAACGACAATGGGCACCTTAAGGATCGCGAGTGTGCAAGTGGGGAAGTCCAAAGTCGAACCCACGAATAAAGAGACGGCATCGGTGCATCGCAACATGAAGCAGGCCCGAACGCTCGCGGCAGCTCTATCTTGAAGCCGGATCGGGATAGTGGATTAGGTTCGCGAACGCGCCTCTGAGTATGAAAAAGAATATGCCCTGGTTGCTGGCACTTTGAGGCCTGGTGCCTTCTTCAATGAGAGGTAAGATAGCCCACCTCACAACCTTCAATGAGAGGTAAGATAGCCCACCTCACAACCGAAGCAGAAGGCGCAGGAAAGCGCTACCCAGCCACATTCGATGCAGGCTTTCGCGCATGCACTGATATATGTCGCGCCACTACTCGTCGCCTGTCCGTAAGCAGCAGCAAGAGTCGAAAAAGGACCCGCTTTGCCCTTTACGCCGACGGTTATGACCGTATCGGCCTGGACTATGACGGAGACCTCTGCACTCAGATCGCCAGGTTTCTGCGACGACTGAAGTATCGCAACGCGCGGAATGTCGTAAAACAATGTGAGCGACAGGTCTCGGTAGATACGAACCGAGTTCCGCCGCATCCGCTGTTCCGATGAAGCCCTTGAACTCGGCGAGAGAGCCAGGTTCCTTTTTGTCGAACGTCATTTTTGTGATGAGCGGATTGGGCTCAAGCGATGGCGATTGAGCGTAAGAGGGAAGAATCAGACCGACCAAAACGGCGACAAGCGCTAGTGCACGAGAAATCATTAATCCCTCCAGCCTGACCGCCGTCCCGCACGGAGGTTCGCACCATCCCACAATCTTCGTGCGTCGTCAAAATGTCCACGCGCTATGCGTAGTTTCCCGGACAGCTCGGAACGCCTCCCGAACAAGCATTGTTACCCTCGGCAGAGAGGCCGGCGTTTATGCGTCGACCCCGCAAACAACGGCCCGATTTATTTTTGACGCTCGCCCTACGATGCTAATTCTCATTTGTCGCTGCACTCCATGGGGAGAAAGCTATACCGTTGCAAGTCATCGGCTTGGGAGTGGGCCGGACCGGAACCTATTAGCTGCAATTGGCGATCGAAAAGCTTGGGTTGGCCCGTGTCGTCATATGGACTCGGTAGTTGGCAATAAGCCTCGCTATGTGCCTGCGGAGACTGACTTTAGCTGGAAATGGTCGCGAATGCTGTCGCCAAAATGGGATTTTCACCCGGCCTCGATATTGACAGACTGAAGAAGGCGCTCAACGCACACACAGACAGGATGAGAAATACGGTCCCTGCGAAGCAATTACTCATCTACAAGGCGAGGCTTTCCCGCGTCCCAACAATCGCGAAGAGTTCTGGGAACGCGTTACCGGCAAGAAGAGCAATTCCTAGCCGCAGCC
Source organism: uncultured Alphaproteobacteria bacterium (assembly GCA_963805405.1). Taxonomy (GTDB): domain Bacteria; phylum Pseudomonadota; class Alphaproteobacteria; order Rhizobiales; family Aestuariivirgaceae; genus JAEUMG01. The sequence continues at coordinate 104,040 of CAWDUC010000015.1, read as the reverse complement.
GCGTGAGATAGCGGCTAGGCAACTCCTCCGCCGCCCGCAGGTCGGTGAGAGCTCGACCCTTACTTTGCTTTGAGTCCGTCGCGAAAAGCGATGGCTTCGAGCTCGACCCGCACAGCGTCCTTGATGGGGATGACAGGCCGGGCTTCGAACACGAAGGCAGGCAGCATCGAACAGAACTTGTGCACCGCTTGCGGATCGTCGCACTCCACAAGCATATAGCCACCCCAGTCGCCGACTCGAATGACAAACAGCTCGATCTTAAAGTTACCGGGCGCTTCCCACTGCGTGAAAACTTCCAGTATTCGCTTCTGTGCATTCTCGTATTCAATTGGCGAGCCTTGCGGCCGTTCTTGCCAGCTGAGCATGTACTTCATCCGTTTTCTCCCCGAACAGGCTAAACGCCCCATCTGGCCGATAATACTGCGCCCATGCGTGGAGAGAGACAAGCGTGACCCGCTAACGCCTCGAACCCGCCAAGACCACTGCGCATATGCCGGTCCCCTTGGTGTGAGCCCCGCGAACTGACCCAAGAATGAGCAGAGCCCAACGGCCTCGGAGAGGAGTTGGAGAAAGAAATGCGGAAGAGCAGATCATCGGGATCTTACGAGAGCAGGAAGGCGGGATGTCGACGGCCGACGTCTGCCGGAGGCATGGGATTAGCAGCGCGACCTTCTTCAAGTGGAAGTCCCAATCCGCGCTACAGCCTACGTTAGACCCGATAATTTGATGACGGCTGAGGCGAAGTATGCAAGCTCCGCCGCTATACGCATGGGTCACGATAAAGTCACGCCAAGTGTTCGAGAATTACGTGCCTCTTCTCCCCGAGTGAGCCTTCACCAAAACGGAGACGAACAATGGCGCAAGCGAAAGATTCGACCATGAAGAGTGGCGGTGCAGCGCTAAGCGGTCCCGAGCTGGAAGACGCACTTGCTCGTGGCGGTCTCGACCAGCCACGGACGCAACTCACTGGTATGGTCAGAGCCTCGGCAAAGAGCGGATTTATCGGCTTCACTCTCGCAGGATGTGATACTTGGGTGGACTTTCCAACTTCACTGGTCGCGGAAGCTATACAGATTGGCCACCAATCTTGCGAAGGTCATTCGCACCCGCTATTTCGCCTCACGCTGAACGAGCCAAAGGATCCCGAGGCTAAAGCACTCGTCGGGCTTCTAACGGCTCGCTCGCCCGCAGCATTTATGCCGGTCATGCCTCCCGCGAACCTGCCAATGGCGCCGCCCGGTAACGCCTCGATGATGCCAGGCGCGAACACGCCAATGAACGCACGAGCCAGTTTAGGTGGTTTTGGACCTGTAGGGGGCGGTAATGCCGCGCGGCAACCACAGTGCTCAACCTGGTGTTCCGGCTCCACGCTTATTTGTGCGTGCCCGATCTACGTCCCCTTCTTTGGCTGGACTTACACAATCTATCCCTGTGGCACATGCATCAACGATCCGATTTTTACCGCCTTTACGGCCATTGCATGAACCTGGATGGACGGCGGGTTGAGGCCCGCAAGAGAATACGCCGATCGTCCGCTGAGGGTGACTGTTCATTCAAGAGAGGAACGAGCAATGGAGAAAGCACACTCGTCTAAGGCTGCTTCAAACCTCGAGATGATTGAAGCACTTGTGCAACAGGGTAAGACAGTCGTCTCTTCGGAAGACTCCGCGGTGGTCCGATCGGCAATAAAATCCATAAAGGAAGGCAGAACCGAAACCCTCTACCTAAAGCCCACCGTCTTCGAGGCAATACGGCGCTGGTACTGGACACCAGATCGAGCAAAGCTTGTCGGGTTCAAGCCCATCACCCCCGAGGTGTCTGAGAGGGTAAAGGAAGATTTTAAGATTTCATGTCGATGGATATGCCAACAGCTTGGATTGTCCTCGTTGCGGTCATGTCTATAGCACGTATGAGTTCATCCAGCAGGGCATTGAGGAACATGGCGAAGAGCTCGTGAGAGCTACCTTCTCGCTCAAGCGCGCCGCCATCCTGCAAATCAATCCCGTGCAGGACATAATATGTCGAAAGTGCCGATTGCACATTTTGTTTGCTCCGGGAGGAGCCTACGGCAGTTACGACTACGAATATAGATGCGTTGAGAATAATGCCTATGCTTGCTGCAGAATTCTGGTCTTAGCTCTCGCCCGAGACCTGCAGCTTCACGTCGACTAACGTCAACCAGAATCGGTTCTTAATTATGGTTCTCGCGGTTTTCACGCCATGACGTGCAGTCTCGTGATCGCCTCGGTATTATCGTGGAGTACAAAACGATGGACAAATATCTGGACGAGTTAAAGCGCGCGTGCAGAGACGAGATGAGCCATACGGACGCCGAGCGAATTAAGGAAGGCGAAATGGTCTGGCTTGCAGGTCGTCCAGCGGCTGCGGAGAATGGCTTCATCAGTATCGCCCAAGATACAAATATACGCACGATCATCCGCGAGCAGGACATCCACGAAGTTCGAAGAGAAGGCGAATTCTACTTAGTGAGAATCAGCACTGAGGCAAATGTGCTTGTGCGGTACGAGCAAGTCACCAAGGCGAAGCCGGCAGAGTGCGGCTGCTGGGCACCCGACGAGGGAACGAAGGGACAGCCAGGATCAATCGCCCGACAGATAGGCGATTCGACCGGGCCCTTCGGCGTGCCGCTCGGTCCCTGCCGACTCTTCATTTTCTGCACATACTGGCGCGGCATTCAGATCTGTTGGTGGTGGATAACTTGTCCCGGTGGAGTGGGTCGGATTTGAGTCTCCTCTGAATTCATACCCCCGCGCCTGACGAGAAATCCGTCGTGCTGGCGCAACCAACGGCTCGTAAATGTCGCGCGTTTTGCACCCGTGTTGAAGCAGACATTCGGGTATCATATTGCTAAGTGCCAAGGACCGGTAGTGTGGTCACGGCCTCCGCGACCTCATCCGCCCAGACTTTGAAATTGATCAATGTGTTGGGTCCGAACGTATGAGTGATCGGCACGTCGGCGGCGTCGCGCCCTTGAGCGACCAGTACGCGACCTATTCGCGGTATATTGTTGCGGGGATCAAACGTGTACCACCGGCCACCGAGATAGGCTTCGAACCAGCCCGCGAAATCCATCGGTCCGTAAGGCGGCGGTATGCCGATGTCGCTCAGATAGCCGGTGCAATAGCGCGCGGGAATGTTCATGCATCGGCAGAACGCGATAGCGAGGTGAGCAAAGTCGCGACAGACCCCCTTGCCTTCGTCGAAGACATCCCACGCCGTCATGGTCGGGCGCGCATGCTCGTAGCCGAACGCGATATGGTGATGGACGAAATCACAAATCGCCTGCACTCTCGTCCAACCTGGCGGCGAAGCCTGAAAAAGCTTCCATGCTATCTCGGACAGTCGGTCTGTCTCGCAGTAACGGCTGCCCAAGAGATAGATCAATGTATCTGCCGGCAATTCTTCCACCGCGTGTTGGGTGGCCGACGCGGCAACGACATCCGCCAGTCCGGTGTCCCTAACAACGCCATCCGCTGATATTCGCATTCGACCGGTCGGAGCGACGATACGGCTGCACCAATTCCCGAAGACATCGCGATAAGGGCTTATCGGCACGGAAGGACTTGTGATGAGGTGATCGGGTACGATGACATCGGAAGCACGGGTGAAGTGCGTGCCTAGAACCATGATCATGGGCGTAGGCTGCGGGAAGTCATAAATCATCTCATAGCCGACACGAATCTTCATGAAGCGTCCTCTGTTCGCAGTGGTTCAATGGTCGAAGGCTCCGATCGTCGCACAGTCTCAGACCAGCTTTTCCACGGCAGCCATGCTGGCGGCAACGGGCCCACGAATGCCGTAACGTGCGACAGTAAGTTGTCTCGATCCCGGCGCCGTTCAATGCTGCGCCGGGCGATCGTCGGGGATCGGCCTAGGTCGCGCTTTGCGCGTCGGACGTGACGCGTACTTCGACTTCCATCCCGAGATGATCCGACGCGGACCCAACGAAGGTGCCATGCAGCGGAATCGCTTGGATCGGATCACGAACTACCGCAACCGTGACAAGGCCCGTCTGGCCGACGTTGCCGCTGGTGGGGTCGAAATCGATCCATCCGGCGCGTGGCAGATAAATCTGCGCCCAGGCATGGGTCGATCCGCGCGCCGTACCATGGACAGGCTCATCGGCATAGTTGATCGGCTCGGCGAGATAGCCAGACGCAAACCGCGCGGCGAGACCGAGCGCGCGCGCCGCCTCGATCAAAAGCATGGCGAAGTCTCGACAACTGCCATGTCCGAGCCGGAGCGTTTCCGCTGGCTCCTGGATGCCCCGCGCTTCGCGGCGCCGATAGACGAAGTTATCATGGATGTTCGCTGACATCTGGTTCAGAAGCGCGAAGATGCCGACCGACCCGCCTCGTAGAAGGAATTGGTGAGCCCAATTGTTGACCTTGTTACCCGGATCAACATGTTGGCGATCCATACAATCGGCAAGGTCGCACATTTCGGTGGCGGAATAGATGACGGGAAAGTCCCCCGCGACCTCTTCAAGGTCCAGACTGGAGGTATCCAGTGGACAATGCTCAAGGCTCACAAGGCTTTTGAAACAGAGCTCCATTGAACGACCCGCAAAGTGCGCGATCCCGACATGATTGCCGAATCTGTCTTGAACAAAGCGCAGGCTCGTCGGCAATGGAGTGATATCAAGGCTCGCCCCGGTCACTCTTTGATCATCAGAGTCGCGGGGGCGGAACATCATCCGGTGCTCGCCAAATGAGACTGGCTGCTTGTAACGATAGGTGGTGACATGCTGGATCGTCAGTGACTGCATTGGGTCTCCGCAGCCGAAATCATGCATGATTCGCACCAATTAGCCATCTGCAATACTTAGAAACGACGGGAACGGACGCGCGCCCGTCAATAACCCGGCGATTCAAGCAACTTGACATCGCGTTCGGATAGCTCCGAAGCGTCGAATGAGGCCCCATGCTCTGCTGGGGAAAGCAAGGCACCTGTTATAAGCACCCAGCCGGGCAACTCGGGAATGGGTACAAATATAAAAGGGGACGCGATTGCGCTCGCGTCCCCTGTTGGAAAAGTTGCGTCTCAGGGGCTAGAAATCCATCCCGCCCATGCCACCCATGCCGCCGCCGCCCGGCATTGGCATCGACGCCTTGTCCTTGGGTCGCTCGGCGATCATGGCTTCGGTAGTGATGAGCAGCGAGGCAACCGAGGCTGCGTCCTGCAAGGCGATGCGAACGACTTTCGTCGGATCCACGATCCCCTTTTCGACCATGTCGCCATAGACTTCGGCTTGCGCGTCGAAACCGTAATTGCCCGATTTCTCGAGCACCTTGCCGACGACGATCGAGCCTTCAACGCCGGAATTCTCGGCGATCTGGCGAAGCGGCGCTTCAAGGGCACGGGCAACGATCTTCAGACCCATCTGAATGTCGGGGTTTTCGGATTTGAGAGCGTCGACCGCCTTCTTGGCGCGCAGCAGGGCGATACCGCCGCCCGGTACGATGCCTTCTTCGACCGCCGCGCGGGTGGCGTTGAGGGCATCGTCAACGCGGTCCTTCCGCTCCTTGACTTCGATCTCGGTCGAGCCCCCGACCTTGATCACGGCAACGCCGCCGGCAAGCTTCGCCAGGCGCTCCTGGAGCTTCTCACGATCATAGTCTGAAGTGGTTTCTTCAATCTGCCCCTTGATCTGTGCGATCCGGGCCTGGATGTCGGGCTTCTTGCCGTTTCCGCTGACTATGGTCGTGTTCTCTTTGTCAATACGGACCCGCTTTGCCCGGCCGAGCATGTCCAACGTGACATTCTCAAGCTTGATGCCGAGATCTTCCGAGATGAGCTGGCCGCCTGTCAAAACAGCGATGTCCTCGAGCATCGCCTTGCGGCGATCACCGAAGCCCGGAGCCTTGACGGCCGCGACCTTGAGGCCTCCGCGCAGCTTGTTGACGACGAGGGTAGCGAGAGCCTCGCCTTCGACATCCTCAGAGATGATAAGGAGGGGCCGACCGGACTGAACTACGGCCTCCAGGATCGGAAGCATGGTCTGCAGGCTCGACAATTTTTTCTCGTGGAGAAGGATGTAGGGTTCTTCGAGTTCCACGACCATCTTGTCGGCATTAGTGATGAAATAGGGCGAGAGATAGCCGCGGTCGAACTGCATACCTTCGACGATGTCAAGTTCAGTCTCGGTGCTCTTCGCTTCTTCGACCGTGATCACGCCTTCATTGCCGACCTTCTGCATGGCTTTGGAAATCATATCGCCGATTTCCTTATCGCCATTGGCGGCAATCGTCCCAACCTGCGAAACCTCATCGGAGGACTTGATCTTTTTGCTCTGCTTCTTGAGGCTCTCGACTGTGGTCGCGACAGCAAGATCGATGCCTCGTTTCATGTCCATCGGGTTCATGCCGGCGGCAACCGCCTTGGCCCCTTCACGCACGATTGCGGCAGTCAGAACGCAAGCCGTCGTCGTGCCGTCGCCCGCCAGATCGTTGGTCTTGGACGCGACTTCGCGCACCATCTGAGCGCCCATATTCTCGAACTTGTCTTCGAGTTCGATTTCCTTGGCGACGGTGACGCCGTCCTTGGTGGTGCGCGGAGCACCGTAGGATTTGTCGATGATCACATTGCGGCCTTTCGGGCCGAGCGTCACCTTCACCGCATTGGCAAGGGTCTCGACGCCGCGCAGCATACGCTCGCGGGCATCGCCGGAAAATCTGATGTCCTTGGAAGCCATGGTAAAATTCCTTTGAGTGAAAATTTACTAGGTGAGTGGAAAATGCGAGATCAGGCGGCCTTCTTGATGGCCGGCTTACCCTCAAGCACGCCCATGATGTCGGATTCCTTCATGATCAGGAACTCGGTGCCGTCGATCTTGACTTCAGTGCCCGACCACTTGCCGAACAGAACGACATCACCGGCCTTGACGTCGATCGGGATCAGCTTGCCGCTCTCGTCGCGGCCGCCGGGGCCAACGGCGATAATCTCGCCCTGCATCGGCTTTTCCTGAGCGGTATCGGGGATGATGATGCCACCCTTGGTCTTGGTGTCTTCTTCGACCCGGCGCACGACGACGCGGTCATGCAATGGACGGAACTTCATGTGATATCTCCTTGATGAGCTTTATGAGTGCCAATCCGCCTTGCCAGCGCTTTCGGCCAAAATTGGCACCAGCTTGGCTTTTTCGAGTGATTTGGCACTCTGATGGGGCGAGTGCTATCACACTCCTGCGGGGATTCATAAGTTAAACTGCTTCGCCGCCAATAATAGGTTCAAAGAGGCCCATTCGGGACGTAATGGCGTGGAGCGGGCAGTCCGGAAAAATCCCCAGCAATGCTCGGAAATGGATAGTGGCGAGATGACCGCGACGTGGCGACGAGCACACTCTGCCAATACACTCAACTATCTGAATAAATTAGGTAAATTATGGTACAGCTGGGTGGTCTCGAACCACCGACCTTCGGATCCACAATCCGACGCTCTAACCAACTGAGCTACAGCTGCAAAATGCCGGCTTTGCCGAATGCCGCGCAAACTAGTCGCAACTCATCCAAGGCGCAAGTGGATCAGGCCGTAAAGGCGCGTCCAAACTCGCCGAATGACTTCATCCAACTATCCTGGAAGGGCTTGGCCGTCTCTTTGGCGAACAGCACCGAGAGTTCGTTCAACTCTTTGGATTGGCGCGATAATTGTTGCATGCGCTTGGTCATGAACTCCTGCTGGAGCGCAAAGAATTCGGCCGGCTCGTGAACCGCCAAGGCACGCCGGGCGAAATCAAAACTCGCGTCGAGATTGCCCTGCGCCATCTCCAGCATCTTGAGCTGGAAATCAGCCGTCCGAGCCTTCAGGGCAGTCGTCGCGGCGTCGAAAACCTGGAGATTGTCGTGCGCAAATTCGCCGACCCGCTCCGCTGCGGCCTGGGCCTGATCGACGGATTTCTGAGCTAACTCAGTGACTTCCTTTGGCATTTCGAGTGGAATGTCGCGCCTCTGTCTCCGTGCCATCGATGCCTCTCCTCGGGATTCGACCAATCTACGAATACCGCTTGTGCGACGCAACAATCATCTATTGCATCGCAACAGGAATGTGCAAATTAACCATAAATCGCCGCAATTCCTAATGAAACATGGACGCAATGCTTCAATTTTGACTAACGTTTAAGCGGAAAAGTGGGGAACGTCCGCTGCCTATCGGGCGGACGGGGAAAAGTGGTGAACGCGAACTTCGCGCCGACTCTCGAAGACTTGCGGGAACTCGCCCCGGCCAGCATGGCTCTGGGACGCGGCGCGCCGCCGCGTCGTTTGGGCAAATCTGTCAGGAATTGCCGCGATTGGCGAGGAGACGCTCTTCGACCTGCTCGACCGACCCTTCGACGAAAGCCTGCCAAGTATTGGGAAGCTAAGCGAAATCTACCGCAATCTGAAGCGCAGCGAACATGCAACTCTCCGCCTCGATTGGGGTCTGGAAAACGCCGCGGTGACAGAAAGCCGCTGCTATATCCACACTTTGCCGGATGGGCGTCCTGGCCTTCTCATTATTGGTGAGGAACGCATTGGTGGCGGCGCCTTCGAGGCTCAACTTCTTGCGCAGGCCTTCGACAGGCAACCGGCCGCGGCCATTGTCACTTTTGGCCTGGGGCTTCACGGCAATCGCGCTGCGGCGGAATTATTCACGCCCGATCAGTTGCTCAGCCTCGCAGCGCTTTTTGGTGGCGCCGATCGCGTTGAACGTCTCAGCAAAAGTATAGCCTCAGCGGGCATCGCCCGCGAGGTCATGAAATTGCAAACCGCCGTTGGCGAACGGGAAATCAAATTCACCGGGCGCCGCGCCAGCGAGGCCGGAGCGAAGGAGAGCTTCGTTTTCATCTTCGAAGACGTGTCCGACCGCCGCGCCTTGGAACGCGAATTGTCGGGACGCACCATCGTCGCGCCCGCCAAGCCGGCGAATGCGGAGAAGCTGCCGGTATCGCGGCTAAGTCGTGACGATAAATCGGCTTTTAACGCCTTAGGGCATGCGCTGCGATCGGCAGGCGAGGTGTCGCCTCCGGCGCAGTCAAAGCCCAAGCTCGCGCCCATCGATCTTCCCCAGGCCGTGGTGCGAAGGCTCGATATGCTTCCCGAACCGACCATCGTCGCACAGGGCGGTCGCATACATTACGCCAACCCAAGTGCGATTACGCTACTCGGGGCAGAGACAACCGAGCAGATACTGACCTCTCCCGATCTCGCGCAATCCTTCGATGCAGTCGGAGAGCGGCCCGCGACCATCGCACTATCGACCAGCGACGGCGGCCGCATCGTGCTTACGGCGTCGGCAGTTCAGATTGCCTGGCGCGGCGGCCCCGCTCGGCAGATCACCGTGAAGCGGCCAGAGCCAGGCAAGACAAGAGAAACTTCAAGTCCGGCTGTCGAGACGGTGCCGGTCGTGGTGCCACCGGCTGAGCCGGTACCCCTTGCCTCGAAAACCGCAGAGCCTGTGACCAAAGCGGAGCCGGCGGCGGCGAGGCAGCAAGACGATGAACTTCGCAGCATCCTCGACACGGCGGCCGACGGTATCATTACGCTTGCTTCCGACGGCACCATTCGCAGCTTCAGCGCAGCGGCGGAGGCGATCTTCGGCTATCGCCTGGCGGAAGTGCTTGGACGTAGCTTCGCTGAACTCTTCGCTCCAGAGAGCCGTAAAGTGCTGCGCGACTATCTCGCAGCATTGCAGGGCCCCGGCCTTGCTTCGGTGTTCAATGACGGACGCGAGGTAACAGCGATCGTCAAGCAGGGTGGCGAGGTTCCGCTCTTCCTCACCATCGGCAAGCTCCAGCCCAAGCGCCCCGAAAGCGCTGCCTTTTGTGCGGTGGTGCGCGATATCACGCAGTGGAAGAAGACCGAGCAGGAATTGCGCGAGGCAAAGGATAATGCCGAGCAGGCGAGCCGGCAGAAATCGGAATTCCTTGCCAAGATCAGCCATGAATTGCGCACGCCTCTCAATGCCATCCTCGGCTTTTCCGAGGTCATGCGGCTTGAGCGTTTCGGCGAGATCCGCAATGACAAGTATCGCGGCTATGTCAACGACATCCATACCAGCGGCGCGCATCTCCTGTCGCTGATCAACGACCTTCTCGATCTCTCGAAGGTCGAGGCCGGAAAGCTCGAATTGAATTTCACCGCCGTCGATCTCGGCGAGGTTGTCGATCATGCCTTCAAGATGATGCAGGAACAGGCGACGGCGGCACGCGTCATCCTGCGCAAGAACATTCCCGCGGATCTGCCAAGCGTCGTTGCCGATCTGCGCTCCATGCGGCAGATCATCATCAATCTCCTGTCCAATGCGGTGAAGTTCACCGATCCGGGCGGACAAGTGATCGTCTCGGCGCAGTTCGTCAAATCGGGCGAGTTGAAGCTGCGCGTCAAGGATACCGGAATCGGCATGAGCGAAAGCGATCTGCGCGAAGCGCTCGAGCCATTCCGCCGTGTCTCGACGGAGGGCCGCGAAGCCAGCGGCACGGGGCTTGGCCTGCCCTTGACCAAGGCGCTCGCCGAAGCCAATCGTACCGTTTTTGCCATCTCAAGCGAGCCGCGCAAAGGAACTCTCGTCGAGATCACTTTCCCCACGACACGGGTACTTGCGGCTTGACCTGAACCCGCCGCAGGCGCGACAAGGACAGCAATTTCACTCATGGTCCTTGCTTCAACCAGTTCCCGGCGCTCCTCGTCCAGGCCACGCTCCAAGGCGGAGTGGCTGATCGATATCGCTATTCTGCTTGTAAGCCTCGTCATGGCGCTTCCGGTGATTACGGTCGCCGTGCTCGCACTGTTTCCAGCCGGAAACATCTGGCCCCATCTCCTGGCGACGGTGCTCCCCGGCTATGTGTGGCGCACGCTCGTTCTCATGGCCGGGGTTGGCGCACTCAGCTTCGTGATCGGTACCGGAACGGCATGGCTCGTCACCATGTGCCGCTTCCCGTTGCGCAAGGTGTTTCAATGGGCGCTGCTCGTGCCGCTGGCGCTGCCGACCTACATCGTCGCCTATGCCTATGTGGATTTCCTGACCTATGCGGGACCTTTGCAGGGCTGGATTCGGGAAGTCATGGGCTGGAAGACGCCGCATGATTACTGGTTCCCGGAAGTGCGCTCGATCGGCGGCGCGATCGTGATCCTTTCGCTCGTCCTCTATCCATATGTCTTCCTCACGGCGCGCGCGAGCTTCCTGCGCCAATCTGCGAGCCAGCTTGAAGCGGCGCGCACACTTGGACGCAATGCCTGGGGTGCGTTCTATTCGGTCGCCCTACCCTCGGCGCGGCCGGCGATCGCGGTCGGCGTCAGTCTCGTGATGATGGAATGCCTGAACGACATTGGCGCTGCGGGCTTCTTTGGCATCAGGACATTGTCGGTCGGCATCTATACGACGTGGCTCGCTGAGGGAAATCTCGGCGGCGCATCGCAGCTCGCCGCGGTCATGCTGATCTTCGTCTTCGCCTTTCTGTGGATCGAGCGCATGGGGCGGCGCCAGCAATCCTTTGCGCCCTCGGCGCCGAAAGAACCGCCCGATCAGGCGCGTTCCGCTGCAGGGCTGGCTCGCCACACTGGCCTTCCTTGCGTGCGCGCTACCGGTCGTTCTCGGATTCATCGTTCCCGGCGCCATCCTCATGCGCTTTGCACTCCATCGCTTGAGCGACGGCTTGACCGTGAGTTTCGTACGCTCCGCCGGCCATTCAATCGTCTTGTCCGTATTGGCAGCAACAATCGCGCTCTTCCTCGGCCTCATCCTTGCCTATGGTGCGCGCAATGCAACCAACGTGCTCGTGCGTTATGCGACACGCATTGCTTCGATGGGCTATGCCGTACCCGGAACAGTGATGGGACTCGGCATTCTTATCCCCTTCGCCGCCTTCGACAATTCGGTCGACGCCATGATGCGCTCCACATTCGGCGTCTCGACCGGCCTTCTTCTTTCCGGCACGATCGCCGCCGTCACCTTCGCATATGTGGCGCGGTTTCTTGCTATTTCGGAGGGCTCGATCGAAAGCGGCCTGCAACGCGTGACGCCGAATTTGGCGGCAGCGGCGCGAACTCTAGGGCGCAGTCCGCTTGCTTCCTTCTTCGAAGTGCATCTGCCGATCCTCAGGCCAGCGCTTGTTTCGGCAAGCCTTCTCGTTTTCGTCGACTGCATGAAGGAATTGCCGGCCACCCTTATCCTGCGGCCTTTCGATTTCGAGACATTGGCGACAAGCGTCTTCACGCTCGCGTCCCTCGATCAGCTCGAGGAGAGCGCCCTGCCCGCACTTACCATCGTGGCGACCGGTCTCATCCCCGTCATATTGCTCTCGCGCACGATCCGCGATCCACGGCGCATGCAGGAAAATCTCACGCCTTGAGCGCTGCGAGATTAGCGAAGAGATCGAGCGCTTCCGGATTGGCAAGCGCTTCCTTGTTTTTCACCGGCCGGCCATGCACGACATCGCGCACCGCAAGCTCGACGATCTTGCCCGACTTGGTGCGCGGGATATCGGCGACCTGAAGAATCTTCGCCGGCACATGGCGCGGCGACGCGCCCGATCTGATCTGCTGCCTGATGCGCGCAACGAGCGCCTCGTCCAAAGCAATGCCTGGCCGCAGCCTCACGAACAGCACGACCCTGACATCGTTATCCCAGTCCTGCCCGATCGCCAGGGCTTCGATCACTTCGGGAATCCGCTCGACCTGTGCATATATTTCCGCCGTGCCGATGCGAACGCCACCGGGATTGAGCGTCGCATCGGAGCGGCCAAGGATGATCAGGCCGTCATGCTCGGTCCATTCGGCGAAATCGCCATGGCACCAGATATTATCGAAACGCGCGAAATAGGCATTATGATACTTCTCGCCCTTCGGGTCGTTCCAGAACATCACCGGCATCGAGGGAAACGGCTTCGTGCAAACGAGTTCGCCCTTGTCCTTGGCCAGGGGCTTTCCGGTATCATCGAAGACATCGACGGCCATGCCCAGCACCGCCCCTGGATTTCGCCACGCCACACGGGCGAGAGCGGATTTCCAGCAACGAAGCAGCCGCAAATATCGGTACCGCCCGAAATCGAGGCGAGATGAATGTCGCTCTTCACCGCGTCATAGACGAAATCGAAGCTTTCGGGCGCCAGGGGCGAGCCGGTGGAGAGCATGCTACGCAGCGTCGAGAGCTTGTGCGTATCGCGTGGACGCCAGCCCGCTCTTCTTCACCGCGTCGATATATTTCGCGGAGGTGCCGAAGATCGTCATCCCCTCCTCATCGGCATAATCGAACAAGACGCCGCTCATTGGGATGGAAGGGCGAGCCGTCGTAGAGCAAGAGCGTCGCTCCCGCCGAAAGCCCGCTCACCAGCCAGTTCCACATCATCCAGCCGCAAGTGCTGAAGTAAAACAGCTTGTCCTCCGGCTTGAGGTCGGTCTGAAGCAGAAGCTCGGTGAGATGCTTGAGAAGTATGCCGCCGGCGCGATGCACGATGCATTTGGGAATGCCGGTCGTGCCCGAAGAATATAGAATATAAAGTGGATGGTCGAAGGGCAGCTGCGCGAATTGCGGTGCACCGCCCGGTTGGCGCGCGCAAAATCGCATAAGCGTCTCGGCCTTGGGCAATGTCGGCGACGATGGCGCGCGCCTCGCCGATATAGTCGATGATGATGACATGCTCGACGCTCGGCAGCTCCTGCAGGACGGCGGCGATCTTGTCACCGTGACGGATCGTCTTTCCGGCATAGTAATAGCCATCGCTGGCGATCAGGACGCGCGGTGCGATCTGGCCGAAGCGGTCGAGTATGCCGCGCTCGCCGAAATCGGGCGAGCAGGACGACCACACCGCGCCGACCGAGGCCGTCGCAAGAAACGCAGCGATCGTGTCAGGCATGTTGGGCACGACGGCGCAGACGCGATCACCAGGCCTGATGCCATAGGCTTTCAGCGCCTGGCCGAGCCGGGCTACTCGGTCGTTGAGCATGCGCCAGCTCATCATCTGCCGCACCTTGTCCTCGCCGCGGAAAATCATGGCAGGCGTGTCGTCATTCTTGGCCAGCATGTTCTCGGCATAGTTGAGCCGCGCATCGGGAAAAAACCTCGCATCCCAAATGCGATCGGCGTTTTGAAAAACCGTCGAACCACGCGCACTTGCCTTTACCCCGGCAAATTCCCAAACCGCATCCCAGAACAACTCCGGCCGCTTCACCGAAAAGGCGTGAATGTCCGCATAGGACGACAAGCCCACGCCATGCCGTTCATTGAGGCTCGCCATCAACCGGGTGAGATTGGACTGAGACGTGCAAATCGGCGAGGGTGTCCAAAGTGGCTGATCGGGCATCGGAATCGTATTTCCTGTTCATCGTTCTGCGAGGCGGGCGCTCCCGTCGGGGGTCGGCGCAAGGACCATAGCGATTTGCCCCCGCCGGCCCAAGAGCAAGCGTTTCGCGGGTGGTGAGAGGATTTTAGTCCACCATAGATCGGCCATAGAGAAGCACTAGGGGACCCTATGAAACGCATCCTGATCGTCTGCGGCGTCGTTGGCGTCTTCCTCCTCGTTCTGGCCGGCGGCGCCTTCTACATGCTGCGGCCGGGTTTCGTGCCGGCGCTTCTGCAAGACGTCGTGATGAAGAAAACCGGCAGGACGCTGACGCTTGCCGGCATGCCGCGGCTTTCGCTCTGGCCACATGCGGCTGTGACGCTCGAAGGCGTCGAGTTCTCGATGCCCAATACGATGGAACCCGGAATATTCGCGCGCGCCAAGGAATTGCGCGTGGGCGTCGATCTGCGCGCGTTGATGGCGCGAGAGTTGAAGGTCACTGAACTGACGCTGGTCGGGCCGCGCATCAATCTTCTCATCGACAGGGACGGACGTGCGAGCTGGAATTTCGAACCGTCGGGAAAGACAGAGCCAGAGGGCGATACCGGCAAGATCGAAGGCGGCCCGGAAGGCGGCGGACCGATCACCGATTATTCGATTGCTCCGATCAATATCGAGAACGGCATTCTTGCTTATCTTGACGAGCGCACCGGCGCCACGGTCGAAATCCGCAATGTCAACGCACGTATCAAGGCCAATGATCGGCTCGATGGCGGCGATGTCACCGGCGATGTCGTCTGGAATAATCAGAAGGTGCGCTTTTCCGGCGCTCTCAAGTCCTTGTCGCGGTTGAGCGAGGGCGGCTCGCCCGGCGGCCTTTCCATCGAAGCGCCATCGCTCAAATTCGATTTCGACGGTCTCATCATTGCCGGGAAAAAGCCCGGCATCGCAGGCGAAGTCAGCCTGTCGTCACCAGATATTCGGGCGGCCGCGCATTGGCTCGGCCAGGACCTGCCGGAGGGTCGAGGTCTGAAGAATGTTTCGATCACCGGCGGCGTCGAAGCATCGGGGTCAAAGTTCGCGCTGAAAAAGGGCAAGCTGGGGCTCGACGGAATGAATGCTAGCGGCGATTTCGCCCTGACCTTTGGAGGGGATATCCCGCAATTCTCCGCCACGCTCAGCCTGGATAAGCTTGATCTCAATACCTATTTGTCCGAAGCAAAGGCTTCGGCATCACCTGGCGACGGCGATGACGATGGCCAGGCCAAGGCCGATGCAAATGGCGATGACGGTTGGTCCACCGCGCCCATCTCCTTCGAGCCCCTCAGGGGCTTTGCCGGCACGCTTTCCTTCGCGACCAACAGCCTCGTCTACCGACAGGTGACAACCGGGCCGGCACAGCTCACCGCCACGCTCAAAGACGGCGTGCTCGATGCGAATGATCGAGCAGGTAAAGCTCTATAGCGGCATTGCCGGAATGCGCGTCGTGGTGGATGGCTCGGGCAAGACACCTGGGCTCAAATTCGCATTCAGCGGCAGTGACTTTGATGGCCGCGCGCTGCTCAAGGATTTTGCCGGCTTCGGACGGATCGAGGGCAAGACCTCGGCTAG
This sequence comes from uncultured Alphaproteobacteria bacterium, assembly GCA_963805405.1. GTDB lineage: Bacteria > Pseudomonadota > Alphaproteobacteria > Rhizobiales > Aestuariivirgaceae > JAEUMG01. The sequence goes on along the minus strand of CAWDUC010000015.1, from coordinate 88,154 downwards.
AATTTCAGTGGCGACGACCGGCAGCTCGCAAGAAGAAATGATTTCATTGCTCAAGGGCTCGGCCGAATTTCGCTTCACCAATGGCGCGGTGCGCGGGATCAATATCGCGCAGATGGTGCGCAAGCTCGGAACCGCCACGTTATCGGGTTGGGAGGACAAGCCCGAGCAGAAGACGGATTTCAGCGAACTTGGAGCGACCTTCACCATCGCGGACGGGCTTGCCGAGACGCACGACCTTAAGCTCGTAAGCCCCGCATTGCGCGTCAGCGGCGCTGGCGAGGCCGACCTGCTGCGCCGTTCGCTCGATTTCAAACTTGAGCCCCAGGTCGTTGCTAGTCTGGAAGGCCAGGGCGGTAAAGACGATCTCTCCGGTTTCCCGGTTCCGATCATCGTCAAAGGTTCATGGACCAAGCCGAAAATCTATCCCGATGTGGCGGGTATTCTGAACAATCCCGAAGCCGCCTATCAGACCTTGAAGAAGCTTGGCAGCCAGGCCAAGGCCGTTTCCCAGGAAACCATGGACGACCTTGAAAACCAGGCCGAAGAAGCGATCGGCGAGGAAAATACCAAGAAGGTGAAGAAGAAGGGCAAGAAGCTTCTCAAGAATCTGTTCGGCGATTGAGGAAGACGCGATTGACGGCCAATCACGCAATTCCGTGAATTCTACGCCCGCCTCGTGACTGCCAATGTAGAAGGTTGCGACGAAGGGATTGTGCGCGCATTTGCAACTATCCCACGCGAGCAGTTCCTGCCGCCCGGACCATGGAAGGTCCTGGTGTCAAAGGGTTACATTGAAACGCCCAACGACGATCCCGCCATGCTCTATCAGGATATCGTGGTTGCGATCGACCCAAGCCGGCGGATCAACAATGGCGAGCCAAGTCTTCACGCTCGTTGTCTGAATGCTGTTGCGCCGCAGCCCGGCGAGTCAGTGCTGCATATCGGAACAGGCTCGGGATATTATTCGGCCATTCTCGCAACGCTCGTCGGTTCCAGCGGGCGCGTCGCCGGCATCGAGGTCGTACCTGAACTCGCGGCGATGGCGCGCACGAAATCTCAGTTCCTATCGCCAATGCCTCTGTCGAGTGCCGGTCCGGCAGTATCGCGCCGTTGCCAATGAGCGATGTCGTCTATGTCAATGCCGGTGCCACCGAGCCCTTGCAGGTGTGGCTCGACGCATTGCTGCCCGGCGGCCGATTGATCTTTCCGCTCACGCCGGGCTGGGACTATGGCGGGATGCTGCTCGTCACGCGCCGCGACACCGGTTCGGTTTTCCACGCACAGTTTGTGTCGCAAGCCGGTTTCATCCCCTGCCTTGGCGCACAGGATGAGGCTTTGCTGCCGGGACTCAAAGCGGCCTTCATGCGACCCGATTGGAAAGACGTCCGTGCCCTTCTCGTGGAGAGCGGCAGGCCAGATTCAACCTGCTGGTTCGCTGCCGGGAATTGGTGGCTGTCGAAAGCCGCATTGCACTGATGCCCGCATGATCAAGGTCCAGACCGAGCCTTTCGACCCAGGCGCCGAATTGAGGCACCTCACGACCGGGCGCCGCGATATCGGTGGTACTGCCATGTTTGTCGGAACGGTGCGCGAGCTCTCGCATGGGCGCGGCGTCTCGGCCATGACTCTCGAACATTACCCCGGCATGACCGAACTGGCGCTCACGGAAATCGAAGCGGAAGCGCAGAAGCGCTGGCCATTGTCAGCGAGCCTTATCATCCATCGCTATGGCCGGCTCGAGCCTGGTGAAGACATTGTACTCGTCATCGCTGCTTCGGCGCACCGCGACGCCGCCTTCGATGCCTGCCGCTTCCTGATCGACTGGCTCAAGACAAAGGCGCCATTCTGGAAGCTGGAAGAAGGGACGACGGGCACTCAGTGGGTGGAAGCGCAGGAGAGCGACGAGGCGGCGGCAGCGCGATGGCTAGACCGGCGCGGCTGAGGCGCGGACCCACTCGCTCGCTGAGCCGGACTGCGATCGATACTGTCGTTTTCATCATTGCCCTCGTCATGGTTCTGGCCGTGCTGAAGTTCTCGGGGTTGCTTGCCATCGATGAAGGCCCCGTCAAGGTAATCGATGGCAACTCTTTCTGGCGTGGCGACGCCGAGATCAGGCTTTATGGCATTGATGCGCCGGAGTATCGCCAGACCTGCAAGGACAAGGCAGGCGTCGAATGGCCTTGCGGCCGCGATTCCATGCGCGCGCTCAAGCGAATTATCGCCGGACGTGATGTTGCTTGTGAGATCCGCGACACCGATCGCTATGAGCGGCTGGTCGCGGTCTGCAAGTCGGGCGCTATCGACATCAATCGCGCGATGATCCGCGACGGCTGGGCCGTCAGCTTCGGCGATTATGGATCAGTCGAGGCGGAAGCACGCAAGGCTGGCCGCGGCATCTGGCGCGGCGAATTCGAACGCCCCCAGGATTGGCGCAGACGGCACCAGACGAACCGCGCCGACACGATGGGCATGGCCGCTCCCGACGACTAGCTGTCGGTGAACCTTCGCTCTTCGATCGCCGGCAGCATCGTCTCGCAAGCCGCGGAATTGGCAATGGCAGGACAGAGCTTTGCCAGTACATCGCGATATTCGTGGAGTTTCGGGTACAGTGTGCGGCGCTTTTCGTCGAGATTTCTGTCGGCGAGAATGGCAAGCGACGAGACGACAAAGTCACCGGCCTTGGCGGGGTCGAGATTGGCGAGGCCATTGCGCAATGCAGCGTCGTCTCCCCACTGGCCCAGCAGCATGCGCAATGCATCGCCACGGCCGTCCTTGCCGGCATTCAGGCGCGCGACCAGAATTGCGACGCTCTCTGCCAGTTCGTCGGTCGTCGCTGCGAATGGCACGTCTTTCACGGGATCGATGCTGAGCGCCCGTGAAACGAATTCGAACGAGTCGAGATCGCGACGCTCGCCGACCGGCCGGCCATGCCCATGATGAAATCCGCTGCGCCAGGAGACGTAGTACGACGGCTCTTCGACATAGAGAACTTCACCATAGTCGATGAGCTTGCCGCCTTGCGTCGGCGACCAACGCAATTCCCAGGCGCGATATGTGAAGTTGTAAGTCTCCATGCCCGGCCGTTTCGGAACTGCCAGCGTCGCATAGTCGTCGCGCAGCAATTCGATCGGCGCCCCGTCGCGCGGCGCCTCGACCAGGCGGGTGTGCGCCGCGCAGGTGCGATAGGCGCTGCGGGCGAGCATGGCCGTGCTCAAGGTCTCTGCAAAGCTCACCGGGTTGAGGTTTTCCTCGATGCAGGACGGATCGCGCCGTGGCGTGAACAGGAATTTGCGCGGCCAGGAGGGGCCGTCCGGGTACTGAACAATGGCATCGAGAAATCCTGTGGCGAGGAGCCGCGTCGAATTCCCCGCGTCACCGATAATGGTGAGGGAATGCGGCCGGGCGTCGGCTGGAACGGGCGTGCGCGGAAGTGCTGCCATTTCCGCAAGCCGCCGCTCCGGGAAGGACACCGCCGCGTAATAGATTACGAGAAAAACTGCCAAAGGCAGCAGGAACACGACGGCGACGGCGGTTGCTATCCATGCCGCATTCCGGCGCCGCTTCACGAACAGCCCCACGGCAAGGAGGACGGCGATCGGGGGTACGACATAGAGCAACGCCGTCACTGCGGCGGCCGACAGGTCGCGAATGTCGTGAGCCCAGTCCACTGCGGCACTTCCCGTTCATCAGCATGCGGGTGCGCCGGTCCAGCGTGGCAAATAACTTCGCCGCCCAATCGTCACGGATGGGATAGGCAACTTCCCGCGACGCCCTTTTGCCCCAGCGAGGCCACAAGAGCAAGCAAAGGCTTCAAGTGAAAATGCCGCCGGCGCGAGGCGACGGCGGCATCCTCGAAACACACTCGTTAATTAATTGCCGGTGTAACGAAGCTTAAGGCCGGCGACACCAGCCGCAACGTTAAGGCCGGTCTGGCCCTGAACACTCAAGGGCTGCAACGCTACCGACTTCTTAAACCCGCCAACCAGGACGTTGGCACCAAGTCCGACGCCGATGGTTGCTTCCGCGCCCGCGCCACCGTAATCGCCGGCGAGCGAGCCGCGCTTAAGCTTGCCCGGGGCGAAAACGGCCCAGGTCATATAGGCCTTGCCGGTGACGCCGATATCGACGCCCAGCCGGGTGATCGAACCCTTATACTTTTCGGTGCCGCCATTGGCCGGCTTGAAGCTGCAAACCATGCTCTTCTTCGAGCCGAGGATGAGGCCTACACCGCCCTCAACCACACAGTTCAGGGAGCCGACTCGCACGCCGGATTTAGCGAAGGTCGGTGCCGCTCCAGCCGTCGAGACGGCGATCAGGGCAAGGGCGGCTAGTCCAGTTTTCCAGGCATTCATGGGTATATCCTTTAGTGATCTCAAAGAATGGCTTGAGCTCGGCGATTGTTCCCGAAGCAGGTCAATCGAAAAGCCCGATTCCCCTCTTAGCAGCAATGGTTGGTCTATTGCAGGAGGCAGTAACCGGCGCCAGCAACTGCCAAATTGCGACAAATTGGTGGTGGGCTCACGGCCCCTGATTGGCGGGAAGTGCGGCGATCTCCGCCTGGAGCGCTTCCATTTGCGCCTTGGCGGCCCGCGCGGCAGCTTGTTCGATTGCCCGGAACCGCGTGACCACGGCCTTGCCCATGGCGGTCAGTTGCGCGCCCCCGCCATCCTTGCCTCCCGTCTGTGTGGAAATCAGGTTCTTGCCGAACAGAACATTCATCTCCTCGATCAGGTCCCAGGCATGCTTGTAGGACATGTTCATCGCTCGCGCGGCCGCCGAAATCGAGCCCGAATCTGCGATCTTCTCGAGCAGCGTGACCTTGCCGGGGCCGAGCCGCCCGTCGGGATCGAAATCTATGCGCAAGCTGAGTGATGGCATCGTCGTCTCCAGGCTAGTTCGTCTCTATCATATGCGGCGGCGCTTTGTTGCCAGTAAGGCCGCTCGCGTATTCCGAATTCTTCGCGGGCTGCGGCGCGGTCCGGCCGGCACCTTCGAGCATGACCGACTTGACGATCGCAAAACACGGAACGCCAGTCCGCAAGCCGAGTGCATCGAGGGATTGTCGCGTGATCCGCGCAATGATCGGCGTGTCATGGCAGTCGATCCTGACCTCGACCTGCGGTCCCGCGCGCTCGCCGATGCCCGACACGATGCCTTCGAGCACATTGAGCGCACTCAGGCCGCGCGGCCTCTCGGTGGCGAGCATGACATCGCGCGCCTTGAGCCTGAGCCTGATCCGCGTCCCCTTGTCGCCCAGGCACCCTGGGATGCGAAACGCTCCCGCCGACGAATGCAACAGCGACATGTCGTAACTCTCATCATAGGCCACAAGCTGGGCATCGACGATCGCGCCGGCCTCGTCCTTCTCCTCATCCGGCAGGACATCGAGGCGCTGCATGACGCTTTCAGCCGGGCCCCATTCCACCGAGCGGCCATGCGACATGACGACGATGTCGGTTGCGAGCCGCGTGACTTCGGAGATCGCGTGACTCACATAGATGATCGGCACGCGGCTCTCATCGCGCAGGCGCTCGATATAGGGAAGGATTTCGAGCTTGCGGGCGTGATCGAGCGAGGCCAGCGGCTCATCCATCAGGAGCAATTGCGGACTGGTCAGCAAGGCGCGGCCGATTGCGACGCGCTGCTTCTCGCCGCCTGACAAATGATTGGGTCGGCGATCAAGCAGGCCTCCGATGCCGAGCAGTTCGACGATGCGCGAGAAATCGGCCTTGCGCTCGCCGATAGGCGTGAACCACAGGCCATATTTGAGGTTCTGCCGGACACTCAAATGCGGAAACAATCTTGGCTCCTGGAACACATAGCCGATGCGGCGGCGATGGCGCGGCACGAATACGCCACGATCCGTATCGACCAGCACGCGACCATCGACCACGATCCTCGCCAGAGTTGGCTTGATCATGCCGGCAATGGCATTGACGACCGATGTCTTTCCCGAACCCGAGGCGCCGAAGAGTGCCGTGAGCAGGCCCTCCGCAACGAAATCCACGTCGAGATCGAAGCTCCCGAGCCGGCTTTCGATTTTGACCTCGATCGTCATTCGATCTCGATCCTGCGGCTGACGCGTCGGGCCAGCACTTCCGAGGCGAGGAGTGCACAGAGCGAGATGACGATCGAAATCAAGGTCAGCCGCATGGCGCCGGAATCGCCGCCCGGCACCTGCGTGAATGTATAGATCGCCGAAGGCAGCGTCTGCGTCTCGCCCGGAATATTCGAGACGAAGGTAATGGTGGCGCCGAATTCGCCCATGGCTTTTGCGAAGGCGAGGATCATGCCGGCGATGATGCCCGGCAAAGCCAGTGGCAGTGTGATCGTGGCAAAGACCCATAGCGGATGCGCGCCAAGTGTTCCGGCCGCGGCCTCGAGCTTGCGGTCGATGGCTTCGAGCGAGAGCCTTATCGCGCGCACCATCAAGGGAAACGCCATGACCGCGCAGGCAAGGGCCGCGCCCGTCCAGCGAAAGGAAAAAACAATCCCGAAATTATCGGCAAGGAAAGCCCCCACCGGCGCTTTGCGTCCGAAGGTCAGAAGCAACAGGTAGCCGGTGACGACCGGCGGCAGGACCAATGGCAAGTGGACGATCCCGTTGAGGAGCGATCTCCCCCAGAACCGTCCACGCGCCAGGATGTAGGCAATGAAGATGCCAGGTGGCAAGCTCGCCACCATGGCCCAAAACGAAACTTTGAGGCTCAGATGGACCGCCATCCATTCTTCAGGACTGAGCTTCAACCACTCCATGTTCAGTTGGAGACAGGTGCAACCAGGAAGGTGAAGCCCTGTTCTTCGAAGAGCGACTTTGCCTTGGCCGATTGCACGAATTTCACGAAGGCCTCGGCATCGGCATTCTTCGATTCCGTGGTGATGCCGATCGGATAGACGATCGGTTCATGCGTATCGGACGGGAAGGTGCCGATCACCTTCACGCCCGGCTCGGCATTGGCATCGGTCTGGTACACGATGCCCAGCGCGGCTTCGCCAATCGCCACCAGTTTCAGCGCGGCGCGCACGTTCTCTGCCTGGGCGACCTTGCCCTCGACCGCAGCCCAAACTCCGAGCTTTTCGAGCGCCGCCTTGCCGTACTTGCCGGCCGGTACTGCCTTGACATCGGCCATGGCAAGCTTGCCGTCGCCAATCAATGCCGCAAGATCGAAACCAGGCGCGATCGTCGTCTCAGCCTTCGAGTCCTTGGGCGCAATGAGAACGATGCGGTTGCCGAGCAGTTCGACTTCGCTGCCGGCCTTGATGAGCTTCTTGTCGGACAGATACTTCATCCACTGGAGGTCGGCCGAGATGAAGATATCGGCTGGCGCGGCGCTTTCGATCTGCTTGGCGAGCGCTGAACTCGCGGCATAGGAGATCGTCGCTTCCTTGCCGGTCTCGGCCTTCCAGGCGGCGTTCACATTGTCGAGCGCGTTTTTGAGGCTCGCCGCCGCAAAGACAATGATCGTGTCGGCGGCCAGCGCCGGCCTGAGTGGGATGGCGCTCCATCCGACAACGGCGATAGCCGCGGCCGCGAGGACCTTCGTAAAGCTTCTGCGCGTTAACATGACAACTCCCTGCTTTGCTTGCTCGCGCGCCTCGCCAGGGCGCCGGTGGCTCGATATATACCAACGAATATAGCAAGAAAAGACCATCAGATCCGGCAGGCACCGATTGCGCTAGGCCCCGGCCGGTTCGACTATTGGCTTCAGGATGCCGTCGAGCATCACGATCAGCCCGTCCGGGCGGTAATCGATTTTAACGGTGCCGTCGAAATCCGCAGCCAGAACCCGGTCGATCAGGAACGTGCCGAAACCGCGCCGCTCCGGCGGTTCGACGGCGGGCCCGTCGGATTCCTGCCATGCCCAGTGAAACGGCGTCGCACCATCGCCATCGAGAACGCCCAGCGACCACTTCACCGTCACCATGCCGTCAGAGGTCGAGAGCGCGCCATATTTCAGCGCGTTGGTCGCAAGCTCGTTGACGGCGAGCGCCAGCGAAAGTGCCTTGCGCGGCTCGAGAGCCACGTCCTCGCCTTCGAATCCAACGCGGCCTTCCGGCAGATGCGCGGTCGCATTCCTGAGTACTTCAAGGATCGACGCACTTGCCCATTGCGTCTGGAGCAGCACGTCATGCGCGTTGCCGAGCGCGCGGATACGTTCGAGGAAGGCATCGCGGGCGGCCTCGAGCGTTCCGGTGCGCAAGGTCTGCGAGGCAATCGCTGCAATCATGGCGAGAAGATTCTTGATGCGGTGCGCCAGCTCATGGGCAAGCACCTGCTGGCGGGTCTGCGCTTCCTTCTGCTCGGTGATGTCCTGGATCACGCCGTACATCTTCACCGGGTTGCCGGCGGCGTCATGGGCGAATTCGACATGGCGCGAAAGCCAACGCACCGCGCCGTTATCGGGCCGCCGGATGCGATACTCGACGGCGGGCGAGGCGGTCCCCGACCTTCGCGTATCGGCATTCGATCGTATATGCCGGTCCTCGGGGATAACGATTTCCTCGAGAACGCTGATCGGCACGTTGTCTTGGCGTGGCAGCCCCCAGATCTCCCAGAAGCGTTCAGAGCCGAAAACCTGGCCGCTTTGTATATCAACCTCGAGCGAGGCGATGCGCGCTGCACTTTGCGAAAGACGGAAGCGGCGCTCGCTATCGGCCAGCGCCTGTTCGGTGCGTTTCTGGTCATCAATTTCGGTATTGGTGCCGATCCACTGTTTGATCTTTCCCTCGTCATCCCTGATCGGAACGGCGCGGGCGATATGCCAGCGGTAAGTCCCGTCCTCGCGCCTCAGGCGGAACTCGATCTCGTATGCCTTTCCGCCGGCGACAGCCGAGGCCCAACGACGTCCGGTCTCGCTCAGGTCGTCCGGATGCACGACCTCGGCCCAGCGGCCGTCGTCGAGAGAACCCGGACCAGCTCCGGTAAATTCGTAAACGCGCGAATTGAACCAATCGAGCTTGCCGTCGGGCTGTGCGGTCCACACGTGATTGGGCATCGCCTCGGCAAGATTGTGGAACTGCGACTCGACTTCACGCTCGCGCGCATCGCGCCGCAACAGGGCGAAGGTCCAGTAGGCAAGCGCAAACAGGCCGACAATCGCTGGAACGGCCAGCGCCAGGGCCCATGAGGCATTGCTGCGAACCGCACTCAGCACCGGCCCGGTGCTGAGCGAGGCGAGCGCGACCAGGTTTGTGCCGGGCACACGGCGATAGGATACGACGCGGCTCTCGCCGTCGGCCGGCGAAACCGCGTCATAGACACCGCTCGGCGCCTTCGGCAGATATTCCGTAAACAGAACATACTTGCTGAGATCGAGTGGCCCTTCAGGCAGGGGGAATCGCGATACGAGCTGGCCGTCATCGCGAATCAGGCTTACCGTCGATTTTTCGTCGAGATTGAGCGTCCGCCAGATCTCCTTCATGAAATCGGAATTGAAAGAGAGGATCGCAGCGCCGGCAAAGGTTCCCCGCCTTTCGATCCTCCGGCTGATGACGAATATCTGTTCGCCGTTGAGGCGGCTGACCAGAAGCGGCGTCACATGCCAGGCCGCGCCTTTCGCCACAGCTTGAAAATATTCGCGATCGCGCACATCGATCGGCTTGAACTGCGCATCGGTCGTAAGCCGCGTCTTGCCATCGGCATCTACGACATAGACCTTCACCGAGCCGGGAAGCGCTGCGACCGACAGTGCCAGCTTGTCCCCGGCGTCGGGCGAAGGCATGCTGAGATCAGGCCCCAGCAACTCGTCTGCGCGCTGGAGGATCTGCCGCACCGTCTCCAATGCCCAGCCGACATGCGCGGATACGACTTGCGACCCGGAATCAGCCCGCACCGCGAGTTGCTCGCGGACGTCCTGGTAATTCTTCCAGAAAAGATAACCGGCACCTGCCGCAAGACATGCAAGCAAAAGCAGGATCAGGCCGATCGCCGCAAATTGCGGCTTCAACCGGCCCGCGTTATGTGGCTTGGCGTCCAGTATCCCCTCTCGCTCCCCGGCCGGCGAAGCTATGCAGATTTGCGGCGGCAAGTCCAATGATGTTCGCGGCGGCAGCGGGGCGCCGACATCCGACATTTCAGCGCTTATGCCTGGCAGCCGCCAGATGCCCGCCAGCGCGGTGGCGAGGACGTGCGCAGAAGTCGGACAGCGGCCATCGCCTGCGTGCCCATGAGCATCGGCAAGTATCATGTCGTGGACTTTCGCGAGTGAGAACGGCGGTTGCCGTCAGGAGTCGGCGTTAGGCCGCGGGCGCTTCAAAAACCGTTGATTTCTATGGGTTCTATGGAAGCATGACCAAAAACATACAAACAGCTGCGCACTCGGTCAAGCGTTTTCTTCCTGTATTTTCGTATTAATCCTAAGTCATTGACGGCGCTGCCGGAATCGTTGCGAAAATCTCTACGGCACAAATTTACTCCGTGTACAAACGTTTTCAAAAGCCCAAACTTTCGGATGCTACTCCACAACACCAAGTTGTTGGAGGATGGCCGTCATCTCCTGGTCGGTTGTGGCTTGGCGAACCGATCGGCCATGCACGTCGCGCACGTTCAAATCAGCTCCGCCGTCGACCAGCAGTTCGACCATGTCGGCCATACCGCCACGAGCAGCGTAGAATATCGGCGTTTGGCCGCTCGTGCGGTTGGGCAGGTTGAGGTCGGCGCCCTCCTCGATCAGAACTTTCGCGCACTCGATCCGGTTGGCGGCAACGGCATAGCCCAAGGCAGTATCACCGGTTGCGGGGTTGATCGCATCGACATTGGCACCATTGTCAAAAAGAATGGCAAGCGCTTGGGCGCTGCCGACCTCGGCCGCCACCATGGCGGGCGTCCGTCCCTTGGCGTCGTGCGCCTCGGTCCGCGCACCATGCTTGATCAGCAGAACCGAAATCGCGATATCGTTTTTGAGGGCGGCCAGATGAAGCGGGTGAGCGCCGACCGGCTCTCCGACGCCCTCGACATTGGCGCCGCCGCGCAACAAGGCCGCAGTGACTGCGACATCGCCGCGCTCGATCGCGAGGTGCAGCGGCAAGCCCTTCGCGGTCCTCTGGTCCGGCAATGCACCGCTGGCGATCAGTGTGGAGACACCGGAACTGTCGCCGGCGAGCACCGCGTCGGCGAGGTCCGCAGCGTGAATTGGGCCGGCACTCAGCGCACCGAGCGAAAGCGCAATTATGATTACGCGACGAAGAGCCATGGCGGGATCAATTATCGCGCCATTCTTGCGAACCCTCAATAGTTCACGGTGTGATAGGAAACGCCTTCGCTGTTGACGGCCGCCGGCAAGCCGCCGCGGTCGCGTGGACCGCCGCCCGCAAAGTATCGTGCGGTGCCGTCATAGGCATCGCTTGCGAAAATATCGATCCCGAAGCGCTTGGCACGGTCGCTGAAGATTGATTGCGCAGCGAATTCGTTCGTTGCGTCGTAAGTATCCCAGTTCATCGGGATCAGGATCGCATCGGCGCCGGCGGCCTTGTAGTCGCTGTAAAATCCGCGATCGAGCGCGTCCTGCGCGTTAGTCTCGAAACCATCGATGCAGATCATCAGGCCAAATTTACCGAACGGCGTTTCGAGAAGCACGGAATCATCGCCGGCACTTGCGTAAGGATACTCGGTCTCGAAGAGGATGCGCTTGCGGTAGGGAACAACGTTGCCGTCAGGATCGAGGGCTACAAGCGTGTTGTAATAATCATCATCGCTGACCTCGATGATGTTGAAGAGGACGTAGATACCCTTCTGCATCGCAAAATTTCGCCAGTACTGCGTCGTGGAATCGAAGGGCACCATCTCGGCGACCTCGCTCACGTCGCGACAGGCGCGAGTACCGCCATCGTCGGTCTTGAAGCTGTTCATGCCCGGCCGGCACCATACTTCGGCGCCGTCGTCATAGCCGAATATCGCGCCTTCCGGAAAAAGCACGAGATTGGCACCGCTCTTCGCCGCTTCTTCGGCATAGGTGGTGAGGCGGGCTATGTTGGTTTCGGTTTTGCCAAAGGCGGGATGATACTGGACGACGGCGATCTTGCCGGGCAGCGCAAAGGCGGGAACGCTCAACAGAAAGGGTAAGGCCAGGAGCGCTGAAAAAAGGCTCTTCATCATCAATATCCCAAAAACTCAGATCACAGATGCGGGCCGGGGACGTCTCGGCTATGCATGACTCGTCCGAAACGCACCGGTAGCACAGACAGACCATGCAGCCCAAGCCCGCAAATCCAGCCGCAATAGCGGAATGGAAACGCTTGTGGGTCGGCGACATTCCCTTGAATACGGCCTTTTGGACCTATGCCGTCGTCTATGGAATAATCCTCAATATCGCCTGCACGGTATTGGGGCTGATCCTCTATCTTGTGACTGACAACGCGGTTCTCGCCTTTTTGATGCACATGCTGCCAATGCCCTACATGGCTTTTGCCACCGTCGGCGTTTGGCGCAGCGCAGATCGGGCGCGCGACGGAGGCGTGATGCCTGTCATCGCCAAAGCGGGCTCCATCGCCCTGATTTTTGCATCACTAGTGATCTGAGATAAAAATATTTAACCGAGTGGTTGACTAAACAAATCTAGCGCCGTACATTCAACCACATGGTTGAATTATTAGCAGAACGGCTGGACGCCATTTTCCACGCCCTCGGCGATCCGACGCGGCGGAAGATGCTTCGCGATCTGTCGGCTGGAGAGCGCACAGTCGGCCAATTGGCCGAGCCCTATGCGATGTCGCTGGCGGCCGCCTCCAAGCATATCAAGGCGCTTGAGACCGCCGGGCTTATCCGCCGTGAGGTGAAGGGCCGCACGCATGTCTGCCGTCTCGAGCCCGGCCCGCTCGCCAGCGCCCATGAATGGCTGAGCTTCTACGAAGGCTTCTGGACCGTCAGTCTCGATCGCCTCGAACAGCTGCTCCTCGAAGAAGATGCAGCCCAGTCCAAGACTCCCCCTAAATCCGAAGGAGATGAACAATGACCGATCTTGCAACCATCGAGACCTATGGCGTTCTGACCGAGCCCACTACCCTCACGATCCAGCGGCTGCTGCCCGGCCCTATCGATCGCGTGTGGGCTTTTCTCACAGAGAGCAATCTGCGCCGGAAATGGCTTGCGGCCGGCGACATGGAACTCAAAGTCGGTGCGCCCTTCGAATTCGTGTGGCGCAATGGCGAGCTGAATGACGAGCCAACCGAGCGTCCACCCGGCTTCAGCGAAGAGCACCGGCTGAAGAGCAAGATCACCGAGGTCGATCCGCCGCGCAAACTCTCCTTCACCTGGGAAGGAAGCGGCGGCGTCACATTCGAACTGGCGCCTGCCGGCAACAGGGTCTTACTCACAGTCATCCATCGCCGCCTGCCCGATCGCTCCATGCTGCTCAAGGTCGCGGCCGGCTGGCATATGCATCTCGACGTGTTGGTGGCGCGGGCCGAGGACAGGCGTCCGGCGCCGTTCTGGGAAGGCTGGAAGCGGCTCCATGCGGAGTATGACACGCGTATTCCCGCGAACGTCTAATTTCCATAAACTGGATACACCTGCGGCGCGCCAAGGCGCGTCGCATCTTCGCAAGGAAGACTAGGATGAGGACTATTCCCTATCGCTGGGTGATCGTCGCCGCGGGCGGCCTTTTGGGCTGCGTCGCAATCGGTGCGATGTTCTCGCTGCCGGTTTTCCTAACGCCAATCTCGCAATCGACCCAGTGGTCGGTCACCGGCGTCTCGACCGCCATGACCATCGGCTTCCTCGCCATGGCCTTCGCCAGCATGATGTGGGGAAGCCTGTCCGATCGCTGGGGCCCTCGCCCGGTCGTCCTGATCGGATCAGTCGGGCTCGCTGGAGCATTGGCTTTTGCAAGCCGCGCAACATCGCTCATCGAGTTTCAATTGGTTTTCGGGCTGGCCGTCGGCGGCGCAACAGCAGCCGTCTTCGCGCCAATGATGGCTTGCGTCACCGGCTGGTTCGACACACATCGAAGCCTTGCGGTTTCGCTGGTATCGGCCGGCATGGGCATGGCGCCGATGACGATGTCGCCCTTCGCCGCCTGGCTCGTCTCGATCTATGACTGGCGGACGGCGCTTCTGATCATTTCGATCGTCGTCGCTGTCATCATGATACCCGCTTCGCTGCTGGTGCGCAGGCCGCCGGCGCTTGAAAGACAAGCCGGTCCGGTTGCCCAAGAAGCCAGTGATGAATCCGGGATGACAGTCTGGCAGGCGATGAAGTCGCCGCCTTTCATCATCCTTTGCCTCACCAATTTCTTCTGCTGCGCCACGCATTCAGGGCCGATCTTCCACACCGTGAGCTATGCGATCAGTTGCGGCATCCCGATGATCGCGGCGGTCTCGATCTACAGCGTCGAGGGATTGGCCGGCATGGGCGGCCGCGTTGCCTTCGGCCTGCTGGGCGACAAATTCGGTGCCAAGCGCATCCTTGTCACCGGCCTGCTTCTCCAGGCCTTCGGGGCACTTGCCTATTTCTTCGTGCGCGACCTCGGCGCCTTTTATGCGGTCGCGGCCGTGTTCGGCTTCATCTATGCCGGCATCATGCCGCTCTACGCGGTTCTTGCGCGCGAGAACTTCCCGTTGCGCATGATGGGCACCGTCATCGGCGGAACGACCATGGCAGCGAGCCTCGGCATGGCGACCGGCCCGATCGCGGGCGGGCTCATCTTCGACAGCTTTGCCAGTTATGGCTGGCTCTATATCGGCGCCTGGGGAATCGGCATTGGCGCATTCCTGATCGCCTTGACGTTCAAACCTTTCCCAAAGGGCCAACCTGCACTCGCAGCCGCGAACTGAATAGGTGTATTCCGCGCTCAAGGCTTGACAGGACGCGCGCGAAACAGAAAGTTCGCGCGCCATGCAGGCGATATGGAAGCAGTTTTGCAAGGACAAGGATGGCCGTGATCGGGCCTGATCGTCATCGCGTTGCTGGTGATCGGCGCCATCGGCGCACCGTGGCTGGCGCCCTTCAATCCCAATGAGCAGTTCTTCGATGGCCTGACCCTCGAAGGCTCGCCGCTTCCTCCATCGGAACGGTTCTGGTTCGGCACAGATACATTGGGCCGCGACCAGTTTTCGCGCGTGCTTTATGGCGCGGGCACGTCGCTGATCATCGGCATTCTCGCCAATGGCGCCGCGGTCCTGATCGGCACATTGCTCGGCGTCACCGCGGGCTATATCCGCGGCGCCGCCGGCGCTGCCATCATGCGCTTCACCGATCTCATGATGGCGTTTCCGGCTTTGCTTTTGGGCATCGCGCTCGCCTCCCTCCTGAAGCCGTCGCTGTTCATCGTTGCGCTGGTCATAGCGCTGGTGAACTGGGTGCAGATCGCGCGCGTCGTCTATGCGCAGACGCTAGCGCTCAGCGAACGCGAATTCGTCGAAGCGGCGCGCGCCCTGGGCGCAGGGCCTTGGCGAATTCTGCTGCGGCATCTGTTGCCGCATCTCATTCCAACCGTGCTGGTCTATGGGACGCTCGGGATCGCCACGACGGTTCTCTATGAGGCGACACTGTCGTTTCTTGGAGTGGGCGTGCAACCGCCTACCCCGTCCTGGGGCAAAATGATCTTCGAGAGCCAAAGCTATTATCTCACCGCGCCCTGGCTCGTCTTCATCCCTGGTGCTGCGATCCTCATCGTGGCGCTTGCCTTCAATCTTGTCGGCGATGGGTTGCGCGATGCGCTCGATCCAACGCAAAGGGGACGGCGCTGATGCTGCGTCTATCTCGCCAAGCGTCTCGGCGGCTTCAATTGTCATCCTCCTCGGCGTGACGGTCGTCACTTTCTGCCTGACCTTCCTCATGCCCGCCGATCCGGTGGCGATGATCGCGGGGCGCAATTCGACTGCCGAAACGCGCGAACTGATCCGCGAGCAGCTTGGCCTCGATCGCCCGCTTGGTCGTCCAGTATACGAACTACGTCACGCGGCTCGCGCAAGGCGATTTCGGCCGCTCCTATGCGCGGAAAACCGATGTCGGCGATCTCATCTGGTCACGCCTGCCGGCAACGCTGCTGCTCATGCTTGGGGCCATCGTCGCGGAACTCCTGATCGGCATTCCGGCGGGCATCTATGCAGCGACAAGGCGCGGCAAAGCATCCGACAAGGCGATGATGACGCTCTCCTTTGTCGGAGTCTCGGCGCCGCAATTCGTGGTCGGCCTCTCGCTGCTCTATGTCTTCGCCTATATGCTCGGCTGGCTGCCGCTAGGCGGCTACGGCACTTTCGCGCATCTGATCCTGCCGGCCATCACGCTCGGCATCGCCGGCGGTGGATGGTACAGCCGCATGATGCGCTCCTCGATGGTCGACGTGTTGCGCCAGGACTATGTACGCACCGCCCGCGCCAAGGGCGTGCCGGAATGGCGGGTGGTCATGAAGCATGCGCTGCGCAACGCCATCCTGCCGATCATCGCGATGATCGGCCTCGATATCGGTATCTTCATGTCGGGCGTCGTGGTGGTCGAGAGCGTCTTCGGCTGGCCCGGCATCGGCCAGCTGATGTGGCAGGCAATCCAGGCCGTCGATATTCCCGATCATCATGGGGGTGACGACCGTTGCCGCCGCGTTCATCATCCTCGGAAATCTGCTGGCAGACCTGACGACACCGTTGGTTGACCCTCGCATCCGGTTGCGCTGATATGCGCGCCCAGCGGCTGGCAAGAGTGCAAGGCCGGCCAAGAAATACGGAGGAAACGATGAAGAAGCTTATATTGGCTACCGCGGCAGCGGCGGCGCTGGCGATGGCGTGCCCGGCGCTTGCCGACCAGCCGAAACAAGGCGGCGCCGCGGTCGTCACCTTCAACAACGATCTCACGACGCTCGACCCGCATGTCGGCTATGACTGGCAGAACTGGTCGGTCATCAAGTCGATCTTCGACGGTCTGATGGACTACAAGCCGGGCACCACCGAACTCGAACCCGACCTCGCCGAAAGCTATACCGTATCCGATGACGGCCTCACCTATACTTTCAAGCTGCGTCCGGGCGTGAAATTCCACAATGGCCGCCTCGATGACCGCGGCCGATGTCAAATGGTCGCTCGAACATGCGATCAATCCCGCGACGCAGTCGCCGGGCGGCGGCTATCTCTCGGCGATCGCCGGCTATGACGACGTGGTCGGCGGCAAGTCGCGCCGAGCTCTCCGGCATCACGACGCCGGATGACGGCACCGTGGTGATCAAGCTGTCGCGGCCCGATGCGACCTTCCTCCACATCATGGCGATCAACTTCGCCTATGTGATCCCCAAGGAAGAGGTGGAAAAGGCCGGCGCCGACTGGGGCAAGAAGCCGGTCGGAACCGGCGCGTTCAAATTCGTCGAATGGGTTCCGGGCCAGCGCATCGTTCTTGAGCGCAACAAGGACTATTACAAGCCCAACACGCCTTCTCTCGACAAGCTCACTTTCGAGTTCGGCCTTGATCCGACGGTCGCGGTGCTGAAACTCAAGAATGGCGAGATCGATATCGTCGGCGACGGCATTCCGCCGGCGCAATTTGCCGAAGCGATGGCCGATCCCGCCAACAAGGATCTCATCGCCAAGGGCGACCAACTTCACACCGGCTATGTGACGATGAACGTCAACACGCCGCCGTTCGACAATCTGAAGGTGCGTCAGGCGGTCAACATGGCGATCAACAAGGATCGCATCGTCAAGATCATCAACAATCGCGCGGTCGCCGCAAACCAGGCTTTGCCGCCGGCCATGCCCGGCTACAATCCCGACAACAAGGGCTACGGCTATGATCCGGAAGGCGCCAAGAAGCTGCTCGCCGAAGCCGGGGTTGGCGACGGGTTCACGACGGAACTCTATGTGATGAATGTCGACCCCAACCCGCGCATCGCCCAGGCGATCCAGCAGGATCTGGCGGCGGTCGGCATCAATGCGGAAATCAAGTCGCTCGCACAGGCGGAAGTCATCGCCGCCGGCGGCGCCGGCAAGGCGCCGATGATCTGGTCGGGCGGCATGGCGTGGATCGCCGACTTCCCGGATCCCAATAACTTCTATTACGGGATTCTGGGCTGCGAAGGCGCGGTCGAAGGCGGCTGGAACTGGTCGAAATACTGCAACAAGGCGCTCGACGATCGCGGACATGCGGCCGATGCCATGGTGAAGGACGACCAGAAGGCGGAGCGCATTGCACTTTGGAAAGGCATCTTTGACGATGTCCTCAAGGACGCGCCCTGGGCGCCGGTCTTCAACGAGATCCGCTTCACCTATCATTCGGACCGGCTCGGCGGCGACCCCGCGCTCTTCACCGATCCGATCCATATTCCGGTGAACTACGACTATATCTACGCAAAGGACGCGCAATAAGCGTTTGGTCAGGACCTCGGCTCGCGTGCCGGGGTCCTTCTTTCAACGCGACTGGCAGCTCACGGTCATTCATTCGGCATACATGTGATGGCTGAGACTGTTCCGGCCTTGGACTATCCGGGGCGCGCGACTGCGCCAGGCGAGCCGTTGCTTGCGGTCGAAAATCTATCGATCTCGTTCCAGACCGATAGCGGGTCAGTGTCGGTTGTGAGCGATGTCGGCTTTACGCTTCGCGCCGGACGCACGCTCGGACTGGTCGGCGAATCGGGCTGCGGCAAGAGCGTTACGGCGCAGACGCTGATGCGCCTGCTACCGACGCCGCCGGCGCTAATCGATGCGGGGCGTATACTCTTCGCGGGCGAAGACCTCGTTGCGGCGAGCGAGCGACGGCTGCGCGCCCTGCGCGGCGATCGACTGGCGATGGTCTTCCAGGAACCGATGACGAGCCTCAATCCGACCTTCACCGTCGGATCGCAGATCAGCGAGGCGCTGATACTTCACCGTGGGCTCTCCTGGCCGGAGGCGCGCGAGACCGCCATTGCGGGACTTCGCGAAGTGGGAATCGGATCGCCGGAGGCACGGTTCGATCAGTATCCACACCAATTGTCGGGCGGCTTGCGTCAGCGCGTGATGATCGCAATGGCCCTTGCCTGCAGGCCGGCATTGCTCATTGCCGACGAGCCGACCACCGCGCTCGATGTCACGGTGCAGGCGCAAATACTGGAACTTCTTGGCAGATTGCAACGCGAACTCGGCCTTTCGATCCTGCTCATCACGCATGATCTCGGCGTGGTCGCCGAACTCTGCGACGACATCGCCGTGATGTATGCGGGCCGGATCGTCGAAAAAGGACCTGCGGACGATGTTCTCGGTCGTCCGCGCCATCCCTATACGGCGGGACTTCTCGCCTCGACGCCGCGCAGGGCGCCACGCGGCGTTCCATTGCCGACCATTCTCGGCACGGTGCCGCCGCCCGAAGCGCGCGGGATCGGTTGCAGTTTCGCCGGCCGTTGTCCGCGGGTTATTGACCGCTGTCGGGACGAGCGGCCACGCCTTGCCGAGATCGCGCCGGGACGAAGCGTGGAGTGCTGGAATCCAGTGCCATGAGCGCAGGCCCTTCACCGCTCCTCGAAGCGGAAGGTCTCGTCAAACGATTTCCGGCACGCGACGGCAGCGGGCCCATACAGGCCGTATCCGGTGTGTCGCTCAAAGTATGGCCGGGCGAGACGCTCGGCATTGTCGGTGAATCGGGTTCAGGCAAGTCCACCATGGCGCGATTGCTCCTCCGGTTGATCGAGGCCGATGAAGGCTCGATCCGTTTCGCCGGCCAAGAACTGCGGCAGACTCGGCACGCAGGCAGTCAGGGCCATGCGCCGCGACATGCAGATCGTATTCCAGGATCCTTATGCCTCGCTCGATCCGCGCATGACGATCGGCGACATTGTTGCCGAGCCACTCGACATTCATCGGCTTGGCGGGCGCGCCGGCCGGCGCGGCAAAGTATTGGAGTGTCTGCGCCTGGTTGGCCTGGCCCCTGAAGCGGCGCAACGCTATCCGCATGAGTTTTCCGGCGGTCAGCGCCAGCGCATCGGCATTGCACGGGCAATCATACTTGAACCGAAGCTCGTCATCCTGGATGAACCGGTATCGGCCCTCGATGTCTCGATCCAGTCGCAGATCCTCAATCTCCTGATGGAATTGAAGCAGCGACTGAAGCTTTCCTATGTCTTCATCTCGCATGATCTTTCCGTCGTCGAACATGTGAGCGATCGGGTCGCGGTCATGTATCTCGGGCGGATCGTCGAAACGGCCCCCGCGCTGGCGCTATTCGAGCGGCCGCTTCATCCTTATACGGAGGCGCTGATCTCAGCCATTCCCGGCAATGCCGAAGGCAAGGCGCAAATCGTCCTCAAAGGCGATCCACCAAGCCCGCAAAATCCTCCAGCCGGCTGTCATTTCCATCCGCGCTGCCACAAGGCCTTTGCGCGTTGTGCGGTTGACGTTCCGCAGGAGCGCATCATCGCGGATGCGAGCGGCACGCGCGGCGTCGCCTGTCATCTCTATTGAGTCAGGTTTCCCGGCCGATTGCTTCCAGCACCTGTACGTGGAACCAGTGGAGTTGGATCTCCGAGAACCACGAGGTCGCCCGGTCACAGATATAACGGCCCTGGTCGAAGCCCATCGACTGTAGTCCGCGCTGCACGCTTTCGACGATCGCGATATCCTCGATATTGAACATGTGCATGAAGAGATCGCGCACGGCGAGTAGCTTCGGATCGTTCTCCGCATTCCCGGCGGGCGTATAGATATCGACGCGCTCCGCACAGGCCGTGACGCCGTTCGGCGCCATGCGCAAGACGACGAGGTTGTTCGAACCTGGCAAGCTCAGCATGCAGAGATGCGGCCAGGCCTGCCATGCATAGTAAGGTGAGCCAGGGGTGAGCTCGAGGCCGGGGAAACCCGCCTTGCTCTTGAAGCGATTGAACGTCCAGCGCGGGCGCTCGACAAACTCGACCATTTCCTGCTCGAGCACTTTCGAGAGCTGCGGATGTGCGATCGGGATATGGTAGGCCTCGGAGAAATTATCGACGACGACTTTCCAGTTCGCCTTGATGTCATAATGGAGCCGCTCGGCTACAACCCATCGCGAGACATCCGGAAGAAATGTCTCAAGGTTCGCTGCGAAGCCCGCCATCTCCTCTTCGAAAGCTACGCCTGCGGGATCGATATTGACGAAGAGCAGGCCCGCGGCGTTTGCGAGTGCGATCGGCTTCAAGGTGAATTGCTTCTTGTCGAAGCCCTCGACGGCTTCGGTCATCGGGGCTGCGGCCAATGTTCCGTCCAGCCGATAAAGCCAGGCGTGGTAGGGACAGGAAATTCCCTTCGTCTTGAGGCGGCCGCTGCCTTTCAAAAGCTCGTGACCGCGGTGCTGGCAGACATTGAAGAAGGCGCGGACCTCGCCATCCTGCCCGCGCACGACGAGGATCGGCTGCTCGCCGACGATGTCGGTGAAGTACATGCCGGGCTCGGCGACGTCGTTCACATGGCCGACATAACACCAGGAGCGTTGGTGGATCTTGCGCATTTCCTCACGATAGATCGTCTCGTCGGTGTAATAGCGAGACGGCAGCGTCGGAGAGGTCATGGGGTCGAGGGTAAAGGCGCCGCGTTCGCCGCTCGGAAGACGATCGACCCGGATATGTTCATTCATGGCCTGCTCCTTGGGCGAGCGAGACAGCCCGGGGAAAGCCTGCTCCCGCCAGCGTCCCGCCGCAAGTTTGAAACCTAATAGCAGCCTTCCTCCTCTCCCGCCTGCCCCTTCTTCACGGAAGGGAACTTTCTTTTGATCAGACGTGAATCGATGGGGCCAATAAGCCACCGCTATCGTAACTATGCGGACACGGCATTTCAGTTTGACGATGCCGGGGACGAAACTCTCTTCAGACAGGCCGAGCTAGGCCGTCTGTAGATCAACGAACCATAGATGGAGTTAAAGATGATCAATACGAAACTACTGGTCGGCTCGGCTCTTGCCGCCATGGCCTCGCTCGCCGCAACGGCGACGATCGCCCAGGCGGGTCCTGCGGCGCAGCCCGAATACTCCTTCGAGAAGTGCTACGGCGTCTCGAAGGCCGCCAGCAATGACTGCCAGACCACGACGCATTCGTGCGCCGGCACCGCGAGCGCCGACAATCAGGGCGATGCGTGGATTTACCTGCCGGCCGGGGCCTGCGCCAAGCTCACGGGCGGAAGCGTCGAACCTAAGGCCTGATCCCCCCTTCGGGACCCATCCTCAAGCCAGCCCATACGGAGTAACTCCCATGCCGACCCCATCCCCTCGCATGCCCCTCCCCTCATGCGCCGGCATCGGTCTTCGCCATCCTCACGTGGCGGAGATCCTGGAGCAGCGGCCCTCCATGGGCTGGCTTGAGGTTCATGCCGAAAATTACATGAATGACGGACCTGCCGTAGCCGCACTCGATCTCGTTCGGGACCACTACACGCTTGTCGATGCACGGCGTCGGCCTTTCGCTCGGTTCCGCGCGCGGCATTGACGAGCGCCATCTCGCCCGCCTCAAAATGGTGTGCGACCGTTTCGAGCCGGCGATGGTTTCCGAGCATCTCGCCTGGTGCGTCGGCGACGGCATCTATCTCAATGACCTGCTGCCCATTCCATTTGATGAGGAAGCGCTGGCACTCGTCTGCCAAAACATCGAGCGCACGCAGGAGGCAATCAAGCGGCCGATCCTGATCGAAAATCTCTCCGCCTATGTCGGCTTTGCGCGCTCGACCATGGCCGAGCCCGAATTCCTGTCCGAGATCGTAAAGCGCACCGGCTGCGGATTGCTGCTCGATGTCAACAATGTCTATGTCTCCGCACAAAATCTCGGCTTCGACGCTTACGCCTATGTTGCAGCACTTCCGGCCGCGGCCATCGGCGAGGTCCATCTTGCCGGCTATGCCGAGAACGATACGCCGGACGGGCCGGTCCTGATCGACAATCACGGCTCCTTTGTCGCGCCGGGCGTCTGGGCGCTCTACCGCGCCGCCATCGAACGCATCGGCCGCAGACCAACCCTCATCGAGTGGGATTCGGATTTGCCGCCGCTTGAGACCTTGATGGGCGAAGCCATGTGGGCCGACCTGCTCGCCACCGCCATCACGGCCCCCGAGCAGCCACGCACAGCGGAGCGCCGCGCCGTGCTGCCACCATCGGCAACCCAGGCGGCAAAGGTTGCGGTGTGCGATCACCATCCCTTGTCGCGCCAGCATCAGATGGAGGCGGCCCATGTCTAGCCTCGCTGAACTGCAGAGCCAGATGACGCAGGCCATTTTCAAGGGCCACGCCGCCGATATCGAACAAGCGCTGGTTGCCGGCCGCGCCGATCCGACGCGCCGCTTCGCGATCTATCGCAACAACACGTTCCTGTCGCTCACTGCGCATTTGAAAGCCGTGTTTCCGGTGACGGCCAAGCTCGGTGACGAGCGGTTCTTCGCCTACGCAGCCAATGAGTTCATCAGGCGCACACCGCCGCGCGAGCCGCGGCTTTCAAGCTACGGCGCAGAGTTTCCAAAGTTTCTCGCATCTTTTCAGGCGAGCCGCGCGACTCCAATTCTCGCCGAGATGGCGAGGCTCGAATGGGCGGTCCAATCGGCGCTCACCACGATCAGCAGACCGACCATCGATATCGCGAAGTTGATCGATGCCGGGCCGGATGCAGCACAAGCGCCACTGGACCTGCAATCGAGTCTCGGTTTCGTAGTGTCGCACTGGCCATTGGCGCGCCTATGGGCTTCTTCCGGCGAGTTGCTGGAGCCGCTTTCCCGAAGGATTACGCGACTGGCGCTATGGCGAGAGAAACGACTCGGTCAGAGTTGTAGAACTCACTTCAGCCACGTCTTCGCATTCTGGCGCGCGCTTGCACGGGGTTTCCCACTCGAACTTTCCGCAAACCGCGCCGTAGCGCGCGATGGCGATTTCGATCTCCCAGCCGAACTCCGCGGCCTTTTCGGCGCCGGTCTTGTGACTGGCATTGCGCCGCAACCAAACCTACATTGAAAGAAGACCCCACCATGTCTACCAGCGTCAGCATGGCGCAGAACCGGGCCGGCGACGACCCCGCTCGCTCTCTACCGACGCGCCATAGGCCTTGCCGAACGTATTCCGTTCTCGCTCGTACAGCTCGCATCGCGCGTCGCGGTGGCCTATGTCTTTTGGAATTCGGCGCAAAGCAAGCTTGCAAGCTGGCCAATCACCATCCAGCTCTTCGCCATGGAGTATCAGGTTCCGATACTTCCGCCCGAACTCGCTGCGACGCTCGCAGCAACAACGGAACTTACCGGCGCGATCCTGATCTTCCTCGGCCTCTTTACGCGCCTAGGCGCCCTGGCGCTGCTGGGTCTCGTCACAGTCATCCAGCTTTTCGTCTATCCGAGCCATTGGGGCGAGCATCTGCTTTGGGCAAGCCTGCTACTACTTCTCCTTGCGCAAGGGCCCCGGCGTTATTTCGCTCGATTATCTCGCCAAGCGCTTTTTTACCCGGAACATGTAATCATGCACGGTATGGCGCCATCCGATCTCTACCAAATCCGGCACCCTGTCCGCTACCGTGGAGCGACCGCGCGTGGTCATCCTGGGTGCGGGCTTTGGCGGGCTCAATGCCGCGCAGGCGCTCAGATCGGCGCCAGTCGATGTGACGGTGATCGACCGGCGCAATTATCACCTCTTCCAACCTTTGCTCTACCAGGTCGCGACCGCGGGCTTCTCTCCGGCGCAGGTCGCGACGCCCATCCGGCGCATCCTTGCCAAGCAGAAGAATGCCACCGTGCTCATGGATCGAATCCTCGATGTCGACCTTGATCGTCGTCTCGTCATTACCCGTGAACGCGAAATACCCTACGACTATCTGATCGTGGCAACCGGCGCGCGGCATGCCTATTTCGGCCATGACGAGTGGGAGGCTTTTGCGCCCGGCCTCAAGAAGATCGATGATGCGACGGCCCTCAGAACGCGCATCCTGGCGGCTTTCGAGCGCGCCGAAGTAACACAGGACGAGGCGGAACGGCGGCGGCTGCTCACTTTCGTGGTTATTGGTGCCGGGCCGACCGGCGTCGAAATGGCGGGCGCCATCGCCGAGCTTGCCAAGATGGGTATTGCGCGCGACTTTCGGAATATCGACCCGCGACACGCCGAGATATTGCTGGTCGAGGCAGGCCCCCGTGTCCTCGCTAGCTTTCCCGGACTCCCTTTCACAATCCGCGCAACGGCAACTCGAAAGCCTCGGCGTCAAAGTCATTCTGGGCGAGGCCGTCATTGCCTGCGACGAGGATGGCATTACTCTTAAGGACGGCCGGCGTATCGAGTCGTCGTCGCTCATCTGGGCGGCCGGCGTCGCGGCATCGCCGGCTGCCAAATGGCTTAAGACACCGGCCGATCGTGTGGGCCGGGCTGTAATTCGCGCCGGATTTGCGCCTGCCGGGATATCCAAATGTATTTGTCATCGGCGATACGGCGGCGGTCAAGGATGCAGCCGGCACGGTCGTGCCAGGCGTCGCGCCGGCGGCCAAGCAGATGGGACGTTTCGCCGCCCGTGAGATCATCGCGGCGATGGACGGCAAATCGCCCACTGGCTTCACCTATCGCGACTACGGCAATCTCGCCACGATCGGGCGCAAGGCCGGGGTCGCCGATTTCGGCCGCTTCCGATTCTCCGGCTTTGATCGCCTGGCTCTTATGGAGTTTTGCGCATATCTGGTTCCTCGTCGGCTTCCGGAACCGCTTTACCGTCTTCTTCGATTGGATCTGGGCCTATGTCACTTATCAGCGCGGCGCCCGCCTCATCACCGGCGGCGAAAACTGACGAGCGCTCGCGCTTCCGGCTGAGACTCGGCCTGGCGCTGACCGCTTTGATGCTCTTCGCAGTGCTGGCAACGGCACTCATCGTCCATGTCTCCTGGATGTGGACGGCGAACCGCAATGTCGAGACGGTCGTCTCCTCGCTCAATGGGCAGACCGCGCAAGCGGTGCGACAGGAGCTCGAGACGACGTTCCGCGCCTCGGAAGGTGCGGTCGAGATCGTGCGCTCGATCCTGTTCCAAGGCGCGATCAGCGCCGAAGACGAAGCCAAGCGCGAGTTCGTCTTCTTATCCGTACTTCGGTCGTTGCCTTCGGTTTCATGGGTCGGCTTCGGCTTCCCGGACGGACGCTTCTTTGGCGCCCATGCGCTCGAAAACGGCAAGATCGAAATGGTGGAAATCGGCGGAAGCCCTACCGGCCGGTGGTAGGGTCTTGCGCCGAGATCGCTATCAACCGATTCCCGGAGATATATTCTTCGAGGAACGCACCAAGGGCGAAACCGCCTATATATCGCTCGGGAGCAAATGGTATCGCGCTGCCATGGACGACCAGAAGCCTGTCTGGTCGATGGTCGATATCCTGCCGAGCGGATTCGAGCCGGCGGCCGTCGTCTCGACGCAGCTCAAACTGCATGGCCGCTTCCAGGGCGTCATCATGGTGTCGCTCAATCTCAAGCGGCTGTCGGCGTTCTTGGCGAGCCTCGATATTGCCCATAGCGGCGCCGCCGTCATCGTCAGCAATAGCGGTGCGGTAATCGCGTCGTCGCTGCCGGCGATGAAATCGGCGGCGCTGAGCGATGCGCAAGGCAATCCGGTCCTCAGCGCATTGCGGGCGACATTCGACGGCAAACTGACCGAACAAGGCACGGTCAATTCATCGAATGGCGAAGTTTTCTATGCCACGAGTACGCCGCTCGACTTCAATGGCTGGAAACTCCTGACCGCAGTACCGCGCTCAACCTTCACCGCCGAGATCGATCGCAATACCCGCTGGCTCCTCGGCGTGGTCGCCGGTCTTGCGCTATTCGCCGCAGCAGTGGCGGCTCTCTTCGCAAACCTCTCATTTGCGCGTCCGATCCAGAAGATCGCCGGTGAATTGCGCCATATCGAGAGCTTCTCATTGGGCGAATTGCGGCATATTCCGTCCTGGCTCACCGAGCTCGACAATCTCTCGGAAGCTCTGCGGCGCATGGCCGGAAGTCTCAAGGCTTTCGGGCTTTATGTGCCCTCCGATATCGTCCGTACACTGATCCAGCAGGGTGTCGATCCGAAGCCGGGAGGCGAATTGCGACAGATCACCGTCATCTTCGCCGACTTGCCTGGCTTTACAAAGCTGACGGAAGAATATGGCGCAGAGGTCGCGCCGTTCCTCACAGATTTTCTAACCCTGGCCACCAAGGCGATCCACGAAGAGGGCGGAACCGTCGATAAATTCATCGGCGATTGCATCATGGGATTGTGGAATGCGCCAGCGCTCGTTCCCGACCATGCGTTGCGCGCATGCCGCGCCGCTGAAGCGATCCGAGCCGAGATGCACAAGCTCGCGCGGCCGGATGGTCGCGATGAAGGACAGCGGGTGAGGATCGGCATTAATACCGGCGTGGCCCTGGTCGGAAACATCGGCTCGTCGGAGCGATTGAGCTATACAGCAATCGGCGACGTGGTGAACGTCGCCAGCCGGCTCGAGGCGCTTGGCAAGGAACTTGGCAGCGAGATCTGCGTCAGTCAGGCAACGCGTGACGCAGCCGGACCATCGGTCGAGTTTCGCGCCCTGGGCGGAAGTAGCGTGAAAGGCCGCGCAGCCGAAGTCGAAGTCTTCGAACTCGTCGGTTCAAAGACCGACGCGGCCAGGCAGCTACCGGTTCGAGATCGACTGCTCGCTTCCTAGGTTGCGCAAAGACCATGGCGGTTCGGCCACCGAGGACCGCGCTATTGACGTCCCGGGGAATAACCTTAGCCATACCTTTCAATGATTCGGTCGCGGGCGATTCGCTCGCGGAAGGGATCGGGGAGGCATCATTGAGGCTTGGGCCGGCGGCAGTCGCGATCGTAGGCTTTCTGTTGGCAGCTAATGCACAGGCGGGAAGTTTCGAGCAGCCGCCGGTCTTTTCCGCCGCCAAGATACTTGGCAAAAAGGCCAGCGGGCCAAATTACGTGATCGTCGATCCAATTCCGAGCGATGGTTACCTTCGCAACTATACGTTAAGAATGCCGGCCGGTACCTTCAAGGTGAATGGCGACCAGATGCTGTTCATGCGCTTCAAGGAGCTGGCCGCTCTTGACGCCTTGAACAAAACCGCAAGTTCCGAAAGATTTGCCGAGGCCGTCGTCAAGGCGGGCCTCAGTCCGCTCGAATTCGCAGGGAACCTCATCACCAAGCCGATAAGCACCGTCGAGAATACGGTTACGGGGGTGGGCCAGTTTATCGACGGCATCGCATCCGGAGTGCGCAATTCCGGAAAATCGCAGGACAGCGCGCTCGCCAGTATCACAGGTGCGGCCAAGGAGAAACGCCTCCTCGCGTACCAATACGGCGTCGATCCTTATACGGATTTCAAGCCGCTCTCCGAAAGACTTGACAGCCTTTCAAGGGCATCTGCGCTCGGAGGACTGGCAGTCAAGGGTGCCTTCATCGCCGTGCCGGGGGCGGCCGGCGCCATCGTCTCCAACGTATCGACCGCAAATTCGCTCAACGAAATGGTGCGCGACAATTCCGCCGCGCAACTGCTCGATGCCAATCGAAAGGAGCTGATCCGGCTCGGAATCGACAAGGCGACTATCGAAAAATTTCTCGCCAATCGAAACTACACCCCGGTCGATGTCATCGCGATGGTCGCTGCCCTAACGCAGATGCGCAAACTGCGGGGGCTGGACATTGTCGTGTCGCGGGCTACCACAGCACGTAGTCGCGATGTCGCCTATCTCACAAGGCAGCGAGTGGCGCTTATTGCCAACTACCAGCTGACAAGTGGAAATTTGGTCGGCTTTGTGGCGGTGCCAGGTTCGCCATTCCCGCTCTGTGAAACCGATGGGAACGCCATTGTCGGGATATTTCCGTTCGACGCAGTATCGTGGACCGATCAGACAAGTCAGTTTTTCTTTGCAATGACGGAAGCGGCCAAGAGTCAAGGTGCGACCGGTGGAAAGCTCTTTGCGATCACCGGAACCGCAACCCCGCTTGCGAAAAAGAACCTGGCTGCGCTTGGGTGGAAACTGCGCGAGAATATCGCTCTCGCCAGGTAGCAGCGCTTTCAATCATAATTGGACTGTCGAGCTTCGGTCGATTCAGGCGGCGCATAGGGCGCAGCCTTGCTCGTGTATGTTACATAGCACTGATTGATAGCGGCTATTACGTCGCGGGCGCCGACCAGTTTTAATGTGTCAATGTGCTTGCCTCGATAAACGAGCTTCAGAGAAGAAGCGCGCGCAAAATCATCGACGAATTCATCGCCGATCTCCTCTGAGCGAAGGCCGTCGGGTGTTCCGATCGTCTTTTCCGTCCACACATATTTCGTGCCGAAGACATACCTGATCTCGTCAAGTGCGCCGACCTTGATCGGATCCAAGGCCGCGTTTGAGACGACTGCGAACCATGTTGCCGCGGGCGCGACTATTCCCAAGGTGACTGTTGTCCCCTTGCCATGTTTGCCCGTGGCATAACAGGAGCCGTCGCCTGCTGGATCGTGAACGACGGACCATCCCTCCAGCTTGGCGACTTCACGTATATCTGATCATCTGCCGTTGCGACAAAAATCGACGCGAGTGCGATGATCGCAAACGCGCGCAATACGTCGTTTGAAAATTCCAATGGGACCGCCCCAACGTGGTTGCCTTGTGAAGGATCATGCTAGGGAACGATCCTCGTCAGGTCAAAAGCCTTCTAGGACGACCTTTCCCCTGGCACGGCCCAATTCGATGAGGGCATGAGCTTTCGTGAGGTTAGCAGCATTGATCGGCTGCAACACTTCGGTCACCGTGGTGCGAAGCTTGCCAGCATCAATCAACCGCGCGACCTCGTTGAGCAGCACTCCCTGCTCCTTGATGTCCGCGGTCGTGTACAGGGAACGCGTGAACATGAGTTCCCAGTGGATCGACACTGATTTCCGTTTGAAGGGAAGGATGTCGAGGCTCTTGGGATCGTCAATCAGGCCAAAACGCCCCTGCGGCGCGATCAGCTTCACGATTTCCGCGAGATGCTGTTGGGTTCCAGTCGTCGAGAACACAAACGCCGGTTCGCCAATTCCCAGCGCATCGATTTGTTCGGCCAATGGCTTTGCGTGATCGATGACGTAATGAGCGCCCAAATCGCGCACCCATTGCCGGGTTTCGGGTCGCGAAGCCGTGGCGATCACCTCTAGATCGGTCAATGCCCGCACAAGCTGAATAGTGATAGAGCCGACACCCCCCGCTCCGCCGATGATCAGAATCGCATTCGCGGCCCCGGCAACGGGACGACGAATATCAAGCCTATCGAAGAGCATTTCCCACGCGGTGATCGCGGTAAGCGGCAAAGCGGCAGCTTCGGCATTGCTCAGCGTCCCTGGTTTGCGACCGACGATCCTGGCGTCAACCAAGTGAAACTGGCTGTTGGTTCCGGGACGTGCGATCGAACCCGCATAATAGACTTCGTCCCCCTTCTTAAATTCGGTGACGGCACTCCCCGCTTCGACGACTTTCCCAACCGCGTCCCAACCGAGCACCTTCCATTCACCCTGTGCCGGCGTATCCCTGGCCCTGACTTTCGTATCCACCGGATTGACGGAAACCGCAGCGATTTCGACCAGTATGTCGTGGTTCTGCGCAGAAGGACGCGGCAGGTCGATGTTCTCGAGCGCGTCAGCACGATCGATTGTTCCTGCGGTTCTGTAGCCTACGGCTTTCATAGCTGCGATCCTCTTATGCAATTGTCATTGCTGCCAAACTGATCCTAAGATCGATTTTCGACAATACGCACAATTGGCGCCCCTACTATCAAGGAGGATACTGTTGTGGCAAAGGCCCGCCATTCGCGATTCGACTGTACCCCTGGATGTTCCGTCGAAGCTGCTATCGGTCTCATCGACGGCAAATGGAAATGTATCATCCTGTTCCATCTGCTTACCGGCACCATGCGATTCAACGCAATGAGGCGGCTGATCGGACAAGTCACGCCGCGGATGCTGACCAACCAGTTGCGTGAACTGGAAGCGGACGGACTGATCATTCGCAAGATCTTCGCGCAAGTGCCGCCCAAGGTTGAATACTCGCTCTCTCCCCTTGGCCGCAGCATGGAGCCGATCCTGCTCGCTCTAAAGGAATGGGGGGACGACAATCTCGGGCTTTACGGCAAGCCTCATCGCGAGCAGCGAAACGCCGCCTGATTTCCGTCGTAAGCGAACCGCTTTAACGCCTAACGGCCCTTCCAATTCGGGCTTCGCTTTTCGGAAAAGGCGAGTGCTCCTTCCCGTAAGTCATCGCTGTCGTTGACGCTGACGACCGATGCGAGTCTGCGGTTCGCAATGGCTTCGGCGAGTTCTTCATAAAGCGCATTGTCTACACGTTGACCAATGTCCTTGATTGCCCTCTGCACCAGCGGGGCGCCCGATGCGATCTGTTCCGCGATGGCCGTCGCGCGCCCGGCGAGTTGGTCGGCCGGGACGACCTCGTTCACCAGACCATAACGGTGCGCTTCGCGTGCGTCGATCCATCGCCCCGTGAGAAGAAGTTCCATCGCAAGATGATACGGGATGCGGCGAGGCAGCATCATTGCGGCACGATCGGTTATCGCGCCCACCCGAACCCCCGGCAAGGAGAACCGCGCATGGTCCGCAGCAACGAGAATGTCCGCCGCCAAAGCCCACTCAAAACCGCCGCCAACGGCAATGCCGTTAACGGCCGCAATGATTGGTTTCAGCAAACCCGGTAGGCTGGATATTCCGCCAAAACCACCTGCTCCGAAGTCAGAGTCTGCGGCTTCACCCGAGGCGGCGGCCTTCAAGTCCCAGCCCGCGCAGAAGAATTTCGGGCCATCGCCCGTAATAACCGCAACACGCAGTTCATCATCATCCCTGAACTTGCGGAAGATTTCGCCCAGCAGCCGGCTGGTCTTTGCGTCTATGGCATTCGCCGGCGGCCGAGCGAGCGTGACGTGGAGAACGCGGTTTTGCTCGCGCGTAACAATGGTATCGTCGTTCAAAGCTATCTCCGTACCAACAAATGGGGCGAGCGATGTTCAACCGATCGCGCCGGCAGCGTAGAGGTCGTCGATCTGGCTTGGTGTATAGCCGCATTCACCGAGGATTTGCCGGGTGTGTTCGCCAACATTGGGTGCCGGTGGCTCAGCACCAGCGTGCGGTTCGCGCAGCGGATGTTTGACGAATGCCCAGTTTCGCCCTTCGTGTTCGATGTTCGAAATACTGCCTGTGCTGTCGAGAAGCGAAGCCGCGGCTTGCTCGACCGTGTTCACCTCTCCGACTGCCAGCCCGGCAGCTGCAAGCTTTGTCACCCAATTCTCGCGCGAGTCGCGTGCAAGGTATCGATTGAGATCCTTCTGCAACTCCTTCTTGTGCTTCACCCGATCCGCTATTCCGGCATAGCAAGATTCGTTCGTCAGCGTCTCGGCCTCGATCACAGCGCAGAGCGTGATCCAATCCTTCTGATTTCCGGTTGCGATTGAAATTGGCCCATCCGCAGTCTCATAGACGCCGAAGGGCGCTATTGACGGATGCTCTGAACCATTGGGGCGCGGAAGGTCACCTGCGTTGAGGTGTCGTGAGAAGGCGTTTTCGAGGCACGCGAACTGGCAGGCGAGCATCGAGACATCAAGGCTTTTCGCCAGCCCGGCGCGCGCGTCTCTCTCATAGAGGCGATCGATAATTCCGATCGTTGCGAATAGTGCGGCTGCAATATCACCGATTGAGACGCCGACGCGAATGCCCGCGGAACCCATGTCTCCATTGACGCTGACCATGCCGCTCATGGCCTGAACAATGACGTCGTAGGCAGCCCGCCCCGAGAGAGAGCCAGCCTGGCCAAAGCCGGTTATATGAGCGACGATCAATTGAGGGTTGATCGCCTTTAGTTGGCTCTCCGAGAGGCCCAGGCGCTCCAGAACTCCGGGGCGAAAATTTTCTACCAGGACATCGGCGTCTTTCAAAATCTCCCGGCAGGTCTCGCGCCCCAAGGGGTTTTTCAAATCGATTGCGATGCTTCTCTTTCCGCGGTTGAGGCTGTCGAAATACATGCTTCGTCCTTGGACCATCGGGCCGGTCTCACGCGATCCTTCGCCGTGTCCGATTGCCTCAACTTTGATGACCTCAGCGCCGAGGTTTGCGAGCGTCCAAGTGCAAAATGGCCCGGAGAGGTGCTGTGTAAGATCGACTACCCGAATGCCGTTCATGTCTTTGCATACCTTGCGCAGATCTTGTCCTTGTATCAGTTGCAAGGATCGCCTTGGCCATCAAGAAAATCCACCCCTTGGTGTCACTTTATTGATCCTATGCGCCGACAGCGCATTTCAGGCTGCTTTCGCTGGGGAAACCCCAGCCGATTTTTATGTCTCCCTTATACTCCCGGGACGAAATCCAGATGGATATTTGATGCGCCGATGGCGATCTTACGGTCAAATCCGGGAGATACGCGATGTTCGACCTCATCTTTCTCGCCATCGGCTTAGGGCTGTTCTTTGTTGCCGCACTCTATGCCCGTCAGTGCGACCGGCTTTAGGAGGGCATCATGGCTGAAGCCTTCATTGGACTGCTCGTAGCGATCGGTCTCGCTGGCTATCTTCTCTACGCGCTTCTCCATCCAGAAAAATTCTGAGGTTCGCGATGACTTTCGCAGGCTGGGCGCAAATCGCCTTCATTTTGCTGTTGGTTCTTGCCGCCGCGTGGCCATTGGGACTGTTCATGGCGCGCGTCTTCAACGGAGAGCGGACTTTCCTTACGCCCGTCCTCGCTCCGGTCGAACGCGGCTTCTATGCCATGGCCGATGTCGATCCAAACAAGGAGCAGAGCTGGCTTTCGTACACCCTGGCTATGCTGGCGCTAAATGCGATCGGCTTCCTCTTTCTTTACGCATTGCAGCGCCTGCAGGCGTTGCTGCCACTCAATCCGCAAGGATTCGGTGCGGTGAGCGAGCACCTGTCGTTCAACACCGCCATCAGCTTCGTAACCAACACGAATTGGCAATCCTATGGCGGCGAGACCACCATGGGCCATCTCGTCCAGATGGCGGGCTTCACGGTGCAGAATTTCCTGTCGGCAGCAACCGGCATCGCGCTGGCCATTGCGGTCACGCGCGCCTTTGCCCGTAGCGGCGCGAAGACGATCGGCAATTTCTGGGTCGATCTGACCCGCACTACCCTCTACATCCTGCTGCCGCTGTCGATCGTCGTGGCGCTTGCCTATGGATTGCTTGGCGTGCCGCAAACACTGCTCGGTTCAATCGACGCAACGACACTCGATGGCGCCAAACAGACGATCGCCATGGGCCCGATGGCCAGCCAGGAAGCCATCAAGCAGCTCGGCACGAATGGCGGCGGTTTCATGAACGCCAATGCAGCACATCCTTTCGAGAATCCCAGCGCATGGAGCAACATTCTCTCGATCTTCGCCATGCTTCTGATCTCGACGGCACTTCCCTTCACCTTCGGACGCATGGTGGGCGACCAGAAGCAAGGCAGCGCATTGCTCAAAGCCATGTATGTGTTGCTCATTCTTGGCGTCGGCGGGGCCTATTGGGCCGAAGCTCATGGCAATCCGCTCTTCGCGCAGTTCGGCATCGATCCTGCCGGCGGCAATATGGAAGGCAAGGAAGTTCGCTTCGGCCTCGCCATGTCGGCGCTCTATGCGGTCGTCACCACAGGCCTTTCCTGCGGTGCCGTCAACGCCATGCATGATTCCTTCACACCACTTGGCGGCCTCATGCCGATGCTTTTCATCCAGCTTGGCGAAATCCTGCCCGGCGGCACGGGATCGGGCCTTTACGGCATGATTGTCATAGCGCTTCTGACCGTCTTTATCGCCGGTCTGATGGTCGGCCGGACGCCCGAATATCTCGGCAAGAAAATCGAAGCCAAGGAGATGAAGCTGGCATTGCTGGCTCTCCTCATCCTGCCTTTGGCAATTCTCGCTTTCTCAGGCATTTCGGCAATGATTCCGGCGGGCCTTGCAGGCTTACTCAACGCCGGTCCGCACGGCTTGAGCGAGATTCTCTATGCTTTCTCATCCGCAACCGGCAACAACGGTTCAGCCTTTGCCGGTCTCACGGCCAATGCGCCCTGGTATGACACGACGCTCGGCATCGCGATGTTCATGGGCCGCTTTGGTTACCTCATCCCGGTGATGGCAATTGCGGGATCGCTTGCCGCCAAGACCAAGCTCGCGCCTTCTGCCGGCACTTTCCCGACACACGGCACTTTGTTCGTAGCCCTTCTCGTTGGCGTGATCCTCATACTGGGCGGGCTGCAGTACTTCCCCGCATTGGCCTTGGGACCGATCGTCGAGCATTTCCTGATGCTCGCCGGCAAAACCTTCTAACGGAGCCAAATCATGTCAACCAAGAAAGCAGCAGCTCCGCATCTCTTCGACAGTGCGATCCTGTCGCGCGCCGCAGTCGATGCCTTTATCAAGCTCAACCCGCGGCAAATGGCGAAAAATCCGGTCATGTTCGTGACCGAAGCGGTTGCCGCGCTCGTCACGCTGTTCTGGCTTCGCGACCTCTTCGCGTCGACAGGCAACGCGTGGTTTTCAGGCCAGATCGCCTTGTGGCTGTGGTTTACCGTGCTTTTTGCGAATTTCGCCGAGGCGGTTGCTGAAGGACGCGGCAAGGCCCAGGCCGATGCTCTGCGGCGTACGCGCACCGATACCCTCGCGCAGCGCATGCTGATGCCCGCCGAGCGCGACGATCTCGTCGAAACCGTTTCTGCGCTCGACCTTGAGCTCGGCGATATCGTAATCGTTTCAGCCGGCGAGGTCATTCCGGCGGATGGCGAGGTCATCGAAGGCATCGCGTCGGTTAACGAATCGGCGATTACAGGGGAGTCGGCACCGGTCATCCGCGAATCGGGCGGCGATCGCTCGGCGGTGACCGGCGGCACGACTGTGTTGTCAGACCAGATCAAAGTGCGGGTAACGGCTGCGGCCGGCTCGACCTTCCTCGATCGCATGATCGCGCTTGTCGAAGGCGCGGCTCGTCAAAAGACACCCAACGAACTGGCGCTGTCGATCCTCCTGTCGGGCATGACCCTGATCTTCCTTATCGCGGTTGCCACGCTTTGGGGACTTGCCGGCTATTCCGGGACGCTGTTGTCCGTCACAGTGCTTGTCGCCCTGCTGGTGACGCTGATCCCGACCACGATCGGGGGACTCCTATCGGCGATCGGCATTGCCGGCATGGACCGTCTCATCCGCTTCAATGTGATGGCGACATCGGGACGGGCGGTCGAGGCGGCGGGCGACGTCGATACTCTGCTGCTCGACAAGACCGGCACGATCACCTTCGGCAATCGTTTGGCCACGGCCTTCATTCCGGTCCCCAGTGTCAGCGAGTCCGAACTGTCCGAGGCCGCGCTTCTTGCTTCCTATGCCGATGAAACCCCCGAGGGGCGATCGGTCGTCGCCTTGGCAAAGTCGAAGAAGAGGGACGCTGCATCGGCACGGCCTGAGGACGGCAAATTCGTTCCGTTCTCGGCGATAACGCGGATCTCGGGAATCGATCATGGTTCACGCAGCATCAGAAAGGGCGCGGTCGATGCAATTCTCAAGGATGCCGGCATTCCTGTCGACAATGCGCCACAGCTGTTTCGCCAGGCGGTGGACCAAATAGCGCGCAGCGGCGGTACTCCATTGGCTGTCTCCCAGAATGGTAATCTGCTTGGCGTGATCCATCTCAAGGATGTCGTGAAACCCGACATCAAGAATCGCTTCAACGCCTTGCGCGCCATGGGTATCAAAACCGTCATGGTGACGGGTGACAACCCGGTCACAGCCGCGGCCATCGCGTCCGAAGCCGGCGTCGATGATTTCATCGCCGAGGCGACGCCCGAGGATAAGCTCTCCTATATCCGCAACGAACAGAGCAAGGGCCGGCTCATCGCCATGTGCGGTGACGGTACCAATGACGCCCCGGCGCTCGCCCAGGCCGATGTCGGGGTTGCCATGCAGTCCGGCACCCAGGCAGCGCGAGAGGCAGGCAACATGGTCGATCTCGATTCCGATCCGACGAAGCTCATAGAGGTGGTCGAGATCGGCAAGCAATTGCTGATGACGCGCGGCTCGCTCACGACATTCTCCATCGCCAATGATGTTGCCAAGTATTTTGCGATCATTCCGGCCTTGTTCGTGGTCACCTATCCCGAACTTGGCGCCTTGAACATTATGGATCTCGCCTCGCCGCAGAGCTCGATCCTGTCGGCCGTCATCTTCAACGCGCTCATTATCATTGCACTCATCCCGCTGGCGCTCAAAGGCGTCGCCTATCGCGCGGAGGGTGCTGCGGCTCTATTGCGGCGAAACCTGCTGGTCTACGGCCTCGGTGGACTGATCGTTCCGTTCATCGGCATCAAACTGGTCGACCTCATCGTCGCCGCAATCGGTCTCGCCTGAGGAAAAAATCATGTTGGCTCATCTGCGTCCCGCAATCGTCATCTTCGCGCTGTTTACCCTGCTCACCGGCGTCGCCTATCCTTTCGCCATGACCGGCGTCGCACAAGCGCTGTTTCCCCGTCTCGCTACCGGAAGCATGATCGCCAAGGGAGACGGCTATGTCGGCTCGGAATTGATCGGGCAAGCGAATGCGTCCGATGGCTATTTCCATCCGCGGCCCTCGGCGGCAGGTGCCGGCTATGATGCCGCGGCCTCCTCCGGATCGAATCTCGGGCCAACCTCGGTCAAGCTCATGCAGCGGATCAAGGCGGATTCGGATGGCGTCAAGACCGCAGATCGCGTCAACGAGCTTCCGGCCGATGCAGTAACCGCCTCCGGAAGCGGACTCGATCCAGATATCTCGGCCGACTATGCCCTCCTGCAAATCAACCGCGTGGCCAGAGTCCGTAACCTCCCAGAGGACGAGTTGCGCCGGGTGGTGGAAGAGCATATTCAGTGGCCGTTTCTCGGTTTCATCGGCGAGCCGCGGGTAAACGTTCTCCTGCTCAATCTCGCGCTCGACAAGCTGGGATAGCAGTTCGCTGGAGATATGATGGGAGCCACGGGTGAAACGCGGCCTTCTGCGGAAGCGCTTCTCGCGCTCGCCCGGCAGGAGCGGCGCGGCCGCCTCAAGGTATTTCTTGGCGCATCGCCCGGGGTTGGCAAGACCTATGCGATGCTCTCGCAGGCACAGCGGCTCAAGGCCGAGGGGAAGGATGTGCTGGTTGGCGTGGTCGAGACCCACGGGCGTACGGAGACTACTCAGCTTCTCGAAGGTCTCGAGGTTCTGCCGCGCAAGACCAGCGTATACCGCGGCCACACGCTCATGGAGTTCGATATCGATGCCGCTCTGGCGC
Source organism: uncultured Alphaproteobacteria bacterium (assembly GCA_963805405.1). Lineage (GTDB taxonomy): Bacteria > Pseudomonadota > Alphaproteobacteria > Rhizobiales > Aestuariivirgaceae > JAEUMG01. Next base: position 50,032 of record CAWDUC010000015.1, on the reverse strand, counting down.
GGCGGCCCGCTCTTATCATCGTCGACGAACTCGCTCACAGCAATGCGCCGGACAGCCGTCACCCCAAGCGCTATCAAGATGTCGAGGAACTGCTCGATGCCGGGATCGATGTGTGGACGGCGCTCAATATCCAGCATCTCGAAAGTCTCTCCGACGTCGTATCGTCCCTTACCGGTGTAACCGTCCGTGAGCTTGTGCCCGATACCGTCATCGAGAAGGCAGATGATGTCGTCGTCGTCGACATCACGCCGGGCGAACTCATTCAGCGCCTCAAGGAAGGCAAGGTCTATCTCCCCGATAATGCTCGCCGGGCCGCCGAAAACTTTTTGAAGCTGGGCAATCTTACCGCCTTGCGCGAGTTGGCATTGCGACGCACCGCCGATCGCGTCGACGATCAAATGGTGGGCTATCTGCGGCAGAACGCCATCGAAGGCCCGTGGCCGACGGCGGAGCGCATCCTCGTTTGCGTCGGGCCCGATCCCAATTCGCAAGCCGTGGTGCGCGCCGCAAGCCGGCTCGCCAACGGGCTCAATGCTTCCTGGGTCGCCTTACACGTGCAAAGGCTTGGCGAGGATCTTGATGATGCAATCGCAAAGCAAATCGACGATGCATTAAGCCTGGCGCGCCGAGTGGGTGCGGATACGGCGCGGCTCGCGGCCCGCGATCTCCCCGACGAGATGCTGCGCTATGCGCGGCGCGAGAACATCACGCAGATCGTGCTGGGGCGTTCACGGGCCGGTTTGCTCAAGCGCCTCCTGGGGAAGTCGCTATCGGAAGAAGTCACTCGGCTTGCATCAGGCATCGCCATACACATCATTACGCCCGAAGAAGAGGAGGCACAGCGTTGGAACTGGCGAAAGCTGATGGCGCCTATTCGCGCCGCGGGCCTGATCGCCGCGCCGGTCTCGGTCGGCGTTGCCGTTTCAGTCGGCAAGCTCGCGCTGCACTGGCTAAACCGGCCCAGCCTGTCGATGATTTTCCTTCTGGCCGTACTGCTTTGCGCCGTCAATTTCGGGATGCGGTCCGCCGTACTCGCGGCGTTCCTGTCGTTTCTTGCCTATAATTTCTTCTTCATCGAGCCGCTTCATACCTTCACGGTCGCCAGCCCGCACGAGCTTCTCGCCCTCGTCATCTTCCTTGTCGTCGCCATCGTGACGGGCGGGCTTGCCGGTCGCATCCGTGAAAGGTCGGATGCCGCGCAGCGTCGGGTTCGGCAAACACAGACGCTTTTCGATTTCTCACGCAAACTCTCAGGCACCGCCGGTCTCGACGATGTACTCTGGGCTGTCGCGTCGCAGACCGCCGGCGCGGTGAAAGGCCAGAGTATCGTGCTGCTCGCTAATGGCGACGACCTCGCCATTCGCGCCGCGTTTCCGCCCGAGGACACGATGGGTCCGAGCGAGTGGGCGGCGGCCCGCTGGGCCATGAAGCACGGCGAAGTGGCGGGTCTCGGTTCGACGACGTTGCCGAACGCGCAGTATCGCTTCAGCCCGCTCAGAACGTCGCGCGGTACGGTCGGTGTCATCGGAGTCAAGCCCGGGACCGAGATCCTGACCGATGACGATCACCGCATGCTCGAGTCACTGTTCGATCAAACCGCGATCGCGCTAGAACGCGTCCTCCTGGTGCACGAGGCGAATGAGGCGCAGGCCGTGGCGGAGAGCGAGCGCCTGCGATCCGCCCTCCTGTCATCGCTTTCGCACGATCTGCGAACGCCTCTCTCCTCGATTCTCGGTGCCGTCACGAGTCTGCGAAGCTTGGGCGAACGGATGCCCAAGGACACGCGCGACGATCTGCTTGCGGCGATCGAGGAGGAAGCGATCCGACTCACCAATTTTGTCGCCAACCTTCTCGACATGACACGGCTTGAAAGCGGTGCGCTCGATCTCAAGCGCGACTGGGTCGATCTTGGAGACGTCGTGCGCGCGGCTGCGGCAAGAGCCCGAAAATTGTGGCCCGATCGACCGGTTGCGGTCGCCATCGGTTCGGATACTCCCCTGGTGCGCGGCGATTCGGCGCTTTTGGAACAAGTGGTCTTCAACCTTCTCGACAATGCCAACAAGTATGCTCCGCCAGGCGAGCCGGTCGAGATCGGACTGACCGGCGAATTGGGCGATGCCGTGCTGACCGTGACCGACAAAGGACCCGGCATTCCACAGCAGGATCTGGAGCGTGTCTTCGCCAAGTTCTATCGCGGCATCGAAGGCGACGGCCGCAGCGCCGGAACGGGGCTCGGCCTTGCCATTGCCCGCGGCGTCGTCGACACCATGGGGGGGAAAATAGCGGCCGAAAGCCCTATCGCCAACGGCCGTGGAACCCGCTTGCGTGTCACTTTGCCGGCTGCCACGCCGAATAGAGAATTGGAGGACTAGATGGCGACAGCGGCGACCATCCTCGTCGTCGACGACGAGCCCCAGATCCAGCGCTTCCTGAAGCCTGGTCTCACTGCCGGCGGATACGAGGTGGCGAGTGCCGAGACCGGCAAGGCGGCGGTCAAGACGATTGCCGCGATCGCGCCAGACCTTGTGATTCTCGACCTCGGCCTTCCCGACATGGACGGCAAGGATGTCATTCGAGAAGTTCGCAACTGGTCGAAAGTGCCAATCATCGTGTTGTCGGCCCGTGACCGCGAAGCCGAGAAGATCGCGGCGCTGGACCTCGGAGCCGACGACTACATCAACAAGCCATTCGGCATCGGCGAACTTCTGGCACGCATCCGCACGGCTTTGCGGCACGTAGGGCGCAGCGCCGACACCATGAATGTCCTGCGCATGCACGCTGTCACTCTCGATATCGCCGCACATAGCGTCATGAGGAGCGGGGATCGCTTGCATCTGACGCCGAAGGAGTTCGATCTTCTCGTGCTCCTGATGAGAAATGCAGGCCGGGTCCTCACCCACCGGCAGATCTTGTCGGCCGTCTGGGGACCAGCACATGTCGACGACATGCAATACTTGCGGGTCTTCATCGGACAGCTCCGCCTCAAGCTGGAAGATAACCCTTCTGAACCACGGCTGATCTTGACCGAGCCAGGCATCGGTTACCGTCTCGCGACCGATACAGAGTGATCCGTCCGGAAGGGCTGGCGACATCCCGCTAGCGCTAGCGGGGGCACGCGCGGATAACCTGGTCGAAAAGGGCCGTCCTATTCCCGGCTCAACAATACCGCCGCCTCGGCCGGCCACGTTAGCCAAACCTCTCGACCACGCGCATCGCCACGCTCGGATGAGCGTTCCGCATTCTGAAGGGCAACGGCAACGCGGCGAGCAAAGCCGGGGATCTCGATGTAGTAGTGGCTTCGGTCGCCGAAATATGCCTCAGCATCGACTTGGCCGGCCAATACGTTTATCGACTGGGCTGGCTTTTGCCATTCCAGGCGAAGTTTTTCGGGCCGCACGGCCACGGTAACGGCCGCACCGTGCGCGAAATTCTGATCGCCCATCGAGGCGTGCAAAGCGCCATGCGCGCCGGCGTCGATGTGAGCGAATCCGTTTTCGAATGACTTGACCGAACCGTCGATGAAATTCATGGAGCCGATAAACTCGGCAACCTGCCGGCAGTTCGGCGCTTCATAGAGCCGAGCTGCTACATCGATCTGCATAGCCCTGCCCTTCGCCATGACGGCAATTCGGTCCGAAAGCGCAAGTGCTTCTTCCTGGTCATGCGTCACGAAGACGAAGGTTATGCCGACCGAGCGCTGCAGTTGACGCAATTCAATCTGCATCTCCTCGCGCAGCTTCTTATCGAGCGCACCCAAGGGCTCGTCCAGCAGCAAGACCTTAGGCCGGCAGACAAGCGCGCGGGCGAGAGCGACCCGCTGGCGCTGGCCACCGGACAGTTGCTGAGCGGTGCGGCCGCCATACCCTCCGAGCTTGATCAGATCGAGCGCTTGGTCGACGGTTCGCGCCAATTGCAATTTCGACAAACCCTTCTTCCGCAGGCCATAAGCTATGTTTTCCGCCACCGTGAGGTGCGGGAAGATCGCGTAGTTCTGGAACACCATATTGGTCGGCCGTCCATTGGCCGGCACGGTGGAAATCGGCTGACCATCGAGATAGATCTCCCCTTGATCAGGAAATTCGAATCCCGCCAACATACGCAGAAGGGTTGTCTTCCCGCAGCCCGATGGTCCCAGAAGCGAGAAGAATTCTCCGCGCTTGACGTCGAACGAAACATCGTCGACGGCGCGAACCGAGCCAAAGCTTTTACGAATGCCGCGAAGTGAGATATAGGCGTCGTCGGTTGCTTTCATAATCGTTCTCTATGCCGAAGAATTCGCTACACCACGGCGGCGGATTGTATTTGCAATAAGCACCAGCGCCACAGAGAAGCCGAGGATACAGCTTCCCAGAGCCAGAACGCCGGGGAGCTTCGCGGGAAAGCGCAATTGGCTCCAGATGAATAGCGGCAAGGTCGCCTCATTGCCGCTCAAGAAAAACGCGAATATGAACTCGTCCAGCGACACAGTGAAGCTGAGCAGTAGACTGGCGACGACGCCCGGCAGTGCCAAAGGAAACGTCACGCGCCAGAATGTCATCCAGCCATTCTCGCCAAGATCGGCCGACGCCTCCTCCAGGCTCCTGTCGAAACCTTCGAGGCGCGACATCAGAACCAACATCGAAAATGGCAGGCAGATCAGGACATGGCCGATGCCGATCGTCCACAAAGAGAGCTGGACGTCAAAGACCATACGCAAAATGATCAGCAAGGCGATGCCAAGAATCAGGCTCGGGACGACCAATGGCAGCATGACAAGGCCGATAACCGCGCCTCTCGCCGGCATATGGTATCGCGTCGCGACCCTCGCTGCGACAAGCCCCAAAGCGGTGCTGACAATCGCCACCGCTACGCCGACCTTGAAGCTGTTGCGAAGCGCCGCCATCAGGAACGGATTGTCGATCATTTCCTGATACCACCGCACCGTGAAGCTTTTCAGCGGGAAAGCGATGTAGATGCTGTCATTGAACGAGAACAACGGCAGGAGGACAACCGGTCCATAGAGCAGCACGACGAAGAAGATCGCGTATCCATAGAGCCAGTCGAAGCGGATAGAGCGGTTCCTCATGTGCGGCTTCTGCTACTGAGTTTTCGATAACCTACGCCCCACAGGAAAAGGCAGACGAGAGCCGTCACGGTAAGCATCATCACAATCGAGAGCGCTGAACCCAGCGGCCAGTTATTCGCTTTGCCGAATTGCGACTGGATAAGCGTGCCGATCATGATGCCGGAGCTGCCGCCGACCTGAGCGGGTGTTATGTAGTCACCGACGGTCGGAATGAAGACGAGAAGGGCTGCCGAAACAAACCCCGGCAAGGATAGCGGGAGCGTCACGCGCAGAAACCGCTCAAAACCATTGTCGCCAAGGTCGGTTGCCGCCTCGAGGAGCGAGCGGTCAATCTTCTCAAGCGAGACATAGATCGGCAGAATTGCGAAGGCGAGCCAGGCGTGAACGAGCGTGATGATCACCGAAGATGGATTGTAGAGCAGAAAACCGAGCGGCTCGGAGATGATGCCCAGCGATATGAGGCCCGAATTGAGAACGCCATTATAGCCGAGGATCACCTTCCAGGCGAAAACCCGCAGGAGATAGCTTGTCCAGAAGGGCAACGTGATGAGCATCAGCCACAGCACCTTGTACCTGGTGACCCGGAACGCCAGGAAATAGGCCATGGGATAGGCAATCAGCACGATCGCCGAAGTGGCGATGAGAGCCATGAGCAGCGATTTGACGAGGAGGATCGTGTAGATCGGCGTCTCGAACGGGAATGGGATTCCGAGATAGGACGCCCCCTCGCCCGGCCTGACGATTTCCCAGTAATTGGCAAGCGTCGGCGTGGTGTCGATGGTGATATAGTCTTGCGTGAAGAAGCTGAGGGCGATCATGCCGCAGATCGGCCCGATCAGCAGCACGAGCATCAGGAGCAGAACCGGAGATAGTAAGCAGATAGGCTTGCAGCGCCTCGCTGCGCGCGAGGCGGCGATGCAAACGCGCACGAATACCGCCGCGCCGGGCCGGCGCATGTGTGGGTTCGTTCGCGACGCTCGTCATCGGTGACTTAGCAATCCGACGCACCCGGCTCAGCCATCGAAGGTTGTCTTCCGGCATGCCCTTGATGCCGGTTTCAACCGCAAACAGTGAGCCGGCAAGTGGCTGGCGCGCGATATCTTCCTCGCTCAGGGTCCAGGTCGCCGAGGTGACATAGAGCGTCGACATGTTCGGGTCCGCCGAAGCAGCAGGAGGTCGGCCGTTGCACGGGCATTTCGATCGTACGTTCGATCGTGCCGTCTGGCGCATAGCGGCGAATGCACCAGCCATTCCATGTCGCGCTCCACAGATATCCTTCTGCGTCGATCGCGGAGCCATCGACAAACACGTCACCGTGCTTGGTTTTCGCAAACAGCCGCTCGTTCGAAATCGTGCCCTTCGTGGCGTCGAAATCAAAGGCGCGGATGATACCGGGGCCTAAGTCTCCCACATACATGATGCGGTTATCGGGACTCCACGCGACCGTGTTCGTCTCGGTGAGACCGCCCATGATCTTGTGAACGCTCAGGTCGGGATCCAGCCGGTAGAGTGCGGCGGTCGGCTCCGTCGGCAGGCGTGTCGCTTCGCTTGCGACATCGTCCGTTCCGTACCAACCGGAACCCGCCCAGAACCGACCCTGGCGATCGCAGCGGCCGTCATTCAAGGTGTTATCGGGCAGTGTCGGCTCGGGATCGAAGATGTGGTCAATCTTGCCCTTGTCGAAGTCGACAAAGTAGAAGCCTTTCCGCATCGCCGCCACCAGGCCGCCACGCGTGCGCAGGCCGATCGAACCGATCGTTTCATGCAGCGCGATCGTCCTGAAGTCGCCGGTCGCCGGATCAAAGCGATGAATGCGCGGCGTCACCACATCGATCCAGTAGATCGCCTTTTCCTTGACCGACCAGAGCGGCGTTTCGCCCGCGATATCGTCGCATTTGACCAGGCATTCGACCTTGGGTGCCATAGGGTTGAGTCTCCCATGTGTCGTTGTTGCGGCGCTTTCGCCGGGCAATGGGCTTATAAGCGGTCGCCTTCATTTCGATGCGATAGTCGCCCATGAAGCCGACCTGGAAGACGGAGCGTGTCGGAAATGGCGACGTGAAATATTCCGCATAAACCGCATTCACCGCTTCGAAATCGCGTGGGTCCTTGAACCAGAGCGAGATATCGACAATGTCGTTCAGCGTGCAGCCAGCCTCAGCCAAGACGGCGCGCAATGTGTCTATCGTACCGCGTGTCTCCTCTTCGATGCTGCGTTTGGGCATGCCGGCGCCGTCATCAATGACGACCCCGCTGGAATTGTAGCGGACATCGCTCGGGTTGAAGCCATGATCCCCGACCGCGCAGGTATGGACGAAATCTCCAGCGCGGATTGCCAAGGAGATTGGAAATCCTTCGCTGTCGCCAAATGATTGAACCGATGACATTTCAGTATCCGCTGATGCGTTAGTGCGTCGCCGGCGTAAGGCCGGTCACATCGATGTCGGGCTTCTGGCGTGCGACGAGGCTTGCCACAACACGCCCCGAACCGCAGCCCATGGTCCAGCCGCAATGCCCATGGCCGGCATTCACGATGAAGGTTCGGAATCGATGTCACGCCAAGATACGGCACGCCTGACGATGCAACCGGCCGAAGCCCCGCCCAGAAGAAGGCCTTTGCCGGGTCGTAGCACTTGGAGAAGCTTGGAAAGACGCTGATCACATTGTCGATGATCGCCTGGCAGCGCTCGCGGCTCGGCGTTGTGTCATAGCCTGCGACCTCAGCGGAACCAGATACCCGTAGGCGATTGCCGATCGGCACCAGACCGAACAGGCGCCCGTCATCGATGACCGCGCATTGCGGCGCTCCCTTCCACGGCGCAGCATCGACCGTAATCGTAAGGCCTTTCACCGGATAGATTGAAACCCGCACACCGACGGTTTTCAAGAGATCGGCAGAGAAACTGCCCATTGCGACGACAACAGCGTCGCCCGTGACTTCGCCCTTCGAGGTGCCAACAGCGGCCACTCGTCCGTCGCGTATGATGAGCTTCGTCACCGCGGTTCCGTATTGGAACCGGACGCCGAGTTCGGCTGCTTTCTTTGCCAAAGCTTGCGTGAATTTGTTGGGATCGCCGATTTCCTCACCGGGGAAGAACAGGCCCCCCGCGAGGGACGACGCAGCTTCCGCAAGTGCAGGCTCGCGATCGACACATTGCTTGACTGTCAGCTTCTCGTACTTCAGGCCATCGCGCGCCCATTCGTCGCCGAGAGCGGCGGCGGAATCGAGCGAAGACTGGCTTGTATAGATCTTGAGCGCGCCCGTCGTTCCCACGTCGTAGTCAAAATCGTGTTCCGCCCTGATTTCCTGGATTGACTGGAGGCTAAGCTTGGCAAGGCGAAGATTGGTGAGGCTGTGTTCACGGGCCTTCGCCGCCGTGCAATTGCGCGCAAAATCGAGGCCCCACCGCCACATATGCGGAATGGCGCCATATCGAAGTAACAATGGCGCATCCTCCTTGCCGAGCCAACCCATAATCTTCTTCGGCATGCCCGGGTTGCGCCCAGGGCTGCACCTCGCTCACGTGGATGACACCACCATTGGCGCGGCTCGTCTCCATCCCGGCGGCGGACTGGCGCTCGATGACCTCGACATCGCATCCAAGTCTTCGCGAGATAGTAGGCAGTCGCCGTCCCGACAATTCCCGCTCCGAGAACCAAAACCTTCATCAACCATAGACTCCCCGTTCCAAGTGTCTCACCATGCTCAATATCCGCGCGCCTCGATAGGCCAGATGTCCACGAGATCGTCACCTCTCACGCAGTGAAACCGATTGAACAAATTAACCGTCGGATCGCAATGCGGCGGAATGAATTCGATTACTTGTCCCAGCTTGAGCTCCGGGCTTCCAGTCGGAAGCCGAAGTCCGCCATGCTCATCGCCCATGAATTGATACTTGGCGTCAGCTGGCGCACCACGGTGGACGAGCGGTACATCGGATTCAGTCGCGAATGCCTTCCAACCGCCATGCACCACTGCGAGCCCCGGCTGATTGACGCTCACCACCGTCGTCCGGACGAACAGAGCCTGCTCGAATGTCGGCGCATTGTCGGGCGCGATCTCCACACCGTTATATTGCCGGTCCATGAAGATATAAGACCCGGGCTGAAGCTCGGTGTGAACCCTGGCATGCGCATCGATGAGATGCGTTCCGGTTCCGCTGCCGGAGACGATCTCAGGTGCAAGCCCCGCTTCGCTCAACGCCTTGATCGTTGCACGCAAGATCTCCAGCGCCTGCTCGACCGCGCGGCCACGGTCGGCATAGGCATGAACATGCTGCATATGGCCGTAATAGGCCTGTAGCACCGCGATACTGGAGCGATCCTGAGTCCTCTATTCGCCGCGCGAGATCGACGGCGCCTTCCGGGCTGGTGACACCCGGTGCGATGCTGACCGACATCGATATCGACAAGTACGCCCAGGCGCGCACCGGTTTCTCGTGCGCACGACGGCGAGAGCATCGACATTGGCGGGATGATCGACGACAGTGATGACGTCATCCGCCTTCGCGCACAGAGCTGAGCAATCGGTCGATCGCGGCGGGACCGACGACCGGAGAAGTGACGAGAATCACTGCGAACCCCGCCCCGCACCATCGCCTCGGCCTCGTCGAGCGTCGCGCAACTGATGCCGATGGCCCCTGCCTCGACCTGCTTGCGGCCCACGGTTCCCGACTTATGCGCCTTGGCATGTGGCCGCAACTTGAGCCCCAGCATCTTCACGCGCGCGGACATCACCGCCATGTTGCGCTCGAAGGCATCGAGATCGAGGATCAGCGCGGGCGTATTGAGCCGCGCGCGCGACCCAACACGTCCGATCAAATCCTGATTGGGGCCCGAGATCGTCAGCGCTCATCATTTCTAGAATCCGGACTGCACTTCCAGGAACATGCGCGCGTATCGGTCGTGCAGTTTGGGCGACATGGCCTCGTTGGGCAGCGAATTCTTCAGGAGTTCGATAGGCGTGGTCAAACCCACATCGGCGAGGATCGCAGGATCGACGAGTTCGAAGGCTTTCTGGTTCGTCGAGGCGTAGCTATAGTTTTCGATCAGCCACTTGCCGGTTTCGGGAGCAAGCCAGGCGTCGACGTAATCATAGGCTTTCTGGTCCTGCTCAGCCGGCGAACTCTTGAGCCGACAGAAACCGGCGATCCAGCTGCTGACCCCTTCCTTCGGCTTCTGCATCAGCTTGACGGGGATGCCCTGCGCCTTGAGAGCCTTGTATGAAGAAGACCAAGTCCATGCGACGACCACCTCGCCCGAGGCCATGGCCTGCTCGATCGAAGTCGGATCGGTCCAGAAGAACTTCACGACGTCGCGCAATTCGACGAGCTTCTTGCGGATCTGCTCGAACTGCTCGTCATTGGCGTGGAACGGATCCTTGATTCCGAGCGCTAATGCTGCACCGGCGATCGCTGGGTACAACTCCGTGCCGTAGCCGACCTTACCCTTGAAACGCTGATCCCAAAGCACGGTCCAGGATTCATCCGAAATGTCGGCAAGATCGGTGCGATAGAGGATCGAGTCGATATCCCCAATCGACCGGGATCATCCATTGCTTGCCGTCGGCCACCGTGCCCGGAGCGGTATTGAAATAAGGGAAGACATCCTTCCAGTGCGCGAGGCGCGATGGGTCCCAAGGCTGGATGAGGTCGGCATCGCGCATTCGCTCCACGTCGAAAGTGCCGAGATGGACGACGTCCGTTTCGATAGCCGCCTCTGAGTTTGACGAATGCTTCTTCGCCATCGGCGAAAATGGAGATGGCCGGCGAAGCGCCATACTTCTTGATGTATGGCTGGTGCAGATCCGGGACTTCATAGCCGGCGAAGTCGAAAACGCGCAATGGCTCATCGGCGAACGCAGCCGAGCTGCCCATGCGGGCGATGACCGGTACGAGCCCCGCCGCTGCAATAGTCTGCAACGCCTTCACGGCGATCAATGTGATTTCTGAACATCCGACTTCTCCCGATGCGCCGGCACTTAGCCGATCGAATTCGTTCGCCCGCCGCGCTTAGACGGCAGACGTTGTCACACGCCATTGATGATCGATCTCGGGATGCTACTGGCCGGCGGAACATCCGCCTTGTCCCTGTGGACGCCCATCCCTTCGAACTCTCGCCAGCAGATTGGAGCATCGTCTATTATCACGCGGTCAAGACAATCACTTTGTACTTGGAATGCGTAAAAACTCTAATTTAATCATGTAGATATAACTTATTCTGTGAAAATCGTCCAAGCGCTCTACGCGTTATTGTACTGATATCATGACAATGCAGATATGAGGTGCGGTGCATGCCGATCGACTGGAGAAATGAACTGCCGATTGGCCAGGGCAAGCGCTATCAATTGCTTGCGGATGGATTAGCCGAAGCGATCCAGAGCGGCCGCATCGAAGCGGGCAGTCGATTGCCAACGCAGCGCGAAATGGCGCTTCGCCTTGGGCTCTCCGTGAGTACGGTGACGCGCGCCTATGCGGAACTCCGCGAGCGCGGTCTTATCAAGGGCAAGGTCGGTCGCGGATCCTTCGCGCGCGTTACGAAGAGCAACCGCTCGTGCCGCGAGGCCCGCAATCAAACGAAGGCAAGCGACAAATCAAATACGCCGATGGAGGCGCTTGAAGGATCGTTGCGGAATACGCGCGGACTCGTCGATCTCAGCTTCAACGAGCCATTGCAGGATCTTGCGGCACGCTGCGTGCATCGCGGGCTTGCCGATATTCTCACTGCAGCGGACGTCAAGACGCTGGCCGGCTCGCAGCCGGTGACCGGAACCGCCGCTTACCGCCAAGCCGGTGCCGCATGGCTGGAATTCATAGGCGTACCGGCACATCCCGATGAGATCGTTCTCATCCCCGGCTCGCAAGGCTGCCTCGCTACCGTCCTGATGGCCCTGTGCCAGACTGGCGATGCAATCCTCACAGAGGCGCTGACATGGCCCGGCATGATTGCGGTTGCGCGCATAGCAAATGTGCAAATCCGCCCCGTGGGCATGGATGCCAGAGGCCTCATCCCAGAAGAACTGGATCGCGCCTGCCGAGACGGGAGATCGCGGCTCCTTTATACGATGCCGACATTGCACAATCCCACCGCTATCACCGCCGATCTCGAACGGCGTCAGGCGATCGTTGCCGTTGCGCGCAAGCACGGCATCGTAATCGTGGAAGACGATGCCTATGGCTTCTTGCCGAAGAAGCCCCTGGCTTCCTATTTCGAACTACTACCGGAAGATACGATCTACATTACCAGTCTATCAAAGGCGGTCGCGGCCGCAATCCGTGTGGGCTTCGTTGCGGCGCGAGCGCCATTACAGCGCAAGCTGCTGCCTGCATTGCGGGCAATAACCATGATGACTTCGCCCATCGTCGCGGAAGTCGCAACACGATTGATCGGAAGCGGCATAGCGCAGGAAACCGCCAGGGAACAGGCGACAACACTGCAACGGCGCCAGGAGATCGCCGATGAAATCCTGGGGGTCGCCGCACCGCTTGCGGCCGGACCTTCCATGCATCGCTGGTTTGAGCTTGACCCCTATTGGGATTCGATGAGCTTCGTGACAGAGGCGTTGCGGCTCGGCGTATCGGTCGCCGCCGGCCCCGTCTTTTCAGCAGTTCCGAGCGCCGATCCGAATGCGGTGCGGATTTCACTCGGCGGCGAGCCGGACGAGCAAAGGGTCAAGCGCGCCTTGACCACGCTCGCCGGATTGGCGCGCGGCCATGCGTCGGTGCGGCGAGCTTCTTGAGTTCCCGCGACGCGATCTCAATCGCCAACGAGATCGATATTGCAGAGAAGCGCCGGCATTGCGAGAGAGGATTGAACTCTGCTCCCGTTTTATATACCCCATAATTATGAATGCCTCAGAGGATAGCATTGCGACCGTTTGCGAGGAGAAAGGCGTGCGCAAGAGGATCATTTGCGCGCTGCTGATCCTCAGTGTTCTGGTGGGTGGCTGTGCGACCCGGCCACTCGGGACGCTCGTTCCGCTGGAGACGAGAGCCGCGGGATCGAGCAAGGTGACAATGCTCATCGCCACCACCCGCGCGCCCTCGAACGTCCCCGGCGTGGTGTTCAGCGGTGAGCGGTCATTTGGTGTTTCACTGACGTCGCTCGCAGTTTCAATCCCGCCCGACAGCATTCGGAAGATCGGTGAGGTGCAATGGCCACGCAGCGTTCCGCCGGACCCGTCCCGGAGCTTTGCAACGCTCGACGTCACACCACTGCATGATGTCGATTCTGCGAGGCATTGGCTCGACAGCAATTTGCCCAAGGGGCGCCGGGTGCTGATCTTCGTGCACGGGTTCAACAACCAATTTCAGGACGCGGTCTATCGCTTCGCGCAGATTGTCCATGATTCGGGAGTGAAGGCCGCACCTGTGCTTTTCACCTGGCCTTCGCGTGGTAGGGTTTTTGCTTATGGCTATGACCGCGAGAGCACAAATTTCTCGCGCGACGCCTTTGAAGAGACGGTTTGGCAAATCTCTCAGGATCCGCAGGTCGAGGAAGTGACAATCTTGGGCCATTCCATGGGCGCCTGGCTGGTGATGGAAGGTCTGCGGCAGATGGCTATTCGTCGCGGCAAGCTACCCTCGAACATCAAAAACATAATACTTGCGTCGCCAGACATCGATGTCGACGTTTTTGCTACCCAGTGGCTTGCACTAAAAGATTCGAATGTACGTACGACGCTCTTCGTATCGCGCAACGACAGGGCGTTGCGGCTTTCGCGCCGGCTGGCAGGCAGGGTTGACCGCGTGGGCCAGATCGATACGCGGAATGTCGACTACTACCGGGCGCTCGAGCGCTCTGGAATTGTCGTGTTCGATCTGTCGGGACATCGTGGCGAAGATCGTCTCAATCACAGCAAGTTTGCCCAATCGCCCGAGATCGTAAGGCTCATCGGCAAGCGACTTGTCGCTGGTCAGACCATAACGGACTCGGATGCCAGTCTCGGCGAAAGTTTGGGAATTTCGGCCATCGGTTTGGGGCAGGCGATTGGTGAAACGAAATGATCGCCTGATGGCGTCCGACACGCCGCAGCCGATCCAAACTGGCGAGTCCGAACTTGATGTGCTAAGCGAGTGTGGCAGCAAAAGATCCCACAAATTTTAACCTTTGGAGGGGAGATAGCATGGATACCAAAAAATGGTTCGGCAAGTATAAGCTGCTTATAACCGGCATGCTCATCTCCCTGATCGTGGCAGCAAGTTTTATCACTGCAGCAGACGCTAGACGCGTCAGAAATGCCGTACGAGGCGCCGCCATCGGCGCCGAAGTCGGCGCCATCGTGGATGGCGGCCGCGGCGCTCAGGAAGGTGCAGCAGTAGGTGCTGTAGTCGGCGCTCTTCGCTAGGACATCGGCTCGGTTGGCCGTGACGTGCCGGCGAATTGATGTGCGTCAAGGGAGGATTATATGGCAAATTTTCGTATTACGCTGATCACAGCCACCGCTTTTCTTCTGGGCGCCAGCACGTCCGTTTTTGCCGACGCTGAAGCAGAGAAGTATGTCGAGGAAGCTCTGCCCCTGATGTATCACAGCTGCGAGAGTGTTGTCGAAGAAGCCGCCGGCGACAATGCCTATATAGACAAGGTCATTCGCGCGCTTGTCGCCGTCTCACTCTACAATCGCGACGTCGAAATTTCGCGCTTCGAAATCAGCGAAGAAGCAAAAACATCTCTGCACGACAAGTTTGTGGCTCTGTTGAAGGCCGGATGCGCGGCAGATCATGATGCCCTGCTGGCGGGCGTCATCGACAAGGCCGTAAGCGACGCGCTTGCGAGCAAGTAGGGTTGCTTGCTTCGGTTGACCTGTCCGTCTCCGTCGGCTACGGAAGCGAAGCACTAACACCGTTTGTCGCCTTCGCCGCTTTACATGCGACTAGGTCGGGGGAAATCTCATGAAATTCAAGTATCTCAGTATTGCCGTCGTCTTCGCCCTGTTCCTCGGTTTCGGTGGCTCAGGCAACAATCCGTCAACCGAGTCGGCGATCGCGCGTACACAGCAGAATTTTACGACACCGTCACGCAGTGCCGAATGCTCGCGTCGCGCAAAACGCCATGCCGACAGAAATACGTCTCGTCGCAACTTGAGAAATACGGCGGCTGGTGCGATTACGGGCACGGCAGTCGGGGGAGTTGCGGGCCGAAGCGGTGGTAGTGCGAGGACCGGGGCGCTGATTGGTGGCGGCGTGGGCGCCCTTCATAGCGCGACTACAAACCGCTGGCAGACGCTCTTCAACAGAAGGTATTCGGCCTGCATAAACGGCTACAGCCTTCGCTAATCCGGACGACCTAGGCAAGGCGTCACGAGGCCCTGCGAATCAGGCGGGCCCGCACCATATGGTCATGACTTTCTGAATTGTGAGCCAGCTCGACAATCCAGCCGATCCGTAAAAAATTGTGTCGACGCACGCCAGGAAGCGACGAACTGAAGGACGGTTATTGACTCGTCGCTATGAGAATAGCCAATCGGCAACCCTCCGCATATTCGCTTAAGACCACATATTCCTTGATCGTGTGCACTTCGCGCTGGCCAGCGCCGATGGTCACGGTCGGTATGCCGTGCTTGTCCAGCCAATTGGCATCGAGGCCGCCGGGTGAGAAGATTAGCTTCGGCTCGAGACCAAGCATTTCTGCAGCCTTGACGGTGCGCGCGACGACTTCGCTTTTCTCGTCGAGTTTGAAGGGCGGGTAGGATGCCACATGCTCGAATTTCAATTCGGCGGTCTCGCCTTCGGTATCCTTGACTTCCGATTGCGCTTTCTTGAATGAGGCCTCGAAGCCCTTGGCGATTTTCGTGGCAAAAGCAGATTCGGGACTGCGCGCCTCG
Organism: uncultured Alphaproteobacteria bacterium; assembly: GCA_963805405.1. Taxonomy (GTDB): domain Bacteria; phylum Pseudomonadota; class Alphaproteobacteria; order Rhizobiales; family Aestuariivirgaceae; genus JAEUMG01. Next base: position 34,145 of record CAWDUC010000015.1, on the reverse strand, counting down.
CCCTTGATGAAGGCATAGTCGGTCACGACATTGGTGGCATCACCGGCGGCCTTGCCGTCCATGCCGCCGAAAATGCCGACATTGCTGGTTCCATACCCATCGCTCTTTTTGACTTGGCCGAACCAGCCTTCGCTGCGCGCGTTGGCCAGTGCGATCGCGCCGACGAGCGTGGCGGAGATGCCCTTTTCCGGCGCAAGCCCGGCATGCGCAGCCTTGCCGCGGATCTCCGCCTGCCAATTCTCCTGACCGATCGCCCCGATGATGAGATCGGCGGGGCGCTGGCTATCGACGTTAACACAAAAAACTGGTCCGCCCAGGTCCTTCGGCTTGAGTTCGCGCGCACCGTGCAGGCCGCTTTCCTCGCGCACAGTGAAGAGGAGCGTGATGGGGGGATGCGGCAGCTTGTGCTTGATCAATGTCTCGGCAAGCGTCACGAGCACACCGCAGCCGGTGCGGTTGTCGCCGCCCAGCGCGGTCTTGCCGTCGGACACGATGCGCTCGCCTTCCTTCTTGGGCTTAGCACCCACGCACAAGGGAACCGTGTCGAGATGCGTCGAGAAGAGGATGTGGGGGCCGGGAGCGGTGCCCGGAAGATCGACGATGAGGTTCCCGGTTTCGGTCGGCAGTGGAATGCGCTTGTTCGCATCGTCGAAACGGATGGCGGAGGCCGGCACGCCAACCTTCTTGAGCTCGTCCGACACCGCCGCGGCGATCGCGGCTTCCTTGCCGGTTACACCCTCGACCGCCAGGAAGCGCATGAGATGCGCCTCCGCTGCTGCCACATCGAGCGGAATCTGAGGCTTACTCATGGAACGAACCTTTCAATTTACGGCGTTGAAGACTCACAGGCCCCAAGGAAGTCCGAGCACCTGCCAGAGGGCGAAGAGCGCTGTCCACAGGATGAACATCCATATGACATAGGGAAGCATCAGCGACACGACCGTGCCGACACCGGATTTGGGATCGTACTTTTGGACGAAGCCGACCATCAATGCGAAATAGGCGTTCAATGGCGTGATTGCGTTCATCGGAGAATCGCCAACCCGATAGGCCGCCAGCACGGATTCCGGCTCGACGCCCAGTTTGATCAGCAGGGGCACGAAGACCGGAGCAAAAATTGCCCACTTGGCGATGGCGCCGGTCAGCAGCAGATCGATGATAGCCACCACTATGATGAAGCCAATCAGAAGCGCGAGCGGCCCGACATTCATCGACTGAAGCGTGCCGGCCAGCGATAGCGCCAGCACAGTGCCCATGTTCGTGTAGGTGAAATACGCCACGAACTGGCTCAGCACGAAGAACAAGAAGATGGTGCCGCCGAGCCCCGTGACGGCCTTTTCCATGGCCTTGATGACATCCGTCAGCGTCCGCAAGGTGCCCGCACCAATGCCGAAGCACCAACCGGTTACTAAGAAGGCCAACATGATCAGCGCAATCAGGCCATTCATGAAGGGAGAATTGCCGATGAGTTCGCCGGTCTGCGGATTGCGCAATGGCGCACCGGAGGGGACGGTCAGCAGGATGAAAACCACGACAAGCCCGATGAGACCATAGAGGGCGAATTTCAACCCACGCGACTCCGCGGCGGTAAGCTGGCTGTCCTTTGTCTCACCGGCCGCGGCGGAAGCGCCCGGTGGCGTATAAGGGCCAAGCCGCGGCGCGACGACACGATCGGTGATGAAGGCGATCAGCACGGTGAGGAAAATGACCGATGCAATGGAGAAGAACACGTTGGACGCGAGGCCGATCGAGATGTTCGGATCGACAAGATGGGCCGCATCATTGGTGAATTCGACGAGCACCGCATCGAGCGGCTTGATCAGCATGTTCACCGTGAAGGCGCCTGCGACAGCGGCAAATCCGAGCGCCAGACCAGCCAGCGGATTACGCCCGACACTCATGTAAGCCACGCCCGCAAGTGGCAGCAGCACCAGATAACCGGCATCGGCGGCGATGCTCGACAGGATACCACAGAAGGCGAGGATATAGGTCAGCGCCCATGCCGGAGATACCAGCACGAGCTTGCGAATGAGTGCATTGATAAGGCCGGATTCCTCGGCAACCCCGGCACCAATCATGGCGCCAATCATCAATCCAACCGCAGTGAAGCTCATGAAGTTCGGAATGAGCGAGCCATAGAGGAAGCGGATGCCGTCCGCATTCAGAAGGCTGCGCAATTCGGTCGTGACCGGCTCGATCTGCTGAGTTTGCGGATTGATCTGATCCACCGTCACGCTCACGCCCATTGCGCCGAACAGCGCAGAAAGCACGATCACGATTGCGATGAGGATTAGAAATATGATGACCGGGTGCGGCACCATATTTCCCACCCGCTCGATGCCATTCAGAAATCTCTGCATGACCGTCGGATGAGTTGCCGAATTGTCGCCCATGTTAACCGCCCCCGGTTGTTGCGCGCCGCCACGTGTGTGATCACAATAGCTACCTTTTGATCACACCGAAAGGTTGAATCCGCATGTTTTTCGCGTGATCCAATAAAAGCGCTGAGACTAATTTCACTTGGACTTTACGAGGCCGGAGAAGCCGGCGATCGCAAGCAAACTCAAGGCCCAGCCGACGACGGCCTGAAAATAGAAGTAAGCCATCACCAGCGAACCCCATCTCTTGTTGGGATCGGGACGCCACATTTCCTTCTGCCCGATCTCCAAGACCGGGAACAGAGTATCAAGGGAATACATCCAAGCGTTGAACGGAGGAAAACTCGAGGCTTCGATCTGATTGCGGAAGCAGTCAAGCTGCGATTGGCCTTCCGCCGCACGACCGCGCGCCAATTGTTCGGTCGCCGGCATCAGGCGTTGCTCGCTTTGGGGAATGCCGCACATCGTCCATTCCGGCGAGCGTAGGACGACAGGGCTGTTCGGCTTCAGGGCCGATTGGGATTCGGCAAAGCCGAAGATCACCACGCCGATCAGCCAGAACATGATCAGCCAGCCGAAGGAACGCAGGGGTTGTCGGCCGTAGCCGACCGTCACGCCAAGGATCCGGTCCTTGACTGCAAGCAAGCGGCGCCAGAGCAGATTGGAACTACGCGCGCGTCTCGCCTGGCGCTGCAAGCGCTCCTTCTCGATCAGAACCTCGCGTGCATCCTCGTCATGGCCCATCTCGCGAAACACATGCGCGAGCTGCTCGAAGGGTTGCGGCCAGAAATCTTCTCCCCAGCGTTGCGGTTCCTGCCGCGCCATCCAGTCGAGCCGCCGGTTCGCATCGACCGGGCCACCGATAAACGCATTGTAAAGACAGCGATTGAGAAGAAGATCGCCCTTTGCAGGCCAGCACGTTTCCTCGTCGTGGATCGTATCTATCGACGCGGCCGTCAGATCCAAGGCGCCATTCATAGCGGCGCCCTCACAAAGGAAGAAGCCGCCGCGGATGACCGCTCGATTGAGCTGCAGCACGATCTCGCCGGGCCGCGACATTTTCGCTGCCGTCGCATCGAGATCGCCGCCGATACGCGCGCCGACCAGCTTTGTCGCGCCCGTGATCGTGGCGCCGCGCAGGATGATGCTGCCGCCGGCATCGAGGCTGTCGCCATTGATGGCAATGCTCTTCGCCTGTTCGATCGTCGCGCCGGTCATATCGAGATCGGCGCCGAGCCGCGCGCCGGTCAAATCGACCCCGCCGAAGAGCGTGGCACCGCGCAGCAGAACACCGCGCGCTGAAAGCCCGTCCGCCGTTATTGCCCAATGGTCGGCATTCTCGATCCGTGCTCCGTCGCATTCGAGGCTGCCGCCGAGCCTTCCATTGCTCAAGCTGATCTCGCCCTTGATGAGCGACGAAATCAGATGGATGCCGCCGCGCGCCTCGATGCGGTCGGCCTGCAGGCCGGGAAGAGTGGATCCATCGAGGAACAGATTGTCGATGATCGCCGAGCGGAGATTGGGAACGCCATCAAGAACGCAATCCTTGAGCCGAATATCGCGCGGCACGCGACAGCCTTCGAGGTCGAGCGCACCCTTGATCCAACCGCCACTCACCCTAATCCCCTTTTCGTGGGGCTGGTTTTCCTCATCACCACCCAGCAGGATGAAGCGGAGGATCTCCGCTCGGATGACGCGCTCGGGAACGGGCTCGCCGGGGATGTGGCCATCGCCAAGCCTGTCGAAATCACCATGCTTCAAATCAGCGAAGATACGCTCTTCGGCGGGGCTCAAGGGCCCGAAATCAATGAGACGAGGAGGCTTCATCAGGCCGCGCTTGATCTTGCAACTTCAATGATCACGGTGCAGTCGCAGCTTCGATCGAAGACGTGAGAAGCCGTACCTTCTGGCCGGGATGCAGCGCCTGAACGCCGGCCGTGACGACAATCTCGCCCAGTTCGAGACCTTGCGAGACCAAAACCTTGCGCGGCTCAAAGCGCAGAATGTCGACAGGACGCAATGAGACCCGCGCGGTCTTGGGATCGACAACCCACACAGCCGGCACAGTATCCATCTTCGTCAGCGCACTTGCCGGAACTGCGATAACCCGCTCCGATTCGAGTTCGAAACTCCCGGTAACCGTCGCCCCCAGCGATAGTGAAGAAGGCGAACTGTCCAAGCCGACTTTCACTTCGAATGTGCCGGTGACGGGATCGGCCTGCGGCGCGACCTCCCGAACATGGCCAGTGACGCTTAAGGTTGGATCTGCCGGCATTGTGATCTCTACAACGATGTCTTGCGGTGCTGCCTGGAGGAGACGGGCCGGCACATTGAAAACGGCGTCGCGACCATCGGATCGTGCGAGCATCACGATCATTTGCCCGGCTTGCACAACTTCGCCAGGCTCGGCGCCGCGCGCGGTCACTACACCTGTCGATTCGGCATAAAGCCTGGTGAAGGCGACGCGATCGCGCGCCATCTCGGCCTGCGCCTCGGCATCTTCAAGCGTTGCCAATGCCGTGTTGTATGTCTGCTCGGCCTGTTCGAAGCGGGGCCGCGTCGTAAAGCCCTGGCGCATGAGTTCGTCTTGGCGTTCAAAGGCATTGCGCGTCTTTGCAACATCGCCGCGCGCTGCACCGAGCGCAGCTTCGGCAGCAAGCAGTGCGTTCTCTTCGGTTTGCGCATCAAGACTGGCGAGCAAGTCGCCGGGCTTCACCGTATCGCCGATATTGACGGGCCGCTCCTTGATCTTGCCGCCGACGCGGAATGCGACCGCAACCTCATTCTGCGATCGGATTTCTCCAGAGATGCGCACTGCCTCACCAAGCTTTGTCGGCTCGACCATAACCGTCCTCACGGGCCTCGGCTGCGGCGCCGCAACCTCCGCATTCTGATCGCAAGCGCTCAGGAGGGTAAGAAGCAGCGCACCACATGCGACGCGCGCCAGACTCCCCGGGCGGAGGCGTTGAACCGCGGTCATCACGCCGTCTCCGGAGAAAGCCCGGCCTCGACAGATGGCTTTGCCTTGGCCGCATCGGGGCGCCCGAACCAGGTCACATAAAGTGTCGGGAGGTAGATGAGCGTCAGCACGGTCGCAACCAACAGCCCGCCCATGATCGCAAAGGCCATGGGTCCCCAGAACACGGTCGGCGCGATGGGAATCATGCCGAGGACGGTCGAGACCGCGGTGAGCATGATCGGCCGGAAGCGCGAACAGCTCGCATCCATCGCGGCGTCCCAGACGCTTTTGCCCTGTCCGCGCTCGCCGTCGATCTCGCCGACCAGGATCACCGCGTTTTTGGTGATGATGCCGATCAAGGCCAGAATGCCGAGCAGGGCTACGAACCCCAAGGGCTTGCCTGAAATCAGCAAAGCAGCAACCACGCCGATAAGCCCGAGGGGCGCAACGGTCAGCACCATTGCCAGACGCTGGAAACTCCGCAATTGCACCATCAGTGCCGTCAGCATGATGAACAGCATCAATGGTAACACGGCGATGACCGAAGCTTGCGATTTGGCGCTTTCCTCAACCGTGCCGCCGGTAGCGATCGCATAGGAATGCGGCAGGCTCGCTCTGATCTCGGCTATGGCGGGCTCCAGCGCGGCGACGACGGTTTCGGGCAAGACGCCCTCGTTCACATCGGCCTGCACGGTCAGCGTCGGCACGCGATCGCGCCGCCAGACCAATGGCAGGTCCTGGCCATAAGTGACAGTCACGAATTGCGACAAGGGCACGGTGCGGCCGCTCGGCAGGGCGACCTGCATGGTGCTCAGCGTGTCGAGCGATACGCGCTCATCGTCGGTGGCCCGCGCGATGACGTCGACGAGATAGATGTCGTCGCGGATTTGGGTGATTGGCGCGCCGGAAATGACCGTGCTGAGCGTCGAAGCAAGCGCTTGAGAGCTAAGCCCAAGCCGGCGCGCTTCGTCCTGATCGACCTGCAAGCGCAGTTCGCGGGAAGGTTCGATCCAGTCGTAATTGACATCGCGCGCATTGGGATTGGCGGCAACTGCCTCGGCGAGCCGGAAAGCAATGCTGCGGACCTGGGCGAGATCGGGACCGCTTACGCGGTATTGCAAAGGCCAGCCGACCGGCGGACCGAGTTCCAGCGGGTAGACACGCGACACGAGATTAGGGAACTCTTCGCTCAAGATCTTTTGCAGCTTTTCCTGCAAACGATTGCGCGCCGCGACATCCTTGGCGACGATCACCGCCTGACTGAAGAAGTCGTTCGGAAGCTGGGCGTTGAGCGGCAGATAGAAGCGGATAGCGCCACGACCGACATAGGTGCTCCAGCGCTCGACGTCGGGGTCACCGGTCAGCACCTGATCGAAGCGGTTGGCCACCGTTTCGCTCGCATAGATGGAAGCGTTCTGCGGCAATTGCAGATCGACAAGCAGTTCGGGGCGATCGGAGGCGGGGAAGAATTGCCGCGGTACAAGCGGCAGGGCAAGAATCGCCGCGACGAATAGAGCGATCGTCGCTGCAAGGGTCAGCCAGCGCGCCTTCATCGCTCCCCACAACAGCCCGCGATAAATGCGAATTGCAAAGCCGGGCTTCTCGCCCTTCGAGGGCTTGCGTGGCGGCGCCAGAATCCACACGCCCAGCAGGGGTGAAAAAATCAGCGCGACGAACCACGAAACAATCAAGGCGATACTGACCACGGCAAACAAGGAGAAGGTGTACTCGCCCGCCGAAGATGCCGCAAAACCGATCGGCACGAAACCCGCGATCGTGACCAACGTGCCCGCAAGCATGGCAAAAGCGTAGCGGTTAAAGGCGAAAGTTGCGGCGGTCACCTTGTCGTCGCCGGCTGCAAGTCGAGTCAGCATGGCGTCGGTCGTCGTCATCGCATCATCGACAAGCAAGGCAAGCGCAATGATGAGCGCGCCGAGCGAGACGCGTTGCATGTCGATCTCGGCGATCTGCATCAAGGCGAATACGACGGCGAGTGTCAGCGGTATGGAAAGCGCAACGACAAGACCCGGCCTGACCCCGAGGCTGATGAAGCTGACAATGAGGATGATCCCTACCGACTGGTAGAGCGAAGTCATGAAATCGTTGATGGCGAGATCGACGGTGACCGACTGATCGGCGACAAGCCGCGCCTCGATGCCCTGCGGCAGATCGGCCGTCACTATCTTCATAGTCTGCTTGATGTTCTTGCCAAGCGCCAGGATGTCACCGCCATCGCGCATTGCGATACCGAGGCCGATGGCCTCCTTGCCGCCCACTCGGAACAGAGGCTGCGGAGGATCGGAGAAGCCGCGAGTTACAGTGGCAATATCGGCAAGCCGGATCATCCGCCCATCGATCGGGAAATTGATCTCGCGAATATCCTGTTCGGTCTGAAACGCGCCGGACACGCGCAATGATAGTCTCTCTTCGTCGGTCTGGAGCGTTCCGGCCGGCCGCACGACGTTCTGGCTTTGGAGGGCGGCGATCAGTGCGCCGCGATCGATGCCTAGATTGGCGAGATCCTTAACCGAGAACTCGATGAATATTTTCTCGTCCTGCGCACCGATGATGTCGACCTTCGAGACATCGGGCACGAGCAGGAGGCGAGAGCGAATATCCTCGACATAGTCGCGCAATTCGCGCTGCGTGAATCCGTCGGCAGTGAAGCCGTAGATGATGCCGAACGTATCGCCGAAGCGGTCATTGAAGACGGGACCGATCACGCCCTGAGGCAGTGTCAGGCGGATGTCGTTGACCGCGTTGCGCACCTGGTACCAGGTATCGTGAACCTGCTCGGCCGTCGTGTCGCCGGTGAGATTGACGAAAATGGTTGTGACGCCCGGCCTGGTAAAGCTGCGCAGAAAATCGAGATGCGGCGTCTCTTCGAGCTTTCTTTCGATCCGTTCGGTGAGTTGATTCAGGGTCTCCTCGACGCTGGCGCCAGGCCAGGCGGCAGAGACGACCATGGTCTTGATGACGAAGGAGGGATCTTCGTTCCGCCCCAGGCGATAATAGGCCGCGAGCCCGGCAATAACCGCGATGATCATCATATAGACGACGAGCGAGCGATGCTTGAGCGCCCAGTCGGAAAGGTTGAAGCCCTTCACGACACGCCCCCAGGTAGGCGGACCTCTTGTCCCTCGCCAAGCATGCTCGTGCCGGCGGAGACCACGATATCGCCGGCTTGCAATCCGCTCGCGACAAATGTTGTATCCGCTTCACTCCGTTCGATTTCAATCTTGCGCAATGCGACCTTCAGGCTCATTCGGATCGACAAGCCAGACCGATGTGGCGCCGTCGGACCTGATGACAGCGCTAGTCGGTATCTGGAGCAGCCCCGCATTGTCTTCCTTGAGATTGCCGATGACCGTCGCACCAAGCCGGAAGGAGGCCGGTGGATCCTTGAGCCCGGCACGGATACGAAATGTCCGGGTCACGATGTCGGCTTGCGGGGCGATTTCGCGCACGCGCGCCGATATGGTTGCGGTATTGTCATTGGCAAGACGAACATTGAGTATCGTGCCGGTCGAGACGGTGTCGAGGAGCGTCACTGGAACATCAAACACCGCATCGCGTCCTTCGCGACGCGCGAGCCGCACCACCATTTGTCCCACCGAGACGAATTCTCCGGGTTCCGCGCCAACCGCCGTGACGGTGCTTGGCGCGTCGGCTCTGATGACGGTGAAGCCGAGGCGGTCTTCTGCCGTCCGCAATTGGGCTTCGGCCGCTTCTACGCCCGCCTGGGCGGCTACACGGGCCTGTTGCGCCGCCTCGAAATCGGCGCGCGAGACAAGATTGCGTGCCAGGAGATGCGCCTGCCGGTCATAATGGTTCTGAGCCTGTGAAAGCCGGCCGCGCGCCGCATTTAGATCGGCACGGGCCGAGCGCAAGGCATTCTGTTCGTCTTGCGGCTCGAGCTCCGCAAGAATTTGTCCGTCCTGCACAACATCGCCGACCGAGACAGGCCGAGCAAGCATGCGGCCGGCAATACGAAAGCCGATGGCTGCCTGGTCCATGGCTTCGATCTGACCGGTCATCGTGACAATGGCGCGGGCCGGCGCCTGCTCGACGGTTGCAACCCGCACCGGGCGGATGACCGGCGCAGCAACCTCGACTTCCTCCGAGCAGGCGGTGAGCATCATGAAAATGGCAAGTCCGCAAAGACTGCGCTGCCACGCTCGCTTTCTCAAGATCATGAGGCGAGCTCCGACTTGAGATTGCGGCGGGCAAGCGCCATCACGATATAGGCGATGCCTGCGAACGCGAGCGCCAAGCCCGCCATGGGGCCCGGTTCATCGATCCGCTCGAAAGGAAACTTGAAGATCAGCATGGCGCCAATCAACAATGAGGCGACGCCCGCAAGCGCAAGAGTGAGCCACCCGCCCTGCGGCTTGATCTTGATCCCGCAGCCTATCTGTCCAATGCCCTGGGCGAGCAAAACGATGGCAACGGCAAGCGTCATGCGCCGCAGCACCTTTCATGGGGCTCAGATAGATGAGGATGCCGCCGGCCGCCTCGGCGGCGCCCTTAAGCAATTCCCAGTAGTATCCATGCTCATTGCGGATGGTGATCGCATGAATGACGGTCGCGCCGCCGGCGATGACAAGAACGGCCCCAAGAATGGTGCTGGTTGCGAAGTTCGAATGATCTGGGAGTATCATCGCGGCGATGCCGGTCACGATCAAGATTGCGCCAAGCACAAGATATCCAACCCAGCCGGCACGCAATTCCTCCGCCGAGCGGCCCATGCCGAGCGACCGGATCATCCGACTTGATCCAAATTTGATTCATCGCAATGAATGATGCAACGCAGGTCCGAAACCGCGCAGACCGGTCTTGCGATCGTCTTCATCATGTTCCCCCGTGAAGTGCGGCACTTGCGATGCCGCGCTCTGCTTTCAACCTACGCGCGCGGCTAATCGCACACAAGTCCGTTTGCCGGAATCCAAAGCCGGCAGGTGGTTCAGAATCGCCAGATCAAGGGAACGTAAAATGTGGCAACGATGAAGAACCAGATCAGCAACGGCAATCCGAGCTTCCAGTAGTCGCTGAACACATAGCCGCCCGGCCCCATGACCATCAGATTGGTCGGCGTCGCAATCGGCGTGAGAAAGGAAGCGGCCGCAGCGATGGCGGTGCTCATGAGAACAGGACGTGGCGAAATTCCAAGCGCGGTTGCCGCCGCAACGCCGATTGGAATGACGATCAGAGCGGTCGCGGTGTTGCTGATCAGCTGGCCGAGAACCGCCGTGAGTATGAAAAGCCCGGCAAGAAGCGCTACCGGGCCCATATCCCCGACAATGTTGACCAAACCCTTCGCCATTAACTCCGCGGCGCCGGTTTCCTGCATGGCGGTCGAGAGCGGCATCATCGCCGCAACCATCACGACGGTCGTCCAGTTGATGGCGCGATAAGACTGCTCGACATCCATGATTCTAGTCAGGATGACGGCACCCGCGGCGAGAAGGCCCGCGACGGCCGGCGGTACGATCCCAGTCGCCAGGAGAACTACCATGACGAGCAGGATGACGATTGCCTGCTTGGCGCCAGGTCCCATGGGAAGCGCCTGACGGCGGATGAGGTCCGGCGAATTTACCACCAACACATTCGGATCGTTTAGACGGACATCGAGGGCTCTCCACGTGCCCTGTAGGAGCATCGTGTCGCCGGCCTGTAGGGTGGTGACACCCGGGCCCAAGTCGTTCCCGGCGCGCTGGACTGCGAGCACGACGAGATCGCCGCTCTCCGTTACCATTCCGGGGAACGCTTCCTTTCCGATCATTCCCGAGCGCGGCGGCAATACGACCTCGGCAAGGCCTGAGCTGCGGTTGAAGAGCGTGTCCTGGCCTTCGGTATTTTCTCCTTCCTCGCGAAAGGCAAGATGCGTGCGCGCCGCAAAGGCCGCGGCCTCTTCCGCATCGCCCTTGAGGACCATGTAGTCGCCGGCTTGGATCGTGTCGCGCCGCAAGGGCGAGCCTGAAGCGCCTTCCTGCAAGGCGACGAGTTGCAATCCCGGATGGCCACCGAGATCGATCGCCTTGTCGCGCGCGCCGCCGACGAGCGGCGAGGACGCCTTGACCCGCAAGCGGTAGACGCCGCGCGCAAGGCCATATTGTTCGACCAGCGCTTGCGCGTGCTTGCTGAGGTCGGCCGGCATGGTTGCGCCATTGCGATCGGGCAGCAGGCGTTGGCCGAAAAGAATGATGATCACCATCGTTCCCAGGAGAAGCGGAATGCCGGCGAGCGCGAACTCGAAAAACCCGAAGGGAGCAAGTCCAGCATCCGCGGAGGCTTCGGACACGAGCACGTTTACCGGTGTTCCGGTCAAGGCGAGCATGGATCCGGCGTGTGCTGCAAAAACTAGCGGCATCAGCAGTTGCGATGCAAAACGCTTGAGCCGAACCGCCATGACGACAACGACGGGCAACAGCGCCGCGACGGCTCCGTTGACGCTGATCAACGCGGTCAGGAGCGCGACGAGCGTCATGGTGAGCACAAGCAAGCGCGTCCGACTCTCTTCGCCGGCCTTGGCGATAAGTAATTGTCCTGCCCAGGCTGTGACGCCGGTCGATTCAAGCGCCGCGCTGACGACGAACAATGTGGCAATGAAAATAACCGCAGGATCGCCAAAGCCGGCTAGCGACTGGTGGAGAGTCAGGACACCTGTTGCAAAAAGCGCCAGCGCAACAGCCATCGCCACGACGATGACGGGCAACCTATTCCATACAAAAAGGACGACCGCAGCAGCGATGATGAGCGCCGTTAAGGTAATGTCGCTCAAGACCTTTTTCCCCCGGCCAATTCGACGTCAAGCCACAACTATACCAGTTCCCAAGAGAATCCAATCGCGGTTTGGACGATCGGTTGAACGCCCGATCACAACGCCCGCAATGTCGGCGTATTCCACTACTGAGACAAAAACTCCTTCTGGTTTGATGTAAACCGGAAATCCTGGGGGTGGGTCTCGCTATTCCAAATACTATTCATGTGTCACCTCAAAAAGGCTCACTGACTGACCCGAAAGAAGTTCGCTCAGGCTTGAGTCAGAAATATTGATTGTCCGCACTTCGCCAACGGCGATCTTCACTTGCGTGGCGGGCGTAGATGCTGTCGCGTCAGTATCAAGGATAGCCACCTTCGTGTGATCATTTTTGATCATGAATGTAACCGATAGATCAAGCGAGCGGGCGTCTTCTACATCCTGACCCATTGGTAGGCTCAGGAGTTTCATCTGCGCTGCCTTGAGGCGTGCGGCGTCTAACTGAGCTCCTATCGTGAAAGTTTCAGGCTGCTCTCTCGGCGTCAGCGACAAGGACACAAGATCGCCGTCACCTGCTGCCGGACTCCCCATTTTCCGAGAACAGTGAGACACGCACTGGCATCCGCAATTCGCCGTGCCAACTCATGCCGTCGGGATCCTGAGCGCAGCCAACGGGCATCATGTTTAGCCCTGCCCCCTGGAGAGTAACGACCAGACTCGCGCCCATATCCTCGCACCATTTCCGAGATGTAAAGGTAAGGAGGAGGCGCGCGGTGATCTCGACGGGCGGCTTCGCAGCCAAAACCTTGTCGATGTCGCTGAGATTGACCGGCACGACGGCGTCGACCTTGCATCCTCCAAGCAGCACCGCGGTGGACAGGACTAGCCAACACATGAAGCGAGGCATCATCCGAACCCTAATGCCCGGCGAATACAAGCGTCTGAACGGGAAGTAGTAATGCCTGGACGCGCAAGATCGCGGCATGAACGACTGCTACCGTATCAACCATATGCAGGAAGAGCCACCTTCCGGTTCCCAAGTTGGGGTCAGCCAGCGCATCATGGTTATTGGTATAGGCATTGGCGATACATTGGCTGCCTGGCGGAATGGTTTCAAATCCGCCCTTGAACATCGGCTCCATGAATACCGTGATGGTTCCCGGGCGGGCCGCTTGCAACGGGTCGAGCAGTTGATCGGTCGGCCGCACTTGTCCAGCGGCGATGATATCCTGCACCTCCGTCACCACCATTGGGATGACGCGGAACGGCAATGCAGCACAGGTAATCTCCGCAGTCATTCCCGGCTTCATGATCTGCGCTTCGATCTGACCGAAGCCGGCCCATAAGCCGCGCCGCCCAGCCTCGAGCGGTATAAGAATGCCAGCCGGCCGCATCAGCGGATTGACGATGTCGCCCTTGCGGAGCACGAATTGCTCGAGCGTGCCATCGACGCCGGCATAGACGACGGTCTTGTCCAATTGCACCTGGGCCTCGGCAAGCTGGGCCTCGGCACTGGCCTTTTGCGCGGGCAGCGTTGCCGAAATCTGGGTCTCGACCGACTTCTTATTGGCGTTCGCCGCATTGAGCGAGCCCTGGCGGCTCTCGACCAGCAGGGCAAGTCGCTCGAGTTCGCGCTTGGAAACTGTGCCAGAATTGCGCCGGTTGAGTTCCTCCTTGGTCGCCAATTCATCCTGCGCCTGATTAAGCGCGCTCACGGCTTCCTGGATGCGGCCATCGGCGACCAGCAATTCGACTTTCGCCTGTTCGAATGCGGCGTCGACCTCGAACACGCGGCGACGCGCGCTCTCCACCGCCGCGTCCTGCTTCGAGCTATCGAGTTCTGAAAAGCTTGTCGCCGGCCTTCACTTGGTCGCGAACATCGACGTAAACCTCGTCCACCCGGCCCATGATCTCCGGCAAGATCGGGACGGTGCGAAAATAAGAAATCGTGCTCTTAGTCGAGGGATGATAGAAGAACACCACGGTGATGAGCGAAACCGTCAAAATCAGGCACAGCGTTATCCCCCAGCGCAGCTCGAACCAGACCGTATAGAGGGTGATCTCGCGACCAAATCGCCTTCCCTGCACATAGCGGCGATAGAGATAGTCGGGAAAGACGGTCAGCAGCGAACATAGGAAAAGCTCAAGCATTGCCCGTGTCCTTTGCCGTCTCGGCCATCATGATTTCCGGCTGGTGAGGACGCTCGGTTGGAGAGGCAGCGGGTTCCGGCGCTGAGGGCGCCTTTGCATCGGCGATTCGGTTGAGCGATTTCGCCATGCCCGACAAGGGCGTCATGAAATCGGGAATTGGCACGAAGGCCAGCAGCAATCCAGCGATCCAGAAGGCGTGGTTGTGGGTAAAGAGCGATATCAGCGCCAGCACGGCCACAAGCTCATACTGAATCTTGGTCATCCGGCTCGCCATATGCTCAGGGAGCGCATGAATGCGGAAATAGAAGACTCCGATCAGCACGATGGCCAGCAGGACGACGAACGCCATAATGTTGAACAGGACGTCGGTTTCGCCAGGAGCCGTAATGAAGAATGGCAGATGATGACTTGCGGCCGGGTTAACTTCGGCAGCCATTTGGCTTCCCCCATTGCTAGTTCACGCCTTCGAACTTGCTGCAGTTATAGTCCCTCTCCCGCCATTCACAATGTCTGCAATAACGGCAAAAGCAACTGGCCGACTGCGGCGCACCCTGAATTCGGAAATTTTGCTGATTTCGAACTTCGCGAGATTATGAGGTATTATAGCGTCGCTTTCCGCTATTGTTACCATAGCCATTGGAGGCGCCGGAGTAGCGCAATGAACGACGCAGCAGCGAAGACGGATACGGACGAGGCCCGGCCAGAGCGGGAGAAGCTCTCCAACAAGGAGTATATGAGGGAGCTTCGCAAGCTCCAGACGGAACTTTGCTATCTCCAGGATTGGGTAAAGACGACGGGCCAGAAGATTGTCCTTGTCTTTGAGGGCCGCGATGCGGCCGGAAAGGGCGGATTGATCCGCGCGCTCACCGAGCGGGTGAGCCCGCGCATTTTCCAGATCGTCGCCCTCCCCGCGCCGTCCGACCGTGAGAAGAGTCAGATCTATCTTCAAAGATATCTCAATCGCTTCCCGGCCGCCGGCGAGGTGATCATCTTCGACAGGAGCTGGTATAATCGCGCTGGCGTCGAGCATGTGATGGGCTTTTGCAATAAGGAACAGTATGAACAGTTTTTGAAACTCGCACCCCCAATCGAGAAGATATTCATCAATAACGGTATTATCCTTCTCAAGTATTGGCTTGAGGTCGGCAATGACGAGCAGAAACGCCGCTTCGAGGCGCGCATCGACGATCCGATGCGGCAATGGAAACTGTCGACGATGGATCTGCCATCCCGGCAACGCTGGTACGACTATTCGCGCGCCCGCGACAGGATGCTGGAAGCGACCGATACCGATGTTTCGCCGTGGCATATCGTGCGATCGGACGACAAGAAGCGCGCGCGGCTCAATTGCATCTCCGACATATTGGCGCGCATTCCCTATGAGCGAATCAAGCATGAGAAAGTGAAATTGCCGAAGCGGTCCAAGAAGCATGAGTATGACGATATCGCGTCGATACAGAAGCGCCGCTGGATTGCCGAAAAATATTGAGACCGTCTGGAGGACGCAATGGAAGCAATTCTGAAGCCGGATGATTTGAACAAGATTTCCGATGATGCCGAGATGGCGGAGCTAAAGGCCGCGCTGGCGAAACGCAAACAGGCCGAACACTCCGCCGAAGAACTGCGACATACTTTTATGTCGCGCGACATCGCGACCGAAGCCCCGGCGCGGATCAATGCCGCGATCAAGACGGCGGCGCAACGCGGGATGCGCGAAATCCAGGTGCTGCGGTTTCCGGCCAACTTCTGCAATGACGGCGGCCGCAGTATCAATAATTTCGAGCCAGATTGGCACAAATCACTCGAAGGCTTCGCGCAGCGCGCCTATGGCTATTATGAAAAGGAGCTTGCGCCACTTGGATTCAAGCTTCGTGCCGAGATCGCGAGCTTTCCGGACGGCGTGCCCGGCGACGTCGCTCTCTATTTGCGGTGGTAAAACGATCTAGGCGTCGAGCTGAATCTTGATCTTGCCTTTGCAGGCCGATGCGACAAAGACCATGGTCTTGAGGAATTTCGAACGGGTCTCGACCAACGTTGTTCCTTTCCATACATTCATTGACCACGCGTGGGAGATTGCAGCATGGCGTCAGTCGACGTCCTTGACATCCGCAAGGCCTATGGAAATCACGAAGTTATTCACGGCGTCTCGATCAATATCGCGGACGGAGAGTTCGTCATTCTGGTTGGCCCTTCCGGCTGCGGGAAATCGACGCTTCTGCGCATGATCGCCGGGCTCGAACCGATCACCTCGGGCGATGTCCGGATTGGCGCGCAGATCGTCAACGACCTGCCGCCGAAGGATCGCGATATCGCGATGGTTTTCCAAAACTACGCGCTCTATCCGCATAAGACGGTGGCGGAGAATATGGGTTTCGCATTGAAACTCCGCCGCACGCCGAAAAGCGAAATCGAAGCGAGGGTGCGGCGCGCCGCGGAAATCCTCGATCTCGTTCCCTATCTGGCCCGCTATCCCCGGCAACTCTCGGGTGGTCAGCGCCAGCGCGTCGCCATGGGCCGCGCCATCGTCCGCGATCCAGCAGTATTTCTTTTCGACGAACCTTTGTCCAATCTCGACGCCAAATTGCGCGTCGCCATGCGCGCCGAGATCAAGGAACTGCATCAGCGCCTCAAGACCACGACGGTTTATGTTACGCATGATCAAGTGGAGGCTATGACGATGGCCGACCGCATTGTCGTGATGAATGATGGGATTGTGGAACAGGCAGGCTCGCCGCTGGACCTTTACGACCGACCGGCCAACGTCTTCGTGGCAGGTTTCATTGGCTCACCGGCCATGAATCTCCTCAAGGGCAAGATCAAGGTCAACGGAATGCCGAGTTTCGTGACGAATGCCGGCATTTCCTTGCCGCTGGCCGATGCCCCCGCCAACAGCGACGGCAAACCGGCGATCTATGGGATCAGGCCCGAGCATTTTACCCTCGCCCATAATGGACTGGCGGCGGAAATCTCAGTGGTCGAACCGACGGGCTCTGAAACGCAGGTCTTCGCCAAGCTGGGCGGCGATAAGATCGTCGGCGTTTTCCGCGAGCGCATTGCGACCAAGCCCGGTGAATTGTTGCCAATCAGCCCGACGCCGGGCGCGGTTCACCTGTTCGACGAGGACTCCGGCAAACGCCTCAATTGAGCTTGTGCATTAAGTCCCTGGTACCTCATAGTGCCGTCAATATACGTTGCGAACTGCTGGCGATTCCGAGACGCGCCTTGCATTTGGGCATCGGCGATCTTTAGCTTTAATCAGGAGCGAGCGATCCTTGGCCTTGATTGTAAGAGAAATTGGTTCTGAATACGCCTGACTGGACGCAGTTGGTTTAAAGCCCAGTGATATTTAGGTGGATGGCTAGATATCCATCGAACGCCTGCGCGATTCGGGCGAGGACTTGGCGGTACTCGCCCACTCGAAACGCTATAAGCCGCTCAATATGTCACGAACGACAAACCCTTTGCACTACTAGTCAGTCGTTCGCACCGATTTGGCTTCCAGGCCTTTCTTGCCCATCGCATATTCGATCCACACCTTCTGCCCTTCGTTGAGTGTCGTCAGCCCGGATCGATTAACTACTGCCGCATGAACGAAAACATCCTTTCCGCCACCATCAAGGCCGATAAACCCAAATCCCTTTTCGCCATTGAACCACTTCACAGTCCCCTGTCCCTGAATCACTTCGCCTTCAGGTTGGGATTGTCCTCGTGGCGACCGAGACAAGGTCGGCGCTTGTGCCTGAACGGTGCTCAGGTCGACCTCCATCACTTCCATAACCTGAGGCCCTTTAAGACCCGCTCCAAGCCTGACCGTCAATGTCGCGCCTGGGGGAACTGAATTGTGACCGGCAGCCTCCAACGCACGAACGTGCAGGAATGCGTCTGAGCCATCACTGGCCTTGACGAAACCAAACCCTTTGTCCGCATTGAACCACGACACGACCGCGGTCGTCGCGGGCGACGAGCTAGTGCCAGGTGAAGGGTGTGAACTACGTTCAGGTTGACTGTGGCGATCGCGTGAAGAGTAATTGTCATCGTCAAAACCGCGACGGCGCGGTTCTCGGTGGCTTTTGTAGCGGCCCATGATTGTCCCAATAGTTGGAGAAGAATCTAGCCATATAGGATAGCCGCGTCACTCTCAAGAGCACCGGTTTTCTCAAAGATCCCGAGAAATCCAAATTTTTTCGATGTCGATACGCTGGGCCTGCCAATCGAGCAACGCCCAGACGACCGGATCACTACCATACGGAAGCTCTAAGGGGAGTTCCCAACTTCGCCAATTGGCCCTGAAAGCGGGGGCTACAAGGTCCTGGTCGACAACCGCGAAGAACCGTAGGCCCAGATAGTGACGCGGCTGCTAAGCCCTGAGGGCGTGCTTATCGGAATAACCTATACGCCATGAATGCGATAAATTGATGGGTGCGAATGAGAAGCCCCTGCCTGAGACGACGCTTTCGTCATCTCTAGCCTACGCTGCACCCCTAATATGGGGCGGCGCGCAGCTCAATATACCGGAGTCGGCAAGCCTTCCATTCGGGCCTTGATTTGCAAGGCCATATACAGCGAATAATGCCTTGAAAGATGAAGGTTGCCGCCGTGAAACCACATGGCTTCATGCTTCAACGGTTTCCACATATTGCGCAATTCGCCCTGCCACGGGCCGGGATCGCCCGGCGTGCCGGAGCCGTAGCCCCAATTCGGCCCGACCAGGTCGGCGGTTTCGCGCGAGACAATTTGCGCAACCCACTCATTCATGGGCAGATAGCCGGTTGCGGCAACGACAAGATCGGCCGGCAATTCGCTGCCATCCGACAGAACGATCCCTCCCTCTTTGAATGCGACGGGCTCTACCTTGCTGCGAAGCTTGACCTGGCCTGTCGCAATGAGTTCAGACGCGCCTACATCCAGATAATAGCCGGAGCCTGTGCGTAGCGCCTTCATCATAAGTCCCGAATCATCGGGGCCATAGTCCGTTTCAAATCCCGCGGCGTTCAGCCTTGCAATTAGGTCAGAATCGCGCGCCGCGATCTGGGAATAAACTGGCTTCTGCCAGGCAGCCATGAGGCGGAACGGAATGGACGCAAAGATTAGGTCCGCCCGCTCTACGCTGATTCCCCGATTAAGCGCATCCTCGGAGTAGAGGCCGGCAAACGCCATTTCCATCATGGTTTCCGAGCGCACAACCGTCGTTGGCGACCGTTGGATCATCGTCACTTCGGCGCCGCTTTCCCAGAGATCGGCGCAGATGTCATGCGCTGAACTATTGGATCCAATGACAACGCATCTCTTGCCGCGATAGGGGCTTCCGCTCAAATAGCGGCTCGAATGAATGAATTCGCCCCGAAAGCCGTCTCTGGCCGGGAAGCTCGATTTCGCGCGGTGGACCGTAGGATCCTGTCGCGAACACAAGCTGTTTGGGCTTCAGCGTAACTGTCCTTCCACCGCGATCGACAGTGACAGCCCATTCCCGATTCGCTGCATCATAGACGGCGTTCACGCATTGCGATGAAGCCCAGTAATTCAGCTCCATCACCTTGGCGTAAATTTCGAGCCAGTCGCCCATCTTGTCCTTGGGCGTAAAGATCGGCCAATGCTCGGGAAATGGCAGATAGGGCAGATGATCATACCAGACCGGATCGTGGAGAACGAGGGATTGGTAGCGGTTGCGCCAGGAATCACCCGCCCGCTCATTCTTCTCGAGAATGATCGTTGGCACTCCGAGGCGCCCGAGGCGCGCTCCCAGCGCGATGCCCCCTTGGCCCCCGCCGATGATGACGCAATAGGGTTGCTTGGTATCCCCAAGCTCGGCCTCTTCGGCGGTCTTTCGGGCAAGCCAAGTTTCACGATCCCGGATCGCACCATGGACAACGCCGTGCTCGCGCGTCGCACCCTTGCGCTCCTCGAATCCTTTGAGTTCGGTCATCGTCGTCAGAAGTGTAAAGCCCATTCCATTCTTCAGCCGCAGGTGTCCGATCCCACGCGACTGCGAGGTTTCAAATGTAAACCAGGCTTCGATAAAGTCTTGGAATTCGCGTGCCTCCTCGCTGATCTTGAAATTGAATGGATGGACTGCTGGAATCGTTGCCTTGAGCATATTGGCAATGGCATCGCGGCCTTCGGCGGTGCGGATGTTCCAGGTCAGTGCGATGAGATCGCGCCAGTAACATTCTTCACCAAATAAGGCCGCAGCAGCGATGGCGTCGCGAGCGACGAGTGCCGCATTGAGCTCTTCAATCCAGGCCGCAGAAATCTTGGTTGCCGGCGTTTCTCGCAAAGCGCTATTCCTCGGGCGATAAGTCAGTCATGAACGGTGTAGGGTCAGTGGACGGTGTCGGAATGGCAATTCCGATACTCGCCACCGTATAGCGAACGCGGCGCAACGCCTCCCTGGCCTTGGCGCCGAGCCGGATCGCAATGCCGGCGGCCAACGTGTCGATGACTGCAAGATGCGCATAACGTGATGGCGTCGGCAGGAGAACGTCTTCGCCTTCGGCGATCGTCATCGCAATGACGATGTCGGCTGCTTTCGCAAGCGGCGTTCCTGGTCTCGTAATGGCGACGGTCGCCGCACCGAAGGAGCGCGCGATCTCCACCGCATCAACAACCGACTTTGACCGCCCGCTATTGGATATCGCCAAGACGCCGTCGCCCTGTTGAAGGGTTGCCGCGGACATGCGTTGTTGATGCCCGTCTGCATAGGCCGAAACCGGAAGACCCAGCCGGAATAGTCGCAGTTTGGCGTCCTCGATCATCGCAGCCGAACCACCGCCTTGACCATAAAGGTCGATGCGCCGGCTTTCCGCGAGAGCGGTGATGGCTTTGTCCACCACTGTCGGATCGATTTGATCGAGGCATTCGCGCACCGCATTTGCGGCACGCGTCATGATACGTTGCGCAAGTTTCCCGGTATCGTCGTCGAAAGCACGCTCCGATTTGAGATAGGCGGCCGCAACGGTCAACGTGGTTGCAAGGCTGATCTTGAATTCGGAGAATGATGCGCAGCCGACTGACCGGCAAAAGCGCGTGACGGTGGGCTGGCTCACCTCCGCTCTTGCGGCAAGCTCGGCGATCGTCATCCGCGTCGCAGCTTGGTAATCGGCAGCGACGATCTGCGCGACACTGCGCTCAGCAGGCGGCAAGACGACCCTTTGCAGCCGCGAGACAATGTCGATCGTTGAGGGCCTCTGTGCACTAAGGAGCATTTGCCGTCTCCCCGGCTGGACTAATGACCTCCGTAAATTAATTACATTCTCCATGCATATTGCAAGGGCGCAAGATACATAGCCTAAGGCTGGTCTTTGTGAAGATCCCCGCATCAATCCTATGCCGACCATCAATTCTCGGGGCTAATTGAGCTTTGCCAGCATTTGCCTGCCGGCAACATGGCTATTGCGTGTCCAAGAAAGTTGTAAGATCATTTCATAAGAGGCGGAGCTGGCGGGGTTAAAACGCATTCATGAATGCCGAGAATCCCAGAATTACGCGCACGGGTGGTACGGCGCGTAATGTCAAAATGGCGATCCGGGAAGCGAGCAAACACTACAGCACGCGGTCGGGCGCCGTGCACGCTCTGGATTCGGTTTCTCTCGACGTCCGCGAAGGCGAGTTTCTCTGCATATTGGGACCCTCCGGATGCGGCAAGACGACCTTGCTCTGGTCAATGGCCGGGCTGCACCCGCTAAGCAGCGGTGAGATCCGATTGGGCAACACCGTTGTCACAAAGCCAAATCCTGAAATCGCGATGATATTTCAGGATGCGAACCTCCTGCCTTGGCGAAGCCTCGAGAAGAACATCGAACTGCCGTTCGAATTGAAGAGGAAGAAGCCGGACCGCGCCAAGATTCAAAAGCTCCTGGAGCGCGTTTCCCTGGCAGGTTTCGAGAAAAAGTACCCGCGCGAGCTTTCCGGGGGCATGCAACAGCGTGCTTCCATCGTCAGAAGCCTGGCGGTCGACCCTTCCGTGCTCCTCATGGATGAGCCCTTCGGTGCGCTTGACGCTTTCACGCGCGATGAAATGAACCTGTTGATCCAGGAAATCTGGATGGAGACGGGTAAGACCATCGCGTTCGTCACGCATTCCATCGCGGAAGCGATCTTCCTGGCCGATCGCGTGGCTGTGATGTCGGCGCGGCCCGGGCGGATCGCGGAGATCTACGATGTCGACATTCCGCGCCCGCGATCGGTCGATATCCAGACAAAGCCCGATTTCATCGAGCGTGTATTGCACATCAAGTCTCGGATCGAGCATGGGCGCGGCGCCGCAGCGGGGCTCGCCATCACATGATCCATGTTCGGCGATGTTAGAGGAGAGTGGGCGTGGAGAAAGCGCTGGCCGAGAAAATCCCCGAGTTCAACAAGAAGCATCAGGCCGCGTCGGGCGTGGGCTTATCAGGCGCGTCTTTTGCGCTTGGCGAACACCGCACAAAGCTTGAAATAATCGTGATCGCGCTTGTTGCCCTCGTCATTGTAGGCGGCACCGAATTCCTCCTCACCGCCTTCAACGTCCCGCAATATGTCCTTCCGAAGCCAAGCCAGATCATCATGGCACTCTTCACGGAGTGGAAGTTCATCTGGCCGCACCTATTGATCACTATCTACGAGTTACTCGTCGGCTTTGCCATTGGTGGATCCATCGGCTTCCTATTGGCCGCCGTCATCACGCAATTCCCGTTCGTCGAGAAAGTCATCACGCCCTACATCCTCCTTCTGGTGACGACACCCATGCTCGCACTGGTACCGTTGCTGATCCTGCGTTTCGGCTTCGGCAGCGAGCCGCGGATTATCGCAGTCGCCTTGGCGAGCGGCCCGATGGTGATGATCAATTCCGCCACGGGTTTTCGGCGGGTCGACCTGGCAAAAATCGCGCTTGCACGCTCCTTCGGCGCCAACACATTTCAGATTTTTACCAAAATTCGCATCCCCATGGCGATGCCGATGATCATCGTCGGCCTCATGGTCGGTTCTATCTTCGGATTGCTGACGACGATCGGCGCCGAGATGGTCGGCGGTGCAGAGGGGCTCGGAAACAGGCTGACCTATTACTCGGCTCTTATCCGGATGCCGCAGTTCTTTGCGATCATCTTGATTCTCGCAATACTCGGCATATCGATCTACATTTTCTTCTTCTGGCTCGGAAAAAAATGGGCCAGTTGGGACGCGTGAAGCGGGTGGCCGGCCGAAAGATCGTTTAGCCGGTATAACCCAGAAGAAAAGCAACAGTGGAGGAAATGAAAATGGTTGAATACACGAAAATCGGGCGTCGCCGGCTTCTCACGCTCACAGCCAGCGGAATTTCGGCCGTTACACTGGGCGGACTTATGGGGTCGCGCCAAGCGCACGCCGCCGAAGTCGTCCGCTGGGTGAGCCCCCGCGGCACTGTGGAAGTGCTGGATGACTACCCCTACTGGGTCGCCAAGAAATTCGGCTATTTTGGCGACATTGAAACGGCCCTCGAGCCCGGCCCCTCGGAGGCAACAGCGACCGTCAAGCTGGTCGATCAGAACCAAGCGGACGTGGGATTTCCATCCCCGGGCGTCTTCTCACTCGCTCTGGCGCAAGGCATTCCGCTCGTCTCAGTGTTCGAAATGGGAGGCGCGGATGTGTTCGACTTCGCCTTCCGGAAGGGCGAAGCGCCTGCCGACATCAAGGGGCTCGAAGGCAAGACGATTGTTCTCGGCAGCGCGGGTTGGCAGTCAATCACCGATCCGATGTTGAAGGCCGCAGGTGTCGACATTTCCAAAGTGAAGTATGTGGATGCCGGTTGGCCGACCTGGGGCACTGCGGTTGCACAAGGCAAGGGGGACGCGGCGTTGTCGTGGGAGGGCCTGCGCGCCCAGTGGAAGGGCCAGGGGCTCGATTTCGACTACATTCTCGGGCGTGATTTCTCTAAGCTTCCCGCCAATAGCATGGTTATCCGCAAGGCTGACTTCGAGGATGCAGCCAAGAAGGACCTCTATGAGAGGTATTTCAAGGCCTGGGCGGCCGGTCTTGAGTTTGGCCACCTCAATCCCCGCGCTGCGACGCAGATCGTCATGGAGCAGTTCCCCGGTCTGTCTTCGCAGATGACACCCGAAGTTGCCACTGAATCCATGATGCAGCTTGCAAACGTCTTCCGCGGCCGGTGGGACGAACGCAAGAAGTGGGGCTTCCACATTCTCGACAGCTGGCAATTGTTCTTCGACACAGGACGTGAGATCGGCCAGATCAGCGGCGACTTCAAAACCGAAGACGTCGTCAAGAACGACTATGTCGATGCTGCCAATGGTTTCGATGCAGCAAAGGTCAAGGCGGATGCCGACGGCTTTGCCTTGTCGGATGCCTACAAGGCCGTCGACGTCGACGCCATCAGCAAGCGTCTCTGACGCTTTTGGCGGCGGTGCTTGCGCGCCGCCGCCGCTTTCCCGAGACGTTGGGGGCAGTTCGTGTTCGTATTCGATCATGTCGGCATTACAACCACCCTGCCGCAGCCAGGGGAGAATTGGGTCGAACAGAGCCGCGTGTGGGTGACCAACCCGCATGATCATCCCGAACATATCGAGTTTCTGCGCTACGAACCGGACAGCACAGTTCCCACGATCATCAAAGCCAATCCGCATGTGGCCTTTCGCGTTGATGACCTGGGGCCGCACATCATGGGACAGGAAATCATCATTCCACCATTCGTGGTCGGCGACTTTCTCGAAGTCGTCTTCATTCGCAAGTACAATACGATCTTCGAATACATGCACTACTTGAAGGAAGGCTGGTTCTCCGGCCAACCATCGTAATGAGCTATCGCGCGATCTACGCCTATGCCTGGGACCTCGTAGAAGCGGGGATCCCCGAAGCGCAGCGACAATTCATGGCGCTTGGGCTTGATACCGTCACTATTGCGGGGAGTTATCATGCGGGCAAGTTCCTCAGGCCGCATGGCCAGAAGGGAAAGGTCTATTTCCCTGAAGATGGAACGGTCTATTTCAAGACGACGCCCGGCTACTACGGTGCGATAAAGCCGGTCGCCAATTCCATCCTGTCCAGCAACGACGTCATGGCTGAACTGGCCGTGACGAAGAAGATGGCGGTCAATGTCTGGCTCGTCTTGATGCACAACACGCTGCTTGGAACCGCCAACCCCACTTCCTGCGTCGCAAATGCCTATGGCGACCGCTATGTCTACAATCTCTGTCCTTCCGCGCCCGACGCCCGCGCCTATGCCGTGGCGCTCGCAAAGGATGTCGCAGATCACTACGATATTTGCGGACTGACGCTCGAATCGCCGGGCTTCCTGCCCTATGCGCATGGCTTCCACCATGAATTCGCGCTCAACGCGCCGAACCGCTGGCTCGATGCGCAGCTTGGTCTGTGCTTCTGCGATCATTGCGTCAGTGCCGCGCAGTCCGTCGGAATCGATGCGCGCGGATTGAAGTCGCGCGTTGCTGCAAACATCACTGGATATCTCGCAAGCGATGTCGATTTTCCTCCGGACATGGCAGAGGCACTCTGGTTGGCTGACACCCGAAGCGAAGGCGCGCTTCGATCCTATCTCGACTGGCGCTGCGATGTTGTCACATCGCTGGTTTCCGAGATCCGTGCCACGGTCCGCAAGGATGTCAACGTTGCCGTGATCCCGTCGGTGGCGCGGCCGACAGCCGGCGCCTGGTATGAAGGAAGCGATCTTGCCGCACTCGCGCAGACCGCCGGTATCATCGAAGCCTGTTTCTATGAGCCAGGCGCCAATCGGGTAAGGGCCGATCTGTTCGATATCAAGCGCCGATTGAACGGCGTTGGCACGCTGCGGGGAATTTTGCGGCCGGCCTTTCCCGACTTCACCAGTCGTGGAGAATTCATTTCTGCGATCGAAGCGCTGGTCGAGGGCGGAGTCCGTGAACTCGCGTTCTACAATTGGGGCCATTTGCGCAGCGCCAATATCGCCTGGATCGGTGACGCAATGAAGATTTTGGATAGGCGTGCATGATGTTCAAAGACAAGCTCGTGGCCATTACCGGCGCTGCGGGGGGCATTGGACAGAGCCTGTGCCGCTATTTTGCCGATGAGGGTGCCGTGATTGCCGCGCTCGACAAAAGCCCGGAGACCGAGGCTTTCGCGCGCGACTCCACCAATCGCAATGCGCGCGGCTATGTTGTGGATGTTGGCGACGCTGTCGCCGTGTCTTCAGCTTTCAGGAAGATCGCAGTCGACTTAGGCATCGTCGACATACTCATCAATAATGCCGGCTTCTCCGAGCATCCGACCTTTGCCAGAACAGATCCGGCCGGCTGGCAGCACGATGTGAACGGCAATCTCAATGGCGCCTACTACTGCGCACATGCGGTCTTGCCCGGGATGCAAAAGAAGCTGGGCGGTAGCATCATTGCGATCGGTTCGGTCAACGGATTGGGCGCGTTGGGCGATCCCGCCTATAGCGCGGCCAAGGCCGGAATGATCTCGCTCACCCGCTCGCTTGCCATCGAATATGGCCGATTCAATATCCGCTCGAACATCGTATTGCCCGGCACCGTGCGGACGCCTTTGTGGGAACGCCGCGCCTCGAAGGATTCAACCGTGCTCGAAACGCTACGGCGCTGGTATCCTCTTGGCCGCATAGTCGAGCCGATGGACGTTGCGCGCACGGTCGGGTTTCTCGCTTCGGATGCCGCTTCCGCGATAACCGGCGTTTCATTGCCCGTCGATTGCGGCCTGTCGGCCGGAAATATCGTGATGGCGCGCGAACTCACCCTCGAAAACTTCTGAGGAGCCCGGTGATGGAAAGGCTGCGGATCGGCGTTATCGGATTGGGGTGGTTCGGAGAAATCCATTGCGAGGCCATTCTTGGCGTTCCCAATCTGGAACTTGCGGCACTTTGCACGCGTACGCCCGAACGTTTGAATGCGCTCGCCGCAAAATTCGGCGTCAAGAAGACTTTCCGCGACTATCTTGAGATGCTGGCGGATCCTGATATCGATGCCGTCTCTATCGTGACAATGTGGGACCAGCATACTGAGCCTGCGCTTGCCGCGCTGGCAGCAGGCAAGCATGTCTTTCTCGAAAAGCCGATGGCTTCGACGGTCGCAGACTGCGACATGATCAGCGCAGCCTCGAAGAAGGCGAAAGGCATTCTGCAGATCGGCCATATCTGCCGATTCAATCCGCGCTACCGCATGGCCAAGCAAGCGATCGACGCCGGCAAAATCGGCAGGATCGTGGCGTTGAGTTCGCGACGTAATATTCCGGCGGCCTGGACGCCGGAGATCCTCAACAAGATCGGGCCCATCGTTGGCGATGCAATCCACGACACCGATCTCATGCTGTGGTTTACCGGCGATCGTGTCGCAAGCGCCTATGCGCAGACGGTGAGTGTGCGCGGCCTCAAGTTCCCGGATATCGGCCAGACGATGTATCGCTTTAGGGGTGGCGCGACAGCGATGCTCGAAACGGTTTGGTGCATGCCGGAGAAAACGCCATTCGACATCGATGAGCGGATGTCGATCATCGGGACTGAGGGTATCATTCACATTCAGGACACTTTCCCGAATCTCGGCATCGTCTCCGCCGACAAGCTGCACAGCCCCGATACTACCTATTGGCCGATGTTCGATGGCGTGCGCGGCGGAGCGCTCCGCGAGGAATTTGGCTACTTTGCCGATTGTGCATTGAAAGGAAGGACGCCGGCCATCGGAAGGCCGGAAGATGCGGCCGCCGCGCTGGCAGCGACGCTTGCAGCGGAAGAATCGGCGCGAACAGGCGCGGTCGTCAACATCGGCGCTTAGGCGGTTTCAGGGAGGATTTCCAATGGCGAGAAAGCGAGTTCTGGTCGTCGGCCTGGGCAATATGGGGATGAGCCACGCGCTCGCCTATGCGCGCATTCCGGAGTTTGAGGTCGTCGGCGTTTGCGAGCGGCGCATCGCCAAGCGTGAACTTCCGGAAGCCCTGAAGGGTGCTATTAAGTTCGACAATTTCGACACGGCGCTTGCCGAGCTGAAACCGGATGTCGTCTCGATCAACACCTTGCCTGATACGCATGCGCAGTTTGCGATCAAGGCGATGGAAGCGGGCGCGCATGTCTTCGTCGAAAAGCCTTTGGCCGACAATGCAGAAAACGCCGAGAAGGTAATGGCGACCGCCAAGCGCACCGGCAAGAAGCTGGTGATCGGCTATATCCTGCGTCAGCACCCGTCCTGGATAAAGTTCATCGAGATCGCCCGCCAGCTTGGCACTCCGCTCGTCTTCCGGATGAACTTGAACCAGCAGTCGAACGGTGAAACCTGGGATTGGCACAAGCGGTTGATGGATTCATTCCCGCCTATCGTCGATTGCGGCGTCCACTACGTCGATATCATGTGCCAGATGACCAAGGCCAAGCCGGTCAAGGTTTATGCCGTCGGCGCGAAGCTGACTGACGAGGTCAAACTCAACAATTACGGAATTTTGCAGGTCAGCTTCGCCGATGGCTCTGTCGGCTGGTACGAAGCCGGTTGGGGGCCGATGATGAGCGAGACGGCCTTTTTCGTGAAGGATGTCATCGGGCCAAAGGGATCCGTCTCGATCGTCATGGCCGAGACCGCCGGCAACGTGAAATCGGACGATATCAACGCTCATACGAAGACCAACCAGATTCTCTGGCACCACGCCGACATGTCCAGGCCCGATGAGCGGATCGATATGAGCGACGAGCCCAATCATGACGATCTGTGCGAACGCGAGCAGCGGTACCTGCTCAGGGCAATTGAAGAGGATATCGACCTCAGCGATCACATGGATGACGGCGTCAAGAGCCTGAAGATCGTGCTCGCGGCGGATCGATCCATACATGAAGGGCAGGTCGTCAGCCTGTAGGGTGCACAATCGTGGAGGCTGGCTCCATCATCTCGTGGTTTGGCGAGGCATTCCGCGCTCCTATGCCCTTAAGCGATTCTCGATGTCATCACGTTCACTGCCGCCATAGGCAGCCGCCACACTTGCAATGAATGCGCCCACGAGGAGTGAAAAGAACAGGAAGAAGGTCAGTTTTGCCGTCGCCTTCCGCGCCTCTTCCGCTGCCGCTTTAAGTTTGTCTGCAGCAGCTTCGACTTGCGCCATAGCATCGTCAATCCGCTTTTCCGCATCGGCGGTGGAGATGCCCGCATTCGCCGCAATCATTGACGCCAGATAGGTCTTGTCGGCGGGTGTGATTTCACCAGCTGCGAATGACGTCGTCAAAATGCGCCCCGCCTCAGCGCGGGTATCAGACGCCGGCTGCGTGGTTGCAGGGTCACGACGATAGAGCGTATCGACAAAGTATGCAGAGATGGAATCAGATTTCGCAGTAGCGCCGGCGATGGAGCCCTCGGCCGCAGACGAAACTACCGATGACGCTGTGCTGGCGGTGCCGGTGACAAGCGAGGTTACCGTGCTTCCCAGCATGAACACCGATACGATAGTCGCTAAACTCCAGGCGAGAAAGCCGTGGGCCGTGTCTTTGAAGAACACCTCGTGGGTGTGAACATGCTGCCACTTGCTGCGCAGCCGCCCTGCCAAATAGCCGCCCACTCCAGATGCCACCCATTGCATCACGATCAGCCAAATGACTGCCCCAACACCGAGAGCGGTTGCCGATGCACTCAGGTTTGACCAGGGCGAAATTGACGAAAGCCCCAAACCCGCTCCCAGCACACCCAGCAACAGTGAAGTCCCGCAAGCGGCCAGCCCGCCTGCAAAAATCGCTGCCCAGCTTACCACCGAGCGAGGAGTTCCGGCTTCACTCACAGCGGGAACTATAACCGTTGTATCCACCATCTGATCCCCCTCAATGCCAAAAGAGGGCAAGAAGTATGATGATTGGAATCGGTACCCCCAGCATCCAGAGAAGAATTCCGCGTCCCATGTAAGTTCCTTTCACGGTTTGGTGAACGGCACTTAAGCGCTGCACGATTGTTTTGGTTCCACATCCAACTCCATGCAAAGAAAGCCCGCCCAGCCGACGCGGCTTCTGATGTCATCATGTGCGGTACTAATTGGTGTGATTTCTACCGAGCTGACGGTCGCGATTCTGGTCACCACTTTGCTGATCGACGAGGAGATCCCGTTGTACAGAAGGCATTTTTTCGGAATTGCTGCACGACCAAGCGCGGCTCGGACTCGTTCAAGCTGTTCCTTGAACCCAGCTACTGCTCGTGAACACTGAACTCCGAGAAGCAGGCCGATTTTCATGTGCCAGCTTTGAACCGCTCAAGAGTTTGATTCCATTTCTCTTCTCCTGGGTCGTCACCAGATCGTCACAATACATCCTTAAATCTGGATAAATGGATTCTTTATCGACTATCAGTTTGCTATCTGCACTTGCCCAGACCACGCGACTGGAAGCGTTCCGGGAGTTGGTGCGCAGGGAGCCGGACGGCCTACCAGCGGGTGAAATCGCCCGCCGCTTGGATGTTCCGCAGAACACCATGTCAGCCCATCTGGCGATAATGCACCGCGCGGGCCTTGTCGCGACTGAACGCCAGAGTCGCAGCATCATCTATCGCGCCGACCTCACCGCAGTGCGCAACCTGGTCCTCTACCTCCTGCGTGACTGCTGCGCAGGCAAACCAGAATTGTGTGCCCCCGTTATCGAAGCCCTGGCGCCATGCTGCGCCGAAGGAGGTGTCTGTGGCTGATAGTCCGTACAATGTCCTGTTTCTCTGCACGGGCAATTCCGCCCGCTCGATCATGGCCGAGGCCGTCCTGCAGCGCGAAGGCATGGGGAAGTTCAACGCCTTTAGCGCCGGCAGCACGCCTCGTGGCGAGGTTCACCCTTTTGCCCGTGAGCTCTTGCAGAATCTCAATTACAAGACTGCCAATTTCCGTTCGAAAAGCTGGGATGAGTTCGCGAAACCCGATGCACCGGTCATGGATTTTGTCTTCACGGTCTGCGACGACGCGGCGAACGAGGTTTGCCCCATATGGCCCGGACAGCCGATGACGGCTCACTGGGGCCAGCCTGATCCAGCAGCCGTCGAAGGCACCGATGTAGAGAAGCGCGTAGCCTTCAACGAGGCCTATCGCATGCTCAAGAATCGCATCTCCATCTTCGTGAACCTGCCGCTGGCATCGCTGGATCGGCTTAGCCTGCAGCGCCGTCTCAAGGAGATCGGCGAGCGCCGCGAAGCCTCCGCAAGCGCCCGCAGCATGGCCTAAGCTCATGTCAGTTTTCGAGCGATACCTCACGGTCTGGGTTGGGCTTTGCATCGTCGCCGGAATCGCCTTGGGCCAGTTCATGCCTTCGGCTTTCTCGGCGATCAGCGCCATGGAGATTGCCAAGGTCAATCTGCCGGTTGCCGTGTTGGTCTGGTTGATGATCGTGCCGATGCTGATCAAGATCGATTTCGCCGCCTTGTCGCAAGTGACGCAGCATTGGCGCGGCATCGGCGTGACGCTCTTCATCAACTGGGCGATCAAGCCGTTTTCGATGGCCCTGCTCGGATGGGTGTTTATCGGCTGGATCTTTCGTCCCTATCTGCCGGCAGACCAGATCGAGAGCTATATTGCCGGTCTCATCCTGCTCGCTGCCGCACCCTGCACCGCCATGGTTTTCGTCTGGAGCAATCTTTCCAATGGCGAGCCGCATTTCACGCTCAGCCAGGTCGCCCTCAACGACCTGATCATGGTCGTCGCCTTCGCGCCGATCGTTGGATTGCTGCTTGGACTATCTGCGATCGTCGTGCCATGGGAAACGCTCCTGCTGTCCGTCGGGCTCTACATCGTGGTGCCGGTCATTGCCGCCCAGATCATTCGAAGGCTGGTGCTAGGCTCGGGCGGTGCTCCGGCGCTTGCGCGGCTCCTGGGCACGCTTCAGCCGCTGTCGCTCGTCGCCTTGCTGGCAACGCTGATTCTGCTCTTCGGCTTCCAGGGCCAGCAGATCCTGGCCCAGCCATTGATCATCGCCATGCTTGCGGTGCCGATCCTGATCCAGGTCTACTTCAATTCAGGGCTCGCCTACCTGCTCAACCGCATTGCCGGCGAGCAGCATTGTGTCGCTGCACCGTCGGCGCTCATCGGGGCGAGCAATTTCTTTGAGCTTGCAGTCGCAGCAGCCATCAGTCTGTTTGGCCTCCACTCCGGCGCGGCCCTTGCAACGGTGGTCGGTGTGCTGATCGAAGTTCCCGTCATGTTGTCGGTCGTCAAGATCGTCAATGCAAGCAAGGGCTGGTACGAAAAGGGGCTCCCCGCGTCGTCTCGATCAAACCGCGCATAGCGGGATCCCACGGCTCCGATCCGCGCTACTAAGCCGGAGCGCGTTGCCATGATGCCGATAGTCGTGCTGCAAGCAAGAAGCTCACGAAGGATAGCAGGGCAAGCACAGTCAGGACGCTCACTAGGAGCATGGCGCCTCCATACGTCCATAACAGAGACGACACAAAGGGGGCCGACGCCATTGCCAGTGCAACGGGCATGGCGATGAGCCCCTGCAGCGCCCCGTAGGATTTCTGGCGCAGAAATTCGGGGGCGGCAGTCGCCTGCACTACCGTCTTCACGCCCATGCTGCAGCCGAAGAGCAGCGGGAATGCGATCGCCGCGAGGCCGCCGGGGGCGATGATAGTCAAGAGCAGCACGGCTATGACGGGAACAGCCGTCGCGAGAATGCCGGCGAGCGCCGTACTCATATACTTGTCGATCATCAGCAGCGTCGCGCGACCTGCTACCTGGGCAGGACCAATGAGGGCATAAACTCCGACTGCGGCGACCGGCGAAAATCCGCGCTCGGCAAGGAAGGGCAGCAGGTTGAAGAGCAGCGATGTGTAGAAAAACGCGTGAGAGATGTACGCGACAATCAACAGCCAGGGACCCCAATTTCGTGAGGCCGACCGAGGAAACGCTTTTAACGCGGCGAAAGCAGATGGTTACCAGCCGCAGCCTGTTTTTACGCTCTCGGTTCACCCGGCGTTGAAGCGGAGGCTTCATAGGCCCGTACGGCCAAGGTGTCCCGCACCCCACACTTAGCCACCTTGACGACCACCGGCCTGTACATCGCCCTCCGGGTCGGCGGTCATCCCCCTAGTGGAGCAGTCGATCATGAACGCTTCGAGACTCGCCTGCCTTTCTAGGTGGAAGAATGGGACGCTGACGGCCGGCTCGGAGACCGGAATGGCTTAACCGCGGCTGCTCACGGAACTCCCCCGATCTGGTCAGTTGTTGTGCGCTACCGCACATTTATAGAGGATGAGGCCATGGCCACGAACTATTTGCAGAAGCTGTTCCACGACACGCTTAACGACATTTATTACGCCGAAAAGAAAATCCTGACCGCCCTTCCCAAAATGGCCGAAGCGACGCTTTTGAGAAACATGAAGCGGAAACACAGACCCACGTCGAGCGTCTGGAAGAGGTCTTTTCGCTGATTGAGGAAAGCCGGAAGGCAAGAAATGCGACGCGATCGAAGGTATCTCAAAGAGGGCGACGGTATCATGAAAGAATACAAGGATACGCCGGCTCTGAATGCTGTCTTGATCGCCGCTGCGCAGGCTGTGGGACATTATGAGATTTCTCGATATGGGATCCTCCCGGACACTTGCCATTCCTGCCAGCCTCCATCCGGCGAACAGTCTGAATCAGAATTTAGCCGATTTGGGAATCCCGACTCGAAATCATTCAGAATTGACCCCGCTCTAGTCCTCTCCGCCTATTCTTGCTGGTCGAACTCAGTGCCTTCCCATCCCTTGAGTTGGTTGATTAACTCGCGTGGATCGAAGGGGAGTTTTGAGATATCCACGTGCGGGCGGCCTGCAGCCTTGGTTTGGGGGCGCGCGTTTTCGATGCCGGTCAATGGCCAATCGCGGGCCTCCGGCGTATTTGGATACTTGGCCATCCACAATTCGTGGCGAGCCTTCATCATGTTGAACATTCCCTTGGCGGGAAACATCGGCAGCATCTTGCCGCTGGTTTCGCGGGGGTCGGTGTACAAGTC
>CAWDUC010000014.1:0-110874 GCA_963805405.1 uncultured Alphaproteobacteria bacterium | reverse complement strand
CAACCAAGATGGCTTGTGCGCCGGACCGCATGGAGCAGGAGCAATCCTGGTTCCAGATGCTGGACAAGGTGCGCGGCTATGAAGCGACCCATCTTGTGCTCAAGCTCAAGGCGGCTGACGGAAAAGTCATTGCCATCCTGCAACGACGCGACTTCGACTAGGGCGCGCTCTGGCCTATAATCACCCATGAAAGAGGAGTGCCGCGCGTGAAGTATGTTCGATTGGGCGATACGGGTTTGAAGGTCAGCCGGCTGTGCCTCGGCTGCATGAGCTATGGTTCGACCGGCTGGCGCCCGTGGATACTGGAAGAGGATGCGGCGCGGCCCTTCTTCCGGAAAGCCGTTGAGAGCGGAATCACCTTTTTCGATACAGCCGATTACTACAGTACGGGCCAGTCGGAAGAGGTGACGGGACGGCTTCTCAACGAATTCGTGCGGCGCACAGACATCGTGCTTGCCACCAAGGTCGGTCTCGAGATGGGACCGACCCCCAATGCTAAGGGGTTGTCGCGCAAGCATATTGCCGAAGGCATCGATGCCTCGCTCAAGCGGCTCAACACCGATTATGTCGACCTCTATCAGATCCATCGCCTCGATCACGACACTCCGATGGATGAAATCTGCGAGGCACTCGACCGAGCGGTTGCGGCCGGCAAAGTTCTCTATCTCGGCGCGTCATCGATGGCGGCGTGGCAGTTCATGAAACTGCTCGCCATCCAGCAGGCGCTTGGCGTGTCGCGCTTCGTCTCGATGCAGAACCACTACAATATGCTCTACCGCGAGGAAGAGCGGGAGATGGTCCCGCTGTGCCTCTCGGAAGGGATCGGCATCATCCCGTGGAGTCCTCTGGGGCGCGGCGTGCTGACGCGGCCGGTCGAAGCCCAGAAGACAACGCGCTCGTCAACGGATCGCTATACGCCGACGCTTTATGGCGCGGCGCATGACGCGGATATCATCAATGCGCTGCAATCGGCGGCTAAGCAAGATCGGCCATTCCATGGCGCAGACGGCGCTCGCATGGCTTCTCGCCAAGCCTGGCGTCACCGCACCGATCATCGGTGCGACAAAGCTGCATCAGCTCGACGAGGCCTTGGGCGCGCTCGACATCAGCCTCGATCCGGAAACGATTTCCGCGCTCGATGCTCCGTACAAACCGCGCAGCTTGGCCGGTTTCGATTAAAGCTGAGGCGTCAATTGCGAATCCATTATGCTTAAACGCATGTCCATCTGGTCGAACATAGTCGAAGCCATCGAAGCGCTTGGCGATTCGGTTGCCGGCTTCTTGGCCTCGCTGTCGAGCCAGCGCGCCCGGGAGCCCGAGCGCACGGCCGCCTTCACGATTGGCATGATTGCACTTGGCGCAAAGATGGCCAAGGCGGATGGCATTGTCACGCCGCCCGAGATCACGGCCTTCAGGGAAGTATTCAAGATCGCGCCTTCCGACCTCAAGCACGTGGCGCGGGTATTCAATCTCGCCAAGCAAGATGTCGCAGGCTTCGAATTTTATGCCCGGCAGATGCAGCGGCTCTTCGCGCAGCGGCCGCGCATGCTCGAAGATATTCTCGACGGTCTGTTCCACATCGCGACCGCTGACGGCGTGGTTGACGACAAGGAGCTCAACTATCTCGCCGAGGTAGCGCGGCTCTTTCATTTCAGCCCGCGTGATTTCGATCGTATCAAGGCGAGGCATGTTCCCCCGGGCACGGAGGACCCTTATGTCGTGCTCGGCATCGAACCGCATGTGAGCGATGAGGAATTGCGCCGCCATTATAGAAGGCTGGTGCGCGCAGGTCATCCCGATCGCCACATTGCGGCGGGTATGCCTGCGGAAATGGTACGCATTGCAACCGAACGCCTGGCGCGGATCAATGCCGCCTATGAGACGGTCGCCAAGGGCCGAGGATTGTGATCCGCACAACCCTGCCGCACATCTTCATGCCGTCACAGAATATCGAACCGCGCAAAGGCGTGGAGAAGCCCGATATTCTTTTGATGCATTACACCGAGATGGAAAGTGCGCAGAAGGCGTGCGACTGGTTGTGCAATCCGCAATCGAAAGTCTCCTGCCACTATCTCGTCGATGAGACGGGCGAGATCGTCCAGATGGTCGATGAGACTATGCGGGCCTGGCATGCGGGCGCTTCGTCGTGGCTTGGAGTGTCGGATATCAATTCACATTCGATCGGGATCGAAATCCAAAATCCCGGAGCACGGTATGGCTATAGAGCCTTTCCACCCGAGCAGATGCGCGCGGTCATTGCGCTGTCGAAGGACATAATCGCGCGCAATGCCATCCGGCCGGAACGCGTGCTTGCGCATTCCGATGTCGCGCCCGGCCGTAAGATCGATCCTGGCGAACTCTTCGATTGGCGCCTGCTGCATGAAGAAGGCATTGGCCATTGGGTGTCGCCATCGCCGATCGAGGATGAGGCAGGGCTCGAGGAAGGCGCGAGCGCCCGTGACGTCGAGAGCCTGCAAAGTACCCTGGCCGGCTATGGCTATGGATTGCCGGTGACCGGAATTTACGACGCGCGCACGAAGACCGTCGTCTCGGCGTTTCAATTGCACTTTCGCCAGGCGCGCGTCGACGGGATCGCCGATCGATCGACGATCGAGACGCTCCGGCGGCTTGTCGCAAAACTATAAGCCGTTAGGGCTTGCGGCAGGCCTCAATGAGATTGGCGAAGTCCTCGCCGGCGCTCGGAAAGGTTTGGCTTTCGCCGGCCACCGACACGGCGAAGCGATCGGTCGTCTGCAGGGCAGGAAGCACGGGATCGCCGGCGGGGATGACACCTTCGGCACTCGTCGTTGCGTCAAGCTCATTCGTCATGGTGCGGGCCTTGACCGAGAATTTCTTGTCGTTTGCGGAGAATTCGATGGAGGTATCGATATCAGCGGCAAGTTTCACGTTGGCGTCCGCAACAAAGACACGGACCTCTCCGGCTCCTTGCGTGCACCAAAAGCTGATGCCGACGTCCTCCGACTCGGGTACCCCGAAAACGAGATACGCCTCGGTCTCGCTGGTTCCCCAGCTCCATTCACGCTCTTGCGCAAGCGCCGCTGTGGCGGACATAATCAACGCCACGCAAAGGAGCGGCACTCGCCCGACCATCAAACCCCTCCAAAAACGCCTCACCGGCGGCCTTTCAGATAGACGTAGCTTGAGACAAGGGAAAGCACAAAGGCATGAGTGCTGACATCATCATAACCAACGGCCGAGTCATCACGATGGACGAGGCGCTGCCGCACGCGGAAGCCGTGGCGATCGCCGGTAATAAGATTCTCTTCATAGGCGATACGCAGTCCGCGCTGACCCACAAGAAGGGTTCAACCCGCATCATCGATGCGCAAGGCGGCACGGTTTTGCCGGGGCTTATCGAAGCGCATATGCATCTGTTTCCCGGCGCGACCGAGATCGACAATCTGCAATTGACCGGCGTGCATGGGTTCGAGGCCTTGCAGCAGGCGGTGCGCGCCTATGCAGATTCGCGACCGGGGGAGCGATTGCTGATTGGCCAGCAGGCCGACTACACGATCCTCTCCGACAAAGAGCGCGTCACGCGGCAGCATCTTGATCGGATCGTTCCCGACCGACCCTTCATGATGTTCTCGCCCGACCACCACACCGCCTGGGCGAATACGATCGCGTTGGAGATGGCGGGCGTTCTCAAAGGCAAGCAACTCGGCCCGGGCAACGAAATCGTCATGGGCGCAGACGGATTGGCCGAAGGCGAATTGCGAGAGGGCGAAGCGATCTTCCCGGTGCGGGAAATCGGCGGCGGCGGCGGCCGCGAGCGGCTTGGACTCTCGACGGGTGGCGAGCCCGATCCCGCGCCAACGCCGGAAGAGTTCGAACATGACCTGACGGTGATCAAGCGCGGGCTGGCGCATCTCGCAAAGAACGGACTCACCAGTTTCCACAACATGGACGGCAATCTCTATCAGTTGCAATTGCTCGAAGCCTTGGAAGCGCGCGGCGAATTGACGGCGCGAGCGCGCATCCCCTTTCACTTCAAGAATTTCATGGAGATCCCGGCACTCGAGAAAGCGAGCGAGATGTCGGCACGCTATCACAGCGATAGCCTGGCTTGCGGATTCGTGAAGCTCTTCGTCGACGGCGTGCTCGATAGCTGGACGGCGGTGATGGTCGAGGATTATGCCGACCGCAAGGGCTGGGTCGGCGAGCCGCTTTTCACGGCGAAGCAATTCGCGAAAGTTGCGACCGCAATCGACAAGCGCGGCCTTCAGATCGCCGTGCATGCGATCGGCGACGGCGCGGTCAGGATCGTGCTCGACGGCTACGAAGCAGCGCGCAAGGCGAACGGGCCGCGCGACTCACGCCATCGTATCGAGCACATCGAAGTCGTCCATCCCGACGACATTCCGCGGTTCCGCGAACTTGGCGTCATCGCCTCGATGCAGCCGCCGCATCCGCCGGGATCGCAAGGTCTGCCGCTGGAACCCACCGTGTCGCGTATCGGCCGCGATCGCTGGGAGTACTCCTACGCCTGGAACACTTTGCGCGATCAAGGCGCGCATTTGGCCTTTGCGACCGACTGGCCGGTTTCCGACATCAATCCGATCCGCTCGATCCAATCGGCGATCACGCGCAAGAAGTGGGCCGACGATCTTCCTGACCAAAAGCAGACACTGGAGCAGGCGATCTCCGGCTATACGCGCGACGGCGCATTCACGGAGTTCAAAGAGGATCGGAAAGGAAAGCTGAAGCATGGCATGCTTGCAGACGTGACGGTGCTGTCGGGCGACATGGAGAAGACCGATCCCGAAGGTCTGCATGAGCTTACGCCGATCGTTACCATTACCGACGGCAAGGTGGTCTACACGGCTTGACGGGGCAGGGGCTCGCGCCTAGGTCACAAGCGTCAGCCGGCTGGATGGCCGCCGGGGGGTGTCAAAACCCTCGGGAGGAAAGTCCGGGCTCCATGGAAAGACGGTGCCGGGTAACGCCCGGCGGGGGCAACCCCAGGGACAGTGCAACAGAGAACAGACCGCCATCTCTTGAGGTGGCAAGGGTGAAACGGTGCGGTAAGAGCGCACCGCGCGCACGGCAACGGACGCGGCGTTGGTAAACCCCACCGGGAGCAAGACCGAATAGGGATGGCACGGGCGCAAGCCCAGGCGTTTTCCGCGCCGCTATCCGGGTTGGTCGCGCGAAGCGCATGGCAACATGCGTTCCAGATGAATGGCCATCCATCGCGGAGCGATCCGCGAGGACAGAACCCGGCTTATAGGCCGGCTGACATTCCACCCCACTAATTCCATAACAGGAATTTTATGCTTGACATGTGACTGAAGAGTTGCTATTTTGTTCACATGAGTGGCGATCATGTCGCGTGCGACGGAACGGTGTTCTAGGTTAAGTTGAGCAATGTAGTATCGATACGGGGGAGTCTATGATCGTGCGAAAGTTCCACTGCGTCCTGATAGCTTTGTTGGCAGTGTGCCTCAGTTGCCTTTCAGCGCCGAGCAGAGCCGCAGAAGAAAAGCCCAATATCCTAGTAATCTGGGGCGACGATATCGGCCTCACCAACATCAGCTACAATAATCGCGGGCTCATGGGGTATCGCACGCCCAATATCGACCGCATCGCGCAAGAGGGCGTGGCGTTCACCGACTATTACGGCCAGCAGAGCTGCACGGCGGGTCGGGCGGCCTTCATCGGCGGCAACAACCCGCTACGCACCGGGATGACGAAGGTCGGCGTTCCCGGCGCCTCGGAGGGCTGGCAGAAGACCGACATCACGATGGCGACTGTCCTCAAGTCGCAGGGCTATGTGACGGGCCAGTTCGGCAAGAACCACCAGGGCGACCGCGACGAGCATCTGCCCACCATGCATGGGTTCGACGAATTTTTCGGCAATCTCTATCACCTCAATGCCGAGGAAGAACCAGAGAACGAGGATTATCCCGACGATCCGGAATTCAAGAAAATGTTCGGGCCGCGCGGCGTATTGCACACCTTCGCCAATCCGGACGGCACGCAGAAGATCGAAGACACGGGCCCGCTCACCAAGAAGCGCATGGAAACGGTGGATGACGAGACCGTTGCCGCCGCCATCGATTTCATCAAACGGGCGCAGGCGGAGAAGAAGCCGTTTTTCGTGTGGTGGAACGGGACACGCATGCACTTCCGCACGCATGTCCGCCCCGAGCACCGCCACAAGGGCAATGACGAATATACCGACGGTATGATCGAGCACGACATCCAAGTCGGCGAGCTGCTCAAGGCTCTTGATGAGCTTGGCATCGCCAACGACACGCTGGTGCTCTACTCGACAGACAACGGCCCGCATTTCAACACCTGGCCGGACGCGGGCAACACGCCTTTCAGGAGCGAGAAGAACTCGAATTGGGAGGGCGCATACCGGGTCCCGGCCTTCGTACGCTGGCCCGGTCATTTCCCGGCCGGCGTCACCGTCAATGGCATCGTCTCGCACCAGGACTGGCTGCCGACTTTCGCAGCGATTGCCGGGGCGCCCGACATCAAAGAAAAGCTGATGGCCGGCACCGAGATCATGGGCAAGACCTACAAGAACATGATCGACGGATTCAACGTGACGGACTACCTCGCCGGCAAGACCGACAAATCGCCGCGCGAATGGTTCGTCTATGTGAATGACGACGGCGATATCGTCGCGGTGCGCTGGAAAGACTGGAAGGTCGTTTACAAGGAGAACCGCGGACAGGGCTTCGGAGTGTGGCGCGAGCCCTTCACGCCGCTGCGCGTTCCCCTGGTCTTCAACCTTCGGCGCGACCCTTACGAGCGGGCACAGCACAACGCCAATATCTATGAGGACTGGGCGCTCGACCGCCCGTTCATCATCTTCGCGGCGCAGGCGGTGGCGCTCAAATTCCTCGCGACCCTGCAGCAATTCCCGCCCAGTCAATCGCCCGGCTCGTTCAATCTGGATAATGCGGCAAAGCAGATCCAGGAGCTTTCGCGGACGGAGAATTGAGGAGGCGGGTTCGCTAGCGTGCGGGGTTCTCCGGCCCAGCCTCAGATTTCGTAGCCGGCGCGCAGCCCTTCGAGGACCGCTTCCTCGGCGGTGCGCGGCGAGGCGGCGTCGCCGATGACGTGGACTTCGCCCGGCCAGTCATCGAGTTCGTTGGCGAGGCTGCTGACGCTGTCATGGCCCTGGGCGAGGACGAGCGTGTCGACCCCTTCGAAGACGATCGGCTCGCCGCTCGCCGTGTGCTGCATGTAGACGGTGCTCGCGTCGGCGCCGAAGAGGCGCGCATAAGGGATTACTTCGACGCCGAGCTTGTGCAGCGTGCCGGCCCACTGGTCGCGCACGTACCAGGGGATCGTCTCGCCGGCATGGAGCGCATTCACGCAGAGGCGCACGCGGCAGCCGTCGCGCGCCAGCTTCTCGGCGAGACCCATGCCGATCCAGTCGGCACGCCAATCGGCGATGACGACGGATGCGCCGACATTGGCCTCGCCCTTGAAGACCGACCAGGCATCGACGTCGTGGATCTCATCGCTGCCTTCGAATTGCGGGCGATGCGGCAGTGCGCCGGTGGCGATCACCACGGCATCGGGCTTCAACCGCTCGACGAGAGCAAGGTCGACGCTTGTGTTGCGTTCAACGGTGACGCCGGCCAGTTCCATCTCGCGGGCGAGATTGGTGACGATGCCGCCGAACTCGGCGCGGCCCGGCACGAGCTGGGCGACGAGCGCCTGGCCGCCCAGGCGCGCGGAGGCCTTCGCAGAGCGTGACCTCGTGGCCGCGCTCGGCCAGGACGGCGGCGGCCTTCATGCCGGCGGGCCCGCCGCCCGCGACGATGATCTTCTTGGGATGCGGCGCCGGTCGCAGCGTGCCGTAATCGAGTTCGCGCCCGGTCTCGGGATGCTGGATGCAGGAGATCGGGTAGCCGATGTGGAAATGGCCGATGCAGGCCTGGTTGCAGGCGATGCAGGCGCGGATGTCGTCGGTGCGCGCGGTTTGCGCCTTGGTCGGCATTTCCGGATCGCAGATCATGGCGCGGGTCATGCCGCAGGCATCGGCCTCGCCCTTCGCCAGAATGGCTTCGGCCTCCTGCGGCTGGTTGATGCGGCCGGCGACGAAGACCGGGATCGTGACCGCTGCCTTCACCGCTGCGGCGAAGGGCGCGAGATAGGCGTGCGGCACTGCCATGGGCGGCACGATGTGCACGGCGCCGGCGAGCGTCGCCGAGGTACCGGCGACGACATGGAGATAGTCGAGGCCCGTGAGCGCACGGCAGATTTCGAGGCTCTCGCCGGCATCCGCGCCTTCGCCCATCTCCTCCTGCCCAGAAAAGCGCAGGCCGATGGCGAAGTCGCCGCAGGATTTGCGAATCGCATCAATGATTTGGGTGAGGAACCTCATTCGGTTGCTGAGCGTCCCGCCATATTCGTCGACGCGCTGGTTGACGAGCCGGTTGAGGAACTGCGCCGGCAGGTAACCGTGGCTCGCAACGATCTCGCAGCCATCGATTCCGGCCTGCTTCAAACGATACGCGGCGGCCGCGTAACCAGAAATCAGTTCACGGATCATTTTCCGAGTCAATTCACGGGGTTTGATGTGAAAGCGCTCGTTGGAAACGGAAGATGGCGACCAAGCAACAGGGATGGTGCCGTCGCGTCCTTCCATGATCTCGCGGCCGGGATGGAAGAGTTGGGCGAAGACAGTCGTGCCTTCGGCGTGAAGCGTTTCGGCGAGGCGGCGATAGCCGGGAATCGCCGCGTCGGTGTCGCACATGAGGACATGCGAGGAATAGCGTGCGGAGTCGTGGATGCCGGCGACCTGGACAATGATAAGCCCGCATTGGCCTTTGGCGCGCGCCCGGTGATAGGCGATGAGCCGGTCGCCGATGAGACCGTGTTCGGTCAGGACGGTATCGTGGCCGGTCGAGACGATGCGGTTCTTCAGCGTGACAGCGCCGATTTTGAGCGGCGAAAAGAGATGCGGGAAGAGGACGGACATAGCCGCGGTTTACCAGCAAGCTTGGTGGGAGGGTAGTACGAACCCCGACCCCTAACCCCTCCCCACATGGGGCAGGGGATTCTAGACGATCTCGTCGAGGAAGGATGAAAAGACCGCGACATAATGGTCGATGTCGGAAGGCGTGTGGGCGAAGCCCGCCTGGGGGCCGGCGGTGGCGATCGCCTCCCACACGCCGCGATTGGCCATGAAGACGCGGCGCGCATCGATCAGCTCGACATCGATGGTCGAAGCGGCGTCGAGCGCATTGCGCGGATGTGACGGTGTCATCGATATGCCGGAACGGCCGCCAAGGCGTTGCGCCTTCCATGGCAGGTCATGCTCGACGATGGCGCGGTCGATGCCGTCGGCAAGGCGAGATCCCAATCGCGCACAGTGGCGATAGCCGGTTTCGGTCAATACCTTCTCGAGCGCGGCACGGACACCGGCAAGCGATAGAGCGCTGGCATAAGTGGTGCCCCCAGTCGCGATACCGGGCGAGGTTGATCCGGGACCAAGGTCGAGATTGTCCGCGGCAAGCTTCGCGAGTTTGGCGCTCAATCCATAGGCGCCAAGCGCAATGCCGGAGCCGAAGCCTTTGCCGGTGGTGAGAATGTCGGGCCATAGCCCATAGAGGCGGGTGAGGCCGCCATAGGCCATCTGCATGGTATGCGCTTCGTCGATGACCAGCAGGCTGCCATGCTTGCGCGTGAGCTTGCGCAAGACGTCGTGGAAACCCGGATCGGGCAAGACGAGATTGACATTGGTGAGGGCAGGCTCGGTGATGACGCAGGCGACATCGCCGCGCTTCAATTCGGCGGCGAGCGCGTCCGCGTCGTTGAAGGGGATGATCGTCACGTCACGACCCGAGGCGGGCGAAGTGCCGAGCAATGACGGCCTGGCGCTGCGGCCCGACTGCTTGACCAGGACTTCGTCGAAATGGCCGTGATACTTGCCGTCGAACATGACGATGCGGCGGCGGCCGGTGGCAAGGCGGGCGAGACGAAAGGCTTCCGCGTTGGCGCCCGAGGCCGAGAGCGTGAACTGCCAGAAGGGCATCCCGGTGCGCTCTTTGAGCAGTTCCGAGACGACAATCGAATCCTCCGCAGGCAACAGGAACTGGGCGCCGCGTGCCGCCTGACGCGCCAGTGCGCGCGTGATGGCCGGGTGGCCGAAGCCAGTGGTGGCGCTCAGGTCAGACAGGTTCATGTCGAGATAGCGATTGCCGTCGACATCGGTGAACCAGGCCTTGTCGCCTTTCGATGCGAAGACCGGCGCGTGGCGGTGGAGGCCGAGCATCCAGCTCATCGGCACGCCATTGGGCATAAGGCTCTTGGCCTTCTTCCAGAGTTTCAAGGATTTCGGGATGCGGGCGTGGAAAGCGCGATCCTCGCGCCGGCGCAGGCGGGCCAGGCGGTCCCGGTCAAGCTCAAAGGGCATGGCGCTTACGCCAATCAACGGGATAGAGCGCGTAGAAAACCTTGGCGCCGTCGCCCTCGTAGCGCAAAGGCGTGTGCTCCGGCAGCCAGATCACATCGCCGGGTGTGGCTTCGAGAGTCTCGGAAAAGTCCTTGCCGAGCTTCAAGCGGAAAGTGCCTTCGAGGACGACGATGACTTCGTCGTAAAGCACCGTCC
Organism: uncultured Alphaproteobacteria bacterium; assembly: GCA_963805405.1. Taxonomy (GTDB): domain Bacteria; phylum Pseudomonadota; class Alphaproteobacteria; order Rhizobiales; family Aestuariivirgaceae; genus JAEUMG01. The sequence continues at coordinate 100,274 of CAWDUC010000014.1, read as the reverse complement.
ATTCGATCGAGCAGCCGTCGAAGACCGCGACGCCCGCACCCATTGTGGCGCTGTCCTCAGTTCCGATGAGCCGGGCAATCGTCGCGTTGCCGGGCGGCCCTCCAAATGCTTCGAACGGCATGCCGGACGCCTTGAAATGCCGGGCTTTTTTCATCGATCGATCCTCCCTCAATGTTCGCCGGAGGAAACTATTTATTAATGCTGTCGGGGGCAATGTCGGTTTTCGGTTAACCGCTCATTCACCCTATGTCCCAGTCATGATGTCGATGGTTTCCGGCGATATAGCGCGACATGTCCCGGTGATGCGCGCCGAGATGCTGGAGGCGCTCAACCCCAAGGACGGCGAGATCGTGGTCGATTGCACCTTCGGGGCAGGCGGCTATAGCCGCGCCATTCTCGATGCCGCCGATACGCGGGTTTGCGCGATTGATCGCGATCCGACGGCAATCGTGGCGGGTGCGGCTTTGCTGGCTGCCTTTCCCGGACGACTGACGTTGCTCGAAGGGCGCTTCGCCGACATGGAGGCGCTGTTGTCGGGGCTCGGCATCGACCGGGTAGACGGCGTCGTCCTCGATATCGGGGTTTCCTCGATGCAGCTCGACGAAGCCGAGCGCGGCTTCTCCTTTGCCAAGGACGGGCCGCTCGACATGCGCATGAGCCGCGAAGGCCCAAGCGCCGCCGATATCGTCAACAAGGCTCCTTATGCGCAGCTCACGCGGATCATCGGCGTGCTCGGCGAGGAACATCACGCCCGCGCGATTGCACGCGCGATCGAAAAGGCGCGCGAGAAATCACCGATCCTGACGACACTCGCCCTGGCGGAGATCGTGTCGAAGGCGACGGGCGGACCCAAGGGCCGCATCCATCCCGCGACACGCACCTTCCAAGCCTTGCGCATCCATGTGAATCGCGAACTCGAAGAATTGGCGGAAGGTCTCGCCTCCGCAGAGCGGTTGCTGCGGCCCGGGGGACGGTTGGCCGTCATCACCTTCCATTCGCTCGAAGATCGGATCGCGAAGCGCTTCCTTGCCGAGCGCGCCGGGCAGACCGGTGGGCCTTCGCGGCATGCGCCGGAAGTATCTGGACCACCTCCAAGTTTCTCCCTGATCTTCAAGGGTCACCGGGAGGCGAGCGACGCGGAAATTGCGCGGAACCCGCGGGCGCGTTCGGCGAAATTGCGCGCCGCCGTCCGCACCGAAGCGCCCGCCTTTCCACTGGATGAGGACGCGCTCGGCGTGAAGCGTATCGCCGAGGAGCGGCACTGATGCTGAGACTGTTCAATGCCTTTCTCGTGTTGACCGCGCTGGTTTCGGCCTTCGTGCTCTATTCGCTCGAGCATCGGATGCGCGCCACGGAGCGGCAAATCGGCAGGACCAAGGCAGAAATCAGCGAAGAGCGCGAGGCGATGAAATTGCTCGATGCCGAATGGAGCAATCTTACGCAGCCATCGCGATTGCAGGCCCTGGCCGAAAGCCAGCTTGGCCTGAAGCCGCTCAAGGCCGATCAGTTTGTAAGCGAACAGGAGCTCATCGCGCGTATCCCGAGCGGGCCGGCCATCAAGCTCGAAGAGCCGGGCAAGGATACGATCGGCGATATCCTGATGAAGATGGAGTAGGGCGATGGGGGAGACAGGCGGGGAAGGACCGCGCCGGCTCGCCGGGCAGAACCGGCTGCGCCTCATCGGCATAGGGTTCGCCTTGGCGTTCCTCGCGATCAGCGGGCAGCTCGTGGCGCTGACCGTACTGCCCAATCTCGGCGAACCGCCGGAAGCGCGCGCACCGATCGAAGCGCGCCTCCCGCGGCCCGACATCGTCGATCGCAATGGCGTGTTGCTCGCAAGCGACGTGCGGGTTCCATCGCTCTTTGCAGATCCTAAGAAGATCATCGACATCGACGAGGCCGTCGAACTCCTCACCGCGAATATTCCCGATCTCGACGCAAAGCAATTACGCGCCAAACTCAGCCAGCCAAACCGCTTTGCATGGCTGAAGCGCGAGATGAGCCCGGCCGAACGCGATGCGGTCTTCGATCTCGGCATTCCCGGCATCGGCTTCGTCAACGAGACCAAGCGCGTCTATCCGATGGGCCGGCTTGCCGCCCATGTGCTCGGCTATGTCGATCTCGATTCCAAAGGCATCGCCGGCATCGAGAAGTATCTCGACGACCAGGGTGCGCTCTATACCGCTTCGCTCGCCGATCCCGAGACACAGTCTGCATACCCGGCGCAGATCTCGATCGACATTCGCGTGCAGCATGTACTCGCCGACGAGGTCGGCCAGGCTGTCACGAAGTACAAGGCCCTGGCGGGCGGCGCGGTGGTCCTCGATGCCGATACCGGAGAGGTCGTCGGCCTCGTCTCGCTGCCCGATTTCAATCCGAACGCGTTGGACAAGAAACTCACGTCTCGGCAGCAGAACCAGATGATGAGCGGGGTCTATGAACTGGGCTCGGTCATCAAGGCGATCACATTCGCCATGTGCTTCGATTATGGCACGGCCACTCTTGCGAGCCGCTACGATGCGCGCTTTCCGTTGGTGATCGGCCGCCATGCGATCCATGATTTTCATGGGCTGCACAGGGTTCTCACGGTGCCCGAAATCTTCACCCATTCTTCCAATATCGGCACCGCCAAAATGGCGCTCGAAGTGGGGCCGGAGCGCCACCAGCAATTCATGCGCAAGGTGGGATTGTTCGACCGATTGATCACGGAAGTGCCTGAAACGGCCAAGCCATTGCTGCCGCCGCGCTGGGGCAGGCTGGTGACCGCAACGGCCGCTTTCGGCCACGGATTTGCCGTACAGCCGCTCCAGGGTGTCGCGGTGGTAGCGAGCCTTCTCAATGGCGGCCGACTGATTACGCCGACCTTCCTCAAACGCGATCGCGCAACCGCCGACGGGCTCGCCCAGCAGGTGGTAAAGCCCAAGACCAGCGAGATCATGCGGCACCTTTTCCGCCTCAATGTGATCGAGGGAACGGCGAAGAAAGCGGATGCGATCGGCTATCGCGTGGGCGGCAAGACCGGAACAGCCGAGAAAGTCATCAATGGCCGCTACAGCAAGAACCATCGGTTGACGTCCTTCATCGGTGGCTTCCCGATGGAAGCGCCGCGCTATGTGCTCCTCATCATGCTCGATGACCCGCAGCCGACGCCCAGCACTTTCGGCCAGGCGACCTCGGGCTGGAATGCGGTGCCGACCGCAGGCAAGGTGATATCGCGGATCGCGCCTCTGCTCGGCATCGAACCGATCCTCACGGACGAAGACCGCAAGGCGCTCGAGAAGCAGGAGAAGCAGGCGCTTGCCGGCAAGGTGGAGGACGACTGATCCACCATGAGCGTCATGCTGGCGAAACTGCTGGAGGGTGACGGCCCCCCGCCGAAAGGCGCGGGGGCTCTGCCGATTGCCGGCATCACCGAAGACAGCCGCCAGGTGCGTCCCGGTTTCCTCTTCGCGGCCCTGCCAGGCGTGAAAGCCGACGGCGCGCGGTTTATCCCTCAGGCGGTGCAGGCCGGCGCGGCGGCGGTACTGGCTCTGCCGGGGGTTCCGGTTCCGGCGCCGGCGGTGGCCATTGCCGACGCCAATCCGCGGCGGATGCTCGCGCACATGGCGGCGCGATTTTCCGGCGCGCAACCCGATCTCGTCGTTGCCGTCACGGGTACGAATGGCAAGACCTCGGTCGCCGCTTTCGTGCGCCAGATCTGGGCGTCGATGGGCTTTCGCGCGGCGAGCCTCGGTACGATCGGTGTGGTCGGCCCCGCAGGCGAAGAATATCTCGCACATACGACGCCCGATCCCGTCAAGCTGCATGCGACACTGGCGCGGCTCGCGGCAGATCACGTCACGCATCTTGCCCTTGAAGCCTCGAGCCACGGCCTCGACCAATATCGGCTCGATGGCGTGCGGCTTTCGGCGGGCGCATTCACCAATATCACCCGCGACCATCTCGACTATCATCCGAGCTTCGAGGCTTATTTCGACGCCAAGATGCGACTGTTCGCAGAACTATTGCCGGCCGGGGCGCCGGCGGTGATCAACATGGATTCACCGCACGGCGCGGAAGTTGCGCGCCGCGCCCGCGCACATGGGCTCATGGTCTTGGGCGTCGGCGAGGCGGGCGACTGGCTGCGCGTCATATCGATCGCGCGCGATGGCTTCGGGCAAAGGCTCGAAGTCGAGGCGCCGGGCGGACGCCATGAAATCTCGCTGCCATTGGCGGGTGAGTTCCAGGCCTCGAATGCGCTGATCGCGGCGGGTCTCGTGATTGCGACGGGCGGCGAGGAGTTGCTTGCGATGCACGCGCTCGAATCACTGAAAGGTGCGCGCGGAAGGCTCGATCATGCCGGCACGAGCAAAAAGGGTGCCCCGGTCTTCGTCGATTACGCGCACACGCCCGATGCCTTGCAGACGGCGCTGCTGGCGCTAAGGCCCTATGTGACTGGGAAACTCGTTGTCGTGTTCGGCGCGGGCGGCGACCGCGACAAGGGCAAGCGGCCGCAAATGGGAGCGATCGCCGCGCAGTTCGCGGATCGCGCATATGTGACCGACGATAATCCGCGGAGCGAAGTACCTGCCGTCATCCGCGCCGAAATCATGGCGGCCTGTCCCGGCGGGATCGAGATCGGCGATCGCGCCAAGGCGATCCGTACCGCAATCGAGGGGCTCGGCGCAGGCGATCTCTTGCTCGTCGCTGGCAAGGGGCATGAACCGGGCCAGACTGTCGGCAAAGAGGTTTTGCCATTCAGCGATCACGACGCCGTCGCGGCGGGGATTCGCGGCGAGGATTATCATGGCTGAACCATTGTGGACGATCGATGAGCTGGTGGACGCGACCGGAGGTGTGATCCGCGGCAGTCCGGCGAAGAATTTCACCGGCGTGTCGATCGACAGTCGCACCGCGGCTCCGGGCGAAATCTTCGTTGCGATCAAGGGAGAGCGCCAGGACGGGCACGATTACGTCGTCACCGCCTTGAAGGGAGGCGCCGGCCTCGCGATCGTGTCGCGGCCGACGGCAGAGATGGAAGCAGCGGGTCCGCTGCTCGTGGTCGCAGACCCCTTGGAAGCACTTGAAAATATGGGCCGCGCGGCGCGGGCGCGCTCGCTTGCGCAGGTCATCGCGGTCACCGGCAGCGTCGGCAAGACGAGCACCAAGGAATTGCTCAAGCTCGGTCTTTCGCAATCGGGCCTCACGCATGCATCGGCGGCCTCCTTCAACAATCACTGGGGCGTGCCTCTTACGCTCGCGCGTATGCAGCGCGAATGCGCCTTCGGCGTATTTGAAATCGGTATGAACCATGCCGGCGAGATCACGCCGCTCACGAAGATGGTCCGGCCCAATGTGGCGATCGTCACGACGGTCGCGGCGAGCCATCTCGGTCACTTCGCATCGCTTGCCGAAATTGCCGATGCGAAGTCGGAAATCTTCCTCGGACTTGAGCCGGGCGGCACGGCGCTGATCAATCGCGATTTTGAATTCTACGAAAAGCTCGCGACAGCGGCGCGTCAAGCGGGATGCGAGCGGATCATCGGCTTCGGCCGGAATGAGACGGCGGAGATACGTCTCGAGCGCATTGCGCTGCACAGCGAGTGCTCCTGCGTGACGGCGAATATTCTCGGCGAAACCATCATCTACAAGCTCGGCGTTCCAGGCGAGCACCATGCATTGAACAGCCTTGCGGTTCTTGGTGCGGTGAAGCTGGTCGGCGCCGACCTGGCACGCGCCGCGCTGGCGCTTGCGACGGCGGCGCCAGCCAAGGGGCGCGGGGTCCGTTTCAGGCTGGAGGCGCCCAATGGCGAGTTCACGCTGATCGATGAAAGCTACAACGCCAATCCGGCTTCCATGCGTGCAGCGCTCGCCCTTCTGGGACACACCAAGACGGGGCCGGGAGGCCGGCGGATCGCGGTTTTGGGGGACATGCTGGAACTCGGCGAGCAGGGCCCCAAGCTCCATGCCGAGCTTGCCAAAGCGGTGGACGAGGCCCGGGTCGATGCCCTATATGCCTGCGGCCCATTGATGGGGAATTTGTGGGAAAAGACGCCCGGCATGCGCCGCGGGGTCTATGCCGAAACATCTGACATGCTGAAGGACGCGCTGCTGAATGGCTTGCGCGGCGGGGACGTGGTGATGATCAAAGGCTCTTTGGGGAGCCGTATGGGTCCGATCGTCGAAGCGGCCAAGTCCCGCTTTCCGGAGGCGCGAAGGGATTCCTAGATGCTCTATTACCTTTTGACCAGCCTTGCGGGCGAATTGGCGCCGCTCAACGTGTTCCGCTACCTCACGACGCGAACCGGAATGGCGATCCTCACCGCGCTGATCTTCATCTTCCTGTTCGGACCGCGCATCATCTCGCTCCTCAAGGTAAAGCAGGGGCGTGGACAGCCGATCCGCACCGACGGGCCGCAACGCCATCTCGTCGAGAAGCAGGGCACGCCGACTATGGGCGGCCTCATGATCCTGTCCGGTATTTTTGTCGCGACGCTGCTGTGGGCCGATCTCAGCAATCTTTATGTCTGGGCGGTCCTGTTCGTGACACTCGGTTACGGCGCGATCGGATTCTATGACGATTTTCTGAAAGTGACCAAATCGAGCACCAGCGGATTTTCCGGCAAGGTGCGCCTGCTGCTCGAGGTCGCCATTGCCGGCATCGCCATCGCAAGCTTCATGTGGATCGGCGACAAGTCGCTTTCGACAGCGCTCGCGGTGCCATTCTTCAAGGACATTCTCATTCCGCTCGGCGTGTTCTTCCTGCCGTTCGGCATCTTCATCGTCGTCGGCGCGGGCAATGCGGTCAATCTCACCGACGGTCTCGACGGGCTTGCCATTGTGCCGGTGATGATCGCGGCGGCGAGCTTCGGGCTCATCGTCTACCTGGTCGGCAATGCGGTCTTTGCCGATTACCTGCAACTGCACTTCGTAAAAGGCACGGGCGAACTCGCGGTATTGTGCGGCGCTATCGTCGGGGCGGCGCTCGGCTTCCTGTGGTTCAACGCGCCGCCCGCCATGATCTTCATGGGCGATACAGGCTCGTTGTCGCTGGGCGGCGCGATCGGCGCGATCGCGGTCGCCGCCAAGCATGAGATCGTCCTCGGTGTGATCGGTGGACTGTTTGTGCTGGAAACCGCTTCCGTCATCGTGCAGGTGGCATCGTTCAAGCTGACCGGCAAGCGCGTCTTCGCCATGGCGCCGTTGCATCATCACTTCGAGCAGAAGGGCTGGCGCGAGCCGACCATCGTCATCCGATTCTGGATCATTGCTTTCGTCTTGGCCCTGATCGGGCTCTCAACTCTCAAATTGCGGTGAGGCCTTGTTTCCGGCGCGCACATTCAAGGGCAAACGGGTCGCGGTCTTCGGACTGGCACGGTCCGGCCTTGCGTGCATCGCGTCGCTGAAAGAGGGCGGCGCCGAAGTGCTCGCCTGGGATGATTCGGAAGACTCGGCCGCGAAAGGCCGCGATGCGGGTCTCCCCATCGTCGATCTGCGCAAGGTCGATTTCAAGACGCTCGACAGCCTGGTCCTGAGCCCCGGCGTGCCATTGACGCATCCGACGCCGCACTGGACGGTCATGAAGGCGCGCGAGGCGGGCATTGCGGTCATTGGCGATACGGAAGTGTTTCAGCGCGAAATTGCCGGAACCGGTGCGAAACTCGTGGCGATCACCGGCACCAATGGCAAGTCGACGACGACGGCGCTGACGGGACACCTGTTCAAGGCGGCGGGGCGCGACTGCGAGATCGGCGGCAATATCGGAACCGCGGTTTTGCTGCTCAAGCCACCGGTCAAGGATCGCGTCTATGTCGTTGAATTGTCGTCATTTCAGATCGACCTGATGCCGAGCCTCAGGCCTGATGCCGGAATCCTGACCAACATCACGCCGGACCATCTCGATCGTCACGGAACGATGGAGAATTATGCAGCGGTAAAGGGGCGCATGTTTGCCAGGCAGGGCAAGGGCGATTGCGCGCTCGTCGGTGTCGATGACGAATGGTGCGCAGCGATCGCCGGAAACCTTCAAGGCGATATGGAGAAGATACCGGTCTCGGTATTGCGGCCTTTGATCGACGGCATCTCCGCACCGGACGGAATACTTCGGCATCACCGGAATGGGCGCGAGATCGCACAGATCGACCTGCGCGCGATGCCGGCGCTCAAGGGTGTGCACAATTGGCAGAACGCGGCCATGGCCTATGGAGCGGCACATGCGCTCGGCCTGACGACCGATCAAATCGCAGCGGGGATGAACAGCTTCCCGGGCCTTGTCCATCGCATGCAGGAAATCGGCCGGATTGGCCCGATCGCCTTCATCAATGACAGCAAGGCGACCAATGCGGACGCAGCGGCGAAGGCGCTTGCTTCCTTCGACACCATCTACTGGATCGCCGGCGGCATCGCCAAGACCGGCGGTATAACGTCGCTCGGCGAATACTTCCCGCGCATCGTGAAGGCCTATCTCATTGGCCAGGCGGCAGATGAGTTTGCCAAGACGCTCGACGGGAAAGCGCAGGTCGAAATGTGCGGCACGCTCGACCGAGCCGTGGAAGCGGCGGCGCGGGATGCGCTGCGCGACAAGAAACGAGGCGGGGTGGTGTTGCTGTCGCCGGCCTGCGCGTCGTTCGATCATTATCCGAATTTCGAAGTGCGCGGCGATGCGTTTGTGCGCGCCGTGTCGGGCCTGGCAGAGGTGACCATGGCCCATGGGGGAGGCAGTCATGCTCATCAATCGTAGCGACCGGGGATTGCTTGCGAGCTGGTGGTTCACGGTCGACAAACTGCTTTTGAGCGCCGTTCTGCTGCTCATGGCATCGGGCGTCCTGATCAGCATGGCGGCGAGTCCGCCTGTTGCCGAACGCATTGGCGTGGACAGTTTCCACTTCGTCCGCAGTCAGCTGATGTTCCTGTTCCCGGCCGCATTGGTGCTGGTTGCCACGTCGATGCTCGATACGCGCCAGGCGCGCCGGGCTTCGTTCTGGACATTGATCGTCTCGCTGGTGCTGATGGTCGCGGCGCTCAAATTCGGGCCGGAGATCAAGGGCGCGCATCGCTGGATCAATTTCGGGCCGTTCAACCTGCAGCCCTCTGAATTTGCCAAACCCGCTTTCGTGGTGATCGCCGCGTGGCTCCTTGCCGAGCGCACCGAACATCGCGACATGCCGGGGCACGTTCTCGCCTTCGGGCTCGCTGGCGTCTTTGTCGGCCTGCTGATCCTGCAGCCGGATTTCGGACAGACGGTGCTCGTCACCTGTACGTTTGCCGCGATGCTGCTGATCTTTGGCATTTCGTGGATCTATGTCGGTGGCCTGCTGAGTCTCGGCGTTGCGGGCGTTCTTCTCGCCTATGAGACCATTCCGCACGTTGCCTCGCGCATCGACCGCTTTCTCAACCCGGAAAAGGGCGACACGTTCCAGGTCGATACTGCGACGCAAGCGTTCAAGAACGGCGGCGTCATGGGTACTGGCCCCGGAGGCGGAGAAGCCAAGCAAATTCTTCCGGACGCGCATTCGGACTTCACCTTCGCCGTCGTGGGCGAGGAATTTGGCCTCATCGCCTGTCTGGCACTCGTGCTGCTGTTCTGCTTCATCGTCATGCGCGTGCTGCGGCGCGCGAGCATGGAGGCAAATCCATTTCCGGCGCTGGCAATGGGCGGGCTCGTTACCGTGTTCGGCCTCCAGGCGGTGATCAATATGGGCGTCAATGTTTCGCTCCTGCCGGCCAAGGGCATGACGTTGCCCTTCATCTCCTATGGTGGTTCGTCGCTGATCGGCATGGCCTTTGCGATGGGCCTCATCCTCGCCTTCGGTCGCGGCCGCCCGAAAGTGAGATTGCCCGCCAACGACTGGCAAATGGCGAAGGCCTGAGGCGCATAGCATGGCCATCGCCATCAATGCGGCGCCACGGCGCGCGATCGCGCTTGTCGCGGGCGGAACAGGGGGGCACCTCTTTCCCGCTCAGGCACTTGCCGAGGAGCTGATCCGGCGCGACTTCATCATTCATCTGATTACGGACGAAAGGGTCCGCGACTACGGGCGTAACTTTCCGGCACTCGACGTACATCAACTGCCGTCGGCAACCTTGTCGCTGTCGAAGCCGTGGCTGTTGCCACAGCGTATCATGCGCTTGAGCAAGGGCTACAGAATGGCGCGTGAAATACTCGAACGGCTGCAACCGGGCGCGGTAGCGGGCTTCGGCGGCTATCCGTCTTTCTCGCCATTGCTTGCTGCGGCGCGGCTCGAAATTCCCTGTCTGGTGCATGAACAGAATGCCGTGATGGGTCGCGCCAACCGTGTCCTGGCTCTGGTCGTCGATCGCGTGGCGTCCTCATTCCCGACTTTGGCGCGACTGCCGAAACGCGCTTCGGCCAAGTTCGTCCATACGGGCAATCCGGTGCGCGACAATGTGCTGGCGGAAGCGGCGGCTCCCTATCTGGCGCCCGGCGCCGACGCGCCGTTCCAACTTCTGGTCTTCGGTGGCAGCCAGGGCGCGCGCTTCTTTGCCGAGTTCATGCCCGCCGCCATGCGCGCCTTGCCCAAGGCGGTGGTGAAGACGCTCAAGGTCGTCCAGCAATGCCGGCCGGAAGATCTGGAGGGGGTCAAAAGCGCCTTTCAGGAGATTGGGCTCGATTCCGAATTACAGCCTTTTTTCAACGACATGCCCAAGCGAATTGCAGCGGCACATCTGGTTTTATGCCGGTCGGGTGCATCGACGATTGCGGAATTGGGCGTGATCGGCAGGCCGGCGGTGATGGTGCCGTTGCCGCATTCAATCGACAATGACCAGCTCCGCAACGCAGAGAGTTTTGCGAAGGCAGGCGGTGGCTGGGTGCGCCAGCAGAGCGAGTTCAAGCCGGAGGAATTTGCTGCATTCCTGACCAGGCTTCGCTATCAGGAGCAGGATTTGCAACTCGCCGCCAAGGCGGCCCTGGGGCATGGCAATCCCGACGCGGCCCAGCGTCTGGCCGATCTGGTCGAGACAATTGCCGCGGCTCACCAAACGAAGGAGACGAAGGCACGATGAAGCTTCCACGCGATGTAGGTCCCATTCATTTCATCGGCATCGGCGGCATCGGCATGAGCGGCATCGCCGAAGTCATGGCGACGCTCGGCTATCGCGTGCAGGGCTCCGACATCAGCGACAATTACAATGTCGCGCGGTTGCGCAAGAGCGGCATCCAGACTTTCATCGGCCACGCGGCGGCGAATATCGGCGATGCGCATGTCGTGGTCGTGTCTTCCGCCGTGAAGGACGACAATCCGGAATTGATCGAGGCGCGGGCGCGCTTCCTGCCGATCGTGCGGCGCGCGGAAATGCTTGCCGAATTGATGCGGTTCAAGTCCTGCGTCGCGGTCGGCGGAACGCATGGCAAGACGACGACGACGTCCCTTGTCGCGGCGCTCCTCGATGCCGGCAATTTCGATCCGACGGTCATCAATGGCGGCATCATCAATGCCTATGGCACGAATGCGCGGCTCGGCAAGGGCGACTGGATGGTGGTCGAGTCCGATGAATCGGACGGCACCTTCGTGAAACTGCCGGCCGACATCGTGATCGTCACCAATATCGATCCCGAGCACCTCGACCATTATGGCAGCTTCGACAAGGCGCGCGAGGCGTTTCTCGCCTTCGTCGAAAACATCCCGTTCTATGGCTTCGCGGTGATGTGCATCGATCATCCTGAAGTGCAGGCGCTGATCGGTCGGGTGCGCGATCGTCGCATCATCACCTATGGCCGCAGTCCGCAGGCGGAAGTGCGGCTGGTCGATGTGAATTACGCAAATGGCGAAACGCGTGTTCTCGGTGAAGCTCACAAGCAGGCGTGACGGCAGCACGCATCTCATCGACGGCCTGACATTGCAGATGCCGGGCGACCACAATGCGCTCAACGCAACCGCGGCGATCGCCGTCGCACGCGAACTCGGCATTTCAGACGAAGACATCGCCAAGGGCTTCAAGAGCTTCTCGGGCGTCAAGCGGCGCTTCACGCGCACCGGCAGCCACAATGGCATAACGGTATTCGACGATTACGGGCATCACCCGGTCGAAATCGCCGCCGTCCTCAAGGCAGCGCGCAAGGTCACGGAGCGGCGTGTCATCGCCGTCATGCAGCCGCATCGCTATACCCGATTGTCGAGTCTTTTCAGCGAGTTCTGTACCTGCTTTAACGATGCGGATTCGGTAATCGTGGCACCGGTCTATGCGGCCGGCGAGGCGCCTATCGAAGGGGCGACGCACGAAGCGCTCGCCGAAGGGTTGATTTCGCGCGGTCATCGCAACGTCTATCGCATGGACGCGCCAGAAGAGTTGCCCGAACTCGTCGCCGACATCGCGCGCTCGGGCGACATCGTCATTTGCCTTGGCGCCGGGACGATCACGCAATGGGCCTATGCATTGCCCGGACAACTTGCCGAGCGCGACACCAAGGCAGCGACCGGCTGATGCGGCGGTTTGACGGGCAGGCTCTTCTGAAGCGACTGCCGATTGTCAGGGGTCGACTTGAGCCTGAAGTGGAGCTGGCGCCGTTGACCTGGTTCCGCGCCGGCGGAAAAGCAGAGGTTCTTTTTGCGCCGGCGGACGAAGTCGATCTTGCGCAATTCCTCGCCGCTACGCCTGCAGAAATTCCAGTTTACGTCATCGGCGTCGGCTCAAACCTTCTGGTGCGCGACGGCGGCGTGCCCGGCGTGGTGATCCGGCTCGGCAAGGGTTTCTCGCATGTCGAAGGCGCCGGGCATCACCAGATCAGAGCGGGCGCGGCTGCGCTGGACGTCCGTGTTGCCCGGGTGGCGCTCGATCTTGGTATCTCCGGGTTAACCTTTCTGAGAGGTATACCGGGCACCATCGGCGGCGCGTTGCGGATGAATGGCGGGGCCTATGGCGGGGAGACCAAGGATGTCTTGGTGGAGGCCCGGGGCGTCGACAGAAGTGGTGGTGTTCACGTGCTTACCAATGCCGATATGCATTACAGCTACCGTCATTGCGGGGCACCGGAAGATTTGATCTTCAGCGAGGCGCTGTTCCAAGGGCGTGCCGGCGATCCGGCAGAGATCTCTGCAGCCATGGACGCGATCACCCAGAGCCGCGAATCGACGCAGCCGATCAAGAGCCGCACTGGCGGTTCGACCTTCAAGAATCCGCAAGGGATGAAGTCTTGGCAATTGATCGATGCAGCGGGCCTGCGCGGTTTCGCAATCGGCCCCGCCAAGGTGTCCGAGCTTCACTGTAATTTCCTCATCAACGAGGGCGAGGCCACGGCGGCGCAGATCGAGGAGCTAGGCGAGACGATCCGCAGGCGCGTGCATGAAAACTCCGGGGTTGAGCTCGAGTGGGAGATCAAGCGGATCGGCGTGCCGGTCGAAGGCACAGACCTGTCATGACGCGCCGCGTTCCGCGCGATACGCATGTTGCGGTTCTCATGGGGGGCTGGTCGGCCGAGCGCGAAGTCAGCCTCAGCAGCGGTGAGGCGTGTTCGCAGGCGCTGCGCAGTTCCGGCTTTAACGTCACGCCGATCGATGTGAAGCACGATATCGGCGCTGTTCTTACCGATCTCAAACCGGATGTCGCTTTCAATGCGTTGCATGGCAAATGGGGCGAGGATGGCTGCATGTCGGCGGTCCTCGAAACATTGCAAATTCCCTATACGCATTCGGGCGTGCTCGCTTCCGCACTCGCGATGCACAAGGAAAAGTCGAAGACGATTTTCCGCGCCGCCGGATTGCCTGTGGCTCAGAGCAAACTCGTCCCGCTCGAAGATGCGGCGCGCGGCCATCCGATGCCGTTGCCATACGTCCTCAAGCCGGTGGCGGAAGGATCGAGTGTCGGCGTCCACATTGTCACGCGCGCGTCCAACGGGCCGGCCGCGATCATTCTGGAGCAGCGGGCGATCTATGGCGATACAATCATGGCGGAGCGTTTCATTCCCGGTCGCGAACTGACCTGCGCGGTGATGGGAAATGTCGCGCTCGGCGTCATCGATATCGTGCCGGCCGTCGGCTTCTATGATTATCGGGCGAAATATGCCCCCGGCGGCTCGATGCATGTGCTGCCGGCGGACGTTCCGCAGGACGTCTATCGCAAGGTTCAGCAAGTGGCACTCGCCGCGCATCAGGCGCTTGGCTGCCGCGGGGTTTCGCGCGCCGATTTTCGTTTTGACGATACGCCGGGATCGGATCGCGAATTGATCCTGCTCGAAGTCAATACGCAACCCGGCATGACGCCGACATCCCTGGTGCCGGAACTCGCGGCGCATGCGGGGCACAGCTTCGAAGAACTGGTGACCTGGATGGTCAATGACGCCTCGGTGGACAGATGAATCTCTCAGCTTCGAAATTCTTGAAAAAACTTCGCTCCAGGCGCCAGACGCGTTTCACCCAGATTGGCAATCGTCGTTCCGCGCGCTTTCTCGCGCGCGCCGCAGGAGTAGGTATCCTTGCGATGGCTGCCGGCTTCGGTCTCCATGATGGCGGTCATCTCAGCTATCCCGGCAGCCCGTGGGAGAATGCATCGGGGCGGGTGGCAAGCCTGTTTGGCTTCGCCGCGGACGGCATCAAGATAGCCGGATTGAAGTATCACGATGCCGAGTTGGTGCTGTCGCCTATTGGCGTGCGGCCCGGCGGCTCGCTGATCGGCTTCGATGCAGGCAATGCTCGCAAGCTCCTCGAAAACATGGATTGGGTGCTTTCCGCCAAGGTCATGCGGCTCTTTCCCAACGAGCTTGAGATTTCCGTCACGGAGCGTGAACCTTTTGCCTTGTGGCAGCGCGGCGGCAGTCACTATGTCATCGACAAGACCGGCTCGGCGATGAGTTCGCTCGACCCCGCCCGAATGCGGAACTTGCCGCTCGTAACAGGCGATGGCGCGCAGTCTGCAATTTCGGAGCTTGTTAACCAACTTGAAGCGCATCCGCGCTTAAAATCAAAGATGTTGGCTGCCGCGCGGGTTGGCCAGCGCCGCTGGACTCTTCATCTCGACAATGGCGTCTCGATCGCCTTGCCTGAGAAGGGGGTTGAGAAGGCAATGGCGCGCGTCGAGGAACTCGATGAGCGCTATGATTTGTTGTCCAAGGGGATCAAGGGGATCGATCTGAGGGTCGCCGACCGCGTTACGGTGACGGTCAGTGAGATGCCTGCCGGCGGGTCCGAGAGCAAGCTCAAGGTGAGCCAGCGTCAGTAGATGGGTTGCGTTGCTTATGACTGTAGTTCCGCTACATAGCTCAGGTGGCAGCAAGGCCGCCGCTCCGGATAAGACGCGGGTCATTGCGGCGCTCGATATCGGCTCTACGAAGGTTTGTTGCCTGATAGCGCAGGCAAGTCCCGCCAAGCATCGCCCGCCAGGCAGCGAAGACCAATCGACTTTGCGAATTTTGGGCGTGGGCCATCAGGCCTCGCGCGGCGTGAAGGCCGGAGCGATCATCGATGTCGACGAGGCCGAGAAGACAATCAGGCTGGCGGTGGACGCAGCCGAACGGATGGCGCAACGGACCATCTCCCAGGTTTGGGTGAATATCTCCGGCGGTCGCCCGCATTCATCCTCGCATAGCGGCTTAATCAAGACGCGCAATGGCGAAGTGACGGAAGCCGATGTCGCGGACGTAACCCGGCAGGCGCTCGAAACGATCAAGCCGGGCAAGCGCACCGTGCTGCACGTGGCACCAGTGCAATATCAGCTCGACGATGCCAAGGGGCTCAAGTCGCCGGTCGGGATGTTTGGCGAGACATTGGGCGTCGAACTCAACGTCGTGACCTGCGAGGCGGCGCATATGCGCAATCTCGCGCTCGCAGTCGAACGCTGCCACTTGTCGCTGGCGGGAACCGTCATCACGCCTTATGCGGCAGGCAAGTCGGTGCTGGCCGATGACGAGAAATCGCTCGGCGTGACGCTCATCGATATGGGCGGTGCGACCACCGGAATTGCGGTTTTCCACAACGGCAATCTCGTTCATTCGAGCATCGTGCCGATCGGCGGCCAGCACATCACCAATGACATCGCACGCGGGCTTTCGACGACAATCGCCCATGCGGAGCGCATGAAGACGCTGTGGGGCACCGCCATTCCATCACTCATGGACGAGCGCGAGACGGTGGCCGTGCCATTGCTGGGTGAGCGCGGCGTCGATACCATCCATCAGGTTCCGCGATCGATGCTGACCGGCATCATCAGGCCGCGGCTCGAGGAGATTTTCGAACTCGTAAGCGAGCGTCTCGCGGAGTTGGGCTGTGCGCGCTTCGGCGGCGGCCGCGTGGTACTCACTGGCGGTGCGAGCCAACTGACCGGCGTACGCGAAGTGGCGGCACAATGGCTCGACCGGCAAGTCCGGCTTGGCATGCCGGCGCAATTGCAGGGAACACCCGACAGCGTGCGCGCGCCTGGGTTCGCGGTTGCCGCTGGACTTCTGACCTACGCTTTGATGCCGGATGCAAGCTGTGCATTGCCGGCAGGATCACTGAGCGAGGCAAACCACCAAAGAGGCTATCTGCGCCGCGTGGGGCGCTGGCTGGCCGACAGCTTCTGATGCATCACGGACTGCGGCGGACCTGAAATCAAGGGTCCGAAGACGGGGAAGCGGCGGCGCGCCCTGATGCGCGCCACCGTTTCATCCCGTTATGTTTTTCTGCAATGCCCTGATGCGCGCCGCCAGGGAGACGACATTCGCAAGACCCCGCTGCGGCTTCTCATCATCGCCCGGAGAACGTGAAAGCTTGCCGAAAGTCGACGGCTCGGGTTCGCGGGGCTCGACAAGGCGTCCGCTCGTGGGCCGCATATCGTCCGGCACAGTCAGCTGAGGGTACTCGGCGCGCAGCGGCTCGAGCCTTTCAACTTCTGCTGCCAGTGCCAGCGTCTCGCGCTCGGCGTGGGTCAGCATCCGGTCGATTGATCGCTCCTGGTTGGTGACTTCTTCGAAGTTCGTAGAGGCACGCTCATAAGCGTCATCGGGGTGATGCATGTCCGGTGAGGGTTCGAGCGAGGCGGCTGCGAGTGCCGCAAGCTCATGACGCTCGCGATTGAAACTGTAGCGCTGCTCGGCAATCTCGCGCGACAGCATGGTCAATTCCTCGATCCGGCGTTCGAGGCGGTCGGCCGTGTTCAGCTGCTCGCGCTGCGTCGCCGATTCGATGCGCATGGGCTGTTCCGACAGGTGATGCTGAAGTTCAGCGATGCGCGCGTCGCGGTCGGCGAGGGCATTCGTCAGGTTAGCCAATTCATGCTTGAGGCGGTTTGCGGCTTCTTGGTGCTCCTGAAGCCGGGCCTGGGCATCGTGAAGAGCGTTGGTCCGTGTCGCCAGCTCCGCTTCAAGCAAGCCGGTCTGTTCGTGCGACGCGCCGACACGTTGTTCGCGCTCGTCGAGAGTTGCCTCCCTGTTCCTGAGTTCTTCAAAAGCAACATCGTTGCGATTGCGCTCGCGCGTCAATTCGGCGCTTTGCTCGACAAGTTGCGACTTCAGGTCCTCGGAGCGGATTTCGAGCTTGCGCGTCAACATCGCGCATTCAGCCCGCAGTCGATCGCGTTCGGCCTGCATTTCCACAAGGGTCGAGGGAATCTGGCGCTGCATGCGGCGCGATCCGACCCGCACCGCCGCGTGCCACACGAGGCGTCCGAAGAGCAGCGCCAAAAGCGTGCCCAGCGCGAAACCCAAAGCTATAAGCATCAATGTCTCTGCACGAGACATGCGCGTTCCTATATCCTAATGCCGCAGCCGGCATCGCCGGTTCGGCAACCCACCGTTTCGGGGGTAAGAATAGCCCGGCTGCCCCAAAGTTGCGACCGGGAAATTTTCGCTTCCTCGAGCTTCGCGGACCGCCTCAGAAAGGGTTCCAGGTGGGACGCGGGGTGTATTTCAGGTAGCCGATATTGGCCCCGAGCCTGGCGCCTACGCCCGTCCTGATTGGCGCCAGCACGATATCTCCGTATTTCTCGTAGTTCACGCCCAGTCCGCCAACCAGATAGGCCGATCCTTCGACGCCGCCAAAGCGGACATCGTGGAGCTCGGAAGGTGCGGTGGAATTGTAGACCAGGACCAGAGCCCGGGAGCCGTTGCCGCCAAAGTCGAAGCCCAATGACGGGCCTTGCCAGAAGATCCGCTCTTTCATGCCGTTTTTGTAATAGATCGTGCCTTCGCCGTAACGCAGGCCTGCAACGACGGCTCCGGCGGCTTCCTCGCCGACGATATAGGCCGTCGGCTCGCCCTTGGTGCTGAATACGTATTCGACCGCATCGGCGACCCCGCGGGTCGTCTTGCCAAAGAAATTATGGCCCTTCTCGACGATTTCCTCGGATGAATAGGTCTCGTCGTTCGATTGCGAGCGAGTGATGCTCGATGTGTACTCGCCTTCCTTGGCGATTGCGGCGGGAGCAAAAGACAACGCCATTGACAAGGCAAGGGCAGTCAAACCGGCATGACGGAAACGCAACATTTTTGACCTCTTCGAAGACAACGCCACTGACCCAGCACCGGCTTCTCCGTGGCACCCACAGTACACTCTGTTTTGACGACTTTCCCTGATCCCAGAATGGCCGCGACTTGTGGCTTCGGTGAGGCCTTTTCTGGATCGGTTCAGACTTACCAGCCGGGGGCTTCGAAACGGTTAAGAAAGTGCCAATCAGGCGCTGGCGACGAAGCCGGGATTGGCATAGCCGGCGGAGGCCTTGCCATAGGTGAGCGGTTCGCCGTTTTCGGTGGCCACGGCGCCGCCGGCGGCGGCAAGCACCGCATGGCCAGCGGCGGTATCCCATTCCATGGTGCGCCCGAAGCGCGGATAGAAGTCGGCCTCGCCCTTGGCGAGGAGGCAGAATTTGAGCGACGAACCGGCGCTCTTGAGACTGTGGCGACCACGCTGCTTGAGCCAGGCTTCGGTCTTTGCATCCATGTGGGAGCGGCTCGCGACGACCACAGGCTCCGTCGGCGTCGGGCATCTCGTGTGGATGGGAGCCCAATCGAGCGCGGGTCCATCAGCCTCACCATTGACCGCGGCCGCCCAGGCGCCGCGCCCAACTTCGCCGACAAAGATTTCGCCCTTGGCGGGTGCGTAGACCACGCCGGCGACGGGCTTGCCGTCGCGGATCAAACCGATATTGACGGTGAACTCGCCATTGCGGGTGAGAAACTCCTTGGTGCCGTCGAGCGGGTCGACAAGGTAGAAGAGGCCTCCTGTCTTTGGAATGTAGCCCGCCGATGCGGCTTCTTCGGAGACGATGGGGATGTCGGGATCGTTTGCGGCGAGATCCCGCAGGATCATACGCTCGGCAGCTTCGTCGGCTTCGGTCACGGGCGACAGGTCGGCTTTTTCGCGCGCTGTTACGTTCGATCCGTAGATCGTCATGATTTCATGGCCGGCGCGCAATGCGATTGCCGCGAGGCGGCGCAGGCTATCAGGCAACGTCGAAGGCATTCCGACCTCATGTGAATGATGGCGCGACCCTATGCGCCTTAGCGGCAAGAGCCGTCAATGCGGAAATCCGTCCCACATTTTGCTAAGAGAGTGGGTGATTCGATGTGAACGAGCGGGAGTGCGTGGATGAGCGGCGAAATCATTTTGAGCGACCTTGATCTGGCGGCGTTGCTGTGCAGCCGCGTTTGCCATGACGTGATCTCGCCGGTCGGCGCGATCACCAATGGCCTCGAACTGCTCGAGGTCGAGGATGATGAATTGATGCGCGAGATGGCGATGGAACTCGTCAAGAAATCAGCGAAGCAGGCTTCGGCCAAATTGCAGTTCTGCCGCATCGCCTTCGGTGCCGCCGGCTCTGCGGGATCGATGATCGACATGGGCGAGGCGGGCGATGTGGCGCGGGCCTTCGTCGGCGAGGAGAAGGTGAAGCTCGAATGGCAGGCGCCGCGCGAGAACCGGCCGAAGACCGAAGTGAAGCTCGTGCTCAACATGATGCTGCTCGGCATTGCGGGCATACCGCGCGGCGGCAAAGTATCAGTCGGCGTCGATGGCAGCGGCTTCGTCGTGCGCGCGGAGGGCGATCAGGCGCGCGTTCCGGAGAAGATTGCCGAAGTCATATCGGGCAGCACCAATGGCCAGGAACTCGATGCGCGCCTGGTGCAGCCTTACTATTCGAAGCGGCTTGCGGCGAGCGCCGGACTGACATTGTCCATGGCGCTCGACAATGGTGCGGTGGTGGTGCGGGCAGCCTGAGCTACGCGTTTCCGGCGAAGCGGAATTGCTTCGCCGATAGGAAATCGCGTCCAAAGTGCGTACACTTTGGCGGGACATGCACTAGGCGTCAGGCGGTTTCGCGAATGTCCTCGTCCTGCGGCGCGCCTTCGCGCAGCACATAGCCGCGTCCCCAGACAGTCTCGATGAAGTTCTTGCCGCCGGCGGCGGTCGCGAGCTTCTTGCGCAGCTTGCAGATGAACACGTCGATGATCTTGAGCTCGGGCTCGTCCATGCCACCATAGAGGTGGTTGAGGAACATTTCCTTGGTGAGCGTCGTGCCTTTGCGCAGCGAGAGGAGTTCGAGCATCTGATATTCTTTGCCCGTGAGGTGCACGCGCTGGCCACCGACCTCGACGGTCTTGGTGTCGAGATTGACGAGCAACTCGCCGGTCTGGATGACCGACTGGGCATGGCCCTTCGAGCGACGGACGACGGCGTGAATGCGCGCGACGAGCTCATCCTTGTGGAACGGCTTGGTCATGTAGTCGTCGGCGCCGAAGCCGAGGCCCTTGACCTTGTCTTCAATGCCGGCGAGGCCGGACAGAATAAGAATGGGCGTGTTGACCTTGCTCACGCGCAGAGACTTCAGAACCTCGTAGCCCGACATGTCGGGCAGGTTCAGGTCAAGCAGAATGATGTCGTAATCATAGAGCTTGCCGAGGTCCACACCTTCTTCGCCAAGATCGGTCGTATAGACGTTGAACCCTTCCGACTTGAGCATCAGCTCGATACTTTGAGCCGTTGCGGTATCGTCCTCGATCAGCAGAACTCTCATCCGAATCCCCTTAAAATCGGCCAGGCTGCGGCCACCCCGTCAAACGCAGAAACCTCGCGACGCCGGCCGCAACTAACGATTAACGCTGATCCTTAAGATAGCGCGGGAAAGGTTAACAAAACCTAATCCAGATACGCAGAATTCTACTCCCATCGACGCAAATTCCTCGTCTCGCCGCCATTTCTCCACTGTCCGCAAGCTTAATGCAGACAATTGGAGCGAGTGGATTTACTGGGCCTTAAGCTTACCCGGGCAGGATGGGGACTTCCAAGGCATCGAATCTTCAAGCTAGGTGATTCGACCTAGGCTGAGAAGAGTCCCTAATGGACAGCTTCGGAAGTTTGTTTGGGTAACGGGGTTTTCATGCGCTCAAGGGATTCGCAGATCAAGTCTTACCGCTTCCGCCGCGACGAGAAACAGCGGCAGGTCAATGACATAGAAGCGATGATTGCCGACCTGATGCGAAAATATGACGATCTCGACCAGCAGGTCAGGACCGAGGAGCAGCGAACCGGCGTCACCGATCCCAACCATTTCAACTATTCAATGTCGGCCAAGGCGACCCGCGGCCGCCGCGACAACCTCATGCGCTCGGTCAACGAATTGCGCGAGCAACTGGCCGTAGCACAGAACGGTCTCCAGGAGGCAGGGTCAGAACTGCGCAAGGCGGAATTGCTGGCGGAGAAGGAAACCGCCGGCCAGGCCCCGATTATGGCCCCCACGATCGCCCACGCGATGCGGTAACGAGGGGCGACCTCATGAGGTCGCCGCCACGCATTCTTCTCTTGACGTAGTTCATTCTATGTTCTATTCGACATGAATGGACCCGAATTTCGCAATAGAACGCTGGCGCCTGCCGCTCTTGGCGGTCATTGCGGAGTTGTTCGCAAAGATCGGACTGAGCGAGGGCGGTGCCGTCGAGCGGGTGCCAAAGCCGCTGCACCGTTATGTGCTCCGCATCCTGCGAACAGCGGAGTCAGCGGCCCGGCGACTGATCATCGCGGCGGCACGCGATATCGTGGTCGAGCCGAGAGAACCGCGCCCACAGGCTAATCCGAGAGCTAAGAGCCCCGGAAAAGACAAGACCAAGGCCGAGGGCGAAGGAAAGCCCAAACGCCGGCGGGGTTTCCTCTTCAACCTGTTCGATCCGCTCAAGCGTGTTGGCCGCCGTTTCAAAAAGAAGCGCCGTGGTCCGGAACCCCACGTCCATTCCATCGAGTTCATTCCTCCAGCATCGAAAGCCTGCTGCCGCGTCCCCTCCGGCGGAGCAAGACGCCGTGGACGACGGCACGGTCAGTGCGAAGAACCTCGTCCGCCGCCTCGTGGCCGTTGTCGATGCACTCAATGACATCCCCCGCCACGCCATGCGGCTTGCACGCTGGGAGGCGCGACCCAAGGAAGAGCGGCGCCCGGAACGCTGGAGTCCCGATGCGACCCGGCCGGCCACCAGGCTTCCGACAGCGCCCCATCCATCAGGTCGACGAGATCCTGAAAGAATGCCACTGGCTCGCCCGCAGGGCGCTACCGGAACTCGATACAACCTGAGTGCTTCAGGCACTCGGTAAAGTCGTCCGTATACAGATGTTTTTCGGAATTCGTGAACCCGGCGCGACTTCGGCCGCCAAGCGATTCCGCTTGGTGGCGCATTGCCTTAGCTTGCCGGCGCGAGACGGTATTTCGACAGTTTCTCATAGTAGGGGCGGGCCGTGTCGGCGATCGCGCTTAGTGCGGGCGGCAGATCGGGCGGCGGCGATGCATCGCGCGCAAAGCCTGTCGACTGCCAGACGGCATTGTACCAATGCGGCGCCCAGTTTCCGTCGAAAGATTTCGGGCCCTTTGGCCAGGCGAGCATCGCCGGGTCGAAGGGGATGCCGCAGGCGGCGCACAGCGCCATGAGGGTCGCGCGCGGATTTGAGAGCACGTCCTCGGCATCGATCACGGCCGGTGCGTGTCCGAGGCGATCGGCGACAAGATCAAAGAGTTCCGACTGCTCCACGAAGCCGATGTCGCGCAATGAAACGTCCGACCATTTGCGGGTGTAGCTCGCCAGCACGCGATCGGGCGAGCGGATGAGGAAGGCATTGGTCACGCCGTGCAGCCAGGAACGGTCGAAGCCATCCAGCATGTGATGCGTCATGTGCTTCTGGTAGTAGACGGTCTTTCCTTCGGGCAGGGGTCCGAGGCAGGCCGCGACCAGCGTGTTCCAGTCCGTGTCATAGGCAGCGATGATCTCGTCGCGAAGCGGATGGTCATTGCCGTGGGTCTTGAGCGAGAAGGCATAGAAGGGCTCGTCCCAGGCAAGGCAGTCGGCGCGATTGCCGAAGGAATACATCATGGCGGTCGAGATGTTGCGCGGCCCCGACCACATGGCAATCGTGGTCAAGACAGCGTCCTCGTTGCCTCGCGCCGGCAGAGATCGCGATAGAGTTCGCTGATGCGCCGGGTGATAGGCCCGGCGCCGCGCCATTCGCCCTTGGTATCGAGGGGATTGCGAACCGGCCTGCCGTCGATCTCGCGAACCGGCGTCATGCCGGCGAAAGTACCCGTGACGAAAGCTTCATCCGCGCCATAGACGTCATAAAGCGAAAAGAACTTCTCGCGCGCCGGGATGCCGTTTTCCGCGCAGACGCGCAGCACGGCAGCGCGCGTGATACCCGGAATGCAGTACTGTCCCGTCGAGGTCCAGACTTCGCCTCGCCGCACGATGAAGAAATGCGTTGAATTGCAGGTTGCGACAAAGCCGTGCGGGTCAAGCATCAAGGCTTCATCGGCGCCCGCATTCATCGCCTGGACGCAAGCGGTGATGCAATTGAGTTTCGAGTGCGAATTGAGCTTCTGGTCCTGCACGTCCGGATAGCCGCGGCGCACGTTCACCGTAAAAAGCCGGATGCCGCCTTCGAGTATCTCCGGCTTCGGTGACTTGTATTCGGGAATGATGACGATGGTCGGCGGAGAGATTGTCAGGCGCGGATCCTGATAGGGCGTTGCCTTGACCCCGCGGGTCACCATGAGGCGGATATGCACACCTTCCTGCATTTTATTTGCATCCAGGCAGGCGAAGAGGCGCTGGACCAATTCCTCCGGCGTAAGTCCGATGTCCATGAATATTGCCTTGGCGCCTTCATAGAGGCGTTCGACGTGCTCGCGCAGGAATGGAACGCCGGCAGTGTAAAGGCGCAAACCCTCCCATACGCCGTCACCGAGGATGAAGCCCGAATCGAAGACCGAAACCACGGCTTCGTTGCGCGGCACAAGCTTGCCATTGACCGAAATCAGGATCGAACTGTTGCGGGGGTCCGCGACATATTCGTGCGTGCCGGTCGTCATGCGAGCGTCAGTCCGAGATGTTGCAGCTTGCTCTCATGGGCTTGGATCTGCGGCCTGAGAAATGTATTCTGAGGGCGAAGCTGATCTGTGAAGTTTCGCCAGCGGCCAATCGAACTCGTGTATATGCCGCGCCGCACTTGCGTTGCGCTCGCGGTCCGCACGGCCCGATCGTTCTCGGTGAAGGAGAGACAAGCGTCTTCCCAATCGAGGCCGGTGAATTCGATCAGGCTGCGCGCGGTTTCGGGGAAGCGTTGCACCAGTTCTTCGTAGATGACTTCGCGGCTCAATCCCCGATCCTCGGCAAGCCACTTCTGCAAAAGCAGATCCTGCGCCGCGATATGGTTGGCAATATTGTCGAGATTGGAAGCATAGGGAACCTGGGGTCCGAAGCCTTGCTCGAAAATCGACCAGCAGGTGTCGAGCGGATGGCGGCGGCAAATCAGGATGCGGGCGCCCGGGAACAGCTTGCGGAGGAGAGGCAGGTTCCAGATGTTGTCGGGGAGCTTGTCGGTCACCCGTTCGGCGGTGGCCGCGTCGGCCGGCAGGCCCGCAAAATAATGTCGTTGTAAGGTTCTCTCGAGGTCGGGGGTCAGATTTCGCAGCGCGGTCCTGAAGGATTGATTGGTGCTTTGAAGCATCCGGCGCATGTCGCCACCGGTGGCGCGTTCACCGCCAGGGAACACTTTGGAATGGCGGGCAAATATTTGTTCGACAAGGGTCGTGCCCGAACGCGGCATGCCCATGATGAAGATCGGGCGATCGAAGCCCGGCGATGTTTCGGAGCGAACGATCTCTGCCATGGCGTCCTTGACAGCGTCGACAAGCGCCGCGACGCGCCCTCGATCGTAGTTGCGCTGGACATCCCTCGCCGCATTTGCCTCGGACAAATAGACAAAGGCCTCGGCGTGCTTGTCTTTCCGCAGCAGGGCCGTGCCGACGGCAAGTTTGAAAGATGCGACATCCGGGGCCGATGTCGCCGAAGTCGATGCAAACTTTCGCGCAGTCTCAAGCTCGGCGGCATTCAGCATACCCAGCCGCGCAAGCTGTTCATAGGGACCGGGTCGCGCCGGCTTGAGCGCGATGGCTTTGCGCAAGAGGACCGCTGCTTCCTCCGACTTGCCCAGATCGATGAGGATCGATGCCATGCCCTGCTGTACCGCGTCGTCTTTCGGATTGAGTGCGGCGGCACGCCGATAATTGTCCAGCGCTTCGGTCGTCCGGCCCGCATTGCCGAGCGCCCGCGCGTAGCCCGCGAGAATCTCGGCGTTGTTGGGACGTGCCTTGTTGACGATTTCGAATGCCGTGATCGCTTCGGCGTGGCGCAGCAGCAAACCATAGGCCCTTGCCAGCAAGTGGCGGCCATCGATATTTTCCGGCTGGAGTTGGACGGCACGACTGAGAGCCGCCAGCGCATCGACACCGCGGCGCTCGTTGAGCTTCAGGCGGCCCAAGCCAATGAGTGCGGGAACTGTGTCGGGCTTCTGCTTCAGGACGACGGAATAGTGCCGCTCGGCTTCCGCGAGTTTCCCCGTCATTTCGTTCGCGAGCCCAAGCACGAGATTGGCTTGCGGATCGGCCGGTGCGAGTTGGACCGCCGCCGAAGCGCTCTTCAAGGCGCGGGCGATATCGCGCGACTGCAAGGCCCGCATGGCGTCGGCCGCCAACTGCTGGCTGCCCGCCGGGCTGGCGGTCTTGCTGAGCGTGTCGCCCATCGACCAGAAGTTTTCGCCCTGTTCGCGCCCGTTGGTCATGATGCCAGTCGTCCTCGTCATTCCCGACGGGCTTGGCCTAGTTCATGGGCAGGCATGGCGCAAGCTTCTTTGCTTGCGAAATATTTCACATGGAAGGCGGGCTGATAGGCCCGTACCGGAGGCTGCTACTGGCGGTATTGCTGAATGCGCGTGGTGCGCAACCCGGCCAGGCCGTGGCGATCGATCGAACGCTGCCAGCTCAGGTACTCTTCGACCGTCAAAGTATAGCGTGCACAAGCCTCTTCAAGGCTGAGCAGGCCACCGCGCACGGCGGCGACAACCTCGGCCTTGCGGCGGATGACCCAACGCTGCGTGCCGGGAGGCGGCAGGTCGGCAATGGTAAGCGGACTGCCATCGGGCCCGATGACATAATTTACGCGAGGACGCAACTGACCGTTCATCACTCAAACTCGATACGCAACCACTGACTCCGGGCAAGGTAGGCGAACGCACTTAAAAAGTGGCTAAGCCCTTCTCAACAAATCGGTAAGACGGCGAAGTATCTGACCCAAAACAAAACAGCCCTTGTTTACATTTGCCCTCCAAAGCCCCATTTAGCGCGCGCCATGATGCTAAATGACGATCTTCTCGGCCGCATTCGGGCCGCAATCGACCTCACCGGCGAACCGGGCTCGACCCGGCTCGTGTGTGCGATGTCGGGCGGGGTCGATTCCTCGGTCGTCGCAGGTCTCGCCAAGCTGGCTGGCTATGATGTCGTCGGGATCACGCTGCAACTCTACGACCACGGCCAGGCGAGCCGTAGCTCCAAGTCTTGTTGCGCGGGGCAGGACATCCATGACGCGCGGCGGGTCGCGGCGAAGCTCGGCATCCCGCATTATGTCCTCGATTTCGAAATCGCGATTTCGCGAGGCGGTGATCGACGATTTCGCCGACAGCTATCTGCGCGGCGAGACGCCGGTTCCGTGCATCCGGTGCAACCAGACCGTCAAGTTTGCCGATCTGATGATGCGGGCCAGGGAACTTGGTGCAGCGGCGCTCCTGACCGGGCATTATGTCGAGAGCCGCGCGCGCGCCGACGCTTCCCTCCATCGCGATCTTTTGAGTGCTGCGGATGTAAGCCGCGACCAGAGCTATTTTCTATTTGCGACCACCCAGGCGCAGATCGATTACCTGCGCTTTCCGCTCGCTTCGCTGACCAAGCGCGAAACACGCCAGCTCGCCTCGGAGCTTGGCTTGCTCGTCGCCGACAAGCCGGACAGTCAGGATATCTGCTTCGTGCCGAATGGCCGCTATGCCGACGTGATCGCCAGGCTGAGGCCCGAAGCAAGCGAATTGGGTGAGGTCGTCCATGTCGATGGCAGGCATCTCGGCCGTCATGCCGGCATCCTCAATTTCACGGTGGGCCAGCGCAGGGGACTGGGCGTGGCCGAAGGTGCGCCACTCTATGTGACAGGTATCGATGCGCCACGCCGGCGGGTGATTGTCGGGCCGCGCGAGGCACTCGCCGAGAGCGAAATGTTCCTCAATGAAGTCAACTGGTTGGGCGATTCGCCCTTGGATTGGCGGCCGATGAAGACTTTTGCGCGGATCAGGTCGACGCGCGCACCCGTGGCGGCCGAGGTGGCGGTGACGGAGCAGGGCGTGAAGGTTCGCCTCGAAACGGCCGAATACGGCGTTTCGCCCGGACAGGCTTGCGTTCTATACGACCGGCCCGGGGCAGGGGCCCGCGTGCTTGGCGGTGGATTCATTGCGGGTGCGCGTAAACCTGCCTTGCAAGAATCCGCGCTTGCCGTCACATAATGCGGTCTGAATGCGACCCAAGCTAGCCGAACTCGATACTGCCGACGTCAGGCGTGCCTATCGCCGGTGGGCGCCCGTTTATGATTCGACATTCGGCCGCTTCGTCGAGGCAGGCGTCAAGGAAGCGACCAAGCAGATCAACACGCTCCACGGACGCGTCCTGGAGGTGGGAGTCGGCACTGGTCTAGCGCTTCCGCACTATAAGCCGCATCTGCACATCACCGGGGTCGATCTCTCTCCCGAGATGCTGCGCCGCGCGCGAGAGCGGGTGCAGAAGGAAAAGCTCACCAACATCGACCAGTTGGTCGAGATGGATGCAACGGCATTGGAATTTGCTGACGCGAGTTTCGATGTGTCGACAGCCATGTATGTCATGACCGTCGTCCCCGAGCCGGCGAAGGTCATGCATGAGCTTGCGCGCGTGACAAAGCCGGGCGGGCATGTCGTCATCGTCAATCACTTCAGTGCAGCAAAGGGGCCGCGGGCCTTGATCGAAAAACAGCTTGCCGGTTTTGCCGACGTCTTGGGCTGGCGGCCGGAATTTCCGGTGGAAACGGTTTTCGTGAGCGACAAGCTGTCCCTGCGTTCGCGGCGCGAACTTAAGCCGTTCGGGCTGTTCACGCTGCTGCATTTTATCCGCCTGCCTTGAATGGGCCGCACGTGATGACTAGTCCCTCGCGAAATCAGATGCATGAAGCAGCTCTCCTGTTCTGGCGGCAATATATCCGGCGTCCCCTCGGCGTGGGCGCGGTCATGCCGAGCGGGCCCAAGCTCGCGCGCGCCATGGTCGATGCGCTCGACCCCAAGGCCAATGACATCGTCGTCGAGTTGGGACCAGGGACGGGCGCCTTCACGCGGCAATTGATCGTCGACGGCGTCGCGCCTGAGAACCTCATTCTCATCGAACTTGACCGGCATTTCGCCGGGTTCCTCAAGCGGCAGTTTCCGCGATCGACCGTGATCCAGGACAGCGCTGCCAAACTGCCGGAGATTCTCAAGGGGTTGGGCCATTCCAAGGTCCGCTGCATCCTCTCCGGTTTGCCGTTGCGCTCGATGAAGCTCAATGACCGCAGGGCGGTCACACGGGCGGTGTCCGGCTCACTGGAGCGGGGCGGCATCCTCACCCAATTCAGCTATTTTCACCTTCCGCCCCTGCCTGAACGGCTGTCGGAGCGCTCCGGGCTGCAGCGCCGGCGGGCAGGGGTGGTGCTTTCCAATGTGCCCCCGGCTGTCGTCTGGCGCTACACCAAGACTTAAGGGCCAAGTCTGCTTGACTTGAAAGGCACGCCGCACCTATATCCGGGCCGCCTGGTTTTGGGGCGGAGTAGCTCAGTTGGTTAGAGCACGGGAATCATAATCCTGGGGTCGGGGGTTCAACTCCCTCCTCCGCTACCAAAAAAATCAAAACATTTCATAGACATGAACCGTTCACTCAGTGTTCCGAGTGGCTTTCTAGACAAGCTCATTCCGATTTTTTAGACATTCCCGAAGCATTCGCGTCCTCCTTTTTTCGATCGCAGATCTGACGGTGTCTGTAAGATCAGCGCTGCGGCTATAATACCGCGTCATTGCTTCGGTTCGCTCCCAGGACGTCAGCTACCGTTCTTGTACTCAGTCCCATTTCGAGCTGCTCGGTCGCAACCGTAGTCCGAGGTCGTGTCCCACCAGGCCGCTCGCTTCAAGGCTCCGAATGAACTTGAACAGGCTGGTCCTGAAACCATCGCGCGTAAGTGGATTATGCCGTATGCGGGGGTGCCTCTATCTGGCCCTGGTGCATCAAAGTCGTGAACATGAGCTTGAATAGAGTATGCGGATGACGGCCATTGGCTCTCTCTGTCAATGCAAGGTAATGTGATCCGGGACGGATCATGGATTACACCAAAGCCCATGAAACATTCGAGATTTGAAAATTGTGAACGGCCCACACGCCATCGGGCGCAGATGGGGCGACGCCAAGCGTTGGTTGGGATTGCAGTCACTTTTGCCTTACTCCGTGGACCTAGGCCAGCGCGCTCGCAGTCCCAATTGCAGTTCGGGCTAACTCCAGTCTTCCTGACGAACGATCTCGATTTGCTTACGCGTCTCAAGCAGTATCTTGAGAGGCGTACCGGCCGCGTGGTCCAGCTAATACAGCGCCGTACTTACGAAGAAATCACGGGCCTGTTACTCTCTGGCCAACTCGATGCCGCGTGGATTTGCGGCTATCCATTCGCGCAGCACCGTGATGCGCTTGCGCTCGCCGCGGTGCCATTGTGGCGGGGCAAGCCACTATATCAGTCCTACCTTCAATAGCTCCCCGCGGCAGAAATGCGCATGGCCTCGCAGCGTTGCGCGGCGACATTCATGCCTTCTCGGATCCCAACAGCAATTCCGGTTATCTGGTCACGACTGCGCTCCTCACCAAGCAAAAGCTTCGTCCCGATCAGTTTTTCCGCCAGATATTTTTTACATACGGTCACCGGAACGTTGTGCGCGCGGTAGCATCGGGCCTCGCGCAAAGTGGCAGTGTCGATGGCTATGTGTGGGAGGTGATGTCCGCCATCGAGCCGGGTCTGACCGGCGCAACTGAAGTGGTGCGCAAATCAGAACTGCTGGGGTTTCCGCCAGTCGCTTGTCTGCGGACGCAAAAAGCAAGCCCTTCTGTAATACTGCTTCATGAGGCTCTGCTGAATATGGCAGACGATCCCGAGGGGCAGGTTGCTCTGCGGCTTCTGCAACTGGACGGCTTTGCCGATGAGCCCGAGACATATTCGATCGCATCGCAGCCAAGATGACGCTTACATGAGCAGGTCTTGGCGCGTGAATCTGGCAATCGCCAAGTACATCAATCCGTGGCGCTGGCCTCTTGCGGCAAAGGTGCCGCTGCTCGTCACGCTAATGATGTTTGTGGTGAGCGCCGTGATCACAAATCGCGTGCTCGCGCGCCTTGAAGAAGCGCAGGCGCGACAAATGCAGGAACTGGCGGCAATGTATCTCGACGGGCTTTCGGCCGCGCTTATTCCTACTGTCGTGCGCAACGATGTCTGGGAGGTCTTTGATACGCTCGACCGATCGCGTGAGCGCTATCGGGGGCTCAATATCCGTTGGACGGCCGTTACCGATGCCGAGGGCCGCGTCATCGCGGCGAGCGACCCGCTTCGGTTTCCTTCGCAGTCCACACCCGATCTTCCGGCAAAGGCTGGCGGATCTGCTGTAACGCTCGAGGAGGCGAACGCGACCGCCTTTCTAGACCGTGTTCTGGCTTATCAAGACCGCCCGATTGGTCGGATTTTCGCCGAGGCCGACATTAAGAACCTTCTCGCCGAGCGCGATGAGGTCTTTAGAACGCTGTTGCTGACCAATCTCATGCTTACAGTCGTAATGGCCGTTCTTGGTTTTGTGGCGGTGCGACGAATGCTGGAACCCGTGCGCATCCTTTCAAATCATCTAGATGCCGCCACCCAAGGTCACATCGAGCCAATTCCTGCCACGGTCGCCGCGCGGCAGACGCGTGAGTTCCGGCGCCTCTTCGGCAGATATAATGCGCTAGCCCAGGCCGTGAATGAGCGTGGAGACTCTTGCCGCGCGCCTTGCAGAGGAAGAGAAGCTTGCGAGTTTGGGCCGACTTGCCTCCGGCATGGCGCATGAAATCAACAATCCGCTAGGTGGTCTGTTTAATGCGCTGGATGCACTGCGTCGCCACGGAGAGCGTGGCGATGTCCGCGCGCGCTCCACTCGAACTCATTGAAGCGGGCCTGATCGGCATCCGCGACTTGGTTAGATCGACGCTCGCAACATACCGCATGGACAAGACAGATAGGCTCCTTTCGGACGCCGATCTCGCCGACCTTCAGTTGTTGCTGGAACCGGAAGCAAAGCAAAAGGACCTCGATCTCATCTGGCATGTCGCGCTGCCCGTGCCCTTGCGCATCCCGGCCGTTGCCGTCAGGGATGCGCTGCTCAACTTGATTATCAATGCATGCCGGGCCAGTCCCGCCGCCGCAATAGTCACGTTTGGCGCGCGCGTTGAGGACGGATCGTTCATCGCGGATATCTCCGATAGCGGGCCCGGACTACCGTCAGCGGTGCGCGCCTACATCGAACAGGAGCAGGCGGGTGCCATCCCTCCGGAGCAAGGACGCGGGCTCGGGCTTTGGATTGTAAAGCGGCACTGCGATGAGATTGGCGCGCGATTGTCGGTCGTCAGCAGCGATATGAATGGGACAACCTTGCGCTTGACAGTGCCTATACGCGTATCGATTTTGCGCCATGCTGCTTGAAGGTCGTGTCATTGGTCTTGTTGAGGACGACGCCCTGATGGGGGAGTCGCTTGTGCAGAGCCTGACGCTCGAAGGCTCTCATGTGGACTGGTGGCGCACCGGCGAAGCGGCGCTGCTGGGACTGAGGGCGACCAGTCCTGACCTCGTTATTTGCGACATGCGCCTGCCCGACTTCAGCGGTGATGAACTCTTTCGCCGCCTGGCCGCACGCGCGACGGTGCCCCCTTTTCTGTTTGTCACTGCCTATGGCGATATAGATCAGGCGGTATCCGTGATGCGCGCTGGTGCCGGCGACTACATCACCAAGCCCTTCGCCATGCCGCCCTTCATCATGCGGGCGCAGTCGCTGATCCAGCGCCATCCGATTGCCAAAGACGATATGACGCTCGGCGTCTCGGAGGAGATGCAGGAAATCCAATCCAACATCAGACGCATTTCGGCGCTTACCACTCCAACCCTGATAACCGGCGAGACGGGGGCCGGCAAGGAAGTGTGCGCGCGATACCTGCATTGGCACTCGCCGCGCTCGAAGGAGCCTTTCATCGCCGTCAACTGCGCTGCAATTCCACCCGATGTCATGGAGCGTGAATTGTTTGGATACCGCGGTGCGGGACCGCAAGGCTTTCATCGCGGCTTCGCTGAGCGTACGCGGGGCGGTGTTCTATTCCTCGACGAAATTGCGGAACTTCCGGTCCAGCTTCAGGCAAAACTTCTGAGATTGGTCGAGACGCGGGAGTTTCATCGCGTCGGCGGCGAGCAAGTCGTCCAATTTCATGGGCGGATTGTGTGCTCGTCGAATGCCGATCTCGCGGATCTGCTTCGGGCAGGGAAATTCCGGGAGGATCTCTACTACCGTATCAATGTCGTGCGTTTGGAGGTACCTCCGCTGCGACGTAGGCGAGACGACATCTCGTGGCTGATGGATATGTTCGTTGATCAGTTCAAGGGCGCAGCTGGAACGGTCGTCAGAGGAGTCGAGCACGCTTGCGTATGAAGCCGCGCATGAGCACGCGTGGCCCGGAAATGTTCGTGAACTCCGAAATCGGATCGAAAGAGCCTGTATGCTGGCATCGGGCGAGTGGATCATGCCAGCGGATATGTTTCCGGAAGCCGTTTCGGCGACCCATGTCATGGTTCAAGCCTTTGCCACCCTGTCAGAGACGCGCGATTTGGCTGAGCGGCGGCAAATCGAGCGGGCGCTGCAAGCCACCGGCGGGCACATTATCGAAGCCGCAAGGCTGCTTGGAGTCTCCCGCACGACGATGTGGGACAAGATGCGTCGAACTTCGGTATATCGGCCGACGGAGAATAGTGCTCCGTCCGGATTCCGGAACCCACGGCATTGCAGCATGTTCAGTTTTCCGAACATCGAACTCGGCAATTCACTGTAATTGCTGAGGCCCCGTTATGTTGCGGTGCACATGCGCCTCGGCACTGCGAGGGCCTAAGCTGATCCCAGACACGCAAAAATGCGAAATGGGAGGCTTGCAATGAAGAGATGCAACAAGATGGTCGAAGTCGGCCGCCGGCAATTCCTGCGCGGCGGAATAGCTGCGGCTGCCGCGCTACCGGTCGTAGGCTTCGTCGCGACGGAGGCCAAGGCCGCCTCGAATGGAGCGTTGCTCGATTACCCATCGAACCGTCTCGGCAATCTGAAGGACCTCAAGGCCAATGAACCCGTGGATGTTGCTTACCCCGATGCCGACGCGCCGGGTGTACTCATTAAGCTGGGCAAATCGGTCCAGGGCGGCGTAGGTCCGGATGGAGATGTTGTCGGCTTCTCAACCGTCTGCCCCCACAAGGGCTTTCCCTTGAGCTACAACGCGGATCGCCGCACGTTGAATTGCCCTGGTCATTATTCGGTCTTCGATTGCGAGGCTGGCGGTCAGCAAGCCTGGGGCCAAGCGACGCAGAACCTGCCGCAATACATGCTGCGCGTCGATGACAAGGGCGACATCTATGCCGAGGGCGTCGATGAGTTGCTCTACGGCCGCCTGTCCAACGTGCTCTGAGGGAGGATATCATGGCTTTCAAGCGACACGTCGACCGTCTCCCGATCATCCCGGCAGATGCGAAGAGGCATAACGTCACCTGCCACTACTGCATCGTCGGCTGTGGGTACAACGCCTATACCTGGCCGGTGAACAAACAAGGTGGAACGGCTCCCGGCGAAAACGCCATGGGCGCCGATCTTACGAAGCAGCAGCCGGCTGAAACCGAGGCCTGGTATTCGCCGTCAATGTATAACGTCGTCAAGCAGAATGGCGTGGATGTGAATCTCGTCATCAAGCCTGACAAAGAGTGCAGCGTGAATTCCGGACTAGGCTCTATCCGCGGCGCACGGATGGCGGAGAACCGTCGCTCCGACAAGACGGGAACCCAGCAGCAGCGACTAGAGGAGCCGATGGTCTGGCGCTATGGCACCTGGCAGCCGACGAGTTGGGCGGATGCGCTCGATCTCGTGGCGCGCGTAACGGCGCGCGTCATCGACAAGGGCAATGAGGACGACCTCTTTGTCTCGATGTTCGATCATGGTGGCTCAGCGGGCGGATACGAGAATACTTGGGGCACCGGCAAGCTCTATTTCGGATCGATGAAAGTGAAGAATTGCCGCATCCACAACCGGCCCGCCTACAACTCGGAAGTACATTCCACCCGCGACATGGGCGTTGGCGAGCTCAACTACTGCTATGAAGATTACGAGCTCACCGACACCATCTTTCTCGTCGGTGCCAATCCCCTGGAAACCCAGACAAATTTGTTTTTAAATCATATGGTCCCAGGCATGCGGAAGGGCGCCAAGGTCATCATGGTCGACCCGCGCCGCACCGTTACCGTCAACGCCTGCGAGATCGAAGCCGGCAAGGACAACGTGCTGCAACTTCAAATCAAGTCTGGAAGCGATTTGGCGTTGTTCAACACGCTCTTCACCTACATCGTCGATCAAGGCTGGATCGACAAGGACTTCATCGCCAAGTCGACATTCCTGGATGGCATCGCACAGCCGCTTGACGAGGCCCATCCCGCAGCGCTCGGCAGCCTCGATGCGGCGCTGCAGGAATGCCGGACATCGCTCAAGGACGGGGCGGACATCTGCGGCCTTTCCGAAGCAGATATTGTCAAGGCGGCCGAATGGATTGCCAAGCCGAAGGAAGACGGCTCGCGCCGCAAATGCGTGACCGCCTACGAGAAGGGCATCATCTGGGGCAATGACAACTATCGCACCATCGGCGCTCTGGTGAACATCGCGTTGGCCACAGGTAATGTTGGACGCGAAGGAGGTGGCGCATGCCGTCTCGGCGGCCACCAGGAAGGCTACATGCGTCCCTCGGACGCCCATGTCGGTCGTCCGGCCGCCTATATCGACCAGCTTCTCATCGCTGGCCGCGGCAAGGTGCACCACATCTGGGCTAACGACCACTATAAGACGACGCTCAATGCCAGCAACTTCAAGCGCGAATACAACCGGCGCACCAATATGGTGAAGGAAGCCATGGATGCGCGAGCCGGCGCCACACGCGAAGAGTTGGTCGAGGCGATCGTCGCCGCGATAGAAGCGGGCGGGCTGTTCTCGGTGAACGTGGATATCATCCACAGCCAGATAGGTCAGGCCGCCCATGTGATCCTCCCCGCCGTCGAATCGGGAGAGATGAATCTCACCTCCATGAATGGCGAGCGGCGCATGCGGCTCGTTGAGAAATATATGGACGGCCCGGGTTCAGCGCAGCCCGACTGCCTCATCGCCGCGAGCATAGCCCAGAATCTCGAGCGCGTTCTGCGTGAGCAGGGCCGCAACGAATACGCCGATCAGTTCAAGGGCTATGACTGGAAGTCCGAGGAAGACGCCTTCATGGATGGCTATAATGCCAATACCGGCAAGATCGTCACCTATGACCGCCTGCGGGACATGGGCAATAACGGGGTGCAGGAGCCGGTCGTCGACTTCAAGGACGGCAAACTCGTCGGCACCAAGCGCCTCTATACCGATGGTAAATTCGACCGGCATGGCCGCGAGGACAAGAAGGCCCTGTTCTGCGCCGGCGCCTGGCGCGGACTGGAGGCACCGGGCAAGGCTTCACAACGAGACAACTACGCCTTCCTCATCAACAATGGCCGCTCCAACATCAACTGGCAGAACTGGTTCCTCGACAAGGACAATGACTTTGTCTCGGACCGCTTCCCGTTCCCCTATCTTCAGATCAACCCAGAAGACATGGCGGAACTGGAGGTCAAGGCCGGCGACCTCGTCGAGATCTTCAATGATGTTGGCGCGACGCAGGCCATGGTCTATCCCGAGCCGACTGCACGGCGAAAGGAGACGTTCATGCTCTTTGGCGCCGACTCGGGCGCGCAAGGCAATGTGATCAATGCCGGGGTCAATGAATTGATCCTACCCAACTACAAGCAGACCTGGGCAAACATCCGTAAGATTTCGGATGCACCGTCCTCGGTTCGCGGGACCTCGTTCAAGTCGTGGGAATACACGGCTTAAGACGAATGGCTGGCGGTCCGGTCGTTTGAATCGGGCCGCCTCGCTCCAACTGGGTCGGGCTCATAACT
The DNA here is from genome assembly GCA_963805405.1 of uncultured Alphaproteobacteria bacterium. Classification (GTDB taxonomy): domain Bacteria; phylum Pseudomonadota; class Alphaproteobacteria; order Rhizobiales; family Aestuariivirgaceae; genus JAEUMG01. Next base: position 63,700 of record CAWDUC010000014.1, on the reverse strand, counting down.
GAGATGTTTCGCGCCTTCGCGGCAACGCGCAGTTCGCCGCTGGTCGATCCCTTTGGGAACGGGGGTTCAACTCCCTCCTCCGCTACCAGCATACCCCCGCAATTTTTGATCCTATTGCCCTGCTGCCCAACGGGGTGGGGCTCTTATGGAGCCGTGTCGCAAGGGGGCGGCACACTCAGGGCCGCGCAGGAAGCGCCGAAAGGAACTTCGCGGATAAATAACAATATTGCCGCGTCGCCAAACCGCTAGCTATTCGTATCGGCCATCACGAAAAACCCCGGCCTTTCGGCCGGGGCTAATGCATGGCCCGTCAGGGCCGCCGGTCCAGGCTCACGTGAGCAACGAAACCTGTCCGCTGGAGGTGTCGTAGTAGGCAGCGACCACGCTGAGCGAACCGTCTTTCAGGGCGGCTGCGATGACTGGCGAGGCTTCCCTCAGAAGATTGGCCTGGATTTTCGCGTTCGCCTTGGTTGCGGCTTCGAGATTGTTGCCTGCCACGTCGACGGCAGGACGAATATAGGGGTAGAGCCCGCTGATCTGGCCCGGTACGGCGCCCGCCTTGATGGAGGCATCCACTGCTCCGCACCCTGCGTGGCCTAACACCATGAGTGTACGGGTACCGAGCACGGCGACGCCATACTCTATGCTGGCAATGATCTCTGAAGTGGCAATGTTTCCCGCAACGCGATTGATGAAGACATGGCCGATGCTCTGATCGAACAAAATCTCGACAGGGACCCGGGAGTCGGCGCAGGACAACACAGATGCGAAGGGCTGCTGCAATTCCGCGGTGTTTGCCTTCAGCAGCGACAGATCCTCTTCATAGAAGGTCAAGCGGCGTTCCACGAACCGCTTGTTGCCATCCATCAGCATCTGCAGCGCCGCGTCCGGGCTGAGTGTGCTCTGAGCCATGGCTTTGCGCGGTGCCGCGAGTTCGATCCCGGCCGTGCTTAAGACGCCCAACGCAGCGCCCGCGACCGAGGTTCGCAAAAGTCGCCGACGAGATAGAAGAGGTTGCGCGCTACTCGCCGCTTCCGCATGGCCGTCGCATCGCCCGCCGCAATTGCATGAACCAGTTTGAATTGTGGGTGGATTGCTAATGAGCATTGTCGCCTCCTATGGCCCGATGGCCAGTTTCGCTATAAATCGGGCGCGAACACGATAATCCTTTGGCCGAAGTCACAGGGCGAAATAGTGGGGTCAAAGTGAAGAAACCAAAAACTGTGCCGACCGGGGATAGGCTCTGATCATAGCCACGGAAACGGCGTCGCCGGACTTCGTAACCCGGCGGATGTCGTGTCCCAGGCGTGCCGCCCTTGCGGCAAGCATAATCTTGCGCCATGCTCTCAATGCGATTGGCTGGGGCTGGAGGTCGGGAGACGCACTGGCTGGCTAATTGATCGCAGTTGTTTCTTGCCTCATTGCTTCGTTCAGCATGTGGATTCTGGGTTGGACAATCTGGCGAGTACAGAGATATTGTCGGGCATTGATGCGGGAGTGAGCAATGGCAACCGGAACAGTGAAGTGGTTTAATTCTCAGAAGGGCTTCGGCTTTATTCAGCCAGATGGCGGCGGGAAAGACGTGTTCGTTCATATCAGCGCAGTCGAGCGCGCCGGGGCCAGCAGTCTCAATGAAGGTCAGAAAGTCAGCTACGATATGGTCACCGATCGGGGTAAAACCAGCGCCGGCAATCTCAAGCTGTCGAAGTAGAATCTTCAAGCATCACTGGATGCTCTGTGACAAGACAATCGCAGAAACCCCTCGTTGAGCGCGCCTACGAGCTAGCTCAATCTGGAAAATTCATCGGCGCGACAGAGGTCAAGGCGCAGCTCAAGGTCGAAGGGTATTCGGCGACCGAAATCGAGGGTCACCTTCGTGGGCGCACCCTGCGTGCCGCGATCAATGGTGCTTGTAAAACGAGCCGCTCGATCCCGGTGGAGAAGCTTACGTCCCAGAACGACCTCTGAGACGTCGAGTAGCCCTCGCGGTTGTGGCCTGGCGCGTCGACCCTCTCGATGCGTCGGGCAATATGCATTGCCAGACCGCCTGAATACTTCGTGCGATATACTTCGTGCGATGTTCCGCGTCGACGGAGCTTGTGCGGCTAAGCAATCATTGCTGAAAACGATCAGGAGCCCCATCGCTGAGGCTCCTGTCTCGCTGCAAAGTTAAAACTTGAACTAAACCTATAGTCTGACTTCCAACGGGGAGCCGCGCTGTCAGCCTCCGGCGGCGGTGCCGAGGCCGGAGGAAATCTTCGTGAAGACCCCGGAAAGCTGGGTTTTGATGGTGGGCATGACCGCGACAAGCGCGAGGCCGGTGGCTGCTGCGATGAGTCCATATTCGATCGCGGTCGCTCCAGACTCGTCGCTGATGAAATTCCGAAGCTTTTTCATAGAGACGTTCCTTACAGAGTCAGGCGATGGCCCTTCGATCCACACATCCGCCATAGCGACGCGTGAGGGTACGGCCCTGCCAATAGCACGGTTTAGGCGCTCGATTTCCTCGCATTGGAAAGGGCGTCAATGCTTACTTAAGTCGCCCCTTAAAATAGTATGAAAGCGCCATGCTTTGGCAAAACGTGTTGATCCCTAGTAGCGGTGTTGACCGCCAGTAGGATGGCACGGGACCGTGCCGGTGACCTCTGTCGGACGATTGAGTTTCTCGGGTGCTGATCTTGCCTGGAAATTTCATCTCGCGAAGCGGAACCTTACAAAACTTTGGCCGTTTCGGCCTGTCAACATTCTGGAAAACGCATGATGCCGACTAAATTCATAGCCATGGCGTTGGGATGAAAGACCTGACCGGCTACCGCATCATGATTGTGGAAGACGAAGCCATTCTGGCCTGGGAAGCAGAGGAAACCCTGAAAGAAGCGGGCGCCGAGGTCATTGGCCCAGCTCACAATGTCCGGGACGCCATCGCCCTTATCGACAAGACCGAGGTCATCGATGCGGCAATGCTGGATATCGGCCTGAATGGCGTGGTGAGTAGCCCGGTCGCAGAGGCGCTAAGGCTGAAGCGCATCCCATTTATTTATACGACCGGCTTTGCCCAGGTGGCACGCACGGGCGAGACCGCCGTCGTCCTTCAAAAGCCGTTTTCAGCGACGGATCTGGTGACCGCGCTTGGCAGGCTCCTTGCTGGTTCGTCAAAGCGCTCGTGAGGATCGGCGTGGCCCAAGGTGTTGAGAGTTATCTGCTCCTCGCGGGTGTTGAAGCTCGTTCGGGGCATTTCCCGACGGCCATCTTTATGCCGCATAGCCGGATTGCAATCGGGTGCAGGGACGGAGCGTAGTAGGGGTTAGTAAATGGGATATTCGCTCCTGGATGCGGCTGAAATTACCGGAACCAAGCCGTCAACGATCTTCCGCGCCGTTCTGTCCGGGCGGCTGCCTTTTGAGAGGGACGAAGAGGGGTCATACATATTTGACTCAGACGAACTGGAGAAGGTTTTCTCTCGCCAGCGTCGGATCGAGCCCGCTCCTCTGGCACGCGTTATGATCGACCCAGCTCATCAAGCCGGCGTCGTAGCCGGTTCCTGAGAACTAAGCCAAGCTCACTGCGAGGATGGTGCCTCAGGGAGCGGTTGCGCGTTCGTTTGTCGCCTCCTGTCGGTCAACGCGTGCACCGCGACGTAGAACACCGGGACGAAGGGAATTGCGAGCAGCGTCGACGCGAGCATGCCGCCGAACACCACAGTGCCGATCGACTGCTGGCTTGCAGCGCCCGCGCCGTCCGCGGTCAGCAGTGGCACGACGCCGAGGATGAATGCGATCGAGGTCATGAGAATCGGACGGAAGCGGCGCCGCGTCGCCTCGACCGCGGCATCGCGCGTGCGACATGCCCTTCGCGCGCAGCTCGCGCGCGAACTCGACGATCAGGATCGCGTTCTTTGCCGCGAGCGCGATGATCAGCACGAGACCGATCTGCGTGTACAGGTCGACCGGGAAGCGGCGCGACCAGCAGAGCATGATGATGCCGACGAGCGACATCGGCACCACCAGCACGACGGTCGTCGGATCGATCCAGCTCTCGTACTGGGCCGCGAGCACCAGGAAGACCAGGTGATCGACAGGCCGAAGATCAAGTAGATCTGGATTGCCGACCAGCAGCTCCTGGTAGGAGAGCCCCGGTCCAGTCGTACGCCATGCCGCTGCGGCAGAGGTCCGGCGGCGATCTCGTCCATGATATTCATGCGCCTCGCCCGAGCTGTAGCGCGGTGTCGGGATGCCGGTGATGGTCGCCGCCGGATAGAGATTGTAGCGCGTCACGAGCTCAGAACCGAGCGTACCTGGCGAATTGAGCAGCGCGCCCAGCGGCACCATCTGCCGGACGTCGTTGGGGACGGTCAGGCTTGCCGATGTCGGCGACGTGTTCGCCGGTAGTCGGCGCCCGCCTGCACCCTGCACCTGGAAGCTCTGGTTGAACTTGTTGAACAGATTGACGTAGGTCGAGCCGAGATAGGTCTGCAGCGGCTTCGAAGACGTCATTGACCGGCACGCCGAGCGACTCCGCCATGGTGCGGTCGATGTCGAGGTAGAGCTGCGGGCTGGTCGGCGCTGAAGGTGGTGAAGCCGGTGCGCAAGAAGCCCGGCTGGTCTTTCGCCGTGGCGAATGATCTCGTCGACCATTTTCTGAGCTCGCCGAGGCCGCTGCTGCCGCGGTCCTCGACCATCATGGGAAGCCGAAGGCGACGCCGAGGCCGGGGATCGGCGACGGCGGCAGCACCGCGAAGCTCGCGCGCTCGATGGTCGCGAAGCGCTTCTGCAGGTCGCGCCATGATCGCCATCTGCGTGGCGCCGGCCGGGGCGCTTGCCCCAGTCCTGGTAGATGACGAACGCGGTGATGACGTTCGACAGCTTGGCCGAGTCGAGCGCCGAGTAGCCGCCGATCGTCACCCAGCCCTTGATGCCGGGCGACGTCCTTGAGGATCGTCGTCCATCTGCGCCGACACCTCCGCGACGCGCGGCTGCGACGCGCCCGCCGGCAGCTCGCGCGACGATGACGCAGTAGCCCTGGTCCTCGAGCGGCATGAGCGCCGATCGGATAGACGCGAGAAGCCGTAGCACGGCGAGCACCGACGAGGATGAAGAACACGCAGGCCATCGATTTGCCGGGCGCCGCACCATCCGCTCGCACCAGCTCCGACATAGCGGTGCTCGACCCGCCGTAGCCCGCATTGAAGCCGCGGAAGAATCGGTTCGGCGCGTCGGTCCTTCGCTATCGGGCTTGCAGGTAAGCGCGCACTGCGTCGGCTTGAGGGTCAGCGCGTTCATGCGCGCTGATGATCGCGGTCGCGGCGATCACCAGCGCGAACTGGCGGAACATCTGCCCGGTGATGCCGGGCATGAAGGATGCCGGCAGGAACACCGCCGACAGCACCAGCGTGATGCCGATGCACCGGGCCGGTCAGCTCCCGCATCGCCTTGATCGCCGCGTCCTTCGGCGTCAGGCCGCTGCTCGATGTGGTGCGACGCGTTCTCGACGATGACGATCGCGTCGTCGACGACGATGCCGATGGCGAGGATCAGCGCGAACAGGGTCATCAGGTTGACGGTGAAGCCGAGCAGCGCCATCGCCGCGAAGGCGCCGATGATGGTCACCGGCACGGTGGTCGCCGGCACCAGCATGGCGCGCATGTTCTGCAGGAACAGCATGATGACGATCAGCACCAGCACGCCGGCGATCGACCAGCGTCGAGTAGACCGCGTCGATCGACTGGTTGATGAACAGCGTCGTGTCGTAGAGCGACGTGTACTTGAGGCCCTGCGGGGAAGGACTTGCTCGATCTCCGCCATCAGCGCGCGCGTCGCTGACGCGCGACGTCGAGCGCGTTGGCGCCGGGCAGCGCGAAGACCGCGATGTGCGCCGCCTTCTTGCCGCTGAGCCCGGAGAACACCGAGAACACCTGCTGGCTCGAGCTCGACCTTGGCGACGTCCCTGCACGCGCACGATCGCGGCGCTGCTGGCGTCTGGTCCGCTTCGACTGCTCGGCTCACGTCTGGCTCGATGGCGGGCATGCTCTTGACGATGATGTTCTCGAACTCGGCGACATCGGACAGGCGGCCCAGCGTGTTGACGGTGAACTGGAACATCTGGTCGCCCGGCACCGGCGGCCCGCCGAGCTGTCCCGCCGCGACCTGCATGTTCTGGCTCTGGATGGCGTTCTGCACGTCGAGCACCGTCAGGCCGATAGGCCTCGAGCTTCTGCGGGTCGAGCCAGACGCGCATGCTGTACGGGCCGGCGCCGAACACCGTCACCTGGCCGACGCCGGGCAGGCGCGCGATCGGGTTCTGCAGGTTGATGATCGCGTAGTTGCTCAGGAAGGTCTCGTCGTAGCGATCGTCGTCGGAGTACAGGCTCTCGATCAGCAGGATGTTGGTGCTGACCTTCTGACGTTGACGCCCTGCGCCTGCACCTGCGTCGGCAGCTGCGGCAGCGCCGCATTGGCGGCGTTCTGCACCAGCGCCAGCGAGGTGTCGAGGTCGGTGCCGATCGCGAAGGTGACGGTCAGCGTGTAGCTGCCGTCGCTGCCGCTGGTCGACTGCATGTAGATCGAGTTCTCGACGCCGTTGATCGCCTGCTCGATCGGAATGCCGACGGTCTTCGCGACGACTCGGCGCTGGCGCCCGGGTAGTTGGTCGATGACCTGGATGGTCGGCGGCACGATGTTCGGATACTGCGCCACCGGCAGGGTGAGCAGGCAGACGACGCCGAGCAGACGATGATGATCGCGATGACGTTCGCGAGGATCGGCCGCTCGATGAAGAACTTCGACATGACGCCGCACGGGCGATGAGCAGTGGCCCGGTCTCACGCCCGAGCCTCCCCTTCATGCAGGCCTTCGGAGGTAAGCTGTACCGGCTTCGGCTTCTCGCGGCCATGCACGGCGACGAAAAACACCGCGACGAAGGGGATGGCGAGCAGTGTCGAGGCCAGCATGCCGCCGAAGACCACCGTGCCGAGAGACTGCTGGCTCGCCGCACCAGCGCCCGTCGCAGTCATAAGCGGCACGACGCCGAGGATGAAGGCGAAGGAGGTCATGAGGATCGGACGAAAGCGCCGGCGCGTCGCTTCCACCGCTGCATCGGCCGTCGACATGCCCTCCGCTCTTGAGCTCACGGGCGAACTCGACGATCAGAATGGCGTTCTTGGCGGCCAGTGCGATCATCAAGACGAGGCCGATCTGCGTGTAGAGATCGGTTGGAAAGCGCTCTGATCGATAGCGCGACGATGACGCCGACCAGCGCCATCGGCACGGTCAGCACCACGGCCGCGGGATCGATCCAGCTTTCGTACTGCGCGGCAAGCACGAGGAAGACCAGCATGATCGACAGTGCGAAGATCATATAGGCCTGATTGCCGATGAGCTTCTCCTGGTAGGAAAGCGCCGTCCAGTCGTAGCCGATGCCGAGCTGGCAGATTGGCCGCGACGTATCTTCCATGATGTCGAGCGCCTCACCGGAGCTGACGCCCGCGGCGCCGGATGCCGATCACCGGTGCCGCGGGATAGAGATTGTAGCGGGTGAGCAATTCCGAGCCGAGGACGTCGACGTATCTTGATCAGCGAGCCCAGTGGCACCATCTGCGCCCGACTCGTTCGCGACGGTAGAGTTTGCCGATATCCGCCAGCTGCCGGCGGTAATCGGCCTCGGCCTGCACCCGCACCTGAAAGCTCTGGTTGAACTTCGTGAACAGGTTGACATAGGTCGAACCCAGATAGGTCTGCAGTGTCTGGAACACCTCATTGATGGAACCCCGAGCGACCGCGCCATGGTGCGGTCGATATCGAGATAGATCTGCGGGCTGGTGGCGCTGAAGGTCGTTGTGACCCCGTTGCAGCTTGGGATCCGGCATTCGGCCTTTGCAGAAGATCGCCGTCAGCCGTCTTTTCGCAGTTCGCTTGAGGCCGATGCCGGTACGGTCCTCCAGCATCATCTGGAAGCCGCCTGCCGAGCCGAGGCCAGGAATCGGCGGCGGAATCAAGACGGACATTGGCTTTGCGGATTGCGGCAAGCCGCGTCTGCAGATCGGCGACGATCTTGTCCTGGGTCAGATCGGCAGGACGCTTGCCCCAGTCCTCGTACATCACATAGACGGTTACGACGGTTGAAAGGTTCGCCGAATCCAGTTCGGAAAAGCCGCCGCTCGTCACCCAGCCTTTGACCCCGGGCGTTTCCTTGAAGATCGCGTCGATGCTCGACGCCACTTCGCGCACGCGTGGCTGCGACGCGCCGTCGGGAAGCTTCGCGACGACAATGCTAGTAGCCCTGATCCTCGATCGGCAGAAACGCCGTTGGGTGTCGCACGAAGAGCGTAGCCGGCAGTCCCGACCGCAGCGATGAACACCAGCACCATGAGGCGGGATGGCGCACCATGCAGCGCACCATGCCAATGTAGCGCGCCTTCGACGGCCCCGTAGACCCGATTGAACCCGCGGAAGAAGAAGATTCGGCTTCTTGTCCTTGCGCGGCCGCAGATAGAGCGCGCATTGGGCCGGGCTCAGGGTCAGTGCGTTGACCGCGCTGATGATCGCGGTGGCGGCGATGACCAGGGCGAACTGCCGGAACATCTGGCCGGTGATCCCCGGCAGGAAGGATGCCGGCAGGAAAACCGAGGTCAGCACCAGCGTGACGCCGAGCATCGGCCCCGTCAGCTCCGACATCGCCTTGATCGCCGCGTCCTTGGGGGTCAAACCCTGCTCGATGTAGTGGGAGCTGTTCTCGACGATGATGATGGCATCGTCGACGACGATGCCGATGGCCAGGATCAACGCAAACAACGTCATCAGATTGACGGTGAAGCCGAGCAACGCCATGGCGATGAAGGCGCCGATGATCGTGACCGGCACGGTTGTCGCCGGCACCAGCATGGCGCGCAAGTTCTGCAGGAAGAGCATGATGACGATCAGCACCAGAACGCCGGCCTCGATCAGCGCCTTGTAGACGCCGTGGATCGAGTCCTTGATGAACAGCGAGGTATCGAGCAGCGAGGTGTACTTGAAGGCCCTGCGGGAACTTCTCGCTCATTTTCGCCATCAGCTTCTCGACTTCGTCGGCCACGTCGAGCGCGTTGGCGCCAGGCAGCGTATAGACATCGATCTGCGCCGCCTTCTTGCCGCTCAGACCCGGAAAATGTGGAGAACGTCTGCTGGCTCAGCTCGACCCGCGCGATATCGCGAATGCGCACGACGCTGGCGGACTGATCGGTCTGCGTTGTCGATTCCGTTTCCGCGGCGAGCGTCTTGGGCGGATCGCTTTTGACGATGATGTCTTCGAACTGCTTGACGTCGGACAGGCGGCCCAGCGCATTGACGGTGAACTGGAAGACCTGGTTGGCTGGAACCGGTGGGCCGCCCAGTTGGCCGGCCGCAACCTGCGTGTTCTGGTCCTGGATTGCGTTTTGAACATCAGAGACGGTCAGGCCAAACGCCTTGAGCTTGTCCGGATCGAGCCAGATCCGCATGCTGTAGGGGCCGGCGCCCAGGATCTGTACCTGGCCGACGCCGGGCAGGCGGGCGAGGGGGCTCTGCAGATTGATGATCGCGTAGTTGCTGAGAAAGGTCTCGTCGAAGCGATCGTCTTCGGAATAGAGGCTGCCGATCAGCAGCACATTGGTGCTGACCTTCTGAACGGTCACGCCCTGGACCTGCGCTTCCTGCGGAAGCTGCGACAGTGCGCCATTGACGGCGTTCTGGACGAGGGAGATCGACGTATTGAGATCGGTACCGACCGCAAAGGTGATGGTGAGGATGTAGCTTCCGTCGCTGCCGCTCGTCGATTCCATGTAGAGCGAGCCTTCGACGCCGTTCACCGCCTGCTCGAGCGGTATGCCAACCGTCGTTGCGACCACATCCGCGCTGGCGCCGGGATAGCTCGCCGCGACCTGGATGGTCGGCGGCACGATCTCTGGATATTCCGAGATGGGCAGCCGTCAGAAGGCTGACTACGCCAAGCAATACGAGGACGATGGCGATGACGTTGGCGAGGATCGGGCGCTCGATGAAGAATTTGGACATGTTTGGCGCCCGTCTACCTTAGCCGCCCTGCGCCGGGGTCGCGTCCGCCGATTTCGGTTGGCCCGTCACCTGCTCGGGATCGACTTTGCGCCCCGGAATCGCCTGGAGCGCGCCGTCGATGATCACCAAATCCTCCTTGGTCAGGCCTTCCTTGACGACGATATCCTTGCCAACTTGCGAGCCGGTGGTGATGCCTTTGCGCTCGACGACATTGTCGCCGCTGACCGTCAGCACATAAGGGCCCTGCTGGTCGAAGCTGATGGCGTCGCCCGGCACGACCAGTGAATCGCCCGGTTTGCTGGCCGGCGCGCGTACCCGCACGAAGAGGCCAGGGATTATATTGCCGCGCGGATTGGGAAAGATGCCGCGCAAAGTGAGCGTGCCGCTGGTCGGCGAGGCGCTGATCGAGGCGAAGTCGAGTTCGCCGTCGTGGGTGAAAGTGCTCTCGTTCAAGAGCGCGAATTGCAACGGAATGTGCCTGTCGACGACGGGCACATTGTTCGCCCGTTCCTCGGCGATGACGCGAAGAAGGTCGCGCTCGTTGATGGTGAAGTACACGTAGATCGGATCGATCTGGTTGATTTCGGCGAGCGCGGTTTCCTGGCCCAAGGCGCCGACGACATTGCCGGGATCGACGAGATGGTTGCCCATGCGGCCATCGAACGGCGCGTTTATTTTCGTGTAGCCGAGATTGAGTTCGGCGATCTCGACCTGCGCTTCGGCCGCGAGAAGGTCGGCTTTCGACTTGTCTCTCTCATATTGCCAGCGGTCGACGTCCGTCTGTGGCGCGGCGTGCTGGTTGAAGAGATCGGTATAGCGCTTGAACTCGGTCTCGGCGTGGAAGAGGGCGGCTTTCGCGGCGAGTACCTGGGCTTGGGCTTGCTGTAGCTGCGCCTTGTACTGGTCGTCCTGGATCGAAATCAGCAGTGTGTCCTTCTTGACCGGCGCTCCATCCTTGAAGTGGTTGGCGACCAGATAGCCCTCGACGCGCGCCACGAGCTTGACGGTGTTGGTCGCCGAGGTATTTCCGGTAAACTCGATATATTCGGTCACGGGCTCGAGGTGCGGCTTGGCTACCGTGACCTTTGGCGGCGGAGGTGGCGCAGTCGTCTGCTTTTCGTCGCAGGCCGTAAGTGCAATGGCGACCAGGGCGGAGGCGAGCGCAAGCGAAGAGCGGCGCATCGCACTAAAACCTGGTCTCGCTATCAAGCTTTTCACGCGGCCTCACCAATCCGGAGGTGGAATCGGTTGCTTGTCGAAGCCGTCCTTTGAAGACGGCAGGCCTGGAGAGCCAGGACGCAACAGAACCGAATCGGCGCCACCGGATCCCCAGTTGCTCCGGTCGGCCATCGTCTGTCGGGTCGATTCCGGTACAAAGTCGGAGCCTTCTCTGATCTGCCAGCCCCCGCCTAAGGCGCGATAGACGGCGATCAGGCCTGCCGCGACATCTCCGGTGGCTTCGGCAAGGCTATTCTGAGCCTCGTAAAGATTCTGCTCTGCGACCAGCACGGTCGTGAAATCAGCGATGCCGCCTTCGTATTGGATCATGGCAATCCGCAATGCGCCGCTCGCGGCAGCGACACTTTTCTTCAGGAGTTGGGCCTGCTTGCGGGATTGTATGAATTGTGCGAGGCCGTCTTCGACCTCCTTCTGCGCCGTCAGCACGGTATTCTGATAGTCAATCAGCAGTTCCTGCAGGCGGGCGTCCTGAACGCGGACATTGTTGGTGATCTGTCCGTAATTCAGAATATTCCACTGGAAGGAGGGGCCGGCCGAATAGGTGAGGCTGCTGCCCGTAAACAGATTGCCGAGATTCCCGGTTCCAAGCGTCGTCGCCGACGTGCCAAGCGTGCCGAGCAGCGTGAATGAGGGATAGAGATCAGCCTTGGCGAACCCGATCTGGGCACTCTGGGCAGCGGCAGATAGTTCCGCGCGGCGGACGTCCGGGCGCCGGCGCAGGAGATCGGCTGGGATTCCGACGACCGCTTGTTTCGGCGCGGTGGGAATGGTGCGGCCGGGCCGCATCAGCGTATAGAGTCGCTGCGGTGGAACGCCGAGCAGTACGCACAATGCGTTTCTTGCTTTCTGCAGTTGAATGTTCAACTGCGGTATCGTGGCTTCCGTCGTGTAGAGAACGTTCTTAGCCTGGAAGACGTCTCGTTCCGAGACGGTGCCGCCCTTGAACCTGATTTCGGCAAGCTTCAGCGCTTCCTTTTGCTTGGCAATATTGTCGTAGGCGATGGCGATCTGCTGTTCGGTCGTGCGGATCGCGACATAAGTCGTGGCGAGATCGCCGATCAGGGTGACGAGGACATCGTCGTAGGTCGCCACGCTGGCTAGGAATGCCGCATCGGCGGATTGTATGGCGCGGCGAAACTTGCCCCAGAAATCCAGTTCCCAGGCGATCTGCGCGCCAAGCGAGGCTTTCCAGTAGCGTGGCAGGAAGGAGATCGGGTCCTTGTTGTAATTGAGTTCGCCGAGCGCCTGCTGCTGCTGGGGATAGAATTCGCCGACGGCGATGCCCAGCGTGGCCCTCGCTTCAAGGACGCGGACGCCGGCCATTCTAAGCGTCAGGTTTTGGTCGAAGGCCGTCTCGATCAACCGGTTCAGGGTCTTGTCATTGAAGACCGACCACCAGTCGACATACTCTTGGCGCCTGGACACGACTGTTGGATCGCGCGATTCGAGCCACTTCGAGGCTACCGGTGCAACGGGCTTCTTGAAGTCGGGGCCGACCGCGCAGCCGGAAAGCGCTACCAATCCAATGAGCGAGGCATGCTTGGCCGCCCTCGCCAGCCTGTTGCTGGCGCGTCGGAACCATAGCCTGCCAAGTCTCATCCACGCGGCTCCATGAGCCCTTGGGCGACCGGTCAGGCGCTGGACAAAGCATCTCAAACACCCGTCGCGGTGAGGCGACGGGCGTTGAAACCGACGGTCGACGTTAAGGCTCGCTTAATCTTCGTTAACGTTAGGTTTCGAGCGATTTGGTTTAGAAACCGTTAACCATGAAGGCCAACCCGGGCGGCGGAGCGTGATAGTCCCCAAATGAAAAGAACCCGCCGAGTGGCGGGTTCTCTGAGTAACGGAGGGTGCCACAACCGCTAGGGCGGCGGCGGATATTTGACGCAGCCTCGCGTCCGGTTCAGATTTCCACGATCCGCCTCTGCGAAAATAAACGTCACGATAGGGTTCTGTGACAGTCATCTCGGTAACCTCGCGAGGCAGCGCTTTATCAACGAAGCATTGGGATAAGTCAGACAGAGGATTGCCCAATGCCAAAGCTCACGATCGACGTCTACCAATCGCTCTTTGACGCGCTCCAGGCCCATTCCAGCCAGACGGGTGAGCCTGTTGGGCATATCGTCACCAGGGCGCTCTCGGATGCGCTTGGCCTCGATCATGCGACGCTGTTTCAGGTCTCGACGACCGGCGCATTGGTGCAGGGCGTCTATCGCGGGGCGATGACGCTTGGCACACTCAAGGAGCATGGCGATTTCGGGCTTGGCACTTTTGATGGGCTCGATGGCGAAATGGTCGCCTTCGATGGCGAATTCTACCAGGTTCATGCCAGCGGTAAGATCGAGAGACCGGCCGACAGCGCGCTCGTGCCGTTCGCGGTCGTCACCACTTTCCGGCCGACGCGCCGCGCGGAGGTGCCTGGGTTCAAGTCCCTGGCTGAACTGACGACCGCGCTGGACCGTATGCGTCGCTCGGACAATCTGTTCTTCGCGGTGCGTATCGATGGCACTTTCGCCAGCATGAACACACGCGCCGCCTGCAAGGCCGAAGAGGGCGTGTCGCTTGTCGCCGCGACCGCGCACCAGGCGGAGTTCACGATCGAAAATGCAAAAGGAACCATCGTCGGTTTCTGGTCACCGCCCTATGCGCGCAGCCTCAACGTCACCGGCTGGCACCTGCATTTTCTCACCGATGATCGCAAGAGTGGCGGCCATGTGCTCGCATGCAGCGGCCCTGGCCTTGAAGCAATGGTCCAGGATCTCGACGATGTCAGGCTTGCCATCCCCGAAACGCGTGAGTTCCTGGCAGCGGACCTCACTCTGGATCCGACCGCGGCGTTGAACATTACCGAGAAAAGCAGATAGCGCTTACGGATCGCTCAGCTTCTCGAGGTTCTGGTCGGCGCGACGCGTGGCCGCCTCGAAGCGCTCCTCGAAGGTCTGCATGTTGCGCTTCGGCTCCTGATAGAAGGCTGTCAGCTTCATGATCTTCAGGAACGTCTCATTGACGAAGCGTCCCCAGAAACCGCATCGGCCGATCGACGTCGAAGAGCAGGATCACGCGCTCGTCTTCGGTATCGTTCCACACCTCGTGCTCATAGGTCTCGTCGAAGACGAAGACCTCGCCGGGACGCCAGACCTTGATCTGATCGCCAACGCGGATGCGGCACTTCTCGGCATCGCGGGGAATGATAAGGCCCAGATGGGCGCGGATGATGCCCTTTGAGACGCCGCGATGCGCCGGGATATGATAGCCGGGCGCCAGGATCGAGAACCACGCGGTCTGCAGATTGGGAACCGCCTCGAGCAGTCTGGTCGTCACCGGCGCCTGCTTGCAGTTCTTCTCCATCTTCATCTTGAACCCGAAGAGGATGAAGGTGCGCCAGTTCTTACCCGTGGCGATGCGATACTGGTCGGGCGAGACATCCTGGAAGCCCGGAATGGCCTCGCGATGTACGAGGATCTTCTCGAGCTCGGCGCGGATCGTCTGCCAATTGTCGGTGAAGCTTTTGAGAAACGGGAAATGGCTTGTTGTCCAGAATTGGCGTGTCGCCTACCAGCGACTGCCGGCCGAGGAAATCGCCGAGCGCGCGCGTAAGCCGTTTGCCGGCCCGCTTGATGCGCCGCCGGCGCTCCTGTTTGAATCGCTTGGCCCAGCTTAGATCCTGGTCCGCGGATGTTTGAGCCATCGGGTCACTCCGATAATTCGAACACTGGTGCTATCCCCATTATCGCCTGGGCGAGGGGATTGCAAACTCGCCGAAAAGCCTGCGGCGAGCGGCTAGCCTGTAGCCCGAAAAGCGGCTAACCGATGGGCATGTCGAAGCACGTTATCGTCATCGGGTCGGGGATCATCGGGTCCTCGATCGCCTACCAATTGGCCAAGCGGGGCGCGCGCGTCACCATCCTCGATGAAGGCGAGCCTGGCGGTGTCGCGACGCGAGCGTCCTTCGCCTGGATCAATGCAAGCTGGGGAAATCCGGATTTCTATTTCCGATTGCGCCGGCGTTCGATGGCCGAATGGCGCGGGCTTGCCGAGGAGGTTCCCGATCTCCAGCTATCGTGGTGCGGCGGATTGCTGTGGGACGTGACGGGGGACGCCCGGGACGATTTCCTGCGCGATCATTCGCAATGGGGCTACGGCATGCGGGTCGTCGACCGGCATGAAATCAGTACCCTGGAACCCGCCCTTGCTGCACCGCCGGCCGAGGCTATCCATGTGGCCGAGGAAGGCGTGGTCGAACCGCTGGAGGCAGCGCATACGCTTCTTTCGGCGGCGCGCGGCTTGGGAGCGGAGCTTTTCACGCCGGTACGCGTCAAATGGCTCGACGTAGAGGCGGGAAGGGTGCGCGGTGTGTTGCTCGAAGACGGCCATATTCATGCAGACGAGGTGGTCGTTGCGGCTGGAGCCTGGGCACCGGAATTGCTCGCGAGCGCGGATTTCGCTCTACCGCTGGAATTGCCGCCGGGGGTCCTGGTCTATTCTGGACCAACCTCGCCTCTGGTTCGGGGGCTGGTCATGGCGCCTGAACTCCATCTGCGTCAAACTCGCGGAGGCGTGTTGGTTGCTGGGAGTGACTTTGGTGGCAGTGACCCTGGAGCCGATCCTAGGGCGACAGCCGAGGCGCTGTTCAAGAAGGTCCGGGGCTTCGTGAAGGGCGGCGAGGATCTCGTCTATGGAGGGTTTTCGGTGGGCTATCGGCCCACGCCGCGTGACGGATTGCCGGTCATCGGCAAGATACCTTCCGCCGGTGGGCTTTATGCGGCGGTCATGCATTCCGAAATCACGAATGCGGCGGCAGTCGGCCTCTTTGCCGCCCAGGAAATTCTCGACGGCGAGCCCGAAGTTCTGCTTGAACGCTTCCGGCCCGAGCGGTTCTGTATCAGTTAGTCGATTTTACCCGTCAGGAGACTGTGCCATGGCGATGAGCAAGCAGAAGTCCGAGTTCATCGAGCGCTCGATGAAATACTGGAATCCCGGCAAGACGGCCGACTGGCAGCGCATGGGTGTCGATCTCGTTATCGACCGTCGTGAGGGTTATCATCTTTACGATGTCGACGGCCGGCGGCTCATCGATGTGCATCTCAATGGCGGCACTTACTCGCTCGGTCATCGCAATCCGGAAGTCGTCCAGGCGGTGCGCGAGGGGCTCGACTATTTCGACATCGGAAATCATCACTTTCCCTCGATCATGCGCACGCATGTGGCGCAAATGCTGGAGCGGTTGACGCCCAAGGGCCTCACGAACACGATCTTCGCGTCGGGTGGCGCCGAGGCGATCGATATCGCATTGAAGAGCGCGCGGCATGCGACCCAGCGGCGAAAGATCATCTGCATCAAGCGCTGCTATCACGGCCATACCGGGCTTGCCGTGCAGGTTGGCGACGATCGCTTCTCGAAGCTTTTCCTCTCCGATGCTCCGAGCAGCGAAGTGGTGAAAGTGCCTTTCAACGATCTCGAGACAATGCTCGACGCGATCGCGGTTGGCGATGCGGCCTGCGTGATCATGGAGACGATCCCGGCGACCTACGGCTTCCCGATGCCGTTGCCGGGCTATCTCGCGGCGATCAAAAAGGCCTGCGAGAAAGTCGGCACGCTCTATATCGCCGATGAGGTCCAGACCGGGCTGATGCGCACCGGCGAAATGTGGGGCATCGATACTTATGGTGTGGTGCCGGACATGCTCGTCACCGGCAAAGGGCTTTCGGGAGGCGTTTATCCGATCGCTGCCGTCGTCGTTAACGAGCGGGCCGGCCGGTGGCTCACCGAGGATGGCTTCGGCCACATGTCGTCATTCGGCGGTTCTGAACTCGGCTGCCTTGCCGCGGCGAAGGTCCTTGAAATCTGCTCGCGGCCCGAGACGCGGTCCCAGGTTCACTATATCTCTGCTCATATCGGCAACGGCCTTCGCCAGATCCGCGACAACTATCCCGACTTTTTCACCGGTATCCGCCAGCGCGGTATCGTGATGGGGCTTGAGTTCAATCATGATCAGGGTGCTGTCTCTGTGATGAAGCAACTCTATCAGAACGGCATCTGGGCGATCTTCTCAACTCTCGACAAGGCGGTATTGCAGTTCAAGCCGGGCCTCCTTATTGACCGCGACATGTGCGACGAAATCCTGACCCGCCTCGATACGGCGGTCCGCCAGGCGCAAGCGGAACTGTTCGGCCTCAAGGCGATCGCGCCGAAGAAAGCCCAGCGGCCGCGTTCGCGACGCCTGGCGGCCTAGGTCAAGCTTCCATGTCTTCCTTCGACGATCTTCCGCATACGGAGAAGCTGAAGCGGCTTGAAGAGGTCGCGCATGCGGCGGTTCCTGCTTTCGGGCTTCCACCGCAATCCAAGGTGCGGATGATCAATCTCTCTGAGAACGCGACCTACAAGATTGACGCGCCGGATGGCCGCCGCTTCGCCCTGCGTGTCCATCGCGCGGGCTATCATTCCAAGAATGCCATCGCCTCGGAGCTCGGCTGGGTGGAAGCGCTGCGCGCGGGAAGCCCGGTGATCACGCCCGGTACCTTTGGCAGGTGCCAACGGCGAACTCATTCAGACTGTCACCGTCCCCGGCATGGAGCCGCGCCAGGTCGTGCTGTTCGCCTGGGAGGAGGGTGCCGAGCCACCCGAAGACGAACTGCTGGGGCCTTTCGAGACACTCGGCTACGTCACAGCCCAGATGCACGCCTTCACGCGCAATTGGCGGTTGCCACAAAATTTCGAACGGCTCACCTGGGATTTCGACGGCGCCTTTGGTCCGAAGGCGCATTGGGGATCGTGGCGCAACGGCATGGGGCTCGATCGGGAGAAGACTGCACTTTTCTCGCGCGCCGTCGACTTGATCGAAAAACGCCTTCTTCGTTTCGGCAAAGGGTCGCAGCGCTTCGGCCTGGTTCACTGCGACATGCGGCTCGCCAATCTGATGATCGAGGGGGACAAAACCAAGGTCATCGATTTCGACGACTGTGGCTTCTCGTGGTATCTTTATGATTGTGCGACGGCGCTTTCCTTCATCGAACACCGGCCCGATGTTCCCGCTCTCGTCGATGCCTGGGTCAATGGCTATCGCCGCGCACTGGATTTGTCGGAGGAAGACGTTGCGGAGATACCGACCTTCATCATGTTCCGGCGCATGCTGCTCATCGCCTGGATCGGATCGCATTCCGAAACCGATCTCGCGCAGTCGATGGGCGTTCCTTATACGAATGACACGGTGGCGCTTGCCGAAGACTATCTGAAGAGATTTGGCTGATGCTCCCGTCCAGTTGCAATATCCGGTGATTATTTATGGCACTTCATCCGTTACTCGCAGACCGCGGCTTCACACCCTTTCACGCGGCGCAAATGGCCGAGAAGGCGCGCTGGGCCGCGCAGGCCTTCTCGACATACGACCGCTCTAATGTGCTCAGGATCGCCGAAGTGGTGGCGATCGCAGCACATAAGAACGCACGTCGCTATGCCGAGATGATTGTGCGCGAGACCGGATACGGGGTTGCGGATGACAAGGCGCTGACGAACGAGGCCTGCTCGAAAGGCATCCTGGCGCGGTATCGCGACCAGGACTTTACCGGTCTGCGGCTGGTTGCGGAGAAAAAGCTTGTCGAGATCGCCAAGCCGGTTGGAGTCGTGTTTGCGACACTGCCGGCGACCAATCCGATCGCCTCGCTCTATACCGCTGCCATCCTGTGTCTCCTGACGCGCAATGCGGTGATTTTCTCGCCGCATCCAATAGCGACAAAGACGACTGTCGATGCCGCGCGATTTTTGGCCAAGGTCGCGGAGGATGCCGGCGCGCCTGACGGAACGATACAGGTGATCGAGGCTCCTTCAGCGGCGATCAGCGAAACGCTTTCGAAGTCTGCTGGCTTCCATGTTCCGCTGGATAGTGATGGCAACGTTCCCGTCTATGTCGATGAATCCGCGAATATAGCGCGAGCGGCGCGCGCGCTCGCCGTGTCGAAAGCATTCGACAACGGCGTCGGCTTCGCAAATAAATCGGCGATCATTGCCCACGCGGCGATTGCCGATCGCTTACGGGAAGCACTCGCGCAGAACGGCTGTCACCTGTGTTCCGAGGCAGAGCGAGGAAAGCTCGAGAATCTCCTGTTTCCATTGGCAAAATTCGATCCAGACTGGACAGGGAAATCCGCCGCCGCGATCGCAGCGAAAGCCGGTTTCAAAGTGCCGGCGAAGACGCGCGTGCTCCTCGTGCCGCTTGATCGCGTGGGTGATGATTATCCGCTCAGTCGCGCGAAGCCGTGCCCGGTCCTGGGGCTCTACGTCGCTGCCAGCCGGGACAGCGCGATGAGTGCCTGTCGATCCATGATCCGTGGCCTCGGTGGCGGAACTTGCGCGGGGCTCCATGCAGAGGACGCCACCATGATCTTGCGGTTCGGAGCCGAGATGGACGTGACGCGTGTCTTCATCAATGCTGGTGCAAGCCCGAATACCTCCGGGCTGCCGACGCATCTTGCGCCGTTTGACATCGATCCCGCTCGCCTCGTCCGGCATGTCGAGATGGCGTGGAGCAAGGACTCCGCGGTCAAGCTTCCTTCATTCGCCGGCGTGAAGCTGCCACGGCCGGCGAGCATCGGCCGGCCGCCGATAGGAAAGATCGATTATGATTTTGGCAATCCGCCGGAGGCTTCAGGGAAGCGGCCTAGCGGGTCGGTCACCAAATCGAAGCCGCGTTCCCGTGGATAATTCCAGAGCTATTAGGCCTGCGCCAAGGCTTCGAGCAATTCCGGGATTATCTGGCCGCCATCGACGATGATGGTCTGGCCGGTGATATAGCCGGCCTCCTTCGTTGCAAGAAAGAGCGCGGTGTTGCCGATATCTTCGAGAGCGCCCAGACGCTTCAAGCGGGATCGAGGCCGACATGGTCTTGATGATACTCCTCGCCCATGCCCTGCAGACCCTCGGTCATGATGTTGCCGGGCAATACGGCGTTGACCGTGATCCCGTATTTGGCGAGTTCGAGGCAGGCGGTGCGCATGAAGCCGAGCTGGCCGGCCTTTGGTTGCGCCATAATGCGTCCAGCCGGGAAAGCCGGTGACGGGGCCGGTGATCGACGAGGTCAGGATGATGCGGCCCTGCGGCGATTTCTTGAGATAGGGAATGCAAGCCTTCACCGAGTGAAAGGTGCCCTTGAGATTGGTGTCGACAACCAGGTCCCATTGATCGCTCGTCATCTCCTCGAGCTTGTGCGGCGGAAACACGCCGGCATTGGCACAGAGTATGTCGATGCCGCCATTGCCGGTCGGCGGCGGCCTTGGCCATCGCCTCCATGCTCTCGAGCTTGGTGACGTCGGCGGCAAAGCCGGAAGCGCCCTTCGCCGAATTCCTTCGCCGCCGCCTCGGCCTCGGCCAGATGACGCGAGACCACCAGAACCTTGCATCCGCCTTGGCGAAGGACTGCCGCGATGCCCTTGCCGATGCCCTTGCTGGCGCCGGTGACGATGACGGACTTGCCCTGCAAGTGATGTGAACATTATCAGTCCTCCCTTGCTCTTGCAGTTCTTGCGGCGCTCGACGCGACGGCGGATCGAGCCAGATAGCCGACCGAGCAACAGCAGTGCCGCGCCAATAGTCGATACGGTGCCGAGCACCGGCACGCCAGGCGTGTAGCCGGCGACCATCTTGGCATAGAGATATTCCGGGATCGTCGTGTCGGCGCCGGTCGTGAACAGCGACAGCGGGAAATTGCCCCACGACAGCAGGAACGCGAACAGCGAGCCCGAGAAGATGCCCGGGAAGCAGCACCGGCAACGTCACTTCGCGCAACACCTGCCAGCGCGATGCGCCGAGATCGAAGGCCGCCTCCTCCAGCGCGGGATCGAAGCTGTAGACCTGGATCGAGATCACCAAAGTGACGACCGGGATGATCCAGACGAGATGGGCGAAGACCGCCGTCTTCCACGACAGTTCGAGGCCGAGCGCGTTGAACCAGAGCAGCAGCGCCAGGCCCGAGCACCGATTGCGGGAAGAAGATCGGCAGCAGCACCAGCTTCTGGTAGATCGACGCGGCCCTTCCATTCATAGCGCGCGAAGGCCAGCGCGCCGAAGAAGGCGATCACCACGGCGATCACCGTCACGCAGAGCGCAATGCTGATCGAGGTCTTGAACAGCTGATGGACCTCCATCGAAGTCGAAGGTCTTGCGCCACCAGTCGAGGCCCCATTTGCTGATCGGGAACTGGAAGTAACGGCTGGCGGTGAGTGACGCGAGGAACAGGCAGAGCGCCGGCAGATATAGAGGAAGACCACGACGGCCATCGTCCAGGCCCAGATCAGCGCATGCCGGCCGCTACGCGATATGCCCGTTCATGTCAGCGCTTCCCCAGGACGGCGTCGAGATCGAAGCGCCGCAGGACGAAGAGCACGAGCACGCCCACCACCAGCATCAGCAGCACCGCGAGCGCCGCGCCCAGCGGCCAGTTCTGCGCATAGGTGAAGGCGATCTCGATGTCATGGGTGATCGGGATGATGCGTCTGGCCGCCGAGCACCTTGGCCTCGGCGATGGCGCCGACCGCCAGCACGAAGGTCAGGAGAAAGCCGATCACGATGCCCGGCATCGACAAGCGGCAGATCGACTTCCCTGAACACCTGCCAGCGCGTGGCGCCGAGATCGAAGGCGGCATCGCGGGTCTCCTTCGGCACCATGATGACGCCGAGCGTCATCGGGAACAGCATGAAGGGCAGATAGACATAGACCATGCCGATCAACATCATGCCGGCGGGTGAACAGCCAGCTTTCCGGCTCGATGCCGAACATCGATTTCAGCGTGCCGAGCAGCACGCCGTTCTTGATGAAGAACAGCACCCAGCCATAGAGCCGCACGTTCTCCGAGACGAAGAGCGGAATGGTGAAGAGCAGCGTCATGACCGTCGCCCACTTGCCGAAGACCCGGGCCAGCCCATAGGCGACGGGATAGCAGATCAGCGCCAGGACAGCGACGGTCAGCGGCGGCAAAGCCCGAGCGACCAGACGAAGGAGATGTAGCTGTGCCCTTGAAGATCGTCGGCGTAGTTCTCCAGGGTCGGATCCTGCCACAGGCCGAAGGTGCGCGCCGGCATGAAGCTGTAGCCGATGACCGCGAGCAGCGGCGCGGCAAAGCCGACCAGCAGGAAGAGATCAGCGGCATTGCGTTGCGCAAGCCCGCCGATTGCGAGGTCATCGCATCAGTCCGTCACCAGAATGCTGTCCTCGGCGTCCCAGCCGATCAGGACCTCCTCGTCGAGGCGCCCGGCCGAAGGCCTGCTGGCGCAGCTTCTCGACGATGAAGACATGGTCGCCGACCCGCACCTGGTACTGGATGCGCGAGCCCAGGGCGTATTCGTTGTAGAGCCGGCCGCTCAGCGCAGTTCTGCGCCTCGCTCGGCGCTTGAGAAAGCGCAGGAATTCCGGCCGGACCACCAGATGGCCGGCGGAGAAGCCTTCCGGCAATGCCGGCGGCTTGAAGCGAGCGTCGAAAGCGGCCGAGATCAGCACTTCGCCGCCGGCGAGCGACGACCGGAATGACATTCACGTCGCCCATGAATTCGGAAACGAATTTGGTCGCGCGGCGCCGAATAGATTTCGTTGCGGCGTGCCGACCTGAACCAGCTTGCCGGCCCGCATCACGCCGATGCGGTCCTCATCACCATCGCCTCCTCGAGGCTGTGGGTGATGTAGACGAAGGTCTTGCCGGTCTCGCGGTGGATGTCCTTCAGCTCCTTCTCCAGGGTCTTCCGGAGCTTGTAGTCGATCGCCGAAAGCGGCTCGTCGAAGAACAGGATCTCCGGATCGTAGGCGAGCGCGCGCGCCAGCGCCACGCGCTGGCGCTCGCCGCCGGAACATTTCGTGACGCTCTTGCCGTAGTAGTTCTCCGGCAGGCGCAGTTGCCGCATCAGCTGCGAGCGCCCGATCCTTGCGCTTCGCCGCGATCGACGCCGCGGATCTTCAAAGAGAACTCGATGTTCTCGCCCGACCGTGCGATGCGGGAACAGCGCCAGCGACTGGAATACCATGCAGGTCGGCCGCTTGTTGGCCGGCACGTCGTTGATGCGCTCGCCGCGCAGCAGGATGTCGCCGCTGTCGCGGCTCTCCATGCCGGCCAGCATGCGGATCATCGTCGTCTTGCCGCAGCCGGATGGGCCGACGATGGTGAAGAATTCGCCCTCGGCGATATCGAGGTCGATGCCGTCCACGGCAGTGAACTTGCCGAAGGTCTTGGTGAGGTCTTGCAGCAACGAGGATGGAGGGGCGCTGCGTCATGAGTCCGGCTATGCGATACAGGAAAAAGCCCGTCGCCCGGCAACGGCGGAGGGCCGCGTAATTGATGACGATCGTCAGCCGGCGGAGGCTCGCGCTTCTTGGCCGATGTCATGATGTCGAGGAGCTTGTCGTAGTCCGGCACGATGTCGTATTCGACCGAGCGCGCCATTTCCTCTTCCAGCTAGTCCCACTGGATGGCGTCGAGCTCTTCCGTGGAGAAGAGATCGAAGCATTCCTTGGTTGCCCATCTGCGCCACCGGATTGAAGGTGCCCTCGGCGAAGGCCACCGTGTGGGCGACTTTCGGATCCTGCACGTATTTCAGGAACTCGACCGCGAGCGGGCGACAATTCCGGGTTGTTGACGAGCGACGTCACCTCGATCCACGAGATGCCGCCCTTGCCGCCTTCCATCGGGCCGGATTTGGGCGTGATGCCGCGGATGTTCTTGTTGCCGTCGGCGCGCGCCGGCGAGGCGGAATAGGTGCCGCCGGTCATGTGGAAGTCGATCTCGCCCGAGATCAGAGCCTGGTTCATCGTGGCGATGTCGCCGACCACCTTGGCGCCCTTGAACACGCGACCGGCCGTCATCGGTGAATTTGGCGATCTCGTCGTCGCGTATGCGCCTTGAACGGATCGAAGCCGGCGATGCAGCAGATGTTGAAGACGTTCCAGTCGTCCGATTCCAGCACGCCGTATTTCTTGGCATTGGCCGGATCGTTCCAAAGATTCCAGCCTTGATCCTCGGCGGTGGCGCGGCTGACCTTGTCGGTGTTGACGACGAAGGAGTAGGGCCCGAAGCGCTGGCACATGCCGATCAGCTCCTTGCCCGATTCATCCATCGCCCATTTGTAGGGCGGCTTGAATGCCGGCAGCATCTTGTCGAAATAGGGCTCCATCGTCGCGCGGTCGAGCGGCTTGATGAGGCCTTCCGGCATCATGACCTTGCGAGCCCAGGGATTGTTGACGTTGATCAGGTCCCAGACCTTGGTCTCGCCGGCGCGCAGGCGGTTGATCATGGTCGGATCGTTGGTGAGCGACTCGGCCTTGACCGTTGCGCCATGCGCCTCACGGAACGGGTCGAGCACCTGGGCGGAGTTATAGCCTTCCCAGCACAGGATGTTCAGTTCCTTGTCGCGCGCGGCTTGCGCGGTGCTCAAGGAAAAGCCGGTGCCGGCCGCGAAGGCCGCGGCCATGGCGGCCGAGCGCTCCATCAAATTGCGGCGAGTCAGTTTGTTATTCAGCATTCGTAACCTCCCGAGTTATGGCAAGGCGGCGGGCGCCCTGCGTCTATTGCGATTTCAGCACGTCACGGCGAAAGCTTAAAGATGCCGGCCCAATCAAGGTGAGCGTCGCGGCGCGCCAGGCCAGTCTTGGGCGCGCCGTCGTCATTGGAGCTTCATCATGTCGAGAAGCTCCTGGGTCGAGACCACGTGGCAATAGATCATGTTGATGATCTCGAGTTCCTTTTGGTGGAGTTCGTCCGATCCGGCGGCACAGCAGTCCTCGACGACGATAACATTGAAACTTTCATCGGCGAGGGATCGCACGGTGGATGAAATGCACTGGTCGGTGAAAATCCCGGCGCAGACGACATGCTTGATGCCGAGATTATGCAGGATGAGACGCAGGTTGGTGCCGGTCAGCGCGGAGTCCGTCGTCTTGGTCACGACGATTTCATCGCCCTGGGGCGCCAGTGCGGGCACAAATTGGGATGACGCGTCGTGCATGGGCAGCAACAGATTGTTCCAACCGGGCTTCTTCTGGCTCAGCGAGCGTTCGCGACCATCGAGTGACTGGGTGGCAATGCGGGCGAACAGACATTCCAGGCCATTCTTGCGAAAGCGAGAGAGCAAGGCCTCGGCGTTGGGAATCACCACTTCGTTCATGCGGCGGTGAAACGGCGTCCATGCGTCGTAGTGGCGACGCTCCTCAGGAGACAGCCCGGTAGGGTCCGCTCGCGTTAGGTAGGTGTTCTGAACATCGATGACGAGGAGCGCGGTTTGGTGCCAGGGCAGGCTGAGGTCCGCCGGTTCCGGCGCCCCGTCGTAATAGATCGAGCGGAATCTGGTCTTCCAGCTCATTCAGCATCCCTTGCCATCGGATAAAGCTTGCAAGATGAATGTTGTTTATGCAACAGAATTCTTGTTGGTAAGTGCAACATTGAAGGCAGGCCTATGGATTTCATCTTCATGCTCACTAACAAGGACCGCACGGTCGCGAATTGCCTGGATGTGATGGCGGAAATCGCCGATCTCGGGCTGACCCATGTGGGGTTCAAGGACGTGGGCGTTGATCTTTCCACGCTGAAACAGCTTGCGGCAGCGATCCGGAAGTCGGGTGCGACCTCTTATGTGGAGGTCGTCAGCACGACGCCCGAGACCATCCGGCGCTCGATTGCCGCGGCCGCAGAACTTGGCGTCGATCGCGTGTTGGGCGGGCAGGACATCACCTTCGCCCAGACCAGCCTCAATACTAAAGGCATAGGCTATTATCCGTTCCCGGGCCGTCCGGAGGGCCATCCCACCAAGCTTGGCGGCAGCCAGAAGGACATCGAGGATGATTGCACCAGGGCCGTGCAGCAAGGCTGTCCGGGCGTCGATCTCCTTGCTTATCGTGCCACCGAAGAAGATCCCTTGAAGCTCATCCGTGCGGCGAGGCGGGGCCTTGGCCCGGAGGGCTATCTGATAGTTGCCGGAAGCATCGACTCGCCGGAGCGCATTCGCGCGGTTTCCGATGCGGGCGCCGATGCCTTCACCATCGGATCGGCGATCTTCGAGAACGGATTTGCAGCCGGCGTCAAAGGCGTCAGGGCGCAGTGCGAAGCGGTGGTCAAGGCTTTGGGCCATTAGTCATGGACATGCTCGGCGAATTGCTCGCCGGCCGCTTGCGCGACCCGCAGAGCGGTGAATATCTCAAGGTCCCCGTCAAACGGGTCGTAGTTGAAAAGTCCCTGGCGGCGAGTGAGGCTGATCTCATCGCCGATCTCGATTTGCCCGCACCCTATGCCGTGCTTTCAGACTACAACACGCATGAAGCATTGGGCCGGCGCATCGAGGCCGCGCTCGCCGGCCGCGGCGTGATCTCGGTTCGCTTGCCGGGGCGCCCGCATCCCGATGAGCAGACCGCCGCCAAGGTTATGGCGGCCGGTGCCAAGGCCGGCAGCTACATTGCCGTCGGCTCGGGCACGATCAACGATCTTGCGAAATTCTCCGCCGCCCAGCAGGGCAAGCGCTGCGCGGTCTTCGCGACGGCGCCGTCGATGAATGGCTATACGTCGGTGAACGTCGCCATCACCATGGGCGGTCACAAGAAGTCGCTTCCCGCTGTGGCGCCGGAGGGGGTGTTCTGCGACCTCTCTGTTCTTGCAGCCGCGCCTGGCCGCCTTGTTCGTGCCGGCTTTGGCGATGCCATTTGCCGCAGCACGGCGCAGGCCGATTGGTACATGGCGCATCGCCTGCGCGGTTCGGCCTATCGGGCGTTGCCATTCTCGCTCTTCGCTGATCTCGAGGATGCCATGGTGGAGGGTGCCGAGGCACTGACGCGCGGCGATGCCGCGGCCATCGAATTGCTCACGCGCGTCTTGTTGCTCTCGGGTTTCGGGATGACGATTTGCGGGGGCAGCTATCCCGCCAGCCAAGGCGAGCATCTCATCAGCCATTATGTCGAGATGATGGGTGCCCACGACGAAGATGCTCCCTTGCACGGCGAGCAGATCGCGGTGACGACATTGGCGATGGCTCGTTTGCAGGAAGAACTTTTGGCGGGCAAGCGACCGCGTCTCAAGGCGAGTTCAGTCAAGCTTGCCGAACTCACATCTCATTTCGGAGACGAACTGGGCCGCGACTGCATGGTCGAGATCATGCCGAAGCTCCTTAATGACACACAGGCCGACGACCTGAATGAAAGGCTCGAACGCAGCTGGCCTTCGCTGACCAGCGATCTGGGGAAGATGATGCGCCCCGCGCATCAGATCGAAGACGCGCTTAGGCGCTGTGGCGCGCCTACCAGTTATGAGGACCTCGGCCTTTCGCGCGAATTCTTCTTCAACGCGGTTTTGCATGCGCGCGAAATCCGCAACCGCTACACTTTCCTCGACCTGGCGGCCGATTCCCGCCGGTTGCAGCCTGAGAGATATATCGTCTAATGACCGCCATGATTGCCATCGAGGAGTGTCCGCAGAAGACTCTTGCCGCCGTCAAGGCGGTGCTCACCGATATTGACGATACGCTGTCATTGCACGGCCGGATCCCCGCCGAGGCCTATGCCTCACTCGAAGCATTGCGCGAATCCGGATTGGTGGTCGTGCCCATCACCGGCCGGCCGGCCGGCTGGTGCGATCACATCGCCCGCATGTGGCCCGTCGACGGCGTGGTCGGCGAGAACGGTGCTTTCTATTTCCGTTATGATGCCGGTCGTCGGAAGATGGAACGTGTCTACGCGCAGTCGGCGGAAGAGCGTCGTGTCAATCTGGACAGACTGTGGAAGGTGGTGCATCGCGTCCTGAAGGAGATCCCGGGAACAGCCGTTGCCTCGGACCAAGCCTATCGCGAGATCGATGTCGCCATCGATTTCTGCGAGGATGTGCCACCATTGCCGCTCGCAACCGCCGAAAAAATCAAGGAAGCCTTCGAGGCCGAAGGAGCCACGGCGAAGATCAGCTCAATCCATGTCAATGCGTGGTTTGGCGATCACGACAAGCTGTCGATGTCCAAGCGCTTTCTCGCGGAGGTCTGCGGGATCGATGCGGACCGGGACCGGGAACGGATCATTTATGCCGGCGACTTGCCCAATGACTTGCCCATGTATGCCTATTTCCCCAATGGCGTCGGGGTAGCCAATATCATCGCCTATCAGAAGCTCATGAAACATCTGCCGCGCTATGTAACCGCGGCAGAGGGCGGCTACGGATTTGCCGAACTAGCGCAGGTCATTCTGGATGCGCGCGCCGGGCGATAAGGTCTCAAAGCGCTCGCGGCATGAGCGCATTGTCGCTCGTCTCGCCAATGACGTAGCGGTGCGCATCTCTGCGCTCGCCGAAGAGTTTCAGGTCACGACCGAGACGATCAGGCGCGATCTCGACGAATTGTCGGATCGCGGGTTAATTTCGCGAACCTATGGTGGTGCCGCGCCGCGCTCATTGATCGGTGAACCGGGGGTCATGTTGCGGGCCCAGACGAATGTCGTCGAGCGACAGCGCATCGGGCTTGCCGCTGTCGGTCTCGTAAAGCCCGGCGATGTCATCATGATCGATGCCGGTTCCACGACTGCCTTCTTCGCAGCGGAACTGGCCAAATCCGCTCATCCGCTTACGGCAATCACCAATTCGCTCGGCGTGGCGCGGGCGCTTGGCGCCTCGGAGGCGATAACGGTGCTTCTGTGTCCCGGTGAATTTCGGATGACCGAAGATGCCGTCTTCGGTCCCGAGACGCTGTCGTTCCTCGATCGCTATCACGCCGATGCCGCTTTTTTCGGAGCAGGGGGTTTTTCGACGGAGCAGGTGACCGATGCCGATGCCGCCGGCGTATGGGTCAAGCGCAAGATGCTAGAGCGTTCGGAACGCGCCTGCCTGCTTGCCGATCACAGCAAGGCCGGACAGCGGCAGTTTGCGGTCGTTTGTACCACCGACGAGCTTGATGTTCTTGTGACCGGCCGGCCGCTCGAAGCAGAGCTTCAGAAGGCTCTGGCGCGCACCAATGTGGCGGTCCTGCTTGCCCCGGAAGACGCGGCTGGCGCGGCAGCATGATCGTCGGCGTTGATATCGGGACGCAGAGCCTCAAGGCCGTCGTCCTCTCTGCCGACCTCGAAGTTCTTGGCCAGCATGCGATCGCCTACCAGCCGGAATTTCCCCAACCGGGCTGGGCGCAACAGGATCCCGCGCTTTGGGAGAATGCGTTGCGTCCGGCGATCGAAGGAGCGCTGCGGGAAGCGAATTGCAGGGCAGGGCAAATTGCGACGCTCGGCATTGCTGGGCAACTCGACGGCTGTATCCCGGTTGACCACAAAGGATTGCCGCTTCATCCGTGCCTCATCTGGATGGACCGGCGCGCTGAAGCCGAAATTGCCGGAATTGACGCAGGCTTGATCCAGGAACGCTGTGGCCTCGTCCTCGATGCATCGCATCTGGCCGCGAAAATCCGCTGGCTGAAACGTCATGTACCTGTCGCGCGCGGGGCTGTGTGTTTTCATGTTCCGGTTTCCTATGTTGTGTCGCGGCTCACCGGCGAGCGCGTCATCGATCATGCGACCGCTTCGACCAGCATGGTCTTCGGCCTCGCAACCCAGGATTACGACGACGAGCTTCTCAACCTCTTTGGGATTTCGCGATCGGAATTGCCTGAGCTAGCACCGGCACAGCGACTGGCCGGGCGCCTGACAATGTCAGGCAGCGAACTGACAGGCTTGCCAGTTGGAATTCCAGTGGCTGTCGGGACCGGGGATGATTTCGCTTCGACGCTGGGAGCAGGGCTGGCATCGCCGGCACGGCTCATCGATGTACTCGGGACGGCCGAGGTCGTGGGTGCCCTCCACCCATCGCCGGTGATCGACCGGGCAAGTCTGGTCGAGACGCATGCCTTTCCAGGTGGTCTCTATTTCGTCGAAAATCCCGGCTGGCTCTCGGGCGGAGCCGTGGCGTGGTTCCGGCAGGTCTTCGCCGTGAAAGACTTCGCCAGCCTTGATGCGGAGGCGGCTGCAACCCCACCGGGAGCCGACGGCGTCACCTTCGTGCCTGCGTTGTCCGGTGCGATGGCGCCGGAATGGATCGCCTCGGCGCGCGGTGCTTTCTACGGGCTGACGCCGAGCCATGGTCGCGGCCATATGGCGCGCGCGGTGCTCGAGGGCACGGCCTTTGCGATGCGCGACGTGCTCGAACGCGTGCGGGAGATGGGTGTCCGGGTCGATGCCATTCGGTGCGTCGGAGGTGGCGCAAAAAGTGCGTTTTGGACGCAATTAAGGGCCGATCTGACGGGAATTCCTGTCGAAATCGCACGTCATGTGGACACTTCCCCCATCGGTGCGGCTATGCTTGCGAGCGTTGCCGCCGGTCTCAGCTCCGATCTGAGCCAATCGGCTGCGAAGCTGAACGAGGGACTCAAGGTCGTGCATCCGGATCCGTCGAAAAAAACCGCCTATGACGCGGCCTACGATAAATATCATCAGCTCTTCAAGCACTTAAGGCCGCTCTTTTGAGAGCGACATTAATTGGATTGCTGGCCGGCTTTGCCGGCGGGTGGATATTCTACCTTTTCAACATTCCCGCCCCTTGGCTTGCCGGCAGCATGGTGGGGACGGTCTCCGCTGTCCTTGCGGGCGCGAAATTCGATCTTCCCAACTGGTTGAAAGTTACGGCCTTTATCCTGCTCGGCATTCAGACCGGAACGAGCGTTGGTTGGGATACGCTTGAGCGCGCCTGGCAATGGCCGATCAGCATCGTGTTTCTGACCCTTACAATGATCGCGGTGACGTGGATCGGCTATGTTTTCTACGTCAAGAAGGCGGGCTGGGATCGCTCGACAGCCTTTTTTGCAAGCCTTCCGGGTGCATTGGCGCTGGTGTTGATCCTGGCCGACACAGCCAAGGCGGACATGCGCCGGGTAACGATTTCCCAGTGCATCCGTTTGTTCTTCCTGGTGGCGGCACTTCCAGCGGTGATTGAGCTGATGTCGCCGCCGCATGTTCTGATTGTGCTGCCGGAACCGGGCGGCTTCCAGGATGTCGCGATCCTGGTTCTCGTCTCGGCAGCTGCGGCGCTGTTGCTGGAGCGCCTCAAGGTGCCGGCTGGGCTCATCCTTGGGTCCGCCCTGGTGAGCGCTATTCTGGGGCTTACAGGCGTCGTGCAGGGCGGGGCGCCGCAAGGACTGCTCATCGTCTCCAATGTCGTGCTCGGGGTGATGATCGGCGCGCGGTTCGCCCATTTCAGCCTTCCCGAACTCAAGCATTCACTGGCCGATGGCTTCTCCTGCTTCGTCATCGCTCTGGCGGTATCCTCGGCCGGCGCGGCCATCACGGCTGCCGTTGCCGGGCTCCCCTTCGCGCTGACGCTCCTTGCCTTTGCACCGGGAGGCCTCGAGGCGATGACCATCATGTCCTTCGCGCTGGATTTGGACCCCGCCTATGTCGCTGCGCATCAGGTGGTGCGCTATGTCGCGATTTGCCTGTTTTTACCCCCCATTGTGACCATTTTCTTGCGTCGAAACGCCTGATTTCGTCGCCCCGCTTCCGCCGCAAAGCGGTCTTCTAAGGCGATCATGGAAATCCCCACGATTTCGAAGCCGATGCGCGATTTGATCGTGCAGGTTCTTGCGACCGTCATGATCCCGCTGACGATCGCGGGGACCGGTCTTTATTACACGCGCTGGCAGCAAAACCTGAGCGATCTCAAGACGATGATCGATCTGGTCAGCGACCAGAGCGCGGATCGGCGTAAATACGGCGTCGCCATGTTCGAGTATCTTTTGAAGAACGACAAGGTGCCGGTCGAATTCGTCGCGGCGCAGCTCGACTACGCAAATTCTTCCTCGGACAAGGACCTGCTGCCGTTGATGGAAGGCGCGCTGATGAAGGCATCGCTTGAAAATCCGGCTGTTGCCGAGACATTCAGGCTGGCACTGGACCGCCTTCCGAGCCGGCTTTTCGTCCATGTCCTCGACGACAAACAGGGCGATTGCGTTCGAAAAATCTTCGGTTCGCTGAAGGATTTCGATCGCGGCACGATTGCAGTCCCGTCGATCATTCACGCCAATTGGGGCGGCACCGACCACGAATTGCGGGTTTTGCAGGAAAGCGACCTGCAACGGGCCCGCGATCTCGTGAACATGTTCAACGGCACGGGTCTGCGCGTCAAACTGGTCGACCTTTCACAGAGCTGGGCGGGCGCCAAAAAGGTCCGGCCGAACACGATGGAATTGTGGCTGGGGACAGGCCCGCTGCCGGCGATCTGCACGGCGACAGCGGCCAACTAGGCTTTGGCACCGAGCGTGCATCAACCCTAGACAACCGGCTCAAAGAGGCCAGTGGGCGGCGCAATGTGACACAAACTGTGTCGTTGGAGGGGACTTGTGTCCGAAGCCAATACAGCTTCAAAATTACCCCCGAGCAGCCCTGATCTGACCCACGTTCTCCGCCTGGCCCGGATAGCCGAAGCTGCGCATTACGATGCCGCCCTCGACATCCGGGACGCCAAGACCCTGCGCTTGCAGGTCTTGAAGGACGATCTGGCGCCTATTCTCCTCGCCAATGCTGAGGCCGGGAGAATATTCGACCTTTCGCTCGTGCCCGGCGAACCGCCAAGACTGTGGATAGATCTCATAACTGGGGTGGTCATGGAGCCGGATCCCCGCACCTACAGGTTGATCCAGGACACGCATAGCGGGCGAGAGACCCTTGCCGAGACGACCAGCCGGCCCGAAATGGTGGAGCAGGTGAAGCTCCATATGGCCCACCAGCTGGTTGCCCGGGAGCGCCGCATGGCCTCTGTTGCGACTGCGAAAAAGGGCGTTGTCGGTCATTCCAGCGCGGCGCTGATCCTCGCCTGGCTGTCGGGATTCTCGATTGGCGTTCTGGCCCTGTTCATGATCGGAATCATGTTCAACCGCGCCCAGTGGTAATCCCTGGGGAAGGTAACATTCTGAAACACCATTTGATTTTGTGCGCTGCAAGGCGGGCTTTAGCTATTTGATAGCAGCTGAGTTGGTTTATTGCAGGGCTAAGAACAGATTGTCCAAGCAAGTTCACAAACAGCGCGCCGAACCTAAGGCGCCACACACAACCGAGCAAGAAGCGGCGGCCTTGAGCCGGACTCCGCGGACCAATCAGCAGCTTGCCCAAAAGCTCGCCGAATTCCAGAGCCTCGCTGAGGGGCTCGACTATGCTGCCAAGGGCGTTACCGGTTTCAATTTCTACTCCCCGCGCGGGCAGCTCACCGAGGTCATGTCGTATCGCAGCCTGCGCGAGCGCGCTGTTGCCATGGCGCGCCGGCTTGCCGGGCTCAATCTGAAGCGTGGCGACCGGGTCGGCCTCGTCGCCGAGACCGGATCGGAATTCGTTGAAGCCTTCTTCGGCTGTCAATATGCCGGACTGGTTCCATGCCCCATGCCCTACAGCATGCATATCGGCGGCATGGACGCCTATGTCGACCGGATCGCCGGGATGCTGCGGGCCGCCAAGGCGCGTGCAGCCGTTGCCACTACCGACCTTGCGCCGCATATCGCTCATGCGGCTGAAAAGGCGGGCGTGAAGCTGGTGATGAGCTACCAAGAATTGCGCGACGCACCGCCGTCGATCGCCGAGCTTGTTCCCTTCGGCCCGGAAGAAGCGGCCTATATCCAATATTCTTCGGGTTCGACTTCCGAACCCAAGGGCGTTCTGGTTTCGCAACGCGCGATCGTCGCCAATACCGGCGGGATCCTGCGTGACGGCCTCAAGGTCGTTCCGAATGACCGGGCGTTCTCGTGGCTGCCGCTCTATCATGACATGGGTCTTGTCGGTTTCTGCCTCGCGCCAATGATGGGGCAGGTGGCTGTCGACTACATGGCGACGACCGCGTTCGCCCGCCGTCCGGCTCTCGTGGCTCAGACTGATGTCGGACAATCGCTCGACGATCGCCTATTCGCCTTCCTTCGGCTACGAACTCGCCGCGCGCCGCATCAATGGCGAAGCGCCAACCCTCGATCTGTCGAACTGGCGGGTTGCCGGCATCGGCGGCGACATGGTGCGCGCCGATATCCTCGACCTTTTCGCCGAGAAGCTGTCGGTTGCGGGCTTCAAGCCCACTGCCTTCCTGCCGAGCTATGGCATGGCGGAATCGACGCTCGCGGTCACCTTCGCCGATGTCGACAAGCCGATCCGCATCGATAGCGTCGATGCGATCCAGTACAAGCTGTCGCGCCGCGCCGTGCCGGTAAGCGCCTCGGCGCGCTCGCAAGGCCGCGAGCGCCGCTTCGTCGTGTGCGGCAAGCTGCTTCCCGGCCATGAAGCGGTGATCCGCGACGAGCGTGGCAAGGCGCTGAGCGAACGCGAGATCGGACGGGTCTTCGTTAAGGGCCCGAGCGTCATGGCGGGCTATTTCAACAATGAAGATGCAACGCGTGCCGTCATCGGCAGCGACTCCTTCATGGATACGGGCGATATGGGTTATTGGCTCGAAGGTGAGCTGGTGATCACCGGCCGGGCCAAGGACCTCATCCTGCATAATGGCCGCAATATCTGGCCGCAGGATATCGAATGGGCGGCGGAACGGCTCGAGCCATTGCGCAGCGGTGATGTCGCCGCGATCGCCGTCGAAGACGACAATGGCGAAGATGCGGTGGTGGTGCTGGTTCAGTGTCGCCTGTCGGATCGCTCGGACATCGAAGGCTTACGGCGGCAAGTCGCCGC
This sequence comes from uncultured Alphaproteobacteria bacterium, assembly GCA_963805405.1. Classification (GTDB taxonomy): domain Bacteria; phylum Pseudomonadota; class Alphaproteobacteria; order Rhizobiales; family Aestuariivirgaceae; genus JAEUMG01. The sequence continues at coordinate 28,816 of CAWDUC010000014.1, read as the reverse complement.
GATCGTTCATGGCTCTGCGGGCGTCGAGTGCGACGTCGTCATGGTTCCACCCCGCAGCCTGCCGTTCACTTCGTCGGGCAAGTTATCGCGCGCTGCGGCGAGAACGGGCTATCTCTCGGGCGATATCGCCGAGATCGCCACGAGCGGCAACGGAATGGCCAGAGCGTCCGGCGAGGCCTTGCTCGAAGTCGCCAACTAGCCGCCTGCACGACTGAATTCCCGCATCTCGATCGTTTCACGGGTGCGAGCCTGCGGATGGGAGAGACGTGACCGCACACACGCAAATTTCCACCATTGCCGTGACGGGCTCCACGGGCTTCGTGGGCCGGCATGTGCTTGAGGCACTGGAAGGGCGTGGATGCAAACTGCGCCTGCTCACACGGCGTGCCGTGCCGGAGCCGAACCCCGACACCGTAACGGTCATTGCCGGCAGCCTCGACGATGCGAGCGCGCTGGCGCGCCTCACCGACGGTGCCGATGCGGTGTTGCATCTTGCCGGGGCGATTTCAGCGCCGGGCACGCGGCAATTCTTCGCGATCAATGAGGAGGGCACAGGGCGGCTTGCCGCGCAGGCGCAGCGGGCTGGCGTCAAGCGTTTCGTCCACATGTCGTCGCTGGCGGCGCGAGAACCTGAGCTTTCTGACTACGCTGCCAGCAAACGTGCCGCGGAGGATGCTCTCACTGCCGTTTGTGGTGCGATGGCTGTTGCGATCATCAGGGCGCCGGCCGTTTACGGCCCGGGCGACAAGGCGACGTTGCCGCTGATCCAGCAATTGACTGGCCGCTATGCACTAATTCCGTCGAGCGCGGCTTCGCGCTTTTCCCTTGTCTATGTGACGGACCTCGCGCGCATCGCGGCTTCATCCCTCGACGATGAGTGGGCCGGTTTGCGCGATGCCGACGATGGCGAGCAATCGGGCCATGGATGGGCCGATCTCGCCGCCGCAATGGCGACTTTGGAAGGCCACCCGGTGACGCCAGTGTTCATGCCGCGTCCCCTGGTCAACTCCGTCGCCTGGGGGATTGCATCGGGAGCCTCGGCAATGGGGCGCTCAGCAATGATCACGCCCGGCAAGGTGCGTGAGCTTTACCATGATGATTGGGTGAGCCGGGAGCGCGTGCTACGCGCCGAGCCGCCGACGTCGCTCTCGCAAGGGCTGGCGCGGACACTGGCCTGGTACCGGCGGAAGGGCTGGTTGCGAGACCGGCGTCCGGGCGATAGAAACCGGCTTCGCGAAGGAGGCGTCAAATCTCTATGACCAGCGGCAGTCAATCGACCTATGAAGTGCTTTGCGGGCTTCTCCAGCCCTTCAATTCGGCTGGTGTCGCCTTGCAGCCGACAACCGATATTTCCACCGATCTCAATATCGATTCCGTGTCGGTCATGGATTTCGTCATGGAGGTCGAAGATCGTTTCGACATCGACATCCCACTCAATGTCCTGTCCGAAACCCGCACGCTGAACGAGCTCGTGGCAGTCGTCGAGGCGCGCACCGGCAAAGGGAAATAGCATGGCCGATCTTCTCGAAAAGCACAGGCCGATCGCCGAACGCCATGCCCGCATGCTGGCGGCCGGGGCAAATGCCGTCGGCCTCACCATCGATAAAATACTTTCGCCGACGCGGGCATTGATCAAGGGCCGCGAGACGATTCTCGCCGGCACCAACAACTACATGGGCATCACCCTCGAGCCCGACTGCATCGCCGCCGGGCAGAAGGCGATGGCCGAGTTTGGCACCGGCACGACAGGATCGCGCATCGCCAATGGCAGCTATGCCATGCATCGCGAACTGGAACAGACTCTGGCGAAGTTTCTCGGCCGCAAGCATTGCATCGTCTTCACCACCGGATACCAAGCCAATCTGGGCATGCTGGCCGGCCTCGCGGGGCCGAAGGATACGATCTATCTCGATGCAGATTCGCATGCCTCGATCTATGACGGCTGCACCTTGTCGGGCGCGAAGCTTGTCCGCTTCCGGCATAATGATGCGACCGACCTCGACAAGCGTCTGGCGCGCGGTGAGGATGGAGGCGGCAGGCTCGTCGTGCTCGAAGGCATCTATTCGATGCTGGGCGATCGCGCGCCGCTTGCGGATTTCGTCGAGGTCAAGCGCAAGCACGGGTTTCAGCTTCTCGTCGATGACGCGCATTCCTTTGGGGTGCTCGGTCCCAATGGCCGCGGGCTTGGCGACGAGGCGGGACTTGATTCCGAAGTCGACTTCGTCGTCGGAACATTTTCAAAGAGCGTCGGTGCCATCGGCGGGTTCGGGGCAGGCGACCATCCTCTGTTCGAGACTATTCGTTTCGCGACGCGTGCCTATATGTTCACAGCGTCATCATCGCCCGCGTCGGTCGCGACATCGATCGCAGCGATCCGCAAGCTTGGCGCCGAACCGGAACGGCGCGAACGCCTGACCCGTAATTCGAAGCGGTTGTTCGACGGCTTCCGCGCATTGGGTCTGGAGACCGGCTGCGATCAGGTGAGCCCGGTCATGGCCGTCAAGTGTGCAGACGAACCGTCGACGATTGCCATGTGGAATGCGCTGCTTGAGGCCGGCGTCTATGTGAACATCGCGCTGCCGCCGGGTACGCCAGGGCGGCTGTGCCTGCTGCGCTGCTCGGTGTCGGCGGCGCATAGCTCTGAAGATATCGACAAGATCATCGAACTCTTCGGCAAGGTGGTGGTGCAAGGTGCGCCGCGGCTTGCAGCGGCGAGTTAAGGCTTCGCTCCCCTTAATCCCTCCCCACAAGGGGGAGATCAGAGACTATTTCACGGCGCCTTTGCGCAGGAGCTTCGGCAGAAGGGTGATCGAAGCGAGCACCGGATGGCGGCGCTGCCATTGGGTGAGATCGAGCTTGTGGCCAGAATGACGTTCTATTTTCCAGGCCAAATAATCGGCTCCGCCTGAGAAAGTGAATGCGGCCTTGACGAGCCGCGCCACTGACCAGCCGCGACCGGCGATCCGCCGTGCTCCCCAATTCGCGCTGATCATAGGGGTGTCCCGCGCCAATGCAGCGGCCCGTTCGTAGTAGGGGCGATCGGCAAGCAGGATGTCGCGGGCGCGATCGGTGCGTTCGGACCGCAACTCGGTGCGATAGGTATTTTCGAAGAGGAGCTGCCAGGTGTTCAACGTATCGCCGTCACTGGCAATGGCGCGCGCATTGCCATAGGCAGTGCGGATGGCTTGTGCGATCGCAGAGACCATTGCTGATTTCGCCTTTGCATCAGCCGCGAATAGGAGCGCCGAAGGCTGCGCGAAGCGGGCCCAGAAGTATGGATTGGATGTCGCCGGCGCCATCCAACGCGCGAAGAGATCAATCGGCAGCATCGCAAATTTGCAGCGCAGCGTAGCGCTGTCGAAGGGGCATTCCACATAATAGACATTGGGCGGAACCACGCGGCAGGCCCATTGTGCTGCCGCGGAAGCCGGCATGGAATCCAGCGAATGCGTGAGAACGTAGAGATCGATGAGCGACTCTGATGTGGCCACGCCGCGCAAGCAGGAGCCGTAGGCGAGGATCGCAGCAACGCCAGGGCCCAGTTTCTCGCGCAATGAATCGGCCATGGCCATGATTTCGCGCGGCACGGGGCGATCGAGGGCTTCCGGCAACAAATGTCTCTAGCGATGGCGTCGCGTTCTGCATCTAGCCGCGAAGATAGGTCAGAACCGGGTCCGGTTTCGACCCGCAAGGCTTGATCCTGCGGCGGGTCGAAGAATTCGCCATCAATGACATAGGGCACGGCGCTGGCAATATCGATCGAGTTTGCCGAAAAGCTGATTGCGCCCTCGGGATGCTTTCTGTCTTCGCCGCCATACATGATCGGCAAGAGCCAGCGTGGGATACTTGGGACCGGGTAGGGCAGGAGGGTTGCGCGGATTGGACCCTTCTTGCCGCCCCAGAAGGGACGCGTGCCGAGGATGAGCTTGTCGAGCGTCGTCGCGAAGAAGAGAAGATGCGAGCCCGATGCCTTGACGATGTCATCGCCGTGGATCGTCATATCATAAGGCCGGTCGATGCGATCGGGGTCGTCCGGATCCGCCTTCTTCAAGAGCGACTTGCCGATCGCCGCCGCGAGTGTCGCAAAGGTGGCGAAGTCGCCCTTGAGTCCGGTCTTGTGGACGGCGTCCTGGCAGAATTTCGTGGCCTTCCACACCGCTCCGGTGCCGAGGAACATGCCATGACGCGGCTTGCCGTCGCGCGGATTGGCGACCCGCAAGGTCGGGCGGGTGCGGGTTTCGCCGGTCTCGGGGTTGAGGATGAAGGCCGCCTGATGCCGTAGATTTTTGTGGCGAAAGCCGAGATCGGCGGCCGTCATGTTGGTGGTGCCGTGCGGGAGGAGCGCCAGCCGAGGCGGCGTTTTGAAGAGCTTGCGTTCGGCAATCTGAGTCTGGATCTCCTGGATCGTGCCATCGCCCGATGAGATGAAAAGATCTGTCACACCGCTCGCGGCGCACTCCGCAAGTGCCGAGTCGATCTGGGGGAAGTTCTCAAGCACATGCACATGAACCCCAGGCTTGCCGGTAAGCATGCGGGCGAGTTCCACGCCCTTGTTGTTGCTGCGGCCAGAGCGGGGATTGACGATGAGGCCGGCGGTCATTCGCTCAGGGCGCCGACTGCGTCATCCACGAGTCGAGTCGCCCAATGCGGCGCTTGACCGCGAAGGCGTGGGCAAGCTGAACCCCGTGAAGGAGGAGGCAGAGGATCGTCCAGACCGCGACTGCGATCAGGCCGATATCGGGGCGGCCGAAGAGCACCGAGGCGGTGAGGATGACGAGATTGGGGTTTCGCCTCGCGGTGATCTGGCGGAACAATGTGTCGATCGGGCGCCAGATATGGATCTCGAGGCCAAGCCATTTGATGGCGATGCCTTCCATTACCCGTTGCAGAACGTAGCCGCCGAGAATGGCGATCATCACTGTCCAGAAGGTCGTATCGCTCCAGGTAATGCCGATCGTGGCGAGGCCAATGGCCCATGCCGCGTACCAGAAAGGCGGATGGATGAGATCGATGCCATGGTCGAGGATGTCACCCCATTTCGACGAGGTGAGCGTGGTGCGCGCGAGCTTGCCGTCGACGGTGTCGAGGAAGGTCATGAGCCAGGCGCCGGCCAGGCCCCAGCCGTAATGGCCTTCGAGGAAGAGCCAGAAGACGACGAAGACGAGGGCCGTCGCGACAAGGGTGACCATGTTGGGCGTCACGCCGAGCGGTGCCAGGAAGCGGGTCGTATAATAGGCGGGCACCGGCCAGAGATGCTTGGTCACGACATCGGTCGCGCCCTTGTAAGTGCCCATGAACATGCGCCAGGCGATACGGTCGAGGCGCTCCTTGTCGGCGCGGATCGCATAGGGCGTTTCGCGCTTGCGCAGCGACTTCCAGAAATCAGCCTTCAAGGCAGAAGGTGTGCTGGCCGAGAATGAGCCGTCGGGGCGCCCCGAGAGATTGGCGATTGCCGCGGCCGCGGTACCAGGGACGGCATGAATTGCGAGTGGCAGCGATTCGCCGAAGCCTTCGCTCATCAGCATGAGCCCGGGGTGTTCGCGCAGCACGCCGATCAACGGCGGATCGATGACCGAATCGGCCCTCACCATGATGACCGGCCCGTTGCGACCGGCCGCCTCTGTTTCGCTGACGACATCCTTGATGCCGGCTTGCGCAAACTGGCGCTTCAGGCGGTCCGCGAGATTAGCGCCCCAGAGCGAAAGGTCGGTCGCTCCGCAAATGCATAGCGCAAGCGGCAGCGCGTCGGCCGGGGCGCGAGACATTTCTGGGCGAGCAAGCATCGGATTGGTTTGCAGAATCGCGTTTTTCTGGCCGGGTGAATGGATTTTGGCTCTTGTTGTACCGGACAGGCCGGTTCGTCAACCATTTCTCAGGTGCGTTCCGTACTCATGGTCAAGGCGGCGGCGATGGCGGCAAATCCCAGAAGCGGCGCCCAGGCCGCCATCCAGGGTGCGACGAAACCCAGTTCACCCATGGTCAGCGAAATGCCGTCGATGACAAAGAACAGGAAGCCGAGGCCGACGCCGGCTGCGAATAGCGCGCCGATGCCGCCACCCCGCCTAAACCGTGAGGCCAGCGGTACGCAGATGGCGATCATGACCAGGGCGGCGACGAAGAGGCTGATCCGCTTGTGCCACCATGTCTGATAGACCCAGATCGGGCGGATGCCGAAGCCAGCATTCTCGATGAAATAATTAATATCGCCGATCGACATCTCTTCGGGGTCGCCGGACCGCGCCCCGGCCGCGGCCGGTTTCATCGAGCCCGAATAGACGAGGGAGGCAAGCTTCACCGGTTTCAGGTTCTCGCGGTAATAGATGATGACGTCGGACATCTGCCAGCGGCCGTCGGTCAGCACCGCATTCTTGGCGAAGACCTGTTCGCGCGAGCAGGCCATTGGCATCGCGCCGGAAGACGATAACATCCTCAAGCTGGGTGGCCTGCGCATTGGCGCTTGCTGCACGCAGGATGTCCGAGCCGGCGCGCATCCAGATCGGATCGCGTTCGCCAATCTTGAGACGCTTCTCGCCGTAGTCGCCGATGCCCCATTCGCGCAAGGTTGGCGCGACAGACGGCACGGCGCGGTCGTTGATGAGGAAGTAGAGTGCCCCGATCGCCAGCGCCAAAGGCAGCAGCAGGCCCATCATGCGCAACGACGAAATGCCCGCCGCCCACATCGCTACGGTCTCGTGGCGGTAGCTCAGTTCCGTGAGGGCCAGGAGAATGGCGAGGAGGACGCTGATCGGCAGGAAGGTCGAAAGAATCCCCGGCGACCGCAGTGCCATATAATAGCCGATCGCCGCAGGGATCATTGCCCCTCAGCTGCAGAATCTCACTCGCATAGGTGACCGCATCGAGCGTCAGTACAAAGATGGAGACGCCGAGCAGGATGAAGATGAACCTGACAAGGATCATCCAGGTCAGCATGCGGCCGATCGTCTTCATGCGTGCGCCCCGAACCCGAAGCGCCTGATCAGCCAGGTCCAAGCTGCATTGCTGACGACCGAGATGCGGTCGATGGCATTATCGAGGCGGTCCGCCCTCAGCACGAAGGCAGCGAGCCAAAAGCGCCAGGCCGCGAAAGCCGCCACGACCGCGAATGGAAGCCACATGGTTAGATAGGGCGATGTGCCGCCGGTTCGCGTCGCAACGGCGCCTTGCTCGATGACCTCATGGGCAACAATCAAGATGACCAAGGCCAGGCCGAAACGATAGGCACGCTGGCCGCGGCCGCGGCCGATGGCGAAAGGCACGGCAAGGAACGGCAGCACCAACAAGGTGAGCGTGTCGACGATGCGCTTGTGGAATTCGGCGCGCATCTGATCCTTCGTGGATCGTTTCGGCGGATTGTCGAGTTGCTGCCAAAGCTCGACGATCGTCAGTTCGCGTTCATCATCGCCACGCGGCCGAAAGACCGTGTCGGTCACCTTGCCCAAGGGCGTCTCGGCTTCGACGAAATTCGATACGACAGCGGTTGGCGGTTCGGGCGTTGTGCCGCCAAATGGCCAGCGGTCGAGCTGGAGGCGGTGGCCATCCTCGAGCCGCAGGACAGGCCGGCGTTCGCCGGGCACCTCAACCAACTTGCCATGCGTCGCCGTTACCGTCTCGGAACCGGCCGGGCCGCGATAGTCGAAGAGGAAGATGCGCTCGAATTCATTGGTGCTGCGCTGAAGCTTGTCGATGATGAAGGTGCGCGTTCCCGCCTGCATGAACACGCCTTCCTCGGCCAAGTAAAAAACGTCGATATTGCGAACGTCGAACAGCACGGAACGATAGGCGTAACGGGTGTGCGGCTGGGCCCAGCCGATGATGAAGACCGAAATGAGCGTCAAGGCCAAAGACAGAAGGACGACCGGACGGGTCAGCCGGCTGACGCCAACGCCAGATGCCATGAAGGCGTCGAGTTCACTATCTTTGGAAAGCTTGTTGAAACCGAAAAGCAGCCCGAGAAAAAGGGCCACCGGAACGGCGAGACCTAGATAGTGGGGCACGAGATAGGCGAGCAATTCGAAAACGACAGCGAAGGAATTCTTCTTGCCCAGGATAGTGTCAAGCAACCGCACCATGCGCTCGGCGAGAAGTACCAGAAGGCCGATCGCCATGGCCCCTGCCAGGGGCTTTATAACGGAACGGAGAATGTAGGTATCGACGATGCGGATCATGCAGTCGCCCTGACGCGATCCCAGCGCGTGCGCAGCGCCGCGGCGAGGGTCGTCCGCGCGGGCACATCGAGCGCCACGGCGGAGGCAAGATCAGGCGGCCCCGGCCAGCCTTTGTCAGCCAGACTGAGCATGCCGAATTCGCGAGTTCCCTGATAACGAGGGATTACGTGAAAATGGACGTGGGGATCGACCATCATCAGCATCAAGTAGTTGATCCGCTCATATTTCACAAAGTCGCTCAGAACCGTCTCGATCTCACGCGTCGCTTGACCAAGTTCCGCATAGGCCTCGGCAGGCAGCGCGGAAAAGGCGTGTGCCTCGCTCTTAGCACCCAGAATCAGGGAACCGAGTGTTGGCTGCGCCGAGCGCAGGAGTACCCGCCAATGCACATAGTCCGCAAGCCGGGTCTCGGGATCGCCAAACTTGGCGAGGGTCGCATTCGACATGAGTCAGTATACCGAACAGAATGTGGCGCTGAAAGGGAGCCGTCGCTCAATTCGTAAGCACGAATTCAGCTTCAGTTTCAAAGGCTTGCTTAGCCTGATTCCAAACCCGCACGGTCGCCTCGGTAAGCCACTGACCATCCTGGCGCCGTATCCGATAGAGGTGCCAGGCAGCTGGCGGCATGTTTTTGTAGGCGAGGGCGGAACCTGACGAAACGCCGACGACATGTGCCGTTCCATGGCGTGTCTTGAGATCGGTGCGCATATGCACATGGTTGTGTCCGTGGAGGACCAGTTCGACGCCCTCGTGTTCCAAAACCTGTTTGAGATGGGTGCTGTCGCTCAACTCTTTGCGACTGTGGGTCTGTCCCGGCAAGGGTGGATGGTGGATGAGCAGGATCCGGTAGAAGCCCTTCTGGCGCAGTTCCGCAAGGATCTGTGTCAGCGCTTCGAGTTGTTGGGGGCCGAGCGAGCCCCCGGCACGACGCAGGGATTGAGGCAGCGCCGTCGATGTGCCGATGAGGGCGATATTGCGACGATGCCGAACGAAGGGAAACACAGCCGCGTTCTCGACCGAATGACGGGCGCCGGGCATGCGCATCTCACCGGTCATGTAGTCGGCCCACAGACCCATGCCTTTCTCCCAGCCGACACCGACATAGGCGTCGTGATTGCCTGGGACGAGGGTTATCCAGTCGGCGTTGCCGAAGCCCTTGAGCCAGTTGGCGGCATTGTGGAACTCTCCGGGCAAGGCGATATTGACGAGATCACCGGTCAGGGCGACGTGGTCGGGAGCATGGCTGGTGATATCCTGCGCCAGCGCCGCAACAACGAGCGGATCGTGTATCTTGCGTCGTCTCAGCCGCCACGAGAGGTAGCCGATCGCGCGCTTGCTGAAATAGGCGTTCCAGCTTTCCGCCTTGGGCAAGGGCCCGAGATGCAGGTCGGAAATATGGGCGAGTGTGAACATTATGGGGCGCGGGTCCGGACGTTGACTTCACGGTGATCGGATGCAATGGGACCGCGTTAATACGCCGTAGCCATTCGAAGGTTCAAGTCTCGTGAAAGTCGTGATTCTGGGTGCCGGCCAGGGCAAACGTCTGTTGCCGCTGACGAGCGATATCCCCAAGGCGCTCCTGGACATTGGAGGCAAGTCGCTGATCGAGCGGCAGATCGATGCTTTCGCGGCCTGCGGTGTCAAAGAATACCTCGTCGTCACTGGCTATGCGGCCGGTCTCATGGAATCGGCCTTGGCGTCAATCGCACAGGCGCGTGGCGTTTCCGTGAAAACCATATTCAATCCCTTCTTCGCGGTCGCCGATAATCTTGCGAGCTGCTGGATGGCGCGCGCCGAGATGACCGGCGAATTCGTCCAACTCAACGGCGATACCCTGTTTCGCGCCGACCTTGCCGCGCGATTGCTTGCCGCGCCGTCTGCCCCCGTGACGGTCGCGATCAATCACAAGGAGCGCTACGATGCCGACGACATGAAAGTCATGTCGGATGGAGGCCGATTGACGGAAATCGGCAAGACCTTGCCGCCGGAAACGGTCGATGCGGAAGCGATCGGCATTTACTATTTCCGCGAAACGGGGCCGCAATCCTATGTCGAGGTGCTCGAAGCATCGATGCGCGAGCCGCAGGGATTGAAGCAGTGGTTTCCATCGGCTGTCGGACGATTGGCCAAACACGTCGAAGTTCGCACGCTTGCGATCGACGGGCTCGAATGGTGCGAAGTCGATTTTCCGGTCGACCTACAGCAAGCGCGCCATCTCGTCGCTCACTGGTGAGCGGCTCGCTTTCTCAGAACATCTTCCGCCAGCTCCTTATCCGCCGGCTTGTCGACGTCCACCGCGGCGTCGGCGAATGGCAGGAGGATTGGTCGCGCCACAATACCGATACGTTGCGAGGCGACGGCAAAGGCGCGATCGAGATTCATGGCGCCGGTGAAAAAGCGCAGAATCGCCATCGGTCCAAAGGCGGCGAAGAGGCGCCATGGTTTTTTCCTGCAGCGGTTCGAGATAGTGCCAGAAATCGATCGCCTTGACGGCGTTCGCGGTGCGAAGGCCAAAGAGATTACACCCTGAGACTCGGTCGTCGCCGAAGCGCAGGTAGGTTCGCTTCGCATCAGGGTAGGCCGCAAGAATCGTCTCGGCGCTCGCCAGCCCAACCGTAAGATCGGCCGGCCCCGTCGTGGAAGCTGCAATGAAGCTGTCGATCATCGCCGCAGTCAGAAGCGGGTGATCAGCGGTGGTCAGCAAGATTGGGTAGCCGCCGTCCGACTGCGCGAGCAGCGCCGAAACGGTGCGGGCCGCCGATTCGGCTGTCGGCACAAACTCAACTTTCGGAACCGCATCGCCCAATGCCTGAAGCCCGACGTCCCGGTTGTCGATCGCAACGGAGATTTTACCGATGGAAGGATGATCAGCGAGGGTGTCGACGACACGGCGCAACATCGGAACGCCGCCGACCTCGACCAGGCATTTGTGGCTGACGCCATAGGCAGCCGCCATGGGATCGTTCGGGCCACGCCCCGCGGCCAGCACGATTGCCCGCCACTTCATGTCAGGCGAGGTCCTTTTCATAGATGCGATAGGTCTTGTACGGCTTGGCGCCCAATTGCTCGATGAGGCGGCGCATCGGGGCGTTGTCTTCTAGAATCCACGATAGCTCCGCGCGCTTGGTGCCTTTGCTCAAATGATAGGAGCGGACTGCATCGATGACTGCCATGGCGAGTGCGGCACCTTGCGGCGTGCCGTGATACTTGCGCAAAACACCCATCAGAGGCATGCGCACCGCCTTTGGCGGCGCGCTGAAAAGCCTGTAGGCGAGCTTGGCCCAGCCAAAGGGCAGGAGCCTGCCATCCAGATCCTTGATCCAGTCATTGATGTCGGGAAGCGTGACCGCCATCGCCGCCGGTTCGCCCTGATACTCCGCAATCGCGATATAGCCTTCAGCGACGAGAAGCTTGAGGTTTTTCCCGAGCGCCGCAATCTCTTCGTTCGTCATCGGCACGAAGCCCCAATTCTCCGACCAGGCATCGTTGAAGATCTTGATGATGATCGGGAGGTCGCGGTCGAGATGCTTCTTGCTGATTGGCCGGACGGTCAATTCGCCGGAGGCCTTCACCTTTTCGATCATCGCCTGGAGGCTGCGCCGCAAGGGCTGCAATCCGTCATAGTCATAGGCGATGACGTCCTTCGCTTTTTGATAGCGAAGCGCCTCGATCCGGGCCTGATAATAAGGCCGCGCGTGGCCCATCATGAAAATCGGGGGCCGGTCGAAGCCTTCGATCAACAGACCCATTTCGTCATTGATCGAAAAGTTGAAAGGGCCCTGGAGGCGCTTCATGCCGCGCTGGGAGAGCCAGGCCTCAGCCGTCGACAGGAGAGCTGCGAACTCTTCCGGCTTGTCGCGCGCCTCGAGAAATCCGAACTGGCAAGTAGCGTCGTTGAACCGCTCGAGATGCAGCCTGTCGATTTGCGCGGAGATGCGCCCGACGGGCCGGCCACCATCATAGGCGACGAAGAGCTGCGCTTCGGCATGCAGAAAGTAGGGATTTTTCCTGGGATCGAGGTGCTCGTTTCGTTCAAGAAACAAGGGCGCGATCCAATTGGGATCGGTGGCATAGATTTCGAAGGGCACAGCGAGGAAATCGTCGATTCCCTTGCGATCGGAAACGGGGCGAATCTCGACCATCGACGCCACGCGCTCTCCTATTGTGCCGCCTCGGGGTGGCGGGCGAAGTCGAGGCCCGTGACATGCCCATTCGCGACGAGGTAGAGCCGATTGGCAATCTGGCTCCAGGCCGGGCGATGGGTGATCGCAACGATCGAGTAGCGACCGCGCAGCGATGAGATGTTACGACAGATTTCGGCCTCGGTTTCGGGATCGAGCGCGCTGGTGACTTCGTCCAGCACCAGAATCGAAGGCTCGATGACCAAGGCGCGTGCGATCGAAATGCGCTGGCGCTGGCCGCCCGAAAGCTTACCGCCCATGGAGCCCACATCGGTCGCCAATCCGTCGGGCAGGGAGGCTACAAAGTCGGCCGCGCCCGGCTTGCGCCAGGGCATCGAGGATGCGCTCGTCGCTGATCGTTTCATCGCCGAGCGTCACATTTTCCCTGATGCTGCCATGCAGCAGGTTCAACTCCTGCGGCACATAGCCGATCATGCTACGCCAAGCCTTCATGTCGATGTCGCGGAGGTTAACATCGTCGATGGTGATAGCGCCGGATTCCGGATTGTGCAGGCCGCAAAGAAGATCGATGATCGTGGTCTTGCCGCTGCCCGATATGCCCTGCAGCACGGTGATCTCGCGTGCCGGGATGTCGAAGCTTACATCGTGGATCACCGGCAACTCGCCATAAGCAAAGCTTACGTGCTCGAAATGGCAACCCTTGTCGATCGTCGGCTTGATGGTGCCGGTATGGCGCTCGGAATTGGCGCGGGCTTCGTCCATCAGGTCGAGGACGCGCCAGTAAGCGCCTTCGACCTCGACGGCGCCCTGCAGCGTCTTTTGAGTTTTGTTGGTGATGTTCACAAGCTGGTAGAAGACAAGCCCCATGACCATGAGTTCGGCGAGGGGAAAGTTCCAGTAGTTCACTGCCGCATAAAGCGCACCGCCGATGATGATGGCGGTGAGCGCGACACTGCCATGCGTCAGTCCGGCGCGGCCGAGTTCCTTCTTGAGCAGCGCCCGGCGCAGCGACTTGATCTTGTTGCTGGTCGACTCGAGAACCGAATTGAAGCGGTTCATCGTCTTGATCGGCTTCACATTGCCGATCACGTCGGTGACGAGGACTGTCAGATCGGAAATACGGCGCAGTTGCCGCTTGCCCGCGCGACCGGAGGTCTTGACGATCCGCGACAGCACGAGTGCGATGAAGACGCTGATGCCGATGCCGATGAGGCCAAGCTTCCAGTCGATGAAGACTGCAACCAGCGCATAGGTGATGTTCTGCACCACGCTCGCGGCGAAGGCGGCGGAGGACGAATAGGCGTCGGCGGCGCGCGCCGCGTCGTTGCTGATCGCATTGGCAATGGCACCGAGCTTCTTGTCGGCATAGTAACTCCAGCGGGCCCGGAACAGCGCGTCGAAAAGCCCGACCCGCAGCTTCGTAGCAAGCCGCGACACCGCCCAACCGGTGTAGGCGAGCGCGCCGAAGCCGAGGATACTCTTCAGGACCAGCGCCATGACGATGACGATGATGAAGTTGCTGATATTGGGTGCGATCCCCAGGAACTCGAATGACCCGTAGACGGCACGGGTAACCGGGGACGAGGAAGCCTGGTCGCCGGTGAGGGTCGTCAGCGCCGGCAAAAGGGTGCCGACGCCGACCGCCTCGGAAAGCGCGGCGAGCAGCAGGCAGCCGAGGACGAGATAAGGCCGTGTACCCTCGGCGCTGAAAAAGAGCTTAAGAACTTTGATCATGCATCAGGCCGCCGGGTGGCCGGCGGACCCAAATCGCCGCGTGGCGGGCAACGGACTATCCAACATTGCGGCACACCTAGCAAACCGCGCCAGCTTCCGCCATCCTTCGCTTCTAATGACAAAAGCTGCACTTTTCAGAGTGGTTTCGCGCTTCGCGTTGCATCCCTGGTTCAGGTTGACGCGAGGGGCGACGCTCGGCGTCCGGGCGGTGGTGATCGACGCCGGCGGCAAAGTGCTGCTCGTCCAGCATAGCTACGCGCCGGGCTGGATTCTGCCGGGCGGCGGGGTCGAACGCGGGGAGACGGCCTATGAGGCCGTTCGACGCGAGGTACATGAGGAGGCCGGCATCGTCATTGAGGGCGAGCCCGCCCTCCACGGCATCTTCGCCAACCACCGGCAATTCATGGGCGATCACCTCGCCTGCTTCCTGGTCCGGCGGTACCGGCAAGAGCCGTTTACGCCGAACGCGGGAGATCGCTGCGGCGGAGTTCTTTTTGCCGACGGAACTGCCGGCCGGGACCACCGGAGGCACGAAAAGGCGCCTCGCCGAAATCCTGAACGGCGCGGCAATCGCACGCGATTGGTAGATCGACCATTTACCCGTAGTCGCTGCTGTGATAGAAACCGCGCCCTGATGACCAAGGCCCTTGCGATAATCGCGGCTTCGACCGCGCAGCGACGACGAGCTTAAGCGCGCGCTTTGCCCGCGCCTGAATAAGCCGTCCCGGGCCCTTTGCTGTTAAGCCTCCAAACCTAGGCACGCGAACCCGGTCAGTCGTTACCCCCTAGATTACGCAGGTTGCTCCCATGAATGCCCATGCCTTCAGCGTCGAGGAAACGACGCTTGCCGATGCCGACGCAGTCGAAACTTTGCTCGATCTTTCCTTTGGCCTGTCTCGGCAGACCAAGTCGTCCTACCGGTTGCGCGAAGGCAATGCAGCCATTCCGGGCCTGTCTCTGGTGGTACGTGATGCGGAAATCGGCCTTTCGGGCACGATCAGCTTCTGGCCGCTCAAGATCGGTGATTCCGGTACCGATGCCCTATTGCTCGGGCCGCTGGCGGTGCATCCGGCACGGCAAAATCTCGGCATCGGATTGGCGCTGATGCGGGAAGGAATCGCGCGGGCCAAGAAACGGGGCCACAAGCTCATGCTCCTGGTCGGTGACGCGCCATATTATGCGCGGGTGGGCTTTCGGAAGCTGCCCGAAAATCTGCTGCTGATGCCAGGCCCGGTTGATCCAAATCGGTTCCTTTATCTGGAACTTGAGGCAGGTGCCCTCGATCCCGCTCACGGCCTCGTGCTGCCGCCGCATCGCTTCAAGGAACAGGCTGCACGGTCGGGCAGGTCTGCAAGCAGCGGGGCCGAATGCCTCGCTATGCCCGCTTAGCGTCCTTCGCGGCGCCACATGGCGCAGATGGCGAGAAGCAAGAGACCGAGCGCGGCCAGCGTCGAGAAGAATGAAATCTCGCGCAACGAGCGAACGCGATAGACGTCGTTTTCCTTGAGGCCGAACCAGCCTGAGCCTGCCATCTGGCGACCGGCCGGTACTTTGAGAATGCGCGGCAGGCCATCGCGATCGGCAAGCCAGAACATGCCGCCGCCGGTCGCTTGCGCGACGGGATCGAGCTTGGCGGCGGTCGCAACGATATCGGCGGTTTCCTTTCGGGTCGGCATTGCCGGCCGCGGCAACGGCTTCCAACGTGCCATCGCTCAAGCGATGCAGACCCGCCTCCTTGATCTCGACCTTGCCGGTCCAGTGCCCCGGCGACTGCTCGGCGAGGGTGACGGTTTCGGTCTTGCCGGACGGGAGCGTCACGGTAACGGGCGATACCTGATCGGTGATGGTACGACGCTCGATGACAAGATTACGCTCTTCCTGGCGGCCGCTCAGATGCTCTTCCTCGAGATCGGGCTCCTTCATCAGCCAGTGGGCGACACGACGCAGCAACTCGGTCTGAGGACCGCCCCCGTCATAGCCTCGCGCCCAGAGCCAGCCGTGATCGGAAAGCAGGATGCGCGACGCGGCCTTCGCCCTCGCGCGAAAGGACAAGAAGCGGCTTGTCGTCGGGGCCCGACATCACTGTTTCGCCGCGCTCGGGCGTTGCATCGACAAGCCGGAACCAGCGGCCCCAATGGGGCTCGGCATCCGAGGCGCCGGGCAGGTCGCTGGTCACCGGATGGCGCTTGCCGATCGCCGTCACATGCGGACGAAACGGCGTCTCGGTGATCTCGCCGGTGGGCGCGGCGGCCAGGACGTCGCCGAGCGGTGTGTTGTAGAGGCCGCCGGCGGAAGCGTAGTCCGGTCCCGCCGCAATCAAGACAGCGCCGCCCTTGGCGACGTAATCGCGCGACATTGGCCAAATAGGCCATCGGCAGGACGCCCTGGCGACGATAGCGGTCGAAGATGATGAGGTCGAATTCGTCGAGCTTGTCGACAAAGAGTTCGCGCGTCGGAAAGGCGATCAGCGACAATTCCTTGATCGGGGTGCCGTCCTGTTTTTCGGGCGGACGCAGGATCGTGAAATGCACGAGATCGACGGAAGCATCCGCCTTGAGCAGATTGCGCCAGGTGCGCTCGCCGGGATGCGGCTCGCCGGAAACGAGCAGCACGCGCAACCGGTCGCGCACGCCCTCGATCACCGCCATGGCGCGATTGTTCTGAAGCGCGATCTCGCCTTCAAGCGGCTCGGTGACAATCTCGGCAATGTTCTGGCCGCCATGATCGATCATCACCGGCAGCTCGATCGATTGTCCGGTCTCGCACCGTGACCGTTATGGGATCGGCATTGCCGACGCGTACCGTGACGCTTGCCTGGCCATTGCCGCCGGCGGTGTCGTCGACGCGGAACTTGATCGTCTGTTCCTTGCCGACAATGCCGAAGCGCGGAGCCGACTCGATGACGATGCGGCGGTCGCGTTCGTCGCGCTGGCCGGTCAGCAGGCCATGCACCGGCGCATTGAAGCCCAACTTGGTGAGTTGTTCGGGAATGTCATGCACCTGGCCGTCGGTGACCATGATCGGCGCCGGCAAAACGTTCGGGAGGCACGTCGGCGAGAGCTTGGTCGAGGCTTGAGAAGAGGCGCGTACCATCTGCTTCCGCGGTGATGCCGGAGCGCGCCGTCACCACCCGCAGTTCGGTGTTGCCCAATTGAGCGACGGCTTCCTTGAGCGCTTTCTCGGCGTTGTCGGCCTGGGCCAGGCGGTTGCCGTAGTCCTGGCTCTGGCGTCTTGTCGATCACGGCCACGGCGATGTCGGCCAGCGGCTCGCGGTCTTCCTGGCGCATCACCGGATTGATCGAGCGCCGCAGCCAGTATCGCCAGGGTGAGCAGGCGCAGAGGCCAGCCCGGCAAGCGCGAATAGGCGTTGATCGCGATAAGGATCAGACCGAGGCCCGCAAGCACCGCTATCCACCAGAGCGGCACGACGGGGTCGATGCTGAAATCCCAGTTCATGCGCGCTCCTATTGCCCGAGCCGCTCGAGGAGCGCCGGCACGTGAACCTGGTCGGCTTTGTAATTGCCGGTCAGCGCGTACATCACGAAGTTGATTCCGGAGCGATAGGACAGTTCGCGCTGGCGCTCACCGCCGGGCACGGTTGCAAAAAGCGGTCGGCCACTATCGTCGGTCGCCCAGGCCGCAGCGTAGTCATTCGAGCCGATCATGATCGAGGAGACGCCGTCGGCGTTGCCGCTGCCGTTTTGTCCGTCATTGCGCTCGACCCATACTTCGCCGAGGTCGTAGCGGCCCGGAAAGCTCTGCAGGAGATAAAACGCCTTGGTCAGCACATGGTCAGGGGGAACGGGTTCAAGTGCCGGAATGTCGAGCTTCGCGAGAATGCGACGCAAGGATTCGACGGCCGGACTTGCGGATCCGGTCATCGAGCCGAAATCGGCGCCATCCTCGCGGGTATCGAACAGGATCGTCCCGCCATTCTTCATGTAGGTGTCGAGCTTGGCGAGAGCCGCCGCGGAAGGCTCCGGCGCATTGGCGATCACCGGCCAATAGATCAGCGGAAAGAAAACGATTTCATCCTTCTCGATGTCGACGGCAACAGGATCTCCGGTTCGACCGAAGTCCGCTGGAGAAGGGCGGTTCCGAGCCTTGCAGACCGAGCAAGGCTAACATTGTCGACTTCAAAATCGCCGGTCAAAACATAGGCGAGGCGGGTCTGCAGGGTGTTGTCCAGGGCAAACTCGACTGCTGTCGGTGGAAGGAGTCTGCGCGCGTGCGTCCGTCGCGAAGTTTCCTGCCGGCGCCGAGGACGAGAAGTATAACTGCTGCGGTGGTGGTCACCTGCCGCCAGCGACCCGAGACGAAAAGCGCAGCAGCGCAATCGAGCAGGAACAGGATGAAGGCTGCGAGGAACAGCCAGCGTGCAAGATCAAGCGCTGGAGCGGGCGTCAGGTCGCGCACGGATACTCCGGCCGGCATCGCGCCCATCAGCGGCAGGCTGTCGCCTTGATGAACCAAGTTGATTGCCCTCTCGCTGCCGCCGCGGCGATAGAGCCCGGCGGGATGTTCAGGAGTCGGGCGTCAGCCGATCAATCTCACCGGCAGCCACCGGCCGGGAGTCGGGCGTCGGATCGACAAGATCGCCATTGCCGGCGAGCATCCGGCGTGGCGTGAAAGTGGCACTCGCTTCCGTCGCTGCCGCACCGCCGGTGGCACCACCGCCTGCACCTGGTGCAAGATCGACGATCCGGCGCAGCATATCGACAAACAGGCCGGACAAGGGAAGGTTCGACCAGTCGGCATTGGCGGTCACGTGAACGAGGATGACGAGACCGTTGCCGTGCTTCTTGGCCGTAACCAATGGAGTGCCATCAGCCAACGATGCCCAGACCTTGGAAGGGAGATCGGCGTCAGGCTCGGCCAGGACCTGTCGCGCCACCTTGACTTGCGGGTCGACGGTAAGGCCGCGCAAACGGGCCCAGATCTGGAAATGGCTGTAGCGGCTGCGGTTCTTCCCAGCTCAAAGCACTACCGAGAGAACGGTCACCCTCGCGCATGGTGACCGGGATCAAATCGTCCTGGCCGCCTGCGAGACGCGGGCCGGCAAAGCGCAACAACACGCCGCCGCCATTGACCCATTCTCGATCATGTCGTGGCGTTCACTCGGCAGGACGCCGACATCGGCCAGGACCAGCATCGACAGACCAGCGCCAAGCCGTTCCGCCAATTCGGGATCGGTTTCGGTTCATAGATCTCCGCGTAGGGCTCAAGCGCGCGAGAGACGTAATAAAGCGGCGAGAGAAGTGGCTGGGCGAGTTCGATCGACGAGCCGGCGACCAGTCCGACAGTCTTTCGACGCCAGCGATCATCGAGAAGATAGACCGCGGATGCGGCACGCTCGTCGCGCAACACGATGCGCTGGGCCTCGTTGCGCAATTCGAGAGGGAGTTCGATGTTCGGTCTCGGCCGCACCGGCTCCCGGCCCGAAGCTGAGCCGCGCGTCCGCCAGGCTACGGCCGTTAGAGGCCAGAGCTTCGACCGTTACGTCCTCGCCGCCGGCACGCGGTGGACGCAGTGCCTTGACCTTGATCTTGTTGCCTTCGATGGCGGCGGCGACAGCGCCGCCGGAATCGTCGTATCCTCCGGGACAACAACCTCGACTCCGGCGTGGCCTCCGGCAAGACCTGTAAGCCCGTGGCAAACGCCTGCGGCCGAAGCGTGGTCCAGTCCATCCGACAACCACAGGACCTGAACGGCGTCGGCCTGGCCAAAAGCCTGCTCAAGGCGCCGGAGCAGACCTGCGCGATCGGGTCGAAGGCCTTGGGTTCGAGCGCGGCCGCTGCTTCACGCGCGACCTGCGGCGCCACCGGCACAATATCCCCGCCTCGCGACGTCGGCGATGTGGTGGCGAGCGCCACGGGCCGGCTTTCGCGCTCGGCAAGCGACAGGGTTTCAGAGATCAGTGTCTGGCGAGCCTGCCATCCTTCGCCGCCGCCCACCGTCATCGACAATGAGCAACAGTGGGCCAGTGCCGGCAATGCTGCGCCGTTCGGCCGAGTAGAATGGGTGCGCCACGGCAAGATGAAAAGCGCCGCGATCAGCAGGCGCAGCGCCATCAGCCACCAGGGCGTATGGTCTGCCTGGTCTTCGCGCGAGACCAGCTGCAGCAGGATGCGCAAGGGTGGGAAGCGCAGGGTCTGCGGACGCGGCGGCGTGAAACGCAAGAGCCACCAGATGACCGGAAGCACCGCAAGCGCTGCCAAGGCCCAAGGTGTCGTGAAGCTCATGGCTTTGAGGACGGGATACACAGACCATCCTTGGTGCGGGCGACGCGGCTCTTTTCACCGCCGATCAAGGCGTGCAGCGCGAGGAGGAGGGTCAGCGGCGGCGCATTGGTGCGATGAACCGTGAAGGTCCAACCGCAGACGATGCGCAAGGTCACGCATTCGGCGCGCCGCTCCTGCAATTTCTGCTGGTAGGCTTCGCGGAGGTTCTCCGTCTTGCCGTTGCTGAACCACTTTTGGGTACACCGGGCGCTTCAGCCAATAACGGCCAGCGTGGATCAGTGGTGATGTCGCGTACAACGATGGTGCGCTGCCCATGATGTACAAAGCCGATCAACCCGCGTGTGATAAGCCGCTGCCACAATTTATGGTTTGCATCGGGGTTACTTTCGGCTCCCAGCACAATGACATCGCCAACTTTGTCATCTTTCCGAAACGTGACAACAGCGCCATGCTCGACGCCGATGGCGGTACTGGTCATATGAAGCGCCGTGTGAAGAACTGCTTGAGTGCTCGACTCTTGCTGGCGCAATGCTTTGGCGATGTGATAGAGTGCCTCAAGCCGTTGGCGTTCGCTTAACATGAACGGCCCTTCTTAAATACGTGGGGAATGAATTGTTGAGTCTTTATCAAGTTTACACGACAAATTGTAAACAGATCACTTACAATTATGAAAAGAAAGTAAATTTTCGTAGGAATTTAGTCCGGTTTGTTCGGTCAACCCTTCTGCCGGTGTTGAATCTCTGACGCCAATTCTTCAAAGCTTTTCTTCCGGTTATGGGTGTCATAATGAATCAACTTCCGGTTCGCTAATTCCAATGGTAAGTCTTCCACATTGGTATACAATAGCGGAATCACGGGCTTCTCGCGATTGAGGAAATAGCGATAAGCCAACCGGACATGGCGCGCGTTCAAAGCCTCCGGCGAAACCACCACCACCAGCAGCCAGCATTCCGAAAGCGCTTGCTCAACCGCCAGCAGCCAATCATCACCGCCCTGTGTCAGATATTGGTCAACCCAGACCTTATATCCGGCATCCTGCAAAATCAGGGCCAGCGGCGCGACAATCGATTCCCACTCCTCCCGCGCATAAGCAATGAAGAGATGGTCTTCTAACGCCCCCGGCTGCAATCCGGTACCAAGCTGGCTGGTTTTGCGCTTGCTCTTGGTTCCAAGAATATTCGAACTCATTGGTTTCGAGTTGAGCAATTTCCTTCGTCCCCATTTTCGCGCTGGATCGCGAAGGCTTGTGCTCTCTTTCCACCTCAACATCATCGGGCTGCCATGTATAACGGAACTCTGCCAGGGTAGCGATCTGTATTGTATCGTTGGCGTGTAACAAGGTAGGATTTTCAGGGGCCAGGTGAACGCCATTCAATAATGTGCCATTGGTAGAGCCGAGGTCTTCTACTTCAAAACTGGTCTCCGCCCAGCGCAGCCGGATATGAAAGCGACTGACTTCCGGGTCGGACACCACAATATCATTCGTCAAATCGCGCCCAATATTGACCACTTTAGTTTTCAGCGGATAAACCAGGCCGCCGTTTGGCCCGGCGATAACTACCAGGGAAGGCGGCGAAGAGGCATCGGGTTTATCACTGCGCGGGATTGGCTTCCCAGCAGGCATCCGTGATAAATCAGCATCGGCGGCGGAACGCTCATACTCTAAAGTTACATTTTCGCCCAGCTCGACGATACTGCCCGGTTTCAACAACCATCCACTGCTGACGCGCTGTCCGTTTACAAATGTTCCTCGCTTAGACCGCAGGTCATTGACTTCAAAGTCGGCCATCACGCGGATTAGGCGGCAGTGTTCCCGGCTGATGTCGTTGTCCAGAATAACGATATTATTCTTGCTGCCGCTGCCAATCGTCAAAATATCGGCATTCAGTTCGAAAACTTTACCGGGTTGCGGTCCCCGGCGCATAATCAGACGGGTCATGGTGTCCCTGCTGTTTTGTTTATTGTGCTACTGTTATCTTAACAGAACCTACGCTAGCGCGAAAGCAAGGTTGACAAAAAATATACAAAAACCCTCTTCCCGTTAGTCAGGAGGAGGGTTTGAGTATCCTTTGCGTCGGATTCACAGGTTCTTTTCGCGCAGCCTGTCACCAACTGAAATTTAAACATTCACACGAGGGGCACGTTGCCGAAGATGGACATGCCTCCAGAGGTCGTCTACATACGGCTAGGGCGTCGCCTCCGCTGTTGCTTCAGTCGCAGCCACCGTTGGCGCAGTTGTAGGCGCAAGCGTTGGAGAAACTGCTTCGGCTGTCGCTTCCTGTGTAGCCTCTACAGTAATCTCAGCCATTGCGGTTGCCGTCTGCTGATCCATCACCGCAGTCGCCGTCTGGTCAACTTCACTATATGGGTTAGCTGTCGCAGTAAACGTTGCTGTCGGTGTCGGCGACGGAACATAAGGTGGTTCCGTGATCTGCTTGATGAGGCCATCAATCAAATCTTTGGACAATACATACACGGTTGTCGTGTTGTCATCAACCAACCCATAATAACGTGGGTTCGCTGGGCTTTGATTGCCAATCTTCAACGTGTAGGTTTTATTGTCCTTGTCCGTCAACACCATCGTATACTTGGGCTGATCCAGACCGAAGTCGGCTAATGTGTCAGTCGTAAAACTATCCAACGCGGTCAGTGATGCCAGCACGCTCATCGTTCCGACAGCTTTGGTCTGGTCGGTTGCCAATTCGCTCGGCGACGCTGATTTCGTAATTGTCCAGACATTCGCGGCATCTTTCGTCATCACGACTTTCTGATTATCAACCGTGTTGGTCACTTCAAACTTAACGATAGTGCCCTGATTATTCACATCGGCAATCGTTGGGAAAATCGGCCCTGCACCCGCCCCTAGCGTGGCAGTGGGTGTCACATCCGGCGCGCTGGTACGCTGGCTGTTGAGCAGTGCTACCGCCACAATCACAATCAGGCTGGCAAGCAGTAGGAGGATTGTTCCTCGGTTCAAACGCATGATCTAACTCTCCTGATTGGTCGCATTGTTACGTGCTGCGCGTTCGCGGGTATTCCACCACACCAGAAACCCTATCGCTAACACGCCAAACGGTAGGACAAAAATGGTCAGCAGATTCAGACGTTACGGATGATCTGGTCATTGGCGAAAACAGGCGTATCCTGTGGACGCGCCGAACTCTGTACGGTGACAGTGCTGAAGTAATCATTGAAGCGCGTCGCCCAAACCAGCGTATTAAATGCAGCATCCACATTTACAACACCACTACCCAACGATGCAAAATTATTTGAAGCCACCGTCGAGCTGCCAAAAATCACCACACGAGCGTGAGTCTGGCTGTTCTCTGCTGCCGCTGCCAGGACGAAAGGCCCCTTCGGGTCAGTATCCGCCTGGGTGGTATCGCCGTTGATAACAGCCTGAATATCGGTCTTGGCAAATGACGTGTCGCTGGTCTTCGCCAATTCATCGACAGTCACACTCGCTGGGAGGGTCGGTGCAACGTCGATGCTGTGGGGTAGCTGAAACACAATACCTTCACTATTCGGGGTAAAAGAACTAGTGATGTAGTTCGTGCTGCTGAAGGCCGTCGCCACTGGAATAGCCGGAGACTGCACCGACAGTGTTGGATCGAGAACCAGATCATCCACGAACCGAAGTCCAAAATTGGTATACAGATAATTCGACAGGTTGTCGGCGAGTGCCAACGGCTTGTTCGATGCGACACTGCTCTGACCCTGAGTATCAGTTGCAGCGGTCACGCTCGGAGCGGCAAAAACAACCAGGCTGCCGCCTTTGTCCACATAATCGGTGATGACCTTCAATTCATCATCCGTCAAGGCCTTATCACCACCCGCAAGGATCATGACCTCGCCGTCGGCAGCAGGATCGTTGAGCTTTATTTTGCTGTCCGTGCCCGTCAATTCAAACAACGAAACTTCCTGCGTCTTCCAGTTGTAACGCTTCGTGAGTGAATCATTCAATATCGACAAGCCCGTGCCGCCTGTATCAGTCAGTTTCAGGCCGCCATCCACGCTGACGAAATACGCGCGGAAATCGCCGGATGCAGCCACCCGCAGCACTGCGTTGGTCAGGTCATCCTGGTTGAAGAAATTGACCAGTTGCGCATTTTCGAGGTCGGGCGTGCCATCCTCATTCAGCTTCGCCACCGAAATCTGTCCAGGGCGGGTGATTTTATATTGCGTGGTCTGAGCAGGATTACGATCAGGGTCTACAAATTGATAGCTGATTTTGCCGCCGCTGGTCTTGGCGTAATCCTCGAATAACAAGCTGTCCTGATCCCGCGTAGAAGCCTGTGACGCACCGTAGAAAGCCAGCATCTGGACTTTCGGTAGTTTGGGGTCTGCGCCAAAACCGCCGATTGCTTTGCGGCCTTCATCGGTGAGCGAATACTGGTCGCTTTGTGTTAAATCCGCGCGCCAATTCTGGTCGCGGATGACCGCATAAATACCGACCAATGCCGCCAGAAAAATGACCGTCACCAGGATACTCGTGCCGCCGAAACGGGCCGTGCGTCCGGTGAAAATCGCCTTTGCCTGATCGGGAGCCATGAAACCCCAGACGACAATCGAGAGAATGGCTGAGCCCAAGCCGCCCCATCCGACCACACTGAACGTCGGCTGAGTCAGGCCAAAACCAGTGCGACAATAAAGCCAATAACCGCCAAAATCAGCATGTAATAGGGCGGGATAAAAGGCTCTTGTTCCTGTGGCATGATTTGGATTTGGATTTGAATGTTCATGATCTCCACCGCCTGACTTCTACAATGCGCGTCGTGATGAACAGCGCAGCGATTATCATAAATACAAAATAAAGCACATCTTCAGCGCGGATAACGCCGTTCAGCATGGTCGAGTTGTAGTGGGCTTGCAAACCGAATTCACGGATAAAATCTGCCGCGCCAGATGCCGTCACATTGAGTGCAGATCACCAACGCCAGCTGGCCGCGACTTCCGCCAGATACAGCACCAATATCGGTGCCGCACCGAGGAAAGCCGCCACGATCTGGTCTTCAGTCACGGCTGACCAGATCAGCGCGACCGCCAGCGCCGCGCCACCGTACAGCCATGCGCCGAAGTACATGCCGAAAGCGCGCCCAGTATCCGGAATACCGACGATGGTCAGGATGACGTGATAAATCGACGGTCAGCAGCAGAATGACGGTGTAATAGGCCCACACGGCGAGGAACTTACCGATGATGAACTGCGATTCGCGTCATGGGCAGCGTCATCAGCACTTCCAGCGTGCCTTCGCGGGTTTCTTCCGCCAGCAGACGCATGGTCAGCAGCGGCGCAACCAAGAAACAGCAGGAAGGTCAGCAGCACGTTCGGAATGATAGTTCGAACCTGATCGGCAGGCGCCTGCTGGTTGGCCTGACTCAGAGCTATTGCTAAACAGCAAGCCGAAGAATAACAGCAACGCAAAGGCTATGGCATAAGCCACGGGCGAACGGAAATAAAGCCCAGTTCGCGCTTAAAAACGGCAAATATCTGCCTCATGATTGCACGACCTCACTTTCCGGTTGCGGTTCAGACGGCTGTTCGGCTGGTAGTATCTGTGCCATTCCTGCCGTCGGGTCACTTCAAGGAAGATTTCTTCCAGATTGACAGCCAACGGGCGCAGTTCGATCAAATCCCAACCTTTGTTCGACAACCGCGCGGGCAATCGCCGGACGCGGGTCAACTGCTGCACGATTGACGGCGTGATCGATGATGCCATCCATCTGCAGATTCCGGCACTGGCGACTTCGCCGGCAGTCGCTGAATAGCCGGCAGAGCGCATCCGGCTGGACATTCACGCGCAGCAGGACACGTCCACCGCGTTCCAGGGTTGCCGCGCAGTTCGCTGGGCGAACCTTCCGCCATGATTTGTCCGTGATTGATAATGACCATATTGTCGCAAACCTGTTCGGCTTCCGAGAGGATGTGGGTGCTGAACAGCAGGGTATGACTGCGTCCCAGTTCGCGGACCAGTTCGCGCAGTTCCAGCACCTGAAACGGGTCGAGGCCGATGGTTGGTTCGTCGAGAATCAGCACTTCGGGATCATGGAGGAGCGCCTGTGCCAGACCGACGCGCTGCCGCATACCTTTGGAGAGGGTGCGGATGCGGCTGTTGGCGCGGTCAGCCAGCGCCACCCGTTCCAGTACTTCCATCGCTTTATCACGCCGGTTTTTGACCCCACGAATTTCCCCGATATACATGAGATAAGCCAGCGCCGTCATATCGCGGTACAGCGGCACACTTTCCGGCAGATAGCCGACCCGTTTGCGGACTTCCATGCTCTCGTCAAACACATCGTATCCTGCAACCATCGCCTTACCGGATGTTGGCGGCAAGAAGCCGGTCAGCATCCGCATGGTGGTGGTTTTTCCAGCGCCGTTCGGCCCCAGGAAGCCCGTCACCTGGCCGGGTTTGGCGGTGAAGGAAATGCCCTTCACAGCCGTCACCGAACCATACTTCTTAGTCAAATCTTGAACTTCTATCATACCTACTTCACTCTTTCCCTCAGGCGAGGGTTCAGAACGCGAGGTAAGCCTAACGCAGTTAAATGAGAGAATCATCAAAATTTGATTAATTCATGCTAAATGACCGGGGGCGCATTATAACGCGGATTCTAAAAAAAAGTAGCACATAATATTTTGCCGAAGGCGTCGCGCTCATTCAGGCTTTCCATAGTGCTTCAAACATATGTGCGCCGGATGAGCGCTTCGTCTCACAATTTATTTGGTAAAAGATTTCTGTCTTGCTCTCCCCTCAACGTTTAGAGAGAGGTTGGGCGTGAGGTTTTTAAAACAAAAAGGGGCGAACATCCCGTCCGCCCCTCGTATATCCGAACCCCAACTAACTTATGCTGTCACCGGGATGTTCGCCAGACTCGCGGCAGGTTGAAGCCGAGCATAGCGTGCGCTCACCCAGCCGATAACTCCCTGGTACTCGATCTGCCACCAACTGCTGTTCGCATTGCGCCCAACAACCTGGGCAAGTCCGCCAATCGGTATTTTACTCAACACCGTTGAACCGCGTGTGCTAGGCACACTGCGGACGTTCACCGTGTCCAACGCCGTCACGGTATATCCCGTAGCAGCCGGAGCCGCCACTTGGGCTGCACCGCTGGTTACAGCAACATTAGAATTGCCTGCAATCGACACGTAGCGCCCGAAAACCCAGCCAACCGTGCCATTCACATTGATCTGCCACCAGCTTTTATCAGCATTTGCACCCATGACAGAATAGGTCTCACTCTGATTAACTTTGAGCAGAATCGTTCCCCCGTGTTCGGCGCATTGCGCACATTCAAGCGCGCCGTCGTGATCGTCGCCGTCGTCCCTGTGTTGACGCCCGGATTGGAGGGCGCAGGCGCATTCACGCCGGTTCGCGACAGATGATAGTCGATGAACGCATTGCCACCCGCTTCATAATATTCAATTGTGAAGGTATGCGACCCGCCCGTGAGATTAAAAGTCGCCGTGTAGGTGTTGCTATTCGTCGCCAGATGCCACTCGTTGATGTAGGTCGTGCCATCCACGATCACCGACGAGGGGTCGCATGGACCTCCTGTGGGTCCGCGACCCCCAGCACCACCCCCTGGAGTGGCGCGAGCTGCCGCCCGGGGTGGGCATGCCGCAGGGGACCGCGATCGTGGTCCAGCTGCCGGCGCCGGTCCCGCCCGGCCAGAAGGCGGTCCTGCGCCTGCGCTGGCGGGTGGACGTGCCCTCGCGCCTGGGCACGTTCGGGGTGCGCGACGGGCGCCTGGTCACGGACGGGGGACTGATCCCGTATGTGCCCGAGCGGGGGGCGGACGGGAAGCGCGACCCCCCGCGCCTCCCGCCGGTGCCGGCGCGCTTCGACCTGGCCGTGCGGGTCCCGGACGCCGAGCAGGGCGAGCCCGCCCCGGGCGTGCTCCTGGACGGGCACGTCCTGGACGAGCTGCGCGGCGCGGACAGGGCGCGTCCACCTCCTCTCCCGCTCGCCCTCGCTCCTGCGCGGCCCCGCGCTGGACGTGCTGATCGCCGCGCCGGCCGCGGGGGACGCGCCCGCCCTGCGCGTCCTGGGCGAGCCCGGCGACGAGGACCGCGCCAACCGGATCGCGCACGTGGCCCAGGCCGCCGGGACCTGGCTGCGCTCTCGGCGCTGGAACTGCCCGACGCCCCCCCTGGGCGCCCTGACGCTGGCGCCGGCGCCCATGCGCGACCGGCTGGTCGCGGTCCCCACCGGCTCGCTGGTGCTCTACTCCGACCGCCTGTTCCACGTGTTCCCGCTCCTGCGCGGGTTCCACGAGGCCGAGGTGGGGCGGGCCGTGATCGAGGCCCTGATCCAGCAGGCGCTGGCGCGCGTGGAGCTGGGGGCAGACCGGGACTGGATCGTGGAGGCCCTGTCCTGGATCGTGGCCGTGGATCGGATCCAGGACCGGGCCGGCCTGACGGGGACCCGCATCCGCGGGGCGCTGGGCTGGCTGACGTGATCTCGGCCATTGACGGTCCTGCGCGCGCCCAAGTTCGCGGCCGCCGACGTCTACTACGGGCGCTTCTACG
>CAWDUC010000013.1:0-130014 GCA_963805405.1 uncultured Alphaproteobacteria bacterium | reverse complement strand
ATCGACAAGGGTGAGGATCCCGCACAAGCCGCGATGCGCGAACTCTATGAGGAAACCGCCGTCCGCTCGGCCAACATCATCGCCGAGGCGCCGGACTGGTACAAATATGATCTGCCGGAACACCTCATCGGCAAGGCCTGGAAAGGCAAATATCGCGGCCAGACGCAGAAATGGTTTGCGCTTCGCTTTACCGGCAAGGAGAGCGAAATCGACCTGAAGCCACCGGGCCACAAGCAGGAATTCGACGCCTGGCGGTGGGCGCCGATGGGCGAGGTTCTGGACCTGATCGTCGCCTTCAAGCGCCCTGTCTACGAGAAGGTGATCGCTGCCTTCCGGCATCTCGAAAGCGGCTGATGCTGCACCTGCGAAAAGAAATCCTTTGACATTGGGGGCAAATACCCCCACATCACCCCCGTCTGGCCCGACAAGGGAGCAGCGTGAGCGCCGTAAATCTCAAGGCGCCTTCCCGCCGGACACCCATTTCACACAACATTCCCGTCACGCGGAAGGTTCAAGCGCCGCTCAAGGCATGCGCGATGATTCGCGTTTTGCCAATTCGGACATGAGCCGCGCGATCCGCAATTGCTCCGAACGAAAGAACTGACGTTGACCAATTTTACCGACCTCGACCTCACGGCCCCGCTGCTCAAGGCACTGGCCGCCGAAGGCTATGAGACACCCACCCCGATCCAGGCGCAGGCAATCCCGCATCTGCTGGCTGGCCGCGACCTGTTGGGCATCGCCCAGACCGGCACCGGCAAGACAGCGGCCTTTGCATTGCCGATGCTGCAATATCTCTCCGCCAAGCCCACCCGGCCGGAGCCGCGCACCTGTCGCGCCCTCATCCTGTCGCCGACCCGCGAATTGGCGGCACAGATCGGCCAATCTTTTCGCACTTATGGCCGCTTCCTGCGGCTCTCGCATGCTGTCGTTTTCGGCGGCGTGTCGATCAACAACCAAATTCGCGCCCTTCAGGGCGGCGTCGATATTCTCGTCGCAACACCGGGCCGGCTCGTCGACCTGATCGAGCGCCGCGCCGTCAATCTTTCCAAGGTTGAGATTTTCGTGCTCGACGAGGCCGACCAGATGCTCGATCTGGGCTTCATCCACGCCATTCGCAAGCTCGTCGGCATGCTGCCGCCGAAGCGCCAGAACCTGTTCTTCTCGGCCACCATGCCGAAGGAAATTTCCGGCCTCGCCGATGGTCTGCTCAAGAACCCGGCCCACGTCGAAGTGGCGCCCGTTGCAACGACGGTCGAGCGCGTCGAGCAGCGTCTCATCCATGTCGCCCAGGCCAACAAGCCCAAAGTATTGGCCGATCTCCTCGCCGATCCCCAGATGACCCGCACTCTTGTCTTCACCCGCACCAAACACGGTGCCGACAAGGTAACCAAGGGTCTCAACGCGGCACGGCTCGGCGCTTCCGCCATCCACGGCAACAAGTCGCAAAATCAGCGCGAGCGCGCGCTTGCCGAATTCAAGGCCGGCAAGATCCATGTCCTGGTCGCGACCGACATCGCGGCGCGCGGCATCGACATCGACGGCGTGTCGCATGTCGTCAATTACGACCTGCCACATGTGCCGGAATCCTATGTTCATCGCATCGGCCGCACGGCGCGCGCCGGGGCCACCGGTACGGCGATTGCCTTTTGTGATCCCGATGAGCGTTCATTGCTGCGCGACATCGAGCGGTTGATCCGCCAGTCGTTGACCGTGATGGAGCATGAACTCGCCCTTGCCGCACCGGCCGCCGGTGCGCGTGAAGCGAGGAAGCCGCAGGCACATGGCAGGCCGCAGCAAAAGGGCCGTGGCGGCTCTGCTAACGGCAAGCCGGCGCGTGCGCATGGTAAGCCGGGCTCGCATGGCAAGCCCGGCGCGCACGGCAAATCGTCGTCGCACGGAAAGCCATCCGGCAACGGCAAGCCCGCATCGCATGGCAAGTCAGCCGGTTCGGGCAAGCCGTCCTGGATGCATGAACTTGGAAACAAGGGCGGCACCGCCGCACCGCGCGGCAAGAACCGCGCCGTCGGCTTCGGGCGTTAAGGCTCGTTCGTTTCCGGAACTCAATCCCCGGTCGTTCCAGAATTTGAGAACGACCGGGCCTACGAAATTCTCTTCCGGAATGAACCCGACCACGTCGCTATAGCGGCTGTCCTGGGAATTATCGCGATTGTCGCCCAGCACGAAGTATTTGCCGGCTGGCACGACATATACACATCCGGTATTGTCCGCGCCTCCGTCGGTTCCGCGTCGAGGACCTGGTAACTTACGCCGTTCGGCAGCGTCTCGCGATAAACGGTATTTTCGGACGGCCGAAATAGGCCTTGCCGTCCTCATTCGCATATTCGCCAATAGTCTCCTTCTTGATCGCCTCGCCGTTGATGTAGAGAACGCCGTCGCGCATCTGGATGCGGTCGCCCGGCAGGCCGATCATGCGCTTCACATAATCCGTCTCATTATCGCGCGGCAGCTTGAATACCGCGATATCGCCGCGCTCGAGGCGGTCTTGCGGAGAAGGCACGGCCGTCAATCGGCACCGGTCCGAATCAGGCAGCGGCTGCACGCCCGGGAATTGCAGCGCAGCATTAAACGAATACTTGCTGTACCCGTAGGCAGTCTTCGAAACGAAGACGTAGTCGCCGACCCTGCAGCGCGGGATACATCGATCCCGCCGGAATGTTGAAGGGCTGGAAGAGAAACATTCGGACAAAGAGGGCAATCGCCTAGCTCCCCACCAGTAGGCAAGGAACAGAGCGACATACCAGCGCGAATACCAGGGGCGCAGCAGACCTTGCGCGGCGGATCACCAGAGCGTGGATGATCGCCACGATCACCAGAGGCAGGAACACCAGGTTGAGTGCTGTTGCTGGATCCAACCCCTCGATCGCCAACGGCACTATATGGCCCGTGACGACCAATAGGCCGTATAGGGCGACGGCGATAATCGTAGCGGCGAGATAGATGAAGCCGAGCCTTGCACGGCCGATCCACAGCATCAGCGCGAAGGCGCCCAGGAACAGGCCGATCAGCAGGATAGAAATGATCCCGCGCGGTTTCCTCGTCGCTGACAAAAAAAAGGCCTCCATGACTGGAGGCCGGACTTTTCGCTAAGTCAGTGTCAAGGTCAATGCGACGTCTGAAGCACGCTCTCGAGCGCCTTCAGATGATCGAGGTTCTCTTGTGCGCGGCGCCGGGTCTCGTCTGTCTTGGCGTCGTTGACGTCGTCCTCGGCATTTTTGATTTGCTGGGCGATTTTCGCCGTATCGAGTTCGGCGATCGGGATCGCCACCTCGGCCAGTACGGTCAGGCCTTGCGGATTGACCTCGGCAAATCCGCCGCGCACGAAAATGCGCTCAGCTTTGCCGCCGCGCGTCACGGTGACGACGCCCGGCCGCAAGGTGGAAAGCACCGGCGCATGACCGGGCAGGATGCCCATGTCGCCTTCGGTTCCCGGAATCTCGACCGCGTCGACGTCATCCGACATCAACAATCGTTCCGGGCTTACAAGTTCGAAATGCAGGCTTGCCATCGATTGTTACCTGATCAGGCCGCTTCGGCCGCCATGCGCTGCGCTTTCTCGACTGCCTCTTCGATGGTGCCGACCATATAGAAGGCCGATTCCGGCAGATGATCATAGGCACCGTCGCACAGGCCCTTGAAGCCCTTGATCGTATCTGCGAGCGGCACCAGTTTGCCGGGCGAACCGGTAAAGACTTCGGCGACGAAGAAGGGCTGCGACAGGAAGCGCTCGATCTTGCGGGCGCGCGCCACCGCGACCTTGTCCTCTTCCGACAATTCATCCATGCCGAGAATGGCGATGATGTCCTGCAGCGACTTGTAACGCTGGAGAATCTGCTGCACCCGCCGCGCTATCGCATAATGCTCTTCGCCGATGACCCGCGGATCGAGCATGCGCGACGTCGAGTCGAGCGGATCCACCGCCGGATAAATGCCCTTTTCGGCGATGCCACGGGAGAGAACCGTGGTCGCATCAAGATGCGCGAAAGAGGTGGCGGGCGCCGGATCGGTCAAATCGTCGGCCGGAACATAGATCGCCTGCACCGAGGTGATCGAGCCCTTCTGCGTGGTGGTGATCCGCTCCTGCAGGGCGCCCATGTCGGTCGCGAGCGTCGGCTGATAGCCGACCGCCGAAGGAATGCGGCCGAGCAGCGCGGAGACTTCCGAACCGGCTTGCGTAAAGCGGAAGATGTTGTCGACGAAGAACAGCACGTCCTGCCCTTGGTCGCGGAAATGTTCAGCGACCGTCAGGCCGGAGAGGCCAACGCGCATGCGCGCGCCCGGCGGCTCGTTCATCTGGCCATAGACCAGCGCGCATTTGGAGCCTTCGGTGCCGCCATCCTTCTTCGGGTCCTTGTTGACGCCCGATTCGATCATCTCGTGATAGAGATCGTTGCCTTCGCGCGTACGCTCGCCAACGCCGGCGAAGACCGAGTATCCGCCATGCGCTTTGGCGACGTTGTTGATGAGCTCCATGATCAACACCGTCTTGCCGACACCGGCGCCGCCGAACAGGCCGATCTTGCCACCCTTGGCGTATGGCGCGAGCAGGTCGACGACCTTGATGCCAGTAACCAGGATTTCGGCTTCCGTCGATTGATCGGCAAAGTCAGGGGCGGGCTGATGGATGGCGCGGCGCGCCGTGGTCTTGAGCGGGCCTGCTTCATCGACCGGCTCGCCGATCACATTGATGATGCGTCCCAGCGTTTCATCGCCGACCGGCACCATGATCGGCGTTCCGGTATCGGTCACCGGCTGGCCGCGCACCAGGCCTTCGGAGGAATCCATTGCAATCGTCCGCACGGTGTTCTCGCCGAGATGCTGGGCGACTTCGAGCACCAGGCGGTGGCCGCCATTGTCGGTCTCGAGTGCGTTCAAAATCTGCGGCAACTCGCCTTCGAACTGCACGTCGACGACGGCACCCATCACCTGGGTGATCTTGCCGGCTGGCTTGTTGGTGTTTGCTGCGATGTTCGCCATGGGATCGGTCCTTCTGTCTCCCGCCTAGAGCGCTTCGGCGCCCGAGATGATTTCGATGAGTTCCTTGGTGATCTGCGCCTGGCGCTGACGGTTATACTTGAGCGTCAGCTTGTTGATCATGTCGCCGGCATTGCGTGTCGCATTGTCCATCGCGCTCATCCGCGCGCCCTGTTCTGATGCGGCATTCTCGAGGAGCGCACGGAAGATCTGCACCGCGATATTGCGCGGCAGAAGATCGGCGAGGATCTCGCCTTCATCCGGTTCGGCATCATAGATAGCACCACCGAGATCCGGCGTTTTGCCGCCTTCGACGCTGGCCGGGATCAGCCGCAACGCCGTGGGCTTCTGCGCGATGACCGACTTGAATTCCGCGAAGAACAACGTGCAGACATCGAACTGGCCCTCGGCGAAAAGCTGAAGCACCTTCTCGGCGATCATCTGCGCGTGGCTGAACTGCAATGTGCGCGCCGAACGCAGATCGACGTGATCGACGATGTAGCGGCCATAAAGCCGCTTGAGAATGTCGTTGCCCTTCTTGCCGACGGTGAGGATCTTGATGGTCTTGCCGTCGGCGAGGAGCTTGTTGGCATGCTCGCGGGCAAGCTTGGCGATCTGTGCATTGAAGCCGCCACATAAGCCACGCTCGGCGGAGCAAACGACCAGGAGATGCGACCTGGTCGCGCCCGGTGCCGGCAAGCAATGGCGGCGCATCATCGCGCCCCGCCATGGACGAGGCAAGATTGCCGAGCACCGTCGCCATTCGCTCCGAATAGGGACGCGCGGCGAGTGCGGCTTCCTGGGCGCGACGCAATTTCGCCGCCGCCACCATCTGCATGGCCTTCGTGATCTTTCGCGTCGCCTTCACCGAGGCAATGCGGTTGCGTAAGTCTTTAAGACTGGGCATCGGCCTGCTTCAGCGTTTAGACGAAAGACTTGGCGAAGGCGGTGACGACGTCCTTGAGCTTGACGCCGTTCGCATCCGAGATCTGCTTCTCGTTACGGATAGATTCGAGAATGTCGGGATGGCTCTCGCGGATATGGCGCAACAGCGCATCCTCGAACTCGCGAACCTTGTTGACCGGCAATGGATCGAGATAGCCATTAACGCCGGCATAGATGACGACGACCTGCTCTTCCGTCTTGAGCGGCGAGAATTGCGGCTGCTTCAGAAGCTCGGTGAGGCGTGCGCCGCGGTTGAGAAGGCGCTGCGTCGTCGCATCGAGATCGGAGCCGAACTGCGCGAACGCCGCCATCTCACGATACTGGGCGAGCTCGCCCTTGATCTTGCCGGCGACCTGCTTCATCGCCTTGATCTGCGCCGAAGAGCCGACGCGCGACACCGACAAGCCGACATTCACGGCGGGACGGACGCCCTGATAGAACAGGTCCGACTCGAGGAAGATCTGACCGTCGGTGATCGAGATCACGTTGGTCGGGATATAGGCCGACACGTCGTTGGCCTGCGTTTCGATCACCGGGAGTGCCGTGAGCGAGCCGGCACCATTGGCATCATTGAGCTTGGCGGCACGCTCGAGCAGGCGCGAATGGAGATAGAAGACGTCGCCCGGATAGGCTTCACGGCCCGGTGGGCGGCGCAGCAGCAGTGACATCTGGCGATAGGCAACGGCCTGCTTGGAAAGATCGTCATAGGCGATCACCGCATGCATGCCGTTGTCGCGGAAATATTCGCCCATCGTGCAGCCCGTGAAGGGAGCGAGATACTGCATCGGTGCGGCATCGGAGGCGGTCGCCGCGACGACGATCGAATATTCGAGCGCACCATTGTCTTCGAGAATCTTGACGAACTGCGCAACCGTCGAGCGCTTCTGGCCGCAGGCGACATAGACGCAAAAAAGCTTTTCCTTCTCGGGCCCGGCGAGATGGATCGGCTTCTGGTTGAGGATCGTGTCGAGGATGATCGCGGTCTTGCCGGTCTGGCGGTCACCGATGATCAATTCGCGCTGGCCGCGGCCGATCGGGATCAAGGCATCGACGGCCTTGAGACCGGTCGACATCGGCTCATGCACGGACTTGCGCGGAATGATTCCGGGCGCCTTCACGTCGACGCGGCGGCGTTCGTCCGACTTGATCGGTCCCTTGCCGTCGATCGGATTGCCGAGCGCGTCGACGACGCGGCCGAGCAGCCCCTTGCCGACCGGCACTTCGACGATGGCGCCGGTGCGCTTGACGGTGTCGCCTTCCTTGATGTCGCGGTCGGAGCCAAAGATCACGACGCCGACATTGTCGGTTTCGAGGTTCAATGCCATGCCTCGAATGCCACCAGGGAATTCGACCATTTCGCCGGCCTGGACATTGTCGAGGCCATAGACGCGGGCAATGCCGTCACCGACGGAAAGCACCTGGCCGATTTCAGAAACTTCGGCTTCCTGGCCGAAATCCTTGATCTGTTGCTTGAGAATTGCGGAAATTTCGGCGGCGCGAATATCCATATCAGCCGGTCCCCTTCATCGCGATCTTGAGGTTTTGAAGTTTGGTTCTAAGTGACGTGTCGATCATCCGCGATCCGACCTTGACGATAAGGCCGCCAAGAATGGCGGGGTCGGTGCGGGTTTGGAGCTGTACATCTTGTCCGATCTTGGCCTTGAGCGCCGCCTTGAGGTCGGCGACATGCTTGTCGCTCAACGGCTCGGCGGATACGACCTCGGCCTGGACTTCGCCCTTCTGGGCGGCAACCAATGCGCGATAGGCCTTGATCATGCCTTCGACCGCGAAAAGCCGGCGGTTCTGGGCGACGAGTTTGAGGAAGTTTAGGGCGGTGCCGCCGATCCCGGCGGCATTGCAGACCCCGGCAAGCGCGGCAACCTGTTCCTTGGCGGAGAAAACCGGCGAGCGCACCAAGCGCTTCAGATCCGGGGATCCATTGAGAAGCGTTTGAAAAGTGGTGAGATCGGTGCCGACCTTGTCGACGGATTTCGTGTCCTGTGCCAATTCATAAAGCGCTGTCGCGTAGCGCCCTGGGACGCCTGAAACGGTCTGATCTGTGACTGTCACGAACGCTCTCTCAAACGATGGCGCGCCTTGAGGGCCAAAAAAGAGGCAAAGCGCTTGTTTTTCTTGGGATTTCGCAGCCACAGGACCGCGTGCGGCACCTGACCCCGCCAAGCCGCGGGCGTTCGGTATCACAAGGCTTAAGGACTCGCAACAAGGGACTGGTGGCGGAATGCCGCAATCGGCTCAACATTGGAACGGCTCGAATGAAAGCGGCGGCCCAAAGGCCGCCGCTGTTCAGGAAAACCGGCGATTGCCGCGCGATTTAGAAGCGCGACGCTTCGCGCGCGACGCGCGGGATGTCATAGCTCGTTAAGCCGAGATCGGCGAGTTCGCGATTGGAAAGCCTTTCGAGTTCAGTCACGGTGCGGCTGTAGCGCTGCCAGCGGCTGTAGCGGGTCTTGAGAAAGTCAAACATTGGTCATTCCCCTATGGATTGACAGGTCTTGGGTTGCTTTGGTTACAGCCGCAATATAGTGCGCCGCAGCAAAAAAGAGAATTGCATTTTGTGCATGGCTCCATTTAAGCAATATAAACCAATTGGTTACCATTTTGTCGCACTCGCAATATATCATCCCGCGATGCGTCAAATTGGACGGCCCTTCAGCTTTCTGATTAAAACGCGCCAATGTCTTCCCATGATGCTGATATTCTAGTGATCGGCGCCGGCATTGCCGGTGCCTCGGTTGCCGCCCATCTTGCCGACCAGCACAAGACCATCATCCTCGAGATGGAGGATCGGCCCGGCTATCACACGACCGGTCGCTCCGCCGCGGTTTACGAGCCCAATTACGGCCCGCGCGCGATCCGCGCGCTAACCCGCGCCGGACGCGACTTCTATCATTCACCGCCGGAAGGATTTGCAGGCGCCGCCTTGACCGTGCCGCGTGCCTCGCTCTTTCTCATGCCGGAAGGCCAGGAAGAAGCGGCGGCTGCCTTTCTTGCGACATCTCAAGGCATAACGGCGATCAGCCTCGCGGAAGCCAAGGCGCTGCATCCTCTCATACGCAGCGATTACCCGAAGGCCTGCTATCTCGACACGACCACATCCGACATCGACGTCGATCTTTTGCATCAGGGCTATCTGCGGCTTTACAGATCGCGCGGCGGCAAGCTTGTCTGCGATGCCCGTGCGACGGCGATTGCGCGTCGCAAGGACCGCTGGATTGTGTCAACGCCGCAAGGCCAGTTCAGCGCGCCGATCATCGTCAATGCGGCAGGCGCCTGGGCTGATCAGGTGGCGATCCTTGCCGGCGCGAAGCCTGTTGGCCTACAGCCAAAGCGGCGGAGCATTGCCGTCGTCCCGCCGCCGGCCGACTACAATGTAATGGCCTGGCCATTGATCACTGATACAGGCGAGACCTGGTACTCGAAGCCGTCAGGCGGGAAGCTTCTGGTCTCGCCCGCCGACACGACGCCAGTCGATCCCCATGACGCTTATGCCGAAGACGAAACTCTCGCCATCGGCATCGAACGTTTCCAGGAGGCCGTCGATTTCGAGGTCACCCATGTCGAGCGCACCTGGGCGGGATTGCGCACTTTTGCGCCCGATGGTGAGCCCGTCTGCGGTTATGACCCCGGATGCGCTGGATTTTTCTGGCTGGCCGGCCAGGGTGGCTATGGCATCCAGAGCGCCCCTGGACTGTCTCGTTTTGCCGCCGCCCTGATCGGCCAAAAGCCTATCCCGCCCGACATTGCGGCCCAGGGAATGGGCGAATCCGACCTCCTTCCGGGCCGGTTTGCCGCCTGAGTTTCCTTCTGGTTGAAAACCGGCTAAGGATGCCACTCGCCTT
This sequence comes from uncultured Alphaproteobacteria bacterium, assembly GCA_963805405.1. Taxonomy (GTDB): domain Bacteria; phylum Pseudomonadota; class Alphaproteobacteria; order Rhizobiales; family Aestuariivirgaceae; genus JAEUMG01. Next base: position 120,214 of record CAWDUC010000013.1, on the reverse strand, counting down.
GAGTACAAAGGCAATAATCTACCAGGGAGGTAATTCATGAAACATATCGGCATTTTCGCGTCGGCACTTTTGCTGAGCACGATGCTGGCCGGCGTTGTTCAAGCTAAAACGCTCGTCTACTGCTCGGAAGGTTCACCCGAGAACTTCACGCCGGCGATGAATACCACGGGAACGAGCCTCGACGCCGCCCGTCCGGTTTTCAACAAGCTCGTTCAATTCACGCCCGGCACGACCCAGGTCGAACCCGGCCTCGCCGAATCCTACGATGTCACGGACGGTGGAAAGACCATCACCTTCCATCTGCGCAAGGGTGTAAAGTTCCACTCCGGTGTGAACGGCTTCACCCCGACGCGCGATTTCAACGCCGATGACGTGATCTGGTCCTTCGAACGGCAATGGAAGCCGGAACATCCCTATGCGAAGGTTTCCGGCGGCGCATATGACTATTTCAACGACATGAGCATGCCCGATCTCCTCGAGGGCATCACCAAGGGTCCGGACGATTACACCGTCATCATGAAACTGACGGCGCCCAACGCGCCTTTCCTGGCCAATCTGGCCATGGATTTCGCAACCATCGAGTCGGCCGAATATGCCGACTACCTGATGAAGAAGGGCACGCCAGAACAGTTCGACCAGATTCCGGTCGGCACCGGCCCCTTCACCTTCGTCGACTATCAGAAGGATGCGGTGATCCGCTTCAAGGCCAACCCGGACTATTGGGGCGGCAAGCCGAAGATCGACGATCTCGTCTACGCCATCACGCCGGATCCGACAGCACGCTATGCGAAGATCAAGGCGAATGAATGCCAGGTCATGATCGCGCCGAACCCGGCCGATCTCGAGGCGATGAGCAAGGATACGGACGTGCAGCTTCTGCAGCAGGCCGGCCTCAACATCGGCTATCTGGCGCTCAACACCCAGAAGCCGCCGTTCGACAAGCTCGAAGTACGCAAGGCGATTGCCATGGCGATCGACCGCGACGCGATCCTGAAGGAAGTCTATCAGGGCGCCGGCCAGAAGGCGAAGAACCCGATCCCGCCGACCATGTGGTCCTACGACGAGTCGGCCAAAGACTACGAGTACAATCCCGAGAAGGCCAAGGAGATGCTGAAGGCCGCCGGGGTCGAGAATCTCGAAAGCGATCTGTGGTGGATGCCGGTGCAGCGTCCCTACAACCCGAACGCCAAGCGCATGGCGGAAATGATGCAGGCCGATCTGGCCAAGGTTGGCATCAACGTCAAGCTCGTGTCCTACGAGTGGGGCGAGTACCGCAAGCGTTGCCAGGCCGGCGAGCATCAGATGTGCTTGCTCGGCTGGACGGGTGACAATGGCGATCCCGACAACTTCCTCGCCGTCCTGCTCGGCTGCAACAAGGAAGGCAAGCCCAACGCGCAGAACATCCCGAAGTGGTGCAACGATCAGTTCCAGAAGGATGTGAATTCATGCGGTCCAGATCACGGACACGGCCGAGCGCACCAAGCTCTACACCGATGCCCAGAAGATCGTCGACGATCAGGTGCCGTGGCTCAACATCGCGCACTCCACCGTGTTCGAGCCGGTCCGCAAGGAAGTCTCGGGCTATAAGGTGAGCCCGCTCGGTGCCCACGAATTCCACAACGTGGACATCGCCGAGTAATCAAGATTGGCTCCGCCTTTCTCGCCGCAAGGCGAGGAAGGCGGACGCCCCAAGGCGCTGCCCGACATGCACCGGTCATTCGCGTTCAGATAGACCGATTGCGGAACCGGCCGCCGCTCTGAGGCGCCGACACTATTCGCCACCAGGCACCCCTTATGGTCCGATTTCTTCTCAGGCGACTGGCGCTTACGCTCCCGACCTTCATCGCCTTGATGTTCGTTACCTTCGTGATGATCAGGCTGGTGCCTGGCGATCCGATCGAGGTCCGCCGCGGCGAGCGCGGCATCTCGCCCGAGCGCCATGCCGAACTCATGCACGAGATGGGCCTCGATCAGCCGATCTGGAAACAGTTCGGCGATTACGTATGGGGTCTGTTGCACGGCGATTTCGGCGTCTCCATCATCACCAAGAGCCCGATCGCGCACGAATTCCTGATCCTGTTTCCGGCAACGCTCGAATTGACGATCTGCGCCATGATTTTTGCCATCGTCATCGGAATCCCGGCTGGCGTCATCGCCGCCTCGCGGCGCGGCGGCATCTATGACCAGGCGCTGATGGGCATCGCGCTGACCGGCTATTCCATGCCGATCTTCTGGTGGGGCTTGATCCTCATCCTCGTCATGTCGAACACGCTTCACTTGACTCCGGTCTCGGGGCGCATCGATCTCGTCAAATATTACTTCCCGCCGGTCACCGGCTTCATGCTGATCGATTCGGTATTGTCCGGGCAGAAGGGCGCGTTTCTTGATGCCGTGCGGCATCTGATCTTGCCCACCATCGTGCTCGGCACCGTGCCCTTGGCAGTGATCGCCAGGATGACCCGCTCCGCGATGCTGGAAGTGCTTGGCGAGGATTATGTGCGCACTGCACGTGCCAAAGGCTTGCCCGTGCGCCGCGTCATCGGCCTTCACGCCTTGCGCAACGCGCTGATTCCCGTGGTGACCGTGATTGGGCTGCAAGTGGGAACGCTGTTGGCCGGAGCTGTCCTCACCGAGACCATCTTCTCCTGGCCGGGCGTCGGCAAATGGCTGGTCGAGTCGATCAATCGCCGCGACTATCCGGCGCTGCAAGGCGGCATTCTCCTGATTTCCGCGGTCGTCATCCTGGTGAATGTCGGTCGTTGATCTTCTTTATGGCCTCATCAACCCGCGGATCCGCCATGCCCGCTGACGCCGCTATCCCCACGCGCAGTGAAAAGCGCCCTGCACCGCCGGGGCCGTTGCTCGCATTTTGGCGCTCTTTCCGCGAAAACCGGGGCGCGGTCGGTGGAATGGTCGTCGTGGCCATCATCGCACTGCTCGCAATCTTCGCGCCCTTCATTGCACCGCATGATCCCCTTGAACAGTTTCGCGGCTTCACCAAACTGCCGCCCTTCTGGGATTCGAGGCAGCGATCCGCGCTTTATCCTCGGCACCGATGCGGTTGGCCGCGACATGCTCTCGCGCCTCATCTATGGCGCGCGGGTGTCTCTCTTCATCGGCTTGTCGGTGATGCTCGTTTCGACTCTTGCCGGCGCGGCGTTGGGCCTCGCCGCTGCGTGGTTCGGCGGCGTCATCGACGTCGTTATCCTTCGCACCATGGACTTGATCATGTCGATCCCGAGCCTCGTGCTGGCGATCCTCATCATTGCGGTGATCGGCCCCAATCTGACCAACACCATCGTTGCGGTCGCGGTGGTAGGCGTGCCTTCATTCGTGCGATTGGTGCGCGCCTCGGCCCTGACCGAGCTCTCAAAGGATTACGTGACCGGCGCCAAGGTTGCCGGCAATGGACCCTCACGGCTCATGCTTGTGACGGTACTTCCCAATTGCATGGCCCCCCTGATCGTCCAGGCGGCGCTCGCCGTCTCCGACGCAATTCTTGGTGCCGCCGGGCTTGGATTTCTTGGCCTTGGCGCACAGCCACCCATTCCCGAATGGGGCTCGATGCTCGGCGATTCCAAGGATCTGATGATGTCGCATCCCTGGGTAATGGCGCTGCCCGGCATTGCCATCCTCATCACCGTGCTCGCCATCAACCTGATGGGCGATGGATTGCGCGACGCGCTCGATCCGCGCCTCAAGCGGAGCTGAAGCGATGAGCGCCGAATATACCGCGGCGATCATTGGTGCAGTCGGAACGATTGCCGCGGCGTTTGTCGGCGTCCTGACGTGGTATTTGACCTCGCATGCTGATCGCCAACACGAGCGAACTGCACGCGATGTGGCGCGGCGCGATGAACTTAATCTGCGCGAACAGCGCGTCCTCGATCTCGTGGTCGCCTTGCATGCTGAAATCCTGGCAGGCGTTCTCGCCAATCGTCGCCAACTCACGCCCGAGGAAGCCGAATACGCCTTGCGCCAAGCCGAGCCTTTCACGACACCCGACAAGACCGACTTTGTCTTCGAGTCGCTGAAGGGCGACATCTCGATCCTGCCGGCTGAAGTAATCCACGCAGTGGTCCAGTATTACCGCGTGGCGATGCAATCCAACTTGGTGACCGAGGATTTGCGCGATCCGCATTTCCTGGGTCAGCCGCTCACTGAAAAGCGGCGTGTCATCACGTTTTTACTGCAATTGGTTGAACTTCAGAAAATCCTTGGCGAAGCGGCCTTGGCCGATCTTGCGGCCTTTGCGCTCAAGTCGGGCATCGACCTGACCAAGGATCAGGACAGGGCGATTGCCCTGTTTGAGCGCGCCAGTGCGGAAATCGCCGGCGTCTTTACGAAATCGGATAAATCGGTCCGGAAGCCATTGCGCTCTCGTGTTGCCGCCAAGAAGACTACGCCGGATATAGGCGACAAGGCGTCGAAAGAAAAGTAGCCATCATGCCGCTTCTCGAAATCGAAGACCTGACCGTCGAATTTGCCACAGCCAGCGGTCGCTTTCGCGCCGTGGACCGGGTGTCATTCACGGTCGATAAGGGTGAAATCCTGGCGATCGTCGGCGAATCCGGCTCCGGCAAGTCTGTCGCAATGCTGGCAGTCATGGGTCTGCTCCCATGGACTGCCAACGTCACCGCCAAGAAGATGACTTTCGAGGGTCGCGATCTCCTGACTATGCCGGCCCGCGATCGCCGCGCCATCACCGGCAAGGATATCGCGATGATATTTCAGGAGCCGATGTCGAGCCTCAATCCATGCTTCACCATCGGCTTCCAGTTGACGGAAGCACTCAAGACGCATCTCGACATGGACAAGGCCGCCTGCCGCAGGCGCGCAATAGAACTCCTGTCACTGGTCGGGATCCCGGGCGCCGAAAGCCGACTCTCGTCCTTCCCGCATCAGCTTTCCGGCGGCATGAACCAGCGCGTGATGATCGCCATGGCGATAGCCTGCAACCCCAAGCTCCTCATCGCCGATGAACCGACGACCGCGCTCGATGTCACCATCCAGGCGCAGATCATCGAGCTTCTCATGACACTGCAGCGCGAAACTGGCATGGCGCTCGTTTTGATTACCCATTCCATGGGCGTGGTTGCTGAGACCGCCGAACGCGTCAGCGTGCAATATGCCGGGCAGAAAGTGGAGGAGCGCCCGGTGCGCCAGCTCTTCGCCGATCCACATCATCCCTATACGGCAGCACTTCTCGCCGCTTTGCCTGAGCGCGCCCATCGGCCGCCGCCTGCCCTCGATTACCGGCGTGGTACCCGGGCAGTTCGACCGCCCGGCGGGCTGCCTGTTCTCGCCGCGCTGCACCTATGCCACCGACCTCTGCCGCACGGTGCCCCCCGAACGTCATGAAAGCGCGCTGTGCCATTATCCGTTGCGCAATGGAACGCCGACCAACCACCCCGGAAAGGCGGCAGCCGCATGAGCAGTGTCGTCGTCGCCCGCGATCTTGCGCGGCACTATCTCGTCTCCCGCGGCGCGTTTCGCGAGCCGGCGACTCTAAAGGCGCTCGACGGCGCAAGCTTCACATTGGACCGCGGCAAGACGCTGGCGGTGGTGGGCGAATCCGGTTGCGGAAAATCGACTCTCGCCCGCATTGTCACCATGATCGAGCCGCCGACATCGGGGTCGCTCTCCATCGACGGCAATGAGATTGCCGGCGCCTCGCGTGAGACTCTGAAGAGCTTGCGCTCCAAGGTGCAGATCGTCTTCCAGAATCCGTATGGTTCGCTCAACCCGCGCCAGAAGATTGGCCACATGCTGGAAGAACCACTGCTGGTGAATACGAAATCGAGTCGCGCTGAAAGAACCGAGCGCGCGCGCGAAATGATGGCCAATGTCGGCTTGCGACCCGAGCACTACGACCGCTATCCGCATATGTTCTCCGGCGGCCAGCGCCAGCGCATCGCGATTGCCCGCGCCTTGATGCTTGTCGCCGACCATCCTGGTGCTCGACGAACCGGTCTCGGCACTCGATCTCTCGATCCAGGCGCAAGTGCTCAATCTTCTCGCCGACATCCAGGAGAAGCTCAATCTCGCCTATCTGTTCATCAGCCATGATCTTTCGGTGGTCCGCCATATCGCCAATGACGTGATGGTGATGTATCTGGGCCGCGTCGTCGAACAGGGAACCCGCGAAGATATCTTCGCCAATCCGCAACATCCATATACGCAGGCGCTGCTGTCGGCGACGCCGCAGCCCGATCCCGAACGCAAGCGCCAGCGCATTGTGCTGAAGGGCGAACTGCCCTCGCCCTTGTCGCCGCCCACGGGCTGCGCCTTCAATCCGCGCTGCCCCTTGGCCTTCGATCGCTGCCGCAGCGAGCGTCCGGAACTGCTTGCGAGCCATCGTAGCCTTGTGGCATGCCACGCCGTGAATGATCCACCGGCCGCAAGCCGCGCGGCCTGAACCATCCGGAGCCATCGATGTCGCAACGTGCCGAGCTATCCACCGGTGAGGCCCTGGTCGGCCTGCTCGAAGCCTATGGCGTCGATACGATTTTCGGCATCCCCGGCGTCCACAATGTCGAGATGTATCGCGCCCTGCCGCGCTCCGGCATCAAGCACATACTCGTTCGCCATGAACAGGGCGCGGGCTTCATGGCCGACGGCTATGCCCGCGCCACCGGCAAGCCCGGCGTCTGCTTCACGATTACCGGACCCGGCCTCACCAATATTCTAACCCCGATGGGCCAGGCTTGGTCGGATTCGAGCCCGGTTCTCGTCATCTCCTCCGCACTCGATATTGGCGATAGTGCCCAGGGCCGTGGACGCCTGCATGAAATGATCGACCAGCATGGCGCGGCCCGCACGGTCACCAGCCTTGCCATGCGCGCTCTGACGCCCAAGGACGTGCGCGACGGCATCGCCCAAGCCTTTGCCAACTTCGCCTCGCGCCGCCCCCGCCCCGCTTATCTCGAAATCCCGCTCGACCTTCTGAAACAGCCGGCCGGCGAAGGCTGGCATGCACGCACTTTGCCGCGAAAGGCGCGGCCTGATCCTGACGACATCGAGAGGGCCGCGAAGCGCCTTGCCAAGGCGAAGAAGCCGGTCCTGCTCATCGGCGGTGGCGCGCTTCACGCCGGCAAGGAAGCCGTAGCGATAGCCGAAGCGCTTGGCGCGCCGATCCTCACAACGACGGCCGGCAAAGGCGCAGTGCCTGCCGGTCATGCGCTGTCGCTTGGCTACCGCATGACGCAGCCCAAGGCGCTCGAGCTCCTGCGCAATTCCGATGCGATCCTTTGCGTCGGAAGCGAATTGTCCGAAACCGATTTCTGGTCGTCGGATATCATCCTCGATAAGAACCTGATCCGCATCGATATCGATGAATCGGCCTTGGCACGCCCGCATACCGCCGAGATCGCTATTCACGCCGATGCCAAATTCGCACTTGCCGAAATTGCCGCCGCCCTGCCCGAAGCCGATGCCGAACGACGCAGGGAATCGGAGGCCCTGGCACGGAGCCTGCGCGAAGAGGATCGCAAGGCAGATGACAAATTGCGACAGACGCTCGCCAAGGTCCTCGCCGTCATCCGCGAAGCTCTGCCGCCGGAGACTGTCATCGCCTCCGACATGACGCAGATCGCCTATGCCGCGAACGAGATCTTCCCTGTCGAGCATCCGCGCACCTGGATCCACCCTGTCGGCTTCGGCACGCTCGGCTTTGCTCTTCCCGCCGGCATCGGCGCCAAATTCGGCAAGCCCGATACGCCGGTCGCCGTGCTGATCGGCGATTACGGCTTGCAGTATACGATCAACGAACTCGGCACCGCCGCGGAACACAAGCTGCCGCTTGTCATCCTCATGTGGAACAATGACGCGCTCGGCCAGATCCGCGACGACATGGTGTCGAAAGGCATTCAGCCCAACGCGGTGACACTCAAGAACCCGGATTTCCAGGCGCTCGCCAAGGCCTATGACTGCATCGCCGAGAAACCGGCCACGCTCGCAGCCCTCGCCCAGGCAATCAAACGCGCGCTCACCGCCGATCGCCCAACACTCATCGAAATGACGCCGCGCATGGTGCAGTGATCATGCACGACGCCGCTGTCATCTTCGATGTCGACGGCGTGCTGCTTGATCTCACACCGCCGGAGGAAGACGCCTTCTTTCATCCCTTCCTCGAGTTGCATGGACTGACAGGCCTGTCGCGCGATTGGGACAATTACCGAATCCGCAACGACCATGACATCATGGCCGAAGTCCTCGAGCGTCATTTCGGTCGGCCACCCACGGATGACGAGATGGATCATCTCACCCGCTCCTATCTCTCGCATCTCGAGGCGGGGCTGAGCGATGGCGCACTGACCGCGATTGAAATTCCTGGCGCGCGAAACCTGCTCAAGGCCCTGCGCGATGACGGCGTGCTGATTGGCATCGCCACCGCCAACCTTGTCGATGCAGCCCGCTTGCGGCTCCAATCAACGGACCTGTGGGATTTCGTTGCGGATCTGCCGTTTGGCGCCGATGGCGGCGGCGCCAAGGCCGAAATTCTCGCCCGCGCCATCGGGGCCAGCGGTCTGCCTAAACACCGCATCGTCTATCTTGGCGACAATCTCAATGATGTCGATGCCGGTTTGCGTAACCAGGTTCATTTTATCGGTTTCGCCCGTGAAGAGGCGCGCCGCGACAGGCTCGCAAAGGCCGGAGCCGCGACAGTTTGCGGCGATCACGATACGTCTTATCAACTCATCGCGGGCATGCTCGGCCGGACCAAACTCAAATCGGGAACCAGATGACCGGCCACAGCCAATTCAGCCTCTTCAAGACCGAGCGCTTCTGGCCGCTCTTCATCACCCAGGCGATCGGCGCCTTCAACGACAATGCCTTCCGCTTCTCGTTGTCGATGCTGCTGATCTACGATCTCGGCAGCCGCACCGGTGTCAATGCGCCCCTGCTTAATACTTTGTCGGCGGGCCTCCTGATCCTGCCATTCTTCCTGTTCTCGGCAACCGCCGGCCAGCTTGCGGATAAATACGACAAGGCCGTGCTCGTCCGGCGGATCAAATTCGCCGAAATCTTCGTGATGGCGCTGGCCTCCTTCTCGCTCTTCACCGATCTCATCTGGCTGCAGCTGCTCTGCGTCTTCCTCACCGGCGTGCAGTCGGCCTTCTTCGGCCCGATCAAATATTCGATCCTGCCGCAACACCTCGAGAAGCAGGAATTGCTGGGCGGCAACGGCCTGATCGAGATGGGCACTTTCATTTCGGTTCTGCTCGGCACCATGTTCGGCAGCGCCTTCATCATCGGCGAGACCGGCCGCCACACGGTCGGCTTCATCATGACGGCTTTGGCTGTCATCGCCTGGCTGACCAGCCGGCGCATTCCATCCGCCCCTGCGCCCCAACCGGAACTCAAGATCGAACCTAACTTCGCGCGCGAAACCTGGCGCGTCATTCATCAGGCGACCGACCGCAAGGATGTGTTCTTGGCCATCCTCGGCATTTCCTGGTTTTGGTTCTTGGGCGTCATCTTCCTGACCCAGATTCCGGCTTTCGCGCGGGAAGATCTTTTCGCCGGCGAATCGGTCGGAACGCTTGTCATCGTCACCTTCACCGTCGCCATTGGCCTTGGATCGGTTTGCACGAACTGGCTGCTCAAGGGCGAGGTCTCGGTCAAATACGTGCCGATCGCCGCGATCCTCATCACCATCTTCACGATCGACCTTTATTTCGCTACCCCGCATTTGCGGGCCTTGGCGCCGGCCGAAGGCTTCATGCCGATCAGGACCGTGCTGACCAGCTTTGCCGGCTGGCGGACGATCATCGATCTTGGCCTCATCGCCTTCTGTGCCGGCCTTTTCTGCGTGCCGCTCTATGCGCTGGTGCAAACGAAAACCCCGATCTCACGGCGCGCCCGGGTGATCGCCGCCAATAACATCATCAATGCCATCTTCATGACGGTGGCGACGATCGTCTCCTTCGCGTTGATCGCTGCCGGCCTTTCGATCCGTACCATCTTCCTGCTCGCCGGCCTCGCCAATGCATTGGCCGCCGCTTACATCTGCAAGCTCCTGCCGCAGGAACTCGTCGCCTATCTGGCGCGCCTGATTTTCGGATTGCTCTACCGCGTCGAGGTCAAGGGACTCGAGCATTTCCATGAAGCCGGGCGGCGCGCGGTCATCGTCGCCAACCATACCTCGATGCTCGACGGGCCGCTTCTCTCGGCCTACCTGCCAGAGCGCTGCGCCTTTGCGATCAACACCCACATGGCGAAGCACTGGTGGGTGAAGCCTGCCTTCCAGCTCTTCGATTTGATGCCGATCGACCCGACCAATCCGATGGCATTGCGCGCACTTGTCGCCGCCGTGAAGCACGGCAAGAAAGTCGTGATCTTTCCTGAAGGCCGCCTTACCGTCACCGGCACCTTGATGAAAGTCTATGAAGGCCCGGGCACCATTGCCCATCTCTCCGGCGCCAGGGTCCTCCCCGTCCGCATCGATGGCGCGCAGTATTCGCCCTTCTCGCGCATGCGCGGCAAATTGCGCCTGCGCTGGTTCCCCAAGATCACGCTCACATTCCTGCCGCCGGTGAAGTTCGACACGCCGCCCGACCTCAAGGGCACGGCGTTGCGTGATTACCTGGCGAACCGTCTCTATGACGTGATGACCGACATGATCTTCGCGTCGAGCCCGATCGACAAGACGCTCTTTGCATCCTTGCTCGATGCGCGCGCCACCCATGGCGGCGATCACCAGATCGTCGAGGACATCCAGCGCAATCCGCTGACCTATAATCGCATCGTCATGGGCGCTTTCATCCTCGGGCGAAAGCTCGCCGAAGCAACGCCGGGCGAGAAGACGATCGGCGGTGCTATTGCCCAATGCCGGCGCGACGCTTGTCACCTTCTTCGGATTGCAAGCCTTCGGTCGCGTGCCGGCCATGCTCAATTTCTCGACCGGTGCCGTTAACATGGCGGCGGCTTGCGCCGCGGCCCAGGTCTCGACGATCGTCACCTCGCGCAAATTCGTCGAGGCCGGCAATCTCGATGCCGATATCAAGCTTCTCTCCGAGAAATGCCGCATCCTCTATCTCGAGGATATCCGCGCCGAAGTGGCCTTGAGCGACAAGCTGTATGGATTGTTCGCACGCATCATGCCGCACACCGCGTTGCGCATGGCGAAATGGAACGCCGATCCCAACGCGCCGGCCGTGATCCTCTTCACCTCGGGCTCGGAAGGGATACCCAAGGGCGTCGTGCTCTCCCATCGCAACATCCAGGCGAACCGCTTCCAGGCCTTCGCGCGCATCGACTTCACCGCCCACGACATCGTCTTCAATGCCTTGCCGATGTTTCATGCCTTTGGCCTGACCGGCGGCACCATGCTCCCCGTACTCTCGGGCGTCCGCACCTTCCTCTATCCCTCGCCGCTGCATTACAAGGTCATCCCCGAGCTTTGCTACGACACCAACGCCTCGATCCTGTTCGGCACAGATACGTTCCTCATGGGCTATGCGCGGAACGCCCATCCTTATGATTTCTACAATGTCCGTTTCGTCGTTGCCGGCGCCGAGCGCGTCAAGCCGGAAACGCGCGAAATCTGGATGGAGAAATTTGGCAAGCGCATTCTCGAAGGCTATGGCGCCACCGAATGCTCGCCGGTCCTCGCTCTCAACACGCCGATGCATTTCAAGTCGGGCACCGTCGGCCGGTTGCTCGACAAGATCACCTATCGCCTCGACCCCGTCGAGGGCATCACCGAAGGCGGGCGCCTCGTCGTCAAGGGCCCCAACATTATGCTCGGCTATCTGCGCGGCGATACCCCGGGCGTCATCGAGCCGCCGCCCGATGGCTGGTACGATACGGGCGACGTCGTTTCGATCGATCTCCTTGGATTCGTTACCATCCATGGCCGCGCCAAGCGCTTTGCCAAGATTGCCGGCGAGATGGTGTCGCTGGCACTCATCGAATCGAAAATCCATTCCGGCTTTCCCGATGTGCCGGTTGCCATCGTCGCGGCGCCCGATGCCAAGAAGGGCGAACAGCTCGTCCTCTTCACCACCGAAGCAACGCTCGATCGCAATGCCATCTCGCAAACATTGAAAGCGGCCGGCATCGGTGAACTGATGATCCCACGAACCATCATCATGCTTGAAGCCATGCCGATCCTTGGCTCCGGCAAGATCGACTATGTAACGCTCAATCGCCTCGCCCGCGAGAAAGTGGCGCCGTGACAATGACGATCCCCCTCAACCCGCAAGAGCGCGCCATGCTTGCGGGTGCCGAGGGGCCGGGCCATGCAACTGGCGATGCGACTCGTACTGAAGGCCGCCGACATCATGGGCGCGACTGAACTCGTGCCCATCGGCTTTGCCCATCTCGATGCCTGCTTCTATGCTGGCGAGGCACATGCCGACTTCGCGCGCTTCATGCTCGACGGTGGTGCAAAATTCGCCGTGCCGACCTGGACCAACTCGAATGTCGTCTCCGCAGCCGACCCGGACTTGCGGCCCTGCGCCAGATCGCCAGGCATCGTCACCGGCGCCCACACTCTGCGCGAACTCTATGAAGCATTGGGTGCGACGCCGACCTGGACCTGTGCGCCCTATCAATTGCCGGGTCGGCCCGCTCTTCGGGGATCACATCGTTGCCGGCGAGTCCAATGCCGTCACCTTCTACAATTCGGTCGTCGGCGCGCGCACCAATAAATACGGCGATTATCTCGACGTCGCCTGCGCCATGATCGGCAAGGCCCCGTTTGCCGCCCTCCACACAGACGAGGGCCGCAAGGCCGCGATGCTCTTCAAGGTCAGAGATATCGACCCGTCGCTTCTCAGCGACCAGATCTTCTTCCATCTGCTCGGCCATCATCTGGGGCGCATCGCCGGCCGTCGCAATCCTGCAATCGTGGGGCTGCCGGCGAGTGCTGCGGAGGATGATCTACGCGCTTTGAGCGCCGCAGTCGCCTCGTCCGGCGGCGTCGATCTATGGCACGGCATCGGCGTCACGCCCGAGGCGCCGGAACTCGGATGCGTCTTCACAAGCGGCGACACATACGAGGTGACACGCGCCGACATCATCGCGGCGCGCGACGATCTCTCATCAGGGCGCGACGGGCCGCTCGACATGGTGGCTCTGGGCACGCCGCATTTCTCCTTCGCGGAGTTTTCGGCACTCCATCGCTTTCTCGACGGCAGGTATATCAAGGCTGGACTTCGTCTTTTATGTTTCGACAAGCCGCTTCGTACGAAGCCTGATCGAGAAGGAAGGCTGGCTTGCCGATCTCGAACGCGCCGGCATCACCGTCGTCACGGATGTCTGCACCTATTATTCACCGGCGGTTCGCGGCGCGAAGGGCCGTGTCATGACCAATGCCGCGAAATGGGCCTATTACGCGCCGGGGATGCTTGGCGTCGAAGTGTGTTTTGGAAGCCTCAAGGAATGCGTCGAGTCGGCGGTACGTGGCGAAGTCTGGCGCGATATGGCGCTTGGCAAGATGCTCGCCGCATGATCAGCGCCCGCATCCTTCACGCAGGCACGGCGTCGGGACCGGTTCTCTGCCTCGATGCGCCCTTGAGCTTCTGGGGCGGTTTCGAGCCCCTGACCGGCGAAATCGTCGATGCACACCACCCGCAGCGCGGCATCAATCTCACCAGCAAGATCGTACTGATGGCGGCTTCACGCGGTTCCGGCACGGCGCCTGGCGCGCTGGCTGAATCGATCCGCCGCTGCACGGGTCCATCAGCACTCGTCATGGTCGAGCCCGATGTCAATCTCGCTATCGGTGCCGAAGTCGCGGCAACTCTTTACGGCCGCGCCATGCCCGTATTGACTGTCATGGCGGAAGACTTCGCAATCATCGCCGCATGGGCTGCCGCCATTATCGGCGAGGATGGAACGATCACTCCTGCATCGCCATGAGTTCGGGCTTGCGTCGCGCCATATAGGCTTGAAGCTCTTCATCGATCGCCGGGTCGATAGGCGGCGCCTCATACTCTGCGAGCAATTTCCGCCACAGATCATAGGCGCGCTCGGTCGCGGTCTTCCCGCCCGCTTCCTGCCAGCTTTCAAAATTGCGCCAGTCCGAGATCATCGGCTGATAGAAGGCCTTTTCATAGCGCTCGAGCGTGTGCGCCGAACCGAAGAAATGCCCGCCCGGCGGCACATCCTTGATCGCATCGAGCGCCAGTTCCTCCTCCGTCACATCGATCGGCTTCAGGCACTCGGCCCACTGACGGATCATCTCGGCATCGATCACCGTCTTTTCATAGGAAGCAGTCAAGCCGCCTTCGAGCCAGCCGAGTCCGTGATGCACCATGTTGGCATGGCCCATCACCACCGCGAACAGCGACATCGCACTTTCATAGGTCGATTGCGCATCGACCGCGTTCGACGCATTCACGTTCGACGAGCGATAGGGGAGCTTGAAATACCGCGCCAATTGCCCACCCGCCAACGTCGCCTTCACATATTCGGGCGTGCCGAAGGCCGGCGCCCCCGAGCGCATGTCGACATTGGACGTGAACCCGCCGAACACCACCGGCACGCCAGGCCTGACCATTTGCGTGAAAGCGACGATCGCCAGGGCCTCCGCCGTCTGCTCGACCAGGGCGCCCGCGAGCGATACTGGCGCCATCGCACCTGCAAGCGTAAACGGCGTCACCACATTCACCTGGCCGAACTCGCAAAAGCACATCAGGCCGTCGAGCAATTCCTCATCGACGCGCCGTGGCGAATTCACGTTGAAGGATGTGAGGACGGAGGGCTCTGAGACCATCTCCTCCATGCTGCGCCCGCGTGCGATGGCCACGAGCCTGATCGCATCCTCGGCGCGATAGCGTGACACCGCGCGCGCCATGACGGGCCGGTCGGTATAGCGCAGGATCGCATAGACGTTGTCGAGATGGCGCGTCGGCACCGGCAGGTCGAGCGGCTCGACCACCGCGCCGCCGGCGAGATGGATCACGCCCAGTGCATGATTGAGTTTGACGAGATTGCACAGATCCTCATAGGTCCCGGGGCGCCTGCCGCGGTTAAGATCGGAAATGTTTGGCGGGCTGCCGACCGTGTTGAAATTGATCCGCCTGCCGCCCATCAAGGTATTGCGCTCGGGATTGCGTGCAAAGACCGGAAATTCCTGAGGCGCCATCCCGACAAAATGCTTCACCAGATCGCGTCCGAAGCGCACCATCTGGCTCGCTTCATCGACATCGGCACCGTGGCTTTTCAGAATGGCAAGTGCGCGCGCCGAGCGGAATTCGAGCCCACCCTCTTCGAGCAGCCGATAGGCACGATCGACGATCCGCGCCAACCCCTCGGGCGTAAGGATATCAAGCGGCGGATAGGGATTGTCGACCGGGCCCAAGGCCTCATGCTTGCGACTGCCGCCACGCGCACCGCGTGGCGAACGCCGGCGCCCCCCATCTTCTTTCACTCTGCAGCCTCCAGTCGGCGCACCGTTCCGGGCGTTTCCGCCTTTTCGGTTTTGCCGACTGGAGCACGTTCCTCTGGGATACGGAAGACGTTCCCGTGATAGGCCGCGACGCCGAGGCTCACCCGGCCGCTGAGCCATGAGATCGGGATCGACAAAAGCAGGCCCGCAACGATAGGCGAGAACCAGGCGAAGGTCGTCCAGGAAATGCTGAACGCAAGCACGCCCGCGGCGATTCCAATAAGGGTGTGAAGCCAATGCGTGCGAAAGGCCTGCGTGAAGGTCACGCCAACATCATCGCGCGACTGCGCATTCCAGCCAGAATCGCGGCCAAGGAACACATCCGCGACGAAGCGCGACTGGATCAGCATCATGATCGGTGACAACAGCGCCGACAACAAGACTTCGGCTCCAAGACTCCGCATCAAGCCGACAACACCGCCGCAGCCCTTGCGCAGGCGCTTGTCGCGCAATGCGAGGATGATGCCGAAGACTTTGGGCAGATAGAGTACTACCGCCGTGAAGAAGAAGAGTTCGAGCGCCTGGTCGGGATCGAAGACCGGCCACACCGGGAAGAGCGAAAAGCCTTCGGGGAAGTAGTTGGGCTCGGTATATTTCGCGATCACCGCCAGCACGAAGCCCGCCACCAGAAGCAGGAGCCACAAGGGCGACGCGAGATAGGACATGATGCCCTGGATGAGATGCACCCGGCTCGTCCAATGCAGTCCGCGCGCGAAGACGATCTTCATGTGCTGCAGATTGCCCTGGCCCAGCGCCGGTCGCGGCCGGCGAGTTCGATCAGCGACGGCGGCGTCTCCTCATAGGAGCCGCCGAGGCTGGGGATACATTAGACCTTCCAGCCGCCGCGCCGGATCAATGCCGCCTCGACGAAATCATGGCTGAGGATGTGCCCGCCGAAAGGTTTGCGGCCCGTGCAGTTCCGGCAGGCCAGCGCAATCTGCGAAAGCGCTTCACGCGGATGATCGCATTGTGACCCCAGTAATTGCCATCCTCGCCATGCCAGGCGGCAAGCCCGGCAGCGACGAGCGGCCCATAGACCCGGCCGGCGAATTGCTGCATGCGGGCATACAGCGTCCAGCGATTCGTGCGAGCAGCGGCAAGGTCTGGACGATGCCGAGCTTCGGATCCGCGGCCATGGCGCGAGCGAGTATGATGAGCGTCTTGCCGGTCCATGTGGCTGTCGGCGTCGAGCACCACCATCATGGTCGTAGCGCCGCCCCAGCGGGTGACGAATCGGCGATGTTGCCGGCTTTCTTGTGCTTGTTCTCCGCGCGCCGCCGGTAGTGAATGCCGATCCGTCCCGCCATGCTCGGCCTTGAGCGCGGCGGCGGCCATCTCCGCTTCCGCCGCGGGTGGCTTTCGCGGGTATCGCTCAGATGAAGATGTCGAAGGCGCGGCCGGCACCATGCGAGATAAGGAGCGCGCCATGGCTCGAGTGCGGCTAAGACGCGTTCGGATTTTCGTTGTAAACCGGCATGAGAAGTGCGGTCCGACCCGCCTTGGAAAGCGGCGCCGAAGCGTTTGCGCACTTTGGCCGCGACGCACCGAAGAAGCCGAGGATGGCGCTGGCGCGGAGAAGGCGATCCAGGCGAAGGTGACCGCGAAGAGGCCGGCAAAGACGATTTGCAAGCGCGTTGCACCAGAGGGGCTGATTACCTGGTACATTTCATATGTACCGATCGCGGTGATCGCGAATGTCAGGGTAAAAACGAAGAGACGCGCGAGGCGCGTTTCAAGCTTCGCCGGCCCCGGCGACAAGGCGCGACCGGGCGCCCAATGGTCGAAGCGCTGGGCCGGCATGGCCAAGGGCGTCTCCGCCGGCAAGAGCCTGGGCATGTCCCTGAATTTTAGGACTTCGTCCACCGGTACAACCATGTCTCGCTGATCTGCTCCGCACCGCGCTTGAGAACGCTCCTGAATTCGACAAGTTCCGCGCCGTCCGGATCGAATTCGAAAGTCAGGCGCGCCCCGCCGGCCTGGGGGTTCTGCTGCAAAACGATGTTCGAAATCTTACCCCCCGATGCCGAGACATCCGGCGTTACTTCGCCCGCCAGATTGTCGCCGGCAAAATCGATGACGAAAAGCCGCCGGTCCTGATGAGCATTGAGCCCGCCGCCCGAGAACTTCACCATCGCCTTGTTTTCGGGCTTCTGCGGCGGCCATTCCTCCGCCCAGTTGAGCCGATAGGCGATCTTGAACTCGGACCCCTGGGCGATCTTGTCGCGCGGCCGCCAGAAGGCGACGATATTGTCGTTCACTTCCATGCGCGAGGGAATTTCGTAAAGCTCGATGGCGCCCTCGCCCCAGGCGCCGAAGGGCTCGACCCACAGGCTCGGACGACGCTCGTATTTCGATTCAAGATCGAGATAATCGCCGTAGTGGCGCTTGCGCTGCATGAAGTCCGAACCCCTTGGGGTTGAGGTCGGAAAAGGCGCTCACTTGCAAGGTCTTGGGATTGGCCAGCGGGCGCCAGATCCATTCGCCGGCGCCAGTCAACATCATCAATCCGTCGGAATCATGGACAGCCGGGCGATAGTCGTCAAAACTTGCACCTCCCAACTCATCGAAGAGATACATGCTGGTTAATGGCGCAAAGCCCGCATGTTCGAGGTCGCGGCGCGGGAAGATCGACACCTCGACATCCATCTGGGTGATTTCGCCCGGTGTAATGTTGAAGCGGAAGGCGCCGGTCGCCGAGGGCGAATCAAGCAGCGCATGAATGCGGATGGTGGCGGCTGCCGCCGGTGGCTCCTCGAGCCAGAATGCCCGGAAAAAGGGAAACTCTTCGCCCTGCGGCTGGCCGGTATCGATAGCAAGGCCGCGTGCTGACAGCCCGTAGATCTGGCCCTTGGCGATCGCCCGGAAATAGGACGCGCCTTGGAAGACGGCGAACTCGTCGAAATAGTCTTTGCCATTGATCGGATAGCGCAGGCGAAACCCCGAATAATGCAGGTCGAGATCACCTGATGGCTTGGGCACCAGAGGCCCGAAGGTGAAGAGGTCGGGGAGGTAATTGATCCGCGACTGCTGGCCGCCCGCCACGACATAGAGGTCGACCGGCGTCGAATAGAAGAAACCGGTATGTAAGAGGTCGATCGAAAAGCCGTGCGGAGCGCCGCGCCAGATCGATTTGTTGATGTCGAAACGGATGTCGCGATACTGGTCGAAAGTCAGCGACTGCCAATTGTCCGGCATCGCCACCTTGGCCTCGACATAGGGCTGCTTTGCGCGGTCGCGCGCCAGATTGACGACGAAATCTTCCGGAAACGCTTCCGGCGGCTGGAACAACTCGGTCGCAGCAGAAGCAGGAGAGATGCCGTTGCGGCCCAAAAGCGCAAGCAAGGCGAGTTGTCCTGCGGCGGTTTTCACCAGCGCGCGGCGCGTCGGCCCCATATGAAAAACACCCTCTCTCGCAGTAGCTAACGCCCTAGGGCGCCAGTTCTCTTACGCAATTCAATAACTTAACGGACGAAGCCCAAGTCACCACACTGCGTTGCAGCATGGTATGCCCCAAGCGGTTTGTAAAGCCCTGCCCTGACTAAACTTTCGTCATGACGCCTTGCGCTGCGCGCTTAGCGGGCAATTGTGAAACCAGCATGGCCGCAATCCGTTCCCCGCGGCACGCACTGTCGCACCCTGCCGGTTCCTGCCGTCTTCCATCGCCCGCTTGGGGCAGTCTGCCGGTAATCTTGCGGTGGTGATTGGAGGCGATGATGACGACGGAGGCAGCAGCGGCACGGCCGGACCATACGGCCCAGGGCATCGGCCTGATCCTGGCTTCGGTCGTGACCATGGCCTTTGCCGACGCGGTGGTGAAATTGGTCAGCGCCGACCTGACGATCTGGCAGATCTTCGCCGCGCGCTCATTGACCGCCGTCGTCCTGCTCATCGGCCTGCTCCGGGCCTTGTCGATCCCGATGTGGCCTCGCCTGCCCGCCTGGGTCCTGCTGCGCAGCATCCTGCTCGTCCTCGCCTGGATCACCTTCTACGCCTCGCTGCCGATCATCCCTCTGTCGGCTGCGGCGGCTGCCGCCTATACCGGCCCGATCATGATAGCCTTGCTGTCTGCAGCGCTGATCAAGGAACCGGTCACGCCGTTGCAATGGGCCGGTATCCTGCTCGGCTTTCTGGGCGTCGCTGCCATCGTGAAGCCGGGAACCGATGCCTTTTCCTGGTTCACGATCCTGCCGCTGCTATGCGCTGCCTTCTATGCCCTCGCCATGGTGCTGACCCGCAGCAAATGCCGCGACGAGGCACCGCTGGCACTCGGATTGGCGCTGCATGTCTGCTTCGTCGCGACTGGGTTGATCGCCACCGCCTTGCTGATGCTGGCCGGGCTGGAAGGCGGGACGAAGTCCGCCTTCCCGTTCCTGCTCGGCGACTGGGCGCCGATGGGCATCAGGGAATGGGGCGTGATGATCCTCCTCGGCCTCTTGTCGGCGGCTTATTTCGCCGGCGTCGCCCGCGCCTATCAGATCGCACCGCCGCAGATCATCGCGACCTTCGATTACGCCTATCTGATTTCAGCGGCGGTCTGGGGCTATGTCTTCTTCGCGGAGACGCCCGGCCCCTTGACCATTGGCGGCATGATCCTGATCAGCCTCGCCGGCTGGCTCGTTGCAACACCGTCGTCCCGGCGCCCCAGACCAGCCTGACCTGTTCGTCTCGACGCCCGCCACTCCCGTTGGCTAGAAGCGGCGGCGACAGTTTGAGGTTTTTCATGCGCTACGCCAGGATCACGGACCGGTTGCAGGGACTGGGTTCCGACAAATGGGCTGTTCACATCGAGGGCAAGCGCCGCCAGGCGTCGGGCCGCGACATGATCATGCTGTCGATCGGCGAGCCCGACTTCCATCCCCCGGCCTCGCTCGTCGGCATGATCGACGATCGCATCCGTGCGGGGCGGACGCGCTACTCCAACGGCCGCGGCGAGCCGGGCGTCCTTCACGCGATTGCCGCCCATTACACCAAGCGCTCCGGCCACGAGGTTTCACCCGACCAGGTCACGTTCCTTCCGGGCACGCAGACCGCACTCTTCGCCGCGATGATGACCATCGCCGAGGAAGATTGCGACATCCTGATGCCCGACCCCTATTACGCGACCTATGAGGGCGTCATCGCCGCGAGTGGAGCGAAATTCATACCCATCCGCACTTTGCCCGAGGACGGCTTTCATCTGACGGCCAAGGAATTGCGCGCGCATGTGACGTCCAACGCCCGCGTGCTCCTCCTCAATACACCCAACAATCCGACCGGCGCAGTATTGTCGGCCGCCGAGATCGCCGCGATAGGTCAGGTCTGCCGCGAGCACGATCTGTGGATCCTCTGCGATGAGGTTTACGCCAATCTCACTTTCGGCGTGCCCTTCGCCTCGCCCTTCGACGATCCGCAATTGCGCGACCGCACCGTCGTCGTCTCGTCGCTGTCGAAGTCGCACGCCATGCCGGGCTTTCGTTGCGGCTGGGCGGTCGGCTCGCAAGAGTTTTCCGATCGGTTGCTGCCCTTGGCCGAGACCATGCTGTTCGGTTCGCAACCCTTCCTTGAGGACGTGACGGCGCATGCCTTGACGCATCATTTTCCGGAAGTCGACCAGATGCGCGAGGCCTATTTCAATCGCGCACGGGCCTTCGTCTCGGGGCTCTCGAATGCGCCGGGAATCGTTGCGCGCATGCCCGAAGGCGGCATGTTCATCATGGTCGATGTCCGCCGCACCGGCCTTTCGGGAGAGGCCTTCGCCACCCGCCTGTTGGATGAAGAAAACGTCGTCACCATGCCGGGCGAAAGCTTCGGCGAAGGCGGTGCCGGCCATTTGCGTGTCGCGCTGACCGTCGATGAGGCGGCGCTTGCCGAAGCCGCCACCCGCATCGTCAACCTCGCCCGCCGGCTTCACTAACGACGTTCGGGGAAGCGATTCGACGGATTGCCGTCGCATGCGATAGGATGCCTTCGCCATGGCAAGGCTGCCGCGAACGCCGAATAAAGACGCCGATGCCGCACGCGAGGTCGAACTCAAGCTGCTGCTCGAGCCCGACGCCATCGCAATTCTGAAAACCTTGCCGATCATCGGACCGGCCTTTGCCAAGGCCAAGCCTGCGAAACTCGCGGCCGTTTATTACGACACGCCCGATCATCGTCTTGAAAAGGCGGGCCTTACGCTCAGGCTGCGCAGCGAGGCGAAGAACCACACGCTCACCGTCAAGACGATGGAATCGGCTTCGATCGATCGCGGCGAATGGGAGAAGCGTGTCAAAACCAAGAGACTTCTCGCGCGCGACATCGCCGCGTCATCCGCTGCGGCGGTCCTCGGCAAGAGTGCCCGCGATCTCAAGCCGCTCTTCGCGACGGAAGTCGAGCGTGCCAAGGCGCTGATCGAGTATAAATCCGCAAGCGTGGAACTGGCGCTTGACCAGGGCACCGTCATCGCCGGCAAGCGCAAGCTGCCGATCTGCGAACTCGAGCTTGAATTGAAGGATGGCCCGCGTTCCGGCCTCCTCGCGCTGGCCCGCGAACTTGTTGCCGTCGCGCCGTTGCGCTTGAGCTTCATCGCCAAGTCGGAGCGCGGCCAGAGATTAAGCACCGGCAAATGGGGAAAGCCCAAAACCGCGACGACGCCCGAACTGGCGCCGGACATGTCGGCGCTCGACGCGTTTCTGGCCATTGCCCGGACCTGTCTCCACGACTTCATGCTCGAATGAATCGGCGATCGGCAATCGCAACGATATCGAAGGCGTACATCAGGCGCGCATCGCGGTCCGCCGCTTGCGTGCGGCCTTGAGCCTCTTCGCACCGCTCATCGAAGATCCGCGCATGGAAGGACTGGCGAGCGAACTCAAATGGCTCTCGGACCTGCTTGGCGCAGCGCGCGACTGCGATGTGCTCAGGGAGGAATTTTCGATCGATCCGAAATCGCGAGGCGGCCAGGCCATCGCCGCGCGTCGTGCCATTGCGCATCAGGCGCTTGCCGAGGGGCTCGCCTCGCGCCGCATGCGTCTCTTGCTCGTCGACCTTGCCGCAGCACTCGATAGAGGAAGCTGGAGCGGATCTCGCGCCAGACCGTTCGCCGCTCCGGTACGCGACATAGTCGGAAATCTTCTGGCGCGACGACTGAAAACACTTCTCAAGCGCGCAAGCGATCTGGAGAAACTCGACGCACACAAGCGCCATGGCGTGCGCATCGCCGCCAAGAAATTGCGCTACATGGGCGAGTTCTTCGAGACGCTGCTCCCCAATGAGCAGGCGCGGGAACGCCATGAGACTGTGATCCGCCAGCTTGAGAAGGTTCAGAAGGCATTGGGCCTTCTTCAGGACGAAGTCACGTTTCTGCGCCTTCTGACCGAACTTGTCGGTGAGGCGGAGGCCGAACGTCTCGCCGCGGCCTCGCCCATCGATCGCAAGGCAGAGCTGCGCAAGGCTGTGAAGGCGAGGGCGAAGCTCGCCAAGGCCAAGCCTTTCTGGGTGGGGTGGCAGAAGGACGAAAGGCGCAAGCGGCAATAGAGATCGTCGCCACGACGCCATGGCAAGCGGGCAGCATTCGCTTGCCGGCGCGGGCATATTGGGGCGCGGATAACAGCTATCCTCCATGGCGGGGTCGAGGCCTGCCAGGGAGATTTGAAGTTGATCCGTTCACAAATCGTCATGCCAGCAAAAGCTGGCATCCATCGCGACATGATTTGCCCTGGACCCCAGCTTGCGCTGGGGTGACGGGTGAGAGATGTGGCCTGATGGCGAGCTGAAATTGATCCGTACACGAACCGTCATGCCAGCGAAAGCTGGCATCCATCGCGACATGATTTGCCATGGACCCCCGGCTTGCGCCGGGGTGAGAGGTGTGGCCCTCGTGGGAGAAGGCGGACAACGAATTTCCCTCCCCCTTGTGGGGAGGGATCAAGGGTGGGGGTTGCGCTGAACGTCCAAACCCCCACCCGAAATTTGCTTCAGGCTTTGCCTCGCAAATTTCGACCTCCCCACAAGGGGGAGGTTGAAGGCACGCATAAAAATACCCCTCGTCCTCAAGCGCGCGCGAAGGCGCGCCTCGAAGGATGAGGGGTGATGAAAACAAGTCTGTATACGGACGTAATAGCTTACGACGTGTCGTCGAGCGGCGGGTGCATGCTTCGGACCAGCCAGTGGCACTCTTTCAGGATCTCGTCGACCTCGTGGTTTGCCCGCTGGCGGAATCCTGGAGGGCGCCCGGGGCGCATGGGGCTCCAGCGCTCAGGACGGCGCTCTTCCTTGGGACGCGCCTCCCAGCGTGCGAGCCGCATGGCGTGGCGCGGGATGTCTTGAAGCGCATCCATGACGGCCACGAGGCGCCGGACCAGGTGCTTCGCACTGACCATGCCGTCATCGACGACTTGCTGCTGCTTTGCCTGAGCAGCGGCGATCTCGGCCTGTTTCTGCTCAAGGAATGACTCGATGGAATGGATGTGGGGCTCGGGACCACGGCGCTTCTTCCTGAGACGGCGGCCAATACGCTTGAGCGGATCGAACAGGCTGAAGAGGAAGCCGCGTTTGCGTTTGGGCTTTCCTTCGATATTGGCTTTGCTTTGTCTTTATCGGAGTCTTTGGCTCTTGGCTTAGCCGAACGGGGTTCTCCCGGCTCCACCACGATGTCGCGCGCTGCGGCGATAATGAGCCGCCGGGCTGCCGATTCAGCCGTCCGCAGAATGCGAAGCACATGGCGGTGGAGAGGCTTTGCAATCCTCTCGACGCTGCCACCTTCGGTCAGTCCGATCTCGGCGCAGAGCTTCAAGACCTCGCCCAAGAGCGGCAATCGCCAGCGTTCGATGGCAAGCTTCCAGTCCATGAATCGCATTAGAACACAAATGGAACATGTCAATCAAATAACAGCGCCTGTGTTTGGCGCCCTCGGTAAACTGGAGGCTTAGCTCACCTGATAGCCGAACTCTTCCGACATGGTGGTGAGCCAATCCCAGAAATTGGCCGAGAAGCCGCGGAAGACCGAAAGCTCGAAAGAATCCTCGCCGGTGCGAACGAGATGCACCCCGACATGCGCCATTTGCGTTACCGCGGAATCTCCGATCGCAAAGACGCTGTGATGAAGATCGACCGGCGTTCCCTTGCCGAGCACGGCGCGCGCCTTGGGCCCCGCGACCCGCATGATCACCCGGCCATGGCTCTGCTCGGAGACCGAAGCAAGACCTTTCAGCGTTTCCTTGAGTGCGCGCATAAAGCGCGCCTTCGCCGAAGCCGTCGGCGATCGCATACCATTGATCGGCACCGCACCAATGGAACGATACGCCCTCACCGGCACTCGATTTTCCGGCGGCGGGAAGGCTTGCGCCGAAGCGCGCCGCGACGGCCTTGGAGGCGGCCTCGGCCTTGTCCTTGCGCGCGATGATGGTGACGATCGAGGCCGGATGGCGGACGGAGAGCGAAACGCCCGGCGGCGCCGTGATCGGCGCCGAAGCGGCCCTGCCGCACCACATGCGCAAGCGGAGACGCGCGCTCGACGAGCTTAAGCATGGAGCTTCCTGTTCTCGGGATCATACTGCATCGGCTCGCAGATCTCGGCATACATGTGAATGTTGCGCAATCCGTCAAAGACCTTGACGATCTCGCCATGCCGGTTGCGCCCGTTCTTCAGCAGCGCCAAGCCCGATCCACAAATCGAGCATCGGCGAGAAGGCGACGCGAGGTGATGTAGCCCTGGTCGTTGGTCATCGAGGCTGCATCGTCGCGCTTGAGGAGATGCGAGCCGGCGCGGATTCGATCCGCCGGATTGACCGGCCGGATGCCGACAACATGCTCGCGATCGGGATCGACGAGGCCTTCGCGCCCCGCCATCATGCGGCCGATATAATCCTTCTTCGTCGACATCATCTTGGCCATGCCGAGATCGCCGGCCGTCGTCGTGCCGTTGAGTTCGCCGCCCGCCACATGGCCCTTTTCGATGCGCATGACGGAAAGCGCTTCGACGCCATAGGGCACGATGCCGAATTCGGCGCCCGCCTGCATCACGGCGCGCGCCGCCATGTTGCCGTAATCGGCCGGCACCGACAATTCATAGGCATGCTCGCCCGAAAACGAGATGCGGAAGAGCCGCGCCGGGATGCCGCCGAGGATCGTGATCTCCTTTGCCGCCATATAGGGGAAGGTCGTGTCGTTGAGTTCGACCTCATCGACGATCTTCTGCAAGGTGGCGCGCGCCTTGGGTCCGGCCACCGCCATCTGCGCCCATTGCTCGGTGACCGAGACATATTGGACATCGAGATCGGGCCACAGTGCCTGGTGGCAGAACTCCATGTGCGACATGACGCGCGCCGCATTCGCCGTGGTCGTCGTCATGAAGTAATGATCGTCGGCCAGGCGCGATGTCGTGCCGTCGTCGAAGACGATGCCGTCTTCGCGCAGCATGAGGCCGTAGCGCGCCTTGCCGACGGCGAGCGTCGAGAACGTATTGCAATAGAGCCGGTTGAGGAACTCGCCGGCATCCGGGCCCTGCACGTCGATCTTGCCGAGCGTCGAGACATCGCAAAGCCCGACGCGCGCGCGCACCGCCTTCACCTCGCGCGATGACGCTTTCGAGCCAGTCCGTCTCACTGCGGCTAGCGGAAACCACGAGGAGCGCATCCACAGACCCGGTTTCGACGAAGACGGCGCCCAGCTCTTCCGCCCACTCATGCAGCGGCGTGCTTGCGCACCGGCTGGAAGTGATGGCCGGTGAAGGCGCCGGCAAGCGCGCCGAAGGAGACCGGCGTGTAATAGGGCCGGAAGGTGGTGGTGCCGACCTCGTCCATGGCTCTGGCCGGTCGCCTCGGCCAGCACCGCGATGGCATTGACATTGCCGAGCTTGCCCTGGTCGGTCGCCATGCCGGTCGTCGTATAGCGCTTGGCCAGTTCGACATCGCGATAGCCTTCGTGCGCGGCGAGCGGCAGATCCTTCACCGTTACATCGTTCTGGTAGTCGATGAAGGCCTTGCCGGTCGATTGCTTCACCCACCAGAGCGGCGTGATGGCGATAGGCCTCGTCCTTGCACGGAGGAATGGCGATCGGCCTTGGCCGTGAAGCCAAGCGCGGCGCCTGCTCGCTGCCCTGCTTCGCACCGTCGGCCAGGCATTCGGAAAGCCGCATGAGCCCGCGCGCCGAACCCGCCGCCGTGAAAGCGGCGCCGACATCGGGCGGCAGGAAGGCGGCGAGCTCGTATCGTTCCACTTGGGCTTCGCACCGCGTGTGGCAGGCGAGATTGACGACCGGGCTCCAGCCGCCCGACATCGCCAGCGCATCGCAGGGGATGGTCGTGCCGATCCGGCAAGCTCCACGGCCGTGACGCCGCTTGCCGCCTTTCACATTCGACGACGAGACCGCCCTTGATGACCGGCATATTGCCGGCATCGGCCTTCGCATCCTTGCGGCTGATCGATCACCACCTCGACATGCACGCCGCGCCGATCGAGATCGCGCGCCGTGCGATAGCCGGAATCATTGTTGGTGAAGACGACGACCGATCGCCCGGCCGCGACGCCGTAGTGGTTGGCGATAGGTCCGCATGGCGGATGCCGTCATCACGCCCGGCACGTCATTGCCGCCGAAAGCGATCGGGCGCTCCTCGGCGCCGGTCGGCGAGGATCGCGCGCTTGGCGATGATCCGCCAGTAGCGCTGGCGCGGCTCGTGCTCGGGTCGGCACCGCGACGTGATCATTCACGCGCTCGACGGCGCCGAAGACATTGCCGTCATACCAGCCGAACACGGTGGTGCGCGGCATCAGCGTGACGTTCGGCAGCGAGGCGAGTTCGGCGATTGTCACCCTTGGCCCAGTCGACGCCGGACTTGCCGTCGATCTCCTCCTGCTCGTTGAGGAGCGAGCCGCCCAGTGCCGCACCCTCATCGGCAAGGATCACGCGCTGCGCCGGCGCGCGCCGCTGCAAGCGCCGCCATCAGCCCGGTCGGGCCCGAGCCGACCACCAGAAGATCGCAATGCGCATAGGCCTTTTCATATTTGTCGGGATCGGGCTGCCTTCGAGGCCGCGCCCAGGCCCGCGGCGCGGCGGATGATCGGCTCGTAGATCTTCTCCCAGAAGCTCTTCGGCCACATGAAGGTCTTGTAGTAGAAGCCGGCGACGAAGATCGACGAGGCCAGCGCATTGACCGCGCCGAAATCGAAATCGAGCGACGGCCAGCGGTTCTGGCTCACTCGCTGTCAAGCCCGTCATAGAGCTCGATCATCGTGGCCCGCGTATTGGCTTCGCTGCCGGCCGCCGTCGCGCAATTCGACGAGCGCATTGGGTTCGGCCGCACCCGCCGAGATCACGCCGCGCGGCCGGTGATACTTGAACGACCGGCCCATGAGATGGACGTCATTGGCGATCAGCGCCGAGGCGAGCGTGTCGCCCGGATGGCCGGTGAAATGCCTGCCGTCGAAACGTGAAGTCGAGTGCGGTGCGCGCGGTCGATGAGGCCGCCCGTGGCGAGCCGGAAGCCGCTCATGCTTTGGCTCCCTGGCCTTCGCGCATGTCGCGCGCCGTCATCGAGCCGAAGATCTCATGCGTCTGCGGTATTGCGGTCGACCACGAGCCAGGAGCGGCAGCCGCCGGAATGATGCCAGTATTCATCGCATGCGGCCCTTGGGATTGTCGCGCAGGTAGACATAGTCGAACCACTGGTCCATCGTCGAGGGATCGGTCGATGGCGGGCCGCTTCACGGAGGCATCGCCGAGGATAGGTGAATTCCTCCGACGGCCGTGTACCGCAATGGGGGCATTTGATGCAGCATGGTTCTGTTCCGTTATCCCCAGACTCAGTGCAAATTCGGCGTGGCGCCCTGGCCCTTTTCGTCGATCATGTAGCCGCGGCGGAAGCGGTCGAGACGATAGGCGGCGTTGAGCTTGTGGGGTTCGTTCTTGGCGATGGTATGGGCAAAGCACCAGCCCGAGGCCGGCGTCGCCTTGAAGCCGCCATAGCACCAGCCGGCATTGAGATAGAGGCCCGTCGATATGCGTCTTGTCGATGATCGGCGAGCCGTCCATCGACATGTCCATGATGCCGCCCCACGAACGCAGCACGCGCACGCGCGACAAGGCCGGGATCATCGCGACGCCGCGCCTCGATCACATGCTCGACCATCGGCAGATTGCCGCGCCGGGCATAGGAGTTGTAGCCGTCGATGATCGCCGCCGAACACGAGCCCGCCCTTGTCGGATTGCGAAACATAGAAATGCCCCGCGCCGAAGGTGACGACGCCGTCGATATAGGGTTTCAGGCCTTCCGAAACGAAGGCCTGCAGCACATGGCTCTCGATCGGCAGCTTCATGCCGGCCATGGCGGCCACTTCCGATGAATTGCCGGCCGCCGCGAGGCCGAGCTTCTTGCAGCCGATGAAGCCCTTGTGTCGTATCGACGCCCTGACGACCTTGCCGTTCTCGATCCTGATGCCGGTGACTTCGCAGTTCTGGATGATGTCGACGCCGCGGCTGTCGGCGCCGCGCGCATAGCCCCAGGCCACCGCATCATGGCGCACCGTGCCGCCGCGCCGCTGCAACAGGCCGCCCTTGATCGGAAAGCGCGCATTGTCGAAATCGAGGAACGGGCACCATCTCGCGCACCGCCTCGCGGTCGAGCAGTTCGGCATCCACCCCGTCGATGCGCATGGCATTGCCGCGCCGCGCAAAGGCATCGCGCTGCGGATCGGTATGGAAGAGATTGAGCACGCCCCGCTGCGACACCATGGCGTTGAAGTTGAAATCCTGCTCCAGCCCCTCCCACAGCTTCATCGACCATTCGTAGAACGGGTTGTTGCCGGGCAGCATGTAGTTGGAGCGGATGATCGTGGTGTTGCGCCCGATATTGCCGGAGCCGAGCCAGCCCTTTTCCAGCACCGCGACATTGGTGATGCCGATGTTCCTTGGCGAGGTAATAGGCGGTCGCCAGGCCATGGCCGCCGCCGCCGACGATGATGATGTCGTAGTCCTTCTTGGGCTCCGGCTTGCGCCAGGCCGGCTGCCAGTTCTTGTGGCCGGAGAAGGAATTCTTGAGGAGGGAGAAGACGGAATATTTCATCGCCAACCAATTTCAGACCAAGCCGACCAATACTAGACCAATTTTGAGGGCACAAGGCCCCACCCGGTTAGGCTTCGCCTCACCACCCTCCCCGCAGTCGGGGAGGGAAATAATTGGTCCTCCCTCCCCGGCTCCGGGGAGGGTCCACCGCGACAGCGGCGGGGGTGGGGAAACCTAGCAATCCAATGTCGTATCCCGCTCCCACTGCGTGAGATGACGGCAATACTGGTTCCAGTCATTGTGCTTGAGCTTGATATAGGCATCGCAGACCTCCGCCCCGAGCCCGTCGCGCAGGTATTTGTCCTTCTCGAAATTGCGGATCGCATCGAGCAGGTTCAGCGGCAATTTCTTCGCACCCTTCACCTTGTGGCCCTCGGCATACATGTCGATATCGAGCCGCTTGCCCGGGTCCATCTTGTCATCAAGCCCGTGCAGGCCGGCGACCAGGATGCCCGCCATCATGAGATAAGGATTGGCGGCGCCATCCGGCAGGCGGAATTCGATGCGGCCTTCATCGGGCACGCGCACCATATGGGTGCGGTTATTGCCGCCGAAGGTCACGCTATTGGGCGACCAGGTGGCGCCTGAAAGCGTGCGCGGCGCATTGATGCGCTTGTAGGAGTTGACCGTCGGATTGGTGATCGCGACGAGCGAATCGGCATGATGGATGAGGCCGCCGAGGAACTGATAAGCCATCGGCGACAGGCCGAGATCGCCCTTCGTGTCGTGGAACAGATTCTTCTTGGCCGTTCCGTCCCACACTGACAGATGCACATGGCAGCCATTGCCGGTGAGATTGATGAAAGGCTTCGGCATGAAGGTGGCACGAAGCCCGTGCTTCTCGGCGATCGACTTCACCATGAATTTGAAGAAGGCAAGCTGGTCGGCGGTGGTGAGTGCGTCGTTGAAATTCCAGTTGATCTCGAACTGGCCGTTCGCATCCTCGTGGTCGTTCTGATAGGGCCCCCAGCCGAGTTCGATCATTATGCCGGTTATCTCGGCGATGACGTCAAGCCGGCGCATGATCGCCGCCTGGTCGTAGCAGGGCTTCTCCTGGGTATCGCGCGGATCGGAAACAGCACTGCCATCGGCATTGGTGAGATGGAATTCGGGCTCGACGCCGGCCATGAGTTTCAGGTTGCGCTTTGCAGCCTTGGCGACGATGTCTTTCAGAACCAGGCGCGGCGCTTGCGCCAGTGGCTTGCCGTCCATCCACGGATCGCCCGCCACCCAGGCGACTTCCGGCCGCCATGGCAAGGGAATGATCGAATTGGGATCTGGCATGACGAGGAGATCGGGATGCGCCGGCGTCTGATCGAGCCAGGTGGCAAAGCCGGCAAACCCGGCGCCCGCCTTCTGCATTCTGGCGGCCGCCTGCGCCGGCACCAATTTGGCGCGCTGCGTCCCGAACAGGTCGGTGAAATTGAACAGGAAGAACTTGATGTTCCTGTCCTTGGCATATTTGGCAAGTTCGCTCATTCCCGTCGTCTCCCTAGGATATCTTGTTCTTTGTACGGATCATTTTGCCGCGATCGCGATCGCCGCCCCGCCCATGGCCGTAGCGCTCACCCGGTTAGCGATGCGCATGGCGCGCGGCGACTTCAGCCAGCGACGCGCCTGCGCGGCGGCGACCACCCAAGCGAGATCGACCGCGATCAACACCAGCATCATCACTGCGACCAATTCGACTATGCCGAGGACCGTGATGCCAGACAGATCAATCAATGACGGCAGTAAGGCCAGGTAAAACACCATGATCTTCGGATTGCCGAGCGTGATGGCCATGCCGGTTGCGAACAGACGCCAGGACGAATCTTCCCTGGGCAGATCGCCTTCCTTCACGACGGCCGGTGCCGTCCACATCTTCCAGGCAAGATAGAGAAGATAGGCGACACCTAGATATTTGAGGATCAAGAAGACCGTGTGGAAGCTTTGCGCAATATAGCTGGCGCCGGTCGCCGCCACGCAAAGCCAGATTGCTTCGCCGATCCACATGGCGGCGAGAAACGGCAATACGCTGCGATAGCCGGAGGCGATGACCCGCGCCACGAGGGCGGCAATGCTCGGACCGGGCGATCCCGCCGCGACGAGCAACGCGCCGGCAAAGATGAGAAGCGCCGAAAGCGTCACGACACAGCCCCAAGGCGCAGTTCACGTCCTCTCCCGCCTGCGGGAGAGGACAGGGGCCCGCGCCGCGCTTGCGGGGTGGGAAAGGTGAGGGGAAAATTGGCGCTCGCGAAAGTGGCGCCCTCACCTACCCCATCGCCTGGCGATGGGGCCCCCTCCTCTCCCGTTTCACGGGCGAGGACGATTGCGGCGCGATGAAACGTGTGCGTCACGACATCGGCTCGACTTTGACGTCGGTCGTCACCGAATTGGCGATGTAGCAGCCCTCATGCGCCTGGTGATGCAACTGGTCGAGTTCGGCCGCGCTCGGCTGCTTTTCGCCCGAGAAGGCGATACGCGGACGCAGCACCACTTCGGTCATCGCCATGCGGCCTTGCGCATTCTTGGCGAGCGTGCCCTCGGCATCGTCCACATAGCTGTCGACCGTATAGCCCTTGCGCGCGGCAAAGAAGAGGAAGGTCAGCATATGGCAGCTCGACAGGCTCGCGACGAAAGCCTCCTCGGGATCGACGGCGGCGAGATCGGTCATCGGCGGCGGCACAACATGCGGCGATGCCGTTCCCTTGACCTTGGTTCCCCCGTCGAACGCCCATTCATGATCGCGCGAGAACTTCAGGTCTGTGAATTTCTGCGATCCCCGCTGCCACGTCACCTTCGCCTGATACTTAGCCATGACAAACTCCTAATACTTGCCCGGGATCCAACTTGTCCCGGCCAGAGGCACCTGTGCCATCGCCGCGGCCTCGACGGTGAGCGCCACGAGATCCTCGGGCTCGAGGTTGTGGACATGGCTCTTGCCGCAAGCACGCGCGATGGTTTGCGCCTCCAGTGTCATGACTTTGAGGTAGTTGGCAAGCCGCCTGCCGGCGAGTACCGGATCGAGCCGCTTGGCAAGCTCAGGGTCTTGCGTCGTGATGCCGGCCGGGTCGCGGCCTTCGTGCCAGTCGTCATAGGCGCCGGCCGTCGAGCCGAGCTTTTCATATTCAGCTTCCCAGCGCGGATCATTGTCGCCGAGCGCCACCAATGCCGCCGTGCCGATTGATACGGCGTCGGCGCCCATGGCGAGCGCCTTGGCGACATCGGCGCCATTGCGAATGCCGCCCGACACGATGAGCTGCACCTTGCGGTGCATGCCGAGTTCCTGAAGCGCGGCAACCGCCGGCCGGATACAGGCGAGCGTCGGCTGGCCGACATGTTCGATGAAGACTTCCTGCGTTGCCGCCGTTCCGCCCTGCATGCCGTCGACGACGACGACATCGGCGCCGGCTTTTACCGACAAAGCCACGTCGTAAAAGGGCCTGGCGCCGCCGACCTTGATGAAGATCGGCTTTTCCCAATTGGTTATTTCACGCAATTCCTGGATCTTGATTTCGAGATCGTCGGGCCCCGTCCAGTCGGGATGCCGGCAGGCCGAGCGCTGGTCGATGCCCTTGGGCAGGCAACGCATCTGCGCGACACGGTCGGAAATCTTCTGGCCGAGCAGCATGCCGCCGCCGCCGGGCTTCGCACCCTGGCCGACCACGACTTCGATCGCGTCGGCCTTGCGCAGATCGTCCGGATTCATCCCGTAGCGCGATGGCAGGTACTGATAGACGAGAGTTTTGGATTGTCCGCGCTCTTCCGGCGTCATGCCGCCATCGCCGGTCGTGGTCGATGTGCCGGCAATAGAAGCGCCGCGGCCCAGCGCCTCCTTGGCCTGCGCCGAAAGCGAGCCGAAGCTCATGCCGGCGATGGTGATCGGGATCTTGAGTTCGATCGGCTTCTTCGCAAAGCGCGTGCCGAGCACGACATTGGTGCCGCATTTCTCGCGATAGCCTTCGAGCGGATAGCGCGACATCGAGGCGCCGAGGAACAGCAGATCGTCGAAATGCGGCAGCTTGCGTTTCGCACCGGCGCCGCGAATATCATAGATGCCGGTCGACGCGGCGCGGCGGATTTCCGACAGGGTGTGATCGTCGAAAGTCGCCGACTTGCGCGGAAGCGTGCGGGGAATGTTGGTGTCCATTGGCTCACAATCTTGTTTGTCCCTCCGCCGCGCATAGCGCGGGGAGGGTGGCGCGTGAAACGCGCCGGGTGGGGTCTGTCAGCGTGAGAACTTGAGCAGCGGTTTTGTTGACGCACCCCACCCGTCGCGCCAATGCGACGACACCCTCCCCGCGCCCTCGGCGCGGCGGAGGGAGGGGTGGAGATCGCCTTAATACGCATCGGCGTGGTCGATGTTGAAGTTGTAGAGCTTGCGCGCCGAGCCATAGCGCCGGAAATCCTTCGCCTTCGCCTTGATCTTCGCACGCTCGAGAAGCTTCTCGAGATCGTCGCGATGTTCGGCGCGCATTTCCTTTTCTATGCAGTCGGCACCGAGATTTTCAGCCCTGCCCTTCACATAGAGCCGCGCCTCATAGATCGAATCGCCGAGCGCCTCGCCGGCATCGCCGCAGACGACGAGATTGCCGCGCTGCGCCATGAAGGCCGACATATGGCCGACCGAACCGCCGACCACGATGTCGATGCCCTTCATCGAAATTCCGCAACGCGACGAGGCATCGCCTTCGATGACGAGAAGCCCGCCATTGCCGGTGGCGCCCGCCGATTCCGATGCATTGCCAGTGACGCGAACAAGCCCCGACATCATGTTTTCGGCAACGCCGACCCCGGCATGGCCGTGGATGGTGATCTCGGCTTCCTTGTTCATGCCGCCGCAATAAAAGCCGACATGGCCTTTGATTTCGACGGTGAATGGCCCATCCAATCCGCAGGCGATCGCATGCTGGCCTTGCGGATTCTTGAGCAGCCAGAGGCGCTCATTGGTATTCTTCGGCAACGCGTGCAGACGCGAATTCACGCCGCGCACGCCGTCGCTCTTCAGGTCAAGTTCGTTCATGCGTGGCCTTCCCACGTATAGATCGTTTGCGGTTCCGGCTCCCAGATGCGTGCATCATCGGAACCCGGCAGATGGGAGATGGCGCGATACTCGGTCGCCATCGCCACCCAGTCGTCGGTCTCGGCGAGAACGGCATGCTTGCAGGCGATTGGATCGCGCACCACGGCAAAGCCATCATGCGTGCCGATGCAGAAGGTATAAAAGCCGTCGAGATCCTTGAGGCCGTCTTCGAGCGCCTGGCGCAATGACCGGCCCTGGCGCAATTTCCAGGTCATATAGGCGGCGGCGACCTCGGTATCGTTTTCGGTCTGGAATTCGAGGCCTTCGCGCTTGAGGTTTTCGCGCAGGCGATTATGGTTCGACAGCGAGCCATTGTGGACGAGGCAAAGATCGGCACCGGTCGCGAAGGGATGCGAGCCGGCGGTTGTCACAGCACTTTCCGTCGCCATGCGGGTATGGCCGATCGCATGCGTGCCCTTGGCATCGTCGAGTTGGAACTTGTCATAGACGGCTTCCGGCAAGCCCACCTCCTTGAAGATTTCGATCATCTGGCCGGAGCCGACGACGCGCACCTCCGGATGATGCGCCTTCAGCCAGGCGACGACCGCCTTCTCCTTGGCATTGGTGACGAGGAGACAGTGATTGCCGATCTTCTTCACCGTCGCATCGCATTTGAGCGCGCGTTCAAGCCCGAGATCGATCTTCTTCCAGTCGTAATCCGCATCATCATGGGCAAGCGAGAATTTGATCTGGCCCTTCTTCACCGGGTTGCGATAGATGGCGACACCGGCCGAATCCGGCCCGCGATTGGTCATCTCGATGATCATCGGCTTGAACATCTGTCCAAGCTTGGGCTGCAATTTCTTGTTCTTGAGATAGAGTCCGACTATTCCGCACATGGCGTGTGCGCCCTTTTAAGGGGAGAGATTGCTCCCTCTTAACAGCCAGTTTTCGCGGTTTCAACTCTCAGGAATTATTTATTCACTGAGGGAACGAGGCTGCCTGGCGGGCATTACGTTACGTCGATCGATAACTCGCTCGGCCCCTGATCCGCGTTGATGGTCCAGCCGTCGACCTTGAGGTCGAAAGGACAGGAAGAAACGACGCAGATCAGATCCATTAGCGCTTCGAGTTCGACGAACGCGCCGGGCGCTACCGGATTGGGCGGCGACACGAAGCGGCCGTCGGCTTCGACATGCGTATTGGTGAAGAAATTGACGGGCTGTGGAATGACGTCGACCTGATGCCCGAGCCGCCGCATGGCTACGGATAGGTTTTCCGAACAGCTCGCATGCGGCCCCTTGAAACCGAAATGCTCGTAGCGAAACTGGTCGCAGGCCGCGATCATCATGTCGTGGACGCCGTTGGCGCCGTCCTGCACGAATTTCAGCATCGGCCGGCGGAAACGCGAAATGAAGACATCGCCCTCGCGCGGCTTCACGCAGAAGGTCGTGACCCAGGTGTGGTTGGCTGAGAGCCATTCGCCCGGTGCATCCGCGTTATAGGCGAAGAAATCGGCGGCCTGCGCGCCCTTGGGTGTCGTGATCCTGATCTTTTGCCCGCGCCCGACCTTAACCGCACGGCCTTCGCGCGCCGGAACGATTGTCTGTGTCGTCATGTCTCGCTCACTCTTCGCGGCGGTAGCTGATCACGCAGAGGAAACGGATCGGCAGTTTGCGCAATTCCTCGGGGCCGTGCGGCGCTTCCGCATCGAAGAACAGCGAATCCCCCGGCCCCATCGGATAGGTCTTGTCGCCGTGCCGATAAGTAACCTCGCCTTCGAGGATGTGGATGAACTCAAGCCCCGCATGCTGGAAGATCGGGAAGACGTCGGACTCGGCGGTGAGCAACACGATGTAGGGCTCGACCATCACCGGCCCGTGCGGGCTGTGGCCGAGCAGTTGATATTGATGCCCAGCCCGCGTGCCGCGCCGCTCGATGGTGAGCCCCTGCCCTGCCTTGACGAAGGTCGCGTCGCGGATTTCCTCGTAGGAACGGAAGAGTGCCGTTACCGGCACATGCAAGGCGCGTGACAGCGATTGAAGCGTCGATAGCGACGGCGACGTCGCGCCATTCTCGACCTTCGACAGCATGCCCGCCGACATACCCGCAGCCTTGGCCAATTCAGCGATCGTGAGACCGAGCTTTTCGCGATACTGCTTGACCTGCCTGCCGATCGCTTCTTCCAGCAATTTGCCCTGCGCGATCTGGGCGGCATGCGGTTCCTGGTAATGCATGACGGCCGGGTCTGAAGTCTTGCGCTTGCGGTCTGTGGTTTCCACGACGTTTCCTCTGGTGAAACAGGCCTACTCCCCAAGAAGTCTCAGCTCAATTGCAATCTAGTCGTATCAAATGATAGGCTTTTACCTTTTGATGGCGCCGATTTCCCGGACAATAGGATATTTCCTCTGGACAGGGGATTTTCCAACGGTTAATGGCGACGCATGGACACCATCGCACAGACATTCCTCGCCGATATCGAAGACTTCCTGGCGGAGTCGAAGATCGACCCCACCACGCTCGGCAAGCAGGCTCTGGGCGACCCTTCTTTCGTCTTCGATCTCAAGAAGGGCCGCTCGCCCTCCGCCCGAACCATGGACAAAGTTCGCGCCTGGATGCGTAATAATGCAACCGAGGTGAAGCCGGCTCCAACCCAGGCAGCGAGTGAGAACCGTCCGGGTCCGATGCCGCGTGCCGGCCATCTCACCCATCTCGCGAGGCTCGAAGCCGAATCGATCCACATCATCCGCGAAGTGGCCGCTGAATGTGAAAAGCCGGTGATGCTCTATTCGATCGGCAAGGATTCGGCCGTGATGCTGCATCTCGCCATCAAGGCCTTCTATCCGGCAAAGCCACCCTTCCCGCTGATGCATGTCGACACCACCTGGAAGTTCCGCGACATGTATCAATTGCGCGACGAGACGGCGAAGAAATACGGCCTCGATCTCATCGTCTATTCCAATCCCGAAGGTCTCGCCAAGAGCGTCAATCCTTTCGACCACGGCTCGGCCCTTCACACCCAGATCATGAAGACCGATGCGCTCAAACAGGCGCTCGACAAGTATGGTTTCGATGCCGCCTTCGGCGGTGCGCGCCGCGATGAAGAAAAATCGCGCGCCAAGGAGCGCATCTTCTCGTTCCGCGATTCGCGTCATCGCTGGGATCCGAAGAACCAGCGCCCGGAATTGTGGAACCTCTACAATGCGCGGAAGAGCAAGGGCGAATCGATCCGCGTCTTCCCGCTATCGAATTGGACCGAACTCGACATCTGGCAATATATCTATCTCGAGAATATCCCGATCGTGCCGCTTTATTTCGCCGCCCGTCGCCCGGTGGTGATGCGCGACGGTCAGATGATCATGGTTGATGACGACCGCATGCGTCTCAACCCCGGCGAGAAGCCGCAGATGAAGATGATCCGCTTCCGCACCCTCGGCTGCTATCCCTTGACCGGTGCCATTGAATCCGAAGCGACGAGCCTTCTCGACATCGTCGAGGAGATGCTGGTTGCTACTTCATCGGAACGCCAGGGCCGCGTCATCGACAAGGACCAGGCCGCCTCCATGGAGAAAAAGAAGCAGGAGGGATATTTCTGATGACCCGCTTCATCGAATTCACCGGCGGCGATGTCGCTGCCTATCTCCGCGCCCAGGAGAACAAGGACCTGCTGCGCTTCATCACTTGCGGCAGCGTCGATGACGGCAAGTCGACCTTGATCGGAAGGCTTCTCTATGAAGCCAAGATGCTGTTCGAAGACCAGCTCTCGGCTCTCGAAGCCGATTCGAAGAAAGTCGGAACGCAAGGCGGCGCTCTCGATTTCGCTTTGCTCGTCGACGGGCTTGCCGCCGAGCGCGAACAGGGCATCACCATCGATGTCGCCTATCGCGCATTTACGACCGACAAGCGCAAATTCATCGTCGCCGACACGCCCGGTCATGAACAATATACCCGCAACATGGCGACCGGCGCCTCGACAGCCGATCTCGCCGTCATTCTCATCGATGCCCGCAAGGGCGTGCTCACTCAGACGCGCCGCCACACTTACATCGTGTCATTGCTCGGCATCCGCAACATCGTGGTTGCCGTCAACAAGATGGATCTCGTCGGTTATTCGCGCGAGACTTACGAGGAGATCGAAGCCGATTACCGCGCCTTCGCGCAGAGCCTGGGTCTGACCGATATAAAGGTCATTCCGGTTTCGGCGCTCGCCGGCGACAATGTGATACTCAAATCCGCCGCGATGCAGTGGTATCATGGGCCGACTTTGATGGCGCATCTGGAAACAGTGCCGATCGGCGAGACGCGCGACACGAAGCCCTTCCGTCTACCGGTGCAATGGGTCAACCGTCCCGACCAGACATTCCGCGGCTTCTGCGGCACTATCGCCGCAGGCACCATCCGCAAGGGCGACGCTGTGAAGGTCATCCCATCCGGGCGCACCAGCCATGTCGCCAAGATTGTTACTTTCGACGGCGACCTCAACAACGCCGTCGTCGGCCAATCGGTCACCGTGACGCTCGACGACGAAGTCGACATCAGCCGCGGCGATGTTCTTTGTGCCG
Organism: uncultured Alphaproteobacteria bacterium; assembly: GCA_963805405.1. Lineage (GTDB taxonomy): Bacteria > Pseudomonadota > Alphaproteobacteria > Rhizobiales > Aestuariivirgaceae > JAEUMG01. Next base: position 81,229 of record CAWDUC010000013.1, on the reverse strand, counting down.
CCGGCGATCCGGTAAGCGCCGCCGATCAGTTCGAGGCGCGCGTCTTGTGGATGGGTGATGAGCCGATGCTGCCCGGCCGCCCCTATCTGATCAAGATAGGGACCCGCACCGTCAACGGCGCGCTGGAAAGTCCCAAATACAAGGTCAACGTCAATACGCTCGAGCATGTCGCCGCCAAGACATTGACGCTCAATGAAATCGGCGTGTGCAATCTCGATCTTGGCGCCCCCGTCGCGTTTTCACCCTATGACGAGAATCGCGAACTCGGCGGCTTCATCATCATCGACCGTTTCACCAACAACACGGTCGGCATGGGCCTTGTCAATTTCGCTCTGAGGCGCGCATCGAACGTGCACTGGCAGGCGCTCGACGTCACCAAGAATGCGCGCGGTCGCAAGGCGGGCCAGCGTCCGACGGTCCTCTGGTTCACCGGCCTCTCAGGCGCCGGCAAGTCGACCATCGCCAATCTCGTCGAGAAGAAATTGCATGCGCAGGGCCACATCACCTATCTCCTTGATGGCGACAATATCCGCCATGGGCTGAACAAGGATCTGGGCTTCACCGACGCCGATCGTGTCGAGAATATCAGGCGCGTCGCCGAAGTCGCAAAACTGATGGCTGATGCCGGCTTGATCGTGCTCGTTTCCTTCATCTCGCCCTTCCGCTCCGAACGCCTGATGGCGCGCGAATTGCTGGAACAAGGCGAGTTCGTCGAGATCTTCGTCGACACGCCGCTGGCCGAGGCCGAGAAGCGCGATGTGAAGGGGCTCTATGCCAAGGCGCGCCGCGGCGAAATCAAGAACTTCACCGGCATCGATTCGGCCTATGAACGACCCGAGAATCCGGAACTCCGGGTCGACACCACCGCGCGGCTACCCAGCGAAGCGGCCGAGCAGATCGTCGATTATCTCGATCGCAACGGAAGGCTCGAACCCGAGCGCAATGGAGATCAGTGAGCTTGTAAAAACGAGATCGGTTCGGGCGCCCCTTACCCCGCCGGCCTGACGATCACCGGCGTACCGACTTCGACCTTGTCATAGAGCGAGACGATATCCTCGTTCAGCATGCGGATGCAGCCGGACGACGCCGCCTTGCCGATCGATTCGGGCTCGATCGTTCCGTGGATGCGATAGAGCGTGTCGGCATTATTCGAGAAAAGATACATGGCGCGGGCGCCCAGGGGATTTTTCGGTCCGCCTGGCATGCCGTTCGCCCACTTCGCCGCGAGTTTGTTGCGCGACACCATGTCATGCGGAGGCACCCAGCGCGGCCAGCGCCGCTTCATGCCGATGGTCGCACTGCCCGACCATTCGAATCCTTGTTTGCCGACGCCCACGCCATAGCGCATGGCGCGTCCCGGCTCGAGCACGTAGTAGAGGAAACGATTGGTCGGATCGACGATGATGGTTCCGGGTTCATCCGCCTCATCGAACGGGACTTCCTGGCGGCGGAATTCTTCCGGAATGATTTCAGGTTTGACCGCCTCGATGACGAAGTCTTCGGTCGATTCCTCGGGCGGCAGCTTGGCGGGATCGTAGCCCCCATCCTGGGAGGTACCCGATTCGGGCTGCTGTTTGGTAATATCCTCTTCCGGCGAAACAGGCCCGGTGTCGGGAATGGTCAATTCAGGCTCGGCGAGCGGCTCTTCCTGCGCGAAGGCGGGGAAAGCCGGCATCAACACGGCGCAACTGGTCAGCAGCAATTTTCGACGAGACAGTATCATGTCGCAGTTATAATCCCTCAGGAGTGTGCGAGCGGTTACATAGGGTAGATTGAGAAATCGGCAAGAATGCGCCGATGTCGCATCAACTTCCCGTCAATTCGCGGTGAGTTTCTTGAGAATCTGGCTGCCGGGCCGCCCGGTGACCTTGAGGCCCATGGCTTTTTCCGCCGATTTTATCGCAGCGGCAGTTTGCGGACCGATCCGCCCGTCGGCGACGCCATCGTAATAACCCTTGGCCGCCAGCGCCTGCTGCAGGCGCATGCGCTGCGCCCTGCTCAGACCGGGATCGTCGGTCGGCCATGGCGTCTTGAAGCCGCCTTTCCCCTTGAGGCGCTCGGAAAGGGCCGAGATCGCCAGCGCGTAAGACTCAGCGGCATTGTAGCTGTAGAGCGCATCGAAATTTTTGGAGACGAGAAAGGCCGGACCCGACTTTCCCGCCGGCCTTATCAATCCGTAGCTGCCGCTCTTGGGGAGCGCTGAACCGTCGGCGCGCACGACACCCCGTTTCGCCCAGGCCGAAATCGGCGCCTTGGCGCGCCGCCCGACAGGGCCTTTGTAGTTTGAGGGCAGTTTCACTTCAAAGCCCCAAGCTGAGGCCCGACTGCCAGCCGGCCTTGTCGAGAAAATTGGCGGATGAGGCGAGCGCGTCGGAGACCGAGCGGATCGTGTCGCGATGTCCGTCGCCGTCGAAATCGACCGCCAGCCTTCGATAGGTCGAGGGGATGAACTGCGTCTGCCCAAAGGCGCCCGCCCAGGAACCCGTCATGTCGGCGAGCTTGACGTCGCCATTCTGCACGATGCGCAAGGCCTGGATCAGTTCGTTCTTGAACACGGCCGGCTTCTTGCCGGCGCAGATGACATTGACCAGCGCATGCGGCAGGAAGAAATCGCCCTTTTCCTGGCCGTAGTCGCTCTCCACGCCCCACAAGGCCGCGATCACATAGCGGTCGATGCCATAGCGTTGTTCCACCGCCCGCAAGGTTTGCTGATACTTTTTCATCATCGCGGCACCATCGGCGACCCGCGCTTCGTCGACGAGAAACGCCATGTAGTCCCAGATGGCGAGCCTGTATTCGGGCTGGCTCCGCGAGAAACGCACCGCCTTCTCGTCGAACGCGATGCCCTTGAACGCGGCATTTGCGATATCGGGCTTGATGCCGGCCTTGATCACCTGCGCCTTGATGCCGGCCGCGCATTTGTCAAAGCTTGAAGCTTGCGCACCGGGCGAAAGCAGCAACGGGGCCGCAATAATGGCGGCGAAGAAACCGGCAAACCGGTAGGCGATCGCTGTCATGGGCCGTCCCTGATGGCTATCGGCGCGTGGCGTGGCCCGCGCCGAATCGCAGCAATACTAATCCAAGGGCGGCAATATGGCAGCCTTGCAACTAATACGCACACCAGCCGCCATCGACCGCGAGCGTCACGCCGGTGACAAAGGACGCGGCATCGGAAGCAAGGAAAATCGCCGGCCCCGCCATCTCGCTCACATCCGCCATGCGCCGCAACGGGGTGCGGCCGGTGATCTCCGTTGCGCCGCTCTTCAGATACTCCTGGCCTTCGTCCGTCATGGAATGGGTCGTGTAGCCTGGATTGAAGGCATTGACCCGGATGGCCTGCGGGCCCCATTCGGCAGCCAATGCCCGCACCAGCCCGTCGATGCCGGCCTTGGCCGCGCAATAGGGCCCGAGTTCGTCGAACGCAGCGAGCGAGGCATTGGACGAGTTCATCACGATCGCCCCGCCGCGCCCCTGCTTGATGAACTGCCGTGCTGCGGCCTGCGCGGTGAGGAAATAGGCGCGAAGATTCCCGTTGATCACCGTATCGAATTCCTGCGCCGCGAAATCGATGCTCGGCTTCTTGATATTGATCCCGGCATTGAGCACCGCAATGTCCAGTCGCCCATAGCGCCTGACCGCATTGTCGATGAGCGCCTGGCAGTCTTCGGGTTTGGTGACATCGGCGAGCACGCCCAAGGCTTCGCCGCCCTTGGCGCGAATTTGTTCGGCGGTACGCTCGGCCGCCTCATAGGACCGCGCACAGCCCACAACGATCGCCCCCGCCTCGGCGAAGCCATGGGCGAGCGCCCTGCCAATGCCACGGCTGATGCCGGTAATGACCGCAACGCGGCCCGAGAGGTCGAAGAGGGTTGATGCCATGGCACGCGAAGCTGGCAGAAGCCGATCGAAACTGCAATTGCTTCGAATATTGATCGGCCGGCCGCGGCGCGTTAGAACCCCAACTGCGTCAGGGAAGTAGCAATAGTGGTTTCGCGCCGCGCGCTTATGCTATCGATGGCCGCCGCCGCCCTGCTTCCCGGCTGCAGTTCCGCGCCGAAACTCTCGGGCGAACCTTTTCCCGTTTACCAGGACGATGAGCAGAAAATCGCTCCCGAGTTCCGGCGTACAACCGTCGACTATCAAACAAGGGAGCCGCCGGGTACCATCATTGTCGATACCAAGCAGCGGTTTCTCTATCACGTCGAGGATGGCGGCCAGGCGACCCGGTATGGCGTCGGCATAGGGCGCACCGGCCGCGACTGGTTTGGCGAGTTGGTGGTGGCCCGCAAGGCTGAATGGCCGGTATGGGTTCCGACGCGCGAGCATCTCGCCGAGTTTCCGCAGCATGCGAAATACAGCCATGGCATGCCCGGCGGAAGTAGCAATCCAATGGGCGCCCGGGCCCTCTACCTCTACCAGGGCGAGATCGACACGCAGATCCGCATCCATGGAGCGATCTTGCCCGACATGATCGGCAAGCGGAGCACGGCGGGATGCATCGGCCTGCTCAATATCGACGTGATCCACCTCTATGATCGCGTTGAAATCGGGACGCGCGCGGTGATCCTGCCGCCCGACGTTTGAGTGGTTTGCAGACACCTTCTTGGACCCTCCGCCACATGGGGTGGGTCGCCAATCTGGCCCAGACTGCAAATGCTCCATCAGTGCGCGTGAGTAGTGCTATTATAGCTTAGCGTCTTTGGGAGCGATTCTGTGCGCCGAATCTCAGTTCGAGCGGCCAAGAAGAAGCTCGGCGATCTAATCGAGATCGCCGAGTACGAGGCAGTCATCATTACGGAGCATGGACAGACCCTCGCCGGGCTCATCTCAATCGAGGAACTCACCCAAGTCCCGCGCTACCGTGGTCTTGAAACAGACATGCGCATAATGTCCAAATTCAACCGCACTAAGAATGTCATGCAATGGTACGGCGAACTAAGGCGCATTCGGCACAGCTTCCGATATCGATAACCGCATCACCCGCGACCGAGACACTTGGGAGTGATGCAGTGGTAGTTGGGCCCCTGTATACTAATTCACTAGCAAGGTTGTCATCTAGGCTATGAGCAACCAAGACGAGTTCATCAACAAGCTTATGAAGGGTGAGACGCAGCAACTTGTTGACGCCATCAACGAGCGCATCAGGTGTGACCTGGAGAGTACGACCAGCGAACGCAAGAGTGCCATAAACGATCACATTCTGAATGTCTTACTTGAACAGAGCTCCGATAACCCACCTTATCCAGAGCCCTCACATCGAGGGACACTATTCCACATAGCGTATGAGATAATTGGCCAACTATTGAGCCTCGCGGCATACGAACAAGATTTTAGGCGACTCTCACGAAGAAAATTCCAGCGAACGCCGGTTGAGCAGCTCAGGCGTCTAATCAGCGCTTATCTCAATGACGTCTTTGTATTGCGAGAAAGACTTTCGGGGCTGGCGTTCCCAGCGCTCAATCTCACACAAGGTAGCGAACGAGAGCACGAGATTAGGGCACTTTTCGAGGGAAAAGTTCGAGTCGAAAAGAGAAGGTGGCGACCTAAACTCAAGGGTGACATTGTCAAGCCGTTAAATTCTCTAATCGCCATGCGAAATAATGCAATACATCACTACGCATACGAAGATTTGCTAATTCGTGAGCTATCGCTTCACGAGACATTTCTCTTAATTGACAAATGGAATCCTGCACCTGGCAAATCCACAGAGGCACAAAACGGCTTGTCCAAAAATTTCTCGAGGCGATACTCATCAGTGAGAGATCGATGGGCAGAGATTGCGAAGGCAGTTGCCCCGCAACTTGTGGACGTATCAGATAGAGTTCTGTGCTGTTATCTTGAAGGCTGTTGAGATCAAGTCGATATAGATCGAACTGCTACCCCGCAAACGCCTTCTGCATCATCTCGGTCATCCGCTTGCCGAATGACGCCGGATCGCCGACCGGTTCGCCTTCGAGAACATGGGCCTGATCGAGCAGTAGCCGTGCGGCATCCTCGAGTTCCGGTGACGCGCCCTTCGCCTTGGCGGCCTTGGCCAGCGCGACGATCGCCGGATGGCGCGGATTGATCTCAAGGATCGGCGCGCTCATCGCAACGCCCGTGGTCTTCTGCCGCGACAACAGGCGCTCGAGCGTGCGATCGAACCCGGCATCGGTGACGAGGCAGACGGCGCTCGTCGTCAGTCGCGATGACTTGCGCACATCCTTCACTTGATCGCCGAGCGTCTGCTTGACGAGCGCGATCAATGTGCCGGTCGCTGCATCATCGGCGTCGACGGCAGCCGGCTCCTCGACGACCGGAATCTGGTCGAGGTCGGCCGCGCCTTGCGTGATCGACTTGAACGGCTTGCCTTCGAAGCCGAGTGCGGTCCGCACCCAAAATCCATCCACCGGATCGCTCAGCAGCAAGACTTCGACATCGCGCGCCTTGTAGCCCTCGAGCTGCGGGCTCGCCGCGGCTTTGGGCGCCTCTTCGGCGGTGATGTAGTAGATCGCCGTCTGGTTTGGCTTGAGGCTTTCGACATACTCCTTGAGCGTGACTGAATTGCGCTTGGTGCTGCGAAAGCGGGCGAGTTCGAAGAGCTGGTCGCGCCGCTCCATATCCTCATACAGGCCCTCCTTGATCACCGGGCCGAAGGCGTCCCAGATCTTGGCGAAGCGCTCGGGATCGGTCTCGGCGCATTTCTTGAGTTCGGCCAGAACCTTGTTGGTGACCGCCTTCCTGATCTGCGCGACCTGCGGATTGTTCTGCAGCATTTCGCGCGACAGGTTGAGCGGCATGTCTTCTGAATCGATGACGCCGCGCACGAAGCGCAAATAGGCAGGGAGCAATTCGGCATCAGCCGTGATGAAGACGCGCTTCACATAGAGCTTCTGGTGGCCGCGCCGGTCGGGATCATAGAGATCGAGCGACTTCTCGCCCGGCACATAGAGGAGAACCGTATATTCATGCCGGCCCTCGGCACGATAGTGAAGCGTCAAGGCCGGCGGCGACGCGAGTCCGGTCAAGGCCTCGAAGAATTCCTTGTGCTGGTCCTCCGTGACATCGGCCTTGGGCCGCATCCAGATGGCACTTGCCGCATTGATCTGGCGCGCGGTCTCCGTGCTGATCTTGAGCATGATCGGATGCGCGATATGATCGGAATAGGCGCGCACCACCGATTCGATCTTCCAGTCGTCGAGGAATTCCTGCGCATCGTCCTTGAGATGCAGCACGATGCGGGTGCCGCGCGATGGAGCATCGGCAAGATCGACGGCTTCGATGGTGAATGTGCCGCTGCCGTCGGATGACCAGCGATAGGCCTCGTCGCTTCCGGCTCGACGCGAAACCACATCGACTCGTGACGCGACGATGAAGGCCGAATAGAAGCCGACGCCGAACTGGCCGATGAGCTTGAGATCGCCGGCGCCCGATTTGATACTCTCGATGAAGGCTTGCGTGCCGGACTTGGCGATCGTGCCGAGATTGTCGATGAGCTCGGCGCGGCTCATGCCGATGCCATTGTCGCTTATCGTCAGGGTCTTCGCTGTCTTGTCGACAGCAAGCTCGATCTTGAGATCGGGATTGTCGCCGAGGAGTGCTGGATTGGCGATCGCTTCGTAGCGGAGCTTGTCGCAGGCATCCGCCGCGTTTGAAATCAGTTCGCGGAGGAAGACTTCGCGCTCGGAATAGACCGAATGCACCATGAGCTGCAAAAGCTTGGCGACTTCGGCCTGGAACTCGTGAGTTTGCGCTTGGGGCTGGACTGGCACTTCCGCCGCTTCGGACATCGGAGACCTCGTGCAAGATTGAGAGAAACTTGCCGCCGATATCGGTGCGGAACCTTGCCCGGTCAAGGGCTTGTGAAAGCAAAACGGCCGGACACACGATGGCCCGGCCGTAAACTCAAACAACGCCTCACTCACAAAACTGGGTAGATGGGGGCCCGGCTGTCCGAAAGCTCCGGGGGGCTGGGGGGCTGAGATTTCCGATGCCTGCGACCAGCCGGGCTATAGAGGCAACGATGCTTTTATCGCCGCTCTTCGGGGCGACAGCTTGATCGGAATGAGGCAAAAACAAGAAAAGATTGACCGGACCTGGAAGCCGGCTGCTTGCCAAAACCGCCGGTGCGGTCCATCATGACGACACAGTGACAGCCACCCGCAACAACACAGCGAGGGGTGCGTGAGCGAAACGGAACCCATAGTTCCGTTCCGGCCTCGGGAGTCTGGCGCCCGGCCGGAAACAGTAGAAGCCAGGACATGGGCAGCCCCTCCGCCGCCACGCGTTGCCTTTGATCGCAAGGAATTGGCGCTCATCCTTACCACCTATGGCGCCAAGGTCGCACAGGGCGAATGGCGCGATTATGCCCTCGACTTCGGCACCGCAACCGCAATCTTCTCGATTTTCCGGCGCAGCTCGGAGGTTCCGCTCTACCAGATCGTCAAGGATCCCCGTCTGGCCCGCCGCCAGGGTCAGTACGCCGTCATTGCCCAGGGCGGATTGGTGATGAAGCGGGGCCCTGACTTGGCGCAGGTACTCAGGGTATTCCTCGGCAAACCGAAGCTCATAAGCCTCTGAAAAGCAAAAGCCCCGGACGACGCCGGGGCTTTCTTGTGCCGTGTACGGGCAGGCTTAGTTGCTGCGCATGATCCCAAGAATGTTCAGGATGTGCACGAACAGCGTGATGAAGCTGCCATAGAGCATGAAGGCGCCGAAGATCGACTTGCCCTTGGCCACGCCCGGCGCATCGCCCGCGTAATACATCTCCTTGATCTGCTGGGTCTCGTAGGCGGTGACGCCTGCAAAGAGCAGAACCACGATGACCGAGGTGATGAGGCTCATCATCGAACTCTGGATGAAGAACACATTCACCAGCATGGCGATGATGATGCCGATCGAGGCCATCATGAAGAAGGCGCCAAAGCCCGAAAGGTCACGCTTGGTGACATATCCGGCAAGGCTCGTGGCGCCGAAGGTTACTGCGGTGATGCCAAAGGCCTGTACGAGGATCGAGCTGTCGACACTCAGATAGTGATGGATCAGCGGCGCAATACCGAGGCCCCAAAGCGCGACATAACCCCAATAGGCGGCGTGCGCCATGGCGGTATTGCCGGAGAAAATCATCCGTGGAGCAAAGAAACCCATGGCGAGAATGCCGAGGAAAAATACCCACGAAAGCGAGCCGACCGCCTGCGTAGCCTCCGGGCTGCGGGATACGGCGAGCGCAATGATCGCCGTAATGGCAACGCCCAGCGCCATGTAGTTGTAGACGCCCAGCATATAGGACCGGAGACCTTGATCGATTTCGGCGCGTGTGCCGACCTGACCGGGGGTCTGGGTTTGATAACGATAGTCAGCCATTCTTGCTCCCTCCAGAGACTTTAGAAATCGTGCGATGATGTAGGCACGGAATCGGAAATTTCAAGTTGCACTCAAGGGATTATCTCATGACGCGGACGTCGCGTCCATTGTGCGGCGCGCCATCGAAATTCCCCGCTATAGCGCCGCGCCAAGCGAATAGGCCTCTTCAACCGCATATGGACCTCCGCCGCGCGACGGGCGCGAAGAAAACAGCACAAAGCGATCGACCTCGAAAAGCCTCGATTTATACAGGCTGTGCGAAGCTAAATACCTGTGAACGCTAGACAAATCAGGATCGCGTAGCCGTGCCAGCGTGACGTGCGGGACGAATTTTCGCGGTTCCGCGTCAAGCCCGAGCGCCTGGCAGATGCGCTCGTGAATGGCCTGCAGACGGCGCAATTCCGGACTTTCCTCGACACCAGCGATGATGCTGTGCGGCTTGTTCCCGCCAAGCGTGTCGATGGTCTTGAGCCGCAACTGGAACGGGCGGGCCTCGACGCCTTCGAGTTCAAAGGCGATTTCGCGCGCCAATCCCACTTCGATATCGCCGATAAAGCGCAAGGTGATGTGGTAATTTTCGGAATCGAGCCAACGGGCTCCGATTACGCCACCCCGCATCAAATCGAGGTCGAGGGCGACATCAGGGGGAATTTCCACCCCGGTGAACAAGCGCGGCATGGCTGGCCTCCTGTGAGAAGGTCGTCGGGTCGCGACACCAATTAAGCTAAGGCGATTCGCACGAAATAAAAGGGCTATTTCGCCGCAACCCTGGCGAGAAGTTTCTCTACCGACGGGGTGATTCGGGTGACGATCTCGGTCGACGCCCGAAGGATTGGGGTGGAGCCCGTCCGCCTGGTTGAGGTCTGGCCGCGTCGCCACTCCATCGAGGAAAAACGGGTAGTAAATGCACGCCAAATTGCTTCGCGAGTTCGGGGAAGATCGGATCAAAACCGGCGGCAAAATCGGGCCCGAGATTGCGTGGCGCCAGCATGCCGGCAAGCAGCACCGGCAGCTTGCGCTGCTTCATCGTTTCAAGAATGGCGGCGAGCGCGCTCCGCGTTTCAGCGGGCGGCATCCCCCGCAAGGCGTCATTGGCGCCGAGTTCCACGATCACCGCATCGATATCCTCGGTCAGAACCCAGTCCAGGCGGTCACGCCCAGCCGCCGCCGTATCGCCCGAGACCCCGGCATTGATCACCCTGACATTATGCCCACGGGACTTGAGCGCGGCCTCGAGCTTGACCGGAAAGGCGCTTTGCGGATCGACACCCAATCCTGCCGTCAGGCTGTCGCCAAAGGCGAGAACCGTGATCGTTTCTTGCGGCAAAAGCTGGCAACGGAGGAGAAGAACAACACCAGAGCAAGCAACGTGCGGCGGATCATCCTGCCCAATTAGGAAGCAAATGCGCGAACCGCAAGGCGCCGTGCTGGACAAGTAGCGTTGGTCAGCCCCATCTACCCTCCCCATGTCGATTCCACTGATCTCGCTTGAAAATGTCCGTCTCACCTTGCCGAGCCGTGCCGGTGCCGTCGAAATCCTCCGTGGCGCGAATCTGAGCGTCAAAGCCGGTGACGCAATCGGCATTGTCGGGCCCTCGGGCTCCGGAAAAACCACGCTTCTCATGGTCATTTCCGGGCTGGAGCGGGTCAGTGGCGGAAAGATTTCGGTCGCCGGCACGCATCTCAACGGCCAGAGCGAGGATTCGCTCACCGCATTCAGACGCGACACGATCGGCATCGTCTTCCAGTCCTTTCACTTGATCCCCACCATGACGGCGCACGAGAATGTCGCCGTACCCCTTGAATTCAAGGGCCGCAGCGACTGCGATGGAAGCCGCGCGCAAGCAATTGGAGCGCGTCGGCCTTGGCCATCGCCTCGATCATTATCCGGGGCAATTGTCGGGCGGCGAGCAGCAGCGTGTTGCCATCGCCCGCGCCATGGCTTCTGGCGCACGTATCATCCTGGCCGATGAACCGACCGGCAATCTCGATCAGGAGACCGGCAAGCAGATCATGGATTTGCTGTTCTCGCTTAAGACCGAAGACGGTGTCACGCTCCTCCTCGTGACGCACGACCGTGCATTGGCCGATCGCTGCGATCGCATCGCCGAAGTCCGCGATGGTCGCATCGTCGCGGGCAATGCATGAACTTGCCGCTCTATTTTCGCTTCGCCTGGCGCGATCTGCGCTCAGGCCTTCAAGGCTTCTGGATCTTTCTCACCTGCCTCGCGCTCGGCACCGCTGCAATTGCCATGATCGGCAGCCTTTCGGCGGCAATCGAGCGCGGCATCGAAGAACAGGGCCAGCCGCTGCTTGGCGGCGATGTCGAATTTTCGCTGGTCCACAGACAAGCTTCGCCGCAAGAACTCACATTCACCGACAGCAAGGGTGAAGTCAGTCGCATCGCAACTTTGCGGGCCATGGCGGTGGCTGGCGAAGCCACGACCTTGATCGAAGCCAAGGCGGTCGATGATCTCTATCCGCTCTATGGCACGCTTGAGATTACCGGTGGCGGCGACCTCAAGACGGCACTTGCAAAACGAGATGGATTCTACGGCGCTGTTGTCGATGAACTTCTGCTCGGCCGGCTTGGCATCAAGGCCGGCGACAAGATCAAGATCGGCACCAGCGAAGTCGTTCTGCGCGGTTTGATCGCCAATGAGCCGGATCGGATTTCCGACGGCATCGTGCTGGGCCCGCGCATCATTCTGAGCGATGCCGCATTGCAGGAGACCGGCCTTATCCAACCCGGAAGCCTCATCACCTGGCGCTATCGTGTGAAACTTCCGCAATGACGCTTCGATCGACGACGTGCGGGCGATCGAAGCCGCGGCGGAGAAGGATTTTCCCGATGCCGGCTGGAGGGTCCGCACGCGCGAAAAGGCCGCAGCGGGCACCGAGAATTTCATCGAACGGCTCGGCTACTTCATGACGCTTGTCGGCTTGACAGCATTGATCGTCGGCGGCGCCGGCATCGCCAATGCCGTCTCGGCCTTCGTCAACCGACGCACTTCGACCATTGCAACGCTCAAATGCCTGGGCGCACCATCGCGCACCGTCTTCGGTATCTATCTCACGGAGATTATCCTGGTCGCAGTGTTGGCGATCGCGATGGGCGTATTGGCCGGCGCAATGGTTCCACCCTTGGCGCAGTCATTCCTGCGCGACATCCTTCCCTTGCCGATCTCGAATCGCATCGAACCCCTGCCGCTCATGACCGCCGCGGCCTATGGGTTTCTGGTGACGATCGCTTTTGCGCTGTGGCCGCTGGCGCGTACCAGGCGCGTTCCGGCATCGGCCTTGTTCCGGCATCGCATCGCGCATGTTTCCGGCTGGCCTGCATTCGTCGACCTGGCGGCGATTGCAGCGGCACTCGGGCTGATCGCGCTTCTCGTATTCATGAACTTCGACGACCGCCGCGTGACCTTGAGCTATCTCGGCGGTCTTGCCGGAAGCTTCGTCATTCTGCTGGGTCTCGCCTATGCCATCGTCCGCATCGCGGCGATCATGCCCAAGCCGAAATCGCCGATCCTGCGCTATGCCATTTCCAATCTTTATCGGCCAGGTGCTGCCACCCAATCGGTGATACTCGCGCTGGGGCTCGGATTGACATTGTTCGTTACTCTTGCGCTGACCGATCGCACCATCGTCACGGAACTTCAGTCGGGGTTGCCCGAACGAGCCCCTGCCTTCTTCTTTCTCGATGTGCGCAACGACGAACTGCCGGCCTTTGTCGACAAGGTGAAGGCGGCACCGGGCGTATCCCATATCGAGACCGCACCGATGCTGCGCGGCCGCATCGCCAAGCTCAACGACACAGAGGCGAGCGGGATCAAGGCAACTCCTGATGCCGCCTGGGCCTTGCGTGGCGATCGTGGCCTCACCTATGCCGAGACTTTGCCGGAAGGCTCGAAGCTCATCGAAGGCGAATGGTGGCCAAAGGACTATGACGGACCACCCTTGGTTTCCTTCGTCGGCGAAGTGGCTGAAGGTTTGGGCTTGAAGATCGGCGACACTGTCACCGTCAATGTGCTGGGCCGCGACATCACCGCAAAGATCGCCAATTTCAGGAGCGTCAACTGGCGCTCGCTCGGCATCAACTTCCTGATGGTGTTCACGCCGTCCACCCTCAAAGGCGCGCCGCATCATTTTCTCGTCACCGTCGAAATGCAGGGCGGCGATGAAGCAAAGCTCCTGAATGAGGTCGCACGTGCCTTTCCGAGCGTGACCGCGGTGCGCGTCAAGGATGCGATCGACACGGTGAGTGAACTGCTGGGAAAGATGCTGGCGGCGATCCGCGGCGCCAATGCCCTCACCCTCATCACGGGTGTGCTGGTCCTGGCGGGCGCGCTGGCCGCCGGGCTCTCGGGCCGCATCTATGATGCCGTCGTGCTCAAGACCTATGGTGCGACGCGCCGGCAACTGATCCAGGCCTTCATCGCCGAATATGCTGTCCTGGGGCTGGCAGCCGCAATTTTCGGCATCGCCGTCGGCTCGATCGCCGCGTGGTTCTTGGCGTACTGGATTCTTGAAATGCCATGGCAGTTCTCGCCTGGAACGGCGATCCTGACCGCGCTTGTCGCAATGGCGATCACCATCGCTGCGGGCCTCGCAGCCACCTGGCGGGCGCTCACCGCCAAGCCGGGGCCATTGCTCAGAAACGAGTAGCGTTGGATCGGTTGAAGCGATAGACGAAAGCAGATTCACAGTTTTCGTCATCCCGGCGAAAGCCGGGATCCATGGTTCAGTCACGATGATCCTGAAAGTCTCGCGCAACGGAGACATGGATCCCGGCTTTCGCCGGGATGACGGACCGGGCCCGCACGGGAGCACCTAGCGTGGTCGTTCTCAACCGCATCTATACGCGCACCGGCGATCGCGGCGACACGGCCTTGGGCTCGGGCGAGCGTGTCGCCAAGAGCGACCTGCGCATCGAAGCCTACGGCACGGTGGATGAAACAAATGCGACCGTGGGCATCGCTCGGCTTCACACGGGCACGCCTGATCTCGCCAAGCTCGATGCCATGCTGGCCCGTATCCAGAATGATCTTTTTGACCTCGGCGCCGATCTTTGCGTGCCGGATACCGGCAAGGATTTAGGCTACGAGCCATTGCGTATCGTGCCCGCGCAGACGACGCGGCTCGAAACCGAGATCGACGAACTCAATGCCCTGCTCGAGCCACTGCGGTCCTTCGTGCTACCCGGCGGACACCCAGCCGCGGCTCATCTTCATCTGAGCCGCACGGTGTCGCGCCGCGCCGAACGCCTGATGGTGGCCCTGAGCCGCGAACCCGGGCAGATTGTTTCCGAACCGGCACTCACCTTCATCAATCGTCTTTCCGATTTCTTCTTCGTCGCCAGCCGCTGGGTGAATGCGCGAGGGCCGGGCGACGTGCTCTGGGTCAAGGGCGCCAATCGCTGATGTTCGTGCCATTGCATGACGACACGCCATTGCGGGTCATCCGCTTCCAATACATGACGGCGGCCGTGATCATCGCCAATATCGTATTGTTTCTCACCACCGATGCCTTTGAGAGCGATGCCACTTTCGCATTGATCGCCGCAGGCTACGGCATAGTACCGGCGGAGCTGACGAGCGGGGTCATGTTGCCGGGCTATCATCCGGTGCCGGAACCCCTGACCCTCATCACCTATATGTTCCTGCATGCCGGCTGGCTGCATCTTATCTCGAACATGCTGTTTCTTTGGGTCTTCGCCGACAATGTCGAGGATGCGTTTGGTCCTTGGGGCTTCCTCGTCTTCTACCTCATTTGCGGCATCGCCGGCGCATTGACGCATGTGTTCTTGCAGCCTTCATCGCATATGCCCTTGATCGGCGCTTCCGCTGCGGTGTCGGGCATCCTCGGCTCCTATGTCGTCCTGTTTCCGAAGGCACGCATATGGATCCTGTTATTGATGCGGATACCATTGCGGATTTCCGCCCTATGGGTCCTCCTGGGTTGGTTCGCCTTCCAGATCATCAGCCTTTTCCTTGCCGGAAAGGATGACACGGATGTCGCCTGGTGGGCGCATATTGGCGGCTTCCTTGTCGGGGCATCTTTGACCTACCTCCTGCGCTCCAGACTTTTGGTAAGGCCGGCCCGCTGAAACCGTGCTGTCGCTTGCGGCATAGCCATGCCGGTCTTGGAATTGACTTGAGCCATGCCGGTCACTAGGTTCCGGCCACTTTTTGTGCACCGCCGCGAAACCCCGGCGGTCCTTGGGAGCGTCCTTCATGAAAGTACTGGTCGCCGTTAAGCGGGTGGTCGATTACAACGTCAAGATCAGGGTCAAGGCCGACGGCTCGGGCGTCGAACTGGCCAACGTCAAAATGTCGATGAACCCCTTCGACGAAATCGGCGTCGAAGAAGCGGTGCGTCTCAAGGAGGCCGGCAAGGCGACGGAAATCATCGCCGTCTCGATCGGCCCGCAGCAGGCCCAGGAAACCATCCGCACGGCACTCGCCATGGGCGCCGACCGCGGCATCCTGGTCAAGAGTGATAGCTATGTGGAACCGCTGGGCGTCGCCAAGATCCTCAAAGGCGTGATCGCCGCTGAGCAGCCGCAAATCGTCATTCTCGGCAAGCAGGCGATCGACGATGACTGCAACCAGACCGGCCAGATGCTGGCAGCACTTCTCGGCTGGGCCCAGGCGACCTTTGCTTCCAAGCTCGAGATCAACGGCGACAATGCCAATGTGACGCGCGAGATCGACGGTGGGCTCCAGACCATCAAGGTGAAACTCCCCTTGATCATGACCACCGACCTTCGTCTCAACCAGCCGCGCTATGCCTCGCTTCCCAACATCATGAAGGCGAAGAAGAAGCCGCTCGAGGAGAAGAGCCCTGCCGATTACGGCGTCGATGTCGCGCCGCGCCTCAAGGTCGTCACGACCGTCGAGCCGCCCAAGCGCCAGGCTGGCGTCAAGGTGAAGTCGGTCTCAGAACTCGTCGAGAAACTCAAGAATGAAGCGGGAGTGATCTGATCATGACGGTGCTTCTCATCGCCGAACACGACAATGCGCATGTGAAAGATGCAACCCACAAGGCATTGACCGCTGCAGCCAAGATTGGCGCGGATATTCATGTGCTGGTGGCCGGCAACAACGCCGATGGCGCCGCCGCCGAGGCCGCCAAGCTGGCTGGCGTCAAGAAAGTGCTGCATTGCGAGGCGCCCTATCTCGATCGTCCGCTGGCCGAGCCCATGGCCGCATTGATCGTCGCACAGGCCGGGCCGTACGAGCATATCGTCGCGCCGGCCACCACCAACGGCAAGAACTACATGCCGCGCGTTGCGGCTCTGCTTGACGTGATGCAGATCTCCGACATTTCCGAAGTCGTTTCGCCTGATACATTCGTGCGCCTCGTCTATGCCGGCAATGCCGTGCAGACGGTGCAATCGGGCGATGCGAAGAAGGTGATCACCGTGCGCACGGCCGCGTTTCAGGGAACCGGCGATGGCGGCTCGGCGCCGATCGAGAAAATATCGGCACCCGCCGATCCTGGTCTTTCGGTCTATGAAAGCGAGAACCTCTCGGTATCGGATCGCCCCGAACTGACCTCCGCCAAGATCATCGTATCGGGCGGCCGCGGCATGCAGAATGGCGAGAACTTCAAACTGCTCGACACCCTGGCGCGCAAGCTTGGCGCGGCCGTCGGCGCATCGCGCGCCGCCGTCGATGCGGGCTATGTGCCGAACGACTACCAGGTTGGCCAGACCGGCAAGGTCGTCGCGCCCGATCTTGTATATTGCGGTCGGCATTTCCGGCGCCATCCAGCATTTGGCCGGCATGAAGGATTCGAAGGTCATCGTCGCCATCAACAAGGACGAAGAAGCCCCGATCTTCCAGGTTGCCGATTATGGCTTGGTTGCCGACCTCTTCCAGGCTGTCCCGGAGCTTGAGGCCGAACTCGCCAAGCTTGGTAAATAATCCTTGATATGACCTGCCGGCGCGGGAAAAGCCGCGCCGGACGGAGGCCTGCCTAATCCTTTCGCACATGCGAAATGCACTTGCCCACGGATTGAGCGCGATATAGGCTCCCTCGCCTTTATCAAGCAGGTACTAGACGAAATGCGAATCTCGAAAGTCGGCGTTATCGGCGCCGGTCAGATGGGCAACGGCATCGCCCATGTTTGCGCCCTTGCCGGCTATGACGTAGCGCTTAACGACATTTCTCCCGACCGGGTCGAGGCCGGCCTCGCCACAATCAACGGCAATCTTGCCCGGCGCGTGAAGTCCGGCAAATTGTCCGAGGGCGAGCGCGATGCCGCCTTGGCGCGCATCCGCAAGGCCCCTTCCTATGAGGATTTGTCGGATTGCGATCTGGTGATCGAATCCGCCATCGAAGACGAAAGCGTCAAGCGCAAGATCTATGCTGGCGTCTGTCCGCATCTCGCCGAGCATGCGATCCTTGGCACCAATACCTCGTCGATTTCGATTACC
The DNA here is from genome assembly GCA_963805405.1 of uncultured Alphaproteobacteria bacterium. Lineage (GTDB taxonomy): Bacteria > Pseudomonadota > Alphaproteobacteria > Rhizobiales > Aestuariivirgaceae > JAEUMG01. The sequence continues at coordinate 63,443 of CAWDUC010000013.1, read as the reverse complement.
AGGCTTGCCGCCACCACCGATCGTCCGGAAAAATTCATGGGCATTCATTTCATGAATCCCGTGCCGGTCATGGAACTGGTCGAACTCATTCGCGGCATCGCCACCGACGACAAGACCTTTACGGCGGTGAAGGAATTCTCGACCCACCTTGGGAAGACCATGGCCGTGTCGGAGGATTTCCCGGCCTTCATCGTCAACCGCATCCTGCTGCCGATGATCAACGAGGCGGTCTATACGCTTTATGAAGGCGTCGGCAACGTCGAAGCCATCGACACCGCGATGAAGCTTGGCGCGCGCCATCCCATGGGGCCGCTCGAGCTTGCCGATTTCATCGGCCTCGATACGTGTCTGTCGATCATGCAGGTCCTTTACGAGGGCTTGGCGGATTCGAAGTATCGCCCGTGTCCATTGCTCGTGAAATATGTCGAAGCCGGCTGGCTTGGCCGCAAGACCAATCGCGGCTTCTATGATTATCGCGGCGAGAAGCCGGTCCCCACCCGTTAGTTTCTAGTATCAGATCCAAAACATGATCGCGGATGCAGCGAGCATCCCGCCCATGATCATGTTGAAGAGTTGCCGCCGACGCGGATCGATCAATGCGCGGCGGATCAATGATCCGAAGCCGAGCCAGGGAATGCACACGATGAGCGCGGTTACGGCGAAGATCGTGCCGAGCATTGCCGAATCCCGCAGGATATTCTCGTGGACGCCCTCGAGGCTTGCGGCTGCGGCGCCCATGCCGGCCATCCAGGCTTTGGGATTGATCCACTGAAATCCGGCTGCGGCCCAAAAGCCGACACTACGCTGCTCGCTCTCGCGCGGTGCGGCGGTGGACGTCGCGATCTTCAACGCCAGATAGACCAGAAAGAGCGCGCCCACGGCTTTCATCGCCGGGACGGCCATGGGCCAGGCAAGGAGAACGCCGCCGAGTCCGAAGGCTGCGACGAAAATGAGCGCCCCCATGCCGGCCGCGACACCGAAGAGACAAGGCAGGCCGCGCCGCCACCCGACATCGGCGCCGACCGCCGTCAGCATGGCATTGCTGGGGCCCGGCGTTCCCGCCGCGACCGCTGCGAATGATGGCGAAGGCGATGATCTGATCGAGGGTCATGTCGGTTGACGCTGTGCCTAGCGCAACGCAGATTTGCCAGTCTTGAATGAAATTGCGGAGTGACGGGACTATGAGCATCGCGGTCTTCGGCAGCATCAATTGCGATGTCGTCGCCTATCTCGAACATCTGCCGAAGCCTGGCGAGACCCTGCATGGCTCGGGCTACAAGATCGGATTGGGCGGCAAGGGCGCCAACCAGGCGGTCGCGGCGCGCCGGCTCGGCAGCGCCGTCAACTTCATTGCCCGCACCGGCGGCGACATGTTCGGCGAAGCCTGTCTCAAGGAAATCGGCGGTTATGATGTCGCGATCGATCTGATCCAGCGCGACGCAGGCGGCGCGACCGGCATCGCCATCATCAATGTAGCGTCCAATGGCGAGAACACTATCTCCCTCATCGGCGATGCCAATATGCGCATGGATGACAGCGACGTGGCGCGCGCAGGAGAAGCTCTCGACAAGGCGCGCGTGCTTTTGCTCCAGCTCGAAGTACCATTCTCGGCCTCGCTATCGGCGGCGCGTCGCGTGCGTGCGCATGGCGGCATTGTCATTCTCGATCCAGCGCCTGCGCCGGCTGCGCTCTTTTCTGCTTCCGAACTCGAACATGTCGATCTTCTGACTCCCAACGAGACCGAGACCGCGCGGCTTATTGGCTGGCAGCCCGCGACGCCGCATAGAAGGACTGAAGGCGGCGCGCGAATTGCGCGACAAAGGCGTGCGCGGCGCGATCGTCAAACTCGGCGCCAAGGGCGTTGCAGTGAGCGCGCATGATTTTGAAGGCTTGATACCGGCCTTCCGCGTGACGCCGATCGACACGGTGGCAGCCGGCGATTGCTTCAATGGCGGCCTCGCACATGCGCTGGCTTCGGGCCGCACGCTGGCCGAAGCTATTCGCTATGCCGCCGCCTGCGGTGCGCTGTCGACAACCAGGCGCGGTGCCGCCGCCGCAGCTCCAACAGCCGCAGAAGTCGATGCCTTCATCAAGAGTCAGTAATCAGCCGCCGTCGCGCGCCGCGCGGCCTTCAAGGCCGGCAAGGGCCTCTTCATCCGGAATGATCATCTCGAACACATTGTCGATGACCGCGTAATCGAAATAGCCCATGCGCGCGATCGGCCGTATCTTGGCGATATCGAGCTTGCCATTCGCAAGTACAACATCGTCGCGCACATGGATGCGCGCCACTTCGCCGAATACGACATCGACGGTTCCGACCGCGCTTGCGCCGCGCAGGCGCTGCGTCGACAGATAACGGCATTCGAAGTGACACGGCGATTCGGCAACCCGCGGGCCCGGCGCATCGACACAAGACGCCTTGGTGACGCCGGCAGTCGCGAATTCATCGACGCCATGCGGCAATGGCACCGCGGTGATGTTCACCGCCTCGCGCAGATCGAAGGTCGCCATGTTCCACACGAACCACCCTGTCTCCTCGGCATTCACAACAGTATCTTTCCGCCGCCCGTCGAGATGCTGATTGGCGGCGAACATCACCATCGGCGGATCGAAAGTGAGATTCTGCCACTGGCTGTAGGGCGCGAGATTGGCGATGCCATTCGTCGAAATCGTCGAGAGCCAGCCGATCGGCCGCGGCACGGTGCAGGATTTGAACGGCGAGAAGGGTAAGGGACAGGGATCGTTGCGCGGATCGTAATGCATGGCCTCAGAGTCCAAGGCTTGGGAGTTTCAATCCGTTCTCTTTCGCGCATTCGATCGCGATGTCATAGCCCGCATCGGCATGGCGCATGACGCCGCTCGCCGGATCGTTCCACAAGACGCGCTCCAGGCGCCGCGCCGCATCGTCGCTGCCGTCAGCCACGACCACCATGCCGGCATGCTGCGAATAGCCGATGCCGACGCCGCCGCCATGATGGATCGAAACCCAGGTGGCGCCCGAGGCCGTATTGAGCAATGCGTTGAGCAAGGGCCAGTCGGAGACCGCATCGGAACCGTCGAGCATCGCTTCGGTTTCGCGATTGGGCGAGGCGACCGAACCTGAATCGAGATGATCGCGGCCGATGACGATCGGCGCATCGACTTCGCCGTTCTTCACCATCTCGTTGAAGGCAAGCCCCAGGCGATGCCGCTGGCCGAGGCCGACCCAGCAGATGCGCGCCGGCAGGCCCTGGAAGGCGATGCGCTCGCGCGCCATGTCGAGCCAGTTGTGGAGATGCGGATCGTCGGGGATCAGTTCCTTCACGCGCTGGTCGGTCTTGTAGATGTCTTCCGGATTGCCGGAGAGCGCCGCCCAGCGGAAAGGCCCGATGCCGCGGCAGAAGAGCGGGCGGATATAGGCGGGCACGAAGCCCGGAAAGGCGAAGGCATCCTTGAGGCCCATCTCCAAGGCCATCTGGCGGATATTGTTGCCGTAATCGAGGGTCGGAACGCCGGCCTTGTAGAGATCGAGCATGGCCTGGACATGGACCTTCATCGAGGCCATCGCGGCGGCTTCGACGGCCTTGGGATCGGAAATGCGCTTCGCCTCCCATTCGGCAAGCGTCCAGCCGGCCGGCAGATAGCCGTTGATCGGATCATGCGCCGAGGTCTGGTCGGTGAGTGCATCGGGCCTGATGCCTTTCGCAAAGATTTCGGGAAGAAGCTCCGCCGCATTGCCGAGCAGCCCGACCGAGATCGGCTTTCCCGCCTTGTGCGAGCGATCGACGATTTCGAGTGCTTCAGCGATCGTCGCCGCCTTGGTGTCGAGATAGCGCGTCTTGAGCCGCATCTCGATGCGCGACGGCTGGCATTCGATGGCGATCATCGAGGCGCCCGCCATGGTCGCGGCGAGCGGTTGCGCACCGCCCATGCCGCCGAGCCCCGCGGTGAGAAACCATTTGCCCTTGAGATTGCCGCCATAATGCTTGCGGCCGACTTCGGCGAAGGTCTCGTAAGTCCCCTGCACGATGCCTTGCGTGCCGATATAGATCCACGAGCCGGCGGTCATCTGGCCGTACATCATCAGGCCCTTGCGATCGAGCTCGTGGAACTTCTCCCAGGTGCCCCAATGCGGCACGAGATTGGAATTGGCGATGAGCACGCGCGGCGCATCCTTATGCGTGCGGAAAATGCCGACCGGCTTGCCCGACTGGACGAGCAAGGTCTCCTCCTCGCCGAGCGACCGCAAGGACGCGACGATCGTGTCGAAGGCTTCCCAATTGCGCGCCGCCCGGCCGATGCCGCCATAGACGACGAGTTCTTCCGGCCGCTCGGCGACGCCGGGATCGAGATTGTTCATGAGCATGCGCAACGGCGCTTCGGTGAGCCAGGACTTTGCTGAGATCTGCGATCCCGTCGGCGCCTTGATGACCCGGCTATTGTCGCGTCGCGTCGTCATGAGAAATTCCTTTCAAGCGTGCCGGCGGGCGTCGTGCGGTAGCGGCTGTAAAGCGCATAGCGGCTGGCCGGATAGGTGAAGGTTGCGACCGTCGCGACGCGGCCGCGGCTCCAGCTTCGCCGATGCAGCGAGAGGCAGGGCTCGCGCGCCGGAATGTCGAGCAGGCTGCGCTGCGCGGAGGTCGGGATGCACCGCCTCGACCGTGTGCTCGAGCTCATCGACGGGTGCGATGGAGAGAAGATAGGCGGTGGGCGTCGTGCGCGGTGAAATCCTGCTTCAGGAAATCCGGCGCCACTTCGAGATTGACATAGCGGTCTTCGAGCTGCACCGGCACGCCGTTTTCGCTGTGCACGATCATCACATGCGCAAGCGCGCAGCTTCGTGCCGGCTTTCGAATTCTTCGGCGAGCGCCGGCGTCGCCATCGAGGCCTTCCTGCGGCGCGATCTGGGTGTCGTGCCGATGCCCGCGCGCCGCGATCTCCTCGGCGATGCTCTTCAATTCGATGAGGCTGGAGCGCGCCGGCTCGGCTTCTCGCACGAAGGTGCCGACGCCCGGAACGCGCGCCAGGAATCCATCGGCGGTCAGTTCGCGCAGCGCGCGGTTGGCGGTCATCCGGCTGATGCCGAAGCTTTCGACGAGTTCGTTTTCGGACGGCACGCGCGCGCCCGGCGCCCAGGCGCCGGAGCGGATGTGCGAAAGGATGTGATCCTTGACCTTGGCATAGAGCGGCTGCGGCTCGTTCATGTGCAGGCGCCCCCGCACCACTTCGCCGTCGCGCATCACGCAGGCGCAGCGGGTTGACGCCCAAGCGGATAGGCAAGATCGCCCGGTCCGCTCGACGTCCCACAGCGCCAGATCGGCGCTGCAGGCCGGGTGCGATGCGTGCCGCGATCCGCGAGGCCGAGCGCGCGGGCGGCGTTGGCGGTGACGCCGAGCAAGGCCTCCTCGGGCGTGAGGCCGAAGAGCACGCAAGCCATGTTCATGGTGGTCGAGCAGCGAATGGACGGGCGAGGAGCCGGGATTGAGATCGGTCGCAATCGCGATCGGCACGCATGATGCGCGCGCAATTGCGCAACCGGCGGCGCCTGCTTTTCGCGCAGGTAATAGAAGGCGCCGGGCAGCAGCACGGCCACGGTGCCGGACTTGGCGATCGCCATGACCCCCGCTTCATCGAGATATTCGATGTGATCGACCGACAGCGCCCCGTAGCGCGCCGCCATGCGCCGCACCACCCGAGATTGGAGAGCTGCTCGGCATGAAGCTTGACGGGAAGGCCCAATGCCTTCGGCAGCCTCGAACACCTGCTCGGTCTCTTCGACCGAAAAGGCGATGCCCTCGCAGAAACCGTCGACGGCATCGGCGAGCCCTGCGGCACGGACGGCGGGCAGAGCTTGTTCGGTAGACGAGCCTCACATAGCCGGCACGGTCGTCCGCGATACTCCGGCGGAAAGGCGTGGGCGCCGAGGAAGGTCGTCGTGACTTCGACCGGCCGGCGCTTGCCGAGTTCGCGCGCCACTTTGCAGCATCTTCATCTCGGTCTCGACATCGAGGCCATAGCCCGACTTGATCTCGACCGTGGTGACCCCCTCGGCCAGCAGATTGTCGAGCCGCCTCAGTGGCGGAGGCGAGCAAGATCGGCCTCGCTCGCCGCGCGCGTTGCCTCGCACGGTCGAGAGGATGCCGCCGCCGGCCTTGGCGATCTCGGCATAGGAGACGCCATTGAGGCGCTTCTCGAACTCAGCCGGCGCGGTTGCCGCCATAGACGAGGTGGGTGTGGCAATCGATGAGCCCGGGGGTGAGCAACCGGCCGCTCGCAGTCGATCTTCGGCCGGCCGGCGCCTCGGCTGGCGCGGCCCGATCCAGGCGATCAGGCCGTTTTCGAGCTGCGATGGCGCCATCCTCGATCAGGCCGTAGCCGCCGAGCATGGTGGCGATCCGCGAGATTGGTCAGGAGCATGTCCACGAATCCACTTGTATAAGGTTGTATATACAGGTATAGTGACAGGCCATGACCACACGCAAGTTGCATTTCGCGACAGCGCTGCTCCCGATCGGCTGGGCACAGCGATGTCATGGTCGATATCGATGCCGGCGGCATGATCACCGCCGTCAAAGCCGGGCAGTACCGGTCAGGCCGACGTGTCGATTTCGGGATCGCCATTGCCGGCCATGCCCAATGTCCATTCGCATGCCCATCAGCGCGTCATGGTCGGCCTGGCGGAGCGCGCGGGACCGGGAGCCGACAGCTTCTGGACCTGGCGCGAAGCCATGTATGGCTTTGCCTTGCGCATTGGGCCGGAGGACCTCGAGGCGGTCGCGGCGCAGCTTTATGTCGAGACGCTGAAGTGCGGGTTCTCGATCGTCGGCGAATTCCAGTATCTCCACCACCAGCCGCGACGGCACGCCCTATGACGACCCGGCCGAAATGTCGCTGCGCTGCCTTGCGGCAGCGGGCCGGGCGGGGATCGCCATCACCATGCTGCCGACGCTCTATGCCTATGGCGGCTTCGGGGGCCAGCGGCCGGGCCGGGCCAGCGCCGCTTCATCAATGACGCCGATCGCTTTCCTGCGCATCATCGAGGGTCTTCAATGCGGGCTGCAGGGCCAGCCGCTGCGCAACGTTGGGCATCTCGCCGCATTCGCTGCGCGCGGTCACCGCTGAGCTTCTGGACGAAGTGATTGCCGAGGGCTCGACCAGATGGTGGCGGATGCGCCCGATTCATATCCATGTGGCCGAGCAGGCCAAGGAAGTCGAGGACTGCCTCGCCTGGTCGGGCCGGCGGCCGGTCGAGTATCTGATGGACAACTTCGCCCTGTCGACCAGCGCTGGTGCGCGATCCATGCCACCCACATGACGGAAGCCGAGACCGCCGGCCTGGCCCGCCTCCGGCGTCGATCGCCGGCCTTTGCCCGACGACCGAAGCCAATCTTGGCGACGGCATCTTCCCGGCCGATCGCTTCCTCGGCGCCAGAGTGGTGCCATCGCCATCGGCTCCGACAGCCATATTTCGGTGATCGCCCGCCGAAGACCTGCGCCAGCTCGAATATTCCCAACGCCTGCGCGACCGCGCCCGCAACGTCCTGGCCGGACGGTCCCGGCCAATCGACCGGCCGCCGGCTCTTCGATGCGGCACTGGGCGGCGGGGCGCAAGCCATGGCGCAACCGGTCGGCGCCATCGCGCCGGGTCTTCGCGCGATATCTGCGTGCTCGATGCCGATCATCCCGCCCTCTTCGGCCGCACCGGGCGATGCCATCATCGATGCCTGGATCTTCTCCGGCGGCAATGCTTGCGTGAAGGACATGTTCATTGCCGGCCGGCATGTCGTTGCCGACCGCCGTCATCTGCACGAGGACAAGATCGCCAAAGCCTTCGCGCAAGGCAGTCGAGAAACTGCAATAGGCAGTGCGTCATGCCGCTCATCATCGGCGATCAACCGCTGACTCTTGCCGATATCCGCCAGGCGCTTGCCGGGCCGATCACCGTCAAATTGTCGGCTGCGGCGCTCAAGGCCATCGCGCTCGGCCGCGAGACGGTGATTGCCGGCTGCTGCCAGCAGGGCAGTCCGATCTATGGCGTCAATACCGGCTTCGGCAAGCTCGCCAGCCACGCGGATCGCCGCCTGCCGATCTCTCTGCCCTGCAGGTCAATATCGTGCGCTCGCACGCAGCCGGCGTCGGCGCTCCGCTGCCCGCAGCCGTAGTGCGCCTGATACTCCTGCTCAAGATGCCAGCCTCGCTCGTGGCGCTTCCGGCATCTCGCTCGAAGCCGTCGACACGCTCGTTGCGCTTCTCAATGCCGACATCCTGCCGGTCATTCCGCGCCAAGGCTCGGTCGGCGCCTCGGGCGATCTGGCGCCGCTTTCCCATATGAGCCTCGTGCTGATCGGCGAAGGCCACGCGACCGTTGAAGGGCGAGACGCCTGACGCGGAGCCGCGGCCCTGGCCAGCGCCTCGACTCGCAAGCCGGTGCGCGCTCGGCCCCAAGGAAGGCCTGGCGCTTCTCAACGGCACGCAGGTTTCGACCGCGCTCGCGCTTTCAGGCCTCATCGCCGCCGAACGCAACGCCGCCGCCGCGATCCTGGCCGGCGCCATGTCGGTCGATGCGATCATGGGCTCCGACACGCCGTTCGATCCGCGCATTCACGCATTGCGCCCGCATCCGGGCCAGAAGCTTGCGGCTGCGCATTACCGCCGCCTCCTCGCCGGCAGCGCCGATCCGCGCCTCGCATCTGACCGGCGATGATCGGGTGCAGGATCCCTATTCCTTCCGCTGCCAGCCGCAGGTCATGGGCGCCTGCCTCGATCTTCTTGGCAATGCGGCGAGGCACCCTCCTCATCGAGGCCAATGCGGTCAGCGACAATCCGCTCGTCTTCCCCGCAGCATCACGAAGTGCTGTCCGGCGGCAATTTCCACGCCGAGCCGGTGGCCTTTGCCGCCGACATGATAGCGATGGCGATTGCCGAGATCGGCTCGCTGTCGGAGCGCCGCATCGCCGCATTGATCGATACCTCGATTTCGCTCCTGCCGCCCTTCCTCATCCGCAATCCCGGGCTCAATTCGGGCTTCATGATGCCGCAATGCACGGCCGCCGCGCTGATGAGCGAGAACAAGCAGCTGCGCGCATCCCGCCTCGATCGATTCAGCACCCACCTCCGCCAATCAGGAAGACCATGTCAGCATGGCGACGCATGGCGCGCGGCGGCTTGGTCCCGATGAACGCCAATCTCGCGCGCATCGTCGCCATCGAACTGATGGCGGCCGGCGAGGGCATCGACTTCCGCCGGCCGCTTGCGTTCCTCCGAACCGATCGAGGACGCGCATAATATCTTGCGGGCGCTCGCCGCGCAGCGCGATGAAGACCGCGAATTTTCGACCGACATCGAGGCCGTTGCCGGGCGCATCGAAGCCGGAAGCTTCGCCCATGCCGTGCCGCATCTTCTTGCCGATCTTGCATAGCGGACCGCTGCCTGCGCGCATTTGAAACGTTTTCAATTCTCTGACAGAGTTCCCGTCCTCAACTCCTGGGGGCTCCATGAAGACTGTTTATACCGACGATCACCGCCTGCATTTCCCGCAAGGCGAACTCTTTGGCGGGGAATTCGTAACGCCCTTCGAGCGACCTTCGCGCGTCGAATATATCCTGCGCGAATTGAAGAGGCGGAAGATGGACGACTTCGTGGCGCCGGGAAAACTCGACATGGCGCCGGTGCGCAAGGTGCACGACCGCGATTTCCTGAACTTCCTCGAAAATGCCTGGGGCGAATGGACGCAAGGCCGGATATCGCGGCGAGATCATCCCGACCGGCTATGCGGCGCGCGGCATGCAGCAGCGCTGTCCCCGCAGCATCGACGGCAAGGCCGGCTATTATTGCCTGTCGATGGAAACGGCGATCACCGCCGGCACCTGGGATGCGGCGGCGTCTTCCGCCGCCACCGCGCTCACCGCGCAGAAACGCGTCGCCAATGGCGAGCGTGCCGCTTTCGCATTGTGCCGGCCGCCCGGCCATCATGCCCATCACGACATGTATGGCGGCTACTGCTTCTTGAACAATGCGGCAATCGCCGCGCAGGCTTTTCGTGATCAAGGTGCCGCGCGCGTCGCCATCCTCGATGTCGATTTCCATCACGGCAACGGCACGCAGGACATTTTCTATGCCCGCGACGATGTCCTCTTCTGCTCGTTGCACGGCCAGCCGGAAGACACCTATCCCTATTTTCTCGGCTTCAAGGATGAGAAGGGCAAAGGCAAGGGCGAAGGCTTCAATGTCAATTATCCCATGCCGCCGCTCACCGCTTACGACGTGTGGGGCAAGGCGCTCGAGGACGCCTGCAAGAAGATCAAGCGCTATTCGCCGGATGCGCTCGTCGTGTCGCTCGGCGTCGATACCTACAAGGACGATCCGATCAGCACCTTCAAGCTCACCTCGGCCGACTTCAAGACCTATGGCGCGCGCATTGCCAGAGCTCAAGCTGCCTACCCTCTTCGTCATGGAAGGCGGCTATGCGGTCGAGGCCATCGGCATCAACACGGTGAACGTGCTTGAAGGCTTCCTCGATGCGTGATGCGCGCTACGATATCTTGTTCGAGCCGGTGAAGATCGGCCCCGTGACGGCAAAGAACCGCTTCTACCAGGTGCCGCATTGCAATGGCGGCGGCTATCGCGATGCTTCCGCCGTCACCGAAATGCGCCGCGTCAAGGCGGAAGGCGGCTGGGGGGTCATCTTCACCGAGCAGGCCGACGTCCATCCCTCCTCCGACATCACGCCCTATATCGAACTGCGCAATTGGAGCGATGCCGACATTCCGGTGCTCGCCAGGATGGCCGATGCGATCCACGAATACGGCGCGCTGGCCGGCATCGAACTCGTCCATGCCGGCGTCAACAGCCCCAATCTCTATACCAAGGAAGTGCCGCTCGCGCCGTCGCCCTTGCCGATCCTCACCTTCTCGAGCGATCCGGTCCAGGCGCGCGCCATGGACAAGGACGACATCAAGGAGTTGCGGCGCTGGCACCGCGCTGCCTTTCGCCGCGCCAAGGCGGCCGGCTATGATTTGATCTGCCTTTATGCCGCGCATGGCTTCGGCATCATCCAGCATTTCCTGAGCCCGCGGACCAATCAGCGCACCGACGAATATGGCGGCTCGCTTGAGAACCGGTCGCGCCTCATGCGCGAGATCATTTCCGACGCCAAGGACGAGATCGGCGATCGCTGCGGTGTCACCATCCGCCTGGCGCTCGATGAGATGGCCGGGCCATCGGGCTTCACCAATGCTGAACTGCGCGATCTCGTCGCCATGCATGCCGACCTTCCCGATCTCTGGGATTTCGCGCATGGCAATTGGGAGAATTGCTCCGGCACCTCGCGCTTCAAGCCGGAAGCGGCGCAGGAAGACCTGATCACCGGCTTGAAGAAGCTGACGCCCAAGCCCGTGGTCGGCGTCGGCCGCTTCACCTCGCCCGATCTGATGGTGCGCCAGGTGAAGCAGGGCATGCTCGATTTCGTCGGCGCGGCGCGGCCCTCGATCGCCGATCCCTTCCTGCCGAACAAGATCGACGAAGGCCGGCTCGACGACATCCGCGAATGCATCGGCTGCAATATCTGCATTTCCGGCGACTTCACCCATTCGCTCTCGCGCTGCACGCAGAATTCCTCCTTCATGGAAGAATGGCGCAAAGGCTGGCACCCCGAACGCATGAAGCCGCGCAGTTCCGAAAAGAAGGTGCTGATCGTCGGTGCGGGCCCTGCCGGACTGTCAGCGGCGCATCGCGCCGGCCTGCGCGGCTATGAAGTCGCACTCGCCGAAGCGGGCACCGAACTGGGCGGTCGTGTCACGCGCGGGAATCGCGACTGCCCGGCCTTTCCGCCTGGGCGCGCGTGCGCGACTATCGGCAAGGCCAGATCGCCAAGATGCCCAATGTCGACTATCTATCGCGATTCACACTTGACGTGCGGATGACATACTGGAATTTGGTTTCGAACATATCGGCATCGCGACGGGCTCGCGCTGGCGGCGCGACGGCGTTGCGCGCTATAACCTTCTGCCGATTCCGATCGATGACGCCATGCCCGTGTTCACGCCCGACGACATCATGGACGGGAAGCTGCCGTCCGGCCATGTCGTGATTTATGACGATGATCATTATTACTTGGCCGGTGTCCTGGCCGAGCTTCTGGTGCGCAATGGCAATCGCGTCACCTTTCTGACGCCCGCCGCCAAGGTGTCCGACTGGAGCACGATGACGCTCGACCAGCCCTTTATCCAGGCGCGGCATTCTTGAGCTTGGCGTCGATGTGCATGTCACGCGCGTGCTCGGCCGCATCGGCGCATCATCGGTGACGGGCGCCTGCACCTATACTGGGCGCGAAACGGAGATTGCCTGCGATGCAGTCCTATTGGTCACGGCGCGACTGCCCAATGACGAACTTTATCGCGATCTCAAGGTCGCGGAAGACTCATGGATGGATCACGGGATTGAATCGGTAAGAGTCTTCGGCGACGCGCAGGCGCCGGCAGCGATTGCCTGGGCGACCTATGCCGGGCATCGCTATGCCGAAGAACTCGAAACACCCGCGCCGGAAGATGGCGTGCCGTTCAAACGCGTCCTTGCGGCGATGGAGACCTGACATGCGCGAACTCACTGTCGCCGTCACCCAGATGGCCTCCGCCAATGACTGGAAGAAGAATTGCGACAAGGCGGAAAGTCTCGCGCGCGATGCGGCGAAACAAGGCGCCAATCTCGTGCTTCTTCAGGAACTCTTCGACGGCGATTATTTCTGCATCGAACAGCATGTGCGCTTCTTCGCCAATGCGCATGAGCTCGACCGGCATCCGACCGTCGCGCGCTTCACCGCACTCGCCAGGGAGTTGGGCGTTGTCCTGCCGATCAGCGTTTTCGAGCGTGCCGGCAATGCCCATTACAACACGGTCGTGATGGTCGATGCCGATGGCAGCCAGCTCGGCATTTATCGCAAGTCGCATATTCCCGATGGCCGCGGCTATCAGGAGAAATTCTACTTCTCGCCCGGCGATACCGGCTTCAAGGTTTGGGACACGGCCGCCGGCAAAATCGGGCTTGGTATCTGCTGGGACCAGTGGTTTCCCGAATGCGCCCGCGCCATGGCGCTCAAGGGTGCGGAATTATTGCTCTATCCGACCGCCATCGGCTCCGAGCCGCCGAACCCGGATTATGATTCAAGCACCCATTGGCAGAACACCATGCGCGGCCATGCCGCCGCCAACATCATGCCGCTCGCCGCCTCCAATCGCGTCGGCAAGGAAACGGCACCGGATGGTCGCTATGATATTTTCTATGGCCGCTCCTTCATTTCCGACTATCAAGGCGAGAAGCTTGCCGAAATGAACCGCACCGAGGAAGGCGTGCAGATTGCAGAATTTCGATCTTGATGCGATCGGCGAATTGCGCCGCACCTGGGGCGTGTTCCGCGACCGGCGCCCCGAACTCTACGGCGCGCTCATGACCATCGACGGCCGCACCCGCCACGTCGCGAGCTAGAGAAGCATGGGTAGCCTGCGAAATAATGATTGACATAGTTCCATTTATGTTCTAGCCGTAGCGAATGGACTGAAACTCTGCCATTGAACGCCGTCGCGTGCCGCTCTTCGGCCACGTCTTGGCGCTGTTCGCCATGATCGGGCTCACCGAAGGCAGGACGATCGAGAGGATCTCGAAGCCGCTCCACCGCGCTGTGCTCAAAATCTTGCGATCGGCGGAATCAGCGGTCAGGCGGCTCATCGTCGCCGCAGCGCGCGACATCGTGGTGGAGGATAAGCCCAGGCGTCCGGCGGCAGGCGAAGCCAAAGACTCCCAGCAAAGACAAAGCAAAGCGGATGGCGAAGCCAAAGCCAAACGCAAGCGTGGCTTCCTGTTCAAACTGTTCGACCCGCTCAAGCGCCATGGCCGGCGCTTCAAGAAGAAGCGCCGCGGCCCTGAGCCCCACGTCTATTCCCTGGAGTCGTTCCTCCAGCAAAGACCCGCTCCGGCCGCGCCCGCTCCAGTAGAACAAGACGCCGTTGATGACGGCATCGTCAATGCGGCGCCTCTGGTCCGCCGTCTCGTCGCCGTGTTAGACGCGGTTGCAGGACATCCAGCGCCACGCGATGCGGCTCGCACTCTGGCAGGCCCGTCCCGAGGAAGAGCGCCGTCCTGAGCGCTGGAGCCCCTTACGACCCGGGCGCCCGCCGGGTTTCCGCCAGCGCGGCAATCCACGAGGTCGACGAGATCCTCAAAGAATGCGACTGGCTCGCGCTACTGCGGGCACCCGCCGCTCGACGACACGTCGTAAAGCCCGCAACCACTCTATCTTCGCGTGTACAGAGCATTTTCCCTCTCTGCCCTCGTGGGAGAGGGCGACGAGGGCCGTCAGGCCCGCGGCGGGTCAGGAGGCGTTACCACTTGGCAATGACACCGATCACGTTGCACCTCTCCCTCATCCGGCCGCCGCTGTCGCGGGCCAGTCCGCCTTCTCCGCACGAGGGGTGTAGTGCCTTTTGAGAAAGGTCGCTACACTGCCACGCCCGTCATCCGTTCTCCGTTGAACGGCGACCAGCCTTCTCTCGCATGACGGTCCGCATACGGATCAAGACTTGAAATCTCTATCGGCTGGCTCCGGCCTCGCCATGAGGGATGTGTTTGCCCTAAAGCTCTCGGCCGCGACGACGGCTTCGTATACCAGCCGCCGACCGCCTTCTCGTAAGCCAAGCCGGCGCGGAACACTGAAGCATCGTCCCAGGTCTTGCCGACGATCTGGATGCCGGTCGGAACGCCGGTCGAAGCAAAGCCCGACGGCACCGCCAGCACCGGACAGTTGTGCAGCATGTTGAACTGATGCGTCATGACCCATCCATATTCGGGATCGACGCGCACGCCATTGACGCGGAAATCCTGATCCCATGGATCATGATCGGCCTTCACCGCCGGCAGGTTGAGTGTCGGCGAGATGAAGACATCATGGCGCGCCAGGATCGGGCCTAGCGATTGATACATCTTGTGGATGATCTCCCAGGTCTTGTGCACGTCATCGATGCCGGTGTACTTTTCGATCGCATCCGCCATCTTGAACGCATAGTCGGTCATCTGATCGGCATGGGTCTTCTTCCACCACACCGTCTGGCGGCCGAAATTCATCGTGTTGTACCAATGCATGGCGAGGTCATCGACCTCGCGCGTCCAGCCGAGATCGACTTCCTCGACTTCGCAGCCGAGCGACCTGAAGACATCGAGCGCGGCCAGCAGATTGCGGCGCACATCTTCATCGACCGGCACATAGCCGAAATCCGTCGAATAGGCGATCTTCCAGCCTTTGATACCATCCGCTGCGAACGGCAATTTCACCCGCGCCCGCAGGGAATCATGGTCGAGCTCATGTGGACCCGAAGTCACATTCTGCATCAGCGCCGCATCGCCGACGCTGCGCGTCATCGGCCCGCAATGATTGAAGCGATCGAAATTAGCCGGCGGCCCATCCGGATTGCGCCCATGCGGCGGCTTGAAGCCGACAATGCCGCAGGCCGACGCCGGAATGCGGATCGACCCGCCGATATCGGTGCCTGTTGCAAGCGTTGCCGCACCCGCCGCCAGTGCCGCGCCCGAACCGCCTGATGAGCCGCCCGGCCCGTAATCGCGGTTCCACGGATTGAGCGTATTGCCCCACAGCCGCGAGCGGCACACGCCCGACAGGCAGAATTCCGGCGTCGTGGTGCGCGCGAAGATGATGGCCCCGGCCTTCGTCAATCTTTCGATCATCGGATCGGAATGATCATCGACATTGTTCTCGAAGATGATCGAGCCATGCGTCGTGCGCTTGCCCTTCACCCGCTGGGCATCCTTGACGGCCAATGGCAGGCCTTCGAGTGCCCGCGGCTTGCGGCCTTTGGCAAACCGGTCTTCGGCCTTCTTGGCTTGCTTCAAGGCCTCGTCGAAATAGCGGTCGGCAAAGCAATTGATCGCGCCTTGAACCTTTTCGGCCCGCGCGATCATCGCCTTCATCAGCTCGACAGGCGAGACTTTCCGTTCCGAAAACAGTGCCAGCGCATCGCGGGCGGTGAGGTAACACAAATCATCATTGGTCATGGACAAGTCTCGGCGTGAGGCGCTAGGCAGGCGCCGGAAGATTGACTGACCGGGAGTGTGAAGTCCATGGCCGATAGGCTCAAAGGCAAGACCGCAATCGTGACATCGGCGGCGCAAGGCATCGGCCGCGCACTCGGCCCTGGCCATGGCCAAGGAAGGCGCCAAAGTCTATGCCACCGACATCCGCGAAGATTTGCTCGCAGAGCTGGCGAAAACCCATCCACACATCGATGCCTTCAAGCTCGACGTCCTGAAGACCGATGAGATCGCCGCCGCAGTCCGCCGCACCGGCCCGCTCGACATCATCTTCAACTGCTCCGGCTTCGTGCATGCCGGCACCATCCTCGACTGCGACGACAAGTCCTGGGATTTCTCCTTCGACCTCAATGTCAAAGCCCATTTCCACATGATCAAGGCCTACCTGCCCGCCATGCTCGAGGCCGGCAAGGGCTCGATCGTCAACATGTCCTCCGCCGCCTCCTCGATCAAAGGCGTGCCGAACCGCTTCGTCTATGCCACCACCAAGGCGGCCGTCATCGGCATGACCAAGGCGCTGGCCGCTGATTTCACCACCAAGGGCGTGCGGTTCAATGCCGTCTGCCCCGGCACCGTCGATACGCCGTCGCTCACCGAGCGGCTCAAGGCGCAGGGCGATTATGAGAAGGCCAAGGCCGCCTTCACCGCCCGCCAGCCCATGGGCCGCATGGCGCAGCCCGAAGAGATCGCCCAGCTCGTCGTATATCTCTCGAGCGACGAGGCTGCCTTTGTCACCGGCCAGACCTTCGTGATCGACGGCGGCTGGTCACTCTAGCGCCACGGGCCGCCAAGTGGAATCGCTTGGCGGCGGAAAGTTGCGCCAGATTCATATGATTGCGCATCGGATTATCCCAAAGGTGCGCACACTTTTGGGTCCGATGCGCTAACCTTTTTACGACTCCGGTTGGCAAAACCCTTTTCTCCCCATAGGATACTTCTTTGAGCGTCCGCTGAAGAGACGTGTGGAGGGGTGGATTGCCGGAAGTTGACAAGGCCGAGCGCCGTGCGGCGATCGAAGCCAAGAATGTTTCCAAGGTATTTCAAGGCGCGGCACAGGACCGGGTTACCGCGCTCGACAATGTGTCGGTCAGGATCCGTGAAAATGAATTTTTCACGCTTCTCGGGCCGTCGGGTTGCGGCAAGACGACCCTGCTGCGGCTGATCGCCGGCTTCGATTTCCCGACCGAGGGCGAAATCCTGCTTTATGGCCAGGACATCGCGCCCTTGCCGCCGCACAAGCGCCCGGTCAACACGGTGTTCCAGAGCTACGCGCTCTTCCCCCATATGACGGTCGGCCAGAATATTGGCTTCGGGCTCGAAATGCTGGGAAAAAGCAAGTCCGATACGGCGGCGCGCGTCGACGAGATGCTGAAGCTCGTGCAGATGCAGGAACTCAAGAACCGCCGCACCAGCCAGATTTCCGGCGGCCAGCAACAGCGCGTGGCCCTTGCCCGCGCCTTGGCGCCGCATCCCAAGGTTCTGCTCCTCGACGAGCCCTTATCCGCGCTCGACTATAAATTGCGCAAGGAAATGCAGATCGAGCTGAAGCGCCTGCAGCACGAGACCGGCATTACCTTCATCTTCGTGACGCACGACCAGGAAGAAGCCCTCACCATGTCGGATCGCATCGCGGTCATGTCCAAGGGCAAGATCCTGCAGATCGGGAGCCCTCGCGAAATCTACGACCGCCCTGCTGAGCGTTTCGTCGCCAATTTCATCGGCGAGACGAACTTCCTTGAAGGCGATACGCAGTCTGTGCAGGGCGACCACGCGGCAATTCGCCTGGCCGGCGGCGCCACGGTCGATGCGGGTCTTCCACAGGGCTTGAAGCCTTCCGGAAAAGTCACTGTCGTGGTGCGACCCGAACATGCCGATGTCGTCAAGACGGGCCATCCTGCAACTCTTGCTGGTGCCCTCTCCAACATCGTCTATTTCGGCACCGACACGCATTATCATGTGGCGCTCGACAATGGCGGCGAGTTTATTGTCCGCCATCAGAACAGCCGCGGTAGCGAATCCTCCTTTGCGGTCGGCGAAAAAGTCGGCATTGCCTTCGAGCGTGATGCCGCGCAGGTCCTGAGGGACTGAACCATGGCGAGCGCCCAGGAAATCGCCGAAGCCGCGCAATCACGCGATGTCCGCGACCGCTGGTTCCTCTCCGCTCCGGCCCTCTTCATCATCTTCTTTGCCGGCATTGGCCCCCTGCTCATCGTCTTCATCTATTCCTTCCTGCTCAAGGGCGACTATGGCGGCGTCAGATGGGCTTTCTCGTCGGATGCCTGGTTCAACGTATTTTTTGAACGCGACATATTCGACGACACCGTTACTTTGGCCGATGCCCACGTCACTATTCTGTTGCGCTCGATCAAGCTTTCCTTAGCGACCACAGTCATTGCGCTCATCTTCGGCTTTCCCACCGCCTATTTCATAGCGACCCGCCCCGAACGCAATCGCGATCTCTGGCTCTTCCTCATCACCATCCCGTTCTGGACCAATCTGCTGATCCGCACTTTCGCGATCCAGGAAGTCATCCGCAATGAAGGCATCATCAACACGATCCTGATCAAGCTCGGCATGATCGACCAGCCCTTGCAGATCATGTTCACCGACACCGCCATCATGATGGGCATGCTCTATGTCTATCTGCCATTGATGGTTCTGCCGCTCTACGCAAGTATCGAGAAGCTCGATTTCCGCCTGATCGAAGCGGGCTATGATCTCTATGCCAACCGCTTCCAGGTCCTGCGCCGCATTATCATACCGCTGGTCAAGCCCGGCATTATTGCGGGTTCCATCCTCGTGTTTATTCCCTCGCTCGGGGCCTATGTGATTCCGCGCGTCCTTGGCGGCGGCAAGAACATGATGCTCGGCAACCTCATCGACCTGCAATTCGGTCAGGGACGCAACTGGCCCTTGGGCGCGGCCCTCTCGATGTCTCTCATGGCGATCGTGATGGTGGCACTGCTCGTTTACGTGAGACAGGCCGCGAAGTCGGATGCCCGCCATGGCTAGCGGCTTCTCGGTCCGGCGCCAGACCGGCTTCACGACCATCGCGATCATCTGCTTCGTGATGCTTTACGCGCCCATCTTGACCTTGGTCTTCTACTCCTTCAATGCCGGAACCTCGGTTGCGATCTGGGAAGGCTTTTCTTGGCGCTGGTACTACCAGGCCTGGGGAAATGAGCAGGTTAAGGACGCTTCGGTCCGTTCACTGATCATCGCCGCTTTTGCGGCCGTGATCTCGACCGTTGTCGCCACCATGGCAGCCCTCGCCACCACGCGGACGCGGCCGTTTCGCGGCCTCACCGCCATCTATGCGGCGATCAACATGCCCTTGATGGTGCCGGAAATCGTCACAGCGATCGCGCTGCTGATCTTCTTTGCGTCGATCAAGACGGCGACCGGGTATACAGGACTTGGCTATCTGATCGCCGCCCACACCGCCTTCTGCATTCCCTTTGCCTACCTGCCAATCCGCGCCCGGCTCGAAGGCATGGATACGACGCTCGAGACCGCCGCGAGCGACCTCTATGCCACCCCTTGGAAAACATTCAGGAGGGTCACTTTTCCCTTGCTCTGGCCGGGGATCATTGCCGGGATGATGCTGGCCTTCGTGATTTCGCTGGATGACGTGGTCATTACCGAACTGGTCAAGTCAGGCGGCCAGGACACCCTGCCGACCTATATGCTTGGCCAATTGCGACGTATCGTTACGCCGGAAATGAACGCAATTTCGACAGCCTTCTTAATATTGTCCGTCGTTATTGTCACTTTGTTCTTCTTTTTGAGCCGAAAGAGGCAGTAGATTGCATCACCACTAAGGTGAGTAACAAGGAGGAAACTTATGAAGTGGAAATTGATGGGCGC
The DNA here is from genome assembly GCA_963805405.1 of uncultured Alphaproteobacteria bacterium. Taxonomy (GTDB): domain Bacteria; phylum Pseudomonadota; class Alphaproteobacteria; order Rhizobiales; family Aestuariivirgaceae; genus JAEUMG01. The sequence goes on along the minus strand of CAWDUC010000013.1, from coordinate 43,502 downwards.
CGTCTTCGGCGCGAGCATGCTCGCTACCGCCGGCAGCGCCTTGGCGGATGGCGACTTGAATATCTTCAACTGGGGCAACTATACCAGCCCCGAGCTCATTAAGAAGTTCGAGGATACTTACAAGGTCAAGGTCACCGTCACCGATTACGACTCGAACGACACCGCGCTCGCCAAGATCCGCGCCGGGGGCCATGGCTTCGATATCGTGGTGCCGTCGGCAAGCTTCGTGCCGATCTGGGTGAATGAAGGACTGTTGCTTGAGAGCCGTCCGGACCAGATGGAGAATTTCAAGAATATCGATCCGAAGTGGGTCGACGTGCCCTTCGATCAGGGTCGCCATTATACCGTACCGTGGCAGTGGGGAACCACCGGCGTCACCGTGAACAAGAGCGTCTATGCCGGCGATCCGAATACTTCGGCGATCTTCCTCGATCCGCCGGCCGAACTCGTCGGCAAGGTCAATGTCGTCCCCGAAATGGCCGACGTCATGCAGTTGGCGATCCAGTATGTCGGCGGCACCCCCTGCACCGGCGACAAGGAAGTCCTGAAGAAAGTTCGCGACACGCTCGTCGCGGCCAAGCCCAAGTGGATTTCGATGGACTATGGCAATGTCGAGAAATACGCCAAGGGCGATCTCTCGGCCGGCGTGAACTGGAACGGTGCTTCCTTCCGCGCCCGGCTCCAGAACGACAAGATCGTCTATGGCTATCCCAAGGAAGGCTATCCGATCTGGATGGACAATGTCGCGGTCCTCAAGGACGCCAAGAACATCGACAATGCCAAACTCTTCCAGAACTTCATCATGGCGCCGGAAAACGCCGCGATGATCTCGGCCTTCGCGCGCTATGCCAATGGCATCAAGGGCTCGGAAGCCTTCATGCCGGAAGACATGAAGACGGCGCCGGAAATCGTCGTTCCGGCCGAATTCGTCGACAAGGGCGTGTTCTCATTGACCTGCCCGCCGGAAGTCCAGGAGCTCTATACCCGCATCTGGACCGATCTTCAGAAGTAAGCCCCTCAAGCGAGCCCCGGCAGGCAACTGCCGGGGCTTTTCATTTCCCACATGAATCGCGCTTCCCTTGTCGACCGCAACGACTCTTGTCTTGGCGTGATCGACGTCCAGGAGAATTTCCTCGCCAAGCTGCCATTGCATGAGCGCCCCGCCTTGGTATCGCGCATCCTGTGGCTGGTGAAGGTTGCTGCGCGGCTCGACATTCCGATCCTCGCCACCGCCGAGGACGTGAACCGCAACGGCCCCCTGGTGCCGGCGCTCGCCACCGCCTTCCCGCCGCAAACGCATATCCACAACAAAATGGTCTTCGGTCTTTATGGCCAGGACGACATTCGTGATGCCGTCGCAAGCTTGGACCGTCGCAGTTTCGTTCTGACCGGACTCGAAACCGATGTCTGCATCGCGCAATCGGCGCTGGGTCTTGCCGGGGCAGGCTTCGACGTCACCGTTATTGCCGATGCCTGCGGCTCGCCATCGCCGCATCATCATGATGGCGTCGAACGCCTGCGCGATGCCGGAATTCGCATCACCAGCACCAAGGGTATTTTCTACGAGTGGGTGCGCGATCTCTCGACCTATCGCGATCGCGTCACTGATCTGGCCGACAACCCGCCTGCCGGAATGACGCTTTGAGGGAATGAAATGCCGAGTTATCGCAATTCCGATGCACCCTTGCCGATCATGGAAGGCTCACCGCCGCGCCTGATACCGCCGCGCATCGACTGGGATCACGCACCCTGGAATCGCTGGTCTTTCCAGCATGTCCGCGAAATACTGCCGACTGCCGAGGTCTGGCGCGGCCGCGGTCCGGTGCGTCCTTTGCCGCGCGACGATCGCGATCTTGATCATCTTCCCGTTGCCTTGAGCGACGGCGCGCCTTCAACGCTCGCCGATTTTCTCGATGAGACCTATACCGACGGCTTCATCGTGCTGAAATCCGGCCGCATCGCCTATGAGCGCTACTTCAACAATATGGACGATCGCACATTGCATCTCTCGCAATCGGTCGGGAAATCGTTCGTCGCCGCAACCGCCGGCGCGCTGGCTGGCCGCGGCCTGATCGATACCGCCGCGCCGATTACCGAGTATCTTCCGGAGCTCACCCATACCGGCTGGCGCGGCGCCACCTTGCAGCAGGTCCTCGACATGACGACCGGCGTTCGTTTCGGAGAAGACTATAGCGACCCCTATTCCGATATCGGCAAGCTCGACGTTGCCGATGGCTGGAAGCCGATACCGCCCAATACCGATCCGCTATTCCGCTGGCCGCATCACACGTGGGAACTGATCGAGACCCTGACGGAAACGATTAGGCCGCATGGCGCGCTCTTTTCTTACCGCTCGATCGAAACCGATGTCCTCGCCTTCGCCATGGAACGCGTTACCGGCAAGCGCTTGCCGCAGCTTGTTTCCGAAGAACTCTGGCAGAAGATCGGTGTCGAGGAGAGTGCCAATTTCACCGTCGATCCGGCCGGATATGCGCTTGGCTGTGGCGGCTTCAATGCCTGCCTTCGTGACTATGCCCGCTTCGGCCAGCTCTATCTCGATCACGGAAAGGTCGAGGGCAATGACGTCATTCCCGCAGCCTGGGTCGAGGCAACGCGCAATGCGGATCACACGCTCTTCCGCGAACCTTATACTTTGTCGCTGCCGCAAGGCGCCTATCGCAATCAGTTCTGGATCGAGGATCCGCAATCGCGCTCGATCATGGCGCGCGGCGTCTTCGGCCAGCTCATCTATGTGAACTGGGACCTTGATCTCGTCGCCGTAAAGCTTTCGAGCTGGCCCGATTTTCTCAATGTGAACTACAACATCGCGACATTGAAGGCCATTCGCGCCATCGCTGCCGCGCTCTGACGGGGGAACCAAGATGACCGATCTCGATCTTTGCTATCTGCCGGCTGGCGAGGCGCTACGCCGCTTCAAGGCGAAGAAGCTTTCCCCCGTCGACTTGATGAAGGCGGTGATTGCCCGCGCCGAGGCGACGAAGAAGAAGATCAACGCCTTCACCTATACGCATTTCGACGAAGCCATGGATTTGGCGAAGAAGGCTGAAAGCCGATACATGAAGACCGACGGCCGCATTCGCGCGTTGGAAGGCCTGCCGATCGGCATCAAGGATGAGAGCTACATCGAGGGCAAGCCCACCTCGCAGGGCTCGCTCATCATGAAGGATTATGTCGGCAAGCACACCTCGCCGATGAATGAGCGGATCATGAAGGCGGGCGGCATCGTCCATGCCAGGACCGCGACGCCCGAATTCTCCTGCGCCGGTTTTACATGGTCGAGATTATGGGGCGTCACCCGCAACCCGTGGAATCCGCGCTATACGCCGGGCGGCTCTTCGGGCGGCACCGCCGCCTCGCTCGCCGTCCGGCACATCGGCGATCGCCACCGGCTCCGACATCGGCGGCTCGATCCGCATCCCGGCTTCGACCTGCGGCCTCGTCGGCTACAAGCCGCCCTATGGCCGCAACCCGGATGATCCGCCGTTCAATCTCGATTTCTACTGTCATACCGGTCCGCTCGCCCGCAATGTCGAGGATGCGATCATCCTGCAGAACATCATGGCGGGCCCGAGCCCGCTCGATATCTCGACGCTTGCGCCCGAAGCTGACGCTGCCGACTACCTTCAAGCCCATCAAGGATTGGAAGATCGCCTTCTCCATGACGCTCGGCGCCTTCGAGGTCGACAAGGAAGTCCAGAAGAATACGCTCGCCGCGCTGGACGTCTTCCGTTCACTGGGCGCGACCGTCGAGGAAGTCGATCTCGGCTGGACGCCGGAAGTGCTCGAAGCCGGCATGACCTATCTTGAACATCTCTTCGGCGCTTCGCTGTCGCGCCTGCTCAAGACCCATGGCAAACTCATGACGCCTTACGCGCGCGACTTCGCCAAGAAGGGCCAGAAATCCAAGGCGGCCGATTTCGTCGCAACGCTCGACGTCGCCAACAGGATGTATTCGACATTGGGGCCGACGCTCGAAAAGTATAACGTGCTCGTCTGCCCGACCACGGCATTGCCGGCGGTGGTTGCCGATTTCGATCACACCAAGATGAAGGTCAAGATCAATGGCAAGGAAGTCGATCCCTTCCTGGGCTGGGTGATGACCACGCCCTTCAACACCATGAGCCGCTGCCCGGTTCTCTCCGTTCCCTCGGGCCGCGCCAAGAATGGCGTGCCGACCGGCATCCAGATCGTCGGACGCACCTATTGCGACGGCGACGTCTTCCGTGCCGCCGCGGCCTATGAAAAAGCCGCCGGTCCGTGGTTCACCACCAAGGAGCGGCGGCCTAGCCTCTAGGGCTTTCTTAGGATAGCTCGTGAACGCATAACCGCGCGGCTGTTCCGCAGGTTGAAGTCGGGTTCGGGCTGATTTCCGACGTCATCTGAAGTCAGGAGCAGGTCGGAAATGGACCAACATCGGGGATCGGTCATACCAAGCGGATCTTGGCGAAGGCGTGATCGCCAGTGCGCTATGGGATGCAATTGGCCCTGAGAGCACCTGCCGGTGCGGCCTTCGCGGCTTTCGCCGTCATCGGCTTCTCGTTCTTCGTCGCAATGGCTAGGCGACCATCAGCGCCGTTTGGCCATTTCACGATAAAGGGCTTCCGGACTGATGCCGATCTGTTGGGCTGTCGTTGCCCAGAACCCTCTTTCTGGAGCCGCTCCATGCCAGCCGATCCAGGCATCGAGTCGGGCCGCCACGGTCTTCAAGGACAGGATTTCGGCATGGAGACGGGCACGCTGCACCTCGCGGGCGAGATGTTGAAACCAAGCCTCTGACAGAGTTGGATTGAGCTGTAGTTGCCTCCGCAATTCCGATCGCTTTAACGCCCACGTCTGACTGTCTGATTTCACTATGGCGTCACAATGATAGTGAGACGAGTGGAGCGACGCTTCCGCCAGAACATCCCCGTTCTCGGCTCTTTGCAGGATGAGAGCTGATCCATCGGCCTGGTGCCGCACCAGATGTATGTGCCCCTCGCAAACGATATGGAGATTGCGCACCGGGTCCCGGACACGGAAAACCGCCGCTCCCGCGGAAAATATCATATTGCGTCCAGGCAATTTTCGGAGAAGGGAGAGGAGGCCGTCGTCCATGATCTCTATCATGTTTGATTTCTAGTAGGTATGGCAAGTATCCGCGAAACAGGAGACTTGCCATGCTGCTGCGCACCCTCGCCTTCGCACTGTTCCTCATGCCAGCGGCCGCACTGGCGCAGACTGCCGAAGATGGTTCATCGACCATGAATTCTCACGACATGATGGACCACTCGAAAATGCATGGCCAGGTGACCACGCCTGCGCCCAAGGAAGCCGGGCAATCCGCTTTCGCGGCGATCGAGGAGATTGTCGGCATTTTGGAAGCCGATCCCGATACGGACTGGGGGAGCGTGAATATCAATGCTCTCCGTGAGCATCTCGTCGATATGGACGCCGTCACACTGCACGCGCAGGTCAGCAGTGAGCCAATCGCTGGCGGCATCAAGTTCGTGATCACTGGCGAAGAGCCCGTCAGGAGTTCAATCCGCCGCATGATTACCGCCCACGCGGCAACTGTGGATGGCTTGAATGGCTGGCGGTTCACGGCTGTCGAGACGGCGAATGGCGCATTCATGGCGGTGACTGTTCCGCAGGCCGAGCTGAAGAAGCTCAGTGCCTTGGGGCTCTTTGGAGTTCTAACAGTCGGTATGCATCATCAGGAGCACCATTTGATGATCGCCCGCGGAGGTAATCCTCACCACTGATTGCGGGCGCCGCGTCAGCTGGTTCTGGCAGTCATCGCCGATGATGCCTATCTCTGATGCGCGGGTTGCCTGCGAGGAGATTGTCATGTGCCGTAACATCAAGACGCTGTTCAATTTTGAGCCGCCGGCGAGCGAAGATGAGATCAGGGCTTCGGCCTTGCAGTTCGTGCGAAAGGTCTCGGGCTTTACGCATCCTTCGAAGATGAATGAGGCCGTGTTTAATCGCGCGGTCGACGAAGTAACTGTGAGCGCCCGCCAACTTCTCGCCTCGCTCGCAACCGCTCAGCCGCCGCGCGATCGCGTGATCGAGGCGAACAAAGCCCGCGCCAGGGCGAAGCTGCGATATGCGTAGCGCGGCCAGCCTTCGAGCCCAAACCGTCATCCCGGCGAAAGCCGGGACCCAACTCTCCACGCAAGGAGATTTGTGGCCGCGTTCGACCGGCCATGGATCCCGACTTTCGTCAGGATGACGAAACTATGCACGCGCTGGTGAACTCTTACTTCAGCACCAGCATTTCCACCTTGGCCGTGCCGGAGCGGTGCAGGCCAACGGCGCGCGCCGCGCCATAGGCGAGATCGATGATCCGGCCGCGAATGAACGGCCCGCGATCATTGATCCGGACGATGACCGACTGGCCATTGCGGAGATTGGTGACCTTGACCCGCGTCCCGAATTTGAGGGTACGGTGCGCGGCGGTATAACCGTTCGGATTGAACTTCTCGCCATTGGCGGTTCGCTTCCCGCTCTTGTAGTAGGAGGCGACCCCTGACTGGGCTTTAGCCTCCTCGACCGAATTCATTGAAACAACGCCGACTGACAATACGCAAGCAACAGCAAAGGCTAAGAAACCCCTCATCTCGTCCTCAGTTCTTGTTGGGAATGAGAGGCTGGGTAGGTAGTCGATAAGGCGAGAATGTGTTCGCTGATTACGTAACGGCAGTAACGCCGTCCAATGGGATCTGCGGCTTCCGCCCGGCGACGAGATCGGCGGTGATCCGAGCCGTTGCATGACTCATGGTCCAGCCCATGTGGCCCAGGCCAGTATTGAGCCAGAGATTGCGTAACCGCCCCTGCCCGAGGATCGGCGTTCCCTCTGGCGTCATGGGGCGAAGACCCGCCCAGTACTCGCAAGACCCCCAGTCGGCGCCCGACGGGAAGAGTTCGTGCATGATCTTGAGCATGTGCGCGAAGTCGGACGGCTTGTGCGACGTGTCATAGCCTGAGAATTCCGCCGTCGCCGTGGCCCGCACGCGATCGCCATAAGGCGCATAGGCGACGAGGTTCTCCTCATCGACCCCGCCGATCGTCGGCGGATTGTTGCGGCCAGAGACCGGTGCGGTGATCGAATAGCCTTTGACCGGATAAACGGGGATAGTGAGCCCGATCTGGCGCGCCAGTTGCGGCGTGTAGACGCCGAGACAGAGCACGACTCCATCCGCGGCGACTTCGCCCGTATCGGTTTGCACCGCGCTGACCTTGTCGCCGTCCGTTTTCAGGGCCGAAACAGTCGTACCGAAGCGGAAGTAAACGCCTTGGCCTTTCAACCATGCCGCCATGTTGCGCGCGAAAAGCCGGCAATCGCCGCTCTCGTCATGCGGGCGCGAACAGCGCACCCGCAATGCGGTCCTTGACCGGCGCCAGAGCTGGATCGGCCTCGGCGGCGCCATCGCGGTCGAGCGATTGGATCTCGCAACCTTCCTCGCGCAGGATCCGGCTTCTGGCGGCGGCCGCCTCGAAGGCAGCGGGCGTGCGGTAGAAATAAAGGAGCCCGCCCTTGTTGCCGTCATATTTGACCGGCGCGCGCGCCAGGGTCTCGTGGAAAACCGATTGCGAATAATTGCACAGCCGCGCTTTCCGCTTGGTGTTGCGTGCGGCATTCTCAACCGTGCATTGCTGCCAGAACAGCCACATCCAACGCCAGAAGGCCGGATCGGCGGAGGGCTTGAAGCGCAAGGCCTGATCGTTGCGCCACAGTGACCTGAGCAGAATCTTGGGTGCCGCCGGCGATGACCAGGCATAGGCATGCGCCGGCGCGAAGAGACCGGCATTGCCGTAAGAGGTGAACGAGGCGGGCTCGGTTTCCCGCTCGATCACGGTCACCTCATGGCCGTCGCGATTGAGTTCGTAAGCCGCTGTAATTCCGGCAATTCCCGCACCCAAAACTGCAATTTTCATGTAATTCTCCGTCGTCCTGCCGAACATGCCACGGGCTCATCCAACATGCCATCGACGACACATCCCGATGCCTTTCATTTCGACCATCCGGTCGAGAGCTATTGGGCGGCGAGCGCTGATCCTCTGAACCTCGATCTCGCACCGCTGATGGGTGACGCGCGTTGTGACGTGGCGATCATCGGCGCGGGCTATACCGGGCTCTCGACCGCGCTCGCGCTGCGCGAGGATTACGGCCTCGATGTCAGGGTTCTGGATGCGGCGATGCCGGGCTGGGGCGCCTCGGGCCGCAATGGCGGCTTTGCCTGCATCGGCTCGCACAAGCTCGGCTACGGCACCATGATCGCCCGCTATGGCCGCGACGAAACGGTTCGCTACTTCAATACCATGCGCGATGCGGTCGACCTCGTCCGCGACAATTGCCGCCGCTATGCGATTGATGCCTCGATCACCGAAGGCGGCGAGATTGCGCTCGCCCATCGGCCCAATCGTGTCGCCGAACTGGCAGAAGAACAAGTCTTCATGCGCGACACTTTCGGCGAAGAGATGGAGCTTCTCGATGAAGCCGGTCTGCGTGAACGGGGGCTGTGGAGTCCCGCACTTTCACGGCGGCCTCGCATGCGCGGTCGGCGCCAGCATTCATCCGCTCAATTATGTGCGCGGACTTGGCCCGCGCGGCGCACGCGTCGGGCGCGCATATTCACCCGTTTTCGCGCGTCAGAAGCTGGTCAAATCACGCAAAAAAGCACGTTCTGACCACCGACAAAGCGCGTCTCGAGGCCGATCACGTGGTGATTGCCACCAATGGCTACACCACCGAAAATATCTTCCATCACCACCGCGACCGGTTGATGCCGGCGCTCTCCAACATCATCGTGACGCGGCCCTTATCGGAAGATGAACGCGCCGAACAGGGCTGGACGTCGCGCGTCATGGCCTATGACACGCGCAATTTATTGCATTATTTCAGGCTCTTGCCGGATGGGCGTTTTCTGTTCGGCGGCCGCGGCGGCACCGATGCCTCGGATGGTGGCGCCGGCCCCATGAAGGCGCATATGATCGCCACGCTGAAGCGCATGTTTCCGGTCTTCGGACGCGCCGAAATCGACTATTTCTGGCGCGGATTCGTGTGTCTTTCGCGCGATCTGGTGCCCTATGTCGGAGCGTTGGACGATCAGCGCAGCGTGTGGACGTCGATCGCCTATCACGGCAATGGCGTCGCCATGGCGAGCTATTGCGGCCGGGCGCTCGCGCATCTCATTGCCGGAAAACCCGAGCGCGCGAATTTACCTGATGTTGTGACCCGGAGGCTTGCACCCTTTCCGGCTGCAAGCCTCCGGCCGTTCTATTTGAAAGGCGCCTATCTCTGGTACAACGCCAAGGACGAGTGGCTCTGACTAGATCGCCGCTTCGACCATGATCTCGACATCGAGGCCGGGAGCCGCGAGCTTCGATTCGACGGTGGCGCGGGCCGGGGTCTGGCCCTTGACCACCCAGGCATCCCAGGCTTCGTTCATCTCCGCCCAGGTCTTGATGTCGGTGAGCCAGATATTGGCCTTGACGATCTTGGTCTTGTCGCTGCCGGCCTGCTTCAGGATATCGTCGATCTGGGAGAGAATATCCTTGGTCTGCTCCTTGACCGATTTTCCGACCGTCGTCTCGGCAACCATGCCGGCGAGATAGACCATGCCGTTATGAATGACCGCTTCGCTCATCCGGTCGCCGGCACCAATACGCTTCAAGCTCATCGTCTTCTCCTGTGTTGAAATGTGAAAATTTGGGCGTGGGTTATCGCAGCCCGTCTTCGCCCTTGATCTCGTTTTTTTGCAATCCGCCGATACGCGGCAGCGGCCGTCCTGAATCGGTGACCGCGATCGCAACGACGATCTCGCCGGCGCGCGGCGCATCCGGAACGCGCGCCTCGATCGCATCGAAATGCGAGCGCACAAAGGCCGCATCCTTGTGGCCGAGCGGAATATCGATCGCCGTGCCGGGCCCGCCCATCTTCTTCGCGGAAGGGATCAAGGCCGGCCCCTTGACCAGAACCTTGCGCACCGGCGTTCCCATTTTCGGATGCAGGATCGCCGCGGCGTGCTCGAGTTCGCCTTTCTCGCCGACGATCGCCGCCTTGCCGAAGCTTTCCGCCTTCGCACCTTCGATGCCGAGCGCTGCCACGCATTTCTCGGTGAGCAATCCACCCAGTTCTTCGCCGATCGCCATGAGATCGGAGAGATCCTCCTGATACTTGCCGGCAAATGGATTCTCGATGACGGCCAATGCCACGGCGCGCCGCGTCGGCGGCTGAACCTCGCGGCCCATCTCGCGATAGACTTCATCGACGATCGTCAGAAGCTTGCGGATCTTGGCTTTCATCGCAGTCCATCCACTCCCTTGATCTCAGCGGCGGCAAGGCCGCCGACGCGGGCATGAATGCGCGACCCCGTCGTCATGGCGAGGATGACGATGAGTTCATCACCCTTCGGACCGCCCGGCACGCCCGCCTCGATCGCATCGAAATGCGAACGCACGTAGGAGGCATTGATATGGGTGATCGGCACATCGAGGCGCGTGCCCGGCACGCCGACCTTTTTAGCGGACGGCACGATCGCCTTGGCATTCCCGAGAATCTCGCGCATCGCATAGCCACCCGGCACATGCCAGAGCGCGCCATGCTCGAGCTCGCCAGCGCTGCCGATGATAGCGCCCTTGCCATAGCCCTGGATCGCCGCAGGACCGCCCAGCGCGTCGGCGAGACGACGCGCCAGATCAACGCCCAGGGGCTCGAGCGCCTTCATCATCGGCATGATGTCTTCGACATAGCGTCCGGCATAGGGATTGGTCAGGACCGCAGCAATCGTTCCACGCAACAGCGGCTTCGCTGGCGCAGGCCCGAATTCATGACGGATTTCTTCGGTTTCGAGATGGATGCGGCGGATTTCGATCAGGGACATGATTGCAGCACGCGCGACGAGCGGTGTTCGGCCGTGCCAATGACACGGATTTGGCCCTGCAGCAACAGCACCGCGCCATGGATCAAGCCCGCCTGCAGCAATCGCATGGCTTCCGTCTCGCCGCCCTTCAACGCCAGCGTAATCGCGTCATCCGGCAGCGGCCCGACCGCGACGGTAACGGGCAGATCGCCCAGATCGCTGTCGTCTTTCACCGCATCGGCCGGAAGCCGCGCAATCGCCGGATGATCGATATTGACCTGATTGGCAATCATCGTCGCCGCCGCATCGGCGGCAGCGGCGGTCACAGCAAGCACGGTGACGGCATCGGCAATGCCGAGACTCTGGCTGCGCCCGCGCCAGCCCGACGTCGCAACACCACGGGTCGGATCGGATGCGGTGAGCCTGATCGTGCCGGCAATCGCCAGATCCTCGGGCCGCGCCGCCAGACCGATCGTCACCGTCTCGCCGTCGCTCAAGTAGAAGGCGATATCGCCGCCATTGTTGATGAGCGCGCGGCGCAAGGGAGCCATCGGGCACATGCTTGCGAGGATCGCATCGGCAACCGCGCCGGCCACCGCCGCCATCGGCGTGATGAAGCGATCGGCAAAGGGTTGGCAGGCACCTGCCATGGCGCGCGCAACATCGCCCTCGAATTCACCTTCGCGCATCAGGGAACTCCCCTCCCCCTTGTGGGGAGGGATCAAGGGTGGGGGTCGTGCGCTTATTTCCCGGCATCGTTCGGAGTAGCGTGAGGATCAGCGCAACCCCCACCCCGACCCTCCCCACAAGGGGGAGGGTGATAAGGCTCTAGTGGCTGGCGCAGCACCGGCAGTTCGCTCGCGAGTTCGCCAAGGATCGTCTGGAATCGCTCCCAGCCGCGCCGCGCCGCGACCTCGACGACATCGGCAGGCCCATCCAGCGTGATGATGAGATCGATCGGCCCGTGCTGGAAATGCAACCGCCCGTCATCGAGACGGCGGCCGACCGGGCCCGGCATGCTCACGCTGGCGCGGCGAGCGGCCAGGGATTGTCGCTCACGGCAGCATCCATGCGCTTGTTCTGAAGCGCGCGCAGTTCGATTGAATCGCGAACATAGCCCACATGGCCGCCGAGCGCGGCGTAGTCCTCGCGCCGCATGGTGAACTCGATCGGCGCGACGAGGGCCGGCGTCGGCACATAGCCGAAAGCATGTTTCGGCAGGCGCGAGACATCGACCATGAAAGTAATCCCGCCGCCCGGCCACACATAGACCGGGGCGCCGCCACAGGTAACGCGCGTCAGCGCCTGGCGCACCGAGCGCGTGAGGTTGACCGGATTTTCCGTAACGCCGGCGCGCAACGAACCGCCCGCCCCGGCCATGAACAACACGCTGCACAAGGCCGGCTCGCAATTTTCCCCGATCCGTTCGACCGCAAGGCGCACCGCTTCGGGCATCGCTTTTTCCCGCGGCACCAGATTGTCGTCGAGTTCGAGCCAGACGGAATGATCGCCGGTTGTCGATACCATCAACAGCCGCAAGCCCGGCCATGCCGTCTCCGCATCGATCTTCTTGATGATGTCGCGCGGATCGGTGACGTCGGTTCCACCCCAGCCCGATCCCGGATTGGCGACCTGGAAGTATCGCCCCGGCGTCGAGCGCCGGCCGCGCACGCGGATGCCGGCGGGTTTCATGTTGAGGACGCGCCCCGCCTGATGTTCGGTCAGGACGCCGGTGATGTGATCGTCGACGACGATGACTTCATCGACATGCGACAGCCATTGCTTAGCGAACATGCCGATCGTCGCCGATCCGCAGCCGACCCGCATGCGCGTTTCCTCGGTGCCGTCGATGACCGGCGCGGCGGCGGCCTTCACGATGATCTCCGATCCGCCATCGACAGTGAGCGTCACCGCTTCGCCATTGCATAAGGCCAGCATGGTGTCGCAAGTGACGGTGCCCTCTTTCTTCGAGCCGCCGGTCAGATGCCTGACACCGCCGATCGCCAGCATTTGCGAGCCATATTCGGCGGTCGTCACATGGCCGACCTGTTCGCCGGAGGCGCGAACCGCCGCCTGCTCAGGCCCGATATAGCGATCGGTATCGATCTTCACCTTGACGCCGCAATAGCTGAAGATGCCCTCGGTGACGACCGTGATCATGTCGATGCCGTCGACCTTGCTCGACACGATGAAGGGCGCCGGCTTGTAATCGGGGTAGGTCGTGCCGGCGCCAATGCCGGTGACGAAGACATCTTCCGGGTGCACCGGATTGCCCGACCATTCCGCGCCCATGAAGGCGACCGCATGGTCGGATTTCTGCAACAGCACCACCGGATCGACGCGGACGAGATTGCCCTCGACATTGGCGTAGCGATCGCAGGCCCCGGATTTGCCCGGCCTCATGCGGCAGAGGACCGGACAGGCATCGCAGCGCACGATGCCGTCGCCCTCGCGTGCGCCGAAGGTTTCGGTCATGTCGATCATGGCCGCACTCCTGCGCGCTTCAGGGCGGCGTGGACGCGATCGGGCGTCGCGGGAGCGCGCGTGATCCTGACACCCGTCGCATTCTCGATGCCTGCGAAGATGGCGGGCGCGGTCGGGATCAAGGCAGGCTCGCCGATACCCTTGGCGCCGAAGGGGCCGAAGGGAGCCGCATCCTCGATGAGGATGGTCTTGATCTCCGGCATGTCGCCAAATGTGGGGATCAGATAGTCGTGCAGATTTTCGGTGCGGCCGGGGAGATATTCCTCCATGAGCGCGAGCCCCAAGCCTTGCGCGATGCCGCCATGGATCTGGCCTTCGACCATGGTCGGATTGATCGCGCGGCCGACATCATGGGCGGCAACCATGCGCACCACTTTCACGATGCCGAGCGCCACATCGACGGTGACTTCGGCCATCTGCGCGGCGAAGCCGTAGCAGGCATAGGGATCGCCCTGGCCGTTTGAATCAAGCGGCCTGGTCGGCGGATCGAAACTTCCTTGTCCCGACAGCACATCGCCGAGCGCATCGGGCACGAGACTTTGAAGTTCGAGGGCATGCTCGCCGGCCGAATCGCGCAAGGTGACGCGGCCATTCGAAACACTGATCGTTGAATCTTCGCCGGCATTGCTGCGCTTGAGAATTTCTGCGCGCAGCGCGCGTGCCGCAAGCTCGGCGGCGCGGCCCGATACATAAGTCTGGCGCGACGCGGACGTCTTTCCTGCATCCTCGGTGAGATCGGTATCGCCCATCACATAATCGAAATGTTCAGACCCGACGCCGAGCGCCTCGGCGGCGATCTGGATCATGATCGTATTGGAGCCCTGGCCGATATCGGCAGCGCCATTATAGAGCATCAAGTCGGCCATCGGCCTTGAGACCGATTCGCATTGTCGATGGATTGGGCAGTGACGTATTGCCGATGCCATACCACATGCAGGCAATGCCGACGCCGCGCCGCAAGGGCCCTTCCGTCACGCGCTTTGACAAGGCTTCGCGCCAGTCCTCGCGCAAGGCTTCGAGACAGGCCGCAAGGCCGGCACTGGAGGTTAGTACTTGGCCGGTTGCCGTCGCCTCGCCGGCGCGGATCGCATTGCGGAGACGGAATTCGAGACGGTCGATGCCGAGCTTGTCGGCCAACTGATCCATCAGTCCTTCATGCGCGATGGCAGCCTGCGGCACGCCGAAGCCGCGAAAGGCGCCCGCCGGCGGATTGTTGGTGTGAAGCGCGCGGCTGGTGGCGCGCACATGCGGCACGAAATAAGGCCCCGTGGCATGCACCGGCACGCGATTGGCAACCGTCGGCCCCCAGGATGCATAGGCGCCGGTATCGAAATCGATGGCGAAATCGACGGCGAGCAATCGACCGTTCTTGTCCGCCGCGGCACGCGCGCGCGTCTGCGAGGGATGGCGCTTGGTCGTCGCCATCATCAATTCGGGCCGCGAATAGATGCACCGCACCGGTTTCTGCAGCATCCAAGCGGCGAGTCCGACAAGCGGCTGAACAGAAAGATCGAGCTTGCCGCCAAAACCGCCGCCGGTCGCCGTCGGAATGACGCGCACCGCTGACTTTTCCATACGCATGATATGGGCGATCTCGTCGCGATCCATGGTCGGGCATTGCGTGCAGGCGACGATTTCGAGGCGATCGCCGATGCGTTGCGCATAGCCGGCTTCGGGCTCGATATAGGCGTGCTCGACGAAGCCGCTCTCGGTTTCGACTTCCGCCGTGACCGCGGCATCGGCGAAGGCTTTCTCGACATCGCCCTTCACGACGCGGCCGCGCACCAGCACATTGTCCGGCGCATGCTTGTGCAAGGCGAGCGCACTTTCGGTCTGCGCATCTCCGAAAGTCACCGGCGCGACCGGCTCCCAGCGGATCGGCACATCAGCCTCGACGATCGCTTCGACGATATCGCGCGCACCGACGAGACCCATCACGGCATCGCCACGATACTGCGTCTCGCTGACCGCGAGCACTGGTTGGTCCTTGCCGCTTGGATAAATGCCGAAACTGTTCATCGGCACGTCATCTGCGGTGAGGACCAGGGTCAATCCATGCTTGCGCCGGAAGGCCTCGGTATCGCCGATCTCGAACCGGGCGCGCGCATGCGGCGAGCGGATGATGCGCAGCCACAAGGAACCGTCCGGCGCATGATCGGCACCGAATTTCTCATCGCCGTTAAGCTTTGCGATGCCGTCGACGCGCTTGAGCCGTGCACCGACCCAGCCCTTGCCATCTTCATCGGCGCGCGCCTCGGCAAACGCCACGACCGCATCGACGATCTTCACATAGCCGGTGCAGCGGCAGAGCACACCGCCCATTGCGTCCTCGACTTCGTAATCGCGTCGGCTTCGGTGTCGCAGCGAGAAGTTCCGACGCCGCCATCAGCATGCCCGGCGTGCAGATGCCGCATTGCGCGGCACCGTGCCGGTGGAAGGCGCGCTGCAAGGCCGAGAGTTGGCCGTTCTCGACAAGGCCTTCGACGGTGACGATCTTTGCGCCTGCGACCTGTCCGACCGGAACGAGGCATGAGCAGGCCTGCTTGCCGTCGATCAGCACTGTGCAGGCGCCGCAATCACCCGCATTGCAACCGATCTTCGTACCGGTGAGACCGAGTTCATCGCGCAAGGCATCCGCCAATCGCGTCATCGGCGGAATGTCGAGTGCAACCGTCTCGCCATTGACGGTGAAGCTTGAGGTCGTTCCGGCAAGCTTCAGCATGGGGCGAAGCTCTGTAAGCAACGCCGCACCAGTTCGACAGCGGCGTCCTGCCGATATTCCCTGGTGGCGCGCACGTCATTGATCGGCGCGAGCGCAAGAAGGTGATCGGGCGTGACGATTTCGGCGAGGCGATCGAGTGCGCCCCCGGTGAGGGCTCGTTCGAGCGCCGGCAGGCGCTGTGCGACCAGGCTGCACGAGCCGACGGCGACGCCCGCACGCGTGACGATGTCGCGTTCGGTTTCGATGACTGCGGCGACCATGGCGATCGAGATCACCAGATACTTGCGCGCGCCGAGCTTGACGAATGTGGAGCGGGCATCGCCTTTGGGCTTGGGGACCAGCAAAGCAGTGACAATTTCGTCGATCCCACGCGAGGTCTTGCGATTGCCGGTGACGAAATCGGCAACCGGCATGGTTCGCGCGCCGCGCGGCGAGGCGAGTTCGACCAGGGCATCGATCGCCACCAGATTGGGCGTACCGTCGGCGGCGGGCGAGGCATTGCAGAGATTGCCGCCCAATGTTCCGGTATTCTGAATCTGGCGCCCGCCGACTTCGCGCGCCGCCAGCTTGTAGCCATCGAAGAGCGCCGGCAGTGGCGTCGCGATCAATTCGCTCCAGGTGGCGAGCGCCCCGATGCGCCAGTGGTCGGGCTCTTCGCGGATGCCCTTGAGGGCTGCAATGCCGGTGACGTCGAGCACGTCCTCGGTCACGGGTCGCGTGGCGCGCGCCGGATAGAAGTCGGTGCCGCCGGCCAGAATCGTAAATTGGCCGCCGCTCAGGACTTCGAGCGCTTCGGCAAGTTCAGGCGGGCGTTCATAGCGTCCCATGGCGCTATTTGCGGCAAGCGCTTGGGAGCCGTCAATCGGCCTCAACTCCGGCCGTCGCCACCCGCCGTACCAGGCCCGGCAGAACCTTGAAGGCATAGGGCGTATTGAGCCGTTCAAGCCAATGATGATAGTCGCGGCCCCACGGCCCGATATTGACGATTGGGTAGCCGGGCGATGGATCGAGCGTGAAGCTGGTCTGCCAGATCGGTGTATTCGCGGCGACACTCTCGAGGCCTCCGCTGCCGCGCCCGAGAAAGCTCATATCCGAAATGCCGGGAAAATAATCGATAGGGTTAACATCGCCCGCCGTCTTAGCGATAAGGCGCCGGCGCAACGCCTCATCGCCGAACGTCACGGCCTGATAGGGTATGGATCCGAAACCGAGAACAATGGCCGGACCTGTACGCCCTGAAAGCCGCCAGGCTTCCTGCGTCAGCCCCAAGGAACGATTCGGCAGGTCGAGATCGGTGTGCGCGAGGTCTGCGCCGAAGGGCAGCCATATCAATCCCCGCCGCAAGCTCTGCATAGGTGAGGACCGGAATTTCGCCGATGAGGGCGCTTTGTTTGAGGCTTTGCGCGCGGTAACCGAGCTGGCCGATGGCGGTATGCATCGCATCGCGCGCAATCCACAAAGCGATCTCCAAAACCTCGTCCGCCGAACGCCTGTGCTGCAATGTATTCCAGTAAAGCCAGGCTTGCGCCGGCGTCGTGACATTGTAGCCGGATTTGAGGTCCTGAGCCTTCAGCGCGGTCGGAGGCGCCGCGATTTCGTTGCCAGTCAATTCTGCAAGCTCCGGCGCACATTCAAAGGCGGTGAGAAGTGCCGCTGCCAGGTAATTCGCATTGATGCCCTGGAACGGGTAACAGGCATGCGCCTCGCGTCCGACGACAAAGGCGGTCAGCAGCAATTTGCCGATCGAACCGAAGGCGATGGATCGCCCGAAACTGCCATCGCCGTCATCGGCGATCGAATCGAGATTGACGGCAAGCGTGATGTCGAGCCCCTGCTCTTTCGCCAACGCCGCGATCTGCGCTGCCGCAGCGCGCATGCCGGCGGAGCGATCCTCTTCATCGGGCGTCGCGACCAGCAATAGATTGCCCTCGCCTTCATGCGCTTCGAGCACCGCGATTCCCGCCGCAAGCCCGGCCTTCATGTCGAGAAGGCCGCGACCCGGGAGATAATCGCCCGATTCGAGATCGCTGAGCGCCAGCGCATGTTCGCCGGTCGCGCGCAGGCGCGATATCGTTTTGTCGAGCAGGCGCTCCGGGTCGAAGGCGAGAGGCTTAAGAGCACCATAATCTTCGGCCGGCACCGTGTCGAAATGTCCCGCGAGAAGGACGGTCTTGCGTCCCGTGCCGCGCTTCAAGGCAAAGACATTGGCGCGCCCCAGCGGATCATCCGGGATCGGCTTTGTCCACACCGCGAGGCCACCGATCTCTTCGAGATAATGCGCGAGTTTTCCGGAAAAGGCTGCCTCGTCGGCCGTGCCCGTGACGGAGGGCCAGCCGGTCAGCGTCAGCGCAATGGCGCGGACGCGTTCAGGCGATGGCGTCATGCCAGGCGGCGATCATAGTCGAGCACCGCGTTGAGCAGCACCTGCGAGCCGGCTGCACATTCATCGAATGAAGTCGATTCGGCTTCGTTGTGAGAGAGGCCGCCAAGGCAAGGCACGAAGATCATCGTCGTCGGTGCAACGCGGGCGATATAGGCCGCATCATGCCCAGCGCCCGACGCCATGTCGCGCGTCGAGAATCCGGCCTGGTCGGCGCCATGCCGCACGCAGGCGATGAGTTCGGGATTGAACTTCACGGCCGGTGACTTCCAGATGCGTTTTTCTTCCAGCTCAAGCTTGAGCTCTTCGGCGATCTTTGGCAGCGAAGCCTGATACTCTTTCTCCATCACGTCGAGCACGCTCTCGTCGGGATGACGAAGATCGACCGTGAAGAAGACTTCGCCCGGAACGACATTGCGGCTGTTCGGCCGATTTTCAAGAAGGCCGACTGATGCCACGCCCGGCAGATGCGCCATGCCGACCTGATGGATGGCCTCGATCATGCGCGCCGCGCCGAGCAACGCATTTTTGCGCAATTTCATCGGGGTGGCGCCGGTATGCGCTTCCTGTCCGCGTACAGTCACTTCATACCAGCGCATGCCCTGAACGCCGGTGACGACGCCGATCATCTTGTTCTCGGCTTCGAGGATCGGCCCCTGCTCGATATGGAGTTCGAACATCGCCTGGAACTTCTGCTTGCCGACCGGATCATTGCCGCGATAGCCGATGCGCGCCAGTTCATCGCCCAATGTGACGCCGTCGCGATCGCTGCGCTCATAGGCATAATCAGGCGTAAAGACACCGGCATAGACGCCGGAGCACAGCATGGCCGGTGCAAAGCGCGAGCCTTCCTCATTCGTCCAGTTGACGATCATCACCGGCGCATTGGTCTCATAGCCGAGATCGACGATCGAGCGCATCGCTTCGAGCGCTCCCAGGACACCGAGCACGCCGTCGAACTTGCCGCCGGTCGGCTGGGTGTCGAGATGCGAGCCCATGGCGATCGGCAGAAGCGCATTGTTCTTGCCCGGCCTGATCGCAAACATGTTCCCGACCGCATCGACGCTTACCCTGCAGCCGAGTGCCTCGCATTGCGCCTTGAACCAGTCGCGGACCTTCTTGTCGTCGTCGGACAGCGTCAGGCGCTTGATGCCGCCTTTGGGCGTTGCGCCATACTTGGCGGTCTCCATGATTGCGTCCCACAGACGCTGCGGATTGATGGTGATGTTCGATTTGGATGTCATGACATGGCTCTTTTCGACATTCGCCCTTCCCTATGCGAAATCGGCCATCTTGCACAGGTCTTCCAGGCGTGATGTAAGTTGGAGCTGCCGTTAAGGAAACACAGGACGGGTGTAATGGCGTCACTTCTGACAAAAATTGCAGGTCGACTGGCTCTCATCGCGGCCGTCGTGCTCCTCACCTTTGATGCAGCGCAAGGAGCAAGCAAGACCAAGAAGAAGCAAGCTGCGCCGCCACAGGCGCCGGCGATGAGAGTTGTTATAGTGCGAAGCAATCTCCCGAATTGCGAACCGCTCTGTCCGCAATGGATATCGGCCGAAGGCCAGATCATCGAAAAGACGCCAGCCTTGTTTCGGAAGGTTCTGGCCAAGGCGGGCAAGCAGATGCTGCCGGTGATTATCTCCTCGCCCGGTGGCGATGTCCAAGCCGCACTCGCCATCGGGGAAAGGTTACGCGCTCGGCACGCCGAGGTAGTGATCGGTTGGACCTATTTCGCGGAATGCGCGCCTGCCGCCAAAGACTGCAAGTTGAAGAAGGAAGCCAAGGGCATTTATCGAGGCCTCGCCATGGGCTGGAACGCCTACTGCATGTCGGCTTGTTCTTTCATCCTGGCCTCCGGGGAAAAGCGCGTGCTCCCGACGGGCGGCTATTTAGGTGTACATCAGATCAGCCAGAGAGTGTCGCAAGAGAAGATTTATTATCGCGAGAACTACAAGATCGTGAACGGCAAGAAGAAGGTGATCAGCCGCAAAGTCGTCAGCCGAAAACCCTACAAGAGTTACACGACCACCAAATTGGGCAAGGCAGACAACCGGAAAATCGCAAACTATCTAGACAAGATGGGAGTCAATCGAAAACAAATTCTGGAACTCTTCGGAATGGCATCGCCCAGCGAAATTCATCTTCTGTCGAACGACGAAGCTAAGAACACCCGGCTTGTCACCGATTTTGTGACAGCCGTAGACCTGATGCCCCTAAGCCTATGCAAGGTTAACCCGCCGGCGCGGAACTGCGTCGACAATACCCAATCCGGTGCAACGCAGCCCTAATCGTGATGCATAACGCCGCCTAAGGCGACTTCGGCCAGCTGAGGAAAAAGCTCCAGATCCCATAGACCAGCATGACGGTCGCGACCGATATCCAAAGACTGTCTTTGGTATAGAGAACCTCAAATCCGAGCCACACCGCCACCGCGGCGACGATGGCGATCCGCCGCCACAGGGGTTGAAAGAACGGGTGCTTCTGGTCGATCAGCGCCAAGTGCCAACTCCCCTGTTCATTCGCCGTCGATCCGCTTGCCGATAATGGCAATCGCTTTCTGGTAAACGGTCGCCGCATTCCATCCCTGGATCGCGCCGAAATTAGCCTGGCCCGGCTGATAGCCGGCACCGCGCTGCCAGCCATGGCCTTTCAGAAAATTCGCCGTCGACGCCAGAGCGATCGACTTGTTGTTGAGGTTGCCGCCGGTTCCGTAAAGAATGATGTTCTTCGGCAGGAACTGCGTCTGGCCGACCTCGCCATGCATGGCACCGCGCGCCGAAGGCGAAAGCCATCCGCGATCAATGAGCTTCAGCGCGGCATAGAGTTGCTCTGTGAAGAATTCCGGCCGCCGGCAGTCATAGGCAAGCGTCGTCACGGCCGAAATCGTATTCTGATTGCCCATGAAGCCGCCAAAGCCGGTTTCCATGCCCCAGATCGCCAGCAACGGGCCGGGTGGGACGCCGTAGCGCTTCTCGATCGAAGCGAAAAGTGCGGCGTTCGATTGCTTGAGCTGCCTGCCGCGCGCGATGATCCCCGCCGCGCCGCGCTTCTGCATGAAGGCTTCCAGCGAAAGCTTGAAGCTCTTCTGGCTGCGATCCGCCTTGATCGTCGCGGTTGCGTATTTCGTGCCCATCAGGGCGGAGATGCCCTGCGCCTTGATACCATTGGCCTTGGCCTCCGCGGCAAAGGCTTTTTTCCACGATTCAAAGCCAGCGCCACTCGTGCCGCAGCCCGCTGCCCACGCATGGGCCGAAGCCAATACGAGCGCGACCACCACCAGCGCGCCCTTGATCAAGCTCTGTTTCGCCGCCATTCTTCCCGTCCGTTCACTGATTCCACCGCTTGCGAGCCGGCAAGATGCCACCAAGAGGTGCTCTTGTCATTGCAGGAATCCGAGGGTCGTGATCGGGCTTGGCGGGCGGTATTATGGCGAAGACTAGAGGTCAGATCGATACGCTCTACCCGACCCTGGTCTATCGGGCGGACAGGGCCGGTTCAGCGCGCCTCAATCGCGATCTCGCGGAGACTTCTTGGCACCTTGCCCGCGAAGACAAGGACGGCCAGCGCTGGTGCCTGCAACATGGTTATGCCGGTTATACTTCCTATGCCTCGCAGACCGATCTCGCCGCGCACCACGCCGTCTTTGCGAAGCTCGAAGCAGTCATCACCCGCCACGCTGGTGATTTCGCAAGGTCGCTGCATTGGGATTTGCGCGGCGGCAAGCCGATTTGCGATTCGCTCTGGGTGAACATCCTGCCCGAGGGCGGCTCGCATACTTCGCACCTTCACACCAATTCCGTCATCAGCGGCACCTATTATGTCGCGGTTCCGGAAGGCTCAGGCGCGCTTGTCTTCGAGGATCCGCGCCACGCCATGCTGATGGCAGCACCGCCGCGCAAAGCCAATGCGCCGCGCGCCATGCAGACCTATGTGAGCATCGAGCCAGAAGCCGGGACATTGCTCTTGTGGGAGAGCTGGCTTCGCCATGAAGTGGCGCTCAACCGCGCCAGTGCCGCGCGCATTTCCATTAGCTTCAACATGGTGATCGGCTGATGCGCGATATCATCGCCTTCGTGATGGGCAACTTCACATTGACCTTCCTCGTCATCGGCCTGGTCGCATCGGCGATCTGCCTCGCCCGCGCAGCAAAGCCCCTGACCGCGCCCGATATCGTCGAGGCCGTGCTCAAATGGTTCATCTTCTTCTCGATGGGCGTGTCCTATATCTATAACGGCATATTCCACGTCTTCTTCGGCGATCTCGCGGCCTCCTACATCGGCTGGGCCAACTCGCCGTTTCAGCTCGAAGTCGGCTTTGCGAGCTTCGGTTTCGGCGTGATCGGCCTCATCGCGCCATGGCGCGGTTTCGACATGCGACTTGCCGCGATACTGGGACCGTCGATCTTTCTATTGGGCGCCGCCGGGGGCCATATCTACCAGATGATCACCGCGCATGATTTCGCGCCCGGCAATGCCGGCATTATTTTCTGGAGCGATATTGTCCTGCCGATCATCGGCCTTGCATTGCTGTGGCTGCAGCATCGCCATCTGGAGACAGCCCGCATTTAAGCCCTTCTCCCCTTGCGAGAGAAAGTGATCAGGCTTCCTTGTTAGGCCGCGTCTCGTCTCAGTAACCCATACTTCAGCGCGAGATAGCGACCTGGACCATGCGCGGCGGCAAACAGTAGTCCTGCGAGGAATGTGAAGTGATCGACGAAGAATCCGAACTCGGCCTGGTTGCCTTCCCAATGCGAAGGGCCATGAAAGGCGAAGGCGAGGAAAATCACATAAACGCCAGCGAGCAAGGACGCCTCGCTGAAGAAGGCGCCGGTTAGGAGGCAGATGAAAAGCGCAAGTTCGAAGAATGCCGCGACCCAGGCGAGAAAAAGCGGAAACGGAAATCCCGCCCCAGCGATATAGGCGGCCGTCGCATTCATATCCATGAACTTGAACGCCAGCGCCATGAGAAATAGGCCGGCAAAGATGATCCGGCCGATTAAGACTACAATATCTGTCCAGTGAAAAGTCAATCTTCCGCTCCTTGATTGAGTAAGGCCTCTTCCGACGCATTGGTAGGAACACCGATCAAGCGGCTTTATAGACTTGCGTTCCAATCATAGCTTCGTAGCGGCAGGACTCGAACCTGCGGCCCTCCACCCACATGAACTGAGATTGCACATGTGTCGAAAGTGGGAACTCTATCCAACTGAGCTACGCTACGGCGCTGGCTGTTCCTTAGATAATTACATCATTCGCGTGTTGACCTCATCCGATCAATTTGGCCGAAATTGGCGTCAACGGTGTGCGCGTGAGCCTCCTAATTTCGCCAATCCTGACATCAAACGCGATAAGCTCTGAGTTCAGGGCGTCACTTCTGGCTTGAACCGTAGGATCAACTGGCGGAAGCTGATGGGCCCAAACCAGATTTGGGCCATAAACTCGCTCAAGCCTACTTATCTCCCTAGTCTCACACTCAATCATAAAGGCGGCGAGTTCCCGAGTGCGTTGCGGCAGCAACTCCGGCTGAACAAGACTCTCTAGTTCAACGACTCTATTCCTGCATGCGGCTATCTGCTCATTAGTGCTGAAAAAATTGTCGGCCTCGACTTTATCTTCATAGTCGGGACCGAAATATGCGTTGTCTTCATCCGCCTTCCTGCGCTCTTGACTTCTCGCAAATCGATTGATTGCGCCAGAAAGGCCATCGCCGACCTCACCGGTTATCACTTCAAATAGCAAATCACAGAACGCCGAAAAATCTGAGCCTGGCGTTGTGAGCAATGGAGGTCCACAAAATGCCGAAGAGATATAGTGAGCGGTTTCGACAATGTGGGTCTTCTTTCGGTTTGAAGTGAGGAAGAGGAATTTCGGCTCCGTCTTCGATCTGTGCTCAGAGAGGGCTAGCGCATCAACGCACACTCGAACATCAGTCAGCAATTGGTCAAACCGCTGATCAAGCTCCCGAAAATCCTCGTTCGAATAAGGCCGCTTCTGTGCCACGGTAGTGTAAGCTCGATGGGCTTGATCAAAAGTATGTTCAAAATCTCGACGCACTGCTTCGAGAGCGTCTAGTGCATCAGCCAATACCATCTTAGCCCGTGCTTGTTTCTTGATCGCTGAGCGCCGCTGCTTATCTTCTCGTTCAGACTTTGCGACGAGCGGAAAGTCTGAATGACAATCGTCAATCATGCAAAACAGTGAGTAGAGATTGCCGGCGTCCTTCAGGTGTAAGTACGCTATCAAATCGGGCAGATAGCCCTCAAGCCTGTTGACGAGGTCCTGCTTCCTTTCGATGATCTCTCGCGCCTCACTTTCTGTGATCTCCGCTCTGACCAAGTGCACCAATGAGGAAGACGGCAAGAACAAACTTGCTTCCGGAATAATGCCATTGGCTACTTGGGCATGGATTTCGTTGTGGCGACGAGTACTTGCGAAAAATTCGGCAATCTCTACACGGTCTAGCGTTCTGCCAAGTGCGAGATTTTTAAAACGTCTATCCTCTGTGGCCGAACTCATACCCCTCTCCTTGCCAAGAATTCTCCTTCACCCTTGAGATTTCGCAAATAGGTCAAGTAGACTAACGCTACGGCGTCACTTCAACCCGCTTGACGCCCTTGGGCTGCGTGATTCCCTTCCAGATCGCATTGGC
This sequence comes from uncultured Alphaproteobacteria bacterium, assembly GCA_963805405.1. Taxonomy (GTDB): domain Bacteria; phylum Pseudomonadota; class Alphaproteobacteria; order Rhizobiales; family Aestuariivirgaceae; genus JAEUMG01. Next base: position 18,400 of record CAWDUC010000013.1, on the reverse strand, counting down.
GACATGCACCGGCGCATTGGGTTCGCGGGCCACGAAGTCGCCATCGCCGGCCTTGGCGCGCATGTCGCCCTCTCCCAGGCGACCTTGCCGCGTGAGATCACTGTCTTCGGCACGCCGGTACATTCATAGCCTTCGAAGACATTGTATTCGATGCGGCTCACCTGTTTCTTGGCGGTGATCTTCTTGGTCGCCTTCGGATCCCATATGACGATGTCGGCATCCGACCCCGCCATCACCGCGCCCTTCTTCGGATACATATGCAGGATGCGCGCGATATTGGCCGACGTCGCCGCGACGAATTCTTCCTTGGTGAGGCGACCGGTATTGACGCCTGCATTCCACAAGACCGGCATGCGGTCTTCAAGCCCGCCGGTGCCGTTCGGAATCTGCGTGAAATTCTTGTGCCCGATGCGCTTCTGCTTGATCGTGAAGGAGCAGTGATCGGTGGCGACGACCGACAATGTGCCCGACTGCAAACCTGCCCACAACGTATCCTGGTGCTTCTTGTTGCGGAAAGGCGGCGACATCACGCGGCCTGCCGCATAGTCCCAGTCCTTGTGTTGATACTCGCTGTCGTCGAGCACCAGATACTGGACAAGCGGCTCGCCCCAGACGCGCTGGCCTGCCTGCTTCGCACGCCGGATCGCATCATGCGTCTGTTCGCAGGAGACATGCACGATATAGAGCGGGGAGCCCGCCATCTCGGCGATCATGATGGCGCGATTGGCGGCCTCTCCTTCGACTTCCGGGGGGCGCGAGTATGAATGGCCCTCGGGCCCGGTGACGCCCCGGGCGAGCAGATCGGCCTGCATGCGCGCCACCACATCGCCATTCTCGGCATGGACGAGCGGCAAGGCTCCCAATTGCGCGCAGCGGCGGAAGGAATTGTAGAGCTCATCGTCATTGACCATGAGCGCGCCTTTGTAGGCCATGAAATGCTTGAAGGTATTGATGCCGTAGGTCTTGACCACGGTTTCCATCTCGTCATGGACCTGCGGCGACCATGACGTCACCGCCATGTGGAAGGAATAATCGGCGGCCGCTTTCTCCGCCTTGTGGCGCCAGGCCTGATAGGCCTTGAGCATCGATTCGCCGGGCGCGGGAATGCAGAAATCGACGATCATCGTCGTGCCGCCGGAAAGTGCGGCCTTGGTGCCCCATTCGAAATCATCCGCCGATACGGTGCCCATGAACATGAGTTCCATGTGCGTATGCGGATCGATGCCGCCCGGCATGACATAGCAGCCGCCGGCATCGATGGTTTCGGTCCCTGAGAGCTTGTCGCCCACCGCGACGATCTTGCCGTCCTCGATCAGCACATCGGCGCGCCGCGAGTAATCGTGATTAACGACCGTTCCGCCGCGGATCAGGATGGACATGGGGATTCTCCGTCGAACTACCAATTGGCTTGCCGAATATTCAAGCCGGTAGGTCGGCGCAGGTCCCCGGGACAAGCCCGGGGATGACATTGTTGTGTGCGCGTCGGCGCTACCTACATCTTCGCCTTGTCGGTCACGACATGGGTAAACGCGCCTTCCGGCATCTTGGTGATGACGGGATCGGAGCCACCCTTCATCAATGTGTCGACGGTCCGCTGATAGGCCGCCTCGTCGAGGGAGCCGTCGGAGCCTTCGGTGAGCTTGTTGATCTCGCCCATCATGCGCACCTGATGTGCTTCGGTCTGCGCACCCGTTGCATCATTCTCGAGCACGATCTTGGCGGCTTCTTCCGGATTGGCGCGCGCCCAATCCCAGCCCATCATCGAGGCCTTGACGAACTTCGCCATCGTGTCGACGAAAGCGGCGTCCTTGAGCTTGTCTTCGAGCACATAGAGCCCGTCTTCGAGCGTCGCGACTCCGTTGTCTTCATACTTGAAGACGACGAGGTCTTCCGGCTTGAAGCCGGCATCGATGACCTGCCAGTACTCGTTATAGGTCATGGTCGAGATGCAGTCGGCCTGCTTCTGGATCAAGGGATCGACATTGAAGCCCTGCTTGACGACTGTGACGCCGTCGGCGCCGCCGGTGGTCGGGATGCCGAGCGTGCTCATCCAGGACAGGAACGGATATTCATTGCCGAAGAACCAGACGCCCAGCGTCTTGCCCTTGAAATCGGCCGGCGCCTTGATGCCGGTATCGGCGCGGCAGGTGAGTTCCATGCCGGAGCGCTTGAAGGGCTGCGCGATATTGACGACCGGCGATCCCTTTTCGCGCGTCGCGAGCGCCGACGGCATCCAGTCGACCACCACATCGGCGCCACCGCCGGCGAGCACCTGCTGTGGATTGATATCGGGGCCACCCGGCTTGATCGTCACATCGAGGCCCGCATCCTTGTAGAAGCCCTTGGCCTGCGCCACGTAGTAGCCGGCGAACTGCGCCTGCGTGACCCATTTGAGTTGCAGCGTCACCGCCTCGGCATGGGCGCTGGCAGTGCCCAGCATCAGCGCTGCGGCACCTGCCGCCGCGATTACAAATTTTCTCATTTCTCCTGTCCTCCTTCTCTGTACTTGCCGCCTATCCGCGATAGGACGGATGCCAAAAAGTCACCGCCCGCTCGATAAGGGCGAGCAAACCGTAAAACGCCGATCCGGCGATGGCGGCGACCGCGATCTCGGCCCACACCATGTCGAGCCCGAGACGGCCCACTTCGGTCGAGATGCGAAAGCCCATGCCGACGATCGGCGTGCCGAAGAATTCCGCCACGATGGCGCCAATCATCGCCAGAGTCGAGTTGATCTTCAGCGCATTGAAGATGAAGGGCATGGCGGCTGGAAGCCGCAATTTGAGAAGCGTCGTCCAGTAGGAAGCACCATAGGAGCGCATCAGGTCGCGCTCGAGATGGCCCGATGCCTCAAGCCCGGCGATGGCGTTCACCAGCATGGGGAAGAAGGTCATGATCACCACCACCGCGGCCTTCGACTGCCAGTCGAAGCCGAACCACATGACCATGATCGGCGCGATGCCGACGATGGGGAGTGCGGCAAAGAGGTTGCCGAGCGGCAGGAGCCCGCGCCGCAGGAACCCCCAGGCGTCGCAGGCAATCGCCACCAGGAAACCGGCAAGCGAGCCGATCGCCCAGCCGGGCAGTACCGCGCGCAGGAAGGTCTGGACGAAATCATTCTTGAGGATCGGCAATGAGGCGATGAGCTTGGTCCAGATATCGGAGGGCGCGGGAAGCAAGACGGCGGGAATGCCGAAGCCCTTGACGATCAGCTGCCAGAGAAACAGCAATGTGATGCCGAAGACGGCGGGAACCACGAGGTCGCGCAGGCGACCGAGATACTTCGTCGCGGCTTTGCTATGCGCCAAGGCATCATTGCCAATCCAGGCCAGCATCCACAGAAGTCCGGCGCCGATCCAGAACAACGAGCCGGCGGAACCGCGCGCCGCAAGGATCGCCATCATCCAGAACAGGATCCCGATCACGCCAAGCATGGCAATGAGTGCCAAAGGATGCATCTGCCGCAACCGCGCATTCATGGCCGCGCGCCCATGAGCCGTGCGGTGATGCGCTCGATGATGCCGACAAGCCAGACGAGGCCCGCCGACATGATTGCCGCGGCAAAGAGCGCCGCCCAGATCTGGACGGTCTGGCCGTAATAGGAGCCGTTGAGCAATCGCGCACCGATGCCGGCCTGGGCGCCGGTCGGCAATTCGCCGACGATCGCACCGACCAATGCAATGGCGATTGCCACTTTCAAGGATGCAAAGAGAAACGGCACCGCCGCCGGCCATCGCAGTTTCCAGAACACTTGCGCGTCACTCGCATTGTAGGTGCGCATAAGGTCGAGCTGCATGGTCTCGGGCGAGGTCAGCCCCTTGACCATGCCGATGGCGACGGGGAAGAAGCAGAGATAGGTCGAGATGATCGATTTCGGCACGAGGCCGGTAAAGCCGATCGACCCGAGCACCACGATCACCATCGGCGCGATGGCAAGGATTGGGATGGTCTGCGAAGCAATGAGCCACGGCATCAGGCTCTGCCGCATGGTCTTCATCTGGACGATCGCCGCGGCGAGCGCGATGCCGAGGATGGTGCCGTTGATGAAGCCGAGCAAAGTCGAGGAAAGCGTGACCCAGGCATGATAGACGAGCGACCGCGGCTTGTCGGGCGCGACGAGGAAGACGGTGTTCCACAGTTCGGTCAGAACCTGGTGCGGCGCCGGCAAGACCGGGCGGTCGAGCGCCCAGGAGATTCGATGATATCGGCGATGCCGGCGTCGGGCGGGAGATCTTCGGTTCGGCGACGACCCGGTTCATCGGGATCGCGGCGACATACCATACGGCAAGAATGATCAGTACAATGAGGATGACGGGCAGCGCGTGCCAAAGGCCCGGCTCGCTTTCTGGCTCATCCGCGCCTGGCGGGCGCTATCGCGGCAGCCTGGCTCACCGAACTTCAATCATCATAGGAATGCCCGGCGCGCAGGCCCTCGCGCACCCGATGCGCGATCTTGCAGAAACTCCGGCGTCTCGCGGATATCGAGTGTGCGGTCGCGCGGAAATGAGTTTCGATCGTATCGATGATCCGCCCCGGCCTTGGCGACATCACGACGATCTTGGTCGACAGGAACACCGCTTCGGGAATCGAATGCGTGACGAAGACGACGGTCTTTCCGGTCGCGGTTCCACAATTCAGCAATTGCTGATTGAGTTTGTCGCGCACGATCTCATCAAGCGCGCCGAAGGGCTCATCCATCAGCAGCAGCTTCGGATCGAAGGCGAGGGCGCGGGCGATCGACACGCGCTGCTGCATGCCGCCGGAAAGCTGCCAGGGATGTTTGCGCTCGAAACCCGAAAGATTGACGAGTTCGATATTGGCCTTGATCCGCTGGCGCCGCTCGGCCGCTGAAAAGCCCATGATCTCGAGCGGCAGGGCGACATTGCGCTCGACGGTGCGCCACGGATAGAGCGCCGGCGCCTGGAACACATAGCCATAGGCGCGTGCTTTGCGCGCCGCGTTGGGCGTCATGCCGTTGACGGCGATTTGGCCCTCGGTCGCCTGTTCGAGATCGGCGATGACCCGCAACAAGGTTGTCTTGCCGCAGCCCGAAGGGCCGATGAAGGACACGAACTCGCCCTCCCGGATCGAGAGGTCGACATGCGAGAGCGCATAGACCGGGCCGTCGGATGTCTGGAATGTGAGGCTCAGATCACTGGCCTCGATCACGGCGGGCGCCGTCATTACCCCTCCCCAGGGATCGCATTCTTTTCTCGGGTCGCTTGGAAAGGAGGCTAAGCGGTCTTGACCATTTGATCAAGAATTATGACGATTGCCCCATGCCCACCGTCAAACCCAAACCCGTCAAGACACGCATCCAGGTGCAGAACAACGGGATCATTCTCGCCGCCGCACTCGAGGTCTTTTCCAATTACGGCTTTCGCGGCTCGACCGTCGACCAGATCGCCCAGCGCGCCAACATGTCGAAGCCGAACCTCCTCTATTACTTCCGGCGCAAGGAGGACATCTATGTCGCGGTGCTCGAGAAAATCCTTGCCGACTGGCTGGCTCCGTTCGAATTGCTCGATGAGGCGGGCGAACCGGTTGCCGAGATCGCCCGCTACATCGCCGCCAAGATGGACCTGTCGCGCCGCAATCCGGATGCCTCGCGGCTTTTCGCCAATGAAATTCTGAACGGCGCTCCGGCGATCGGCGGGTTTTTGAAAGGCCCCTTGAAAGCTCTGGTCGACCAGAAGGCGGCGATCCTCGCCAAATGGATGATGCAGGGCCGCTTGCGCAAGATGGATCCGCGGCACCTGATCTTCGCGATCTGGGCGGTCACCCAGCATTATGCCGATTTCGACCCGCAGGTCCGCGCCATACTGGGCGACCAGGGTGACATCATCGCGCCGGCCGAGACGGCCGTCACGGCGCTGTTTCTCGATGGCCTCAGGCCAAGGGATTGATCTGTCAGTAAAATCCTGAAACGACAAGTAATCCTTGACTTTGTTCGTTATTAGTTCTAGTCAGACATCTCGTGCAGTGCCTACCGCTGATTGAAATCGTGAAGATGAGGCCAGGATCGGGGCCCGAAATCCGATCCGCGACCGGACATGCACAAGGGTGCATCGTCCGCCTTTCCGTTTGGCCGACGGGGATGGCGGGTGAGACGCCCTGCATGTCACGGCGCCGCATGGAAGCCCCAGTGATCGCAAAACCCGGCCAGTGAGCCGGTCTCGGGCTTTCATGCGCGGCGCACCACGCTACCCTGACCGCGAGATAGCAAGGGAACTCCCATGATAAACGCACTGAACGCAATCGAGGTCATCACGCTCTTCGTCGAAGACCTCGAGACAGCGAGGAGCTTCTATCGCGATATCTTCGCACGAGAGATCATCTACGAGGACAGCGCATCGGTCGTCTTGAAATTTGGAAACCTGATGATCAACCTGCTCCGGGTGCAGGAGGCGCCGGAGCTCGTCGAGCCCACACCCGTCGCCGCCCCCGGCGCCGGATCCCGCTTTCTCCTCACCATCAACGTCGCGGACGTGGATGCCGTTTGCGCGGAACTTGCCCGGCGCGGCGTGAAGCTTCTCAATGGGCCGATCGATCGCCCCTGGGGACGCCGGACCGCGGCCTTCGCAGATCCCGCCGGCCATGTCTGGGAGGTCGCCCAAAACCTGCCGACGTCCTGACTTGCGACACGACGGCTTCGCTCTGATGAACCGCTGATGAGCCCGGCGTTCAACCCTCATTGCGCAGCGCCGGCGCAGAGTCTGGCAGTTTCATCGATCGGGCGTGCCATGTTGAAGACAGAAAAGACCAGCCGGCACCAGAGTACGGACGTCTTGAAATGTGCTTCACGAGTTAGCCACCAGCTACTCGTTTCATGCATGCTGAAATGGTCGCAATGGCTCGGTCGAAAGCGCCGGCTTCCGCCGTTAATCGAGCGAATCCTGAGATCATACTCGGCACTGAACTGGTGACGTCAGGCGTGACCCGCGACCGCAATGTGGTCGAGACGCAAGTCGCTGCGCGCAATCTTGCCGGCGAGATCGCGTCCGATCAGTCTGTGCATCGCCGCTGCAACTTGCGTGTCGCGTTTGCACACGGAGAGAAGCTTGGCATGATTGAAGGCAATCAATCGCGTCTCCTCATCGGCGACAACCGTCGCCGTGGCGACGTTTCCGGTGAGAAAGGCAATCTCGCCGACAAAGCAGCCCTGCCCCAGTTCCGCGACATGCGTGCCTTTGGCCTGGACGCCGAGCCGGCCCCGCTGGATGAAGAAGAGCTCATGGACGGCCCGGCCTTCCTCGGTAAGCTTCGTGCCCAATTCGAGCGTGCGCCACGTACCGGCCTTGAGGATCTGCGCGATCTGGGCATCATGCAGGCCCGAGAAGGCACCCTTGATCAATGTGTGCTCGTCCGTCTCGAGCCTGATCGAGAAGCGATCGCGCGTCAGCAGGACCAGGTGGAAGGCGTTGATCGCAATGAAAATCACATCCCACGCAATTCCGGTATAGAGCGCGCTGCTCGTCAGCAGGAAGTACAAGATCTCGAAGAGGAGGCCCACGACCGCGGCGACGCGCAGCCAGTATATGTTGCTGAGGCAATAGGAGATCGCGATGATCAAGTACGACACATGTCCCGGAATGTCGCTGATCGCGAAATAGCTCGCAAACGTCTCCATGGTCCCCCCAAGCCCTCAAAGACGCTCGCCCCGATCAGTATCGAAGCATGCCTGAAGGACAACGTCCAGTAGTGCCTTGAAATGCCGCTTGCCCTGCTCCCTTGTCGAGGAAATTACACGTCCGCGGCCTTGGGCGCGTAATCGGCGCCATTGAGGCGCGACGGCCGGCCTTCGAGATGGAGATTACTGACCCGCTCCGCCGTCTCGGCAATGACCTTGCCGCGTCGCACGACGGCTAGCCGTGTTGCCTTGAGCCGGATCGCCTCGATCGGATCCCTGGCCTGCAGCAACACGAAATCGGCATTGCATCCCTTCTCCAGTCCATAACCTTCGAGATGCATGGTGCGTGCGGGATTGGCGGTGACCGCATCGAAGCACCAGCGCATATCGGCACGCGATGTGAGGAGCCCGACATGCAGTCCCATGCTGGCGACTTCGAGCATGTCGGCCTGGCCGAGCGGATACCAGGGGTCCATCACGCAATCATGGCCGAAGGAGACATTGATGCCGGCATTGCGCAGTTCCGGCACGCGCGTCATGCCACGGCGCTTCGGATAAGTATCATGCCGTCCCTGGATGGTGATGTTGATGAGCGGATTGGGCGTCGCGTGCACGCCCGCCTCGACCATGAGCGGAATGAGCTTGGAGACGTAGTAATTGTCCATCGAATGCATGGAAGTCAGATGCGAGCCGACAACGCGTCCCTGGAGGCCGAGCCGCTGCGTCTCGTAACTGAGCGCCTCGATGTGGCGCGACATCGGATCATCCGTCTCGTCGCAATGAATGTCGACGAGGAGCCCGCGCTTGGCGGCGATCTCGCACAATGCTTTGAGACTTGCCGCACCATCCGCCATGGTGCGTTCGAAATGCGGGATGCCGCCGACCACGTCGACGCCCATGTCGAGCGCGCGATCGAGATTCTTCGCAGCCGTGGGTGAACGATAATAGCCGTCCTGCGGGAAGGCGACGATCTGCAGATCGAGATAGGGCGCAACGCGTTTTCTGACTTCGATGAGCGCTTCGGCGCAGAGCAACCGGTCATCGCAGACATCGACATGGGTGCGGATGGCGAGCAGGCCTTGGCTGACAGCAAGGTCGCAATAGCGCAAGGCGCGCTCCATCACCGCTTCATGGGTGAGGAGCGGCTTGAGTTCGCCCCAGAGCGAAATGCCTTCGAGCAAGGTGCCGGATTTGTTCAGCCGCGGCAGCCCAAGCGAGAGCGTCGCATCCATGTGGAAATGCGCGTCCACGAAGGGCGGCGTTACGAGATGCCCCCTGGCATCGATCGATCGCGCCGCGGCGAGGGCGCCGAGATGGCCGATGTCGACGATCTTGCCTTGGGCGCAGGCGATATCGATGCCATTGCGGCCATCCGGCAAGGTGGCGTTGGTGATGAGAAGATCGAGCATAGGAGGAAACCCGCTGGAACTGTGGACGCGCAGTGTTCCACTGGCCGCGGCAGTTTCCAAGCGCGATTAGATTAGATGTGCGGCTGGAAGCGATAATGCCCGGTGATGGTGAAGGCAAAGAGCACGTCTTCGAGCCGCGCGCCTGCGCCGATATTGTGGACCACCATCGGCCGCTTTCCATCGGCGCTGGCGCGATGGGTGACGAGCACGATATGGGCGAGCCCGTTGGAGAGCTTCTGGCTCACCACATCGCCCGGCAGGTAGTCGCGCGGATCATCGCTGACCGGCAGCGAGGCCTTGGCACGACGGAAGAAGGCCTGAAGATTGGGGACGCGGCGGTGATCGATGTTGGGGTCCGGTTTCTTCAAGCCCCACAAGGCCGGATAGGCCGCGAAATTCCGGCGCATGTCTTCATGGACGAGCCGCTGGAGATCGGCGCCGAGCCCTGATCGATAGGCGCGGATCACTACATCGGTGCACACGCCGCGTTCGATCGGTACGTCGCCTGAAGGGTAGGCGATGCGCTCATAGGCGGGATCGTAGCGAACCGTCTGGCCGATCTGGCCCTCGCCCCCCGCGACAAGCCTGGCCGCCCATGATTCGGGTTCGCGGAACACCGGCATGGCGAGCGGCGGGGAGGTCGCATTGGGGTCAAAGGCGAGCTGCGCCAGTGCCTTGAGCCGATGGCTCGGCGTTGCGAACGCCATTCCGACCGCGAGCGTGCCCAAACCCAAAGCGGAAACGAGGAGACTGCGACGAGTGACCATAATGGAGGTTTAGCCATATCATCATGGCAGGATTGCGCTGGGGCAAAAGCCCTTTGCGTTTCAAGCACACGACGCTAAATGAGGCACGAAAATCCGCACTGGATCTGCTGACATGGCCAAGCCGCGCACGCTTTACGACAAAATCTGGGACGATCACCTGGTCCACGAGGCCGAGGACGGCACCTGCCTCCTCTATATCGACCGCCATCTCGTCCATGAAGTGACCAGTCCGCAGGCCTTCGAAGGCTTGCGTCTGTCGGGCCGCAAAGTGCGGCATCCGGAAAAGACGCTCGCCGTCGTCGACCACAATGTGCCGACCACCGACCGCTCCAAAGGCATCGCCGAGCCCGAAAGCCGCACGCAGATCGAAACCCTGGCCCAGAACGCCAAGGATTTCGGCGTCGAATATTACGACGAGCATGACCGCCGCCAGGGCATCGTGCATGTGATCGGGCCGGAACAAGGCTTTACCCTGCCCGGTACCACCATCGTTTGCGGCGACAGCCATACTTCGACGCATGGTGCCTTCGGCGCACTCGCACACGGCATCGGCACCTCCGAGGTCGAGCATGTGTTGGCGACCCAGACATTGATCCAGAAGAAAGCCAAGAACATGCTCGTCCAGGTGGACGGCAAGCTTGCGCCAGGCGCCACCGCCAAGGACATCATCCTCGCCATCATCGGCCAGATCGGCACCGCCGGCGGCACCGGCTCGGTCATCGAATATGCGGGCGATGCCATTCGCGAGCTTTCCATGGAAGGCCGCATGACGGTGTGCAACATGTCGATCGAGGGCGGCGCCCGCGCCGGCATGATCGCGCCCGACGAGACCGCCTATGCCTATTTGAAGGGCCGTCCGAAAGCGCCGAAGGGGGCGGACTGGGACGCGGCGCGGCGCTACTGGGACACGCTCAGCACCGATGCTCAAGCAACGAGAAGCCCGCCTCGCCGTCCGCGCGATATTCAAGCTGCTTCATCCCGCCGGCCCTCGGCCGAGCCGCACGGTGGTCACCCGCAGGCTGGTTCCGTTCGGCGTTTGCACGGTGATCGCCGCCAGCAGCGGCACCCAGAGCGTTTGCGTCTGCGCGTCCAGTTTGCCGGGAAACGGCGAAACGTCGACGCGCCAAAGCTGGCCGTCGCGTTCACCGGACATGGTGCCGACGGCCAGGTTGTCGCGATCGGGCAGCCCGGCCTCGATGGCGCGCGCCGTCTCGACCAGCACCAGGTGGTTGTCGAGCGCATGCGTGCCGCGCACCGCGACGCTGACCAGCGAGCCGACCGACAACAAAATCGCCGCGATCACCGCGAGCGTGACGACCACCTCGATAAGCGTGAAGCCGGCGCTGCCGCGCGGGCGCTCAGGACGCGTTAAGCGGCACAATTTCAACGCCTCCGGTGAGCCAATTGACGCGAATCTGAAAGCCGGCGCCCAGCCGCGTGAGCGCGATCACGCCGCCGCAGGACATGCCGGAAGCGAAGAAGACGATCAGCGAGCCCGACTCGCGCTGGTTACAGCGGCTGGCGAGCGCGGCATCGAATTGCACGTCGTTCGGCACTTTGATGGTGCGCGGCGAGGCGCCGGCGCGCACCGAGCGGTCGAGCGCGTCTATTTCGGTCGCCACCCGGACGCGATGACGAATGGCCGCATTGCGGTCGCTGTTGAGGACCGTGGCGATCTCCATCGCGTAGGCTTCCAGCCGCGAGTGCGAGGTGCCGCGCGGGATTTCCGGCAGCAGGATAGCGGCGAGCATCGCGATGATGGCCAGAACGCAGACGACTTCGATCAGCGTGAAGCCGCCCTCGCCGCGGTCAATGCGCCCAACTGGCGATGTCGGCGGCCGTGCCAGTCCCACCTTCCTGACCGTCGGAGCCATATGACATGATATCATAGGGACCGTGCTCCCCTGGCGAACGATAAACATAGGGCTTTCCCCATGGGTCTGAGGGCACCACGCCGCCCTTCAAATAGGGCCCGTTCCATGACGGAATTGTGCCGGGGGACTGCACCAGCGCCGCCAGGCCTTCGCTGCTGCTCGGATAGCGGCCGGTATCGAGATTGAACAGGTCGAGCGCGCTGCCGAAACTCTGGATCTGGATCTTGGCGGCCTTGACCTTGGATTCGCCGAGATAGTTGAGCACGCGCGGGCCGACCAGGCTCATGATCAGCGCGATGATCGTGATGACGACGAGGATTTCGATCAGCGTAAAGCCGCCCTCGCCGCGCATGCGTCTGCGAACTTTTTCCCGGTCGAAGAACATCGTCACCGCCTTTTATTCAATGACCTGCGTGACCGAGAGCAGCGCGGTCATCACGGATACGATCAGTCCGCCAACGATGGTGCTGATCACGATGATCGCCAGCGGCCCCGTGATGCCGACAACGCGGTCGAGACTGCGTTGCAGCTTGGCTTCGTAGAATTCGGCGACGTTGCCGGCGAGCACCGGCAACTGACCGGTTTCCTCGCCGATCCGCAACATACGGATGGCCATAGCCGGCAGCAGGATCGTGTCGGCGAGCGCGTCCGATAGTTTTCCCCCGTGCCGGACCCGGTCCACCGCCTTGCTCCAGACGCCGCCGTGATCGCCCCCGCCGATCATATCAACCAGGATACGCAGTGTCATGGTGAGCGGAACGCCGCTGCCGAGTAGAATTCCCAGATTGCGGCAAAACAGAGCCGTGCGGTTCAATTGCACGACCGATCGCAGCAAGGGCAGGCGCGTGAAAATATCGGCGATCCTCGACCGCAGCGCGGGGCGGCGAAACGTGAGCCAGCCGCTTAAGATCAGGACGGCGATCGCGGCCTCGATGACTTCGAGATGCGCGCGGGTGAACTTGGACAGATCGAACAGCGCGGCGACGATCGGATCGAGCTTGGCGTTGAAGTCCTGCAGCACCGCGGCGAATTGCGGCAAGACGAAGAGCAGGAAGAACGACAGCACCGCGCAGGCGGCGAACAGTACGAAAGCCGGGTAGCGCAAGGCGTCCATCACCTTGCGTCGCATGGCCTCGCCGCGGCCGCGTTCGCTGCCGAGTACCTCGAGCACGTGGTCGAGCGCACCGGAGGTCTCGCCGACGCGAACCAGCGCGACATACATCGGCGGGAACAAGGTCGGATGATGCAGCAGCGCTTCCGACAGGCTTTCGCCGGCCAACACGCGGCCGCGGATTTGCGCGACCATCGGACGTAAGCGCCCGATGTCGATGTCGACCGCCAGCAGGTCGAGCGCATCGTCGATACGGGCGCCGGCCTTGAGCAGCAGCGCTAAATCGCGCGTGAAAACCGTGACGTCTTCGGGCTTGGGCCGCGACAACAGCGACAAACTCAGGCGTGTCTTCTCGGCGCCTGCGCTTTCGGTGATGGTTTCAACCGGAACCAGGCCGAGAAATTCGATGCGGTTGGCCACTTCCGCGGCGGTTGGCGCGGTCAGCGATCCGCTCACCATTTCGCCGCTCTGGGTCAGCGCGCGGTAGCGGAAGCTCGGCACGTCAGGCTCCGACCGTGGTCACGCGGAGAACCTCCGCGGCGGACGTCACCCCCGTCCGGCACTTGGCAATCGCGTCCTCGACCATGGTCATCATGCCGGCGTTCACCGCGGCGCAATGAATGACCTCCGAGTTGGTGTGTTCGGTAATCAGGTCGCGCACTTGGCCGGTCATCTCGATGATCTCGAAAATGCCGCTGCGGCCGCGATAGCCGGTGCCGCCGCAACGATCGCAACCATTCGGCTCATAGACCGTGTCGCCGGGCTTGAAGCCGAGCGCGACAAAACGCGGATCGTCGGAGAGATCCTCGGGCTTTAGAGTTTTGCGGACCTTGCAGCGGTCGCACAGGATGCGCACCAGCCGTTGTGCGATGGTCGCGCGCAACGTCGACTTGAGCAGGAAGCCCTCGACGCCGAGGTCCAGCAGGCGCGGCAGCGCCGCCGCCGCAGTCTCGGTGTGCAGCGTGGTCAGCACGAGATGGCCGGTGAGCGCGGCATGGATTGCGATATTGGCGGTCTCCGCGTCGCGGATTTCGCCGACCATGATCACGTCGGGGTCCTGGCGCACGAAAGCGCGCAGCGCGGTAGCGAAGGTGAGCCCGATCCCCGGCTTCACCTGCGATTGATTGACGCCGTTGAGCTCGTATTCGACCGGATCCTCGATGGTGAGGATCTTGCGCGTCGGCTGGTTGAGGATCGACAGCATGGTCGCCAGCGTCGTGGTTTTGCCGCTGCCGGTCGGCCCGGTGATGATGATCATCCCGTGCGGCAGCGACAGCAGATGCTTCATGCGGCCTTCGTCCCGGTCGGACAGGCCGAGCTTGGCGAGTTCGAGCAGGCCGCGGTCGCGCGGCAATAGGCGCACGACGGCGGATTCGCCGTGCTGGGTCGGCATGGTGGCAACGCGGATATCGATCTCCGAGCGCGCCACGCGCAGCCGCGCGGCGCCGTCCTGCGGCAGCCGGCGTTCGGCGATGTTCAAGCCGGACAAAATCTTGATGCGCGAGACCAGCGCCTGCGGCAGCGCGCCGGCGGGCGATGCCACCGCGCGCAACAGGCCGTCGACGCGCATGCGCACATTGAGGCCGCTGCGCGTCGGCTCGATGTGAATATCGCTCGCGCGCAGTTCCATCGCCTTTTCGAGCAGGTCGTTGACCGCGCGCACGATGGGCGCGCCGCTGGCCAGGTCGCGCAGGTTCTCGATATCGTCGTCGGCATGGGCGGAAGCTGCATCGGCGACTTCGGGCAGAGCGGAGTTGTCATCGCCAATGCGCGCGGCCAGAACGGTGGCGATGTCCTCGAACGAGGCGATGGTGACGCCGACGCGGCGGCCGAGCACGATCTCGGCGGCCTGCACCGGCGCCGCGTCATTGGGATCGGCAACCGCCAGTTGGTATTGCCCGTCCGCCGTCTCAAAGGGGAAGACCACCATCTCGCGCAGAAAGCGGCGGGAAAACCGGCCGACCAAGGGTGCGGCTTCCATCAATTGCGCCAGGCTCAGGCGCGGAATGCCGTGGAAGCGGGATACTTCGTCAGCGAAGTCGTTGGCCGATAGATCGGTCAATTCCCACAATCTTCGCAGTGTTTGCCCGAAATTCTGAGCATCCGGCAGATCGAGCTTAGAAATCAAATCGCCAGCAATATAATTTTTGCCAACCAAATATTTGGCAAAATTCTGTGACATGTTAGGCGACATGTTAGGCGACATTAAGGTGTCCAGAAAGATGACATTAAGTTGTCCACAAATATTAAGTGGGACTCGTAGTATACGATCGCAAATCGTGCTTGACACTGAGTAATATAATTATCGAATATCCGAAAACATTGTCAAACAATAAGAACTTATCAACCGACGTCGTCGGCCAGGAATGACGTCAACCGCAGCGCACGTGGGCGAGGTTAGGTGTCAATCATTAATCGTCTAGTGCGTCGGTGTCCGCCGGTTCGTCTTGGACTGGCAATAGTCGCAGTCGCCGCCGGCGGCTTGCTGGCGGCCTGTAATAGTCTTATTCCCGATATTCACGATCCAAAGGTGCAATCGCCGAACATCAGCGATCAAGTGCAATCGATCGATCTTCTCCCGCGCTTCCCGCAGCCAGCGGGTTCGGCCACGGTTGACCGTGGCCGTGATCCGCGCGCGGTCGTCTACAGCGGATCGGCGCAGAACGCCGCCGGCGAACCGGCGCCCGTGACAATTCAAGGCGCCGAGCGCTCGGCCACCGGCGACGGCTACGATCTCAGTTTCGAAAACGCGCCGGTGAGTACCGTCGCCAAAGTCATTCTCGGCGACATTCTCGGCGTCGGCTACATCATCGATCCGCGCGTGCAGGGGACCGTGACGCTGAACTCGGGACGTCCAGTCGCCAAAAGCGACGTGCTGTTCGTTCTTGAAAACGCGCTGCGCGTGAGCAATGTCGCGCTGATCCACAACGCCGGCAGCTACCGGCTCGTCCCCATCAACGAGGCAATCGCCAATGGGGGCATCGACGTCGCGGCCGACGGCCGCACGCCGCAACCGGGTTACGGCGTGAGCATCGTGCCGCTGCGCTATGTCTCGGCCACGACACTCACTAAGTTGCTGGAGAATTTCGCCACCAAGCAAGGCTCGATGCGCGTAGATAGTGCACGCAACATGCTGATCATCCAGGGCACTGGACCGGAGCGCCGCAAGGCGGTCGAGACGGTGCTCAGCTTCGATACCGATTGGATGCGCGGGCAATCGGTCGGCATTTTTCCGGTGCGTCACAGCGCGCCGGAGCCGATCATTTCGGAAGTCGAAAAGATCATGGATCTCGGCAACGGCGGCCTCAACCACGACCTGGTCAAATTGCAGGCGATCGGCCGGCTTAACGCCATCCTGGTCGCCACCAGCAAACCGGCACTGTTGAAAGCCGCGCAAAGCTGGATTCGCCGGCTCGACAATTCGGAAGTCGCCAACACCGGCGTAAAAGTCTATCGCGTACGCTACGGCGACGCGAAAAATCTGGCAGCCATCCTCAACGAAATGTTCGGCAGCGCCTCGGGCTCGTCGATCGGTTCGGCGTCGAGCCAGATTGCGCCGGGCGGCGGCGTGACCACCTCCTCGAGCGGCCCCGGCGGCGCCACGATGTCGCCGGTCGAACGGCTCACCGGCGGCCCACCGGCGAGCAAGCCGCTCGGCGCCGAAGCGCCGCCAAACGCCGCGTCGCCGTCGCTGGCCAGTTCGCATGCCGGCGCTTCCGGCGGCGGCCCGATCCTGCCCGGCATCCGCATCACCGCCGACGTCACCAATAACGCGCTGCTGATCTACGCCAACGAGGAAAACTATAAGATCATCGAGAGCGCGCTGCGGCAGATCGACCGGCCGCAGTTGCAGGTCGCTTTCGATGCGACGATCGCCGAGGTCACGCTGAATGACAACCTAAGCTACGGCGTGCAGTTTTTCCTGAAGAGCACGAATCTCGGCGCCCCGGCCGACACCGGCTCGGCGGTCAACACGATCGGCGAGCGCGACGCTGAGCCGCATCCTGCCCGGCTTCAACATTCTGATCGGGTCGGAAAAGACGCCGCAGGTCGTCCTCGACGCCTTGCATGCGATCACCGACGTCAAGATCCTCTCCAACCCCTCGCTGGTGGTTGTCGATAACGGCGTCGCCACCCTGCAGGTCGGCGACCAGGTTCCGATCACCACCGGCACGGCGACCGTGCTCAGCGCCAACAACGCCGTCGTCAACACCATCAATTACCAGAACACCGGCATCATCCTGCGCGTCATGCCGCGCGTGAGCGGTAACAATATGGTGCGGCTCGACATCGAACAGGAGATCAGCAGCGCCAGCTCGTCGTCGACGCTAACGCCGACGATCTCGCAACGGAAAGTCAAGAGCACGCTGTCGGTGGCCGACGGCCAGACCGTGTTGCTGGCCGGGCTGGTCAGCGAGACGCAGAACAAGACGCGCAGCGGCATCCCGTTGCTCGATCAGCTTCCCGGCTATCTGGGCGACGCGTTTTCCCATCAAGGCAAGACGACGCAGCGCACCGAACTCATCATCTTCATCCGCCCGCAGATCATCCGCGACGCCATCGACGCCCATCTGGTGGCGGAAGAATTGCGCGCCAAGCTGAAGTCGCGCATCGGCACCGTGTCGCCCCGCTTCCCGCAAGGGTCCAGTCAGCCGATTTCCGTGCGCTGACGGGCGGGGCCGATGGCGCCGCGACGCCCGACCGCAAACGCGCCGACAGCCATGAAGCAAATTCGCCCGATCGACGCGGCCGTCGCCATGACCTGCCTCGTGGCCGCCGCCGTCAGTATCGCGGCGGCGCCCGGCACGGCCGGCTTGCTCGGCGCCGCGCTGGCGCTGCTGATGCTGGCGATCGCAATCGTCGACTATCGCCATCTGCTCATTCCCAACGAGCTGACCGCCGCGGCGTTGGCGCTTGCCATTGTCAACGCGGCGCTCGCGGCCGTGCCATCGGCGATCGAAAGCGTGGCGGCCGCGCTGCTGCGCGGCGCGGTGACGATGCTGTTTTTCTGGAGCCTGCGCTGGCTCTACGGCCGGCTGCGCGGACGCGAAGGGCTCGGCCTTGGCGACGTCAAACTCGCCTTCGTCGCCGGCGCCTGGCTCGAATGGCCGATGATCCCGGTGGCTGTGGAAATCGCGGCGCTCGGCGCGCTCGCCGCCTATGGCGCCTGGCGCGTCGCCGGCAAGAGCCCGATCGGCCCGACCTCGCGATTACCGTTCGGGCTGTTCTTCGCGCCGGCGATCTGGCTGGCGTGGCTCATCGGCACGGCGATATTCGGATCGATGTAAATTCTCCGGGCGGCCATGCAAATAAAATACGTCCCGGACGGGATGCCCGTCCGGGACGTTCGATGTGCGGGAGCAGGTCAGGTCGGGCCGAGGATCGTGATGGACGGGCCCGGTGTCGCATTGTCGTTGATCTGATTGGTGCCGAACGACGTCATGGTAGCGCTGTTCACGAGCTTGACGCCGGTCGCGTTGCCCGAAACGATCGAGTTGCCGATGCGCAAAATCGCACCTGCCCCGTTCGCGTTCAAGCCGAAACCGTTGTTCGACGACACCGAACGGTCGATCATCATCGCCACTGCCGCACCGCCCACCGGCGTAAAG
>CAWDUC010000012.1:0-35491 GCA_963805405.1 uncultured Alphaproteobacteria bacterium | reverse complement strand
GTAGTCTGCTAGGATGCGGCATTCCGACTTCATGACAATGCCTTGATGAGCTTTTCCAACTCTCGGACGCGCTCTCTCGCAAGCTTGGCGACTGCCGTTTCCCACCCTTGGGGCGGTTCACGAAAACCCGAAGTTCCTGGCTGCATTCGTGCTTGACGAACGGCCGGAATCGAACTCGGGATTCGCGCTGCCAGATCAGAAAGGCTGGTGCCGTTTAATAGAATGCTGGTAGCTGTTTTATAATCCACGTATACGCGCCTGTTGACAGAGATTGTAAACTATACTATATACAGATGAACGGGCCGGGTCAAGGTGGCAGCCTTGGTCCCGGCCCTAACCAGCAAACCTGTTGTGGAGGTCGGCATGGCTGCCGTCTGTGATAGCGCATCTGCGCCCGAAATTCATCCTGCAGCACGGTCTCTCTCCGTCCTTTCTTTCGTCTCCCGCTCCGAAATCATGACGATGGCGCACTCCTACCGGGCCAAGCGGCTCCGGGAACGGGCGCAGCTTGAATGGGCGGTAGAGGCAGGCCGCGGACCACAAGCGCAGCGCGAGCTTGATGCCTGGCAGCCGATGAGCATGTCGGAGGCGCTCAAGTCGGCATGGCAGGCGGCGCGCTTCAAAGCACAGAGCCGCGCGATGGATCGGGCAACCGGCCCGGCGGTCGATCGCCTCCGCGAGATCCAAACCCAGATCACACAATTGGACGGGCGCACGCGCTGGCAGTCCTCACACTATTCAGTGATGGCCGATCTTCGAGAGCGCAGCAAGCGGCGGCATTCGAGGCGGTTCGCAACAGCATCTAGCGACAGGAGATTTCACAGCTTCCGGCTTCGGCCGGATGAACGGGCCTTGAGGCCCAAAATGCAGCGGCCCGGCAGGGGCGATTCAAACTACCTGCCGGGCCTTCACCACAACAGTCTGAGAGGTCTACTATGGCAACTAAGGACAATAATGCGTTCGGGCGCGCAATGCCAACCCGGCGCACAGCTCTTGCCGGCATTGCCGGAACGCTCGCACTCGCAACGGGCGCGGTCGGTGCCGTCGCGCTGCAATCCGCAACCGACGCAAATCCCGACGCGGAGCTGATCGCTCTCTGCGACCGCTACATCGCGGAATGGGCGACATGGAATGAAACGCTTGGCCGTGTGGGCGACGAAGAAGAGCGCGTCAAAGAAATCGAGCCGCCTTGTCCGCCCGAATTGCAAGAGCCGTTACTGCTCGGTGACGGCCTGCAGGAACCGACCAAATGCCGGGCCGGGAGTGACGTTGCTTTCTGGTCGCGCGGCATCCTCGCCGTGTATGCGGAGCCGGACAGCATAACCTGGGTCAACCGCATTAAGAAAACAGACCGCAAGCTGTTCATGCGCAACATCGATCTGCCGGTGCCTGAAGAAACCCGCGCCCGGTGCCGTTACCTTGTGACCGTTCACGACCGATGGGACGCAGCGATTGAAGCGAGCAAGGCCGACCTTCGCCCACTGGAAGCTATCAGCGAGGAAGCTGACGACCGTTGTTCAAGCACCATGGCGGAAATTCTCGAGTATGAGCCGGAGACGTTGCTAGGCGTCGCAGCGCTGGCGCGCGTGGTGATCCAGGCCGACATGCTTGCGACCTGTTCGGACGACCATTCGGAGATTGAAGAGACAATCTTCAAGGCGATTGTCCGACTTAGTCTTGGAGACGTCGCATGAGCGCCGCCCTCGACATTCCCGCTCTGCGTCGCGAGTGGCGCATGAGCAAGGCGCTCAAGGACGCTGATCTGAATAAGAACATTGGCGGCGAAACCGCTGCCGACAATCAGGCAAGGTGGGACGCCATTCAGAGCGGCCACGATGAACGAGCGGGGGCGATCTTTGCGCAAATCATCGCCGCCGAAAACCACGCGCTAAGCATCCGCGACGTGTGGGCCGTCCTCAATCTGGCCCTCTGTGTCGCGGAAGACGACGAAGACTCGGAAGCATCACGGTCTTTGATGCGCAAGGCCGAACGGGCCTTAAAGGCTCTCCGCCATGCTACGATGCGCGAGCCGGAACCGGAAGCAGAGGAGCAGGCCGCCGAAGCTCTCCTATCGGGACGTACTCGGCCCGCTAGAAGACAAAATAGGCGACCTTGCCACGATTGCGCGGTTGATCGCGGCGCATGGCTCCAACTGCACGCTCGATCCTTCTCGCTATCAGGGCAAGCAACGCGAACGTGAGGAGCGGATGCTGCAAGACGTGCTGATCGGCCTTGGGTTCATCCGTGATCAGGCAGAGGCGCTGGAGACGTTCTTCGGTGACCATTGGGCGGAGGTCAGCAAATCATGGCCTCGCTGAAAGACGGCTCCTGCTGAGGTGACGATATGCAAACCCGCAGGCGTCATCTCGGCGCGCAATGCCGCAGGCTGTCCCTACAAATTTGTGGCTGAGATGACTTCGGTGACCGTTGTTTTCGGTTACCGGTGTTTGTTGCTCTGTCAATCCGGCTGTCGCCCCGTAAAACCCCGCCTGTATCAGGCGGGGTTACGCATTGGGTAGGACTAGCAGCCGATGCACCAAAGTTACACCAGCCTCAGGGCTTCGGATACCAATAGCCATCGTAATAGTAATCGTAGCCTGAATAGCGATGACGATAGCGCTTTCCGTACTTCGGTCCGTAAGCCCAGCCAGCCCCACTGTACGTCCACCAAGGCTCCGAATACCAATACCCGCCATGGTGGTAGCCATACCCCTTGCGCTTCTTATTGTAGCGCATTCCGTGCTTGCTTTCTTATAGACCCAAGTCGAAACGAACTCGAGCCCGTCCTGAAATTGCGGCGAACTCACGTTCGGCGCAATTGTACCTGCTGTCGCAGAAGGCGTAGCAAACTCAGGAATCGCGGTCCCAGAACCCGAAAGCCGCCAACAACACCGCTGTCTTCCTAATCATTTTACCTCCTTTTCTTCATTCTTTTCATTACTCTAGCAATCCGCTGCTTCTAGCAATTCCGCTGCACACGGTATTGAAACTAGCAATGTGGGAACGCGAGAACAGTTCCAACTAAAGACTAGCCTTTTATTTTGGGGAACACCAAAACTAGCCGGGCGTTGGCCAACCTAATTATGGGTACCAATGGGAATCAAAAAATGGAGGCTTCATCCATCAAGGCAAGCGCCGAACCTTTGACTGATGGCCCGCGCGTGGATTTGGTTTCTGAAAACTGTGTTCGTCGCGATTATCGCATCTACTCTCTTCTGTGCAGTGGGGATCGCATCTTCCATGAGTGGGATAGCAATTAACCCCGATCCCATCACTATCGCAGCTCCAGGACTAGGTCTCGCACAAGAAGTGCCCGCGTCAGAGGTGCATTGCTCACCCTGGGCGGAGCGCAACAAATTCGTCAATCTTTGGCGCGGCCAAAGAAAGCCTTTTCAAGCTGCTCGGCGATCTCGAGCAACTCCTGAGCAATAGCGTCCGAGGCTCGTTCGGCAAGCCGGCGAGCGTGGGCAGCATCCTTTCTCAATTGTTGAGCACGTGTGTCCATGGCCTGGGGAATCTGCAGGTGCCATGCCAAGGACGGAATATTAACGCGGCGGGCTTCTTGCACGTTTAGCTCCGGCGGCGCCGGCAATGCGTTGCGTATCTTTGCTGGCAAACCGTCGGGCCGCGTCAAACCGGGCAGGTCTGGCGCGGCCTTTTTTAGCAATTATGGCTGCGTAGGCGCCGTGGGTTCAGGGAGGGGTGTTGTCACCGGAGTCGGCGTCGGATGTAGCTGGTTCGGACGGGATCGGCGCCAATGGGTCCGTCGTCGGCGTGGTGGTCTCGCCCGTCGTTTGCGACGGCGGAAGTGTTGCCGGTTCGCGTCTCATGAAGAAAAACATAGCCAACACAGCCAGGACCACAAGTGCGGCCACGATCCAATAGGAGGTCTTCATCCCTTTTGGTGGGGTGGAACGCCTCATCTGGTCGGGACGCAGGGGATCGAGAGGGTCGACTATAGGATCAACGCCAGGGCGTGTCGGGGATACTCCGGGCGGGGTAGGATTATTGAGGGCCATGGGGGAAACTCCTTTGCGTCACAGCAAATCAACCCGGAAGATTGTTCCCGCCGCCAACTCCTTCGCTGTACCTACGCCCGTCGCCTGTTCTCATTGCTCGGCACGTCGAAAATCACGGTCACCCGCCGCGAGCCGCAGTCGGGGCATTTGAGCCGGCTTTCCAGCCGAGCGAGGGGGAAGGCATCGCCTCGCGTCCAAACTAGCGTCTTAGATCAAGGTCGGCCTTGGTCGTGCATTCGCGGATGGACTTCATGCCGTCGCGCGTCCCGAAGGCGCAGCGGACCTTGATGCGCCAGCCGAGTCGGTACGCTTCTCCGATCGTTTCGACGCTCATGGGAACATGAGGGCGCCGACGTGCTGTCAAGCCGCGCTGCTACATTCCCGCCATGTGTGGACGCGTCCGACTTCCCGACGACTATTCCGAGATCAAAATCGATCCCTTTCCGGATGGCATCGCCGGCTGGTTTCCGAAGCGCTGGAATGTCCCGCCGACGCTGCCTGTCCCGGTGCTCCGATCCAAAGACGGCGTACGGATCGCTCGAGCCCATGCGCTGGGGCCTGATCCCGAATTGGGCGAAGGACAACAAGATCGGCTATTCGACCTTCAATGCCCGCGCTGATGGCATCGACACCAAGCCGTCATTCCGCGGTGCCTGGAAGGCCGGCCGTCGCTGTCTCATAATTACCGATGGCTTCTACGAATGGCGCAAGGCCGACAAGCAGCCTTTCGCGATCGGCATGGGCAATCGCGGGCTCATGACGATGGCGGGGCTCTGGGAGGCATGGAAGCCGAAGGAAGCCGAAGATTGGACGCTGAGCTGCACCATCATCACGACGGACGCCAATCCGATCATGGGCGAGGTTCATGACCGCATGCCGGTCATCCTGGGATTTGAGGATTGGCCTGCCTGGCTTGGTGAGACATCGGCAACTTCCGAGGAACTGAAGGCAATGCTCAAACCTTTCCCGGCCGACCGAATGGCGATATGGCCCGTCGATCGCAAGGTTGGTAACGTGAAGAACGAGGGGCCGGAGCTGGCGGAGAAGATTGCTGCCTAATCTCAATACATGCTCAGAGCGAATGGTGGTCAGATGCTACCCATGGAAGCGCTTCTCAAAGTGTTGCGGCTTACCGATCAGATTGAAGACGGTTTGGAGGACGCCGAACTGGACGAAGGAGCTACGCACGAATGCCAGGAACTAGGCTGGCTTGATCAAGAGCTGATGCTGACCCGGGAGGGAAGAGAAGTTCTGCAGAACCATCAGGAATCGCCGCGAAATTCACACTCTTAAAGATTGTTTCGACGACGGAAGCCAATGCCGGGCTCGGCTGAACGGTAAAGCTTCATTCGACGGAACGGCCCTGCTGGTAACGCGTTCGAACCCGGTCAACTCAGGATAACTTTGCAGCCCATCTTGGGATGGCAGGCCGCGCCAGGGCCCACTTGGCGTGGCCATATGTTCGCCGGACGCAACCCGGAACAACGGCAATTGCGGTCGATTGATGCTTGGTTGAAAAGGCTTTTCCAAGTCTTTGCCCTCAGCCTGGGCTAATTGGTCGAGAAAGGGTTGATGGCGGATAAACTGATCGGGAAGCGTGTTCAATTCAACTCCGAGGATTGGGCTGCCATCAACATGCTGGCCAAGGACCGAGTTGCTACCTTTCAAGAGCTGGCAGAAGAAGCGTTTCGGGACTTGCTTAAGAAGCATGGTCGGCCGGTCGGATTGAAAGCGGCCCTCCGCCAGAGTTTAGGCGGAAACGCGAACGTTGTGCCTCTGAAGAAGCCCAGAAGCCGAAGGCGGACTTAACGCGTGGGTTATGTGCTGCGGATAGCTCTCATCGCTTTACTTGCGCAGGCATGTACAGGGACCGCCACCGCGAGACCCCAGCTGACGGAGCTTTACTCAGGCTTGGATCTGTATCGCCGCTTGGCTCGGCAGCATGCATTGGAAAACAACGTTCCATTTGCCTTGGTTGATGCGGTCATGAGTGTGGAGAGCGGATACAATCCCGATGCCCGGGGAGATGCTGGCGAGGTCGGACTCATGCAGGTTCTACCATCGACGGCGGAAATGCTCGGCTACATCGGCACCTTGGAAGGCTTGTCCGATCCCGCGACAAACGTGCTGTACGGCGCGAAGTACCTTGGCACAGCGTGGCGCTTAGCGAGCGGCGACATCTGCACCACCGTCATGAAGTACCGTGCGGGCCATGGCGAAACGCGCTTCTCGGAAAAGTCGGTGGCCTACTGCCTAAGCGTCCGAAAGAGACTGCTTGCCGCGGGATATCCGGTAACTGGGAGGGTGCCGAAGGCAACTTTCGGATTGGCCGCCACCTCAAAGGGCGGGACGGTCAAGGGCATCGGAAAAGTAACAAAACTTCCTTCTGGTCGAGTGCGGGCGTCCTTCCCTGGTCTCTAAGACGGCGCAACGCGCCAGCCAGCAAACTTTGCTCCTGCTCATAACAAAAGCGCGTAGCCTTCGACCTACGAGGCCAGCGGGCCAATGGCGTCGTGAAGGCCGATCAGGGGCCGGGGCAGTATGTTGTGGCATATCTGCCGATCAAAGAGTTAATCACTCGATTGGAACTAAAGTTGACAATTGGGACTAGCCTCACTAGTTGACGACTTGATTCGCGCAACTTAACCCTATGTCGCTTGGCTAAAATGTGATTCGGCATCGGGAGTGGAGCCAACAATGCCCATTATTGACACGGTAGAGGTGACCATTGGACGGCGGGTGAAAATCACCGGCCCAGCGGTTGATTCCCTCAATATTCGCAAGGAAAACAACAATCATAATGTTGCAACTGATGCGGAGTTGCGTGCCAATTTGGCCTCCATCAGAAGCTCGTTCTCAGAACTGCGAAAGCTAGACCAGCAATAAAGTTTTGGGGACGGCGTGCCCGAGTTTCCATCCGATGAAATTGTCACGGAGCGTTTCAACTTGCTCCGTGATATTGCGTTGACGCTAGTTGGTGATGGCGTAATTTCAAACTCCATCCTCGTACGTACCAACCGGATCAAGCTGGCTACAGAGGGTTATTTCCTCCTAAACCACGCTTATAAAAAATGGCGCATCAATGATGGCCATCGAACCGAACCGCCCAAAATTGCTGCATTAACGTGCATGTCGCTCGCGGTCTTCCAGCCTATGCTTCCTATCGACCCGAGCAACGCGGAGACCGTTCTGGAAGCTCGCTGTAACGAGATTTATTCGCTTGCCTGCGCCGCTACATTCTTGGGAATACCGTTCAAGCCAAACGAAAGTAATTTCTATCTGAGAGTTCTAGATGTCCTGTCGGAGACTGACTGCGACACCCTAGAGGTCTATCGAGTCGATAAGGATATGCAGAACAATCGTGTCTTGGGGTCGTACGATCTCTCGGTCCTCGATCGTGACAAGCAATCAATGAATTCCCTTATTTCGTTGTTTGAAGCTTTGGCTGGCGCCCCAAAATTGGTTCAGTAAATCAACGCTGGCAATAGCCCTTCCATTCCCGCGAAACTGGATGCTTGAGCGCCAAGGCCAATGAGCTATGCGCCAGCGGCAAGCTGGCAGCGGATCAGGTCCTGAACCGGTGCGAGGTGACGAGACCGCTCCCTCTTGCCTGGCGAGCGCTTCCCCTGTTCGATCGACCAAAATTCCCTGATAACTCCGTTAAATTTCCCTGCTCGATCGAACAGGGAATTCTGGGCTAACGCGAGGTGATATTGGGCTTCCAGGCCATTGCTGGCCTGGACAGATCGGTTTGGCGGGGAATCCCTGTAAATGTCCCTGATGCCAGGGAATGCGCGGCCAAATTCAAGCGCCGTGGCAACTCGGTGGCGACCACCATCAATCGCGAAATCGATCATTGAGTTCGTCTGCTGTAAACTATTGAAATCGCTGGTGTTTTGGAGCGGGCGAAGGGATTCGAACCCTCGACCCCAACCTTGGCAAGGTTGTGCTCTACCCCTGAGCTACGCCCGCGTCCTGATGGCCGGCAAAGCCGGCGAGGTGGCGGGTCTTATTGCGCAACCCCTGGTCAAATGCAATAGGGACCTCCTCATCTGACCCACCGAACGAGTAAACATTGATGCCTGCCACCCGCGACGAGCTTCTGGCGCGCCTCGACGCCTTGGGAATTGCCACGAGGACCGTCGACCATGCGCCGGTCTTCACCGTCGAGGAGGCGCGCGCCTTGCGCGGCGAGATTCCAGGCGGCCACTGCAAGAACCTGTTCCTCAAGGACGACAAGGGGGCCATTTACCTCATCGTCTGCCTCGAGGACGCAAGGGTCGATCTGAAGGCGGCCCCCGCCCGCATCGGCTCGCGGCGCCTCACCTTCGGAAAGCCCGATCTCCTGATGGAGGTCTTGGGCGTGGAGCCAGGCTCGGTCACGCCCTTCGGTCTCGTTAACGATAGGGGCTCGCGCACCACCGTCATTCTGGACAAGACGATGATGGATCAGGAATGGTTGAATTATCATCCCTTGCGCAATGATGCGACGACGACCATCCGCGCCGCGGATTTGGTGGCCTTTATCCGCGCGACCGGCCATGAGCCGCAGATCGTGAGCGTAAGCGAGCCCGTGTTGTAAACTAACCGCCAATCGGCCATCTAAGGGGCTGAGAAAGCGCATAAAGGCGATAGGACCATGGAAAATCTGATCATTGGCGGCGGTAGCCGGGGCAACGGCGCGGGCCAGCCCGGCGCGCCTCAAGACCTGATCAAGGACAGCGACACCAAGGGCTTCATGGCTGATGTCATCGAAGCCTCGCGGAGCGTGCCGGTATTGGTTGATTTCTGGGCGCCCTGGTGCGGCCCTTGCAAGCAATTGACCCCGCTTCTCGAGAAAGTCGTGAAGCAGGCCAACGGCAAGGTTCGGCTCGTCAAGATCAATGTCGATGAGAACCAGCAACTGGCCGCGCAAATGCGCATCCAGTCGATTCCGGCGGTCTTCGCCTTTGTCGACGGCCAGCCGGTCGACGGCTTCATGGGCGCGTTGCCTGAGAGCAACATCAAGCAGTTTATCGATCGCCTGGGCTCGCAGGGAAATCTTGCCGAGCAGATCGAGGCGGCGAATGCGGCCGGCCGCGAGGCTTTGGCCCAAAAGAATTATGCCGAGGCTACGGAGATTTTCGGCCAGGTGCTGCAGGCCGATCCGGAGAACGTCGCAGCCTTGGTCGGGCTCGCCCGCTGCCAGATTGAAGCCAAGGAGCTTGAAAAGGCCAAGGCTACGCTCGCTCGAGTACCCGCGGCCAAGGCCAATGATCCGGAACTGCTAAGCGTCAAGGCAGCGCTCGACCTGGCACTCAATCCTGTCGACACGAGTGAGATCGGCAAACAGAGCGCGGCCGTAGAGGCTGATCCCGCCAATCATCAGGCCCGCTTCGAACTCGCCATCGCGCTCAACGCGGCCGGCCGGCGCGAGGAAGCCTTGGAGGCCCTGCTCACGATCATGCGCAAGGATCGCCAGTGGAACGAGGACGGCGCCCGCAAGCAACTCGTCAAGTTCTTCGAAGCCTGGGGACCCAAGGACGAATTCACATTGCTGGGGCGCCGACGTCTGTCGTCGCTTCTCTTCTCATAGGCGCGCATGAGCCGAGACCAACTCTATCGCACGATCGACGAATTGCCGCGCAAGCTGGCGGTGTTCCCTTTGCCGGGCGCGTTGGTACTTCCACGCGCCGACCTGCCGCTCAATATTTTCGAGCCGCGCTATTTGGGGATGGTGGATGACGCGCTGTCCGGCGATCGGTTGATCGGCATGATTCAGCCGGCTGACGAGGCAGCCGACCTCGCGGGCAAGCCGGAACTCAATCGCATCGGCTGCGTCGGCCGCATCACCGCCTATGCCGAGATGCCGGATGACCGTATGCTGATCACGCTGACCGGCGTATGCCGTTTCGCGATCGCCAAGGAATTGCGAACATCGCGGCCCTATCGCGTGATCGAGCCCGATTTCGCACCCTTCGCCGATGACCTCGATCCGGGGCGTGGCCAAGCAAGTGTCAATCGCGATGCCCTGCTGAAAGTATTTCGCCAGTATCTGACTGCCAACGACCTGAGCGCCGATTGGGACCAGGTTGCCGCGGCTTCCAATGAATCATTGGTCAATACTTTGTCTCTGTTGGCGCCCTACCCGCCGCGCGACAAGCAGGCTCTGCTCGAGGCTCTCGATCTGCAGACCCGCGCCGAAGTTCTGATCGCCCTGACAGAGATGGCTTTGGCGAAGTCCGACTCCGGCGCCCAGAACCGGTTGCAGTAGTGATCATGACTGGCGGCCGCGACGTCGACCCCAAATTGCTCGAGCTGCTCGTGTGTCCATTGACCAAGACGCGGCTCGAATATGATCGCGAACGCCAGGAACTCGTTTCACGCGCCGCGCGCCTCGCTTACCCCATCCGTGACGGCATCCCGATCATGCTATCCGACGAAGCGCGAGAACTTAGTGGTGATGAGTGAGGCTTGGCCGGAAGAATTGCGGCTTGCGGAATCGGGAAGCCGCCTCGTGCTGCGTTTCGACAATGGCGAATCTCACGCGCTTCCCGCCGAGTATCTGCGCGTCGAAAGCCCGAGTGCCGAAGTAAAAGGTCATTCTCCCGAACAGGCCGTAACGGTGGCGGGCAAGCGCCATGTCAAGATCTCGAAGCTGCTTCCTGTCGGCAATTATGCGGTGCGCATCGTATTCGATGATGGCCATGATACGGGCCTCTATACTTGGACATACTTGCTGAAGCTCGGGCGCGAGCAGGAAAAAATTTGGGCGGCCTATCTCGACGCGCTCAGGACCAAGGGTCTGTCACGCTAAAGCATCGTGCCCAAAAGTGTTATCGCTTTTGGGCAGATGTGCAGATCAGTCAGACCAGTTCGCCACGCATGAGCTTGGGCAAATGGCCGGTCTCGCCGGCCGCCTCGCGCATGAAGAGCGCCTTGAGTGGCGGAGCTAGGTTCACGAGCTTGAGTCCGGTGCCGCGCAGTTGTCGCAAGCCCGGTAAATCATTCGAGAAGAGACGATTGAGTCCGTCAGTCGCGAGCGCTGTCACATTCGTATCGAAGCGGCGCCATTGACTGTATTGAGCGAGCGTCGCGTCCGATCCGATATCGAGCCCCAGATAGCGCGCCTGCGCGACGGCTTCGGCGAGGGCCGCTGCATCGCGCAGACCGAGATTGAGCCCCAGTCCGGCGATGGGATGCACGACGTGTGCCGCATCGCCGACAAGCGCTAGCCGAGGGGCGGTGAAGCGCTCGGCAATAAAAAGCGACAACGGATAACCGTGCCGCGGTCCGATCAGCGATACCGCGCCGCGATGGTTACCGAAGCGCACACGCAATTCGGCGAGGAATTCTGCATCGGATAGGGCGAGCAAGTGCCGCGCCGTTTCAGTCGCCTCGGTCCATACCAGCGATGAGCGATTGTCGGTCAGCGGCAGGATCGCGAAGGGTCCGGCGGGACGGAAATGCTCTTCCGCGCACCCCTCATGGGGAAGCTCATGGGCAACCGCGGTCACGATTCCGGTCTGGCCATATTCCCAGCCCGTCGTCTTGATGCCCGCCGCTTCACGCGCGGGGGAATTGCGCCCATCCGCGGCGATCAAAAGTTCTGTGAGGATGGTCCTACCCGTCTCAGTCGTCAGGCGGACCAGCCCCTTGGCAAAGTCGAATGACGCGACCCGTGTACTGGCGGAAAGCGTGATGTGCGGACTTTCTTCGACGGCCTTGAACAAAGTATCATAGAGCTGCCGGTTCTCGACGATATAGGCGGAAGGTGCGCCTTTCGGCTCGGCATCGCCGAACTGTAGAAGCGTCGGGCGCGCTTCGTCGCCCGGCGCCGAATCGGTTACCACGATGCGGTTGATCGGTTGCGCATGGGGCGCGATGGCGCTCCACACGCCAAGCGCCTCGAACATGCGCCGCGACGAAGCGGTGATCGCCGAGGCGCGCCCGTCGAAGGCGCTATTGGCAAAGCTGCGCGGATCTCTTGCATCGATGAGGGTCACCTGCGCGGCTCGCAAGGCCTGTCTACCTCCCAGGGCCAATGCCGCCGCAAGCCCGTTCAGGGCGGCGCCAAGGACGATGATTTCACTGCGCTCGATCATGCCCGAAACCAGACGGGTTTCGTTTACCGCCGTCAAGCGATAGAGACTGACTGCGTCAACAGGTTCGCAAAGGTGGTCCGTGGCAGACGGTGTCGAAGCCTTGCTCGAAACGCTCGATCTGGAGCGGCTCGAACTCAATCTCTTTCGCGGCACGAGTCCGCAGGTCGGCTGGCAGCGGGTGTTTGGCGGCCAGGTTATCGGCCAAGCTCTTGTGGCGGCCATTCGCACGGTGGATGGGGACCGCACTGCGCATTCCCTGCATGGCTATTTCATGCGGCCCGGCGATCCCAAGGTGCCGATCATCTATGAAGTGACCCGTGATCGCGACGGCGGCAGCTTCTCGACGCGCCGCGTGATTGCGATCCAGCATGGCGCACCGATATTCTCGATGTCGGCTTCTTTCCATCGCCCCGAACCAGGTCTTGATCATCAGGTTTCGGCGCCGACGGTGCCCGGCCCGGAAAAACTGGCGAGCGAACAGGATCTGCTGGCCGCGGCGTCTGCCGAGATGCCTGCATCGCTCAAGCGCTATCTCGAGCGCGACCGGCCGATCGAATTGCGCCCTTGCGAGCCTGAGCACTACCTCACCCCCGGAGCCGCCGCCGGCCAAACCAGCCAGAATGTTTGGATCAGGGCCCGCGGCCAGGTGCCTCCCGATCGCCTGCTCAATCAATGCGTTCTCGCTTACGCCACTGACATGACCTTGCTCGATACCGCGCTTGTGCCGCATGGGCGCCACATCTTTGATGCGCAGATCATGGCAGCGAGCCTCGATCATGCCGTGTGGTTCCACCGCGATTTCGACATGAGCGACTGGCTCCTCTACGCCCAGGACACCCCGTCCGGTTCGGGCGCGCGCGGCTTCAACCGCGGCTTGCTGTTCAGTCGCGACGGCCGGCTGGTGGCCTCGACCGCGCAAGAGGGACTGATCAGATTGCGGCGAGACCAATAATTAGGCGGAATCTACAGATTGATCAAATTATAGGCACAACGGTTTGCTTATCTTGCCGTCTGATTCTATAAAACCATTATAAATCAATGAGTTAAAGCGTATTTTGAATCTGGCACGGTTCTTGTGTTGCAGTGCGCCATTGCAATCTGCAAGGGGACTGCGTGGATGAAATACATCATAGCTGTCATCAAGCCACATAAGCTCGAGGAGGTGCGCGAAGCCCTCGGTGGCATTGGTGTTCAAGGCATTACCGTCACCGAAGTGAAGGGCCATGGCCGCCAGCGCGGCCATACCGAGTTCTACCGCGGGGCGGAATATACGGTGAGCTTCGTTCCGAAGATCAAGCTCGAGATCGCCGTCGATTCGGCGCTCGCCGATCGCGCCATCGAGACAATCCAGGCGACTGCCCAGACCGGGCAGATCGGCGACGGCAAGATCTTCATGCTGCCGCTCGAACTGGCCACCCGCATCCGCACCGGCGAGACCGGGCCGGGCGCGCTTTAGATCATTCCAGGACACAAGGTTGATGACATGACTGAATTCTCGAATACGGGAAGACTTCGCAAGGGCCTGTTCCTCGCAGGACTGAGCCTTGCCTTCACCGCGGCACTGCCGGGCGCCGCAAGCTATGCCGCCGCCTCGGTCAACAAGGGCGATACGACGTGGATGCTCATTGCCACCACGCTCGTCATTCTCATGACCATTCCTGGTCTCGCGCTCTTCTACGCAGGCATGGTTCGGTCCAAGAACGTTTTGTCGGTCCTGATGCAGGTTTTCGTCTGCTTCAGCATGGTGACGATCCTCTGGGTGATCTACGGCTACTCGCTGGCCTTCACCAACGGCTCGGCCTTCATTGGCGGCTTCGACAAATTCTTCCTCAAGGGCGTCGATCTGTCGACATTGGCGGCGACATTTTCGAAGGAAACCTACCTTCCCGAATATGTCTACGTCATCTTCCAGATGACCTTCGCGGCGATCACGCCGGCGTTGATCGTCGGAGCTTTCGCCGAGCGTATGAAATTCTCCGCGATCCTCCTCTTCATCTTCCTGTGGTTCACCTTCGCCTATCTGCCGATGGCGCACATGGTCTGGTGGTGGGCAGGTCCTGATGCCTTCACGCTCAGCCCGGAAAACATCGACGCGGTGAAGGCTGCCGTCGGCGAAACCGCGGCGACCGACTTCCTCGCCAAGCTGGCAGCTGCCGCCGATGATGCCGCAAAGGCGACGGTCCTCGCAGACTATGCGACCGCCGCGAACGCCTCGAATGGCTGGCTCTTCAACATGGGAGCCATCGACTTCGCGGGCGGCACCGTCGTTCACATCAACGCCGGTATTGCCGGCCTGATATGTGCGATCGTGGTCGGGCCTCGGCTTGGCTATGGCAAGGAACCGATGCCACCCCACAATCTCGTTCTCACGATGGTCGGCGCCAGCCTCCTGTGGGTCGGCTGGTATGGCTTCAATGCCGGTTCAAACCTCGAGTCGAATTCTCTGACGGCTCTGGTTTTCCTCAACACGACGATCGCCACAGCCGCCGCGGCCCTGGCCTGGATGTTTGGCGAATGGATATTCCGCGGTCATCCGAGCCTGCTCGGTGCGACGTCCGGCGCAGTTGCCGGTCTCGTGGCAATCACGCCGGCCTGCGGATGGGTAGGTCCGGGAGCCTCGATCCTGATCGGCATTGCCGCGGGCCTGATCTGCCTCTGGGCGGTGGTATGGCTCAAGGCCAAGCTTGGCTATGACGATGCGCTTGATTGCTTCGGCGTCCACTGCATCGGCGGTATCGTCGGTGCATTGCTCACCGGTATCTTCGTCAACCCCGCTCTCGGCGGCGTGGGCGTGACCGACTACCTGGCCACGGACATTTCGACAAAGACCCTCGAATATGTCTTCTCGGCGCAATTCATGGCGCAGGTCTATGCCGTGCTCACGGCGCTCATCTGGTCGGGTGTCGTAGCCTTTGTTGCGTTGATGATCTGCAAGGTCGTAACCGGCCTGAGGGTCAGTGACCAGGACGAGCGCGAGGGCCTCGATATCTCCGAACACGGAGAGCGCGCCTACAACTGACGCGAGTCTCTTTCCACAACTTCAGGGCGCGCCTTCGGGCGCGCCTTTTTTGTTGGAATCCCTGGCATTTAACGGCCCTTTAACCCTAACCCGCCAAAGTGCCCTTAACCTTTTGTTAGTCCCTCCAAACCACCCCATCTCCGCCAGGCATGCGGGAGAGCCAGATGGCCTATGATCATCCGATAGAGACCGATGACGGCGCGATTCCCGGCACCCTCCGCCGCTTCCTGCGCAACCGGCTTTATGAACTCGTTGCGTTTGTCATGTTCGCCGCGATTATTGTGGTTGCGCTGTCGCTCGCCACCTGGTCAATCGCCGATCCCTCGTTCAATCACGCCGTCGATGCGACGCCTGGCAATCTCTTGGGCTATCCCGGCGCCGTCATTGCCGATGAATTGATGCAGCTTCTGGGGCTGGGCGTACTGTTCGCCATTGCCATTCCCTCCGCATGGGCGGCACGCCTGCTCGGCCATCAACCTGTCTACCGGCCGATCCGCTCCCTGTTCGTCTTCGTCATTGCGATCTTTATCGGCGCTGGCTTCATGTCGGCATTGCCGACACCCGCCAATTGGGCTCTCGCCGCAGGACTTGGCGGCAATGCCGGCGATATCGTCTTTGGCGGCCTCACGGCGCTTTTTGCGATCGGCATCGATCACTTCTTTGCCGCCCTCGCGGCGGCACTGATTCTCGCCATCCTCACTATCATTACGAGCTTCATTGCGGCGGGAATTGCATTGCGTCGCATCGCCTGGCTCGGCGGCTTGTTTCACCGCCTTGGCGTGGACGCCCTTGCCAATACGACGGGCGCCGCGCAACACGCCTGGCTGAGTTCGCGTGCCCGCGCCAGGACACGTCGCGAGCAGCGCCGCCTTGCGCGCGAGGCCGAACCCGAAATGCCGGAAGACTTAGGGCCGGCCGAACCGGAGGTCGAGCTTTCGACGGAGGGAGAATTGGCGCGCCTGTTCGGCTCTTTGCGCAAACATGCCAAGCGCCGGCAATCACCTTCCGACAGTCGCATCGAACCACGCCTGGCCGGCGGCAAGAACTTCGGTTTGCGTTTGCCCGTTCCTGGAGAGGATGAGGACGAAGCTGAGGAAACCGAGGCTGACGCGAACGAAGCCGAGGGTGAGGAGGACGAAGAGGAGGCACCAGCCCGAAAGCGCGTGTCGAAAGGGCCCAAGGAGATCAAACAGGGCAAGCGCCTGAAGAAGGATGCACAGCCTGGATTTGGCTTCTCGAAGAACGAGGAGTTCACGCTTCCGCCGTTGACGCTCCTCGCCGAGCCCAAGAAGCCTGCGAAAGGCAGCGAGGTTTCAGCCGAATCGCTTGAACAGAATGCCCGCATGCTCGAAGGCGTGCTCGATGATTTCGGCGTCAAGGGCCAGATCATCAATGTCCGCCCTGGTCCGGTCGTAACGCTTTATGAACTCGAACCCGCACCTGGCATCAAATCCTCGCGCGTGATCAGCCTTGCCGATGACATTGCGCGTTCGATGAGTGCCATTTCTGCACGCGTTGCCGTCGTCGCCGGCCGCAATGCCATCGGCATCGAACTTCCCAATTCGAAGCGCGAAACCGTTTACTTGCGCGAACTGCTTGCCTCGGAAGCCTTCGAGAAGACGAACCAGAACCTGTCATTGGCGCTTGGCAAGAATATCGGCGGCGAGCCGATCTTCGCCGATCTTGCGCGCATGCCGCATTTGCTCATTGCCGGCACCACCGGCTCGGGCAAGTCGGTCGGCATCAACACCATGATACTGTCGCTCGTCTATCGTCTGACGCCCGCGAAGTGCAAATTGATCATGATCGATCCCAAGATGCTCGAACTCTCGGTCTATGAGGGCATCCCGCATCTCCTCTCGCCGGTTGTGACCGATCCGCGCAAGGCGGTGGTCGCGCTCAAATGGGCGGTGCGCGAGATGGAAGACAGATATCGCAAGATGTCGAAAGTCGGCGTGCGCAATATCGACGGCTTCAACCAGCGTCTCAAGCAGGCCCAGACGAAAGGCGAGACCATCACCCGCACGGTGCAGACCGGGTTCGATCCGGAATCGGGGCAGCCGATCTTCGAGCGCGAGCAGATGGAACTGACGCCGATGCCCTATATCGTGGTCATCATCGACGAGATGGCGGACCTGATGATGGTCGCAGGCAAGGACATCGAAGGTGCCGTGCAGCGGCTCGCACAGATGGCGCGCGCCGCCGGTATCCATGTCGTCATGGCGACGCAGCGCCCCTCGGTCGATGTCATCACCGGTACGATCAAGGCGAACTTCCCGACCCGCATCAGCTTTCAGGTCACCTCCAAGATAGACAGCCGCACCATTCTCGGCGAGCAGGGCGCAGAACAGCTATTGGGCCAGGGCGATATGCTCTACATGGCCGGCGGCGGCCGCATTTCGCGCCTCCATGGACCTTTCGTCGCCGACGAAGAAGTCGAAAAGATCGTCAGGCATCTGAAGGCGCAAGGGGCGCCGGAATATGTCGAGGCCGTCACCGAGGAACCGGAAGAGGACGGCGAAGGCATGCCGCTTGAAGGCGGCGATTCACCGGGATCCTCCGGCGACAGCCTTTACGACCAGGCGGTCGCCGTCGTGCTGCGGGACAAGAAGGTTTCGACAAGCTATGTGCAACGCCGTCTGCAGATCGGCTATAACAAAGCCGCTAGCCTCATCGAGCGCATGGAGAAGGAAGGCTTGATCTCAGCCGCCAATGCCACCGGCAAGCGCGAGATCCTGGTGCCGGGCGACAGTGCGCGGGATTGACTGCCGCAAAACTGCCGGTTTGTTGCATCAGATGGCAAGGAAGGAAAAGGGGACCAAAGGCATGCTGGCATTTAAGACGGGTTTGGCGGTTTGGCGTCGGAAAGCGGTTGCGGCAACCATTGCCGGCGTCGCGCTCGTTGCGGCAAGTCAATTTGCAGGTGCTGCCACCGAGCTGACCCTGACACCGCAGCAGACCGAAGCGGTTGGCCAAATATCCAAATTCATCAACGGCTTCAAGACTTTGCAGGGCGAGTTCACGCAGACCGGCCCGAAGGGCACGGTATCGCGCGGAGTTTTTTACCTGCAGAAGCCTGGCAAGATGCGCTTTGAATATGCCTCACCAAATCCGTTCGTTATCGTATCTGACGGCAATTGGGTAACGATCAAGAATCGCTCCAAGGACAAGGCCGACCAATATCCTCTGTCGCAAACACCCTTGCGCCTGGTCCTTTCCGATAGCGTCAATATCGCCAAGGAGGCGAAGGTCTTGGCTGTCGAGGATACTGATGCCTCGATCACCGTGACCCTTGAGGATCGCAAGAACATCGTCCCCGGCCAGCTTATCCTGGTCTACGACAAGGCAAGCAATGTGCTTCAGCAGTGGGTTGTGGTGGATGGCAAGGGCCGCCGGACGACAGTCGCGCTGCAAAACATGGTTCCAGGTGGCGACCAGGACCCGGAACTCTTCAAAGTTGCCGTCAAGCGGTCGACAACGCAGGGCAAGAAGAGCGACCGCTAGCGCCTTCTGGGCGGTTCTTGCTTGCGGCTTGCAACGGCGTTGAGGCTGGCACCGTTGCCGCTTCACGGCGCGTTCCCGAGCTTGTGATCTACGGGGCTTGAACTTCCAAACCTCGGTCTCCATTTCAGGTTCGTACGCCGCCAGTCAAATGTGGCCACTGCGCCCCCCGCTCGATTGGCCATGTTGGTGGATGTGCGCGCCGGTTTCCCCTCCCGGCGCTATTGCGCATAAAGCGCCGGGCGCTCGGTTCCCCGACCGGGCGCCCATATTTTTTTAACTCTTGCTGCTCTCGCCGAAGACCGGCAGATCATCATGATGCCTCTCAAGATCGCGACATGGAACATCAATTCGGTGCGTTTGCGCATCGGTCTCGTCACTCGCTTTCTGGAGACATGGCAGCCGGACATATTGTGTCTCCAGGAGACCAAATGCCCGCAGGGCCAATTTCCCTCATCGGCCCTGAAGGAGATCGGCTATCCCTATCTCGCGGAGCGCGGGCAATCCGGTTATCATGGCGTTGCGATTGTTGCGCGCATCCCCTTCGAGGCGCACACGCATCGCCTATTCTGCGGCAAGGATGATTGTCGGCATATCTCGGCGACCTTTGGCGGTGCCACGCCATTGACTATTCACAATCTCTATGTCCCCGCCGGCGGTGATGAGCCGGATCCCGTAATCAACGCAAAATTCGCCCACAAGCTAAGCTTTCTCGACGAGCTCGAGCACTGGTTCGCGAATGGCGCGGTCCCTGGTGGCAGGAACGGCATGGTGGTGGGCGATCTCAATATTGCGCCGCTTGAAAATGATGTCTGGTCGCATCGCCAATTATTGAAGGTCGTGAGCCACACACCGGTCGAGACCGAAGGACTCAATCGCGTCCAGCGTGCGGGCAATTGGGTCGATGTCATGCGCCAGCATGTGCCGGCCGACCAAAAGCTCTATACGTGGTGGAGCTATCGTGCCCATGACTGGGACGCTGCGAATCGTGGCCGCAGGCTCGACCACATCTGGGCGACATCCGATCTCGCGCCACGCTGCACGAAGATCGAGACCCCGCGCGAAGTGCGCGGCTGGACTCAGCCCTCCGACCATATTCCGGTCATCGCGACATTGCAGTAACGCTTATCGCGAGAAGGCGCGGGCGTTCTCGAAGGCTGGCTTCACGCTGGCGAATTCGTTCATCATCGCTTCGAGCTTGCGCGCCATCGCGGCCTGGATTCGCCTGCCGAATTCCGGAAACTCGCCGGCAACGCGAAGGAAAGTCTCGCGCTCGATCGCCGCCGCCGTCAAAAGGCCGCGCGCCGTCGCAGTGACGCTGTAATTGTGGCCGGACATCATTGCGAGTTCGCCGAGCAATATGCCCGGTCCGACATTGCCGAGCTTGCGCACGCCATTGCGTTCGGCGACGGATATTTCGGCAATGCCGTCAAGAATGAGAAATGCACTCGAGGCAAGGACGCCCTGCTTGATGATGGTATCGCCGGGCGCATAATTGTGATTGCGCGCTGAGAATGCGAGCACCTGCAGATGCGCGCGCTCGCAATCGTTGAAGATCGGAATGCGCCCGAGGATCTCAGCACTCGCCCTGACGCTCACGCCGCCCCGCCTGGCTGCAGCTTGACAAACCGCACGTTCTCCGCCCCCGAACTTGCCCCCTTCCTAGCTAGCGGTCATTGCCGATTCCGGAAAGCACAAAGTCTCACGGCACGAGTCGATATCCACCGGCTTCTGTGACGAGGATCTCGGCATGGGCAGGATCGCGCTCGATCTTTTGGCGCAGGCGGTAGATGTGCGTTTCGAGCGTGTGCGTCGTGACGCCGGCATTATAGCCCCAGACATCATGCAGCAAAACGTCACGGCTCACGGTTTTCTCCCCGGCACGGTAGAGAAACTTGATGATCGCTGTTTCCTTTTCGGTGAGCCTGATCTTGCGGCTATCCTCTCGCACCAGGATCTTGGCACCTGGCTTGAAGGTGTAGGGCCCGACCTTGAAGACAGCATCTTCGCTCTGCTCGTGTTGGCGCAGATGCGCGCGCACGCGTGCGAGCAGCACAGCAAAGCGGAAAGGTTTTGCGACATAATCATTGGCGCCGGCATCGAGGCCAAGGATCTGGTCGGGATCCGAACCTTGCGCGGTGAGCATGACGACCGGACCCTTGTATCCGTTCTTGCGCATGATCTTGCAGGCTTCGCGCCCATCCATGTCGGGAAGGTTTACGTCAAGGATGACAAGATCGACATGATCGGCCTTGACCGCCTTGATCCCGGCGCCAGCATTAGCGGAATCGGCGACCGTGAACTCATCATGCAGCGAGAACTG
Organism: uncultured Alphaproteobacteria bacterium; assembly: GCA_963805405.1. Taxonomy (GTDB): domain Bacteria; phylum Pseudomonadota; class Alphaproteobacteria; order Rhizobiales; family Aestuariivirgaceae; genus JAEUMG01. Next base: position 14,545 of record CAWDUC010000012.1, on the reverse strand, counting down.
CTCTTTAAGCGTCTCGCGCAACGTATCGTCGTCATCGATGATCAGGATTTTTTTGGCCGTGCCCATGGTCCGCTATCTGTGTTGCCTCGTCCTGTCGTGATGTTAAGGTCGGACGCTCGTTTTTGAAAGTCCCCCGGCAGCGTGAGCATAATCCGCCTTGATGTCCTCAATCGCTCTGAGACGCATGGCCGCTTGCGGATCGGCAATCTGGTCCTACCGTGCCGGATCGGCCGTTCCGGGATCGCCGCCTTAAAGCGGGAGGGCGATGGTACGACGCCCGCCGGGCGATGGTCGCTGCGCGAGGTGTTGTTCAGACCCGACCGGGTTGGCCGCCCTTCCACGCGTTCGGCCGTCAGGGCACTCGCGCCCCGGGATGGCTGGTGCGATGCCCCGCGGGACCGCAACTACAATCGGCCGGTTCGCCTCCCCTACCCGGCAAGCCATGAGGTGCTATGGCGCGCGGACGGCCTTTATGACGTGCTGGTCGTCCTTTCCCACAATGAGCGTCCACGACAGCGTTTCCGCGGCAGTGCCGTTTTTCTGCACATCGCCGATCCGCAGCACCGGCCGACCGGCGGCTGCGTCGCAGTGTCACTGCGAGACATGCGCAGGCTCCTGGCGCTTTGCGGCCCGGAGACGCGGATTGCGATAGGAACTACCGAACGCCGAAGATCGCCGAGCCGACCCTGACATCGGTAGCGCCGCAGGCGATCGCTGATTCAAAATCCCCGCTCATCCCCATGCTGAGGCGGGGAAGGCCATTGCGCTGCGCGATTTCGGCGAGGAGCCTGAAATGCGGCTTCGGATCGGCCCCGACTGGCGGGATGCACATCAGCCCGACCACGGGCAGCTTCAGGTCCGAAACGCACACGCGAATGAAACTATCTGCCTCGTTGACGTCTATCCCGGCCTTCTGCGATTCATCGCCTGTATTGATCTGTATATACAGGTAGGGCCGACGACCTTGTTTTGCCATTTCGCGTGCCAGGATATGGGCGAGCTTCAACCGGTCGACGCTTTGGATCGCATCGAAAAATCCGACCGCCTCCGCTGCCTTGTTGGTCTGGAGCGGACCGATCAGATGCAGTTCGATGTCGCCATACCGCGCCTTAAGCTCGGGCCATTTCCGCATCGCTTCCTGGACGCGGTTTTCTCCGAAGCAGCGCTGGCCGGCCTCGATGACGGGCATGATGTCGGGTGCTTCGAACGTCTTGCTGACCGCGACAAGCCGCACCGTCCCAGGCTTCCGCCCGGCACCCAGGGCTGCTTCTGCGATGCGGTCGCGGACCTGTGCGAGGTGGGTGGCGCTGCTTGCGATGTCGGGCATGATCTTGCGCATATGACCAAGCTTGCGAGGCTTGGCAAGGGCTGGTACTCCGGGCTCGGCCAGCAGCTTTCAGGAAATTTTGCGCGTGAGTACCGAACGTTATAACCCGCGGGAATCGGAGCCCCATTGGCAGGGCGTGTGGAACGAGCGGCACTGCTTCGAAGCCAAGGACGACCCGTCACGGCCGAAATATTACGTGCTCGAGATGTTTCCCTATCCATCGGGCCGCATCCATATGGGCCATGTCCGCAATTACGCAATGGGCGACGTCATCGCCCGCTTCATGCGCGCCCGCGGCTATAATGTGCTCCACCCTATGGGCTGGGATGCCTTCGGCATGCCGGCCGAAAACGCCGCCATCGAACGCGGCATCCATCCCAAATCGTGGACTTATGACAACATTGCCACCATGCGGCGGCAGCTCAAATCCATGGGGCTTTCGCTCGACTGGAGCCGCGAACTCGCAACCTGCGACCCTGCCTATTACGTCCACGAACAGGCGATGTTCGTCGATTTCCTCAAAGCCGGCCTCGTCGAGCGCAAGGTCTCGCAGGTCAACTGGGATCCGGTCGATCACACCGTGCTTGCCAACGAGCAGGTGATTGACGGGCGCGGCTGGCGTTCTGGTGCCTTGGTCGAAAAGCGTGAACTCGCGCAGTGGTTCCTGAAGATCACCGCCTATTCCGAAGAACTGCTCTCGGCCCTCGATAGGCTCGATCGCTGGCCGGAAAAGGTGCGCCTCATGCAGCGCAACTGGATCGGGCGATCCGAGGGCTTGCGCTTTTCCTTTGCGCTCGAAGACGAGGCGGGCAACCTCCTTGACGAGCGCCTGACCGTCTACACGACCAGGCATGACACGATTTTCGGCGCAAGCTTCTGCGCCGTTTCAGCCGACCATCCCTTGGCGAAGCGGCGCGAAGAGACCGATCCGGATCTGGCGGCGTTCCGGCGCGAAACGGCGGCACTTGGCACCAGCGAGGAGATGATCGAGCGCGCCGAAAAGCGCGGGCATCTGCTCGGTCTCTATGCGCGCCACCCTTTCCGGCCTGGAATGCGTTTGCCGGTCTATGCGGCCAATTTCGTATTGATGGGCTATGGCGAGGGCGCGATCTTCGGATGTCCCGCGCATGACCAGCGCGACCTCGATTTCGCGCGGAAGTATGATCTGCCGGTCATTCCGGTGGTGGCACCGAAAGGAACGGACCCGAATCGATTTGACATTGGTGATGAAGCCTTCACCGACACCGAAGGCGACAATGTCGTCCTGATCAATTCTGACTTTCTGGATGGCATGAGCGTTGCGAAGGCTAAGGCGGAAATCGCGCAACGATTTGAAAAGGCAGGGACCGGCGAGCGTAAAGTGAATTTCCGCCTGCGCGACTGGGGTGTTTCCCGCCAGCGCTATTGGGGCTGCCCGATCCCGGTCATCCATTGCCCGTCTTGCGGGGTCGTACCGGTTCCGAAACAGGATTTGCCGGTGACGCTTCCCGAAGATGTCACCTTCGACAAGCCGGGCAATCCGCTTTCCCATCACCCGACCTGGAAGCATGTGAAGTGTCCGACGTGCGGCGGCAAAGCCGAGCGCGAGACTGACACGTTCGACACCTTCATCGATTCCTCCTGGTACTTCGTGCGCTTCTGTTCGCCGCACGCGGCAATCCCGGCTGATCCCAAAGCCGCATCCTATTGGCTGCCCGTCGACCAATATATTGGCGGTGTCGAACACGCTATCCTGCATCTCCTCTATTCTCGCTTCTATTCGCGCGCCATGACCAGGACCGATCACCTCGCACTGGACGAACCGTTTGCCTCGCTCTTCACGCAGGGCATGGTGATCCACGAGACCTTCCGTGACGAGGCCGGCGATTGGGTTCTGCCCGTCGATGCGGTGAAGACCGAATCGGGTGGCTGGAAGCATGCCGAAACCGGCGCGCCGCTCATCACCGGCGGCGTCGAGAAAATGTCGAAGTCGAAGAAGAACGTCGTCGATCCGGAGGCGATCATCGATCGTTTCGGAGCCGATACGGCGCGTTGGTTCATGCTGTCCGATACGCCGCCGGAGCGTGATATCGAGTGGACGGAAGGCGGCGTCGAGGGGGCATGGCGCTTCACCCAAAGGCTGTGGCGCCAGATCGCCGATGTCGCCGGCGCCACGGCACCATCGGAAGCGGCCGGCACGGAGAATGACGCCGAAGCTTTGGAACTGCGCCGCTCCACGCATCGCGCTTTGGCGGCGGTCACCGAGGATATTGCGGCCTTGCGCTTCAATCGCGCAATTGCCCGGATTTACGAGCTATCGAACGCGCTTGGTTCCGCCCTTCAGTCGGCCAACCGTTCGGGCGCAATGCGCCATGCCTTGCGCGAGGCGGCTGAAACCCTGGTTCTGGCCTTCGCCCCGATGATGCCGCATCTGGCGGAAGAATGCTGGAAGCTTCTCGGCCACCAGTCTATTGTGGCGGAGACGGCGTGGCCCGAATCCATTCCGTCGCTTGTCGCCACCGACCATGTGACGATCGCCGTCCAGGTCAACGGCAAGCGTCGCGGTGAGATCAGGTTGCCCAAGGGGTTGTCGCGTGAAGAGGTGGAATCGGCTGTGCTCAAGCTCGACAATGTCGTGCGGGCACTGGACGGAAAGGCTGTGAGGAAGGTGATCGTCGTGCCCGATCGCATTGCCAATATCGTGAGCGCCTGATCATGTTCCGGGCGCTCGCCGCATCTTGCCTCATGCTGATTGCGGTAAGCCTCCTTGGCGGCTGCGCCATGCGCCCTCTCTATGGAACCGCCTCGGCCGAAAACAGTGTGCCCGAAGCCCTTGAATCCGTCATGATACCTGAAGCCGACAATCGGCTCGGTCAGCTCATTCGCAACGAACTCATTTCCGGCATGCGTCCGGCCGGCAGTTCAGCGCCCGATCGCTACACGCTTGTTGTGAACTCGCGCCAGCGCGAGGAGAATGCTGTCGAGGAAGAAGACTCTCACATCGCGCGGCGGACTGTGCGCGTGAATGCCGCATTCGTGTTGAAAGATATTTCGTCGGGCAAGCCCGTCTTCCAGGGCAAGACCTTCTCGGTCGTCTCTTATGATCGCACCGGTCAGAGCTTTGCCGATCTGCAGGCCTTCAATGACGCGATCGAACGTGCCGCGAAAGTCGTGAGCACTGACATACGTACCCGCGTCGCGGCCTATTTCGCGACCAACTGACGATCCCCAGATGACGGCCTTGTCCGGCGCGACGATCGACCGGTTCCTGCACAAACCCGACCCTACAATTCTCGCGGCACTTGTTTACGGAGCCGATTCCGGTGGCGTGCGCGAACGCGCGACAACCCTTGTGCGCTCGGTCGCAGGTTCGCTTGATGATGCCTTCGCGGTCGTGCGTCTCTCCGATGATGCTCTGGCCGGCGATCCTGGTCTGCTCGCCGACGAGCAGGCGTCCCTTTCACTCATGGGCGGCAAGCGCGTCATCTGGGTGACCGAGGCCGGCGCCGCGTTCCTGAAGGCCGTTACGCCGATCCTCGCCAATCCACGCACTGGTAATCTCATCGTTGCCGAAGCCGCCGCGCTTCAGAAGAAGGCGCCGTTGCGCACCCTCTTCGAAGCGAGCGGCGAAGCAGTCGCGATCGCCTGCTATCCCGATGGTGCGCGTGAGATCGATGCGCTCATCGCAGCGGAAATGCGCGCCGCTAAATTGTCGATCGATGATGATGCGCGCGAACATTTGAGCGGCCTGCTCGGCGCCGATCGTGGATTGAGTCGCCAGGAATTGCAGAAGCTTGCGACCTATGCCCATGGGACGGGGCGGGTAACGCTAGCCGATGTCGAGGCGGTCTGCGGCGATGCTGCCGAGCATTCGCTCGATGATCTTGTCGATGCCGTCTTCGAGGGCGATCTCGAAACGGCCGATTCGGTTTTTCAGACGTTGCTCGATTCGGGCACTTCTTCCGATCGCATGATCGCGGTTGCAGCCCAGCATGCTGCCAGGCTTGCATCGATGCGCATGCAGATGGATGGCGGCCGGCGCAGCGAGGATGTGGTGCGCGGTGCAAGGCCGCAGATTTTCTTCAAGCGCCAGACCGGCATGATCCGCCAGCTCGGAGCCTGGGATCTTGAAGACCTTGGTGCCGCGAGCAATGCGCTCGGTACGGCTACTTTGCAGATGCGCGGCGAGCCGGACTTGGCCGAGGCCATTGCTCACCGCTGCCTTTTGGCACTGGGCCGCCGCGCTCGCGGCACGCGTTTGCGCTTCGGATAATGCCTATGCTGGGGACGCGCGGCGACAGCGCGGTGATCAGTAGTGGGAGCCGCTGCGCATCAGGCGGCGGGTGATCTCGTCGAACTGTTCAAGAGTTGAATAGGCGATCGACACTGTCCCGCCCTTCTCGCCCTGGTCGATGATCGAGACTTGAAGTCCGAGGCTCTCGGCGATCTGCGTTTCAAGCGACTTGATGTCCGGGCTTTTCTCCGGCTTGGCCTTGGGCGTCCGGCGCTTGGCTGATGCAGTATCCCGCGTGAGATCTTCCGCCTGGCGGACATTCAGACCCATTTCGATGATCCGCGTCGCGAGCGAAACCGGGTCTTCAGCCGCCACCAATGTTCTCGCATGCCCTGCGGTGAGGCGCCCGGCTTCGATATGGGCGCGAACGCTGTCCGGCAAATTCAGGAGCCGCAAAGTATTGGCGATATGGCTGCGGCTTTTGCCCAGTGAATCGGCGAGCTGCTGTTGGGTATAGGCGAATTCGCTCATCAACTGTGCATACCCGCGCGCTTCTTCCAGCGGATTGAGATCGGCGCGCTGGATATTCTCGATCAGCGCGATTTCCAGCGCCTCGCCATCGCTCAGCTCACGGATGATCGCCGGAACTTCGTGGATGCCGGCCTTCTGCGCCGCGCGCCAGCGTCGTTCGCCGGCGACGATCTCATAGTGGCCGGTCTCGCGCTGCCGCACCATCAAGGGCTGCAGCAGACCCTTGGCGCGGATCGACGCGGCGAGCTCCTCGATCATCTCGTCATCGAAATAATGTCGCGGATTATTGGGATTGGGATGAACGAGTTCGATTGGTATTTGCCGCAAGCTGCGCGGATCGGCCGCCACCGGTTCATCCGCGTCATCGCCGATCAGCGCGGCAAGGCCGCGGCCAAGCCGGCGTTTGGGAAGACTGTTCATGCCGTCACACCTGTTTCTTCTTCTTTGTCAATCACGCGGCCCTCAGGTCGCGTTCGCGCCTGATTACTTCCGAGGCGAGCCTGATATAGGCCTGCGAGCCCGAGCAGGCATTGTCATAGAGTAGGACCGGCTTGCCATAGGACGGTGCTTCGGAGACGCGCACATTGCGCGGTATGACCGTCTGGTAGACTTTATCTCCGAGAACGCCGCGGACATCCTGCGCCACTTGTTCGGAGAGACTGTTGCGCCGATCGAACATGGTCAGCACCACACCCTGGACTGAAAGCCTGGGGTTGAGATTGCTGCGGACGCGCTCGACCGTCTTGAGCAATTGGCTCAAGCCCTCAAGTGCGAAAAATTCGCATTGCAAGGGCACCAGTACGGCATCCGCGGCGCAGAGCGCATTGACGGTAAGCAGGTTGAGCGACGGCGGGCAATCGGCGATCACATAGGTGTATGGCGAGCCGCCAGGGCGTGCGGCCAGTGCATGCAGGGCGTCAAACAGCCGGTAGGTCTTGCGGTCGATCTCGGCAAGTTCGAGCTCCGCGCCAAGCAAATCCATGGTCGATGGCGCACAATCCAGTCGCGGTATGCCCGATGGGATAATAACCTGATGAAGGGATGATTCTCCCATAAGAACATGATAGGTCGAGACTTGCCCGTGATGCCGCTGGATGCCGAGCCCGGTCGAGGCGTTTCCTTGCGGGTCGAGATCAACGATCAACACATGCTCGCCAACCGCGGCGAGCGCCGTGCCAAGATTGATTGCGGTCGTGGTCTTGCCCACCCCGCCTTTCTGGTTGGCGACGGCCAGAATACGCATGCCGGAAACGGGTTGATCCGGCTTATGAGTCTCAGCCATGGCGAGCCTCCGTGACGGCGAGTATGACCGAGCGAGAATCGGTCAGACTCGGATGTTTCGCAAATTTGATTCTCCAAGATTTAGTGGCCGTGGTCAATTCTTCGTCCACATCTTGGCCCTTCATAAAGAGGCCGGTAGCGCCGCGGCTGAGAAACGGCAACGCCAGTTCCAGTAGCCGATCGAGCGGTGCCAGGGCGCGTGCGGTGACGAAATCGACTTTCGGTGGCTCTTTGACGTCCTCGATCCGCGTCTGGTGCACCTCAGCCTTTGCGTTCGTGACGCGGATCGCCTCGCGCAGGAACTGCGCCTTCTTGCCGGTGCTCTCATAAAGATGAACCTGATGCGGGCCCGCGAGGGCGAGCACGAGGCCCGGGAATCCTGCGCCGCTGCCGAGATCGGCGATAACTTGCGGAGCCTGCGGCATGAGACGCAGAAGCTGAAGCGAATCGGCGATGTGGCGCTTCCACACGTCGGCCATACTGGCCTTGCTGACCAGGTTCATCTTCGCCTTGCCATTCACGCAGGAGATCGACATAAGCACGCAATTTCTGTTCTGATTCACGTGAAACATCGAAGGCCCGCAGCACCTCGGCGGCATCGTCGCTCACGCCGATTTCCTTGCCCGCCCGCGCTTTACATGGCCGAGCAATTGCGCCAGCGCGGCGGGCGTCATGCCCTCGATGCGCGAGGCCTGGCCGATCGTGGCCGGTCGCGTCCGCTGCAATTTGTGCCTCACTTCTGCCGAAAGGCTGGGAAGCTCGCGCATAGTCCATATCGCCTGGTAGTTCCAGCTTCTCGTCCTTGCGCATGGCGTCGATATCGGCCGATTGCCGGCCCATATAGCCCGAATAGAGCGCATCCGCCTCCAGCGAAGCGACGACATGCGCCGGCAGGGCTGCCAGTTCCGGCCAAATTGCCGCCACGCGCGGCAAAGCCGACATGCGGCGCGGCGATCAATTCCAAGGCCGTCCGCCTCTGGCCGTCTTGGTTGACCTTCAGTCCCGGCCTTGCGCGGCCTGCGCCGAGGTCAGCGATAGGATTGCGCCAAGGTCCGGCCCTCGTCGAGTTCAGCCATTCGGCTGGCGAATTTCTGCGCGCCGTTCCTGCCCGATCAGGCCGTTCGCTTGACCAATCGGCGTCAGGCGCTCATCGGCATTGTCGGCGCGCAACGACAGCCGGTATTCGGCCCGCGACGTAAACATCCGGTAGGGCTCGCTCACCCCGCGCGTGACGAGATCGTCGATCATCACGCCAAGATACGCCTGGGCGCGATCGAAAATGATCGGGTCGAGATTGCCACAGGCCCGCGCCGCATTGAGCCCGGCAACCAGGCCCTGCGCAGCCGGCCTCTTCATAGCCGGTCGTGCCGTTGATCTGTCCCGCCAAGATACAGCCCCGGCAGCTTCTTGACCTCAAGTGCGGGGGTTAATTCGCGCGGATCGACATAGTCATACTCGATGGCATAGCCAGGCCGGACGACCCGCACATTTTCCAGTCCTGGAATGGTCTTCAGAAAGGCGTGCTGCACTTCCTCCGGGAGCGAGGTCGACACGCCATTGGGGTAGACGGTCGGATCATCCAGGCCTTCCGGCTCAAGGAAGATCTGATGCGACTGCTTTTCACGGAAGCGAAAAATCTTATCCTCGATCGACGGGCAATAGCGCGGACCTACGCTGCCGATCTGGCCCGAAAACATCGGGCGAACGGGCGAGATTCTCGCCGATGATGCGATGCGTTTCGGCTGTGGTATGGGTGATATGGCAGGCGATTTGTGGTGTCGTGATCCGCTCTGTCAGCAGCGAAAACGGCACCGGGTCGGCATCCGCTTCCTGACTCTCGAGCTTCTCCCAAGCGATGGTAGTACCGTCCAGCCGTGCCGGCGTGCCGGTCTTGAGACGCCCTACCGCGAGGCCCGCTCCGGCGATCTGCTCTGATAGGCCAAGGGCGGGTGCCTCATTATAGCGCCCGGCCGGAATTGTAACGTTTCCGATATGAATCAGTCCGCGGAGAAAGGTACCGGTAGTCAGCACTACCGCCTTGGCTGTTAGTGTTTCGCCATTGGCAACCATGCCAACGACTTCTCCGGCTTCAATCACCAGGCGATCGACGCCAGCTTCGACCACTGTCAGATTGATGATTCCGCCGATTAGGTCTTGCATCGCTCTGCGATAGAGGGAGCGATCTGCTTGGGTGCGGGGGCCGCGCACCGCAGGCCCCTTTGAGCGATTAAGCAACCGGAATTGGATGCCCGCATGATCAGCCGCCCGGCCCATCAATCCGTCGAGCGCGTCGATTTCGCGTACCAGATGGCCCTTGCCCAGCCCGCCGATGGCCGGATTGCAGGACATCTCGCCAATCGTCGCGTGGCGATGCGTAACCAGCGCCGTGCGCGCGCCAAGCCGCGCCGATGCGGCGGCGGCTTCGGCGCCGGCGTGTCCGCCCCCCACCACGATTACGTCAAAGACCGTATTCATCAGCGCTCTCTAGCGGGCGCAGGGTCTCCCGTCAAAGCGACGTTTCACGTGAAACAGAAGTATTACTTGCCGATGCAGAAATCGCGGAAGATCGAATCGAGTAGGTCCTCCACATCGATCCTGCCGGTGATGCGACCCAGTTCGACCGCAGCCGCGCGCAAATTCTCCGCTAGCACTTCAATATGTTCCGGTGGCGAATCGATCGCTAGGCTCAGATAGACCACGCAACGCTCGAGGGCCTGGAGATGACGTAGTCGGACCGCAACCGGCGCTTCGCCTCGGCCAAACCGGTTCCGAACCTGTTCTTCGATTGCCGTCAAGAGCGCAGGTAAGCCCTCTCCCGTAAGCGCCGACGCACGGTAGTACCTTCTGTCGGACGACTCGTTCCGGTCGTGAATCGATTCCGGAGCCAAATCGCTCTTGTTGAGGACACGTATCGTATCCGAATCAAATCCCTCCGAGCCAATCGGTCTCGGATATCGGGCGACGTGACCCAAATGGTGAGATCGGCGTGACGGATTTCGGCTTCAGCACGCTCCATACCGATGCGTTCGATCGGATCGTCACTACCAAATCGAAGCCCAGCGGTATCGGTAAGGATCACCGGAACGCCCCCGAGATCAAGGGGCACCTCGATTACATCACGCGTCGTTCCAGCAATTTCCGAAACGATCGCCGCCTCACGCCGCGCGATTCGGTTGAGGAGAGATGATTTGCCGGTATTGGGTGCCCCAGCAAACACCACCTTGACGCCTTCCCGGATCGCCCTGCCGCGCTCCGCATCCTCGATTGCCGTTTCAAGTTCGTTTCGGAGCTGAATCAACCTTTCCCGAACGCCAAACAAGGCGCTCGCCGCAATATCCTCTTCCTCAACGAAATCGACCGAGGCCTCCACCCGTCCCAGACATGCAATAAGTAGCGAGCGCCAGCGTTCATAATCCCTGCTCGCCGTGCCGGTCATATGTTGGAGAGCCTGCCGCTTCTGGGCCGCGGTCCGCGACTGGATCAAATCACCAAGACCTTCCGCCTCGACGAGGTCCATCCTGCCATTCCGGAAAGCCCGCCGGCTGAACTCCCCCGCTTCCGCCACACGCAACCCGGCCATACCACCCAGGATCGTCAGCAGTTCAGCTATGACCGCCCGACTGCCATGAACATGCAATTCAGCCACATCCTCTCCGGTGAAGCTCCTGGGGCTCGGCATCCACAAGATAATGGCCTGGTCGACGAGATCGCCACTCGCCGGATCGCAGAGCTTCACGGTCATGGCATTCCGGGCCACCGGGATAACACCGGCGAGAGACCTCAAGACCGATCCCGCCTTCGCACCGCTTATCCGCAGCACCGCGATACCGGCCATACCGGCACCCGAACTCAAGGCAAAAATAGTATCATCGGCGCTCATTTCGGTAACGAATCGACCATTTTCTTGGCGCCGGTGAGCTTGCGGCATAAACTCAACCCATGAACCAGCTCAGTGCCGAAACAAGCCCCTATCTCCTGCAGCACCGCGACAATCCGGTTCACTGGATGCCATGGGGGGAAGCGGCCCTCGCCAAGGCACGCGACACCGAACGCCCGATCCTGCTGTCGGTTGGTTACGCCGCCTGCCATTGGTGCCATGTCATGGCGCATGAGAGTTTCGAGGATCCTCAAACCGCCGCTCTCATGAACGCCAACTTCATCAATATCAAGGTTGACCGCGAAGAGCGCCCCGACGTCGACCGCATCTATATGGAGGCACTCCATAGCCTCGGCGAACAGGGCGGCTGGCCGCTGACCATGTTCCTCACGCCAGAAGGCGAGCCCTTCTGGGGCGGAACCTACTTCCCACCGGAGAGCCGCTACGGTCGGCCGGGCTTTCGTCATGTCCTGACCGAGATAGCCCGCTTGTGGCGCGATGAGCGCGTCAAGGTGACGACCAATGCCGACGCCCTGCGCACCGCACTGACCCAGCCGCGACAGCAAGATGTCACCGACGAACTCGATCCGGCCTTTCTCGGACAGGCGGCAACGGCCTATTTGGGCGCCGTCGATTTCGCGCATGGCGGTTTCCGCGGCGCACCGAAATTTCCACAAGGTCCCGTCTTCGCTTTCCTCCACGCGCAGTATCGACGCAATGGCGAACCGCGACTGCTCGAGGCAGTCACCAAGACCCTGACGGAAATCTCGCAAGGCGGCATTTATGATCATCTGGGCGGTGGAATTGCGCGGTATTCCGTAGACGGCACTTGGCTCGTACCGCATTTCGAAAAGATGCTCTACGACAACGCCCAGTACCTGAGCCTGCTGGCGCGCGCCTTTATCAGCACCCGCGAACCCCTTTACGCGGTGCGCGCCGCCGAAACGGTCGAGTTCCTCCTACGCGACATGGTCACGGCCGATGGAGCCTTCGCCGCAAGCTATGACGCCGATTCCGAAGGCGAAGAAGGCCGGTACTATGTCTGGTCCTACGAAGAACTTAAGTCGCTCCTTCCCGAAGCCGACTTCCGCGCTTTTTGCCCGGACCTACAACGCAACGCCGGCCGGCAACTGGGAAGGCAATATCATTCTCAATCGAACCGGTGGACCCAAGCTTCTCGACCAGGAAGATGAAACCCGCCTCGCCGCGTGCCGCGCCATACTCCTAAAACACCGTGCAGCCAGGGTCCCGCCCGGCTTCGACGACAAAGTCCTGGCAGATTGGAATGGGCTTGCCATCTCGGCTCTTGCCGATGCCTCACGTGTCTTCGACCAATCCGACTGGCTAACAGCTGCCCAACGCGCCTTTCGACGCATTATCGAACTCCTCTGGACGGGAGAGTTCCTGCATCATTCCTGGCGAGACGGTAGGGCCAAACACCACGCAACGGCCGACGGCTATGCAAACCTCATAGCCGCAGCACTCGCCCTATACGCCGCCACCGATGAGCGCTCTTATCTCGACTGGGCGAACAGCTCGAGGCGGCTCTCGTCAGGCATCATTGGAGCGAAGAGCGCGGCGGCTTCTATTTCGCGTCAGACCAGGCGCAGCGAACTCCTCGTCCGGCCATTCTCCGCCCATGACGACGCCACCCCTAATGCCAATGGTGTGATGATCGGCAATCTTGCACGTCTCGCCCATCTGACCGGCAAGACCGACTACGCGACGAGGGCAGAACGCATTCACCGCACCTTCGCCGCCGAAGCAAGGAACAATCCGTTCGGCTATGCGAGCTTCATGGCAGGCTTGCTCGATCTGCTCGATCCGATCCAGTTGGTACTCGCCGGCACGGCTGAACACAACGCGCTGGAGCGCGCGGCCACGAACATGCTCGGCCCTGATCCAATCACCCAGACGATCAGCGAAACACGAAACCTACCTATTTCTCATCCTGCTCATAGCAAGTCGGTAGCGAGCCGACACTTAACATATCTCTGCCGCGGCAATGTCTGCGCAGCACCTGCTCACAATGCTGAGGAACTACTTGCCGCAGCCGAGCTGCTGCAACTCCACCGCGGCGTTCATCCCGCAGCTTAGGCGTTCATCGAATCGTAGAAGTCGCTGTTCGATCTTCGTCTGCCGCAGCTTGTCCAAGAGGAACTCGATCGCATCAACGGTTCCCATCGGATTGAGGATGCGCCGCAGCACATAGGTCTTCTTGAGAAGATCCGGCTTGCACCAGCAGCTCTTCCTTGCGCGTGCCCGAGCGCAAAATATCGAGCGACGGGAAGACACGCTTGTCGGCGACCTTTCGATCAAGGATGATTTCCGAATTGCCCGTACCCTTGAACTCTTCGAAGATGACTTCATCCATGCGGCTGCCGGTATCGATCAGCGCCGTCGCGATGATCGTCAGCGACCCGCCTTCTTCGATATTGCGCGCCGCACCGAAAAATCGCTTCGGCCGCTGCAGCGCATTGGCATCGACACCACCGGTCAGCACCTTGCCCGATGACGGAACAACCGTATTGTAGGCGCGGCCCAGACGGGTGATCGAATCGAGCAGGATGACCACGTCGCGACCATGCTCGACCAGCCGCTTAGCCTTCTCAATCACCATTTCGGCCACCTGAACGTGGCGCGTCGCCGGCTCGTCGAAAGTCGAACTGATGACCTCGCCTTTCACCGAGCGCTGCATATCGGTGACTTCTTCCGGCCGCTCGTCGATCAGCAGCACGATCAGATAGCATTCGGGATGATTGCTGGTGATCGAATGCGCGATGTTCTGCAGCAACACGGTCTTGCCGGTACGCGGCGGCGCGACGATCAAGCCGCGCTGGCCCTTGCCGAGCGGCGCCACGATATCGATGACGCGAGCCGAAAGATCCTTCTTCGTCGGATCCTGGATCTCCATTTCGAACCGCTCATCGGGATAGAGCGGCGTCAGATTGTCGAAATGGATCTTGTGCCGGGTCTTCTCGGGATCTTCGAAATTGATCGTATTGACCTTGACGCAGGGCGAAATAGCGCTCGCCATCCTTCGGACTGCGAATCTGTCCTTCGACCGTGTCACCGGTTCGAGGTTGAAACGCCGAATCTGGCTGGGGCTCACATAGATGTCGTCGGGACCCGCGAGATAATTCGCATCCGGCGAACGCAGGAAGCCGAATCCGTCGAGCAGAACCTCGACAACCCCTTCACCGATGATCTCGACCTCGCGAGCCGCAAGGCTCTTGAGAATAGCGAACATCAGCTCCTGGCGCCGCAGGGAGCTTGCATTCTCGATCTGCAACTCCTCGGCAATGCGAGCAACTCC
>CAWDUC010000011.1:0-354201 GCA_963805405.1 uncultured Alphaproteobacteria bacterium | reverse complement strand
AAACGCCCAGATCTTCGATCCGCAGCAGATCGGTCAATGAATTCGTGGCCGACAACTCTACCGTCCTCACTGGCCCGATGAGCCAAGCTTCCCCAAAAGCGACCGGAACACTAGCCGACGCATCGGCGCCTGCCTAGCCCGACCAATGACGGGTCAAGCTGAAAGTTTTGCGACACGGCACTCGACATGGCGGATCGCTGCAGCAATCGCGGCATTGATGTCAAGCTTGGTTGTATCGAGAACATAGGCATCGCCGGCTGGCACCAGCGGCGCGAAGCTGCGGCCCCTGTCGCGCGCGTCGCGCTGGTGTATGTCGGCCAGAACCGCGTCATAGTCGATGATCTCGCCGCGCTCGGCGAGTTCCTGCGTGCGCCGCCGCGCGCGTTCTTCGGGCGAGGCGGTCACGAATATCTTTGCTTCCGCATGCGGGCAGACGATCGTCCCGATATCGCGGCCATCCAGCACCGCGCCTGGTTGCTGCGCTGCAAAAGTCCGTTGCAGATCGAGGAGCGCGGCGCGCACGCCTGGGATCGCGGCAACGATCGATGCCGCCTGTCCGACGTGTTCATCCACGCAACGCCTCGGCGTTCCATGGCATCGGATCGAGGGTCTCCGCGGCCGCGGTCGCAGCGGTCTCATCGAGCGGGTTTTGCCCGCGGCTCAGCACCGCCAGCGCCACCATGCGGTAGAGGGAACCAGTATCGAGAAAATGAAAGCCGAAATGTGCCGCCAGGGCCCGCGCCAATGTGCCTTTGCCCGCTGCCGCCGGTCCGTCGACGGCAATGATCATTTGCCCTCGGCAGGAGCGATGCGGGCGCCGAGTCCGTTCATGAGGCCTGTGAAATCAGGAAAGCTCGTGGCGATCATCCGTCCGTCATCGACGGTCGTGTAGATGCGGGAGCCGAGGCCCATCACGAGAAACGCCATGGCGATGCGGTGATCGAGATGCGTCGTCACTTTGCCGCCACCGGGCGCGCCGCCGCCCATGACCTCGAGCCAATCGGGGCCTGCCTGCGACAATACGCCATTGGCGGTAAGCCCGGCCTGGATGGCCGCCAAGCGGTCGCTTTCCTTGACGCGCAATTCGGCCAATCCCTCCATGCGCGTCGAGCCTTCGGCAAAGGCCGCTGCAACGGCAAGGACAGGGAATTCATCGATCATAGAGGGTGCGCGGGCAGCCGGAACGCGAACCGCCTTGAGAAGCGAGGTCTTGACCGCCAGGTCGCCAACCTCCTCGCCGCCCGAAACCCGCTTGTCATGGATTTCGATCTGCGCACCCATTTCGAGCAGCGTCTCGATGAGGCCGAGCCGCGTCGGATTGAGCATCACATTTTCGATGGTGAGCGCCGATCCGGGCGTGATCAGTGCTGCGACCAATGGAAAGGCCGCCGAAGAAGGATCGCCCGGGATCGTTATGTCCTGCCCGGTGAGCTCGTGCTGGCCCTCGAGCGAAATGTGGCGGCCATCGGGCCGGTCTTCGCTCGAAATCTTCGCGCCGAAAGCCTTGAGCATGCGCTCTGTGTGGTCGCGGGTTGGGATCGGCTCGATGACGGTGGTGCGTCCGGGCGTATTGAGGCCGGCGAGCAGCACCGCCGACTTGACCTGGGCGGAAGGAACGGGAAGCGTGTAGGTGATGGGCACCGCATTCTTGGCGCCATGGAGGGTGAGCGGCAGGCGATTGCCCTCGGAAGCCTCGAAACGTGCCCCAATCTGTTCCAAGGGTTCCACGACCCGACCCATCGGCCGGCGCGACAACGAGGCATCGCCGATGCAACGCGCAGTCAGTGGCGTCGAGGCCATGAGCCCGAGGCAGAGCCTCACGCCGGTTCCGGCATTGCCGAAATCGAGCGGGGCTTGTGGGCTGCTCAATCCCGCGATGCCCACGCCGCGCACATGCCAGGCGCCGTCGGCACCGGTCGTCACCTTGGCGCCGAGGGCGTCCATGGCCCGTGCGGTTGCCAATACGTCGTCCGATTCCAGCAACCCGCGGATGCGTGTCTCGCCTATCGAGATGGCGCCCAGCATCAAGGCGCGGTGCGACATCGACTTGTCGCCGGGGACCCGGATGCGCCCCTTGAGGCCTTGGGTCTTGCGCGAAATCAGGGGCTGGAGGTCGCCGGACAAGGGGGTGACTTTCTGTGAGTCTGGGATTGCGGCGCCTCCTAACACGGCCGCAATCTTCCTGTCACCTTTGGTTTTGACAAGCTCTTCCGAGCGTGGCATGGGAGCCCGCAAATCCGAACATTAAACCGGTCCAAAGGATTAACCGTGGTCAAACCTGAACTCGGAACCAAGCGCACGTGCCCGTCCTGCGCCGCCAGGTTCTACGATTTGTTGAAGAATCCGATCGTCTGCCCCAAATGCGGGGTCACGTTCATTGCCGCTACCTTGCTTCCCTCCAAGAGCGATATGCCG
This sequence comes from uncultured Alphaproteobacteria bacterium, assembly GCA_963805405.1. Classification (GTDB taxonomy): domain Bacteria; phylum Pseudomonadota; class Alphaproteobacteria; order Rhizobiales; family Aestuariivirgaceae; genus JAEUMG01. The sequence goes on along the minus strand of CAWDUC010000011.1, from coordinate 351,786 downwards.
CCGCCGCCGCCCAAGCCGCGCGAAGTGGTAAAGGAAGCCGAGGAAAATACGGGAGAAGTCGAACTGGTCAGCCTCGAGGAGGTCGAGGAGCCCGGCCAGGAAGATGAGACCGCGGCGATCGAGGATGTCGATCTTGGCGAGGAAGCCGAGGACGCCGAGGGCGACGAAAACGACGCCTTTCTCGAGGAAGAGGAAGAAGATGGCGGCGACGTTGCGGGTCTCCTCGACAGCACGACGCCTGGCGGCAAGGAAGATGAAGAAGAGGTCTGAGCCGATGGGTCCGGCTTTCCGGGCCTTCGAAGTTTTGCTTGATTGTTGACCGGCGCGGACCTAGGTTCCGCGCCGCCCGACGGGGCCGCAAGGCCCGTCAAAATGGGGTCATAGCTCAGTTGGGAGAGCGCTTGAATGGCATTCAAGAGGTCGGCGGTTCGATTCCGCCTGGCTCCACCACCTACTCCTTGATACTGCTGGTGTTTCGATAGGTAGTCGAAACATCCCGACATATCCGCGAGTTACAGCCCACGTTGCGGGCAAACCCAGTCTCTGTGAGTCTCTGTTGCGCGCAATTACCTCTGGAATTGCCGAAAGTCGCCGTCGCAAAAATTCTGTTTCCACGATCCAGTCCTCGTCCGTTTCAGAGACGGGTTCTCACATACACAGAGACCGGTTCGCATCTGTTTGGAGACGAGTTCGATTCCGATTAGCTCGACCTGGTATTGACTTACGAACAGCACTGGAAACTTACGCTGCCGAGGGGCAGCATCCATGATGCATGTACTCGTAAGCACCACACATTGAAGATCGAAGCACGTAGCCCGCTTCTTTCATCTCGACCCTCGCAGCAGTGGTGCCGTTTTGCCATAGTCGGGATCGCGCCACGCCTTGTCGCCAAGCGCATCGCTCAAGGGATCGAACGCCTCGTTGGCGAAACCGAAATGGAGATGGCGCCGGAAGCCCTCGGCATGGGCAAAGCGTCCCGACAGAGCGCCGACGCCGGCGCTGAACTCTTCCATCTCGCCAACCATCGAGCCCATGCCCTGCGTCGCCTCGAGCCATTCCTGCTGGCTTTTGTGCGCGGCGAGCGCAGCGCCCTTGCGGGCGAGCGTCGTGGCGATGTCGACATAGATTTCGGAATGGACGGTCTCGCGCAACGGCCCTTTCAAACCATGCGGCACCGCGTGATAGACAACCGTATCGCCGGCCCAGGCGGGCACCGGCGGGTCGCTCACATAATTTGGTGCGGCGCGGATGAAGGTGCCGGTGACGGTGAGACGCGCAGCATTCATGTGGTCTTCCATGTAGTCCTGCGGCGAATGGGTGAAAATGATAGACGGCTTCACCGCGCGCACGACGGCGGTGATCTTGGCGATGAATTCCGGGCGGTAGAGAATGGCGAGATCGTCGGTTATCGCCGGATGATAGGTGGCGCCTGCAAGCTTCGCTCCGGCGGCCCCTTCCTCGGCCCGGATGCGAATGATATCGGCCAACGGATGCACCATCGACCCATAGCTGCCATTGGCGAGATTCCAGAAATGTATGTCGAAGCCCTTGTCCTTGAGGAGGAGGAGCGTCCCCGCCATGGTGAACTCGACATCGTCGGGATGGGCGACGATCGCCAGCGCAGCCTGTTTGCTCATAGTGTCACCACTGTGCCCGTCTCTAGCGACCGCCGCGCCGCATTGGCGGTCGCCACCGCCAGGCGCGCTTGCTCGGGCGTGCCAAGCTTCGGCCTCGCACCTTTTTTCACGCATTCAATCATGTACGCCGCCTGATTGTCATAGCCATCGCCCGGCATGGATTTGAGCGGATAGGCCTTGCCCGATTCATGGACGATGAGCGACGTACCGCCGCCCATTTCGACACTGACGCCGCCGGCGCGGAACATGAATTCGACGACGCCGGCCTCGCAAAGTACTTTGAGTGATGCCGTGAACGGATAGCCTTGCGGCATGAACTCGCTGCCCTCGACGATGGCGTCGACGCCGCCGTAGTCGACGAGCGCGTGGACGTCGTTCCATAGACCTGGCCGCATTTCGCGCCCGCGCGCGTAGACACTCTTGGGCCTGCCGAACAGCCAGTTGGTCGTATCGAAATCATGCACGCACAGATCGAGGACCGCGCCGCCGCTGAATGCCGGATCGAGAAACCAGTCGGCCCAGCCCGGCAATTGCGACAATCGCGTCGCCACGCCCGAAATCGGTTTGCCGAGCTTGCCGCTTTCGACGAACTCAACGAGCGCGACATATTCCGGCCAGAAGCGCAGTACATGCGCCACCATGAGCACGCGGCCCGCCTCCTTCGCCGCAGCAATCATTCCGTCGCAGTCTTTGGCCGTCAGCGCGAAGGGCTTTTCGAGGAGGACATGCTTGCCCGCTTTCAGCGCTGCGATCGTCGTCTCGGGATGGAGATGCGTGGGTAATGTATTGCTGACGATGTCGATCGAAGGATCCTCGATGATCGAGCGATCGTCGGTGGTGGCACGGGCGCCGACTTCCTTGGCGAGCTTCTCCGCCTTGTCCAATTGCGCGACGACACGGCCGCGACTTTGATACCTGGGATTTTGGCATAGGCGCGGGCATGGGTGCCCCCCATGAAGCCCGAGCCCAGAATTCCGATTTTCATGGGCAGAGGCTCTATGAGAGGCCGAGAGAAGCGAGCTTGTCGTGCGAGGCCTTCATCGCCCGGTTGACCTCGGCTAGCGGTGGCCAGGGATCGCCCGTGAACTCGATCTCGACGCTCATCGGCCCGGTAAAACCGCCCTTCGCCATGATGTCGAGCACGCGCTTGAAATCGACATGGCCTTCGCCGATCGCCGGAAAATCCCACACGCGGCCTTGCCCGCGCATGTCCTTGAGATGGATGTGGACGAGCTTTGGCAGCGCGATGGGCAAGTCGTCCACTGCTTTCACCCCAGCATAGAATTCGACATTCGCCGTGTCGTAATTGATCAGCACATTGGGGCGCCCGATCCGCTTCAAGACCGGGATCGCCGCGGCGCCCGATTTGGTGATCTCGCCATGGATTTCGATGCCGAGCCTGATGTCGCGCTTGGCAGCTGCATCGGCAAGCTCATGAATATTGCCCATAAAGGCTTCTTCGTTTTCGTCCTGGCTGGAATGGCCGCCGATCGCCGTATTCATGATGTCGATGCCCATGCGCTCGCACAGATCGAGCGCCTTGAGGCCGTCTTTCAGACCGTCCTTGGTGGTGAGGTCGGAATGGCCCGAAAGCGAGATCGCCACGAGGCCGAGCTTGTTCATCATCCGCTGAATGCCGCCAAGCGTCTTGGCATCGGCTTCGAGGGGCACATGCTCGGTCCAGCCGCGCACCGCGGTGAGCTCGACATATTTGTATCCCGCCGCCGCAATCCCCTCGAGCGCCTCTTCGAGGCTGTAGGTGTGATACGTGTTGGTGTGGCCGCCTAGACGGTTTCTCAGTGCCATTGCTGTCCTCGCATTATCTCGAAGGGTGGGGACCTGCGCTCCGGTTCGGGCCGGAGCGGCGACCATCCTCCTAGAAGCGCGAAGCCTTGGCAATGTCCAGCCGGACGGGCATCGTTATGCCCGTTGTGCATGGCGTCCAGTTACGCGCAGTATGCACGTGCCCAGCTATATCGATGATTGCAGCAACATGCAGCGCGTCGGAAGGTAACGCTGGTCTAATTCGGCCTTCAGGACCGAATCTGCTTCATGGCGCACGCGGCCGTAATCGGAAATAGCCTTGCTCCGGTCAATCCTCTTCTTCTCGCGCTCTATGGCAAGCCTCACGGTCAACACCGCGACGCTGCCTGATCGCGATCGATTGCGCGTCCGGTCTACGGAGCGCGCAAGGGCACTGAAAGATAGACGCCGAATTCCTGCGCTATGTCGCAGCTCACCCGCGCATGCACCCGGCCCTGGCGATCGAGGAACCGCTGCCGATCATGAACCGGGAAAATACCCTCGTGCCAGATATTGGGATGGATGTAGAGGCCGCGCGTTCCGTCGCACCACAGCGCGATGACTTTGTCAGGCGTCAGATCATCGCCCGGCAGCGCGACCGGCACGACGAAGGGCAGATTGTCCAATGGGTAGAAGAGCTGCCCGCCATCGGGATGGTAGTTCATGTGCCACAGATTCACGGCCTCGCGCGGCTCGCTTGGCGCTTGTCGCAGTTTATCCGACCAGCCGAGCACATAATGGCCGCCCACCGCTTCGTTCGACCCATAAAGAACATGGCCGCGCCATTCGCCGCTGAAGATACCTTCGACGAAGCCCGCTTCATTGCCCGTCCCCGCATCGACGGGACGCCAGCCCGAGGCCGGCCAGGTGACGATCTCGATTTCGAAGCGCGCCGGATCGTCAACCAGGCATCCATAGTCCCTGACCGTTTCGTCGGTGGCGATGATGAGCGGCACATCGGCAAGCGGCAGGTCGGGCTTGTCCATGGGGTCGAAGAGATAGACGGGAGCCGGGGCAAGCATGATCTGGCGGAACTCCGTGGCGCTGGCGTGAATGCAGCTACCGGGCTCCCAATGACGGATTGATGACGCCCTTAGGATGGCTGCGAGGAAATGCTACAAGCTGGCGGAATGACCACCGCCGTAACCCCCGCCGAACTCGCCGAAGCGATCAGTGCCCACGCCTCGCGCGAGCGCGTGGTGATAGCCGTTGCCGGACCGCCGGGATCGGGCAAATCGACGCTCGCCGAATGGCTTTGCGCAGGGCTTAGTCAACGCGAAGCTGGCAGCGCGGCGGTATTGCCGATGGACGGCTATCATTTCGACGACCGGGTTCTCGGAGCTCGTGCGGCTTCGCGCACGCAAAGGCGCGCCCGATACATTCGACGTTGCTGGGCTCCATCACATGCTGGCTCGGCTTGAAGCGTAACGAGGAGGATGAGGTAGCGGTGCCGGTCTTCGATCGCGATCTTGAAATTGCCCGGGCCGGCGCTCGGCTCATCCCGCGCAGCGTTCGCACGCTGATCGTCGAGGGCAACTACCTTCTGCTCGATCGCACGCCCTGGTCCGGGCTGCACGCTTCTTCGACGTGAAAGTGATGATCGCGGTTCCCGAGGAAATCCTGCGTGCGCGCCTGCGCGAACGCTGGGTGGACTACGGCCTCTCCCCGGATCAGATCGCCGCCAAGTTGGAGGGCAACGATCTTCCGAACGGCAGGCTCGTTCGCGATTTCAGCATCGCTGCAGATTTTATGATGTCCTGATGCACATGTTAGCCGCGGCGGAAAAATCCAGACTTCAAGATCTGCTGGGCCGCATATTGCGGATCGGCACCGCCGGCTACGGCCGTGCCGACCGGCGGGGCCTCATCGTTGCCAATGCAACGGGCTACCTCGCCTCCTTTTCCTCGCTCGTCTATGCGCTGATCTACGCGATCGCATGATCCGGTCAATCTGCTGCCTGTCGTGCTCGGCAATGTCGTCTCGGCCATCTGCACGGCCGCCACGCCCTTTTTCCACCGCTTCGGGCCATCCGCTGCTGCTTTCTGGCTCTGTGCGGTCATCTTTTCGAGCATCTTTTACTTCATCGCTTTCCTGGGCCGCGATTCGGGCATCCAGCTCAATTATATCGGGGCTGCCGCCGGCGCGCTCGCAATCCTTGGTCTCGCTCGCTTGTGGCTTGCCATCGCCATCACGCTCCTCGCACTCGCCTGCCATCTTGTTGCTTGGTATCTTCTTTCCGCCTCAGTGCAGCGATCAAGGTCGAGGAAACCGGGTTTCTCGATCAGCTTTATGCCAATTCCGCCTTCTCGGTCATGGCGATCGTCTTCCTGATCGTCTTCTATGCTTTTCGCCTGGCGCGCATCGCCGAAGCCGCAGACCGAATCATTATTGCGCAACATGATGCCGGGCATCATCGTCGATCGCTTGCGCGACGATCCTGGCGATCACGATCGCTGAGAATTTCGATGAGGCAAGCGTCCTCTTTGCCGATCTCAAGGGCTTCACGCAGCTTGCGCATGGCTTGGGCCGGCACGCACTGTCGCACTCCTCGACGATCTTTTCACGCAGATCGACCGTGCTGCGCTCGAGCTGGGCTCGAGAAGATCAAGACCATTGGCGATGCCTATATGGCGGTGGCAGGCGTTCCCCTGCCATGCGCCGACCACGCACTTGCGCGCCTTCAAGCTCGGCGAAGCCATGCTCGACATTTTGCGCGAGGTTGGCAAGCCGGCATGACCTGGCACTCGCCATGCGGATCGGCATCGCCACCGGCCCGGTGACGGCGGGCGTCATTGGTCGCGCCAAGATTTCCTATGATGTGTGGGGCGATACCGTGAAATCTCGCCTCCCGCCTCGAAAGCCATGGGCAGTCCCGGGCCGCATCCATGTGAGCCTTGCCACCTGCAAGGCACTGGGCGCCGAGGCGAGCTACGAGCCACCGCTCGCGGTCGAGCTCAAGGGCTTCGGCATCGTCGAGACGGTATTTATCGTCAGGCGTTCAGCGCTTTGAGAATTGGGCGATCCGCGCCGTCGTGTCGGGGTCGAGGAAACTCGCCACCGTGATGTCGGTTTCGATGTCGATGGCGCGACGCAGATCGACCATGCGCCACTTCATTGAGCGCGCGTTTCATGGCGCGCACCGAACGCTGCGATTGCGCGAGCAGCTTCTCCGCGATCAGTCTGCGCCTCCGCCATCAGATTCCGCATCAGGCACGACGCGCCAGGCGACGCCTTTTTCAAGTAGAGTCTTTGCATCATAGCGCTCGCCGAGGAACATCATCTCGCGCGCATTTTGCAAGCCCGCCAAGCGCCGGCAACAGCGAGCTGACGCCGCCGGTGACGAACATCCCCCATTTGAGCTCCGGGAAAGAAGGCGCGCGCACTTTCCGCCCAGATGGGGAAATCGCAATTGATCGCCCATTCGAAGCCGCCGCCCACCGCCCAGCCATTGATCGCGCCGATCACCGGCTTGTCGCCGAAGAGAATGGCTTCGGTGACGAGCTGGATGGTGCGCGACATGATTGCGCGCCGCCGCTTCGTTTTCGGGATGCACATGCTCGTCGAGATCATCGCCGGCGCAGAAGGCGCGGCCTGCGCCGGTGAAGATGATGACCTTTGTCGCCTCGTCTTCATTCGCTGCGACGAAAGCCGCAGCCAAATCGCGCAACAATTGCCGGTTCATGGCATTGAGCTGCTTCGGGCGATTGAGCGTGATGGTGCGCACGCCTTTTGCGTCCAGAGTGCTCAGCACGGTCTCATACATGGATGGCCTCAATAGGTTCGAATGACGCGCCGGCTCTTGCCTTCGCTTCGCTGAATGCTGTTGGGTGGCAGCACGCTCACTTTCGCACTGCCGCCGAGCTGTTTCTTGATCGCTGTCTCGACGGCATTCGGCCAGGCCGCTTTCCGCTCCGACCGCGCGCGAGTTCGACCTGTAGCGGCAACGCGTCATAGGGCGGCGGCGTGTCGAGCAGGATGCGATACTCGCCCGACAAATGCCGGAAACTGATTGACGACGCCCTGCACCATCGCCGGAAACATGTTGAGGCCGCGCACCACGACCATGTCGTCGGCGCGACCGACGACCCGGAAGCGCGGCGCGGTGATGCCGTCATGGGTCGGTCCGGTTTCGGTGATGGTGACGATGTCTCCGGTGCGGAAGCGCACCAGCGGTTGGCATTCGCGCATCAGATGCGTGAGCACGAGTTCGCCGGTCTCACCCGCCTTGAACGGCTTGCGCCGGCCGGTCTCTGGATTCGATCAGTTCGGGATAGAGCACATCGCTCGCGATGAAATGCAGATCCTGCGTATGGGCGCTTTGGCCGGCAATGATGGTGAGGACGTCGGAGACGCCGTAATTGGCGTTGCGCACTTCAAAGCCCCAGGTGTCTTCGAGCCTTTTGCGGAAAGCCGGCTGGTCGAGCCCCGCTTCGCCGCCGAAGAGCCCGAGCTTGAGGCCGAGATCGCGCGGCTTGAGGCCCGGAAAATGCTCGGCGATGACGCGCTCGAGCACGGCAGGATAGGACGGCGTGCAGTGAATCGCGGTAATGCCGAGTTCGCGGATGGTCGGGATCAGACGCTCGCTGCCGCCGACGCCGAAGGGGATGACGGTGGCGCCGGTCGCTTCGAGCACCGCGTGATCGGTATAGCCGCCCATCCACATTTGATAGTTGAGGCAATGCACGACGCGGTGGCCGGGGCCGAGCCCGCATAATTTCATCGCGCGCGCCCCGACATCCGCCCAGATCAGCGCGTCGGATTGCGACAATGCGATGTTCATCGCGGTTCCCGTCGAGCCGGACGTGCGGTGTACGCGTGAGATTTTTTCCGGCGTGGAGGCAAGATAACTCCCAAACGGCGGATTGAGCCGCTGGTCCTCGCGCAGCATGTCCTTGTCGGTGAATTCGAGATCGGCAAGTTCGTCGAGATCGCCTTCGAACTCTTGCGCGCGATAGAAATCCGAATGCGTGTTCACATACTCGGCCTGGGCGCGCCAGCGCTTGCGCACCAGGGTATCGATCTCAGCCGCGCCTTGCTTCTCGATCGGCGGCATTCACTCGACCCGCGCGATGCGGTCGGATGAAAGTATCTCTTCGATGAAATCGGGAATTTCGAGACCAGCCTTGACCTTGGCCTCGAGCGCGGCTTCAGCAGCCCGCACATCGGCAAGCTTGGCGATGACCTGATCGAGCTGCACGCGCGGGATGACGACGACACCATCATCATCGCCGACCAGCACGTCGCCCGAATCGATAGCGACGCCGCCCACCACCACCGGCAATCCGACCGTACCTGGCCCATTGCGCACCGGCGAGTTGGGCGTCAGGCCGGCACAATAGACCGGCACCCCGACGCCGAGGATACCGACGAGATCGCGCACCATGCCGTCGGTGACCAGACCGGCGACGCCGCGATTGCGCGCCATGCCCATGAAAAGATCGCCGACGATTGCCGTCGCCGTGAAGGCATCGGTCGCTGCGACGAGGATGTCGCCGGGGCGCGCCGAGGCGAGTGCCGCGAACAGCGAGAGATTGTCGGCCGGCCCGCAGTGGCAGGTCACGGCAACGCCGATCATCGGCTTCTTCTGCGAGCTGAGCGGCTTGATGCGATGATCGAGCGCGCCGCGCCCCTCCATCGCATCGACCGCATAGCCGGTCGGAATGCTGCCCAGCGCCGTGAGCTGTGCAGGCGTGGGCCTAGGAAATTCCGGCCTGATGGTGAGTAGCGGCGGATCCTTGATCACGTTGGGCGTCCTTGTTGCGAAAGTATCAAATGTTTGCCGATTGCCGGGATCGAGGATGCCCCGCACAGTCCCATCGCGCGGTCGAGTTCGCGGCGATAGATTTCGATCACATGCCGGACGCCGGCTTCGCCCGCGACCGCAAGCCCCCACAGATGCGGGCGCGCCACGAGGCAGGCAGTGGCGCCGAGTGCGATGCTCTTGAGGATATCGGCGCCGCGCCTGATGCCGCCATCGACGAGCACCGGAATGCGCCCGTCGACGGCCTCGACGACGCCCGGCAGCGCGCCAAGGCCCGAGGCCGCGCCATCGAGCTGGCGCCCGCCATGATTGGAGACGATGACGCCATCGACGCCATGATCGATCGCGCGCTTGGCTTCGCTGGGGCGAGCACGCCTTTGAGGACGAGCGGCCCCTTCCATTGCTTGCGCAAGATGTCGACATCATCCCACGACATGGCGGGATCGAGCAGCGAGGCCATGCGCCCGGCCAGCGCTTTCAGATCGGCGGGCTCGCCGGGTCGCGCGTAATTGCCGAACGTGATGCGCGGGAACTCGGTGCGCATGCGCAAAAGCCATGGCGCCTTCATGGCCATCGCGGCAAGTTGCAAGGGACTGAAGCGTGGCGGAATGCCGAAGCCGTTGCGGATGTCGCGCTCGCGATTGCCGAGCAATTGGTTGTCGATGGTGAGGACCAATGCGTCGTAGTTCGATTTCTGCGCCCGCTCGGTCAGTTCGCGCGTGAAGCCGCGATCCTTGTAGATGAAAACCTGCATCCAGCGCGGCGCGACGCCGCTCTGCGCCAGATCCTCGAGGGTGCAAACCGAACCGTGGCTCAGACAGGTCGCGATGCCCGCGCGCCTGCGCCGCGCGTGCGCTTGCCAGTTCGCCGCTTGGCCAGAAGAGACCGGCAAGCCCTGTCGGCCCGATCACCAAGGGCATGCTCAGCCGCTTGCCGAACATTGTCACCGAGAGATCGCGCGTCGCCGCACCATTGAGCGGCATCGGCAGCAATTCGATTTCGCCGAACGCCGCTTCGTTGCGCCTGAGTGTCCGCTCGTCCTCGGCTCCGCCGTCGGCGAAGTCGAATATCGGCCGCGGCAACGCGGCGCGCGCCAGATCGCGCATCGCAGCAATGCTATAGCCGCGCCTTTGCCAGTTCGGAACCGGCAGGTTCATTGGATCTTTTCGAGTCTGTAGAACTGGATGGCGTTGTCGCGGAAGAGCTTGCGCTTCTCATCCTGCGACGCGCCTTCGACGACCCAGTCGACGATCTCGACCCATTCGCGGATATGTGCCGGCAAGTTCCAACACATGCCAGTCGCCGCCATACATCACGCGCTCGAAGCCGAAAGTATCGATGGCATGCGCGATATAGGGCTTGATCTGCTCGCGCGTCCAATTCTTGTGATCGGCTTCGGTGGTGACGCCCGAGATCTTGCAATGGACATTGGGAAATGCGGCAAGCTCTTTCAGATGCTGCCGCCAGGGATCGGCGATGCCCGCCTTGATCGCCGGCTTGCCGATATGGTCGAGCACGAAGCGCACTTCGGGACATTGCTTCACCATCTTGATCACATTCGGCAGATGATGATGGAAAATGCAGATATCGAAGGCGAGATCATGGGGGCTGAGCAGCTTCAACCCTTCGATGAAGTCGGGCTTGATGCAGAAATCGGGATCGCTCTGGGTCTGGATCAGCCGACGCACGGCGCGCAGCGATTTGTTCTGCCGAAGGCGATCAAGTTCGGGCTTGATCGCCTTTCCTCTTTCGAGGGGCAATGCCGCCACCATGCCGGCCAGTCGCTTGTCGTTTTGCGCGATGCCGTCGATCCAGGCCGCTTCGTCGAGGTGCTGCGGCAGGTCGACATCGACTTCGACGAAGACGAAGCGGTCGATCTTCACCGGGCCGCCGCCTTCATCAGATCGTCGACGAGAACTTGCCGACTGAGCGAAGGCGCGTTCTTCGTCCAGGCATAGCCGAAGCGTTTCGGGTCGGCTAAATGCACATGGCTGTCGATGATCGCGAAATCCGGCATGCTCATTCTCCCTGAAGCATCTTCGATTATAGCTATTGCGCGAGAAAGCCGCCATCGACGGCAAGCGTGTGACCGGTGATCATGCTTGCCGCCGGGCTTGCGAGAAACAGGATGGCGAGCGCCACTTCGTCAGGCTCGGCCAGCCGCCCCAGGGGCGTCATTGCCTTGATCCTGGCGACCAGTTCGGGCTGTGCCAGGAGCGGCGCGATGAACGGCGTCGTCACATAGGTTGGCGCGACGGCATTGACGCGGATCCCATGCGAGGCCCATTCGACCGCCAGCGCCCGCGTCATGTTGACGACCGCGCCCTTGCTCGTCTGGTAGGAGATGTTGGGATAAAGACCGCCGCCCGACAGTCCCATGATCGAGGCGGTATTGACGATCGCCCCGCCCTTGCCGCGGCGATCATGTGGCGGGCGGCGATGCGCGAGCACAGGAACACGCCGGTCATGTTGACCGCCATCACCTTTTCCCACTCATCGCGCGGCAGATCGACGGAGGCCTTGCGGATCGCCATGCCGGCATTGTTGACGAGAATGTCGATCCGCCCGGCCTCGTCCACAATCGCGGCGAAGAACTTTTCGACCGCGGCTTCATCGCTCGACATCGACGCTGTGCGAAAGCCGCGCCGCCCAGCCCGGCAATCTCGCGTGAGACTGCTTCGGCAGCCGCGGCATCGCGGTCGATCACCGCGACAGTCGCGCCGGCCTGCGCCATGGCGAGGCATGTCGATTTGCCGATGCCGCTGCCGCCGCCGGTCACGGTGGCGACCAATCCATCGAGCCGGAAGGCGTTTTGGTAATCCTGGGACATTCTTGGGTAGGCGGGTTGCTGTATGAGGACGCCCATAATGGCTTTGTCCCAAGACTGTTGCCAAGGGGCCGGGACTCATGGCCTGTCATGAGTCTGACGCACGGCTGGCGGCTATGAAACGGCGGGAAACAAGGGGGCGGCAATGCCGGACAAGACAACCGGAAATTCCATTGACGCTTTATTGCCTGCCGATATTGCCCACAAGGCCGAATTGATCGGCGCGCAGAAGACGCAACTTCCGGCGATCAAGCTTCTCATGCTGGCGGTCCTCGGCGGCGCCTTCATTGCGCTGGGTGCGATGTTTGCAACCACCGCATTGGCCGGCGCCAATGGCGTGATCCCTTTTGGCGTTGCGCGTCTCATCGCCGGCATGGTTTTCAGCCTCGGCCTCATCCTCATCGTCCTGGGCGGTGCCGAACTCTTCACCGGCAATGCGCTTATGGTCATGGCGCTCGCCTCCGGCAAAGTCGGCCTGGGAGCCCTCGTCCGCGCCTGGAGCATTGTCTATCTCGGCAATTTCATCGGCGCGGTCGGCATGGCGGTGCTCGTCTTTCTCGCCGGGCAGTATAACTTGGGCGACGGCGCCGTGGCGCGCACCGCGCTTGTCATCGCCCACGACAAGATGGCACTCGGATTTGCCGAGGCCTTCTTCCGCGGAATCCTGTGCAATCTCCTGGTTTGCCTGGCCGTCTGGCTGGCGCTTGGCGCGCATAGCACGACGGACAAGGTCCTCGCCGTCATCTTCCCGGTCTCCGCCTTCGTGGCGGCGGGCTTTGAACACTCGGTCGCCAATATGTATCTGGTGCCCTTCGGCATGCTGATCGAGGCGAGCGGCCACGCGCAGTCCTGGCTGCCGCCGGATGCGAGCCCAATTCTCTTGCTCGATTTCTTCCTTGGTCTGATACCGGTGACGCTCGGCAATATCGTCGGCGGCGGGCTTCTGGTCGGCGGCATCTACTGGTTCGTCTATTTGCGCGATGGTCCCGATCGCTGATCGGCCCCCGCTTCCCCCGCCGCGTGCCACGCGCCTATACTGCGCCCATGGAGAGCGGAAATCCGATGCTTGTGAAATTGCGCGGCGTCAGCAAGGCCTATGGCGGAACGATCGCCGTCCATCCGCTCGATCTCGATATTGCGGCCGGCGATTTCCTGGCCATCCTTGGCCCTTCGGGCTGCGGCAAGACCACACTCCTGCGCATGATGGGCGGCTTCGCGACGCCGTCTTCCGGCACGATCGAGATTGCCGGCCGCGATGTGACGCGTGACGGCCCGGAGAAGCGCCCGACCAACATGGTCTTCCAGGGCTATGGACTTTTCCCGCACATGAATGTGCGCCAGAACATCGCCTATGGCTTGAAGCTCAGCCGCATCGCCGGGAGCGAGATTGATCGCCGCGTCAGCGAAATGCTGCGCCTCGTCCGGCTCGATGACTACGGAACCCGCGGTGTCCATGAATTGTCGGGCGGCCAGCAGCAGCGTGTAGCGCTTGCCCGCGCCCTCATCATGCAGCCGCAGGTCTTGTTGCTCGATGAGCCCCTGGGTGCGCTCGATCTTAAACTGCGCAAGGAGATGCAGGCGGAACTGCGCCGTATCCATCGCTCGCTCGGCGGCACGTTTGTTTTCGTCACCCATGACCAGGAAGAAGCGCTAGGTCTCGCCAGTCGCATAGCCGTCATGGAGGCTGGCCGCATCGTGCAGCAGGGCGAGCCACGCGCCATCTATCGCGAGCCGGCGACGAGCTTCGTTTCGACCTTCATCGGCGATGCCAATCTCTTGAAAGGCCAGCGTAAGAACGGCACCGTGGCATTGGCCTGCGGCGGCATGCTAGCCTCGCCTGGCCGCGATGGTCCGGTCAATGTGGTGATCCGTCCCGAGGCGCTGCAGCTTGGTGACGCGCCGCGCATTACCGGAACCATGACCGATCTTGTCTATCTTGGCGCCTATACAAAGCTCATGGTCGAACTCGATGACAAGAGCGAGATCGCCGTCCATGTGCCGGAAGGAACAAGCAATACTTTGCCTTCGCCCGGCGCGCGCGTCGCGATCGCCTGGCAGGATCAGAATGTGAGGTGCATCGATGCGGCGTGATCAGGTCAAGACCCCGGCACTCATTCTCGATTTGGATGTCCTCGACGCCAATATCGCGACCATGGTGGCGACGGCGAAGAAAGCCGGGCTTTCGCTCAGGCCGCATGCGAAGTCGCACAAATCGCCCGATATTGCCCGCCGCCTTGTCGCCGCCGGAGCGCTTGGCGCCTGTTGCGCCACCATTGGCGAAGCCGAAGCCCTGGCCGCAGCCGGCATTCCGGGCCTGCTCGTCACATCGCCGCTTGCGACTGTCGGACATGCAGGCGCGGCTCGGCGCGCTTCTCTTGCGCCGCGCCAACATCATGGTCGTCGCCGACAACCCGCGCAATGTCGCCGAACTCGCCGACATCGCGGCACGGGCCGGTGCCATGCTCGATGTCATCGTCGAGCTCGATGTCGGCATCGGCCGCACCGGCTGTGTCGAAGTGCCCGATGCGATCGAATTGGCGCGCCAGGTCGCCGGCTCGCCGTCATTGCGCTTTGCCGGCGTCCAGGCCTATTGGGGTCATATCCAGCAGGTCATGCCGTTTGAAGCCGCGCGAGGCGCGCGTCAAGCAAGAGGCCGTGCGATTGAAAGCACTGATCGCCGGCTTGACGGAAATCGGCCTCAAGCCCGGCATCGTATCCGGTGGCGGCACCGGCACGCATTGGATCGATTCGCGTCTCGGCCTCTTCACCGAATTGCAGGTCGGCTCCTTCGTCTTTCTCAATTCCTGTTATGGCGCGGTGCCCGTCACCGGCGACGGCAATCCTTATTCGCCATCGCTCTTCGTGGCGGCGGCCGTCGTCACCGCCAATCGGCCCGACCGCGTCATCGTCAATGCCGGCTACAAGGCGCTCGCCACCGATTCCGGCAAGGCCGTGCCGATGCGCGGCATCGCGCAGGGTGCCACCTATCGCTTCATGGGCGATGAGCATGGTGCGGTCGAACGCGATGGCGGCGCGCCGATGCCGGAACTTGGCTCGGTCATCGAACTATTGACCCCGCATTGCGATCCGACCGTCAATCTCCATGGCCGCTATGTCGTGGTGCGCGGCGAAGACGTCATCGACGAATGGCCGATCGCCGCACGGGGGTATTGAAACTCATCAGTACAGATATCTCCCTCCCCCTTGTGGGGAGGGATTAAGGTGGGGGTCGCGCTGAACTCTCAAATCGCCCCCACCCGAAATTTGCTTGCGCAAATTTCGACCTCCCCACAAGGGGGAGGTTGAGGCTTAGCTCAAACCTCAATCCGAGAGCTTTGCCGGAAGCGTCCCTTGAGCCAGGCCCCGTCGCGCGACGGCAACACGCGCGGCGGCGAGGCCGTGTCGATCTTGACCACCGCAACCAGAGGCCCCTCGCCGATCCGCGTGATGCGGTCGGCAAGTGAGATCGACTTCATCCATCTTCGTGACCGTGCGCGTCTCGGAAATTCCGCAAGCGGCGGCGATCTTCGCGATATCGGCGCCGCCCGCCGTATGCGTCGCCTGCGCGCCGGTCTCGCCATAAAGCCCGTTATCGAGGATGACGACCGAAAGGTTCTTCGGCTTCTGCAGGGCAATCGTCGCAAAGCCACCAAGGCCCATGAGCGCCTCGCCATCGCCGGTCAGTACGACGACCGGACGTGTTGGCTGTGCCAGGGCAAGCCCGAGCCCCATCACGGCCGCTCCGCCCATTGCGCCCCATAAGTAGAAATTGCACGGATCGTCGCCAGCCGCCGCCAGATCATAGGTCGCTGAACCCAGCCCTGAGACGGCCAGCGTGTCGCCGCGATCGCGCATCAAGCGCGCGACGACTTGTCTGCGATCGAGCAATGTCGTCATTTCGCGAAATCCTTCGCCCCGATCAATCGCTGCGACAACAGCACCGCGCAGGCCGCACCACCCTCGAAGGCCATCGAAGCCGCCGCCGTGACAGTCGGCTTGACGTCATCCGGCGCGCTCACCCGCGTCACATGCAGGTCCATGGTTTTCAGAACCGTCTCCGTCGCCATACCCATCGGCACTTGCCATGGATTGAACTCGCCCCATTCGCCGCGCATGGTGACGAGGGTCAGGAACGGAAAGCCGCAGGTCTTCACCAGCGACAACATGTTGACGCAATTGCCGACGCCGCTCGACTGCATCAGCAGGACGCCGCGCGCGCCGCCGAGCCAGGCGCCGCCGAGAATGGCGATCCCCTCCTCTTCCGTCGTCAACGGGATAGCGGTCATCGCCGGATCGGCATGGGCGCTGCGGATCAGATTCCATATGCCCGCTGTCGGGCACATAGCAGACCTGGCTGACGCCATAGCGTGTGAGTACTTCGTGAATGTCGCGCGGCCAGCTCATGATTGTTTGCGCAACCGCGGCTTCTCGATGCCGGCAAGATCGCACAAGGCATCGACCATGGCGGAGAAATCCTGGCCGCCGAAGCCGCGCGAGCGCGCCGTGCTGAACGCCTCGCGCGCCGCCGCCGCCACCGGCATCGGCACTCTTGCGGCATTGGCGGCTTCGATGATGAGGGTCAGATCCTTATGCGCAAGATCGATGGTGAACCCCGGCTCGGTGTCGCCTTTCAGCACCTTGTTCGGCCAGTTGATCTTGAGCTGGCCGTTGGTCGCCGTCGTGCCATGCAGCACATCGAGCGTGCGTTCGAGATCGAGACCGAAGCGCTGCGAAAGCGCGAGCGCCTCGGCATTGAGTTGGCAGAGAATGATTGCGAGATAATTGTTGACGAGCTTGCTGCGCGTGCCCGCGCCGACATCGCCGCAATGGAAGATGGTGGTGCCCATCGCTTCCAGCGCCGGCTTGGCGCGCGCGAAATCTTCAGCCGAACCGCCGACCATGAACAAGGATTCACCGCGCTCGGCATGGGCGGCGAGCCGCCCGACCGGCGCATCGACGAAGCCCATGCCCTTCTCGCGGGCGAGCTTCGCGACATGATCGGTGGCAGCCGGATCGACCGTGCTCATGTCGATGATGAGCGCGCCTTTCTTGGCATTGGCGATGATGCCGTCAGCACCCCCGACCACCTGGCGCACCGTCGTCGGGTCGGGAAGCATTGTGATGACGACCGACGACTGCTGTGCCACTTCGGCGACGCTCTTCGCACCCCGCGCCTGCAACTGCTCGAGCTCGGCGACCGCCGCTGGATTGATGTCATAGGCGATGACGCGGAAACCCTTGCGGCAGAGATTGGCGGCCATTGGCCGTCCCATGCGCCCGAGGCCGATAAAGCCGATCGTTTCGGTCATTGCTTCCCCGCTTCAGTTTCGCGGGCCACATATCCCCATCGGCGCGTGCCTCACAAGACCCCTCGCCTGTTGCCTGCCATGCGCTCCGGCGGCTATGCCTGTGGCGCGCGCGAGGCTTGACGGAGGAATGGCCGATGAAGAAGACCATGAAGGCGGCGGTGCTGCACAAGATCGGCCATCCTCTGGTGATCGAGGACATTCCGGTGCCCGAGCCCGGCCATGGCGATGTTCTGATCAAGGTCAGGGCATGCGGCGTCTGCCATAGCGATCTTCATGCGATCGAGGGCGACTGGACGCCCTTGCCAAACTTGCCGCTCATTCCGGGTCATGAGGCGACGGGCCATGTCGCGGCCGTCGGCCCGGAGTCGACAGCCTGAAAGTGGGCGACATTGTCGGCGTGCCCTGGATGTACTCGGCCTGCGGACATTGCGAGTTCTGTCTCTCCGGCATGGAGACGATCTGCAAATCCGCCGAAGCGACGGGTTATTCCAAGCCCGGCGGCTATGCCGAATACATGGTGGCGCCGGCCGCCTTCGTCGGCCGCATTCCGGAATCCGCCGACCTCTTCGAATTGGCGCCGATCCTCTGTGCCGGCGTCACCACCTATCGCGGCTTGAAGCGCACCGGCGCGCGTCCCGGCCAATGGCTGGCCGTCGTCGGCATTGGCGGGCTTGGCCATATCGCCGTGCAATATGCCCGCGCCATGGGTTTGCGCGTCGCCGCTGTCGATGTTGGCGATGACAAGCTCGAACTCGCCCGTTCGCTCGGCGCTGAAGTGATGATCAACGCCAGGGAGGAAGATCCGGCCAGGGCCATCCAGACGAAGATCGGCGGGGCCCATGCCGCAGTCGTCACAGCAACCGCCACCAAGGCTTTCGAACAGGCGATCATGATGCTGCGGCCGGCGGGGACGGTTTCCTATATCGGCCTGCCCGGCGGCAAGTCGGATGAAATCCGCACGTCCATCTCGGCCATCGTCAATGGCGAATTGTCGGTCAGGGGCTCCAATGTCGGAACCCGCCTCGATCTGGGCGAGGCCATTGCCTTTGCCGCCAATGGTCTTGTGAAATCGAAGATCAGGAAGGCGCCGCTGATTGCCATCAACGCCATCTTCGATGAGATGCGGCAGGGCAAGATCGTTGGCCGGGTCGTGCTCGATCTCGGAGCGGGCGAGTAAGGATCAAATTCACAATCTAGGCGTGTTGGCCTCTGGAATGGCCTGGGAGCGCCGTGGCGCCGTTTTCTTCTTAGAGCTACGGGAGATACCGGCCACATCGCCAAGGCCCTCTAGTGGCCATCCTGGGCCCTTCCAGGAGCCTTCTGGTCGGCAATGTTCCATTAATGTTCGAGGCTAACGTCGAGAGGGCTAAATTGCCCACGAATTGAGCAGCTTCCATCTCTGCCTAAAAACTTTGCCTAGTTCATTGGGCGCGGCTCGGTCGGCGACGTCCAGCCTTTGGGAAGTGGCTCCTGATAACCCGGCGGGATCACGAAGGCGGAGCCGTAAGCGAACAGTCCCGTAGCTCCCTTGAAGCCGAGGAGATACCAGATCTCCAGCATGTAGTCTTGCGTCCGCTCGCGATCCTCCGTCGCAAGAAGATCAACTTTCCTCATTCCCCGCTCAATCAGGGCCGCCACGGTCTTGGCCGGCAAGAATTGGTCTCGTCTTGCAAGGATCGCATCGATCACCTCATGGACGGCGTTGTTGGCTGTCGCTTCTTCTTGCGGTGTTTCAATGCCCACATAGTACCAGGGCGCAGTCTCATGCGGTCGAAACTTATGTTCTGCGCGAAGCAGCTCGAGGGCCTGTCGCTTTTCGGCAGTGAGTTCGACGACTTCTGTCGAGGTGAGAGGTGGCCGCGGCAAAGACCACCATATCCGCAGGGCGAATATGCCTCCGCCCAGTAATACGCCGGCAAGTATCGCAATGAGCAAAAGCCGCATGGGAGTAGTTTATCTGAATTGCGCGAAGCAACCAGTGACAAACGAGGTGGGCCCGTCTCACGGGCCTCCTTCACTTGTCATCCCCGGACTTGTTCCGGGGATCCATTGCATCGATCCGCCGTAGACGGAGTTTCCTTTGCGATGGATTGCCGGGACAAGCCCGGCAATGACAAGCTCGCAACACTAAAGCGGCTTCAGCCCCGCCTCGATCTCCTTGCGGCGTGGCTCGAGGAAAGGCGGCAGCGCGAGACCCTCGCCGAGCGTGGCGAGCGGCTCGTCCGCCGTGAAGCCTGGCCCGTCGCTGGCGATCTCGAACAGGATGCCGTTCGGCTCGCGGAAGTAGAGACTACGGAAGTAGAACCGATCGACCGGCCCGCTCGACGGCACGCGCAACTGCCGCAGGCGATCGGCCCAGGCTTCGTAGTCGGCATCGGGCGTCCGGAAGGCAACGTGATGGACGCCACCTGCTCCCTGCTGCGCCGGCGGCAGATTGGGCTCGACCGCGACATGCAATTCGCCCGCCGGCCCTTCGCCCTTCATGCGATAGACATGCGTCGTGGCGTTGCTGCCGGCGATCGGCATGTAGGTCCGCTCCGTTGTCATGTTCATCACCTTGGTCAGCACCTGATCGGTCGGCTTCAGATCCGGCACGCTCATGATGACGGGGCCAAGTCCGCGAATTTGATACTCCGCGGGCACCGGACTCTTGTCCCACGCATTGCCTTCGCCAAGGCCCCCGTCATCGACGAGCATCAGGCGCTGGCCTTCGAAATCCTCGAAATCGACAGTGACGCGACCATCGCGCTCGACCGCCGGCTGATGCGCGATGCCGAGCGTCCTTGAATCGCTTGAGCCACCAGTCGGTCGCCGCCTGGCCGGCGACACGAAGCCCGGTGCGGCTGATCGAATGCGCGCCGCGCCGTTCGCGGCCGACCGGCCAGTCGAAGAAGGTGAGATCGCTGCCGGGTGACGCAAGCCCGTCGGCATAGAAGAGATGATAGGCGCTGACATCGTCCTGGTTGACGGTCTTCTTGACGAGCCGCATGCCGAGCGTTTCGGTATAGAATTTATGATTGCGCGAGGCTTGCGCGGTGACGGCGGTGAGATGATGGAGCCCGGTGAGTTGCATGTGTTCAACTCCTCGCAAGCGTTTGTGTGTGAGCGGCGAGCCAGTCCTTGGCGATGGTGAGATCGGGTTGTGACAGTCCGTGTCCCGCCGGCAGCACGCGATGATCGACCGCGGCACCATCGGCGGTGAAGATTGCAGCCAAGTGCTGCGGCATTCTCTGCGGGGACGATCGGATCCTGCCGGCCCGAAAGCATGAGCACGGGCTTATCCTTGAGATCCGCTCTCGGTGGATTGGAGAGTGGCACCATGGCGCGCAACAGGATCGCCCCGGCATAGCACTTCCGGGCGCAACAGCAGCAGTGCCGCCGCGATATTGGCGCCGTTTGAGAAGCCGACCGCGATCGGCGCGCCAATCTGATGCGTCTCGCGCGAGGTAGCGATGAAATCGGCGAGCTCATTGGCACGAAACGCGACATCTTCTTCGTCGAACTTGCCTTCCGCAAATCTGCGGAAGAATCGGGGCATCCCGTTCTCGAGTACCTTGCCGCGCGGCGATAGAAGCGCTGCGCCAGGTGCCAGGTCGCGGCCGAGCGGCACGAGGTCATGCTCATTGCCGCCGGTGCCATGGAGCAGCAGCAAGGGCGTTGCGGTTGGATCGTGGCCCGCTTCGAAATGATGGATGAAGCTCATGATTGAACTCCTGATACTAGACCGTCTCGAGCGCCGGCAGGCGCGCCTCGATTTCGCCGCGCCGGCTTTCAAGAAATTTCGGCAGTTTAAGTTCGTGGCCAAGCGTTGCCGCCGGTTCATCGACGGCAAAGCCCGGAACATCGGTGGCGATCTCGAACAACACGCCGCCCGGCTCGCGGAAATAGACCGAGCGGAAGTAATTGCGGTCCTTCTGTTCGGTAACATGCATGCCGTGATCGCGCGCAAGTTTTGCGGCCATCTCGGCTTGTGCTTCATCGTCCGTCGCGCGAAACGCGATGTGATGCACCGAACCCGCCCCGAGCCGCGCCGGCAGAAATCCGCCGGCCTGGCGCAGGTCGATGACCGTGCCCGGACCCGACGCGATGCTGCGATAGCGCGCGACCAAATCCTCTTCACCGATATGCGTGTAGCCGAACACATCGGTGAGGATCGCCGCGGTCCGCTCGGTCTTTTCGAGCAAGAGAGACACACCATGGAATCCGCGGATCGCGAATTCATCCGGCACGCCGCCGCCTGACCAGGCCGCTTCGCTACCGAGGCCGGGACGTTCCGACGAGCGCCAATCGCATGCCGTCAGGATCCTTGAAGCTGATCGCGGTCTGGCCGAAGCGCTTCATCGGCGCCTCATGCGAAACACCATGAGTGACGAAGCGATGCGTCCAGTAGCCGATCGCGACTTCCGGAATGCGGAACTGCGTCTCGAAGGTCTCGCCGATGCCCGACCGGCCCGGTGCCGCATGCGGCCAGGGAAAGAAAGTCAGGATCGTGCCGGGGTTGCCGGCTGCATCGCCGAAATAGAGATGATAGGTGCCGGGATCGTCGAAATTGACGGTCTTCTTGACGAGCCGGAGGCCCAAAACGCGCGCATAGAAATCGAGATTGCGCTGTGCGGGGCCGGAAATGGCAGTGACGTGATGGAGGCCGGCGCTTTTCATGGCACTACTCCCCTTTCCTGGGTTCGACCCTGCAAATAGGTGGTAGGGCCGCCGATTGCATCTTCATTTCTTTGCATGGATGCAATACTATTCCTGCGAACATGCATTTTGACTTGCAATGATGAAAGCACGAATTGGGGGTCCTCAATCAACCGAGGATGCCTCCCATGATCGATACCCGTCTTGCTCCCTATGGCGCTTTGCTGTTGCGCGTTTCGCTCGGCGCCATGTTTCTCGCCCATGCCTATCTGAAAATCGTCGTCTTCACGATGCCGGGTTTTGCCGGTTTCTTAGGCCAGGTAGGCCTGCCGCAGATTTTTGCCTGGCCGATCGTGCTTGCCGAGATTGCTGGCGGCGTTGCCCTGATTATCGGCTTCCATGCCCGCCTCGTGTCGGTGGCGCTGCTGCCCATCCTGTTGGGCGCGCTCGTCATCCATGCGCCGAATGGCTGGCTCTTCACCGCCCAGAATGGCGGCTGGGAATATCCGGCCTTCCTGGCGGTGGCGGCTTTGACCGTGGCCTTGGTCGGCGAAGGCGCCTTCGCCTTGCGCACCACCCGGATTGCAGAGGCGGCGCCTGCTACTCGCACAGCCTGATCGCACAATTTCATGCGGCGTCGTCCTGGCGCCGCATGCAAATCTCGGGCTCCCATGGTGAGCCCGCAGTCGAAATTGCAGTGGGACGATTTCCGCCTGATCAAGGCGATCGCCGACGCCAAGGGCCTCCCCGCCGCCGCCGCAACGCTTGCCATCAATCACTCGACGATTTTCCGCAGGCTCGGCCAGATCGAGACCGATCTCGGCATCAAGCTCTTCGAGCGCCATCGCACCGGCTATCAATTGACGCCGGCCGGCGAGGAGATGGTCGCGGTGGCGACGCGCCTCGATGCCGATGTCGCCGGCTTCGAGCGCCGGCTTGCCGGCCAGGAGATCACGCCCGCCGGCGAATTGCGCGTCACCACCAATGATTCCCTCCTCATTCATCTTCTGACGCCTGTCTTCGCGCGCTTCCGCGAACAATGCCGCGATATCCGGCTCGACATTGTCGTGAGCAATCGCGCGCTCAATCTTTCGCAGCGCGATGCCGATGTGGCGATCCGCGCCACCGATTCACCGCCCGACAATCTGGTTGGCCGTCGCGTCGCGCGCATCGGCTGGGCGCTTTATGGCCTGGCGAGCGATTTCCCGAACGGGCCGCCGGAAGATCGCGACTTGCTGTTTCGACGGCCCTGGGTCACGCTGGGCGACAGTCTTGGCCATTTGCAGGTGGTGAAATATGCCCATGCCCATGTCGCGCCGGAAAATCTCATCTATAGGATCGACAGTGTGTTGGGGATTGCCGAGGCGATCGAATCGGGTCTCGGCATTGGCCATGTGCCATGCTTCATCGCCGATCGCCGGCCCGGCCTCGTCCGCCTTACGGATCTGATGACGGAATTCAGCGGCCATCTCTGGCTTCTGACCCATCCCGATCTGCGTGCCTCCGCGCGCGTGCGCGTGTTTCTCGACTTTCTCGCCGTCGAGATCGGCAAGGAACGCGATTTGATCGAGGGTAAGAGGCGCGGATGACGCGTGCGCCCCGTTCTGGTATTTCCGACCTCCCGCCATTTCCCGGCTGACGCTATGCCTCGCGACAATCCGATCATCATTGGCCTCGACCAGGGCACGACCAATGTGAAGGCGATTGCGCTCGATGCGCGAGGCACGGTGCTGGCCGAAGCCGCGCGACCCATCGCCACGCACTCGTCCACGGCCGGTATTGTCGAGCAGGACGCCGAAACGATGTTCGCAACCGCCGTCGAGTGCATTCGTGATGTAGTCTCCGTGTGCGGTGGGCCGGGGCGGAACATCGCCGCCCTCGGCATTGCCAACCAGACCGAGACATTGATCGTCTGGGATCGCACAACGGGCAAGCCGGCCATGCCAGCGATGATCTGGCAGGATCGGCGCGGCGCCGAGGAGATTGAAAGCCTGCGCGATCGAACGGAGATGATCCGGGCGCGCACTGGTCTCGATCTCGATCCCACATTCACCGCCGCAAAGCTTCGCTGGGTGTTTCACAACCGGCCGGAGATTGCCGCTGGCTTAAAGAACGGCACGCTCCTTTTTGGCACGGTCGATACCTGGCTCATCTGGAAACTGACCAGCGGAGCGACCTACGCAACCGAACCGAGCAATGCGTCGCGCACCATGCTCTTCGACATCGCGCGCTTGGCCTGGGATCCGGAACTCATTGCGCTCTTTGGCCTTGCGCTACCCTCTCTTCCCGAATGCCGCGCCTCCAATGCCCATTTTGGAAGTACCGATTGCGCGCTGTTCGGTGCCGCCATCCCGATCGCCGGCGTTATCGGCGATCAGCAGGCCTCGCTTTTCGGCCATGGCTGCTTTTCCGAAGGCGAACTCAAAATCACCTACGGCACCGGCGCATTTCTCTGGGTGAATGCTGGCGAAAGGCCGCCGCGAACGGAAGCGAAAGGCATCATCCGCACCATCGCCTGGCAGACGGACAAGCCCTGCTATGCCTATGAAGGCTTCGTCATGCATGCCGGCAAGATCGTCGATTGGCTCTCGACACGCCTGGCAATCGAAGGTGGCGCGCCGGGCGTTATCGCCGCTGCGGAAAACGCCGGCAATCATGACGGCGTCTTGCTAATTCCCGCCTTTCAAGGCCTTGCCTCGCCCTGGTGGCAGCCATCCATGCGCGCGGCCTTCCTCGGCTTGAGCGAGGCAACCTCGCCGGGAAATCTCGCGCAATCCGGGCTCGAAGCGATCGCCTTTCAGATCCGCGCCATTCTCGATTCGCTGGAGGCCGGCGGGAACAGCCGTTCGATCATCAAGGTCGATGGCGGCCTCACGCGCGCGAAGTATTTTCTGCAGCTCCAGGCAAGCCTGCTCGATAGGCCTCTCGCCCAGGCGCAGGCAAATTCGGTCACGCCCTTTGGCGCTGCCTTGATGGCCGGCCTCGGCGCCGGCATGTGGTCTTCGCTGGATGAAGTACGAAAGTTGATTCCGCAAGGAAACAAGATCGAGCCAGAGCCGGATGAGGCGCTCGAAGCACGCTATCGTCACTGGCTGGATGCGATCCGCATGATGATGGATCGGCCATGACGGCGAAGGCGAGCGACACGATCTTCGATCTCTTCGTCATCGGCGGCGGCATCAATGGCGCGGCGATCGCTTGCGATGCAGCGGGCCGCGGGCTCACTGTCGGCCTGGCCGAGATGCAGGACTTCGCACAAGGCACATCGTCGCGCTCATCGAAACTCATTCACGGCGGGTTGCGCTATCTCGAGACCTATGACTTCAAGCTGGTGCGCGATGCCTTGATCGAGCGCGAGATCCTCATGCACAAGGCGCCGCATCTGGTCTGGCCCTTGCGTCTCGTGCTCCCCTATGTCGAAACGCAGCGGCCGCGCTGGATGATCCGGCTCGGCCTCATTTTCTATGACCACCTCGCCAGCCGCCGCGTGCTTGAAGCCTCGGAATTGATTGATCTCCATCGCCATCCGGCGGGTGACGCGCTCAAATCCGGTTATCGCCATGCCTTCGCCTATTCTGATTGCCGCGCCGATGATGCCCGCCTTGTCATTGCCAATCTTCTCGGTGCCGAGCGCCATGGCGCGCAGATTTTTGCGCGCCACAAACTTCTGAGTGCCGGTCGCGTCGACGGATTCTGGCGGCTGCGGCTTGAGAACCAGGTCACGGGCGAGAGTTTCAATTTCTTCGCGAAAGCCTTGGTCAATGCGGCCGGCCCATGGGTTGTCGATGTTGCGAAGCGCATCACCGGGACAACGATCTCGCGCAAACTGCGCATGGTACGCGGCAGCCATCTCGTGGTGCCGCGGCAATGGACGGGCGAGCACGGCTATTTCCTCCAGACCCGCGACGGCCGCCTGATGGAAGCCTTTCCTTATGAGGGTGAGTTTACCTCCATCGGGACGACCGACGAGCCATGGGACGACGCACCGGAGAGGGTTGCGATCTCGGACACGGAGATCGATTACATGCTCGCCGAGGTGAACGCGTATCTCAAAAAACCGGTGACGCGCGATGAGATTGTTTGGAGTTATTCCGGTGTCAGGCCGCTCTTCGAAGTCGGCGGCGGCCGCGATGGCGATCTCTCAACACTGACACGCGATTATTCCTTCGAGATCGACGGCAAGAATGGTGCGGCACCTTTATTGACCGTTTTCGGCGGCAAGCTTACCACCCATCGTCGCCTGGGCGAACATGCGCTGCGCGAATTGTGCCGCCTCATGCCATGGCCGAAACACGGTCTGACGAAGAGCGAGATCCTGCCCGGCGGCGATTTCGGCGGTGGCGGGATCGATGCCTACCGGCGCGATCTTGGCGCGCGCTTTCCGTTCTTGCCGGATACGCAGGTCGCACGCTATGCGAAGCTCTATGGCACGAGGAGCGACATCCTGTTGCAGGATATTCGCCGCCTCGCCGATCTGGGGATATGCTTTGGCGCCGATCTCTATGAGCGCGAAGTCGAATTCCTGCGCGACACGGAATGGGCCGAGACCGCGGAGGATATTGTCTGGCGCCGCAGCAAACTGGGTTTGCGATTGACGGCAAAGGAAATCGGCGCGCTGGATGCCTATCTGCGCGGAAGTACTTGAGCATTGAATCACAAGGGGCTGGCTCGGGCGTCAAGCCAGCCCCTGGTTACGATCAGGCTTTCTGCAACCTCTGATACTCGGCCAGGAAGTCGTCATAAGTGGCGATATTGCCGTCATACTCGGTGGGCGGCACAGGCTGAAGACGCGCTTTCTTCATGAAGCCGTCGAGATCGGCGTAGTTGTAGGACTGCGCCAGTTCCGGCGGCAGCATCGGCACCGTCTTGAGATTGGTGATGCCGGCGCTTTGTTCGGTCGCGAAGATCTTCTGCGGCTCGGGCGAGACGATGTGGTTGATCATCTTGTAGGTGAGATCGAGATGCGGGCAGTCCTTGGGGATGCACAGGCAGTCCATGAACATGCCGGTGCCTTCCTTGGGGATCGTGTATTTGATCTCCTTGCCCTTCGCTTTGGCCCAGACCGCGACCGCTTCCCAGCCGATGGCGCTCGCCGTCACTTCATTGCGCGCGAAGGCATCCGCCATGTCGCCATAAGAGGCGAAGAAGGCGCGCGCCTGCTTGGTCTTGATCTCGATCAGCGTGTCGATGACCTTCTTCATTTCATCGCGGGTGAGCAAGGTGCCCATCGGCTTGCCGGTCACCACCGTGCCCCAGATCAGGAGATTGCCGAGCGGATCGTCGACCATCGCCACCTTCTTGGTGAATTCCGGCTTCATCAGATCCATCCAGCTTTCGGGCGCCGTCGGCACTGCGGCCGGATCATACATCAACGGCAAAGAGCCCCAGTTCCACGGCACGCCATAAAGCTGGCCGTCCTTGCGGATCGCGTCATTGCCGGTGAATTGCGGGATGAGGTCCCCGAACTGCGCGATCTTCGTCGGATCGACGGGTTCAAGCAGGCCGCCATCCGCCATCAAGGGCAGATAGCCGAAATACATGGTGATGATGTCGGTCTTGCCGACGCCACCAGCCTGCAACTTGGAGATGATCTCTTCGTTGGAGGCGATGAAGGTCGGCTGGAAATCGATGTCGTTGTCTTTGAGAAACGTGCCGGCCTTGATCGGCGTTTCGTAGCCTTGCCAGCCCATCCAGGTCATCGTTGTCGCCGCATAGGCGGGACGGCTCGGCAGGCCAAGCGCTGCCGCACCGCCCAAGGCTGCAATCCCGGTCAACAGGCTGCGCCGCGACAAGCTCGATTGCTCGGCCAGCGCGAATAGTCCGGACAGTTTTGTCTTGTCAGTCGTCATCTAGTCCTCCCTGGATAGTGTTATGGCATTGGGCCTCGAACGGCCCTTCGCCGTTTATGAGAAAGCGAAATTCGGATTGTTGTTCGGCTATTTAGATCACGCTAACGTAACCATCAAAGGTCGGTCAAGCGGCGGCGGGGGAAGATTTGCTGGCGAAGTTCGGCGGGTTTGGCGGCAGGCGATGGACGGCGTCGATTCCGCTGTGGCCTGCGCTTGCCGTCTTCATCGCGCTCTTTGTCGTGCCGCTCATCTACTTCTTCGTAGTGAGTTTCTGGATCGTCAGAGCCCGCATCATGCGGCCCGCCCTGTCGTTCCAGAACTACGTCGAGACCATAACCGGCTATGGCGACGTGCTTTTGAATACGCTTGCTGTCGCCTTCGGAATTGCGCTTGTCACGACTATTCTCGCCTTCCTGTTTGCCTATGCGATCCGCTTCAAGCTCGGGCGCTTCGCCAATCTTTTTCTTCTGACGACGCTCATCACCCTCTTCGGCGGATATCTCGTCAAGATCTATGCCTGGAAGAGCATCCTTGGAACCGACGGCGTTCTGAACAAGGCGATGCTCTCGCTCGGCCTCATCAATGAGCCGGTCGGTGCTCTGGTCTACAGCATCAACGGTGTCGTCATCACGCTCACCTATTTTCTCCTGCCCTTCGCCGTGCTCCCCATCTATGGCAGCCTGAGATCGATCGAGGATTCAACACTCGAAGCGGCGCGCGACTTAGGCGCCATGCCCTGGCCGGTCATGCGCGATGTCGTATTGCCGCAATGCCAAACGGGATTGATGACAGCCTTCACCTTGAGCTTCCTCATTTCCGTCGGCGACTATGTCACGCCGCGCTTCGTCGGCGGCGGTGCTGCGTTGATGGGGACATTCATCGAGAACCAGTTCTCCTTCGGTTTCAACTGGCCCTTGGGAAGCGCCATGTCTTTCACCACCATGGTCGCAACCTTGATTCTTGTTTTGCTGGTTCGCGTGGTCTTGCGCCGGGCATTGCAGCCATGACACGCGGGCGCGCCGCCGACGCGATTTGGATTGCGATCGCCGTCTTGCTGGCGCTCTATCTCATCCTGCCGATCATCCTCGTCATGCTTTTCAGCTTCAACCAATCGGCATTGACGAGCCTGCCGCTAACCGGACTGACATTCGACTGGTATCGCAAGCTCTTCGCGCAGGACTATTTCCTGCCTGCCTTGCACAACAGCCTCATTATCGCGCTCGCCGTCTGCCTGCTCTCGGTCACCACCGGTACGCTTGCCGCGCTTGCACTGGCGCGCATGCCGCCGGCTAAAGCCTCACGCATCCTTTATCTTCTGGCTCTGCCCATGATGCTGCCGGCGCTGGTGATTGGCATCGCGCTTCTCAGCTATTTCGTACGCTTTCTCAGCTTTCGGCTTGGCCTCCTCTCGGTCATCCTCGGACAACTCGTCATCGTGCAGCCCTTTGTCCTGGCGATCGTCTATGCCCGCCTGCAGAGTTTCAACTGGTCGATCGTTGACAGCGCTCGCGATCTCGGTGCTTCGCCCATCCGCGCCTTCTTCACCATAACCTTGCCCGTCATCCAGCCGACATTGGTCGGTGCCGCACTTATTGCGCTATCGATCTCGCTCGATGATTTCGTCATCACCTTCTTCACCATCGGCAGCGGCAATACGCTCCCAACCATGGTCTGGGGCATGATCCGAACCTCGCTCGACCCGACGATCAACGCGCTTGCTACCCTGCTCATCCTCGCCAGCATCGCCTGTGCCGGCATCGCATTGCGCCTCAGCCGCTATCGCGGTTGAAACCATGCGTGGCGAATTAAGCGGTGGGGTTCTGGGCAATGGGGCCCCGTTAGGTTAGAGGACAGGCGAAGCACCCGAGACGAGAGCCATGGCCTATAAATCCTCCCCGCGCCCGACCTTCGATCGCCCGACCCACATCCCCTATGCAGGCGTCACCCGTTATCTGTGGGGCGATGATGAATCGGGTAAGGTCGATGACTGGATCTATGTGTCGTCTGCCAAGATTCACGAACTCGTCTTCGGCCTGCCCGTCGGCGGCGCATTTCGTCATTCGACAGAATTCCGCACCATCTTCGGCGCCGATGAAGTGCTCTATGTGCTCGAAGGCACCTATATTTCCGCCAATCCCGAAACCGGCGAAGTTCATATCGCCAAGGAAGGCGAGGCGATCTTTTTTCGCAAGGATACCTGGCATCACGGCTTGAACGGCGGCACCGGGCCGGTGCGTGTGCTCGAATTCTTTGCTCCGCCGCCCTCGACCGGTACCTCCGGCGCCTATGCCCGCACGAGGCCCTATGTCGAGAAATCGCGCTATGGCCGCGACGACTGGCTGGGCCGCTTGCCGATGGAGGCATCTGCACTCGCTGCCTCCAACACGATGAGAGTGTTGCGCGATTCCGACCTGATCTGGCGCCTCGAAGGCGAGCGCCAGCAATTACAGGTCGGACTTTATTGCGCAACCGAGCATTTGACTTCCGGACGATTGCGGCTGCTGCCGGGACAACGCTCTGATGTCGAAATCCATGGCGGCGATGAAGGGCTTTATCTGCTTTCCGGTTCGCTCAACATCCTTGCCCCGGAAATGGACGGCCAGAACTGGTTCGAACTCCATCCCAAGGATGGATTCTATGTGCCCGCCGGCGCTGCGCATCAATATCATAATGTCGGCTCGACACCGGTCGAAGCCTTGTTCGGCGTGGCACCGCGCTATCTGCCGTGAGCCGTCCAGCGCCCTTCGCGCTTGGCATCGATATCGGCGGCACCAAGACATTGTTCGCCATCGTCGATCTGACTTCGGGCTTCATCGCCGAGGAACTTCGCATCGAGACGCCGCAGGGCGCCGAGAGTGGCGAGGGATTCTTGCAGCGAGTCAAATCTCAGGCGCGCGAATTCGTGAGTTCGTCCAGCGCCGGTTCGGTTTCGGCGATCGGCCTTGGGATTTGCGAGCTCGTCGATCGTATTGGCGAAGTGAAGAGCGGCCATCGCGTCCATTGGCAGGGCTTGCCAGTGCGCGAGACACTGAACGCGATTGCTCCGACGATTGTCGAGTCGGATGTGCGCGCTGCGGCACTGGCCGAGACGCATTTCGGTGCGGGGCTCGATTATCGCGATTTCCTCTATGTGAATATCGGTACCGGCATCAGTACGTGTTTTGTAATCGACCGAAAACCCCATGCCGGCTTCCGCGGTCATGCCTTGGTCATTGCCTCAGCACCTTCGACGATGCTCTGCCCACATTGCGGTACCCTGCATGACACCATCCTTGAGGATGCCGCGGGCGGCGCCGGACTGGCGGCGCGTTATCGTGCCAGGTCCGGCTTTACTCCGAGGGATGCCAGCGATGTTCTCGCGAAGGCTGAAGCTGGCGATCCCGAGGCGCGTCAGGCAATCGAGGAGGCCGCCGCTCTCCTTGGCAGTGCGCTCGGCATGGCCATTGGTATGCTTGACCCCGAAGCGCTGGTCATTGGCGGCGGGCTTGGGAGTTCATCCGGCTTCTATTGGTCGCGACTTGAATCCGAAATTCGCAGGCATGTCTGGAGCGAGGAAACGCGCAAGCTAGCCGTCAGGCAGGCTGAACTCGGAACGCAAGCGGGCGTGATCGGTGCAGCACTTGCCGGGTATATGGCTCAGACGATTTCCTCGCCGAAATTGCGGT
The DNA here is from genome assembly GCA_963805405.1 of uncultured Alphaproteobacteria bacterium. Lineage (GTDB taxonomy): Bacteria > Pseudomonadota > Alphaproteobacteria > Rhizobiales > Aestuariivirgaceae > JAEUMG01. Next base: position 320,297 of record CAWDUC010000011.1, on the reverse strand, counting down.
AGAGCCCGGCCTGGACGATATGTGCCGGCCCGGATGGCGGGGTTGTCCTGATAAAATCCTCGGCGCCGGCATAGTCGGCAAAATTCCATACCGCCATGCCGCCCGGATCGGGTGCCAATAGACCAATACGATTGATCAGGTAGACAAGCTCACCGGACGTAGCTCTCGCGGACCGGCTTTGGAAATAGTCGCGCAGGTTCGCCGATGATGCGCCTTGCGCATCGAAGAATTCGATCAGATGCAATCCGCCCGGGAATGGCCCCTCGCCGATGATCGCATCATAGAGACCGTTGCGCGTGAAGCGCATGGCGCGCGAAACCGGCGTCTCGGCTGTATAGAGGCGCCCCTCCGGAGTGCGAAAATGTGCCTCCCATTCATCGAGACGCGCGAAGCCCTTGATCTCCCACCAGCACATGTAAAAAGGTTCGCCGCCCAGCCGCTGCGTGCGTCCGACATTGGCGATCATCCGATCGCCTTCTCCCGTCCAGTCCTGATGGCCGAGCTTGCGGAAAACCTGAAACGGCATGGCCGGATCATGCTCGATATATTCAGCGAAGATCATCGCCGGGCACCCCTGGAATGAAGAGAAGCGCCAATCCGGCGCCTCTCCCTTTGTGTCTGTCTACGCCGTCACTGCGTGCCGGCGAGCCATTCCTTCTCGATCTTGTCCTTGTTCGCGTCGACCCAGGCCTTCGCGACTTCGTTCACGTCCTTTTTATCGACTTCCATCGCCAGGATCCACGCATTGACGTCATTGGCGTCGAGCGTCACCTGCTTCAGGAATTGCGACACCTTCGGCGCGCGTTCGGCGAGCGCCTTGGAATGGGCAATGTTTACCCGCGTCGGCGGCTGGCCGCATTTGATCGAACTGGCTTCGAGCCAGTCGTTGCGCTCCTGCGGCTGATAGAACGTGTAGCAGCCATTCGGCATTATAGCGATCGGTGCCTTTGGCGGCATCCGTCGTATAGCCGGTGAACTCGGGCTCCTCGAGCTTGGTGAGCTTGTAGGCCGCGTGGATCCATTCCGGCGTCCAGTAGTAGAAGGCGACGCCCTTGTGCTTATCGAGCGCGTCCTTAAGCTGTGCGAGCATCACCGGCGTTCCGACCGTCGTCAGTTCCATGGTCTTGTCGAAGCCGTCGGTCTTGGCGCGCACCGCCGTGTGGTTGGTCGATTCCCAACCGACTTCGCCGGCCCAGATCTCGCCCTTGCCATTGCCGTCCGAGTCGAAGAGCTTGGCGACTTCCGGCTTTGCCAGATCCGAAAGCTTGGTGACCCCGTTCTCCTCCGCGATATAGGTCGGGATGAAGATGCCTTCAGTGCCGAGATAGGGCGTCGTGTTGAGAATGATCGTTTCCTTTCCGCCGGGCAGCACATAGTCCTTCATCTGTGCCGGCAGATGGTCGGTCCACATGTCGGCGACGATGTCGACCGAGCCGTCGCCCTTGTCGAGCCCTTCATAGAGCGCTTCCTGCGCAGCACTGATGGTTTCGACATCGGCATCGAGATAACGCGTCATGATTTCGCCGAGCACCGCTTCGATCGCGGTCGAGCCCGGCCAGTTCAACTGGCCGATCACGACTTTTTCCTTCGCTACAGCCATACCTCCCATGGCCAAGAGCGAGCCGGCAATGGCGCCGGCAAATCCGAGTTGTCTGAACATTTACGTCTCCTTCGTTTCCACCCGGGTTATGACCCGTCCTTCCGCGACATGCGAAAGGCGGGCAATTCGTTAGGCCTAGTTCTTCCGCCGCTCCGCCTCCGCTCCCCGCACCATCCGGTCGAGCACCATTGCACACAAGACGATCGCAAATCCGACCAGGAATCCTTGGCCGGTGCGCAAATGCTGCAAGGCCTTCATCACGCCATCGCCCAGTCCGCCGGCCCCGATCAGTGCCGCGACCACCACCATCGACAGGCTCATCATGATGGTCTGGTTGACGCCCAAGCGGATCGAGGGAACAGCTAATGGCAATTCGACTTTGAAGAGCAGTTGCAGCGGGCTTGCGCCGAAGGCATTTGCCGCCTCGCGCACATTGGCGGGCACTTGGCGAATGCCGAGTTCGGTCAATCGGATTATCGAGGGCAAGGCGAATATCACCGTGGCGATGACGCCCGGCGGCTTGCCGATCGAGAACAGCGCGACTGCGGGAATGAGATAGACGAAGGTCGGCAAGGTCTGCATGACATCGAGCACCGGCTCGAAGATGGCATGAAGCCGCGGGCTCTTGGCGCACAACACGCCCATCGGAATGCCGACGACGACGCAAATGATGACGGCGACGGCGACAAGCGCCAATGTCGTCAAGCTCGCGGCCCATAGGCCAAGCAGGCCGATATAGGCGAGCGATGCCGCCGTAAAGATCGTCGTGCGCGGTCCAGCCAGTCGATAGGCAAGGATGAGGACCACGAGAATGGTCACCGGCCACGGCGTGTCGACGAAGACGGTCTCGACGAAGTTGAGCGAGTTGCGCAAGCCCACGGTAATCGCGTCGAAGAAGGGGCTCCAGTTCGTGGTGATCCATTTGACGCCCGCATCAATCACGCTGGCGATGGCGGGCGCGAGTGCCTTGGGCGCGGGAAATTGGACCAGCCATGACACGGGCTCAGGTGCCACGAATCCGTACAGCGTCAGCGCATAGATGAAGGCTGTGAGCGGCACCGCGATGGCGAGATTGTTTGCCAGCGGAACGGTCTGGTCCGCAGCGGCGAGCGAGCGCTGTCGCAGCACAATATCGCTGAGCGGTCTGAGCGCGAAGCCGACCAGGATGCGCGCCAGCAGCACAAGCACGATGCCGCCCCAGAGCGAGCCGCTCGGTTCGCCATCCTCGATCGGCAGCAGCAGCGCGCGCAACAGCAGGATGAGGCCAACTAGTTCGAGAAAGGCACTGATCGAAAACAAGACCCAAAGCCCGCGCGCCGCAGCCGCCAGCGGGCCGATGAGCGCGGCCGTCACATCGAAGCCCTGCTCTTCGGCCGTCGGCGCGGCGCTATCCAGCGAGTGATCAACCATCGCGGGGCTTTCCCTGGATGCCGCGCAGCAAGGCCTTCTTGTCGACAATACCAATCGCAACGCCGTCATCCGTTGCGATGGTGATTGGTTCGTCATGAATAGCGGCAAGGTCGACAAGCTGGTCCAGATCGGCGTCGGGTCGCGCGCGGGGGCCATCAAGGATATTTGCTCCGGCTATCGGCGTCATGATATCCGAAGCGCGCAGTAATTTGAGGCGCGACAGGCCGCTCACGAAATCGGCAACGTAATCATCGGCCGGCTTGCGCACGATTTCAGACGGTGTGCCGATCTGCACCAGTTGTCCATCGCGCATGATGGCGATGCGCGTGCCAAGCCTGATCGCTTCGTCAAGATCGTGCGTGATGAACACCGTGGTTTTGCGCATGACCCGCGACAGGCTGAGGAACTGGTCCTGCAACTGCCTCCTAATCAAGGGATCGAGCGCGCCGAATGGTTCATCCATGAGGAGCAATTCGGGATCGCCCGCAAGTGCCCGTGCCAGTCCGACGCGCTGCTGCATGCCGCCCGAGAGCTCGGAAGGATTGCGCCCCGCCCATTCGGCAAGCTTCACCTCTTCGAGGACACGCAGGGCAATGCGTTCGCGCTCGGCGCGCGACATGCCCGCGCAGTTCAAGCCCGAAGGCGACATTGTCGAGAACATTGCGATGCGGCAGCAATGCGAAGCTCTGGAACACCATGCCGATTTTCTTGCCGCGCAGGCGGCGCAGTTCGGCTTGCCGATTTGCGGCCGATCTCCTCGCCATCGATCAGCACCGATCCCGCGGTGGGCTCGATCAATCCGTTGATCAATCGCACCAGCGTCGACTTGCCGGAGCCGGACAATCCCATGATGCAGAAGATTTCGCCGCGCTCGACTGTGAAGCTCGCACCGGCGACACCGATCACGCAATTATAGCGCTGCAGCAGTTCCGCCTTGCCAAGCCCTTCGGAGGCGATGGCAGCGCGAGCCCGGTCGGCCTGCAAGCCGAACAACTTCCACACGTCGCGGCATTCGACCACAACTTGCGGCGCGGCGGTTTGGGACGCGCTCGTCAGCGTCTCCGGCGTTTTGCGCGGCGCGGCTGTTGTGGGGCGCAGCGCCATCGTTACCAGTTGCTCCCGATCGACACGGTAATCGCCTGGCCGTTGACGCCGCTTGCCGCGGCGCTGGCGAGAAACGATACGACATTGGCGACTTCTTGCACGTCGAGGATCCGTCCCGCAGGATTTTGTTGCGCCCGTTCGGTCCATACAGCGTCGGCTGTGATGCCGCGTTGCGCTGCTTCCTTCAGGGCGTCCTGCTCCGCCATCTCGGTGCGGACCCAACTGGGCAAGACAGCATTGCATGTCCCGCCATAGGGGGCAATGTCGTGGGCGACCGAGCGCATCAGTCCGATAACGCCGTGTTTGGAGGCGCAATACGCCGACATGGCGGGTGCGCCGACCTCACCCGCCGTCGAGGAAATCATGACGATGCGGCCAAATCCCGATCGCCTTATGTGCTGGGCAATTTGCCGCGACAATTCGAAGGAGGCATCGAGATTGACGGCAAGCGTCAATCGCCAGTCCTCGCTCGTTTGATCGAAGATCGGCCGGTCGAGATAGCCGCCGCGCCCGGCACTGTTGATGAGGATGGTTGGATCGCCAAGTTCGCGGGCGTGCTCCATGACCTCGGCGCAAGCCACGGCGGTTTCGATCGAGATCGCGCAGGGAATGGCCCCCGTTTCGCTTTCAAGGCTCTTCAGGCGGGCCGCATCGCGGGCCACCGCCAACACCTGCGCACCGCGCGATGCGAGTTGTACCGCTACTGCCCGGCCGATGCCGTTGCTGGCCCCGGTCACGATCGCAACCTTGCCGTCGAGATCCTGGGTGATGGCGGTTGCGGAACTCATCGCTCGTGCATTTCTCACGCGGTTCCGTGCACGATGCGGCACAATTGCTTGACGACCTCGGCGGGATTGGGCGCACCCCAGACATTGCGTCCGACCGCAACGCCCGCGGCGCCGGCATCCATCGCAGCAGAAATATCGGCGAGGTAGCGTTCACGGTCGCTCGCGAAATTCCCGCCGGCAAGAATGATCGGCGTGCCGCATGATGTGCTGTCGGCAATACGCGCTGCCGGCGACGGCATCGTCGTCTTGATGACATGCGCACCAAGCTCGGCACCCGTGCGGCAGGAAGCCGCGATCGCGTCGGGCGCATAGGCATCGGGAAAGCGCGGGCTTTCGACCGGCATGATCTCGCAAATATAGTCGATGCCATGGCGATCGCAGTCAGCCGCAATGCGCGCCGCCGATTTGAGGGCATCGAGTTCGAAGGGGGCGCCAAGCTGGATGTAGGTCATGACGGCGCGCACGCCGAGCCGCATGGCATGTTCGAGCGTCCATGTCGGCACATGATCCGTGATCTCATAGGACGAGCCCAGTGTCACCGTCGTTAGATCGAGCTTGAGGATCGGTGCCGCCTCGCCGAAGGCCGCGCGCTCGTCGCGGATCGTGCCGTAGCTCGCAATGACTGCGTCGGCGCCTGCCTTGGCGACGGTACTGATTACGGAACGCCGGTCTTCGAGGCCTTTGCACGGCCAGGAATAGAGTGCGTGGTCGATGGCAACCACCACCGCCTTGCCATTGGGTGAAAAGAAACTTGGCCTTCGCATTATTGATGTCCTGTCCGAAAAATAGTCTTGAGTCCGGTGAATTTCTGTCGCCGCACGAGTGCCGCCTCGAGATCGTCGAAGCCACAATAGGCGGTAACCAATTTCTCCCAGGGCACGGGGGGATTGATGAGAAGATCGAGTGCCTGGTCGTAGCGCTCGCGACGCTGATGAGGCGGCGTCCCGATCCATTCGCTGCCGACCAGGCTGATTTCCTTGTAATGCAGGCGGTTGACGTCGATCGTCGCTTTTGAACGATTGCCGAATCCCGCGAACAGCACGACATGGCCGCCCGGCGCGGTGATCTCGATCGATGGCGCGACGAGATCGGGGTCGCCGATGGTGAGGATGACGGCATCAATGCCCTTGCCGCCCCCCCAGGCTTTTGCATCTTCGATCCAGTTACTAGGTTCGATCGCTTTTTCGGCACCGAAGGCAAGCGCCAGTTCGCGGCGCGCAGCGAGCGGCTCGACGACCATCACGCGCGCCCCGATCCGTGCCGCCTCGGCGATGATCTTGAGGCCCATGACACCGCAGGCAATGACGACGAGGCTTTGTCCCGAAACGAGCTTCGCCTGATCATGCACGGCATGCAGACAGTCGGCCAAGGGTTCGATGAAAACGGCGCGCTCCTGCGGCAGGTTGTCGGGAAGCCGCAAAGGCCCGCGTGACCACGGGATCGGGTCGACGGGAATGATCGCGTAATCGGCATAGCCGCCATAGACGTCACCATAGACGCGGTCGCCGGCGCGCCATCCGGTCACGCCGCGCCCGACCGACGCGACTCGGCCCAGCCATTCATGCCCGGCATTGAATGGATACTCGCCGTCATTGACGCCGATTTCATACTTGCGAGAATCCGTTGCGCACACGCCGCAGGCCTCGACCTTAACAAGCAACTCGCCGTCGCCCGGTACCGGAATCGGTATGCGCTCGACGCGCAGATCGCGCAGACCATGAAGGCGGGCTGCTCGCATCTCATCACTCATGCCAGTTGCAATCTCCTTTTCGGCCATGCGGCCAAGTTCGTGCATGGATTTTCGCAAGGCCGGATAGAGGCCGCGATAGATGGGGAAGAGGCGCTGGTAGCGCTCATGGCGCCGCTTGTCGGGCGCGATGACCCTGGCGATGCCAGGCTCGAATTTCTGTCCGAGGGCGCGAAATGCCAGTGCGGCTGGCCCGATGCTCTCGCCTGCATGCGCGATCGCTTCGAGCTTGCAATTGAGAACATCCGCTGTCGCTTGCGCCCAGGCTTCATTGCGCAACCCGCCGCCGGCTGCGCGCATATGAGTCTTCCGCCCACCGGCTTTGAACAATCTTTGTCCGATATCCAAAGTCGAAAGCGCGACGCCATCGAGCGTCGCTTGCCGCAAGTCATCGGCTGTGGTCGCAAGCGTCGCGCCAACAATTGCACCGCGCGCCAGTGAATCCCAGACGGGCGCGCGCTCACCGGAAAAGTATGGAACTATAAGAACGCCCGGCTCGCGCGCATCTCCCGTCGAACGACTGCCATCGCGTCCCACGAGCTTGTTCGTCCAGTCGATCAAGCTGCCCGAGGCTGAGGTCCACCCGCCAAGTAGGCGTCCGCGTCCGACCTGCGGGGTGAGGCGCAGGCCATGCTTGGCTGCTGCTCGCGCCTTGAAACTCGCGGAGACGATCGTGCCCATGACGATCGTCGAGCCAAGCAGGATTGCTGCCTGTCCATTGCGCGTTGCGCCAGCCGCTGCAAGATCGACATGGCTGTCATAGGTTCCGGCCGTCACCGGCGTGCCGGAAGGCAGTCCCAGCCTGCCGGCAATTTTCGCGGTCAGTCCACCGGCTATTTCGTCGGCCGCGACAACCTCCGGCAAGGCAACGGGCGGCATGAGGCCGGGACAAGTATAATCATTGAGCGTGATCGGATCGATCACCGCGCGCCCCGTGAGGCTTGCAACCATAAAACCCGCCACATCGGTCACTGAGGTGGCGCGGGTGAAAACGTCTGGAAATTCGCGTCGCCACCACAGGAGCTGCGGAATCGCGTTGTCAGGCCCGAGCAGATATTCGGGAATGCGGTGTTTCTTGATCAGTCGTTGCCGATGTTTCTCTGAGGCTGGTGAAAAGCTGAACATCGTCGCCGCCATCAAAGGCTGGAGGCCTTCATCGAGAAGGATCGGACATGGCCCGAATGCGCCGATGCCAATCGCATCGATGCGGGTCCCCCCTGAGGCGGCAAGCGCCTGGCGCGCGGCACCGATGACGATTGCGAGCCAGCTCTTGGCAAGCGCTTCAGGTGCCGAGTGCAGCGTGCTTCGTGCCGCCGATCGTCCGCTGCCGAGCAGCCTGCCGCTATTGTCGAAGACTGCCGCGCGCGCGCTGCTTAGACCCAGATCGATACCGAGGACGGTGCTCATTTCCATGCCGAGCGGAAAAGTGTCGTCCGAAATCGGTAGCGATCGCTGCGGAAAATACTATGGCTCAGTTCCATCGCTTTGCCGCTCTGCATATGTGCGGTGGCGGTCGCGATCAGCAGTGGCGCGCCAATGGCAACATCGAGCAATTCCGCCTCCCGCGCATCGGCGGAGGCGGCCTGTAATATATAGTCGGCGGAATGAGGGATAACGTCGTGCTTGCGAAATTCGTCATAAAGCGAGACGGTCTCGAAATCGGCTTGCGCAAGATTAGGCACCAGTTCGAGCACGACCCGGCTCCTCTCATGCGCAACGGCGACGTCATCAAGCAACCGGATGCGTTCGAGATCGAAGAGTTTTGCGCCGGGAGCGATGCCGAGGCGCTCGGCCTCATCGAGCGTGGCGGCGCGTGTTTCAGCTTTCAGGACGCGCGATTTCGGCTTCAATCCTCTGGCGCGGGCCATTTCGCTGAAGCCCATCAGCGCATTGGGTTCGCCGAGCGCCGAGGTCACGAACCAGCCGCGAGCGCCCTCGGCCTCGAGGAGCCCGCGCTCTTGAAGTTCGAGCAAGGCACGCCTGATGGTGACGCGGCTGACATTGAAATGCTTGCCGAGATCGCGCTCCGACATGAGCCGGCTGCCGCGGGCAATCTCGCCATTGGCGATTTGTGTGGCGACGGTGCGGGCGATCTGCCGAAAGCGGTGCTCGCTAGAGGTGAGATCGGTAATTATGGCCGACTTCAATACCATAACAAGACCAGTACCATACCAGTCTCGCTAGTGGCAAGAAGCTACTTTCGCGAGCGCAATCGCATGATGTGATGCTCGATCTCGCTGTGGAGTTTTTCGCTCTCGCCGGCCGCGAGATAGCTGCGCAAACGCCGGTGTTGCGGTCCCATTGCCTCGGCATCGCGTTCGTCGCGAATTTCATGCCCGAAGATGATGAAAACATGCCGCGCCAGCGCTTCCCAAAGCGTCTGCACGATCATGTTTCCGGAGGCTCGGCAGATCTCGCGATGGAAACTCAGGTCGGCTTTGCTGACGTCGATCCATTCGAGTCTATCGGCAGCGCGCTCCATGACTGCAATGATCTGGTCCAGCCGTTCAAGCAGAGCCGGATTGTCGGGATAGACCGTGGCCGCGTCGCGCAAAGCAAGCCTCTCAAGTGCAACGCGGGCCTCGCAGATCTGCGTGATGCGCAGTTCATCGAAGGTCGCGATGCGCGTTCCCCGATGCGGAATGCTTTCGACAATGCCTTGGGTCTCGAGGATTTTGAGGGCTTCGCGCAAGGGCACGCGGCTCATCTTTAGGAGCCCCGCCAATTCCGTCTCGACCAGACGCTGACCGGGCTTCAACGCGCCGGCGGAAACGCCGGTGACAATGGCATCGGCGGCCTGCTCCGCAAGGCTCGGCGACCGCGCCATGCTGAGCACGGGGGCTGGACTTGCGACAGCCTGTTCAACGCTTGCCATATCCTATCCTTGCATCCTGGCCCATCTTGTATACAATTAGCACATCAAGAGCAACCGTGAGTGGCGTTGTGGCCCGGCTAGAGAACAAACGCGCGATTGTCTATGGCGGCGGCACCGGTATTGGCCTCGCTTGTGCCGAGTCGATGCTTCGTGAAGGCGCAACGCTCTACATATCCGGTAGGCGCGAATCGGTTCTCAAAGAAGCCGCTTCAGGCTTGAACAGGCTCGGCAGGGTTTCCTACGCGGCCGGCGATGCAACATCGATAGACGACGTCAAGCGCATCACTGAAGCCGCAGCTTCATTCATGGGTGGCATCGACACAATCATTGTCAGCGCTGGCGCCGGAGGCCGTACGCCGATTTTCGACACTGATCCTGACGAATTCCAACGCATCATCGATCACAATATGCGCCCGGCCTTTCTTGCCATGCGCTATGCCGCCAGTCACTTGATGGCTGCGAAGCCAGCCTCCGTCATTATCATCTCGTCGACTTATGGTCTGGTCGGTCATCGCGAACGTGCCGCGTACTGCGCCGCCAAGGCCGGCGTCATCGGCCTTGTTAAGGCGGCCGCGCTCGATTTTGCCGATAAGGGCGTGCGCGTGAACGCGATGTGTCCGGGCTATGTCGAAACGCCCTTGGCCATCGCTGTTGCGCAACAGGAACGCGATCCTGAAGCGGCGCTGGAGACGAAGCGTAAGATGCACGCAATCCCGCGCGCCGGCACGCTCGAGGAAATGGGTGAGCTGGCGGTCTATCTCGCCTCCGATCTCTCGGCGTTCATGACCGGCCAGGCGATTGCCATCGATGGCGGTTACAGTGCACGATGATAAAATTTAGGATGAGGAAAAGCGCGTGACTGGATCTCTAATGGGCCGCAGAGCCTATGTGACGGGTGGATCAAGCGGCATCGGCGCGGCGATTGTGGAAGCGCTCGCTTCCGAAGGGGCGAGCGTCGCCATCGGGGCGTCACGCCACTCTGAACAGGCGAAGGCCGCCGCCAAGAAACTTGCGACCGCCGAGCGCAAGGTCATCGTCGTTCAAGCCAATCTTGCCGACCCGAAGCAGATCGACCGCGCCGCACAGGAAGTCATCGATGGCCTGGGTGGCCTCGATATTTTCGTGCACTCGGCTGGTATCGATGTGACGAAGACGGCGCCGACCCATGAAACCACGGATGAAACCTGGGATCAGATGATGGCCATTCATTTGAATGCCGCGTTTCATCTCTCCAAGCGCCTGATTCCGGCACTGCTCAAGGGCACGAACCCATCCATGACGTTCATCGGCTCGGTTGCCGGCATGGTCGCCTGGGAAGGCGACGTTGCCTATAATGTCGCCAAGGCCGGCCTGCACCATCTTGCCCGCTGCATTGCCGCCGATTATGCGAAACAGGGTTTGCGCGCCAACGTTATCGCGCCAGGCGTCATCGATACGCCGCTCACCCGCAATTATGCTTCCGGCATGGAAGGTGGCGAGGCGGCGGGCCTGAAAGTGCTCGCCGGCCTGCATCCGCTGGGGCGCTACGCCAAGCCCGAGGAAATCGCCGGCGCAACTGTGTTTCTTTCCTCCGACAAAGCCACATTCATCACCGGTGCCATATTGCCGGTCGATGGCGGCCTCACCATGATCTGAAGGCGTTCGAAACAGTCATGGCAAAGAAGAAAATAAAGGCAGCCGTTTGCGACGCACCCGGCGAAGGCGACGTTCTCCATTTGCGTGATGTCCTCATCGACGATCCGCATGAAATGGAAGTCCGCGTCAAGCTCATCACCACGGGTATCTGCCGGAGCGACATTCACTATCTGCGCGGCGTGTGGGTGCATCCCAAGCCGGTGATCCTCGGTCACGAGGCCTGCGGCATCATCGAATCCGTCGGGCCCGGCGTGTCCAAATCCCGCATCGGCGAAAAAGTAGTACTTACATTCACGCCGTCATGCGGCCACTGCAAATTCTGCGTCATCGGCCGCAGCGTCCTGTGCGAAGAGGTCGCGCGCTCCGCCGCCGCCGGCACGATGTGGGACAATACAACGCGCTTCTTCGCTGAGGACGGATCGCCGATCCATCATTTGAGCCTTGTCTCCTCCTTTTGCGAATACACCGTCGTTCCCCACAATGGCGCCATCCGTGTCGACGACGAAACATCGCCGGAGCAGGCCTGCCTCTTGGGCTGCGGCGCCATGGCGGGGATTGGGGCTGCCCTCAATACCGCGCAGGTGCGCCCCGGCGACTGCGTTGCAGTCTTCGGCTGCGGCGGCGTTGGTTTGAGCGTCGTGCAGGGTGCGAAGCTCTGCAACGCATTGCCGCTCATCGCTGTGGATGTGCGAGCTGAAAAGGAAACCGAAGCGCGTCAGTTCGGTGCCACCCACTTTGTCAATGCTTCGCTGGTCGATCCGGTCCAGGCCGTGCGCGAGATCACCAATGGCGGCGCCGATTTCACCTTCGAAGCGACAGGCCAGACCGAGATCGCTGAGCAGTGCTACAAGGCGACATGCCGCGCTGGCACGACCGTCCTGATCGGCCAGCCGACGGAAAATGCCATGGCTGGCTTCCCGCCCTTCTGGATAGCTCAGGATGAGAACCGCGTCATTGGCTCGAGCTATGGCTCGACGCGGCCGATGATCGATTTTCCCAAAGCCCTTCGTCTCGTGAAGCACGGGCTCCTCGACCTTAAATCGCTCGTCTCCGAGGTGTGGCCCTTCTCGCGTATCAATGAGGCCATTGCGCTTGTCGAAACCGGAAGCGTCAACCGCATGGTCTTGCGCTTCGATGAAGCGGCTTGAGTATGAGTGCCTGTGTCAATCGCTGCACATAGTTCAGAACGCAGCAAGCAAGGAGGAACGTCATGAGGAAAAGTACTGAAATCGATCGCCGCAAATTTCTGGTCGGCACCACGGCCTTGGCCGGTGCTTCGCTTGCCGCACCCGCCGTGTTGCGCGCCGCCGACAAGGAACTACGCATACTGACCTGGGAGGGCTATGCCGAGCCAGAATGGCTCGATCCCTTCAAGCAGGCGACCGGCGCCACCGTGAATATCGTCTATTCCGGTTCGGCGGATGAGATGTTCGCCAAGATGCAGGGCTCGCAAGGTGCCGATTTCGACCTCGTCTCCTTCGATACCTCGCTCTTCCCGCGCTATGTCGATGCCAAGCTCATTCAGCCCTTCGACATGGCGAAAGATCCCGAACTGCGGCGAATCTTGCGCCGGAATTCGCAAATGTCTCGGCGATCAAAGCGCGGCGACAAGCAGTTCGGCATGCCCTTCGCCTGGGGCTCATTGCCACTCGTCTATGATGCGACCGAATTCCCCACCGCGCCGGACTCCTGGGAAGTGATGTGGGATCCGCAAATATGCCCAGCAGATGCTCTGGCAGGACGATGCCAACAACTCGATCACGCTGGGCGCGCTCATCGTCGGCGTCGCGAATCCCTACAAGCTCACCGACGAGGATTTCGAGAAGGTCAAGGCCAAGCTCATCGAGCAGAAGAAACTGCTCTTGACCTATTACGCGGGCTTCGATGATGGCGTGAACCTCTTCGCCCAGAACGGCATCAAGCTCATGTATTCGATGGGCGAGCCGCAGGTGCCCGCACTGAAGAAGAAGGGCGTCAACGCCGCGCTCACCATCCCGAAGGAACGCGCGGTCGGCTGGCTCGATTGCTGGGAACTGAGCGCCGGGCGTCAAGGACAGCGATCTCGCCCATGCCTGGATCAATGCTTGCCTCGAGAAATCGGCCGGCAAGGTGCTGACCGAGAAGCTCGGCTACGGCAACACCACCAACCTCGAAGTCAACAAGGCCGCCGGCCTCACCTATGGCGACCGCCTGTCTTGGCTGGAGACCGCCGAAAACTACGAGAAGCGCGTCGCCATCTGGAACGAGGTCAAGGCGGCCTGACGTCTTAGCCTGCATCAGCAATCGGGGCCGGGATTATAACTCCCGGCCCACAGCCCGGCCTCGCGCCGGTGAGGAATTCTTATGCCACTTGCCACCGTTTCTCCCAGCTCAAAACCGCGCCGCCGCGCCTCAGGATCACGGGCATCGACTGCCATGTCCTTCTGGCGCCCGACTATGATGCAAGCTTCACCTCTTCCGCGCAGGACAGCCTTGTCGTCGTCATCCACACCGATGGCGGCGTCTCGGGTGTCGGCGAATGCGACGCCAATCCCTGGATGGCCAAGGCCTGCATCGAGGCGCCCGGCACCCACACGATGGGTCTCTCCATCAAGGACATGCTGATCGGCGCCGATCCCTTCGAGATCGGCGAGTTGTGGCGACGCATCTATCTCGGCACCGCCATGAATGGCCGCCGCGGCATGGTTATCCACGCCATGAGCGCGGTCGAGATGGCGCTTTGGGATCTCTGCGGCAAGGCGGTTGGCGTACCGGTGCATGAGCTCCTCGGCGGCGCGACCCGCGCAGTCCATCACGCCCTACGCCTCGCTGCAGCCCGCCGGCCATCGCTTCGAGGAATATCGCGACGCTCTTTGCGCATCAGCGCGAGCGAGGCCAAGGCCCTGGGCTTCAAGGCGATGAAGACCGAAGTGACCATGAACGGGCCCTATGCCCATGGCGGCATGCGCGAAAGCTATGACCGCCACACCGAAGTACTTGCCGCGGTGCGCAAGGCCATCGGGCCCGACATCACCCTGATGGTCGATGTCCAGTATCTCTGGGAGGATGCTGCGACCTGTCTTTCAGGTGATCAAGGATTGGGCCGAGTTCAAACACCTATTTCCTCGAGACGCCGTTCTGGTCGGACAATGTCGCACGAGATGGCGAAGCTCGCCGAGAGCCGCGCCGATGAAGATCGCGTCTGGCGAATGGCTGGCGACCCGCTTTGAGTTCGAGGAGCTCATGGATATCGGCAAGGTGCAGGTGGCGCAGCCTGATGTCGGGCCGCGTCGGCGGCATCGGTGAGGCCAAGATCGTCTGCGACATGGCCAAGGAGCGCGGCCTCACCATCGTGCCGCATTGCTGGAAGACCGGCATTTCCATTTCGGCGCACCGCGCATCTCGCCTTCGTCACCAATCACTGCGCCTTCATCGAATATCTTCCGCCGCAGCTCTGCCATGAGCGGCTTGCGCCGCGAACTCGCGCAGGAGGAACTGGTGCTCGACGGACGGCACCATCCCGCTTGCCGACCAAGCCCGGCCTTGGCGTCGAGGTCGATTGGGACGTGGTCAGGCGCTACAAGGTCGCCTGAACGGACTTAAGACATGGCTCTGGAGCTGAAGGATATCAGCAAGTCGCTACGGCGCAACCGTGGTGCTGCCATCCACTTGTCGCTCGAGGTCGCAAATGGCGAGTTCCTGACGATCCTCGGGCCTTCGGGCTCGGGCAAGACGACGGTGCTGCGCCTGATCGGCGGCTTCACCGCACCGACTCCGGGGCCGGATCCGTCTTTGACGGCGGCGACATCACCGCCATGCCGGCCACATCGCCGGCCGTTCAACACCGTCTTCCAGGATTACGCGCTGTTTCCGCACATGACGGTCGCGCAGAACGTCGGCTACGGGCCTTTGGTGCAGCGCCGCCGACCGAACGGCGGCGAACGCAAGCTCGTTGACGAGACGCTTGAGATCGTCGGCCTCTCCGGCCTTGCGCGACCGCCATCCGACGCAGCTGTCCGGCGGCCAGCAGCCAGCGCGTCGCGCTTGCGCGCGCGCCATCGTCTGCGAGCCGCACCTCATCCTGCTCGACGAGCCGCTCGCCGCGCTCGACGCCAGGCTCCGCCGCCAGATGCAGGTCTTCCTGAAGCAGATCCAGCGGCGCATCGAAACGACCTTCGTCTTCGTCACCCACGACCAGGAGGAAGCCATCACCATGTCCGATCGCATCGTGGTGATGAGCCAGGGCCGCATCGAGCAGGTCGGCACGCCCAAGGACCTCTACTATCGCCCCGCGAACCCGCTTCGTCGCCGGATTCTTCGGCGACAACAATCTGATCGACGGCGTGGTGGCGGCGTCCGGAGATCGCATCGACGACGCAAGCTCGGAACTTTTCCGCTTGCAAAGTCCGCAACCGCAGGCCGCAGGATACTGGTGGCGATCAGGCCCGAGAATCCATGCGGCTTGGCGCACGGCACAATCTCCATTCCCGCTGATGTCGAAGAGGTCATGTTCGGCGGCGCTATGACCCGGATCCTGCTTCACGCCGACTGCGGCGCCCGAGACCATATTCGATCGTGAAGCTCGCCAGCGATGGCCGCGGCCAGGCGCCGGCGTCGGGCGATCGACGTTCATCTCGCCTATGATCCGGCGGATGCCGTGATCGTTTTCGATTGAGGCGCGGAATGCCGGGCCGTTTTGCGAGCTGGATGATCTTCGCAGCAGTAGCCGCGGTGCCCTTGCTGCTCGGTCCTCGCGCCCATCGGCGCTTTCCTGTCGATCTCGATCTTCCGTGCTGAAAAGCATGTCATAAATTACACGCCGACGCTTGCGAACTATGCCGAGTTCTTCGGTAACTGGACCTATCTCGGCACCTTCTCGGGACCATACTCCTCTGCATTCAGGTGATGGTACTCTCGATCCTGCATCGGCTATCCGATCGCCTGGTTCATCTGGCGGCAGAAGGGCAGCCGCCGCTATTTCCTGCTGCTGCTCTTCGGTCGTCCCGCTCTTCATGAGCTACATCGTCAAGCTCTATACGTTGCGCTCGATGCTGGGCTTGAATGGGCTCCTCAACCAGATGCTGCTCGCGATCGGCATTCTCGAAAAGCCGAGCCAGATCTTTCTCTTCAACCAGCGCGCCGTCCTGATCACCATGGCGGTGATCTTCATGCCCTTCGTGATCCTGCCGATCTTCCTGGCGCTCGAGCGCATTCCGCGCTGCTTGCTGCAAGCCTCGCTCGATCTTGGCGCAAGCGGCTGGGACACCTTCCGCCATGTCGTGCTGCCGCTGTCGCTGCCCGGCACGATCGCCGGCGCGCTCTTCACGTTCGTGCTGGCGCTCGGCGACTTCATCACCCCGCAGATGGTTGGCGGCACCACCGGCTTCACCATCGGCCGCGTCATCTGCTCGCAATTCGGTCTCGCCTATAACTGGCCTTTCGGTGCCGCCATGGCGGCGATCCTGTTTCTGACCGCACTTGCCGGGATCAGTTCTTGCCGGCATTGCCATGAGCCGGCAGAAGGTCTGAACATGCGCAGCACCGGCGAGCGCATCGTAGAATTTGCTGCCGGCGTGATGACGGCCGCCGTCTTCATCATCCTCTACGCGCCGCTGATCATTGGCGTCCTCTTCTCCGTCGTCCAGATCAGGCAAGGCAAGATCCTTTGGGAGACATTCAGCGTCAGCCCTTATGTGACCTTGTGGTCGAACGACAGCGTGCTCTCGGCGCTCTCCGAATACCGCCTATGTCGCACTGACGTCGGTCGTCATCGCCTCGATTTTGGCCGTGCTGCTTGCGCTTTATACAGAATGGGAGGGCGCGGTCGGCCGCCGCTTCATCGAACTCGTCATCTATCTTCCCTTTCTTCTGCCGCCGATTGTCACGGGCCTCGCTCTGTTGGTTTCCTCGGCCGAGCTTGGCATCAATCGCGGACTTCTCACCATTGTCGTCGGCCACGCGGTCTTCGTGCTCGCCGTCGCCTATCGCCTCGTGCTGACGCGGCTGCAGGCGCTCCCCAAGTCGCTCGTCGAAGCGTCGTTCGATCTGGGCGCTGGCCGCTGGCAGACCTTGCGCTATGTCTTGATGCCGCATCTGGCATCCGCCGTGATGACCGGCGCGGTTCTGGCACTGACCTTTCCTTCGATGAAACCCTGATCACGACTTTCGTTGCCGGCGACCAGATGACCCTGCCGTTGCGTCTCTGGGCCATGATGCGCGTCGGCTTCACGCCGGAGATCAATGCATTGGTTACGTTGGTATTATTGGTATCGATCGCCTTCGCTCTGGTCGCCGCCTGGCGCTTGAAACCCAAAGGCGAATTCGAGGAGGAATGAAGATGAGCGCGGATCGTCAATTTCGTGTGGCCGGTCGCGTTGCCGTCGTGACTGGCGGCGCGCAAGGCATCGGCTTCGGCATAGCCCAGAGACTGGCCGAGGAAGGTGCGACCGTCGTGATCGCCGACATCAAGATCGCCGTTGCGGAAGCCGCGGCGCGGCGCCTGACCGAAGATGGCATGAAGGCCGAGGCCCTGGCTGTCGACATTGGCGATGACGCATCAGTGCGCGACCTCGCCGCTGCGATCGAAGCCCGTCATGGACGTTGCGAAATCCTTGTCAACAATGCCGCGATCGGCGCCGACACCCATATCGAAACCATGACGATGGAGGAGTATCATCGCGTCATCCGGATCAACCAGGATGGTGCGGTGAGGATGTGCATGGCCTTCGTGCCCTTGCTCAAAAAGGGCACCGCCGGCAAACGCATCCTCAACATCGCTTCGATCCAGGGCGTGCGCGGCTGGCCCAATCAACTGGCCTATGCCACCGCCAAGGGCGCCATCGTCAATTTCACGCGCGCGCTTGCGGTGGAATTGGCGCCTTACGAAATCATGGTCAATGCCTTGGCCCCCGGTTTCGTGGACACCCCGATGTCGATTCTTGCCGACGGTTCGCATGAATATGATTCGGCATGGTTTCAGGATATCTATGTGAAATACGGCCGCATCCCCTTGCGCCGCTTTGGCAAACCGGCCGATATGGCAGGCCCCGCCTTCTTCCTGTGCTCGGATGATTCCCGTTATGTGACGGGACAGATCGTGATGGTCGATGGCGGCGCCTCGGCAACATTTTAAAAACAGGTCTCGTGCATGGCTCTCGATTTCGTTGGTATTCGCTCGATCGCTGCAATCCCCTTGATGGGCGAAAGTCCGAAGGGCGGCTGGTCTGCGGAGATCAAGCCCGACGATTCGGTTCACACCTTGATCGCCGTCCATACCGATGCCGGCATTACCGGGCTCGGCAGCGTCTTCACCAATGGCGGACTGGTCGAGGCGGCTCTGAAAGTGCTCGAACCCCTTTACTTAGGCGAAAACGCGCTGGAACCGGAACGCGTCTCGGAGAAACTCCATCAGAATACCTTCTGGATGGGCCGTGGTGGAACGCTGACCCACACCATCAGCGGCATCGACATTGCGCTTTGGGATGTGCTCGGAAAGGCTCTGGATCAGCCGGTCGGCCGGCTCCTTGGCGGTATCTACCGCAAGCGTGCCAAGCCCTATTGCTCGCTATTGATGGACGAGCCCGAACCCCTCGCGCAAACGCTGGCCACCTATCGCGACCAGGGCTTTCGCGCCTTCAAGATCGGTTGGGGCCCCTTCGGACGCCGTGGCGATTCAAAGCTCGACGAAGCGATCGTGCGCGCGGCGCGCGATGCGGTCGGCGATGATAGCCAGCTTTTCGTCGATGCCGGCGCGAGCGATGCCTATTGGCCCAATGGTCTGCGTTGGGCGATTAATACCGCGCTCATGCTCGCCGATTATGGGGTCGGCTGGTTCGAGGAGGCCTTGCGGCCTGACGCGATCGATGATTTCTGCGAACTGCGCCGGCAAAGCCCGGTGCCCATCGCAGGCGGCGAAGTCTTGACCCGCCGCCAAAGCTTCACGCCTTGGCTCACCCGCGGTGCCTTCGACATCATCCAGCCTGACGCCACCAAGGTCGGCGGCATCTCCGAACAGCGCCGCATTGCCTGGCTCGCCGACGAGTTCGGCGTCAAATATGTCGGTCATGGCTGGAATACCGCGCTCGGCGTCGCCGCCGATCTTCAGCTGGCTGCCGCACTTCCGCATGTCGATCTCGTCGAATTCATCGCCGGCAGCGCCTATGTCGACGGAATTCTCACAGCGCCATTCACGCTTGATGATGAAGGCTATATCGAAATTCCGGCCGGACCTGGGCTTGGCGTGCACTTGGATCCCTCCAAGGTCTCGCGCTACTCGCCCAATGCTTCGGCATTGCTGCTCTCATGAGCGGCGCTGTCCATATCGAGACAGCTTGTGCGAGAGGCACTGTCTACCCGACGGCCGCGCTCTTGACCGATATCGAGTTCAAGCTTCCGTCGGGCCGCTGGGTGCGGCCAATGGCAACCGCGCCTTGGGGCGAAGTTCTCGATCCGGCCATTCCCGGCCATTTGCGCCGCTTGGGCGGTGAGTTCTTCTGCCTTCCCTTCGGCGGCGGCGGCACCGTGCGCGATCCCGTCGCTGGATGGGAAAAGCTGACGACGGCTTTTCCCAACGAGCCGATGCATGGGCCGGCAGCCAATGAAGACTGGCAGATCACCGCGCAGGAGCCGGGTGGCGTCCGACTGAGTCTTGATCTTCCGGACGAATATGTCGTGAGTTGAATTGAGCGTTATATCCATCTCGATACAAACAAGCCCTCTGCCCGCATGACTGTCACCCTTGATGTTCGCCGCGATGGGCAGGTACCCGTTGCGTTCCACCCCATATTGCGCTTGCCCGAAAGACTGTCGCAGCTCGCCCTTACAGCCTCTTTTGCCCAAGGCTTCACCTATCCGGCACGCATCGAGCCCGACCGCATGGCTTGCGAGCCTGGCTGCACTTTCGCGGATTTGTCGCAAGTGCCGAAACGACGTGGTGGCACTGTGGACCTTGGCCGCCTGCCCTTGGGCCAGAAGGTCGATGACGTCGTTCTTCTGGCCGGCATGAAAGGCCCGTTGCGCGGGGCTTTTCTCGATGATGGCTATGAATTGACGGTCGATTGGCCGCGCGATTTGCTGCCTCATTGCCTAGTCTGGATTCACGATCAGGGCATCGACGTGCCGCCCTGGAACGGCACTTACCGCGGCATCGGCATCGAACCGCTTGCATCGGCTTTCGATGCGCCCTGGGAAGTCTCGGTGGCCGATAACCCTCTTACGAAGGCGGGCTTTCCCACTGCCTTGGCCGTGACTCGCGGTCACTCGGTCGAGCTTTATTGCGACCTTTCGCTGGCCGCGCTGTGACTATGTCACAGCATCCATGCAATTCCCGTCTGGAACAGGCCGTGGCAGTTGGCTAGAGTTATTCCAACTGGCCGGGGGACACTGGCCGGATGGTCCAGTATGATGTGGAGCGATGTCTATGCGGTATGAAGCACCGGGTTCGGTGAAAGAGGCGAGCGCGCTGCTCGCAAAAGAGCGTGGCGCAAGCTTTGTTCTGGCCGGCGGAACAGATTTATTGGTGCGTATGAAGGGCGGATTCATCGAGCCCGATCTCGTCGTCGACATCAAGCGCATCAAACCGATGAGTGAGGTCAAGAAATCGGCGAACGGTTTTGAGATCGGCGCGGCGGTGCCGTGCTGCAAACTCGGCGAGAATTCAGCGCTCCGGAAAGCCTGGCCAGGCGTCGTCGAAGCTGCCAATCTCATCGGCTCGAAACAGGTTCAGGGCCGCTGCACCATCGTCGGCAATCTTTGCAATGCATCGCCCGCTGCCGACAGTGTTCCGGCAATGGTGGCCGCCGGCGCAATGGCGATCATTGAGGGGCCGAAGAAGAAGCGGAAAATTCCCGTTGAGCAAGTGCCGGTTGGTCCAGGCCGCACCTCGCTCGCCAAGGGCGAGATCATCACCTCGATTGTCCTGCCAAAGCGCGCGCCGCGAAGCGCCGATGCCTATTTGCGCTTCATTCCACGCACCGAAATGGACATTGCAGTCGTGAGCGCTGGCATAAACCTGGCGCTCGATGCCAAGGGTGTCGTAACCGCCGCGCGCGTGTCGCTCGGCTCGGTGGCGCCGACCGTACTTCTCGTCGATGCCGCCGCGAAGGCGATCATCGGCTCGAAGCTCGACGACAAGGCGCTCGCCAATCTCGCCGCCGCGTGTTCGGCGGCCTGCCGCCCGATTGACGACAAGCGCGGCACCATCGAATTCAGACAGAAGGTTGCCGGCGTGCTCGCCCGCCGCGCCGCCAAGATCGCGTATCAGCGCGCAGGAGGTAAGTAATGTCGGGCGTCCATGTAACAACGACGATCAATGGCGATCAGGTCGACTTCGTCTGTCCGGCCGATGAGACATTGCTCGATTCACTGCGCAATCGCTTGGGGCTAACCGGCGCCAAGGAAGGCTGCGGCACGGGCGACTGCGGCGCTTGCAGCGTCATGCTCGATGGCCGGCTTGTCTGCTCTTGTCTCGTTCTCGGCGTCGAGACACAGGGCCGCAAGGTCGAAACGATCGAGGGTATGGCGGATGGCGACAAGCTGCACCCCTTGCAGCGCCTGTTCATCTCCAATGCGGCGCTTCAATGCGGAATCTGTACGCCGGGCTTCCTCATCGCCGCCAAGAACCTGCTCGAAATGAACCCCGATCCGACCGAGGAGGAAATCCGCTTCGGTCTCGCCGGCAACCTGTGCCGCTGCACCGGATATGACAAGATCGTCCGTGCCGTGCAGGCCGCCGCCAAGGAAATGAGAGGAGCCTAATCCATGCCGCTCGATACCACCTATACTGGTCAGAAATTCAAGCTCGTCGGCACGCGCCCGCTCCGCCCCGACGGCGTCGACAAGGTCACCGGCCGCGCCAAATACGGCGCTGACGCTTTTGCCCCCGGCCAGCTCGTCGGTCGTGTTCTGCGTTCACCGCACGCCCATGCCAAGATCAAGAATATCGACACCGCGAAGGCCGCGAAACTTCCCGGCGTCAAAGCGATCATCACCAGCGCCGATCTGCCAGATTACACCAATGGCGATCGCGGCATGTTCGACATTCTCGAAAACTGCATGGCGCGCGATAAGGTTTTCTATGACGGTCACGCAGTGGCTGCTGTTGCCGCCATCGATGCCGACACGGCGAGAAAGGCCTTGAAACTGATTAAGGTCGACTACGAAATTCTCCCGCACGTCACCGATGTCGACGAGGCGATCAAGTCGTCGGCGCCGGTCCTTCACAGCGACATCTTCACTGAGGGCGTCGAGCCCAAGCCGAAGAAGCCGTCCAACATCGCCAAGCGCACCGAATTTGGTCATGGCGACGTGGAGCAGGGCTTCAAGGACGCCGACATCGTCATCGAGAAGACCTTCAAGACCGAACAGACGCATCAGGGTTATATTGAGCCGCATGCTTGTCTCGCCAATGTCGGGCCTGACGGCCAGGGCGAAATGTGGGTCACCACCCAAGGCCATTTCGTCTATCGCAATCAATGCGCGCAATTGCTCGGCATGGATATTTCGAAATTGCGCGTCACGGCGTCCGAAATCGGCGGCGGTTTCGGCGGCAAGACGCATATCTGGGCTGAGCCTGTAGCACTCGCTTTGTCGCGCAAGGCCAACCGCCCCGTGAAGCTCGTCATGACTCGTGATGAAGTGTTCCGCGCTTCGGGCCCGACCAGTTCGACATCGATCGATGTCAAGATTGGCGCCAGGAAGGACGGCACCATCACCGCCGCGCAGGCGACCCTGCGTTATGCGAGCGGGCCCTTCTATGGCATGTGGGCCGAACTCGGCGCCATGACGTCCTTTGCCTGCTACGACCTCAAGAATGTCAAGTCGGTGGGATATGAAGTACTCGTCAACCGCCCGAAGGTTGCTGCTTACCGCGCACCCTCCGCGCCGATGGCGGCCTTCGCGGTCGAGAGCGTGATCGATGAGATCGCCAACAAGATCGGTGTGGATCCTGTTGTGATGCGCATCAAGAACGCGGCCAAGGAAGGTACCAAATCCTCCTATGGTCCGGTCTATGGTCCGATTGGTATTGGCCCAACGCTCGAGGCGGCGAAGAACCATCCGCATATGAAGGCCCCGCTCAAGAAGAATCAGGGGCGCGGCATGGCCTGCGGCTTCTGGTTCAATTTCGGCGGCCAGACCTGCACCTCGATCAACATCAATCCCGATGGAACCGCCGTCGTCGCGGTCGGCACCATCGACGTCGGCGGCTCGCGCGCGTCGATGTCGATGATGGCGGCGGAAGAACTCGGCATTCCTTATGAGAATGTCCGCTGCGTCGTCGCCGATACAAGCTCGCTCGGTCATAACGACATGAGCGACGGCAGCCGCGTCACCTTCTCGTCCGGCATGGCGACGGTCGTCGCCGCACGCAACGCCATCAAGGTCTTGTGTGCTCGCGCTGCCAAGATGTGGGATATCCCGGAAGATGCGGTCGTCTGGGAGGATGGCTGCGCCAAACCCGCCGGCGCCAATGCCGGCACATTCCCGCCCTTGACGCTGAAGGAGATCGCGGCGGGTGCGTCCAATACCGGGGGACCGATCGCCGGCCACAATGAATTTGTGGCTGACGGTGCCGGCGTTTCCTTCGCGACTCACATCTGCGATGTCGAAGTCGATCCGGAAACCGGCGCGACCAAGATCCTGCGCTACACGGTGATCCAGGATGCCGGCAAGGCGATCCATCCCTCCTATGTTGAAGGCCAGTATCAGGGCGGCGCCGCTCAGGGCATTGGCTGGGCCCTCAACGAGGAGTATATTTACGGCAAGGATGGTCGCCTGCAGAACGCAGGTTTCCTCGATTACCGCATTCCGGTCTGCTCCGACCTCCCCTTCATCGATACGGTGATCCTGGAGATCCCCAATCCGAACCACCCCTATGGTGTGCGCGGCGTTGGCGAAACCTCGATCGTGCCTCCCTTGGCGACGATCGCCAATGCGGTGTCGAACGCCGCGGGTGTGCGCATGACGCATATCCCGATGTCGCCACCTCGGATCCTCAAGGCGATCGAGGGAGGGGCGGCCTAGGCATGGTGCATGTTGTCCTCTGGGGGGCGCTCAAGTCGGCCTCCGGAGGCAAGGACGCAGTTGACATCGAGGCGCGCGATATCAGGGAATTGTTCCGCAAGCTCGAAGCCGAGTATCCCGGAATGAAACCCCATATCGAGCGCGGTATCGCGGTTTCGATCAACGGCACTATTTATCGCGATACCTGGTCGCAGACCATCCCGCCTGACACGGAGATCTACCTTTTGCCGCGCATCGCCGGCGGCTGAAAGCCAGCGATGACACAAGCTGGCTTGACCGGCTAAACACCAGGACGGCGCCCCAGGTGGAGAAAGACAAGTAATGCATATTGCTATTGTCGGTACCGGCTATGTCGGCCTCGTATCGGGTGCGTGCTTTGCCGATTTTGGCCATATCGTAACCTGCGTCGACAAGGATCAGAAGAAGATCGACGCGTTGCATTCCAATGAAATTCCGATCTTCGAGCCGGGTCTCGAGCCGATCGTTTCCAACAACCAGAAGCAGGGGCGCCTGAAATTTACGACCGATCTCGCCGCCGCCGTGCGCGAGGCCGATGCCGTCTTCATTGCGGTTGGCACGCCGTCGCGGCGCGGCGACGGCCATGCTGATCTTTCCTATGTCCAGAATGCGGCGCGCGAGATCGCCGCGGCGATGAACGGCTTTACTGTCGTCATCACCAAGTCGACGGTTCCGGTCGGCACTGGCGATGCGGTTGAAGCCACGATCCGCGCCGCGCGGCCCGATGCCGATTTCGAAGTCGTCTCCAATCCGGAATTCTTGCGCGAAGGGGCTGCGATCGACGATTTCAAGCACCCCGACCGCATCGTCGTCGGCACCGACAGCCAGCGCGCGCGCGCCGTTTTGAGCGAGATCTATCGTCCTCTCTATCTCAATCAGGCGCCCCTGCTCTTCACCAGTCGCCGCACGTCCGAACTCATAAAATATGCGGCGAACGCGTTTCTCGCGACCAAGATCACCTTCATCAACGAGATTGCCGATCTCTGCGAGAAGGTTGGCGCCAATGTCCAGGAAGTGGCGCATGGCATCGGTCTCGACAAGCGCATCGGCTCGAAGTTCCTGCACGCCGGGCCGGGCTATGGCGGCTCGTGCTTTCCGAAAGATACTTTGGCGCTTGCCCGCACCGCGCAGGAAGCGGGCGCGGCCTTGCGCATCATCGAGACCGTCATCTCGGTCAATGATGCAAGGAAGCTCGGCATGGCCCGCAAGGTTTCGCAGGTTTTGGACGGCAAGGTGCATGGCAAGACGATCGCGGTCCTGGGGCTGACCTTCAAGCCCAACACCGATGACATTCGCGAGGCGCCGGCTCTTTCGATCATTGCAGCGCTCCAGGATCGCGGCGCCATCGTGCGTGCCTATGATCCTCAAGGCATGCATGAGGCATCAAAGCTTCTCGATCAGGTGACGTATTGCGAGGATCCCTATGAATGCGCGCAAGGCGCCGATGCGCTGTTGATCGTCACCGAATGGGAACAGTTCCGCGCGCTCGACCTGCCGCGTCTCAAGGAAGCGATGAAGGCCCCCGTCATCATCGATCTGCGCAACATCTACCGTCATGACGAAGTCGCGCATGCGGGCTTTACCTATCACAGCATAGGCCGGCCCTGATTTTTGGTTCCCTCCTTCGCATCGCGGGGGAGGGTATCGCGCTTAGCCCGATGGAGTGCTTTTCAGGGATAGCCAACCACCCCTGTACATTGTTCATATTTTGTTCTAGGGTCGGGAATGCTATGCCCGGCCCCCCATCGCGTCGCGATCGACGATCTGCGCCGTCTCTTGCCGCTTCTCGAAGGCGATCCGGCGGCGCGCGCCCATTTGCCCTTCGGTATTCCGGCGATCGACAATCATTTGCCGCAAGGCGGCTTGCCCTTGGGCGCTTTGCATGAGGTCCGCGCGGCCGATTTCACGGCCCTTCCCGTTGCCTTGGGCTTCAGCCTCGCCATGCTTGGCCGGATCAATCGCCGCAAACCATTGATCCTGATCGCCGGCCGCAGTCTCGCCGAGCATGGCCGCATCTATTATCACGGGCTCCCCGCGCTCGGCCTCGATCCCGAGCGCCTGATCTGGATTACACCGCGCGACCGCCTGCAATCGCTCTGGGCGATGGAAACATCATTGCGTTCCGGCGTGCCTGCTGCCGTCATTGCCGTGACCGCCGAAGAACTGCGCCTGCATGACAGCCAGCGCCTGCAGCTTGCCGCCAAGACTGCCGGCATTCCGCTTGTGCTGCTGAGTGCGCGCAAAATCGCGCGCAGCAATGTCGCGGTGACGCGCTGGACGATCGATGCAGCCCCCGCCGGGCGCGATCGTTTTGGCCTCATCGCTGAACCGCATTGGCGCGTGAAACTCGAACGTTGCCGCAATGGCCGGCCCGGCGAATGGCTGGTGGAGTGGAATCATGTCGCGTATCGTTTCCGTCTGGCTGCCGCGTTGGCCGATCCTGCGCTTTCTGAAAGCGGAAGCGGCACGGCCGCCTGGCGCCGGACCGGTTGATCCCGATCAGCCTTTCGTGCTGAGCGTCGATGCAACTGGCGGCGCGCGCCTCACCGCCGTCAATGAAGCTGCGCAAGCGCTCGATCTCCAGATCGACGATCGCCTCGCCGATGCCCGTGCCAAGGCGGGCACCTATGTGCAGGTGCGCGATGCCGATCCTGATGCCGATGCTGGGGCCCTGCGCCGTCTCGCATTATGGGGCTTGCGCTACACGCCGCTATCTTCGCCCTGGCCGGAAGACATGGGCGGCGACGGTTTCTTTCTCGATGTTACGGGTGCAAGCCATCTCTTCGGCGGCGAAGCGGCGTTGCTTAAGGATCTCATCCACCGCTTATCCCAATTCGGCCTTACCGCGCACTGCGCCCTCGCCGAAACGCCGGGCGCCGCCTGGGCCTTGTCGCGCTTTCATAGAAACCTGCCCGTCATCCTGATGCCGGGCGAAGAGAACCAGGCGCTTTCGCCTCTGCCCATCGAAGCCCTGCGCATCGATGGCGAAACCAGCGCCACCTTGCGCCGGCTCGGCTTCAAGACCGTCGGCACATTGATAGATCGCCCACGTGCGCCTTTTGCCGCGCGCTTCGATGCGCAACTGTTGACCCGACTTGATCAAGCGCTTGGCCTTGCCGCCGAACCGCTCGGCTTCATCATGCCGCCTGCCCTCTATCATGCGCGCCGGCAATTGCTCGAGCCGATCAGTCACCAGAATGCGATCGTGGCGATCATGGCGCGGCTCATGCGGGATCTCGTGCCATCGCTCACCCGCGATGGCATGGGTGCGCGCCATCTGCGGCTCGATCTCTTCCGTGTCGATGGCGCGGTGACGAATCTCGATCTGGGCTTGGCGCGGCCGAGCCGCGATCCCGCCCATGTCACGAAGCTTGCCGCTCTCAAGCTCGATCGCCTGGCGAGCGATATCGATTCAGGCTTTGGCTTCGAGACTCTGACGCTCAGCGCAACGCAGGTCGAACCCATGACGGCGCGCCAGGCAAGCCTGCTCGATCAAATCGATGATCATGACACAGCCGAGCGCGAAGCCATGCTCATCGACAATTTCGTGCATCGTTTGGGCAATGATCGCGTCCGCCGGCTGGTGGCGCGCGCCAGTCATATTCCAGAACAGGCAGGCGGCATCGCCCTCGCCGCGCAAATTCACACGCCCCCGCAGCAGAAACCTCGCACTGGCCCGAGGCCCCTCCTGCTTTTGCCGAAACCCGAAATCGCCGAAGTCCTGGCCCTCCTTCCCGAAGGCCCGCCGCGGCGTTTTCGCTGGCGCGGTGTCATGCACAATGTGGCGCAGGCCGATGGCCCGGAGCGTATTGCCGATGAATGGTGGCGCAATAGCGAAGCACAAGACCATCTCGCGCGTGATTATTATGTCGTCGAGGACGAGAGCGGCCGTCGCTTCTGGCTCTATCGCGAAGGCGTGCAGGAGCGCGAAACGCTTCTTCCACGCTGGTTCGTGCATGGCGTCTTTGCCTGAGCGCGCATCGTGACCCTCTATGCCGAACTTGCCGCCGCCACCAATTTCTCCTTCCTGCGTGGTGCCTCGCATCCCCGCGAAATGGTCGATCGTGCTGGTGAGCTTGGGCTCACCGCCATCGGCATTGCCGACCGCAACAGCTTTGCCGGAGTGGTGCGCGCTCACGATGCCGCCAAGCGGCGCAAGGATATCCGCCTCCTTGTTGGCACGCGTCTCGTCACGCTCGAAGGCTTCGAAACCATCGCCTATCCGACCGATCGCGCCGCCTATGGTCGCCTGTGTCGGCTTCTCTCCGATGGCAATCGCAAGGCCAAGAAAGGCGATTGCCATTTGTACGTCGAGGATGTGCTAGCGGCAAGCGAAGGCCAGATGCTGATCGCAATGCCGCCACGAATACTCGATGACGGCTTTGCCTTGCGCCTCGCAAGTCTGGCGCGAAAGGCGAAAACCCGAGTCTTCCTCGGCGCCAGCAATCACCTCAATGGCGACGCGCCGCGCCGATTGGGCCTTCTTGCCGAATGCTCCGAGCAATGTGGCGCACCGCTCGTCGCCGTCAATGACGCGCTTCATCATCATCCTGATCGTCGCCGCATCGCCGATATCCTCACCTGTATCCGCGAGAAATGTACTCTTGCCGAAGCGGGCTTCCGATTGGAAGTAAACGCCGAGCGCCATCTCAAAGCGCCGGACGATATGGCGCGACTTTTCGCCGCCTACCCGGAAGCGATCGCGCGCAGTCTTGAAATTGCTGAGGCATGCCGCTTCTCGCTCGATGAGCTCAAATATGAATATCCCGACGAGCCGGTGCCGCCCGGCAAGACGCCGCAGGAGCATCTTGCCTATCTGACCTGGGAGGGTGCCGCGCGCCGTTACCCGAAGCGCAAATATCCCGCCGGCCTCCCCGAAGACGTCGTCAAGCGTTTGCACGATGAACTTGCCATCATCGAGAAACTGGAATTCGCCCGTTACTTCCTCACCGTTCACGACATCGTCGCCTATGCGCGCCAATGCGGCATCCTCTGCCAGGGCCGCGGTTCCGCCGCCAACAGCGCGGTCTGCTATTGCCTTGGCATCACCGAAGTCGATCCCAACAAGACACAGCTTCTCTTTGCTCGCTTCATCTCGCAAGCCCGCGGCGAGCCGCCCGATATCGATGTCGATTTCGAACATGAGCGCCGCGAGGAAGTAATCCAGTATATTTACAAGCGTTATGGTCGCCATCGTGCCGCGATCTGTGCGACCGTCATCCATTATCGCTCGCGTCGCGCCATTGGCGAAGTCGGCAAGGTCTTAGGCCTCACGCCGGACATCACCGCCGCTTTGTCTAAAACCGTGTGGGGCAGTTATGGCGGCGAGATTATCGACGATCAGATCCGCCAGGCAGGGCTTGATCCGCGCAATTCCGCCATTCGCCAGGCCGTCGAGCTGGCCGGCGAGATCACCGGTTTCCCGCGCCATCTCTCCCAGCATGTCGGCGGCTTCGTCCTCACCCGCGAGCGCCTCGACGACACCGTCCCGATCGGCAATGCCGCCATGGATGATCGCACCTTCATCGAATGGGACAAGGACGA
The DNA here is from genome assembly GCA_963805405.1 of uncultured Alphaproteobacteria bacterium. Taxonomy (GTDB): domain Bacteria; phylum Pseudomonadota; class Alphaproteobacteria; order Rhizobiales; family Aestuariivirgaceae; genus JAEUMG01. The sequence goes on along the minus strand of CAWDUC010000011.1, from coordinate 290,577 downwards.
TATCGACACGCTTGGCCTGATGAAGGTCGATGTCCTGGCGCTCGGCATGCTGAGTTGCATCAAGCGTGCACTGACGCTACTCAAAGTCCACCATAATCAGAATTTCCCGACGCTTGCCGATCTGCCGCAGGACGACCCTGTGGTTTACGAAATGCTGTCGCGGGCCGATTTGATCGGCGTTTTCCAGGTCGAAAGCCGCGCGCAAATGTCGATGCTGCCGCGTTTGAAGCCGCGCGAATTCTACGATCTCGTCATCGAAGTGGCGATCGTTCGTCCGGGTCCCATCCAGGGCGACATGGTGCATCCCTATTTGCGCCGCCGCGATGGTATCGACCAGGCGCATTATCCATCGCCAAGCCCCGATTTCGGGCCCGCGAATGAATTGGAGGAAGTGCTCAAGCGCACGCTCGGCGTTCCCTTGTTCCAGGAACAGGCGATGCAGATCGCCATCACTGCGGCCGAATTCTCGCCCGACGAGGCCGATGGCTTGCGACGCGCCATGGCGACCTTTCGCCATAATGGAACCGTCCATCTCTATCGTGACAAATTCATCGATGGCATGACGCGGCGCGGCTATGAGCGCGAATTTGCCGAGCGCTGCTTCAGCCAGATCGAGGGCTTCGGCGAGTATGGTTTCCCGGAAAGCCATGCCGCGAGTTTCGCGCTTCTCGTCTATGTCTCGTCCTGGATCAAATGCCACTATCCGGATGTCTTCTGCGCCGCCATTCTCAACAGCCAGCCCATGGGTTTCTACCAGCCGGCGCAATTGGTGCGCGATGCCAAGGAGCATGGCGTCGAAATTCGCGCAGCGGACGTCAATTTCAGCGATTGGGATTCGACGCTCGAATCCGCTTCGCCCGGTTCGCGCCACGGCTTCGCAGTGCGCCTCGGTTTCAACCAGGTGAAAGGCCTTCAAGCCAGTGAGATCGACCGTCTTGTCGAGAATCGCGGCAATTCTTACGCGAGCATCGAACGTCTCTCGGCCGTGGCGTGCCTCTCGGCGCCGACGATCCAGCGTCTTGCCGAGGCCGATGCCTTCGGCTCTCTGAACATCGACCGCCGCGCGGCGCTCTGGATGGCGCGCCGGCTCGGCCGCCTCGACGGGCAGATCTGGAAGAAATCATCCAAGACGAAAGCGGAGCCGGCCTTGCCGCTCTTTGCCGCGCATCTGGGCGATGAACTCTTCGATGAACCGCAAGTACCCTTGTCGCCCATGCGTGCCGGCGAGCAGGTGCTTGAGGATTATGTGATGACCGGGCTGTCGCTGAAAGCGCATCCCTGTTCCTTCTTCCGCGACGATCTCGAGAGGCGCGGCGTCATGCGCAACAGCGACCATCGCGATGAAAGCCTGCGACAGGGCAAGATCATCACGGTTGCGGGCCTGGTATTGGTGCGCCAGCGCCCCGGCACGTCAAAGGGCGTCGTCTTTATGACGCTCGAAGACGAGACCGGCGTCGCCAATATCATCGTCTGGCCCAAGATCTTCGAGGCCAACCGGCGCATCGTCATGACGTCGCGCTTTCTCGCGGTGAAAGGCAATCTGCAGCGCGCCGGCCTCGTGGTTCATGTGGTGGCGCAAAGCTTCATCGATTTGAGTGGCGAACTGCGCCGCCTCGCGGACCGCGAGGATGTAACTCTCCCCAAGAGCCGCGACTTCCACTGATCGCAAATTTCCCTCCCCCTTATGGGGAGGGGTCAAGGGTGGGGGTCGTCAAGACTTCTCCAACTGCTCTTTCGTCACCCAGAAAACTTCCCCCGAACTCTCTTCCGTATCGATCCACAGGAAATCGAGATCGGGATAGGCCGTTTCCAGGGCATCCCGGCAACGCCCCACTTCGCAGAGAAGCCCGCCACCCGGTTTGAGATGCTTCGCAGCTTCTGCGAGTATCCGCCGCACGATCGCAATGCCTTGATTGCCGCCATCGAGGGCCAAGGCCGGCTCATGGCGATACTCCTCCGGCAATTCCGCCATCCCTTCCTCGTCGACATAGGGCGGGTTGCTGATGATGAGATCGTAGCGCGCCTTGCCGACGCTGGCGAAAAGATCGCCCTTCTTGAGATGGACGCGATCCTTCAATCCCTGGTCGGCGACATTGAGCCGCGCCAAGGCCAATGCGTCGCCAGAAATATCGACCGCATCGATGCGCGCCTGCGAAAAGGCCATCGCGGCGAGAATCGCCAATGAGCCCGAACCGGTGCAGAGATCGAGCACGCTTTCGATGCCGTCGGGATCGGCGAGCAAAGGTGCCTCGCCAGTGAAGTGTTCGGAAAAAAGCACTTCGCCGATATAGGAGCGCGGCACCAATGCCCGCTCGTCGGCGCGCAGGCGCACCCCCTGGATATACGTATGGCCGAGCAGATAGGCGGCAGGCTTGCGCGTCTCGATCCGCGCCTCGATGAGCTTCAGGATCGCCCTCCGCTCATCCGGCAATAGTCGTGCATCGAGCCACGGATTGATGTCTTCGACGGGCAGGCGCAAGGATTCGAGAATGATGAAGGCGGCCTCGTCGATCGCCGATGTCGTGCCGTGGCCATGCATGATACCGGCCCTGGTGAATTCGCTCATCGCATGGCGCAGCATGTCGCGCACCGTGATGAGATAGATGCTGCGCTCCGCGATGATGTCGCGCTCCGCCGAAAGTTTCTTTGTCATCGCACCTTCCCCGGCTTGACCGGCACCGCCTCGCGCGGATCTTCCGGCCAGACATGTTTCGGATAGCGCCCGCGCATTTCAGCCCGCACATGCGGATAGGCATTTGTCCAGAATGTCTCAAGGCTTTGCGTCACTGCAAGCGGCCGCCCCGCCGGCGACAGGAGCTCGAGCCGCAATGGCACCCGGCCCTCCGCGACCTTGGGCGTGCGCGTGAGGCCGAACATCTCCTGCAAGCGTGCCCTGACCACCGGATCGCCGTCGCCCTCGTAGTGGATGGTGATTTCAGCGCCGGATGGAATGGCGATCCGCGTCGGCGCCAATTCATCGAGCCGCCGCCTTAAGCTCTGCGGGACGAGACTCAAGAGAACCGGATGAAGCTCAAGGCGCTGAAGATGCGAGGCCCGGCTCATGCCGGCAAGATAGGGCTTGAGCCATTCATCGAGACCGGCGAGCAATGCGTCATCCGAAAGATCGGGCCATGCTTCTTCCGGAAAATGCCGTCGCAGGAAAGCAATGCGTGCCCGCAAGCGTTGATCGCCGTCGCTCCACGGCAATGCGACAAGCCCCATCTCGCGAATGCCGCCCAACATCGCATCCGCCACGCTCTCGGGATCGGGCGTCGTCAAGGGCTTGTCTTCAAGAAGCAATGCGCCAAAGCGCTCTTGCCGATTGGCGATCACCATGCGTGCGCGTGATTCCCAATTTATCACATCGCGCGTCGCGATATGGCTCGCGAAGTGACCGACGATCTCCGCCTTGTCGAGTTTCGCGGCAAGGAAGATGCGCTGATCGCCGGCCTTGCCGTCGGTGGTTGCAATCGCCAGGAACTCCTCGCCCGCCAATGCCTCATGCTCAGGCAATGCCGCGCCACCGCCACCCATCATGCGGAAGCGGCCGCGCCCGCCGCGCCTTTGTCCGATCCGGTCGGGCCAGGCCAGCGCCACGAGGAGACCGATACTTGCTTCTTCAGCCTCGCCATTGATGTCGGCAATGGCACGGATCTGCCGCGCCGCCTCGCGCACCCGCTCTTTCGCGCCGCGACTGGCAAGCGCGCGCCCGCCGCGCAAGGCATCGACGCGCGAGACGAGATCGGCATCGCCGCCGCGCTCCAGAAGATCGCGCTCGGAGAGAAGGGCCGCCAGATCGGCGGCAAGCCGCCCGGCATTCAAGCCGCTTGCCCGCAATCGACCATATGCGCAAGCCGCGGATGCAAGGGCAGGCGCGCCATCGCCTTTCCCATCTCCGTGATCGCGCCCGTCTCATCCACCGCATCGAGATTGCGCAACAGATCGCGCGCTTGTGCGAAGGCGGCCTTCGGCGGCGGTTCGATCCACGCCAATTGCGCTGGATCGCTGACGCCCCAGGCCGCCAACTCGAGCGCCAAGGGCGCGAGATCGGCTTCGAGAATTTCCGGTGGATCGAAAGCCTGTAGCGCGCGATCTTCTGCTTCCGGCCACAGGCGATAACAGACGCCTGGTCCCAGGCGCCCAGCGCGCCCGCGCCTTTGCTCGGCCGCGGCAAGCGACACGCGTACCGTATCGAGACGCGTCATGCCGCTAGCCGGATCGAAGCGCGGCTTGCGCTTGTAACCGCAATCGACCACCGCGCTGATGCCGTCGATCGTCAAGCTTGTTTCCGCGATCGTGGTCGCCAGCACCACTTTGCGCCGGCCTTCGGCCGATGGCCTGATCGCTTCATCCTGTGCCTCCGCCGGCATCGCGCCATAGAGCGGCATGATGTCAGTACCCGCCGGCAATGATGCATCGGCGAGCAATGCAGCCGTGCGCCTGATCTCGCCTTCGCCCGGAAGAAACGCGAGCACGCTTCCGGGATGTTCTCGAAGCGCAGCGGCAATCGTCTTCACCATCGGTTCGGCAAGAAATTTCGCGATTGCGCGCGTGCCATAAATCGTCGTCACAGGAAAAACGCGGCCCGGTGCCTTAATTACCGGCGCGCCTTCGAGAAATTCCGAAAGCCGCGCCGAATTCGAGCGTCGCCGACATCACGAGTATTTTCAGATCGGGCCGCAATCCATTCCTCGCATCCAGCGTCAAGGCCAAAGCGAGATCGCCATCCAAGGTCCGCTCGTGAAACTCATCGAAGATCACGATCGAGACATCGCTCAAAGCCGGATCGGCCTGCAAGCGTCGGGTCAGCAATCCCTCGGTAACGACTTCGATCCGCGTCTTCGCCGAAACCTTGCGCTCATGCCTGACAGCATAGCCAACCGTCTCGCCTGCTTGCTCGCCCCGCGTCATCGCCATCCGCCGTGCCGCTGCCCGGGCCGCGATCCGCCGTGGCTCGAGCATCACGATCTTGCCCTTCTCCGCCAATCCGGCATCGAGCAGTGCCAGGGGCACCCGCGTGGTCTTGCCGGCGCCGGGCTCGGCCACCAAAACCACGGCTGAATTCGCAGCCATCGCCGCGCAAAGCTCGGGCAGGACATCGTCGATCGGCAGGCGCGGGATCATCGGCCTCTCAAGCACGGGTCCTGGCTATTCTGTCAAGTATTACAGGCATTTCCGCATTATGGGTTGCGCGCTTGGGCGTCAGCGCCTAGTAATGGGCCGGTTTTGTGCAGTGCAGCAAAAAGAGCAATGACGACTCGTACCATACCCGTTTCCGTCTTCGATCTCGTGGTTTTCGGCGCCACCGGCGATCTGTCGCGCCGCAAATTATTGCCGGCCCTCTTCCATCGCGACGAGCAGGGCCAGATCCCGCCCGGCGCGCGCATCATCGGCGTGTCGCGTCGGCCATTGTCACGCGTTGAGTTCCGCGCCCTCGCCGAAAAAGCGATTGCCGATCACGTCCCGAAGGAACTGCAGACGCCGGAAAACTGCAATCGCTTCCTCAATCGTCTCGATTACGTTTCCGCCGATGCCAGCCGCGACGATGGCTGGAGCGATCTCGAAAAGCTCCTTGCCCAGGCGCCGGACCGCATTCGCGTTTTCTATCTTGCTGTCGGCCCCGATCTTTTTGGCCCGCTCTGCGAACGTCTCGGCCAGCATAAGCTCGTCACGCCGCAATCGCGCGTCGTCGTCGAGAAGCCTTTGGGCAAGGATTTGGCTTCGGCGCGCGCCCTCAATGAGGCGATCGGCCGGGTTTTCCCGGAACAGAATATTTATCGCATCGATCACTATCTCGGCAAGGAGACGGTGCAGAACCTGATGGCGCTGCGCTTCGCCAATGCCTTGTTCGAGCCGGTCTGGAACGCCGCACACATCGACCACGTGCAGATCACCGTCGCTGAGACTTTGGGCGTCGAAGGTCGCGCCGGCTATTACGACACCGCCGGTGCCCTGCGCGACATGGTGCAGAACCACATGCTGCAATTGCTCTGCCTTGTCGCCATGGAGCCGCCGACCTCGGTCGATGCCGATGCGGTGCGTGACGAGAAACTCAAAGTATTAAAGTCCCTGAAGCAGATCGACGGCAATGCGGCGAATGTCACGGTGCGCGGTCAGTATCGCGCCGGCGCCTCGGCCAATGGCCCGGTGCCCGGCTATCTCGAAGAGCTCGGCGCGCCGTCGAGCAAGACCGAGACCTTCGTCGCGATCAAGGCCGAGATCGAGAATTGGCGCTGGGCCGGCGTTCCCTTCTTCCTGCGCACCGGCAAGCGCTTGGGGTCGCGGATTTCCGAAATCGTCGTCGGCTTCAAGCATATTCCGCATTCGGTCTTCGATAGACAGGCCGGTCCCATCACCGAGAACCGCCTTGTCATCCGATTGCAGCCCGATGAAGGCGTCAGGCTGTGGCTTATGATCAAGGATCCTGGCCCTGGCGGCATGCGTCTCCAGCTTGTGCCGCTCGACATGAGCTTCGCCAAGGCCTTCGGCGTGCGCAATCCGGATGCCTATGAGCGCCTCTTGATGGATGTCGTGCGCGGCAACCAGACCCTCTTCATGCGCCGCGATGAAGTCGAAGCTGCCTGGAGCTGGATCGATCCGGTGCTCGAAGCCTGGGGTGCTTCGCCCGACCTCCCCAAGCCCTATACGTCTGGCACATGGGGCCCGTCCGCCGCCGTCGCTCTCATCGAGCGCGAAGGCCGCACCTGGCATGATGATGACGGCGCCGCGCAATGATCGCTGACGCGTAAAATATTTCCCGACCGGGCGCGCCTTGCCGAAACCTTGGCCGAGGATCTGGCGGCGCTCCTGCGTCGGCGCATAGCCGAATCGGGCGCTGCGGCGATCGCCGTTTCCGGCGGCAATCACGCCGAAGCTCATGTTCGACCACCTGAGCCGCCAGGATCTTGCCTGGGACAAGGTCACGGTCACGCTTGTCGACGAGCGCCAAGTACCGGTCACCAGTGATCGCTCCAACGCCCGCCTCGTCGCGCAGCATCTCCTCAAGAACGAAGCCGCCCGCGCGCGTTTCGTGCCGCTGTTTGAGAACCTCGCCGCAGCTGCAAAGCTCCCGGCATTCGATGCTGTGGTGCTCGGCATGGGTGATGATGGTCATACCGCCTCGTTCTTTCCCGGTGGCGACAACCTTGCCAAGGCGCTCGATCCCACGATGCAGGATCGAATCATCGCCATGCAGGCCCCCGATGCCGGCGAGCCGCGGCTCACATTCACATTGAAAGTGCTACTCGAAAGTCCATACATCGCGCTTCACATCGAAGGCGACGACAAGATGAAGGTCCTCGAAAAAGCCTTGAAACCCGGACCTGTCGCCGAGATGCCGATCCGTGCCGTGCTGCAAGCGACCCATCCCGTCACTCTCTATTGGGCTCCATGACAGGAGGATCGCCATGGCGCTGAACGCGACCGTCGCATCCGTTACCGAAGACATCGTCAAGCGCAGCCGCGACAGGCGTCGCCGCTATCTCGATCGCATCGATGCGGCGGCAAGCGCCATGCCGAAGCGTAAATCCCTGGGCTGCGCCAATCTTGCGCATGGCTTTGCCGGCTGCGGCCATGCCGACAAGCATGCATTGCGCGAAGGCACCGCGCCCAATCTCGCGATTGTCACGTCTTACAACGACATGCTCTCGGCGCATCAGCCTTTCGAGCGTTTTCCCGAGATCATCCGCGAAGCCGCGCGCGCCGCCGGCGCCACGGCGCAGGTCGCGGGCGGCGTTCCCGCCATGTGCGACGGCATCACGCAAGGCGAAGCCGGCATGGAACTGTCGCTCTTCTCGCGCGACCTTATCGCCATGGCGACGGCGGTCGCCCTGTCTCATCAGATGTTCGATGCTGCCGTCTATCTGGGCGTCTGCGACAAGATCGTGCCTGGCCTGTTAATCGGTGCCCTGAGCTTCGGCCATCTCCCGTCCGTCTTCATCCCGGCGGGGCCGATGGGGTCGGGGCTTGCCAATGACGAGAAGTCGAAGATCCGCCAATTGCATGCCGAAGGCAAAGTCGGCCGCGAGACCTTGCTCGAAGCCGAAGCGCGCTCCTATCACAGCCCCGGCACGTGTACGTTCTACGGCACCGCCAATTCAAACCAGATGCTGATGGAGATCATGGGCCTGCATGTGCCGGGCTCGACCTTCATCAATCCCGGAACCGAACTGCGCGATGAACTGACGCGCGCCGCCACCGCGCGGGCCTTGGCGATCACCGCGCTCGGCAATGACTATACGCCCGTCGGCCGCATCATCGACGAGCGCGCCGTCGTCAATGGCGTCGTCGGACTGCTCGCCACTGGCGGCTCGACCAATCACACCATCCACATGATCGCCATGGCCGCTGCCGCTGGGATATCGCTAAACTGGAGTGATCTGGCCCATCTTTCGCAGGCTGTGCCCTTGCTCACCCGCATCTATCCCAATGGCAAGGCGGATGTGAATCACTTCCAGGCCGCTGGCGGCATGGGCTTTCTCATCCGCGAACTCCTTAGTTCCGGTCTGTTGCATGGCGATGTCACGACGATCTGGGGTACCGGCCTCGACGGCTATGCGATCGAACCGCGCCTCGATACGCAGGGCCATCTTGCCTGGCGAGATTCCGCAAAGCACAGCGGCGATCAATCGGTCTTGCGCGATTGCGCCCATGCCTTCCAGGCGGCGGGCGGGTTGACGGTCCTTGAAGGACAACTCGGCCGCGCGGTGATCAAGACATCCGCCGTGCCAGCCGATCGTCTCGTCATCGAAGCGCCGGTACGCATATTCCATGACCAGGCTGAACTACAGATGGCCTTCAAGGCGGGCGAGCTTGATCGCGATGTCATCGCCGTCGTGCGCTTTCAGGGTCCCAGGGCCAATGGCATGCCGGAGCTTCACAAGCTCATGCCGCCTTTGGGTGTGCTCCAGGATCGCGGTCATCGCGTCGCGCTCGTTACTGACGGGCGCATGTCTGGCGCTTCGGGCAAGGTGCCGGCTGCCATTCATGTCTCGCCCGAGGCGGCCGAAGGCGGCCCGATAGCACTTCTGCGCGATGGCGATCGCCTGCGTCTCGATGCCGTCAACGGCCGGCTCGAAGTTCTCGTCGATGACGATGAATGGTCGGTGCGCGAGCCGGAGACTTTCGATCTCGCCGGCAATGACTGGGGCGTCGGTCGTGAACTCTTCGCCCCTTTCCGCAAGATTGTCGGCCGCGCCGATCATGGCGCACAGCATTTTCGAGAGTGTGTGAATGGCGAAGAATGTCGCCTCGAAATCGATTCTGAAACTTGCCCCCGTCGTGCCGGTCCTCGTCATCGAGGAGGTCGACGATGCCTTGCCGCTCGCCCGCGCCTTGGTCAAGGGCGGCCTGCCGGTTCTCGAAATCACTCTGCGCACGGACAAGGCGCTCGACTGCATCCGCGCCATCATGGCCGAAGTCGAAGGCGCCGTCGTCGGCGCCGGCACGGTACTGAAGGCCGATCAGCTTGCCCAGGTCGAAAAGCTCGGTTGCGCTTTCGCGGTTTCGCCGGGTGCAACGCCCGCGTTTCTTGAAGCCGCCGCAGACTAGCGCCATTCCGCTCCTGCCGGGCGCGCGACCGCCAGCGAGGCGATGCTGCTCCTGGAACTGGGCTATCGCTTTCAGAAATTCTTCCCCGCCGAACCGGCAGGCGGTGTGTCCTATCTTTCGGCGCTTGCCTCGCCCCTGCCGCAGATCCGCTTCTGCCCGACGGGCGGCATTTCGCCGGGCACGGCGTCCGCCTATCTGGCCCTGCCGAATGTGATCACCATTGGCGGCTCCTGGATGGCGCCGCGCAAGCTTCTCGCCGCCAAGGACTGGGCCTCGGTCGAGGTCCTGTCGCGCGAAGCGGCACAACTGAAACGCTGATTTATACTTCTCGCTCCCACGAGAAGAGGTGGGAAGAGCTATCCCTCCGCCTTGCCGACCGCCTTGATGTCGCTGGCGCTGACCTCGGGCGCACGCTCCAAGGCGTAGGCGAGGCTGAATTGCGATTGCGCCATGAACACCGGCGCACCGTCGAGATCGCTCGCCATGGCCGAGCGATTGGCGGCGGTGAATGTGTCGAGCGCCTTGCGGTCGCTGCTCGACACCCAGCGCATGACTTCGAAGCGCGTCTGCTCGAATTCGATCGGCACGCCATATTCATTGGCCAATCGGTCGGCGAGCACGTCGAGCTGGAGCGCGCCGACGACGCCGACGATAGCCGGCGATCCGTCGGCCGGCAGGAACAGCTGGACGACGCCCTCTTCGGCAAGCTCCTCCAATGCCGAGCGCAGTTTCTTCGCCTTCATCGGATCGGCAAGCTTGACGCGCCGCAAGATTTCCGGCGCGAAGCTGGGGATGCCGGTGAAATTCAACTCCTCGCCTTCGGTGAGCGCATCGCCGATCCGCAGCAATCCATGGTTTGGAATGCCGACGACATCGCCGGCAAAGGCTTCATCGGCGATCGAGCGATCCTGCGCGAAGAAGAATTGCGGTGCCGATAGCGTCATCGGCTTGCCGGTCCGCACGATCCGGGCCTTCATGCCGCGCGTAAGCCGTCCCGAAGCCAGGCGCATGAAGGCGATTCGGTCGCGATGATTGGGATCCATGTTCGCCTGGATCTTGAACACGATACCGGTCATCTTGTCTTCTGTCGCATGCACGACGCGCGACGATGCCGCCTGGTCGCGCGGTGGTGGCGCGAAAGCGATGAGTGCATCGAGAAGATCGCGCACCCCGAAGTTTTTCAATGCCGAGCCGAAATAGACCGGCGTCAGATGGCCCTCGAGAAAGGCGTCGCGCTCGAACGGATTGCAGGCTTCGTGCACGAGATTGAGTTCCTCGCGCCAGCCCTGCAATTGCTCCGCAGGCAGAATATTATCGAGCATTGGGTCATCAGGGCCTGACACCGGCAGTCCCGCCGGGTCCTGCTCGAGCCTCCGCACGCGAGGCGTCATGAGATCATAGGTTCCGGCAAAGTCGCGCCCGCGCCCGATCGGCCAAACCATGGGCGCGGTGGTCAATGCCAATGCTTTCTCGATCTCATCGAGCAGGTCGAGCGGCTCGCGTGCCTCGCGGTCCATCTTGTTGACAAAGGTGATGATCGGAATGTCGCGCAGGCGACAGATCTCAAAAAGCTTGCGGGTGCGCGCTTCGATGCCCTTGGCGGCGTCGATCACCATCACCGCGGCATCGACCGCCGTCAAAGTGCGATAGGTGTCTTCGGAGAAATCTTCATGGCCCGGCGTATCGAGCAGGTTGAAGACGCGTGCCTCATATTCGAAGGTCATCACCGAGGTCACGACGGAGATGCCGCGGGCTCGCTCGATCGACATCCAGTCGGAACGCGTGCGCCGCCGGTCGCCCTTGGCGCGGACCTGGCCGGCAAGCTGGATCGCGCCGCCGAACAGCAACAGCTTTTCGGTCAAGGTCGTCTTGCCCGCGTCGGGATGCGAGATGATCGCAAAAGTGCGCCGCCGCGCCACTTCGCGGGCGATATCGGATTGGGTCACGGAAACTCCGGAGGATGTCGTGAGCGGAGATAGGGTGGATCGCTGCCAAGGTCAACGCGGCGAGCCAGGAGGAGGGAAATTGACCCAGACACGCCCAAGGGGCTCGCCCGCTTCTCCCGCCTGGCCAGGCATTGCGCAAGCCTTCCCGCCGGAATGCGTCCATTCTGGCGAGATAGGTTTTGCGCACGGGAAAAGCGGACGATGCACCCTTGTGCATGTCCGGTCGTGGATCGGATTTCGGGCCCCGATCCTGGCCTCATCTTCACGATGTCAATCAGCGGTAGGCACGGCATGATGAATGTCGCTGATTAGAACATTAAATGAACGTTGTCAAGATTTATCGAGCGGCGACTAGGCGCGTGCTTATCTCTCGCCTTTCCGATAGGGCACCATCAGTGCCCGCGGATAGGCGGCGCGGCGCGACATCACGATGAGCGCCAGGATGGAAAGGATGTAGGGCATCATGAGAAACACCTGGTAGGGAACGAAGGCCCCCGCCAGTTGCTGCAGCCGCAGTTGATAGGCATCGAACGCGCCAAACAAAATCGCCCCGAGCAGTGCCTTGCCCGGCCGCCACGATCCGAAGACGACGAGTGCTATACAGATCCAGCCGCGGCCATTGACCATGTCGAAATAAAAGGAATTGAAGGCCGACATGGTGAGGAAGGCGCCGCCGATCCCCATCAATGCACTCCCCGCCATGACAGCGACCATCCGCACACGGATGACATCGATACCCTGCGCCTCGACCGCCGCCGGGTTCTCCCCCGCCATGCGAAGCGCAAGACCGCCCGGCGTCTTGTAGAGAAACCACGCGACGCCCGCGACCATGATGAAAGCGAGATAGGTGAGCGGCGTCTGCCGGAACAAGGCCTCGCCGAGAAACGGAATATCGCTCAAGCCCGGCACCGCCCAGGGCGTGAAAGGCTCAATCTTGGGCGGCGATGTCACTTCCGGAAACACCAATCGATAGGCGTAATAGGTGATGCTCGTCGCGAGCAGGGTGATGCCGATGCCCGTCACATGTTGCGAAAGACCGAGCGGCACGGTCAAAACCGCATGCACGAAGCCGAATGCCGCTCCCGCCAGGGCCGCGACGATCACTCCGAACCACAGATCGCCGCCCATATAGACGGTGAGCCAGCCGGCAAAGGCACCGACCGTCATGATCCCTTCAATGCCGAGATTGAGAACGCCCGCCCGTTCGCAGATGAGTTCGCCCAGTGTCGCGAAAATAAGCGGCGAGGCGATACGGATCGCTGCCGCCCAGAGCGAAGCCGTGAACAGGATGTCGAGCCACGCCACGCGCTATCTCCAGCGCAGACGGAAGCGCGTGAACATGACGGCGACCACCATGCACAGAAGCGAGGCCGCAACCATCACTTGCGCGATATAGCTCGGAACGCCGGCGCTGCGGCTCATCGCATCCGCCCCGACGAAGATGCCGGCGACGAAGATCGCAGCGACCACGACGCCGATCGGATGCAGCAATGCCAGCATGGCGACGACGATGCCGGCATAGCCGAAGCCCGGTGAGAGATCGAGCGTGAGATTACCCTTCAGGCCCGCCACTTCTGAAAAGCCCGCAAGCCCGGCAATGCCGCCTGACAGGATCGCCGTCTTCACCATGACGAGATCGACCGGCATGCCGGCAAAGCGCGCGGCACGCGGATTGTATCCGACCGCCTTCATCTCATAGCCATGCGTGGTGCGCGTGTTGATGAACCACACGATGAGCGCGCAGGCGAGCGCGATGATAAATCCGAAATGCAGGCGCTTGCCCTGGATGAGCCGCGGCAGCTGCGCATCCGCGATGACTTTCGGCGATTGCGGCCAGCCCATACCCATCGCGTCCTTGAGCGGGCCCTCGAGCAGCATGCTGACGAACAGGATGACGATGAAATTGAGCAGCAATGTCGTCACGACTTCATCGACGCCGAAGCGCACTTTGAGAAGTGTCGGCCCCATCAAGGTCAGGGCGCCGCCGAGCATCGCCGCAAGCATCAGGATCGGAATGAGAAGCGGCCAGGGCAACGGCAGCAGCCCGGTCCCGAGTACGACGGTCATCACCGCGCCCATATAGAGCTGCGCCTCCGCACCGATGTTCCAGAGCTTGGCGCGAAAGGCGACCGCTGCGGCGAGGCCGGTGAAGATCAGGGGTGTGGCGCGCGTCAAAGTCTCGACGATCGCGAATTGCGATCCGGCCGCGCCCTTGAGCACCAGGCCGAAGACCGAGAAGGGCGATGCGCTGCCGAGCGCGACAAGAATTCCTGCGAAACCCATCGCGGCAAGAATGGCTAATGCCGGATAGACGATGGAGAGGATGGGCGCCGGCGCGCTTCTGGGTTCAAGCCGCATGGGCTTCAGCTCCATGCGCGAAGCCGTGTCCGGCCATTAAGAGGCCGATACCCTCGACCGTTGCGGATGCGCGCGCGACGGGCGGTGATATCTGGCCGCGATACATCACAGCCACGCGATCGGAGAGGCCGAGGATCTCGTCGAGGTCATCGGAGACGAGGAGGATCGAGGCGCCCGCTTTCCGCGCTGCAATCAACTGCGCATGCACATAGGCGATGGCGCCCACATCGAGCCCGCGTACCGGCTGGCAGGCAAGAATGAAGCGCGGATCGGAGGAGAGCACACGCCCAAGTATCAATTTCTGCATATTGCCGCCCGACATCGTGCGCACGTCGGCGCGGGGCGACGGGCATTTGACGTCGTAATCGGCGATGATCTTCTCAGTGAAGCGCGTCACCGCCGGCCAGTCGAACCATGAAGCCCGGCTGAAGGGTTGATCGCGATAGCGCTCGGTGACGGCATTCTCCATGGCCGACATGCCACTGATGAGCCCGGTCGCATGCCGGTCCTCAGGGATTCGTCCTACACCCAATTCGCTTAATCGATTCGGCGTCCACGGGTGAATCACGTCGCCGAACAATCGCACCGAGCCGCTTGAAGGTGTGAGCAATCCGCTCAACAGCTCGGCGAGCTCGCTCTGCCCGTTGCCCGAAACGCCCGCGAGGCCCAGGATCTCGCCGCCATGGATCGCCAGACTGACGCGATCAAGCCCCTTTGCCTCGACATCGAGCAATTCGACCTGCACTGGGCCCGGTGCCTGCGGTTCCGCTTTGGGTTCGGGCACGGGCCGGCCCACCATCAGTTCTGCGAGTTCCTGCCGATTGGTAGTACTCTTCTCCCGTTCGGCGACGATGCGCCCTGCCCGCAAGACATAGATGCGATCGCTCGCCGCCATCACTTCATTGAGCTTGTGCGAAATGAAGATGATGGAAAGCCCGTCGGCGGTGAGCTGCTTCAGGGTCGCAAAGAGATTGACCAATTCCTGGGGCGTTAATACCGCGGTCGGCTCGTCGAGGATCAGGATGCGGGCATTGCGATAGAGTGCCTTGAGAATCTCGACGCGCTGGCGCTCGCCCACTGACAGATCGCCGATCCTGGCATCCGGCGCGACCGCGAGACCGAAGCTCTTGGCGAGCTTGTCGATCTTGCGGCGGCCGCCGGCCCGATCCGAAGACAGGCGCCACAGATGCTCGGTGCCGAGCATGATGTTGTCGAGCACGGTGAGATTCTCGGCGAGCGTGAAATGCTGATGCACCATGCCGATGCCGGCGGCGATCGCCGCGCGCGGCTCGCCCGGCGGCAGCGCCTTGCCGAACACCTCGATCGATCCCTCATCGGCCGTGTAGTGGCCGAACAGGATGTTCATCAATGTCGTCTTGCCGGCACCGTTTTCGCCAAGCAGCGCGACGATCTCGCCGCGATCGAGCGAGATCGAGATATCGTCATTGGCGACAAGCGCGCCGAACCGCTTGGTGATGCCCTCGAGCCGGAGAACGGTTTCGGTCATTGTAGATTACCCCTCTCCCGCAAGGGGAGAGGGGACGACGCGCTTGTGATCAAGACGATTTCGGCTCGTTGTCGTCGATCACCGTGGTGACGGCGCCGCTCTTGATGTCGGCCTCGCGCTTCATGACCTTGGCCATCACGTCCGCCGGCACCTTGCCTTCGAATGTGCCGAGCGGGGCGAGCGAGCAGCCGCCTTCCTTCATGAAGGAGTACCTGCCGTAATCATCGGCCTTGAAGGTGCCGCCCTTCACATTGGCGATCGCCGCATCGAGCGTCGGCTCGAAATGCCAGAGCGCCGAGGCAACGACGGTGTCAGGATAGTCGGCCTGAGTGTCGATGACATTGCCGACCGCCAATACGCCCTTTTCCTTCGCCGCGTCGGAAACGCCAAAGCGCTCGGCATAGAGAAGATCGGCGCCGGCATCGATCTGGGCGAGCGCGGTTTCCTTGGCCTTTGGCGGATCGAACCACGAGCCGATGAAGGCGACCTGGAACTTGGCGTCGGGCTTCGTCTCCTTCACGCCGGCGACGAAGGCATTCATCAATCGGTTCACTTCCGGGATCGGATAGCCGCCGACCATGCCGATATTGCCGGACTTGGTCATCGCACCGGCGATCATGCCGGTGAGATAGGAGGCATCCTGGATGTAATTGTCGAACACCGCGAAATTGGGCACCGCCATGTCGGGCTTGAAGCTCGATCCGATCAGGAAGGCGCGGTCGGCATAATCCTTGGCGACGGCGCGCGCCGCGTCTTCGACGGCGAAAGCCTCGCCGACGATCAGTTGCTGGCCCGCCTCGCAATATTCGCGCATCACGCGCTCATAATCGGTGTTGGAGACTTTCTCCGAAAACACATATTCGATATCGCCGCGTTCCTTGGCGGCCATGGCAGCCTTGTGGATTCGGCTCACCCACTGCTGCTCGACCGGCACGGTATAGATCGCCGCCACCTTGATCGGACCGGCGGCAAGCGCGCCGCGCGTGAGAAACCCGCTCATCGGCAGGAGCGAGGCTCCCGCCATCAATGTCAGTAAGTCGCGCCGGCTCGGCGCAGCCCGGAATGAAGTCATCTTGCTCTCCCTCTGGAGCCTCTTTAGGCCAGGATGGCCGGACTCCTTTTGCGGAAGAAAGGCTACACAGACTTGGGCGGCGGGTCCAGATCGCCCTCGCAGTCGTCCAGTGTCTTATGTGCCGCTGTAAAGGGCAGGCCTCTCCGCGATCTCGACAGCGACCTTGCGGCCTTCTGCAAGTGCGCGGACGCCGGCTTCGGCAATGGCTGCCGCGGCATAGCCGTCCCAGCTATGCGAGGCGACGTCGGAGAATTCCCCGGTAGTGACGAAACTGAGGAAGGCGGCGTTCTGTCGGCGGTAGGCCTCGGCGAACCGGCCGCGCCAGTCCGCATCATAGCGCCCCATATTCTTGAGCCCGGCATCGAGCCGGCTATGGCTCGGAGTCTGAAGCGAGATAGATCCTTTCTCGCCCACCAATTCGCCGCGCACGTCATAGCCATAGGATGCGTTGTTGTTGATCTCGATCGTCACGAGCTGATCATCGATAGTCTCCAGCATCATGACGACCGGCGCGACGAGCGCATCGGAGCGGCGCGGCTGGAAGACCGTGATGCTGCGATAATCCGTATCGAGTACGAAACGCGCGACATCCAGTTCATGCGGTGCGGAATTGGTGATCGCCATGGCGCCGGTGAAGTCGGAGGCCGGCGTTTCCACATTGCGATGGAAATTATGCATCATGAGCGCACGGCCGAGCAGTCCCTGATCGCGCGCCTGCTTCATCTCGACATAGGATTGATCGAAGCGTCGCATGAAGCCGACTTGGATAAGGCGCCGGCTGCACGCCATTTCGGCGGCAACGACTTCGAGGCATTGCTTCGCCGATTGCGACAGCGGCTTTTCGCAAAGCGCGGGCTTGCCCGCCCGGATGGCGGCCAGCGACAAGGGTGCATGGGTGAAATCAGGGCTTGCGATCACGATGGCGTCGATATCGGCTCGCGCAATCACCGTTTCGCCGTTGCTTGCGACATCGGAGACACCAAGACTATCGGCGAGGTTCCTTGCGCGCGCCTGGTCGGCATCGCAGATCACCCGCAGTTCGGCCCCCGGCAATTCGCGCGTGAAAATGCGTGCGTGATCGGCGCCCATGATGCCGGCCCCGATAAGGCCAATGCGGATGCTCATACCACGTCCTCCCGCAAAGCTGCGAAGGCGCCCGTCATCGCCCATCGGGTGGAGCTTGGCAATTGATGGTGCGACTGCTGGCCTAAAGTTTCCTCTCCCGCTTGCGGGAGAGGACAAGCTAGTGCCCTTCGCCGATCGCCACCGGCTCGACCAATAATGGTACCGCGTGCAGATAGCGCGTCGCCTTGCGCTTCGACGCAATGTCGCGCCAGACGCGCTGTACCTGCTCGTCGCTCAAGCCCGCGGCGATGGCCACGTCATCGGCCGGTACATCGTTATTGAGGCCGTAGAGGCAAAGATCCATCCGGTCATAGGGCAATGAGAAATAGAATTCCTCCTGCGTCTGCGCGAGCGACCAGGTATCGGTGGTCGGCGGTCTGCGGCGGATGTCTTCCGGCACGCCCAGATAAGCCGCAAGCTGGTAGACCTGCGACTTGTAGAGATGCGCGATCGGCTTTACATCCGCCGCCCCGTCGCCGTTCTTGACGAAGAAGCCCTGGTCATATTCGAGACGGTTCGGCGTGCCGATCACCGCGAAGTTCAAACGATCGGCATGATAATACTCAAGCTGCTTGCGGGTGCGCTGCTTCATGTTGGTGGCGGCGATGATGCCGAGATAGACCGAGGGCGGCATGCGAAGCTGCTCGGTCCTGCCGTCCGGCGACTGCACGACGAGCGAGGTGATGGCATAACCCTCGCGCTCCAGCGCATTGCCGATCACCACTTTGCAGGCCCAGCCCTTGCCATACGCGGGCACGAGCTGCCGGATGAAATCGTCGCGCCGCTCATAGCAGCCCATGGCTGAGAGCGTTGGTCCGATAGTCTCGACCGCATTCGCAATACCGTAAGTCTCGGCCATCATGCGGCCAAAGCGCAGGCTGTCGGGGTCGGAATCATTCTCCGGCATGAACAGCGCGAAGACGTGCTCGGGCCCAAAGGCGCGCGCGGCGAGAGCCGCACACACGCTTGAATCGATGCCGCCGGAGAGCCCCAGTACAACGCCGCGCTTCTTGAGCGTCTGATGCACCTGGCGGCGTAAGGCCGTGACGATCCGCTCGGTCTCGGCCTTGGGATCGATGGTGAGCGTCTCCGCCGAAAAGGCCGGTGTCTTGGCCAGAGCAAGCGCGTTCATTCCGCAGCCTCCAGTGATGCGGCCGCAAGGCGGCGGCTGATTTTGCCGGTATCGGTCTTGGGTAGGCTCTGCCTGAACGCGACCGATTTCGGCACCATGAAATCTTCCAGATGCTTCGCGCAGTGACGGATCACTTCGCGTTCGCCGAGCGAGGGATCGCTCGCTACGACGATCGCGCGGATCGCCTGTCCGAGGATCGGGTCGGCAACACCGACCACCACCACTTCGACGATGCCCGGACACGTGTGCAGCACGGCCTCGACTTCCCTCGGCGCTACCTTTTCGCCGCGCGTCTTGATGATGTCGTCCTTGCGCCCGACGAAATAAAGAAAGCCTTCGTCATCGCAAAGGAAGAGATCGCCGGTGTAAAGCACTTTCTCCCAAGGATGGTGACCGGGGCGCAGCGCCTTGGCGGTCGCGACCTCGTCTTCCCAGTAGCCCTGCATGACATGCGGCCCGCGGATCACGAGTTCGCCGACTTCGCCCGCCTCCATGCGCCTGCCGTCATCATCGACGATATAGGCTTCGGTATTGGGGATGGCGATGCCGACTGAATCCGGCCGTCTGTCCAATTGTTCGGGCGGCAGGTACGTGCAGCGCTTGCATTCGGTGAGGCCATACATCGAATAGAGCCGCGCGACCGGAAAGAGTTCGCGCAACCGCGCAATATGATGCGGCGGCAGGGCGGCGGCGGTATTGGTGATGTAGCGCAGGCTCGGAACGGATCCCGGCTCGAGTTCCTTGAGCTGTACGATCAAGGCCGCCATGGTGGGCACCAACGGCAAGCCCGTCACTCTTTCCTGGCGCATGAGATCGAAGATCGCCTGCGGGAACGCGAAGGATTTTTCCAGCACCAGGGTGGCGCCGAGCTTTACTGCCATCAGCAATTGATAGAGACCGTAATTGAAGGCGAGCGGCAGGACATTGAGGATGATGTCGTCGCTGCGGTTCTCGACGCAGGCCGTGACGGACGTCGCCGCGGCTTCGATATTGCGATGGGTCATCATCACGCCCTTGGGGCGGCCGGTCGAACCCGAAGTGTAGATCAGCATGGCGAGATCGGCATCGATACTGCGGTGTTCCGGAAGCGGCGCCGTAGTTGCGAGGCAGTCTGAGAAAGACTTGGCCTCAGGGAGTGCTGCGTTCGGCTTGCCTGCCAGGATCGTCAAAGAGACGGACGGCGCAGCGGCGATCGCTTCCGCGGCAATCGCTGCCAGCTTGGTTTGGGTCAATATCGCGCGGGCCTGACAATTGCGCAGCACAAAGCCAAGCTTGTCGGGCTTGGTCGAAGGATTGATCGGGCTGAAGACGGCGCCGGCTTTCAGGATCGCGAAGATCGAGACAGCGGCCTCCCAGCAATTCTCCATGAAGACGATGACCCGATCGCCGCGCGCTATGCCCTGCTCGGCAAGTGCGGCGGCGAGGCGGTCGGAGACGCATGTCGAGATCGGCATAGCTCATCCGCTTCGAAGACGTGACCAGCGCGAGCTTGCCGGCATTGCGGCTGGCACTGGCGCGGAGAAATTCCTCAACCCTCATCCAAATATCCTCGAGCGGGGTGCCCCATCAACGCTTCAGGACAATACGAAGGCGCAGATCCTTGCGATCGAATCGAGATTGGCCGGGATGATTTCTGCATCGGCGATCTGAAGGCTGAACCGCTGTTCGAGATAAGCGACGAGTTCGAGGATTCCGGTCGAATCGATGAGATCCGCCTCGAGAAGCGATTCCGTCTTCTCCGGCATCCGGGTCTTATCCCCGAAGAGGAAATTTTCCAGGATGAACTCTTGGACGTCATTCTCAACCGTTTGCGCCATGGCGATTGGCCCCTTGGAAAGAAGTTGCGTCATGCGGCGTGGGATGCACGGATTGTGCCGCCCGCGGCGAAGGCGTGGCACCACAGCTGGCTCGACAGCACGCCGATGAAGGCGGCGTTGTCTCGGAAACCCGACAGGCCTTGGTGCCGGCATTTGTCGTAAAGCTTGGTGACGGCGGTCGTGTTGAACAACCCGCAATCGGCGATTGCATTGTGAGCCATTGCGGCAGCGACATAGGGGGGCGCTGCAGCGCCGCTGAAGGACGCGCCGTCCGGTGCGCGATAAGGCTGCTTGGTGCGCTTGGCGATCGAGGCCGGCAGGAGATCCTTGGTCGCCTGGCGCAGGATATACTTCTCGGTCAGCCCCTTGAGCTTCAGGCCGGCGGGGATGCGGCTCGCAAACTCGACGACGCGATGGTCGAGGAAGGGAAAGCGGCCTTCGACGCCATGCGCCATGGCCATGCGGTCGCCCTGGCTCGATAGGATGTAACCGGGCAGCAGGAAAGCGGTTTCGAGATACTGCGCCTGGTGCAGCGGATGCCAGCGGAGAAATTCCGGTGGAAGATTCGCGGCGAGATCGGCTGCGGCATCATAGCCTTTGAGCTGCGCACGCAGGTCGCCGGAGTAGAACATTTTCGCGGCCGATGTACCGCGCAAACGCGGACCATGGCTGAACAATGGATCGTCGATGTGGTTGAGCCCTGTTCCGAAGAAGGCGGCGAGGTATTCCGGGCTCTGCTGTTTTAAGCCTGGGAGATAGGGATAGAGCTTGCGGAAGAGATGGGGTCGGATGCGCGAATTGGGATTGCGCGCACAAAAACGTCGAACCGTCGCTTCCTTGAAGATATCGTAGCCGGCGAAGATCTCATCCGCGCCTTCGCCGGTGAGAACCACCTTGTAGCCTTCCTTGCGCACGAGATCGGAGAGGAGAAAGAGCGGCGCCGGCGCGGTACGGATCATGGGCCGTTCAGCAGCGCGCACGACATCCGGGAAAATCCGCGCAATGTCGCCGTCTTGGCAGGCGATCGTTGAATGCTGCGTGCCGAGCATTCGCACCATCTCCTGCTGCTGCGCACTTTCGTCATGCTCGGGCGTATCGAACGTCACCGAAAATGTCCGCAGGCGATCTTTGAGTTGCTGCTGCGCCATGGCGGAGAGGATCGATGAATCGAGCCCGCCCGAGAGATAGGCGCCGACCGGTACATCGGCGCGCAAACGAATGCGCGTCGCATCTTCAAGAAGGGCACGCAGTTGTTCCGCAATTTGTGTTTCAGTACGCGCGTTGGGGCGCTCGTCGCGATCGGGAAAATTCAAGCGCCAATAGGGCTCGATCTCGCTCTTGCGCGGATCGACGATCATGCGGTGAGCCGGCGGCAATTCGTTGATGCCCTTGAAGGCCGTGCGCGGTGCGATCGGCGCCCAGAGCGTGAATATCTGGTCGAGCGCGATCGGATCCATCTCGGCGCCGATGCCGGGCACGGTCAGCAGCGCTTTCACTTCGGACGCAAAGAACAACACGCCCTTGTGCAAGGTGTGGAACAGCGGCCTGACACCCATCCGATCGCGCGTCAGCATCATCTGCTGGCGCTTTTCGTCCCAGATCGCGAAGGCGAAATCGCCATTGAGCCGGTCGACGCAGTCAATCCCCATTTCCTCATAGAGTTGCAGAATCACTTCGGTGTCGGAGCCGCTGCGGAAGTGCCTGCCCTTAGCGATCAGTTCATTGCGCAATTCGACATAATTGAAGACCTCGCCGTTGAAGCTGATCCACACCGTCCCGTCTTCGCTGGCCATCGGCTGCTGGCCGTCTGAAAGTCCGACGATCGAGAGCCGTGTATGCGCAAGGCCCGCACCCATTCCGACATGGATATCGCGCGCATCCGGCCCGCGATGGCCGATCGCCGCATTCATCCGGCGAAGGATGGTCCGAGCATCGCCGATCTTGCGAACATCTCCGAAATAGCCCGCAATTCCGCACATGGTTCAGGACTCCGTGACGTCGTTTGCGAAATCATCGCCGACCAGCCGCGTCCAGCTGTCGCCGGCAAGGCCGTTGAAGAAGGCGCGGCCCGAAGTGAAGGGCTCGAGCAATGTTGCATCGCGCGTATGAACGACGCTCGATGCACGGTGCACATGGAAGCAGTTGCGCGTGAGGAGTGCATCGAGCAGGAACGGTTGACTGCGGCCGCGTAGGGCGATTGCACCCATCTCTTCGGCATGCAGGAAAAGCCGATCGAGCACAGTTCCGGCCTGGCCAGGCATCGCCACGACTTGCAGCACATGCGCGATCCGCCCGCGCTTGGCGTGATAGAGGAAGGCGCCGATCGGCGCACCACCGCGCGCCGTGACGGCACGTGCGACGAAGCTGCCATAGCGCGATTTGCGCGATGCATTTTCGATCATGCGATGCAGCGTTGTCGTGCTCCACGCCGGATGTAAGGGCGTCTTGGCAACAATGCGCTGGATGAGTGCAACGAGTTCTTCGATGCCGATGTCGCGATCCTGGGACGCTTGATTGTTCGGCGCGCACAAGACGTCTGGCGCGAGGCGGCGGGCCAGCGCATCGATCGGGAATGCGAGTGGCCGCATTGCGCCCAGGGCTGGCAGCGAATGGGCAGCGACCTCGACGGCAAAACCGGCGGGTCGCAAGAGGCGCACCCATTCCAGGCTGTATGCGGGAAGGATCGTACCGCTCAATCTGCGCCACATGCCTTCCGAAACCGGATTGGCGGTCTCGCTCAGGCTGATGTCCTGCGGGCCGGATAGAAAGCTCCGCATCAGGCGTGCGCCCGCGAAGGGATCGCCGTCGCGCTCGTCCACCATCATCGAGCCGCAGACCGCGCCGCGCAGATGGCGGCCGTCAAAATGCAATGGCAAGGGCAGGACGCCGATGAAGCCGTTCACCATTCCGTCGCCCCGCACATGCACCTTGGAGTGGATTTCGGGATCGCGATCGGGAGCGTCGAGAAAGAGTTCGGTCAGGTAGGCCGCCAAGGCGCCGGGTGCGGGGCCGGCCTGCTTCCCAAATATCCGGGTAAACAGGTTGCCGACCTGCATCATGTCGGACGGTTCGGCGGGTCGGACATGGCCGCCCGCGGATTTGGGCGCATCACGCTCGGCAGCAGCAAGCAACTTCGCCGCCTTCGCTCCGCTGTCGCCGTCAGCGCGCACAAGCAGGTTGATAATGGGAGTTGTCATGTCCAAATCCGCACGTTGGTTGGCCTCAACCGAGCGACGGTGATGCAAGCCCCGCGCCAGATTTTTGACGCTTCGTGATGCAACGCGTTCTCAACCTCTTGTTAACCAAGTCGCGCGCGGCGCTTCGGCGAATGGCACTCATTTCGCATTCCTGGCGCAGACTCGTCCTGTCTTGGAGTGCACAGAAGTGAAGTGGCGGCGTTTCATACCGACTTCGGCCATGGTTCTGGCTGTTCGTTTGGGCGGTGCCGGCGCCGGCTTCCTGATCCAATTGATGCTGGCGCGTTTATTGGCGCCCGAAGCCCTCGGTACGTTCTTCTCCGCAACCAGCCTTGCCGCCGTCCTTGCGCTATTCGCAGCCTGGGGCTATCCAAACCTCGCGCCGCGCTTCATCTCGCGTTACCGGGAGCGCAACCATCCAAAGCTCGTGGCGGGCTTTCTGCTTCACGCCGTGCGCGACATCGCGATAACGAGCCTGCTTGCGGGCTCCGCCGTTATCGCTATCGCCTATTTCTGGCCCGGCACGACGTCCGACAACCGTCTCGCTTTCATCATGGCGGGTTTGGCAGTGCCGATCATGGCGATCGTGGCGCTGAATGCCGCGACGGCTGGAGCTGTCCGCGCATTCGCGCTCTCCTATGTGCCCGAGGCTCTCTTGCGGCCCCTGCTCTTTCTGGGCGTCCTTTGTCTTTTCATCGTGCTTAAGCAACCCTTGACGGTCGAACTGGTGATTGCTCTCTTTTTTGGGATTACCGCGGCCATCGCGTTCGGCCAGTTTCTCATTTTGCGACACATTTTGGCTCTGGGACCAGGTCGCCGACCGCCGCGTCTCGCCGCGGTCTGGCGCGCCGAGGCTTTGCCGCTTGTTGTCGTCGCCCTCTTCACGAATCTTTTTGCCGATCTCGACATCCTGATGGTTACCCCCTTTCTCAATGGCGCCGATGTCGCGGCCTTCGGCATTGCCTTGAAGCTCGCTCTGCTGGTCGGCTTCGGCGTCCAGGTGGCGCATAGCATTGCTGCTCCCGATCTCGCCGATGCGCATGCAAGGCGCTCGCTCGACCAGGCGCGGACGACATTGCGGCGCGCGACGATTTTTCCTGTCGTGTTTACGGGGCTTGCGACACTCGCCTGCGCAATGGGCGGAGAATATTTTCTGGCCCTCTTCCACTCCGATTTCGCCAGCGCCAAATGGGCATTGACGATTCTTGGTCTTCTGCCAGTTCATGCGTGCGGTCGCGGGGCCAAGCGTGCAGCTTCTCACCATAATCGGTGCGCAGCGGCTCAATTCACTGCTCTGCTGCGTGGCCCTCGCAACGCTTGCCGCCGGCAATGCCTGGCTTGCACCGGCCTATGGCGTCACCGGCGCGGCGATTGCCGTTGGTCTTTCATGGTTCGTTTGGCTGACGCTGAGTGGCCTGATGCTCTATCGCCGCGCCAATCTGCGCAGCGATCTCGCCTTTGTTGTGAGCTTCAGAACCCCTCCACCTTTGCTGGTGCCGGCGGAATGACTTCAAGGCTTGTAGATGCCGGTGCCGAACACATAATCCTTGTGGGCCACGACCCAGCTGGACTTCGCGACCTCCTTGCCTGAGATCGGATCGCGCCAGACATAGTCGACCCAAACGCCTTCCGGCGTTGCCTTCTCGATGAATTCGATGCCGAATTTCTTGCCGTCGACATCGACAAGCGTATCGGCCTTGGTGCCGAGAAGCTTTTCGTCGAAGCCATGCGCCACGAGCTTCTCCTTGTCGAAGACGAAGACATAGAGATCGCGGTCGACATAGGTCTTGTCCGGAGCCGTGAAGGCGGCAAAGGAGGCCGGGCCGTCCTTTTCGAACGCCGCGATCGCCTTGGCGACCATCGCTATTGCTTCATCGGCCGTTCCACGCGACTCCTGCGCAAAGGCTATCCCGCTTAACAGCAGGAACAAGGCACAGACATATCCGGCAAATCGCAGCATGAACATCTCCCATGGGCGGCGCCAGCCATCATACGGGCCGCTTTCGCCATTTGTCACCATCCCGGCGATTGCGCTAGCAATAGCGGCTTGGGAACACGACGGAAGAGTTGAGATGGCCATTCCCGCACTTGTCGGCGATATCGGCGGCACCAATTCGCGTTTCGCGCTCGTCGACGAGGGCGTGGAAGTCCGCGATATCGAGAAATACAAGAATGACGATTTCCCTTCGCTCGAGGCCGCCGTGCGCGAATATCTCGATCGCAAGGGGCATCCCAAGGTGCGCGCGTTGTCCTTTGCCATTGCCGGACCTGTCACCGAGGAGCCGATTTCGCTGACCAATCGCGACTGGAGCTTCACGCGAGCGAGCCTGAAGGAGGCAACCGGTGCCGAGCGCGCAGTGATCCTCAATGATTTCGAGGCGCTGGCTTTGTCATTGCCGCATCTGAAGCCTGACGATTTGGTCCAGATCGGCGGCCACCCGCCGCCGAAGCCGTCGGTCAAGCTCGTACTCGGTCCCGGAACCGGCCTTGGCATGGCAACGTTGGTCCCTCTGTCCAAGGGCGGATGGATGGCGGTCGCTGGCGAATTGGGGCACGGCACTTTGCCGGTAGTGACGAAAGAGGAGTTCGATCTGCGCGAGGCCATGACCCTGCCCGGCGTCCTCTTCGAATCGGAAGATGCGATCACCGGTCCGGGCATCTTGCGCATGTATAACGCCATTTGCGAACTGACCGATGAGCGCCCGTCGCAGGCGACGCCCGAGGCGGTGATCGCTGCCGCGCGCGATGAGGCCGACAAGGCGGCGCGCCGCGCGCTCGATCAGTTTATCATTTGGCTGGCCCGATTGGCAGGCGATGCAGCGATGATGCTGCAGGCAAAAGGCGGCGTCTATATCGCCGGCGGTATTGCGCCCACCATCATCGATGAACTCAAGAAAGGTGCTTTTCGCACCATTTTTCAGGAGAAAGGGCGGCTTGCGCATGTCATGCGACCGATCCCGATCTATGTCATCACCGATCGCTTTCCGGCCTTCAAAGGCTGTGCCGCGGCTCTGGCGCTACCAGATTGATGGACGTACCTCATAAATTGACAAGATTGCCGCACTGGGCTTGACTGACCCGAAATGGGAAAGATTACGATCCACGATGTCGCGCGCACGGCTGGCGTCAGCGCAGCCACGGTGGATCGCGTTCTCAATCGCCGCGCCGGGGTCAAGCCAGCGACCATCGACCGGGTCCAGACCGCGATCCGCCAGCTCAATTACCAGCCTGATCGCCTCGCCGCGCGATTGGCTCGCGCACGGGAATACCGATTCTGCTTCATTCTCCCCTCCGGCAATAACAGCTTCATGGTGGCTTTGGGCGAGGAAGTACGCTCCGCCGCCGAGCGCATGGCGTCCGAGCGGGTCTCGATCGATCTTCTCCTGACCGATGTCTTCGACGGTGAAATTCTCGCCGCCACGCTTGAATCGATCGGCGACACGCATGACGGCGTCGCGGTCGTGGCGCTCGATCATGCGGAGGTGCGTGAAGCCATCAACGCCTTGGAGCGGCGCGGCGTGACGGTCGTCACGCTCGTCTCCGATGTCCCCGGCTCGAAGCGCCAGCATTATGCCGGCATCGACAATTCTTCCGCCGGCCGCACCGCCGCAAGCCTGATGGGGAAGTTCTTAGGCTCGCGCCACGGCGAAGTCGGATTGATCGCCGGCTCACTGGCACTGCGCGATCATATCGAGCGCCAGTTCGGCTTCGAACAGATCATGGCCCATGAGTTCCAGCATCTTGAAATTCTCCCCGTCCGCGAAGCGCGCGACGACTGGCAGCGCGTCGAGGAGATAACGACACAATTGCTGCGTGAACATCCGAACCTCATCGGCCTCTATAATGTCGGCGCCGGCACCCGCGGGATTGTTTCCGCGCTCGAGAAGGCCGGCCGCGACCGCGAAGTCGTCTTCATCGCGCATGAGCTGACCGAGGATGCCCGCAAAGGACTGATCAAGGGCGCGATCGATGCTGTGATCGCGCAGGATGCCGGCCATGAAGTGAGGAGCGCCATACGCGTGCTCATGGCGAAAGCCGACAACACGCCGTTGATTGCCGGCCAGGAGCGCATCCGCATCGAGATTTACGTTCGCGACAATCTTCCGTGAGTGGCGCGCGATGAATGCCGACGATAAGAATCCGGCACTGATAAAATGGCATGATGGGAGGATTGGCTGACATGTATCTCGGGCTCGATATCGGAACATCCTCCGTCAAGGCGGTGTTGATCGACGGCAGGCAGAAGATCGTCGCGACCAAGACATCGCCTCTGACCGTCTCGCGCCCCAATCCCGGCTGGTCCGAGCAGGATCCCGAGCACTGGTGGAAAGCCGCCACCAAGGCCGTATTGGCGATCAAGCGCGAAAAACCGAAAGCAGATCGCCGCGGTTGAAGGCATCGGTCTTTCCGGCCAGCAGCATGGCGCGACATTGCTCGACAAGGCCGGCAAGGTCCTGCGCCCGGCAATTCTTTGGAACGACGCGCGCTCCTTTGCCGAATGCGGGGAGATCGAAGCCCGCGAATCGAGGAGCCGCGAAATTTCCGGCAATGTCGCCATGGCGGGCTTCACCGCGCCGAAGCTCGTCTGGGTGAAGAAGCACGAGCCGCGCGTCTTTGCGAAAGTCGCCAAAGTACTCCTGCCCAAGGATTACGTCCGCTATTGCATGACCGGCGAATATGCCTCCGACATGTCGGATTCATCCGGCACGCTCTGGCTCGACATCGCGGGACGCAAATGGTCGCAAGCCCTTCTCGATGCGACCGACATGCGCCTCGACCAGATGCCGATGCTTTATGAGGGAACCGAAGCAACCGGCCGCCTCACGCCGGAAGTGGCCAAGGCCTGGGGCATGCCGAAGCGCCCGGTGGTAGCCGGTGGCGGCGGCGACAATCCGGCTTCCGCCTGCGGCATTGGCGCAGTGACGCCGGGTGCGGCCTTCGTCTCGATCGGCACGTCCGGCGTTTTCTTTGTCTCGAACGAAAAGTTCCGCCCCAACACCGAGCGCGCCATCCATGCCATGTGCCACGCGGTTCCCAACGCCTGGCACCAGATGGGCGTGATACTTTCTGCCGCCGGAAGCCTCGAATGGCTTGCAGGCCTTTTGAAGACTCCGGCCCCGAAACTCACCGCGGCCTTAGGCGACAAGGTCTCGGGTCCCTCGCCAGTGCTCTATCTTCCCTACCTCTCAGGCGAGCGCACGCCGGTTGCCGATGCCCGTGCCCGCGGCCTCTTCATGCGTCTGGGCCATGAGACGGATGCGAAGATCCTGACCCATGCCGTGCTCGACGGCGTCGCCTTCGCCTTCCGCGACTCGCTCGAAGCCTTGCGCGCCGCTGGAAGCGAAGTGAGCCGTGTCACGGCCGTCGGCGGTGGCACGCGCTCTGCCTTGTGGCTCAAGATCATATCGACCGTACTCGGCCTTCCCATCGACGTTCCGACCGACGGCGATTTCGGCGGCGCCTTCGGCGCGGCGCGCCTTGGCCTCATCGCCGCGACCAAGGCCGATTTCAAACAGATCCTGAAGCCGCCGAAGACGGCGAAGACCGTCACACCTGACAAGAAATCCGCCGCCGCCTATCAGGATGCCTATGCGGCCTATGCACAAATCTATCCAGCGACCCGGGAGCTCAATCGCCAATGACCAATTTCTACTCGCTCAAAACGCCGATCAAGTATGAAGGTCCGGAAAGCCGCAATCCACTTTCCTTCCGCTGGTACGATCCCAAGCGAAAGGTTTTGGGCAAGACCATGGAAGAGCAATTGCGCTTTGCGGTCTGCTATTGGCACACGCTCTGCTGGCCCGGTCTCGATCCGTTCGGCGGCGAAACTTTCATGCGGCCCTGGCACCGGCCAGGCGATGAGATGGCGCATGCGCGCATGAAGGCCGATGTCATGTTCGAGACATTGCACCTTCTGGGCGTCAGGTTCTTCTCCTTCCACGATCTCGACATTGCACCGGAAGGCAAGTCGCTCGCCGAGTTCAACAGCAATGTCTCGGCGATCGCCGATATCCTCGAAAAGAAAATGCAGGAATCGGGCGTGAAGCTCCTGTGGGGCACGGCGAACATGTTCTCGAACCGCCGCTTCATGGCGGGAGCAGCGACCAATCCCGATCCCGATGTCTTCGCCTATTGCGCTGCACAGGTGAAACACTGCCTCGATGTGACGAAGCGCTTGGGCGGCGAGAATTATGTCATGTGGGGCGGCCGCGAAGGCTATGAGACATTGCTCAACACCAATATCGGCCAGGAACTCAAGCAGGCCGGCCGCTTCCTCGCAATGGTCGTCGACTACAAGCACAAGATCGGCTTTAACGGCCCGATCCTGATCGAGCCCAAGCCGCAGGAGCCGACCAAGCATCAATATGATTACGATGTCGCGAGCATCTACGGACTGCTCAAGACCTACGGGCTCGAGAAGGACGTGAAGCTCAATATCGAACAGAACCACGCCATTCTGGCCGGCCACACATTCGAGCATGAGATCGCGCTCGCCGCGGCACTCGGCATATTCGGTTCCCTCGACATCAATCGCGGCGACTATCAATCGGGCTGGGACACCGACCAGTTCGCCATGAACATTCCCGAAATGGCGCTCGCGCTCTATGAGGTCCTGAAAGCCGGCGGCTTCACATCGGGCGGCCTCAATTTCGATGCCAAGATCAGGCGCCAGTCGCTTGACCCGGATGATCTGCTTCATGCCCATGTCGGCTCGATGGATGCCTGCGCCCGCGGGCTTCTCATCGCCGCCAAGATGATCGAAGACGGCGCTCTCGCGGTCCAAGTCAAATCGCGCTATGCCAAGTGGGACGAACCGAAGAACAAGGCGATGCTCGACGGCAAGGAAACATTGGACTCGATTGCCGCGCGTGTGCTGAAGGAAGGTCTCGACCCGCAGCCCAAATCCGGCAGGCAGGAGTATCTGGAGAATCTGCTGAATAGTTACGTCTGATTTTTCCCCTCCCCCCTTGTGGGGAGGGTCAGGGTGGGGGTCTGGAAACCTGGACAACACCCCACCCCTAGCCCTCCCCATCAAGGGGAGGGGAATCCAAGATATCAATTGGGAGGAACACCATGGCGAAGAACATCAAGGGGCCGGCGATCTTTCTGGCGCAATTCACCGGCGACGCGGCCCCCTTCAATTCCTGGGAAGCGATCTGCAAATGGGCGGCGGGCCTTGGCTATAAGGGCGTGCAGATCCCAAGCTGGGACGGCCGCATCTTCGATCTGAAGAAGGCCGCCTCATCCAAGACCTATTGCGACGAGGTCAAGGGCAAGGCCAAGGCTGCCGGCGTCGCGATCACCGAGCTCTCGACCCACATTCAGGGCCAGCTCGTCGCGGTCAATCCGGCCTTCGACGATGCCTTCGATGCCTTCGCTCCGAAGGAAGTTCACGGCAATCCGAAAGCGCGGCAGAAATGGGCGGTCGAACAGGTAAAGCTCGCCGCCAAGGCCTCGCGCAATCTGGGCCTTAACTCGCATGTCTCCTTCACCGGCGCTTTGGTCTGGCCCTTCGTCTATCCTTGGCCGCCGCGCCCGCCGGGCCTCATCGAGGAAGGCTTCGATGAATTGGCGCGCCGCTGGAAGCCGTTGCTCGACGCATTCGACGACCAGGGCGTCGATGTCGGCTTCGAATTGCATCCCGGCGAAGACGTGATGGATGGCGCGACCTTCGAGATGTTCCTCGAGCGCCTCAAAGGTCACAAGCGCTGCCAGATCAATTACGATCCCTCGCACTTCGTACTTCAGCAGCTCGACTATCTCGACTTCATTGACATCTATCACGAGCGCATCTGCGCCTTCCATGTGAAGGATGCCGAATTCAACCCCACCGGCAGACAGGGCGTCTATTCGGGATTCCAGCCTTGGGTGAAGCGCGCCGGCCGCTTCCGGTCTTTGGGTGACGGCCAGGTCGATTTCGGCGCCGTCTTCTCCAAGCTCGCGGCTTACGACTATGACTCCTGGGCGGTTCTCGAATGGGAATGCTGCCTCAAGGATTCGATCCAGGGCGCGGAAGAAGGCGCGCCCTTCATCGCCAGCCACCTCATCAAGGTCACCGAGAAATCCTTTGACGATTTCGTCGCGGGCTCGGCCGATAAGGGAAAGATCAAGAAGATACTGGGGATTTAGGACCCTTCGAGGCTCAGCCCTCGCGGGCTGAGCACCTCAGGGTGAGAGGATTGTACTTTGCCTCATCCTGAGGTGCGTAGCGAAGCGAAGCCTCGAAGGATGAGGAGCAACGGGAGGACGGCACGATGGCAATCGAAGGCAGGAGCGATACGGCGAGCGGCCGATTGCGTTTGGGCATGGTCGGCGGCGGCAAGGGCGCTTTCATCGGCGCCGTGCATCGGCTCGCCGCGCGCATGGACGACAAGTATGAATTCGTGGCCGGCGCCTTGTCGTCCGATGCCGGCGCGCTCGCGCGCTTCGGGCCGTGAACTGGGTCTCGCCAAGGATCGCATCTACACCGATTACCGCGAGATGGCGGCCAAGGAAGCGGCCCGCCCCGATGGTATCGACGTCGTCTCGATCGTGACGCCGAACCATGTGCATATCCCGGCAGCGCATGGCCTTCGTCGAGGCCGGCATCCATGTCATCTGCGACAAGCCGCTCGCGCACAATCTGAAGGAAGCGCAGGCGCTGCAGAAACTGCTCGCGAAGAATCGCGGCGTCGTCTTCGCGCTCACCCATAATTACTCGGGCTATCCGATGATCCGCCAGGCCAAGGCCATGGTCGAGGCCGGGGAACTCGGCGAAATCCGGCTCGTGCAGGGCGAGTATCCGCAGGATTGGCTGACCAACCCGATTGAACTCACCGGCCAGAAACAGGCCTCATGGCGCACCGATCCGAAACAGACCGGCGCCGGCGGCTGCATCGGCGATATCGGCACCCACACCTATCAGCTCATGACCTACGTGTCGGGCTTGAAGGCGAGCGAGCTTGCCGCCGACCTCACCACCTTCGTCAAGGGCCGCAAAGTCGACGACAATGCCAATGTCATGCTGCGCTTCAAGGGAGGCGGCCGCGGCATGATCTGGGCGAGCCAGGTCGCGCCCGGCAACGAGAATGGCCTGAAATTGCGCGTCTATGGCACCAAGGGCGGCCTCGAATGGACGCAGGCCGATCCGAACTATCTTTGGTTCACGCCCTTCGGGGAGCCGAAGCGCCTCATCACCCGCGGCGGTGCCGGATCGAACGCTGCTGCGGCGCGCGTCACGCGCGTTCCGCCCGGCCACCCGGAGGGCTATCTCGAAGGCTTCGCCAATATCTATACCGAGGTCGCGCGCGCCATCCAGGCCAAGAAGGAGCGCCGCAAGCTCGAAGGCGAAGTTGAGTTTCCCGGCATTGCCGATGGTGTCGCCGGCATGGCCTTCATCGAGGCTTGCGTGAAATCATCCAAGGGCAACGCGCGCTGGACGAAGCTTTAGGATGCCCGCAACACCCGCAACGCATTGAGGATCACGGCGACATCGATCGCCTCCTGGATCAGTGCACCTTGCACAGGCGTCAGATAGCCGAATGCCGCAATGATCATTCCGGCGATCGATAGGCCCAGTCCGACGCCGACGCTCTGGCGTGCGATGGCAATCGCGCGACGCGAAATTCTCACCGCCGGCAATAATGGATCGATGCGGTCGAGCAGGATGACCGCATCCGCGGCCTCGGCCGATGCGGCCGCACCCTTGGCGCCCATCGCGACCCCGATATCGGCGGCGGTCAGGGCCGGCGCATCATTGATGCCGTCGCCCACCATCATCACCGGCGCTTCGCGGCGCTCGGCGAGCACCAGTGCTACTTTATCCTCGGGCGTCTGCTCGCCTTTCACGAGGTCGACCGGCAGGCCCTCCGCAATATGATCGGCGACCGCCTGGAGATCCCCGCTGGCGATCACGACGCGATCGATACCGTTGCGCTTCAAGGTCTGCAGTAGTTCGCGCGCCCCCGCACGAACGAGATCAGCCATGATGAAGAGCGCCACCAGTCTGTCCTCGATTGCCAGCGCCACCAGGACCGCGCCCGGCGCCATCTCGCTGCTGAAGTCGAGACCCTCCGCGCGCTTTACCTGTCCTTCGACAAAGGCAAGGCCGCCAACGGTCAGCTTGGCGCCATCGACCTCGCCGCTCACGCCCTGCCCCGGATGTTCCACGACATCGCGCGGCAGTACGAGATGAAGCTTGCGTAATTGCGCCTCGGCGACCAGCGCCCGCGCGATGACATGGGTTGAGGCCTGGTCGAGCGAAGCGGCGAGCCGTAAGGCCTCTTCCGCGTCGATACCGGGCGCCACATGGGTTGCGACGAGTCGCACGTCGCCGCCGGTGAGCGTGCCGGTCTTGTCGAGGATAATGGTCTCGACGCGGGCAATGGTTTCGAGTGCGCCGCCGCCCTTGATCAACACCCCCGATGATGCCGCGCGCGACAGGCCCGACACGATGGCCACCGGCACGGCGAGGATGAGCGGGCACGGTGTTGCGATCACCAGCACGCTCAAAGCCCGGATCGGATCGCCGGAGAACAGCCAGGCGGCGCCCGCCAGCAAGACGGTTCCAATGAGAAAGACGATGGCATAGCGATCGGCCATGCGGGTCATCGGCGCCTTCGACAATCGCGCTTGTGCGACAAGGCGCACGATCCCCGCAAAAGTACTTTCCTCCGCGCGATGCGTCGCGGTGATATCGAAAGCCTGGCCGAGATTGCTGGCGCCGCTGAGCACGTCCTCGCCCGCCCGGCGCGGCACGGGCAAAGATTCGCCAGTGAGGCTCGAATAGTCGAGGAGGGAATCACCCTCGGCGATGCCGTCCACGGGAATGACTTCGCCATTGCGGATAACGAGGCGATCGCCCGGCACGACGGCCTCGAGCGCTACTTCCTCGAGCCCGCCATCGCGATGCCGCATGGCGCTCCGCGGTACGCGCGCCAAAAGTGCCGTCATTTCGCGCCCCGCGCGCCGGTCGGCGAAGCTTTCGAGATATTGCCCGCTCGCATACATGAGCGCGACGACGGCGCTCGCGAGATACTCTCCGAAAATCAGGGCGGCCGACATGGAAAGCGCAGCGACGATGTCGAGGCCGACATCGCCGCGTCTCAGGCTTCCCGCAATCTCGATGAGGAGCGAGGCGAGAACGGGCACTGTCGCCACCGCCCATAGCGCATTTGACCAGTCGCCATGGCCGATGAGGCGCAGCGCGAAGCCGCCGGCCATGCCAAGGCCGGCAACGGCAAGCAGCAGTGCCGTCAGATAATGCGGCCTATGGCTGTTGGCGCTCACACGGAGGATTTGAGCAGTAGGAAAGGCGCGCCTGCCGCCTGCATCAGGCTGGCGGCGATGCCGACATCGGCAAAGATGCGGCCAGCCGATTGCGCCACGACAAGCCGCGGCCCGAGCCGCCGCAGCAGCATGGCAATACTGCCTGGATCTTCGTTGGCGAGTTCGAGGATGCGCGCCTGCGCGCCGTGGGCGCCGGTATCGCGCGTCCGCTCACGCGTCAGGATCAGCAGGGATTCGCCCATGGCGCGCGCGATCCGCGCCGCGATGTCCAAGGGGTGCCCGTCATGTCCGCCATCGGCGAACGCAACCACTGGGCCGCGTGAGTGCCTGATGCGCTCGGGCATGATCATCACGGCGCGCGCCTTGTCCAGGGCATCG
This sequence comes from uncultured Alphaproteobacteria bacterium, assembly GCA_963805405.1. Taxonomy (GTDB): domain Bacteria; phylum Pseudomonadota; class Alphaproteobacteria; order Rhizobiales; family Aestuariivirgaceae; genus JAEUMG01. Next base: position 255,228 of record CAWDUC010000011.1, on the reverse strand, counting down.
ACCGCCAGGGCGATGCGCGACCTGAGCGTGATCGTACCGGCGGTACCGCCGAGCAGCAGCACGTCGTCGGCGCGCGCCGAACCGCGAAAGATCGTCAATGCATCGCCGCGCTGCGATTCGAAGCTCCAGGTAACATGGCTTTGTTCGGCGCGCGCCGACAATGCCCGCCGCAAGGCGCGGGCCTGCACGGCCATCTCCGCGCCGATCCGGCCGGGTTCCAGCGCTTCCCTGTTGCCGCCGCGGCTCAGCGCCTGCACCGACGGCATGTTGCTGAGCTGGTAAAGGACATCTTCCTCCGACGAACAGACCCGCGACCTCGGCGTGAAACGCATGCGCGAGTTGCGCAGCGAGTTCGAGCATCGCCGTCGGCATGTCGGCCGACGAAAGCCCGACCAGCACGCGCCTGATGGCGGCGGCCTGCCGCGGGCTAGTCGTCACGGCGCTGCTCCGAAATCGATTCCGGATTGCCGGTGAGGCCAAAGCGCCGGCGCAGGCGCGCGTAGTGGAGAAGCCGCTCCTCGACCAGGGCGTTGATCGTGCCCGCCTCGAAATGCCCGTCGACTCCGCGTATTCCAGCCTTGCGCCCGGTCAGAAGCTCGATGCCCTGATCGACATGGCCGATGGCATAGACATTGAATGACCCGGCCTCGACCGCTGCCACGATATCGGGCCGCAGCATCAGGTGCTTGACGTTTGACGCCGGGATGATTGCGCCCTGCTTGCCGGTGAACCCGCTCGCCCGGCACACGTCGAAGAAGCCTTCGATCTTCTCATTGACGCCGCCGATTGCCTGCACCTCGCCCATCTGGTTGACCGAACCCGTCACCGCGAAGCTCTGCCGGATCGGCACATCGGACAATGCCGACATCAGCGAGAAAAGTTCGGCCGCCGATGCGCTGTCACCTTCGACGCCGCCATAGCTCTGTTCGAAGACGAGGCTCGCCGAAAGCGAAGGCGGCTCGTCGAGTGCGTAGCGCGCCGCAAGGAAGCTCGCGAGGATGAGCACGCCCTTGGAGTGGATAGGTCCGCCAAGCGCCACTTCGCGTTCGATATCGATGACCTTGCCGGCACCGAGTCTAACCCGCGCGGTAATGCGTGACGGTTTGCCGAAGCGGAAATCGCCGATGCCCAGCACCGACAATCCGTTTATCTGCCCGACTTTCTCGCCGTCGACATCGACAAGCACGATGCCGCGCGCGATCATTTCATGCGTTTTCTCGCGCACGCGGTCGGCGCGATAGATGCGCTCGCTCACCGCCCGCTCGACATGTTCGCGCAGGATGACATCCGATTTGGCGACGCCTGCCCAATGATCGGCTTCGCGCACCAGATCCGCGAGATCGCTGGTATGAAGCGAGATGCGCTCATTGTCGTCGGCCAATCGCGAGGCTTCATCGCTCAGCCGCGCCACGGCGCTCGCCTCGGCCGGCCGCAAGCCCCAGTCGCGCACGACCGCGGCGATGAAGCGGGCAAAGAGATGGAGATTTTCGGGCGAGCGCTCGGCCTCGTCCTCGAAATCGACCTGCACTTTGAAGAGCTTTGGAAAATCCGGGTCGAATTCGGCGAGCGTGTAGTAGAGCTGACGCTCGCCGACCAGCACCACCTTGATGGTCAGCGGGATCGGATCGGGATCGAGCGACACCGTGCTGGCAAGGCTCATCTGCTCGGCCGCCGATTCGATCTTGATGAGGCCGGTTTTCAAAGCCCGCTTCAGGGCTTCCCAGGTGAAGGGTTGCAACAAGACCGCGCGCGCATCGACGATGAGATAACCGCCATTGGCCTTGTGCAGCGCGCCCGGCTGGATGAGCGTGAAGTCTGTGGTGAGCGCCCCCATCTGCGCGACATGCTCGACGCGGCCGATGAGATTGGCAAAGGTCGGGTTCTCTTCGAGAATGACGGGGGCACCGAGCCCGGGTTCACCGGCGCACGGCGCTGAAGAGACCATGACATTGACGAGATAGCGCCGGAAGCGCGGATCGTTGCGCGGTGGAACCGGGCTTGGCGCCACCATGGCCTCCTCGCGGCCCGGCTCCTGCTTGAGAAAAATGTCGATATTCTCGACCAGATCGCGCGCCACCGTTTTGAGGAAATCGAGCACCGCCGGAATATCGGCGAAATGTTCGGTCACTTCCTTGATCGAGACGTCGATCACGCTTTTGGCCATCTCCGCGTTAAGGTCGCGCACGCGCTTGCGCCGGTCGCGCTCGATGAGCGGCATTCTTTCGAGTACGTCCTTCAATTCGCCCTGGAGTGCCGAGATCTTCTCCTGCACCTCCTTGCGCTCAGGCTCGGGCAACTCGTTGAAAGCCTCCGGCTTGACGATCTGGCCGTCCTTGGTCGGCGCGAAGGCAAAGCCCATCGGCGTGCGCAGGATGGTTATGCTTTGCGCTGTTGCCTTTTCTTGGAGAGCCTCGAAGGCCTTTTCCTGCGCGGTCTCGAAGACCTCGTCCGCCGCGCGCCGCCTTGTTTTGTATTCTTCCGACTCGAAGACGCTCGGAACCGCCGCGGCAAGGTCGCTCACCAATTCGTTCATGTCGTCGCGCAATTGCGCGGCGCGGCCAGGCGGCAGGCGGATGGCGCGCGGCTTTCGCGGCTCGTCGAAATTATTGACATAGATCCAATCGTCGGGCGCCGGTTCGCGGCACGCCTTCTCGCGCAGGAAATCGCTCACCACGCGTCGCCGGCTCGCCGAGGCCGGCCCAAGCGCGAAGAGATTATAGCCAGGTTGCCGGATGCTGGTGCCGAACTCCATGGCGTTTACGGCGCGTTCCTGGCCGAAGAAGCCGCTCAATGGCGCGATATCGGCGGTCGTCTTGAAGCCGAGAAGACGTGCATCGCTCTCCTTGCGCAATGCTCGTGCCGGCAGGGCCTTTACGCTTCCCGGAGCTGCCGCACTTGCTTTCGCATCATTCGCCATTGCTCCCTCACGCCTTTGCCTTGCCACGCGACTTGGGTGCGAGGTGATCTGTCACCGCCTTGACCCCTGGGATCGCCTGCGCCGCCACGACCAAGGCTTTTCGCTTTGTGGGATCCGTTACATTGCCGCGCAGTTCGACATTGCCGTTACGCACAATGACGTCGACTTGCGAAAGCGGCGCCCACGCCTCGCGGTCATAAAGGGCGAGCAATGCGGTGCGGATGCTTTCATCATCGCCCGGCTTTTCGACCTGTTCCTCGGCGCGCTGGATCAGGGCCCGCAGCAGACAAGGCCTGCCGATCATGCCGATCAGGCTTCCCCCGCGCACCACCGGGATGAGATGCACATGCCGCTCCTCGATCAATGTTACGATCGCCGCGATCCGGGTATCCTCATCGACCGACATCGGCTCCTTGGTCATCACATCGCCGATCGTCTGCGCATGCGCGCGCACGAATTCTTCCGCAAGCTTCTGCGCCCCGGCCTGCACCGCCGCAAAGCCGGTGAGCTTGCGCTCGGTGCCGAGTTCGCTTCGTCGTAACAGATCACCTTCGGTAATCATGCCGACCAGTCGGCCTTCCTCGTCGATGACGGGGAGGCCACTGACCTTGTGTTCGAGCATCTTGCGCACCGCCTCGACGACCGGTGTCTCGGGCGTGACCGATGGGCCTGGCGCATCCATGATATCGGCAGCCTTCATCGCGAACCTCGAGGGTTGTTCACTGGCTACGAGTCTAGCACCGGCTTCGCTAATGCAACAGCAGCACCGGCTGATCGCCGCCATCGAGCATCGCCTGGGTGCAGCCGCCGAACAGGCGCTCGCGGGTACGCGAATGGCTGAAGGCGCCCATCACGATAAGGCTGGCGCGGTTTGCCGCAGCCGCCGCGCGGATGTGATCGATGGCCGAGGCCCCGCCGTCCCAGATCAGTTCGGCACGGGCATTGATGCCATGCCAGCCGAGTAGGGCTGCGAGGTCCTGTCCACTCTTGGCCGTTTGTTCGGCGGATTCGCGCACCGTTGTTACGCTGACGCCGCGCGCTTGCCGGAGGATGGGCAGCGCCGCTGAAAGAACCCGCGCCGATGCCGCATCTTCCTTCCAGCACAAGATGATGCTTCCGATTTCGCGCAATCGCGCGCCCTTGGGAACCAGCAACAAGGGCCGTCCTGTCTCGGTCAGCAATCGCTCGATCAGATGGCGCGGCCAGACATGCCCGGAAGAAGAGTGCCCGCAGATGATCAGATCATGGTGGCGCGCCGTCTCGATCAGGTGTTCGATCTCGGCCGAGCTTTCGCGATGCAACGAAGCGGTGACCCCCTTTGCCGCGCCTGGCTCGTTGACTTCGGAAATCCCATGCCGTGCGCAGCACGTGGCGAAGGACGCCCGGGCCGCCGCGCCCGATTTTTCGCGCCGCCCCTCGAGTGACTGCAGGGCGTCCACAAGTGCATTGCCGCGGGCGAAATCCGCCTGAGGTACGTACCCCGCAGCCTCGAGTACGGTGAGATCGATATGGAGGGCGTCTATATGGCCGTCCGTCGTTTTGGCGAGCGTGTGTGCGGCCTCGAGAATGGCGGCATCGCCATCGCTGCCATTGATCAGCGCGAGAATTGTCTTCATTCGGCAAACTCCGTGGCGGTCCAGACGGTGGTTTGTCGCGACAGAGGCTCTAGGTGTTGCGCCGCAACATTGCAAATGCCGCGCCGTCGCAGGCGTTAAGCAAGAGGCAGGCTATGGATCCACTGCGCCAGACGGCCGAAGGCAGCCCCCGCCGCTGGCGACGTGAGGCCGTCATGCAGGAAACCGTGGCCTGCACCCGGGACGATATCGAGACCCGCGATCCGTCCGTGTGGGGAAAGCGCATCCGCAAGCGCGATCGAATCATCGAGCAAAGGATCCCGGGCGCCGGCGAGGATATAGGCTGGCGCGCTGCCGCTCCGGCTGACCGCGGCGATTGAATATGGGCTGTCGGCACCCGGCGCGTGCGCCGCATTCCACATGCGCGAAACGCAGGCGACGTCGAGCCCGCTTTCGCGCGTGCCGAACCGGCCGAGCGACGCGCTGTCGAGGAGCCCGTAGCTGCCATAGCAGGCAACGATGCCGGCGATCCGCGCATGGTCCATGGGGGGCGCCGCGGCGGCGACGGCGAGCGCGATGCCAGCCCCCGCGGAATCCCCGCAGAGTATCAATGACATGCTGCGGTCTCGCGAGAGCAACTGATCGATCGCTATCAAACCATCCTCGATCGGTGCCGGGGCGACATGTTCCGGTGCCAGCCGGTAATCGATCGAAACCACTGCCAACCCCGTCGCCGCGCTAAGCGCACCCGAAATATCGGCATGCGTCAAAGGCGAGCCGACGATCCATCCGCCGCCGTGGAAATAGACGATGGTTCGCCTTGATCTTTCCACTTTGGCCGGCGGATGCACCAGCAGTCCCAGCCGCTTTTCGCCGCATTCGATGGCCTGCCACGTTGCGCCCTCGGGCATGACGCGGCAGGCCGTCTCATAGGCCTGCCCGCAATGTGCCGATATCGTCGTTCAGCCAATCGAGCCCGCCGAGCGACTGCCGGTTGACTGGGCGCCAGGCTTGACGCTGCTCGCTCAGGCAAACCACCAGCGCTCGACGCCGCGCGCACCGTCGAGCGGCCAGCTCGATGTGAGCTTTGCCTCGTGCTCGACATTGGCGCGCCGCGCATAGATCCAGTTGCGGAAGAACGGAATGACCGAGGATCCCCGCTCATGCAGGATCTTCTGCATCTCGCCATACATCTGCCCGCGCTTGGCATCGTCGAGCTCGGCGCGCGCCTCGACCAGCAATTTGTTGAACGGCTCGTCGGCGAAGTGCGATTCGTTCCACTCCGCGCCCGCCGCATAGCCGAGCGTGAAGATGATGTCGGGCGTTGGCCTTTGCCCCCAGCCGGCAAGGCAGAACGGCTTCTTCAGCCAGACATTGGCCCAGTAGGCATCGTTCGGCTCGCGCACCACGTTGACATTGATGCCGGCCTTCTTCGCCGTCTCGCCGAAGAGCACCGCCATGTCGACCGCGCCGACGATTACGGTATCCGCCGCCGAGAGATCGACCGTGAGACTGTCCAATCCCGCTTTCTTGAGATGATACTTTGCTTTGTCGATATCGAGCATGGTCTGCGGGATCGAGGCGTCGTGATAGGGCATGATCGGGCTGATCGGATGGTCGTTGCCGACCGAACCGTGCCCGTTGAGCACCGCCTTGATCGTCGCATCGCGGTCGATCGCGTATTTGAGCGCCATGCGCACGTCGTTGTTGTTGAAGGGCGCCACATCCATATGCATCGGCATCGTGACATGCGTGCCGGTCGGCACTTCGTCGATCTTGATGTCGGGCGTCTGCGCCAGCATGTCGACGGTCTTGAAATCGCATTCGATCATCGCGTCGAGCGCATCGCTGATCAAGGCGGTCTGCCGCGCATTGACGTCGGAGATCGCCAGGAACTCCGATGAATCGAAATGCGCCCGCCCCTTCTTCCAGTAGTTGGGGAATTTCTTGAGCACTGCCTTGACGCCCGGCTCGAAGCTATCGATCGCATAGCCGCCGGTTCCGACCTTCTTCTCCCAATTGATCTTGCCCTCCTTGTCGGCGGGCAGCATCACCAGGTGATAGTCGGTGAGCACATAGGGAAAATCCGCACTTCCCGATTTGAGCTTGACCGTCAATGTCGAGGGATCGTCGACCTTGATCTCGTCGACCGAGGCGAGCAATGCCGCGGCGCCCGATTTCAAATCCGCCGCGCGGTGGTAATTGAGCGAGGCAGCGGCGTCATTGGCATCGAAGCTCTTGCCGTCGTGAAACTCGACGCCCTTGCGCAGTTTGAGCGTCCATGTCGCGGCATCCTTCGACACGTCCCAGCTCTCGGCAAGCTCGCCGGTCACCTTGTTGTCGGTTCCGATTTCGGTCAGGAAATTCGCAAATGTGTGGCCGAGCGTAATCATGAAGCGCGACTGAAAAGTCGCCGGATCCATGGTGTCTGTCGTGTTTCCGTCATCGAGCCCGACGCGGAAGTGACCACCCGCCTTGGGCGTCTGCGCCGCCACATCGCGCGTCCACAAGCGCGTCGCGGCCGGCACCGTGAGGCCCGTAGCTATCGCCATCTGCATGAAGGAGCGGCGGTCGAGCCGGCCCGCAGCGGCCTTGGCGGCCAATGCGCCGAGCTTTGATTCAAGCAAAGTCCTGGACATGACGATCTCTCCCTTGGGTGCACCGCCGCTCCGCACGGGGCGACGGGCTGTTCTCGCTCAATGCCGTGCGGCTGAAATCGTAACTTTGCGCTGCGCTGCCGAATAATCGGAAATACGCAAAAAATGTGCGCCGCTCACAGCGACTGATACGCTGCCCTGGCGCTGTCATAGTCGAACAGGATCGGCGCCGGGCGTTCCGCAACCCACACTTCGGCATTCTGTCCCGCCATCAACCTGCAGGCTCGCTCCGTGTCGGCGACCGCCCCGCCATAGAGTCGGTTGGCGAGATTGAGGATTGCCGTTTCATGCATCATCGCCGTGCCGCTGCCGCAGGCATCCTTGACGAGCATGACGTGGAAGCCCTGAGCGATCGCATCGCGCACCGTGGCCGCCACGCAGGCCTCGCTCCACACCCCGGCAACGATCATCCATTCGATGCCGGCTTTTCGCAAGGCCGGCAGGAGATCGCCCTCGCAGAAAGCGCTGGCGTCGTTCTTGATGATCACCATCTCGCCCGCGCCGGGCGTCACTTCGCTGCAGATTTCGGTTGCCGGATTGGTGACGTCGCTGAAACTCGGCGCGCCGTCCTCGGCGACGGGCTCGAAAGGCCGCGGCGCCACCCGCGAAAAGTCTCGCTTGTAGGCGGCATGAAAAACCGAAAGCCCGTTCTGCCGCGCGCAATCGAGCAGCGCCTTGGCATTGCCGATGACGTTTGCAAAGCCCGCGACCCTGTAAAGTGGATCCGAACGCTGCTCCTCCTGGAAGTCGACGAGCAGCAATCCGCATCTGGCGCGATCGAGGACGAGACACTGCTTCATGCCGTCAGGTTCCCAGCAGTTCGTCTTCGAAAGGAAAGCGCGATATGCGCTCGATGCCGGTCTCGGTCACCAATACTTCCTCTTCGAGCTTGACGCCCTCCGGCCCGTTCTTCTCGCCGATATAGCTTTCGATACTCACCACCATCCCGGGCTGCAGTATTCCCTCGCGCCCATAGGTCGCGAAATCCATGGCATGGGCAATGAATGGCGTTTCGCCATGCATGCCGACGCCATGCATCACCGATGTATAGCGTTGGTCGACGAAACGGTCCGGAATCTTCCAGGCGCGCTCGGCGATTTCGCGGAAGCTCAGGCCCGGCTTGATGATCGAAATATTGTGCTGAACCTGCTCATAGGACATGCGGTAGAGCGCTTTCTGATAGGCGGACGGCTTTCCCGGCCCGCAGCGGAAAGTGCGGGAGAAATCGGAATAATAGCCATAGCAGCCGATCGTGTCCGTATCCAAGGCGACGAGTTCGCCGGGCCTGATGCGCCGCCCGCTCGCTTCGTTGAACCATGGATTGGTGCGCTGGCCGGATGTTAAGAGCCGCGTTTCGATGAATTCGCCCCCCTGCCGGATCACCTCGTGATACATGACGGCGAAGAGTTCGTTTTCGCTGATTCCGGGCTTGATCGCTTCGCGCACGGCGGCAACCGCGGCTTCGGCGCCCGTCATGCTGATCTGCAGGCACTTTATCTCTTCGTCCGTCTTGATCGCCCGCACGGCAAGGATTTCGCCCTGGCAGTCGCGCACCATGAGCCCCTGCTTTTCGAGTGCGACCGCTTGCAGATGACTGCAGCGATCCATGCCGATCTTCTTCGACGTGCCGCCATATTGGCGCATGAGATCGGCGATCTCGGCGGCGAAGGGGCCTGTGGTTTCTTCGTCACGCGCATTGACCGAAGACCAAACGAGCTTGCTGGGTCGCGCCTCGTCGACCGTCTCGAGGCACATGCTTACATGATAGCTTTGTGGATATTCGAAGAGGATGATCGGCCCTTCGGTCGGCACGAAGAAATAGCGCGTCGAATTGCGCAGGAAGTATCCGAACATGTTGCGCGAACCGGTCGCATAGCGCTGGTTATAGGGATCAAAGAGCAGGATCGCGCCGTAGTCTGCCGCCTTCATCCAATCGCGCAGTTTCTGCAGGCGCTCGGCGCGCAGCTTCACCGCATTGACGGCGGATGGCTCGGTATCCGACAGCCACATGCTGTTGGCGGCATCGGCCGCCGACGGATGCCGCATATAGGCGGCGAAATCCACATCTTCGGTTTTGTCGGGATCGAAGACGACAATGCTCATGGGAAACCTCGCCGGGAAAATACGGATCCCGGATGCTCGGTCAGCGCCCTCGCCGCCACTGTGCAGCTTTCATCGGCAAGTGTGCGGCTAGCGCTTCCTCACTTTCCTCGGCGTTTCGCGATAGGTCTGCCTGAACGCGCGGACAAAAGAAGAAAAACTTGCATAGCCGCAGGCGAGCCCCACTTCCCGCACCGACATCGTCGAATGTTCGAGCAGGTCACGCGCCCGCTGCATCCGCATTTGCCGGTAGAAATCGGCGGGGCTCAAATTGAGTTCGGCCCGGAAGGCGCGTTCGAGCCGGCCCATCGACACCCCGAGATGGCGCGCGATTGCCGAAATCGCGCCGCCGCTTTCGATGACGCTCTCCATGCGCCCCGCCGCGTCGAGTACGAGTTCGTCGCGGATGCCGGTGCGCAATCTTAGCTGCAATCGCTCGCGATCGGCCGAGGACCGTATGCGATCATGCACGAACCATTCTGCGACGCGCCGCGCCATGTCCTCGCCGTGATGGCGCGCCAGTATGTCGAGCATCATGTCGAAAGCGCCGATCCCGCCCGCCGAAGTAAACCGCGTCCGGTCGATCACATAGATCGAGCGAACCAATGCCAGATGCGGGAAGGCTTCCGAGAAGGCCGGCTGGCTTTGCCAGTGCAAGGTCGACTGGTGATCATCGAGAAGCCCGGCGCGCGCCAGATAGAAGGCGCCATCCGCCACGCTGCCGATATGGGCGCCGTCGCTGAGGCATTTTCGGATCCAGGCGAGCGGCTGCTTCTCCGGCCGCCTGTCTGCGTCGCCGCCCGAACACACTACGATGAAATCCGCATGAGGAGCGCTGCGCGCTGCGTGATCGGGCTCGATGACGATGCGGTTGGATGCGGTGATCGCCCCCGGCTCGCTGCCGACGACGATCCACTCATAGAGATCGCGCCCGGCAATCGCATTGGCGGCGCGCAACGGTTCGATGACCGCGCTGAAGGCCATCATTGGGAAGCCCGGAAACACCAGGATGGCGAAACGCCGCGCCGCCGACTCGCGTGCTGAAACCTTGGGTTTCTTCATCCCTTCGCGCGTGCCATGCCTTGGCGCCCGGGTAAAGCTCTACCCACTGGACAGAACTCTGTCATCCGTCGACAAAGGCGGCGTTTCGAGCCCAGTGAGACCCTGACATGCCTGAAAAAATGCCACTTCCTCCCGGCTACAAGCCGCAGACTACCGAGACCCTTGCCGCCTATCTTGCGGCGATCTCGCAATTGCGCGCCCGCCTCGGCGGCGATCCCAAAACCTGGCGGATCGAGGAAGTCGGCGACGGCAATCTCAATCTCGTCTTCAAGGTCTATGGCGCCAGGACCGGAGTCGCGGTGAAGCAGGCGCTTCCCTATGTGAGATTGGTTGGCGAGGCTTGGCCGCTGCCTCTGTCGCGCGCCCATTACGAGCACATGGCGCTCTCCGAACAGGCGCGCCTGTCGCCCGGCCTGACGCCCGAGATCTACCATTACGACGAGACCCAGGCGTTGATCGTCATGGAATTGCTCGAGCCGCATATCATCATGCGCCGCGGCATGATTGCCGGCCGCGAATATCCCCTCTTCGCCGAGGCTATCTCGACCTTCATGGCGAACTCTCTCTACTTCACTTCCGATCTTGCACTCACGGCGGACAGGAAGAAGGCGATGATCGCGGCCTTCGCCGGCAATACCGCGCTCTGCAAGATCACCGAGGATCTGATCTTCACCGATCCCTACCGCATCGCCAAGCTCAACCGCTGGACGAGCCCTGAGCTTGATGCCTATGCCGCGCAATGGCGTGAGGATGGCGATCTCAAGGTGGCGATCTCGCGCCTCAAGCTCAAATTTCTCTCTCATGCTGAAGCCATGCTGCATGGCGATCTGCATACCGGCTCCGTCATGCTCACCGAGACCGACACCCGCGTGATCGATCCCGAATTCGCCTTCATGGGGCCGATGGGCTTCGATACCGGCGCCGTCATCGCCAATTTTCTGTTGAGCTACTTCTCCCAGGACGGTCACGAGGACCATGCGGGCGCGCGCGATGCCTATCGCGAATGGATATTGATGACGACCGAGAATATTTGGACGCTGTTCGATGTTAAGTTCCGGGCCAACTGGATCGCCCATCCGACCGGCGATGCCTATCCGTCCGATCTCTTCCAGGGATCTCTCGGGCAAGAACGCCTCGCCGCCGAACGCGCTCGATATATGCAGGCGTTGTGGACCGACACTGTTGGTTTTGCCGCCGCCAAGATGATCCGCCGTATCCTGGGGCTAGCCCACAATATCGATCTCGACTGGATCAAGGATCAGAGGTTGCGCGCGACATGCGAAGCCCGCGCACTCATTCTCGCCCGCGACATGATGGTAAATCCGGAAAACTACCCCGCACCCGCCATCGCTCACGCAGGCTGCCCGTCGCATGCGCAGTATCGCGCCTGAGCTTAACTCTTGAGCAGGAAGTATCTCGCAATTGCAGCATCGAATGCTGCCGCGCAACATAGATTTGTATGACAAAAACACTGGACAATTGCCGTCCAGCAGAGGAATGTTGCGCCGGGCACTGGACGCCAGCACTACGCAAAAATCAACATATAATTTGCGTTCAGGCCGTGGCGGATCAGAAAAAGTGTGCTGCCTTACTTTGAAGACCTGTGGAGGAACCCCATGAATTTGGATGAACTGATCAACGAAGCGGCGACCCGCCGCGATGTATTCAAGAAGGTCGGCTCGACCGCGCTTGCCGGCGCCTTGCTCGCGAGTGCTGGTTTCGATCCCGCCATCGCGCAGGAACTGAAGAAATCATCGAAGCCGCTCAAGGCCGCCTTCTCGAATGCCGGCCTTCAGGCCACCTGGTGCGCGCAGGGCAAGCAGGCCGCCGAAGCCTGGGGCGCCTTGATGAATGTCGAGGTCACCTGGTTCGACGGCGAATTGTCGGCGACCAAGCAGCGTGCCTCGATCGACAACATGGCTTCCCAGACCTGGGATTTCGCCGCGATCCAGCCTTTCGGCATCGGCACGCTCGTCGATCCCGTCAACAAGATGATCAGCGCCGGCATGCCGGTCATCGCGATGGACACGTTGATCGCGCCAGCCGGCACGATCGCCATTCACACCCAGATCGCCCCTGACAACGTCTTCATGGGCTCGGTCGTGACGCAGGCGATCATGAATGCGATCGGCGGCAAGGGCAATGTGGTGATGACCCAGGGCGCGCTCGGCCATTCCGGCGCCCAGGGCCGCGCCCAGGGCTTCAAGCAGATCGTCGCCAACTACCCGGACGTGAAAGTCATCAACGAAGAGCCCGCCGATTGGGACGTCACCAAGGTGGCGCGCATCTGGGACTCTGTCCTGACGCAGAACCCGGACATCGCCGGCGCCTTCTTCCACAATGACGACATGGCGCTTGCCGCGCACAACGTCATGAAGGCCAAGAACCGCACTGGCATCGTGATCGGCGGTGTCGACGCCATGCCGCCCGCGGTGAACGCGGTTCTCGAAGGCGTGATGCTCGCCACCGTCCGCAACCCGTCCTGCCGTATCCATGGCTGGTCGGTTGCGGCTGGCGTTGCCGCGGTTGTTGGCGGCGAGAAGACCGGCGCTGGCATTCCGGCCTACATTCTGGCTGACGGCCCGGTCGTCACCCAGGAAACAGCACCCGGCATGCTCTGGCTCCAGAAGAACTTCCTCATCTGATCGGTTGCGATGGCGGAAGACGTGATTGAAACGAGCGGGGGTGGCGTGCCGCCCCCGCTTGAGCTTATCGGGGTCTCGAAATCATTCGGCGGCGTCGCCGCCTTGCGCGATGTGAGCTTCACGCTCGAGGCCGGCGAGATCCACGGCCTGGTCGGCGAAAACGGCGCCGGCAAATCGACGCTCATGAAGATCATCGCCGGCGTCCACACCGATTTCGACGGCGTCATGAAGATCGACGGGCGCGAGATCCGCTTAAGCTCGGCGCGCGATGCATTGCATCATTCGATCGGCATGGTGCACCAGGAACTCTCCGTGGTTGCCGATCTCTCGGTCGCCGAGAACGTCTTCCTTGGTACGCAGCCGGTCACTGCCGCCGGCACGATCGACTGGCGGCGCATGAATCGCGAGGCGAAGAAACTGCTCGCGAGCCTGGGCCTCGCCATCGACCCCACCACCCGCATGGGCTCATTGCCGGTTGGCCTTCAGCAATTGGTCGAGCTATCGCGCGTGCTGTTTTCCGGCGCCCGCATCATCATTCTCGACGAGCCGACCTCGGCTCTGTCGCCTCCCGAAGTCACGCGGCTCTTCGCGGTCCTGCGCAAATTGCGCGCCGAAGGCCGCAGCCTCATCTTCATCTCGCACTTCTTGGACGACGTGATCGATATTTCCGATCGCATCACCGTGTTCCGCAATGGCCGCAAGGTCGCGACCGAGAAGGTCGCCGATCTCGATAAGCACAAGGTCATCGGCTACATGATCGGCCGCCACTCGGCCGAACTCCACATGGGCGAGGCGGCCGAACTCAAAAGCGACGACAAGAAGCCCATCGTGCTCAACGTCGAAAATGCCAGCGACGGCGGCGTCCTCGAAAGCTTCTCCATGAACCTGCGCGCCGGCGAGATCACCGGCGTCTATGGCTTCATGGGCTGCGGCCAGATCGAACTCGCCCGCATGCTGTTCGGCAAACTGCCATTGCGGCGTGGCAGCTTGAAGATCGACGGCAAGCCGGTGCGCTTTCCCTCGACCGCCGCGGCGCGCCGCGCCGGCATCGCCTATCTGCCGGAGAACCGGCGCATGATGCTGTTCCGCGGCGAGCCCGTCTACAAGAACGTCTCGATCGCCATTCTCGGCCGCATCAATCGCCTGTGGCTGATGCCCGACAAGGAGCGCGCCATCACGGACGCGCATATCAAGGACCTGCAGATCCGGCCGCCGCGCAATTCGGCCCTGCTCGGTTCATTGTCCGGCGGCAACCAGCAGAAAGTGGCGCTCGCCAAATGGCTGACCCATCTGCCCAAGGTGCTCATTCTTTCGGAGCCGACGCGCGGCATGGATGTCGGCGCCAAGGAAGACGTGATCCGCATCCTCAAGACGTTGCGCGACCGGGGAGTTGCGATCCTCGTTCTGTCGACCGAGCCCGAGACTATCCTGACGCTCGCCGACCGTGTAACAGTGATGAAGAAGGGTCAGGTGGCGCGCGAATTTGCCGGTCAGCATATCGAGAAATCGGATTTGCTCGCGGCGGCGTGACAAGCATATTCCGCCAAAGTGTGAGCACTTTGGCGATCAGGATATGCGCAGATAATGGGACTTGGGGTAACGGGGCATGACGACAGGTGAGGCGGCGGCGCCGGGTTCGGGGCGTCTGAAGCGGTTTCTGGCCGATCAGTTGCGCAATATCGCGCCGGTCTTCACGCTTCTGGCACTTGTCGTATTCTTCACGGTCGCCAGCCCCTCGTTCCTGACCCTCGACAATACTTTCAACATCCTGTCGCAGGTATCGATCACCGGCATCATCGCGGTGGGCCTCACCTTCGTCATCCTGACAGCCGAGATCGATCTTTCGGTGGCCGCCGTCGCCAATGCGGTGGGCATCACCATGGCCTATTTCACATTGCAGCCCGACTATGTGAACATCCCCAATATTCCCTTGCCGGGCATCATCGCCATCGTACTCACGCTCCTGACGGCGCTCGCCTTCGGTCTTATCACCGCTTTCGGCGTCACCTGGATCGGCATTCCCTCCTTCATCATGACGCTCGCCATGATGCAGATCGCCAATGGCGTGTCGGCCTTGCTGGTGCGCGGCCAGATCGCCTATTCCTATCCAGACTTCATCACCATGCTGGGTTCGGGCTCGATCTTCGGGATCCGATGGACGATCGTGGTCTGTCTGCTGTTCCTGCTCGTTGCGCACCTCGTCCTCACCTACACCCGCTTCGGGCGTTACGTGTATATGGTCGGCGGCAATCGCGAGGCGGCGGAGTATTCCGGCGTCAATGTGAAGCTCATCATCGCCGCGGTGATGATCATTTGCGCGGTCTGCGCCGGCATTGCCGGCATGCTCGGCGTCGCCTATTTCGGCTCCGCGCAGCAGAACCAGTTCGACACCTTCCTGCTCGATGCCATTGCCGCTGTCGTGGTCGGCGGCACCAGTCTCTTCGGCGGACGCGGCGGCATCGGCAACACCATCATCGGGTTGCTCGTTCTTGGCGTCTTGAACAACGGTCTCGATCACATCCAGATCGACAGCTTCCTCAAGATCCTGATCCGCGGCTTGATCCTCCTCGCCGCGCTGGTGATCAACGTCTACGCGCAGGTCCTGCGCGAGAGGCAAGCCAGTACGGACTGACTCTTGCCTCTCCCGCAAGCGGGAGAAGGATGATGCGGCAGCTATCCCCTCACGCGATCGCCAGCACGAGGTTTGTCACGGCGCCGATGATGATCGCCGACAGGGTCAGCATCATTCCGGCGGCGCGCAACGACAGTGGTTCCGGTTCCCGGCTCACCGCATAAGCGTGCAGTAAGCGTCCGCCGATAAGCAGCACGCCGATGAGGTTGATAAGCCACCCGGGCGCCTGTTGCAGCTCTGCCAGCAGCATGAGCATGAGCGTGATCGGCACATATTCGGAGAAATTTCCGTGTGTCCGTATGCGCCGCAATAGCGCGCGGTCGCCACCATCGCCGAGCGCGACCTTGGCAGCGCCCCGCTGCAATGCCACGCGGATGCTGAGGAACACGAAAAACAAGGCAAGCAATGCGGCATAGACGGGCGTGATGATCATCGGGCTTCTGTCTCCTTCTGGCGCGGCCGGCGGTACTCTCAGTCGCCCCGCCGCCAGGGCTTGCGAGCTGGGATGGAAATACTCCAATATCACCCGATTGCCGCGTGGTCACGGATGAACACTGAAGACACAGCCTCGTCGAAGCGCGTTCTTTCGCCGATCGAGCGGGTCTCGGAGGTCCTTTTCGGCCTCATCATGGTGCTGACATTTACGGGTTCCCTCAGCGCTGCCGAAAGTGGCGAGGCCGAAGTGCGCACGATGTTGATCGGCGCCATCGGCTGCAATCTTGCCTGGGGCTTGATCGACGCCATCATGTATTTGATGGGCTGTCTGTCGGAGCGGCAGGCCAATTTCCGCGCCTTCGCGGCCATGCGCCGTGCGTCCACGGATGGCGCTGCACGTGTCGCGATCTCCGATGCCGCGCCGCCGATCCTGGCGCAAAATCTTTCGACCGGCGAGATCGGCCGCCTTCGAGCGGCCTTCGCCGCCATGCCGGAAGCGCCGGCCCGCGCCCATCTCGATGCGCATGATTGGCGTGGCGCGCTCGGCGTGTTTCTTCTGGTCTTCGTCTCGACATTCCCGGTCGTCCTGCCGTTCTTCTTCGCGACCGACGCAATGCTTGCCTTGCGCATTTCCAACGTCATCGCGGTGGCGATGATGTTCGCCACCGGCTACGCCTTCGGCCGCCTCGCCGGCTATCGCCCAGTCCTGACCGGTGGCGTCATGGTGGTGTTAGGCGCCGTCCTTGTCGCCATGACGATCGCGCTTGGAGGGTGAAAGTAACTGACTTCCCTCTCCTCCTGTGGGAGAGCGAGCCTACAAATCCACCTTCGTCTTGAACCCGCCATAGATCATGCGCTTGCCGTCGAAGGGCATTTCCTTCCCTTTCATCATCTTCTCGATCCGCGGGTCCTTCATCACCTTGGCATTGACCCGGTCGCGATGCGCGCGCGACTTGTAGAGAATCCACGAAAACACCACCGTCTCGTCGGGCTTGAGCTTCACGCTTTGCGGGAATGACGTGTGCTTGCCGACTTTGACATCGTCGGCGACACATTCGACATGCTGCAACGCGCCGTGCTCGCGGAAGATCTTGGCCGCCGCGCGCGCCATCTTGAGATAGGGCTCGATCTGCTTCTTGGGAACCGGCAATACGAAGCCGTCGACATAGGTCATGATTGTCTCCTTCTGGTATGGCGGCGATGAGAGCCGCCGAATGCGGCCATCCCATGTCACAATCCGATGGCTGCCCGGCGGCGCATCCCGCTTGAATCCGCCCGCTCTATTGGGCAAGGAATGGCCATGCACAAGACCATCAACTTCGACGACCGGCTTTATGCCTATTACGCAACCGTCGCCTATGACGAGCCGGCGGTCATGCGCGAACTGCGCGAGCGGACCGCGAGCCTCGCCATGGCGATGATGCAGATCACCGCCGAGCAGGGTTCCTTCATGGGCCTTCTCGTCAGGCTCACCGGCGCCAGGCGCATTCTCGAGATCGGCACGTTCACGGGCTATAGCGCACTTTCGATGGCGAGCGCCCTTCCGGCCGACGGGAAGCTGATCGCTTCGGACGTCAGCGAGGAATGGACGGCGATCGCCAGAGAATACTGGCGGAAGGCGAATATTGCTGATCGCATCACGTTGATTTTGAAACCTGGCCGCGACGTCATTGCCGATCTCCTGGCAAACAATGAAGCCGGCACGTTCGACATGATGTTCATCGACGCCGACAAGCACAATTACGATCATTATTACGAAGGCGGCCTCAAGCTCTTGCGCGCCGGCGGCCTCATGATGATCGATAATGTGTTGTGGGGCGGTGATGTCGCCGATCTCTCAAAGACCGATGCCGATACTTCGGCGCTGCGCGCGCTGAATGCAAAGATCCGCGGTGACTCGCGCGTCGATTTCTCCATGGTCCCGATTGGCGACGGTCTCACCCTGGTACGCAAGAAGTAGCGATCGCCTGTGCCTCTCCCACGGGAGGTGGAGGAGACCTCCCGTCGTTCTCAAACGCCGCGCCTCAGGCGCCTTCTTTTCATGGCTTCGTCGGCTTCAGGCGTTCCATCGTGGAAGGAACCGAACCACTTATCGAGCGGCACCATTCCATCGGCATAATTCACCTCGAAATATTTGTGATGCAGGTAGTGCGCATAATAGGAACTATCGAGGCTCGCCTCCTCGCCGATGACCACGCGGTCGAAACCCGTATGCCCTTCCGCCGGCGACAAGCCCAGTCGCGAAGCGAGATTGATCATGTGGATCGGGTGCGACGGGATGAGAAAGAACAACAGGATCGGCGAGAAGTAGATCGCATGCTCGATCGGGTGCATGGATAGCCCCGACCATGGTCCGGGATTGGTGTTGCGGTGATGCAGCTTGTGCGCGACGCGGTACAGTGGCGGCCAATGCAAGAACCGGTGCGCAAAATAGAATCCGACCTCGTGAATGATGGGCACGAGGAAGAACAGGGCAATGAAGCCAACCGGGTGTTCCGCGAAACTGATGAGCGGGGCGATATTGTTGGCATAGGCCCACAACAGCAGCACTTCATAAGCAGTCCAGATCGGCACGCCGCTCACCAGCGTGTGAAACATATTGTCGTATGTCTGGTTATTGAAGCGAAACGCCGCAGACGCCTCCTTTGGCCATTGCCGATTGTACTTGAAGGCGGTGCCCTGCTTGCGCCAGGCATAGAGCCACACGTGCCACGCACCGTAGACCAGCATGGCCAGAACGATGTTGCGAAGCAGGATCAGGGCCGCCCATTGGAATGAGAAAGTCCTGAGAGTTTCCAGCCCGGGCGTCAGGAACTCCCAGATCAGGATCGCGGCAACGGCATAGAGCGCGTTTCCGGGCCACAGAAAGCCGGGAAAGCCGAAGAACCACTTCAAAAGCGCGCGCGGCTGCGGCGGCCATGCAAATGCCGGCCCATAGCTCACAGGATCCTTGGGTATCCAAAACCCGCGCGAATCTTCGCGTCCAAACTTTGAATCATCCATGGCAGGTTCCCACTTCCGATGCCGGCGACGATTGCGTCGTCGCGTATTATTCTCTCGGGGCTCTAGCCCTGAGTTTGCAGCGGACACACCCGCGTCGAGTTTCTACGTCGATGGATCGCGCCCGAGCCTCGCCAAGTGTGGCGCAATCCGTTCGCGAAGCCAAGCGACCTCCGCTTGCACCTCGCCCGATGACAATTCAATAACCGTCACACCCGAAAGCTGGGGTCCATGGTGCAAGTGCCTTGATCGAATCCTGACGATCAGGATGCGCAGCAAGGTATCAACGATGCGCGAGAATATTGACGAGCTTGCCGAACGGATCGCGCACATAGAAGCGCCTGACGCCCCATGCTTCGTCGGCGGGGCCGTATTCGATTGCAATGCCGGCCCTGCGCACCCGCGCCTCGGCCTCATCGTCGACTTCGATCGAGAGATCGGTCCTTAGCGGCGCATCGTGTCGATGATCTTGCCGTCGCGGCGGCGCACTTCGATCCACCAGCTCTTGCCGTGGCGAAGGCCCGAATAGACGTAGATTTCGCCGTAGCAGTCGCGCGCCCGGACATTGATATAGCCCTTGCCCTCGACGATGTGTCGGCCGGTATTGCAGCTGATGCCCTTGGTCTTGCCGATATTGATGTCGACATTGGTCGCAGCTTCGGCCGCCGCCATGCCCAGCACCATCGCCCCGCCGGCGATCAGGCTTGTGAGAAGTCCGGTCCGCATCTTGCTCTCCCCTGGGATTGCCTCGCCGCGCACAATAACCGTCATTTATATCCTCCGGGAAGAGTCCAAATGTCCGTCCGGAGCGCTCCCATGATGCGTTGCGGGTCGAACCAAACCGTGTCGCTAAGAATGCGAAAAACGGGGGTAAAAAACGCGATTTTGGGGCGCAGAAAGCGCCCGATGGCGCGCCAATTAGCGCTGGCGTTCGAGAAGTTCGATGCGATTGCCGAACGGATCCTCGATATGCACCCGTTCCATGCCGTCGAACGGCACGTCCTGTTTCAAGGGCACCTTCGCCATCCCTAAGCGTATGATAAGGCTCGCTAAATTGGTCACTTCGAACGCCGGATGGGCCTTCTTGGCGGGGCGAAAATCGGCCTCGATCCCGAGATGAACGCGAACCGGGCCGCTCTCGAACCAGCAGCCGCCGCGCCCGGCCATTTCCTTGGGCTTCGGGACTTCGGTTAAACCCATGATATCGCGATAGAATTTGCGTGCGGTTTCTTCGCCGCCGGGCGGCATGGCGATCTGCACATGATCTATGGCAAGGAAGGTCATCAGCCCTTTTCCTGTTGAATCTTGGCCAGCAACTTCACCAAACGGTCGATCTCCCAGGATCCGAGCCTCTCCGCTAAGGCCTTGTCGGCCTTGGCTATTTCGGCGAGCGCCTGGCTTCGTTGCCGCTCTCCCAGCGGCGTCAGGACGAGATACACTTTCCTTGTATCATCATCGCCGGCCACCCGCCGCGCAAGGCCGCTCGATTCCAGTCGATCGGCCAGCTTCGACAAAGCCGGCATTCGCAAGCCTGACCGCTTGGCGATTTGCCCCATGCTCACCCGCTCGGGATCGCCAAGAACCTCCAGGACCCGCGCCTCGTCGACCGAAATACCCAACAAGCTTAAGGCTTTGGCAGTAAGTCGGCGGACTGCCTGGTGAGCGAGCAATAAGGGTGTATCGAGCATATTTTCCGGAGAAAATATATGGTTTCTGGAGAAAATATCAAGACTCGCTGTGATTTTGGCGGAATCATCGACGATCCGGCCGGGGAGCTTTACCGATGGCGATCTTCCTAACGCTTGTCGCGGCGATCATTATCGCTGCGATCATCATCGTGTTTTTGCAGCGCTTTTACCGAAAAGCCACGCGCGAACGGGCACTTATCAGAACCGGCGCGGGCGGCAAGGCGGTCGTTCTTGATGGCGGGTTCATCGCCCTCCCCTTCCTCCACAAGGTCGAGGAAATCAATATGCGCACCATGCGGATGGAGGTGCGCCGCACGGCCGAAAAATCATTGATGACCGAGGATCGCTTGCGCCTCGACACCGAAATGGAATTCTACCTTCGCGTCGACCCGACGCTTGAAGGTGTGGCGACCGCAGCCCAGGCATTGGGCGCGAGGGCGCTCAATCCGGATGAGATCAAGAACCTCTTCGAAGGCCGTTTTATCGATGCAATTCAATCAGTTGTGGCGGCAAAGACGATGGACGAACTGCACGAAAGTCGGGCTGCTTTCGTGCGCGAAGTGGCCGGCATCCTTGGCCCCAGCATGGCCCAGAATGGCTTGAAGCTCGAATCCGTCTCCCTCGTCCGCCTCGACCAGGCGCCGCTTTCGGCCCTCGATGAGAACAACGCCTTCAACGCCGTAGGCATGCGCCGCCTCGCCGAAATCATCGCCAGCAACAAGAAAAAACGCGCTGAAATCGAGGCCGACGCCGATGTTTCAGTGCGCCAGACCCATCTCGATGGCTTGAAACGGCGCCTCGAAATCGAGCAGCAGCAGCAACAAGCCCAGATTTTTCAATCACTTGCGGTCGAAAAGATGAAATCGGCCTCGACCGCCGAAAGCGAAACCGCGCGCCAGGAATCGCAGCGCACCACCGAACAGGCCCGCATTCACCGCGAACTCGAGGTGAGAACCTCCGAGATCAATCGCGATCGCGACTTGCGCGAACGCGAAGTCGAAGCACTCCTCGCTGCCGAGACCACCAAGATCGATAGCCAGATCGCGCTTGCCAAGAAGCGCACCGCCGAACTCGCCGCCCAAGCCGACACCGAACTGGCCCGCAAGAAGGTGATCGCCGCGCAGGAAGAGGTCCAGGCCGAAAAAGAACGTCTTGCTGCCGAGCGCGAACTCGACACCGCCTTGATCCGCGTCCGCCAGGAATCGCAAACCTCCGAGGAGCGGGCGAAAAGCGAGGTCAAAACCCTGCTCGACCGCGTCCGCGCCGAAACCAATGCCGCCGACATGCGCTCCGACGCCCGCCGTTCCGAATTGAAGGCAGAGGCCGATGGCCGACTGGCAATCGTCGCCGCCGAAAACACCATGTCGGACAATGTCATGCGCATGAAGATCGACATGCACAAGATCGACAAATTGCCCGAACTGGCCGAGCGGATGATGAAACCGGTCGAGAAGATCGAGTCAATCAGGATCAACCAGATTCACGGCTTGGGTCAGATGGGCGGTGGCACGGGTGGTGCGGCCTCACCCGTCCAGAATGCAACCGATGCGATCCTCAATCTCGCCTTGCAACTGCCGACCATGCAGAAGCTCGGCCAGTCGCTCGGCCTCAATCTCGATCTGGGCGACGCTGGCCTTGCGGCAAAGGACCAACCGGATAAATGATCTTAGCAGCAGCGTCCGCCGCGGTTGCGGCCGCTTGCGCTCACACACCAACCGCGAGGGAGAAACGCAAATGATATTGTCCCGCAGAAACATGCTCAAAGGCTCGGCCGTGGCCGGCGCGCTCGCCGCCCTGCCGCCGATGGCCCTTGCCGATGACGTGATCAAGGTCGGCTCGATCCACGACCTTTCCGGCATTTTCGATATTTACGGAAAGCCGATGGACAAGGCGGTCGGCCTCGTCATTGACGAGATCAATGCCGGTGGCGGATTGCTCGGCATGAAGCTCGAGAAGATTTCCTACGACACGCAGTCCGACATGGCGCTCTACACGCAATTTGCGCAGCAACTGACGCGCCAGGACCATGTCAATGTCGTCCATGGCGGCATCCTCTCGGCGTCGCGCGAAGCCATCCGCCCGACCTTGCGCAAAGCCGAGACGCTCTATTTCTACAACACGCAATATGAAGGCGGCGTCTGCGACCGCAACACCTTCTGCACCGGCGTCACGCCGGCGCAGCAGTCGGAAGTCCTGCTCCCGGCGATCATCAAGAAATGGGGCAAGAAGATCTACTCGCTCGCCGCGGATTACAATTACGGCCAGATCACCGCCAAATGGGTGCAGCATTATGCTGAGGCCAATGGCGGTGAAATCATCCAGACCGATTTCTTCCCGCTGGATGTCGCCGATTTCGGCGCAACGATCACCAAGATCCAGGAAGCCAAGCCCGATATCGTCATGTCGATCCTGGTCGGCGGCGCGCATATGTCCTTCTATCGGCAATGGGCGGCGGCCGGCATGAATGCGAAAATACCGATGGCCTCGACGACGCTTTGCGTTGGCAATGAGCATCGCGTGCTCACGCCGGCAGAAGGCAATGGCATCATGGTCGCCTATTCCTGGTCGCAGGAGCGCGACACGCCGGAGAACAAGGCCTTCCTCGAAAAATGGCAGAAGGCTTTCGGCAGCACCGACGACCTGCATGAACTTGCCGTGGCGACCTATTCCGGCATGAACCTGTGGGCCGAGGGCGTCCGCAAGGCAGGCTCGGTCGATCGCATGAAAGTGATCGAGGCGCTCGAAACCGGCATTTCCTTCGAAGGGCCGGCCGGCAAGATCACCATCGATCCCCCGACCCATCACGCCATCAACGACGTGCTCCTCATGCAGGTCGAGGATCAAAAGATGAAGGTGCTCGAAGTCTTTCCGCAGCGCCCGCCGGTCGATACGCAAGCCGTCTGCGATCTCAAGAAGAACCCGGACGACAACCAGCAATATGAGATCAAGATTTGATCTGTACTGAACTCCTCCCTCCGCCGCGCCGCGCAAGCGGCGTGGGGAGGGTGTCACGCGAATGCGTGACGGGTGGGGTCTTTCCGGTAGTTTCCTGCCCGATCTGTCGCGCCGAATCACCCCACCCGGCGCCTTGCACGCGCCACCCTCCCCGCGCTGCGCGCGGCGGAGGGAGTTAGGTTTCATGGACTACGCCGTCGTCGTCATCATCGAAGTCCTCTACGCGATCTCGGTGCTCGCATTGATCAGCGCCGGGCTAGCCGTGATCTTCGGCATGATGCGGGTGATCAATCTCGCCCACGGCGAATTCCTGATACTCGGTTCCTATGCGGCGATCTTTGCCAACCGCTATGGCGTCCCGATCTATCTCGCCATCCTGGTCGCGGCCCCTCTGGCCGGTGCGATCTGGGGCTTTCTCGTCGAGCGCCTGATCGTGCGCTGGCTCTATGGCCGGCTCATCAACACCATGCTCGCCACCTGGGGCTTGAGCCTTGCGATGATGGGCGCCTTCGTGATGATTTTCGGCAACACGCAAACAGGTATAAGCGCGCCGATTTCGGGCTTCACTGTCGGCGCCTACCAGATCAACGGCTATAACCTCTTCATCATCGCGATGGCGATCATCGTCATGCTCGGCCTCTATGCGGTGATGAAGGGAACCCGCGCCGGGCTTGTGGCGCGCGCCGCCATGCAGCGCCCCGACATGGCGCAAGCCTTCGGCTACAATACGTCCCACATCTATATGTGGACTTTCATTGCGGGCTCGGCACTTGCAGGACTTGCCGGCGGAATCCTGACACCGATCTTCGGCGCCATTCCGACAGGCGGCGCCAACTATATCGCCAAGGCCTTCATCACAGTGATCACCGGCGGCGCCTCGGTCGTGTCCGGCACGTTGGCCAGCGCATCGATCCTCGGGCTCGTCTATCAGATATTCACTTTTCTATCGACCTCGGTCGTGGGCGAAATCGCCCTTCTCATCGCCGCGGTCGTGTTGCTGCGAATTCTTCCGACCGGGATCACCGGGCGTTTCCTGAAGAATCGGGTTTGAGCGGATGAAGACCGGGCGCGAAATCCTGCTGATCGCCATTGTCGGTCTCATCATCATGTTCGCGCTTCCGCTGGTGCTGAACCACTACACGCTCACTGTGCTGACCGCCTTCGCAATACTCGCGCTCAGTCTCGGTTTTGTATGGGGTTACGCCGGCATTCTCTGCTTTGGCCAGGCCGCATTCTACGGTCTGGGTGGCTATGCTTTCGCGGTGACGGCAATCAATACGCAGATGCCGTGGCTGGGTTTCCTCGCCGCTATCCTCATTCCCGCGCTTATTGCCGCGCTGCTTGGCGCGATGATGTTCTATGGCCGTTTGTCGGATGTCTATATGGCGGTCGTCACGCTGGTCTTCACGCTGATCCTGTTCAAGTTCATGAACACCACAGCCGGCGAGGCCTATCGCATCGGTTCGGCGAGATTGGGCGGCTATAACGGCATCCCTGGGTTCCCGACACTGACCAAGCCGTGGGATCCGAATGACTATCTCTACAATGAGAGCCTCTATTACTTCGCCTTCCTGCTGCTGATCGCGATCTATGTGGTCGTCAGGCTGGTGCTCAAGAGTCCCTTCGGCCGCGCACTGGTCGGCATCCGCGAGAATGAGTTGCGCGCCGAATTGATGGGCTACGACGTGCGGTTGCTCAAGACGATTGCCTTTTCGATCGGCGGCGGGATTGCCGGCATTGCCGGCTGCATCTTTGCGAACTGGGCGGAAATCATCACGCCCAACATGTTCTCGCTCGGCCAGTCCTCCGAGATCATCATCTGGACGATCGTCGGCGGTGCGGGGACGCTCGCCGGTCCGATCATCGGCGCAGGGATACTGGGCTATCTCAAGATCGCGCTTGGAGAGAATTCCGGGCTCAACAATTTTTTCATCATGGGCGTCGTCCTGATCGCCGCGGTTCTCTTCCTCCCGCGCGGCATTTTCCCGACACTGCAGACCGCGTGGTCGCGGCTCGCCGCGGGACGATCGCGCCGGAAGACATCGCGCCGGAGACGCCCCCGTGCCGGCTAACGCGGTTGTCGAAACGCATGGGCTCAGCGTTCATTTCGGCGGCGTTGCCGCGCTCGATCGCGTCAGCATCGCGATTGCCGAGAAGGAATTGCGCTGCCTGATCGGACCGAATGGCGCCGGAAAAAGTACCTTCTTCAAATGCCTGACCGGCCAGCTCAAGCCGAGCGAGGGCACTGTCCGTATTCGCGCCGAGGAGACGACCGGCTGGAATCCGCATGAGATCGCGAGGCTCGGCGTCGGCATCAAGACGCAGGTGCCTTCGGTCATGAATGGCCTCACCGCACGCGAGAACATCTGGCTTGCCGCCAGACGCAAGACGAATTCACGTGTTGCCGACAGGATCGTCGCCGAAACCCTCGAGCGCTTGAAGATCGGCGAAATTGCCGGAACCGAAGTCGTTCGTCTTGCCCATGGCCAGCGGCAATTGGTGGAGCTTGGAATCGTTTTGGCCGGCAAGCCCTGGCTGATCCTGCTTGATGAGCCGGCTGCGGGCCTCACCGGCGAGGAAGTGCAACGGATGGTCGAAGTCATTCGCGAGATGAACAACGATGCTTCCCTCATCATCGTCGAGCATGACATGCATTTCATTCGCAGCATTGCCAAGATCGTGACGGTGTTCCACCAGGGCCGCGTACTGATCGAAGCCCCGGTCGAGACCGTGCTCGCGGACCAGAAAGTCCGCGATGTCTATCTGGGGAGGAAGGGGTGAGGGGCGCTCTTATCCGTCATCCCGGCGAAAGCCGGGACCCATCCCTCCTCGTGACGAGGCGGCTGACATCCGTGCCGGCTGGCCCATGGGTCCCGGCTTTCGCCGGGATGACGACAATGGAAGTGCGCCATGGCTGACCCGGTCGCCCTCCTCGAGATCGATGCGCTGCGCGGCGGCTATGGCGACGTGCCGGTGCTGCATGGCGTGTCGATCACGGTGAACGAAGGCGAAGTCGTGGGTCTCCTCGGCCATAATGGCATGGGCAAATCCACGCTTCTGCGCACTGTCATGGGCTTTCTGCCGGCGACCGGCGGCACGCTCCGCTTCGATGGCGCCGACATCACCAAGATGCCTCCTTATGGGCGCGCGCGCCTCGGGCTTGGCTATGTGCCGCAGGGCCGCGGCATTTTCCCGGCGCTTTCAGCACTCGACAATCTGCGCTTCGCCTATCCGAGCGACGCCGACGGCGAGGATGATGCGATCGCCGCGACCCTCAGGGATTTTCCGCGCCTCGAAGCATTGCTTGATCGGCAGGCGGGACAATTGTCGGGTGGCGAGCAGCAGATCCTGGCGCTCGCGCGCTGCCTCATTGCCGAGCCGCATATGCTTCTCCTCGACGAGCCGACTGAAGGCATCCAGCCATCGATCATCGAAGAGATCGGCGGCATTCTCTCGCGATTGCGCAAGGAACAAGGTCTCACCATTCTGGTCGTCGAGCAGAATCTCGAGTTCCTGACCGATCTCTGCGACCGATTGCTCGATCTTCGAGAAGGGCCAGATCAAGGGCGAGGTGGCGCGCGCCGAGATGACCGGCGCCGCCCTCATCGAAGATTTCGCCGGGTTGGGGACAGCGCGCACGACCCGCGTCGATCGACCAGTCGCGTCACTCAAAATTCCATCCACGCGCGGCGCAACGACCGCGATGAGGGAGATTTATATGACCGTTCGCCGCCCGACACTGGATCAATTGCGCGGGATCGTCAGCGATCTCGGCATGACCATGAGCGATGTCGATCTCTCGACTTATCTGAGCGAGATGGAAGCGACCTTCCAGGCCTATGATCGTATTGATGCGCTACCCGACTATTTGCCGAAGGTGAAGTATCCGCGCACGCCAGGCTACAAGCCGGGCGCCAAAGAGAACCCGCTCAATGCCTGGTATGTGAAATGCGAGGTACGCGGTGCGGCGTCGGGCGCGCTCGAAGGAAAACGCATCGCGCTAAAAGACAATATCTGCCTGGCAGGCGTGCCGATGATGAATGGTGCCTCGACGCTCGAAGGCTATACGCCCGATGTCGATGCAACCGTTGTGACCCGCATTCTCGATGCCGGCGGCACGATCGTCGGCAAGGCGCATTGCGAGTCTTTCTGTCTTTCGGGCGGCAGCCACACCAATGCGACAGGCCCCGTCCACAATCCCTGGCGCATGGGCTATTCGGCGGGCGGTTCGTCTTCGGGTTCAGCCGCGCTGATTGCGGCGGGCGAGATCGAAATGGCGATCGGCGGCGACCAGGGCGGATCGATCCGCATGCCCGCCTCGTTCTGCGGCATTTACGGCATGAAGCCGACCCATGGCCTCGTGCCCTATACCGGCATCATGCCGATCGAGCCGACCATCGATCACACCGGGCCGATGACGGCGAATGTCGCGTCCAATGCCTTGCTGCTCGAGGTCATTGCAGGGTCCGACGGGCTCGATCCGCGCCAGATCAATGTCAGGACCGATCGCTACACGGCAGCTCTTGGACGCGGCGTCTCGGGGTTGCGGATCGGCATCGTCAGCGAAGGCTTCGGCCGGCCGGAAAGCGAGCGCGACGTCGACCAGAAAGTGCGGAAGGCAGCGGAGAAATTCCGTGGGCTTGGCGCGACGGTCGAAGAAGTGTCGGTCTCCATGCATCGCGACGGCCTGGCCATCTGGACGCCGATCGCGCTCGAAGGCCTGACCGACATCATGATGCATGGCAATGGCTTCGGCACCGGCTGGGAAGGGCTTTATGTGACGAGCCTTCTCGATGCCCATTCCAATTGGCGAAGCCGCGCCAATGAATTGTCGCACTCGCTCAAAGTCTCGATGTTTGTCGGCGAATATATGCAGAAGACCTATCGCGGGCATTTCTATGCCAAGGCGCAGAATCTGGCGCGCGCCTTGCGGGCTGCCTATGACGAGGCACTCGGGCGCTACGATCTTCTCTTGATGCCGACTACCGCCATGAAGGCGACGCCCTTGCCGCCGCCCGATGCCCCGATCCCGCTCGTGTTGCGGCGGGCCTTCGAGATGATTGGCAATACCGCGCCTTTCGACACATCCGGCCATCCCGCCATGTCGATCCCCTGCGGCCTTTCCGAGGGATTGCCGGTCGGCATGATGCTCGATCGGCAAGCACTGGTCTGAATCGACCATCTACCGCGCCGCGCACGCTTTCGAGCAACTGGGCGACTGGCGCAAGATGTGAGATAGTCGCGCGACACCCCCGGCAAGGGAGGAAGGCCGGATCATGACAGGCTTCTCGATCGATCTTTCAAAACCCATCACCTCGCTTGGCGATGAGCGCCGCACCGTTGCGGTCGATCTCACGCCACGCGACGGCAAGGCCTATGTGGTCGGCGACAAGTCGGTTCCGTTATCGCGCCGTACCGTGTGGGGCACGCTGCAGCGTACGGCGGAGAAGTTCGGCGCCCGCGACGCGGCCGTTTTCGTCGAGCACGGAGTGCCGCTGGAGCTGGTCCGATCTGCTTGCCAAATGCGATGATCTTGCCGCCGGCCTCTTGGCGCTGGGCCTCAAGAAGGGCGATCGCATCGGCATCTGGTCGCCGAACCGGCCGGAATGGCTGCTGACGCAGTTTGCGACCGCCCGTCTCGGTTTGATACTCGTCAATATCAACCCCGCCTATCGCGTCACCGAGCTCGAATTCGCGCTCAACAAGGTCGGCTGCAAGGCGCTGGTTCTGGCCACAAGTTTCAAGAGTTCGGATTACATCGCGCAATTGCGTTCGATCGCGCCCGAAATCGATGAGTGCGAGCCGGGACGTCTCGACAGCAGCCGCCTGCCGCGACTGAGGACAGTGATCCGCCTCGGCGACGAAAAAACCAAGGGAATGCTCAATTTCGACGAGGTGATGAGGATCGGCGGCCCGGCGCATCGTCTGCGCCTCGATGATCTCTCGCGCGATCTCGATCCCGATGAGCCGATCAACATCCAGTTCACCTCCGGCACTACCGGCTCGCCCAAGGGAGCGACCCTCACCCACGCCAACATCGTCAACAATGCCCGCTTCGTCACCGGCACGATGGCGTTGACGGAGAATGATCGCCTGTGCATTCCGGTGCCGCTCTATCACTGCTTCGGCATGGTCATGGGAACTCTGGGCTGCGCCACCAAGGGCGCGGCGATGGTCTTCCCGGGCGAAGGCTTCGAGGCGGGCGCGGCACTCCAGGCGATCGCGCGCGAGCGCTGCACGGCTGTCTATGGCGTGCCGACCATGTTCGTCGCCATGCTCGATCACAAGGATTTTGCGGGGCTCGATCTCTCCTCATTGCGCACCGGCGTCATGGCGGGCGCGCCCTGCCCGATCGAAGTCATGAAGAAGGTCGTCTCGCTGATGCATGCGCGCGAGATCACCATTGGCTACGGCATGACGGAAACGAGCCCGGTCTCCTTCCAGAGCCATGTCGACGACCCGATCGACAAGCGCGTCGCGACCGTCGGGCGCGTGCATCCCCATGTCGAAGTCAAGATCATCACTGCCGAAGGCCGCACCGCGCAGGTGGGCGAGCCCGGCGAATTATGCACGCGCGGCTATTCGGTGATGCGCGGTTATTGGGATGATGACGCCAAGACGCGTGAAGCCATCGATCCTGGCGGCTGGATGCATACCGGCGACCTTGGGGTCTTGGACAGCGAGGGCTATTGCAACATTGTCGGCCGCGTGAAGGACATGCTCATCCGCGGCGGCGAGAATGTCTATCCGCGCGAGGTGGAGGAGTTTCTCTTCCGCCATCCCAAGGTCAAGGAAGTACAAGTGTTCGGCGTGCCCGATGAGAAATACGGCGAGGAAGTCTGCGCCTGGGTGGTGCTCAAGCCGGGGCACGCCGCAACCGAGGACGAGATCCGCGATTTCTGCAAGGGTCAGATCGCCCATTACAAGGTGCCGCGCTATGTCCGCTTCAAAGAGGCCTTGCCGATGACGGTTACCGGCAAGCCGCAGAAATTCATCATGCGCGACGAGATGATGCGCGATCTCGGATTGAAACAGCAGAGGACGGCATGAAGCTTCTCGAAACCGATGTGCTTCTCATCATCGATGTGCAGAATGATTTCATCCCCGGCGGCAATCTTGCGGTCGCGGCCGGCCACGAAGTCGTGCCGATCATCAATGAGATTGCCGAAAAATTTCGCCATGTCGTATTGACGCAGGATTGGCATCCGGAGAGGCATTCCTCCTTCGCCTCGAGCCATCCCGGCAAGGAATCCTTCTCGCAGATCGAAACGCATTATGGGCCGCAGACGCTGTGGCCCGATCATTGCGTGCAGGGTACGGAAGGTGCCGAATTCCATGAAGAACTCGACATTCCGAGTGCTGAACTCATACTGCGAAAGGGCCATCGCCGCGACATCGATTCATACTCGGCCTTCTTCGAGAATGACCGCAAGACTCCGACCGGCCTCAATGGTTATCTGCGCGAGCGCGGATTCCAGCGTGTCTTCTGCGTCGGCCTCGCCTTCGACTATTGCGTGCGCTATTCTGCCGAAGATGCCTTCAAGCTCGGCTTCGACTGCGTGGTGATCGAAAGCGCCACGCGTGCCATCGATCTCGAAGGCTCGGCCGAAGCCACGCGCCACTCATTCCGCCGCGGCGGCATATCGCTCGTCCCGCATATAAGTTAGTGCACGACCTCCGGCACGCGTTCCGCCGGCGGCGTATTGCGGCTGCGCCCGCAGCGCACGACACCGTCGATCACCACCATGCCGATGCCCGGCAGGTCGCCCAATTCGATCGACTTCAGAACATCCTTGCCCGCAGTATGCTGGGCGCGATCAATGAAAACGAAATCGGCGGCACGGCCAACCTCGATGATACCGCAATCGAGCTTGCGCATACGCGCCGTATTGCCGGTCGCGCAGGCGATCGCAAGCTCCGCCGGCAAGCCCGCCGATCCCGGACAGCAACGCCACCATGCGCAATATGCCGAGCGGCTGAACGCCCGACCCGGCCGGGCTGTCGGTGCCGAGTATCACGCGATGCAGGTTGCGGGTCGCCGTCGCCGTCTTCAATGCCGCGATGGCAACGCGTTCATTGCCATTATGCACAAGTTCGATCGCCCGCTTTGATACCTCGCATAATTCGCAGACATGCGCTTCCGGCAATGACGTATGCCCGCCATTGATATGACCGATCACATCGGCATCCGCCTCGAGCACCGTATCCTTGTCGATGAGGCCCGAACCCGGAATAGACGGACCGCCGGTATGGATCGTCGACTGGAGGCCGTGCTTCCTCGCCCAGGCCACCATCTCCTTCGCCTCATATCCGGCTTTCACGCTGCCCAATCCAACCTCGCCCAGGAGCGTCACGCCGGCTTGCGCGAGATCGATGAAATCCTGCTCCACCATGCCCTTCTCAAGCAGCGGCGCGCCAGCATGGAGCTTGACCCCGCCTGGACGAAAGGCGGAAAAGCTGCGTTGCGCCGTTATCGCCAAGGCCTTCACGCCCACGACATCGCGCGGCCGCCCCGGCAGATGCACCTCGCCCGCCGAGACCATGCTCGTGACGCCGCCATGCAGGAAACTATCGATCCAGTTGAGTTGGCTCTGCCGCGGCGTCCAGTCGCCGAAGACGGGATGCACATGACTGTCGATCAGGCCGGGGCAAAGTGCCGTGCCCTTGGCGTCGATCACCGTCGTCGCGGCAGCTTGATCGGCATCCTTTGCCTTGCCGACGAACGTGATACGGCCGTCGATACTGATGACGGTGTCGGCATCCGACATCGGCGCGTCGAGATTGCCGGTCAGCAGCAAACCGATATTCTTGACGACGGTCTTGCCTGTTACGCCGGTTCCTTGGGCTTCCGCGGCCATGCGGGTCCTCCTGAAGAGAAGCCGCGAGTTTCAGTCAGGGCGATTTCTTTGGCAAGTGGGCCGATCGCTCACTGCGCCTTGATCTCGGCGCGCGCGGCTTGATCGGCATGGTCGTCTCCCGGCGCATCATAGAGGTCGTTGGTGACGTCCTTGAAGGAATATAGGTTGTTGCTGTCGAGATAGACCTTGTGAATGTCGGGCAATGGTTCGATCGGCACGTTGAAATAAGCCTTCAAGACCTTGCGGAAGATGTTCACCGGGCTCAATCGCCTTCCAATCTCAGCGGTTGGAATCTGCGGTGCATAGATCGCGGTAAGGATCGCCATCTTTTCTCTGAGGATTTCGGGCGGCACTTTTTGCCAGTCGACATTCGAGACGTCGCGGCCAAGCAGGGTCGTTTCGTTTCCGGCGAATTGCTCGGGCCACGGGCCCTCGTCCGCCTGCAGGATGATGACCGGCTTGGGCCCTGGCGCTGCGAGGAGCACGTCAACCGTCGCCAGGATTTCGCGATTGGTGTAGGCAAGCTGGCCGCCATAATTTTCCGCGCGCGTGCGCGTCAGCGCCTCCGAGGCTTCCATGCAGCGACCGGTTTCATGTGTAACGAACGGCGGATGCGGAACAAGAAAATGTGCGAAATGGAATTGCGGCCCATCCGCTCCTGCGCCATTGCGTAGGTCCTCGAACATCAACTGCGAGCGCCGGCATTGCCAGTAGAGCGGGTCCATCTGCCGCAATCCGGTCCAGTGCGCAAAATCGACCAGCAGTGAATATTCATAGATGACACGCGTCATCTCGGGGACTTCATAGAATGTATGGTTCTGATCGGCGATGGCGATCCGGCGCGTCGGCTCCCACCAGGTGCCGTAGAAATGCAGCTTGTAGCCAAGCGACTTCAGGAAGCGGCCGATGCGGAAGTCCTGGAACATTTCGAACAATGGATACCAGTCCGAACTCCCCTTCGTCGCAGGCGTCTCAAGCTTGTCGAGATAGTCGAAATTCAGGGACGAAACGACTGAATGCGCCGTGCGCTGATAATTAGAATAAGCCTGATCGGCGACAACGAATCCGCGCTTCCTGAGTTCGTCGAGAAAGGACGTATTGTCTATGCCATAGATCTGCTTCAGATAGTCGTCGCGCTGGTAACGGTCGAAGATGATATAATAGATATCCGGTTTTTCGGCGGGTTCGCTCGTCGGCTTCGGCATTTCGCCGAAGGCTTGCGAGGCGACCTGCCTGATCTCGCCACGATGGCGCCAGACGTCCGAACTTGCCAGCGTCGTTGCCGACATCAGCAGAAGTGCTGCCGAACCCGCGGTGAAGACGATCGGAAACAGGCGCCGCGATTCCCTCCAGGCACATACCAAGACGATGACGGCTAGCCAGCCGACTATCCAGAATACCCTAGAGGTCCCGGGTTCGAGAAAGACGATGGGGAGAAACACCGCGCAGAAAAGGGCGCCGACGATCGGGTCGCTGACTTCTGGCCTGCGAAACAAGATGCGCACAACCAGCGTTAGAGCGAGATAGCCCGCAAGAAAGGCAAGTCCGGTCCACAAGGTGTCGGTAACGGCGGCGCGGTCGATATTGCCGGCGCCGAGCTGCAGCACCGGCACCAATGGCAGCAAAAACGCGTAGGGCGGCAAGCGAAGCTTCGAAACGAATGTCATGGATCAACCGGCCGAGCGGTCGAACCAATAGAGCGTTCGCCCGCTGGCGGACACCGTCTCGGACTTGACGATCCGCGCCCTTGATTGAAGTGCGGTCTCAAACGCTTCCGGCGTGTAATCGGGGAAGATATCCTCCCGGAGTGCGAGGAGCTGTTGCACCGTCGGATCCTGCTTCTGCACGAATTCGATGACCCCGGTGGGTGCCAGGTCGACCAGCGATGCGACGACGCCGTCGAGCGGAATATTGCGCCCGATGGCGAGATGATGTTCGAAGGCGAGTGCCAGCAAGCCATTGGCATCACCGCGCTTTGCGAGACTCTTGCGTTCCTGGTTGGCCCAGCCCTGGTCGGGGCTCGGATTGGCGCCATCCTGGAACAGCGGCAGGAAGTTCAGCTTCTTGGCCCTGGCGCGCGCATAGGCGCGCTCGAGCGCGCCCTGGTCGAAATCGAAGCCTATCACCCGCGTAGCGCCCGAGCCGAGCGCAACATCGGAATAATCCCCGGTATTGCAGCCGATATCCCAAAGTAATTTGGGCTTCACGTGGCCGCAGAATTCGGCGACGAAGCGCTTCTTTGCCTGCTGCTCTTCCGTGTCATAGGTCGTCGTCTCGGCATAATGCTGCCAGACCGTGGCGCCGGTATCTTTTGGACTGAGCCCCTTGATCCAGTCACGCAATGACTGGAGCATCCGCTGATAGCCGACCTTGGCGAGCTTGACCGACTTGGCGCGTTTGACGCTCTTGCCGTTGTCGACGATCGCTATCGATTGCAGCTTCGCCTGCATCGTCACATGGCTCAGCACGTTGAAGGAGAGATTGCGCCACCAGGGCATCATCCGGGCGAGCGAAACGGTATCGATGCCTTCGAGACTGCCGCGGAACCAGGAATTATGCGGAATGCCGAAGAACGCCCGCAACAAGAGCGGATTGAGAAACTGCTCGCAGAACTGACGATGCCCGGTCCAGACTTCGCCTTCATTATATTTGCGGAATGAGAGCACGTCGATGAAGACCGGCCTTACCCCGTCGAACTGGACATTATAGGCGGTAGAATCAGAGAGATTGAATCCCGCTTCAAGCGCGTCGAGCTGAACATTGAGGTGCAGGATCGCCGCTGCCTTCAGGAGCGGAAAGGACCATTCATAAGGATAGGAGATGAAGGGCAGGCGCTCATGCTGGAGCACCATGGAAGGATCGGTCGCAAGCTTGCCGAGTATCGCGGCATCGACTTCGCGGGTCTGCACCAATCGGCCCTTCTCGACCAGCCGGTCGAACAGGCCCGACTCACGGAATGAGGCGAATTCTTCGGCGGCCCGCCCCATCACGGAGCGAAAAATCTCGCCGCTGTGCTGATATATCCGACCGTTGGGATCGCGAAATGATCCGGCGTCGGGAATAGCAAGGCTCATTGTTCGCCGTGCATCCCATCGTCGGTTTCTGAATTTTGCCGGCCGATCCCCAGGAAACTCCGCAATTTGTACCAATAGGCCTTCACCACGAAGAGCGAACCGGCGACGCTGGCGATGATAGCCTGGAGGATGATGCTGCCTGTGCCGGGATCGAGATAGGCATAGGCGTCGGTCTCGATGAACATCAATGCAGCGATGCTGCAGAGGATAAGTTTCGGGCGCATGGCGAACTCCCCAATGAAGGGAGCGACGCTAATTCGTCTGGCTGAATTTTCGATTAAATCGAAGCGAAAAAATGTGCCTAAAAATGTGCTAATAAATGGCCGTCAGCGCATAAACCGTACCGCGATAAGGGGCGGTCGCAGGCTCATCGACCGCCGTCACGAAAATGGTTTCACCGTCCTCGGAGAAGGCGAGATTGGGAGCGGCGAGAGATGGGACCTCGATCACCCGCAATGGCTTGCCCAGGGGATCGACGACCGCGATTCGCCCCGCGCTGAATTCGCCGATGTAGAAATTCCCGTCTGGCCCGAGTTTTACCCCGTCGGGATAGGCGCTCCAGGCTTCGTCGATCTCGCCCATGCGCAGGAAGAGCCGCCGGTCTGAGAGCGATCCATCGGCTTCGATCTTGAATGAGATGATCCGGTTGGCCTCGGATTCGACGACCAGAAGCCGGCTGCCATCGCGGTTGCACGCGAGACCATTGGCGAAATGAATATCATTCGCTACTTCGCGGATTCTGCCGTCGAAGGTGAGATGCATGACGCGGCCGATGATCGGTCCGGGCTCCCACGGGCCCGAAAGTGTCAGATACACTCCCCCCTCGCCATCGCAGGCGATGTCATTGGGCCCAACCAGCGCGCCGCCTGTCTCGTCCTTGTCGATGATCTTGAGCGTTATGCCGTCGCGCCCGACGATTGCTAGCTCATTGGAGGCGAAGCACGCGACGATGAACCGGTCGCCAAACGTGCCGATGGCCGAGGGACCGGACCCTTTGCGACTCCAGAAGATGGAAGTCCTCTTGCCGTCCCAGAGCGAGACGCGGTCGCCACCATATTCCGCATAATAGAGGACGCCGTCCCTGACGAGCGGGCCTTCGGGAAACAGCGCCTGATTGGTGATGATCTGCAAGCCCCTGCTGTTGCATTGTTCTCCACCATCTCCAGGCCTATCCAAGCAAATTCGTCTGGGCTTCTTGTTCGGGTGACGAGCCTGTG
Organism: uncultured Alphaproteobacteria bacterium; assembly: GCA_963805405.1. Classification (GTDB taxonomy): domain Bacteria; phylum Pseudomonadota; class Alphaproteobacteria; order Rhizobiales; family Aestuariivirgaceae; genus JAEUMG01. The sequence goes on along the minus strand of CAWDUC010000011.1, from coordinate 218,414 downwards.
CTGACATCTGGAATGGTAAACCACCTGGCGGATTGTGCCTCCAGCATGTGCGGCGCGTATTTACTCAAATTACGCCTTCTGTCTTTCAATCGCTGTCGTGTCGCCATGCGTTCCGGACCCGGCGTTGGCCCAGCAGGCGCTGCGTGGCGTGGCGCTCGTCGTCGGTCAGTCGGATTACGAGTTTCTGCCAAAACTCCCAAATCCCCGCAATGACGCAAGGCAGGTCGATAAACTGCTGTCCAACCTCGGCTTCAAGACAAATCTCGTCGACAATCGGTCTGCCAGGCGCCTTGAACGAGACTTTGCCGAGTTCCTAGAGGATGCGGAGGGCGCGGATGTCGCCGTCATCTACTATTCCGGCCACGGGATCGAGGCCGGTGGCGAGAACTTCCTGCTTCCCGTGGATGCCCGAATTGACGAGGGCAAGATCGAGGAAGGCAAGCTTGTCAGGGTCAGCGAAATTCTCGAGGAACTGCGTGGAAAGGTCAGCATCGTCATCCTGCTGCTAGATGCCTGCCGCACGAACCCGTTACCGTCTGCAACGACGATCCGGCTGCAGGATGGAACAGCGGCACTACCCATCCGCGGCGACGGCCTTGCTGCCGTCAAAGGCGTCATGCTGGTTGATCAGCCGGCGGCTACGCAAGGGCTTGGCGAGGTTGTCGGCTTTGCCGCAGCGCCTGGCCAAGTCGCGCTGGATGGCGAAGCCGGTGGAAACAGTCCCTATGCCGCCGCCATCGTCAAACACTTGGCGGCGAAAGGACTGGACTTCGGCAGGTGATGACGTTGGTCGCCGAGGAGGTTTACCTGGCAACGAGCGGCCGTCAGCAGCCATGGACCAATGCGAGCCTGCGGCGCCTGCTCTATTTTGAGAGAATCCGGAAGACGAGAGCACCGATGAGGCGCTTATCCGCAATGAGCGACGGCAGTTACTGCTCACTATAGCGGTGACGCCCGGCTACCTCCGGCAAACGATCCAGACCATCGCCAAGATCGACGAAGTTCCCCTTGAGCCTCCCGCCACCCCTCTGCGCCCCGCACTTAAGCCAGCGTTGCTGCGCACACTCAAAATTCATGCCAAGCAAACTTTGAAGCAGCACGCCGAGATTGCCCACTGTTAAACTCGCCGATGAGCGTCAGGAAGCGCCCTGCCGCGCAACCGCCTTTCACACAAAGCAAAGAAAGAGTAACTATTCTCTCGTCCACCGTAACGAGGCGAAGCCAATTCAGGCGCACGCTTGGAGTTCGCACAATCTTCGCCAAGAGTGCCGAGACGCGCGAACTGGCCTTCGATTATTTGGCGGCGGCACAAGACTGGAATGCGGCCTTCGAGCAGGTCGAGTACGCGGATACGGGCCTGGCTTTCAAGTATCGGATGGCGCAAGCCGTTGCCTTGCGCGCCCATGGAGAGTTCAGCGGGGATAATGTCTCTCGGTCATCAGTCGAACTCCACAAAGATGTTCTGGATAGCGTTCCCCGGCTGCTCGCCCGACGACTGGCCATGGCCCAGAGCAATCTCGGCAATGCGCTGCAAACCCTTGGACTTCGGAAGAACGAAACAACACTTCTCACGAGCGCAATAGAGGCTTATCGAGCCGCCCTCGAAGTCAGGACGCGTGATCGGTCTGCCATCGACTGGCGCGAACCAAGAACAATCTTGGCACCGCTCTCTACGCGCTCGGCTCCCGTACCGGCGACATTCAGTCGATCGGAGAAGCGGCGGCGGCATACCGCGAGGCTTTGGAGGCGAGGACGCGGCAACAACATCCGCTCAACTGGGCCGCGACACAGAACAATCTCAGCGGGGCTCTCTGGCGCTGGCGAGGGCGAAACTGGAACGTTGAACCTGAAGAAGGCGGTCGTCGCATACCGCGCAGCACTACAGGTCAGCACGCGCGAGCAAATGCCGCTCGATTGGGCCGCGACGCAGAACAATCTCGGCGTTGCGCTGCAGAGTCTGGGTGAACGCGAGCAGCAGAATCTGCGCTTGAAGAAGCCGTGATCGCCTACCGACTGGCGCTCGACGTGCGAACGCGGGATCGCTCGCCGCAATACTGGGCCTCCACGCAGAACAATCTCGGCCGGGCGCTGACCATCCTAGGGGAGCGGACCAGCAAAATTGGGGTTATTGACGAGGCCGCTACTGCGCTCCGTGGCGCGCTTGAAATACGAGCCGAACAAGGCTCGCCGACCGATAGGGTCATGACGCTGGTCAACCTCGGCGATGCGCTACTGGCCCGCGGCTTGCTTGCGCGAGACGTGCCTTCGCTGGAAGAAGCCGAGACATGTTACCGCGCAGCATGGGCCCAACATGAAAACTCGGGTGCAGGAAATGATGCCTTCTTCTCCGAGAAACTGGCCGAGGCGCGCCGCGCAATCCAGGGGCTCAGTAGCGCAGAATAGTGCTCACGTTTGACGTGCGCTATCTGTCGCTCACCTGATTGGCTGCGGACGGCCTCGTGAAAGACTTCAAAGCTGCATGCTGCAGTTCCGATTTCTTTCGCGTCCCCCCGCGATCGAAGTATCCCGGAGAAAACATCGAGCGGGCTTACCAAATCTGTCTTTCGCTCAGAGCTTTCTTGATTACCTAGCGTGGTGAAGTTGATCCGCTGGTAGTAGCCTACAATCTCGATTTCAGATGTTCTCGGCGCCCTTCGATCGGGGCTGTCGCTAACTGGGAAATGAAACTCCAAGCTTTGCCCCCATTGGATTCGGACCTCTTTTCCATCCGTGTTTTGAAGCGCTACCGCGTTGGGGAGGTAAGTGGCAACGGAGCCATCTTCATAGCGTACATGGAGCTTGGCGCTATCGATAAAGGCAACCTCTGGCTCGCGCTCTTCAAGCCGGTATTTCCGCGGCGCCCCTCGCAGCTTTTCGACGTGGGTGCTCTTCGCGTCCGGCGAGGTGGCGCTATGGAGAACCTTTCCATAAACGACCCAAGGTGTGGATTGGTCGAGCCCGCTGTGCGACATCAGGTATGGCACGAACCTTCTTCAATGATCGATGTAAAACTCAGTCGCAGGGGGCGCGTTCGCTCGAACGTCATCTGCCCCTTGGACGTTTCCAGACCCTCAATTGAGTAAGAGGGGAGCATTTGGAGATACAGCGGATATGAAGGGACCTTATACTGAACTCCCGAAATGTCATATCCCGCTTCAACGTATTGCTGCACGGCTCCCCTGGCCAAGGGCTTGCCTGCTGGAACGTACTCGCAACAAGGACTTAGTTCCCGCGGCCGAAAGAGAGCCGTCGTTGGGAGGATAACCGAATCGCCTGCAGCGATCGATATGTCCGCGCTGATATCATCAATGTCTTTGGACCTCTCGCCGTACTCATCCGTCCGGCGAATACCTGTTCCGACTTCTTTAGTACCTGTCAATCCGGTTATTTTAGTAGGCTGCTTGGTCGGGTTTCGAATTAGTATCGCGTCGAAGAGCAGTTCCGGCAGCTCATAAGAGAAGGCAAAATAGCGTGGAGACGATGACGAGGTGGCAACTTAACAGGCACGAAATCGATTGGCTGCAACCCCCGTCAAACCTGACGTGCCATCCTTGAATACGCAGGAGTTCGTTCGCAGTCTATCCGCTGAGGCTGTCATCAGAAAATCAAGTTCATTATTAAATCGCGGAGTGAGCATTTCTGTAAGGTCCGCGTTGCCATACTGGCGGGACAGATCGACCAAGCGCTTGGTACTTTCTGTAATGTCGAGAATGTCCTTCGAGGTGAGGCTCCGCCAAAGAGTTGGTATGCCGGACAGGGGAACCGTGGATTCGCCGGTCGATACGAACATCGTCAACGGTTTGGGCCACATCCCTCGTGAGAGAGCCAACATTTCATCCACAGCAGGGAAGTACTCCAACCCCCAATAGCCGAAGTCGGGATTTAGAACGACAGTCACCTGCTGGACGTCACTCGAACTCGATTGTCGGAAAGGCTGCTCTTCGGCGTACTCCCGCTGATAGCTCGTACCAAACTTGCTCCGGAGCGACAAATACTTGCGGAGAATTAGGGTTTCGACCAGCTTGGCATCACCGATGACACTATCAAGTGACTTCGAGTATTTGCCTTCGAGCATTGCGAGAGCAACTTCCGAAAGGCGAACGAATTCAACCCGAAGGCCCCCGCAGTCATATCCTTTCACCAGTTCGATTTGTTTCGTTAGCCCGCCCGCCTCGTTATCATATTTTAGCCGATTGATTTCCCTGTCGCGCCGAACGCAGTCCACATCGGCTGCAACAGTCGGGAGTGCCCAGAACAGTGCAAGTAGCGGGATTGCCAGTTTAGGAAAGGCCCAATTGACGATACCCATATGCTCGTCCCCGTCCGTCTTTGCGCATATCTGGTTTTGGTCACGTCAGTATTATTGAGCTAACCACAGCTTTCCCTTGCTTGACAAAGGGATTCGCAAAAGCCTCAGCGGCTCTGGCTCGTGATGCTTGTGAGAAAGGATCGGTCAGCCTCTCACTTGCAAGAGCGAGAGACTGGATTGGACGGACGATTTAGATCTAGCGTTTATTCGAGTGGCGAGAGGCTAGAGCATTAGAGCGACGGTTGTGAAGTTCAGTGGAGGCTGACCGTCAGAAGTTCGTGTTCCATGGCATTGGCGACGGCTGCCTCGCGCGTGCCCGAAATCGACATCGGCGTGCCGTCTGCCGCATAGAGACAGAAAAGTTTTGCGTCGTCCGGGACATTGATCTTTGGTCCCAGCAATTTGATCGCGTCGGTCGCGCCGATTTCGCGGATATAGCTCAGCGTGCCACCACCCAGGATTGCCAAGTCCTGAGCCGAGACGTCTTCTGGCTTCTTCATGAGGTCTATGTTCATGTCTCAGGCTCCTTTTATATCTATCTTGCGTATAACGCGCTGCGGCTCCGGCCGTTCAAGGTCGATGGCCAACAGCCCGTTTTCCAGTTCCGCGCCGACCACCTCCATGCCTTCCGCAAGGACAAACGCACGCTGGAATTGCCGCGCTGCGATCCCGCGATGGAGATAGGCGCGATCTTCCGATTCGCTCTGCTTGCCGCGGATGGTGAGCTGGTTTTCCTCCAGCGTGACCTCCAGATCCTCATTGGCAAAGCCGGCCACGGCGAGCGTGATCCGCAATCGATCGCTCTTTCCGGCAAGCGGCGGCAGGCGTTCGATATTATAGGGCGGATAGCCGTCCCCGGGGGTCTTGGCGGCGCGGTCGAGCAGGCGCTCGACCTCGTCAAAACCAAGCAAAAGGGGACTGGAAAATACCGATACGCGTGACATGTTTGCCCTTCGAGAAGCAGCCGGTTCAAGCTGGCCCATCTGGCACCAGCGTGAACTCTTGGGGTAATATGTTAGCCGGAACAGCGGGATTCAAGGGCAGGAAATGGCTGGATTGGAGGGCCGCGTGGCCCTGGTTACGGGCGCTGGAAGTGCCGAAGGCATCGGTTTTGCCTGCGCGCAAACTCTCGGAAAAATGCGCGTAAGAATCGCGATTTCGGCCACTACGGAGCGCATTTTCGCACGCGAAAACGAGCTCATTGCACACGAAAAAGCAGCCTTCATCGCCGATTTGACCGATCCAAAGGCCGCCGAAAAGCTCGTCAAGGACGTCGTAAAGCGCTTTGGCCGGCTCGATATCCTGGTCAATAATGCCGGCATGATCCAGACCGGCGAGCGTTCAAAAAGCTCAATGATTGAAAGGGTTTCGGACGCCGAATGGCGCCGCCACCTCGATTTGAACGTCACCACCGCCTTCAATCTCTGCCGTGCCGCGATCCCCTTCATGCGCCGCAGAAAACACGGCAGAATCATCAACATAGCCTCGGTAACTGGCCCGCTCGTCACCAATCCGCGCTCGGCAGGATATTCTGCCGGAAAGGCCGCAATGACGGGCCTCACCCGCGCCATCGCGATCGATACGGCGAAGAGCGGCATTACTTGCAATGCCGTGCTACCCGGTTGGATCGAGACGGCTTCGTCTACAAAAGCCGAGATCGTCGCCGGCAACGCCTCGCCGGTGGGAAGACCGGGCAGGCCCGAGGAAGTAGCGGCGGCGGTCCGCTTCCTGGCGGACGACGACGCAAGCTATGTGACGGGAGCGATGATCGTCGTCGATGGCGGCAATTCCATCGTCGAATTCAAGGGACAGGAACGTGACTGGTACTGAAGCTTGGCGTGGCAAGGTCGTGCTCATCACCGGAGCAGCGGGCGGCATGGGCGGCGCCACGGCCCGCGGCGTTCAAGGCGCAAGGAGCTGATCTGGCATTGGCCGATCTGAACCTCCAGAAATTGCAGGCGCTCAACCAGGAGTTGGGCGGCTCCTGCACGCTTCTCGAGGTGGATATTAGGCGCCCTGATGCCTGCAAGCTCATGGTCAAAGGCGCGATGGCCGCCTTTGGTAGGCTGGACGTACTCATCAATGCGGCGGGCGTCTGGGTCGAGGGACCCTCCGACACGATGAGCGAGGAGCAATGGGACCGGACCCTCGACATCAACCTTAAGGGCACCTTCTTCGCCTGCCGCCATGCCATTCCGCATCTTGAGAAGGTCGAGGGCCAGATCATTAACATCGCCTCCGATGCTGGCCTCATGGGTAATGCTGGTGCTGCGATCTACTGCGCCTCGAAAGGTGGCGTGGTGCTCCTTACCAAGGCGCTGGCGCTCGAGCTTGCGCCGCGCGGCATCAGGGTGAATGCCATTTGTCCCTGCGACGTCGACACGCCGATGCTCGCCTATCAGGCCTCGGAATTCGGCGGCGGTGACCCGCAAGGCTATCTCGCCAGACTCAAGTCGATCTATCCGCAAGGACCCCGCACCCGCTTTGCAACGGCTGATGAGATCGCCGCTTTCATCCTGGCGGTTGCCGCTCTCGCGCCTATTACCGGTGCTGCCTTACCGATTGATTTTGGGACGACCGCGGGCCGTTGAGGCGTTCCCACAAGCCGCTTGAAAATGACTATCGGCTGGCGTCAACTGGAGGTTAGGCCCAGTTCAAGGGCGCAAGCTCAGGGAGACAGGATTGATGCTGAAGAAAATTATCGCCGCGGCCGCCATGACGGTCGTGCTCTCCGCCGCCGCGCTGGCGGCGGATGACAAGCCGGCCGTCGTCTTCGACATTGGCGGCAAGTTCGACAAGTCCTTCAATGAAGGCATCTTCAACGGCGCCGAGAAGTTCAAGACCGAGACCGGCATTGCCTATGGCGAGTTCGAGATCTCGAACGAGGCGCAGCGCGAACAGGCTCTCCGCAATTTTGCCGACCAGGGCTATAGCCCGATCATTGCAGCGGGCTTCGCGCAAGCCGCAGCGCTCGAAAAAGTCGCCAAGGAATATCCGGACCTCAAATTCGCGATCATCGACATGGTCGTCGACCTGCCGAACGTGCAGTCGCTGGTCTTCAAGGAAGATGAGGGCTCCTATCTCGTCGGTATGCTTGCCGCGATGGCTTCGAAGTCGGGCAAAGTCGGTTTTGTCGGCGGCATGGATATTCCGCTCATCCGCAAATTCGCCTGCGGCTATGTCCAGGGCGTCAAGGCCACGAAAGCCGATGCGACGGTCTTCCAGAACATGACCGGCGATACCGGTGCTGCCTGGAACGACCCGGTCAAGGGCGGCGAACTCACCAAGGCGCAGATCGCGCAAGGCGCCGACGTCGTCTATCATGCGGCCGGCGGGACCGGTGTCGGCGTATTGCAGGCGGCTGCCGATGGCGGCATCCTCGGCATTGGTGTCGACTTCAATCAAAACGGCTTGCATCCGGGCAAGGTTCTGACTTCGATGCTGAAGCGTGTCGACGTCGCGACGTACAACGTCATGAAGACCGGCAAGGACGGCTCGTTCAAGCCTGGCATTCAGGTTTTGGGCCTTGCGCAGGACGGCGTTGGTTATGCGATGGACGACAACAACAAGGCACTTGTGACACCGGAGATGCAGGCCAAGGTCGAAGCCGCCAAGGCGGACATCATCTCTGGCAAGCTTCCCGTTCACGACTATATGTCGGATGAGAAGTGCCCGGTCGAGTAAGCTGATAGAGCTCGCCTCTCTCCCGGGACGTAGATCTCGGGAGAGAGCAATCCCAATTCAGCCGGAGGCCCGCGACGGGATGCCCCCCGCGATCGAGATGATCGGCATCGACAAGCGTTTCGGCGCGGTTCATGCCAACAAGAATGTCGACCTCACCGTCGCAAAGGGTTCAATTCACGGCATTGTCGGGGAGAACGGCGCCGGCAAATCCACATTGATGTCGATCCTCTTCGGCTTCTACGAGGCCGATGCTGGGAAAATTCGCGTCAATGGCCAACAGGTTTCCATTCGCTCACCGGCCGATGCGATCAAGGCCGGGATCGGCATGGTGCACCAGCATTTCATGCTGGTTGAAACCTTCACCGTTCTCGAGAATGTCGTTCTCGGCGCCGAGGACGGTCCGTTGATCGGACCGGTCCTTGCGCATGCGCGCTCGGAATTGGCACGCCTTGCACGCGATTATGAACTCCAGGTCGATCCCGATGCGGTGGTTGGCACCCTGCCGGTCGGGCTTCAACAGCGCGTGGAAATTCTCAAAGCGCTGTTTCGTGGTGCGGAAACTCTCATCCTCGATGAACCCACCGGCGTATTGACACCGCCGGAAGCCGATCATCTGTTTCGCATCCTCGCCCAACTCAAGGCGCAGGGAAAAACCGTGATCCTCATTACCCATAAATTGCGCGAGATCATGGCGATCACCGACATGGTCTCCGTGATGCGGCGTGGCGAGATGGTCGCAACGACGCCGACCGCTCAGACGAATCCGGCGGAACTTGCAGAACTCATGGTCGGTCGCCGTGTATTGCTGCGTGTGGAGAAAGGGCCCGCGAAGCCGGCGGAAACGGTTCTGGAAGTCGAGCATTTGACGGTTCGTGACGAGAAAGGCGTGGCGCGTGTCGACGATGTCTCCTTCGTCGTGCGCGGTGGCGAGATCGTCGGCATTGCCGGCGTATCGGGAAACGGCCAGTCGGAGTTGCTCGAAGCAATCGCCGGCATTCGCAAGCCGGCGGAAGGGCGTATTACGGTCGAGGGTCCGCTCGCTCACCGATCACTGCGATCCGCGCTATTCGCGATTGATCGGCCTTGCACATGTTCCCGAAGATCGCCAGCGCCGCGGCCTTGTCGCCTCATTCGAGGCGGCTGAAATCCGCCATCCTCGGCTGGCATTACGAGCCGAGCCTCGGCAAAGGATGGCTGCTCGATCGCGAGGCGGTCGTCGATCGCTGCCGCTCGGAGATGGCGGGCTTCGATATCCGTCCGCAAAATCCCCATCTCAAGACGGCGAAATTTTCCGGCGGCAATCAGCAGAAGATCATCCTGGCGCGCGAGATCGAACGCGATCCCAAATTGCTTATCGTCGGTCAACCGACCCGCGGCGTCGATATCGGCGCCATCGAATTCATTCATCGCCGTCTCATTGAATTGCGTGACATGGGCAAGGCGATACTGCTGATTTCAGTCGAGCTGGATGAAATCCGCTCGCTCTCCGACCGTATCCTGGTCATGTGCCAGGGCCGCATCGTCGGCGAACGCCCAAGCGATGCCGATGAAGGCGAACTCGGCTTGATGATGGCCGGCATTGAGCGCGAGGCCGCCTGATGGCGTCGCGAGCCGGTACGGAACTGCCGCGTTGGGCCGATGTGGTTCTCATTCCCTTGATCAACCTGGCACTCGCCCTGCTCATCGCCGGCTGCGTCGTGCTCATCATTGGCGAAAACCCTTTGGAGGCTATGGCGATCCTTCTCAAGGGCGCATTGGGAAGTCTGAAGGGCTGGGGTTATCTCCTCTACTACGCCACCAACTTCACGTTCACCGGCCTCGCCGTCGCCGTCGCCTTTCATGCTGGCCTCTTCAATATCGGCGGTGAGGGGCAGGCCTACATTGCCGGTCTTGGCGCTGGGATGGCCGGGCTCTATCTCGGCTTTCTCCCTCTTCCTCTTGCAATCCTGTGCGGCATCATCGGTGCCATGATCTTTGGCGCGGCCTGGGCTTTTATCCCCGCCTACCTGCAAGCTAAGCGCGGCAGTCACATCGTCATCACGACGATTATGTTCAATTTCATCGCCGCCAGCCTGATGATCTATCTCCTCAATAATGTATTCCGACAAACAGGACGTATGGCGGTCGAAAGCCAGGCGTTGGTGGCGACGATCCCGACATTCCGGGAAATCGGCATGTCCTGGGGCGTCAAGCTTCCAAGTACGCCGCTCAATCCGGCCGTGTTTCTCGCCGTCATTGCCGCCTGTTGCAGTGTGGTTTCTCTTGTGGCGGACGCGGCTTGGCTATGAGATCCGCACCGTTGGTGCAAATCCCGACGCGGCGGTCTATGGCGGAATCAAGCTCGACCGGATCATCATCATTGCGATGATGATATCGGGCGGTCTTGCCGGCCTGCTCTCGGTCAATGAAGTCATGGGGTTTCAGCACCGCATCATATTGGAGTTTGTCGGCGGCGCGGGCTTCGTCGGGATTGCCGTTTCGCTATTGGGACGCTCGCACCCCTTGGGCGTGATACTTGCAGCGCTTTTGTTTGGCATTCTCTATCAGGGCGGCGCCGAACTCTCCTTCCAGAAGCCGGCGATTTCGCGCGACATGATCGTGGTGATCCAGGGCCTGGTGATCCTGTTCATGGGGGCGCTCGAGCAGGTGTTCAGGCCGCATATCGCGCGCCTGCTGACTTCGCACCCCGTCGAAGCCAAGGCATAGGGCTATGGACACGCTCGCCCTCCTGCCGAAATACTCGCTTCCGCCATTCGCCTCTCCATTCCATTGATTTTCGCCTGCCTCGCCGGACTCTGGTCGGAGCGGTCAGGGATTGTCGATATCGGCTTGGAAGGAAAGATGCTCGCCGCGGCCTTTGCGGCGGCCTCCGCGGCTTTCGTTTTTGAATCGGCGTGGATCGGACTGTTCTTCGCGTTGATCGTGTCCGTCGCGTTGTCGCTAGTCCATGGCTATGCGTCGATCACCCATCGCGGCAATCAGATCATTTCCGGCGTGGCGATCAACATGCTGGCCGCCGGGCTTACGCTCGTTCTTGGTGCCAAATGGTTTCGCGAGGGCGGCCGCACCCCGGCGCTCGAGACGTTCGAGCGCTTCATGCCGATCGAATTGCCAGGTGCGATTGCGTTGCAAGGCATTCCCGTGCTTGGCCCCATCTATCGCTACATTGTCTCGGGCCATTCGCTCTTGACCTATCTTGCCTTCATTTGTGTGCCGGTCACCGCCTACGCGCTGGCACGCACCAGATTCGGCCTGAGATTGCGCGCGGTTGGAGAAAACCCTCAAGCCGTCGACACGGCGGGAATTTCGGTTTCCTGGCTGCGCTATCGCGCGGTCATCATCTGCGGATTGCTGTGCGGCTTCGCCGGCGCGTATCTCTCGATTTCGCAATCAGCGGGCTTCATCAAGGACATGACCGCCGGCAAGGGCTTCATTGCGCTTGCAGCACTCATCTTCGCCAATTGGCGCGCCTTCCCCGCCATGGGCGCATGCCTGCTGTTCGGATTTCTCGATGCGATGGCCATCCGCCTGCAAGGCGTGAAGGTGCCGGGGATAGGCGAGGTGCCGGTGCAGGCCGTCCAGGCCCTGCCCTATGTACTTACCGTCGTTCTCCTCGCCGGCTTCATCGGCAAGGCCATACCGCCGCGTGCCAGCGGCATTCCCTATACGAAGGATCGCTGATGATGCCGGTTGATCGCGCCTTGATCGCCGCTGCGACTGCAGCCCGTGCTAAGGCCTATGCACCCTATTCCAAGTTTCTTGTTGGTGCCGCCGTCAAGGATGAGGCGGGCCGCATTCATGCCGGCTGCAATGTCGAGAATGCCGCTTATCCGCAAGGGACTTGCGCGGAAGCCGGCGCGATCGCCGCGATGATACTTGCTGGCGGGGCGAAGATCGTCGCTGTTGCGGTTGCGGGAGCCGGCGATGCGCTCGTCACGCCATGCGGTGGCTGCCGACAGAAGCTCCGGGAATTCTGCGCCGGCGATGTTCCCATCCACATTTGTGATGAAGATGGTAGGCTCAAGGCGAGTTTTTCGCTTGATGAGCTTCTTCCTCAATCCTTCGGACCGGAGCATTTGGAGTGCGGACCTTAAGCGAACACCTCGGCGCCGAACGTCCTAAGATCGCCATCATACTGGGATCGAGTCTCGGCGATGTCGCGGCATCAGTCGAGAAGCCGCGCAAGATTGCGTATAACGAGATTGCCGGATTTCCGGTGCCGACGATTTCGGGCCATGCCGGCGAACTGATCATCGGCAAGCTGGGAGGCCGGCGCCTGTTGATTCTGCGCGGGCGAACGCACGCCTACGAAAGCGGCAATGCCGCGGTCATGCGCCCGGTCATTGCGGCTCTTGCAGAGAGTGGAATTGAGACAGTGGTCATCACCAATGCGGCAGGTTCGCTTGACCCGAAATTGCGTGCCGGAAGTATCATGCTGATCGAGGATCACATAAATTTTTCCGGCATGAATCCATTGATCGGGGAGACCGGCGATGCCGGCTTCGTCGGCATGACGGATGCTTATGATGCGGATTTGCGCAAAGGCTTCGTGAAGGCAGCGAAGCGGGAAAAAATCGCGCTCGCGAAAGGCGTCTATGTATGGTTCTCAGGTCCTAGTTTCGAAACGCCGGCAGAAATCCGCATGGTGCGTAAATGGGGCGGCAATGCGGTCGGCATGTCGACAGTGCCGGAAACCATCCTGGCGCGGCGCTTCGGATTGCGCGTGGCCGCGTTGTCCATTATCACCAATTTCGGTGCCGGCATCGAAGGCGCAGCACCCAGTCATGATGAGACCAAGCGCGAGGGTGCCAAGGCTACGGCCGACGTGACGCGATTGTTGCAGCGTTTCATGACCGAGGCAGGCGATGACTGAGCGCGCGCTTCCGCAGGAAGTCATCCGCCACAAGCGCGACGGCAATCCCTTGAGTGCGGCCGAAATCTCTCGATTTATCCAGGGCCTTACCGACGGTTCGATTAGCGAAGGCCAAGTCGCCGCCTTCGCCATGGCGGTGTTTTTTCGCGGCATGGCGGAGGACGAAACCGTGGCGCTCACGCTTGCCATGCGCGATTTAGGCCGCGTCCTCGACTGGTCGGACGTCGACGGGCCGATCGTCGACAAGCATTCGACGGGTGGTGTTGGCGACAATGTCTCTTTGATGCTGGCGCCGATGCTGGCCGCCTGCGGCTGTTCCGTGCCGATGATTTCCGGACGCGGTCTTGGTCACACTGGCGGCACACTCGATAAGCTCGACGCAATTCCGGGCTATGTCTCGCAGCCCGATATCGCGACGTTCCGTTCCGTCGTGAAGGATGTCGGCTGCGCCATTATCGGCCAGACCGACGATCTCGCACCCGCCGATCGCCGGCTTTATGCCATTCGCGATGTGACGGCGACGGTCGAATCATTGCCGCTGATCACCGCATCGATCCTCGCCAAGAAACTCGCTTCCGGCCTGGATGCCCTGGTGCTCGATGTGAAGATGGGCTCCGGCGCCTTCATGCGCGAGGAGGCAGACGCACGCGCGCTGGCGCAAAGCCTGGTCGATGTCGCCAATGATGCGGGTCTCAAGACCTCGGCATTGTTGACGGATATGGACGAGCCGCTAGCCAATGCGGCGGGCAATGCTGTCGAGGTCGCTGAGGCGGTCGCCTATCTCACCGGTGCGAGGCGCGATCCAAGGCTGCATGAAGTGACCATGGCGCTCGGTGCCGAACTGCTATGTCTCGCCGGTGCGTGTCGCGATTGCGGCCAAGCGCGCGATCATCTGGATCATGCGCTTGAAAGCGGTGAGGCGGCGGAACGTTTTGGGCGCATGGTGGCACGGCTTGGCGGTCCATCCGATATCATCGAGAATTGCGCCGGTCACTTGCCGCGCGCACCGCTGATCCGTCCGGTCTTCATTGCGACCCATGGCATTGTGAGCGCCATCGATACGAGGAGCGTTGGGCTAGCCGTGATAGAGCTTGGCGGCGGCAGGCGGCGCGCCGATGACCGCATCGATCCGGCCGTTGGCCTTACTGAACTCGCCGGTGAAGGCGACTATCTCGACGACGACAAGCCGCTTGCCTTCATTCATGCCCGTGACGAGACGAGCTTCGCGCGCGCAGCCGCCGTCCTCACCCGCGCCTATCGGATCGGCGGCGAACGCGAAGTCCACTCGCCGGTGCATGATGTGATCAGGGCGCGCGCCAGATGACTCGCGCGATTCTGGTCATCATGGATTCGGCCGGGATCGGGGGTGCGCCAGATGCGGCGCACTTCGGCGATGAAGGCGCCAACACGATCGGCCACATTGCGGAACAGGTTGATCTCAGATTGCCCAATCTTGCCTCGCTTGGCCTTGCCGACGCGGCGGAGATGGCCTGCGGGACGCGTCCCAAAGGTCTCGCCCCGGTTCCGCTCCGCGGCCACTGGGGCTATGGCGTCGAACGCTCCAATGGCAAGGACACACCATCCGGCCATTGGGAGATCACCGGTGCGCCGGTCTCTTTCGACTGGGGTTATTTCCCGCACACCATTCCCGCCATCCCAAGGGAGATAACCGAGCCACTTATCGCCCGCTGCAATTTGCCTGGCGTACTCGGCAACAAGCATGCCTCTGGCACCGAGATCATCGCCGAACTTGGCGAGGAGCATGTGAGGACCAGCAAGCCAATCATCTATACTTCCGCCGATTCCGTATTGCAGATCGCTGCACATGAGGAAGCCTTCGGCCTCGAACGCCTGCTCGAAGTTTGCCGCGTCGCACGAGAACTGACGTTTGCCTTGAAGATCGGCCGCGTCATTGCCCGTCCCTTCACCGGCGCTGACCGTACGACCTTCGTGCGCACTGCCAATCGACGCGACTACTCGATCACGCCGCCCGAGCCGACGCTGCTCGATCGGCTGACGCAAGCAGGTCGCGATGTCGTCTCGCTCGGCAAGATCGGCGATATTTTCGCGCATCAGGGCACCGGCCAAGAGATCAAGGCGGCAGGTAACGATGCACTGTTCGACGCGCTCCTCGCCTCGTTGGATACCCTTGCCGATGGCGGCCTGATTATCGTGAACTTCGTCGATTTCGACATGCTGCATGGCCACCGCCGCGATGTCGCGGGCTATGCGCGCGCTCTGGAGAGCTTCGATAAACGGCTATCGCAACTTCTCGGCAAGCTGCGGCCTGGCGATCTTCTGGTCATCACCGCCGATCACGGATGCGATCCGACCTGGCGCGGCACCGATCACACCCGAGAATGCGTCCCGATCCTTCTCTTTGCGCCAGGCATCGTGCCGGGCTCGATCGGCCGCCGCAAATCCTTCGCCGATATCGGCCAGTCCATCGCCAAGCACCTCGGCATTTCACCCCTCGCCCACGGGATTGCCTGGCAATAGCCCTTATTGTACATCCGTTCAATTATACGGATGCACGCATGACACCCGAATTCACCACCTCGTCTGATCAGGAAATGGCCCATGGCGCCTATGTGCGCCGCGAATTTCCCTTCGAGGTCGAAACCATAGACCCATATTGGATCACGCTTAGTGACGGCACGCGCATTGCCTCGACATTGTGGCGGCCGGTCACCGACACGAAAGTTCCTGTCGTCGTCGAGATGATCCCGTATCGCCGCCGCGATGGCACTGTCTTTCGCGACATGGACATGCATCCTTATCTGGCTGGCCATGGCGTTGGCACGTGTCGCGTCGATATCCGAGGTTCCGGCGACTCCGATGGAGTTCTGCGCGACGAATATCTCCCCCAGGAACAGGACGATGCTTGCGAAATCATCGCCATTCTTGCCCAAAGGCGTGGTGCAACGGCAATGTCGGCATGACCGGCATTTCGTGGGGCGGGTTCAATTCGCTCCAGGTGGCGGCACGCCGCCCACCGGCGCTCAAGGCGATCATCACCTTATGCTCGACCGATGATCGCTATGCCGACGATGTGCACTATATGGGTGGCTGCCTCATCACTGAAAATGAGATGTGGTCGACATTCATGCTGGCGAAGAACGCCATGCCGCCGGATCCGCAGATCGTTGGCGAGCGCTGGCGCGACATGTGGATGAAGCGGCTCAAGGCCAATCATTCCTGGTCTGAACATTGGCTCGCCCATCAGCGCCGGGACGAATATTGGAAGCAGGGTTCCGTTTGCGAGGACCTGTCGCGCATCGAATGCGCGGTCCTCGCCGTTTGCGGCTGGGAGGACAGTTATTCCAATTCCGTCAGCCGGCTGTTGAGCGGTCTTTCATCGCCGAGGCTCGCGATCATGGGGCCCTGGACTCACGCCTATCCCTGCCGCGGTGATCCGGGTCCGCGGATTGGCTATCTCCAGGAAGCGCTTCGCTGGTGGAAACACTGGCTTGCCGGCGAAGACACCGGCATCATGAGCGAACCGCTCTATCGGGTATGGATAAACGGCGAGGAACGTCCCCGCCCTTGGTATAAGGATCATGCTGGATCGTGGGCGGCGGAGGAAGCGTGGCCAAGCTCGCGCATCGATTGGCTTGAATTCCACCTGAATGAGACGGGGCTCGGTCATTCCGCCAAACCCGGCCGGGAAATGTCGGTCTGCTCGCCTGCGACAGCCGGCACGGATTATGGTCGCTGGGGCGGCTATGGCGGTAAATTGCCGGATCTCGCAATCGATCAGCGTCGTGAAGACGGCCAGTCCCTCTGTTTTGACACCGCGCCGCTCGAGGCCGATCTGACGCTGCTCGGCGCACCGGAACTTGATCTCGTCATCACGGTAAACTCGCCCAAGGTGAATGTCGCGGTGCGCTTGTGCGACGTTTACCCCGATGGGACGTCGACGGTGATGACCTATGGCGTGCTCAATCTCAGCCATCGCGACGGCCACGAATTTCCGAAACCCTGCCCTGTCAACGCGCCATTCGAGGCAAGTATAAAGCTCAACGATTTCGCCCGCACTATTCCAAAAGGACATCGCCTGCGCCTCGCGATCCAGACGCAGTTCTGGTTCGTGCTCTGGCCGCAACCGGATCTCGCGACTCTGACGGTGAAGTCCGGAACCTCGGTGCTTCGTTTGCCGGCCAGACCGCCATCGCCCCTGGACCGAAACGTGATGTTTCAACGACCCGAAATTGCACCACCCGTACCCACGACTGAGCTCGTCGCTGGCCGCGCCGAGAAGCATGTCGAAGACGATCTGGGAACCGGGATCCGAAGAATTCGTCTCGTCAATGACAGTGGAACCGCGCGGTTGGATGATCGCGGTATCATCACGGCGTCCTCCTCCAATGACACCTTCACGATTCATCCCGGCGATCCTCTCTCGGCAAGGCTCGTCAGCGAGTATCGTTGGTCGATGCAGAGCGGTGACGCCGATACCGAAGCTAGAAGCCGCACCGAATTTTCAGCCGATCGCGAGAATTTCTATCTTACCTGGCGCATAGAGGCGCTGGAAGGCGGCCGTGTCGTGCATTCGAATCAGGCGGCGAGAACATTCCCGAGAGACTTCTGCTGAGCCTCGCGGCAGGTATTTCTCCGAGCTTGCGCTGGGGCGAGCGCTCATGCGAGATCGGATCTCATGACGGGCGACAAGGAGACAATTGAACTGACGCGACGCGGCCGAGGGCAGGCTATAAAGCCTACTCCGCGCTTCGCCCGGCAGGCTCGCGACGTGCGCCGGCAAATGCTAATCGAAGCAGCGATTCGTTGCCTCGCGCGCGGCGGCATCGCCGCGTTCACCGTCGATCAGATATCGCACGAGGCGGGCGTGTCGCGAGGACTCATCAACCATCATTTCAAGGGGATCGAGGATCTCCTCCAAGCGGTCTACGAAACCATGACCCAGTCCATGGGCGCGGCGGCGCGCGCGACTCTGTTTGCCGATGGCGGCACGCGCGAGAGGCTCGATACGGTGATCGAGGCCATGTTCACCCCTCCCATGTTTTCCAAGATGAGCGTCAGGGCTTGGCTCGCGCTCTGGGGCGAAGTGGCCACCAATACCCGCCTGCGCGCCGCCCATCGCCGCTCCTACGATGTCTATCGCCAGGCGCTGACCGATGCGATTTCGGAGATTGCCCGCGAGCGCGGAAAGCCGATCGACGCTCAGGCCTTGGCCACGACCTGCATCGCGCTCACCGACGGCCTTTGGATCGAATGGTGCCTCGACTCCTCGATAATCACCCGCCAAGGAGCCAAGCGCGCCGTCTACGATGTCATTGAGGCGCGCCTCGGGAAGCTGAAGCGCTGAGGCCGACGCATCGCTCTTGAGCGGCGGGCAGAATATGAACGGAATAGACCATTGGCGAGCGGCGTCCGAATGCGTCCGAGGCGATCGAGTTCGTCAAGCCTACGAATGAGCGAGCCGCAGCTTCCTGAAAAAGCGCGACTGCGCCTTACTGTCCAGTATCTCCCGCGGCCTGCATGCCCGGACATTCTCCAGAACGCAGAACATCCGAACACTTGGCGCTGCGGCGGAAGTCATCATAATAGACTGTCCACACGCCGGGATGCCCTGCCCTATAAGGGCCGAACTTGAAATACTGATACTTTCCAAGCCCCGCATCGCCGTGTCCGATATGGCCCGTTATGCTCGCGACGCGCTTGTTATTTGCGAAGATCTCAATTCGGCCGGAACCATCCGGTCCAGGCTTGGTGTAGATCGCGAAATCGATCCAACCGGAATTGGGCGACGGCAGATCGCCATATGTCGAGACGCGAATTTCGTCCGTACAGGCATTGTAGTTCGCGCCGTCATCCGGCTCCCAATCCGGATTAGTGGCGACCAGTGCGCGCGTCTGGTTCGTATCGGGCCTCAGCCATACTTGTGCCTGCCCTGGCGCGCATTTGACTGTCTCGCCTTCGGAAAATTGCTTCGTCGCACGAACGAGATTCGTCTCGACCGTTGCGAACAGCTTTCCCTTTTTCAATCGCAGGGCAAGGAACGGGCTGAAATCCCCCTTCGCGTCGGGGCCGATTTCACGCTTCCACTGTGCAATCAGATAGCGATGATCGTCGGTCGGAATGGGATCGGCCAATTTGACCGCAAAACCGAACCAGGCGCCGTGGTCATAAGGAACGCGATTTTTCGGATCGTCCCAGATTTCGGCTCGCTCGCTGCAATCTTCATCGGTCGGATCGCAGAGAGGCACCACTGAGAGCTTCAACGCGCCGGTTGGAGAAAGAAAGACGTCCCGCTGAAATTCAAGCTTTCCGGCGCTCTGTTCGAAGTTCTTCTTGTACCAGAGTCCAGCTTCGGCCGAAAACCTCGGGCCATCGAGATTGTCGCGAACCGGCGCCTCCCAGGAATCCTGCGCCGAGACAGGGCCCAGCATCGCATAGGCGAGAAAGGCAGCTCCTAGGAAGCAAGCAATTCGTGAGGCGACACGCGCTTTGAATCGCGATGCAGAAGCACAACATTCTCTGCGTCGGAATAGCCGTCTTCCTCCAGGCGATCGGCGAATTTGCACATCTCCTCCGTAATTACCTGTCCGGGCTGCGGTGAATAGACCGTCATCTCCTGCTCGACGCCCCGCAGCTTTTCTCTGCCGAGTTCGGTCCAGGAGCCCCCACAATATTCGACGAATGCTTGGCTCGCAATCAGCGGCGAGGGATATTTCTTGCTGAGGCTCTCGAGGCGCGTAACTTCGTTGACCGCGCGGCCGAATGCCGAGAAGGTCAGGCGGTCCTGCAATCCGACATTGCCAAACATGACATTGCCGACGTGCAGGCCGATTCCAAAGCCGATCTCGTCATCATCGGCGGCCCGCCGACGCCGGTTGAAGTCCGCCATGCGCCACGTCGCAATTTCCGCTGCCTTTAGTGCCTTGCGGCACGCTTCCTGACTTTCCGCGCGGTTGCGTTCGCACGGATAGACGCCGAGAAAGCCGTCGCCGAGAAAGCTCAGAATTTGTCCCCCTTCCATCGCGAAAGGCTTTGCGATGGCATCGAAGAACTCATCGAGAGTATCGATATAGCCCTGCCGGCCGAGCTTCTCGGAAAATTCCGTCGAATTTCGCATGTCTCCCATGACGAGTGCGGCGCGAATCGTTTCGCCGTCGCCGCGCTTGATTTGCCCGCTCATCACCCTCCTCCCGGCGTCGCCGCCGAGATAGGTGGTGAGGACATTGCCTGCGAGACGCTTCAGCACCGCCATCTTCGAAACAAGCGCCAGGTGGCTTTGTACTTTAAGGAGCGCGGCGATATCGGCATCGATGAACCCACCCGGACGATCTGTAGACCAGGAGCCCATCATGCCCTGCGCGCGTCCATCATCTTCGACGGGTTCGAAGGAATGGACATAGGCGAGATAGTCGGTCATCCCCTCCTGCTTGAGCTCCTCGAGAATCGGAAACTCGCTGGTTTCTTCGGGTGTTATGCGTCGGCGCAAGTAGTCGAGCTTGTTGCTGAGAAGGACAAAGTAGGGGCTCTTGCGAAACCGATCGATCTGGTCGTTGCGCACATGCCGATAGGCCTCGATCTTGAGACCATCTACGCGTCGCCAGGTAAATCCGACCGCACGATAGAGTGGATGCAATACCGAAAACGTGACCTGCGCGCGCGCAATCGGCAGTCCGGCCGCAGCGAGTCGGTCAAAGCAGCCGCGTGCGACCTCATCGAGATCGGCGCCCGTAAAGGCGCTTCGCGTCAGCCAATCGCCGACTTGGTCGACGAGGATATTCGATGGTGCGAGAGCTGGTGTCACCGCGTTGAGCCTCTTGGCCTCAGAAATATGAAGTCGGTATGTTTGGGGGTTCGCTTGAGCAGTACGCCGAACATGCAATAGCCGAGCAGCGAACCGTAATGGCGCGGACGCGCGGCACCGAATTGTGTTGCAAAGATTTGTCCGAGTCGCCATGTCGCCAATGCGGTTCGCAGACGACGCATGATAGATCCGTCCGGTAAATTCTTCTCGAAGAGTTGGGGATGAACAGCCAGCTGCACGCCACGCAGATCATACTCGGCGAAGCGGGCAATCTCCTCCGCCGCTTGCATACTCATAGCCTTCGATATCGATCTTTACAAAGACCGGCCCTGCCCTGGCAGGCTTCATGATGTCTGCGACGGTGAGGCCCGAGACTCGTGTTACAGCGCCGCTGCCGTTCACGAGAATACTTGATTCGGAACTGCCGAATCCGTCGACTTCGTGGAGTTCGACCTGCCGGTCGGTCGCCAGGGCGCCTTCGAGGAGTACGAGATTGGGGTAGCGGGGTGCGTAATGCCTCAGGATGTCGAGGCAGACCGGATCGGGTTCGACGACGATGACCTGGCGCGCAAGGGCCGCGGCCCAGAAGGGCGTTGCACCGATCCAACCTCCGACATCGACATAGGTTGTTGCGGAATCGACGTTGTCTTTCAAAACCTCAAAAGTGGAGGGTTCCCACGCCCCGGCCTTGAGGCGGGCGTAGAATTTTCGGTAGCGCGGCAGATCGGGAAAGGAGACCGTCCGTCCGAAATAGGTGATGTCGATCGAATCCATATGCGCCGCGTATTTGGTCACGGATTTTGCCTTTTACAATCAGGTACCTGAACGAAACCCCCTGCCCGTCCAGGTGCGATCCTTCATCGCACCCAGTATGGCTCGGGCTTCCGGGGTATGGCGGAGCTCCGCGAGGTCCACCGACAGGCGCCGACGCCAGTTCGGCCGCTCGCGATCCGTGCCGGGAACGTTGATTGGCTCGGTTTCTCCTGACAAATCATCGGCTTGCACCAGAACAAGCCCTGCCCCACTGGCCGCAAGCAGGTGATAAGCCGCTTCTTCTAGATTGACGTTAGCGTCAACGTCATATTTCTTGAGGGCAGACACTAACGCTTCCCGATCGGCCTTGTCATCGGCCAGCCGCGTCTTGAGCGTTGGCAGATCATGTGAGGAAAGGCAGGCCACGGCGAGGTAGGGCCAGGCGCGGGGATCTTTCAGTTGCTGGCCATCCCGTTCGAACCACAGAACCTTGTAGGAGAGGATGTTGGCGGCGGAGAGATGCTGCCGCAGGCCATCGGGCACGGTACCCAAATCTTCGCCGATCAGCACGCATTTGGCGGCCTGCGCCTCCGTGGTGGCGGCGGCCATGAGCCCCTCCAGCGGGAAGGTGACATAGGCCCCTTGCGCACCGGTAGCGCCTTTCGGGACCCAGAATTGCCGAGCAAAACCAAGCACATGGTCGATACGCAGGAACCCCGCATGACGCAGATTGGGTTCGAGAATGGCGCGGTAGGGCTGGAAATCGAGATCGATCAACGATTGCGGGCGAAACGGCGTCAAATTCCACACCTGGCCCGCGGCTGCGAATGGATCCGGTGGCGCGCCGATCGACACGTCCTTCGCGTAAATATCTGGATTAGCCCAGATTTCTCCACTGTCTTCGGCCACGCCGAGCGCCAGATCGGCATAAATCGGCGCCCCTTCCCGCGTCGCTTCTGCTAATTGGCGCATGGCCAATTGCTGCAGGAAAATGCGGTAACCGACCTCCTCATGGTTCGCCGACGCGAATGCCCCTACCCCAGAAGCCTTTGAATTATCGAGGCCTTTCGGCCATTTCGCGCTGTCGACGGTCCCAAATTTATGGGCAATGGCCTCAAAAATCGCATGCTGGGTCAGGGCCTCATCGGCGGGCTCGGGTTTTGCGGTCTTGTAAAGCGCGCGGAGACGGCGGTCCTTCTCCGCCCAAAGGCTTGAATAATCGATATATTTTGCGGGTTTCGCCGGTGGCATGCCGTCGACATGGATGTAAATCGGATCGATGAAGCGCCTATCGGACGGCTGGTAAGGGCTCATCCGCTCGCGATCGGTCGGGAAAAGATGGTGGAGCGGATTGATTCCAGCAGTATAGGCGCCAACAGACTGCGTGAACTTACAGTATTCCGCCAAGGTCGCAAAGTCACCGCAACCGGTGTCATCCTTGGTCTTCAACGTATAGAGATGCGCCGACAATCCGAATAGCTTGATCTTGTCTTTCAGTTCGGGCGTCAGATAGTTGCCGGGGATTGGGTAGGTCCTATTTTTACGCTTCATCTGCGTATAAAGACTGTCCCAGGCGATGCGCGCATTGGAATAATCGACGCCCAAGGCGGTGAGGAGGGCGCGTTTGGTCTCGATCGGCACATCCGTCTTGCGCCCGTCAATGTCCCACCAAACGGGCTGTATACCGGCGGATTCAGCAAGCTTTTCAAGGAGTTCGTCGGGGGTGCCGGTTGGCTTGCCAGCACTGCGAGTTTCGAGTGAGAAAGCGACCGAGCGGGCAGGGACAGAAGCTGGCGCTTCCTCCCAGGCGTAGGATGCCCTGGGCGAAGGCATTGAAATCGCTATGGTTTCTGGCGATCCATTGATCCACACGCAAAGCCGTTCGCCGCCGCCATAGAGTATGAAACCAATGGCTTGGCCGTTCGCCCAGTCGGAATCAGCCATTTGGCGGCCATCGGGATGCAGCCATACTATATCCGGTATGCCCGTTGCATCGATCGGCCCGCCGGTCAGCCAACGATCCGCGAAAAGCGCTGTGTTGCGACGCCGGAAGTCTGCCAATTTGCATGCAAATTCAAAGCGTTCCTGGTCCATGCCGGCCCAGTCGAGCCAGGTCACGGCATTATCCTGCGCATAGGCATTGTTGTTGCCGCCCTGGCTACGGCCGAACTCGTCGCCGGCAGTCAGCATCACCGTTCCGCGCGTCAAAAACAGCGTCGCGAGAAGCGATTTCACGTCGTTTGCGCGGCGTTTAGGCACGTTTTCCCGCACCGATTCTGGCGCGGCCGGTGCGCTCTCAACAGGGGCTCCGGACGGACGTTCTGTCGTTCTGCAGAACGACAGAATATCGGGGGGCCAGCCCTCGACGCCGTTATTCCAGGAAAGGTTGTTGTCCGTCCCGTCCCGGTTGTATTCGCCATTCGCCTCATTGTGCTTTCCGGCATAGGCAACGACATCGCCCAGGGGAAAGCCGTCATGCGCGGCAAGGTAGTTGACGCTCGCCGACGGCAACCGATGCGTGCTGCGAAAAATATCGGAAGAGCCCGAGAGCCGCGTCGCCAGAGCGCCCAGCATGCCGCGATCGCCGCGCCAGAAGCGGCGGACATCGTCGCGATAATGATCGTTCCATTCGCCCCACCGCCCGGGGAATTGTCCCAACCGATAGCCGCCAGGCCCGACATCCCAGGGTTCGGCAATCATCGTCAGTTCACGGAGCAGTGGATCGGCTTCGATTGCGGCCAGTAAAGGCGCGTCGGTGGTAAAGCCTTGCGCCGTACGTCCCAGCACTGTCGCCAGATCGAAGCGGAAACCGTCGAGCCCGGTTTCATGTGCCCAGCGTCTGAGCGAATCGAGCGCCAAACGCGCAACCGGCGCCACGTCGAGCGCCATGGTATTGCCGCAGCCCGTATCGTTGATGAGCCGGCCCGGATCGTCAACGGAATGACTGTAATAGAGTGCATTATCAAGGCCGCGCAGCGATAGTGTCGTGCCTTCGACGTCGCTCTCGCCGGTATGGTTGAGCACCATGTCGAGGATGACGGCGATGCCCGCCTCATGCAGTGCGGCGACCGTTTTGCGGATTTCGGCAAAGCCGCCGGGCGCTAGCCGCGGGTCAGGCGCCAGGAACGTGACGGGATTGTAGAACCACGCATTATGCAGGCCGAGCGCCGGCAAATGCCGCTCATCGATCGCCGCAGTGAGCGGCATCAATTCGATAGTATCGACTCGAAGCTTGGTCAGATGCTCGATGACGGCGGGATGTGCGAGCGCCGCGACCGTCCCGCGCTGGGCCTCCGGAATAGCCGGATGAAGCTTGCTGAAGGCCTTGACCGCGACCTCGTAGACGAAACCAGGCGGGCCTCGGCGCTCAAGCCGCGGGGCAGGGGATGGGGAGGGCAGGCCGATGATGCCCTTGGGCATGTAGGGCGCGGTATCGACGGCACGGTTTGGCGGCAATTGCAGTTCGGCATGGTGTTCGAAGGCGCGGTCGAAGGCAAAGGCATAAGGGTCGGCAAGAAGTTTCTTCGGATCGAAGCGATGGCCTTGCGCCGGATCCCACGGGCCCTCGGCGCGCAGGCCGTACCGCGCGCCAGGCATTTATGCCGGCGATGAAGCTCGAATGGATGTCGCCGATGCGGGTTTCGAGGGGTACCCGCAGGGTCTCGAAGCTGCCGGCCTCGTCATAGAGGCAGAAATCGATGCGCGTCGCATGGCGCGAGACGACGGCAACATGGATGCCGTCGGGAAGGACAATAATACCGAGCGAAGCGGGCAGGGGGTCGGCCATTCGCTGAAGTTAGCATGCTCGTCCGCAAGGGCCAGCACAGTCGGAAGACAAGGTGAGGAAAGAGTTGGCAAAAAGGCCGTCATCCACGCGCCCAAGGCGAGCAGGCCAAGTCAACGAAGCATCGGAAGTCATCGCGAGTCAGTTTCAAGTTTTCAGAAGCCCTCCAGCATTTAGCGATTTGGTGGACCCGCAAGGCCTCGCGACGTGCTCAAGGGACCTTCGCGACGCTTGGAACTTTCATGAAATTGCCGACTTTCATCACCCAGAAAAAGGGCTCGTAGCATGACAACATATGATGAGGCGGCGAATGCCGCGCGAGAAGATTACGGTCGCGACAACGGCGCGTCCGCCAAGGCATCAGAACTCGTCGATCAAATCCTCGATGTCTCCAAGAATCTCGGCAGCGTCGTTGGCCGGGAGGCGCGCTCCGCGGTCAATCGCGTGACCGAGCAGTTGAGCGACAAAACCGAAGCCGGCGTCGATCGCGGTGTCAATGCACTCGGCAGCCTCGCCAAGGCGATGCAGACTGCGGGCAATGAAGTCGCTTCTGAATCGCCCGGACTGGCGAAAAGCCTCAACCAGGCTGCAAACCACGTCGAAAGTTTCGCCGACACCATCAAGGGCCAAAACCTCTCCGATCTCACACATGGCGCTGCGGAATTGGCGAGGCGAAATCCCACTTTGTTTATCGCCGGAACGATCGCAGCAGGCTTCGCGCTCTCGCGCTTCCTGCGCAGCACTTCTGGTACCGAAGGCGGCACCGACAATCGAAATGAAAGTCAGCTCAATGGACAGTGATACGCGCAGGCCGATCGCTCGATTGATATCGGACGTCATAAACGATGTGACCCTATTGATGCAGGCTGAACTTCGGCTGGTCCGCGTCGAGTTAAATGAAAAACTGGGACGGCTTGCGAATGGCGGCGTCATGGTCGGGGCCGGCGCAGTGTGCCTTATCGCCGGGATCGGCGTTGCTTGTCTTGCGGCCACGGAGTGGCTGGTCATTGCGGGGCTTGCGCGGGAATGGGCACTGACCATCGTCGCGGCTGCCGTATTGCTGATCGGTGCACTCCTCGCCGCGCGCGGAATGAACAGCATAAAATCGACCGAACTCGTTCCAGAACGTTCGCTTCACGGCGTTCGCCAGGACATCAACACAATCAAGGAACATGTGTCATGAGAGCAATGTCAACAGCCCGCGAAGTCGAACGCGAGACCTTTGAGCGGCGCGATAGACTCGCATCGACGCTGGATGAGTTGTCGGCGAGCCTGACACCAGGGCGCGTCCTCGACGAAGTGTTGAGTTATGCGAAAGGCGGCGGCGGAAACTTCCTCATGGGTATGGGTAAATCTGCCGCCTCAAATCCTTTGCCTACGCTTCTCATAAGCACGGGTTGCGCGATGTTCTTGTCGGGACGGGGTGCTTTTGGAGCCTTGCGCGGCGGCAGAAGCGCCGAGCGGGCAGAGCCGCCACGCGAAAATCGCCCGATGCATGGGAATGGAAGGGATCATAACAGACCGGATAGCCCGGGCGTCGCTGCCAAGGCGGTAGGAGCCGTCTCCGCGGCTGCATCGAGTGTCTCCGAGACAATCGCAGGGACGGCGAGCGGGATCGGCAATGCAGCAAGTGGGCTCGCTGATTCAGCCTCTGACATGACGTCTCGCCTGACCCAGACGGCCAAGGATGCCGCAGCAACCGTTTCCGATCGCGCCAATGAAGCCGGAGACTATGTGTCGTCCGTGGGAGAATCAGCCCGCGAATATGTGGGAGGAGCCGCCGATCGAGCACGCCAGACCGGCACGCAAGTAAAGCGCAAGGCGACCCTGATGGGCCAGGAATTGCAGGGCAGGGCGGCCACGCTTTTCGAGGAATACCCGCTTGTGGTTGCCGCTGGCGGCCTGATCGTAGGCGCCGCCTTGGCAAGCATGTTGCCTCGCACGCGCATCGAAGATCAATATCTCGGGCGTACCAGCGACACGTTGAAAGATGCATTTACCGAGAGCGCCGCCGACACCGTAGAGCGCGTTGCGGAGAGCGTCGAAAACGTCGTCGGCGTAGTGGCCGCCAAGGCGGATGAGGAAGATCTCGTCGGCGCGGCGAAGGGAAGCATCGAGGAACTGACGGAGAAAGTCGGTCGCACATGGCAAGCCGGCAAAGATGCCGTGAATGAGGAACTGCAGCCTCAGAAATAACCCGCGCTTGCGGAGACAAATCATCTAGTCCAGAAGTGATCGCGACCGTGCGAACTTCTGGACTATCTTGCGAAGATCGCGCTCGCCAACGCGCTTCAGTGCATCCTTGACGGCGTACCAGCGTCGCTTGCGCTGGGTCATCTCAGGCCAGGCCCTCAACTCATGCACGACCTCTAGCGCATAGACCTTGACGCGGCAGAGTTGTGCTGGGTAGCCAGCATCGAGCTTGCTGTAGGTGTAAGTGCCGATACTCTTGCGTTGCATGCGCCCGGTAACGCCAGCTTCTTCAAAGGCCTCTTGTCGCGCGGCGTTCATGTCGACGAAATTTGCCATCACTCCACCCTTGGGTATGAGCCAGCGTCCTGTGGTGCGCGATGTCACCAATAGGATCTCGATCGTCCCACCGCGCTTGCGCCACGGCAGTGCACCGACCTGGGGGACAGCCTTCTTCGCGCGTGCAATTCGCGATCGTCGCTTGGCTGTCGCTCTCTTGACGCTCATCAAGGCGAATATAGGCGCAGTCTACCTTGAGTTGCGATGGGGCCCACGCCCCTACTCAAGATCAAGGCGCTTCTTTCTACGGATGAAGGGTGAATGCACCGGCGCATCCGCCAAGATGCGTCCGTCGCTGCCCCATTCGCCCATGCGGTTGAAAGGAATAACGGGGCGATCATCAAGGCGTGAAAGTGCACCACGCCAATCCTGTTCTATCCGCTTGAGGCGCTGCGTAACCACGCTCGCATCCGAATAGCGCAAACCTGCCTCGACACCATAGGCGATGAAGGGCGAAAGCACCTCGAAACCGACATAGGCAAGCGAGAAATTGACCGGCCAAAGGAGGAGGTCGATGTCGCCGCTGCGGCCGTCATGCGCATAGGTCTCGGCACTCGTTCCAACGGTCACCGACAGCATTGCGCGTTTGCCCTTGAAGTGTCCCGTCTCGAAGCGTCTCTGGCTGGCATAGACCGCGCCATAGGCAAAGACGCGGTCGAACCAGCCCTTCAGCATCGCCGGCGGCAAATGCCACCACATGGGATACTGCAAGATGAGGAGATCGGCGGCCTCGAGCCGCGCAATCTCGGACTTCACCGGATCGGCGAGCGCCTGCTGCTTCGAGGCATGGTACTGCTCGGCCTGGGCATCGAAGCGCTCCGATGCATGGCGGCTGTCGTAGTGCCGCGGGCCCTCGCACGGATCGAAGCCCATAGCGTAAAGATCGGAGATGGTCACCGAATAGCCCTGCGCCGAGAGAGCCGCGTCAGCGATGCGCGCCAGATTGCCGTTGAAGGATCTGGGCTCGGGATGGGCGAGGACGACATGGGCTTTCACGATAACCTCCGGAGAATCGCTGCAGACATATCCCTCGAACCCCTCGGTACGGTCTTGTATGGAACGGGCAACCGGGATCAGGAATTGGCGGCCAAGGCAGGGTCGAGTTTAGTGTTGATCATCGCGAAAATGACCGACGTGTTGGAAATGGCGCGATAGAAGTTCACCATCTCGTCCCATGGATCGGCGATGCGCTGCAAGCCCGAGATGAAGACCACCAGCGTTCCAATTTCCGTTCGCCCGGTGATGACGAGATAGCCGCCGACGGTGAGCACGATGAGTGGCCCGAGGCTAGCGAGAAAGTTACCGAGTTCTGAGAGGAAGTACTTGCGCAGGTAGATCCAGACCCGCACGCGATAGAGCCGCTCGATGAGTGTACGTCCGGCATTGCGCAGGATGCCAGCATGCAACTGCTGACCGTGCTCGGCGACGTGGCCCAGAAATCGCGTGAGCCTGATTTGCAGTCGCGCCAGGCGATTGATCGTGTGCTGCGTCATCGGCACGATGATTAACTGCGGCAGATAGACGGCAAGCGCGAGGAGCGCGATCTCGGGCTGCACCCAGATCAGGTAGCCGACGACGTAGAGAACGGTACCGCCGCTGAGCAGCGGCACGGCGAAGGCATCACCGGCAAAGCCGCTCATGTCTTCGGTTTCAGCAGCCAGGATGGAGACCAGCGTGGCGCCCGGAACGACATCGCCTGCCCGCCGCTTCGGGTCGTGCGCCTCCGAGGCCTTGACCATCACGCGGCGTCTGATATCGCGCGCCACTGTCTCGATGGCGATGCCCTTGGCCATGTTGAGCACGTATTTGAGTACGCTCTTGATGCAGATCACCACCAGATAGGCGATGGCGAGCCTGGCGAGGAAACCCAGATTGCGCTCGGTGACCGCCTCGTCGACCATGCGGCGCTGCAATTCGAGATAGACCATCGGCAGCGGCGCGATGATCATCGTCAGTAGGCAGATGAGCATCTGCGCCTTCCGGCTCGTCTGCCAGACATACCGGTAGACGGCGCGGGCCGGTACCGCGCGTTCCGCCTTGTCGCTATGGGCAAGTAAAATGGCCGTGGCCTCTCGCATATCGTATACTGGCGATGGAATATGCCTGTTTGGATGGGGCCGCAACAGCTGCTAAATTTCCACCAGACTGCCTCGATTGATGACGGGAGACGCGACGTGCGGCGCTGGACGATGAGAGCGATTGCGGGACTGGCGATCTGGGCTTGCGCGGCGGCGCCGGGATATGCGGCCTGTTCCGATGCCCCTGCCCCCGGTGTCGATTGGACGGGCTGTTCGAAGGTCAACCGCCTGATGGCGGGCTATGACTTCAGCAATGGCAATCTGGCCGAAGCCGATTTTAGCCGCAGCGACCTTACCGGCGCCAACTTCTCCGGCGCCCATGCGAGCAAGATCGATCTGAGCCGCGCGCTGCTTGCCGATGCGAAGTTGAGCGGCGCCATCCTCGATCACGCCATTTTCGATCGCGCCATCCTCGCTGCGGCCGATCTTCGCACCGCCGACCTCGACCGCGCCAGTTTCGATCGCGCCGATCTGACAGGAGCGAAGCTCGGCAAGGCCAATCTGCAGAGGGCGGAACTGGGCCGTGCGCTGCTCGTCGGAGCCGACCTGGCCGGTGCCGACCTCACTTACGCCTTTCTGGCGCGCGCCGATCTCCGCGGCGCAATATTTGACGGCGCCGATCTGAAGAATGCGACATTGCAGTTCGCCGACCTGCGCGACACCGATCTGAGCGGCGCGCGCAATCTGACGGAAGCGCAGATCGAAGCCGCCTGCGGCGACGCCAAGACCAAATTGCCGCCCGGGCTCGCCGGACCTGCTGCCTGGCAGTGCACCGGGCGTGAATAGGTGAGACAATCTTAACCGAAATGCTGCCATGCCTCGGCGGCATTCGACAAAACCGCGGATAGTGTAGTATCGCGGAACGCCTTTCACATCCGGAGCCTGTCCATGCCTGCCTATCGTTCGCGTACGACCACCCATGGCCGCAACATGGCCGGCGCCAGGGGCTTGTGGCGCGCCACCGGCATGAAGGATTCGGATTTCGGAAAGCCGATCATCGCGATCTCCAACTCATTTACCCAGTTCGTGCCGGGCCATGTGCATTTGAAGGATCTTGGCCAGCTTGTAGCCCGCGAGATCGAAGCCGCCGGCGGCGTCGCCAAGGAGTTCAACACCATCGCCGTCGATGACGGCATCGCCATGGGCCATGACGGCATGCTCTACAGCCTGCCGTCGCGCGAGATCATCGCCGACTCTGTCGAATACATGGCGAATGCCCATTGCGCCGACGCCTTGGTGTGCATTTCCAATTGCGACAAGATCACCCCTGGCATGCTGATGGCGACCTTGCGCCTCAACATACCGACCGTCTTCGTCTCGGGCGGCCCGATGGAAGCGGGCAAGGCCACGCTCAACGGCAAGGTCAAGGCGCTCGATCTCGTCGATGCCATGGTGGCAGCCGCCGACGACAAGGTGAGCGAAGAAGACGTCAAGATCATCGAGCGCTCGGCTTGCCCGACCTGCGGCTCATGCTCGGGCATGTTTACCGCCAATTCGATGAACTGCCTGACCGAAGCTCTTGGGCCTGGCATTGCCCGGCAATGGCACGGTGCTTGCCACCCATGCCGATCGCAAGCGTCTCTTCGTCGAAGCCGGCCATCTCGTCGTCGATCTGGCACGGCGCTGGTATGAGCAGGATGATGCGTCCGTATTGCCGCGTTCGATCGCCAGCTTTGCCGCTTTCGAGAATGCCATGACGCTCGACATTGCGATGGGCGGCTCGACCAACACCGTTTTGCATCTTCTCGCCGCCGCGCATGAGGGCGAGGTTCCCTTCACCATGGCCGATATCGATCGCCTGTCGCGGCGCGTACCGGTCTTGTGCAAGGTGGCGCCGTCGAAATCGGATGTGCATATCGAAGACGTGCACCGCGCCGGCGGTATCATGGCGATCCTGGGCGAACTCGACAAAGCCGGCCTCATCGATTCATCCGTCGGTTCGGTTCACAGCGGCACGCTCGCCAATGCCTTGTCGCGCTGGGATATCAGCCGCACGCAGAGCGAGAGCGTGCGGAATTTCTATCTAGCGGCACCCGGCGGCGTGCCGACGCAGGTTGCCTTCAGCCAGGAGCGGCGCTTCCAGGAACTCGATAGTGATCGCAAGACCGGCGCCATCCGTGAAATCGACCATGCCTTTTCGAAGGATGGCGGATTGGCCGTGCTCTATGGCAATCTCGCCGAGGACGGCTGCATCGTGAAGACGGCGGGCGTCGATGAAAGCATCCTGCGCTTCACCGGACCGGCGCGCATTTTCGAAAGCCAGGACGCGGCGGTCGAAGGCATTCTCACCGGCAAGATCAAGGCTGGAGATATCGTCCTGATCCGCTATGAAGGCCCGCGCGGCGGACCCGGCATGCAGGAAATGCTCTATCCGACCAGCTACATCAAATCCAAGGGATTGGGCAAGGCTTGCGCGCTCGTCACCGACGGCCGCTTCTCGGGCGGAACCTCGGGACTGTCGATCGGCCATGTTTCGCCGGAAGCAGCCGAGGGCGGCTTGATCGGCCTTGTCGAGGAAGGCGACCGAATCGAGATCGATATACCGGCGCGCCGCATTCATTTGGCCGTAGCCGATGATGTACTCGCCGCATCGTCGGGCCGCGATGGAAGCCAAGGGCGACAAGGCCTGGAAGCCCGGCGCGCGCAAGCGCAAGGTCTCGACCGCGCTCAAGGCTTACGCGGCCTTGACGACGAGTGCGGCCAAGGGCGCGGTGCGCGATCCTGCAAAGATTGCGGGGTTCTGAGCTCGATCCGCGGATAGTCACGGCGATCGGTTACACTCCGGACGAATGATTGATTCGCAACTAGAGGTCACGATGCGCAACCGCTTTTTTGCAGTAACAGCCCTTGGCCTTCTCGTGATGACGTCGGCGGCTTTAGCACATCCGACGCAGCGGCCCTTGCTCGGCATCTATCACTATCCCCCGCAGCTCAATCTCACCGAGCAATCCGGCACCTATTGCGTGACCGAGCTGGCGCCCTTGTTCCGCGAGGCGGTGGCGATCAATGCCAGCGCCGCAGCGGCTGGCGCGACCGATGATGTCGATGCCACCGCCAACATGCCGACCGGCGAACGCACGCCGGGCAACAAGGCTGCGCTTTCAGGCAAGATCACCGTCTTCACCGCCAAAAAGATCGTCACCATGGATCCGGGCTGGCCGGAAGGAACTGCCGTCGCGGTGATGGATGGGCGCATCCTCTCGGTCGGGAGTTTCGACGACCTCAAGCCGTGGCTCGACAAATATCCCTTTGAGGTCGACGAACGCTTCAAGGACAA
This sequence comes from uncultured Alphaproteobacteria bacterium, assembly GCA_963805405.1. GTDB lineage: Bacteria > Pseudomonadota > Alphaproteobacteria > Rhizobiales > Aestuariivirgaceae > JAEUMG01. The sequence goes on along the minus strand of CAWDUC010000011.1, from coordinate 185,347 downwards.
GGTGATCTATCCTGGCTTCATCGAGGCGCACAGCCATCCGGTGATGGGTTCGCTCGCCATCAGCCGGCCATCACTGAGTTACTTCCCGCTGCGCAATCCCTATGGCGCCGACATTCCGGGCGTGCGCACGCGCGATGAAGCAGTCGCGCGCCTCAAGCAATTCGTCGCCGATGCCAAGACGCCGGAAGAGACCATCCTCACCTGGGGCTATGACGTCGTTGCCATGGGCGATGACTTCAACCGCGAAGAGCTTGATCAGGTTTCGAAGACGCAGCCGATCATCGTGTGGGATGCTTCCGAACATTTCGCCTATGCCAACAGCGCGGCGATCACAAAATATGGCGTGACGCCAGACAAGCTCAAAGGCGTAACCGGTGCCGGCACCAACGAGGACGGCTCGTCCAACGGCCAGTTTCTCGGTACCAATGCGGCGCGATTGATCCTGCCCGAAGTCATCGCCGAATTGATGAAGCCGGAGGCGGCAAAGAAGAATCTTACCTATTTCGGCTCTTTGATGCAGCAGGCCGGTGTCACGACGGTCGGCGATCTCTTTTACGGCGGCGTCAATCTCGAACTCGAACAATCGCTCTCCAAAAGCTTCTACGATAACGAGAATGCCTGGGCGCGCATCGTCCATGTCGTCGACGGCTATACGTTGAGCGGGCTTTATGGCGACGGCGCTGTCGAAAAGGCGCTCGACATGCGCAAGCAGAGCACCGATCGCACCATCTTCAACGGCGTCAAATTCTATGCCGACGATGCGTTCCTGAGTCTCGCCATGGAATTGCAATGGCCGGGCTACATAAATTCCGAGAAGTATCACGGCCTCTTCATGTATGAATCGAAGGACGAGTTTGTCGCGGCGATGCGGCCCTGGTGGTATGCAGGCTTTCAGATCCATGTCCATGCCAATGGCTCGGGCGGCAATCAATTGACTCTCGACGCACTGGCCGCTCTGCAGGAGGAGAAGCCGCGCTTCGATCATCGCTTTACGTTTGAACATTTCGGCATCTCGACGACAGCGCAGGGCCGCCGCCTCAAGGCCTTGGGCGCCAGCGTTTCGACCAATCCCTATTACGTCTATGAGCGCGCCGATCTCACCATTCCCCAAATCGGCACCGACCGCGCCTCGCTCGCCTCGCGCATGAAGTCCCTCGTCGATCAGGATATCGCCGTGTCGCTCCATTCCGATACGCCGGTCGGCGTTCCAAGTCCCTTGCTCGAAGTCTGGGTTGCCGTAAACCGCATCGGTTTCGATTCCGGCAAGGTGCGCGCACCCGCCGAGCGCGTCGATGTGGCGCGCGCCATGCGCATGGTGACCGTCGATGCCGCTTATACTTTGGGCCAGGAAGACAATTTGGGCTCCATCGAGACGGGCAAGCTTGCCGATTTTACCGTGCTCGATGCCGATCCGCAGGAGGTCGATGCCCTGAAGATCAAGGATATCGGTGTCGTCGCGACGATCTTGGGCGGCCAGGTGACACTGACCACGGAGACCAGGACGCCGTGACTTATCCGAGCAATCGCCGGTAGAGCGCGGCATAGCGGGCCGCACTCTTCTCCCACGATACGTCCATCTTCATGCCCATGCGCTGCATCTGCGCCCAAATCTTTGGTTCGCGATAGAGCGCAACTGTGCGGGTGATGGCATCTTCAAGCGCACCCGCATCGGCTGGAGCGAAGTGAAGCCCGCTGGCAACCCCGGCACTGATCGCCGCATCATTGGCATCGATGATCGTATCGGCAAGGCCGCCGGTCTGGGCGACCACCGGCACGCAGCCATAGCGCAATCCATAAAGCTGGGTGAGGCCGCAAGGCTCGAAACGCGACGGAATGAGGATGGCGTCGCTGCCGCCCTGCAAGAGATGCGACAGGGCCTCGTCATAAGCGGCGATGACGCCGATGCGACCCTGATGGCGTTGCGCAGCCGCCGCGAAGGATTGCTCCAGCCACGCCTCGCCTGAGCCCAGCAGGGCCAGTCTGGCGCCGTGCGCGACAAGATTGTCGAGCGTGTCGGCGAGGATATCCATGCCCTTCTGCCAGGTGAGCCGCGATACGACGCAGAAGAGGGGACCGTCATCGCGGTCGAGACCGAAGCGCTGCTCGATTGCCTGCTTGTTGGACATGCGGCGCGCCAGGCGCTGCGCCGTGTAGCGTTCGGGGAGCGCGGCGTCTGTCGCCGGATCCCAGACCTCGACATCGATACCATTGACGATGCCGGTCACTGTGGCGCGGCGCGCCCGGATCATGCCGTCGAGTCCCATGCCGAACTGGGGCGTGGCAATCTCGGCGGCGTAGGTCGGGCTCACCGTCGTGATGGCATCGGCCGAGGCAAGACCGCCTTTGAGGAAGCCGACCGCGCCGTAATACTCGACACCGTCGATCGCAAAGGCGCTGGGCGGCAAGCGCAATTCGCCGAAGATCTTTGAGGGAAACTGGCCCTGGAAGGCGAGATTGTGAATTGTGAGAACGCTTTTTGCCGTTCCTTGCCAGAAGCGCAGATAGACCGGCGCAAGTGCGGCCTGCCAGTCATGCGCGTGGACGATCCGCGGTTTGAACTGTGCGATGCCGCCGCAGCCGATCTCGCCGGCAGCAAGGCCGAGTGCCGCGAAACGCCGCCAATTATCCGGCCAGTCCTTGCCGTCCGGTCCAAGATAGGGATTGCCGTCGCGGCCATAGAGATGCGGCGCATCGAGGACGATGAGATCTCCGGCGGCAAGCAGTCTTGCAGGGCCGCCGAAAAGATCGGCGAAATCATGCAATGTCACGGGCTTGGCGAGGTGCTGGATAATTTTCGGATAACCCGGCAGCAAAGTGCGCGTCGTGATGCCATGCGGCTTGAGCGCCGCCGGCAGGGCCGCGGTTACGTCCGCCAAGCCGCCTGTCTTCACCAGCGGATAATACTCCGACGCGACGGCGAGGACGTCGATCATCGCGTCTCCGCCAGCCGGTCGATCATCGGCTGGGTTATCAGGCAAATGCCCGACTCGGTGCGCCGGAATCGTTCCGCGTCGAGTATCGGATCGTCGCCGACCACGAGTCCTTCGGGGATTTCGACGCCGCGGTCGATGACGACGCGCTTGAGGTGCGCACCACGCCCGACCTGCACATAGGGCAGCACCACAGCCTCCTCGAGACTGGCAAAGGAATTCGCCCTGACGCCCGTCGAAAGCAAGGTGCGGCGCAAGCCGGCTCCCGACACGATGCAGCCGCCGGAGACAAGCGAGCTTATTGCGGTACCGCGCCGTCCGTCCTCGTCGTGAACGAATTTGGCGGGTGGCGTCAACTCGGCATAGGTCCAGATCGGCCATTCGCGGTCGTAGAGATCAAGCGCCGGCACCACGTCGGTGAGATCGATATTGGCCTCCCAATAGGCATCGACGGTTCCCACATCGCGCCAATAGGCCTCTTGCTCGTGTTCCGAGCGCACGCAGGAGCGCGTGAAGCGATGCGCCCAGGCTTTCCCATGCTTGACGATGTAAGGGATGATATCCTTGCCGAAATCGCGGCTCGATTCGGGATCCGCGGCATCGCGGCGCAATTGCTCGAACAGAAACTGCGTCTCGAAGATGTAGATGCCCATCGAGGCGAGCGCCATGTCGGGATTGTCCGGCATGCCCGGCGGGTCCTTCGGCTTCTCGACAAACTTGACGATGCGATCCGTCTCATCGACATGCATGACGCCGAAGCCCACCGCCTCCATGCGCGGTACTTCGAGGCAGCCGACGGTGACATCGGCGCCGGTATCGACATGCTGCTGCAGCATCAATTCGTAGTCCATCTTGTAGATGTGATCGCCGGCGAGGATCACCATGTAGCTCGGTTCGTAGGATGCGATGATGTCGATGTTCTGGAACACCGCGTCCGCCGTGCCCATGTACCAGCGATCTTCGGATACGCGCTGGCTGGCGGGAAGGATGTCGAAACTCTCGTTTCGCTCATCGCGCAGAAAGTTCCAGCCGCGCTGTAAATGCCGGATGAGGCTGTGGGCCTTGTACTGGGTTGCGACGCCCATGCGCCTGATGCCGGAATTGAGCGCGTTGGAAAGCGCAAAATCGATGATGCGCGTCTTGCCGGCAAAGTATACGGCGGGCTTGGCGCGCTTGTCGGTCAGCTCCATGAGGCGCGAACCACGCCCGCCGGCGAGGACATAGGCCATAGCATCACGGGCGAGCGGGGCAAATTTTCGAGTCGACACGATGGTTCCTCCCTTCCGATGCCCTATCCTTCATGTACAAGAAACAGTGTGGCCATGGGTGGCAGAGTCAAGCGCGCACTCGCAGGCTGTCCATGCGATGGATGGTTTCCGGCTTCGATCATGCCGAAATTGCCGATCCCCGATCCGCCATAGATATCGGCATCGGTGTTAACGGCCTCGCGCCAGCGCCCGGAGCGGGGCAGGGGCACGCGATAATCACGCCGCGGCACGGGCGTGAAATTGCTGACCACCGCGACCTCGGGATCGCCGCCGCCCGATTTGCGCAGCCACGCGAAGACCGAGTTTTCGGCATCATCGACGATCAGCCATTCGAAGCCGTCACCTTCGCAGTCGCGCGCATGCAGGGCAGGGATTGCGCGATAGGCGTGATTGAGATCGCCTATGAGGCGCCGCATGCCCTCGTGCGGCTTGTATTGGAGGAGATGCCAATCGAGCGAGCGCGCCTCGCTCCATTCTTCCCACGGCGCCCATTCCTGGCCCATGAAGAGCAGTTTCTTGCCGGGATAGCCCCACATGAAAGCGTAATAGGCGCGAAGGCCTGCGAATTTCTGCCAATCATCGCCGCCCATCTTGCGCAGCAATGTGCCCTTGCCGTGCACGACTTCGTCGTGGGAGAGCGGCAGTACGAAATTCTCCGAAAATGCGTAGAGGAGCCCGAAGGTCAAGTCGCTGTGGTGATGCTTGCGATGCACGGGATCGCGCGACATGTATTGCAAAGTGTCGTGCATGAAGCCCATGTTCCACTTGAAGCCGAAGCCGAGGCCGCCGGCATAGGCGGGTTGTGAAACGCCTGGCCATGACGTCGATTCCTCCGCCACCGTGACGATCCCCGAATTCTTGCCGTAGGCTTCTTCGTTCATGCGCCGCAGGAACGCGACGGCCTCGATATTTTCGCGGCCGCCCGACGGATTGGCGAGCCATTCGCCCTCCTTGCGCGAATAATCGAGATAGAGCATCGAGGCGACCGCATCGACGCGAAGCCCATCAAGATGAAAGCGCTCGAACCAGAAAAGCGCATTGTTGATGAGAAACGCCGAGACTTCATTGCGGCCGAAATTATAGATCGCCGTATTCCAATCCGGATGGAAGCCGCGGCGCGGATCCTCGTGCTCATAAAGCGCGGTGCCATCGAAGCGGGCGAGCCCGTGCTCATCCGTCGGGAAGTGCGCCGGCACCCAGTCGAGAATGATGCCGATGCCTTCGCGATGTGCGCGATCGACGAAACGCGCAAAGCCATGGGGATCGCCGAAGCGCGCGGTCGGCGCGTAGAGGCCCGTCGGTTGATAGCCCCAGGATGCATCGAACGGATGCTCGGTGATGGGCAGGAGTTCGATATGGGTGAAGCCCATGTCGCGCACATAGGGCACGAGTTGCTCGGCGAGTTCGTCATAGCTGAGGAACGATCCGTCATCATGCCGCCGCCACGAGCCCATATGGACTTCATAGATGGAGATGGCTTTTCGCCGCGGATCTCCCATGCCGCGCCTGCGCATGTAATCTTCGTCATTCCAGACGAACGGTACCGGATCGGAAACGCGTGAAGCGGTCTTGGGTCGCATTTCCGAAGCGAAGGCGAAGGGATCGGCCTTGAGCGGCAGGAGACTGCCGCCATGGCCCTTGATCTCGAATTTATAGGCAACACCGGGGCCGACCTCGGGAACGAAGATTTCCCAGATGCCGGTGTCGCGCCGAAGCCGCATGACATGGCGCCTTCCGTCCCATTGGTTGAAATCGCCGACAACCGAGACGCGCGCCGCATTCGGCGCCCACACGGCGAAGTGAACGCCATCGGCACCCTCGTGATGGATCGGATGCGCGCCGAGCTTGTCGAAAAGCCTGAGATGCGTGCCTTGCGCGACGTAGTAATCATCCATCGGTCCAAGCACGGGCCCGAAGGAATAGGGATCGATCAATGACCATTCGCCGGTCTGGTTCCGGGCGCGATAGCGCAATGCGGTGCGAGCCGTGACCTTGACCGGTCCTTCGAACAGGCCGCCCTCGTGCCGGCGCGCCAGCGTGCCGAGGGGCGATCCGTTCAAGGTTTCGACGCTGACCTCATCTGCGCCAGGGACGACGCAGCGGGCGATCCATTGTCCGCCGGCTTGCTGGAGGCCGAGGCGAGCGAAGGGATCGCCATGCGTGCCGGCCGCCAAGGCGGCGGCCTCGGCCTCATCGAGTTCCCATTCGCTCCGTCCGATAGGCTTCGCCATGGTTTTCCCGGGATGCTGCCCGGAAGCCTAGCGAATTCACCGCGAGGTGCCTATGGGCATGTACCGGCTTGCATAACGCCGTGTTACGCGATGGGTTGCGCCGGCGGCTAAACCAGCGCGAAGGCAAGCGCGGTCCCGAAATTGCGCGGGGCCGGCAGCACCAGGCGGTTGCCGATTTTCTGGAAATTGAGGCCGTTAATCGGTGTGAGGTCGCTGCAGCCGATCGTCAGGCCGGCGAGATGCGGCCCGTCCTCTGGATGGGGCGGGGCTTCGCCAAAGGCCGTCGCAAAGGCTTGCGGCGTGGCGAGCACGAGATCGCCGGTGCGGGTCGAAAAGACGATTCTCGTCGTTACCATCTTGCCGGGCGGCAAGCCCGGTGAGTTTTGCCATGAAATCCGACAGCGCCAGCGCGCCGTCACCCGAAATCCACACCTCGCGCACGCCTTGCGCGGTGTTCTCATGCGCAAGATAGCGGGCCTGTTCGTAATAGTCGGGGCGGTAGTGCTGGCAGGCGAAAACACCGATCCACGGCGCGAGCGGCGTGCTCGTGAAGGCGAGCGAGAAGCCGACGGTGATCTCTTCGCCGCTGGGCAATTTCGCCGGCCGCTGGAAATCGAAGGCATCGAAAGTCTTGAGCCCGGCCTTTTGCCATGAGGCGATGTCGGCTCGCGCATTGGGCGTATCGAAGACCAGCATCGCGAAGCCCTCATGGCGCGCGACATAGTCGCGGTTGAAGGCGGCGAAGGAAAAGCTGTTCGCGCCATGCTCCGGCACGTCCTCGGGCCGCGCCACGGCGAGCAGTTCCAGATAGCAGCCATGGAGTTGGATCACGGCATTGTCGGTGCCGAAGGGATGCCGCCCGCGTGGCGCCAAGGTAAAGCCGAGAGATTCGTAATGATTGTGCATGCGATCGAGATCGTGACCGGTCAGGACGAGGTGATTGAGTCCGCGCACGCAACATTCCTTCATCGAGCAATTGATTGTAGCATATCGAAATACTGTATCGGGGGCACGCTGTGGAGAAAAGGACGCGCATCGTCATTCTGAACGGCGTCGGCAGCGCCGGCAAAGGCTCGATCGCCAAGGCGTTGCAGCAGATTGCCGAGCGGCCGTTTCTGCATGTCGAGATGGACGCCTTCCTCGCCATGCTGCCCGAGGCTTATTTTGCGCATCCCGATGGATTGATCTTCGATACCGGTACGCGCGACGGCAAGCCGAGCGTGGACATTAAGACGGGACCTGTGGCCGATAGGCTCTTGCGCGGCATGCGGCGCGCCGTGGCGGCGCTCGCCGCGGAAGGCAATGATCTGATTGTCGACGATGTTATGCTGGAGGATGAGCTGAATGACTATCGCACCTTGCTGATGAGGTTCGATGTCTCGGTCGTCGGCGTCTATGCCTCGCTTGAGATCCTGGAAAGCACGCGAGAGGAAACGCGGCGACCGGATGATAGGCCTTGCCCGCGGGCAATTCGAGCTTGCTCACAAGAACAAGCACTATGATTTCACGGTGGATACCAGCAACGCGACAGCCATGGACTGTGCTAGGGCCATCAAAGTCGCACTGGCTCTTTAGAAAAAAGTCGTAATGGATCATTAACGATCCGCAGTAATGACCTCTTCAGGTCTGGGCCTGAAAATGCCGGCCAAGGATTGGAGCATCCCATCATGATCGCCAGGAAATTTGTCTCGATTGCCGCCTTCGCCCTTTGTCTGGCCCTTCCTGCCGCTGCAGATCAGGCCAGGCAGCCGCACGTGCCGGGGGCGAAATCAATCGGACAGCCGAGTTCGCAAGGAATGATCCCCTCGCTTGCGGTTCTCAATGCCAAGGGCGCCACTCTTGCGGACGGCAAATTGACGCTCACCGGTGTATTGCCGAGTTCGATTGTTTTTGCCGATCGACCGTTCCGCGCGGCCGGTCATGTCAATACTGGCCGTTTCATCGGTGAGTGGGATGAGGGCAAGGGCAGTTTCGCCAAGGATCCGCCCAATGCGACGATCTCGGTTCTGGGCGCCAATGGCACCGATGTCAGCGATGCGGTCGTGACCTTGCGCGCCCCCAAGCTCGATGGCGATACGCTCACATTCGAGGTAACGGTACTTGAAGGCAGTCTCGATGGCGCGACCGGCGCCGCGGCTCTCTTCATCGACCATTTCGGGTCGGGGTATTCGGTCGATAGCGTCAATGGCGGCGATCCCTTCGGCGATTATTACGTCGATCCGCGCATGGGTGGCGCCTGGTATCAGCCTAGCGATAATTTCGGCAACTGACGCGATCCGCCCAGAATGACAGGGCGAGGATCATCAGGACCACGACCGCGAAGGCGTAAAGCCCATAGGCGATCTCGACCTTGCCGAGGCCGACGCCCTTGAGGCCAACGATCGTGACCGCGATCAGGAAGATATCGAGCATCGAGAACTTGCTGATCTTGTTGAGGCCGCCGATCCAGGTGCGGGCCATCTCGCGCGGCAGTATCGCCCAAGCATAGAGCAGGCCTGTGAGCTTTGCGACCGGTACGACCATGCCGAACAACACGATGACGGCAAACAACATTAGGTCGGCCTTGAGCAATGTGCGCGCGGCACCGATCACCGTGACCTCATTGTCGAGGAAGACCAGGAGTTCGGTGCGGAACAACGGCAGGAACCAGGTGAAGGGCAGCGCAATCAGCGCCAGGGACAGCAGGGGCATTATGAGCCTGTCCATCCCCTTCGCTTGGTGTACGAACGAGCGGCCATGCGATGGGTTTTCGGAGCTTGTCGGACTTGGTAGCATTGGGAGCTTTGATCCAAGGATTGGCAAATGATGACGGAAGGCGCTGAGCATTATGACGGCCACTGTACTTGCAAGGCGGTCCGCTATCGCGTGACCGGCCGGCCGCTTTTCGTTCATTGTTGTCACTGCCGCTGGTGTCAACGCGAAAGCGGTGCGGCATTCGCCCTCAACGCGATGATCGAAGCCGATCGCGTCCTTCTCATGGCGGGCGAGCCGGAATTGGTCGTGACGCCGTCGGCGAGTGGCAAGGGACAGACGATCGCGCGGTGTCCCATTTGCCGCGTGGCAGTCTGGAGTAATTACGCCGGTTCCGGTGACAAGGTGCGCTTTGTTCGTGTCGGCACGCTGGCCGAACCTGACCGCATGCCACCCGACATACACATTTTTACCGACTCGAAGCAGCCTTGGGTGATTCTCGATCCGGCGACACCGGCCGTTCCCGAATATTATCAGCGCAGCAAATATTGGCCGGCCGATAGCCTGCGGCGCCGGGAAGTCCTCATGGCCGGAGGCTGACATGTGGAAGGAAAATGTCGACGCCAAATGGAAGCTCGACTTCGACCGCTTCATGATATTTGCAGGCCTCATCAGCCCGCTCGCGACGATCCCGCAGATCATCAAGCTCTACGCAACCCATACCGAACTGGCCGAAGGCCAGTCATTGATCACCTGGGCGGTCTACACGATCCTTGCCGCCCTGTGGGCCGCCTATGGCGTGATCAACCAGCAATTCGCGGTTCTGGTTGGCAATGCAGCGGGTGCGATCATCTATGCCGTCATGGCGGTAGGCATACTCATTCACGCCGGCTGGACATTTTGAGGAGAGCAAGATGAGCAAGACAGCTTTGATCGTCGGGGCGGGCAGCGGCATCAGTGCGGCCTTTGCGAGATTGCTGCATGGCAACGGGTACAGATTGATACTTGCATCCCGCAGCATCGACGATCTCGCCGGCTTGTGCGCCGAGACAAACGCCAAGGCGATTGCCTGCGATGCCACCGATACGGCGCAGGTCGATCAGCTCTTCGCAACGGTGGATAAGGATTTGGGCGATCTCGATGTGGCGCTCTACAATCCGAGCTATCGCACCCGCGGCCCGATTGCCGAGCTAGACGCGGAAGAGGTCAGGAAGTCGCTGATGGTCAGTGCCTTTGGCGGATTTCTCGTCGGCCAGGCGGCAGCGCGGCGGATGTTGAAGCGGGGAAAGGGTGCGATCCTCTTCACCGGCGCTTCGGCGAGCGTCAAGGGCTATGCGCTCTCCGCGCCCTTCGCGATGGGCAAGTTTGCGTTGCGTGGCCTCGCGCAATCCATGGCGCGCGAACTGCATCCCAAGGGCGTGCATGTGGCGCATTTCATCATCGATGGCGGCGTGCGCGACGAGGCGAGGGGGCGCACCGAGAAGGCCGCCGAGGTGGCGGACAGCATGCTCGATCCTGCGGCGATTGCCGAGAGCTACCTGGCGGTGGTCAATCAACCCCGCTCGGCCTGGAGCTGGGAGATCGAATTGCGACCCTGGGTCGAGAAGTTCTGAGCGATGCGCATTCCTTAGCCACGCTCGGCGAATGCCCAATCATTAATCAATCTTGGCGCTGGGCACCACTCTCTGGCCATCGCTCGGAGGTCTTCGGACAAAAAGGGAACGTGGCCCGCCAGGAGGCCTCTCAGAGAGCCGTAGGAGGCCGCTAGGGGCCATCGCAGCATTGGGTGGGACCGGGATGCTTAAAATTCCTGAAACCTCTCTACGGCCTCGCTATGGGCCATAGAGTCTATTTCTATTCCTAGTAGCGGAAACAAGGCGCCATCAGCCTGAAGCTGTATCGCCACCCGACGCCTCGGCGCTCGCGACCTGATCGAGGTTCGCAACAAGGCGCGTCAGAAGGGAAACGAGAAGCCGGGCCTCCTCGTCCGTGAAGTCGCGCAGCACCTCACGATTTCCCTTGAGCAGAACCGCAATAGCATCCGGTAGGCGCGCTATGGCAGCCTTCGTCAGCGTAATGCGGCTGCTGCGCCCATCGGCGGGGTCGGGCGCGCGCTGAATCAGCCCGTCGCGTTCCATGCGGGCGAGCATCTGTGCCATCGGCGGCTGCTCGATCCTTGCGAAGCGGGCGAGATCGCGTTGCGTGCTTGCCCGGCCATCCTGAAGCGCGACCAAGACTGGGAGATGTCCAACGCCGAAGCCAAGCGGCTTTAGCCGCGCTTCGCTGAGACGGGCGAACCCGCGCGCCGCGAGACTGATGAGGTGTCCAGGCGTCGAAAGTACCTCTAGGTCCATCGCGCCTCACCCATTGCAGCCGCCGCCGTCCTGATGCATACGTGCATATATAAATGTTTCGATGGCTCAACGCAACGCCCGCATCCTGCAAGGAGACCCTATGGACGATAACGTCAAAGTACTCGAACGCATCTACGATCGCTTCAACGCGCGCGACATTGACGGTGTTCTGGCCATGCTCAACGATGATGTCGTCTGGGCCAACGGCATGGATGGCGGGCACGTCCATGGCCACGAGGCGGTAAGAGAGTACTGGACGCGCCAGTGGGCCTTGGTCAGTCCGCATGTCGAGCCTGTGGGCTTTCATCACAATGCCGATGGCACGATCACCGCAGAGGTCCGGCAGTCCATCCGCGATCTCCAAGGCAAACCGCTCCAAGGGCAGGTGCACGGGCTTAAAGAGAAGATGGTCGGACACGCTTTCCGGTTTCGAGCGGGCAAGGTGGCTCGCTTCGACATCGAGGATGCTGCCTAGGTCGTCGGCACGGTCCAGATTTCACCGGCATAATCGCGAATGGTGCGATCGGCCGAGAACCACGCCATGTTGGCGGTATTGGCAATCGTCATCGCATGCCACTTCGCAGGTCGCATCCATAAGCGATCGACTTCGGCCTGCGCCTCGAGATAGGCGGCAAAATCGGCAACCACCATGAACCAGTCGCTATTGTAGAGGAGATCGACAAGGCCCTGATAGCGCTTGGGCTCGTCGGGCGAGAACACGCCGGAGGCAAGCGCGTCGAGGACTTCGCGCAGATCGGCGTTCGCCTCGATGATCGCCCGCGGATCATGGCCGTTGCGGCGACACGCCTCGACCTCTTCGGCGGTGAGACCGAAGATGACGATGTTGTCGGCGCCGACCCGATCGCGAATCTCGATATTGGCACCGTCGAGCGTCCCGATCGTGAGCGCGCCGTTGAGCGCGAATTTCATGTTGCCGGTGCCGGACGCTTCCATTCCCGCTGTCGAAATCTGTTCGGAGAGATCGGCGGCCGGCATGATTGTCTCGGCGAGACTGACATTGTAGTTCGGCACGAAGACAACCTTCAGAAGGTCGTGCACGGCGGGATCGTTATTGATGACCTTGGCGACATCATTGGCGAGCTTGATGATGAGCTTCGCCTGCCAATATGAGGCGGCCGCCTTGCCACCGAATATCTTGACCCTTGGCACCCAGGTCTTTTCGGGATGCGACCGGATGCTCTCATAGGTCGCAATCGTCGCCAGGATATTGAGCAATTGCCGTTTGTATTCATGGATGCGTTTGACATGCACGTCGAACAGGGCCGACGGATTGAGCTGGATGCCGAGATCGCGATGGATGAGGCGCGCCAGATCGGCCTTGTTGGCCCGTTTCACTTCGGCAAAGCGCCGCTGGAACTCCGCATCGCTTGCGAGCTTGTTGAGTTCGGAGAGGTCGTCGATATTGTCGAGTACCTTATCGCCGATTGCATCGCACACCAGTTTTGTGAGCCGCGGATTGGCCTGCATCAGCCAGCGCCGCGGGGTGATGCCATTGGTCTTGTTGCAGATGCGATCGGGGAAAAGCTGATGAAGATCGTGGAACACCGTCTCCTTCATCAATTCAGTATGCAGCGCGGAAACGCCGTTCACCTTGTGCGAACCGACAAAGGCAAGCTGGCCCATGCGGACGCGGCGCCCATTCTGCTCGTCGATCAACGATAGCGAGGAAAGCTGGCCTTCGCTGGCCTTCGGCCGTTCGCGCGCTTCCTTCAGAAGCATGGCATTGATCGCGTAGATGATCTGCATGTGCCGGGGCAGGAGTCGTTCGAGCAGCGACACCGGCCAGCTTTCGAGCGCCTCGGGCAGGAGCGTGTGATTGGTGTAGGAAATAGCCTTGCGCGTCATCTCCCAGGCATCCGCCCAAGGCATGCCGTAATGATCGACCAGCAAACGCATCAGTTCGGGGATTGCGATCGCCGGATGGGTATCGTTGAGCTGGATCGCCACCTTGTCGGGCAGATTGAGGATCGTGTGGAATTGTTGCACGTGACGGCGCACCAGATCCTGCAATGAGGCGGATACGAAGAAATACTCCTGGCGCAGTCGCAGTTCCTGGCCCGCCGGAGTCGAATCGGCGGGATAGAGCACGCGGGTTATGACCTCCGCGCGGTCGCGATCGGCAAGCGCGCCGATATGGTCGCCGCGATTGAAAGCATCGAGCTGGATCTGGTCGATGGCGCGCGCCGACCACAATCGCAATGTGTTGACGCGTTTGCCGCGCCAGCCGGCGATCGGTGTATCATAGGCAATCGCCAGCACTTTCTCATGCGGACGCCACATCTGCTTGGCGGATTCGCCAGAGCCCGAGCTTTCGACAAAACCGCCGAAGCCGATCTCATACGCGCTCTCGCGGCGCTCGAACTCCCAAGGGTTGCCATGGGAGAGCCAGTCTTCCGGCAATTCGATCTGGTTGCCGTCCTTGATCTTCTGACGGAAGAGTCCGTGGACGTAACGAATGCCATAGCCATAAGCGGGAATATCGACGCTCGCCATGCTTTCCATGAAGCACGCGGCTAGTCTCCCCAGACCGCCATTGCCAAGTGCCGCGTCCGCCTCGAGCGTGACGATCTGATCGAAATCGACCTTGAATTCGCCAAGCGCCTTGCGAATGGAATCGACGAGGCCAAGATTGGACATGGCATCGCGCAGCAGGCGTCCGATCAGGAATTCGAGAGAAAGATAGTAAACGCGCTTTGAGCTCTTGTGATAGGCATCGCGCGTCGAATCCATCCAGCGATCAATGACGCGATCCCGGACCGTGAGGCTGACCGCCGCGAGCCAGTCATGCGGCTGGGCGACGATCGGATCCTTGCCGACGGCATAGGTCAGCTTTTCGAGGATTTCTGCGGCAAGCGTTCCCGCATCGGTCGATCGCGGGGCTGGTTTCGGGGCATCGTCAAGCGGCATGTCGGTTCGCTCCTGCGGATGACCCATTTTCGTGGCTTCCCCAAAGGGCGGGCTGTTAGCTGTTCCCTCTGTCATTTTCCTCTGGGGCGTCATATTGCTCGTCCCCGCTGATACAACAGGCACGCGACCGGGGGTAGAGGGAGGATTTGCGCATGCATATTGTTCAATATTGCGACGAGAGCGGTAAGCGTCGGGTCGGGATCGTCGATGACAACCGGATCGTGACGTTGAGCAAGGTCGCGCGGACGCTCGATTTGGCGAAGCACGCCCTGAAATCCGGCGACAAGCTGGCAGACGCGGCAAAGAAGCTCGCCGGCTCCAAAAGCCTGGATTATGCGGGCTTGCTCAAGGAAAAGCGCATCCTCGCCCCCGTAGACCATCCCGATACCGCTCACTGCCTGGTGACGGGAACCGGACTTACCCATCTGGGTTCGGCCGCTGCCCGCGACAGCATGCATAAGAAGCTCGAGACAAAGGAAACGGAACTCACCGACTCTCTCAAGATGTTCAAGATGGGGCTCGAAGGCGGCAAGCCCGCCAAGGGCAAGGCGGGCGTCCAGCCCGAATGGTTTTACAAGGGTGACGGACGCTGGCTCAAAGGGCCGGGCGATACGCTCGAGCGGCCCGCCTACGCGCTTGATGGCGGCGAGGAGCCGGAAGTCGCCGGCATCTACATGATCGATGACAAGGGCAAGCCCTGGCGCCTCGGCTATGCGCTTGGCAATGAATATTCCGATCATGTGATGGAACGGCAGAATTATCTTTACCTTGCCCACTCGAAACTGCGCCAGAGCGCCATAGGGCCGGAATTGCTGATTGGCGCTTTGCCGTCCCATGTCGAGGGCATGAGCCGCATTTATCGCAAAGGCGCGATGATCTGGGAGAAGCCGTTCCTGACCGGCGAGGCGAACATGTCGCACACGCTCGCCAATCTCGAATTCCATCACTTCAAATATGAGCCGTTCCGCCGGCCCGGCGACGTTCATGTCCATTATTTCGGCACCGGCACCTTGTCGATCGCCGATGGCATCAAGACCGAGAATGGTGATGAATTCGAGATCGATGTGCCGGTGTTCGGCAAGCCCTTGCGCAACCGTCTCAAGATCGCAGCCGAGCGCTACAAGCCTTCCGGATTGAAGGCGCTGTGAAGCCAGGCTTTATCGGTCTCGACTGGGGGACCACGACGCTCAGAGCCTATCTTGCAGACCGGAAGGGTGGCGTGATCGAGACGCGCCAATCCCCGGAAGGCATTCTCGCTGCGGCTGGCCGGTTCGAGGAGGTCTTCGCCGCAAGCACAGTGGACTGGCCGATTGATCTGCCGGTGATCGCTTCGGGGATGATCGGTAGTCGACAAGGCTGGATCGAAGCGCCCTATTGCTCATGCCCCGCGGGACTCGACGAGATCGCCGGATCACTTGTTTCTCTGACGATGAGCACGGGCCGCAAGATCGTCTTTGTGCCCGGCCTCTCCTGCATGGACGCGAATGGCGTTCCCGATGTCATTCGGGGCGAGGAGACGCAAGTACTGGGTGCGCTCGCAAATGAGAATGGCGCTTATCTTCTGCCCGGGACTCATTCCAAATGGCTTGCGGTGAGCGGTGGCCGCATCGACCGCTTTGCGACCTATATGACTGGCGAGGTCTATGCGGTTCTCAAGGCCCACACGATCCTCGGCCGGTTAATGAGCGGAGAGGGCGACGAGGCCGACCCCTTCAATGCCGGAGTCAAGCGCGGCGCGGCGGCGCCGGAACTGCTGCTGCACACGATCTTTGGCACGCGGACACTCGGGCTCTTCGGTACGTTGAAGCCTGACGCACTCCCGTCTTATCTTTCCGGCCTGCTCATCGGCAGCGAGATCGCCGCTGCGACGCGCGACTTGCAGTCGAAAGAGGGCGTAACCATTCTCGCCTCCGCCGCGCTTGCCGAGCGCTACGCCAAAGCTTGCGCGCTCTGCGATGTGAAGGCAGTGATTGGTCCGGAGAACGCGGCCGTTGTCGGTCTCGCACGGATCGCGAAGTCAGCGGGTTTGTTGGATTAGGAGACAGCGATGAAAGTTAACGGCCAACCCTATCGCACGATCTGGCTCAACGCGACGGCGGTCGGTCGGCATCATCGACCAGACCCGGCTCCCGCATCGCTTTGAGATTGACACGCTCGAAACCGTGGCGGATGCCGCGCATGCGATCAAAACCATGCAGGTACGCGGCGCCCCGCTGATCGGCGCCACCGCCGCCTATGGCATGTGCCTGGCGCTGCGTGAGGATGCGTCCGATGCGGCGCTTGACAAGCCTTGCGCACACTGTACGCCACCCGGCCGACCGCGGTCAATCTGCGCTGGGCGCTCGATGACATGCGCGCGTATTGCAGCAGCCGGCCACGTCAGCGCGCGCGCTATAGCCTACCAGCGCGCCGCCGAAATCTGCGATGCCGATGTCGAGATCTGCCGCATCATCGGCCGGCACGGTCTTGAGCATCATCCGCGAACATCGCCAAGCGCAAGGCCGGCGAACCGGTCAATATTCTGACCCACTGCAATGCCGGCTGGCTGGCCACGGTCGATTGGGGCACGGCGACCGCGCCGATCTATATGGCGACGATGCGCGGCATCCCGTCCATGTCTGGGTCGACGAAACCCGCCCGCGCAACCAGGGTGCGGCGCTGACCGCGTGGGAACTCGGCCAGCACGGCGTGCCGCACACCATCATCGCCGACAACACCGGCGGCCATCTGATGCAGCACGGGATGGTCGATCTGTGTATCGTCGGCACCGACCGCACCGCCGCCAACGGCGATGTCGCCAATAAGATCGGCACCTATCTGAAAGCGCTGGCGGCGCATGACAATAATGTCCCGTTTTATGTGGCGCTGCCGTCGCCGACTATCGACTGGACGATAACAGACGGTCTGCGCGATATCCCGATCGAACAGCGTGCCGCTGAAGAAGTCTCGCAGATGAGCGGCCGCACCGCAGACGGCGAGGTACTGACGGTGACGATCATGCCCGACGGTGCCGGTCGCCAACTATGCGTTCGATGTGACCCCGGCGCGGCTGATCACCGGCCTGATTACCGAGCGCGGCGTGATCGCTGCGAACCGCGAAGCGATCCGCAAGGCGTTTCCCGAGCGCGGCTGAGTGCGCCGCACTAAACACGTACTAAACATTTTGCTAAACACTCACTAAACAAAAAGGAATCAGATTTGCTGCATTGCAGCGACAATTCTGGCTTGTCATGTTTAGTAATTTTTGGTTCACTAAACAAATCACTAAACACGCGGCGGCAAGCCGCGAAAAGATTTCAGCCTCTGCCGGCTGAATAGCGGGCCTGGTCTGTCTTCAGGACCAGGCTTCGTTCCACCCATGGGAGGACGCACATGAAGACCTACCTCAAGACTGCCGCCGCCTTTGGGCTCGCGGCGTTTGTTGCCGCTGCCGGCCAGACCAAGGCAGAGGCCGAGGAACTGACGCTCTGCTGGGCGGCATGGGACCCGGCCAACGCGCTTGTGGAACTCGTCCAAGGATTTCGAAGCCAAGTCCGGCATCGACGATGAAGTTGAATTCGTGCCATGGCCGAACTTCGCCGACCGCATGCTCAACGAACTGAATTCCGGCGGCAAGCTTTGCGACCTGCTGATCGGCGACAGCCAGTGGATCGGCGGCGCCGCCGAAAACGGCCAATATGTGAAGCTCAATGATTTCTTCGACAAGGAAGGCATCAAGATGAGCGATTTCGCGCCGGCTACGGTCTATGCCTATTCCACCTGGCCCAAGGGCACGCCGAATTATTGGGCGCTTCCGGCCATGGGCGATGCCAATGGCTGGTTCTATCGCAAGGACTGGTTCGCCAAGCCCGAACTGCAGGCCGAATTCAAGGCCAAGACATAAGTCGCGATCTCGCGCCGCCCAAGACCTGGACGGAATTGATGGAAATCGCCGATTCTTCCAGGGCCGCGAAATCGACGGCAAGAAAGTCTATGGCGCGGCGATCTTTACCGAGCGTGCCTCCGAAGGCATCACCATGGGCGCGACCTCGGCGCTCTATTCCTACGGCTTCAAATATGAAAACACGCCCGGCAAATACGACATGGAAGGTGCCGTCAATTCCGAAGGCGCAATCAAGGGCCTCGAAGCCTACAAGGAGCTCTACAAATGCTGCACGCCTCCGGGCTATACCGACAGCTACATGGGCGAAGATCTCGATGCGTTCAAATCCGGCCAGGTCGCCATGATGATGAACTGGTTCGCCTTCATGCCGGGCATGTACAAGGATGAAAAGGTCGGCGGCGAGCAAGTCGGCTTCTTCGTCAATCCGTCCGAGAAGGTCGCTGCCTCGACGCTTGGCGGTCAGGGCATTTCGGTTGTCGCCAATACCGACAACATGGAAGGCGCCCTGGCCTACATCAAGTGGTTCGCCCAGCCCGACGTCCAGAAGAAATGGTGGCAGCTCGGCGGCTATGCCTGCCACAACGCCGTGCTGAACGATCCGGGCTTCAAGGACTCGCCAGCCCTTCGCCGCCGACTTCCTGCTCGCCATGGGCGGCGTGCAGGACTTCTGGCAGGAACCTGCCTATGCATCGCTGCTCCAGGCCATGCAGAAGCGTCTGCACGACTACGTCGTCGCCGACAAGGGAACCGCCAAGGAGGCGCTTGACTCGCTCATCGTCGACTGGACGGAAGTCTTCAAGGAAGAAGGCAAGATCTCCAACTAATCCGTCCGGCTTGACACGAACTGCCAACCCCGCCTCCATGCGAGGCGGGGAAGGCCCGTGGGCACCCCGAAAATGGCAATGGCGTCGATCAAAGAAACCAGCATCGAAAGTATCGCCGATCGCGCGGCGCAAGCGACGCCGAAGTCGTTGGGGCGGCGCATGCGTGGGCTTTCCGACACCGCCATTGCCTGGCTGTTCATTGCGCCGACCATTATCCTGTTGCTCGCCATCAACATATTTCCGTTGATCTGGACGATCTATCTTTCCTTCACCAACTATCAGGCGAACCGCCCCAACCGGCCGATCACCAATGTCGGCACCAAGTGGTACCAGGATATTCTGGGCTCTGCCGATGTCTGGGCGGCGATGCAGGCGACGGCGCATTTCGTTTTCTGGACCATCGTGCTTCAGACGATCCTCGGCTTCACGCTCGCCTATCTGCTCGACCGCAAGTTCCGCGGGCATGCCTTCTGGACGACGATCATTCTGGTTCCGATGATGCTGTCGCCGGCGGTCGTCGGAAATTTCTGGAAGTTCCTCTACCAGCCGCAGATCGGGCTCTTCAATTACATCGTCTCGTTCTTCACCGGCCTCCCGCCATCCTCCTTCGAGATGCTGGGTTCGGTGACGCTCGCACCTTGGGCGATCGTCATCGTCGATACCTGGATGTGGACGCCCTATGTGATGCTCATCTGCCTTGCCGGTTTGCGCTCGATCCCCGACTATATTTACGAGGCCGCCGAGGTCGACCGCGCTTCGAAATGGCGGCAGTTCTGGTCGATCACACTGCCGATGGCGATGCCCTTCATCATGCTCGCGGTCTTGTTTCGCGGCATCGAGAATTTCAAGATGTTCGACATGGTCAATCTCTTGACCGGCGGTGGCCCCGGCTCGACCACCGAAGTCGCCTCGATCACGCTCAAGCGCGAAGCCTTCGAGAAATGGCGCACGGGCTATTCCTCGGCTTTCGCGATCATTCTTTTCGTCGCGGTCTTCGGACTGGCCAATATCTACGTAAAGGCGCTTAACCGGGTGAAGCAGAGATGAGTATTGCTCTCGCCACCGCCCACTCGGTCGTCGAGCCGTCCTCCAGATCGAAGCGGATCGCCGGAGCTATCGTCATCGTCTACGCTTTGGTGTCGATGATTCCGTTATTCTGGATCTTTGCCACCGGCTGGAAGACGCCGCCCGATTCGATCTCCTATCCGCCGAAGCTCGTCTTCGGTCCCTCGCTCGAGGGCTATTGCAATCTGTTCACCACGCGCACCCGGCAGACGCCCGAGTATATTCTGGGCCTTGGAGCGCCGAAGTCGGTGTGCGATCGCATCACGCGCGAGCGCGACATGGTGATCGCGGGGGCGTCCAATTATGCGCCGCGCTTCATCAATTCACTGGTCATCGCTTTCGGATCGACATTCTGCGCGGTCGTTCTGGGCGTGCTCGCGGCCTATGGCTTCTCCCGCTTCAAGGTGCCGCTGAAGGACGATCTGCTCTTCTTCATCCTCTCGACACGCATGATGCCGCCAATAGCTGTCGCCATTCCGATCTATCTCATGTATCGGCAGCTCGGGCTCTCCGACACGTGGATGGGCATGATACTGCTCTACACGGCCGTGAACGTGTCGCTTGCCGTATGGCTGCTCAAGGGCTTCATCGACGAAATCCCCAAGGAATACGAAGAAGCCGCGATGATCGACGGCTATACCCGCCTCCATGCCTTCTTCAAGGTCGTGCTGCCGCAAGCCGCGACCGGCATCGCTGCGACCGCCATCTTCTGCCTGATCTTCGCCTGGAATGAATATGCTTTCGCGGTACTGCTGACTTCAGGTGCCGCTCAGACGGCACCGCCTTTCATCCCGACGATCATCGGCGAGGGTGGCATGGACTGGCCGGCCGTCGGCGCTGGCACGACCTTGTTTCTGATCCCGATACTCGTCTTCACCGTGCTGCTCCGCAAGCACCTCTTGCGCGGCATCACCTTCGGCGCAGTGCGCAAATGATCGCCAAATTCATCAGTGAGACGATCAACGGTATTATCCGGTTCCGGCGCGGCGCATGGGAAAACCTAGCGTCCCTAGTCATCGGCATTGGCGTCATAATGCTGCTGCAGCCGGTTTCGATGGTGCTCTACACATATTCATTCGTGACGATGCTCGCCGGCACGGCGATGTTCATGATCGTTTCGAAGTTCCCGGAGTGAGCCATGGCTGAAATCCGGGTCGAAAATCTCAAAAAAGCCTTCGGCGATTTCGTCGCGGTCAAGGATTCCTCCTTCACCATTCCGGATGGATCGTTTTTCTGCCTTCTTGGTCCTTCGGGCTGCGGCAAGACGACGACCTTGCGGATGATCGCCGGCCTCGAACTGCCGACGTCGGGCAAGATCTTCCTCGGCGGAGAGGATGTCGCCTTCAAGCGCGCTTCCGAACGCGACATCGCCTTCGTCTTCCAGCTCTTCGCCCTCTACCCGCATATGAATGTCAGGCGCAATATCGGCTTTCCGCTTCTGTGCCAGGGAGTCCCCGGATCGGAAACCCGCAAGCGTGTCGAAGAGACGGCGAAGCTCTTGCGCATCGACCATCTGCTCGACAAGTCCGTATCCGGACTGGCGGGAGGAGATCGCCAGCGAGTTGCGCATTGGGCCGGGCCATCGTCCGCCGGCCCTTGGCCTTCCTGATGGACGAGCCATTGGGCACGCTCGACACCGAGTTCCGCGACCTGATGTGCGAGGAACTGCGGCAATTGCATAACCGCATTTCGGCCACCACCGTCTATGTCACCCATGATCAGCTCGAAGCCATGTCCATGGCCGATCATATCGCGGTGATGAATCACGGTGTGGTCGAGCAGTTGGCGCCGCCGCGCGACATTTACGATCGGCCCGCGACTATTTTCGTCGCAAGCTTCATCGGCTCGCCGGCCATGAACCTGCTCTCCGTCAATGGCCGTGTCGCCAAGGGCGCGAAGGCGATCGAGGTTCAGGGTGCGCCGATCTCTATCCCTGAAGCGCGCGAGGATGCGCCCGGCGAGAAATTGACATTGGGGGTGCGGCCCGAACACATCCGCTTCGCTGATTTATCGAAGTTTCGCGGCGAAGTCTTCGGCACCGAATATCTGGGCACGACGCAAATCGTCACGGTTGCGACCGCGCAGGGGCATGTCAAGGCGCGGCTGCCGTCGCATATTGGGGTCAGGCCCGGCGAGACGGTCGGCCTCACGCTTGCGGGCGAACGCGTGTCCTTGTTCGACACCGCTACAGGGCGGGCAATCCGCACCGCGCTCTATGAGGAGCGCCGGCATGGCTGATATTTCGTTGCGCAAGATCACCAAGCGCTTCGGCACCACGGCCGCGGTCGATCATCTGTCGCTCGATATTGCCGATGGCGAGTTCGTCGTATTGCTGGGGCCGACCGGTGCCGGCAAGACGACGACATTGCGCCTGGTTGCCGGGCTCGAAAAGCCGGATACGGGCGAAGTCTTTATTGGTGGCGAAAATGTCTCCCAGGTCGAACCTGCCGCCCGCGATGTCACTTTCGTATTCCAGCAATATTCCCTCTACCCGCATTTAAGCGTCTACGAGAATCTGGCCTTTCCGCTCCGAAGCCCGATCCGCCGCTTGCCTGCCAGCGAGATCGACGCCCGCGTTAATGGCGTCGCCGAGATGTTGCGCATCCAGCACAAGCTCAAGAACAAGTCGACGCAGCTTTCGGGCGGCGAGATGCAGCGCGTCGCTATTGGGCGCGCATTGGTGCGCCAGCCGTCGATCTATCTGATGGATGAGCCATTGTCGTCGCTGGACGCCAAATTGCGCGGCGAGTTGCGCCTGGAACTCAAGCGCATCCAGCAGGAACTCGGTGCGACGATCCTCTATGTGACGCATGACCAGATCGAGGCCATGACGATGGCCAACCGCATCGGCGTGATCGACGGCGGAAAGCTGCTCCAGATCGGCACGCCGCGCGAAATGTTCGAGGATCCGAACTCGGCCTATGTCGCGCAGCGCCTAGGCCAGCCGCAGATCAATCTCCTGCCGGCCGGCGCTCTTCCCAACGGCCGCATCCCGAAAGGTGCAGTCACCGTGGGAGCGCGGACGGAACATCTCGATCTCTCGAAAAGCAGTTCCGGCGAGGGCATGGTCGAATGGATTGAACATCTGGGCGACCAGATTCGCCTGCACGTGAAATTAGGGCCTCATGAAGTGACGACATTGGTTGATCCCGACTCCGATCTTGTGGCAGGGGATCGCGTCGCGATGACGCTCAGGAATCCCCTCTATTTCGATAAGAATGGCTCACGGCTCAGGTCATAGACGATGAAGATTGGTTTCAACCTCCTCCTGTGGACGCCGCATGTGACGGCAAAGCACCGCCCGTTGCTGGTCGACCTCAAGAAGACCGGCTATGACGGCGTCGAGATCCCGATGTTCGAGGGCGATCCGGACCACTATGCAGCGCTCGGCGCCATGCTGGACGAGATCGGCCTCGAACGCACGGTTGTCACCATCATTCCGAGCGTCGACAAGAATCCGTTGAGCGCCGACAAGGTTGCACGCGATGCTGGGCTCGCCCACGCCAAATGGGCTATCGACTGCAGCGCCGCGCTTGGCGCGCCGATCATCGCAGGCCCCGTTCATTCGACCATCGGCTATTTCTCCGGCCACGGCCCGACTGCGCAGGAACGCAAGCGCGGCATCGCTTTTCACCGCAAGGCCGGCGACTATGCTGCGAAGAAGAACGTGCGCATCGCGGTCGAAGCTCTCAACCGCTTCGAATGCTACTTCCTCACAACCATGGGACAATTGGCAGAATACCTGGACGAGGTTGATCATCCGGCGATCACCGGCATGTATGATACTTTCCATGCCAATATCGAAGAAGGCGATCCCGTGGCGGCGATCGGCACGATCCGTCGCCATATGACGCATGTGCATATTTCCGAAAATAACCGCGGCACGCCCGGCAAGGGCCATGTGCCGTGGGACGCGACCTACAAGGCCCTGAAGAAGGCGAAGTATGACGGCTGGCTGACCATCGAGGCCTTCGGCCGCTCGCTGCCGGCCATCGCCGCTGCGACGCGCGTCTGGCGCGACTTCTTCCCGAGCCCGGAAAGCGTCTATCGCGATGGGATCAAACAGATCCGCAAAGGCTGGGCCAAGGCATGAGCGTCGATGTCGCCAAATTGATCGACACCGTTTCGGCGCGCATTTTCGCGCACGCGCAGGAATTGACCGAACTTGATTCGGCGATCGGCGATGCCGATCACGGGCTCAATATGAAGCGCGGCTTCGAAGCGGTGCTGGCTGACAAGGCGGCAATTGCTGGCAAAGCCATTGCCAGACGCCTTGCGGGCGATCGGCATGGCCCTGGTCATGAAAGTCGGTGGCGCATCCGGGCCGCTTTACGGGACGCTTTTCATGACGCTCGGCAAGGAACTGCCAGCCGAACCGCGTTTGCCCGAGCTCGCGCGCGCCATGAAGGCGTCAGTCGAAGCCTTGAAGCAGCGCGGCAAGGCGGATTTCGGCAACAAGACGATGCTCGATGTGCTCGGGCCGATCACCGATCGCTTGAACCAGTCGCCGGTCAGCTATGACGACTTGCGTAGTGTCGCCAAGGAATCCGCCGAAAAGACCGTGCCGATGAAAGCCATTCGTGGCCGCGCCTCCTTCCTGGGCGATCGCTCGATTGGCCATATGGATCCGGGGTCGCGGTCGAGCCAGCTTATTATCGAGGCGGTCTGTGATGTGCTGGAGGGCAAGTCATGAACGACAAGGTCGGCATCGTGATCGTCTCCCATTCGCCCGACGTGGCACGCGGCGCTGCCGATATGGTGCGCCAGATGGTCGGCAATGACGTGCCGCTTGGCTTCTGCGGCGGCAATCCCGAAGGCGGCCTTGGAACCAGCGTCGAAAAGATCATGAAGGCGATCGACGAAGCCTGGTCGGAGCGGGGAGTTGCCATACTGGTCGATCTGGGCGGTGCCGAAACCAACAGCGAAATGGCGATCGAGATGCTGCCGCCCGAGCGGCAGGGCAAGGTTGTCATCTGCAATGCGCCGATCGTTGAAGGCGCCGTGATGGCGGCTACCGAGGCCTGGGGCGGTGCGACGCTCGAGGATGTACGCCGCACGGCTGAAGAGCTGTCGCCGCAATAGGATTGAAGCAATGACCGAATGGCAGGCAGGATCAATTCTGATGACCCACGATGTGGGCCTTCACGCGCGCCCGTCTGTCAAGCTCACCAAGCTCGCCAAGGGCTATGCTTCCGACATCGAGATCGCCGCGGCGTCCGAAGGCCCATGGATCGATGCCAAGAGCATCGTCAAGGTCATGGCCATGAAGGCGAAGCGCAACACGATTGTGCATGTGCGCGCGAGGGGTACGGATGCGCGCAACGCCGTCGCGGCGCTGCTTGCGTTGATCGAACATGATTTCGATGATGATCACGCCAATGCGGTCACCGGCTGAAATCAAGGGCAAGCCGGCCTCGCGCGGCATTTTCGCCGGGCCGCTCGTTCGCATCGTGCGCGAATCTGCTGCACGCGTGCATTCGGGATCGGCCGTTGGCGAGCGTGAAGCGCTCGACATCGCCATTGCCGATGCGATTGCCGAACTCGCCGCTCTTGCTGAGAAGATCGGCGGCGATGCGGCGGACATGCTCGCCTTCCAGATCGCCATGCTTGAGGATGACGCGCTCAAGACGCCGGCCCTTGCCGCCATTGAATCCGGTGCCGCCGCCGACGAGGCGTGGTCAGCCGCACTGGCGGCCGAGATTGCCGGATATGAAGCCTCCGAGGACGAGTATTTCAAGGCTCGCGCGGCGGATCTTCGCGATTTGCGCGACCGCGTGCTGAAACACTTGTCAGGAAGCGCCGGTCAGTCTGGATCGGGCGGAATGATCCTGGCCGGCGAAGATGTACCACCAACGCTCTTTCTTGAAACGGATTGGAGTCATGGCGGGGCGATTGCGCTCACCTCCGGAAGTGCTTCGAGCCATGTTGCCATGCTGGCCCGCGCGCGCGGCGTGCCGATGGTCGTCGGGCTTGGAAAATTCGAACTTAATGGCCACGAAGATGCGATCGTCGACGGCGAAAGCGGCATCCTGATTTTAAGCCCCGAGCGCGCCACGGCGGAAATGTGGAAGGTCAGGGCGGCGAGCCTCGCGATCGAACAGATGCGGGAAGGTGAGTTCCTGCATCGCCCCGCAGTCACCGCCGATGGCGTGAAGATCGAAGTTCTGGTCAATGTCGCGGGCGTCGATGAACTCGATCACATCGACATCGAGACTTGCGACGGCATTGGCCTCATGCGCACCGAATTCCTGTTTCGGGACGGCGCGCCCTTGCCGGGCGAGGACGAACAATTCGCCGCCTACAGGCGTTTTCTCGAATGGGCGAAGGGAAAGCCGGTCACTATCAGGACCCTCGACATCGGCGGCGACAAGCCGATCAGGGGCCTCACCCCTGAAAATGAAGCCAATCCCTTTCTCGGCCTGCGCGGCATTCGACTGACGCTGGCGCGCCGCGACGTTTTCCGCACGCAGCTTCGTGCCCTGGCGCGCGCTGCGCCTTATGGCAAGCTCAAAGTCATGCTGCCGATGGTGACGATCCCGGTGGAATTGGCCGAGGCGGGCCAGGAATTCGTCGCTGCCGTCGGATTCCCTGAACGATGAAGGCATTGCCTGTGCCATGCCACCACTCGGCATCATGGTCGAAGTCCCTGCGGTGGCGATCGTGCCGGAAATGTTTGCGAGTGCCGCCTTCTTCTCGATCGGCTCCAACGACCTGACGCAATATGTGACAGCGTCTTCGCGCGATTCATCCGCGGTCGGCGGCATTGAACGATCCGGGTCATCCCGCCGTCATCCGCCTCATCACGCGCGTTGCCCGCTTCGGCCGCGAAAATGGAATTCCGGTCAGCCTGTGCGGCGACATGGCAAGCGATCCCGCGCATATCGGCGCGCTGCTGCGAGCCGGTTTGCGGTCTCTTGTCGGTGGCGCCGGCCGGCCTTGCCCGCGTCAAGGCGGCGATAGCGGAGATCTGCGCGTGGAGTGCGTGACGCATGGCGCCCCTTGAACCCAAGCTTGACGAACAGGGTGCGGAAGCCGTCGCTGTCTACAAGCGACTCTTGGCCGATGTGATCGACCGGCGCCCGTCCGGCACACGGCAGAGGCTCGCCGCCGCGCTTGGCAAGAATCGAAGCTTCATCTCGCAGATCACCAATCCCAATTACCTGACGCCGATACCAGCCCGTCATCTCGACGCGGTATTCGAGATCTGCCATTTCTCTGCGGAGGAAAGGCGGCTGCTTCATCGAAGCCTATACGCGCGCGCATCCTAACAGGCCGGCGCTTGTTCATGATGCGCACAAGACCAAGGCGCATACCGTCTATCTTCCGGATTTGGGTGATCCCGACAAGAACATGCGCCTGCAGGCGGCGATGGATGTATTCGTGCGCGATATTGCCGGGATCATCGGCAGCGGCAACCCCAAGAGGAAACGGCCATGAAGAAACTGATCAATGACGTCGGCAATGTTTTGAGCGAGAGCCTTGATGGTTTCGCCGCCGCGCATTCCGACATCGTCGTGCTTGGCGAGGATCGGAAATTCGTCCGCCGTGCAAAGCTCAAGCCCGGCAAAGTCGCCCTCGTATCGGGCGGCGGTTCCGGGCACGAGCCCCTGCATGCGGGCTTCGTGGGTCATGGCATGCTCGATGCCGCTTGTCCGGGCCAGGTTTTCACATCGCCCGACTCCCGATCAGATGGTTGATGCGGCGGAGGCTGTCGATGGCGGCGCCGGCATTCTCTTCATCGTCAAGAACTACGAAGGCGACGTGATGAATTTCGACATGGCGCGCGAAATGAGCGTGCGCGAGATTCAGACGGTCCTGACCGATGACGATGTCGCTGTCGAGAATTCGCTCTTACACCACCGGCCGCCGCGGCGTGGCCGGCACGCTTGTCGTCGAGAAGATCGTCGGCGCCGCGGCAGAGCAGGGCGGTGATCTCGCTGCGCTGAAGCAGCTGGGCGACAAGGTCAACCGGCAGACGCGTTCCATGGGCGTGGCGCTCACAAGCTGTACGGTACCCGCCGCGGGCAAGCCGACCTTTGCGATTGGCGACGATGAGATGGAGATGGGTGTCGGCATTCATGGTGAGCCCGGACGCCGACGTGTGAAACTGGCGTCGGCGAATGCCATTGTCGACGAGATGGTGACGGCGATTATTGGCGATCTCTCCGACACCAAGGATGGATCGTGCCTGCTCTTCGTCAATGGCTTCGGCGGCACGCCGTCGATGGAACTTTATCTCGTCTATAACGCCGCGCGAGTTGCTGCTCGAAAAGCGCGGGGTCAAGGTGGCGCGCTCCCTGGTCGGTTCCTATGTGACATCGCTCGACATGGCGGGTTGCTCGGTTACCGTCACGATGCTCGATGATGCGCTGGTGAAGCACTGGGATGCGCCGGTGCACACCGCCGGCTTGCGCTGGGGCATGTAGCAGAATGCCCTAAAGCGCACTGAAGCTCTGACCGTTCTTGGCCAGCCGCTTCAGCAGCGGAGCCGGCTCCCAGAAGTCATGCGTTCTGTCGAATTCCTCGATCCTCGCCAGGATCTTGTGGAGCCCGACTTCGCTAGCCCAGAACATCGGGCCGCCGCGATGGCGCGGAAAGCCGTAACCGTGAATCCATACGACATCGAGGTCAGACGCGCGCTGCGCGATCTTCTCCTCGATGATGCGCGCGCCCTCATTGACGAGCGCGTAGAGACAGCGCGCCGAGAATCTCGTCATCGGTGAATTTTGCAACGCGTTATGCGCTGACTCGCCCGCCGCGACGGATATGAGTTCGTTGAGGTCGGGATTGGGCAATGGCTTCCGCTGGCCTGCTTCATAGACATAGAAGCCCTTGTTGGTCTTCTGGCCGAACCAGCCGCGCTCGCACAACCGATCGGCAAGCGTCGAATAGCGTTCGCTGAGATTGCGATTAGGCGCCAAGGCTTTGCGCCGCGCCCAGCCGATATCGAGGCCGGCGAGATCGCACACCGCGAAAGGCCCCATCGCCATGCCGAACTGGGTCAGCACCTTGTCGACCTGTTCGGGCGTGGCGCCTTCCTCGACCAGGAAGTTGGCTTCCCGCACATAGCATTCGAACATCCGGTTGCCGATGAAGCCGTGGCACACACCGGCGACGACCGCCGTCTTGCCGAGCCGCTTGCCGACATCGAGCGCTGTGAGCAGTGCCTCCGGCGAAGATCGATCGGCACGCACGATCTCCAGTAACCGCATGATGTTGGCAGGGCTGAAAAAATGCATGCCCAGTACACTGTCGCGCCGTTCCGGCGCGGCCGCGGCAATCCGGTTCACATCGAGATAGGATGTATTCGTGGCGAGGATGGTATCCGGCCCCGCGATCCTTTCAAGCTCGGCGAAGATTCCGCGTTTGACGTCGATCTCCTCGAAAGCCGCCTCGATGATGAGATCGGCAGCCGAAAGCCGATCGAATGCCGCGGCAGGATGAAGCCTTCCGAGCCTTTGATCCTTCTCGGAAACCGAGACGCGGCCTTTTTCCTGGGCCGCTTCATAATGCTGCTTTATGCGCGCTATGCCAGCAGCCAGCGCGTCGGCGTTACGCTCGGCAAGCAATACTTCGAAACCATGATCGAGAAGCGCTATGGTGATGCCGCGCCCCATTGTTCCCGCGCCGATGACACCAACACGCGTCACTGATTTCGGCCTGGCTCCGTCCGGCAGCCCGTCGATCTTCGATGCCGCCTTCTCGGCAAAGAACACGTGCCGCAATGCACGCGCTTCCGATGACACGGCGCAAAGCTCGAAGATCTCGCGCTCGCGCTTCAATCCTTCCGCGAATGGCAGGTTCACCGCCGCTTCAAGACATTCGATTGCGGCAAAAGCTACGTTCTGGCCGCGCGCCTTCTTTGCCGTGTCCTCTTTCAGCTTCGCGAAGTAATCGGGCGCCGGAAGTCCGACAGTACGCTCACCCGCGCGCGGATGCTGCGTCCTTTCCGTGACCTCGTTTGCAAATGCTACCGCCCGCTCCAGCAAATTCCCTTCGATCAGCTTGTCGGCAAGGCCGATCTTCACCGCCTCCGCAGCTCCGACAGGGCGGCCGGAAAGAATCATCTCGCTTGCGGCTTGAAGCCCGACGAGACGCGGCAGGCGCTGCGTGCCGCCGGCCCCCGGCGGAATCCCGAGTTTCACTTCCGGCTGCCCGAGGCTCGCTTGTGGTCCGACGACGCGATAGTTGCACGCTTGTGCAATCTCGAGACCGCCGCCGAGGACGGCGCCGCCAAGCGCTGCAACCACCGGCTTGGGATTTCCATCAAGCGCATCGACGAGGTCGACGAGCCGCTTCTCACCCTTGGGCCAGGGCTTGCCCTGAAAGCGAATATCGGCTCCCGCAATCATGCCGCGTCCGCCGCCCATGAGAACGATTGCCCCAACTCCCGTGTCGCGATTTGCGGCTTCCAGCGCCGCCATGATGCCGCCCGGCACACCGGGACTCATCGCATTGACCGGCGGATTGTCGATGATGATGATCGCGATGGCGCCGTGTCGGCGCGTTTGGATCTCGAATGGCGATTCCGGCATTGCTGGCTTCCTGGGGGCGCGTGATCCGCGCCTTTCTAGTCCAAGGCCGCGGCCATTGCATCGGCGAAAGCAATGGTCCAGATTTATGGGCGATGAACATGGCCGCCCAGCGCGGCCTTTTTTGGAGGCAGGCGTGCTCAAGTCGATCGATCATCTCCTTAATGCCGATGTGCTGTGGGCTCTCCGTGCCATGGGCCATGGTGACGATGTCGTATTGTGTGACACGAATTTTCCGGCTGATTCCGTTGCCCGCCAGACCGTGATGGGGAAATTGCTGCGCATTGACGGCGTGAATGCACCGCACGTCGCGCGCGCCGTGCTGTCGGTCATGCCGCTCGACAGTTTCGTCGAGCATCCCGCCCGCCGCATGGAGGTCGTCGGCAAGCCCAGTGAAGTACCTGTCGTGCAGCAGGAAGTGCAGGTCGAGATCGACAAGGCCGAAGGCCGTGCATGGCCGATGGGCTCGGTTGAGCGCTACGCATTTTACGACCTGGCGAAGAAAGCCTATTGCGTCATCGCGACAGGAGAGACGCGTTTTTATGGCTGCTTCGTCTTCAAGAAGGGCGTCATCGCGCCCAAGTCGCCGCAGGGTTGATCGACCATGTCGCATTCTCCAGAACTCATCCTCGTCAATGCCGACATCCACACCATGGATCCGTTGTTGCCGCGCGTGCGTGCGCTCGCGGTCACCGGCGGGCGCGTCTCGGCATTGGGCGACGACCAGGAGATTTCCATTTTGGCGGGGCCCGCTACGCGCATCGTCGATGCCGGCGGTCGCGTCGTCTTTCCGGGCTTTCAGGACACGCATCTGCATTTGCAGGATAGCGGCCTGCAATTTGCTCTCAACATCAAGCTCGACGCCGCGCAGACGATTCCTGAATTGCAGAGGCTCATCGGTGATTTCGCAAAGGCCCATCCCGAGCGCGCCTGGATCAATGGCGGCGGCTGGTATGCCGGCATCTTCGGGGAGCAGAATCTCGATCGCGCCACGCTCGATGCCGTCGTTCCCGACCGGCCGGCTTTCTTCTTCGATTCGAACTACCACAGCGCCGTCATCAACACGAAGGCCTGTGAGCTGCTGGGCCTCGACGAGACGGTTGCCGATCCGCCGAACGGCCATTTCGTGCGCGATGCCAAGGGCAAGCCGACCGGCATGCTCTATGAGGATGCGATCGACTGGGCGCGCAGCAAGATGCCGGTTCCGAGCGATGAGGATTATGCCAAGGGCGTGCGCTGGGGGCAGCGGCACTGCAATGAAAACGGCATCACCGGCGTGCTCGATGCCTCCGTGAACGCTCGTCATATGCGCGTCTATCATGCGCTTGAAAAGGCCGGCGAACTCACGGTGCGCATCTGCGCGACGGCCCGCGTCGATCCCGATGAAACGACTGACGGCGCGCTGGCACGCGTAGAGGAACTGCGGCGCATGTATCATTCGCCGATGCTGCGCGTGCATTCGGCGAAGTTCTTTCTCGATGGCATATTCGAGAATCGCACCGCCGCGATGCTCTCGGATTACTCGGACAAGATCGGCGGCAACGCGCCCGTGATGTTCGGCGAGAATCACCTGCGCGATCTCTTCATCCGCTTCGATGCCGCGCGCTTTCAGATCCATGCTCATGTCATCGGCGATAAGGCGGCGCGCGCGGGCCTCGATGCGCTCGAAGCGGCGCGCGACATCAATGGCGCCTGGCCGAGCCTGCATCAGCTGGCGCATGTGCAATCGCTCGATCCGGCCGATATTCCGCGCTTCCGCGAATTGGGCATTGTCGCGAACATGCAGCCGCTTTGGGCGCGGAGTGAGCCCTCGGTCACGGACGTCACGATCCCCATGGTAGGCCCCGAGCGTACGCGCTGGATCTACGCCTTCAAGTCGTTGATCGATGCCGGCGCGCCGTTCACCTTGAGCAGCGACTGGGGCGTGTCGACGCTCAATCCGTTCCAGATCATCGAAACTGCGATCACCCGCCAGCCGCCGGGCAAGGAGAAGGATCATGCGGCCTTCATTCCCGAGGAGCGGATCGGACTAGCCGAATGTATTCGCGGCTATACTGTCAATGCTGCTGCCGCGGCTTGGCGCAGTGAGGATACGGGCTCATTGGCGGTCGGAAAGTTTGGCGATCTGATCGTGCTCGACCGCGATCTTTTCGCAATCGACCCTTACGATATCGGCGATACGAAAGTGCTTCTCACCTTGCTGAGCGGCCGGGAAGTATACCGCAGCAAGAGTTGGTAGGCCAACGCCGCTTGCCGGCGTGGAACCGAATTGCCGCAATTCCGTTCATAAGCCGATCAATGTAGCAAGCGGAGACATCAATGCGCGGCGTCTTACTTTGGCTGGTCGGCATTCCGATCCCTATCATCATTCTGCTTTATCTATTTAACGTCGTATAACAAAAAACCCGCCTTCCTCGGAAGGCGGGTTTCCTTTTGTCTGTCTCTGGCCCCTGTCAGCCGTTTGCCGCTCGCTCCAGGCGCGGCGCGGATTTCAAGTCGAAGAATAGAGCTTGGCTGATCATCGCTTTTACCATCTCCGGAAGGAATGGCTTGGTAATGAGAAACGCCGGCTCGGGTCGTTCACCCGTCAACAGCCTCTCAGGATAGGCTGTGATGAAAATAACCGGGACTTCGAACTGGCGAAGCATGTCGTTGACGGCATCGATCCCCGAGCTGCCGTCGGCAAGCTGGATATCGGCGAGAACGAGTCCCGGGCGATTGCGCATGGCGATTTGAACCGCCTGCTCGCGCGTGCGCGCAATGCCGCATAAGCGGTGGCCAAGTCCAGTCACGATATCCTCGATATCCATGGCGATGAGCGGTTCATCTTCGATCACCAACACGTCCGCGGCAATCATTTGTCCGATTTCGCGGCTTGCCTCTTCGAGCAGTTCGCCCACCCCTGCTGCATCAGTCTCGAGAATTTCGGCGGTTTCTTCGAGTGAGAAGCCTTCGACGCTGGTCAACAGGAAGGCCTGACGAGGGCGGGGCGGAATGGCGGCCAAGCGGCTCTGCGCAGTTGCCTCCCAACGGGGACCGTGCGCATCGGCGCGTTGGTTAACTTTTAAAGATCCCCATAGCTTACAGAGCAGCCCGTACAGTGCGACTTTGACGGGTTTGTCGCCTGGCAATGTATTGGGATCTGCGACCAGGGTCTCCAACAGCATTGCAACATAAGCGTCACCGCTCTGCTGTCCCCCGGTCAAGGCGCGGGAAAAGCGCCGCAGATAGGGCAGATGCGGCCTGATCGCCGTCGCTAAACTCATGGTTAATTCTCCTCCAACCGGTCTGTGCCGGACGACCCGCAGGTCTGCGTATCAAATTCCAGAACGATGTCGCCGAAGATCGGTTCCAAAAAACTTTTCGATGGCCGGAACTTTTTCGGTCGGCTTCACTTTCTCATGCTAAACCGCGGCCCGGTCGCGGTTTTTTACTACATTTGGTGACACGGATGGCAAAGAATCCCTCATCGGGCGGATCTGGTGGAATAAGTAGAATGCAGCCGAAGCAGGAACAGGAAACCGTCACGGATCGCGCGATCGGTGCAAAATTGCGTGCCCTTTATGATGAGGTCGCAAGAGAGCCGGTTCCTGATCGCTTCGTCGAGCTGCTGAAGCAGCTTGAAGATAAAAAGTGATATATTTCAATAAGATAATTGGCATCCATACGGAGCAAGCCATTGTCATTTCACGACGACTTGTTGAATACTATTCCTAGCCTGCGCGCTTTCGCCATTTCGCTGTCGGGCAAGCGCGACCGCGCCGACGATCTCGTTCAGGAGACCTTGACCAAGGCTTGGAAGCATCAGGAGAGTTTCACCCCTGGGACCAATCTCAAGGCTTGGCTTTACGCCATACTCCGCAATGAATTTTACTCTCAGATGCGCAAGAAGGGCCGCGAGGTCGAGGATGTGGATGGCAACTTCTCCAGCCAGCTCGCCGTCCATGCCGAACAACAGGGCCACCTCGATCTAGCCGACATGCGAATCGCGCTAACGAAACTTCCTGCCGACCAGCGCGAGGCCTTGCTGCTCGTCGGCGCTACCGGTTTGTCCTACGAAGAGACCGCCGAGATCTGCGGCGTCGCCGTCGGCACGATCAAGAGCAGGGTCAATCGCGCGCGGCGCAAGCTTGCCGAACTGCTTGAGGTCGAGGGCGAGAGCGAATACGGGCCCGACGCTCAAGTGGACGCAATTGTGAGAAGTTCGGCGGCAGCGCGAGGCTAAATCTTCGGAACGTTTCCCGTCACGTTTCGTTTTGCAACATCGGCTAAATTGGGAGAATGCGATGGCGTCGAATTCGAGCAGTCAGGATCTTGGCGAAAGCGTAAAGGAAATCAGGGCGCAGATCGACGCTCTCACAAAGACCTTGGGCGATCTCGCTGAGGATACAGCCGAGATGCGCGGCGAATTCACTAAACGCGTCAAGCGGACGTCGCGTGAAGCCGCGAGCTTGGGCGAACAGATCGTTCAGGAAGCCGCACACGCGAGTGGCGAAGCATTGAATGCGGCCGGCAGCTATGCTGCCAATTCGGCAAATGCCGCAGCAGGAAGGATTGAGGCTCAGATCGTTCGCAATCCTGTTACTGCGCTTCTCATTGCGATGGGGCTAGGGCTTACAGTAGGCCTGATCACCCGGAGATAGACGCTCGCTGCTTCAATGCTTGCACAAGGGCCGCTCGGACCGCTTCCGCATCGAAAGGAATTTCAACGACGGTGGCAGTGGGAAATACTTCGCGCGCCCGCACAATCTCGTCGTGAAGTACGACCAGTGGAATTTCCGCTCCACTGGTTTTTTTAATGGCGTCGCGAGCCAGCTCGCGATGTTCGGTGGCATTGATGATCATCGCATCGAAACCCTGCAAATCCAAAATCTGTGCAGGCTTGCTGATGACCGAGACTTCCGCCACGCCCGCTTCTAGAAGGCAATCCTCGATGTCAGCTGCAACGAGTGGTTGATGCTCTACAAGTAAGATTCGCTTGCCGCCCAAAAGGCTCATAATGTCGGCTCCATCTTCTGTTGAAACGGACATGGGGACTTTGGCGATAATATGCATTTAACTTTGACATAGTCGCAGTGGACTGAGCGATTATCAGCTATGCCGCGCCAGCACCTGCCATCGCCGGAAACCCGCCAGGTTCCCTGCGAAAATTGCCCCTTAAGACGGCTCGAAGCCTTCCGTCCTTTCACCAAGGAGGAGTTGGTCTTCGTCGCGGCGTTCAAGAAAGGGGAATTGTCGGTCGAACCACGCGCGATGATCCTTCAAGAGGGGGCTTCCAGCGCGCATCTGTATACAGTTTTGTCGGGTTGGGGCTTTCGCTATACCCTGCTGCCGGACGGGCGGCGTCAGATCCTCAATTTCATATTGCCTGGCGACCTGATCGGTCTCCAGGCGTCGGTTGCGCGCGAGATGAAGCACTCGATTGAAGCGCTGACCAGCATGCTGCTTTGTGTCTTCCAGCGGGAAGAACTCTGGAACCTCTATCAAAACCACCCTGGCCTTGCCTACGATATTACCTGGCTCGCTGCCCTCGAAGAGCAAATGCTCGATCGGCATTTGCTCAGCATCGGCAGGCGCACCGCGCTGGAGCGAATGTCCTATCTCCTGCTCCATCTCCATCACCGGGCGTTCTTTGTCGGATTGGCCGACCGCCAGGGTTTTTCGCCCCCGATCACACAATATCACCTTGCCGACGCGCTGGGCATGTCCGTCGTTCACACCAACAAAACGTTGAAACGCCTCTATCAGTCAAAGCTGATCAGATGGAAGAATCGACGCATTGAATTCCAGGATGTGAAAGCCTTGCGAGAGATCGCCCATTGGACGGACGAGCAGGACGATACGCCGCGTCCGCTCATTTGATGAGTCCGTAGGCTCCCGGAACCGAGCCATGTCCCCTGGCGTTGGATATTTTACAGGCCGCTATCGGGTCTGCAATTCCAATTGCAGCTAAGTGGGAGACATCATGATGAGCATGCACGAGAGCGCCGGCGCCAGAGTAAAGGAAGCCGTTGCCAACCCCACCAAGATGTTCAACGCGCCGATGGATGTGGTCCGCACCCCGGGCCTGACGGTTGCGGATAAGCGGGCCATTCTCGAAAGCTGGGAACAGGAAGCGAGGCTCCTGCAGACTGCGACCGGCGAAAACATGGCTGGCGGCGAGCCGTCTCGCATTGAAGATGTGCGCAAAGCCATTGATGCGCTTGCCAAAACCAATTCAGGCGATCTCTGACCAATAACGGAACCAAATCGGACCTTCAACGTTATCCCCTTGAATATCTTATGTAATTCCAATTTGCGGGGAGGCGTGAAATGCGAGTTTTAGCCACTGTCGCACTGTCGGCAACGCTTATGGTTGCAGGTCCAGTTTTTGCCGGTCTCAAGCCGGTTGTTGATCAAAAGCCAGCCAACGAGACGATTGTCATGAAGACCTCTCCCGACGGAACCTGGCCTTTTGCGCTGAAGAAAGAAGCGACGCAGCAGGTCATTTACTATTCAATTTAGCTAGCTCGCATCCAGCGGATCAACTGCCGAAAAGTCTCAAATCAAGGTCCGTCAAAGGCAGGCGGGCCTTGAATTCTATGCCGTCGCTGTTCCAGGAGATTTCCGTGGAACCGCCAAACTGTGCAGCCAGCACGCGTTCAAGCATGACCCGCCCGAAGCCGCGACGATGGGGCTTGGAGACCTCGGGGCCAGCAGTTTCTTTCCACGACATGACCAGGACGCCTTCTCCGGCGTCATCGGGTGATCCTTTTTCGAGGAGCCCGGTCAGGGAAATGCGCCCAGAGGGGCGCGAAAGGGCGCCATACTGTATGGCGTTGCTTGCGAGTTCATGGAATGCGATCGCCAGCGTCTGGGCGTGCTGCGTCGGAAGGTCGATCATTGGAAGCGCGACATCGATCGAGGATGCATGTCCACCTGTCTGGAATGGCGCAAGGGTGCTGGTCGCGAGTTCCACCAGCCCGACTTTCCGCCATTCGGCTTCGAACAGCAGATCCTGCGCGGCCTTGAGCGCGCGCAAGCGATTTTGAAAATTGCGGCGATAGGATTCAACGCTGGTGGCGGACTTGGCGGTCTGATCGGCAAGGCTCGCCATGAGTTGAACAGTATTGCGGACGCGATGGGCGAGCTCGCGGAGCAGTCTTGCCTTGGCCTGTTCGTCGGCCTTGCGCTGGGAGATATCCTGAATGACCGTGGTGCAAACGGCCGGTTTGCCCGCAACATCGTGGATGAGCCGCGTCGTCTTGAGCGCCCAGAAAGCGCTGCCGTCCTTGCGCAGGTAACGCTTGTCGACGGTTAGCGTGTCGTGGCCACCGGCGGCTATCGCCGCGAGCATGGCGATGCTGGCTTGCCGATCATTCGGGTGGGTCACATCGATGAGCGACATTTTGACGAGTTCATCGCGCGAATACCCGAACATCTCGCACATTCGGTCATTCACCCTCAGGATATGCCCGGTGAGGGGATCGGTTTCGCAATTGGCGGTGCCGGCATTGTCGAACAGCGAGCGATAGACATCCTCGCTGTGGCGCAGATCGCTGATCTGCCTGTCGATTTGCAGTTGGAGTGTGCGGGTGCGGGCGCGCGTGCCGGTTGTCTCGGAAACAGTGAGGGACAGCGCCGTCAGTAAAAGGCCGAGCGTGAGGACTGTTGCGGGGACAAGTAAGAGCGCTCCCATCGGCTCGCCTGTGATGGCAAGTCTCCAGGTGCGATTGCCCACTGAAACATCGGCACCGATTGCGCGGCCCGATGAGGCTGCCGCGAATAGCGATATGGGCTCGCCGCCACCGGTAATGTCGGAAATTTCGGAAATAGTCTGGCCATGCTGATTGCCGCCGGCCGGAAGGAAATCAACCACTGAAAGCGGCCTGATGACCAACCCGCGCATCACGCCGTCCGCTCCGGCGGGGCTCCCAGGGACACCGAGGGCAAAGAGGAACTGGCTGCCGAACAAGTCATGTTGAGGAGGGGCTAGGGGCGCAGAGACTTGCATCCCCTCGCCATCAAGCAGGGCACCGCCCGCGTCGAAGGATGAAACGTCGAAACCGAGCAGGGTCGAGGTTGCGGCGTCGGGGTTGGCGCCTCTGAAATCATAAATAACCGGATAGTAGACAGCCCGACCGGCGACCGGCATCCGGCTGCCGCCAGGGGTAAGCCCGAATATCGTATAGTCAGCATACCCCCGGTTGCGCTGCTCTGCCTCGAACCGGGCAACATCCACGGCCTCGACGCGCTGCACCAGCAGCCACCGTGTCTGCGCCCCGGAGCTGCGAAGGTCCGTCAAGAAATTGTCTGTTTGACTAGGCTGGAAAGTGTCTTCTGCGGAAATGAGCGCGGCGACGGCATGCATATTGGCGTCGATAATCGATGTCCGCTCCTGGATACGCCCGGCTTCTTGGTTGAGGGCTTCACGACCGCGCTGGTTCGCCTTCCGGAACTCCGTATAGCCGCTCAGGATCGCCAGCAAGATAGATAGGATTATCCCGCCCAAAAGAAGAAGGCGGTTACGCTTAAAGATCGAGACCATAATACCCAGGGTTGCCGCCTTAATTCGACGCTAACCGAATATAATTGCCGAGCATTTCAAAAGTTCCTTACGAGAGGCGCGTTATTCGGCCTTTTCTGAAATCCATTTGACTTAATCTTATGGCTCGTTAGCCTTGTTGTCTCAACAGCGTGGTGCGGGCTTGCGCGGGACCAACCAGGAGTTCGGACGTCCCTATAATCGTCGGATCGTCTTGGAGACGATTCGCCTGCACGCGCCGATTTCGAGGGGAGAGATCGCCAAACGCGTCGGACTGACCGTCCAGACCGTCTCGACCATCATCCGCGAACTTGAACAGCAGGGCTTCGTGCTTGGTTCCCGGGAGCAACCGAGAAGTCGTGGCTACCCGCCAACCGCTCTGACCATTAATCCGGCCGGTGGGTTTGCCATCGGTCTGCATGTGACCCCGG
Source organism: uncultured Alphaproteobacteria bacterium (assembly GCA_963805405.1). Lineage (GTDB taxonomy): Bacteria > Pseudomonadota > Alphaproteobacteria > Rhizobiales > Aestuariivirgaceae > JAEUMG01. The sequence continues at coordinate 145,686 of CAWDUC010000011.1, read as the reverse complement.
TCAGCATCGATGCCGCGCTGATCGATCTTGCCGGGACGGTCATTGGCAAAAAACGCCGCGAATTGCGCCCCGCAACGCCGGAGGCAAGCTTTACGGCCATAGCCGAACTGACGCGCGAGATGCGCCAATTGCGCGTCAATGGCCGCATGCTGGGGGTGGGAATGGCCATTCCCGGGCCTTTCGGGGTCGACTCCATGAGCTTCGTCGGGCCGACGACTTTGGAGGGCTGGGCCGGGATTCCGATTGCCGAGCGGTTGGCCGATGCGACAGGGCTCACGGCCTTTGTGGGCGTCGACCTTGAGGCAGCCGCGATTGGCGAGCGGCTCTATGGGGCAGGGCGCGAGCTGCGGGATTTCTACTATCTTTATTTCGGCGTCGGCCTTGGCGGCTGCATGGTCCACGAGGGGCAGCCTTTGCGCGGCGCATTCGGCAATGCCGGCGAAATCGGCCATCTGCCGCTTGTCGCGAATGGCGATCCTTGCCCATGCGGCAACCGCGGATGCCTGGAGCGTTATCTGTCGCTCGATGCCTTCGAACGCCGTTCCGCCGATGGCGGTTACGAAGCCTGGCTGCAAGAGGCCGCGCCATTGCTTCGCCTTGCCATCGCTACGATCGAGAACCTGTTCGACCCGGAGACAATCATTCTTGGCGGCCTCGCACCGCAAAAGGTCATCGGGGAGCTCATCGCCGCCGCGGAGCCGCTTCATCATTCCGTGGGCGAGCGCCGCGACCGCAGCCAACCGCGTCTGATGCTCTCGTCGCAAGGCCAAGACTCGGTGCTGCGCGGCGCGGCCGCAATGGCTGTATCAGGGGTGTTGTCGCCGCGTTTCGGCGCGATGTTTGTCGACGAGGATGCATTGCCGGCGCATGATCCCTTGTTGACACCGCAACGTCCGAACGAGGCGGCCGCATGACCGAGGCCTTGCTCAAGCTCGAGAACATCAAGCGCAATTTCGGCGCCATCGAAGCCTTGCGCGGCGTCGATCTCGAAGTCGCGCGCGGCGAAGTCGTGGCCCTGCTCGGCGACAATGGCGCCGGCAAATCGACGCTCGTCAAGATTATTGCCGGCGGATTGCAACCGAGTTCCGGCCGCATGCTGTTCGAGGGCGCGGAGCAAATTTTTAACTCGCCCGCCGAAGCGAAGACAGCCGGGATCGAGACCGTCTATCAGGATCTCTCGCTGTGTACCAATGTCGACGTCGTCGCTAATTTTTTCATGGGCCGCGAGATCGTCAAGAAATGGCTCGGCATTCCGGTCCTCCAGGAGGCCGCGATGTATGGCGCCGTCGAAAAGGCATTGGCCAATGCCGGCACGCGCATCCCTTCGCTCAGGACCAATGTCGAGCATTTGTCGGGCGGCCAACGCCAGGCGATCGAACTCAACCGCTTCGTTCATTGGGGCGGCAAGCTTGTGCTGCTCGACGAACCCTTCGCTGCCCTTGGCGTCGAGCAGACGCGACGTGGTCTCGATACGGTCCGCCGCATTGCCGACCAGGGCATCGGCGTCGTCATCATCACGCATATCATGGCGCAAGCCTTCCAGGTCGCCGACCGCATCGTTGTCATCCGCCAAGGTGTGGTGGCTGGAAATGTCAAAGCGGAGGCGACAAGCCCCGACGAAGTCGTGCGCATGATTACCGGCGAGGCGCTCAAAGGCCTCGCCCAAGAAACGCGGCTGAACAGCCGTTCACCCTGAAGGAAAAGGAGACGTCACGATGAAACGCCTATTCAGTGCTTTATGCGGCGCCCTGGCCATGCTGGCCCTGGTATTTTCCGCATCTTCCGCCATGGCTGAGTCCAAGGGCAAGATCTATTATATGGTTCCAACGCTACTTGACGAATTCCAGACGGAGTCCGTCAGCGCGCTGACGAAATTCTTGGGCGATGTCGGCTACGAGACCGTTACCCTCAACGCCGACAACAAGACCGACATTCAGCAGACCCAGATGAACGACGTGATCAACCTCAAGCCGAGCGCCATCATCCTGGCGGCGGTCGACTTCAACGCGCTTGTTCCATCCATCGAAAAGGCGCGCGCTGCCGGTATTCCGGTGATGATCTTCGATCGTCAGATCACCACGACACCCTCCGACCTCACTTCCGTCGCTGGCACGGTCGAGATCGGTTATGTCGCGGCCGGTGAAATCCAGCGCCTGCTCAAGGAGAAGAATGGCGATGTGAAAGGCAAGGTCCTCCAGGTTCTGGGCGATCCGGCCGATCCCTATACGCTCGACATCCAAAAGGGCTTCGAGGAGAAGATGAAGCCGTTTCCGGGCGTCCAGATCATTTCTCTCCCCGCCATGCAGTGGGAAGCATCCAATGCCGGGACGATTGTCGCCGACCAGCTCGTCGCCAATCCCGACATCGACCTGATCTTCGTCCACGCCGCTCACCTTGCCGTGGCAGCGGTCGCCTCGCTTGAAGCCAAGGGCAAGAAGCCGGGCGATGTGCTCCTCGTCTCGTCCAACGGCGCGCCGGTCGGCCTTGACCTGATCCGCAAGGGTTGGGAGCAGGTCGAAGTCGAGCAGCCGCTCTACGCTCAGGCCGCGGCGATCGCCATGTTTGCCGACAAGGTCGTCAACAAGAAAGAGATCAAGCCCGGCCAGTATCCGGTGCTCGGACTCGAACTCGACAATGACGATTGAATCCTGGGGTCCGAACATCAAGATTCCGGGTGCGGCAATCACCAAGGACAATATCGACGAACCGCGCTTCTGGGGCAATCTCAAGGCGCCGTCCGATCCGGTCACGCCGGTCGAATAAGAACCGCTCATACCCGTCCCGGAGCCGTATGCCGGCTCCGGGACCCCATCCCCCGAGGCTATGAAATGGTATCTCCCCGACAGAGGGCGGTGATCGAGTTTGTGCTCGACAATCTTGTCTGGTTCATTCTCATCTTTGTCTTGGCGATCTTTTCGCTGACCATCCCGAATTTCAGTCAAGCCGGCATCTACATCAACATTATCGAGCAATCGACTTTCGTGGGCGTCATGGCGATCGGTCTCGCCATCGTCATCATCGCCGGCAACATGGATCTCTCGGTCGAATCCGTTGCCGGCCTGACTGCAATGATCACCGGCATCCTGTTCTGTTCGCGCGGCATTGGCATCGGCTTGACGCTCAACTCCTGAATGGCTTGTGCTGCCGGTCTCGCTCTGCATTGCGCTGATGGTCGGAGCGGTGATCGGAAGTATCAACGGCTGGCTGGTCGTCAAGCTCAAGATGAATGCCTTCATCGTGACGCTTGCCTCCTACATCTGGGTGCGCGGCATGGTGGACGCGATTTCCGGCGGCCGTTCCGCGCAGGATCTGGCCCCCGCGCTGCGCATCATCGGCATCGAGACGCTTCTCTGGATTCCGTTGATGGCCTGGGTGGCGATATTCTGTTTCGTGATCTTCACATTCATCATGGTGAAGACGCCGTTCGGGCGCCACGTGATCATGATCGGCGGCAACCCGATCGCCTCGTTTCGCGCCGGCATCAAGGTCGACCGCCTGATCATCATCACCTTCATTCTCTCGGGCGCGATTGCCGGCTTGGCCGGCTGGCTGCTGGCCATCAGAACCTCGGGCGCGACCGCCAATCTCGGCATCGGCATGTTGTTCCGCGCCTTCGCGGCCGTCGTTATCGGCGGCGTCAGCCTCAAGGGCGGCATCGGGCAATTGCCTGGCGTCTATGCCGGCGTGCTCTTGCTCTCGTCAATCCAGACGGCAATGAATGTCATGGCGCTGCCGGTGCATTATACGCAGATGATACTTGGCGCATTGGTGCTTGCCGCCGTGTTGCTCGACACCGTGAAACTGACAATCAGGCAGAAACTCGCATGAGCCGAAGACTGGAAGGAAAAAGCGCCCTGGTCATAGGCGGCGCGCGCGGAATCGGCGAAGGGATTGCCGAGCGTTTCGTGGAAGAAGGTGCGAGGCTGGTGATCGCCGATGTCGAGGCCGAGGCGGGAGAGGCCACGGCGAAACGTCTCGGCGGTCATTTCATCGCGGGCGATGTATCGAAGCGCGAAGATGCGGAAAAGGCCGTCGCGCTGGCGGCAAGGGAGTTCGGCACACTCGATATCCTGGTGCAGAACGCCGGTATCTATCCGTGGACCCTGATCGAGAATATCGAACCCGATGAATGGGACCGCGTGCTCGCGGTCAATCTCAAAAGCGTCTATCTCGCGGCGCGCGCGGCATTGACTGTCATGAAGCCAAAGCGAAGCGGCCGCATGATATTTACCTCCTCGATCACCGGCCCGCGGGTAACGAGCCCTGGCCACGGCCACTATTCCGCAAGCAAGGCCGGTATCAACGGCTTCATCAAGGCTGCGGCGCTGGAGTTCTCGACCTACGGGATCACCGTGAACGGCGTTGAGCCGGGCAACATCCTGACCGAGGGGATGAAGGCGCATCGCAGCGAGGCATTCATCCGCTCGATGGAAGAGGCAGTTCCGCTCGGGCGCCTTGGAACGCCGCGCGACATCGCAAATGCCGCACTCTTTCTTGCATCCGACGAAGCGGCCTATGTCACCGGCACCACGATTACCGTCGATGGCGGACAGACCCTGCCGGAGGGCAAGGATTTTCGCCTCAACCCCAGCTAGAGAGTCAAGCCATGTCTGCACCGGACATTACGCGGCATTTCGAATTCGAGCCCGTCGGACGTCGCCTCGAGGATCTCGAAACGCCCGTCCCTGTCATCGACATCGATGTCGTCGCCAAGAATCTCGCGCGCTGGCAGGCGCGTTGCGACAAGGCTGGCTTCGGCAATCGTCCGCATATCAAGACGCACAAGATGGTGCCGCTGGCCAAGGCGCAGCTTGCCCTGGGCGCCAAGGGCATCACGGTGCAGAAGCTTGGCGAGGCGGAGGTGATGGCCGATGCCGGCATCTCGGACCTGCTGTTGACCTTCAACATCCTTGGCGATCAGAAATTGCGGCGTCTCGCGGCCCTCGCCAGGCGGACCGGGATCAAGGTCGTCGCCGATAATGAAGTCGTGGTCGAGGGCCTGGGCCGTGCGAGTGAGGCGGCGGGCCGGCCCATCGACGTGTTGGTCGAATGCGATACCGGCATGAAGCGCAATGGCGTTCAGTCTCCGGAGGCAGCGGCGAAATTGGCGCGCCGCATCGCCGCGACGAAGGGCCTGCGTTACGGCGGCCTCATGACCTATCCGAAGCCGGGCGTCAGGCCGCAAGCCGCAGCTTACATTGCCGAGGCCCGCGACCTCATCGCCAAGGCGGGGCTTGAGACGACGATCGTCTCGACGGGCGGTGCTCCGGAAATGTGGAGCGACGAGGGGCTCGAGAGCATCACCGAGTATCGCACCGGGACGTATGTCTTCTTCGACCGCTCGCTCGTCAACCGCAATGTCTGCACGCGCCAGGACTGCGGACTGACCGTGCTTGCGACGGTCGTCAGCCGTCCGACGTCCGACCGCGCGATGATCGATGCTGGTACCAAGTCATTGACCAGCGATCTGCTTGGACTTCAAGGCTACGGCATTATCCCAGAATTCGGCGATGCCAAGATCTATGAGGCGAATGAAGAGCACGGCTATGTCGATCTTAGCGACAGCAGTGCCAAGCCGTCGGTCGGGGACCGGGTGCGCGTTCTGCCCAATCACGTCTGCCCGGTTGTGAATCTCTTCGACCGCGTCGTCTTCATCCGCGGCGATGAAGTCCTGGGCCGTGTCAAGGTCGATGCTCGCGGATTGGTGCAGTAGCGGCACTCGTAGTTTGAGGATTGATCCGTACACGAACCGTCATGCCAGCGAAAGCTGGCATCCAGCGCGACATGATTTGCCCTGGACCCCAGCTTGCGCCGGGGTGACGGGTGTGGCCCTCGTGGGAGAAGGCGGACAATGAATTTCCCTCCCCCTTGTGGGGAGGGATCAAGGGTGGGGGGTTGCGCTGAACGTCCAAACCCCCACCCGAAATTTGCTTCAGGCTTTGCCCTCGCAAATTTCGACCTCCCCACAAGGGGGAGGTTGAAGGCACGCGAAGGCGCGCCTCGAAGGATGAGGGGTGATGAAAACAAATCTGTATACGGACGAATACGCCTTACGACGTGTCGTCGAGCGGCGGGTGCATGCTTCGGACCAGCCAGTGGCACTCTTTCAGGATCTCGTCGACCTCGTGCTTTGCCCGCTGGCGGTAATCCTGGTGGCCTGCCAGGGCGCATGGGACTCCAACGTTCGGGACGGCGGTCTTCCTTGGGACGCGCCTCCCAGCGTGCGAGCCGCAGGGCGTGGCGCGGGATGTCTTGAAGCGCATCCATGACGGCCACGAGGCGCCGGACGAGGTGCTTCGCACTGACCATGCCGTCATCGACGACTTGCTGCTTTGCCTGAGCGGCGGCGATCTCAGCCTGTTTCTGCTCAAGGAATGACTCGATGGAATGGATGTGGGGCTCGCGACCACGGCGTTTCTTCTTGAAACGGCGGCAAAAACGCTTAAGCGGATCGAACAAGCTGAAGAGCGGCCTGCGCTTGCGCCTGGCTTTGCCTTCGTCGTTCGGCTGGCCTTGTCTTTGCTCGAAGTCTTTGGCTTCTCCGACGCTGCGGGACGCCTGGGCTTGTACTCGACCACGATGTCGCGCGCCGCGGCGATGATGAGCCGACGCACCGCTGATTCCGCTGTCCGCAGGATGCCGAGCACCTCGCGGTAGACAGGCTTCGACACGCGCTCGATCGTAAGGCCCTCGCTGAGGCCTATCCTGGCAAACAATTCCGCGACATGGCCCAGACAGCGGCACCCGGAAGCGTTCGATGGCAGAATTCCAGTCCATGCAAGCGACATAGAACATAAATGGAACTTACGTCAAGCCTAGAAATGCTGCGCGAGCAAATGGAGTCAACTTAATCGCGTTTCACCCTCATGCGCGGCAAGGAAGGCATCGACAGCGGCGCGGCGCGGCAAGGGGTCGACCGCGCCGTAACCAAGTGTCGAGAGCGCCGCCGCCGCGTTGGCGAAGCGCGCTGCCGCAAGCAGGTCCTCGCCGCGCGAGAGTTCCGAGAGCAATGCACCAGTGAAGGCATCACCAGCTCCCGTCGCATCGACGGCGGCAACCTTGAAGCCCTCTATCTGCGCACTGCGTTGGCGTGTCGCCACATAAGCGCCTTTCGCCCCAAGCGTGACGATGATCGCCCCGGCGCCGAGCTTGAGAAAATGATCCGCGATCACCGCGGGATCGGTTAAACCGGTCAATGCCTCGGCATCCTCGATCGATGTCTTCGTGAGGCTCGAGAGCCCGGCTGCCATTCCTCGATCGCCGGCCTCGCGGTTTCGATCGGCCACAGCCGCGTACGCAGATTGGTGTCGTAGGAAACGGCGACATTGGCCTTTCGCGCCGCGCCAATCGCCGCAAGGACAGCTTCGCGGGCCGTCTCGCTGATTGCCTGGCTGATCCCCGAAACATGCAGGTACTTGGCGCGCGCGATGACGGCGGTTGGTACGTCGTCAGGTGTCATCAGGCTCGCCGCCGAGCCTTTTCGATAATAGGAGAACTGATGGCCGCGCTCGCCATGCGTCACGAGATAAAGCCCGGTCTGCGCCGTCGGATGGCGGCCGACCTCGCTTGAATCGACCCCTTCCATGTCCCACAGCCTGGCGATGGCATCGCCGAAGGGATCATTGCCAAGTTTGCCGATATAGGCGCTATGGCTGCCAAGCCGCGCCGCGGCGATGGCGACATTGGACGTATCGCCGCCGAAGCCCGGAAGATAGCGTCCGTCGGGTTGCTGATTGAGTTCGTAAAGCGGTTCGCCCAGCGCGATGATGTCTAGCTGCATGGCGCGATGCTTGGCGGGCATGGTGTTTGCCGTCAAGCGGCTTAAGAGGAGGCTTCTTTGAAGAGGGTATCACATGCGTCTGAGGGAAAGGGTGGCGATCGTCACCGGAGCGGCGCGCGGCATCGGTCTGGCCGCGGCAGAAGCGTTGGCGATGGAGGGCGCGCACGTGCTCGCGTCCGACATCGACGACGATATCCTGGCCGAAGCGGTGAAGGATCTTGCCACGAGGAAGCTGAGCATCGTCGCGATGAGGGCCGACGTTTCCGATCCGCAAAGTGTGGCCGAAATGGCGGAGGTCGCGAACCGCCGATGGGGCCGGATCGATATCCTCGTGAACAATGCCGCAATCTCCGACGATACGCCGATCGATGATCTGAGCGATGAACGCTGGCGGCATGTACTCGCCGTCAATCTCGACAGCGTGCTTCACTGCACGCGTGCTGCCTTGCCGTCCTTGCGCAAGAGCCCCTCGGCCAGCATCGTCAATATCGCCTCGGTCCAGGGCATTCGCGGCCAGCCGCATGCCATGGCCTATGCGACGGCCAAGGGCGGCGTCATTAATCTGACGCGCTGCATGGCGGTTGATTTCGGCCCCGAGGGCATCCGCGCCAATGCCGTGGCGCCTGGCTATATCGATACGCGCATGGCGCTCCAGAAGCAGGACGGCACGCACGAGCACCAGACCGGGTGGTATCAGGACATTTATGTGAAGCATGGCCGCATGCCCTTGCGCCGCGCCGGCAGACCCGAAGATGTCGCAGGGCCGATCGTGTTCCTGGCGAGCGATGAGAGCCGCTACATGACCGGCCAGGTACTGGTCGTGGACGGTGGCTTCACCTGCACTTATTGAGAGTCAGGCGGATTTGAGCTGCGCCGCCGCCATGGCGTAACCGCCATCGGCACCGTCGATGAAATGCATGTGATCGCGCATGAAGGGTGAAGGTACGATGCAGGTCATCAATGCCTCGCTCTGGCGATGCAGGCCATAGCGGCAGACGCCCGCCTTTGCCGCTGATTGAAGCGTGGTTTCGATGCGCGAAAGCTGCGCTTCGCTGAGATCGACCGTCATCTTCAGACCATCGTCGAATTTTCGGAAATCCGATCGCTGCGCCGAGTCGGCCTTGTACAATTGCACATCGAGCCCCCTGAACGGTTTGCCGGTGCGCTCGAGAACGACCCCGACCGTTGCCTCGAACATGATCCTGAGCTTGCGAAACAACCGCAAATGACGCGGCGCCGTGGCGCGTGCTTCATAGTCGAGACCGGTCGGCGGCCATACGAATTTGAGCCCCTCGGCGGGCACCGGATGGCCGCCGCGTTCCTGTTCACCGGCAATGGCAACGATATCGCCAACCAGTGCCGCGAAACGGGCCGGCGTGGCGCTCGCAACCGGCACGATGATGATCGAGGCGATGACGCCATGGCGCGACTGGATCGGATTCCATCGGCAGGATAATCCCGTGAGATCGGGCCGGCTGCCGGGCGCTGCGGGTTCGACCGTGAATTGTCCGGCCTTCATCTGCTGCTCGGCCCAGCTCGCCCCGCCGCCGGTGAACATGCCATAGGTGATCTCCGGCGACACGCGATAGCGGGCCACTTTCACCTCATGGCCGCTATCGCGAATAGCCGTCATCGGGACCATGGCGGCCCTGAGCGCAAGATCGAGCTCCTCCTTGACCCAGACCTGAACCGTGGCCAGCGCCATGCGCGCCGCCGCGACGGATTCGGCGGGAACGGCGACGAGGGCGCCGTCACCGCCAAAGACAAAAGGCAGGTCGCGATGGCCCAAGGCATTGAGGATGGCGGAGATGACGCTGGCGCCCGCCATGTTGACCGCCTTGTAACGTCCCGACCTGATGGCCCCGGTCGAGCCGACAATATCGGCGACCGCAAGCGACCAGTCATCCGGCAGCGCCCGGTAATTCGCAGCATCGGCAACGCCGGCAAAGCGTTCGAATGTGGGGAGATTGTCGAAGAAACCGACAGGCTTGGGATCGTTCATAAGCATGCCGTGCAGAAACTGGAGCGCCTGCCCGTTCGGTGTATAAGATCATTCTGCATGAAGATCGCTTTTTACGCACCCTTGAAGCCACCCGATCATCCGGTGCCGTCGGGCGACCGGCAGATGGCGAGAATGTTGATCAAGGCGCTGGAACTGGCCGGGCATTCGGTCGAAGTCGTTTCGCATTTGCGCGCCTATCTAGCCGACAATGGCGAAGCCCGGCTCACAAACTTGCGTGATGAGGCGCGAGTCGAAATGGAACGCATCGCGGCGGCCTGGGCAATGGCTTCGAGCCCCGATCTTTGGCTCGCATATCACCCCTATTATCGTTCGCCAGATCTGTTGGGGCCGGCGCTCGCGAGGCAGTTCGGTATTCCCTATGTCACGCTCGAGGCCTCCTATTCACGCAAGCGCGATCGCGACGACTGGGCGAACGCGCAGGCATTCGTGAAATCCGCGGTCGAAGACGCGGCTCTCAATATCTGCTTCACCCGGCGCGACGAGAACGGTTTGGCCATGATCGGACCTGGTATCCGGCTTGCCTATGTGCCGCCTTTCATCGATGTCGCCAATTACGCCCGAACCGCGGATGCGAAAAGCGGCCACACAATTCGGCTGGTCGCCGTCGCGATGATGCGCAAGGGCGACAAGTTCGATTCATACCGCATGCTGGCTGCCGCGCTGGAACAATTGCCCGCTCTCGATTGGCATTTGAAGGTGATCGGCGATGGACCCTTGCGCGCCGAAGTCCTGTCCCTGTTTCAACGCATCCCGCAATCGCGGATTACCTGGGCGGGCGAGCGCCCGCCGGAAGCGATTGCCGATGAGTTGCGCAATGCCGATCTCTATTGCTGGCCGGGCTGTGGCGAGGCCTATGGACTGGCATACCTGGAGGCGCAGGCCGCAGGTCTTCCCGTCGTCGCGCAGGATATCGCCGGCGTTCCGGAAGTGGTGCGCAATGGCGAGACCGGAATCCTGACGCCGGCCGGAGACATCGCCGCCTATGCCGAGGCGGTGCAGGGCGGTGTCCGCCGACCGCGAAAGGCTGCGAAGGCTTGGTGCGCAGGCGCGACATTTCGTATTGAGCGAACGGACGCTCGCTATTGCGGCACGCCGTCTTGATAGCTTGTTGACCGAATTCGCCCCCGCCCATGCAAGCTGACTGGTCGCTTCTTACCAAGGAACTCGGCCTTTGGTCGAAGGCGGGTCTCACACCGCGCTTGTGGCTTCGCGACGATGATGCCGTCGCGCCCTCGAAGGCGCTGGATCGCCTGCTTGCATTGGGCGATCGCTATGAGGTGCCGCTCGTGCTGGCGGTCATTCCCGCAGCGACCGGCGAGGAACTCGCCCGGCATCTGCGCGACAGAATTCTGGTGAGTATCGCGGTGCATGGCTGGCGCCATGCCAATCATGCGGGATCCAATGAAAAGAAGCAGGAACTCGGCAGGCACCGCCCGGCGGGGGATGTCGTCGATGAACTCTCTGAGGGACTCTCCAAGCTTTCTGCGCTGCATGGCGAACGTCTGCTGCCGATGCTGGTTCCACCCTGGAACCGGATCGATCCTGCTCTCTTGCCCGCGATCTCGGCCGCCGGTTATCGCGCCGTATCATCGTTCGGCGATGCGCTCCTGGACGAGAAGACCAATGGTCTTGAGATCATCAACACGCATGTCGACATCATGGACTGGTCGACCCGCCGCGGTGCGGACCCTTCCATGCTCGCAATGCACGTTCGTCAACCAGCTCGCGAAATCACGCGAAGCAGGCGGCTATCCGGTTGGTATTCTCACCCATCACCTCGTTCATGACGAGCAAGCCTGGGACTTCCTGGATCAGATGCTGGAGATGACCGCGCTCGCCGGCCAATGCGAATTTCTATCGGGCCCCGCGCTCCTGCGAACGGATCGCGCCATCAAAGCTTGATCGTCACTCCGGCGCGCGCTGCAAACATTCCCGGATACTGCGCCTTGGCCGAGCGCTCTATGGCGTCGAGTTCGTCATCGGTACGATCGAGGCAGTGATGGAAGAGCGCAAACTGCTTCACTCCCGCTGCCTTCGCGAGTTTCACCCCATGCTGCCAGGTCGAATGGCCATAGCCGCGGCAGGATGGAAGTTCCTTTTCGGTATAGGCGGCGTCGTAAATGGCGAGATCGGCGCCTTTCAGAAACTCGGCAAGCCGCGGATCGACTTCGCTGCCTTCATGCTCGACATCGGTGAGATAGGCTGCGCTCCGCCCGCCATAGGATACGCGGTAGCCGACGGCGCCACCGGGATGATTGAGGCGGATAGTACGGATGGAGATGCCCGGCGCCGGAGTGAGCGTATCGCCTGGCTCGAAGTCATGATAGTCGAGCTTGGACTGCACATCGCTCGGCGTGACCGGGAAAAACGGTGGTGCCATGAAGCGCGCAATCAATTCTCGCGTCGTCCAGGGCCCGTTCAGATGCCCTCCCCAAAGATCGATGCGCACATTCTTGCCGAGCGCGAACAGCATGAAGGGCAGCCCGATAATGTGGTCATAATGGAAATGCGAAAAAAACACATCGACCTGGTTGATGCCACGCTCGTCGAGCGAGTCGCCGGCGATCTTGGCGGCTGTTCCCGCATCGAACATCAAGACGTGTTCGCCGCAACGCATCTCGACCATCGACGTATGGCCGCCGGTTCGCTCCACGTCTGGTCCACATGCCGGCAGGCTGCCGCGCACGCCCCAGAAATATACCGAGAAATCCGCCATCCGATTGTCCAGCAAACCCTATTCGATGCACAAAGTGATCAGCATTCTACTCCCCTTAGTACCGAATGCGAAAGTGCCGGGACAAGCCTGGGATAATCAGTGAACACGCCGCGCGTGGGAAAGCTGGCTGCGCGCATCGCTCAATTCGGCGGTCGTCCGGCTCAACCGCGTGGCGAGCACCCGCATGATCTCGACCGTCATCTCGGGGAAATCCGAAAGAAGCTTCAGGAAGTTCTCTTTCTTGATGCGGAGCGTCAGGAGCGGGGTCGCGGCGCGCACCGTCGCCGTCCGTGGCACGTCGCAGAGAATGGCAATGTCGCCGACCAATTCGCTCGGATTGACGGTCGCGACCTTGATCTCACCTTCGCCCGTGTTGACCAGCACATCGGCATTGCCGGACAGCACCACATAGGCGGCATCGCCGGTATCGCCTTGCTTGAATAATTCCCTGCCCGCGTCAAATTTGATGCGGTCCGAGGTGAAGGCAAGCAGTTTCAGCTTAGCCGGCGCCACTCCGGAGAACAGAGGCAGGCGCCGCAACAGTTCGACCTCGTCATTGAGCAACATGGCTATCTCTATACTCCAATACCCGGCCGCTCGCCCGACCATTTCATATCAGGACAGGAGAGCGGTCAATATTCCTTTCCGAGCGACCAGTTCGTCATAAGTACCCGTTTCGGCCAAGGTCGGTCCGTCAAAAACGGCGACGCGGTCGAAATGCCTGGCAAGACTCGCATGCCCGACGACCCACAGGATGCCAGGGCGATAGCCGTTGGCGTCGAAACTACCGAGCACCCGCTCGATTGTCCGCTCCTGGCTCTTGAGGTCAAGCGCCGAGAGTGGCCGGTTGAAGATCATGAAATCGGGCCGCTTCAGCAAGGCGCGTGCGAGATGCAGTTTCTGCCGTTGCGCCATGGTGAGGCGCTTGCCGGCCGACCCCACGTTGAAATTGAGGCCGATCTGGAAGACTTCGCCTCCCAGCCCCTGCTCCTCGAGAACATTGCGCACGACCGAGAGGACGCGATCCGAGGAATCCGTGCGCTCATAGGTGATGCGGCCGAACAGGACGTTGTTCAGAAGATTGCTGGCGCGATTGTACTCTTTGGGATCGTAGAAGGCGATCCGCGGTTGCAATGCTTCCGGCAGGCCTTTCCGGAAATCCGCGCGCGCCTCGACGATGCGGTTGCGCAATTCGTCGTCGAGCAACCCGAAGCGGTGCCGCGGCTCGACATAGGCGAAGCTCAACGCAAGAATGCGTTCGCGGTCTTCCTGCGGGACATCGACGGCGGATTTGTCCTTGTAGCGCTGGACATAGCCTTCAAAACGCGGAATTTCCTCGGCCGGCATGAAGGTCAGCTGTTCGAAGAATGGGTGGTCTGGAGGCAGGTCGCGGAAGAGATCGACGACGGTCTTGGCGATCTCGTAGCCCATCCGGTACAGGCGCTCCTGCAGGTCGAACTTGTCGATGACCGAGCGAATATACTTGTCGTAGGCCTTCCTATCCGCCTCCGAAAGTCCCTCCTGAACGGCGCCGAAAATCAGGTTCTCGACGACGGTTGCTTCCGGATTATAGGCGGAGGGATCAAAGGAGGTCACGAAGTCCGAAATACCTTCCGACTCAAGTTCGTTGCGCATCGCCTGGCGGGCGCGTTCAATCCCCTCGCCGATCCCGGGGTAGGATTTGGGATCGATGGTGGTCCGCAATCCGAGATCGACCACGTCCTGAAGCAGGCCGGCGAGGTCGAGGACGTCCTGCATCTTGCCGGTCAGTTCTTCGGCATTGGTCACGCCTGCGGAGGCATAATCGATCCAGTCATCGCGGATGTCGAGAATGGGATTGCCGGCCGCCTTGCCCTCGGTGATCTCCCATTCGCGGTGCTTGGCATCGGCGCCTTCGTAATGCGCCGGCATGAAAGGCGCGTGTTTCAGCGCATAGATGAGGTTGTCGCCGAATGAACCCTGCATGAGGTGGGCATCGGACGAAACATAGGAAAGGCGCCGCCCCGTCACCGACTCCGGCAATTCTGCGATGTCGGAGCCTTCCAGCGTGACGCGGCCGTTCTCGGGATGAACGAGCCCTGCCACGGCTTCCGCCAGTGTGTCGCCGCCACCGCCCGCCGCTCCGGCGATCGCAAGCCGCTCGCCAGGCGCAAGCGTGAGCGTCGCCTTGTCGAGAAGTTTGGCGCCGCTCTCGTCGACCGCCGACAGATTGTTGACGGAAAGGTTGCCGTGCAGATCCGGCAGCGGGTCTTTGGAGACTTGCTGCAATTGTGGGTTAAGCAGATCGGTAACCGTGAACTGCTCGACGACCTGCGTATATTTCACCTGCACGTCGACGCGCTGCTGATCCCAGTCGATCAGTTCCTTGATCGGCGACGGGCAGATCCTTGTAGGCGGCGATGACGGCGACGAGCTGACCGACGTCCATGCGGCCCTGCAGGGCGAGATAGCCGCCGATCGCGTAGAACAGGAAAGGCGTGACCTGTGCGAGGAAGTTGTTGAGGAACTTGACGAAGAACTTCCACTGATAGATGTCGTAGCGGATCTTGAAGATGCGCCCCAGCCGCGAGCCGATGTCGGCGCGTTCGTAGTTGGATGTGTCGTTGGTGTGAATGGCCGCGATGCCGTCGACGATTTCGCCGACCCGGCCCGCCAGCTCGCGCGCGGTGAGCTGTCGTTCGCGGCCGAGCAGGATCAGCCGCCGCCGCAGCTTGCGGGATGATGAGCGCCCTGCACGGCGACGATCGCGCCGGCGAGCATGCCGAGCCAGAAATTCTGGACGATGATGAAGACCAGCGCCGTGACCGCCTGGCCGCCGAGCAGCGCCGGCTGGACGAAGGCATCGCCGATGAAGCCGCCCAGCGGCTCGACCTCGTCCTTGATCATGGTGGCGACTCTCGGCCGCCTTCACGCGCTTGAACTGGCCGGGCGGGAAGCGCAGCACCCGGTCGACGAGCTCGATAGCGGATGCGGCGCAGCATGCGCTCGCCAAGGCGGCCCTTGTAGGTGTTGATGTAGAACTTGAAGAGGCCGTTGATGATGACGAGCAGCAGGAAAAGGCCGCTCAGCGCCATCAGCATCTGGAATCGGCTGAGTTGATTCCCTCGAAGAGCACGAGGCTGCCCGATGACGACATCCAGCTCGGAACATCGAAGTCGACCTTGAGGAAAGTGGCGCGTCGCGCCCGGCGTCTCGAAGCCGTCGCCCTGGATCGGGCCGTTGACGATCTGCTTCGGCAGATCGAAGGACATGAAATATGTCGGCATCGACAAGAGCGACGATGAACAGTATCCAGATCTGGTGCCGGCGTGTGTTGACCCAGATATACCGGAAGAGGTTCTTGTCCATTCTCGGCTTGGCCGGTCAGGTTCGGGATGGCCGGTGGATCGGCTCGAGCACGATGAACCGGCGCTTCGCGTAATGGCAACCCGCCGATCTGGTATCGTTGAGTGTCAGGTCCAGGCTCACGATGGCGTGCAAGTTCTGGCGCTCGCTGATCGCCGGCGCGATCGCCATGGAGCGTTCGAGCGCCGGGGGATAGTCGAGGACGATGATCCGTGCATTGTCGATCAGTGAGAAGAACAGGGGCCCTTGCACCGCGCGCTTGCCGAAGGGCTTGAGCGACATGCCGAGCAGCACGAGCCCGTAGCTGCCGCGGCTCGTAACCGCTATAATCGATAATCCTGGAACTTCCGGTTGACATGGCGGACCCGGCAGGGCTGGCCGTTCAGCGTTTCGGCCTCCAGGGGCGCGGTCTTTGGGTCGATCGACAGGACCGACAAGGGCCGATGGTTAAGATAGGGTGTCACCGGCCGCAGATGGCCGCCGATCTCCAGCACATGCGGACAGTCGCGCACAAAATGCGCCGCCAGGACCTGCCGTGATCTCCGCGGCAGGGCCGGAAAGATGCGGAATATCGTCGATCGCGGGAGAGGGCTCGCCGTTCATGATCATCAAGGGATTCGTTGCCTCGTCGGAGAGGCCAGCATACAAGGTCGCCATGAATCGCCGCCAATATCTTATCTTCAGACCCCGGAGAAATCTGGTCGCGAGCGCTGTTTCGACCTTTTGCGCGGTGCCGCGGTCCTGACCGGCAACGACCTGTTGCTTCGGCTGGCGCGGACTGTCTCGCGTTTCCCGGAGCCGAACTTCACGTCGCTTTCAACCACCGCCAGATCGCCTCGAAAATGTGGGCGCGCGATGAACTCGCGAAACACGCGCCGCAAAGGATGGCAACGGCTCTGGATCGTGGGCGGCTGGTATGGCGTCCTGCCGGCGTTGCTGTTCGCCGATGACCGCTTGTCGATCGGCCGGATCGAGAGCATCGACATCGATCCCGCGGTGGCGGTGGTGGCGCGATCGCTCAATGAACCGCAGGTTGCGGATGGCCGTTTCGCAGCCCGCACGGCGGATATGTACGCTCTCGACTATGCCGCCGCGTCCGGCGGTCCCGATCTCGTCATCAATACCAGTTGCGAGCATATCGCCGACCTGCCGGGCTGGCTTGCGCTTATTCCCCGCGGCACGCGCGTTCTGCTGCAGTCGAACGACTATTTTGCCGAATCCCAGCACGTCAACTCGCATGCCAGTCTGGACGAGTTTGCCGCCATCGCAGGGCTCGCGCCAGGTCGATTTCGCGGGCTCGCTCTACCTGCGAAAATATACCCGCTTCATGCTGATCGGCCGCGTCTGACGCGGTCAAGATCGCAGCAGGATTTCGGCGGAATGCCGCGCTCCGTCGAGATCGAGCCGATGCCCGGGAGGCGGGGTTCTGCGGCTTGCGCCGCCTCGATCGCCGCAATCCAGCTTCGCCGGCATCGAGCGAGGCTTCGGCAACGACGTGCGCGAGCTTCAGGGCGCGCTAAGTTTCTCAGCCCGCAGGCTTTGCTCGGTTTCGCCGCCGGCGGCGAACGGCACGAGGATGCCGCGGCAGCGGGCGCGCAATATGTCGCAGACGGTATTGTAGCCCGCCTGGCTGACGGAAACTCCGGCCCCGGCGAGATAATGCCGGCAGATCGGGCCGGAATCGCTCGAGCTTCACATGGGGCGGCATGGCGCCCGCATCGCGCGAAATTGGGACCGGTGATGATGCACCAAGGCGCTTGCTGCGCTCGCCAGCTCTTGCCCGGCCTCAAGCGCGGCGGCGATCAATCGTCCTCCGGCAGCGCCGCCTCCGGCCGACACAAGCACTGCATGGCGCTCGGCCGGCAGGCCGGGTTCAGGCCCGGCAACAAGCCCGGTATAGGAGATCCCGCAGGTGATTTCGCCGGCGCGCGGAAAAGTTTCCTCGAGCCGTGCGAAACGCGGATCGCCATGGACCAGAACATGATCGAACCGGCTGTTCAGCGTATCGATCGTCTCTTCGGCACGGCCGGGCTTCTTGTTTTCCTGCAGGATGTCGCGGATCGACGAGACGACCAATGGTCGTGGGCTCGAGCGCCCAGGCTGCTTCCACGAAAGCGAGTATTTCCTTGCGCATCTGCCGGCGACCGAAGGGGAAGGCCTCGATGATGAGGATGTCGGGCCGCCGCGTTTCGGCGATGTTCACCAGCTGCTCGCGCCGGTGGACCCAGATGCTTTCGCCGACGGCCTCGCCGCGGCTGTCCACAAGCCTGCTGAAGGCCTCGTCGGCGGACTTGATCGCCGGGATTGATATCGACTCGATACCTCGCCCGGAAATCCGCGCACGGGAACCCCGCCGCTGATGACTGCGACCTCGCATCCGGCCGCGTGCAAGGCTGCCGCGACGCGGCTTGTTCGCACCAGATGGCCGATGCCCAGCAGATGCTGCACGTAGAAGAGGACGCGCGGGCCCGTCACGCTGCCGGCTCCAAGCTTCCGCGCAGAAGCTGAACCAGCTCCTTGACGCTCGAATCGTGATCGAAACGGTCGCGCACCAGAGCTTCAGCCGCTGATCCGAGGCGGGATCTCAGATGCGGGATCGGAAATGGCGCGCGCCAGTGCGATCGCGAGCGCCTTCGGATCATCAGGCTCGACGACGAGCCCGGTCTCCCCGTCTTTCAGCAATTCGGTGACGCCCGAAACCCGCGTCGAGATGCATGGGAGCCCTTGGCTCGAAGCCTCCACAAGCACATTGGGCAGGCCGTCGCGGTCACCGTCATCGGCAATCCGGCAGGCGAGTACGAAGAGGTCGGCGCTGCGATAGCGGGCGAGCACATCTTCCTGTGCTTGCGAGCCGAGCCACTCGATCCGCCCGGTCAAGTCCGAGCGTTTTGGGCCTTTTCCTTGAGTGGCTTGAGCAATTCACCGCCGCCCACATGGACGAAGCGCCACGACAATTCGGTCGGCAGCTTCCCCAGCGCGTCGAGCAGGACGTCATAACCCTTCTTCGGCACGGCTCGGCCAACGCTCAGGATGATGACTGGATCGGCCGGGTCGCTGCCGTCCCGCATCGACCGGCCACCGGAAAAGCGGGCGAAACGGCTAAGATCGAGCCCATGATAGGACAGATGCACCTTTTGCGGGTTCGACGCCAGGGACTGCAATTTTAGATAGCCGGCCTTGGTGCAGGTGACCGCCCAGGCCATCGCGTCGAGCTTGCGATGGAGTTCCTCATCGCGTGTCGTCCAGATATCCTTGGCATGGGCCGAACAGCTCCATCCAATCCCGCTCATGAGGCTTGCATAGTGCGTCACCGAAGCGGGCGTGTGGATGAAATGCGCATGCAGCCACGCGATTTCCGGGTCTATCTCCGTTACCAGCACCACGGCCTGTCCGATCCGCCGCAGCCGGTGCAGATCAGGTTCGCGCCAGAGATCCCGCAGGAATGCCGGCAGCGCCCTCCAGTAGCCCGCCAGACCCTGGGCGCGGATGAAGGCCTTGAACACCCGCCAAGGCTCGTCATGGAGATATTCCGGCAAATAGCGCACCGGCGAGCGGATTTCCCGATGCACGGGATGGACCTTGCCATCCGTGGGGTGGCGCATCGAAATCAGCATCAGCGTCAGCCCGGCCTTCTCGAGGCTCAAAATCTCCTGCGCAATGAAGCTTTCCGAAAGGCGGGGATAACCTTTCAGGACGATCGCGATCGTTTTGGGCATCTGTGCTGAGGCTGAAACCTAGCCTTCGACCACTGAAAAACGCTTTTGCGAGCGATGCTCGAGCCAGTCGCCGACCAGATTGGTGATGTTTTCGAGCCCGTTCAACGCCACCGGCGCGCCGGATTTCGACGGCGGCGCCCGTTTCGGCAACGCCGCCAATGCCGCGGCAAAAATCACCGGATCGGCGGCCTGTTCGGGCAGCACCATTTCGATGATGCCCAATTCGGCGGCGCGCCGCGCACGGATGAACTGTTCCTCGCGCGGCTGCAGGCGCGGAACGATGATTGCCGGCTTGTCGAAGGACAGGATCTCGCAGAACGTATTGTAGCCGCCCATGCCGACGACGCCGCGCGAGCCGGCCATCAACGTCTCAAGGCGGTTGTCGAATTCGATCATGTTGACCTGCGGCACCGACTGCGCCTTGCGCATCAGTTTGCGCCGTTTGCGCACCGGCATGAACGGCCCGAGCACGACGAGGGCCTTATGCTGGAGCCTGTTGTCCGAGCGATAGGCGTCGAGCACGTTGTGGATGAGTTCAGCTCCGTCTCCCCCGCCTCCGGTCGTGACCAGGATGTAATCGCCGTCCGGCATGCGCATCGGTATGTCGGAATGCGGCACGCTGCGCTGCAGGAAGCCGACATAGCTCATGCGGGCGCGGGTTGCAGGTGGAACGTCAAATCCTGTCAGGGGATCGTAGAATCCCTCCGGGCCATAGACCCAGATCATGTCGTAGAAGGCGCCGACCTTGCGCAGCACGTCGCGTTCGCCCCATTCCTTGGTGAGGAGGCTTGGGGCGTCCATGACTTCTCGCAAACCCAGGACCAGGGTTGTTCCGTGCGTTTTGAGATAGGAGAGTGTTTCTTCCAGTTCGCCACGCAGCCCCAGCGGCTCCTTGTCGACGATGAAGATGTCCGGCTGGAAGGTCTCCGCCGTATGGCGAATGATCGATTCTCGCATCTGCAGCGTTTCATGCAGGTCGGTATGGCGATCGATCGAGGTGTACTCGCCATTGTGCAATTTGATGATCGAGGGGATCTTCACGAAGTCGGCGCGGACGCGATAGTCAAAGGCCCCTGCGATCGTCGAGCCTGAGATGATGAGGACCGTCAGGCCGCGATATTGCTCGACGAGGGAATGGGCGATCGTCCGGCAGCGTCTGAGGTGACCCAGCCCGAACGTATCGTGGCTATACATGAGGATGCGTGCGTGCTCTAACCGCCGCATAGACCCAGGTCCCTCCCGCGCAAGGGAACCTCTCGGCGCGCATGAGGCGGACGCCTGGACCCCTTCTCGACAGCCACTATGCCATACCGTTTCTTGAGCCGGAAGCGCGGAATGGCGGCTTGCAGAAGCAGTATTTTGATGCTTTGCCGGCTTGCCCTTGGGCACCCCTTTCGCTATATGAGCCGCCAATCCAGGTCGCCCGGCCGTGTGCCGGGCGAGAAGAAACCCGGGGTGCGCGAGCTTGAGGCTCTGTCGCGCCCTTAACTGTTTCAGGACCGGCTTCGAATTGCTGCCTGGGCGTCATTGGCGCCGGTCTTGGAACTTGGTCGTGGTTTGCCTGCTGTGCCCCATTAAACAACGAAAGGGCGCATGCGGGACGTCCTGCGGATTTTTCCGTGGGCCAACCCCGATTTTGTAACGAGGATAACTATTCAATGGCGAAAACCGCCGTATCGCTTAATCCGACCCGTGAAGACTTCGAAGCGTTGCTGACCGAATCCTACGGCGACAATCCGGCAACCGAAGGCAGTGTAGTCAAGGGCAAGGTCGTCGCCGTCGAGAACGACTTTGTCATCATCGATGTCGGTCTCAAGACCGAAGGGCGCGTTGCGCTCAAGGAATTCTCCCAGCCCGGCAAGGATACCCAGCTCGTTGCCGGCGACACCGTCGAGGTCTATCTCGAGCGCATCGAGAATGCCTTGGGCGAAGCGGTCCTGTCCCGCGATAAGGCGCGTCGCGAGGAAGCCTGGACACGCCTTGAACAGAATAATGCCAAGAACGAGCGTGTGGACGGCGTGATTTTCGGCCGCGTCAAAGGCGGCTTCACCGTCGATCTCGGCGGCGCCGTGGCGTTCCTCCCCGGCAGCCAGGTCGATATCCGGCCGATCCGCGATGTCGGGCCGCTGATGCATGTGAGCCAGCCCTTCCAGATCCTCAAGATGGATCGCCGCCGTGGCAATATCGTCGTGTCGCGCCGCGCCATCATGGAAGAAACCCGCGCCGAACAGCGCTCCGAACTCGTCCAGAATCTCGCCGAAGGCCAGATTGTCGACGGTGTCGTGAAGAACATCACCGATTACGGTGCGTTCGTCGACCTTGGCGGCATTGACGGTCTCTTGCATGTGACCGACATCGCCTGGAAGCGCGTCAACCATCCCAATGATGTGTTGGCCGTCGGCCAGCACGTGAAGGTGCAGATCGTCCGCATCAATCCCGAGACCCAGCGTATTTCGCTCGGCATGAAGCAGCTCGACAAGGATCCGTGGGATGGCGTCGGCACCAAGTATCCGCTCGGCGCCCAGGTCAAGGGCCGCGTCACCAACATCACCGATTATGGCGCGTTCGTCGAACTCGAGGATGGCATCGAAGGCCTTGTCCACGTCTCCGAAATGAGCTGGACCAAGAAGAACGTCCATCCGGGCAAGATCCTGTCGACCTCCGAGGAAATCGACTGTCCAGGTCCTCGAAGTCGATCCGTCCAAGCGGCGCATTTCGCTCGGCCTCAAGCAGACCCAGAACAATCCTTGGGAAGCCTTCAAGGCAAAGTATCCGCCTGGCACGGCGTCGAAGGCGAGATCAAGAACATCACCGAATTCGGCTTGTTCGTCGGTCTCGACGGCGATGTCGACGGCATGGTCCATCTTTCCGATATCGATTGGAAGAAGGCCGGCGAAGAGGCGATCAAGGATTACAAGAAGGGCGATCGCGTCCAGGCGCAGGTTCTCGATGTCGATGTCGAGAAGGAGCGCATCTCGCTTGGCATCAAGCAGATGGCCAATGACCCCAAGGAGCAGATTGCCGGCATCAAGAAGGGCGATATCGTCACCTGCGAGGTCACGGCCGTTCAGGATGGCGGCCTTGAAGTGAAGATCGTCGGCACCGAGGTCACGACCTTCATCAAGCGGGCGGATCTCGCGCGCGACCGCTCCGAACAGCGCACGGAGCGCTTCGCGGTCGGCGAGAAGGTCGATGCGCGGATAACGCAGGTCGATCCCAAGAGCCGCAAGGTCTCGGTCTCGATCAAGGCGCTCGAGATCGCTGAAGAAAAAGCTGCGGTGGCCCAGTATGGATCGTCCGATTCGGG
Source organism: uncultured Alphaproteobacteria bacterium (assembly GCA_963805405.1). Lineage (GTDB taxonomy): Bacteria > Pseudomonadota > Alphaproteobacteria > Rhizobiales > Aestuariivirgaceae > JAEUMG01. Next base: position 122,799 of record CAWDUC010000011.1, on the reverse strand, counting down.
CGCTTCGCTGGGCGACATCCTTGGCGCGGCCCTTAACAAGGCCAAGAAGGATGCCGAGGCCAAGAGCGGCGAATGAGCATGGCCGGCGAGGCAGAATTGATCGTCGACAGGCGGCGCCTCCGGCGCCGCCTGGTACTTTGGCGCGTCATCGGCTGTCTCGCCGTCATCGTTGCGCTACTGGCGCTGGTGCTGGGCTCCAGCGGTTTCAAGGGGCTCAAGAAGCATCAGGACCATATCGCCCGCATCCGCATTTCCGGCATGATCACCGGCGACCAGGCGACGCTCGACCTGCTCAAGGACATTCGTGATTCGGCGTCTGCAAAGGCGCTGATCATCAGGCTCGATACGCCCGGTGGCACGACGGCCGGTTCGGAAGCGATCTACGAGGCGATTCGCGAAATCGGAAAGACCCGTCCGGTGGTCGCCGTCATGGACACCATAGCGGCCTCGGGCGGCTACATCACCGCGATCGCGGCCGACCATATTGTGGCGCGCGGGCAACACCATCACCGGTTCCATCGGAGTGATCTTCCAATGGGCCGAAGTGTCCAAATTGATGGAGACGCTCGGCATTCGCTTCGACGAGATCAAGTCCGGCGAACTCAAGGCCGAGCCGTCGCCCTTCAAGCCCATCCCTGAAAAGGCCCGGCAAGTCTCCAACGAGATGGTCCAGGATTCTTTCCGCTGGTTCACCGGTCTCGTCTCCGAGCGCCGCAATCTGCCAATGGACCGGGTGCTCGTCCTCTCCGACGGGCGGGTTTATACCGGCCGCCAGGCTTTGGCGGAAAAGCTCGTCGATGAGATCGGCGGCGAGGAGAAAGCCGTCGACTGGCTGGTCAAGGACAAGAAAATTGCCGCCGATCTCGAGATCATCGAGTGGAGCGTGCCGGATGAGGGCAGCGCCAGCGGCCTTGGCTTCAGTGCCGTGAAACTGGTTTTGCGCGCCTTTGGGCTCGGCTCCCTGGCTGGCGGTGCCTCAGGCGTCGAGCTTGACGGTCTTCTCGTCCTTTGGCACCCTGCAATCCAGTAGACTGTGCTGGGGGCGCAGATCCTATGATCAAATCAGAACTTGTCGACCAGATCGCGGAGAAAAATCCGCATCTCTACCACCGCGACGTCGAACGCATCGTCAATGCCGTTCTCGACGAGATCGTGCGGGCGATGAGCGAGGGCGACCGCGTCGAACTGCGCGGCTTCGGGGCCTTTTCGGTCAAGTCCCGCCAGGCGCGCACCGGGCGCAATCCGCGCACCGGCAGTGCCGTCGATGTCAGTGCCAAAAGAGTGCCCTTCTTCAAGACCGGCAAAGAGCTGCGAGAGCGGCTTAATCCGAAGGCCTGAGGCGGTTGCGCCGCGCCTTGAAGTGGATCATCGGGCTGCCGATCGTGGCGATCATCGCCGCCTTCGCGGTCGCCAACCGGCAATGGATCGATGTCTCCTTCGATCCATTGTCGCGCGAAGCGCCGCGCGCCATGATTGCCATGCCGCTGTGGTCGCTGTTCTTCTGCGGCATCTTTGTCGGCCTGGTCGCCGGCTGGTTCGCCTGCTGGTTTGCCCAGAAGAAATGGCGCCGTGCCGCGCGCGAGGCACGCGCCGAGTTGCAGCATCGCCAGGATGAGCTGGCGCGCCTGCGTCGCGACGAAGCCGCCCGCCAAACCCTGCCCAACTCCCACGCGGCCTGAACTCATGAAATTCATTTCTGCCGAACGCGTCGCGGAACTCGCACCCTATGGCGATCTCGTCGCGGCATTGCGCGCCGGTTTCGCCAGCGAGATTGTGACACCGGTTCGCCACCACCACGACCTCTCACCCGTCTCGATCCTGCTGCTGATGCCCGCCTGGTCGAAGGCCTTTACCGGCCTCAAGACGGTCTTTGCGAAGTTCGACAATGCCGCGAAGGGCCTGCCCACCATCACCGCCAGCTATTTGCTGATGGACAATGATACCGGCGCGACGGTTGCCATGCTCGACGGCACCGAACTGACGCGCCGCCGCACCGCCGCCGCATCGGCGCTGGCAGCCTCCTATCTGGCGCGACCCGACTCTGAAACGCTGCTGATTGTCGGCGCCGGCGCGCTGGCGCCGCATTTTGTCAGGGCACATGCCGCGGTGAGGCCGATCAAGCGGGTCCTTGCCTATAATCGCTCGCTGGCAAAGGCCACCGATCTCGCCCAAGCACTGACGCGGGAAGGATTTTCAGCCTCCCCGGTCGAGAATTTGGAAGCAGCGGTCCGAGGCGCCGACATCGTTTCCTGTGTCACCTCATCCACCGAGGCCATCGTCAAGGGGGCGTGGCTCAAGCCCGGAACCCATGTGGATCTTGCGGGCGCTTTCAAGCCCACCATGCGCGAGGTCGATGGCGAGACGGTTGCCCGTGCCCGCGTCTTCGTCGATACCCGCGAGGGCGCCATCGCTGAAGCCGGCGATTTGATCCAGGCCGAGGCCGAGGGCTATTTCGCCATGGACAAGATCGAAGGGCGATCTCTTCGACCTCTGCCGCGGCCGGAAGATCGGGCGAAATTCCGCAGGCGAGATCACCCTTTTCAAGTCCTGCGGCACCGCGATCGAAGACCTGGCGGCCGCCGAAATGGTCTATTTGCGCAGCTGAGTGATCTCGGCTAATCGCTCGTTCCATGAGCGCCCCCAATCCCATTTGCGTTGCCCTGGATACGCCCTGATGTCGGCCGCGCCAAGGCCTTGGCTCAATCGCTCAAGCCCCATGTCGGCTATCTGAAAGTCGGGCTCGAATTCTTCTACGCCAGCGGCCGGGCTGGCTATGAAGCCGTCGCCGCAATGGGCCTGCCGATCTTCCTCGACCTCAAGCTCCATGACATTCCGAACACCGTGGCGTCCGGCTTGCGCAGCCTGCTGACGCTTTCCCCGGTTCCGGCGATCATCAATGTTCATGCCATGGGCGGCCATGACATGATGAAGGCCGCCGCAGACGCCGTCGACGGGCGCACCAAGCTCATCGCGGTCACCGTCCTGACCAGCCTCTCCGATGACGACCTCTGGTCGATCGGCTTCGAGACGATGCGCGACACCCAATCCCATGCGCGCAATCTCGCTGAGCTCGCGATGCAGGCCGGACTCGATGGTGTCGTCTGCAGCCCGCATGACATTGTCGGCATCAAGCACGCGACGCATCCTGGATTCATCACCGTCGTTCCCGGCATCAGGCCGGCCGATGCGGGGACTCAAGATCAAAAGCGCGTTGCCACACCCCAATCCGCAATGGCCGCGGGTGCCGATATATTGGTGATCGGCCGCGCGATTACCGGTGCCGCCGATCCCGCCAGGGCCGCGCAAGTAATAGGCGAGGCGCTCTATGCCGGTTGAGGTCAAAATCTGCGGGCTTTCGACGCTCGCCACGGTTGACGCCGCGCTTGACGCCGGCGCCGATCTGATCGGGCTCAATTTCTATCCGAAAAGTCCCCGCTATGTGACGATCGAAACAGCGGCCGAGCTTGCCAAGCGCGCGCGTGGCAGGGCGAAGATCGCCGCCGTCATGGTCGATGCGCCCGACCCGCTGATTGTCGAGATCGCCGCCAAGGTTCATCCCGATATGTACCAGTGTCACGGCTCGGAATCACCCGAGCGCGTCGAAGCCATCGCCCACATGACGGGAAAGCCCGTCATCAAGGCGATCAGGGTCAAGGACCAAAGTGATGTCGCGAGCGCCGAAGCCTATCTCGGCAAGGCGGCGATCATGTTTGACTCCAAGGCGCCTGAAACTCTGATCGGTGCATTGCCGGGAGGAAACGGGCTTTCCTTTGACTGGTCGCTCTTGGGCGAGGGGAAATCGGGCCAGCAATTCATCCTTTCCGGCGGCCTCAATCCCGAAAATGTCGCAGCCGCGATTGCCGCGACCGGTGCCGCCATTGTTGATGTTTCATCCGGGGTCGAGCGTGCGCCGGGCGTCAAGGATCCAGGCCTGATCCGGAATTTCATCGAGGCGGCCAAGGCGGCTCGCTAAAAACCGCACCACGGAGTAAGTTTAGTTCATGAATATCGCCGTTCCCAATTCCTATCGCACCGGACCTGACGAAAAAGGCCTCTTCGGCATTTATGGTGGCCGCTTCGTCGCCGAGACGTTGATGCCGCTGATCCTCGAACTGGAACAGGCCTATAAGGATGCGAAAGCCGATCCGACCTTCCAGGCCGAACTCGACAGTTTCCTCGAACATTATGTCGGCAGGCCAAGCCCGCTCTATTACGCCGAACGGCTGACCGAGCATCTGGGCGGCGCCAAGATCTACTTCAAGCGCGACGAACTCAATCACACCGGCGCGCACAAGATCAACAACGTCATGGGCCAGATCCTCCTGGCGCGGCGGATGGGCAAGACCCGCATCATCGCCGAGACCGGCGCCGGCCAGCATGGCGTGGCCACCGCCACGGCTTGTGCCCGGTTTGGATTGAAGTGCATCGTCTATATGGGCGAAGTCGACATCGAACGGCAGAAGCCCAATGTGTTCCGCATGAAGCTTCTGGGCGCCGAAGTCATTCCGGCGCTCTCGGGCTCGCGTACTCTTGAAGGATGCGCTCAACGAGGCCTTGCGCGACTGGGTCGCCAATGTCGAGGATACCTTCTACTGCATCGGCACCGTCGCCGGCCCGCACCCCTATCCAGCGATGGTGCGCGACTTCCAGTCGATCATCGGGATCGAAACCAAGAAGCAAATGATGGCGCGCGAAGGCCGCTTGCCGAATTCGCTGGTGGCGGCGATCGGCGGCGGCTCCAACGCCATGGGCCTCTTCCATCCCTTCCTCGATGACAAGGATGTCGAGATCTATGGCGTCGAAGCGGCAGGCCTCGGACTTGATACCGACAAGCACGCGGCATCCATCACCGGCGGCAGGCCCGGCGTCCTGCATGGCAATCGTACTTATCTTTTGCAGGACGATGACGGCCAGATCATCGAGGCGCATTCGATCTCGGCGGGATTGGACTATCCCGGCATCGGGCCGGAGCATTCCTGGCTTCATGACATGAAGCGGGTAAACTATGTCTCGGCGACCGATGCCGAGGCGCTCGAGGCCTTCCAGCTCTGCTGTCGCCTTGAGGGAATTATTCCGGCGCTCGAGCCCTCGCATGCACTGGCACAGGTCATAAAATTGGCGCCGGACAAGCCGAAAGACCATTTGATGGTCATGAATATGTGCGGCCGTGGCGACAAGGACATCTTCACCGTTGCCGCGCATCTCGGAGTGAAGCTGTGAGCACGCGAATCGAAAAGCGCTTCGCCGAACTGAAGCAGAAGGGTCGCGCCGCTCTCGTGACCTTCGTCACTGCGGGCGATCCCGATTACGCGACATCGCTCGAAATCATCAAGGGATTGCCGAAGGCCGGCGCCGATCTCATCGAGTTCGGCATGCCGTTCACCGATCCGATGGCCGATGGCCCGGCCATCCAGGCGGCGGGTTTGCGCGCACTCAAATCCGGTCAGACGACGAAGAAGACCCTTGCGATGGTTCGCGAGTTTCGAAAGATTGATGACGCGACGCCTGTCGTGCTCATGGGTTATTACAATCCGCTCTATATTTACGGCGTCGATCGTTTCCTTGCCGATGCCAAGTGCGGCCGGCGTCGACGGCTTGATCATCGTCGATCTTCCGCCCGAAGAAGATGACGAATTGTGCGTCCCGGCGATGAAGGCAGGCATCAATTTCATCCGTCTTGCGACGCCGACGACCGACGACAAGCGCGCTCCCACCGTATTCAGGAACACCTCCGGTTTCGTCTATTATGTTTCGGTGCTCGGCATCACCGGTACCAAGGCGCCGGATCTTGCGAGCGTGAAAGCGAATGTGACGCGCCTCAAGAAGCATACCAGCCTGCCGATCGCCGTGGGCTTCGGTGTCAAGACCGCGGAGCAGGCCCGCGTCATCAGCCAGGATGCCGATGGCGTGGTTGTCGGCTCGGCGCTGGTCACAGCGGTTCGCGACACGCTCGATGCAAACGGCAAGCCGACATCGAAGACCGTGCCTGCCGTGCATGGGCTTGTCCGCGATATCGCGCGTGGCGTCGGGAGTTCGGCAGCGTGAACTGGATCAAGAACTTCGTACGTCCGAAAATTCGCGGGCTTCTCGGCGCCAAGCGCGAAGTGCCCGAGAACATGTGGATCAAGGATCCCGAGACCGGCCAGATGGTCTTCTACCGGGATCTCGAAGCGAACCAGTTCGTGGTTCCTGGCTCCGGCTATCACATGCGGATGGCGCCGGATGTCCGCCTCAGATCGATGTTCGACGATGGCGAGTATCAAGCGATCGCATTGCCGCAGGTTCCCGTCGATCCGCTCAAATTCCGCGACGAGCGCCGCTATATCGATCGATTGAAGGAAAGCAAGCAGAAGACCGGCCAGGACGATGCCGTATTAGCCGGCTCCGGCGCGCTGGACGGCCTCCCGCTTGTCATAACCGTGCAGGATTTCGCCTTTATGGGCGGGTCTCTGGGCATGGCGGCGGGCGAGGCAATCATTGTGGCAATGCGCACGGCGGTGCAGAAACATTGTCCTTTCATCCTCTTCGCCTCCTCGGGCGGCGCGCGCATGCAGGAGGGCATTCTCTCATTGATGCAAATGCCGCGTACGACACTCGCCGTGCGTGAATTGCGCAAAGCCGGCCTTCCCTATGTCGTCGTGCTGACCCATCCAACGACCGGCGGCGTCACGGCGTCCTATGCGATGCTCGGCGATATCCACATTGCCGAGCCGGGCGCTCTGATCGGATTTGCCGGCCCCCGCGTGATCGAGCAGACGCTGGGCGTGAAATTGCCGGAAGGCTTCCAGCGTTCCGAATATCTCGAAGAACACGGCATGGTCGACATGGTAGTCCATCGCCACCAAATACGAGAGACGTTGAGCCGTGTCGTTCGGATTTTGATGAAGGCACCGCCGCTCCCGCCGGCGCTGAAGAGCGACGGCAATGGCAATGACGGCGAAGGACAGACCGCTCTCGTTCCCGTCGATTCCGACTGAGCCGGACTCTCATGGCGATGAGCGACGCCATCCTGACGCGGCTGCTTACGCTGCATCCCAAGATCATCGATCTCGATCTGGTGCGGATGCAACGGATTCTCGATCGATTGGATCATCCGGAATTGCGCCTGCCACCCGTCGTGCACATTGCCGGCACGAATGGCAAAGGTTCGACGCTCGCCTATCTGCGCGCCTCGCTCGAAGCGGCGGGCCTCAAGGTTCATTGCTATACCTCGCCGCATCTGGTGAAATTTCACGAGCGCATTCGTGTCGCCGGCGAACTCATCGCGGAAGATGAGTTGAGCCGCTTGCTCGAGGAGTGCGAGGTGGCCAATGCCGGCGAGCCCATCACATTCTTCGAGATAACCACGGCCGCAGGCTTCCTCGCCTTCTCGCGAACGCCCGCCGACTATTTGTTACTCGAAGTCGGTCTCGGCGGCCGTCTCGATGCCACGAATGTCGTCGTAAATCCTGCCGCGACCGTCATCACGGCGGTCGACTATGATCATCAGCAATATCTTGGCGACACACTGACCAGCATCGCCTTCGAGAAGGCAGGGATATTGAAGCGTGGTGTGCCGGGCATCATTGCTCCGCAACCCGACGAAGCCTTGGCTGAAATCGAAAGGGTGGCAGAGCGTCTGCGGGCCCCGCTTTCCGTAGGCAACAGCGATTGGCAATCCTACGAACAGCAGGGAAGACTGGTGTTTCAGGACGAGCGCGGCTTGTTGGACCTGCCATTGCCGCAACTGCGCGGTCGCCATCAGATCGACAATGCCGGGACCGCAATCGCGGCGCTTCGGACGCTCAATGATACGCGCGTGACCGATGCGCATATTGCACAGGGCATGAAACAGACTGTCTGGCCGGCGCGCATGCAGCGTCTGGGGCAGGGGCATTTGCGCCAATACGTCGCGCATGATGCGGAATTGTGGCTCGATGGCGGGCATAATCCCTCCGCCGGCCGTGCCCTGGCTCAGGCCTTTTCCGATCTGAATGAGCGCGTATCGCGGCCGCTCGTGATTGTCTGGGGCATGCTCAACACCAAGGATGCTGGGAAGTTCATCGAGCCATTTGCCGGTTTGGCGCATCGCGTGGTGACGCTGACCATTCCGGACGAGCCCAACGCGTTGACGGCCGACCAACTCGCGGCAGTTGCGCGCGAGCAAGGCCTCTCGGCGGAGACGGCAGGTTCCATCGAATCCGCTTTGCGGCAAGCCTCGACGGGCGCGCCGGCGCCGCGCATCCTGATCTGCGGATCCTTATATTTGGCAGGCCGCGTCCTCGCCGCCCATGACGGGCAAACGCCGTCACAGGTCAGCGGCGCGGCCCGCCGTTAGGTAGCGATCAGAGCGACTGTTCGATCCAGGACTGCAACTGGCCCTTGGGAGCAGCACCGACCTTGGTTGCGGCAACCTGGCCGTCCTTGAACACCATCAGGGTCGGAATGCCGCGCACCCCATATTGCGACGGAGTCTTCGGGTTCTCGTCGATATTGATCTTGACGATCTTGGCCTTGGCGCCGAGCGCGGTCGCGATCTCTTCCAGCGCCGGAGCGATCATCTTGCACGGCCCGCACCATTCCGCCCAGAAATCTACAACTACAGGTTCTTTGGACTTGAGGACGTCATCCGCGAAGGTTGCGTCGGAAACTTTGTGCGTCGTCATCATAAACCTCTTGGGAAGTGCGGAATCAGGTGGTCCGCAGGGAGAGTTGCCAAAAGGTAGGCAGCGCCGTATGGCGGGTCAAGGCTCAGGGGCGGGCGCTAGGTCAGGCTTTCCTGCATGGCTGCCTTGTCGAGGAGATCGCCCGGAAGCTCCATGAGGCTCGGAATTTCCGTCCACAGCAATGCAGCACTGACCTGCCTGCCAGGGAAGACCAGCCGGATTGCCGCGCGATAGCCTGCGAGCTGCAGGATATAGGCCGGGTCGACCGTCTCGAGGCTCGTGGCCGGTTGGGCATCGGTCTTGTAATCGAGGATCAACACAGAATCGTCGGTCACGATCAAGCGGTCTATCTGGCCGGAGATCGATCGCCCGTCCGGGCCTTTCATGACCACCGGGACTTCCGCGAGTCCGGTGCTCGCGAAGAACGGCGCATGGCGCGGATCGCCGATGAGATCGACCGCGCTCGCGGCGATCTCCGCAGCAAACCCCTCGCGCTTGGCGAGAAGTGCTGCCGTGGCCGCACGCGCTTCTTCTGGAAGATCGGGCAGCCTTTGGAGCAGCTTATGGAGGAAACGACCGCGTGCGAGGCGCATCTCGCGGCGTGCGGACACGGGAGTTCCAATCGGTTGCGGGAATCGCGCCGCCGGCTGTGCCGGTTCAGTCCTGACATCGTTTAGCCATTGCGGCGGCGATGCGACCGCCATTTTCTGCCCGCTCGACGGGCGCATCCTCCCAAGCGTCGGCGGTTCCCATGCGTGTGCACACACCGCCATCTGGATCCGCCGCTTGCCCTGCATGTTCGAGGAGGCCTGACCTTACCAATTCATACCAGCAGTCCGGTTTCGGCTCGCTGCGATTATACCAACCGCACACATAAAGCTCATCGCGCGCCCGCGTCATGGCGACATAGAGCAGCCGGCGATATTCATCGCCCGCGCTGTCGAGCTTGGCTTCACACCAGTCCTGCACGGTCTGTGAACGGGCTGTTTTCGGCAAGACCCAGAACGGAATATCCGGCCCTTGCGGATCGGGCTTCACCATGATGACCGGTGCTCGCCGCCGGTTATCCGGCATGTCGACGGTGTCCGGCAGGATCACGATATGCGATTCAAGCCCCTTCGCGCCATGCACGGTCATCACGCGCACTTCATCGCCGCCCTGGTCCATGTCGCGCTTGATCTCGATATCGGCACCTGCGAACCACGCGAGAAAGGCTGAGAGCGTCGGCGCGTGGTCCTGTTCGAAGTCGAGTGCAGTATCGAGCAGTGCGTCGAGCGGATCGTTAGCCTCGAGGCCCAAGCGTCGCAGCAAAGCCGCGCGCGATTCGACAAGCAGCCGAGAAAAGAACGCAAAGGGGCTAAGCCCTGCGCTTTGTGTCAACCACCGTTCGAGGAACGCCCGCGCCGGCGCAAAGCGGGGATCGCGGCTTTCGCGCAACCGATCCCAGAGCGACGTCTCGCCCCTCGCGTGTGCCAGCGCGAAAAGATCGCCATCATCGATCGGCGTGCCATCATCGCGCGACACCAACGGACTCTTGAGCACACAGGCGAGCGTATAGTCATCCTCGGGAAGAAGCGTGAATTGCGCGAGCGCCAGCACATCGCGGATCGCGATATGCGCGCCAAGCTGAAGCCGGTCGGCACCCGCTACCGGCACGCCGTGCTGGCGCAGCTCCCGGATCAGCGCGTCAAAAAACGGATTGCGCCGCTGCACGAGGATGAGGATATCGCCCGGCCGCACCGTCCGCTTTTGCGACGCTAGCCAGCGCCGCCCGATCCAGCTCGCGACGCGCCGCGCGATCTTCGCCGCAAGCTTCCGCCGCGGATGATTTTCAGGTTCGCTGTCGATCGGCGCCTGCCAGGCTTGCGGCACGACCTTCTCGTCGGGCTCGACCAAGGGCCAGAGCTCGACATGCCCATGCGGCTCGGCGCGGTGGGCGCGGTGTTCGATCCGCATATCGATCATGGCCTCGACGCCCTTGCGCGCCGCTGGTCGCTCGAAAACACAGTCCACCGCTTCGAGTACCCATCGCGTCGAGCGATAGGAAATGTGCAACGGGATACGCTGGAAGATCTTGCCGCCCGCCGTGATCTTGCTCTCAAAGCGCGTGGCCGCAGCGACAAAGGCATCGGGATCGGCGCCCTGGAAACTGAAGATCGACTGCTTGCGATCGCCGACCGCAAAGAATGTCCGATCGACATTGGGTCGCGCACCAAGCCCGGAAAAGAACTCCTCGGCGAGTGCTTCGACGATGTCCCACTGCGCCGGGCTTGTATCCTGCGCCTCGTCGATAAGAATGTGGTCGATGCCGCCGTCAAGCTTGTAGAGAACCCATTGCGCCGCGCTCGATTGCGTCAGGAGACGGCGCGTCCTCGCGATGAGGTCGTCGAAATCATACTGGCCCGCCTGCCGCTTTTCGTGCTCGTAATGCGCAACGATGCCGGCTGCGAGGATGAGAAGCGCCTCCGTCGCATCGATCATCAACAGATCAGCCCGCGCGTGGATAGCCGCACGCAATCGCAGCTGTTCGCCATCGACAAATTCCGGAATCCAGGCCGCCCTTGCCACGACCGCCTTGGTCGCGATGGAGCTTATCTTCTTAGGCTCCAGCTCTTTCGTCAGCAGCAGCGACTGCATCGCGTCAAGCCGCGCATCGCTCCGCGCCAGAACGTCTATGATCGTGTCCGCACGCTCATTGTCCTTTTCGCTGCCGACCCGCAATGCTTCCGCAAGGGCGCGATAGCGATCCTCATCAAGTGCAAGACTGGCGGCGATCTCCGCCTCGGTCAGGCTTGCCGGGCGCCCAAGTGCCGCCCGTAGGCTGGTAATCGCCCCGGCAATGCCGTCTACCGCACTCAGCACATGCGCAAGGTCGCTGCGCTTGGCGAGTATGCCCTGGACGAGATCATCGAAGCTTCCTTCCGTGACGAAGGGGATGATCCGCGCCAGCGCCTGTGCTTCTTCGCTCTCGCCCTGCGATCGGCTCAGCACGATGCGCCTTGCGCGCTCCAGAAGGTCGCCGGCCTGGCGCTCATCCATGACCGCAAAGCCCGGCGCGACCCCGGCCTCGATCGGAAAGAGCTGCAAGAGCCGCTCGGCAAAGGCATGGATCGTCTGGATCTTGAGTCCGCCCGGCGTCTCGAGCGTCAAGGTGAAAAGCTGCCGCGCGCGCGCCAGAACTGGCGCTTCGACATCGGCAACGCCCAACTCGGCAATATGCTCACCGAGCTTTGTATCATCAAGGCTGACCCAGGCGCCGAGCCTGTCGAAAAGGCGATTGGCCATTTCCGCCGCCGCCGCCTTGGTGAAGGTGAGGCAGAGTATGTGCTGCGGTTTCGCGCCGTCGAGTAACAGCCGGATGACGCGATCGACCAGCACGCGCGTCTTGCCGGAGCCGGCATTGGCCGCGACCCAGACATTGATGCGCGGACTGGAGGCAAGGACCTGCTGCTCGCTGGCCCGCGTCATGGCGCATCACCGCCGGCCAATGCCCATTCATCGAACCGCGCCAGATGATCGAAATCGCCGCGATCGGCCTCCCGCTCCATGGCTTGCGCCGGCAGATAGGGCTGCTGCGGCTGCTGATAAGCGGCGAGCAGGCTCTTGAACGCCGCAAAATGCTTCTCCGCCAGGACCATGACGTCGAGCTTGCTCAGGGCCTTGATCTCGCCTGGCGGCTCGCCCCCGCTCATGCGGATATAGACAAGTTCATCCGTCGCAACTGCCCGCTTCAGCCCGAATCCGTCGCGCGCGAGGATTGCTGCTTCGAGCGTCAATTGCGGCTTGAAGCCGGCCTCGACGGCGCCGCGTCCGGGCGGCTGGCCGGTCTTGTAGTCTATGATCCGCGCCCCGCCGCCAGCGAAAATGTCGATTCTGTCGGCCCGCGCGCTGAGGCTGAACTCGGTATTGTCGATTGCGAAACTGACGACGCCTCGCTTCTCGGTGAGCGAAGTCGCAACGCCGATCCGCAAGATCTCATCCTCTCCCGCGAACCACTCCGCCAGGCGCCTGAAACGCGGCCACCAGAATCCCATGATCTCCTGATCGTCGCGATGCTCGGCGAAAGCCAGCCGCCCCGCTTCAAGCATTGCGTCCAACGCCGTGAGGCGATCCTCCTGGCGCAGCTTTGCATAGTGATCGAGGGCATCGTGGATGACGGTACCGCGCAAAGCATGGCGCTCCTGCGCGAGGAGTTCCGGCAAAGGTTCCAGGCGAAGTATCTTCTTCGCATAAATCGCATAAGGGTCGCGGATCAGGGTCTCGACTTCGGTTACGCTGAAGCGCCTTGGCCGCGAGGTGACGGGCGGCATCGGGCGCGGCTTGGCCGCCGGAACGACTTTCGCCGGCATATCGAGCTGGCGGGCCCAATGCGCATCCGGATGCGCCGGGAGCTTGGTGCCTAGAGCGGCCTGAATGAGCATCCGCGCCGTCACCACCCAGCGTGACGGCACCGCGGGGGCACCGCCAATCCTTTCCGACCACGTGATGGCAACCCGATCCGCCCCAAGCGCCTGTACGAAATCATGCGCCGTCATGCCGATATCGCGCTCCGGCATCTGCATGCCGAGCACGTCGCGCATTGGCCGGTTCATCCATGGACCGGGATCGGACTGCGCCGGCCATTTACCTTCGTTCAATCCGCCGAGCACGGTAACATCGCTGCGCAGAAGACGTGCCTCGAGAAGGCCGAGGATGGTGATGCGCGCCGTGTCGGGTGCGGGCGATGCCACGGCAGTTGCGCGCAAGTGCCGGGCAACCATCAGCATCGCCTCGGAAAAATTGCAGGGCGGATGCAGGTGGCTGTCGCGCCGCAGGCTGGTGAGCAATTCGGCGAGCGCCTGGCCCGCTCGCCCGTCCCACAGTACTTCATTGCTCCCGCTGATTCGCTCCAGCACCGAGAGCAGGGCGTCGATATGCGACTGGAAAGGCTGCCCTGCTGTGAGACTTGCCAAGGTCGCAAGCGGCGCCAAGGCCTCGGCAAGCATTGCGGCGAGAGCCTCCACTCTCTCCCAGTCCTCGGGTTTCAGGCGCTTGATCGCTCCATGCACATGGTGATCGGCAATGGCCTGTTCGCGCGCCTCGCGCGTCGCCTTGACGAGCCCGCCTGTCCCGCTGAGCGCAATGCCACCGCGCAATACTGAGAGCTCGAACTGGCGATGGACTTCCGCCCCATGCGTGCCAAGTGCGAGATAGGGATGATGCAGGAGTGCCGCGAGCGAAACGGGATCGAAACCGCTGAGTGCTGCATCGATGAGCAGGCGCACCAGGCCGCCGGGCAGGCTCGTACTCAAGGGCTCGCCCGCCGTATCATTGGCCTCGATATTCCAGCGGCGAAGTTCTGCGATCACACGCCGCGCCAGTTCGCGATCCGGGGTGATGAGGCTTGCCGTCTTGCCCGGAGTTTCGATGGCGCCACGGAGTATGACGGCGATGGCGCAGGCTTCTTCGCGCCGAGTGCGCGCCGGGCAGAAAGTGAGGTTCTCGAGCGCGGCGGCGAGCCTGTCGCGATGCCGCGATACTGTGTCCCGCCAAACGGGCGCGGTCTCCGCCGGCCGCATGATCTCGCCCGCAAACCAGCGCCGCGCCTCGCCGCTTGCCGTCGATCGCACGCCGGCAAGAAGTTCGACCTCGCCGCGAACGGCCTTGAGCGACTGCAACAATTGCTTGAGGCCGAATTGCGCGTGTTGCGGGGTCAATGCATCCCAGCTTGCCTTGTCCATCGCGGTATCGAGGCCCGGCAGGATGACGGCACCGTGTTCGAGGCGTGCGATGACGGCCAATAATTCTGCCGTGGCCGGAATTGAGCCGGTTGATCCGGCAGCAATCATCGGGAAATCGGGTGGGTTCTCGCTGAGTATTCGCGCCTGGTGCCGGATCAAAGCATTGCGGCGTGCGGTCGGATCCATGAGGCCAATTTCCTGGAGTCGCCGCGGATAATTCTCCCGGATCGCCCCGAGCAAGCCGATCAAGGTTTGCCGATGTGTGGCAAGATCGATGTCGTAAAGTGCGGCGAGGTCGAAGAGATCCTTGCCTTCGGTTTCGATCTTATCGATGAGTTGCGCCAGACTTTCGGCAAAGCCCATGCGATGGGCCGGCAATTGGGCAAGATCATAGGCAAGCGATTCCTGCGGATTGTCCCGCGCCCAATCGGCGATGAGCGAGAGCAAGAGAAACTCGCGTCCGGCCTTTGAGATCGCCGGAGCCAGCAGCATGTCGCCGGGTGCGCCGCTCTCCGCAATCCCCAGCATGTCCCCATCAATATCGCCGATCGGCCGTATGCGCGGCAGAAGTCGCGCTCCGGCTGCCGATCTGGCGAGAAACGCTTCGCTCAGGGCTCGTGCGGTACGCCGGTTGGGAACGAGGATCGTCCAATGCGGCAGCTCGTGCGCGAGCGGTGCCGGTCCGCCGGGCACGGGCAGATCGCCGCGATCGATGGCGGCGACGAGTGCGACGATAAAATCGGCGTCCGCCGGAATATTGTAGAGGCGCGGCCTTGCCGCCGTCATCGGGCGGATCGTTGCAGAGCCGCTTCGGCCAAGGGAATGGCCTCGGGCGTACCCACATGCAGCCACAAGCCATCATGAACGAGGCCATGGAGGCGTTTGGCTGCGATGGCCTTGTTCCACAAAATGTTCATCGAAAAGGCGCCGCTTCCCGCTCCCGCGAAAATGCGCGGATGGACAAGATAGCAGCCAATATAGACGACGGGATGCGTGTCGTCCGCATGCTTGCGGATAAGCGCGCCCTTGGCGTCGATCGAAAAATCGCCTTGCCCGTCAAAGCCCACGCAGCGCTCGAGCGGGCAGACGAGCAACAGACAATCCATGATCGCGCCGTTCCAGGCTTTGCGCATGCGCGAGAATGCCGACTCTCCGGACTCGATCCAGAAGGAATCGCTGTTGAGAACGAAGAAAGGTTGATCCCCCAGCAACGGCAATGCCTTTGCGACGCCGCCGCCGGTGTCGAGCAGTTCTGCGCGCTCGTCACTGATGACTATGTCCGGTGGCGACTTCTGTCGGAGCGCCCAGGCTTCGACCTGCTCCGGCAAGTAATGGACGTTGACGACTGCGGTTTCGATTTCTGCGGCACGGAGTGCATCGAAACTGTGATCGATGATCGGTTTGCCCGCCACCTTGATCAATGGCTTGGGCGTCGTGAGCGTCAATGGCCGCATGCGGTGCCCAAGCCCCGCGGCAAGTACCATGGCGCGCGCGCCAAGCGTGCTCATGCAGCGGAAGCCCGCAAGTTCACCGGAAGATGCCGGTCGTACCAATCGCGCAGACGTGCCAGGTCGGGATGCGCGAGATCGCGCTCGAGATAACGTGAGACGCGCGGCATATGCCTGATATAGCCATGCTTGCCGTCGCGCCGCGACAATCTTGCGAATATGCCGAGGATCTTCGTGGCGCGCTGGACGCTGAGGAGCGCGAAGGCACGCCTGAACTCCTTCATGTCGAAGAGCGGGTCCTGGTCGCGCGCGGCGCAGTAATAGTCGAGAAGATCTTCTGCGACATCGAAGGGCACGTCGACGCGAGCGTCTCGCAGCATCGCGGCGACATCATAGGCAGGATGGCCCAACACGCAGTCTTGCGTGTCGATGAGGCCGGCGCGTCTTAATCCTTCGCGTCCGGGAAGCCAGATGAGATTGGGCGAGTGAAAGTCCCGCAAGCTCCAGACGCGAATGGCCGGCTGGGTATATGGCATGAATTCGCCCCACACCGCGGAAAAGCTCTCGCGCGCTTCGTGCGTCGCCTCGCGGCCATTGAGGAACGGCCAGTACCAGTCGAGAAGAAGCTCGGTCTCGATGGTCAACGCTTCGACGTCATAGGCTGGCACATGATGTGTGCCGCCGCCGGGAACCGGGACCTGCTTGGGCCAGTCTCTGTCCGCCATGTCGGCAAGCACGAGGATGGCCGTCGCCATCGGCTCGCTCATGTCTTCGCCGGCCAGCATCATGCGGCCATAGACGCGCGACCCCAGGTCTTCGATGACCGCAAGGCCGCTCGCGGCGTCATGGGCATAAGTGCGAGGCGCGCTATAGCCGAGCGATTCGAGATAGCTGTTCACCGCCAGAACCGCACGGATGTCTTCGGCGAGGTGGGCGATCGCGCTATAGGGCTTGCCATGTTTGACAGGGGGACCGTCTGGACGCGCTGCCATGTCCATGAGGACATAGGACTGGCCGCCGCGGTCGAGGCGTTCATAGCGCCGGAACGAGGCATCGCCTTCGAGAAAACTCCGCTTCGCCTCGCCGAAGCCTGCGCCGGGAAGAAACTGGGTAATCGCATCGAGGCGATCGAGTGCCTGCTTCCACGAGCCTGCACCAGTCAGATGCGCGCGCCGTTCATCGCCCGTGCCATCAAGGCGAACCGTGAGGACATCGTCGAGGAGCGGCGCGGACAACCGATCCGGCCATTCGATGAGGAGCAGATGGGTTCGCGCCAAATCGCCAAGTCCGAGTTCGCCAACCTCGCTGCCATCACCGATCCGATAGAGATCGGCATGCGCGACCGGCATGCGCCCAGCCTCATAGGTCTGGACGAGCGTGAAGGTAGGGCTTGGCACTTCAATGCCGGCACCACCCGCGATGCTTCGGATGATGGCGCGGGCGAGCGTCGTTTTCCCAGCACCCAGATCGCCTTCGAGCAGGATGGCCGTGCCGGGCCGCGCTACGAGGGCGATTTCATGGCCAAGCCTTTCCGTCGCCTCGGCCGTCGGCAATTCGCGGGTAACGCTCATATGCGGAATTCGGTTCTGATACTCACGCCGCGGCCATTGGCCCGGAACGCGATTGATAGGTTGATGGCGGCCTGCTGCGCGGACCTTCGGCGGGGAAACGGCAAACGACGGTGGTTCCTTTATTGACTTGCGAAAGAAGCGATACTTTTCCCTCGTGAAGTTCGACGAAACTCTTGACGATTGCAAGCCCCAGGCCCGGGCCGCGATGGCCGCCCAGGACCGGCGAGGACTGGAAGCGGTCGAAGGCGCGCTTCTGGAACTCCGGGTCGATGCCCTTCCCCGTGTCGGCGACCCACAACAGGATATCGCTGCCGTCGCGCCGTGACCCCATGCGCACGCTGCCGCCCTCGGTCGAAAAGCCGATCGCATTGGTAAGAAGGTTGTGGATGATCTGCCGGACACGCTTTTGATCGCCGCGGAAGCTTGTCGCATCCTCCGCCACCTCGATGGTGAGGGTCAGGTCGCGCTTGCCGATCCATTCGGCGAGCGCCTCGGCCGTCTCCTCCATGGCACGCGGCACATCGACGGCATCGAGGGCGAGTTCCATGGCGCCCGCATCGATCGTGGTGAGGTCGAGAATGGCATCGATGATCGCCAGGAGGTCTTGCGACGAGGTCTGGATATGCCGCACGTAATCCTGTTGCTTGGCTTCGAGCGTGCCGGCGATGCCGAGTGCCAGGCTTTCCGAGAAGCCGAGAATGTTGGTGAGCGGGGTGCGCAATTCGTAGGACACATTCGACATGAAGCCGGTCTTCAGTCGGTCGGCGGCTTCCAGAGCCTCGGCACGCTCGCGCAGGGCCTCTTCGATCCGCGCTGAATCGGTGACGTCGACATAGGTGAGGAGCGTATTGCCGTCGCCGAGCGGCACGGATGCGAATTCGAGCACCAGTCCGTCGGTGCGCTTCAGACGGCCGAGCGAGGGCTTGCGGCTGGTATCGAGACCCGTCACGCCATATTTGAGTTCATCCCACATGGCATCGTCATCATGGAGCTTGCGCGCCGAAGCGACGATATCGTCGACATGCGGATGCGCTTCGAGCTTGGCCGTGTCGAAATTCCACAATTTGGCGAAAGCCGGATTGTAAAGACGCACGCGCCCGTCGGTGCCGAACAGCGCAAGGCCTTCGCGCAGATTGTCGAGCGTCTCGCGCTGCACCTCGATCAGTTCGTTGTAGCGGCTCTCGAGCTGGATTTCCTTGGTCGCGTTCTCATAGAGATAGGTCACCCCGCCGAACGGATGCTGCTCGCACACGACGTGCAGCGACCGGCCGTCCGGCAGGTACCACCAGGATTCGCGCGTATCGAGCGTCGTATAGGCCTGGAGATGCCGTGCCCGCCAGTCGCGGTAATTGGCCTGCTCGGGAAGCCGCCGCTCGCCCCGCAACCGGTCGAGGATCTCGCCTTCGGCAGGCCCCGTCGCCAGCCAGTCGGTATCGAGCGACCATAATTCCGCATAGGCCGCATTGTGGAAGCGCAGGCGCTGGTCGGCGCCGAAAATGGCGATCGCCGTATCGAGCTTGTCGAGTGTCGAGGCATGCGCGCGTGTATGCCGGTCGAGTTCCTTTTCGGCGTCTTCGAGTTCGGTTACATCGACCGCAAAGCCGGCGATGCCGTCGGCAAGATTGAGCTCGTGGATATCGAGGGCCCGCTTGGCGCCGGTAATCACCACATGGCCACGCCCGAGAAGCCCCGGCAGGCTCGGCGGCGCCGGCGTCTCGAGCCGCTCGGATCGGATGAGTTCGATGGCACCCGAAACGACCGCGCCGACATCCGGCGCTTCCACCGCCTTGATATAGGCGCGGTTGGCCCAGATGAGCTTCCTCTCGGAATCCCTGAGCCACACCGGCAATGGCGCCGCATCGAGCATTCCCGACAGCCGCTCGACCTGCTTGCCGAGCCGGCGCGTATCGTAGGCCAGCTCCGACATCTTCTTGCGCTCGCCGGCCAAGGGTCTCAGCCGCAAGGTGGCGAGCCCGCCCGCCACCCGCCCATCGGCTTCGACGAGGTCATTGGCCAAGGTGCGCACGCCGATATTGAAGGCAGTGCCGTTCTGCCGCATGTCGGCAATGCTTGCAGCCAGTGCATCGGCCGATTCCGAATCGAGCCAGCCTTCGAAGGCGAGCAGCTTTTCGGCTTCTTCGGGAACCTGCGCCGCGCCACGCATCGTGCCGACGACCCGGTCCGGCTCGCCATCGCGCTCGCGCCATATGACCAGCATATGCGGCTCGGCGGTGAGCGCGGCTTCCGCATCATTGAGCTGCGCCTCGAGTTCATCCACCCTTTGCCGCACCATGCGCTCGCGCCTGAGCACGCGCCTGGTCGAGAAAAACGCCCAGCAAACGATGATGAGCGCTGCCACCAGGACGCTCGTCGCCAGCGTGTCGCTGTCGACGGCGATACCCAGCCACGTGACCTCTGCATGTGCCGCAGACGAGCCCAGGAGCGTTGCGCCCCCGATCATTATGTTGCGACCCCCGGCAATCATCTGGCGCTGCGCACGCCTATCGCTCGAACTGCTTCCGCCATTGCCCTGCTGCCATGCCCCGTCACCTTGCCGGCGGACCGGGCGGCGAATCACCCGATCACCCTGTTGTCCGGGATATACATGCATTCGCGGCGCCCCGGAATCCGAGGCGGCGTGACAGGCGCTAGCTGTGGCCGTAGCGCCGCAGGGCTTGCTCGCTGATATCGGTCCCCGCCCCGGCCTCTTGAGGCACGAGCACGGACCCGTTTTCGAGCTGAACCGGCCGCTCGAACACCCCTGAAAGCCAGGGAATATGCTCCATCATCAAGCCGTTGGGCGTCGCCGCCATCAGATGCGCGTCGAGCTGCATCATGTTGTGGGCTGCGGGAACCACTTTCAACCCGAAGGCCCGCGCCATCGCCGCGACATCCATCCAGCCGGCGATGCCGCCGAGCTTCAGCACATCGGGCTGGGCGATCCCCATGGCGCCCGCCACCATGAAATCGCGGAACATGCGCGGATCATACATGGTCTCGCCGGCCAGGATCGGCACCGAGGTCGCGCGCGCCAGCGCAGCATGCGCCGCCACATCGAAAGGATGCACCGGTTCCTCGAACCAGGCGATGTCATTGGGCTCGATTGCCGCGATCGCGCGCCTTGCCGCGACGAGGTCGAAACGCCCATTGGCATCGACCATGATCGGATAGCCCGGCCCGACGGCACCGCGCACCGCCGCCACGCGCCGCGCATCTTCGCCCGGCTCAGGCTTGCCGATCTTCATCTTGAAACCGGCAAAGCCTTGCGCCTTGATTGAGAGCGCATTCGAGACGAGTTGGTCTTCCGTATAGTTGAGCCAACCGCCGTCGGTGCTGTAGGCAGGTATGCGATCATTGCGATAGCCGCCGAGCAGGCGCCACAATGGCTGACCCGCGGCCTTGGCGATGATGTCCCACAGGGCGATCTCGATCGCCGCCACGCCTTGTGCGGCGATCCCCGTGATACCGGTGAAATGACGGTCGAGATAGAACTCCTGCCAGAGCTTGCGCACCATGAAGGGATCTTCGCCGATGAAGCGCGGACCCAGATCGCGTTCGAGCAGACTGATCAGTGCGCCGCTGCCTTCGCCGAGCGTGCAATTATAGCCCCAGCCGGAAATGCCGGCATCCGTATCGGCCCTGAATGCGATGACGTCCCAATAAAGGAGTTGCGTCATCGCATCGGCGACCGTCGGCGGCAGATCGATCCTCAGCCAGTAGACTTTGATCGCCGTGATTTTCATGGGGCCGCTCCGTTCGGCGCGCCTAGTAGCGATAATACTCCGGCTTGTAGGGACCCTGCTTGGTGACGCCGATATAGGCGGCCTGCTCGTCCTTGAGTTCGGTCAATTTCACGCCGAGCTTGGCAAGATGGAGGCGCGCCACCTTCTCGTCGAGCTGCTTCGGCAGCACATAGACCTCGTTCTTATACTTGCCGTTCCCGGCATTGCCCCACAATTCGATCTGCGCCAATGTCTGGTTGGTGAAGGAGGCCGACATCACGAAGCTGGGATGGCCGGTGGCATTGCCGAGATTGACCAAGCGGCCCTGCGACAGGAGGATGATTCGGTTGCCGCCCGGAAACTCGATGAGATCGACCTGGTCCTTGATGTTCGTCCACTTGAAGTTCTTGAGGCCCGCAATCTGAATCTCATTGTCGAAATGGCCGATATTGCAGACGATGGCGAGATCCTTCATGCGCCGCATCTGCTCGACCGTGATGACGTCCTTGTTGCCGGTGGCCGTCACATAGATATCGGCTTCGGGAAGCGCATCCTCGACGGTCTTCACCGCATATCCGTCCATCGCCGCCTGAAGCGCGCAGATCGGATCGACTTCGGTTACCATCACGCGCGCACCGGCACCGCGCAGTGATTGCGCCGAGCCCTTGCCGACATCGCCATAGCCGCAGACGAGAGCGACCTTGCCGGCCATCATCACGTCGGTGCCGCGCCGGATCGCATCGACGAGCGATTCGCGGCAGCCATACTTGTTGTCGAATTTCGATTTCGTCACGCTGTCATTGACGTTGATCGCCGGGAACGGCAATTCGCCCTTCTTCTGCAATTCATAGAGGCGATGCACGCCGGTGGTTGTCTCTTCCGAAACGCCCTTGATCGATTGCTTGATCTTCGAGAACCAGCCGGGGCTCGCCTTGAGCCGCTTGGCGATCTCGGCATAGAGGCATTCTTCTTCTTCGTTGGTGGGATTGGCGATGAGCGAGGGATCCGTCTCGGCCTTGGAGCCGAGCAGGATGAAGAGCGTCGCATCGCCGCCGTCATCGAGGATCATGTTGGCGGGCTCGCCCGGCCAGTCGAAGATACGCCCGGTGAATTCCCAGTATTCTTTCAGGCTCTCGCCCTTGAACGCAAAAACGGGAATGCCCGTGGCGGCGATCGCTGCTGCCGCGTGATCCTGCGTCGAGAAGATGTTGCACGAGGCCCAGCGCACGTCGGCGCCAAGGTGGATGAGCGTCTCGATCAACACCGCCGTCTGGATCGTCATGTGCAGCGAGCCGGTGATGCGCGCGCCCTTCAATGGCTTCTTGGCGCCGAATTCCTCGCGCACCGCCATCAGGCCCGGCATTTCCGCTTCGGCGAGCGCGATTTCCTTGCGGCCGAATTCGGCGAGTTTGATGTCGGCGACGAAATAATCCTGGGTTTTGGCCATGGCAAACCTCTTCGATGCGTGGGGAGAAACTGTCGGCGCCGCCTATAGCAACAGCCGGGGCTCATGGCAATAATGATATAAAGAAATCTTTATATCATTCTTCGCCAAACCGGTCGGCCACCAATTGCGCAAGCGCGCTCATCGCTTCTGCGGCCTGCGGGCCCTTGACTGAAACCATGATCGATGTGCCCTGCGCGGCGCCGAGCATCATCAGGCCCATGATCGACGTGCCGGGCACGCTTTGCCCGTCGCGCGATACCGTGACCTGTGCATTGAAGCTCTCGGCGCATTTTACGAATTTTGCCGAAGCGCGCGCATGCAGGCCGCGCGCGTTGAGGATGTCGAGTTCTCTTTCGAGGACGCCCGCCATTGCTACTCGCCGAGGATCTGGCTCGCGATATTGATGTATTTCCGGCCCGCATCCTGCGCCTGGATCACGGCCTTGCCCAATGGGCTCTCATTGCGAACCCGGGCGAGCTTGACGAGCATCGGCAGGTTGAGCCCGGCGATGACTTCCACTTCGCCATCTTTGAGGAACGAAATTGCAAGATTGGACGGCGTGCCGCCGAACATGTCGGTCAACAGGATCGTGCCTTGCGGGCCGGTAACCTTGGCGATTGCGGAGCGGATGTCCGCGCGCCTCTTTTCGAGGTTGTCGTCGGCGCCGATCGACACGGTTTCGATCCGGTCCTGCTTTCCGACGATATGCTCCAGGGCGAATTTGAATTCTTCGGCAAGACGACCATGGGTTACCAGAACCAAGCCAATCATCCAGACCCAAACCTCGCTACCTGACCTATCCCGGACCCCGGGGCGCGCACTCTGCCGCCGTCCGCGTTGCGCCGCAAGCCTGATCGGAAGGCCAGATTAGCGCGAAAACAGGTGGTGAACGGCTGCCCGGACGCGTGCTGGGGCCGAAGCCGCCGTCGGGTCGATTTCGACCACGGGGATAGCGAGCCCCGAGCATCATGTGCTGCTCGGCAAGTTCCGGCATGCGCTCGATCTCGCCATGCGGTCGAAGTCGCACAACAAGATCGATGGCGATCGAAACCATGATGCGCGACACGCACGATGCCGAGTCCGCGGATTTCGAGGAGCCCGGCCAGCGTCTCGGGCGCTCGCGCTTCGAGGTGCTCTCCAACGCGGGTGAGTTTTACCTGATCATCGGCAACGAGCAGCGCTGTGAGGAGAGTATCGCCATATCCCGATCCCGGCGTGTCGATCAGCCGCAGCGCGAGATCGGATTTGCCGGAGCCCGGAGGACCGAGAAGCAGAACCCCTTTGCCACCCACCGCAATGCAGGTGGCATGGACGACCACTTCGGTCACTGCCTTGCTCACGATTCGTCCGGCGCGGTCCAGTCTTCGGGAAGGGCCGGAATGCGCACGATGAAACGCGCGCCCAGCACCGGCCGCTCGCTCTGGCCTTGCGGCGCCCGGCCGTAGCGGTTCTCGGCCCAGATCCGCCCGCGATGGGCTTCGACGATCTGCTTCGAGATCGAAAGCCCAAGCCCGGAATTCTTGCCGAAACTTCCCTCCGGGCGGTCGGTATAGAAGCGCTCGAAAATGCGGATGAGGTTGTCGGGACGGATGCCCGGACCTTCATCTTCGATGCGAATCTCGACATCGTCCTGCATGCGCCGGACGCGAACCCGCACCATCGTGCCTTCGCGCGTGAAGGAGCGCGCATTGTCGATGAGATTGCGGATCACCTGGCCCAGCCGATTGTCGTGACCGAGCACGATAAGCGCCTTGTCTTGCGGAATGTCTCCGGGCGGCGTCTGGATTTCGAGCTTGATCTCCGCCTGGTGGGGCTTGCGCACCTCATTGGTGATGTTGACCATCGTTTCGAGCAGGATGCCGACATCGACGGGCCTGGCTTCGACGCGTGCAAGCTCGGCATCGAGGCGCGAGGCATCGGCAATGTCGGTGATGAGCCGGTCGAGCCGGCGAACATCGTCCTTGACGATCTCGACAAGATGGTCGCGCTGGTCGGTGGTCTTGGCGAAGGGCAGGGTTTCGACGGCGCTGCGCAGTGACGTCAAAGGGTTTTTCAGTTCGTGCGAGACATCGGCGGCGAAGGCCTCGATCGCATCGATGCGATTGTAGAGTGCGGTCGTCATGTCGCGCAGGGCACCGGAGAGATGCCCGACCTCGTCGCGCCGTTGCGTGAAATCGGGAATCTCGACGCGCTTGTTGATGCCGCGCCGCACCCGCTCCGCCGCTGCGGCAAGCCGCCTGATCGGCTCGGCGATCGTCCCGGCAATGAGGATCGAAAGCAGGATCGTCACCAGCGACACGAAAGCAAAGGTGTAGAGGACGATCTGGCGCTCGCCGCGAATGACATTGTCGATCTCGCCACCCGTCGTCGAGAGCACCAGTGTGCCGAGCACCGCCTTGAAGCGCTGGATCGGCACTGCCACGAGCACGATGACGGCACCGCGCTCATTGACGCGCACGACGCTGACCGAAGCGCCGTTGAGGGCCGCGGCGATCTCGGGAAATTCCTTCCCGTTGTCGAGCCCGTAGTCTTTCTGCTGCGGATAGTCGCTTGAGAACACCCAATCCATGAAGCGCTGCCAGGTCCGGCCGAGCCAGCCTTCCGCACTGCTGTCGAGCGGAGGCAAATCCGAGCGCAGGATTTCACCGCGCCCATAGAGATAGCGGCTGTCGACGATGAGATTGCCATCCGGGTCGACGATCCGTGCACGGATCGTCGTGTTGGCGAGCAACCGGCGCAGCAAGGGGCCGGCATTCTCGGGATTGATCGGAAAATCGAGATCGCGCAACTGGTCGGCATCGGGAAGCGCATCGTCCCCGCTGTTCATCAACGTGTCGGGATCGATGACGATCGAGCCGGTATCGACGCTCGCCGAACCAGCGACCGCCGCGGCGATGATATGGGCTTGCGGTAGAAGGCTTTCGACGCGCGCGTCGATCAGGCCTTGTCGAAATTGGTTGAAGTAGAGAATGCCGGTGACGAGGACCACGAGGCCGGCGAGGTTGAGAAGAACGATACGGCTGGTCAGTCGCGCCGGCGCCAGGCGGTGAATCCACCACAGCAGGCTGCGCCGCCCGGCTACGGGCGCATCAGCCTGAACGCTGTCCTCGAAATCGATGCGGTCGGGAGTCTCTACTCCACTTACCATCCCGCCCGGTCCCCTTGGGTTGCTCAGGATTCCTTGAAGCGATAGCCGACGCCGTAGAGTGTCTCGATCGCCTCGAAATTATCGTCGGCCTGCTTGAACTTCTTGCGCAACCGCTTGATGTGGCTGTCGATGGTGCGGTCATCGACATAGACCTGGTCGTCATAGGCCGCATCCATCAACGCATCGCGGCTTTTCACGATTCCGGGGCGCTGTGCCAGCGACTGCAGGATCAGGAATTCGGTAACGGTGAGTGTCACCGGCTGGCCTTCCCAGGTGCAGGCATGCCGATCGGGATCCATGACGAGCTTGCCGCGCTCGATCACTTTCACGGCTTCGGTCGGCGGCGTCGTTCCGTCCTTGGCGCTGGCCCTGCGCATGACCGCCTTGACGCGCTCGACCAGCAGGCGCTGCGAGAAGGGCTTCTTGATAAAATCATCCGCGCCCATTTTGAGGCCGAACAATTCATCGATCTCCTCGTCCTTCGAGGTGAGGAAGATCACCGGCATGTCGGTCTTCTGCCGAATACGGCGGAGCAGTTCCATGCCGTCCATGCGCGGCATCTTGATGTCGAAGATGGCCATGTCGGGTGGCGTATCCTGCAGGCCCTGCAGCGCGGCCGCGCCGTCGGTGTATTTCTGGACCTGGTAACCCTCCGCTTCCAGCGTCATGCCGACGGAGGTCAGGATGTTGCGATCGTCGTCTACAAGGGCGATGGTCGGCATTTTTTGTTCAAATCCGTTAAGTTTTCCTAGGGTGATCTAATAGCGGAACTGGCACAAAATGTGGCGCTGGTCTACGCGATAGGCGTATCGCAATAGGCCATTCTGACCCAAATGACAAATCCCGAAGCCCGCAGTTTTACTGGATACGAAGCCCGCAAACTGTTGCGACGAGCCCGTCGCGGTGCGCTGGGAACGCTCGATCGCGACACTGGCATTCCCTATGTGTCGGCGGTCAATGTGGCGACCGATTGGCAGGGAATGCCGGTCATCCTCATTTCCAGGCTCGCCAAGCACAGCCAGAACTTGCTGGCGGACCCGCGGGCGAGCCTTCTCGCTTCCGAACTCGCAGCCGAGGGTGACGCCTTGACCGGTCCGCGAGTGACTTACCTTGGGGAGGCTTCTGTCGCTGCCGACGAGGCCTTGGCAAACCGCTACGTGCGCCTTCACCCTTATGCCGCCGGCTATGCCAGATTTCCGGATTTCAGCCTCTGGCGCCTGTCGCCATCTATCGTTCATGCGGTTGCGGGGTTCGGGCGCATTGAAACCATGAGTTGTGAGGAAGTGCTTTTGGACGCGGAGAAGGTTGGGGAATGGCCATCTCTCGAAGTTTCCGCCTGCGGGCACATGAATGACGATCATCGCAGGGCAATCCGTGATTATGCCGTGAATTTATTAGGTTCGAGCGACGGCGACTGGTCGGTCGCCGCTCTCGATCCAGATGGGGCAGATCTGGAAAAAGCCGGGATTTTCAAGCGTTTGGAGTTTGCAAAACCGTGTTTTGAGGCGGTTTCATTGCGCCTGGAACTGGTCCATTTGGCCGAAAAGGCCCGCTAGGCCGGTTCAAATCCGACGCAGATTTGATGGGTTTCAGGTGGCGCCACAGGGGCATCGAAAAGCATGCATAAATGCGGTCCCGAAGGGTCGTTCTGACGTCCTTTTTCGCGGAAAAAACGGCACCCCGGACAGCTTCCGAACCGCCTCAGACCGCCCTTTCGCAAGGCACCGCTCAGCACTTCCTGAAGCCCTTTTGCGAGCCTTCTTCGGGTCTTTCCGCCGAGCTCTTCAGTGATTTTTGCGAGGCTGTTCCACGGGTCGGCGCCCAACGCTTGCTGGCCCTTTTCCGTAACGGTGAGAATGATCGACCGCTTCACCCCAGGTCGCGCCGATTTCGCAATAAAACCTTTGCGTTCCAAGGCCTTAAGGGTTTGCGAAACCGTGCCCTTGGTCGCTCCGAGATAGCGGGTTAGCGCCCCTGGCGAATTGGAAAACCGGTTTGCCCGGCCGAGATAGCGCAAGCCTTCCCACTGCGCGGGATTGAGGCCGCCGTCATGTTCGGCGGCCCGCATGATGCGGCCCAAACGCTCTAGACTATGTGCAATGTCGGGACCGGAATCGCCGCCAATCTCATCGGATTTCGCCACGATTGCCCCCGGTTGCCGCGCCTCCGCGGCTGGAAATCAGGACGCCTTGCCGCCGCGCAACCTTACGATCACGTCAATCCGGTCGATCTCGGTCCCCGCCGGAACGTCAGGCAGGCCGGTAACCTGGATATCATCACCTTCGATATCCAGAAGCCGGCCTTCGCTTTCGAGATAATAGTGGAAGTGATTCGAGGTATTGGTATCGAAATAACTGCGGTCGCCCTCGATCGCCACTTCGCGCAACAATCCGGCTTCGGTGAACTGATTGAGCGTGTTGTAGACGGTTGCGAGCGACACATCGGCTTTGGCGGTCTGCGCCTCGGCATGCAATTCTTCAGCGGTGACGTGACGATTGCCCTGCCCAAACAGGATCTGGGTCAAGGACAGGCGTTGCCGGGTTGGTCGCAACCCTGCCGTGCGCAGTTTGTCGAGAGCATCGCAGAATGGCAGCATCGATGAATCCGGATTATCCTATTGATAGTGCAATATAGCCCAGCGGTGCCGATCAGGGCAACCGTCACTGCTGCGGCCTGCCGCCGCGATTGTCAGACCCGCTTTGAAGGACAAAAACGTTGTGTTAGGAAGCGGGAGGCGGGGGCGGCTGTATTGGTCAAGACCGTTCCAGTGGAATTGATGTCGTCACTTGACGATCCCGGAGAGCGGTGTTGCAGCAGCCAATGGCGGAACGGAAATCGAAGTTTTTCTACGAGGATCTGCTGGCTTGCGCCCGCGGCGAATTGTTCGGCCCCGGCAATGCGCAATTGCCATTGCCGCCGATGCTGATGTTCGACCGCATCACGCATATTTCCGAGTCCGGCGGCGAGCACGGCAAGGGCGAGATCGTCGCCGAGCTCGATGTGAAGCCCGATCTCTGGTTCTTCGCCTGCCATTTCCAGGGCGATCCGGTCATGCCCGGATGCCTCGGCCTCGATGCACTGTGGCAGATGGTCGGCTTCTTCCTCGGCTGGCTTGGCGCGCCCGGCAAGGGCCGCGCGTTAGGCGTCGGCGAGGTCAAGTTCTCCGGCATGGTCATCCCGAGCGTCAAGAAGGTCGAATATGTGGTGACGCTCAAGCGCGTCATCCTGCGCAAGCTCAATCTGGCGATTGCCGATGGCTTGCTGAAAGCTGACGGCGCACCGATCTATCAGGCGACCGACCTCAGGGTCGGCTTGTTCACGCCCACAGCGGCTTGAGAGAGGAGCTGAGCATGCGCCGTGTCGTCGTCACCGGTCTGGGCATTGTGTCGAGCATCGGCAACAACGCGCAGGAAGTGCTCGCTTCACTGCGCGAAGCGAAGTCGGGCATCGTCCGCGCCGAGGACTACGCAAGACTGGGCTTTCGCTGCCAGGTGCATGGCGCGCCGAATTACGATCTCTCGACCGTCGACCGCCGCGTGCGCCGCTTCATGGGCGATGGCGCGGCCTGGAACTACGTCGCCATGCAGCAGGCGATCACCGACTCAGGCCTCGAAGAGAACGACGTCAAGAATGACCGCACCGGCATCATCATGGGCTCGGGCGGCCCCTCCACCCGCACCATCGTCGCAGGCCGCCGACGCGACGCGCGAAAAGGGCCCGCGGCAAGTCGGCCCCTTTGCCGTGCCGGCCGCCATGTCGAGCACCAATTCGGCAACGCTTGCGACGCCCTTCGGCATCAGGGGCGTGAACTATTCGATCTCGTCGGCCTGCGCGACGTCGTCCCATTGCATCGGCAATGCGGTGGAACTGATCCAGTGGGGCAAGCAGGATGTGATGTTCGCCGGCGGCGGCGAAGAACTCGACTGGACGCTGTCGGTTCTCTTCGACGCGATGGGCGCCATGTCGACCAAGTTAACGAGACGCCGGACCAAGGCCTCGCGCGCCTATGACAAGAACCGCGACGGCTTCGTGATCGCCGGCGGCGCCGGCGTGCTGGTGCTCGAAGAACTCGAACACGCCAAGGCGCGCGGCGCCAAGATCTATGCCGAGCTCGCGGGCTATGGCGCGACCTCCGATGGCTACGACATGGTGCAGCCGTCGGGCGAGGGCGCGGCGCGCTGCATGCGCCTGGCGCTGCGACGGCATCGCGGAGAAGGTCGACTACATCAATCCGCATGCGACCTCGACGCCGATCGGCGACAAGAAGGAGATCGAGGCGATCCGCGAAGTGTTCGGCAAGGATATTCCGCCGATCTCCGGCACCAAGTCGCTGACCGGCCATTCGCTCGGCGCGACCGGCGCGCAGGAAGCGATCTACTGCATTCTCATGATGAAGAACGGCTTCATCTGCCGAGAGCGCCAATATCGACGAGCTCGATCCGGAATTCGCCGATATTCCGATCGTCCGTCAACGCCAGGACAATGCCGATCTCAATCTGGTGATCTCCAACAGCTTCGGTTTTGGTGGGACCAATGCGACACTTGCTCTTCCGGCGCTATCACGGCTGATCTCAAGTCGTCTGGCCTGATGCAGGGCCGCCGCGGCCTCATCATGGGCGTGGCGAACGACCACTCGATTGCCTGGGGCATTGCCGAGCGCCTGCATGCGCATGGCGCCGAGCTTGCCTTTACCTATCAGGGCGAAGCTTTCGGCAAGCGCGTGAAGCCGCTTGCCGAACGCGGTCGGTTCGAAAATCCTCATGCCCTGCGATGTCGAGGATGTCTCGACCGTCGACGCGGTGTTCGCCGAGCTCAAATCGGAATGGGGCACGGTCGATTTCGTCGTGCATGCGCTCGCCTTTTCCGACAAGAACGAGCTCAAGGGCCGCTATGCCGATACGACGCGCGAGAATTTCGTGCGCACCATGGTGATCTCCTGCTTCTCCTTTACCGAGATCGTGCGCGCGCGCCGCCGAGCTGATGCCCGATGGCGGCTCGATCGTGACGCTCACTTATGGCGGCTCGATGCGCGTCATGCCGAACTACAATGTCATGGGCGTCGCCAAGGCGGCGCTTGAATCTTCCGTGCGCTATCTCGCTGCCGACTACGGCGTGAAGGGCATCCGCGTGAATGCGATTTCGGCGGGCCCGATGCGCACGCATCGCGGGCGCGGCGATCGGCGATGCCCGCGCCATGTATAATTTCCAGAAGCGGCATTCGCCCTTGCGCCGCACCGTGACGCTCGAGGAAATCGGCGGCGCTGCGGTCTATTGCTGTCGCCGCTTTCGGGCGGCGTCACCGGCGAAATCCATTATGTCGATTCCGGCTACAACATCATCTCCGCTCCGCGCCCCGATGATCTGAAAAAGGGCGTCGAAGAGGGGGATTGAGTGTAAACCGCCATGGGCAGGACCGAAAGCTGGTCCTAGTCCTGAAGGTCGTCGGCGCTTTTCGCGGCGCTGCTTAGCGCATATGAACTGTTCGCTTATCTTTTCGATTCGTCGGGCTATCGAATTCGGCACCGAAATCGGCGGCTTCCAATACAATTCGCCTGCTTATTTCGTCATCAGCAGTCTCGTAATCCTGCTCCTATACGGAGCGGCATATGTCCTTAGAGGAGCATCGCTGCGTATCATGGTTTTGATAGCGCAGATCGCTCTATTCTGCAGCAATGTTCGAGTATCACTGAGCGGCCATCTCAGGACGAGCTTCTTGGTTTTCACAGCTTGTCATCGCCGGATTCATTCCGGCGATCCATTGTGCCGATCTTCCCTGCTGTCTGGACATGTGGATCGTCGACGTGGCATTGCCGGAACAAGTCCGGCAATGACAAATGAGATTGGTTGCGCGCCAACCTCCTTCACCGTCACCCCAGCGAAAGCTGGGGGGTCTCCTGAACCATTTACTCCAGCAGCACCGCGTCACGGGATGCCAGCTTTCGTTGGCATGACGACAGTTAGCTGCGGTCACGCGAGATGCGACAGATCCTTGATCGTCGCGTTGCGGCCATTGAGCGGGTTGTCGGGATTCCACGGCATCTTGGTCGAGTAGAACCGCGTCGAGAGCGCGTCATACATAAGGAGCCGTCCGGCCAGGCTCTCGCCGATGCCGAGTATTTCCTTCAAGACTTCCATCGCCTGCAGCGATCCCATGACGCCGGGCAGGGCGCCGAGTATCCCTGCCTCTTCGCAGGCCGGCAGGAGATCGCGCGGCGGAATTTCAGGATGAAGACAACGATAGCTCGGATAGGGCGTGCCGTCTTCCATCCTGAGATGCGGCTTGAAGGTCGAGATCTGTCCGTCGAATTGCCCGACCGCCGCCGAAATCAATGTCTTCTTTGCGAGATAACAGGCATCGCTCATCAGAAAGCGCGCCGGAAAATTATCGAAGCCGTCGGCGACGATATCATAGCCGGAAATGATCCCGATCGCATTCGCAGGGGTAAGCCGTTCGGCGTGTTGAACGACTTTCACATTGGGATTGATCGCAGCGACCGTCTCGGCCGCGCTCTTGGTCTTGAGCACGCCGACGCGGTCCGTCGTGTGAACAACCTGGCGCTGCAGGTTCGACAAGGACACCGTATCATTGTCGACAATGCCGATGGTGCCGACACCCGCCGCCGCAAGATAAAGGATCACCGGCGCGCCGAGACCGCCGGCTCCACCGATCAGGACTTTCGCGGCCTTGAGTTTGTTCTGCCCTGGGCCGCCCACTTCATGCAGCACGATATGGCGGGCATAGCGTTCGAGTTCCTCGTCCGACAATGCCATCAGCGCATTCCCGACGAGCCGAAGCCGCCGCTGCCGCGCGCCGTTTCATCGAGGCTTTCGACGTCGGCAATTT
Organism: uncultured Alphaproteobacteria bacterium; assembly: GCA_963805405.1. Lineage (GTDB taxonomy): Bacteria > Pseudomonadota > Alphaproteobacteria > Rhizobiales > Aestuariivirgaceae > JAEUMG01. Next base: position 90,254 of record CAWDUC010000011.1, on the reverse strand, counting down.
CGACGCGCGTCACCGGCGCGACGATCAATTGCGCGATGCGATCGCCGCGCGCGATGCGAAACGGGCTGTCGCCGAAATTGACGAGGATGACTTTCACTTCGCCGCGATAATCTGAGTCGATCGTGCCAGGCGCATTCAGCACGGTGACGCCATGCTTGATGGCGAGCCCTGAGCGCGGGCGAACCTGGCCTTCGAAGCCGTGAGGAATAGCGATCGCGAGGCCGGTCGGCACCAACGCGCGAGCGCCTGAAGGGATTTCGCAAGCCTCGGCGGCGCGCAGATCGAGCCCGGCAGCAGCTTCGCTTTCATAGGCAGGCAGGGGCAAATCGGCGCCATGCGCCAATCGCGTGATCTTCAATGTGCTCATGACTGCTCGAGCATCGCAGCAAGGCGATCCATCAGGCGCCGCGCCACGTCGCGCTTCGACATCCGCGGCCAGGTCTCGACGCCCTTGGCCGAGACGAGATGGACGATATTGGTGTCGCCGCCCATCACACCGCTGGCCGGGCTCACATCATTCGCGACAATCAGATCGCAGCCCTTGGCCGCAAGCTTCTTCTTCGCATTCTCGATGACGTTTTCGGTCTCCGCCGCAAAGCCGACGACGATCTTCGGCCGATCGGACTTGCGTGTGGCGATGGTTTTCAGGATGTCCGGGTTCTCGATGAGATCGAGCTTCGGTGTGCTGTCACCCGACTTCTTGATCTTCTCATCGGATGTCGTTGCAACGCGCCAGTCGGCGACGGCGGCCGCGAAGATCGCGATATCGCAGGGCAGTTCCTCTTCGGACAGTTTGAGCATGGCCTGCGCGGTCTCGACCGGCATGACCTGCGCGCCGGGCGGCAAGGGAAGGCTGATCGGACCCGAGACGAGAATGGTCTCGGCACCCAGAGCCACGGCGGCTTCGGCAATCGCATAGCCCTGCTTGCCGGAAGAATTATTGCCGATATAGCGAACCGGATCGATCGGCTCATGCGTCGGGCCGGCGGTGATGAGGACTTTGCGTCCCTGCAGGGTTCGCGCGGCGGGCACAAATTGCGCTTCGATCGCCGCAACGATCTCGCTCGGCTCAGCCATCCGCCCGGGTCCGAATTCCCCGCATGCCATTTCACCGTCATTGGGTCCGACAACCGCAACGCCGTCGCGCTTGGCTTGAGCGACATTCCTTTGTGTTGCCGCGTGCTGCCACATGCGCACATTCATTGCCGGCGCGATCAGGACTTTCTTGTCGGTCGCCAATAGCGTCGTCGAAGCCAAGATCGTCGGCAAGGCCGTTGGCCATCTTGGCGATGAGATCGGCGGTCGCCGGCGCGACGACGAGGAGATCGGACGAGCGCGACAATTCGATATGGCCCATCTCGACTTCATCGGTGAGGCTGAAGAGATCGCTGTAGACCTTGTTGCCCGAGAGCGAGGCGACCGACAGCGGCGTCACGAATTGCTCCGCCGCCTTAGTCATGATCGCGGTGACGCCGATGCCGCGGGTTTTCAGCAGGCGGATGAGTTCCAGGCTCTTGAAGGCGGCAATGCCGCCGCCGATGATCAGGAGTACCGACTTCTTGTCCATGATCGCATTATGCCAGCAAAGTCCGGTTCCGTGAATCCGGCTCAGAATATCAAGCTTACCGCAATCGCAATGAGGGCGAGCGCGGCGGCGACCAGGGCATAGCGCTGGATTGAGCCATGCCGGGCCTGGGCGGCCGCCAGTTCCTCCGTTGTCTCGCGGTCGAGCCGCAATCCGCCGGAATTAGCCATGTCGGACAGCATATGGGTGGCGCGCCTGGCCTCTTCCAGCACCTCTGGCAGACCCAGCATCAGGCGGCCGAGGCTTAAGGCACCTTCGCCCGCCCCTTCAAGCTGGCCGGCCGGACCCAATTTTCGCTCGATCCATTCGCGCACCACGGGCTCCGACGTCGTCCACATATTGAGATCGGGATTGAGCGTGCGCGCCACGCCCTCGACGACGACCATGGTCTTCTGGAGCAGCAGCAATTGCGGCTGCGTCTGCATGTCGAACTGGCCGGTGACTTCGAAAAGCTGGTTGAGGAGCCGCGCCATGGAGATTTCGCCAGCCGGCCGGTCCATGATCGGCTCGGCGATGGCGCGCAAGGCCTGGGCAAAATTGGCGACCTCGTGATGCGAGGGCACATAGCCCGCATCGAAATGCACTTGCGCGACGCGGAGGTAATCGCGGCGGATGAAGCCGTAGAGGATTTCGGCGAGGAACAAGCGATCCTTGGGCGCAAGCCGCCCCATGATGCCGAAATCGACCGCGACAAGGCGGCCTTGGGCATCGATGAAGAGATTGCCCTGATGCATGTCGGCATGGAAGAAGCCGTCGCGGATTGCATGGCGCAAGAAGCTCTGGATGACGAGATTGCCGAGCGCCGGCAGATCGAGACCGCGGCTTCTGAGGGCTTCGATGTCGGCGACCGATGTACCCTCGATCCATTCGGTGGTGAGCACCTGGCGTGCCGTGCGCTGCCAATCGACATCGGGCACGCGGAAGCCCGGATCGCCCTCGATGTTCTTACGCATCTCGGCCATGGCGGCGGCTTCCATGCGCAGATCCATTTCGAGCTTGACCGATTGTGCGAGCGTCTCGACCGCCGCGCGCGGTCTGCAGTCTGCGGCCTTCCGCGCTTGCGCGTTCGGCAAGTCTTGCCGCAAGACGGAAACTCTCGAGATCGCGCGCGAATTGGTTCTCGATACCGGGTCTCAAAATCTTGACCGCGACATCGCGTCCTTCGGTGGTTTTCGCGCGATGGACTTGCGCGATCGACGCGGCGGCGACCGGCGGGCTGAATTCGGTAAATAATACTTCGACCGGCACGCCGAAATTGGCGAGGATCGCCGAGCGCGCCTCTTCCATCGAGAAGGGTGGTAAACGGTCCTGCAGCACCCGCAGTTCGGAAGCGCGCGCAGCGCCGACGATGTCGGGTCGCGTCGCCAGAAACTGACCGAGCTTGATATAGCTGGGGCCGATGCGGGCGAGCGTCGTCGACAGTTCTTCATCGTCGTGACGCCGGCCGATACGCGCAAGCTTGACCGCGGCGCGCGCCGGCCATGGCATCTCGTCCAGTTGCTCCGTCGGGATAAAGCCGTCATGGCGCGCAAGCTGGAAGCCGGCACAGGCGAGGCGGCAGCCGGCGGTGAAATCCGAAAGCATCAGATGCGCCAGCCCGAATGAATGGCAACGATCCCGGCGGAGAGATTGCGATAGGTGGCGCGCGCAAAGCCCGCCGCTTCGATCATCGCCTTGAAGCGCTCTTGGTCCGGGAAGGTGCGGATGCTCTCGACCAGGTAGCGATAGGGCTGGCCGTCGCCAGTCACGACCTTGCCGATCGCCGGGATCGCCGTCATCGAATAGGCGTCGTAGAGCCGGCCGATGCCGGGCACCGCGACATGCGAGAATTCAAGACACAGGAAACGACCGCCGGGCTTCAACACGCGATAGGCTTCGCTGAGCGCCCTCTCGATATGCGTGACATTGCGGATGCCGAAGGCGATCGTATAGGCATCGAAGGATTTCTCGGGGAACGGCAGGCTCTCCGCATTGGCGACCGTGAATTCGCATTTCTCGCCGGCAATCTCGCGTGCCGCGCGTCGCTTGCCCTCGGCGATCATTTCGGGCGAGATATCGGCAACCGTGATGCGGGTGCCTGATCCGCCTGCCTTTGCGATCCGGAAGGCAATGTCGCCGGTGCCGCCCGCCACGTCGAGCACAGCGAAGCTTTGTGCGTGCCGAGGCGGTGAGAGCAGGGCGATGAAATCATCCTTCCATAGCCGATGCAGGCCGGCCGACATGAGGTCGTTCATCTGGTCATAGCGGTCGGCGACCTTGGCGAAGACCTCGTTGACGAGATCTTGCTTTTCGCCGGTCGCAACCTGCCGGTAACCAAATGCCGTCCGATCGGGGTCCTTGTCGCTCATGGGAAACCTCATAGCCGAGGCCTTGCCGCAATGCCAACATCCGCCCGGCTCGTCCAATGTTTGGCGTTAGTTTTCCCTGAAGCGAAAACGCGCTAGAGCCTCCCCATGCCTGAGCTACCGGAAGTCGAAACCGTCATGCGTGGCCTGGAAAAGGCGATGGCCGGGCACCGCATCGCCCAGGTTCAGTTGCGTCGCAAAGATTTGCGCTTTCCGTTTCCCAAGGACTTTGCCGAACGCCTGACCGGACGCCGCGTCGAGACCTTCCGCCGCCGCGCCAAATATATCCTGGTCGATCTCGAAGGCGGCGATTGCCTGCTTGTGCATCTCGGCATGTCGGGCCGCTTTGCGGTGATCAAGGGCGACCGGGTGCGCAATCTCGGTGAATTCTATTTCGAGGAAGCGGCTGCTGGCGAGGCGCAAGGCGCCCACGACCATGTCGTCTTCACCCTCGATGACGGCACCCGCGTTGTCTATACCGACCCGCGCCGCTTCGGCATGATGGACGTCTTCCTGCAAAGCGAGGCCGCGCGCCATCGCCTTTTGGGCGAGATCGGCGTCGAGCCGCTCGGCAATGACTTTAATGCCGCATATTTGGCCGAAGCCTTCGCCGGCAAGAAAGCGCCGCTCAAGGCCGCCCTTCTCGACCAGCGCCTGGTGGCCGGTTTGGGTAATATCTATGTCTGCGAAGCGCTCTATCGCGCTCGCCTCTCGCCGCGCCGCAAGGCTGGCACCTTGGTCAAGCGCGGCAAGGCGGATCCGCGGCTCGAGGAACTTGCCCGTCACATCAAAGCGGTCTTGAGCGAGGCGATCATTGCCGGCGGCTCGACTCTACGCGATTTTTCCCAGACCGACGGCAGCAATGGTGGGTTCCAGGACCGCTTCTCCGTTTACGACCGCGAGAGCGAGCCGTGCCCGCGCTGCCAAAAGCCGATACGGCGAATTGTGCAGGCTGGCCGCTCGACCTTTTATTGTCCATCCTGCCAGAAATGAATTTGCGAGGAATCTGAAATGCCGGAAGCGGCTTACGAGACGATTATTGTCGAAACCCGTGGCGCCGTCGGAATGGCGACGCTCAACCGGCCCAAGGTGCTCAACGCCTTGAACGAGCAAATGGTCGCGGAATTGGCGCGGGCACTGAAGGGTTTCGACGCCGATCCGGCGGTGGGTGCAGTCGTCATCACCGGCGGTGAGAAGGCTTTTGCGGCCGGCGCCGACATCAGGGAAATGCGCGACAAGACCTATATCGGCAACTATCTCGGCAAGTTCCTCGCCGATTGGGATGCGATTTCCGCGCAGCGCAAACCCTTGATTGCCGCGGTGGCGGGCTTCGCCTTGGGTGGCGGCTGCGAGCTTGCTATGATCTGCGACCTGATCATTGCCGCCGAAAGCGCCAAATTCGGCCAGCCCGAAATCACCATCGGCATCATGCCGGGCGCGGGCGGCACCCAAAGACTGGCACGCGCCGTCGGCAAGGCCAAGGCGATGGACCTGGTGCTTACCGGGCGAATGATGGACGCCGCGGAGGCCGAACGTTCAGGTCTCGTCTCCCGCCTCGTTCCCGACAATCGGCTCATGGCCGAGGCCCTGGAAGTCGCCGAACGAATTGCGTCATTCTCCCATCCGATCGTCCAGATGGCGAAAGAGTCGGTCGGCCGTGCATTCGAGACAGGCCTCTCCGAGGGGGTGCGATTCGAGCGCCGGTTGTTCCAGGCGATGTTTGCAACCGAGGACCAGAAGGAAGGCATGTCGGCCTTCATCGAGAAGCGCAAACCATTGTTTCGTCATCGCTGACAGGGAGAGATTGACGCCACTGGGCCTCGTCGCTATAAGCCCGGCCAAATGAGGGGCAGCCCGCATGCCTTCGGCATTGCAGGTCGAACTCGGTGTTTCCTCCACGAGCGAGTATTTCATGGCCAATACGAAATCGGCAAAGAAAGCCACGCGCGTCGCCATCACGCGGACGCGCATCAATAAGAACCGGGTCAGCCGGGTCCGCACCGAAGTGCGCAAGGTTGAAGAGGCCATTGCCAAGGGCGATCGGTCCGCGGCCGAGACGGCGTTGAAGACCGCGGCGCCCCAGCTGATGCGTGGCGCCCAGAAGGGCGTGATGCACAAGAATGCGGCGTCGCGTAAAGTCTCGCGGCTGACCAAGCGGGTTAAAGCTCTGAAAGCCTGAGCTTAATTCTTTTATGCACAAGCGCGCGCCGATCCGTGAGGGTCGCGCGCGCTTTTTCTTTGTCAGTCTACGGATTCAGACTCGCAAGATTAAGCCAGAAATTTCAAAGGCTTGTGGGAGTTGCTTGGCGTAGTCCCTAATCGGGACAGGTGCCCTGGGTTCAATTTTTGGCCCTATAACAGCGATCATCGTGATTGTTGTTATTCTGCAACAATCCGGAAGGTTAAGAATTCGTTAAACCGAATCAAGGGTTTGCCGAGGGTTGCAAATGCGTCACAGCAGCTTGACCAGCCGTAGCTTTCATCCGTGTACTGAATCAGCCGGTGAGTCCGGTTGTCATGCCTCCGTCCCCGCGTCTAAGTTCATCGGCGTACGGTGACGAAACGCCAGCGACGATGCGGTGTGTGAGGCGGTGGCGGTAAGTATGGCCCGCAAGGGGCTGTAGTCGAGCAGGGCAGTTGCCGGCTCAATAGTAACGAGAATGCGGTGTGTGAGGCTCGGTCCGATGGATTGGGAGCGGACAGGCTTTTGCGCGAGTTGCGTGTGAGGGGCGGCAAGATGGGAAATCCACACAGTGTGAGAGCGGCGGCGCTCTAGTTCGAGCCGCGTTATCGCAGCTTGGAAGCGTTCTCCTCCGGGAGAGCGAAGGACGGGTTTTGCCAAAAATGAAAAACCACGAGGCGGCTAACAATATGACGATGAATGCGGGCAAGGATTTGAAGGTTTGCTGGGATCGGATCGCTCAGCGACTGCGGATTGAACTGGGTGAAGATCTCTACTCAAGCTGGTTTGCGCGCATGGAGCCGGAGGAGTGGTCGGACGGGCGCCTTGCCGTCTCGGTTCCGACCCGTTTTCTACGCAACTGGATCGAGACCCATTACCAGTCGCGCCTGCACAAATTGAGCGAGGCGGAATTGGGCCAAGTCGATGCCGTCCAGGTTCGGGTGCGTACGCGCGGCTTGCCGCTTCGCGCCGCCGATTTGCCTGCCCCGCCCGCGGCTGTGATCGAAGACACCGCGCCGGTCCGGCGGATTTCGGCACCGTCGGGACTTGCCGGCGAACGCGGCTCGCCGCTCGATGCGTCCCAGACCTTCGAATCCTTCTTCATTGGCGGCTCCAACCGGCTGGCCCATGCCGCAGCCTTGCGCGTCGCCGAAGCCGCGGCCGGAACGCCGGTGAGTTTCAACCCGCTTTTCGTTCATTCTGCCGCCGGGCTTGGCAAGACGCATCTGCTCAACGCGATCGCCTGGCGAATTCGCAATACGCAGGCCGACCGCCGCGTCCTTTACATCACCGCCGAGCGGTTCATGTATCATTTCATCGGCGCGCTGAAACAGCGCGATACTATTGCCTTCAAGGACTATTTCCAGTCGATCGACGTTCTCCTGATCGACGACTTCCAGTTCCTGCAAGGCAAGACCATGCAGCAGGAATTCTGCCATACCTTCAATTCGCTGGTGGATTCGAAGCGCCAGGTGATCATCGCTGCCGACGTGCCGCCGGCCCAGCTCGACACGATCGACCAGCGCATGCGCTCGCGCCTGATGGGCGGCCTCGTGGTCGACATCGAAATACCCGATCTCGAACTGCGCCGCGAAATTCTCGCCAACCGGCTTGAAGCCTCGCGTCGCGATTATCCCTCGATCAACATGTCGTCGGATGTCCTCGAATTCATTGCAAATACCTGCACCGGCGGCGGACGTGAACTGGAAGGTGCGCTCAACAAGATGATCGCCCATCACCAGTTGAGCCACGCGCCCATGACGCTCGATCTTGCAGCCATGGTGCTGCGTGACATGGCGCATAACCCGGATCAGTGCCGGGTCAAGATCGAGGACATCCTGAAAGTGATCGGGCGCCACTATAATGTGGCGCGCGCCGATTTGTTGTCTGCCCGGCGTTCCCGCGCCGTTGTTGTGCCGCGCCAGATCGGCATGTATCTCGCCAAGAAGCTGACCCCCCGGTCATTGCCGGAAATTGGCCGTCGTTTCGGCGGGCGCGATCATTCCACGGTGCTGCACGCGGTGCGGAAAATCGAGGGGCAGATGCGCAGTGACGACCGGCTTGCTCGTGAGATCGCCCTGCTCATCCGCCTGGTCGAACAACAATAGGGATAACCTGAGGCAGGCCCGCAGATGCGGGCTTGCACGTTACCCTCTTCCGCGCCACAGTCTTCGGCCCGATAATAGGATCGCGGGAAGGGGACAGGTGCTCTAAAATGCGCGTGACGATCGAACGTTCGGCGTTTCTCAAGGCCTTGACGCATGTGCAAAGCGTGGTCGAGCGGCGCAATACGATTCCGATCCTGTCCAATGTTCTCGTTCAAGCGGGCGAGGGCGAAGTGAGATTGACGGCGACCGATCTCGATATCGAGATTATTGAATCGACGCCGGCCGATGTTGCCAAGGCGGGCGCGACCACGGTTCCGGCTCACATGCTGCACGACATCGTGCGGAAACTGCCCGATGGCGCACAGCTTGAGATCGAACAAGGCCCCGACAGCGGCCGCGTCTCGGTCTTTGCCGGGCGCTCGCGCTTTGCCTTGCAGGCACTGCCGCCCGATGATTTTCCCGATCTGAATGCCGGCGACCTGCCGCATCGCTTCTCGCTCCCCGCGAGCGACCTCAAGGGTCTCATCGAAAAGACCCGCTTTGCGATCTCGACCGAAGAAACGCGCTACTATCTGAACGGGATTTATCTGCACGACGTGACTGCGCAGAAACTTCTGCGCGCGGTTGCAACCGACGGCCATCGCCTGGCGCAGGCGCAAGTGGCGCGGCCCAAGGGTGCCGAAGGCATTCCGGGCATCATCGTGCCGCGCAAGACCGTGCTCGAACTCGTGCGCCTCATCGAAGGTGTGGATGGCGAGATCGAAGTTGCACTTTCGGCAAGCAAGATCCGCTTCTCCTGGGGTGCCGTGGTATTGACCTCGAAACTCATCGACGGAACTTTCCCCGATTACGACCGGGTCATTCCGCGCAACAATGACAAGGTGCTCGAAGTCGACACCGCAATTTTCGCGAGCGCGGTGGATCGCGTCTCGACCATTTCGAGCGAGAAGGGCCGGGCGGTGAAGCTCAACATTTCGTCCGGCAAGCTGGTTCTCTCCGTCAACAATCCCGATTCTGGATCGGCCGAGGAAGAGATCGCCGCGACCTACGACTCAGAACCGCTCGATATCGGCTTCAACTCCAAATACCTTCTCGACATTGCGTCGCAGATCAAGAACGACCAGGCAAAATTCCAGCTCGCCGATGCCGGGTCGCCGACCATCATTCGCGATCCCGGCGACGATCAGGCGCTCTATGTCCTGATGCCGATGCGGGTGTGATCCAATTTACTTCGTCATCCCGGCGGAAGCCGGGATCCAGTTTCCCGCGCAACGATTCCCTCAAGCAGTTCCGGATGGTCTATGGATCCCGGCTTTCGCCGGGATGACGGAATGGGGCAGGTCTTGCACATCTCTCTTTCGCGCCTGACGCTGACTGATTTCCGCAACTATTCCGGCTTGCGGATCGAGATAGACACGGGCCATGTCGCGCTTGTCGGGCCAAATGGCGCGGGCAAGACCAATCTTCTCGAAGCCGTGTCATTGCTGATCCCCGCGCGCGGCCTGCGCAACGCCGCATATGCCGAGATGGTCCGCGAAGGCGCCGCAGCCGGCTGGGCGGTCGCCGCCGAGGTCGAAGCCTTGTCGGGAGACGTGTCGATCGGCACGGCCTGGCATCCGGCACCGTCGTCGGACGACGAAGAGGCGAGCCGCCAGGTGCTGGTCGACGGCATTCCGCAGAAATCTCTTTCGAGCCTCGCGGAGCACATGCGGGTGCTGTGGTTAACGCCGGCCATGGACCGGCTGTTCGCCGGCCCCCCTGGTGATCGCCGCCGCTTTTTCGATCGCCTCGTCGCCGCCTGCGATTCCGCCCATGTCTCGCACCTCAATGCCTATGAAAAGGCGATGCGCGAACGCAACATCCTGTTGAGCGAGCCAGGACCCGACCCGCTCTGGCTTTCGGGGCTCGAGGCGAGCATGGCTGAAATGGCCGCGGCAATCGCCGCTGCCCGGCTTTCCGCCCTCGAAAATCTTCAGGCGAATATCCATATAGCTTTGAGCGAGGCGGACTTTCCGTGGGCTGGTCTGGCGCTGGAGGGCGAGGTCGAGAGCCTGCTTGCGGCTATGTCATCGGTCCATGCCGAAAATGAATTCCGGCGCAGGCTTTCCGAGAGCCGAAGGATCGACGCAGCGGCGGGACGGACGCTGATTGGGCCGCATCGCAGCGATCTTGCCGTGGTATTCGGTCCCAAGGGCATGCCGGCCGAGCAATGTTCGACGGGGGAGCAGAAGGCTCTGCTTATCGGTTTGATCCTGGCCCAGACCCGGACGGTTGCGGCTACGGCCGGGACGATGCCCGTGCTACTACTTGACGAAGTGACAGCTCACCTCGATTCGGGCCGCCGCCGAGCCTTGTTTCAAACCCTCGATTCCATGGGTGTTCAGGCCTGGATGACGGGGACCGACGAGAGCCTCTTCGACGGCCTTGGCAAAGCAGCGCAATTCTTCCATGTGGAAGCGGGGACTATTTCGCCGATTAAGAGGTTATAATGTCCGAACCGACAAAGAATGAGAACGCCGAGGAATACGGCGCCGATTCGATCAAAATCCTCAAAGGCCTCGACGCCGTGCGCAAGCGGCCGGGCATGTATATCGGCGATACCGATGACGGCTCGGGCCTGCATCACATGGTCTATGAAGTCGTCGACAATGCCATCGACGAGACGCTGGCCGGCCATGCCGATCGCGTCATCGTCACGCTCAATGCCGATGGCTCCTGCACCGTCTCCGACAACGGCCGCGGTATTCCGACCGACGTCAAGCAGGATGACGACAACGATCCAAAACGCTCCGCCGCGGAGATCGTGATGACCGAACTTCATGCCGGCGGCAAGTTCGACCAGAACTCCTACAAGGTGTCGGGCGGCCTGCACGGCGTCGGCGTCTCCGTCGTCAACGCGCTTTCCGTCTGGCTGAAGCTGCGCATCTGGCGCAACGGCCAGGAATACGCGATGAGTTTCAGCAATGGCGTGCCGGATGCCCCGCTTGCCGTGGTCCGCGATAGCCAGGACAAGCGCGGCACCGAGGTGACATTTCTTCCGAGTACTCTAATCTTCTCGAAGACCGAATTCGACTTCGGCACCATCGAGCATCGTCTGCGCGAACTCGCCTTTCTCAACTCCGGCGTGCGCATCCTTCTCTCCGACAAGCGCGGGGTCGAGCCGAAGGACGTCGAGCTTTTCTACGAAGGCGGCATCCAGGCTTTCGTGCGCTATCTCGACCGCGCCAAGCAGGCCGCGCTCGCCGAACCGATTTTCATCAAGGGTGAACGCGAAGGCATCACGGTTGAGTGCGCTCTGTGGTGGAACGACAGCTATCACGAGAATACTTTGTGCTTCACCAACAACATCCCGCAGCGAGACGGCGGAACGCATTTGGCGGCCTTCCGTGCCGCATTGACGCGCGTCATCAACAATTACGCCAATGATTCAGGCATTGCGAAGAAAGAGAAAGTACAACTGACCGGCGATGATGCGCGGGAGGGGCTTACCTGCGTGCTCTCGGTCAAGGTGCCTGATCCGAAATTCTCATCGCAGACCAAGGACAAGCTCGTCTCCTCGGAAGTCCGCCCTGTCGTCGAAGGCTATGTCGGTGAAAATCTTGGCGCCTGGTTCGAGGAACATCCCGCGGATGCCAAGAAGATCGTCGGCAAAGTGGTCGACGCCGCCGCCGCGCGAGAGGCCGCACGCAAGGCGCGCGAATTGACACGTCGGAAGGGTGCCCTCGATATTTCATCCTTGCCGGGCAAGCTTGCCGATTGCCAGGAGCGCGATCCCTCCAAATCCGAAATCTTCATCGTCGAGGGCGACTCGGCCGGCGGCTCCGCCAAGCAGGCGCGCAACCGCGAGAACCAGGCGGTTCTGCCCTTGCGCGGCAAGATTCTTAATGTCGAGCGCGCCCGCTTCGACAAGATGCTGTCATCGGCGGAAATCGGGACATTGATCACCGCCCTTGGCACCGGCATCGGCCGCGAAGAGTTCAACGCCGACAAGCTGCGCTATCACAAGATCATCATCATGACCGACGCCGATGTCGACGGCGCCCATATCCGCACTTTGCTGCTCACCTTCTTCTATCGCCAGATGTTCGAACTGATCGAGCGTGGCCATCTTTATATTGCGCAGCCGCCGCTTTACAAAGTGAAGCGCGGTTCCTCCGAGCAGTATCTGAAGGACTCGAAGGCGCTCGAAAATTACTTGATCGAGACGGGCCTCGAAGGAGCCACTTTGATGCTCGCCAATGGCGAGGAACGTGGCGGCGCCGATCTTCGCGAGATCGTCGAGGAGGCGCTGCAAGTACGCGCCGCGCTCGATGCCATTCATTCGCGCTATTCGCGCACCGTCGTCGAACAGGCGGCGATCGCCGGCGCGCTAAATCCCGAAGTCATATCGAACGCGGACAATGCCAATGCTGCCGCGGGCTATATCGCGCTGCCGTCTCGATTCGATTTCGGAAGAGACCGAACGCGGCTGGACCGGCGAGACGGTCGCCGATGGTGGATTGGCCTTCGGCCGCGAGGTTCGCGGTGTGAAGGAATATTGGGTGATCGACGGCAGATTGATCGGCTCTTCCGATGCACTCCGCCTCGACAAGCGCGCCGCGCATCTGCAGGAAATCTATGCGAAGCCCGCGCGTCTGCGCCGCAAGGAGTCAGACACCGTCATTCACGGGCCGCTCGAACTTCTCGAGGCCGTCTTCGCGTCGGGCCGCAAAGGCATTTCGCTCCAGCGCTACAAGGGCTTGGGCGAGATGAACCCTGAGCAATTGTGGGAGACGACGCTCGACGTCAATGCCCGCTCGCTCTTGCGGGTCAGGGTCAGCGAACTCGACGAAGCCGACGACCTCTTCACCAAGCTGATGGGCGACGTGGTCGAACCGCGCCGCGACTTCATCCGCGAAAACGCGCTCTCCGTCGCCAATCTCGACGTTTAGCGTTCGGCTTTGTCCTCGAGATCGCGAAGCCGCTTCTTCAATTCGTCGTTCTCGATCTCGACATAGGCTTCGGCCGCGGCATCGCCCAAGCGTTCGAGCAGGGCGCGCTCGTTTGAATCGAGATCGGCGCCGGAATGATGCGGTCCGTAGAGTGCGACGGCCAGAACGCGACCGCGGATGGTCGCGGGTACGCCGACGATCGGCCGATTGACGCCTTCCGGGAGTTTCAGGTGATGCTTGCTGTTAGCGTGCAGATCGGCGAGGCGCCGCTTTGCGACGACAGGCGCCAGCAGAGTCTCATCGCCCTCGAACCTGCGCTCTGACCCGTCTTCCCACCCGTCGCCGTTGGTGTGCCGCGAAAACCCTTTATCGTCGCGGCGAAAGGCGGCAGCCGATGTCAGATGCAGATGTTTCACCGGTCCGTGGGTCAGATGCTGCTCGACTTCGCCGACGGTTCGCGCCGAAGCAATGAGACGGGCGAGTTCCTCGCCGATGCCGTCGAGATGGCGGTTGAAGAAGCGCTCGGCGGCTTCGACGGAGAATTCGTGGATGCGCGATATGACATAGGCAATCAAGGCGCCGACGCCCAGCCACGCCCAGCCCGGCAACCCCAGATCCTCCTGGAGGGCGCTCGCTGCCTCATGCAGCAACAGGGCTGGAATGCTGAGGCTGAGACCCAATATCGTCACGCGCCTGAGCGGGATCGAGACGTTGACGACGCGCGGTCTGCGCACCGCCTCGAAGACGAACAGGCAGAAGACGCCATTGGCGAGGAATAGCAATCCGATCGCCACGTCGTTGGGCGTGAAGTCTCCCCAGCGCGTATCGAGCAAAGTCGTGATCTGCGCGATCTCGGCAAAGATGAAGGCCGGAAGGCCTATGAGACAGCCCCACAAGACCCAGCGCAGTCGCTGATTGTCTTCGGGCGCGAGACTGCGCCGCCGCGCAAGCAGGATACCGATCGCCGCGATGTCGACGGCAAAGCCCGTCAGGATGCCGATGCGTGTGATGATCTCGGTCGGATAGCCGAAGGCGTTGAGATAGGAGAGCGCCATCAGAATGCCGATCGCCAGTCCGAGCCACGGCAGGATGCGCTCGAGCCATCGCCAGTTTGGATCGAGCCGGTCATTGGGCGCACGAATGGTGAAGAGCAGTAGGCCGGCGAGCGCCGCGCCTTGCAGGAATGCACCGAGCAGATCCTGCACCAGGAGAACTTGCGGCCATTGCTGGAGGAAAGCGTAGAAGACGAAGCCCTGGCTGGGATTGTACCAACTCACATAGAGGAAGAACCCCCAGCTCATCGGCCCCGGCCTGATCCAGACGAGCCATGCTGCCGCGAGGATTACGGCGATGGCTGCCATGACGTCGAGCAGCATGACGGCCCGGAAGACGACATGAGTCCGCAAGGGTTCGGCCATGAGTGTTGCGGTCTCGATGCCGGAAGGCGAGCCGGGCTTCAAAGTCACCCTGATCTCGGTTTTGGGCAGGAGATATTCGAAGCCCCCCAGCACGGCGAGCACATAGCCGCAAGCAGGAGACGCCTCGCCCTGACAGCGCATAGCCTCGATATCGAGTTGGTCGCCCTCTCTGATGCCCAGGCGCCAGGACGGCGATTGTTCATTGTGCGCGAAGGGACCGTTATCGTCGTAAATAAGCCCGTCGCTATTGGCATAGAACCCGACGGAAGCGAGCGGATCCCAGACGCGCCGGAAATCCGGCACGATCATCGCAAGGCCCCAGGCCAACAGAAGGGCTAGTGCAATCCTGCCGATCAAACCTAGCCTTTTGCCGTCATGCTAATTCATAGCCCGCGCATTTTGCCGCTGGCGCGCGCGGCGGCAAGCTCGTTCTGTGGGCTATGCCCCTTTGCATCCGTCTCAAGGCGCCGCTAAAAGGCAAGCCTGCATCAGGCGCTCAAATAAAGGGCATGGAACGTGGCTCGCACGGCTTCGGAAACACTTATCACCATCATCGGCGGTTCGGGCTTTGTCGGGCGCCATGTTGTCCAGGCGCTGGCCAAGCGCGGCTATCGCATGCGCGTCGCGGTGCCGGCGCCCTGATCTGGCGGGTTATGTCCAGCCCTTGGGCACGCCCGGCCAGATCATGCCGGTGCAGGCGAATGTCCGTTATCCGGACTCGCTTGCCGCCGTCTGCGACGGTGCTTCGGTGGTCATCAATCTGACGGGCGTTCTCTATTCCGCTGGTGCGCAGAGCTTCGATGGCATCCACGTCTTCGGCGCCGAAGCCTCCGCCAAGGCGGCGCGGGCCGCCGGTGCGAAACAATTCTTCCAGATGTCGGCGCTGGGCGCTGATCCCGACAGTGCCAGCGAATACGCAAAGAGCAAGGCGGAGGGCGAAGCGCGCGCCCGCGCTAATTTCCCTGGTGCGATTGTCATCAGGCCATCGATCATTTTCGGGCCTGAGGATGACTTCTTCAATCGCTTCGGCGCCATGGCGCGCTTTTCGCCGGCTCTACCCTTGATCGGCGGCGGTACAACGAAATTCCAACCGGTCTATTGCGGCGATGTCGCGGAAGGTTTTGCGCGCCTCGTCGATGCGGGCGTCGCTTCGGGAACGACTTTCGAGTTCGGCGGCCCGGAAGTCCTGACCTTCAAGGAGATACTCGAATTCATCCTGGCAACCGTAGAGCGCAAGCGCCTGCTCATTCCGATGCCTTGGCCGGTCGCAAAGATGAAAGCCTCGGTTCTGGGGCTTCTGCCCAACCCCTTGCTCACCATGGATCAGGTCGAGTTGCTTAAGACCGACAATGTCGTGAGCGAGGAGGCTAAGCGCGAAGGCCGCACGCTCGCAGGATTGGGGATCGTCGAGCGCAGCATCGAGAGCATCGTGCCGAGCTATCTCTACCGCTATCGCAAGGCGGGACAGTTCACGGCACCCGGCAAGCTTGCCTAGCTAGCAGCGCCGAGAGGAACGCCGGAATAGATGAGCGCGAGAAGGATGATGCCGAGCGCCAGGCGATAGATCACAAAGGGCAATAGGCTGTAGTGCCTGACCATCCGCATCAGGAAGGCGATCGCCGCGAGTGCCACGAGAAACGTAAGCCCGGCGGTCAGAATGGAATCTGTTGAAATGGTGTGACCCTCGACGAGGGCGCCGCCGAGCTTCTGGACGCCGGCACCGGCGATTGCCGGGATGCCCAGCAGAAACGAGAACCGCGCCGCTTCCGGTCGCTCGAAACCGAGCGCTCGGCCGGCCGTCATGGTGATGCCCGAACGGCTGGTTCCGGGAATGATGGCGATCGCCTGGGCGAGGCCGATGATCATCGCCGGTATGAACGTCATCTGCTCCATGCTCCGGATCGACAGGCCGTATCGATCGCAGAAATACATCAGCGTGCCAAAAATGATCGCATTCCAGGCGATGACCTGGGGCATGCCGCGCACCGCATCCATGACGCCCAGGTGGTCGAGTATCAGGCCGAACACGACGGCCGGGATGGTGGCCGCGATGATGAACAGTGCGAGCTTGCCCCATTGCGTCATGCGACCGCGCACGAGGTCGAACACGCCACCGATCAGTGCCAGGATATCGCGCCAGAAATAGACGACCACCGCCAGGAAGGACCCCATATGGACCATCACGTCGGTCATGAGCCCTTGGTCTTGCCAGCCGGTGACGAGCGGCACCAAAATAAGGTGCCCGGAGGAGGAAATCGGCAGGAATTCGGTGATGCCCTGGATCAGGGCGAGGACGATGATCTGTTCAATCGGCATTGCGTGCTCGGTCTTTGGGCGGGTGAACCCCTGCGAATCGCCTGTTGCCCCGTGGCCAAGCCTTCTATATGCAGCAAAAAGGCGCGGCAATGCGGCGTCTTGGGCTGCTTCTCGGGATTTTAGAATTCGGACCTGAATGCCGAAACTTTACCATTTTTCCCTCGACCCCATGAGCCGCCGGTTGCGGCTTGCCCTCGCCGAATACGGTTTGGGCTTCGAACTCATCGAACAGAAGCCTTGGGAGCCTGACCCGGCCCTTTACGGGCTGAATGCGGCGGGCGCCGTGCCCGTCTTCGTCACCGACGGCGGCGAGCCTTTGAGCGGCATCGAGGCGGTCAGCGAGTATCTGGAAGAAACCCGCGAGGACAGGCCATCGCTGATCCCCGGCGTGCCACTGCAGCGTGCCGAAATCCGCCGCCTGACCGGCTGGTTCGACACCAAATTCTATGCCGAGGTCTCCGAGCCGGTATTGACCGAGAAGGCGATCCGCCGCTTCCTGTCGCGTGAGGCAGGCGGCGGCTCGCCCGACATGAACCGCGTGCGCTCCGGTCTCAGTCGGCTTCGTGCCCATCTCGAATATATCGAGGCCTTGATCGACCGGCGACGCTGGCTCGCCGGCGACGACCTATCGACCGCCGATCTCGCGGCGGCGGCCCATCTCTCCTGCCTCGATTATCTGGGCGACGTGCCTTGGGCAGAATTTACGCCCGTCAAGGGCTGGTACCAGCGGCTCAAATCGCGGCCGTCCTTCCGGCCGTTGCTTGCCGATACCATCACGCGGCATCCCGGCCTCCGGCTGCCTATGCGGACCTCGATTTCTGAAATCTGCTAAAGCTTGAGCGATGCCTTCGCTCGAAAACGAGATCAGCGATGAGGCGCGCAAGCTTGGCTTTGCCGCATGCCGCTTTGCCGGCCTCGATGGCGAGCTGGCCGGCCGGTGATCACTGCGTGCATTCATTGCGGATGGACGCCAGGGCGACATGGACTGGCTTGCCGCCACGGTGGAGCGCCGCGCCAACCCGAAGGCGCTGTGGCCGGAGGCCCGCAGCGCCATCATGCTCGCCATGAATTACGGCGCAGGATCTCGATCCCATGGCGCGGCTTCGGCGCGCGACACCGGAGTGATCTCGCTCTATGCCCTGGGCCGCGACTATCACGACGTCGTCAAGGGAAAGCTGAAACTGCTTGCGGCCTGGCTTGCAACGCGCAGCCGTGCCGAGGTGAAAGTTTTCGTCGATACGGCACCGCTCATGGAGAAGCCGCTCGCGGCAAAGGCGGGACTCGGCTGGCAGGGCAAGCACACCAATCTCCTCTCGCGCGAACTGGGCTCGTGGTTCTTTCATCGGCAGCATCCTCACCACGGCCGAACTCGAAGCCGATGCAGCGGAGGCCGATCACTGCGGCTCATGCCGCGCCTGTCTCGATGTCTGCCCGACCGAGGCCTTCCCCGCACCCTACCAGCTCGATGCACGGCGCTGCATTTCCTACCTCACCATCGAGCACAAGGGCCACATCGCGCGCGAATTCCGCGCAGCCATCGGCAATCGCATCTATGGCTGCGACGATTGCCTCGCCGTTTGTCCGTGGAACAAATTCGCCAAGCCCGGCCGTGAGGCAAAGCTTGCGGCGCGCGCTGAATTGGTGGCGCCGAAACTTGCCGACCTCGCGCGCCTCGATGATGCGGATTTCCGCAAGCTCTTTTCCGGTTCGCCGGTCAAGCGGACCGGGCGCGATCGCTTCATCCGCAATGTGCTGATCGCCATGGGCAATTCCGGCGATGCGGAATTGCAGCCTGAAGCGAAGCGCCTGCTTGGCGATGCTTCGGCCTTGGTGCGCGCAATGGCAGTCTGGGCATTGTCGCGGCTCGCAACGCAATCAAGCTTTTCGGATCTGCGCCAAACCCACTTGGCGCGCGAGGACGATGATGCCGTTCGCGCAGAATGGCAGGGCATCTGACATGCCGCATCTCTTCTGCTTCGGTCTTGGCTTTTCCGCACAAGCCTTGATCCGCCGCTTGCAACCGCAAGGCTGGACGATCAGCGGCACCAATCGCGATGGCGCCGCACTCGAAGGCGTAGGCGTCTGGCGCTTCGACGGCAGCATGTCGATACCAGAGGCAGCGTTGGCGGGCGTGACGCATTTGCTACTCTCGGTTCCCCCTGGTGCCGAGGGCGATCCGGTGTTGAACCATCATCACGCCATGCTGGCACGCCGCAAATTCGATTGGGTCGGGTATCTCTCGACGACGGGTGTATATGGCGATCGTGGCGGTGACTGGGTCGACGAAGAGTCGCCGTTGGAACCGTCGACCGCACGCGGTCATCGCCGCCTCGAGGCCGAGCGCACCTGGCAGGTATTACTTGATGCGCAGCTCTTTCGTCTTGCAGGGATTTATGGCCCCGGCCGCAACCAGCTCGTTTCCCTGCGCGACGGAACCGCAAAGCGTATCGTCAAGCCGGGCCAGGTCTTCAGCCGCATCCATGTCGACGATATTGCGGGCGTGCTTTCAGCGTCGGTCGCCGCGCCCAATCCGGGCCGCGCCTATAATGTCTGTGATGATGAGCCGGCGCCGCCGCAGGATGTCGTCGCTTTCGCCGCGGAGCTGCTTGGCATGCAACCGCCACCGGAGATTCCCTTCGCCGAGGCCGATCTATCGCCGATGGCGGCCAGCTTCTATGCCGAATCCAAGCGGGTCTCGAACCTGCGGATCAAGCAGGAACTCGGCTATCAATTGCTCTATCCCTCCTATCGTGAAGGTTTGCGCGCGCTTGTTGCCGACGAGGACGTTTGCCAGCAATCGGCGGCGAGCAAGAGCTCGACCAGATCGTGATGGCGCTGGCCGTCAAGCCCGCTCATCACCTTGATGCGGCCAAGCCGCGCATAGACCGTGTTTGGATGAACTCCGAGTTGGCGTCCGGCATCTTGGACATTGAGGTCGGTGTCGGCGAGCATCCGCAATGTGGCGATCAGCGAACCCTTGGCCTTTACGTCGGCATCGACGAATGCCGAGATCCATGACGGCGCGACCGAGCGAACATACTCCCCGCCGCGATGCAGCATGAGACTTCGCAACGGTAACTCGGCGAATTGCACGACGCGGCGGCTGACGCTCGCAAAATCGAGTGCGATCGTCGCTTCTTGCAAGGCTCTGGGCAGGAAGGATGTCGATGGCTGATCGCTGCTGATGCCGACGACAACCGCCGGGCCGAGCGTCAGCAAGAGAGGTTGCAAGCGCGAGGCAAGATTGGCCTGCGGCGCCGTCCAGCCGGATTGCCGCCGAACATCCGACAGCACCGCGGTGACGACGCTGTTTCGGATTCCCCCAAGCATCCGGATCGCTGTGGTCGCCACGACGCCCGATATGGCATTGAGGATGCGCTGAGCGCGTTCGGGAAGTTCCATCTCGGCCGGATTGATCGATTGCGCCACGACGACGCAGTAGGAGTGGCGCTGCTCCAGATAGCCAGCCCGCTTCAACAAGCGCGCCGATCTTTGATCGGACTCGTCATGCCCGCTCAACAGGATGTTCAGCAATTCGCTCCGGCGATCTCCGGCAGCTTCAGCCAGGATGCGCGTTTGCGCGACATACTCGGCCGCCATGATCGTGCTGATCGTGTTGGTGTATTCGATCGATAAATCCGCAACTGCAGAGATCGCATTCTCGAGGTTCTGCCGCTGTTGGGCTACCGCTGCGTCCCGCAGCCAGCGTGACAAGATCCGGTGGCCGCAGCGATAGGCATGGAGGATCGCCTCCAGCGGAAAGAATTGCTCGGCCCGGCGCTGGGCATGTGCGGCCACGAACGCGAAGTCGCCGATCTCGCCGCCTTCGGCGAGCCGGCGGATTTCACGGATGTGCTCGCCGGCATGCACCGCGAGGCTGGGCAGGATTTCAGGATTGCCAGACGTCGAAAAAGCCGGAACTTCCGTAAGCACCGCTTGGCGTAAGGCCATCGCGGCATTTTCCGTCGTCACATCAAGCTGCGAGCCGGCATCGCGCAGGACACCTGACGAAAGAAGCGCCGACAGACTGTCCCTCAAGGCCTGGTGATTGCGCATTCAGGAATTGATATGTGAATAGTTCACAATAAACAATGCCAAACTAGCGGCATTCGCGCCATTTTCTCAAGCATGGGGTAGTGATATCCAACAATCCCGACGAAGTGAACGTCGGAATAGCGAGAGGAGTACGCAGCAAATGGCCAAATATCTGTTTGTCTATCACATGAACGGTGCGAAGCCGCCCAGCGAGCCGGCGGAACAGAAAAAGGCGATGGACGCTTGGGGCGCCTGGTTCGGTACGCTAGGGGCGGCGGTCATTGATGGCGGCAACCCTGTCGGCAAATCCAGCACTGTCAAGCCGGACGGGTCTTTGGTCGATGGCGGCGGCGCCAATCCGGTGGCGGGGTACAGTCTCATCGAAGCGTCGAGTCTTGAGGACGCGCATAAGAAGGCAAAGGCTTGTCCGATGCTGTCACATGGCGGCACGATCGAGATTGCGCAAACGCTCGACATGTAGCCTTCTGCGTAAACGACGCGTCTGAAGGGGCGGTCAGCGCCCCTTTTTCATTTCCGAGTCTCGTGCGTGGTCGCTGTCTTCTGCGAGTTCATTAGCAATGTCCTGCAACAGGAAGAGGTCGCGTTCCGTTGATAGGCGATGATCGCCGCCCTTGATCAGAATGAAGCGCACATCCGTTCCGTCGATCGTGTCGTACAGACGTTTGCCGTAAATCCACGGTACATCCTTGTCGCGGTCGCCATGGAGGATGCGTAAAGGACACGAGATGCGCTGGCGCTGTTGCAGGATCAGATGCTGGCGGCCGTCCTCGATCAACTGCTTGCTGATCGGATAAGGCTCGCCATAGGTGCTGGGGCGATGCCAGACGCCGTCGCGCTCGATCGTCGCGCGGGCCTCTGCGGTAAAGGCATCCCACATCAAGGCGCGCGTCATGTCGGCAGCCGGAGCGACCAGGATTATACCGTGGACGCGCGCAGCGTCTTCGCCGAGCGCCCGCAGCAATAGCATCGCAAGCCAGCCACCCATGCTCGAGCCAACGATGATGCGCGGGCCATTCGTCATGCTGCGGAACATGTGGACTGCTTCGGCGAGCCAGTCCGAGATCTTGCATTCCGTGAAGATGCCTTCCGAGCGGCCATGCCCCGAGTAATCGAAGCGCAGGGACGGCCGCTCCATCTCCGTCGCGGCGGCCGCGAGAGCTTCGGCCTTGCTGCCGGTCATGTCCGACTTGAACCCGCCGAGCCAGAAGAAGCCGCAGCGCGTTCCATCATCGGCGGGCCCGTCCTCGAGATAGGCAAGCGACAGGCCGGCCGGCGAAGTGGTGAAGAGCGGCTCGCGCATCTAGGCCCCGATTACCACGCGGTCGCGACGGAACACACGCTCGCTTTCCGCCGCACCGATCAGGCGCCCGGCTTCATGTCCGGCATAGACCGCCTGCGCGATGATGCCCGGCGCCCGGCAATCGCCGATCGCGGTGACGCTCGCGAAGGCTGGATCATCCTTGATTGCCTGGTAGAGCCCGTCATTGGGCTCTCGCGAAGTAACAAGGACAAGACCGGCGCATGTGATATGCGCGCGCGCGTCGGTATAGACGCAGGCCGTCCCGACACCATTGGTATCGAGGCTTGTCACGGTACGATTTACGATGATGGTGACGCCAAGCTCGGCGAGCCGGTTATGGGTGCGCGCCTGCTCGGCAGTATTGAGGGACCACCAAGAAACAATGCCCTCGGTCGTCACATAGGTGACGGCCAGGCCTTCGCGGGCGAGCAATTCGGCGATGACGCTCGCCATGTAATAGTGATCATTGTCGAACACGACGACCGGTCCCTCGGGACGCAAGCCATCCATGATGTCATCGGGCGAGAAGACGCGCGGGTCGTCGAAGTTCGCAATGGCCGTGACCTGGTTGCGGCCGCGTCCGTCCTTGCGCCAATGGCTGCCGGTTGCGATCAGCACATGCACCGCTCCGAAGCCGCGGATGTCATCGGCACTCATCATGCTGCCGCGATAGATCTCGACATTGTCGAGCTTGCTGAGTTGGTGCGCGCGCCAATCACGAACCCGTCCCCATTCGGAAAGGCCGGGCAGGCGGCATTCGCGCGATACGCGTCCGCCGAGTTCGCCGCCAGCTTCGGCAAGCGTTACCTTGAAGCCGCGCCGCGCCAGTGTCAGTGCCGCTTCGAGACCCGGCGGGCCCGGCGCCGACCACCAGGGCGTCCTCGCGTTTCGAGCGCCGGCTGATGGTTTCCGGATGCCAGCCGCGCCGCCATTCCTCGCCCATGGTCGGATTCTGCGTGCAGCGGATCGGCACGCCGCGTGCGTCGCCGAGTAGCAGATGTTGCAGCCGATGCATTCGCGGATATCGTCGCTGCGGCCTTCGCGGATCTTGTGCGGCAGGAAGGGATCGGCGATCGAGGGTCGCGCCGCGCCGATGAAATCGACGATGCCGTGCCTGATCTGCGCCACCATCGTATCGGGCGTGGTGAAGCGGCCGACGCTGACCACCGGCTTCGGTCACGATCGCGCGCACATGCTTGACCTGGTCGTCGAGCGCTGCCTCCTTGACGAAGCGCGACACGCCCATCTCGTGGCTGTAGTCGCAGATCGTCACGTCGAAGAGATCGGCACTCGTCCTTGAGCATGCCGAAAAGTGCAAGGCGATCATCCGACGGGCCGTCCTCGTCATCGACTTCGATGCGGATGGCGATCGCGCATTTGTCGCCGATCGCATCGCTTCATGTCGGCCAGCACTTCGCGCACGCAGCCGGGCGCGGTTGGCAAGCGAGCCGCCATATTCGTCGGTGCGCTGGTTGAGTCGCGGGTCGAGGAACTGCGCGAGGAGATAGGTATGGGCGGCATAGACATAGACGATGTCGAAGCCCGCCGAACGCGCCCGCAGCGCCGCCGCACGTGCCGCCGCGATAGTCGCGGATGTCGCTTTGTCCATGGCCTTGGTCTGCCAGGGATCGACTGTCACCGGCAGGCTCACCGGCGCCGACGCGCCGTCCGCCGCGACATGTCCATTGGACGGCCGCAAGCCGCCATGCCACAACTCGACGCCGGCCAGTGCTCCGTGCCGGTGAATGCCCTCGGTCATCACGGCCATGTTCCGCACGTCGCCCTCGTCCCACAGCGTCGCATGCGGATAGGGCGTGTCGTCGGATGTCGGATCGATCGAGCAGTATTCGGTGTTGACCACGCCCCAGCCGCCTTCGGCCTTCATTTCGCGCATGGCGGCAAGCGTGTTGGGCAGGACATAGCCCATGCCGGTGCAATGCGGCACCTGGTAGAAGCGGTTCGGGGCCGTGACCGGCCCGATCCGCACCGGCTGGAACAGGATATCGTAACGAGGATCGCGCAAAGCCCCCGGGCTCCTTGACTTCGGCCCCATCTTCACGGTCTATAAGGCGCTTTGCAACCCGACCCGATGCGCGGCAACCGACAACTGGTAGGACCGCCACGAGCCATGAAGGAGAGACACCACTCTTGAGCATACCCCCAAGGCGGCCCGTAAACCGCAGTGCGCAGCCCACGCCGAAAGAGGACGACCACAAGATCAACAGCAAGATCGACGCGCGCGAGGTGCGGTTGATCGATGCGGAAGGCGAGAACCGCGGCGTGATTCCGACCCGCCAGGCGCTCTGCATGGCCGAAGAAGCCGGCCTCGATCTCGTCGAGATCTCGCCCGACGCCGAACCGCCGGTCTGCAAGATCCTCGATTACGGCAAATTCAAATTCCAGGAACAGAAGAAAGCCGCCGAGGCGCGCAAGAAGCAGAAGGTCATCGAGATCAAGGAGATCAAGATGCGCCCGATTATCGATGATCACGACTACGACGTGAAGACTGCGCGCGATGAAGCGGTTCTTCGAAGAAGGCGACAAGGTCAAGATCACCTTGCGCTTCCGCGGCCGCGAAATGGCGCACTCAGGAACTCGGCCATAAACTGCTGAACCGGGTGAAGAGCGACACGGTCGAGATCGCCAAGGTCGAAATCCGAGCCCCGTTTCGAGGGCCGGCAGATCGTCATGGTCCTTTCCCCGAAATAGCCGCGTTTCAGAATCGTTTGCACACGGACGAATTTTTCGGACGCGGATTTGGCATGCGAAAAACGCGTGCCTTTTCAAACCGATAAGAAAAAAACGACTGACTGGCTAAAAACTCCTTGACCGAGTGCGCAGCTGTGTGTACGAATCTGGTCACGCTTCGCAAGGTGGGTTTGAAATTGCCCATCCGGCTTGCATAACCACCCGGTTTCAGCCATAAACCCGCCCGTTCAAACCGCCTGGCTCGCAAATGGGCATGCCAGGGCGGTTTTCTATTGCATCGAAAGGATAGCAAAATGCCCAAGATGAAGACGAAATCGTCTTGCAAGAAGCGGTTCAAGGTGACCGCATCGGGCAAGATCCGCGCCGGCCAGGCGGGCAAACGCCATGGCATGATCAAGCGCTCCAACAAGCAGATCCGCAACCAGCGGGGCACCATGATCCTGGCGCCGGGCGATGAAGGCCTGGTCAAGATCCACATGCCCTACGCGCGCTGAGGAGGCCTGAGACATGGCACGAGTCAAGCGCGGTGTGACGGCGCACGCCGCCCACAAGAAAATCCTCAAGCAGGCCAAAGGCTATTTCGGCCGCCGCAAGAACACCTTCCGCGCCGCCGTCCAGGCGGTGGAGAAGGCCGGCCAGTATGCCTATCGCGACCGGCGCACCAAGAAGCGCAATTTCCGCGCTCTGTGGATCCAGCGCATCAACGCCGCGACCCGCGAATTGGGCCTCACCTATGGCCGATTTATCTTCGGGCTCGGCAAGGCCGGAATCGAAGTCGACCGCAAGGTCCTCGCCGATCTCGCCGTGCACGACCCGCAAGGCTTCTCGGCCCTCGTAGAGAAGGCCAAAGCGGCGCAGTAGCGCCACGGTCGAAGCACGACCTTCCGGAAACCTGGCCGGGCCTTTCACTGGTGCGCATCAATGGCGCGCCATGAGGTCCGGCCTTTTGCTGTCTGAGGACGACCATGAGTCTCGAAACGCTCGAACGCGATCTTCTGAAAGACGTCGCCGCGGCCGACGACGAAGCCGCGCTCGAAGCCTTGCGCGTCGCAGCACTGGGCAAGAAGGGCTCGATCTCGGAGCGCATGAAGAGCTTAGGATCGATGGCGCCCGGAAGAGCGCAAGCAGGCAGGCGCGGCGCTCAACCTTCTGAAAGACAAGGTTGCGGACGCGATCTCGGATCGCAGGTCAGCGCTTCAAGAAGTAGCGCTCGAGACAGCGTCTCGCCTCCGAAAAAGTCGATGTCACCTTGCCGGTGCGCATCCAGCCGCAAGGCACCATCCATCCGGTGAGCCAGGTGTGGGAAGAGATCGTCCAGATCTGGGGCGATCTTGGTTTCTCGGTCGCCGAAGGTCCGCATATCGAGGATGACTTCCACAATTTTACGGCACTCAACATGCCGCCCGAGCATCCGGCGCGCCAGGAGCATGATACGTTCTACTTCAACGAGAAGCCCGACGGCTCGCGCATGGTTCTGCGGACGCATACAAGCCCGGTGCAGATCCGCACCATGCTTTCGGAAAAGCCACCGATCCGCATCATTGTGCCCGGCCGCACATTCCGCAATGATTCGGACCTGACGCACACGCCGATGTTCCACCAGATCGAGGGCCTGGTCATCGACGAGAATACCCATCTGGGGCATCTGAAATGGGCGCTCAGCGAATTCTGCAAGGCCTTCTTCGAGGTCGACGATCCGAAGATGCGTTTCCGTGCCTCGCATTTCCCGTTCACCGAGCCTTCGATGGAAGTCGACATCAACTGCTCCTGGGAAGGCGGCCAGGTGAAGATCGGCACCGGCAATTCCTGGCTCGAGATTCTGGGCTCCGGCATGGTGCACCCCAATGTCATCCGCCATGGCGGGCTGGATCCCGAGAAGTATCAGGGCTGGGCTTTCGGCATGGGGCTCGATCGCATCGCCATGCTCAAATACGGCATTCCGGATCTGCGCGCTTTCTTCGAAGCCGATCTGCGCTGGCTAAGGCATTACGGTTTCCGCGCCCTGCAGGTGCCGACGCTGGCGGGGGGATTGTCGTGAGGCGATTACAAGCTGGCGCGATGCCTTCATCCTCTCCCGCTTGCGGGAGAGGAGGGGGCCCCGGCGCCAAGCGCCGGGGAAGGTGAGGGGAGCCATGCGCTTAGCTGCCAAGCTTTCGACGGCACGGGATTTGAGACGCGACAGCACGCTCGCCGAGAAGCGCCTATGGGAGCAACTCCGCAATCGCAAGCTCAATGGCTTCAAGTTCATTCGGCAGGCGCCGGTTGGGCCCTATATCGCCGACTTCCTCTGTCGGGACGGTCGGCTCGTCGTCGAAGTCGATGGTGCAACGCATTCGACCGCTGCCGAGATGGAAAGCGACAGGCGCCGCACGCAAGCATTGAAGTCGATCGGCTATCGTGTGATCCGCATACAGAATGAAGAGGTCATGTGCGGAATGGATCAGGTGCTTGCGCTGATCCTAGGAGCGCTGAACGAAAATGGATAGTTGTTCCCCTCACCTTTCCCATTGCTGCGCAATGGGCCCCTCTTCCTCTCCCGCAGGCGGGAGAGGACAATACGAGGCTTATGCAATGAAATTCACGCTGTCCTGGCTCAAGGATTATCTCGAGACCAATGCAACGCTCGACGAGATCGTCAGTGGACTGATCGGTGTCGGTCTCGAAGTCGAAGCGGTCGAGGACAAGGCGAAGGCGCTCGGCGCCTTCACGGTGGCGCGCGTGCGCGAGGCGAAGAAGCATCCCAATGCCGATCGCTTGCGCGTGTGCGATGTCGAAACCAAGGACGGCCTGATCCAGGTTGTCTGTGGCGCACCAAATGCACGCACCGGAATGACCGGTATTTTCGCACCCGCCGGCACGCATATTCCGGGAACCGGGGTCGATCTCGAAAAGGGCGTGATCCGCGGTGTCGAATCGAACGGCATGTTGTGTTCGGAGCGCGAGCTTCTCATCTCGCAGGATCATGACGGCATCATCGATCTTCACGGCGACATTGCGATCGGCACACCCGCGGCGGTGGCCTTGGGCCTCGACGATCCGATGATTTACATCAAGGTGACGCCCAATCGCCCCGATGCACTTGGCGTTTATGGGATTGCCCGCGATCTTGCCGCTAAAGGCCTCGGCAAGCTGAAAGCTCTCGATGTCAAGGCGGTGCCCGGCAAATTCGAATCGCCGATCAAGGTGTCGCTCGATTTCCCGAACGGCGACAACAAGCCGTGTCCGCTTTTCGTCGGGCGTTACTTCAAGGGTGTGAAGAATGGCCCGTCGCCCGACTGGCTGAAACGGCGATTGACGGCGATCGGACTGCGCCCGATCTCAGCACTCGTCGACATCACCAACTACATCACCTTTGCCTATGCGCGGCCCTTGCATGTCTTCGATGCCGACAAAGTCCAGGGCAATATCAAGGCGCGGTTTGCGCACGAAGGCGAAGAAATGCTGGCGCTGGACGGCAAGACCTATCGCTTGTCGGACGGCATGACGGTGATCGCCGATGATGCCGGGCCAGAAGCGGTTGGCGGCATCATTGGTGGCGAACATGCCGGATGTTCGGCCGAAACCGTGAATGTGTTTCTCGAGGCCGCATACTTCGATCCCTTGCGGACGGCTGCGACGGGTCGCAAGCTTGGCGTCAATTCGGATGCACGCTACCGCAACGAACGCGGCATCGATCCGGCTTTCACCGAAACGGGTGCCGAGATCGCATCGCGGATGATTCTCGACCTTTGCGGCGGCGAGGCCTCGACGCTCGTCGTTGCCGGCAAGGTGCCGGACACCGCGCGCAGCTACCTGCTGCGCAAGGATCGCGTAAAGTCCCTGGGCGGCGTCGATGTTCCGCTGGCGGAGCAAATGCGCATCCTCGTCGCACTTGGTTTCGGAGTAACGGAGACGGCGGCCGGGTTGCAATGCGCCGTGCCCTCCTGGCGGCCGGATGTGCATGGCGAAGCTGATCTCGTCGAAGACATCTGCCGCATTGTCGGGCTCGACAACGTGCCGCTTGCCGCGATGGAGCGGCCGAGCGCGGTTGCAAAGCCGATCCTCAATACCCAGCAGAAGCGCATGGTGGCGGCGCGCCGCATGCTTGCCGCGCGCGGCCTCAATGAAGCCGTGACCTGGTCCTTCCTGCCGGAGGAACAGGCAAGGCTCTTCGGCGGCGGCCAGCCCGAACTCAAGCTTGCCAATCCGATCTCGTCCGAACTCTCGGACATGCGGCCTTCGCTACTTCCCAACCTGATCGCCGCGGCAGGCCGCAACATGGCGCGCGGCTTTGCCGACCTGGCTCTATTCGAAGTCGGACAGGCCTATGCCGGCGATCGCATGAAGGATGAGACCTTGCGCGCGTCCGGCATACGCCGCGGCCAGGCCGTGCCGCGCCAATGGCAGGGCGGCTCGCGTCCCGTCGATGCCTTCGATGCCAAGGCCGATGCGCTTGCGGTGCTCGAAGCGGCAGGGGCTCCTGTCGCAACGATGCAGATCGTTGCTGGCGCGCCGGCCTGGTATCATCCCGGCCGCTCCGGCACGATCCAGATGGGCCCGCCGAACAAGCTCGCCACATTCGGCGAGATTCATCCGCGCGTGCTTGCGGCAATGGATGTAAGGGGTCCGCTTGTCGGGTTTGAAATCGTGCTCTCGGCGATTCCGGCCGCGAAGGCAAAGAGTGCGACGCGTGCGGCGCTCAATGTCTCCGACTTGATGGCGGTGAGCCGCGACTTTGCCTTTGTCGTCGACGATGCTGTCGAGGCCGACAAGCTCGTCAAGGCGGCCAAGGGTGCCGACAAGGCCTTGATTGGCGACGTCATGGTCTTCGATGTATTTTCGGGCGGCGCGCTCGGCGAAGGCAAGAAGTCGCTCGCCATCGAAGTGACGCTCAATCCGCGCGAGAAGACTTTGACGGACGAGGAAATCGAAGCGGTGAGTGCGAGGATCGTCGCGCAAGTACAGAAAGCGACAGGCGGCGTATTGCGACGGTAAGCCGCCGCGCGAACGGCCATTCCACAATCCGGACACAGGCGGAAGCGATTCTCACTCGATTGATGCCTTCAGTTCGGGGACAGCAATGAGGCGTATCTTGGCTATCTTCTTTGGTGGATTGCTGGCGGTGATCCTGATTCCGATCATGGTCGGAACGGCGATCGGCTATGCCCGCGGCTGGCCGGATAGCTGGCGTACGGCGAGCTGGGAATCTTCGGGCGTCCTGCCCAAAGCCAGTTCCGAACCGGATGCGAGCATACGCATCATGGCCGCCCGCACCGGACGCTGGAAGGGCATATTCGCCGTCCATACCTGGATCGTCATGAAGCCGAAAGGCGAAGCGCCCTGGGTGCGCTATGACGTGGTGGGCTGGGGAAATCCGGTACGCCGCGACAATTACAAGGCCGATGCCTTCTGGTACGGCAATATGCCTTATGTCGTGAGCGAGATCCGCGGCGAAGCTGCCGATCGGATGATCCCCGAGATCGAGAGGGTCATCGCTGCCTATCCCTGGCAGAAGCAAGGTTCCTACACGGTCTGGCCAGGACCCAATTCCAACAGTTTCATCGCCTGGCTCACCCGCCATGTGCAGGGACTGCAAACCGAAATGCCGGCAACGGCGATCGGCAAGGATTATCTGGGAGCCGGGTTCAAATGGGCGAAAACGCCGAGCGGCACCGGTTGGCAGATCTCGGCCTGGGGACTGGTCGGGGCAAGTCTTGCGCTGGATGAAGGCCTCGAGCTGAACATTCTGGGCACCACCCTTGGCATCGACCCTAAGAGCCTTTCCGTAAAATTGCCGGCCTTGGGCGTCGTCGGGCCAGGCTAGCAGCTTCGCAAGCTTGACCGCATGCGAGGCGGATGCGAAACACCGCCCGCAATGACCGATCCCCAGAATATTCGCAATTTCTCCATCATCGCACATATCGACCACGGCAAATCGACCCTGGCCGACCGCTTGATTCAACTATGCGGTGCCGTCGCCGACCGCGATATGGTGAGCCAGATTCTCGATTCGATGGACCTCGAACGAGAACGCGGCATCACGATCAAGGCCAATACTGTCCGCCTCGATTATACCGCCAAGAACGGCGAGAAATACGTGCTCAATCTCATCGACACGCCGGGCCATGTCGACTTCGCCTACGAGGTTTCGCGTTCGCTCGCCGCCTGCGAGGGTTCGCTCCTCGTCGTGGACGCGAGCCAGGGCGTCGAAGCGCAGACGCTCGCCAATGTCTATCAGGCCATTGCCAATAATCACGAGATCATTCCGGTCCTGAACAAGGTCGACCTCCCGGCCGCCGAGCCCGACCGCGTGCGCCAGCAGATCGAGGATGTGATCGGCCTCGATGCGTCCGATGCGCTTGAGATCTCGGCCAAGACCGGAATCGGCGTGCCGGATGTGCTTGAAGCGATCGTGCATCGCCTGCCGGCGCCCAAGGGCGATCGCTCGGCGCCATTGAAGGCTCTGCTCGTCGATAGCTGGTATGATGCCTATCTGGGCGTCGTCGTTCTGGTTCGCGTCGTCGACGGCGAATTGAGGAAGGGCCAGCGCGTCACTTTGATGTCGACCAACGCGTCCTATCAGATCGAGCGCGTCGGCATTTCGCGGCCCAAGAAGGAAATGGTCGAAAGCCTGGGGCCGGGCGAGATCGGCTTCTTCACCGCAGCGATCAAGCAGGTCGCCGACACCCGCGTCGGCGATACGGTCACCGACGAGAAGCGTCCGGCGTCGCAAGCATCTGCCGGGCTTCAAGCCGGCGCAGCCGGTGGTCTTTGCCGGATTCTTCCCGGTCGATGCCGCGCGTTTCGAGGATCTGCGCGAGGCGATGGGCAAATTGCGCCTCAATGATGCGAGCTTCTCCTATGACATGGAAACATCCGCCGCGCTCGGCTTCGGCTTCCGCTGCGGATTTCTGGGCCTGCTCCATCTCGAAATCATCCGTGAGCGGATCGAGCGCGAATTCAACGTCGATATCATCACCACCGCGCCCTCGGTCATCTACAAGGTCAATTTGCGCTCGGGCGAAACGATCGAATTGCACAATCCCGGTCGATCTCCCCGACGCGACCTTGATCCTGGCGATCGAGGAGCCGTGGATCGAGGCGACGATCCTGGTGCCGGACGAATATCTGGGCTCGATTCTGAAGCTCTGCGAGGACCGCCGCGGCCGCCAGAAGCAGCTCACCTATGCCGGCGCCGCGCGCCATGCTCGTCTATGAATTGCCGCTCAATGAAGTGGTGTTCGATTTCTATGACCGGCTCAAATCGGTGAGCCGCGGCTATGCGAGCTTCGACTACAAGATGATCGGCTATGAGGAAGGCGATCTCGTTCGCCTCTCGATCCTCGTCAATGCCGAGCCTGTCGATGCGCTGGCCATGGTCGTGCACCGGGCGCGCGCCGAGCAGCGGGGCCGCGTCATGTGCGAGAAGCTGAAGGAACTGATCCCCCGCCACATGTTCCAGGTGCCGATCCAGGCGGCGATCGGCGGCAAGATCGTGGCGCGCGAAACCTTATCCGCGATGCGCAAGGACGTGACCGCCAAATGCTATGGCGGCGACATCACGCGCAAGCGCAAGCTTCTCGACAAGCAGAAGGAAGGCAAGAAGAAGATGCGGCAGTTCGGCAAGGTCGAAATCCCGCAGGAAGCCTTCATCGCCGCCCTCAAGATGGATGAGAATTGAAACGAAGCTAGTCTTCTCCCGCCTGCGGGAGAAGAGGGGGACCCATGACACGAAGTGGCATGGGGGAGATGAGGGGATGAATGCGACAAAGCCCCCTCACCTTTCCCATTGCTTCGCAATGGGCCCCTCTCCTCTCCCGTAAACGGGAGAGGACGCAATACCTGTATGCCGATCGGCTGCCGACCAATGGATGACGACGCAGAACAACAATCCCTTCTCTATTTCGGGAGTGAGTTGCATCGCACCCTCCACAATCTCGCAGCGGAGGCTGACGAACAGATCGCGTATCTGCGCACCATATTCCCAGAGACGCCCTACTCAGAGTCGGACGAACAAATTCCTATTGACGAGTTGGCGCTTGAGTTCGGCGATATGTGTCTCGGTATCAAGAACTCTGAGAGATATCGGCAGTTGGGACTTTCGCGCTCCGTGATCGACAAGCTTTTGGAGATAGACGCCATGCTCGGCTCAATGGGCGGCTATCCGAATCCAGGAGTTTGGGCAGGGCGAGCGCTGAAGGATTCGCAACACTGGCGGGACGTTCGAGAGCGAGCCCGTAGTTGCGAGGATTTGATTTCGCGCCGAACAGCCATGACCGGTTCTTCCGCCTCGATGGCCGGCCATGAAGCCCCACGCGCCGCCCCGGATAGGCCGCAATTGGCCGCCAGAGCTTGCCCCTTGTTGACAATGGCGACTGGGCGCCTCTATGACACCCCGCCAGTGCCCAGATGGCGGAATTGGTAGACGCACTAGTTTCAGGTACTAGCGCTGAAAGGCGTGGAGGTTCGAGTCCTCTTCTGGGCACCATTCACAGGCACCGATGTCCATAAAGCTCTATAGGGGCGACCTGCCCGCCGCGATCGACTTTGGCCCGTCCGTAGCGGTGGATACCGAGACGCTGGGGCTTTTGCCCCGTCGCGACAAATTATGCCTGGTGCAGCTGTCCTCGGGCGACGGCAATGCGCATATCGTCCAGCTCGACCGTTCCACTTACGATGCCCCGCGATTGAAGGCGTTGCTGACCAATCCGGAGGTCCTCAAGATCTTCCATTTCGCGCGTTTCGATGTCGCGACGCTCAAGGTCTACCTCGGCATCGACGTGGCCCCGCTTTATTGCACCAAGATCGCGTCCAAACTGGTGCGGACCTATACCGACAAGCATGGGCTCAAGGACCTGATCCGCGAATTGCTCGGCGTTGAGATCAACAAGACACAGCAGAGCTCCGACTGGGGCGCGCATGTGATTTCCGACCCCCAGAAGCAGTATGCCGCCCAGGACGTGCTCTATCTCCATGAGTTGAAGAGCCGGCTCGATCAGATGCTCGATCGGGAAGGTCGAACGGAACTCGCCCGCAAATGCTTCGAATGCGTGCCGGTACGCGCTGCCCTCGACCTCGGCGGATGGACCGAGGACGACGTCTTTGCACACTAGCGCCCGGACCAGCGATTCCGCGTTGGTGTCGCGCGCCATGACGCGCTACCGCCTGGCGCCGTTTATCGGCTGGGGCGCGATTGCCGCAGGCCTTGCTTTGATGGCCTCCTTCTTCTGGCAGGCCGGGGTGTTCAACGCCCTCGTTCCCAAGCCGCCGGCGGCTCCGGTCGTGGTCGACAATCCGGAGCAGGGCGCTGCCACGACCGCCACCGTTACCGGCTTCGACAAGCAGAACCAGCCCTACAGTTTTTCCTCGAAGACCGCGTTGCAGGACAAGACCGAGCCGCACAAGGTTCACTTGACCGTGGTGGCGGGGCGTTTCCGGCGCAATAGCGGCGAGATCATCACGCTTGCCGCCAATGGGGGGCTTTATGATACCGACGCCAAGACGTTGGACCTTGATGGCAAGGTCCATATCGTTTCGGAAGGGCGGTTCACGGCCGACATGGATCGCGCCCATGTCGACACGACGACCAAAAAGATGACCTCCGATACGGCTGTCGTGGTGGTTTTCGGGTCGGGCACCATAAATGCCAACGGCCTTGAAATAACCGATGACGGCAAGAACATACTGTTTAAGGATAGGGTCCGGGCCAAGTTCATAAATAAGCCCAGCGAAGGAGACGGCAAGCAATGACCAGTTTTAAGCCAATTGCGCCGCTTGGCGCAATTCTCGCCTTGTGCCTGCTGGCAGCGCCAGGCCTCGCGGAAACGACGCCGGAACAGCCTGCGGCGGCCAAGACCGAAAAGGCGGCCAAGACCGAAAAGGCGGCAAAGCCCGGAAAGAAGGATGCCGTTCCCAAGGAAGTGAATATCGAAGCCGACCAGATGGAAATCTTCGATGACAAGAAACAGGCGGTTTTCAAGGGCAATGTCGATGCCAAGCGCACCGATGTGCATATGACCTGCGACGAACTGGTCGTGACCTATGCCGACGTGATTGATCCGACGACCAAGGAAAAGAAGAGCGACGTGACGTTTCTTGATGCCACCGGAAATGTCGTCATCGTCACCGACAAGCAGACCGTGACCGGCAAATGGGCCAAGATGGACGTCAAGGCCAATGACCTGACTGTTGGTGACAATGTTAAGATTGTGCAGGGCAAGAACGTCCTGACCGGTACCAAGCTCTTCGTCGATCTCGATACCAACAAGAGCGAACTGACCGGCGGCCGCGTGCGCGGCAGTTTCGTCAACGATCAAAAGTGATTGTTTTACGCTAAATTAACGGAAATAGGCGGTAATCCCGGTGGCGCAGAACGGTGAAGTCTCGACGGCTCGACGGTCGAATCCGGGCTCGGTTTCAGCACGATGGGCAATTGAAGCCCAACAGGCCGATGGAACCGAGGCCCGCTTTTCGTCCCGAGACCAACGCGCGGACCGGCCGGGCCTTGTGGCGACCGAATTGGCGAAGAGCTATCGGCGCCGGCCCGTGGTCCGCGGTGTGAGTCTTGCCGTTAGGCGCGGGGAAGCCGTGGGGCTGCTGGGACCCAATGGCGCCGGCAAGACGACGGTGTTCTACATGATCACCGGCCTGATTGCGGCCGACCGGGGAACGATCAGTCTCGACGGGGTGGATATTACGCATTTGCCGATGTACCAGCGGGCAAGGCTGGGAATCGGGTATCTGCCCCAAGAGAGTTCGATCTTTCGCGGACTCACGGTTGAGGAAAACATACTCGCGGTGCTTGAGTTCGTCGAACCGGACCGGGACAGGCGCGAGAGTGAGTTGCGTGAGTTGCTCGATGAATTCTCAATTGCCCATCTTCGCCGCATTCGTCGGCTCTTGCACTATCTGGCGGAGAGCGTCGCCGCGTGGAAATCGCCCGCGCCCTCGCCGCCCGACCCGAATTCATGCTCCTCGACGAGCCTTTTGCCGGAATTGACCCGATCGCAATCGGTGATATTCGCAACCTGGTGCGACAGCTCACGGCTCGGGGAATCGGGGTGCTTATTACGGATCACAACGTCCGAGAAACACTCGAACTCATTGACCGGGCCCTCATCATCCACGAGGGCAGGGTCCTGACCGAGGGATCGCCACACGATATCGTCAGCGACCCGGATGTTCGCCGCTACTATCTAGGCGACCAGTTCTCATTGTAGCGGGGGTGCGGTCTCATGGCGCTCGCGCAACGGCTCGAACTTCGCCAGGGACAATCCCTGGTCATGACGCCGCAATTGCAGCAGGCGATCAAGCTGCTGCAAATGTCGAACCTCGAATTGCAGGCCTTCGTCGAGGGTGAACTCGAGCGCAATCCGCTGCTGGAGCGAGACGAGCGCGGCGAACCCGAATCCGAACGCGTGGAGCGCGAAGAGCAGCAGCAGGCCGATGTGGCCAGTGCGCTTGCCAGCGATGCCGGCGCCGTCGACAAGATCGAATCGCTCGATACTGATCTTGCCAATGTCTATCCCGACGAAGCGCGCGCTGATGCGGCGGCAAGGCCGGAGGCGGGTCAGGCCGATTCGAACTGGTCACTGCTGCGCGCCACCAGAGGCGTTGCAATCGACGGTGAAGGCCTCGATTTCGATGCCTCGCTTACCAGGGGAATCACCCTTGTCGAGCATTTGACCGAACAACTGCCCTTGGCGCTGGTCGACCCCGCAGATCGTCTGATCGGCCAACAATTGATCGGCACGGTCAACGAAGCCGGCTATCTCACCAGCGATCTTGAATCGATAGCGACTATACTCGGCACCGATGCGGCCCATGTCGAGCGCGTGCTTCATGTGCTTCAGGGTTTCGATCCGCCCGGCGTGTTCGCGCGCGATCTCGCGGAATGCCTTGCTCTGCAGCTCAAAGACCGCGACCGGTATGACCCGGCAATGGCGGCGCTCCTCGCCAATCTCGATCTTATCCGCAAGCGCGACTTCGCTGCATTGAAAGCCGCCTGCAAAGTCGATCTCGACGACATCAAGGAGATGGTCGCCGAGATCAGGCGGCTCAATCCCAAGCCGGGCTTCGCATTCGGCGCCGATCCGGTGCAGTCGGTAGTGCCCGATATTTTCGTACGCGCGGCACCCGACGGGACATGGCTGGTCGAACTCAACAGCGAGACGCTGCCCCGCGTACTGCTGAACAACCAATATATGGCGCGGGTCTCAAAACACGCGGCGCGCGAGGAAGATCGCGTCTACCTCTCGGAATGTCAGGCCAATGCCGCCTGGCTGGTCAAAAGTCTCGACCAGCGCGCCAAGACGATCCTGAAAGTGGCGCGCGAGATCGTCCGCCAGCAGGATGCCTTTCTTGTGCTCGGCATCCAGCATCTCCGCCCCCTTAATCTCAAGACGGTCGCGGATGCGATTTCGATGCATGAATTGACGGTGAGCCGCGTCACGTCGAACAAATACATGGCGACACCACGCGGCATATTCGAACTGAAATATTTCTTTACGACCGCGATTGCCTCTGCCGAGGGAGGCGATGCCCATTCGGCGGAAGCCGTACGTCATCGGGTCAGGGAACTGATCGAATCGGAATCTGCTGAAAATGTTCTGTCCGACGACCAAATTGTCGAGCGTCTGCGCAAGGAAGGCATCGAGATTGCCCGGCGGACAGTCGCTAAATATCGGGAATCATTGAACATTCCATCTTCCGTCCAGCGCCGGCGAGAAAATCGCGCTTACCGCTGAAACTCCTCGTGGCAATGGTTGACTTGGCCCGGAACCGCGACTAGGTTCCGCGCCGCTGTGACGGCGGTCAGCACATCCTGGCAGGGGAGCCAGGCGCCATGAAAGGCGGATCGCCCAGTGCAAAACACGAGTACATTGACTGTGGCGCGTGCCTTCCCCACATCGATTGGGAGCGCCGGAAGGATTTTCCGAGATCATGCAGGTCCAGATTACCGGCAAGAACCTGAATGTCGGCAGCGCGCTGACAAACCATATCGAAGAGCGTCTCAAGCAGATCGCCGAACGTTTCTTCGAGGGAACCACGGGCGCCCATGTCACGCTTGAAAAGCAGCGTTCCGCCTTCATAACCGAATGCACCTTAAGGCTGAGGACGGGTCTCACGCTGCAGGCGCATGGCAGCGCGGCCGAGGCGGTGCCGAGCTTCGAAGAGGCGGCGAGCCATCTCGAGAAGCAGTTGAGGCGTTACAAGAATCGGCTCAAAGATCATCATAAGTCGAGGGTCGAGCCGGTCGCGAGTTTCGAGGCGCAAAGCTTCGTCATTGCCGCGCCCGGTTCCGAGCAGGACCAGGAGGCCGCCGATCTCAACCCGGTCGTCATCGCTGAAAGTCCCGCGAGCATTCCCGAATTATCCGTCGGAGAAGCGGTCATGCAGCTCGACATTTCGACGAGCCCTTTTGTTCTGTTCAAGAGCGCACGCG
This sequence comes from uncultured Alphaproteobacteria bacterium, assembly GCA_963805405.1. GTDB lineage: Bacteria > Pseudomonadota > Alphaproteobacteria > Rhizobiales > Aestuariivirgaceae > JAEUMG01. The sequence continues at coordinate 51,881 of CAWDUC010000011.1, read as the reverse complement.
ATGGCGGCATCAATGTCGTTTATCGCCGCCATGACGGAAATATCGGCTGGCTTGACGCCGGCGCGCAAAATCCTGGCAAATAGCGGGGAGTTCACCGTGTTTCTGCGTTTCTCATCAGGGGCGGCCCTGCCATGAATCTCGCCGATATCATCGCCGCCAATGCCGTGCTCCCGCATTTGAAGGCGCAGAGCAAGAAGCAGTTGCTCCACGATCTCGCACAGGCCGCAGGGCAGTGGACCCGCATTGATCAGCGGGTGATCTACGATGCCCTGCTGCAGCGCGAGAAATTGGGATCGACCGGGCTGGGTCAAGGGATCGCCATTCCCCATGCCAAGCTCCCGGGGCTGGATCGCGTCCATGGCCTATTCGCGCGTCTCGCGGCACCGGTTGATTTCGAGGCGATCGACGACCAGCCGATCGACCTTGTGTTCCTGCTCCTGGCGCCCGAGCATGCCGGTGCGGACCATCTCAAGGCGCTGGCCCGGATCTCGCGCCTGCTGCGCGATCCAGCACTGGTTTCGAAATTGCGCGGCACGGATAATGCGGCCGCTCTCTATGCGATCCTGATCGAGCCGGCAGCCTCGACGCCGCACGCGGCCTAACCGCCGGACTAGGCCATGGGAACATCCACCGACAGCGCTTGAACGGGCGCCGCTCATCGCTATAGTGCGCCCGCTTCGCGCGCGTTTTCGGCCCCGATCAGGACAATCGGGCCGCAGCCAGGCGATGTCGGGGAAGGGTGGCCGAGAGGCTTAAGGCGCACGCCTGGAAAGTGTGTATACGTGAAAGCGTATCGAGGGTTCGAATCCCTCCCCTTCCGCCAGATTTACCATTTAAAATATTGAATTAATTAGGTCTATATCGAGAGTTCATATTTGTGCCCCACCATTTGCCCCACCGATCGTCTTGTGAAAAGAGCAAGGAGACCCAGAGGACTGAAATTCCGCATTTCCGGGAGTTAATCCCGCACCTGGGTAACCTTCAATGGTGTAGCCGCTACTAGCGATCGGGCGCGGGTCGTTTATAGCGCCTGAGCTAACTGCTCAGCCAGGTTTCGCATGAGCCGTCGGCCATAGACTGCGAAGCCGGTTTACTAGTCACGATCACAAATACCACTCCACAGCCGCCTAGCGCAGCATTTCGCGGGCTCTGGAGCCGGCGTTTCTCGACCACGTCGGCCCGCGGTTGGAGCGAGATCGTCGCGGATGCTCGAAAAGGGAAAAGACACGTTTTTGCGATACAAATCGCGGTCGAAAAGTTAACGTCGTACCTCCTGGGCATGTGAAGGGAGACCCGAGAAAAAAGGCTATGACCACCGCCCGCCATATCGTGACGTTGCTCAAGAGCCACATTGCCGGCGATGAGGATCGTTTCCTCGCCACTGCTATGCAACTCGCCGCGCATGAGGCGCGGCAAGGCCACAGCAAGCTTGCTCAGGAGCTCAAGGACCTGATCGATGCGGCCAAGGGCAGGGAGCCCGATCGCCAAGAGCGGTCCCTGCAGCCAAACGATGCTGGGCTGCTGCATGCCCGCTATCAGCCGGTACCTCCTTGTGCAGCCGCGAACTCGCCTACAGCGTGTACTTGGCGAACAGCGACAACAGGCTAGCTTGCGTGAACACCGTCTGGCGCCCCGCCGCAGACTTCTTCTGGTCGGTCCGCCAGGGTCCGGCAAGACGATGACCGCCTCGGCGCTGGCCGGAGAGCTTCATCTCCCGCTCTTCACAATCGTCCTCGACGGATTGATCACCAAGTTTATGGGTGAGACTGCCGGAAAGCTGCGGCTCGTGTTCGAGGCGATGCAAGCGACGCGCGGTGTCTACTTCTTTGACGAGTTTGATGCCATAGGCGCTCGTCGGGGAGAACGCCAGGATGTCGGCGAAATTCGGCGGGTGCTTAACTCGTTCCTGCAATTTCTCGAGCAAGACGGGAGCCATAGTCTCATCATCGCTGCAACGAATCATCCCGAGCTTCTAGACAGAGCCTTGTTCCGTCGTTTCGACGATGTCCTAGAATACGCTTTGCCAGACCCGTCAATCATCGAGGCAATACTTCGGGCGCGACTAGATCGTTTTGACACAAGAGGTCTCTCTTGGGACGAGGCAATCTCTCAGGCCGAGGGATTGTCGCAGGCGGAAATCACTCGCGCAGCGGACGACGCGGCAAAAACCATCATATTGCGGGGCGGGAAGCGGATCACATCGGAAGCGCTCTTAGATGCGTTAATGGAACGCCGGCGGGCTTCGCTTTCTGATTAGCGACAGCAAACGATGGCAGACGACTTTCCCCGCAATCGCCCCCACATCCATCTCCTCAACACCGGCATCCGGGAAGCGTATCGGCGGCCGAAGCAGCGCATTGAACCATCGCCGCTGCCGGCGCGTGATCGGGCAGCGCACGCTGCCGCCCTGATGCTATCTATCGAACAAGCTGTCGAAAGTGCGCGCCAGCAGATTGCGGCGCGTAACGCTCAGCTCTCGGTCGGCATCCCCGGCTTCTACCTAGAAATCGATCTACCATCGTCGGAGCGAACTGGTCTCGACCAATTGACTGATCGTCGGCAGAACATGGAGCTTGTTGCAGTAAAAGAGCCAGTTCAGCCGGGAGGACCGCTCACCGCGTCGGTCTTCGTACCCCTACGGGCGGAAGCCCACTATCTGCGTAAGGTAGAGGCATATCGCGACATCGACACGGACCGGGGCAGACCGAGAAACGAACCGCTTGTCTCGCGTATCGAAACCGTGCGCCTCGCGACTGCAAAGTCGTTGTTCACCGACGATATCGGCCTCTTTCCTCAATCTGTCGATGAGCATGTGTGGTGGGAGGTCTGGTTGCGCGAGGGCCGCCGCGAGAACTTCAAACGCATTGCCCAGGCGCTGAACATCTCGATGCGAGCGCACGCGGTCACGTTCCCGGAGCGGGTCGTCATGCTAGCGCTTGCTAGCGCAACTTTGCTTGATCGACTTGTCGCGCATAGCGATGTCGTCGCCGAGCTGCGCCGCGCCAGGGACACGCCATCCTTCTTCATGGGCCTCGGCGGCGCCGAGCAGCGGGATTGGAGCGATGATCTCCTCCTGCGCGTCACGCCACCGGAAACTGATACCGCTGTCTGCATTCTCGACAGCGGTGTGCGGCGGACCCATCCATTAATCGAACCCGCGCTTGCCGCTGACGACTGCCACACGATCAAACCAGCATGGGGCAGCGACGACACGCCTGCCTGGAGCGGCCACGGAACGCGAATGGCAGGCGTTAGCCTGTACGGCGATTTGGTGTCAGTCCTAGCTGGAGGCGATCCCGTTGGATTAGCTTATCGGCTTGAGAGTGTTCGGATTCTGCCACCCGAGGAGGAGGCGAACGATCCTGAGCTCTATGGCGCGATCACCGGCCTAGCGATTGCGCGCGCCGAGATTTAGGCGCCAAATCGCCGACGCGCCTTCGCGATGGCTGTAACCAGCCCGAACCTCTCGCATGGAAAACCGACATCGTGGTCTTCGGCTGTCGACCAACTCTGTTTCGAGGAAGAGCAGCGTCGGCTGATCATTCTTGCGGCTGGTAACATCGGTGGTGATCTCATGCCGGCAGATCATCTGACGCGTAACGATCTCGAGGCGGTCGATGATCCTGCGCAGGCCTGGAACGCGCTGACGGTGGGCGCCTTCACGGAGAAGGTCAACATCGTGGACGCTGCGTTTGCCGGGTACTCGCCGATTGCAGTTGCGGGCGAACTCTCCCCGCGCAGCCGCACCTCCGTTGTCTGGGATAGGCAGTGGCCAGTCAAGCCCGACGTCGTCTTCGAAGGGGGCAATCTCGCCCACGACGGCGTCTTGTCCGGCGAGCCGATCGACGATCTGCAGATTCTGACAACCTTCTATCGTCCGGATCTCCGCCACTTCACTACCATCGGCGATACCAGCGCGGCAACAGCGCATGCGGCACGTATGGCGGGGCAGATAATCGCAGCTCGCCCCGGCTGACGTCGGCACCAGTGTACGCCTCGGAAATACCTCGGCCCTTCCTTGGGCATCTGGGAAGTAAAAGGAAAATATCGGGCCGCTGTGATAGCCGCGTATGAATCAGCCTCCAGAGAGGAGGTTGCCATGGCATTCTATGTCAGCCCGACGATCAAGGAAGCTGTAGTTCAGCGAAGTTGCTCAAGAAATTCAAGACGAACACCTGCGGGAGAACATAGCTCTTGAGGATATTGTTTCAGCGCTGGTCGAGTGTGCCGCCGGGAGACTCCTGGCTTTCGAATTATCGCATCCGAGAAGAGACGGGTATATTGCCTCGATTTTATCGTCCAGCCCGCTGTGACCTAAGAGGCGAAGTCCGTTTCAGATTCTTTCGGCCACACCGCATAGCCCCTCCAATCCCAGCTTGGCCGCTTGAGCGCAACGCCGCCTTTCGCTCGCACTTGCAGGATCACAGTATTAGGACGGAGCACTCGCGCTGAGGCCAAACTCAGGGACTCGCGGTGGCTGGTGAAAGCTCGTAGACTATTGCTGGATTTTAGTCTCGAGGTCGGAAATGATAAAATTTGCTCGAGCGTGGGGTTTATCCCTATTGATGCTGTTTGCCTTCGTACATTCTGCAAATGCGACGGTTCGGTTTGGTATTGCAGCCGAGCCTTATGCTCCCTTCACATCGAAGGATGCTTCGGGAAAATGGGTTGGTTGGGAAATCGATCTGATGAACGCCGTCTGCGCGGCGATGGAAGAGCAGTGTGAGATATTCGAGTTATCTTGGGATGGCCTAATACCTGCTCTCAACGCAAAATTCTTCGACGTCATCTGGACATCGATGAGCATCACTCCAGAGCGCGCGCAAGTAATTGATTTTACTGACCCATATTATTATTCACCGGGTGTGATTATTGGTTCTCGGGACGGTGATATGGATGTGACCACAGAACATATCGGAAAAAGGTGTCTTGGCATCCAAGGCGGCACAATACACGTCGCCGCCGCAAATGCAGCCTATCCCAACATATCCCTGAAGTTCTACCAGACCCAAGACGAGGCTTTGCAGGATCTGACTGCGGGTCGATGTGATTACGTTATCGCCGACAGAATTGCGCTTCAGAGTTTTCTAGACACTCCGACAGGAAACAGCTGCTGTGAGCTTAAGAAGATTCTTCCGGATGTACCTCCAAGCCCAGGAGTAGGAGGGGGAGTTCGGAAGGGTGACACTGGGCTCAGGGCAAAGCTCAATAAGGCGATCGTGATGGTTATGAAATCTGGCGCTTACGATGCAATCACCGCAAAATATTTTCCCTTTAGCATAGCTCCTCACTGACTGGTCAGACGCGAGGTCGCTCAACACTAGGGCTTGGGAGTCCAGAATTTGACTCCACGGGGCCTTGCCTCGCCGGAGGTACAACAGAGAGCCCAAAAGGCAAGAACGCGCTGTGAAACTTCAGTGGTAGGTCACTGCTATTGGAAATCGACCTATCTCAAGGCGTTGGAACCTCGCCCGCGAAGTCCAGCGAAAGAGCGGCGGAGGGCGCGCATCCGCTTGTGCGTCGCTGCGCTTGGGCTCGGGAACCGAGAGTAGAACCCAATATTGCTATCCAGGCGACTTCGCCTGCTTCGCCTCGCAACCCGGCAACCGAACAGGCTTTGGAATTTTCGCGATAGTTTCGGGACTGGCGCATGCCGGAAAGCCGGCCAGCGGCATTGTCTCAGTAAAGCGATTTCGCTCCGTCACACTCAAGCCGGGATCGTTGATCATGCTCTCGATGGTCATATCCGGGTGCTGCTTGAGTGTCGCCCTAACCGAATCTTTCGCCTCTTCGATTCGGCCCAGAGCCCCAAGAGAGCTGCTGCGCACAACCCAATTCCCCATGTGATAGTTCTCGGGCGTCATGCGTTCCAGCATCTTCAACGCGTCCTCATACCGGCCGGCCATAAAATACGCAGAAGAGAAGAAGGTGGATGCCCATGTTGGGTAGATAGGATCGAGGCGTAATACCTTGTCGACCATCTCAGCCCCGCGTTCTGGCTCATCGAATCCGGACGCATATCCGGCATAGAAAGTGAGAATTTCAGCCGAACCTGGCGCGAGACTGAGGGCCGTGTCCATCTCAACTTTGGCCCGGTTTTTGTCGCCCCTATCGCTAAGGCTCATGCCCAGCACGGCGTGCGCTTCAGCATCGCTAGGATCGAGCAGCACCGCGCGTTCGGCCGCTTCGGCCGCATCTTTACGCTCGCTTTCGGGATTGACGCCAAAGACAGCCAATAGATTGTGAGCGTGAAAGAGTTCAACCCAGGCGCGGGCCAGCCCTGGATCGAGCTCTATGGCACGGTTCAGGAGATGGACCGCTTCCTCTTCATCTGCTGCGGTGAGTTTTTCAATCTTCTCGGTCCCAAGCAGATAGTAATCATAGGCATTCAGGTTTTCAGGTCGCTTACGCTTGGCTGCCGCTCGCCCCGCTTGCTGAATCAATCCCACACCGCCACCGAGACGGTTGGTCACTTGCTCTGCAATCTCGGTTTGAACGGCAAACACGTCTGCATCAGGCCGATCCCAACGGTCAGACCAAAGATGGTTGCCGGTCGTCCCATCAATCAACTGCGCAGTGATACGCACCCGGTCGCCCTGGCGTTGGATTGAACCCTCCAGGACATAACCAACATGGAGCGCGTCGGCGACCTGGCGGGCATCCACTGCCTTGCCTTTGTATAATTCCGTCGAATTTCGCGCCACGACCTCGAGTTCGGGAAACCTGGCGAGATCGGTGATGATGTCTTCGGTAAGGCCGTCAGCCAAGCGGCCTGTAGCGTCGTCGCCGCCGAAATTATCGAAGGGCAGAACTGCGACTGACGGTTTCGTACCTAGCGGCGTCGGCTGAGAGAGCCACCAGGTACCACCACCTGCCAGAGCCAGCAGGGCAATCGCCGCTGTAGCAACCCTAGCCCAACGCGGTACCGCCATATGTGGGGACCGGCGTGCCCGCTCGCCGTCGAGTTCAACCGATACATCCGCACTGGACGGCTGATATTCTTGACCTGCTGCTCACCCGCAAAATCGAGGGGCCATTCAATCTTGCCCTGGAGGTGGTCGTAGGCCGTGCCCGACACGATTACTCCGCCCGGCTCGGCAAGTTGCTCCAACCGAGCGGCGACATTAACGCCGTCGCCATACACGTCTCCATCTACCAAAACCACGTCGCCAAGATTAACGCCCATGCGAAAAACGATTCGCTGAGCCTCCAACAGTTCTGCGTTGCGCGTTACCGCCGCCGTCTGGATTTGCGCAGCACAGTCAACCGCATCGACCACACTGTCGAAGGCGACGATCGCCCCGTCACCCATCAGCTTCACGACGCGGCCGCGGTGTCTAGAGATTGCGGGATCGGTCAGCTCGGCACGGACAGACTTCAGACGCGCAATAGTGCCGCGCTCATCAGCCTCCATTGCCTTCGAGTAGCCGACCATATCAACCGCCAGGATCGCCAGCAGCTTTCGGTCAAGCGGGAGGACATCCATGGGCCGACCTCAGCACGATCAGTGAGAAGAGAACCCTACACGGGTGAAAGCACCATGGCGAGACGCCCGCTGCCGCCTTCCCACCGCTCATGTCCGCCCTTGGCGCGAGGCAGGTATTATTGGACTACGCCGGAATGACTACTTATGGCCCAAGGCTGGCCCCGGACGGTTCGGCCTCCATGACTGCTTTCGAGATATTAGCGGACACTCGCGGAGCTGGCCGATCTGCCTCGCGGTGGTGGGGCCGCAAAACTCGAACGCATCCTGTGGCAGCAGACATAGCTACTAGGATCGGCGAGCGGGGGAGAAGGCGATTGACGGCGTGGGCCTGTCGATCGAACCGACGACGCGCGGCATCGAGCGTGGAGCCCCCTTGGAGCGCAAATGGTCCGCGTATCGAGTTGACCGGTGCCGGTGAAGATAATGGGACGCATCCCGGCACGAGGCGCCGGATGACGTTAGCTTGGCCAACCCATGGCTCGGGGAAGTTCAAGCCCGCCTGCCACGCCAAACCTTGTGCATAATTCTTGAATTTCGTGAAATTTTTGGACAAGCCAAAATCAATGGGTTAGGCTGTGCATAAATGACGTGCGAAATGGAGAGTGAAATGACCCTCTTTGGATATGCCCGCGTATCGACTGATGGTCAGACGCTTGATAGCCAGATTTCTCAACTGAAAGCAGCCGGCTGCGCGGAAATATTCAAAGAGAAGGTCAGCGGTGGGACTAGTGATCGCGCCCAACTCAAGAAGGTCCTCGGCAAGGTGAGTAAAGGCGATATACTTGTCGTCACCCGTTTGGATCGCCTTGCAAGGTCGACCCGGGATTTGCTCAACATTCTTGGTTCCGTCGCGGACAAGGGTGCCGGCTTCCGGTCCCTCGCGGACAGTTGGGCGGATACCACGACGCCGCATGGTCGTTTGATTATTACCGTTCTGGGGGGCCTAGCCGAGTTTGAGCGAGAGCTTATTCGGTCACGGACGGGCGAAGGTCGGGCACGTGCCAAGGCGAACGGGAAGAAAATGGGTAGGAAGCCCAAACTCACACCGCACCAAATGCAGGAGGCACGCGATCGCCGTGCAGCAGGTGAGACCCTTATTCTCATCGCCCGCTCCTACAACGTCAGCCACTCGACAATATCGAGACTTTAGCCGACCTACTTCTGATGGCCCACGAAGGTTAAGCGGACACGCTCCAGCGATTGCGCGAATGTCCGCTTTAGACATGGATATCCATACCTCGCCGGTTCACTGCCTCGCAGGCGTATACCAGATCGGCGACGTGTAAGCGCGCTCCTGCATCTCCATGGTGACTTCCGGCGCCATTTTCACATCAAAATATTTAGCGTCGTAAGCAGTCCACCGTGGTGTGGGGATTTCCAGGACACGGCCATAGTAGAAGGCACGCTGCGCTGGATCGAAATCGGGATCCGTCCAGACCGCGATCAATTCCGGCGCGCCGATCGTGTTGGTCCATGTCGCATTGGCAACATCAACGGTGCTTCCGACGGGGGGCACCTTTCCATCGGCACCCGCTTTGCGATCGCCCGACCAGGCGACGTCGTAGACCTTCTCGCTGCACCTCACCCTTAACATCGATCCAGCCCTTGACGATCTGATAACGATCGAGATTGGCGCCGATTGGATCCTTGAGTGCGGCGACGAGGAATGTAGACCGCCTTGCCCGCCGGCGCGGACCCCAGATCACCGCCCATCGGCACGCCCTTTGTATAGCCGATGACGGCTGGGTTGCGGGTATTGGCATCTGCCGCCGCGAAGTCGAAGCCGCCGAAGAAGCGCACCATCATGCGGGGCCCGGTCGTCGCGTAGGTTTCACGGCGCTCCATCGCGTCGAAAATGGCTTCGCGCGTGTTTTCGGTCGCCCAGACGGCGGCATAGCCCGACGCCGTCTGCTCCCAGCCCATGATCACCGCCTTGTCGGTTTTGACGAAAGGATGTGTCGCCCGACCCGCACTCGGCTCGGAGCTTGTTGTCTTGCCGAAAAAATTATCCTCTTCGACGGCGGCGAGACCCGTATGGGCGTCGGTCGAGCCAACCATGCCGAATTTGTAAGGGTTAACTCCAAGGTCGCTCTCCAGCTTGAGGCCGAGCTTCAAGGCAGAGCGGGCGTATTCGTACTCGAGCATCTCGGGTTTTTTCAGTTCGCTGAGGTCGAGATTGCCCTTGTCCCAACGCTCGAAATTGGCGAACTCGTCATTGGGCGAAAGAAAGGGATGCGTCTCACCATCGCCCTTGATCTGGGTCGCCTCATAGAGGCGCTCCCAGGTCGCACGAGCCTCGGCATATTCCCGATCAATCGGCTTGCCGGTGAAGGATTCGATTATAGGAAACATGCGCCCATTCGACAAATTGCCGTTGTGGGCGATCGCCAATACGTCGCCGCCGGTCTTGGCCTCGTAGGCTGCCATCCACTTCCAGAGATCGCGCGGATTGTCGCTTCCAAGGGGAGCCATCGTGATAAAGGGTTCAACTTCGCTCGCCTTGTCGCCATTGTCGCGAAAGATGACATTCCGGTGGAGATTGTTGCCGCCGGTATTTGAGGTCCATTCGTAGCCGATGAACGCTGTAAAATGCCCCGGGTCATTGGCTTCTTCGGCGGCTTTGATGGTCTCCTGCCAGGCGCCGCGGTAAGCGGGCGTTCCGGGAAGCGACAAGAGCGCCTGTGGAAAGGTGCCCTGCGAGAACGCGACAATCATCTCGATCGCCGCATCCGCGCCCTGGCCGGATTGGATCATATTGTACCATTTCCGCCCAGTCGGATCCGCCAGCACGTCCGGCTTTCCAGCGAGCATATCTGGAAAGAATCCCATATTGTCGGAGTGGTCGGCGACCACCAGGAAATCTAGCGGTCGAGACAACTTCGCCGGCTGTCCCGATGAGGCCATGATTTCCTCACCCTTGGCAAAGCGATAGGCATCGCTGGGACCAAGGCGAGCGCCGAAGGCGCCAGCGTCAAACGAGAACATCGTGTGGAGATGGGTGTCGCCAAACAGAGGGCGGGTCGGGAAATTTCGCCCAGCATAGGGGGAATAGGAGCGCTTGGCGGGAAACACCCGATCGGCCGATTCCTTATCGAGCGTCCCGATGTCAGTGACGATCTTTTCTTCTGCCAATGACGGAACCGTCAAAGCGAGCCCGATAATGCTCGCTACTAAACCTTTCAGGTGATTTCGCATCCTATCCTCCCTCAAAACATTGCGACGCGTTGAAATACCCAGAACATGGCGATGGTGCCGATCGCATAGGGCGGCACCAAACGCGTCCAATGCGGCCAACGGCCCCAGATTGACTGCAACATGAAACGCGCACCGAGGACGACTGCGACGAACATCAATTGTCCGACCTCAACGCCCAGATTGAAGAAAAGAAGTGCCACCGGGATATGCCCCGCCGGAATCCCGACTTCGCTGAGCGCGCCGGCAAATCCGAATCCGTGCAACAGGCCGAACGCGAATGCGATCAGCCAGGGCATCCTGACGGCAACGCCGATACGGCCCTGCTGCGCATGAACAATCTCCACCGCCACGAATACGATCGACAAAGCGATTGCCGCCTCGATAGGAGCTGGGGGAACATGAACGAAGCCCAGCGTCGCCGCTGCGAGAGTCACACTATGGGCAAGCGTGAAGGCGGTGATCGCCTTGATTAGATCTCGGATATTGGCTGTGAGCAATATGAGACCAAGCACAAACAGCAGATGGTCTATTCCCAGCAATATATGTTCGATGCCCAGGCTCAGATAGGTGAATGCCACGTCCCATCCGGTCTGGCTGGTCGGAATCATCGCCTGTGGTGCTCCGGGCGTCAGCCTCTGCACCCAGGTGCGGCCGTCGGCGAATTCAATGCGAACCAACGCGTCGGTCATCGTGCTCTCAAGCCCGTCGATCGCCACGATTTGACCGGCAAATGGAGAAAGGGCCGCAATCTCCCAGGTCTGAACCATCGCATCATCGGTCATTTGAGAGACCGTCGGAGTCCTGACTTCGGCATTTCCGGGCAACCGTGCGGAAAGCGATAGGCGCGAGTCGCCGCGCATTGGGGTCTTGAAGAGGACATCAAAAACGCCGGGCGACGTTTCCTTCAATTCCAGGTAGGCCGGACGTACTTCATGCGCGAAGGCCGGCTGCTGCATCAGGAGACATATGAAACCGAGCGCGGCGAGCACGTTCAGAAGCGCGCGCGTTGCTACGGTCACTGGCCGGTTCCTTCAAGCAATGCCTTTGCGCCAGGTTCGATATCGACACCGTATTTGCTCTTGAGCCTATCCAGATAGGCGGCCTTGATTTTGGCTTCCTCTTGCCTGCGCCATTCGACGATAACCTTGTCGCGAACGCTGTCGAAAGGGAGGCTTTCCGCAGGCCGTTGGTCTGTCACCTCGACAAGATGAAAGCCAAAGCCCGACGCCACTGGGCCATGCCAGGCATGGGGCGTCATTGCGAAGATAGCATTGGCAAAATCCGCGCCGAAGAGGCTGGACACCGTCCGTTGGTCGGCATCGTGGAACTCCGCATCGAGCATTAATCGATCGCCAAGAGCGGCGCCTGTTTCGCCGCCGGCAGAAATCAACACCAGTGCCGCCTTGGCGTCTTGCTCGACGTTCGGCCGCTGCTGCGGGCTGAAGTAGACCTGCCGGAAGGAAATCGCCGGCATCGATGTGAAATGATCAATGTTGTCCGAGTAGAAGCGCCGAAGCTGCGCGTCACTGGGTTCGGCAATCCGCGTCGTGTCATCGATCAGAAAGCCGAGCTTCTGCGCCAATCTGCGGCGTATGATCGTGTCGTCCTGGTCAAGCCCAAGAGACTTTGCTTCGCGCGAGAGCAACTCCTCTTCCACCAGGCCTGCGACGAGATTCTCCGTCTCTTCGGAGGTAGGCGTCCGCTGCCACTGGTTGGAAAAGGTCTGCTGAAGCCAGCGAATCTTGCCTTCGCTGATGAGGACCTGCTGGGCCATCGCATCCTGGCGCTCGTCGCGACTCAAAGCTGCGTAGACGGCAAACAGCAAAGCTGCAGCCAGCGTAAAATGAACGAGCGGATCCCTCAGAAATTTCATCGCCAAGCAATCCGACCAATGCCGCCCGTCCCACTACAGACCAATCCTTGTGATCGGTCAACGCGAGAAAAGCCTTTGAGGCCGAGACCAACAGGCATGCATGAGGGTCGCATAGCTTCGGACAGGGTATGGGCCTGCTACGCATGCGTATTAGCTATCTGAAAAGAGCTCGCAACGCGAGCGTCAGGCTGACCTGCCGTTCAAAGCCGCACGGGAGGCCGGAAGTTTCAGTCGTCTCCCCTCAGAGGAAAGGATTGACGCACTTTTTACCTCTCTTCGCCGGCACCGTTTCGTCGCTCACGCCGTTCCAGCTTCGCTCTGGTAGCAGGTCAATTTGGCGCACGATACAATGGGGGATGGCCGTAAGGAGCAACATCGGCAATCCTTTAGCCAACCCACTTCCGACGGTCGGAGCTCCATCGCCTTGAGGATGATAACTTTCTGGTTCAAGGTCGTCGATCAATTGCAAGGCGAGGAGCACAACACCCATGGCTCGGAAATTTGCGAACATCCTTGAGATCGTTGGCCACACGCCGGTTGTGCGAATAAACGAGCCCGCACCTCTCGCGGACGGTTGGCATGGCTTGGGTATCGAGGATCACGTCCCAATGCGTGACTACCTGAAGCGCCGCGGGATGCTGGGGTGACTTGGTCAGTCACGATCGCCGGGCTATTTGCCGATCTTGTCGGCGTCTCGTTCATCGCATGGAGCCACTTTACAAGCGGCTCCGCAGTCCTTCGAGAATTGGCAGCCACGAAATGGGGGATGAACCGCGAGTTGCTTGCTTCGCTATCGGAAGCCAGGCGGATAATCTCCTCGGCTTCAGCTTCCTTTTTGGAGGGTTCCTTCTGCAGTTAGCCGGGGCCACCCTCCCAGCCCCAACCCCATTCGTCGATGTGGGATTTGTCGTCGGCGTGATTGTTGCGGCCGTCGTAGCAGCTGGAATTCGCGGAAAGGTCGCGCGCCGTATCGAGAAGCGCGCGCTCAAAGAATAGCGCCGCCTTCCGGGGCGATTGCGCTCAATCTTGGGATGGATAGCGCCGCTGGCGAAGGACTGCCCGAGCTCCCCGGTGTCGAGACGGTGAAGGGCATAGAGGGTTGTCCACGATGCGGGCAAAAGCGGCGCATGCGCCGTAATTCGCAACCGCTCGTCTGAAGCCACGTGCATCAGCCGCTGCACGATGTTCATGCCAAACGGCAACTCACCCGCAACCAGCTTGATCCACTCGACGTGCTTGAGGGATTCCTTCGCGCCGATCAGTGCGTCGCCACGGCCTTTCCGGCCCTCCTGGCGACGCACCAACGCGCTGCAGCGCAACTTGCGCGTCTTCCGGGCCTCGCTATGTTGTTGCAACCGCCGCGATTGATTCACCTCATCACCGCAGTGTGGCGATTTTAACGGCAAGCGAAGTCCACCGAAATTTAGACCATCATGTCTTTGTATATAGCGCGAGCCAGGGCTTCGGCGCAAAGTGAGGCCATCGCCGGACCATGTATAGCTGAGCGCCGGCGACTGAGAGACATGAATTGCACTCCCGCTCCAATTCGACGCCTGGGAGGCGAATATGTCACTTCTGCAAGACCGTATTGTTGCACGCTTGACCAATTCCTTCATTCTGGATCGCGCCATTGAGGTGGATGCAGTCGCAGAAGCGTTGCGGAAGGAGTTTCCGGAGGTCGCTCTAGCCGAGCTTATTCGGGCGATCACAGGCGTGGCAGGTGGGATCGGTGTCCGCATCAAGGTGCCAGCACCGGCAATCTCGCCTGACACAGCCCATGAGCCGGCAGCCCGATCCTGTGCGCGTCCCGAGCCTAGCGCAGCACGTTCCTTCGCAAGGACCGGCTAGCTCTTCATGTCCGGGGGCAATAGGTAACCGAAGAAGCGTTGCGGAGTTAGGAACTCTCGCTATGTCGTCATCGAGTCTGAACGAAAGCCATCCTTCGCGCAATAGATGACCGAAGAGATGTAGTGACCGATCGCACATTGTTGAGTGCCGCATAACCGACATGATCAGCAGCGGGGCAATCGCTGACGAAGATCGTTACCAGCCCTGTCAATCTGTAGAGGTCACGCGACCTACGTCGCGGTAATGCATCGTGGGGCGGCCGTTCAACTATGTGCTAATCGATTATTTGGATCGTCCCGGTAATTCGCAGTCTCCCGGGTCCTTAACATCGTCATCGAAAGCCGAAGGTTTGTGAAATGAACGAAGGCCTTTCCCGGCTTCCGAGCGCACCCGCAGATTGGTTGACCAAGCCATTCATGCGCTTCCTCCGCATAGAAGCAGTGGCGGGCTTCCTTCTGCTAATTAGCACTCTACTGGCGCTCGCCCTTGCCAACTCCGCGTGGTCGGTACCGTTCTTCAACTTTTGGGAGATGACAATTGGCGTCCGGGTTGGGGAGATGGAGCTTTCCCGGTCCCTAAAGGATTGGATCAACGATGGCTTGATGACGCTATTCTTTTTCATCATCGCTCTCGAATTAAAACGTGAATTAATTCTAGGTGAGCTACACGACCCGCGAATGGCTGCACTACCCTTCGCCGCTGCTCTGGGCGGAATGGTGGTGCCGGCTGGGGCGTTTCTGTTGATCGTTGGCGACGGACCCGGTGCAAGCGGCTGGGGAACGGTGATGTCGACCGACACTGCTTTTGTCATCGGCTGTCTCGCGGTTCTTGGTTCCCGGGTTCCAGCGAGTCTAAGGCTGTTTCTGCTCGCATTGGCGATTTTCGACGATGTTGGAGCAATCCTTATCGTGGCCATCGGATATGGCGAAACCTTAAACTGGATAGCGATCGGATTGGCAGTGCTGGGGCTTGCCGGCGTGGCCGCTATGGCGCGCTTGGGGGTCCGGAGCATTCCGGCATTTTTTGCGATCGGTATTGGGATTTGGCTTGCGCTCGACATTTCGGGTATTCACGCGACGCTGACCGGTGTGGTGCTCGGACTGATGACCCCGGCACGGAGCTGGGTGAGCGACAGGCGCCTGCATGCCATACTCAACAAGGTGATTGCATACCCTCCAGGCGACCACTGGAGCGGGGATTCGGCAGCCCGCGACGACCTCCATCGGGCCAGGGTCGCAACACGTGAGGCGCTGTCTCCGATCGAGCGTCTAGAAATCGCGCTTCATCCGTGGGTCGCATTCGGAATCCTTCCGGTCTTTGCTTTGGCAAATGCGGGCGTGCCACTCGCGGCTACGACTTTCGACGCTACTCTGACGACTGCAATCTTCATAGCCTTTACGGCGGGCAAGCCGGTGGGCGTGATACTTTTCAGTGTTCTGGCCGTGAAGTCGCGCCTCGGCACCCTTCCAAGCGACTTGTCTTGGGGATTGCTGGCAGGAGGAAGCCTGCTTACCGGCATCGGCTTTACGATGGCGCTATTTATCGCCGATCTCGCTTTCGATGACGAGGCACTGAACGCCGTAAAGCTCGGCATTCTTGGCGCTTCGGTCGTCTCAGCCGCCCTTGGTTTCCTGGTACTGACTTGGCTGACGAGACCGGGTGGGAACCGCAGGGATATTCCTACCGCGGCTAGCAATCGCCCGACTTTGTGACGTCGATGATCATTGTATTGATCGGCGCGCTTTTGGCGCAAAGGGAGCCTACCTCCCACGTATATATCCGAGCTTGGCGGCTGGGAGACATCATCGCGCTGGCAGCCTACATCCAAAATTTAACCCAAAAGCCCGCAGCTATTAGAGCGAAAATTGATCCAGCAATTCCGAGCCCTAAGACCCATCGCATCGTACCAAGAGTTATGCCCTGGCGAACGTCCGTTGTGTTTATTTGTTGTTTCATCACTCACATCCTCCGGCGTCGGCGTTGTGTCGTGTAGTCGAGATACAGGCCGACAGGCCTTAACTGTCAGGCCGTTACGGATTCTCCCTTTAAAGCCCGTTCGTGGGCTTCAGGCCCTCTGTTAACAATGAAGAGCGCGGTCAGGATCTGATTGGTTCTGGGATCCGATTTCAGCGTGGTCGCGCCAATCCGGCTAAACTGGAAGGGTTACGGAAGCAGAAGGTTCCCAGAAAGCGGCCGAATTGCGGAGTTTGTGGCTCACCGACGTGTTTTTCATCCGACTTGGTGCGGATCGCATAGGCCGGGCTTTCATCATCCTCGCAACGGAATATTGCCATCGTGCTGGAGACGATGTCTGTCGGCCGCACATCGCTAAATCTGTGCGATCGGTCAAACCAAGACTTGGCGATTTGGAGCAAAAAACACAAGCACTGGGCTGGAGGGACCGCACGCGCTCCAGACACGTCTAAGCACGCACCAGTGTTGAAGGATAGCCTCAGAGCAGAGGAAGAGCACGATGTCAGACACCTCCTCAACTGTACCCAGCCTTTTCATAGGGCTGATTTCAATCATGCGGCGTACGGCTTCCGGCGATAGCTGACTAAGGATGTCGGCTTCGATGGCGGCGGGCGCGACGGAGTTCACGCGAATGTTAGTGTCGGCCAGCTCTTTGCCGAACGACTTAGTGAAGGCTATGACGCCCGCTTTCGACGCCGCATAGGCGGACATCAACGGCGTCCCGTCTTTGCCGGCAAGTGAAGCCATGTTGACGACGCGACCGTAATCGGCTTTCTTCATGAAGGGAACGACCTGTCGGCAAACCTCAAAAGTGCTGATGAGATTTACCTCGACGATCCGTCGCCAAGTGTCCGGGTCAAACTGGAGCACGGGGGTGCTGGAGCCGGCGAACCCGGCGCTGTGACCAGAATGTGGATCGGCCGGCCTGCCGCGGCGAATTGCGAGACGCCTCGCGCGATTGATTCCCGCGCATTCACCTCCGAGTAAGATACCCCGTCGAATGCTGGGACGACGTCCCAGACGAATACTTCCGCGCCCGCATCGCGCAGCTGCTCAGCGATACACTACCTATGCCTTTTGAGCCGCCAGTGACGACTGCAACTCGACGCTGAAAATCGTACTTGATTGACATATCACGCCTTAAGCCGCGATCCGCTCTGCAAGTTCCGGCCCTTTCGATGCTTTCGGCAATTTTCCGTATAACTGTCCGACGGTGATCGCCGACATCAATGCAAAAGCGGCCTCAATTGAGTGCTATCTCGATCTTGACGGGGATGGGGTTGCCGCCGCCGAAGGAGCGATATTGCATAGGTCAATGACCGCGTGCCTGTTTGATGTAGTCGGATAAGCGTGCGGCATCGAGGTCGCCCCGCCCGACAGCAGATCGAACGGCGCAATCCGGCTCGGTGTAGTGGCGACAGTTACGAAACCGGCATTGCAAAGCCAGGCCTTCGATATCATCGAACCCACCCTTAGGCGCTTCTGAGGCGTCCCAGGTTTCCAGACCCCTGAGACCAGGAGTGTCGATAATAGCTCCGCCTTGCGACCGGACGAGGAGCTGACGACTGGTTGTCGTATGTCGCCCGCGCCCATCATAGTCGCGAACTTCCTGTGTTGCTTGCGCGTCGCGGCCGAGCAACTGGTTGGTCAATGTCGATTTGCCGACGCCGGAAGAGCCAATGAGTGCGACGGTGCGATTACCCGTGAAATACTGTTCCAGATCCTGCATGCTTTCCCGAGCGCGCGCACTGATCACATGAACCGGCAGGTCATGACCGAGTCCTTCGATCTCGCCAGCCGATCCGACAACATTGTTCTCTAGATCCGATTTGTTCACCACAATCACGGGAGCGGCGCCGCTTTGTTGCACCAAGGTACAATAGCGCTTCATGCGCAGCAGATTGAAGTCGCCACCCATCGAGGTCACGATGAACACGACATCGATATTCGCAGCCAAAAGCTGCGGGTCGGGCTTTCCAGATGCTTTGCGAATTAGTGCGCTCGTCCGGGGCAGCACCACCTCAATCGTCGGGCTATCCAGCTCGGAAAGGTCTGCCGCTACGAAGTCTCCAACGCCCGGCAAGTCCGAACGCTCGCCCGCCGCGTTGCGCAATCGCCCGGGTGTGCCTGCTGAAAGTTCTGTCACTGCAGTGGCGATCCTATAGTGACTTCGGTGCTCGCCAACGACGCGTGCAGGCACCAGGCCCCCGCCGCCGTGGGCTTCAAACTTCTCTTGCCATCGCGCGTTCCAGCCTAATGCTTCGAGAGACATCTATGAGTCTCCAACATCTACAATGCGGACCGAGGTGCACCCCCCACGCCGGTAATCAGCCAAACCTTCTTGTTCGCCATGAAATCTCTCCCTCGATGTGTTTTCCGGACGCCGCTCCCTCTTGATCGTCACCATTCTCAGCCACGGGGCGCCCCGACAACCACAAAAACCCCAGTTCTCACCAGGGCGTTTACGGGATGGCTGACTAAATGGGGCGTGATGTCAACACCGCCATTCTTCATATGGGAGCTTGAAGCTCTGGGGCAATGGCCTGCATGTCCCAATTTGAGGTGGTAGACTGGGGGCCCTCTCCCCAAACGCGAGGAGGCCACTTAGCGGCTATCCTGCGCAATTTCAGGCCTATCGGCCGCCATCTCGCTAACGTTCTAATCCATCGCGCCTCCGCTCCCCCAGCCTTAGACGCCGTTCTGAATAAGGCAACATCGAGCTGTTCACTCACGTTTCCGCCACTGACCAAACCTAAAAGGGGCCTATTGGAACGAAATAGGTTGCCGGCAACACGCGGGAGCAGTCATGAGAATGGAAAATGAAGTTCTGGCCGTCCGAGCACAGAATTGGGACATGGTGGCACAGAGGGACGAATTGCGATGCGACTCCTGCCACATGATACTTCCCTTTGCCGAGAAACAGACATTCCTGCAGACAGGCCTATGTAGGTGGTGCGCCCATCAAGCATCTAGGGACTAAATCTGGGGCTTGCGTTCGGCACGCCACCCCTTCTCGACGCCGGCCCTTGTCCCGACTGGCGGACGGACGCCGGCCGACCCTGCGTGCTGTCGCCCCAGCTAGGATGCTACCGCTTTTAGTCTCCCCATTCTGTACCTCGAAAACCGCAGCCCTTCCCGGCGTCCGTTGAGACGTGCCAGGGCGACCGGCGCGGATGGCGGAAGCCGATGCGCTCGCAACCACCCCCTCCTGAGGTAGCACAAAACCAGCGAGGCTTTCTGGCGACTCTCTAATGCGATTCTAGAGGCAATATGGGAACCGGCAGGCCGGTTCCGGCGTTGGGAGAGCGCCACACCCCCATTCGGCCTCGCATGCGTATCTTGCGGGGCCTTTTCTGACCAGAGCCCCGACCGCGGATGTACCGGCGGAGTTTTTGGTTCCTTGATTATTGGCCCTAATACTTCTTCCCGTCAGGTGACCTGATGAGCCTACGGGGATTAGTCTTGCGACACGATTCCAATTGCCAATTGATGTCGGCAGTGTGCCAGGCTGCCAATCGACCTTCGACATCCAGTTAGGCGGCGGTCCAACTTCGTACGAAGGGCTCCGTTGGCAGCCCCGGAAGGGGTTTGGACATTCCGGTCTCCATACGATCTGGCTCTAGCTATCACTCGCTCGTCATGGTTTCATGGCCGGACGAAGCACTGCGTTTCGTACCTTTGGGAGGAGTGTCATGAAGGTTAGTATCTATGAAAAACTCATTCGAGTAGGGGCGACCCGCCGCGATCTGCTGAAAGGCGCGGCGAGCGTCGCCGCGCTTGCTGCCGCATCGACCACGACGCTTGGCGTACTGACGCGGCACGCATCGGCACAGGACAATGTGCGCGCCGAAATCCTGAAGATCCCGGGAGTTCGGCAAGGGATCGCCAACGGATGCGGACTGGCAAAAAGTCGGTGAGCTTTGCCTGAACGCGACCAAGAAAAACGTAGCAGAAGGCGAGTTTGCCGGGGTCGAACTGACCTTCATGGGATTGAACAACCAGAATCTGCACAACCTATTGTTCCGCGGTTTTCTGAAGCCTTGGGAAACCTATACCGGCGCCAAGATCAACTGGATCGACCTCGCTCAGGCCGACTATAATCCGCGTCTGCAACAGGCAATCGCCACCGGTACGGTCGATTTCGACATTATCGAAATGGGTGCGCCGTTTGAAGGCGACACGGCGAGCAAGGGTTTGCTCGATGAGATGCCTGACTGGGTAAAAACGCAGATCGAGGCGGACGATCTCGTCAGCTATCTCAAGCCGCCGGTCGGGACTTGGGATGGCAAGACCTACCGTATCACCATTGATGGCGATTGCCACACCTTCGCCTATCGCAAGGACTATTTCGGTGATGGGTCGATCACGGGCATGACCGACCCGCCAAAGTTCTGGGACGAGGTCAACGCGGCATCGCTCGCGGTGAAGGGCAAAACCGATCCTCTTACGAGCCTCCCGGCCTATGGTTTCCTCGATCCGCTCAAGGGCTGGGGCGGGTTCGGCTTCTATTTCCTGGAGGATCGCGCTGCGGCCTACGCCAAGCATCCTGACGACAAAGCCTGGCTGTTCGATCCGGACACGATGAAGCCGCGCGTCAACAATCCGGCATTTGTTCAGGCGATCCAGGATGTGATGGATCTACTCGCGGCCGGCGCCTATCCGCAGGACCAAATCAATGCCGATCCGGGCACCACCGCCTTCCAACAGTTCCTCGCCGGGACCGGTGCGGCCCTGACTTGGTGGGGCGACGTGGGCTCCAGCGCTCGCACGTCTGACACATCGGTTGTCGGCGACGTCGTCGGCTTCTCGATCAATCCTGGCGCGAAGAAGGTCTACAACTCCAAGACAAGCGCTTGGGAGGAGAAGGAAAACTTCGCCCCGAACATGGCTTATATCGGCTGGGGCATCTACGTCACCTCGCGCGTCTCTGGGGACGAGAAGAAGAGAAAGGCAGCTTGGTCGGCCGCGGCCCATCTGGGCGGCAAGGACCTGTCTCTGTGGACAGCAGCCTATCCCTCGGGCTTCCAGCCCTACCGCAACTCCCACTTCAACTACGACGAATGGGAAGTAGCCGGCTACGATCGCGCTTATGTCGAAGACTATCTCGGCTCCAACGCGGACAGCTACAACCATCCCAACGCTGCGATCGAACCGCGTATCCCCGGCATCTTCCAGTATTACTCGGTTGCCGAAGACGAGTTGGCCAAGGGCTATGCCGGCCAGTACAAGTCGGCGCAGGAAACCGCCGACGCGATCGCTGTCGCCTGGGAGAAGATCACCGACCAGATCGGCCGCGAGAGCCAGATCAAGCTCTACAAGGCTTCACTCGGCATGTAGCCGCGTACGTTGGGGGTGCGCGGTCGCGCGCACCCCCCGATCCAAGTCGGGCAACCGATAGCCCCCGCAAATTTCACTGCGAATAAATTAGCCACCACCTACGGGAAACATGAGCCAGGGTGATCTTCTTCATGTCGTCGCAGCCGACAATGTTTCGGCCGGCCGGCGGCGTTTCGGCCGCGCTATTGTCTGGGGCTCGGCCGTCCTCCTTGCGGCGGTCGTAGTCGCGCAGATCTTCCAGCACCTGGAATACCTCGACTTCGGTTTCGAGACGTGGCGGCCGACACTTTATGCCTACATTCTCTGGACTGTTTGCCTGTGTTGGAGCCAGGTGCTGATCCGGGGCGAGTATGGCAAGCGGACACTGTTCATCCTTCCCGCCACGCTTTTCGTCCTGTCGCTGACTGTGTTTCCGCTACTCTTTGGGTTCATCATCGCGTTCTCGAACTGGAATCTTTCCTCGCCGCTGGGCCGACAATTTAATGGCCTCGACAACGTGCGCCAGATGTGGACCGACCCCTTCTATTGGAACGCGCTCACCAACATGATCTGGTATTGCCTGGCGATCCTCGTGGAATATGCGATCGCCTTCGGTTTGGCGCTGCTTCTCAACGCCGACATACGAGCACGTAAGTTTTTCCGCGTGGCATTCCTCCTGCCTCTTATGCTTTCGCCCGTCGCTGTGAGCTGGATGGTCGGCAAGTCGATGCTGGAATTGCGATTTGGTCCGATCGCGCGCTTTGCGCGCTGGGCGGGGTGGGATAACCCTTCATTCTTCGGTTCGCCCGAGATCGCCAAAGTCACTATAATGGTTCTCGACGCCTGGACCTTCATTCCGTTTATGATGATCATGATTCTTGCCGGACTGCAGGCTATCCCTAAGGAGCTGACCGAGGCAGCACGTGTCGATGGAGCAAGCTCGTGGAGAAGCTTCTGGGAGGTAACCTTCCCGTTGATGCTGCCGGTCTCGATCACCGCGATCCTGATTCGCATTATCTTCAAGCTGAAGCTTGCCGACATCGTGATCAATCTTACCGCCGGTGGGCCGGGCGGAGCGACGGACACGGTGACGTCCTTCATCTTCCGTGAATATCGCGATCGCTCGAATGTCGGATATGGGACGCTTCTCGCGATCGTCTATCTCGTCATCATCATTATAGGGATGACCATCCTGATGAAACTGTCCGAGCGTTTCACCAGGCCGCGCACATGACCAATTCAAACTTGCGCGACATCAGCTCTCATATATCGGCTCGGGCCGGTCGATTGGCGGGAAAGACTATGATCTACATACTGCTGCTCGCCTGGGCGGTCGTATGTCTATTTCCGATCTACTGGACAGTGACGACAAGCTTCAAGATCGCGCCGAACGTCATGAAAGGCGCGCTCATCCCCTGGGTCGACTACCAGCCCTCCTGGCTTGGCTGGCGATCGCTCGGGCTCTCGCCCGACACGATTGGGACCGAGAGCACGGTCCGCAACGAATTCATGAAACGTTTCTTCAACTCTGGAATTGCCGCGCTGTCCTCCTCGGCACTCGCCGTAGTGCTAGGTTCGCTCGCGGCCTACGGACTGTCACGCTTCTCCTACAAGTTCGGCTATATGCGGAACGCGGATATCTCCTTCTTTTTCTTATCGCAGCTCATCCTGCCGCCGGTGGTGCTCGCCTTGCCTTTCCTCGTTCTCTACCGGGATCTCGGCCTCCTCGATTCGAGGATCGGGCTCGTCTTACTTTACACTTTGAGCGTGCTGCCGATCGTGATCTGGATCATGCGGGATCAATTCCAATCGATCCCCACCGAAATGGAAGAGGCTGCTCTGGTTGATGGCCTCTCGATATGGGGCGCCTTCTTTCAGATCATCCTGCCGATCGCTTTGCCCGGCATGGTTGCGGCTTTCCTACTGAGCCTCGTGCTGACCTGGAACGAATATTTTTTCGCAGCGCTCCTCACCTCGACCCACGCTAATACGCTCCCCGTCATGGTCGCGTCGCAAACCGGCAGTCAGGGCATCAATTGGTGGGCGATGGCGGCGCTATCCTTTGCTGCTATCCTGCCCCTCATCATCATCGGCGTGATCCTCGAGCGGTTTCTGATTAAGGGTATGACGGCGGGAGCCGTGAAATAGAAGGTGTCCACTCACGATCCCGCCATGGGAAGCGGCAACACATTAGTCCGACATTAATGCGCGACAAAAAAAGCCTTAAAGCAAAGCCAGCGCCATGCACCTGCTTTCGGACTCGCGGGCGGTCTTGGATAAGGTTTGCCGCTACACATTCGCACTTCATTTCTGCACAGACTAACTACTTGATTTCGGCTGCACGAAATTTTTCTCGTAATTCGTGAATTACGCACATTCGGCTGCGTATTTCTTGCAAGCTACCCAATGCTGCGGTGATGGTTCTGCGGCGTTACGCGGGTGGGTGGGCTGATCACTTCGCAGACGACGCGCCTAGCTCTTACATTCCCGGAAACCACGCCCGCACTCGCCTGAAGGAAGCTTTGTTATCCTTCCGAGGCCCTTCGAGACTTTGGCTATTCCGAAAGTCGCTTTTGGAACCTTCCCAGTTACCGGATACCCAGCGGCAAGCAGTCGCCTTTTTACGCTGACGCAGTAGGCCACAGACTTATCTGAGAAACGCCTTTCACCATGGCCGGCTCGCTATTTCATGACGGTGGTGCAAATATCTCCATTGGCTAAACGCCAGGCAGTCCCCAAGTATCGCGCACCATAAAGAACGTTTGTCAGGGGATCCGACAGGTTATCGTCGGTGCCGGTGTAACCCATCATCGCCGCAGTGGACGGTAAAACTTGCATGAGCCCAACCTCCCCAGCGCCGCCCGGGCATCGGTATTGTAACCGCTTTCTCTGGGTTGGACGCGCGGCGATGCCTCCCCGATCGCCCGATTGGAAAGCCGGCTCAAATGCCCCGATTGCGGCTCGCGGCGGGTGACGGTGATTTTCGACGTTCCGAGCAACGAGAACCGGCGAAAGGCTTAGTCAAAGCCCTTTCCGGGCTGCCCACCCGGCATTGGGAACCTTTCTGTCTCTCTGCCCTCGCTGAAGGACGACGGCGGAACGGAGCAAATCTCATGGCCATCAAACCAACCCCACCTGGCGCCCTACCGCCCCGCCCCTCAAACCCCCACGATCCGATGCGCGGCGACCACATGAACCCCTATGGCAAAACCAAGGGTGCGGGCACGATGTATTGGGCGATTGGAGCAATCGTCGTAGCAGTTTTGGTGATCGGGTTCTTCTTCATGAGGCAGCCGCCGGCCACAGTCCCACCGGCGTCCCAAACCACGGGTGAGACCGCACCAACGACGGAGCCAGAACCGGCTCCGCCAGCGACAACGACGCCGACCGTGCCGGTTACCCCCACCCAACCTGAGCCAACCGCACCCACGCAGCCTTGATGTTAGCGACTGTGGTCACGTTCAAATCACGGAATATGGGAATCATCACACTGCGTTGGATAAGGCGTCCCCCGACGCTTAAAACTGAAGACCCGCCGAAATCTCCCTCGGCGGGTTTTTCTTGGCCGGCGCTAGAGCCGTCGAGCGAGGGTTGAACGATCAACGCGCCTTCAAAGACAAGCCGCGTTCAAAGAGCTCACTTGCAGCGCGTATGGCCCAAGAACTATCGGGAAGGCGAGAACCGGAGGCGTCATGGCGAAGCGAGAGCCTTTCATCATGGTCGTGGCTTCATTTGTAGTCGTCTTTTGAGGAGCGTCGCGCTCTATCGCCGTGGGAAATGTATGTCAAAAGACATGTTTGTTGACGCATTCGGATTACGTTCGATGCCACATCTGTGGTTTGCGGCGTCCGACGGAGGGTTCCCCATTGGCTGTTCGGAGCTGGTCAATAAACCTGCTCATCAAAAAGCTGCCGAAGCAATACGGCGGTTTTTGGCTATTGACTGTCCTGGTGAAATGCCCGCGGCTAGGGGCGTGGGTGCACTGGTGTAAAACGAGCTTCCCCGCCTAAGGGAAACCCCGGCCATCGCTGACCAGGGCTCGAAGATGTAATTGAGAGCAACTCAATCCCACTTCTCAGTAGACAACCAAGTGTCCACGTCTTTTTTGATCTGATCCTTGGCGAGGCCGTATCGCTCTAGGATCTTGCTTCGAGTTGATCGCGCTTGCCTTCGATCTGAGTTAGGTCGTCGTCCGTCAGCTTACCCCACTGAGTCTTGACCTGACCCTTCACCTGTTTCCAGTTACCTTCAACACGGTTCCAGTCCATTCGAGCATCCTTCGTTTTGGTTAAGACCGATCTAACGGAGTCTCCGAGAACTCGGTTCCACCGGAGTAGCCTGCGGGACAGTCACGCTGTCTGATTAGCTTGCGGGGAGTTCTCTGTTGAGGGAAACAATAGTCGGACTTGCAATTCTGAATCCTCCCAACGCCTTTCCAGACTGCCGCCGAGTTGGGTTGCAGCGAGTGACAAAAGCTTTCCACCGATCCCGCCTCATTGCGCTGCTGCTGAGCAAGGCTTGTTTCCCTCCAAAGCAGTTCAATTTCGTTTGGTTGAACGACACTCCAGGATACGGAGACGCTGCCGGATGCTGAGAAGGCGCCGTATTTTGCCGAGTTTGTAGCCAGTTCGTGAATGATAAGGCAAATCGCGGTGACTTGCCGCTGCCGTAGTAATAGCTCGGGTCCTTGTTTAGTTACTGCGACGCCAGCGGCCGCGTAGGGCAGCAGCAATCGCTCGATCAACCCAGCAAAGTCAACGTCGTCGCTCTTCGATAAGAGCGAATTATGCGCCGAAGCCAACGCGTTCAGACGACCCTCGACGGTGTTGAGTACGTCTTCCCCTGTTTCTGCCTCGCGGCGGGTCAATCGAACAAGCGACGCAGCGACCGACAACGCATTCTTGACGCGGTGGTGATATTCTCGCGCCAAGACCGCGTTCTCGTCTGCCAGTTTGTTTGCGAGACGAACGTTGTGCTGCAGTAGGAGTTGGTCCTCCACGATTGCACCCATATCACTCATCAAATCTACGTCAGAAGCCGTCCACTTTCGCGGGGTATTGCCGATTGCGCAAAGCGACCCCAAAACATGGCCTTCCCGGTCGCGTATCGGCACTCCCAGGTATGCAATCACCCCCAACTCGGCAATCGCGAGATTGTCACTGACTAGAGGATCCGATCGGGCATCCTCGACAACTAGAGGCCGGTTTGACGTGACCACATGTTGGCAAAATGAATGACTTAAGGGCGTTTCGCGGATGTGAGAAAGAGAATCAGGCAAGCCACAGCTACTCTTGAAGAATTGCCGATTGTCCGTGACCAGGCTCATCAGGGCGACCTCAGATCCGATCAATCTCGTCGCCAAGCGGGTTATCCGGTCGAACTGCTCCTCGGGAGGGGTGTCGAGAATCGCAAGCCGGTCCAAGGCCTGCAATCTATCGACCGAAGATAAAACGCTCTTCTCACCTACCATTACAACACACTAACGAACTTCCGGGAGCAAACACCAACTGAAGAACATTGGCGGGGACAGGCGCGCCTGTCTACAATTTATGACATGACCTTTTTGGCTCAATTTCGTGGCGTCGGATGGATGAAGGGTATTCTCAAGACCGGGCGCACATTTCAGAGAAAGTAAGCGCTCAGATGCCAAGCTAAACCCCCAGGCCACCCCAGTATGCTAAAAGTGCTATTCCCATAAGCAGCCAAAACGGTATCCGGTCATCGTTCCCGCGCATTCTCAGTTTCCAAGCTTGTGCCTGTGGACAGGCCGCCCGCGAGTCAAGCAGGCACGGTCCGACTAAACCTACCCGTATCTTGGGGATTAACTGGAGCCCAGCCGTCACTTCAATCCCGGCGAAGGCCAAGAGTTCCTGCTCGGCAAAGCGGCCGGCAGCCACATCGGGGACTGCAAGAGCTCCTTCTGCTACCCACAAAAGACATCTTTGCCAATTTATCCGCGTCACGTTTGATGCCATATGCGTGAAGGGGCTACTTCGTCCGGAACGTCCAGGCAATTTTCCGGTTGGGACAGCTGGTCAATCCGACCAGAAGTTAGGAGCAACCCATGAAAACCCTACTTACAGCCCTCGCGCTTGTCGCGGTCACTGCGGTTTCAACGCCATCGTTTGCCGCGATGGATGAAGGTAGCTGTTCAGCCATGTATGCGAAGGCAGACATGAACAAGGACGGAATGCTTTCTGGGGACGAAGACGATGCCTTCAATGATGCGATGGCGTCGGGTGGCAGCAAGCCCAAGACTGACGCGATGCTGAGCATGCAAGACTTTATGGCGGCGTGCCAGAAGGGCATGTTTGACAACGTCATGATGCAGTAGCGGCAGTAGCGGGTACAGAACGCCGCCGGAGTGATCCGGCGGTGCCTGTTTGCTGAAGCAGACGCTGCCTACCAGCCAATCGACTGCAAAATCTTTATGACCGGCGAAGGCGAACGCGCGTATCACGCGACGCTCCAGATAGAACGTTAAGAAGCCGTCGGCTCCGGAGCGAAGATGCGAGGCGAAGGATGCCAATCGTGGCGAGCGATAAGCATCTGAAGGACCTCCCGTACGTCGTCGATCGAGTACGGGTACTCGATGTAGGGGCGACCTTGCCAAGGCAATTCAAGCCCCTCCCGAGGCAGTCCTGAGGCGAATGCGAACGGGATACCGCGGGCCTCTAGGACCGCCGCAACTCCGTAAGCCGAAGCGCCCTTGATCATAAGATTGAGAATTGCAGCATCCACGGCTTCTGAATTTGCTTTTTCCAGAGCGGTGGTGAGATCGGCGATCGGGCCGACAGGTTCGAAGCCCATAGAGGTCACAGCTTCGGTGAGAGAATAGGCGATGAGAGGTTCATCTTCGACAATAAGTATGCGGCGCATCCCCGATGGGTGCGGTACGTTCAGCTGTGTCATTAAGTCCTTGCCGGCCAATGCTCTCATGGAGCCACTGCGCCTAACCGACACCTTGAGCGCTATTCATGACAATAGCGAAGTCATCGTTTGTCGGCCCTGGCGGTTGTATTCCCGCCCTAATTTCGCGATACGCGCTGCGAAGGGGAAGTCGAAGGACCCGTCTACCCGGAAGTCGGCAATCGAAGAAACCCGTCAGCTTGAGACTGATATCATAGTTCCCCCATTGAGAACAACCGGCTCCTGTTCAGCTTGGGGACACACCCCCGCAATGAAGTTGCAATTCAGGGGTATCAAGTTAGTGCCGACCGATAGTGCCGCTAGTTCGGGCCAGGAGGCTTTATGACGAAACCGATAGAAACAGAGCCAAAGCTCCCCCGGACGCCAATGCCGAAACCAGTTGGCGATCCGCTCGCTCAACTCGTCGACCAATTCTCAGATGAGATCGACGATGTTGCGACACCGCCCCACGCCATCGAACCTGAATCTCCCGCTATGGCGGAAGAAACGCCCACTATCTCAGAATGCGACACAGAGCCGACGACGTAGGCGGCGTGTTACCGCGATTTAATCGTCACCAAAGCGATGTTTGTATCTATCGGCGCCCGATTGGCTCATGGTGAGAACATCGCCAGTCCGTGCATATCGAGCACCGGCGACTGAGAGACACGATGTGCACTCCCGCTCGTTACAGGGAGGCTCCAATGACACTCAATGTCCTCGATCACGCGCGCGCTTACATCAAGGAGGCGCTTTCAAACCCTGCTGACTTCGTTGACGCGAGCGCTGTTGCAGCGGCGGTCAAAGCGCTCTTTCCCCACATCGATACCCCGATCCTGACGAACGCCATCATCGAGGAGACGATAGCTAGGGGCGGTTCCGTGGCATGGGGAGGCCCCGTCGCGACGAACCAGAACGCCCTCGCTGATCCTCCTGCACATGATGATCATATCCTGGCTTTTCGGTCACAAGGCAGCCAACTGGGAATTGCGGCAAACTCAAATGCTCCCACAAACGCTGCGGTCACGGACTGACCCACCTAGCGAAACGAAAACCCCGGCAAATCGCCGGAGCGAGGTTGCATTCCGCCTTATGCTTATCGGCGGGGCGGTAGGATCCAAACAATCTGCCGGCGGGCTTCGCCAGAATTGCTAGGGCCAGAGCCAGGCCGAGACAAATCGCTACCTATGGCGCCGCAACATTGCCATCGCAATTTCGCCTTACTGCCCCTAAACTTTTGGCTCGCCGAGAAATGTCGGCCATTTTGGGACGGAGAAACATCATGAATGTCCGGTCTATAACTGCGCTCGCAGCGGGAGTTCTTACGGCAGCAGCGCTGCTCGCAAGCCCAGCAAGTAGCGATGACATGAAAGTGCAGCGTCTTCAGGCTAAC
This sequence comes from uncultured Alphaproteobacteria bacterium, assembly GCA_963805405.1. Classification (GTDB taxonomy): domain Bacteria; phylum Pseudomonadota; class Alphaproteobacteria; order Rhizobiales; family Aestuariivirgaceae; genus JAEUMG01. Next base: position 21,887 of record CAWDUC010000011.1, on the reverse strand, counting down.
CCCAAAGTCACATTGAAGCAGAAGCTCGGCTATTGGGTCGAGTGTTCATACACAGCCGTCGGCCAGGACTGCCACTATGTCTATATGAAACCGAAAGGCAGCAATAAGCTTGAGCGGATCAAGGTCAAAGACAGCAAACTTCAGAACAAGAAGGGCTACTACGTCGAATGCCGTTACACCGGCCTTGGCCAGGAGTGCTACTACGTCTATGCGAAAGTGAAGCCGAAGAGCTAAGGGAACACCCCAGCGAGAAGGCCGCGTCTGGCGGGTAACCAAGACGCGGCCCCTAGCCAAACCCAGCCGTACCTTAGCAATACTTCGGAGCCCAGCCGCCGACTCAATCGCCGCTCTGAGGGAATGTTCCTCCGATCAGAAAAAGAGCCCCCGCCGGACGGGAACCGAGCGAACGAACTCCCGCTCGCGCCCATTCCAGGGTAGCATGTCCTCAGCGGGTACATTGGCCGGCAGGATAGGGTTGCGTTGAAACAGGAAGGCTACGGTGCGATGGATATTCAGCAGCATCTTAATGGATCATCAATCCGAGATGCGCTCAAGAACCTTTGCGGACAGTATCGAGCCAAAGATGCGTGAGCAGCACGACTACCTGAAGCGCCGTGAGATGTCGGGATGATTGGCGGAACCCCAAGTATCGAAGCGCTCTTGGCGCGATGGATTGCTGCATTCAACAGCCGTGACCTGGATGCGCATATGGAACTCTACGCCGAGGACGCAACACTATTCGGCTCGGTTGATGAGCTCCAGATCGGACGTTCGGCAATCCGGGCCTACTTTGGTAACCGCGGTCCCACCGTGCGCGTAAAGTCCTATCCGCCACCTCGCGTGGCAATGCTTGGCCCAGACATTGCGCTCACGACTGGTCACGTCGACTTTCAGAATGAGGCCGACCTGATGCCCTATCGCATGACATGGGTGCTAGTGCGACGAGACGGCAACTGGCGTATCTCTCAACACCATGGTTCGCGCCGCCTTAGCACCGGTCTAATCGCAGATGTGCCGAAGTCCGCCAGCTAAACGGATGACCACCCGCGGCGTCGACTTCATGCATGAGTGGACAGATGAGAACGTAACGAACGCCTGGCGGCCCGCGAGCCGTGAGTTGGTTGCTTCGCTCTTTCGTCAATGCTTCCTAGCCGCGGCCGCGCAAGGAATCACCATGAAGAACATTGAGGAAGAGCTAGGCGCGGACGTTCGGACAGTGATCTTCGAGGCGCTGATGAACGATCCGAATGATGAGTTCGCGGCTCTTTTTCGGAGGCGTCGCCACTAGAATGGAACCGTACCCTTCTCTGATGCTTGGGAGGTTTGAAGCACCTGCTCGTAGGTTTGCCTGACCGAAAAAGCGCAAGTTCCGCGCTCTGTATCACTCGACAAGCTCAGGCAGAAGCCGTTTCGCGAGTGCGTGGCGTGCCAAGAACCCCGCTTCCGACCATGCCAATGTCTGGCGGGGTTCTTCCGTTCAATTTCCGCCCAAAAAATTATTTCGACTGCTGGGGTAAGGTGGAACGACTCCGCGGAGTCATTCTTCCACAGATCGACTCAACGTCAGTTAGGTGTGTATCAATGAGTATCCCAGCGAAGCCCCGTTCGATCTCGAACAACTCTGGCGGTCGCATGAGCCTGCAGGACTTTCGCCAAGGCCTGCGCGCTCTCATGGCCCTGGAGTTCGAGGAGCTTGGAGAGGCCGGCGTGTTCGCCGATTGGCAAGCTCAAGAATGGCAGACTTTCCGTCGTGATCCATTCCGCAGCTTCTTTTATGCCGATGAAGAAACGACAGACACCATCTGGAGGCTCCTCCAACTTCAGCAAAAACAGCGGGAAGCAGCATGAGCGCGCCGGCATCGAGAAATCCCAGCGACAATGGCGGCCGCCTGAGCATCGAGGAATTTCACAACGGCTTGCGCATTCTCCTCAATCTGGATTTCGATGACTTGGCGAAAGCCGGGGTGTTCGAAGTATCCCAGATTGATAGATGGCAGCAATTTCAGCGCGATCCGTTCCGCTTCTTTATTCGAACGGACGAGGAGACGGCGGACGCGCTTTGGAGGCTCATTCAGGAGCGAATGAAACGCAGAGCAGCGGCGTAATGATGGACGGCATGACCCTTTACGCCGGTGCTCGCCGCGACGAAGAGATTTCCGTTAATGTCGAAATGCTTGGAGCTGGGGCCGGCGAGATCAATTGTATCGAATGCGACGGCACCGGTGTTTGGACCGTGATTCCGAGCGACGGTCCCATTCGCTGCACGACGTGCAAGGGCACTGGCCGAGTGCTCGTCGCGATCTGAGGAACCAAACGCCAAGGTGCCAGTTTCTCGCCCCGGAGTACGGAGCGTCGCCCGACCTCCTCAAGCTCCAGAGCCCCGCGTTTTGTGCCCCCCGGCCTTGCGCGGGGCTTTTCCAGACCTACAACCTTGACCGCGGATGTACCGGCAGAGTTGACGGTCTGGAGCCCAGTCCATTCGGGTTGCCCTTGTGTCGTCGAGGGCACTTCAGACAACCAAAATACCGAGAAAACTGCTGTACGGCCCGCTAACGAGTTCAAGATGCATTCCATGGAACCGGTCTGCTTAATCGGCCGTTCGCTTAGCCTGTTGTTTTGCGTTCTTTTCTCACGCCTTTAAACGGCTTCGCCTTCGCATCTTTCTTTTGATCCATGAACTGGCCTGAGGCGCGACTCCGCTTGGTCCAATGCGCCTCTCCTTCGACCTTCGTCTTCAATTGGCTGCGCTTCCGAACCGCGCCTTTCCGGGCGTTGTCGCCCTTGGGTTTGTTTACCGCCATTTGGTCCTCCATCACTAAACCAGACGTCAACGGCAACGGCGCCCTGCAGTTCCTGCGAGCGGAACTCAGGCGAGCTCTTCAGGTTGCGAGAGGCTGGAAGGTGGACGGCATGGAGCAGACAAGGAAATCGCTGATCGTCAGAGCCTATGATATGGCTCGTTCGGGCAGATTCCCGTCCAACGCAGCTATTCGGAGTGCGCTTTTAGCTGAAGCTTATGAGCGTGCCGACGTTGATCGGCATTTCTCCGAGGCGCCGTTTAATCGCGACCTGGAGCAGCTGCGAAAGCTACCCAATAAGAGGACTTGAAGCCGTGAGAACCTTATAGACCATACCGCGGCTGCAGCCGATCGTTTTCGAGATTTCGGTAGGACCAACGCCATCAGCGTCCATTTGCTTGATGCGCGCCCAGTCGAGCTTCACAGGGCGACCTTTGTAAATGCCCTTGGCTTTGGCGGCTTCGATGCCGGCCCGCTGACGGTCGCGGATGAAGCCCAGCTCCATTTCCGCAACCATGCCAAGGACGGTAAGGACAACCTTGCCCATGGGGCCTTCAGTTGAGATGCCCGGGTCGAGGACACGCAGCTTGGCGCCTTTCGCTTCCAACTCATGGACGATGTTGAGCACGTCACGGGTGTCTCGTCCCAGGCGATCGAGTTTGACGACGACGAGTGTATCGCCCTCCCGCATGAAGTCGAGAACCGTCGCGAGCTCCAGGCGAGCCTCTCGCGACTTGCCTGACACCTTCTCTGTCCTGATCGTCTTACAGCCGGCGACTTTGAGGCGCTCAACCTGGGTGTCGTTTTTTTGGTCGAAGGTCGAGACGCGAGCGTATCCGATGAGCGACGGCATGAAGTTCCCCCGTTTTGTACACTATAGCTCTAGATGGGGAGACTCTACGTGTCAACAAAATCGAAAGAGACCCTTAGTGCACGTGTTTATGCCGGCGGAGTATACGTCTCCTCAGGGTATACCCAAAATGCACGCAGTCCAATTTCCACCGGTAGGAAAAGTCGCCAAAATCGACTGCCTTAACTAATCATTAACCATCTCGGTCCGATGATTCCTTATGCCCGTTGCAGGGCTTCACAAACAGAAAGCCCCAACCGCGGATGTACCGGTGGGGTTTTTCGTTTTGAGAAGGCTTAAAGCCTGACCTCTCAGCCGATCGACGTGGGGGGGAAGTGCCAGACGCTGTGCGGCGGTGGCACGAAGGGTGGTCAATAGGATAGGCTGCGTGCGTCGAGTCGAGTCTACGGTGCGTTGTGTGTTGGGGCAGCGCAAAATGAACGAAGGCCCCTCTGAGCCATTTCTGGCGGTTCTGAAGGCGTTGCGGCACTTTGAACGCCCCCTAGCGCGCGCCCCTAACCCTCATCTGGAGGCCGTAAACACTGCCGGTGGCGGTTATGAAGAGCAAGTCATTGCCTTTGCCACCGAAGGTCAAATTCCTTGGCGGTTCAGGTACTTCTATCCGTTCGATCGTCTTTCCGGCCTTATCAACCACAGTAACAACGGCCCGGGCAAGATAGATATTGCCCTCATCGTCGATCGTCATGCCTTCGGCGCTGAGTTCGCAGAAAAGGCGCTTGTTCGTGAGTTCACCGTTCGAATTGATGTCATAGGCGAAGGTTTTGCCCGCGACGTAGTCCGCAATGTAAAGAATCTTGCCGTCTGGCGTGCCAACGATGCCGATAGGCTTAGTGAGGTCACTCGTGACACGCGTAACGGTCTTGTGGTCGGGCGTCACAAAGTAGACGTTTTGGCCCTCCACCCGCTTGCTTTGATCATGAGTTGAGTGGAAATCCGGATCCGTAAAATAGATGCCGCCGTCTGGACGGATCCACAAGACATTCGGACCATTGAATACCTTACCGTCGAAGTCAGTCACAAGCACTGTCACGGTCTTATCGGGAGCAACGGACCACAGTTCGCCCTTCTCGGAGGCGGCGACGACGAGATTGCCGGCGTTGTCGAAATACGTCCCAATCGCACGACCCGCTGGCTTGAGCCAGTTGGAGAATTTCCTGTCCGTCGCGTTCCACTCGACAATCTTGTTATTCAGGACATCGGTGAAGAATACATTTCCGTCACGATCCGCCGAAGGGCCCTCGGTGAATGAATAGCCATCACCCAACTTCTCCAGCTTCGCGCCTGGCGCGATGATGGACGAGTTCGTTGCGAAGACAGGACTAGGGGTTAGCATCAGCATCAGCACGGCAAGAACTGCGAAGGTGTAGCCAGTTCGCTTCATGAACCGAACATTGGGCCGGAACCGGAAATTGTCCGCGACGTCGGCAACCAGAAATCTTGTCATGTGATGATTTCCTATCATCTATCCGTTTTCGCCAGCCTGAACTCTCGCGCCGTTTAAATGACATATACGAGCTTACTGCGCTACAGAACCAACGATTGTTGTTTGGGCCCCCTAAATCCGCCGCCAGGTTGGCGGTCAGGGCCGGCAATCCCGGTATCGATCGGGGCCGAGCAAGGATTGGATCAAGGTGAAGAATCCCGCCGCGGCGGCCTCTACTCGCGTGAAGGACGCTATAGAGGCGAAGATTGCGCGCGCTGTCAGGTGAGCAAAATCGCGGCTTACTTCTTCAACATGTGCTGTCGAAATTCTTCCGTGGAGTTGCTTGTAGGAAATGGTCTTGCGGGGACGGCTACGCCTAAAAACCTGCACAACGGGTCCCAGCCATCGCCGACTTGATAAACAAGGAGCCGTTCTGCGGCGATCGATCGACGGACGCTAGCATTGTTCTTCTCATAAGCCGCAATTGAATGGGCTTTATCTTCCGGCCTTCCGTCGAAAACTTTGTTCCGAATTATCTTGAAACCAAAGCTATCCGGATCGCTGTTAGGCCCTATTCCCTCAAGAATTGTGCTTGAAAAGCTTGTGTACCAGCTTTCCGGACTCCTGAGGGTCAGCAGCACTTTCGCCTTCGGAAAATACTCGGCCAACTCCCGCCAATAGTACGCCGAAGGCCAATCCACGGTCGAGTTGTACGCGCCGAGCACATCGTCCCAATCAAGAGCTGCACCATCCGCAATTGAACGCCACTTTGCTCGTTGATCAGGCTTGGAAAGCACCTCGACCATGTGATGACACGGGCCAAAACCCAATACTTCCAATGCTTCCTTCATTGAGTGAGTGCCGGTACGCCCAAATCCCGCGCCAATAATGGACAGTGTCATCTAAGGCTCCGCCGTCGCCGTTAATCACGATCTGAGCCGCCTGCACCGGCAGCGCTTTGTCGCTCCCCCGTTCCCCATACGCCCGGCAGCAGTCCCTTGGCAAGGAGGGGGAGAATGCGGGATCGGCGGACGGGGTAGAGGCTCGCCTGCCATTTCGTTGACCGTGGCGAGAAATCGGAAAAACTGCAACGTGCCTCATACCGTCGCATCCGATTGATACACCGACCATGCGGGTTTCGTAGTCCGTGGCAAACGGATTGTTCCCCAGAAGCTGCTTAAACGGGGAATAGAACTGATATCGTAGTCCCGGCAGAGGAAGTCTCCCGACTTACAGTGCCACCCAATTGTTTTGCCAAAGCATCTATGAGTTTAAGACCAGAGCCTCCTCGGCCTCCTTCTGTCATGCCTTTCCCATCATCCGACACCGTCAACCGCGCTTCCCCATAACCGACGCCGCCGGCGAGCCGTATCGATATACCACCACCTTCCGCTTCAAAGGCGTGCTTTATACTGTTTGTAGCTGCCTCGTTGAGGATGAGACCCAGGGGCACTGCACGTTCAATAGCCAATTCAATTTCATCAGCCTCGACTGATACCTCTACGTTTTCAACTTGATCACGAATCGAAAGAGAGAGCGCACGGAGGTAATTCGGTAGCTTCACAAGTTGCCCGCCGTCCGCGGCTGCCAACTGGTCGTGAGCGAGAGAAATCGCATTGATACGACTGGCCACATGATCCAAGGCGCGGTGCACCTCGGGGTTTGGGTTGCGCCGTTTCTGGATAAATATCGACGAGAGTATGAGCTGAAAATTATTTTTCACGCGGTGCTGCAACTCCCGCAGCAAGACGTCACGGTTAGTTGAGGAAACAGCCTCCTTAATAAGCTTTGCGTCGCGGTCCGTTTTTCGGGTTGATTTTATATGAGCGCCCGATAAGCGCTCCAGCGGCCATGAGAAAGTCGGTCGTGTCTTCGCTAAAGTCGCGTACTTCTGTGCTATCGACCTCCGCGACACCCCAGGCAGCGCCATCAACAAGAATCGGGACGTTACAAAGGGAGACGATTTCGTGACGGACAAACAAGTCAGAGATTATATATTCGGTCTGCTGTTCGAGGTTCGCAATCGTCACCGGCTCGCCAGTTTGATAGGCCCGCCCAGGGGGAGACTTAAAATCGGCAGAGAGCGTCGCGACGCCTACTACCCCCTCCTTCCAACCTAGACCCGCTACTATAAGAAGATCCGCCGTATCGGGTCGGTACTGCAACACTTTTACGTGCCCGATCTCCACAGCGCGGGCAATGTGAACTACTGTTTGCGCGAGAAACTGATCAAGCTCTAACTGCTTCCCCGATAGCTTGCCAAGTTCGACAAGAATCCGGACGTGGTTGCGGACTTTCGCCAAACTGCTGATGTCGGTCTCTCTTGTTGCCAAAACTGGCCTCATCTCGTGATTGTATCGGTATCGTTGCTGCCGAGAGACTCCAAGCCGTTCGGGGGATTATCGTTCCGGCTTACTTTGTCCTAGGCCATTGAGGGGCTGCCCGGACAGCCCCTCAAAATAGTCCCACGTTAAATCGATCTCTTATCCGATTGCTTCGCATCTGGCGGGCATCCGCAATAACAAGGTTCTTCTTGATCAGGACTTTTGCCCGATAAAAGCGGAACTATTAGGTGAATTATGGTTTGGAGCACTTATGCCGCTAAACTCAGATCTCGGGGATTCGGACGCTTACGGTAATAACCGCGATTTAGCCGCGTTTCGCCTTGCTGCAATTGTGGAGTTCCTCCGACGACGCCATTCTGAGCAAGGATTTGGATGGCACTATTACGAGTTGGAACAGAGGGGCTGAGCGTATTTTTGGATATACGGCCGATGAAGCTATTGGCCAGCATATTACAATCCTGATGCCCGAAGATCGAGTTAATGAAGAGCCTGGCATTCTCGCAAGGATTAAAGCCGGCGAGAGAATTGACCACTACGAAACCATTCGGATGCGTAAGGACGGAACTCTCTTGCACATCTCACTTACGGTCTCGCCGGTTCGCGACGGACGGGGCACAATCATTGGCGCGTCAAAAATTGCTCGGGATATCACGGGCCGAAAAAAAACTTGAAGCTCAGCGCGAAATGCTGACGGCAGAGTTAAACCATCGGGTGAAAAACACCCTTGCGACCATTATTTCGATCGAAAAATTGTCGTTCGCCGGTGACGTAGATTATAAGGCTGCAGAGTCGTGCCTTTCGTGCTCGTATACACGCACTATCTCATGCTCATGAGCGACTTGCTGAAGCTCGGTGGATCGGAGTGTCGGTCCGATGTTTAGTCGAAGACGCTCTTGCTCCCTTCAGTCTTGAAGGGCGACCTAACGTTGAAATCGTCGGCCCGGCTATCGACGTGAACGCGCGCTGCGCCTTAAGCCTAGGACTGGCTATTCACGAACTTTCCACCAATGCTGCAAAGCACGGAGCACTTTTTCAACTCCTACTGGGCATCTTGGCGTCAGATGGTTGGTCGCCGAGGATTACGCGCTGGAAATCGAATGGGTAGAGCAAATCCAAGTTCCCCTTGTAGAACCTACCCGAATAGGATTTGGCCGCATGCTGCTTGAGGGCCTGAGGCAGGAATTGGATGGGAGCGTGAATTTGGAATTTCGCTCAGGAGGTCTGAGGTGTCTGACACGGATTCCCCACGATAATTATTCAATTCCGCTCCAGTGAACTACGCGGTGGAAAAGCCCCTTCAACAAAACGTCCTCGTGGTTGAGGATGAGGTACCTAGTTGCACTTGTTTTAGGCAACGATTTGGAAGACGCAGGTTACCAAGTCGTCGGACCCTATTTTAGGGTCGATGCCGCGGTAAAAGCGGCTGAATGTCAAACGTTCGACGTTGCTCTTCTGGATATCAATTTGAATGGCGAGTTAGTATACCCGGTCGCGGAGACATTGTTCCGCCGCAAGATACCGTTCATTTTCTTTAACGGGGTACGCGGCCAGTGATATTCCAGAAGAATACAAGATCATATCGACGAGTTTCGAAGCCCGCCAAGTGGGAGCACATATTGGACGAAATTCAAGCCATATTGCGACTCTCCCCTTGCCGGGGTTATTTCAAAACCTTAGATGGTTGATGCACAACCGGCGACGAGCGTTTAACATAATTCCCGTCATCCAATCGGGACGTTGTTGGATTTTCGATCTGGTTTTTGAGAGAAGCGCTGGTGAGCCCGGAGCCTCAATCTTTTGCGTCTTTGGCTCGTCGGGGTCGGCCAGAAAAAAGTCCCCTTATAACGACCAGATGTAAGTGGAACGAAACGACGCGCTAAGGGTTCTCCTGCCATGACAAACGATAAGAACCAAGCTTCCCGGTCGGCGAGTTTCGAAAGAATACCGATCGAGACGTCACGGATGGGCCTCACGCTCCCCCGCCTGCCGCTAAAGGGCAAAAAGATAAAGCCCGCAGTGCTCCAAACCCCAACTTTTCGGGTAGCGAATATCAAGGTCAAAGCGATGTTGAAAACCATTCGGGCAACGCCAATCGACAGAAGAAGAACGCCTGAATTTGGGCGCTGAAATTCAGGGGGAATTTTGGTGCTTCGAAATACTGTACAGAACCTTGTAGATCGTCCCGCGGCTGCAACCGATTGTCTTTGAAATCTCGGTTGGCCCTATACCCCTCGGCATCCATCTGCCTGATGCAATTCTCCGTCCAGCTTAACCGGCCGAACTTTGTAAGGTCCCTTACTCTTGGCGGCCTCTATGCCGTCACGCTGTCGGTCCCGAATGAATATGGCAGGCAAAGCTCTGGCCACCATCGACGATTTGCGGATCGACAAGCAGTCCGGTCGAATGGCCTGAAACCGGAGGTAAAAAAGCCCGCCGTTGGGCGGGCCTCTCATCATCACATATTCATTTCGTCGAAGGCGCCGCCTTCGCACGCCTTCATGACTTCGGCGTCCGATACCATGGTTTTATCCATCGGTGTCATCTTCGCCGCCATCATGGCGTCCATGTACATCTTGGCTTCATCGCGGTGACTTGCCGTCACCGTTGCTATTCGGCCTTCTTCCCCATTGCTGTGCAAACAGACGTGGACATTGACGTCCTCGTTCCGTCTTTTCAATTCGTGAAGGGAGCAGCAGTTGGTTCCCGGTTCGAAACCCCGTCAGCTCCCGCGGCGGGGTTTCGCAGTTGAAAGAGCCCAGATGCTAGACAAGCTATTCTATATCGACTGGGCGGCAATGTGGATTCCCACCCATTCCATTGCCGAAATCGCCATTCGAGGGACGCTCATGTACCTCGGACTGTTCGTTCTGATGCGCTTCGTCATGAAGCGCCAGGCCGGGTCTTTCAGCCTCGCGGACATTCTGTTGATCGTAATCATAGCCGACGCGGCCCAGAACGGCTTTTCGAAGCAATATCAATCGGTGACCGAGGGACTAGTCCTTGTCCTCACGATTATCGCTTGGGACTTTGCCATTGATTGGCTTGCGCACAAGTTCCGAGCCGTCGAGAGACTTGTGAGCCCTCCGCCACTTCTCCTTGTTCGCGATGGCGAGATGCTCGGCAAAATCTCCGCCGTGAATTGATCACCACCGAAGAGATGATGAGCCACCTGAGGCAACAGGGCATTTCCAAGCTTGCTGAAATGAGCCGGGCGTACATGGAGGCTGACGGCCAGATTAGCGTCATCAAAAGTGAGAAAGCCTCTTGAACGACCCCAAACCCCCATAACGAGGCAACCGAGGTAGCACCAATCTTAGAATGCCGTTTCCTTAAGTGCGGGAAGGGCAGAAGTCGGAGGTCTCTCAAGGCTGTCCTAGGTGCCACTTTGGTCTGCAACCGGACTTTTGGACTCCGGGCGCCCAAGGAAATGCCATTGGCGGAAGCCAACCGGCTTGCCTCCCGGAACTCCCCACGATCTGGCCAGTTGTTCTGCGCTACCCCACATTGATAGAGGATGAAGCCATGGCCACGAACTATTTGCACAAGCTGTTCCACGACACGCTTAAGGACATTTACTACGCCGAAAAGAAAATCCTGACCGCCCTGCCTAAAATGGCGGAAGCGACCACAAACGAGGAACTCCGCGCCGCCTTCGAAAAACATGAAGCTGAAACGGAGACCCACGTCGAGCGCCTTGAAGAAGTTTTCGCGCTGATAGAGGAAAAGCCAGAAGGCAAGAAATGCGACGCGATCGAAGGGATAATCAAGGAGGGCGAAGGCATCATGAAAGAATACAAGGGTACGCCGGCCCTCGATGCGGGGTTGCTCTCCGCTGCCCAGGCCGTGGAGCATTATGAAATATCGCGATATGGAACCCTTCGCACCTGGGCAGACGAACTTGGTCTCGCTGATGCTGTGACATTGCTCGAGACGACACTGGATGAGGAGAAGGCGACGGATGAGGCTCTGACTGAGATTGCCGAAACGGCGGTCAATCAGGAGGCCGAAGCGGCTTAACCAATGCCCCGGAACCAGTTCGCTCCTCCGGTATTCTATTGGTCGTGAAGGGAACAGCACTTTGCTCCCGGTTACAGAGCCCCGCCCCATAAAGGCGGGGTTTTTCGTCTCGGAACCAAGCTGGCAGCGGCAAGTTTCCGACCGACTGCATTAGTGAGACTTCCATGGCCACTATCCCAAATACCAATCCGCCTATTGATCCGGGCCCGCCGCCGCCGGTAGCCCCGGCCGCTGCCGATCCTATTCCACCTACTCCGTCCGCAGGTTCGTTCCCTGCTTCTACCGAGGTCATCCCAGACGACAAGCCGTCTTCATCCCAACGCGAGATCAGCGAGACGGAGGCGGAGCTGCACGACGACCAGCGTGAGGAGCTTCGTGATCGGATCGAGCGAGTCTGATGACCAATCCCTGGATGTCTCTGTGGTGGAAGAGTGCAATGCTGGCAGCTGAGGCGCAGCAGGTTATAGGAATGCGGGTAATGGCGGCCGCAATGGGAAATCCTCTGGACCTGGCGAGCCTTTCCAGCGAGAAAATGGATGCGGCTTTCAAAGCCAACATTGCCCTGGCACGCCATCTTGCCAACGGAGGAGATGCTATAGGCGCGGCGGCAAAGTCCGTTCAGGTGTATAGGCGCAAGGTTAGATCGAACCGCAGAAAACTGGGCAGATGAGCCCTCGTATAAACTCGCGGGACCCTAACCATCCGCTCAGCGGATTCATGACGGCCGCGCGGATTATCTAGGTTGCATGTGGATGGAACCCTTTTGACACTGACCTGCCGTTTCAGGTTGAGGAAAGGGACGCTGCCGGAAACTGCGCGCTCCGAAATTTGGCCAAATGCGTCAGCCTCGAAATCGCGACCTACGTCTATGAAGCGGCATTGTAAGAGCAGACGTTGGCAACGCGAGTGCTGATCCTGCGCGATCGACTAAGGCTGCTCCGGGATTCAGGCAGGCCTAGAGATCCGGAATTGCCTAAGCGTGAAAACGAATCGTATGGGGCGCGCCAGTGCTCTTCCATCATGGCTTCGCCCTCAACCTTCGGCCGTGATCTGGTTGCAGTCTGCCGTGTGCTGGCAATGGCTAGTCGTTAGCACCAAAACGGGGTCGCAGGCAGTGCTGCGGCCCCTTTCTTCTACAGTACCCGCGTCTGGCTGCCTGCCCTGCGGGCTTCCGAGACCGCACTTGATTGAAGTGCGGCTGCCTAGCGGAACTCCCCTGAACTGGAAGGTTGTTGCGCGCTACCATGCGCGCTTCTCGATCTGCCTCCAGAGGTGCGAAGCCGATCTTTACTCAGGTTGCTTCCAGCACCATATTGAGTGGCGTCTGGGCGGCACGGCGTATCTGACGGAACCCCCCTGAGCGAATCACCTGCGCTAGCCTTTCTTCTCCCGCCTGAGCTCCCAACGCCATTCCGGTCTCCTGAGCCAGCGAAGTAGGAACGCAGATCATCGTCGACGCCGAGTAGTAGAGCCGCCCGATAGGGTTGAGATTGTCCTCCAATCTGTCGCCGGCGATGGGCTCGACCACCATCCAGGTGCCATCGTCTTTCAACGCCTTCCGGATATGCGCCGCGGCGGCCAGCGGATCCCCCATGTCATGCAGACAGTCGAAACACGTTATCAGGTCAAAATCTGTTCCCTTGAAATCCTGCGCCCGCCCTACCTCGAAGTTGAGGTTCTTCAGCCCATGTGACCGGGCATGTGCGGTGGCTGCTGCAATGGAAGCCGGATGGAAATCATATCCGGTGAACTGTGAGTTAGGGAACGCTTGCGCCATCAGGACTGTCGACAACCCATGGCCGCATCCGACGTCAGCCACTTTGGCCCCCGCCTTCAACTTTTCGAGGACGCCATGGAGGGCGGGCAGCCATTCCTGCACGAGGGCGTTGACATAGCCGGGCCTGAACAGCCGCGCCACGGCGCAGAACATACACCCTGCTTGCTCACCCCAGGCAACGCCGCGACCGGTTTTGAAAGCCGCCTGCACCTTTGCCTGATTTTCAACCATCGCTGCGGCGGTGTCGAACGCACCGATCAGGTTCACGGGACTATCCGGTTCTGCGAATATGAACGCCTGCTCGGGCGTCAGGGAGAATTGACCGCGGTCATGGTGGATATATCCGGAAGCCGCCTGCGCAGAGAGCCATTCCCTAACGTAGCGCGGTGCGCAGCCGGCAGCTTCGGCCAGTTCGTCAACATTTGCTGACCCAATTTCCTTGAGGGTTTTATAGAGGCCGAGCGCGTCTCCAATCCGAACAAGCGGTATGCTAACCGCCCCCCCCAGATCACCGAGTACACGACCCACGAGTTCGTTGAGCTTGGTTTCGTCAATTTGTATCATGTCTGGACCCTTCCTGCATTCTGTGGGCAGAGCGCCGTCCCGACTTGCCAGTTTAGGTGCGGCATTAGCTCGACGCATGAGGCGATGGTCCCACCTGGGCAGGAAATCCGACAACATAGCGGGACAGATGTCCCGGCCCTTCGTAATCTATTGAGAGAGAGCCATTACGATCGCCTGGGAGCGACTCTGAACGCCTAGCTTGCTGAAGATCAGCGAGAGCTGGTTGCGAACGGTCTTCTCGCTCTTACCGAGACGCACCGCGATAGTTCGGTTATCGAGCCCCTCGGCGACCAGGTTCAGAATAGCCGCTTCGGCTGGTGACAGGCCCGCTTCACGAACAGCGCGCGGCTGCTGCGCGCCGACTTGCCCGAGGAAATCGGCGAGTTCGCCGTGGAATACCACCCACGCGGGCTCGTCGGGTAGAAGCACATGGTTCTTGCTTTCCAACGGCACGAAGCGCGCATGCGGGATAACGGCGGCTAGCTTGCAGCCCTCGTTGAACGGTACCCGCATGTCGCCACGGCTATGGGCGATTAGTGTGGGGACTCGAAGTTCAGACGCGAGGTTCAGGACGTCGATCCCCTGCATGTGCTCCAAAAGCTGGGCAGCGACACCTGCATCCGCGGTCACGCGTTCAAGATCTCCCCACCAGCGGTGTTGCTCAGGCGTCCCCTTGGGGATGAAAAGATTGGTGAAAAACTGACAGAAGGCCGGGTTCTCACGTCCCCAACCAATGCGCACGAAGTTGACGAGCGTCTCGGCCTCCAGTCGTTCGGCGTCGGTCTGCGCCCTTGTCCGAGCACCCTGGCCATAAGCATTGAGCAGCACGAGATGCGACACGCGCTCCGGATGGCGAAGTGCGTAAGCGATGGCTAGAGCGCCGCCCTGCGAGAGGCCGAGAAGGACAAATTGCGGCTCGTCTATCGACGCCGCAACGGCGTCGAGATCGGCGTGCCACGCGCTGATCGAAAGATCTGCCACATGCCGGTCTGATAAGCCGCAACCACGCGGGTCATAGCGTACGAAGCGGTGACGGGCCGAGAGCGCGTGAAGCCAAGGCTGCCAGACCGGACTTTCGAGATCATAGTCTACATGACTGAGCCAGTGCGCCGCCCGCAAGATCACAGAGCCCTTTCCGCACGATGCCACTGCGATACGGGTACCGTCTTCAGAGTGGCAGAACCGGATGGTCTGACTGAGCTTCATCCTTGGATAGTACCCAGGTCAAAGAGGCGACAATAGGGATGGTGGCGCTAGGCATACTCGTTAGCTACTAGCGCGATCGAGGATATGCAGGACCCCGAGTTTGTAACAACGCTTCGCGCGGCTATGCGAAAATCAGGAAAGGTGGAAAAGCAGTTGCTCGACCGGCTCTTTGAAGAAGGGGCGGCAGCTCCCGCCCAAGGGGCATTTCAGGATTAGCCTTCTGCCACTGACGCTGACGTGACTTGCCGGTGTTCTACCTAACCAATCCTACGGCAGCATTGCCTCCCTCATACACGTGGACATGCTCAACTCGAACCGTCTGATTGCCGCCGTGCTTCAATCGCCGCATGACCTCAACCTGTCTTGCAAACGCTGTAGCTAGCTTTGCGGCTCCCGCAGCCAGTATTGCCACATGCCGATCGCCGCCGTGGGCGCCCTCCAAGACGAGAGAGCACCGCCATCGTACAGGCATGGGTACAGGCCATCTGGATGGCCAAAGCGGTCTCCACCTCGTTTCTC
The DNA here is from genome assembly GCA_963805405.1 of uncultured Alphaproteobacteria bacterium. Taxonomy (GTDB): domain Bacteria; phylum Pseudomonadota; class Alphaproteobacteria; order Rhizobiales; family Aestuariivirgaceae; genus JAEUMG01. Next base: position 6,367 of record CAWDUC010000011.1, on the reverse strand, counting down.
AGGTTCGCAGCCCTCTATGAACGCCAGAGCCGCATTCACAGCTGTCTCCGAAATAGAGCCGCACGGAAGTTTGGAGGCGCCTTGGATCTGCAACAGTGTCGCGCTCACGAAGTCGCTCGAGCCTGTGGCTAGAGCGGACTTCAGCCGGCTCCACCACATCTTTGCTTCTCCGTCCGGCGGATACGCTTTGTGCAGCGAAATCGTCACCGGCCGCAGCTTAACCCGCACGCGGCGCGGCACAGCCGGAGAAAGGGGAACAACATTTTGGTTGGAAAGGGGTAAACTCATTGGTCAGCATCCTTGCTGGTGTGAGAACGTACCAGCTCGCGCAGCCACTTTCGCTCCGAAATGGCCTCTTTGGTCCAATAGCCATCCCTGTACCTACCATTGCCCTCACCGCCCGGCGCGCCGCTCGACAGCCCACCATGCAAGCGGCAACGTGCTTTTCCGCGCAGCGCCGGACGCTTGCATGGATGGCCCGCACGGTTCCTGGCACCGCAACGCGGGGCTCGGCGCAAGTTCACGAGGCGCTGCTCAATGGTCTGGTTCATGGAGATGATTCCGGAAAACATGTGCGCCCCGTCAATACGTCGAGACCCCGGGTTCGAGAAGTTTGGCCTGCCGTTTGCGAGCCGATTTGATTTGCACGCGCGCCTAGAAAAATCACTTCAGATCTCACTTCTTTTACCCCTTTTTCTTCTTCAGTTGCTCAATGGAAGGTTCGCGTTTTGGGCAAAGGCCGCCATCCCCTCTAGAAAAACTAGAAAGGGTGGCGGGCCTTCCCTCGGGTGGTTGCTCAACGGAGCCGGCCCACGCCTCGGGCACAAACGGCTTTCACACCTGCCGGCTGCAGAGTGCGATTGACGACGCTGGTGTGGCGCCGGCGATCCCATTTCAACCCTTCGGCCTATGGGGGGCATGATCGCATCCCGTGGTTCCCAAATCCTGTTTGCGCGCCACCGTTGTTGAACCCGTCCACGCAAGAGGTCGGCAGATCCTGCCTAAACTTCGATTTCCTTCTCAGACCTTGTTGTCTGTACATGCTGTCTGGAACCCGTGTATCTGCGGGTAGGGTTGGGGTCGCTCCGAAACGGAACTCCCAGAAGGGGCATGTACGTACGGGACATTCATGAACGACTGAACGACTGCCACCGGAACAGGACAGGCAATTGGCTCGGATTTGCGAAGTAACGCCGCTTTGGTTGTCATTGGGCCGTCGACTCCGTGTCAGACAAGAGTTGATCAGCTTCACTGAGGGGAACAAGATGCGTCCCAGGATCCGGATCGCACGCACCTTGTGCTGCCGCACCAACTTCCAGCCCGTTGAAGTACCTACGCCGATCAGTCTGGCGAAATCCGGAACTGAAAGAGCTAGTGGCTTAGTCGTCGTCGGAATACTGCGGTCGGTTGGCATGCTCTCGGTCTCGTTGCGATTGATTGCGTGAAGCCGAGATACGCACAAAACTTGCTCACAGAAAATGGGCGTAACCGAGCGCTACTCGGTGCTCTCGATGGGTTCGATCCGTCGAAAACCTCAATGATTCTCGGCCCACAAAAGGGTGAAGCCCATCCCGAAATATTATTTTCTGGCTTTGCCCAATCTCGCCGCCGGATCCCGCATTAGAGTAGCCATCACGCGGGTTAGGTTTTCGCTTTTCTCTCCAAATTCTGGGCGCCAATGATCAGAGATTTGCTTCTCGATCTCGACTTTCAATAGATTGCGATCTGAAAGCTTGAGTTCGGCCGCCAAGTCGAGCATGAACTGTATGAATGGCGGCACGTAGCGGTTCAATTCGACGTGGGGAAGGGGAGCGGCTCGAGGCAGTAGTTCGAGCAGCTTTCTGAAGCCTTCCTCGCCGACGAAAATCCATGACATGTCTGACTTTGGATTGTCATATGGCCTCGCTGGGTCCATCCGGCATGCGCGTATACGAGCGCTTGCATCATCCCAGTCCCAGGTGTCCGCTGCTACAGGCGCTAGTAATCCGCGGTCAGGGGGGCGGGCAAAGCATGTCAAATCTTTACCGAGAATCGCAACTGTGATTGTCACAGACGGCCCCTAAGCGCCGTCTGGCTTCAGCGTACCGATTTCTGATCTCAACATCCACGTCGCGCCCCACTTTTAGCCGACGGACTGTGAGCGCCCAGTTCTCTTCCGTAGAAAACTCCTGAGGCCAGAATTTCTTGAAAATGGGATAGAGCGTTATCGGCTCTTCATCATTCAGAACCCCGAGGCTGGGCGGATGGTCAGATAAGGTAGAATATGGCTCACATTTGAGCCACTCTGTTCCAAAAAGCTTCTCACCCAACCGATGAACTGCTGTGACCAAGAATAGATAACCATCACGTTGCCGGGGCCATCCGCTCGGTTCAGTCCAGAGGCGGATAGCTTCTTTTGTACGCGTGCCCAACGGAGGGCGGCCATCCAAAGTGTAGGGATGGGGCTCGACGGGTGACGCTTTCTCGCCATCCTTCGGCATTACCCGCTCGCAAGCCTTATCAGTTTTGCCGATGGCAACTCGCAATAGCGCCCCCAAGCTTCCATTAAGTCGGCTCGCTTGGCCAAAAGGTCTCCACGTCGATAGGCGCTCTCAGCCTTGTTTTCGATAGTATGGGCGAGAGCCATCTCGCAAACGTCGTGAGGAAAGCTTGTTTCTTCAGCGGCCCAGTCTCGAAACGCCGATCTCATGCCGTGCACGGTGATCACAAGATGAAGTCTCCGAAGGACCATGGTCATCGCCATGCTACTGAGCGGCCAATCTCGAAGCCCCGAGGCGAAAATGTAATCTCCCTTCCTCGATGCTTGCAATGCTATCAAAAGACGGTGAGCTCGACTGCTTAGGGGCACCCTGTGCTCAACTTTCGCTTTCATCCGCGCAGCGGGCACTCCAAATACCCCGCTCCAGGTCGACTTCGTCCCATCGTGCGCCAGTGACCTCCCCCGTCCTGGCGGCAGTGAGAATTGTGAACTCTAGGGCACGAGCGCCCATCGAGTTAACCTCTCGGAGCCTCGATACTAAGGAGGCCATCTCGCGGTAGGGAATTGCCGCATGGTGGCCGCGTGTGAGCTTCTGGCGTCTTGGCAACAAGAGGCTCAGATGGCCTCGCCACGCTGCGGGGTTTTCTCCCGTTCGTAGGCCTTGGGCCTTCGCCCGGTCCAGCACCGCCTCGATTGGCCTCTGAGACGGGATGCCGTCTCCGGAACAGACTTCCAGAGTGGTCGCAAAACGTCCAATACAGCGGCGGTATCAATCGAATCGATTGGTTTAGGGCGCAGTTCGGCGGCCAATGTTTCGAGCGAATAACGCCATTGATGTCGATGTTTCTCATTCGCCCATGAAGATTCCATGGCCTCTACGTGTTGATCTGCGATCTGGCCAAAAGTAGCGGCGGTAGCTCTATTGGCGCGATCAGCCTTCTCAGCGGCGTCTCGTGCAAACTGTCTCGCTGTCAAAGGGTCAACTCCCTTCTGGAGTTGCGCTCTCGCTTGACCGGCAAGATCGCGAGCATCAGCAAGAGATACCCCATCCCTAGCCGCTGACCCGAGGCCCATTTCCCTTCGAGTACCCCGCCAGCGATACAAGAATACCCATCTCCGTCCGCCGTTCTTGCTGATCGAAAGAAACAGATTTCCCCCGTCCGCGTGGCGACCCGTCCGTGCGATCGTCTCGACGGTCCGAGCGTTGAGTTTGTTGTGGAGTTTTGCCATGATTTCCGGCTCCCGGTGGTGGGGCAGAAATACCTTGTGCCCCACCAGGATCGCCGGATTAGCATAACCTCGTGCGCACGGCGACACACAACTCGTGCATATCAACCGCTGCATTTGGAGGGATTTTAGTTGGCATGCGTCGGATCTCACACTCTAACGCATATGAATTTGGCGGCCTCCCCTTCCGCCATAATGATCGCCAGTGGGTTCATATCGGCGCCTTGCGGCTTTTCGCCGGTTTGGTGCGCTCTGAACCCCGCTTCGCCATTCGCCTTCCGGCCAATTCCACAAGCCGCCTGAAAGTCGGGCATTCCATGTGCGATGGAGCCGGGCAGTCGGCGACATGGCGCAACGTGTCCCGCAGCACATTCAACTCGCCGATACGTCGGGAAAGCTCATCCGCCTTTTGATGCAACGCCGCCCGCGGCAGTTTTGGTGCGCCGGTATTGCTGAACATACCGGAGATCTCTTTCAGCGAGAAACCCGCTGACTGCCCCATCGCAATTAGCTTGAGCTGCAACAGCACCTCGGGCGTGAACTGGCGGCGAAGGCCATGTCGCGAGATCGATGAAATAAGCCCGATCGCCTCATAGTAGCGCAGCGCCGAAGGCCGAAATCCGGACTTTTCGGAGACTTCGCCAATATCCAGAAATTTCACGCTTGACCTCAAGTTGACTTGAATTCGTATGATGCCCTCCAAGCACAACCGACGCAAGTGGTGATCGACATGGAACAGGCAGCGACGACCTTAAAGGAACAGACGAATTGGAGCGCGATGGCCGCCCTTGCGCTCTCGATGCTGCTCGCATCACTCGGCACAAGCATTGCCAATATCGCGCTGCCGACCCTGTCGCAGGCGTTTTCCGCGCCGTTTCACGACGTTCAATGGGTTGTAGTCGCCTATCTTGCGACATTGACCATCTCGGTCGTCATCGCCGGTCGGCTCGGAGATAAATACGGCCTGAAGCCGATGCACATCGCTGGCCTTGGCCTGTTTTCGCTGGTTTCCTTGTTCTGCGGCTTGGCGCCGAATTTGTGGTTCCTGATCGGCGCACGCGCCATCCAAGGGGGAGGGGCCGCGTTCCTCACAGCTCTAGCCATGGCGCTGATGCGCGAGACCGCAGGCGAACAGCGTCTTGGCCGCGCAATGGGATTGCTCGGCACTGTTTCAGCTCTTGGAACCGCCCTTGGCCCGTCGCTCGTAAATAGACCCAGATCACCCAACGGCACTTCCCGCAAATGATCTTCTACCGGATTGATACAGAATTGAAAGAAAATATTGGCCTGGATGATACAAGGGAAATTGAGCGGCTGCTGGAGTATGGGGAGCGATTGGCCGAAAAAATCGACTGGAAAGCAATTCTGGCAGGCACAGAGACCCAATTTCGAATTGACAGTAGGAATACCCTTTGGGAGCAGTATAAAGTGTCCGTTCTCTGACGGGATGCCGAGTGGGGGTGGTTGGGAAATTCGCCGCTCTAAGCCAACAATTATTCATTCTATGTCTTGCATAAATAGAATGGAATACGGCCACAGAGCGCACACATCGTCCCGATGTCCTTCGGGAGAGTTCTCTGAGAAGAAAACTCTTAAAAACTCTTTTCTCCCCTGGCATTGTCCGCCACCATGATCCCGAAGCAGAGCGAGTGGGAGGGCAAGTGTGTGATCTGCCCTGCCACCGACCACCAGGGCAGGTGTGTGGCAACGAGACTTTCGCAAGAGGTCAATTATTTCCATATGCTTTTTGGAGGACAAGTCTAAGCACTCATCTTTGACCTGGACGGTACGCTCGTCGATACCGTGTACGCCCATATATTTGCCTGGCAGAAGGCACTGGAAGAAGCGGGGATGGCAATCGATGGCTGGCGCATCCACCGCCGGATCGGGATGAGCGGCGGACTTTTTACACGGGCAGTTGCGCGTGAACTGGGACGCGAGAACTTTCCCCCGCGGAGAAGCGCAAGCTCTGCAGCGTCGCCACGGCGAACTCTTCGCACAACTCCTGCCTGAGCGCCGTCCCCTGCCGGGCGCCGGCGGTAGCCGATCTGATTTCTCCAATCGACCGGGATCCGATTTGGAATTGCCACCTCCGGTGAGCGCCCGGAGATCAATGCTTCGCTGGCTGTCCTCCTGGACCTCCGGGAAACGCCTGCCATCGAGCCAGGCGATGTCTTGCGGTGCCAAACCCGAGCCTGATCTCTTCCTGGCATGCCAGCAGCGAATGGGATCTGCGGGAGACCAATGCTACGTGGTCGGAGATGCGGTCTGGGACCTGCTGGCCGCCCGGCGGGCAGGCATGTTGAGCATTGGACTGACCGGAGCGGCGGGTACGGAGAAGCTGAATTGAGCCAGGCAGGCGCCTTCCGAGTGTATCGTGACCCTGCGGAGCTGCATCGCTCCTTGGATGAACTTGGCGTACTGCCGTAAATGACACTCACCATTGCTTCCACATTGACATGCTAGAATGTATGTTCTAAAATCAGGGCGACGCATTGCCGGCGAGCGGAGGACACTTGATGTTTCCTCCCCAGCCCTATTTATTCGGTAGGCAACTCAGATACGGAGGCTGATGATGAAAATTGCACTGACGAGTGTGTTCGTGGACGATCCCCAGAAAGCGTTCAAGTTTTATACAGAGGTTCTCGGTTTTATCAAGAG
>CAWDUC010000010.1:0-85141 GCA_963805405.1 uncultured Alphaproteobacteria bacterium | reverse complement strand
CGTTTGCGCTTCTGGGCGGCCGCATCGAGGCCGTCAAGTCGGCCAGCTTGCGCATCAGTCCGGGCAAGGTAACCGCACTCGTCGGCGAATCGGGCTCCGGGAAATCGGTGATCGCGCAGACCGTCATGGGGATCCTGCCGCGCTCGGGGAGCATTTCGCGCGGAAGGATCCTGTTCAGCGACCCGCGCACCCCCGGCAAAGTAATCGATATCGCGCAACTCAGCCGCGACAGCGACGATATGCGCAAATTGCGCGGCAGCCGCATCGGCATGATCTTCCAGGAGCCGATGACCTCGTTGTCGCCGCTCCACACGATCGGCAACCAGATCGGCGAAGTGCTGCGCATCCACAAGAAAGTGTCGAAAGCCGAGACGCTGGAGCGCACCGAAGACATGCTCGGTCTCGTCGGATTTCCCAATCCGAATCGCGCCGCGACGATGTATCCGTTCGAATTGTCGGGAGGTTTGCGTCAGCGCGCCATGATCGCCATGGCCCTTATCTGCGATCCGGCACTGCTCATCGCCGATGAGCCGACGACCGCCCTCGACGTGACGATCCAGGCGCAGATCCTGAAGCTGCTCAAGGACCTTCAGGAAAAGCTCGGCATGGCGATGCTGCTCATCACCCATGATCTCGGCGTCGTCGCCAATGTCGCTGACGAAGTGGCGGTCATCTATCACGGCGAGATCATGGAAGGCGGCAAGGTCGAGGATATCTTCCGCCGCCCGGGACACCCCTATCTAAAGGGCCTGCTCGCGGCCGTGCCGCATTTCGACATGCAGGCGGGCGAAAGGCTGAAGGCGCTCCGCGACATCAAGATCGACGCTGGTTCACTCCTCGCGGCAGTGCCGAAGCGAACGGCCGGCGCCGATACGCTGCTTTCGGTGAAAAATCTCTCCAAGTCCTATTCGATCCGCAAATCCGGCTGGTTCGGTGCGGGCGAGAAGACCGTAACGCGCGCTGTCGAAGACGTCAGTTTCGACATCAAGCGCGGCGAATGCCTGGGACTGGTCGGCGAAAGCGGTTGCGGCAAGACGACCGTTTCCAAACTCATCATGCGCGCCATCACGCCTGATTCGCGGCTCGATCGTTTTCGACGGCGGCGACGGGCCGATCGATATCGGTAAGGCGGAAGGCAGTCAGCTCGACGATCTGCGCTCGCGCGTGCAGATGGTGTTTCAGGATCCGGTGAGTTCGCTGTCGCCGCGCATGACGGTGCAGAATATCCTTTCCGAGCCGCTGGAGATCCACGACCGCGGCGACGGCCGCTCCAGGCTGGCCGCAGTCAAGGCGCTGATGCAGGCGACCGGCCTCGATCCCCGCTTCCTGAGCCGCTATCCGCACAGCTTCTCCGGCGGCCAACGCCAGCGCATCGGCATTGCACGCGCGCTCGCACTCGGTCCACAACTTCTGATCTGCGACGAACCCGTCTCGGCGCTCGACGTCTCGGTCCAGGCACAGATTCTCAATCTCCTCAACGATCTGCGCCGCGAACTGGGCCTTACTTACCTGTTCATCTCGCATAACCTCGCGGTCGTCGACTACATGGCTGACCGCATCGCCGTCATGTGCCGCGGTCGCATTGTCGAGATCGCACCCGCGCGAGATCCTTTTCCGCTCGCCGGTGCATCCCTACACCAAGTCGCTCCTGGCGGCGGTACCGTTTCCCGATCTTGACCGGCCGCTCGATTTCGCGACGCTGCAGTTCAGCGGGGCGTCGGACATTTCGCTATGGCCGGCGCAGTTTCGCAGCGATGCGGCCGATGATATTCTCCAGCACCGGCCAGTGGGCTCTGAACATCTGGTGCTGGCGCGCGCCGATGCGGATGCGAGGGAGCTGCGGCCATGACGACACGTCGCGAGGCGCTAGGGCTTCTCGCCACCGCGGCGATGGTGCGGCCCTCTTTTGCGCAGGACATCGTCCGCGATCCGCTGCTTGCCGACGTGCAGGCCGGAAAGCTGCCACCGCTCGATCAGCGCCTTCCGGAAATCCCGCGGGTTACCGACCTTGTCGCCATGGGCCGCGTTCCCGGCCGGCATGGCGGGACGGTGCGCATGCTGATCGGCGCGCAGCGCGACGTCCGTTATATAACGGTCTTCGGCTATGCGCGGCTGGCGGGCTATAACGAGAAACTCGAACTCGAGCCCGACATCCTGCAGGAATTCACGATCGAGGAAGATCGTATCTTTACCTTCAGGCTGCGTCCCGGGCACAAATGGTCCGACGGCCATCCCTTCACGACGGAAGATTTCCGCTATGCCTGGGAAGACGTCATCCTGAACGAGAAGCTGTCGCCCGGCGGCGTTTCCCCGACCCTCATGGTCAATGGCAAGCCGCCGGTCTTCGAGATCATCGACGAGTATACCGTTCGTTACAGCTGGGACGCGCCCAATCCGGATTTCATGCTCGGCATCGCCGCTGCGCAGGCACTGGCGCTCGTCATGCCGGCGCATTACCTCAAGCAGTTCCACGCCAAGTATCAAAGCGAGGAAAAGCTCGAGGAGCTGATCAAGAAGAACAAGGTCAAGAACTGGGCGCGGCTGCACATCAACATGTCGCGGCAATATCGCCCGGAAAATCCCGACCTGCCGATGCTGGACCCGTGGGTCAACTCGACCAAGCCGCCGGCCGAGCAGTTCGTGATGGTGCGCAATCCCTATTTCCACCGCGTCGATCGCGACGGGCGGCAATTGCCGTATTTCGACCGCTTCGTCTTCACGATCAGTTCGTCGTCTCTCATCCCCGCCAAGACCGGTGCCGGGGAAACCGACCTCCAGGCGACCAATATCCAGTTCGAGGACTATACCTTCCTCAAGGAGTCCGAGAAGCGGCACGCCATCAAGGTCTATCTGTGGGAGCGCACACAAGGCTCGCGTGTCGCCCTCTTTCCGAACCTCAATTACGAGGACGAGACTTGGCGGAAAGTCATGCAGGATCCGCGTTTCCGCCGCGCCCTGTCGCTCGCCATCAACCGTCGCGAGATCAACATGGCCGCGTTCTTCGGCCTTGGTCGTCCGAGTGCGGATACGATGCTGCCGCAAAGTCCGCTGTTCCGGCAGGAATATGCCGATGCCTGGATCGCCCATGATCCGGCGCAGGCCAATGCCATTCTCGATGAAATGGGGCTCGACAAGCGCAACGAAGAGGGATTCAGGCTTCTGCCCGACGGTCGCGTAGCGCAAGTCATTGTCGAATCGGCGGGCGAAAGTACGCTCGATACCGACATCCTCGAGCTTGTCGCCGATTACTGGAGCGAGGTCGGCATTCCGCTCTATATCCGTACTTCCCAGATCGAAGTCTTACGCAGCCGCGCGCTCGCCGGCCAGGTGATGATGTCGATTTCGTCCGGGCATCGACAATGGCATCTCCACCGCCGACATGAGTCCCGATGCGCTCGCGCCAACCGGCGATGAAGAATTGCAGTGGCCGATCTGGGGAATGAACTTCGTCACGCGCGGCGAAAAGGGCACGCCGCCCGATATCGCGCCGGTGCAGGAAATGATGGCGATGCTCGCCGACTGGCGACGCGCGCCGGATCGCGAAGCGCGTGCGCTTATCTGGCACAAGATGCTCAAGCACTATACCGACCAGGTCTTCTCGATCGGCATCCTCAACGGAACATTGCAGCCGATCGTCGCCAATGCCCGCATCAAGAACATTCCCGCCAGCGCTTTTTACGGGTTCGATCCCACCTGCTATTTCGGCGTCTATCGCGCCGACACATTCTTCTACGAAGACGAGGCTGCCTAAAGATGCTGCGATACATACTTTGGCGCGTCGCGGTGATGGTCCCGACCTTGCTCATCATCTCGGCATTGGTCTTCGCAATCATCGAATTGCCGCCCGGCGATTATTTCGAAAGCTACATCGCCGAACTCCAGGCGCAGGGCGAGAACGTCAATACCGAGCAGATCGAGGCGCTGCGCAAGGAGTATGGTTTCGACAAGCCAATCGTCGTCCGCTACGTCTACTGGCTTGGAGGCATGTTCGTCGGCGATTTCGGCTATTCCTTCGAATATCAATTGCCGGTTTCGGACGTGGTCGGCGATCGATTATGGCTCACCATGCTCGTCTCCTTCGTCACCATCATATTCACCTGGCTGATGGCGTTCCCGATCGGCATCTATTCGGCGACGCACCAATATAGCTGGGGCGATTACGGACTGACCTTCCTCGGCCTGCTCGGCCTTGCCATACCGAACTTTCTCCTGGCACTGGTCTTCATGTATTTCGCGAATATCTGGTTCGGCACTGTCTATCGGCCACCTGATGGATCCGCAGTATTTCAACGAGCCGATGAGCTGGGACAAGTTCAAGTCGATCTTGTCGCATCTGTGGATTCCGGTGATCATCATCGGCACCGGCGGCACCGCCGGCATGATCAGGCGATTGCGCGCCAATCTCCTCGATGAATTGCAGAAGCAGTATGTCGTCACGGCGCGCGCCAAGGGCATGCAGCCGTTCCGGGCACTGGTGAAATACCCGTTGCGCATGTCGCTCAACTTCTTCATCTCCGATATCGGATCGATCCTGCCGGCGATCATTTCCGGTGCTGAAGTCACCGCGATCGTGCTGTCTCTCGAGACGACCGGCCCGATGCTGATCAGGGCGCTGAAGAGCCAGGACATGTATCTCGCCGGCTCGTTCCTGATGTTCCTCGCCTTCTTGACCGTGATCGGCGTGCTCATCTCCGACCTTGCGCTCGCCGCGCTCGACCCGCGCATCCGGCTGCAAGGGGGAAGCACGAAATGAACGACGCTTCGCCGCCCACGACAGCCTCGCCATTGCCGCCGCCCGGCGGCCCGTTGCCGCATTATGTTTCGTCGGCGCCCTTCGACATCCATTCCGTCGAGGCGATGACGCCGGCGCAGGAGCGCGTCTATCTCGCTTCGCAGTGGCGGTTGAGCTGGTGGAAGTTCAAGCGCCACAAGATCGCATTGTTCTCGCTGTTCTTCCTGTTGGCGCTCTATGCCGCGATCCTGATCTGCGAATTTCTTGCCCCCTATAATCTGCACACGCGCAACATGGACTACATCTACGCGCCGCCGCAGCGCGTGCATCTTTTCCATGACGGCAAGCTGGTGGGGCCGTTCGTCTATGGCCTGACCATGAAGCTAAACATGGACACGCTGAAGCGGGAATACTCCGTCAATCATGACGACGTGAAGCCACTCCGGTTCCTCTGCCGCGGCGACAAATACAAGTTCTGGGGCTTTTTGCCGGGCGATATCCATCTTTTCTGCCCGGCGGTCGACGGCGAAGCCTTCCTGCTCGGCACCGACCGTCGCGGTCGCGACGTACTTTCGCGCATCATCTACGGCGCCCGCATCTCGCTCACCATCGGCCTTCTCGGCGTTACGTTCAGCTTCGTCCTCGGCATCGTGATCGGCGGCTTTGCCGGGTTTCACGGCGGCACGCTTCGACCTGATCGTCCAACGCATCATCGAAGTGCTGCAGTCGATACCCTCGATCCCGCTGTGGCTGGCGCTCGCGGCGATCATGCCGGTCACCTGGAGTCCGTTGCTCGTCTATTTCGGCATTACGATGATCCTCGGCCTGCTCGACTGGACGGGGCTTGCCCGCGCGGTCCGATCGAAACTGCTTGCCTTGCGCGAAGAGGATTACGTGCTTGCAGCGCAATTGATGGGCGCCTCCAGCAGCCGCATCATCGGACGCCATCTGATCCCGGGCTTCATGTCGCATCTGATCGCTTCTGCGACGATCTCGATCCCGGCGATGATTCTCGGCGAGACGGCCTTGAGCTTCTTAGGATTAGGCTTGCGGCCGCCGATCACTAGCTGGGGCGTGCTCCTCACCGAAGCGCAGAACGTGAATGTCGTGGCGCTTTATCCCTGGCTGATGACGCCGGTCGTGCCGGTTATCTTCGTCATCCTCGCCTTCAATTTCCTCGGCGACGGCCTGCGCGACGCAGCGGACCCGTACAAGTAACCTTCCTACACCAGCCTTCTCCTCTTGGGGGAGAGGGCTGGTAACCGTCCGCTGGGCGGTCTTTCAATCCTTCAGCACGCGCACCGACAAAGGCCGCGAATCGGCGCCGAGTTCGTAGATGATCGGCACGCCAGTATCGAGTTCGCGCTTGAGGATCTCGTCCGGCGTCAGTCCCTCGATCGCCATGATGAGGGCGCGCAAACTGTTGCCATGGGCGGCGACCAGCACGCATTTACCGGACAATACATCCGGCTGGATGCGACGCATGTAATAAGGAAGGGCGCGGGCCAAAGTATCTTTCAGGCTTTCGCCGCCGGGCGGCGCGACATCATAGGAGCGGCGCCAGATCAGCACTTGTTCCTCGCCCCATTTCTGGCGCGCATCGTCCTTGTTGAGACCGGTCAGATCGCCGTAGTCGCGCTCGTTCAGGGCCTGATCCTTCACCGTTTCGAGGCCCGGCTGATTGAGGTCTTCCAGGATCAATGTCAGCGTATCCTGGGCGCGCTTCAGGGCGCTGGTATAGGCGATGTCGAAATCGAGACCCTGCTCGCGCAGCTTCTCGCCCGCCGCCTTCGCCTCGGCGATACCCTTTTCGGTCAGGCCGACATCGCGCCAGCCGGTGAACAGGTTTTTCAAGTTCCATTCGCTCTGGCCGTGGCGCACAAGCACGAGAATACGATCCATCAGACTCACTCCACTCCCAGAACGTCCGACATCGAATAAAGACCGGGCTTCTTGTCATAGGCCCACAGTGCCGCTCGGACGGCACCACGCGCAAAAATATCGCGGCTCTCCGCCTTGTGCGTGAGTTCGATGCGCTCGGCTGCTCCTGCAAACATCACCGTGTGCTCACCGACAACGCTGCCGCCGCGCAATGTCGCAAAGCCGATCGTACCCGCAAGGCCTCGCGCCGGTATGGCCATCGCGGCTCCTCACCGAGCGCTCCTTGAGATTGATCTCGCGACCAGCCGCCGCCGCTTCGCCCAGCAGAAGGGCCGTCCCCGAAGGCGCGTCGATCTTGGCGCGATGATGCATTTCGAGAATCTCGATATCGAATTCATCGCCGAGCGTCGCGGCGACGCGCTTCACGAGCGATGCCAGGAGATTGACGCCAAGGCTCATATTGCCGGATTTGACGATGCGCGCGTGGCGCGAGGCCGCCTTGATGCGGGCATTGCCCGCTTCATCGATGCCGGTCGTGCCGATGACATGCACGATGCGGGCTTGCGCCGCGAGATCGCAGAGGTCGAGTGAAGCTTGCGGTATGGTGAAATCGACGATGCCGTCGATGCGCGTGAAAAGTGTCAAAGGATCATCGCCCACCGCGACACCGAGCGGGCCGATGCCGGCAAGTGCTCCCAAATCGGCGCCCTGGTGCTGCGAGCCCTTGGGCTCGAGGCCGCCGGCCACTTCGCAGCCCGGCGTTTCGTGGATGATGCGGGTGAGCACGCGGCCCATCCGACCGGCGGCTCCCGCAATGGCGAGCTTCATTGTTTGTCCCTCATGCGAAACGCTCATAGCAACGACCGACGGGTCTGGAAAGCCGTGGGTTTCCACTCCACGACCAAATTCGGCTAGGCTTCGCCGCACGCCGAGATCGCTAAGGGAGGAAACAATGACGAATGATGCAGACCGGCAGGCGATACTCGCGGTGGTCACGGATTATCTGGAAGGCATGATCTATGGGCAAGACGAGCGGTTGAGGAGCGCCATGCATCCGCTCTGCATGCAAGCCGGCCACTACAGGGGAAATTATGAATTCTATCCGCGTGATGAGTTCATTGCCGCCCTCAAATCCGAAGAGCGCAAGCCTGTGGGCACGGCTTTTCCCTCGCAAATCGTCTCACTCGATATTACCGGCGACATTGCCGTCGCAAAGGTGACGGACGATTGCTTTGGCACCTCCTGGACCGATTATCTCACTTTGATCAAGCATGAAGGCCGGTGGCAAATTGCCATGAAGGCCTTCTATGACCATGCGAACGACAGGATGCCCTAGCTATCAGGTTATACGCCCTCGGCGATCACCACATTGCTGTCGGCGCAGGTTTCGAAGATTCGCAAGGCCGCCTGGTATTCCGGCGAACGGAAGCAGGCCTTGGCGGTCTCGAAGCTGTCGAATTCGATCACCACCTGGCGCTGGCCGGAAGTGCCCTTCACCGTCTCATAGGCCCCGCCACGCACGATGAATTTCGCGCCGTATTTATCGAAGGCCTTCTTATTGGCGGCAATATAGTCGGGATAGCGCTGGGGATCGCGGATGGTGACGGTGGCGATCCAATAGCCCTTGGCCATCACACGCCCTCCACGATGACGATCTCGGCAGTGCCGGCGCCTTTGCGATTGACCTTCGCGGCTTGATATTCGGGAGAGTTATAGCAGGCGACCGCATCGTCAAAGGACGGGAACTCGATCACGACATTGCGCGGCCGGCCGTCGCCTTCGAGCTGGTTGTAGCGTCCGCCGCGGGCAAGGATGCGCGCACCATATTTCGCGAAGGCGGCCGGTGTCGCTTCGGCATAATGCTTGTACTGATCGGGATCGCTGACGGTGACGCGGGCAATCCAATAGGCCTTGGGCATGGGTCCAATCCTCCTCTTACGCTCCACGGCCGGCCGTGAGCCGGGCATGGAGAAAAGGCGAGCTTAGGGGGAAGTTCGCGGAAGAGCTACGACCCGAAGCCTTCCCAGAAGGCCTTGGCCTTGGCGAAAAAACCCTCCGATTGCGGCGAGTTGTTGCGCGCCTCGTGCTCGAATTCCTTAAGGAGTTCGCGCTGGCGGCGCGACAGGTTGACCGGCGTCTCGACGGTGACCTGGATATAGAGGTCGCCGGCCTGGGCCGAGCGCAAGACCGGCATGCCTTTGCTCTTAAGGCGGAATTGCTTGCCGGTCTGGGCGCCTTCGGGGATCGTGACGCGCGCCTTCTTGCCGTCGATGGTCGGCACCTCGATCTCGCCGCCCATCGCTGCCGCCGTCATCGAGATCGGCACTTTGCAGAACAGATCGGCGCCATCGCGCTGGAAGAATTCGTGCGGCCTGATGCTCAAGAAAATATAGAGATCGCCGGACGAGCCGCCGCGCGTGCCGGCCTCGCCTTCGCTGGCCAATCTGATGCGCGTGCCATCCTCGACGCCCGCTGGGATATTCACCGAAAGCGTGCGCTCGCGCGTGACGCGGCCCTGGCCGCCGCAATGCGAGCAGGGATCGGAAATGACCTGGCCACGGCCCTGGCAGGTCGGACAGGTCCGTTCGACCGTGAAGAAGCCTTGCGTCGAACGCACGGCGCCGACGCCGCCGCAGGTCGTACAGGCCTTGGGCGAGGTTCCGGACTTCGCGCCCGTGCCGGAGCAATGTTCGCAATTGACGGAACTCGGCACGCGGATCTGCGCGGTCTTGCCGGCGAAAGCCTCGGTGAGGCTGATTTCCATGTTGTAGCGCAGATCGGCGCCGCGCGAGGCGCCGCCGCGCCTGCCGCCGGCACCTTGGCCGCGCCCGCGACCACCGCCCATGAATTCGCCGAACAGGTCCTCGAAAATATCCGACATCGAGGAGGAGAATTCCGGACCGAAGCCTGGGCCGCCGCGCCCGCCGCCCATGCCATTCTCGAAGGCCTGATGGCCGAAGCGGTCGTAAGCGGCGCGCTTCTGGGGATCGCGCAGCACGTCATAGGCTTCGTTGATTTCCTTGAAGCGGTGCTCTGCCTGCTTATCACCCGGCTTGGCATCGGGATGACTTAGCTTGGCAAGCTTGCGAAAGGCGTTCTTGAGTTCCTTTTCATCAGCGCCGCGCGCGACGCCAAGAACCTCGTAATAGTCGCGCTTTGCCATCAGCCGTCACTACCATGAACGCGCCGCGCACCGCAAAGGCCAAGACTGCCCCATGCGCGGCCACTACCTTTTTCAATTGTGATTGCCCTCATCCGGCGCGGCACCGTTAAGTGCCGACCGTGCCGGATGAGGTTCATTTCACTTCAGACTTAGACTTAGGCCGACTTTCTGTCGTCGTCGCGGACTTCGGTGAAGTCGGCATCGACGACGCCATCATCGGCCTGCTGGCCGCCAGCACCGGCACCCGGGCCGGCCTGCGGACCATCGCCAGGCCCGCCTTGCGCGCCCTGCTGCTTGTAGAGCGCCTCGCCAAGCTTCATCGAAGCCTGGGCCAATGCGTTGCTCTTCTCCTTGATGGCCTCGACGTCGGAGCCATCCATCGCCGATTTGAGTTCCGCGACCGCAGCCTCGACCGTCGACTTGTCGGCGCCCGAGATCTTGTCACCAAGCTCGGATATCGACTTGTTGGTCGAATGGATGAGGGCCTCGGCGTGGTTCTTCGCCTCGACCAGCTCTTTCCGCTTCTTGTCGTCTGCGGCATTCGCCTCGGCTTCCTTGACCATCTTGTCGATCTCGGAGTCGGAGAGACCGCCAGAAGCCTGGATGCGGATCTGCTGTTCCTTGTTGGTCGCCTTGTCCTTCGCATGGACATTGACGATGCCGTTGGCGTCGATGTCGAAGGTCACTTCGATCTGCGGCATGCCGCGCGGCGACGGCGGAATGCCCATCAAGTCGAACTGGCCGAGCATCTTGTTGTCGGCCGCCATTTCACGCTCGCCCTGGAACACGCGGATCGTCACGGCCGTCTGATTGTCGTCAGCGGTCGAGAAGGTCTGCGACTTCTTGGTCGGGATCGTTGTGTTGCGATCGATCAGGCGGGTGAACACGCCACCCAGCGTTTCGATGCCGAGCGACAGCGGAGTAACGTCGAGGAGAAGAACATCCTTGACCTCGCCCTTGAGCACGCCGGCCTGGATCGCGGCACCGATGGCCACGACTTCGTCCGGGTTCACGCCCTTATGGGGTTCCTTGCCGAAGAACTGCTTCACGACCTCGATGACCTTGGGCATGCGGGTCATGCCGCCGACGAGAACGACTTCATCGATCTGGGCAGGCGTGACGCCCGCATCCTTGAGCGCGCGGCGGCACGGTTCGACAGTCCTCTGGATGAGATCGTCGACCAAGGCCTCGAGCTTGGCGCGGGTGAGTTTCAAGGTGAGATGCTTGGGGCCTGTCGCATCCGCCGTGATATAGGGCAGATTGATTTCGGTCTGGGTCAAGGACGAGAGTTCGATCTTCGCCTTCTCGGCCGCTTCCTTCAGACGCTGAAGGGCGAGCTTGTCCTTGCGCAGGTCGATCGACTGTTCTTTCTTGAACTCGTCAGCAAGATAATCGACGATGCGCATGTCGAAATCTTCGCCGCCGAGGAAGGTGTCGCCATTGGTCGACTTCACCTCGAAGACGCCATCGCCGATCTCAAGTACGGAAATATCGAAGGTGCCGCCGCCCAAGTCATAGACCGCGATGGTGCCGGCTTCCTTCTTGTCGAGGCCATAGGCGAGCGCTGCCGCCGTCGGCTCGTTGATGATGCGCAGGACTTCGAGCCCGGCGATCTTGCCGGCATCCTTGGTCGCCTGGCGCTGGCTGTCGTTGAAATAGGCCGGAACGGTGATCACCGCCTGGGTGACGGTCTCGCCCAGATAGCGCTCGGCGGTTTCCTTCATTTTCTGCAGGATGAAAGCCGAAATCTGGGACGGCGCATATTTCTGGCCGCGGGCTTCAACCCAGGCATCGCCATTGTCAGCCTTGACGATCTTGTAGGGGACAAGCTTCTTGTCCTTCTCGACCATCGGATCGTCATAGCGCCGGCCAATCAGGCGCTTGATCGCAAAGAATGTGTTTTCGGGGTTGGTGACCGCCTGGCGCTTCGCCGGCTGGCCGACCAATTGCTCGCCTTCGGCATTGATGGCGACGATGGACGGCGTGGTGCGCGCGCCTTCCGCATTTTCGATGACTTTGGGGCTTTTGCCTTCCATGACCGCCACGCACGAATTGGTCGTGCCGAGGTCGATACCAATCACTTTAGCCATATAAATAATCCTCCTTGTGGCAGACCCGCCTGAAGCCCTGTGTAAGGCGCTTCCTGACCCCGGTCGCCCGTGGCGGCCGAGTCTCCTGATCGACATATGGGCTGCAGATGCCTGATTGCCAAGCGCTGCTGCAGAATTCCGAGGGGCTATATAAGATGGTGGTCGGAGCCTATCAAGCGCGCGTTACCGAAGCCATGAGTGGAATCCAAGAAGTCATTTACCACATCTCCCGGTCTTGAATATCTCCCCGGTTTTTTCACGCCGGAAGCGCAGAAAAATCTCGTCGCGACGGTGCTGACGGCAGCGGAAAAAGCGCCATTCTACAGCCCGACCATGCCGAAGAGCGGCCGGCCGTTCAGCGTCAGGATGACGAATCTCGGTCCGCTGGGGTGGGTCTCGGATCGCGCCGGCTACCGCTATCAATCCATGCATCCCGAAACGGGGCAGCCGTGGCCGGCGATCCCCGAAATTCTGCAGTCGCTGTGGCAGGCGGTTTCCGACTATCCGCATCCGCCGCAAGCCTGTCTGGTCAATCTCTATCGCGAAGGCGCCAAGATGGGGCTGCATCGCGACGAAGACGAGGAGGATTTCTCGGCCCCGGTGGTTTCCGTGTCGCTCGGCGATACCGCGATTTTCCGCATCGGCGGGTTGATGCGCGGCGGCAAGACCGAGACGCTCAAGCTCGCTTCGGGCGACGTCGTGGTGATGGGCGGGGCGTCGCGTCTCCGATACCACGGCATAGACCGGGTGCTGGCGGGAAGCTCGACATTGGTGCCCGGGGCGGGCGCATCAACCTCACGTTGCGCAGGGTCACCAAGCCTGCATTGTGAGCATAATCCTGTCATTGGAACACCCAGCGAACGCCTTTATCGCGCCTTTCAGGGGTCTCTTTCCTGGGCTAGTGTATAAGGATCGATGACGACGGGGGGACGCACATGCTGCGGGTAATCATCGGTCTGGTTCTGATCCTTTTCGGGGTACAGGCCTTTCTCCGCCGCAGTCCGCCGCCAGGCACCACCCCCGTTCCCGCTGGCCGCTTTTCAGCCTTGAGTGGCCTGTTTCGTGGCCCACTGACCGGCATCCTGATGGTGATCGCCGGCATCGGCTTCCTCACTTCGACCTCCTTCGTCCAGATTTCAGCCGACCGCGTCGGGCACCTGAAGCGCATCTACCTTGCCGACGATCTGCCGCCCGGCCGGATCATCGCGCTGCCAGGCCAGAAGGGTCCGCAGGCAGAAGTCCTGGGACCCGGATTCCATTTCCGGCCGCTCCTCAATGTCCTCTACGAGGTCGAGCAATATCCGGTGGTGCAGATCCCGGAAGGCTTTTACGGGCAGATCACCACCAATGACGGTCTGCCGATGCCGGAAGGCATGTTCATCGCGCCAGTGATACCGGACGACAAGCTCGCCGACATGCTCAACGCCCAGACCTTCATCGAACAGGGCGGATTCCGCGGGCCTCAGGAAACCGTGCTGAAGCCCGGCGCCTATCGCCTCAACCGCTATCTCTTCGATGTCCGCAGCGACAACGACACGACGGCGACCGTGATTCCGGCAGGACAGGTTGGCGTCGTCAAATCCAACGTTCAGCAGCCCGGGCTCAATTGCAAAGAAGAGTTGGTGCGGGTGAGCGAGGCGCAGCATGATGCCGACGCCCTTTCCGTACCGCTGGTGCCGCGCGGCTGCATCGGCCTGTGGAAGGAACCGCTTCTGCCGGGCGCCTACTACCTCAACCGGCATGCCTATGACATCACGCCCGTCGATACGCGGGTGCAGACCTGGGAGTACAAGGGCGGATTCAAGCGGCGCACGATCGATCTCTCCCTCGACCAGCAGGGACAATTGACCCAGACCGAGCGCAGCTTTGATGAGCCGGTCCCATCGACCGCCGTCGACCGCGCAGTGATGATGAAGGTCGAGGGCTGGGACATTCCGCAGGAATTGCGGGTGGTGGCGCAGGTCTCGCCGGAAAACGCGCCGATCGTCGCCGGCTCGGTCGGCGGAATCCAGGAAATCGAACATCGCATCCTGACACCGCTCATCCGCTCGATCGTGCGCAACGTCGCCGGCTCGAATATCCGCATCCCGAAGCGCGAAGGCGACAAGATCGTCGGCTATGAGGTGCGCCAGACGCGCGTGCTTGATCTCATCGAAAATCGCGTGGCGATCGAGGACACGATCGAGGACATCATCAAGAGCGAAGCGCGCAAGGCGGGCGTCGAAATCCGCGAAATCCGCCTCGGCGAACCCTCTATTCCACCCGAAATCCTGATCGGGCGCCTGCGCGTGCAGCTCGCCGACCAGTTGGGCCAGGCCTATATTCGCGAAACCGAAGCGCAAAAGCAGCGCATCGAAACCGAACAGGCGCGCTCGACGGCGGACGAGCAGCCGCGCCTCGTCGAAGCGCAGATCGCCGTGCAGGTCGCCGAACAGAGGGAAGCCGAACGTGCCGCTCTCGGCCGCGCCGAGCGCAAGTACCTGGAGGAAATCGCGCTTGGCCAAAAGGCCCAGACCGAGGTTCTGGGCCAGGATCGCGTCACCATGCTGCAGGCGCTCGACAAGACTCTCATCTCGCTCGAGCGGCAGCCGCAGCTCGTTACGCTGATCGGCAAGCTCGTACCGAATACGGTCGTCAACGGTTCAGGGCTGGAAGGCGCGGCGGCGATCCTTGGCAATGCGCTTGGCGGATCGAAGAAGGAAGACAGTCAGGTTCCGCCAGGATCGGGGCAGTAACCAGTTCCGCCTGACTCCCATGCCAGCGACACCTGGCATCCATCGGGATCGCGTTTCTGATCGACCCCAACTTTCGTTGGGGTGACTGCTTTGGCTCTACGGAGCCTTGGCGACGCCCACGAGGGCCGGGCGCAAGAGACGGTCGCCGATCGAGAAGCCGGCGCGCATCACGTCGATGATGGTGCCGGGGGCATGATCCTTCGAGGGGATCTCGAACATCGCCTCATGCAGATTGGGATCGAACTTGTCGCCCTTGGGGTCGATGCGCTTGATGCCGTGGCGCTCGAAGACATTGAGCAATTCGCGATTGGTCACCTCGACGCCTGAAACAAGATTCTTCACCGCTTCCGGCGCATCCTTGATGGCGTCGGCATGGGCAAGTTCCAAGGCCTTGGTCATGTTGTCGCTGACCGAGAGGATATCGCGGGCGAAATTGGTCGCGGCATAAAGCGTCGCTTCGGCCTTTTCGCGCTCGGAGCGTTTGCGGAGATTCTCCATCTCGGCGAGCGTTCGCAATAACCGGTCCTTGAGCTGGCCGACTTCCTCCTGAAGCGCCAAGATCTCGCCATCATGGTCCTGCAATTCCTGGACTTCCTCGCCGGCTGTTTCCTGCGGATCGAAGAATTCTGCCGGATCGCCTTGGTCGGGGCGTGGGGTCATGGCTGGTCTCGCAATGAAAATTTGAGGTTCGGGGCCGATATCAGGCCTCGGCGGCCAAAAATCAAGTGATGAGGCGGCCGATGACCCGGGCGGTGTAGTCCACCATCGGAACAATGCGCGCATAGTTAAGGCGGGTCGGACCGATGACGCCGAGCACGCCGACAATCTTTTCATCCGTGTTGCGATAGGGCGCGATGATGATGGAGGAGCCGGACAGCGAGAAAAGCTTATTCTCCGAGCCAATATAGATGCGCACCCCTTCGCCCGCCTCGGCAAGGCCGAGCAACTGGATCAGTTCTTTCTGGTTTTCGATATCCTCGAAAAGCCGGCGGACACGCTCGAGATCCTCCGACGCGGTCGCATTCTCGATGAGATTGGCCTGGCCGCGCACGATCAGCATCTTGTTGTCGGCATCGGTGCCGCCCGACCAGGTGGCGATGCCGGCCTCGATGACCCGCGTCGAGACATCGTCGAGTTCGCGCTTGAACGTCTCGAGATCCTCGCGCAGGGACCGCTGCACCTCACTCAAGGTTTTGCCCTGGAAGCGAGACGACAAGTAATTGGATGCCTGAATGAGCGCGGCGGGCGGCAAGCCGGGCGGCAATTCAACCGTGCGGTTCTCGACGCTGCCGTCCTCGCCGACCAAAATGACGAGCGCGCGATTGGGTCCAAGATTGACGAATTCGATATGCTTGAGGCGGGCATTGAGCTTTGGTGTCAAGACGACACCGGCACAATGGGACAGGCCGGAAAGGAGCGTCGTTGCCTCGGACAGGACATCCTCGGTGCGGCGCGGACGGCTCGATACCGCAATCTGGGCATCTATGCGGGCCCGCTCGTCCGGCGTGAGGGAGCCGATTTCGAGGAGCGAATCGACGAAGAGGCGCAAACCAGCTTCGGTCGGCACGCGGCCCGCCGAGGTATGCGGCGAATAGATGAGGCCCGCATCCTCCAGGTCCGACATGACATTCCTGACCGAGGCGGGCGAGAGATTGGTCGGCAGGATGCGCGAGATAGTGCGCGAGCCGACGGGCTCGCCGGTATCGAGATAGGTATCGACGAGGCGCCGGAAAATCTCGCGCGAGCGTTGATCGATCTGGGCGAGGCCGGCGGCGCGGTCGTCGCTGAAGGGCCGGGACGGTATCATGCTCATGGCCAACAAATGTAGGAATGCGCGGGGGCGCGGTCAATTGTGACAGATTTCGCGCGTTCTCAAAAATAGCTCGACACTTTTGCGGCGGATGGTATTTTTGGCGCATTCGCTGATCGCAAAAGTGCTCACACTTTTGCGGCGGATGCTCTAGAAGCCGCCCGCAACAGGCAAAGGAGCGATCATGCGGCCATCGGGGAGAAAGCCAGACGAATTGCGCAAGGTGAGTTTCGAGCGCCGCGTCTCGAAGCATGCCGAAGGCTCGTGCCTGGTGCGCTATGGCGATACGCATGTTTTGTGCCTGGCGACGCTCGAAGAAAAAGTGCCGCCGTGGCTCAAGGGCCTCGGCAAAGGCTGGGTGACGGCCGAATATGGCATGCTGCCGCGCGCCACCGGCGAGCGGATGCGGCGGGAGGCGGCCTCCGGCAAGCAGTCGGGCCGTACCCAGGAAATCCAGAGACTGGTCGGGCGCTCCCTGCGCGCCGTGGTCGATCTCCCGGCCTTGGGCGAGCGCCAGATCACGCTTGATTGCGATGTGATCCAGGCCGATGGCGGGACCCGCACCGCGGCGATCACCGGAAGCTGGATCGCGCTTCACGACTGCATCGCCTGGATGACATCGCGCAACATGTTCAAGGCGCCACCGCTCAAGGATCATGTAGCGGCCATCTCCTGCGGGATCAGCGGGGAGATGGCGGTGCTCGATCTCGATTATGCCGAGGATTCGACCGCCCATACGGACGCGAATTTCGTCATGACGGGTTCGGGCGGCATTGTCGAAATCCAGGCGACCGCCGAGGGCGAAGCATTCGCCGAGAGCCGCTTCAACGAACTCCTCGCTTTGGCGCGCAAGGGCATCTCGGAATTGGTGGAACTGCAGAAGGCCGCGATTGCATGAAGGCGGCGGGCATTCTCGAAACGGTGCTCTATGCCGAAGATCTCGACAGCGCGCGACCGTTTTACGAGGGCGTGCTCGGGCTCGCGTGTTTCCAGGCAAATGAAGACCGGCATTTATTCTTTTATTGCGGCGACCAGGTCCTGCTGCTCTTCAATCCGGCAAAAACCAGTACCGTGCGACCGCCGGGGCCTGGGAGTGCCGCCAGCGCACGGCCCGCAGGGGCCCGGGCATATTTGTTTTCGGGCCGAGGCGTCCGACCTCGATCGCTGGCGTTCACATTTCGAGCAAGCCGGAATAGCAATCGAAGCCGACTTCGAATGGCCGGGCGGCGGGCGCTCAATCTATGTGCGCGATCCCGCCGGCAATTCCGTCGAATTCGCCGAGCCGCGCATCTGGAACCTGCCGCGCAAGAAGCGGACATTGCGGGGCACGAAGCTGGTGGTCGCCAGTCACAATCGCGGCAAGCTCAAAGAAATCGACGATCTGCTCAAGCCCTTCGACGTCGAGACGGTGATGGCCGGCGATCTCGGATTGCCGGAGCCCGACGAGACCGAAACGACCTTTGAAGGCAATGCGGCGCTCAAATCCGAGCATGCGGCAAAGGCATCAGGTTTTGCGGCGATTTCCGATGATTCGGGATTATGTGTCGACTCGCTACACGGTGATCCAGGCGTCTATTCTGCGCGTTGGGCAGGACCTTCGAAAGACTTCGCGGCCGCCATGCGCAATATCGAGGAGAAGCTGCAGGCGATCGGAGCGACAACCGCCGACAAGCGCAAGGCGCATTTCATCAGCGTTCTCGCGGTGACCTGGCCCGATGGCGAAACGCGCTGCTATGAGGGCCGCGTCGACGGCATTCTGACATGGCCGCCGCGCGGCACCAGGGGCTTCGGCTATGATCCGATGTTCCTTCCCGAAGGCGCGAACCTCACTTTCGGCGAGATGGAGCCCCATGCGAAACACGCCATTTCGCATCGCGCACGGGCCTTCAGGAAGCTGGTCGATGACCTGTTCTGAGCGCAATCTCGGCATCTATTTGCATTGGCCTTTCTGCAAGGCCAAATGCCCTTATTGCGATTTCAACTCGCATGTAAGGCATCAAGGTATCGACTCGAATCGCTTTACCGAAGCAATCGCACAAGAGTTGGCGTGGTTTGCCGCGCAAAGCCCGGATCGCATCGTGACCAGCATCTTTTTCGGCGGCGGCACGCCGTCCTTGATGCCGCCGGCCATGGTTGCGCTCTTGCTCGACCGGATCGCTTCCTTATGGACGCTGGCGGCAGATGTCGAGGCGACACTTGAGGCCAATCCAACGAGCGTGGAGGCCGAGAATTTCCGCGGCTATCGTACCGCCGGCATCAATCGTGTCTCGGTCGGCGTGCAAGCGCTCGATGCCGAGAGCCTGCGCATGCTGGGACGCCAGCACAGCGTCGATGAAGCGCTTAAGGCCTATCGCCTGGCGGCGAAGATTTTTCCGCGCTCGTCCTTCGATCTCATCTATGCGCGACCCGGCCAGAGCGAAAAAGCCTGGGCTGCCGAACTTGGACAGGCGCTGGCCGAACAGCAGGGCCATATGTCGCTCTATCAGCTCACCATCGAGCCCGACACTGCCTTCGCGCGCCTCCATGCGGAGGGGAAGCTCGCGGTGCCCAGCGATGAGACGGGCGCGGCACTCTACGAGGTCACGCAGGAACTCACCGCCAAAGCGGGCCTGCAGGCCTATGAAGTTTCAAACCATGCGCGGCCCGGCGATAAATCGCGACACAACCTGCATTACTGGCAGTATGGCGAGTATGCCGGGGTCGGTCCGGGCGCCCATAGCCGCTTCACGACCGACGATACGAAGCGCGCACTTGCCGCCGAGAAGCATCCCGAAACCTGGTTGAAGCGCGTGATGGAGACGGGCAACGGCATCATCACGGATGATCCATTGTCAGGGCCCGAGCAGGCCGACGAGATGCTGCTGATGGGCATGCGGGTGAGCGACGGCATCGATCTCGCTCGCTATCAGAGGCTTGCCGGCCGACCGCTCGACCAGGCGCGGATCGACGGGCTCGCCGCGCTAGGGCTTGTTGCCCAGTCCGATCAAATGCTCAAGGCCACGGCTAAGGGCCGGCGCCTTCTCAATGCGGTGATCGCGGAACTGGCGCGCTAGCTGCCGCTGTCGAAGCGGGTCGGCGCCGGCGAGATCACCCGCGGGCCGCTTTCGGTGATTTCGAGGATGGCGAGGCCGCGTTCGCACAAGCCGTTCTGGCGGAAGCGGAAGATGCCGTTCTGGCCCTGGAAGCCGAGCGTGTTGGTGATCGCCGCACCGCTAAAACCGCTCCGCGTCTTCTTGAGCGTGACGGCCAAGCCCACCGCGTCATAGGCTAGGCTCGCAATGGCCGGCGGCTTGCTGCCATAGTTTTTCGCATAGCGGCTTTCGAACTTGCCGATCATTTCCGGCGAAACGCCGGCATACCAGCCGCCCCGAGCGATCGGGATCGAAGCCGTGGCGCGGTCATACCAAAGGCCGGTACCGAGGATCTTGGTCGATTGCGGCGTAATCCCCTTCTGCTCGAGATCGGTGCTCAAAGCGCGCAGGATGTCGCCGCCTTCAGGCAGAAAGAGCGCGTCGGCGCGGTCGGCCGACATGGCGGTGGTGAGAGAGGCGACGGCATTGGAAAGGCCGGCCTGCTGGCGCGGGTAGCGCTCGACGGCAGCGATGGATGCGCCATAGTCCGAAGCCGAGCGGGTGAGCGCCTGCTCGACTTTCTGGCCATACTGGGTCTGCGGGTAGAGTGCCGCAATATTGCGGATGCCCTTGGACGAGGCATAACGCACGACGCGGCCAACTTCTTCTTCGGGCAAGAAGGCCAAGAGGAAAGTCCCCGAACCCGCCACCGAACTCACCGACGAAAAAGCCACGACATTAATGCCCCGCGCACGCGCGATCGGCGAGACGGCCTGGACTTCGGTGGAAAGCAGCGGACCGAGGATCAGTTCGGCGCCTTCATTGATCGCGGCTTCGGCGGCAGCCTTGGCGCCACCGGGCGTACCGCCGGTATCCTTGGTGATAAGGGTAATGCCGGGATTGCCGGCATCGATAAGCGCCATTTCAGCCGACTGCTTGAGGGCGGTTGCAATCTTTTGCGTCTCGACCGTTGCCGAGAGCGGCAGGAGGAGCGCTACCTTGCTGCCGCCGGTCGGGATATTGGCGACCGACTGATCGTCGCTGAAGAGATTGCCCATATTGTTCGACGAGCTGCAGGCGGCGAGCAACAAGCCCAGTGCGCCGAACAGAACATATCGCCATTCCCGAAAGACCGGATGCTGCGCTAGACTGGCCAGGACGGCCGATATTGTCATAACCTTTTCAGCCCCTTCTTCCCGCGATGGCGCAAATCACCCAACCGCCCCACCGCTATAGCATAGGCGCAGCCGTTTTGGAGGCGCCGCCGCTTAGCCCAGGCCTGTATGTAACCGCGACGCCCATCGGCAATCTCGGCGACGTTACTCTGCGCGCACTCGAAACCCTGAGCGCAGCCCACCTCATCCTGTGCGAAGACACGCGGGTGACGGCGAAACTCCTCAACCGCTACGGCATTCGCAACAGTCTTTCGCCCTATCATGATCACAATGCGGCGAAAGTGCGGCCCCAACTCCTGGCGCGGATGGCCGACGGCCAAGCGCTTGCCTTGGTGAGCGATGCGGGAAGTCCTTTGCTTTCCGATCCGGGTTACAAGCTCGTGCAAGGGGCGGTTGAAGCCGGGATCGCGGTGACGGCCATACCGGGTGCTTCGGCGGTGCTCGACGCGTTAACACTTTCGGCCCTACCGCCCGATCGTTTCATGTTCTGTGGGTTCCTGCCACCGCGCAGCGGTGCACGGCGGCACTTCCTCGATGAGGTGAAGAGCATCGAGGCGACCCTCGTCATGTTCGACACGACAACCCGCCTGGCCGACAGTCTTGAAGATATTGCCGCCGTTTTGGGCGATCGCGAGGTGGCAGTCGGGCGCGAACTCACCAAGCTTCATGAAGAAGTCATTCGCGGCCGGGTGGCCGAGGTCCGCGCAGCCTTGTCGGAGCGCCAAAGCCTCAAGGGCGAGATCACGCTCGTCATCGGACCTCCCGGCGTCGAAGCCAAGGCGGCACCGCAACGCATGATCGATACCGCCTTGCGCGAGGCGGTCGCGTCAATGCCGGCGAGCCGTGCGGCGTCCGAGATTGCCAAGCGCTTCGGCCTGAGCAAGCAGGAGATCTATGCGCGGCTCCTCGAACTCAAAGAAGGCGACTGATCCGCGCCGCCGGCGCGCCGAACGCCACGGCCATTGGGCCGAGGCGCTGGCGATCGCCGCCCTCAGCCTCAAAGGCTATCGCTTGCTGGCACGGCGGTTCAAGACGCCGCATGGCGAGATCGATCTCATCATGCGGCGCGGTCGCGCGACGGTCTTCATCGAAGTGAAGCAGCGCGCCGATCTCGACACCGCGCTGCTCTCCGTTTCACCAGCCCAGATGAAACGAATTTCGGCCGCCTCGCGCTTCTGGATTTCGCGCGACCATCGCGCGATCAAAGGCGACTGCCGCTTTGACATCGTCGGCGTTAGCCCTTACCGCTGGCCGCGCCATATTCCCAACGCGTTTGAAGCCCGAGAGTAAAACATGGCGCTCAATGTCGCCGTCCAAATGGATCCAATCGAATCGATCGACATAGCGGGCGATTCAACCTTTGCCCTCATGCTCGAAGCCCAAAAGCGCGGGCACAAGCTCTTCTATTACCAGCCCAAAGCCCTGGCCTTCGAAGACGGTCGCCTCAGCGCGCACGGCCAGGATGTGAGTGTGCGCGACGAGCGCGGCAATCATGCGACATTGGGCGAGCGGCGGCGCGTCGATCTTGGCACCTATGACGTTGTGCTGATGCGCCAGGATCCGCCCTTCGACATGAATTACATCACCATCACGCATATGCTGGACCGTATTCATCCCAAGACCCTGGTGGTGAACGATCCCGCGCAGGTGCGCGATGCGCCGGAAAAGCTGTTCCTGCTGCGCTATCCGGACTTGATGCCGCCGACGCTCATCACCCGCGACTGGGAGGAATGCGCAGCCTTTCGGCGCGCCCACGGCGACATCATCATCAAGCCTCTCTACGGCAATGGCGGGGCGGGGGTTTTCCGCCTTGCCGAAAGCGATCAGAATTTTGCCTCGCTGCTTGAACTCTTCTCACAGACGTTTCGCGAGCCCTTCATCGTGCAGCGCTATCTTCCCGAAGTGAGGAAAGGCGACAAGCGCATCATTCTCGTCGATGGTGAAGTGGCGGGCGCCATCAATCGCGTGCCATCCACCACCGATCACCGCTCCAACATGCATGTGGGCGGGCGCGCCGAGCCAACGGAGCTCACCGCGCGGGATCGAGAAATCTGCGAGCGCATCGGACCCGATCTCAAGGAACGCGGATTGATCTTCGTCGGCATCGACGTGATCGGCGATTATCTGACCGAGATCAATGTCACCTCGCCGACCGGCATCAGGCAGGTCAAACGCTTCGGCGGCGCCGATATCGCCGCGCTGATCTGGGACGCGATAGAAGCCAGGCGATAGTGTTTGGAAGGCTGAGGTGCCAGGAAATGCAGCGCTCAGAGACCGCTCGATAGGCCGCGATTCGAGGCGATGCCGAGCTAGCTGCGACGCCTCCGCTCCGTTGTTCCATTAATGTTCTTGCGCTCATCTCCGCCCTAGGGTAAGGTCTGCCTTATCAGCGAGGGGACGGCGCTCATGACATCGCATGTTGCAACGGTGGCTTTCCGCGGCATCGAGGCCATGCCGGTCGATGTCCAGGTGCAGTTATCAGCCGGCAACGTCGTGTTCAATATCGTCGGCCTCCCCGACAAGGCCGTCGGCGAAAGTCGCGAGCGGGTACGTGCCGCGCTCTATGCGGTAGGGCTGGCGCTGCCGGCGCGGCGATTGACCGTCAATCTCTCGCCAGCGGATTTGCCCAAGGAAGGCAGCCATTACGACCTGCCGATTGCGCTTGGCGTGCTCAGCGCCATGGGCATCGTGCCACCCGATTTCGTGCAGCGCTATGTGGTGCTCGGCGAGTTGTCGCTCGATGGCTCGATTACCGCCGTCGCCGGCGTGCTGCCGGCGGCGATGGCCGCCAATGGCCGCGATATGGGCCTCATCTGTCCCAAGGCCTGCGGTGCCGAGGCGGCCTGGGCGGGCGAGGATGTCGATATCCTGGCGCCGGGCACGATCGTGCAACTGATCAATCATGTGAAGGGAAGCCAGGTCCTGTCGCGGCCAAAACCGGCGATTGCAGAAGACATGCCGCAAGCCCTCGACCTCAAGGACGTCAAGGGCCAGGAGGCGGCAAAGCGCGCGCTCGAAGTGGCGGCCGCCGGCGGTCATCACCTGTTGATGGTCGGGCCGCCGGGTGCCGGCAAATCCATGCTGGCGCAGCGCCTGCCCTCCATCCTGCCGCCGATGGATGCCCGCGAGATGCTGGAAGCCAGCATGATCGCCTCGCTCGCCGGAGAACTGGGCGAAGGCCGGCTGTCGCGCCGCCGCCCTTTCCGGGCGCCGCATCATTCGGCAAGCCAGCCGGCATTGGTCGGCGGCGGGCTCAAGGCCAAGCCCGGCGAAATGGCACTCGCCCACCACGGCGTGCTGTTTCTCGACGAGTTGCCGGAATTCCAGCCCCGCGTGCTCGAATCGCTGCGCCAGCCGCTCGAATCGGGCGAAATCCTGGTGGCGCGGGCCAATTATCACGTCACCTATCCGGCGCGCTTCCAGATGATCGCGGCCATGAACATGTGCAAATGCGGCAATAGCGAAGCCGGCCTATCCTGCGCGCGGGGTCCGCGCTGCGCTTCCGACTACCAGGCGCGGATATCGGGTCCATTGCTCGACCGCATGGATATCCAGATCGAACTGCCGGCGGTCAGGGCCTCGGACCTGACCCTGCCGCCGCCGAAAGAGGCGAGCGCCGACATCGCGGCGCGGGTGTTTGCGGCGCGCTTGCGCCAGCGGGCGCGCTTCGAGGCGCTGGGCCTGCCGCAATTTCGCACCAACGCCGAAGCCGATGGCGGATTGCTCGAGGAGATCGCCAGGCCCGACGAACAAGGTTTGCGCCTGTTGCGCGAGGCCGCCGACGCGATGGCCTTGTCGGCACGGGGCTATCATCGGGTGTTAAGGGTGGCGCGTACCTTGGCCGATCTCGAAGGCAAGGAAAAACCATCGCGCCTTCACATCGCAGAAGCCTTGAGCTACCGGCAGCGCCCAGGGCTGGCGCGACAGGCAGCATAATTACAAATTTACGATATTTTTCACGTATTTACCGATCGTTCACTCTGCCATCAGCGGTTAAGTTTTTGCATACCGCCGCATGTGAAGGTGCCGCAACAACAGGCATGGGTCTGAACGAGGTTCCGGTGCAGATGACAGAGGGCGGGCCGCTTCCGTCCGGATCATGGAGGCGCGGATTGGCCGTCCTGGCCGAAGCCACGCTGACGCGACGCTTCGGCCTCGCCATGGCAGCGATTGCGCTCGTGCTTTTCGGCGCCGTCATTGCCGCATCGATCCTTCTCCCTGACCATCCTGCACTGGCAATCCTCCTCGGTGTTGCGCTGGGCGTTGTGATCGGCCTCATCGGACTTGGGGTGGCGACAAGCACGAAGCTTGCCGCACTGCGCAATGCCGCCCGTGAAGCCGAACGTCATCGCGACAAGGCGGAGGCATCGAACAAAGCCAAGTCACGCTTCCTCGCAGCCATGAGCCACGAAATCCGCACACCGATGAACGGTGTTCTCGGCATGGTCGGCCTGATACTCGAGACGCATCTGACGCCCGAGCAGAAGAATTACGCAATCGCCGCTGATTCCTCGGGCCGCGCATTGCTGTCGATCATCGATGAGATCCTCGATACTTCGAAAATCGAATCGGGGCGCATGGATCTCGACGAGCAGCCTTTCAATCTCGCCGCCCTCGTCGAGAGCGTGACCGAATTGCTGGCGCCGCGCGCCCATGCCAAGGGGATCGAGATCGCCTGTCATGTCTCGCGGCAATGCGCGACGATCGTGCGCGGCGACGAGTTGCGCCTGCGCCAGATCCTTCTGAACCTCGCCGGCAATGCGATCAAGTTCACCGAAACGGGCGGCGTCGCAATCATGGTGAGCTGCGGCAAAGACAAGGCTGGCGCAATCACATTCGAGCTGCGCGATACCGGCATCGGCATGAGTCAGGAGGAACTCGGCCGCGTGTTCGAGGATTTTGTGCAGGCTGGCGCCGATACGGTGCGCCGTTTTGGCGGGACCGGCCTCGGTTTGCCGATTGCGCGCAATCTGGTGGATCTGATGGGCGGCGGACTGCAGGTCGAAAGCCGGCCCGGAGAGGGCACGGTCTTCACCTTCACCATCGCGCTGCCGAGCGAAGCGACAGAGGTGGCGCAAGCCGAAACGCCACTGGCCGGACGCCACTATGAATTGGCAATTCCATCTTCCCAAGTTGCACAATGCATGCGGGCCAATCTCGAGGAAATGGGAGCGAGCGTGCTTCTCCTCGCAGGACCCGAAGAGCTTCGTGAAGCGCTGCTGCGCAAGAAGCGCGACGACGCCGCGGCCCTCATCTGCGATGCTCGCTATTCGGCAATCCTTACCTCCTGGAAAGCCCGCAACAGCAAGTCGGCACCGGCGGGGAAGCAGGTTTGGCTGCTGCTCCATCCGGAGGAACGTCGGCAATTGCGACCTCTCCTGAGCTTTCCGATGGCGGGGTATCTCATCAAGCCGGTACGGCGCTCGACGCTGCTCAGGCAATTGACGGCCCGCGACGATCAAACAATCGAGGATGCTGTCTCAGACCTTCGCCGTCTAGCCATGGCGGCCAAGCCACAGAAACGGCTCCGCGTGCTGCTGGCCGAAGACAATCCCGTCAATGCGCTTCTCGCCCGAACGATGATCGAGAAGGCCGGCCACCAGGTCATCCATGTGACCTCCGGGAGTGCTGCAATCGCACAAATCGAAGGCGGCATGCAGCCCGATCTCATCATCATGGATATCGAAATGCCCGAATGCGACGGGCTTGAGGCGGCGCGGCGCATCCGCGCCTTCGAGGCACAATCCGAAGCCAAGCGAATCCCGTATCCTGGCGCTGACCGCCAGCGCCCTCGGCGATGATCGCGCTGCGTGCCTTGCGGCAGGCATGGACGCCTATCTGACAAAGCCATTCGACCGCCAGGACCTCGAAGAGGCAATTCTCAAGCTCCTTGCTCGCGCCAACGCTGCGTAAGCGCCATATTCGCAAAACTTTCATTGACGGCGCGCCTATGGCAATCTTGGCCGTTAGGTGAATAACATGCGGGGGTTGATGCAGGCTGGCAGTGTCATTGGGGCCAAGGCCGATCTGATTGTGCGAATTGCGGACGGCGCGGCGGATATCGATGCGGCCCAGCATCTGCGTTATCGCGTCTTCTACGAAGAATTGTCGGCGCGGCCTGACGAGCTGTCGCGGAACACGCGCCGCGACAGCGATTCATTCGATGCGATTTGCGATCATCTACTGGTTGTGAAGTCCAGGGCGCCCCGATATCACCGACCCCATACAGGTCAAGGATGGCACCTTGGTGGGCACGTATCGGTTGCTGCGGCAAAGCGTTGCGGAAGCCAATCGCGGCTTCTACACGCAGGATGAGTTCAACATCGCGCCGTTGATCGCCGCCAAGCCCGAGCTCCAATTCCTTGAACTCGGGCGCTCCTGCGTGCTGAAACCCTATCGCACCCGGCCGGTGGTCGAACTTCTCTGGCAGGGCATCTGGAACTATGTGCGGTTTCACGGCCTCGATGTCATGCTTGGTTGCGCGAGCCTCGAGGGCACCGATCCACAGGCCCATGCGATGACCTTGAGCTATCTTGCGCATTTCTGCGCGGCGCCGCCGGAATGGCAGGTTCGCGCACAGGCCTCACGCTATGTCGAAATGAAGCTGCTGCCGCGCGAAGACGTCGATCCCAAGGCCGCGCTCCGGCTTCTGCCGCCGTTGATCAAGGGCTATCTGCGGCTCGGCTGCTATATCGGCGAGGGCGCGGTCGATCGATCCGCAGTTCAACACGGTCGATGTGTTGATCGTGCTGCCGGTCTCGGCGATCAATGCGCGCTATTATACGCATTTCGGGGCACGCGAAAAAGAACTGGCGGCTCAGCGGTTGATGTCGTAGGCGGCAATCGCCGCGAGATTGACGATATCGGAAGCGGTCGCCGACATGGAAGCAATCTGCACCGGCTTGTCGAGGCCGGTAAGCAATGGTCCGATCACCGTCACCCCGCCAAATTGCTGGAGCATCTTGGTCGAGATCGAGGCGACTGTGCGCGGCCGGCATGACCAGAACATTGGCGGGACCCGAGAGCCTGCAGAACGGATAGAGCGCCATCGCCTCGCGAGACAAGGCGACGTCTGCGGCCATCTCGCCGTCATACTCGAAATCGACATCGCGCTGGTCGAGAACGGCGACCGCCTTTCGCACATATTCGGCGCGCTCGCCGCGCGGATAGCCGAAGGTCGAGTAGGACAGGAAGGCGACGCGCGGCTCATAGCCGAAGCGACGCGCCACGCCCGCCGCCTCCTGCGCGATATCGGCCAACTCCTCGGAAGTCGGCAATTCATGGATCGAGGTATCGGCGATGAAGACCGTGCGGCCGCGCACCAAGGCCATCGACACGCCGATCGGGCGGTGGCCGGGACGCTCGTCGATGGCACGCCTGACATTATCGAGCGCGATCGAGAAATTGCGCGTCAATCCCGTCACCAGGGCATCGGCATCGCCGAGCGCCACCATGCAGGCAGCGAAGACATTGCGGTCCTGATTGACGAGACGCTGGCAATCGCGGAAAAGAAAGCCGTCGCGCTGCAGGCGCTCATAGAGAAAATTGGCGTAATCGATGTTGCGCTCGGAAATGCGCGCATTGAGGATCTCGACATTGTCGTGGAGCTCAAGCCGATTGGCGGCGAGCGTCGTCTGGATGTGGTCCTCGCGGCCGATCAACACCGCGGTGCCCAGCCCGTTATTGGCAAAGCTGTTGGCGGCGCGGATCATGCGATCTTCCTCGCCCTCGGCAAAGACCACGCGCCGCGGCTTGACGCGCACCTGGCCATAGATGTTCTGCAAGGTGCCGGCGATCGGATCGAGACGTGCGGAGAGTTGCGCCGCATAGTCGTCGAGATCGGAAATATGCTTCCTCGCAACGCCCGATTCCATCGCCGCCTTGGCGACCGCCACCGGAATGCGCGAAATGAGCCGCGGATCGAAAGGTACCGGAATCAAATAGCCCGGACCGAATTGCAGGCGCGTTCCGGAATAGGCGGCGGCGACTTCATCGGGCACGTCCTCGCGCGCAAGCGCAGCCAAGGCGCGGGCGGCGGCGATCTTCATCTCGTCGTTGATGGTGCGGGCGCGGACATCGAGCGCGCCCCTGAAAATATAGGGAAAGCCCAGAACATTGTTGATCTGGTTGGGATAGTCGGACCGCCCGGTGGCGATGATGACGTCGCTCCTTATGCTTGCGGCATCTTCGGGCGTGATCTCGGGATCGGGATTGGCCATGGCGAAGATGATCGGATTTGCCGCCATGTTCTTGACCATTGCAGGCGTGAGAGCACCAGCGACAGAGAGGCCGAGGAAGATATCCGCGCCTTCGAGCGCATCGGCCAGGCTGCGCGCCTTGGTCTCGACCGCATGGGCCGACTTCCATTGGTTCATGCCATCGGTGCGACCCTTGTAGATGACACCCTTGGAATCGGCGAGAATGATGTTCTCCCCCGGCATTCCCATCGACTTGATGAGTTCGACGCAGGCGATGGCCGCCGCGCCTGCGCCATTGCAGACGAGCTTCACCGACTTGAGATTGCGATTGGTGATTTCGAGCGCATTGATGAGACCGGCGGTCGCGATGATAGCGGTGCCGTGCTGGTCGTCATGGAAGACCGGAATGTCCATCAATTCGCGCAGGCGTTGCTCGATGATGAAGCAGTCGGGCGCCTTGATGTCTTCGAGATTGATGCCGCCGAAGGATGGCCCCAGATAGCGCACCGCTCCGACAAATTCATCGACGTCGCGGGTGTCGATCTCAAGATCGATGGAATCGACATCGGCGAAGCGCTTGAAGAGCACGGCCTTGCCTTCCATCACCGGCTTGGAGGCAAGCGCCCCCAGATCGCCGAAGCCCCAGGATCGCAGTGCCGTTGGAGATCACCGCGACGAGATTGCCCTTGGTCGTATAATCATAGGCCGTATCGGGATTTTCGGCGATCTTCCGTACCGGCACCGCCACGCCCGGGCTATAGGCAAGCGATAGGTCGCGCTGCGTCGCCATGGGCTTGGTCGGATTGATCTCAAGCTTGCCGGGCTTGCCGCGCTGATGGAAAAGCAGTGCTTCCTGTTCGGTGAAGGTCGGACGCTTCGGCCGTTTGTCGATACTCATAAAATCCCACTCTCGAGCCGACCTTCAGGGCCGGAAAGGCAGGTTAGACAGTGGCGGCGCCGCGCTCAAGCCCGTTGACGCGGGCCTTGCCGAAGCCGCTACCCTTTGGCCTTAGATGCGCTAAACAGGCGGCATGAACGAGGTGCGGGCGATCGAAGAGGGGCTTGCGGCGGGCGACCAGCGTGCCACGCCGATGATGCAGCAATATCACGAGATCAAGGCGCTCAATCCCGGCTACCTGCTGTTCTATCGCATGGGCGATTTCTACGAGATGTTCTTCGCCGATGCGGAGATCGCGGCGGCGGCGCTCGGCATTGCGCTCACCAAGCGCGGGCGCCACCAGGGCGAAGACATTCCGATGTGCGGCGTGCCGGTCCATGCGGCAGACGGCTATCTGCAGACGCCTGATCCGCCAGGGACATCGCGTCGCGGTCTGCGAGCAGATGGAAGATCCCGCACTTGCAAAAAAACGCGGTTCGAAATCGGTGGTTCGCCGCGATGTCGTAAGGCTCGTGACGCCGGGGACTCTCACCGAGGATTCACTCCTCGAAGCACGGCAGAATAACTACCTCGCCGCACTGGCGCGCGTGAAGGGCGATGGCGAACTCGCCCTTGCCTGGAGCGATATTTCTTCCGGCGAGGTCGCTGCGATGAGCAGCGGGCCCGAGCGGCTCGCCGCCGATATAGCGCGGCTCGCGCCGAGCGAGATTATCGTTGCAGACACGCTGCTTGCCGATAGTACTGTGAGCGAAGCCCTGCGGCAGAGCGGCGTTGTCACGACGCCATTGCCGGCGAGCCGCTTCGACAGCCTTGCCGGCGAGCGCCGCCTTGCCGAGCACTTTGCCGTCGCGTCGCTCGATGCCTACGGCAATTTCAGTCGGGCGGAGATCGCGGCCCTTGGCGGGCTCATCGATTACGTGCTTCTGACGCAGGTCGGTCGCACGCCGTTGCTGCGACCGCCGCGGCGCGAAGCGGCCAATGCGGCAATGCTGATCGATGCCGCGACACGCAACAATCTCGAACTCACGCGCACGCTTTCGGGCGACAAACACGGCAGCCTTCTCAGCGCGGTCGACCTGACGATCACCGCTGCAGGCGGGCGCTTGATCGCGGATCGCCTCGCCAATCCGCTCGCCGATCCTGCCCTCATCAACGCGCGGCTGGACGAGGTTGCCTATCTCGTCGAAACACGCGATTTGCGCCAACGCCTGCGCGTCGCGTTGCGCAGCCTGCCCGACAGCGAACGTGCATTGGCGCGGCTTTCGGTCGGGCGCGGCGGCCCGCGTGACCTGGGCTCCCTCAGGGCCGGGCTTGCCGGTGCGAAAGACATCGCCGCGATCCTGCGCGAACCCACGCAAAGCCTTGCCTATCCCGAAGGCCTTACGCGGATACTCGCCGATCTCAATACTGTGCCAGGCACGCTCGCCGGGCATCTCAGCGATGCACTCCTGGATGAACTGCCTTTGCTGGCGCGCGATGGCGGCTTCGTCCGCCACGGATATCTGGGTGATCTCGATGAACATCGGGCTTTGCGCGACGATACGCGCAAGGTGATCGCCGGGCTGCAAAGCGACTATGCTGCCAAGACCGGCGTCAAGTCGCTCAAGCTCAAGCATAATAACGTCATCGGCTATTTCATCGAGGTCTCGGCGCAGAATGCAGCAATCCTGCAGTCGCCCGCGCATGCGAGCGACTTCATCCACCGCCAGACGGTGGCGGACGCAATGCGCTTCACGACGCTTGAACTCTCATCGCTCGAACAGCGGATCGCTGCCGCAGCCCAACGCGCACTCGCCATTGAGCAGGACGTCTTCGGAAAACTCTGCGCCGAAGTCGAAGCCGCTTCGCGATCGATATCGCAGATCGCCGGCGCCTTGGCGCGTCTCGACGTCGCGGCGGGGCTGGCCGAACTCGCCGAGACGCGCCGCTATGTGCGTCCGCAGATCGATCTTTCGCGCGACTTCGCAATCAAGGATGGCCGCCATCCGATGGTCGAACAGGCGCTTGGCGCGAAAGGCGATGGCGCCTTCATCGCCAATGATTGCGACCTCACCAAGGAGGGGCGGAACATCTGGCTGCTCACCGGCCCCAACATGGCCGGCAAGTCGACCTTCCTGCGCCAGAACGCCCTGATCGTCGTGCTCGCGCAAATGGGCTCCTTCGTGCCTGCGAGCGCGGCCAGGATCGGCGTGATCGACCGGCTGTTCAGCCGTGTCGGCGCGGCCGATGATCTTGCCCGCGGGCGATCGACTTTCATGGTCGAGATGGTCGAGACCGCCGCCATCCTCAATCAAGCGAGCGAACGCTCCTTCGTCATCCTCGACGAGATCGGGCGCGGCACGGCAACATTCGACGGGCTGTCGATCGCCTGGGCGAGTGTCGAGCATCTGCATGAGGTCAATAAGTGCCGGGCGCTCTTCGCCACACACTACCACGAACTGACCGCACTCGCCGGACGGCTTACGCACCTTGCAAACGCGACGGTGAAAGTGCGCGAATGGAATGGCGACGTCATTTTCCTGCATGAGGTGGTGGCGGGCGTGGCGGATCGCTCCTACGGCATCCAGGTGGCGAAGCTCGCAGGCCTGCCCCCCGCTGTGGTCGGTAGGGCGCGGGAAGTGCTGGATCTTCTCGAAAAGAGCGAACATTCGGCAACCCATCAGGCGCTTGCCGACGATCTGCCATTATTCTCCGCCATGCGGCCAGAGAGCGGCGCCAGACCGGCGGCCAAGAGTAAGGCCGAGGAAAGGCTTGGCCAGGTCCTCCCCGATGAATTAACGCCTCGGGAAGCTCTGGCGCTTATTTATGAATTGAAGGCCCTGACAGGCAAAGCCACGTGAACAAACAAGCCATCGCCAGCCACGGCGGACCGAGCGAGGCGGCCTCCAGCCTCCGGCAGCGATTGCGCGAATTGCCGTTCGACCGCACCGCGTCGACCTCCAATCCGCGCAAGCAGGTGGTCGAACTGGTCAAAGCCGAATTGGCGCAGGCGCGGCTCGAGGCCGAAAGCAATCTGATGCGCGACGGGCGCGGCACGCATTGCGCCATGTTTCTTTCCGAGCGCCAGGACGAGATCATCGAGGCGCTGTTCGAATTCGCGCGCGGCACGCTCTATCGTTCGCCCAATCCATCCGAGGCCGAGCGCATCGCCATCGTTGCGGTCGGCGGCTATGGGCGCGGCACATTGGCGCCGGGCTCCGATGTCGATCTGCTCTTTCTCCTCCCCTACAAGCAGACGGGGTGGAGCGAGAGCATCGTCGAATTCGTACTCTATTCGCTGTGGGATGCGCGTCTGAAGGTCGGCCATGCGACGCGCTCCGTCGATGAATGCATCAGGCTCGCCAAGACCGACAACACGATCCTCACATCCATTCTCGAAGCGCGCTTCATTTGCGGCGACAAGGCGCTCTTCGACGAACTGACAGTACGCTTTCGCAAGGATATCGTTGCCGGCGGTGCGAAATCCTTCATCGCCAGCAAGCTCGGCGAGCGCGACGAGCGCCATCACAAGTCGGGCGCCAGCCGCTATCTGGTCGAGCCCGACGTAAAGGACGGCAAGGGCGGCTTGCGCGATCTCCATACGCTTTTCTGGATCGCCAAGTTCATCTACGCCGTGAATTCCCCCGAAGAACTGGCGGTCAAGGGTGCGTTCACGCGAGAAGAACTCGCCACTTTCAAGAAGTGCGAAGACTTCCTGTGGGCGGTGCGCTGCCACCTGCATTTCACTATCGGGACGCGGCGATGATCGCCTGAGCTTCGACAAGCAGCCGGAACTTGCCGAACTCCTCGGCTACAAGGCGCATGGCGGATTGCGCCATGTCGAGCGCTTCATGAAGCATTACTTCCTGATCGCCAAGGAAGTCGGCGACCTGACGCGGATCCTCTGCGCCAGCCTCGAAGCCAAGGAGATGAAATCCGCGCCGACCTTGGCGCGTGTCTTCAGCCGCTTCGCGCCGCGCCGCAATGTCGATGTTGCCGGCCATGCCGGCTTCCGCATCGAGGGCGGCCGGCTCGGCATCTCAGACGACTCAGGTCTTTGCGCGCGATCCGGTCAACCTGCTGCGGCTTTTCGCCATCGCCGAATCGCAAGGATGTCGAAATCCATCCCGATGCGCTCAAGCTGGTGCGCTCGCTCACTGCCATTGATCGACAAGGCGCTCTGCGCCAATCCGGAAGCCAACCGATCGTTTCTCGATCTCCTCACCGAGAGCCGCGATCCCGAAACCATTCTGCGGCTCATGAACGAAGCCGGCGTGCTCGGCCGCTTCATCCCGGAATTCGGCCGCATCGTCGCGCTCATGCAGTTCAACATGTACCACCACTATACAGTGGACGAGCATCTGATCCGCACTGTCGGCATGTCTCGCCGAGATCGAGCGCGGCGCGCTTGGCCGGACGAACATCCCTTGTCGACCAAGATCTTCCCGACGCTCACCAGCCGGCGCGCTCTCTATGTCGCGGTACTTCCTGCATGACATCGCCAAGGGCCGCAGACGAGGATCATTCGCATAGCCGGTGCGAGAGATTGCCCGGACGCTCGGGCCGCGCCTCGGGCTGTCGCCGGCCGAAACCGAAACCTGCGCCTGGCTCATCCAGCATCATCTGCTGATGAGCGAGACCGCGCAGATGCGCGATCTCAACGACTTCAAGACCATTCTCGATTTTGCCGCATATCGTGCAGAGCCCCGAACGGCTGAAGCTCCTGCTCGATCCTGACCGTTGCCGATATTCGCGCCGTGGGCCCCGGCGTGTGGAACGGCTGGAAGGGCCAGCTCCTGCGCACGCTCTATTTCGAGGCCGAGCCCGTTCTCTCGCGGCGGCCATACGCAGCGTGTCGCGCAAGGAGCGCGTCGCCGAGGCGCAGGCCAAGTTCTTTGCCGGCATTGCCCGACTTGGAACGAGGCGCAGCCGCAAGGCCTGCGTCGCGCCATTACGATGCCTATTGGCTGACCGTTGAAACCGAGCGCCAGCTCACCCACGACGAACTCATGGCCAATGCGGCGGCAGCGCAGCAGCCGTCGCCACCGCCGTCCATACCGATGCCTTCACCGCGATCACCGAGCTTACCATCTACACGCCCGACCATCCGCGGCTGCTGGCGCTGATCACCGGCGCCTGCGCCGCAGCGGGCGCCAATATCGCGGGCGCCCAGATCTTCACCACGGCCGACGGCATGGCGCTCGACACGATCCTCATCCAGCGCGAATTCCAGGACCGATGATGACGAGATCAGGCGGGCGGAACGCGTCGCCGATCTGCATCGGCCGGCGCTGCGCGGCGAATTGCGCCTGCGCGAACTGGTGCGCTCGGTTGCAGCGCCCGCAAAGCCGCATCAAGGCCTTTTCGGTCGAGCCGCGCGTCATCATCGACAACGATTCGTCCAACCGCTACACGGTGATCGAGATCAACGGCCTCGACCGCATCGGGCTTCTCCATGATCTCACCGAAGCGCTTTTCGGCCTGAACCTCAATATCGCCTCGGCCCATATCACCACCTTTGGCGAAAAGGCGGTCGACGTGTTCTACGTCACCGATCTCACCGGCGGGAAAATCACCAGCGCACAACCGGCAGAAGCAGATCGAGAAGGCATTGACGAGCGGCGCTCGCCCCGACTGCCAAGGTCGCAAGCCTCGTGACCGCTTGTGAAACAGCGCCATCGCCCGCCTAGAGCACAAGTAACCCATGTCTCTTTTCAGATCGGCAGCGACGGTCGGCGGCTATCACGCTCGTCAGCCGCGACCTCGGCTTTATTCGCGACATGATGATCGCCTCGGTGGTCGGCACCGGCCCCGTCGCGCAAGCCTTCGTCGTCGCTTTCCGCTTTCCCAATTTGTTCCGCAGCTCTGTTTGCCGAAGGCGCCTTCAATTCGGCCTTCGTGCCGCTGTTCGCGAAGCGCCTGGACCAGGCGGCGAGGCGGAGCGCAAGCGCTTCGCCGAGGACGTCTATGCGGTGTTGTTCGCCTGGCTGCTGCGTCTTCACGGCGGTCGCCGAGATCGCCATGCCGCTCCTCATGTATGTGATTGCGCCGGGCTTTGCGGATGATCCGCGAGAACTTCGATCTCTCGGTGCACGATGACGCGGATCGCCTTTCCCTATCTCCTCTTCATGTCGCTCACCGCCCTGCAGAGCGGGGTGCTCAACAGCCTGCAGGCGTTTCGCCGCCGCGGCGGCCGCACCCATCCTGCTCAATCTCGTGATGATCGCGACGTTGCGATCGTCGAGTGGCGCGGGCTGGGGCGATCCGGCCGACGACCGGCTATGCGCTGGTCTGGGGCGTCTGCGTCGCAGGCGTCGCGCAATTTCTCTTGCTGACGATCGCCTGCCGGCGCGCCGGCATTCGGTCTCCGATTGCGCTGGCCGCACATCAATGCCGATGTCGTGCGCCTGGTGAAGCTCGGCATTCCCGGCATCGTTGCCGGCGGCATCACGCAAGTCAACCTCCTGATCGCGACGATGATCGCCACCACCATCGACCGCGCCGTCTCCTATCTCTATTACGCCGATCGCATCTATCAATTGCCGCTGGGCGTCGTCGGCGTTGCGATCGGCGTGGTGCTGCTGCCCGATATGGCGCGGCGCTTGCGCGCCGATGACGAGACGGGGCGCGCTGCTAGCGCCAGAATCGCGCTCTCGAGCTCGCCATCTTCCTCACGCGTGCCGGCGACGGTCGCGCTTGATCGTCATCGCCATTGCCGATCGTCAACGCTGTTTCGAGCATGGCGTCTTCACCGAAGCCGATGCGGTCGCGACCGCCACTGCGCTTGCCGCCTTCGCGCTTGGGCCTTCCCGCCTTCTCCATGAACAAGATTTTCTCACCGGGCTTTTTCGCGCGCGAGGACACCCAGCGGCCGATGATGTTTGCGATGCTCTCGGTCACCGTGAATGTCGCGATGAGTCTTCTTGTTGTCCCGCTACATTGGCCATGTCGGAATCGCGCTGGCGACCGCCATCGCCGCCTGGGTCAATGCGAGTCCTGCTGTGCTCGACCTTGAGCGGCGCGGTCACTACGCGCCTGATGAACGCTCCGCAAGCGCTCTGCCGCGCATCCTGCCTTCGAGCGTCGGTCATGGGTGCGCGTCCTCGTTTGCAGGCTTGTAGCCATGCGGCCGACTTTTCGCCGCCGGCGCATCCTTTGATGCTCAGGGCGCTGGCGCCTTCTCGGCTCGTTGTCCTCGGGTCTTGGCTCTACTTCACCCTTGCCCATTTGACCCAGGCCATGCGCTGGGCCGAATTCACGAAGATGGTCCGGCGCTAGGTTTTGTCGCCCGCCTGAGGCCTTGCACTTAGTGCCATTTTGCGGGCATAAACCCGCTCCGCCATATGAGGATTGCAAGGACGATGACCGTCTCCGTTCCAGCAGCGTGTTTTTCCGGCATGCAGCCGACCGGCAATCTGCATCTCGGCAATTATCTGGGCGCCATCAAGCAACTTGGATCCGACATGCAGGACAGCCATGAATGCATCTATTGCGTCGTCGACCTGCACGCCGATCACCGTTGTGGCATGGAGCCCGAAGGAACTGCGCCGCGCAATACCCGCGACGTAACGGCGGCCTATATCGCCTGCGGCATCGATCCCAAGAAGCAGCATCATCTTCAACCAGAGCCAGGTGCCGAGCACGCCGAGCTCGCCTGGGTCTCAATTGCGTCGCCCGCATGGGCTGGCTCAACCGCATGACGCAGTTCAAGGAAAAGGCCGGCAAGGACAAGGAGAACGCCTCCGTCGGGCTTTACGTCTATCCCAATCTCATGGCCGCCGATATCCTCGCCTATCACGCCACGCATGTGCCGGTGGGCGAGGACCAGAAGCAGCATCTGGAACTGGCCGCGCGACATCGCCCAGAAATTCAACATCGACTTTGCCGAGGGCATCGCCGAAGCGG
Source organism: uncultured Alphaproteobacteria bacterium (assembly GCA_963805405.1). GTDB lineage: Bacteria > Pseudomonadota > Alphaproteobacteria > Rhizobiales > Aestuariivirgaceae > JAEUMG01. The sequence continues at coordinate 47,504 of CAWDUC010000010.1, read as the reverse complement.
GCTTTCGAGGACGGCTTCTTCCCGCTGCCCGAACCGCTTATCACCGGACCCGCGACGCGCGTCATGTCGTTGCGCGACGGCACCAAGAAGATGTCCAAATCCGACCCTTCAGACCTGTCGCGCATCAACCTGACCGACGATGCCGACACGATCGCCAAGAAGATCAGCAAGGCCAAGACCGATCCCGAGCCTTGCCCAGCGAGGCCGAGGGTCTGGACAGAGCGACCCGAAGCGACAATCTGGCTCGGGATCTATGCCGCCCTTTCCGGCCAGACCGTGGAGCCAGGTTCTGAGGGAGTATGGGCGGCGGCCAGTTTTCGGCCTTCAAGAATGCGCTGGTCGACCTTGCGGTGACAAACTCGGTCCGATCGGCGCGGAGATGAAACGGCTTGCCGGCGGATCCTGTGCAGATCGATCATGGTTGCCGACGGGGCCGCCCGGGCCGAGGCCATTGCGCCGCCCGATCTATCGACGAGGTCAAGAAGATCGTCGGCTTCGTCGCGCTTGATGCCGGGATCGGGTCGGCTGCCGGAACACTTTGAAATTGCATTCTCAAGACTGACGCCATATCTGGTGTATTACCCAAGTCGAAAAGGCATTACACATGTTCATTCAGACCGAAGCCACGCCTAACCCTGCGACCTTGAATTCATTCCGGGCAAGCCGGTGATGCCCGGCGGTCCCCTCGATTTCCGCGCCAGTCGACGCAGCCGAACTCGCCCCTGGCTCAGCGGCTGTTTGCTATCGCTGGCGTTTCGGGCGTGTTTCTGGGCAGGATTTCATCACGGTCACGCAAGGACGACGGCGAATGGCAGCATCTGAAGCCAGCCATTCTCGGCGTCATCATGGAACACTACATGTCCGGCGCGCCGGTGCTGGTCGACGAGGCACCGCGGAGTCCAGCTGCCGACGAAGACTTCGATGAGGCCGACACGGAAATCGTCAAGACGATCAAGGATCTGCTCGACACGCCGGGTCCGGCCGGCTGTCGCCCAGGATGGCGGCGACATCACTTTCCAGGGCTTTCGCGATGGCGTCGTGTTCCTCAACATGAAGGGCTCCTGCTCCGGTTGCCCGAGTTCGACCGCAACGCTCAAGCACGGCATCGAGAACCTGCTGCGCCACTTCATTCCGGAAGTGAGCGAAGTCCGTCCCGTCTAACCAGGGCGTGAGCGCCCGGCGTCCATGATCATCCTTGCTCTCGATTGCAGTCTCGATTCCTGTTCGGCTGCAATCTTCGATGACGCGCGTGGCGTGTTGTCACATCGTTTTGAGCGCATGGAGCGTGGCCAGGCCGAGAAATCGCGCCGATGCTGCGCGATGTCATGGCGGAAGCGGACGTATCGCCCGCGAAACTCGATCGCATCGGCGTCACGCTTGGCCCCGGCACCTTCACCGGCATCCGCATTGGGCTCGCCTGCGCGAAGGGACTGGCCCTGACCCTGAACAAGCCGGTCATCGGCGTTGATACTTTGAAGGCGATCGCCGCCAATGCCGGCCACGTATCAGAGCCAGTCGTGGTCGCGACCGATGCGCGGCAAGGGCACATCTATTTTGGCGTCTATGGCGGAAAGGAAATGCTGCTCGCACCGCGGCGTATCGCGCTCGAAGACGCCCCATACTTGCTGCCCGAAGGCCCTCTCGCCGTCATGGGCGGCGCCAAGGCAGCGCTCATCGCCATGGCCCATCGCGACGATCTCACACCGCGCACCGAATCCGACATCCCCATTGCTGCGAATTTCGCGCCGCTTTTCATCGCCGCGCATCCCGATGCGATGCCGCTGCGACCGCTTTATCTCGCTGAATCCTATGCCAAGCGACCGCGCGTCCAAGTCGACATCGCCCTGGCGCAAGGCGACGACGCGGCGCGCCTATCTGAACTTCACGGCGCCTGTTTCGAAATTGCCTGGGGTATCGCCGACATCGCACGGCTCCTTGCCATGCCCGGCGCCTTTTGCGTCATGGCGCAGCAGAAAGGCGAGGCCCTGGGCTTTCTGCTCCTGCGAATTGCCGGCGATGAAGCCGAAATCATCAGCATCGGCACGCGACCGGATTCGCGCCGGCGGGGGATCGGTGCACAATTGATCGATGCCGCGGTCGAGTTGCTCGGCCAGCAGAAGACCGCGCGGCTCCTGATCGAGGTTGCCGATTCGAATGATGCGGCGCTCGGGCTCTATCGCAAATTCGGCTTTGCTTGGGTCGGGCGCCGGCGCGATTATTACCAGCATGCCGATGGGCGGCGCGAGGATGCAGCGATCATGCGCAAGGAGATTCCGGCTTGAGTACTTTGCGCGCGGCATCGATCCTCGCACGCTGCGCTGTCCTCACACTTCCGCTCATGCCGGTGCAGAAACTCCTGGTTGCGACGGGCTCACGCCATGCGCGTACCTTCCCGCATTGGTATCACCGTCAGGTTGCAAGTATCATAGGCCTCAAGGTCAAATGCGTCGGGGAGCGGCCGGACCAGGCGTGTCTCATCGCCGCCAATCATGTCTCATGGCTCGACATCCCGGTGTTGAGCGCCGCACTCCCGGTCTCCTTCATCGCCAAGCAGGAGGTCTCGGGCTGGGGCATTTTCGGAAGCCTGGCGCGATTGCAGCGCAGTGTCTTCGTCAATCGTGAGCGCCGTCATACCACGGGCGAGTCGCGCGATGAAATCCAGGAGCGGCTCAAGGCCGGCGACACGCTCGTGCTCTTTGCCGAAGGGACATCGACCGACGGCAATCGCGTATTGCCGTTCCGCAGTTCATTCTTTGCCAGTGCCGAGACCGACGGCCTCATCGTGCAGCCGGTGACGCTCGCCTATGACGGCCATTGGGGCCTGCCGATGACGCGGCGGCGGCGGCCATTTTACGCCTGGTATGGCGACATGGAATTGCCGGGCCATCTCTGGGAGGCGCTGGTCACGGGGCCGATCGAGGTCACGGTCATATTCCACCCGCCGATGACGGTTTCGGCCGAGGGCGGACGCAAGGTGCTGGCCCGCAAGGCCGAGGATGTCGTTAGGAAAGGGTTAATTGCGGCGCTTAACGGCAAGGTTGGGGAGGCCGGTTCACAGCCACCAGGAAATCGGCTAGACCAGAGCTAGAAATGAGGACGCCCACCGGCAAAAAACTGTTCATCAAGACCTATGGCTGTCAGATGAACGTCTATGACAGCGAGCGCATGGTCGATATCCTGGCGCCGCTAGGCTATGTCGACGACGGAAGGCCTGAGGAGGCCGATCTCGTCCTGCTCAATACCTGCCATATCCGCGAAAAAGCCGCCGAGAAGGTCTATTCCGAGATCGGCCGCCTGCGCGCTGCGCTGAAGAAAACGAAGCGCGTGGCGAGGGCCAGCATGACCATCGCCGTCGCCGGCTGCGTCGCCCAGGCCGAAGGCCAGGAAATCATCCGCCGCGCCCCGGCGGTCGATCTGGTCGTCGGCCCGCAGGCCTATCACCAGCTGCCGGAACTGCTCGCAAGCGCTCGAAGCGGCGAAGCGGGCCTGGTCGACCGATTTCGCGCCGAAGCCAAGTTCGACGCGCTTTGACGGCCGGCCCGCGCCGGCCCGGCCCGGTGACCGCCTTCCTCACCGTGCAGGAAGGCTGCGACAAGTTCTGCACCTTCTGTGTGGTGCCCTATACGCGCGGCGCCGAATTTTCGCGTCCCGGTCCGCCAGATCGTTGACGAAGCGCGAAAGCTCGCCGCCAAGGGCGTGCGCGAAATCACGCTTCTCGGCCAGAACGTCAATGCCTATCAGCGGCCTCGATGACGAGGGGCGAGCCGTTTCGCTGGCGAAGCTCATGTACGCCCTGGCCGATATCGAGGCTATCGATCGCCTTCGCTACATGACCTCCCATCCGCACGACATGGGTCAGGACCTGATCGACGCGCACGGCGACAGCCCGAAGTCATGCCTTATCTGCACCTGCCGGTGCAGTCCGGCTCGCGACCAGCATTTTGCGCGCCATGAACCGCAGGCACGATGCGGCAAGCCTATTTCGACCTGATCGACCGCATAGGTGCGGCACGCGCCCGACCTGGCGCTTTCCGGTGATTTCATCGTCGGCTTCCCGGCGAGACCGACAAGGATTTCGAGGATACGCTCGATCTGATCCGCGAGTCGGTTATGCCGCGCGCCTTCTCGTTCAAATATTCGCCGCGTCCGGGCACGCCCGCCGCCGGCATGCCGGTCAAGTGCCGGAGCCCGTGAAGGCCGAGAGATTGGCCCGCCTCCAGTCGCTGCTCGATCGCCAGCGCATGGATTTCAACCAGGCCTGCATCGGCCGGCGCATGAGCATTCTCCTGGAGAAGACAGGACGGCGTCCGGGCCAGCTTGGCGGGCGCTCCCCCTATCTCCAGGCGGTGCATGCCGAAGCCCTCGGCCACGCCATTGGCGATATTGTTGAAGCCGAGATCGAGACGGTTGGCCCCAACGGCCTTTCAGCCCATATTCGAGCCAGGGACGATGATTCTCGTCTCCGGCGCCGGGCGGCAACAGAAGGAGCAGCAGCCCTTTAAATCCCAAAGTCAGCTTGCATGAGCTTGCCGGCGCCAAGGCCGGGCGCAATCCCAACACCCAAGACCTTCTCACCCTCACCTTCGATGACAATCGCCTGCTCGCCTCGGTCTTCGGCGAGCATGACGAGCATTTGGCGCTCATCGAGAACAAACTCGGCGTCGCTCTCACGCCGCGCGGCAATCGCGTGGCGGTCAGGGGCTCGGAGGAAGCCTGCGCCAGCGCCCGATCGGTACTTGCCTCGCTCTACAACCGCGCCCGCCAGGGCCATGATATCCAGCGCGGCGACGTCGAGGGCGCCGTGCGCATGAGCCTCGCCGCTGGCGAGAAAGCTCCCCATGACAAATCCGCGGTGCGCACGCGCCGCAAGACCGTCATTCCGAGAACGCCGGCCCAGAAGGATTATGTCGAGGCGATCCGTCACCACGAACTCGTCTTCGGCACCGGCCCGGCCGGCACCGGCAAAACCTATCTGGCGGTCGCCTGCGCGGCGGAAGCCCTGATGAATGGCGAGATCGACCGGATCATCCTGTCGCGCCCCGCCGTCGAAGCCGGCGAGCGATTAGGGTTTCTTCCCGGCGATATGAAAGAGAAGATCGATCCCTATCTGCGGCCGCTTTATGACGCACTCTACGATGTCATGCCGCACGCGCTCGTCGCCAAAGGACTTGCCGAAGGGGCGATCGAAATAGCGCCGCTTGCCTTCATGCGCGGTCGAACCTTGGCTTCGGCCTTCGTCATTCTCGATGAAGCGCAGAATACGACGCCGCCGCAGATGAAGATGTTTCTGACGCGGCTTGGCGAAAACAGCCGCATGGTGGTGACCGGCGACCCGACACAGGCCGACCTGCCGCCCGGCACGCAGTCCGGCTTGTCGGATGCAGTCGCGACGTTGAAGGGTGTGACCGGAATCGGCCATGTCGCCTTCACCAACGCCGACATCGTTCGCCATGCACTGGTCGGGCGGATCGTTGCGGCCTATGATCGCAAACTTGCGAGCGACCGTAGCACCAAGACGAAATGAAGGTTTCGATCGATATCGACGATCCGTCATGGCTGGCGATAGACAATCTCGACGCACAAGCGCAACGCATTGCCGATCAATGCGTGCGCCGTGTCGATTTCGGTGCCGAGCCCTTGGAGACGACGATCCTGTTCAGCGATGACGAAACGGTTGCCGAACTCAACCGCACCTGGCGCGGCAAGCAAGGCCCGACCAATGTTCTTTCCTTTCCTTCGGTGCCGAGATTTGCCGAACCGGATGCGCCGCGGCATCTCGGCGACATTGCGCTCGCCTTCGGCGTGGTGGCGCGCGAGGCGGAGGAGCAGGAGAAATCGCTTGCCGCCCATACGAGCCATCTCCTCGTCCACGGCCTGCTTCATCTTGCCGGCTTCGATCACATGAGCGATGCCGAGGCGCAAGTCATGGAAGCGCACGAGGTCGCGATCTTGACCGGTCTCGGCATTGCCGATCCTTACACAAGTGAGGTGCGCTCGTGAGTTCGCAACCGCCGTCGAATGGCAGATCGCAGCGCCGTTCGGGCTTGTGGCACCAACTGAAACAGCGTTTCGGCGCGGGCCGCGACAGTTCCTTCCAGGAAAGCCTGCAAAACGTTATCGACACGCATTCCGGCAGCGACGGCGAATCGCAGATTGCCGATGAAGCCCGCTCGATGATGCTCAACATCATCGAATTCGCAGACATGCGGGTCGAAGATGTGATGGTGCCGCGGGCCGATATCGTGGCGCTCGAGGATACGGCGAATATCCGCAGCCTGCTCGAGACCTTCATCGACGCCAATCATTCCCGCGTGCCGATCTATCACGAGACGCTCGACGACATCGCAGGCTTCATCCATGTGAAGGATCTTTTGCGCTGGATGGCGCAACGGAGCGGCCAGAAAAAACGCACCGGCAAGACGGCGGCTGCCAAGCCCGCAGCGCCTGGCTTCTCGCTCACCGGCGGTGAATTGTCGCTCGGCATCAAACAGGCAGGACTGACGCGCGATCTTCTGTTCGTGCCGCCCTCGATGCCGGCGCCCGAACTCCTCATCAAAATGCAGGCAAGCCATATCCATCTCGCCATCGTCGTCGACGAGTATGGCGGCACGGACGGATTGGTATCGATCGAGGACCTCGTCGAGGAGATCGTCGGCGACATTTCGGATGAGCACGACACCGATGAGAACCTGGTGCGAGGCGGTGAGAACGGCGTCTATGTCGCCGATGGCCGCGTCGATATCGAGGAACTCGAAAAGCTTCTGAAAGTCGATTTCCTCCCCGAAGAGCGCGAGGAGGACGCCGATACTTTGGGCGGGCTGATCTTCTCGATGGCGGGGCGCGTTCCGGTGCGCGGCGAATTGATCCGGCATCCGAGCGGTATCGAATTCGAGATCATCGATTCCGATCCGAGACGGGTGAAGCGCGTACGCATCCATACGCAAGCGAAGGTCGAGCCCGCAGCAAGGGCCGAGTCTGATGCGCCAGCCGAGACACCAACCGAACCTACGGCGCCCGATACTCCTGCCGCCGGGACCGAAGCTGATCCCGATCCGGAAAAGAGAGACTAATGTACTTCTTTCTCCCAATGCCCTTGCATTGAGACAGGGATCGTAAGTATTAAAGCATCGCAGGCAGGACGCGGTCGGGCGGCTTGTGGCCGTCGACCCAGGTCTTGATGTTGATGATCACCTTCTCGCCCATGTCGATGCGACCTTCGATGGTCGCCGAACTCATATGCGGCAACAATACGGTGCGCTTCGACTTGAGAAGCCGCGGATTGACCGCTGGTTCATGCTCGAAGACATCGAGGCCGGCACCGCCGAGCTCGCCCGCCTCCAGCATGCGCGCGAGTGCGTTCTCGTCGATGATCTCGCCACGCGCCGTGTTGACGATGATGGCGACGGGACGCAGCAATTTGAGACGCCGTGCCGAGAGCAGATGATAGGTCGCGGGGGTGTGCGGGCAGTTGACCGAGATGATGTCCATGCGGGCGAGCATCTGGTCGAGGCTTTCCCAATAGGTCGCTTCAAGCTCTTCCTCGAGGACGGAAGCGACAGGCTTCCGGTTGTGATAGTGGATCTGGAGTCCGAAGGCCTTGGCGCGGCGGGCGAGCGCCGAACCGATGCGCCCCATGCCGATGATGCCCAAACGCTTGCCCCAGATGCGCGAGCCGAGCATCCAGGTCGGCGACCAACCCTGCCAAGTATTGTCCGGGCCGATGACCTGCGCACCCTCGATCAGACGGCGCGAAACGGCAAGGATCAAGGCCATGGTCATGTCGGCAGTGTCTTCGGTGAGCACGCCCGGCGTGTTGGTGACGGTAATACCGCGGGCGACCGCGGTCTCGACATCGATATTGTCGACGCCATTGCCGAAATTGGCGATCAGCTGCAACTGCTCGCCGGCCTGGGCGAGGATCGTCTTGTCGATGCGGTCGGTGACGGTCGGAACCAGGACTTCGGCCTGCTTCACGGCCTCGACGAGTTCTGCCTTCGAGAGCGGCTGGTCGGCGTCGTTAAGCCTGGTATTGAACAGCTCGCGCATGCGGGTCTCAACAACGTCGGGCAATTTGCGGGTGACAATCACCAGGGGTTTTCTTTTGGTCATGGGTTTTCCTCGCCCGCCGTTCTTGACGCATCCTTAACCCTGAAGGCCCAGGGTTCGGCCATGGGTGCCTTGGGTACTACCTGAGGCTCTTCTAGACTGGCTTCGGTGTCTAGGGCATGATCGGGCGGACTGTACAGCCTTAGCCGGGAAGAATGCGGCAGCCATCGGGTTGACGCATTTGCGTGGCAGGGTTTGGTGAGGTCTGGCGGCTCAGGGGATTGGCGGAGCGGCTTGAGACGGGGAACAAGGGTGGGTCCTTGGGGTAGCGCAAATGAGTGATTCGCGGTCGATCATGCGCCGGATCGGCTCCGTGACGATGGCTGTGAGCTGTCTCGCGATTGCTCTCGCCACGGCCTACGCGTTGTTTTCAAAGAGAAATTCGGGTGTCGCCACCGCCGAACCGGCGGCAGGCGAAATCACTGCCTCGCTGGGACGCCCGGATGTGGTGGTCGGCGCCACGGGATTGCCGTTACCGCGCTTCGTTTCGCTCAAGGCCGAAAAGGTCAATGTCCGGCGCGGGCCGGCCAGCGAGCATCAGGTCGCCTGGGTGTTCCAACGCCGCGGCCTGCCGGTCGAGATCGTCGCCGAATTCGAGAATTGGCGGCGCATTCGCGACAATGATGGCGAAGAGGGCTGGGTCTATCAGAGCATGCTCGCTGGCAAGCGTACCGCATTGGTGGCGCCCTGGCGAAAGGGCGATGCGATTCCGATGTATTCCGCCGCAGGTCTCGAAGGCGGGCTGATCGCCAAGGTCAATTCGGGCGTCGTCGCCGAGATCGAGGATTGCAGCGGCACCTGGTGCCAGATCTCGGTCAGCGGCTATGAAGGCTGGATAGAACAAACGATGCTGTGGGGCGTCTATCCAAACGAGAAGGTCGGCGACTAGCCTCCTGCTGTTGCCAGCATGTCAGCGCCGCGCGATAACGGCGCCAACGCAACCACGCAGACATTGCCATGAAGCGCGTCAACGGCATCCCGATCCTGGGCTTCGGCACCTATCCCTTGTCGAGCGATGAGGCCGACCGGGCGATCGCAACAGCCCTCGAACTCGGTTTCCGGCATGTCGACACGGCGCAAATGTATGGCAACGAGGCCGAGGTCGGCCGCGCGCTTCAACGCTCCGGCATCCAGCGTCAGGATCTTTACATCGTCACCAAGGTCGATCCGGGCAATATCGGCGCCGATCGCTTTCTTACTTCGGTCGAGCGGTCGATCGCGCATCTTGGCGGCCCCGTCGACCTTCTCCTCATCCATTGGCCACCCGCGGACAAGCATTTCGACACGGCAGTGGATCTCCTCATCGAAGCGAAGGAGCGCGGCTTCGCGAAGGCGATCGGGGTGAGCAATTTCACCATCGCGATGATGCAGCGGGCACAAGCACGCACCGCCCATGCGCTCATCGCCAACCAGGTCGAGTTTCATCCTTTGATCGATCAGGCGCGCGTAAAGGCGGAAGCCGCAAGGCTTGGCATGGCGTTGATGGCCTATTGTCCCTTGGGTCGCGGCGAAGCGATGAAGAACAAGGTCATCCAGGAGATCGGCTATCGTTTAAGCGGCCAGCCTCGGAAGTGGCGCTCGCCTGGATCATGCAGCAGGATGTCGTGGCGATCCCGATGACGACGAAGCGCGAGAATGCGCAGTCCAATCTGCGGGCGCTCGATCTCGTCCTGTCGCAAGCCGACATGGATGCGATCACGCAAGTGAGCATGGGCAACCGGCGCTTGATCTCGCCGTCGGGCTGGGCGCCGAAGTGGGACAATTGAGAGTTCGCGGAGTATCAAACCATGTACAGCGAGGAACGGCCCTGGGGGGCATTTCATGTTCTCGACGAGCAGCCGGGCTTCAAGGTGAAGCGCATCGTGGTTAAAGCCGGGCGGGCGCCTCTCACTGCAGAGCCATAAGCACCGCGGCGAGCACTGGACGGTGGTGAACGGCACCGCGACGGTGACTGTCAATGACAGCGTCAAAGAATATACGCGCGCGCAATCGATCGATATTCCGCAAGGCGCCAAGCACCGGCTCGAGAATTTCGGCAAGGACGAGGTCGCGGTGATCGAAGTACAATTCGGCGACTATCTCGGCGAAGACGACATCATCCGCTATGATGATGTCTACAAGCGCACTTGAGAGACCATGCCGTCGCGCATCGGCATCGACATTGGCGGCACCAAGATCGATGCCTTGGTTCTCTCATCCGAAGGCCAATCGCAATTCGAAAGGCGGATCACGACGCCGGGCGATTATGCAAAGCTGATCGAGGCCGTCGCGGCGCTTGTCGGCGAGGCGGCGAAAGTCGCAGGACCGGACGCCACCGTCGGCATCGGCGCGCCGGGTTCGGCCTCGCCCGAGACAGGCCTGTGGCGCAATGCGAACATGGTCTTTTGCAACGGCCGGCCATTGCCTGGCGATCTCGCCAAAGCCATCGCGTTGCCGGTGAAGCTCGAGAATGACGCGAATTGCTTCGCGCTGTCGGAAGCCTTCGACGGCGCAGGGGCAGGCTATCCGGTCGTCTGCTTCTACACGATCGGCACCGCGCTGGGCGGCGGACTCGTCATCGACGGCAGATTGCGGTCCGGCCCCAATGCCGAAGCCGCTGAATTCGGACATCTCGCCTTGCCCTGGCCGAACGAGACGGAGTGGCCGTTGCTGCCGTGCTTTTGCGGGAAAGCCGGCTGCGTCGAGCAATATGTCTCGGGCACCGGCCTTGCCCGCGACTACAACGCGGTGACGGGACATCGCTCAAAGGTGCCGAGATCGTCGCACGGGCGAGGGCCGGGGAGAGTGCCGCCAAGGCTGCTTTGGAGCGCCTCGCCGATCGTTTCGCAAGAGTGACCGCCAGCCTCGTCAATACGCTCGATCCCGATATTTTCGTGGTCGGGGGCGGATTGTCGTCGCTTCCCGAACTGGTCGAGGAACTGGGCGCGCGGACGCGCCCCTACACCTTCTCCGGGCAGGCCAAAGTCCGGGTGGCGCGGGCTGCCCATGGGGAAAAGAGCGGGGTCAGGGGTGCCGCGCGGCTCTGGAACCAAGGGTAGGGCCGGTAAGGCGACCTCGGCCGCCAGACAGGCCTTAGAACGTAACCAGGAACGACGTAGAGCCCCTGCGCCGGGTGGGCCGCTAGGGGGGTGGCCGAGAAGGCCCGAAACTCGCTGTACGGGCTTCCTAGGCCACCCAGCGTTGATTTCTATTCCTAGTTGTGGATTCTCGGCCGTTCCCGCGTAAGGAGATTACGGCTTCTCCCACTTCCCCGACTTGGCGGAGCGGAAGAAGGCGTCGAGGATTTTCATGTTCTGGATCGCATCATCGACGCCATGCTTGAGCTTATCCTGTTTGCGGATGACGCGGCCGAAGGCTTCCGCCTGCATCTGGTACTGGTCGCTCACCGGCAATTCGCGCCACTGGCCCTTGTTCATTTCCATGCCCTGGATGAATAGCCGGTTGGGCACGTCGGGGGGTGCGTTGAACGGGATTTCGACCTCGATGCGGCCTTTCGTGCCGCCAATATGGGCGCGCTGATAGGGTGCGGTCTGCGTCGAGACGGTGAAGGTCAGTTGCCTTCCATTGCCGAAATCGGCAATGCCGCTGGCGGTGCCGGTCGGTCTTGAATTTGGGATCGCGATCGATGAGCGCGATGACGCGCTTCGGCTCGGCATCAAAAACGAAGCGTGCGACGGTGATCGGGTAGCAACCGATATCGAGCATGCCGCCGCCGCCGATCTTCGCCATGTTGCGGATGTTCGAGGGATCGTCGAGGTAATAGGTGAAGAAGACCTGGATCGCCCGCACCGTGCCGATCTCGCCCTTCTTGACCCGCTCCTTGACTTCGATCCATTGCGGATTGTGGCGGACCATGAAGGCCTCGGCGACATGCATGCCGCGCTTCACCTTCTTGAGCTTCTGCGCTTCCTTGGCGGTGATGGCGATCGGCTTTTCGCACAAGACATGCTTGCCGGCGGCGGCGGCTTTCAAGGTCAACGGCACGTGGAGATGATTGGGCAGCGGGTTATAGACCGCCTCGATCTCGGGATCGGCGAGAAGCTCCTCGTAAGAGCCATAGGCTTTCGGAATGCCGAGCTTCTTGGCCGCGGCCTTGGCGGTCTTCAAGTCGCGAGACGCGATGGCGACGACTTCGAGATGCTTGCTCTTGAGCATGCCGGGAATGACTTTCTCGGTGCCGATCTTGGCGGTCGAGATGATTCCCCATTTCACTGGCGACATTGATGCGGCCTCCCATTCTGTTCCTGCATGATGGATTGCCGGGACAAGCCCGGCAATGACAAAGTGAAGGGCAAGGGAGAGGATCGGCTTGCGCGGGGTGCATTCCTTATTGTACAAACGTTCAACAAGGAAAGACATGCGCAATCCCCGCTACGATATCCTGTTCCAGGAGATGAAGATCGGCCCGGTCACCGCGCCGAACCGCTTCTACCAGACGCCGCATGCAACCGGCATGGGCTGGCGCGCGCCGAAAGCCTCGCGCGGCCCTGCGCGGCATCAAGGCCGAAGGCGGCTGGGGCGTGGTCTGCACCGAATACTGCTCCATTCATCCGTCGTCTGATGATTTCCCTTATGGCTATTTGACCCTGTGGGACGAAGACGATGTCCAGGCGCTCGCCAAGATCGCCGATGCCGTCCATGCCCATGGCAGCCTCGCCGCGGTCGAGCTCTGGCATGGCGGCTTCCACGCCAATAACCGGCTGACCCGCGAGCCGATGCTGTCGCCTTCGGGCCAGCGCGCCAAATTCGTTCAGCCGATGGGCGCGCGCGCCATGGACAAGGCCGACATCGCCGCTTTCCGCGACTGGCAGAGGCTCGCCGCGGAACGCGCGGTCAAGGCCGGCTTTGACATCGTCTATGTCTATGCCGGCCACGACTATCTGCCCTTCCAGTTCCTGTCGCCGCGCACCAACCGGCGCATCGACGAATATGGCGGCTCGACTCGAAAACCGCGCGCGGCTGCTGCGCGAGATGATCGAGGTGACGCGCGAGGCGACGCGGCGGCAAGCTGCGGCGGTCGCGGTACGCATGGCGGTCGATGAACTGCACGGGCCGCACGGCATCACCTGCCGATGGCGAGGCGCGCGAGATCATGGGCCATGCTCGCCGAATTGCCCGATCTTTGGGACGTGAATGTCGCCGGAGCGCTCGGCAATGATTTCAAGAGTGCGCGCGTTTTCGGCGAGGAAGGCTACCAGGACGAATATATTTCCTTCGTCAAATCGCATGACCATCGAAGCCGGTGGTCGACGGTCGGGCGCTTCACCTCGCCCGATCTCATGGTGTCGCCAGATCAGGCGCGGCATTCACCGATTTCATCGGCGCGGCGCGGCCCTCGATCGCCGATCCGTTCCTGCCGACCAAGATCCGCGAAGGCCGCGAGGACGAAATCCGCGAATGCATCGGCTGCAATATCTGCCGGGCGGCCAACAACGAGGCGTGCCATCTGCGCTGCACGCAGAACCCGACCATGGGCGAGGAATGGCGGCGCGGCTGGCATCCGGAACGGATCGAGCCGAAACATCAACGAGCGCATGTGCTGGTGGTCGGCGGCGGCCCGGCCGGGCTCGAATGCGCGCTGGCGCTCGGCAAGCGCGGCTATGAGGTGACACTGGCCGAGGCGACGGCGCAATTGGGCGGGCGCGTTCTTGCTGAGTCCGCACTGCCGGGCCTCGGCACCTGGATCCGGGTGCGCGACTATCGCGAGCACATGCTTCGAAACTCGCCAATGTTTCGGTCTATCGCGAAAGCCGGCTCACGGCCGAAGACGTGATCGGCTTCGGCGCCGATCATGTCGTTCTCGCCACCGGGAGCACCTGGCGCAAGGATGGGATCGGCGCGGTGGGCGAGACGCCAGTCAAGATTGCCGCAGACGCGTCCGTCGCCACGCCCGATGCGCTCGGCGATCTCTCTAGCCCGATCGTCATCTATGATGATGACCATTACGCAGTGGCGACTGCGCTGGCCGAGAAATTAAAGACGGCCGGGCACGCTGTAACCTATGTCACGCCGGGGTCCGTCGTCTCGTCATGGACGGCGATGACCGACGAGCAGGGCTTCATCCAGGCACGCTTGATTGAGCTTGGCGTCGAGCTTCTCCTGTCGCATGGGCTCGTCAGCGCGACGCCGCGATGAAGCGTGCTTCGCCTGCGCCTATTCGGGCCAAGAGAAGAGCCTGCCGCTTGGCCGATTGATACTCGTGACCGGCAAGACGCCGGATGATTTGCTTTATCAGCTATTGGCTTCGATGCCCGATGCGCCGTCGATGACGCGAATCGGCGATTGCTTCAATCCCTCGCATATTGCGGACGCGGTCTTTTCCGGTCATCGCTTCGCGCGCGAATTCGGCAGTGTCGTAAAATCACCTCTCAAGCGGGAAAGGCCAGACCCATGAGCCGCCGCCGCGAACGCCCGACCCGCATCGTTGGCGCTATTGCACAGCGTCCGTGGAAACAATTCTCGCTGCCTTACGAGCCGATCCGGATTCTGAATGCCGACCAGGTTGAGCGTATCCACGACACGGCACTGACGGTCCTTGAAGAGATCGGCATGAAGGTACTGGAGCCGCGGGCGCGCGAATATTATCGCGCTGCCGGAGCGAGGATCGAGCCCGGCGAGGATCGGGTTCGTTTCGATCGCGCGATGGTGACCGAGCTCATCGCCAAGGCGCCAGCGGAATTCACCCTCGAAGCGCGCAATCCGGCGAGGAATGTCAAGGTCGGCAAGCGCAACGGCATTTTCTCTTCCGTCGGCGGCCCCGCCTATGTGATGGATCTCGAAGGCGGCAGGCGGGCCGGCACCTATGCCGAAATGTGCGACTATCTCAAGGTCGTGCAGGGTCTCAACATCCTGCATCAGGAAGGCGGCGGACCCTTCGAGCCGCTCGATCTTCCCGCCGAAACGCGCCATCTCGATCTGTACTTCGCCGAGATCACCTTGCTCGACAAGAACTGGCAGCCGCAGGGACTGGGCACAGAGCGCTCGATCGATGCTCTCGAAATGGCGGCGATCTCGCTCGGTACGACGCGCGAAGGCTTGATCGATCGGCCGGTCTTTACCTGCATCATCAATACCAATTCGCCCTTGCAGCTCGACATTCCGATGGCCGAAGGGCTCATGACCTATGCCGAGCACGGGCAATGCGTGGTGGTGACGCCGTTCACCTTGGCAGGCGCGATGTCGCCGGTGACATTGGCCGGGGCGCTCGCGCAGCAACATGCAGAGGCCTTGGCCGGCATCGTGCTCTGCCAGATCGTCCGGCCGGGGACGCCCGTCATGTATGGCGGCTTCACGTCGAACGTCGATATGCGGTCCGGCGCGCCCGCCTTCGGCACGCCGGAATATGCACAGGCCGCGCAAGCCTCGGGACAATTGGCGCGGCATATCGGCGTGCCGTTCCGCTCGAGCAATGTGAATGCGGCGAACGATGTCGATGCCCAGGCGGCCTATGAAAGCATGATGGCTCTGTGGGGTGCCGTCATGGGCGGCGCCAATATGATACTTCATGCAGCGGGCTGGCTGCATGGCGGGCTGACGGCATCGTTCGAGAAGCTCATTCTCGATGCCGAGATGCTGCAGATGATGGCCGCCTATTGCGAACCGTTTTCAGTCGATACCGAGAGCCTGGCGCTCGACGCCATCCGCGATGTCGGGCCGGCCGGGCATTATTTCGGTACCGCCCATACACTCGCGCGCTACGAGACGGCATTTTACACGCCGCTGGTTTCCAACTGGGACAATTACGAGAGCTGGCGCGAGCGCGGCAGCGAGACGGCACCGCAAAAGGCCAATCGCATCTGGAAGCAGATGGTCGAGACTTACCAGCGGCCGCCGATCGATGCCGACATCGAGGAAGCACTCAAGGATTACATGGAGCGGCGGAAGCGGGGTGCACTCTAGCGATCTCTCCCTCCCCAACGCTACGCGTCGAGGAGGGAGAAGTCTGTAAATACGCTAAGCGGCGCTTGCAGCAACGCCTGCTTCCCAGCCGAGGATGGCGCGTTTGCGCGTCAGGCCCCAGTGATAACCGCAGAGGCTTCCGGATTTTCCCATCACGCGATGACACGGGACGACGAATGAAACCGGATTGCGGCCGACCGCGGTGCCGACGGCGCGCGCCGCCGACGGCTTGCCCAGATGCGCGGCAATGTCGGAATAGCTGGTGCGACGGCCCAACGGGATGCGCAGCAATGTCTCCCACACCCTGATCTCGAAATCGGTGCCGATGAAGACGACGCGCAAAGGCTCGTCGGGGCGCCAGTTTTCCGGCTTGAAGATGCGCTCGGCATAGGGCGCTGTTGCTGCATGGTCCTCGACATAGTCAGCCTCCTTCCAGCGGGAGGTCATGTCGGCAAGCGCTGCCTTCTCGTCGCCGTCATCGGCAAAGGCGAGCCCGGCCAAGCCCTGGTCGGTGATCATCACCAATGCATTGCCGAACGGACAGGCGTGGAAGCCATACTGGATGACGAGGCCCTTGCCCTTGGCCTTGTAGAGGCCGGGCGACATGCCTTCATGGGTGACGAAGAGATCATGGAGGCGGCCGGGGCCGGAGAGGCCGACCTCGTAAGCCGTATCCAAGATCGAGGCCGAATCGCGCAACAGGCCCCTGGCGTGGTCAAGCGTGACCGCCTGGAGGAAGGCCTTGGGCGAGAGACCGGCCCAACGGGTGAAGAGGCGCTGCAGATGATGGGGCGAGAGGCCAGCCTGGTCGGCAATGGTCTCGAGCGTTGGTTGTTCGCGCCAGTTTTCCTTGATGAAGCCCAAGGTCTGTTTCACCAGCGCATAGTCGCGGGCGGGGGATGAGGTGATGTCGATCATGTTCATGATACGAAAATAATGGTCGGGACAGTCCCTGCCCACCCGATTCTTGCTCAGATATGGGGGCGCGCCAAGGCCTGTTTGAGGGCGCCGGCGAGCGTCTTTCGCTCGGCAGGGCTGAGGAACGAGCCGATCTCGGTGCGCTTGTGACGGGAATTGAGAAATAGACGGCCAATCAATTCGCGAGCCTGGTCTTCTTCCAGTTCGACCCTGACCCAGCCGCGGACAAAGCGGCTCTCCAAGGGCGGACGGCCGGGCAAGAGGCGTTCGAGGATCAGTTCGTGATCGGTGACCTCGATCCGCTCGGCGCGGCGGGCGGCAGCGAAATTCGCCTTGAAGGCCCACCAGATGAGCAGGACATCGAGCCCCATGAAGCCGACGACCGGCCAGGCGCCCAGCAGCCAGAAGGCGGTGCCGCCAATGAGATTCAGCCCGGCGATCGTCCCCATCACCATGAGAAAACCCTTGCGCGACAAGGAGCGATGCGGGGTGAGGAGAAACTTGGTTTCGGTCGCGGCCATGCTTGGTTCTAAACGCCAATCGGGCTAGGCAGGAAGGCGGCATATTGGACGGGGCATCATGGCGAAGGCGAGGCGGCTCAAGCCGGCGCAGGTCGAGGAAATCTTCAAGCGTTTCGCGGCAGCCGATCCCCATCCCAAAGGCGAACTCAATTCCCTCAACGCCTTCACATTGCTGGTCGCGGTGGTGCTCTCCGCGCAGGCGACCGATGCCGGCGTCAACAAGGCGACGCCGGCTCTGTTCCAGCTTGCCGATACGCCCGAGAAGATGCTCGCGCTCGGCGAAGACAAGGTACGCGACCTCATCAAGACGATCGGGCTCTATCGCACCAAGGCCAAGAATGTGATCGGGCTGTCAAAGGCGCTCATCGCACAGCATGGAAGCGAAGTCCCGCGCGAGCGCGCCGCACTGGAAGCCCTGCCGGGAGTCGGGCGCAAGACCGCCAATGTCGTGCTCAACATCGCCTTCAACGAACCGACGATTGCCGTCGACACGCATATTTTCAGGGTCGGCAACCGCACCGGCATGGCGCCGGGCAAGACGCCCTACGAAGTGGAAATGGGGCTCGAGAAGATCGTGCCGTCAAAGTACAAGCTTCATGCGCATCACTGGCTGATCCTGCATGGGCGCTATGTGTGCCTGGCGCGCAAGCCGCGCTGCTACAATTGCCTGATCGCCGACATCTGCCTGCTTCACGCCGAAGACCGCCTCCGCATCCCTTTGAGGATGTGCATGAAGTATGAGGTCGCGAAGAGCGGCACGACGAGGTTGACGATCGGAACGAGCGCCAGGAGCGCCGGGATAAAGCCCGACATCAGGACTTGCGGCGAGTTGATGCGGCGGAATTCCTTGGCATCCTCGACATCCATATAGCGCATCGCCGCCATCTCGAAATATTCGCGGCTTAACAAATAGGCATTGGCGATGACGAGGCCGATGGCGCCAATGCCGAAAAAGATCGCCGGCAGGATCGCCAGATTGACGAGCAGGATGATCACCGCGAATTGCAAGGCAGTGGTGATCGCCTGGCGCAATGGCAGATCGACGCCCGGCGGATCGCGCGGATAGTGCCGCTTCTCGACAAAGCCCGCGACCCGGTCGAGGAAGAGCCCGGCGAACATCGCCGTCACGGGCGTCGCGAGGAAGAAGAAGGCGACGAGAAGCCCAAGCCCGGCGATGACCGCGATCAGGTTCTCCGCCCAATCCCAGGGAACGAGGGTCAAGGATGTGAGGATGATCTCGACGGCGACGAAAACGGCGATGAAGAGCAGGAGCGTCAGGCCCAGGGCCTTGAACAGAATGCCGCGAAACTCCGGCGAAAGGAGATCCTGAAGCGCCTTGAAAGCTGCCCGTATCATGGCGCTGAGAGATAATCAGCCTCCCTTGCGGCGACAAGAGGCATCGTCTATCGGCTGAATTCCCGCATTCTTCCAAGGCTTCCCATGTCGCTAACGCGTTTTGACGTCCTCTCCATCGGCAATGCCATTGTCGATGTCCTCGCCCGCGTCGATGAGCGGTTCCTCGAAAAGCACCAGGTCTGCCAAGGGCATGATGCGCTTGATCGACGAGACAATGGCGGAGGAACTGTTCTGCCGACATGGGACCGGCGACGGTGATCTCCGGCGGCTCGGCCGGCAATACCGCGGCGGGCATCGCCTCCTTCGGAGGCCGCTCGGCCTATTTCGGCAAGATCAAGCAGGACCAGATGGGCGATCTCTTCGGCCATGATTTGCGCGCGCAGGGCGTGCATTTCGATTCGGCCCGCGCCGTCGACGGCCCGGCAACGGCGAGGAGCTTCATCCTGGTGACGCCAGACGGCGAGCGCACGATGAATACCTATCTCGGCGCCTGCGTGAACCTGACCGTCGCCGATATCGTGCCCGAGATCGTCGCGGGCGCCGCCGTCACCTACATGGAAGGCTATCTGTGGGACCGGCCGGAAGCGAAGGAAGCCTTCGTCAAGGCCGCGGCGATCGCGCGCGCAGGCGGGACGCAAGACGGCGATCACGCTTTCCGATTCCTTCTGCGTCGACCGGCATCGCGACAGCTTCCTCGATCTCATCAAGAACCAGATCGACATCGTCTTCGCAAACGAGACGGAGATCATCTCGCTTTACCAGACTGACGATTTCAGCACCGCACTCGAGCTTGCGGCGGAAGACTGCGAGATCGCGGTCCTGACGCGTTCGGAAAAGGGCTGTGTCGTGGTATCCGGCGATACGCTCCACACGGTTCCGGCGTATCCGATCAAGAAACTCGTCGATGCGACGGGGGCCGGCGATCTCTTCGCCTCAGGGTTTCTCTATGGATACACGCATGGCAAGCCGCTCGATCACTGCGCGAGGCTCGGTGGCCTCGCGGCAGCGGAAGTCATCTCGCATATCGGGGCGCGTCCGGAAGTGAATCTCGCCGAGCACGCGAAGAAGCACGGGTTGATGTGAACGGCTAAAGCTTCCTGAGCCAGACGCCGCGGATGACGTGGTCGTGGCCCTTGCGCAGGATGAGATCGGCGCGCTGGCGGGTGGGCAATACATTTTCGCGCAGGTTCACGAGATTGATCGTCTCCCAGATGCGGCTGGCGATCGAGCGCGCTTCCTTGTCGGACAGATCCGAATAGCGATGGAAGTATGATTTCGGATTCTTGAAGGCAGTATCGCGCAAGGAAAAGAAGCGATCGACATACCAGCTTCGGAGATCCTCGAGATCGGCATCGATATAGACGGAGAAGTCGAAGAAATCGGAGACGTTGGGAATGCCACGCCCGTCGCGCGGCGGCCGGCCGGTCTGCAGAACGTTCAAGCCTTCGACGATCAGGATATCCGGCTGATCGATGATCTGCCGCTCGCCCTTCAGCACATTGTAGCTCAGATGCGAATAGATCGGTGCCGCGACATTGCGCCTTCCCGCCTTGATCTCCGACATGACCCGCAAGATCGCCGGCAGATCGTAGCTTTCGGGGAAGCCCTTGCGGCTCATCAAGCCTTCGCGCTCGAGTACTTCGTTCGGCATCAGAAAACCGTCCGTCGTCAGAAGATCGACCTTGGGGTGGTTCGGCCAGCGCGCGAGGAGCCGCTGCAGGATGCGCGCGGTGGTACTCTTGCCGACGGCGACGCTTCCCGCCATGCCGATGACATAGGGCACTTTCGGATTGTCGATGTGGAGGAAGTGATGCGTGGCGCGGAAAAGTTCCTGGGTCGCCGCGACATAGAGATTGAGCAGGCGCGACAAGGGAAGATAGATCGCCACGATCTCGTCGAGATCGATGCGATCGTTCAAGCTCCTCAATTCGTCGAGATCGCTCTGGTCGAGAGTGAGCGGCGTATCGGCGCGCAGTTTCGCCCATTCCTCGCGCGAGAAGCGGCGGAAGGGCGAGACCTGCTTGGCGAGCTGTTCCATGATCAGACCGTCTTGCGGCCGGCCTTCTCGGCAATGCCGCTGGTGCCGACGCGCTTGGCCAATTCGCTCATGACGTCCGAAAGCGGCGTGCCGGAGACTTCAAGAAGGACGATGAGGTGGTAAAAGAGATCGGCTGCCTCGGTGCGCAAATGGGCGCGATCGCCCTTTACCGCGGCCATGGCGGTCTCGACCGCTTCCTCGCCGACTTTCTTGGCGCATTTCTCGATCCCCTGCGACAATAGCTTCGCCGTATACGAGACATCGGGCGACGCATTGCGGCGCGCCGCCACCGTGTCGGCGAGTTCAGCCAAAACTTCGAGCTTGTGATCGGTCATCGGATTTTCCTTCGCCGCTCAGTTCATGCGCATCGGAATAGCATAATTGGCCATATGGCGCTTGGCCTCGCCAATCGTGTAAGTGCCGAAATGAAAGATCGAGGCGGCCAGCACCGCAGCCGCGCCGCCATCGCGCACGCCTTCGACCAGGTGATCAAGCGTGCCGACGCCGCCCGAGGCAATGACCGGCACGGTGACCGCATCGGCGATGGCCCGCGTCAACGCCACGTCGAAGCCCCGGCCGGTGCCGTCGCGATCCATCGAGGTCAGGAGTATTTCGCCCGCACCCAGCGCCACGACTTCGCGCGCGAATTGAACAGCATCGATGCCGGTCGGCACGGCGGCCGCCATGGGTGAAGATTTCATAATGGCCAGGTGCTACGCTCTTGGCATCGATCGCCACGACGATGCATTGGCTACCGAATTTCTCCGCAGCCCTGCCAACGAAAGCACGGTCGAGGACAGCCGCCGTGTTGATCGATACCTTGTCGGCGCCTGCCAGCAGCAATTTCCGGATGTCCGCCGTCTCGCGCACGCCGCCGCCCACCGTCAAGGGCATGAAGCAGGCTTCCGCCGTGCGGCTCACGACATCGAAGATGATGCCGCGATTCTCATGGCTCGCGGTAATATCGAGGAAGCACAATTCATCCGCACCCGCCGCGTCATAGGCCTTGGCGGCCTCGACCGGGTCGCCGGCATCGCGCAGATCGACGAAGTTGACGCCCTTGACGACACGGCCGTCCTTCACATCGAGACAGGGAATGATGCGGACTTTCAACATGGTGTCAGCGGCCGCCCGACACTCGCAATATCGCACCCGTCACGTAAGTCGATCGGTCGCTCAAGAGATACATGACGGCATCGGCGATTTCTTCCGGTTTGCCGATGCGCTGCATCGGGATATTCGGCCTGATGCGCTCGACACGGTCAGCATCCTCGCTCGACAAGGCATGAATCTCGGTCTCGACCATGCCCGGCTGCACGGCATTGACGCGAATGCCGTGGATCGCGAGTTCCTTGGCGAGGCCGATGGTCAGGCTATCGATCGCGCCCTTCGAGGCCGCGTACCAAACATATTCGCCGGGACTGCCCATGGTGGAGGCGGCCGAGGAAATATTGATGATGATACCGGATTTGCGCGGCAGCATGCGGCGCGCCGCCTCGCGCGCCACATAGATGGCGCCCGTCACATTGATATCGATGCATTCGCGGATGACAGCCGGATCGGCCTTGGCGAGCGGGCCGCTCTTTCCGGTAATGCCGGCATTGTTGATGACGGCAGTGACGGGGCCAAATGCTTTTTCCGCGGTGTCGAACATGGCAACGACGTCGTCATGCCTTGAAACATCGCCCTTGACGGCGATGGCGTTGCCGCCGGCAGCTTCGATCTCGGCGACAAGTTTCTCAGCCGGCTCGCGGCGGCTCGTATAATTGATGGCGACGCGATAGCCTTCCTTTGCCGCGGCGCGCGAGACGGCGGCACCGATGCCGCGGCTGCCGCCAGTGACGATGATGACCCGGGTGCTCATGCCGGCACTTTTCGGCTTGGCAAGTATCGCAAGAGCACGGGCAGGGTCGATGCGACCATCATAAAGCGCACGGCCTGCAATCACGCCACCCAGCTTTGCGCAATCGGGCTGCGAAAGCCGCTCGATATCGGCCATCGAGCCAAGGCCGCCCGACGCGATGACCGGAACCGGAACGCCCGCAGCGAGTGCCAAGGTCGCGTCGACATTGATGCCTTGCAGCATGCCGTCGCGATCGATGTCGGTATAAATGATCGCCGCGATGCCGGCATCGCTAAAGCGCATCGCCAGATCGCGTGCCGAAAGTGCCGAGGTTTCGCCCCAGCCCTCGACCGCCACCTGGCCATTGCGGGCATCGATGCCGACCGCGATGCGACCCGGATAGAGCTTCGCGGCCTCGCGCACGAGGCCCGGATTTCGCGCCGCTGCCGTTCCGAGAATGACCCGGCGCACGCCTCGGTCGAGCCACAGGGCAATCGTCGCGAGATCGCGAATGCCGCCGCCAAGCTGCACGGGAATCGAGACGCGTTTCAGGATCGCTCTCGACGGCTTCGGCATTGACCGGCTTGCCGGCGAAGGCGCCGTTGAGATCGACGAGATGCAGCCATTCAAAGCCCTGGCGTTCGAAGGCATGTGCTTGGGCTGCCGGATCGGTGTTGAAGACGGTCGCCGATTGCATGTCGCCCCGCTGCAGGCGCACGCATTGACCGTCTTTGAGGTCGATGGCGGGATAGAGGATCATGGCTTCCAGCGCAGGAAATTGGCGATCAAGGCGAGACCAAGCGCCTGGCTCTTCTCGGGATGGAACTGCACGCCCGCGATATTGTCGCGGCCGACCATGGCGGTGACGGCGCCGCCGTGATCGGTCCGGGCGATGACATCGCTTAGGTTTTCGGGGCGCAGATGAAAAGAATGGACGAAATAGGCGTGCCTTCCGGCTTCACCCGTCGGGATGCCTTCGAGCAAGGCGTGGCGCCTTATCGTCTCAAGCGTGTTCCAACCCATATGCGGGATCTTGAAGGAGGGATCGCGCGGCTCGATCGCAACCACATCGCCGGCAATCCAGCCCAAGCCTTGCGCCTCGCCATGTTCGAGACCGCGCTCGGCCATGAGCTGCATGCCGACGCAGATGCCGAGAAAGGGCTTGCCGCGCTTTGTTACTTCCTCTTCGAGCGCTTCGCGCATGCCG
Organism: uncultured Alphaproteobacteria bacterium; assembly: GCA_963805405.1. GTDB lineage: Bacteria > Pseudomonadota > Alphaproteobacteria > Rhizobiales > Aestuariivirgaceae > JAEUMG01. The sequence goes on along the minus strand of CAWDUC010000010.1, from coordinate 23,616 downwards.
GACACCGCGTCCAGGCCATCGCGGCAATCGCGGAAGGCGCCGACACCGGGCAGCACGATGCGATCGGCTTCGCGCAGGCGTTCGGCCTCCGAGACCACGGCGATCTTCGCGTCGATCGCATTGTCGATGGCGGCGCGCTCGAAAGCCTTGGCAGCGGAGTGAAGATTGCCGGAGCCATAATCGATGATGGCGACGTTCATCGCGCTGCTCCCGACGCCTCGAAAAGGCCTAGCGCGTCGCGCGGCTGCGGCGAGGCCAGCGTCGTCGGTACCGGCAGTGGTGCCGGCGCGCCTGCCGGCAATGCGAGGAAGAAACGCAGTTCAGCCTCGTCGCGGGCATCTCCCGAAGCGGGACCGATATCGATCAAGCCGCGGCGCTGCAAGGTCCAGCGATAGAGATCATTGCCGATGAAGCCGACCAGGAGATTGATGCCGAAGCAGAGCACCAAAACCGCAGGATCGGGAAGATAGAGCTCCGCATTCGCCGCGCCAATGGCAATCAGGGCGAGGATGACGAGGACAAGGACTTCCCACATGCCCTTGATGAGAAGCCAGGGCAGGGGAAAGAAAAAGCCCCACCAGGAGAAGCCTTCCTTGACGAAGCGAACGCGGTCCGCCTCGGCGCGGATGGTATCCGGCTTTGCCGATCTTGCATGGACGGAATAGCGCGGCATCAGCCCGACAACGATCCCTTGGTCGACGGAATCCGCCCTTCCTGGCGCGGGTCGATCTCGACCGCGATACGCAAGGCGCGCGCCAGGCCCTTGAAGCAGGATTCGGCGATGTGGTGATTGTTGTCGCCGTACAGCGTCTCGACATGCAACGTCACGCCGGCATTGATCGCGAAGGCCTGGAACCATTCGCGCACCAGTTCGGTGTCGAATTCGCCGATCTTTGGCTGCGAGAACACGGTGCGGAAGACGAGATAAGGCCGCCCCGATATATCGAGCGCGACGCGGGTCAAGGTCTCGTCCATCGGCAAATCGAGGCTCGCATAGCGGCGGATGCCCTTCTTGTCGCCAAGCGCCTTCGCCACCGCCTGGCCTAGCGCGATGCCGGTATCCTCAACCGTGTGATGGAAATCGACATGGAGGTCGCCCTTGGCTTCGACATCAAGGTCGATGAGTGAATGGCGGCCGAAAAGCTCGAGCATATGGTCGAAAAAACCAATTCCCGTGGCAATCCGGCAGGCGCCGGTGCCGTCGAGATCCACCGAAACGGCAATCTCGGTTTCGCCTGTCTTGCGCTTTACGCTCGCCTTACGCATGGGGTCCTGCCCGTTTCGGGCGGGTTCTTAGCAGGCGCAACATAAATAGGCTACTAAGGCCCCGGCTTTTCTTGCCGGCCTATAAGCCCTACATGACCGCCGTCACAACGGCCGAAACTGGACCCCGAATGAGTGAACCTGCAGCAATGGCACGGCACGACGATCCTGACGTTCGAGGAAGGGTAATCGCGTCGTGATCGCCGGGGATGGCCAGGTCAGTCTTGGCCAGACCATCATCAAATCGAACGCCAAGAAGGTTCGCCGGATAGGATCGGGCGATGTCATTGGCGGCTTTGCCGGAGCGACCGCCGACGCCTTCACCTTGTTCGAACGCCTCGAGGCGAAGCTCGAGCGGTTTCCGGGGCAATTGACCCGCGCCTGCGTCGAGCTGGCCAAGGACTGGCGCACCGACCGCTATTTACGGCGGCTCGAGGCGATGATGATCGTCGCCGACAAGCAGGCGAGCCTCGTCCTGACCGGAACCGGCGATGTGCTCGAGCCCGAACATGGCCTCATCGGCATCGGCTCGGGCGGGAATTATGCGCTTCGCGGCCGCAAAAGCGCTCGTCGAAACCGACATGGATGCCGAGACGATCGCCCGCAAGGCCCTGGCGATCGCGGCCGAGATCTGCGTCTACACCAATAATTCCGTCATCGTCGAAAGCCTCGAATGCTGACGCGCAACGACCTCGACGAGGCGGTGCGCAGCGGTATCATCACTGCGGCACAAGCCGAAAGCCTCGCCGCCCTGCCGACCAAGCGCCATGATGCGCGGCAGGCGATGACCCTGCGCGATGAACGCTTCGTCTTCATGCGCAGCTTCAACGAGTTCTTCATAGCACTCGGCGTCGTGCTATTGGGCGTCGGCCTCACCACTGCCGGCAGCGGCGAGACGCCTTTCGCCGTAGCGATGTCCTGGGCCTTTCCGATCATCGTGTGGGGGCTTGCCGAGTATCTCACCGCGATCAAGCGCTATACTCTGCCGAGCATCGTGCTCGCCGTGCTCTTCACTTTCGCGGTTGTGATGCTGGCAGGGCGATATGCGTACCTGCTTCCAACGCAAGGGACTGCGGATCTCGATTTCTTGCGGTCCTTCCTCCATGGCGACAGCCTTGTGGTGTGCCTGGCGCTGTTCTTCGCCTCTCTCGCCTTCTATCTGCGCTTTCGATTGCCGTTCTCGCTGCTCCTGATCGTTGGAAGCTCGATCCCGCTCATCCTAATGATTGTTAATCGCGCAGTCGGCCTTCCGGACAAGGGCGTTCTCAATATCGCGCTACTGGTTATCGGTCTTGTCGTTTTTGCTGTAGCATTGCGCTTCGACATGTCGGATCGCGAGCGCCTGACGCGGCGTTCCGACTGCGCCTTCTGGCTGATGCTCGCGGCAGCACCGCTGATCGTTCATCCGGTGGTCAGCCTGCATCTCCTCGCTCAACCTCATCGACCTCATGGCCAATGTGGCGACGCTTGTCGGCCGTGGCGGTCTTCGTCCTTATTGCCCTCATCGTCGACCGGCGCGCCTTCCTCGTCTCGTCGCTCATCTATGTCGGCGCCAGCATCATTTCCGGCATTGGCGCCATCGCCGGCGAAGGCAATGCATTGTGGGCCACATTGGTCGTCATCGGCGGCGCCGTCGTCCTGCTCGGCGTCGGCTGGCAAAGTGCGCGTGCCTTTGTCATGCGGCCATTGCCCGCTTCCCTGACCTCACACTTCCCCGTCATCAGATCAACTTAAGAGCAACATGACTGATTTTACGCCTCGCGAGATCGTTTCCGAACTCGACCGTCACATCGTCGGACAGAAGGACGCCAAGCGCGCCGTTGCCATCGCACTGCGCAATCGCTGGCGGCGCAAGCAACTGACCGAGCCCTTGCGCGAAGAGGTGATGCCCAAGAACATCTTGATGATCGGGCCGACGGGCGTTGGCAAGACCGAGATCGCGCGCCGCCTCGCGCGATTGGCGAACGCACCCTTCATCAAGGTCGAGGCGACGAAATTCACCGAGATCGGCTATGTCGGGCGCGATGTCGAACAGATGATCCGCGATCTGGTCGAAGCCGGCATCGGCATGGTGCGGACGGCGCGGCGCAAGGATGTCGAGGCGCAGGCACATCTCAACGCCGAAGCGCGCGTCGTCGATGCGTTGGTCGGGCAGAACGCCTCCGAATCGACGCGCGAAACGTTCCGGCGGAAATTGCGCGCCGGCGAACTCGACGATCGCGAGATCGAAATCCAGGTCGCCGACAGCGGCGGAATGCCGAGTTTCGACATTCCCGGCATGCCCGGCTCATCGGCAAGCGTCATCAATCTCTCCGAAATGTTCGGCAAGGCCTTTGGCGGGCGCACCAAGACGCGGCGCATGTCGGTGAAGACGAGCCACGAGATCCTCGTCGCGGAAGAAAGCGACAAGCTCCTCGATCAATGAGCAGATCGTGCAGGAGGCAGTCGATGCAGTCGAGAATAACGGTATCGTCTTCCTCGACGAGATCGACAAGATCTGCGCGCGCTCGGAGCGCCAGGGCGCCGATGTAAGCCGCGAAGGCGTTCAGCGCGATCTCCTGCCCTTGATCGAGGGCACAACGGTTTCAACCAAGCATGGGCCGGTCAAGACCGATCACATCCTTTTCATCGCATCGGGCGCGTTTCATATCGCCAAGCCATCCGATCTTCTTCCCGAGTTGCAAGGCCGACTGCCGATCCGCGTCGAACTCAAGGCGCTGTCAAAAGACGATTTCCGGCGCATCCTCACCGAGCCCGAGGCAAGTCTCATCAAGCAGTATATCGCGCTGCTCGGCACCGAAGGCGTCACGCTCGACTTCACCGATGATGGCATTGCCGCGCTCGCCAACGTCGCTGCCGAGATCAACGGCTCTGTTGAAAATATCGGTGCAAGGCGGCTCCAGACGGTGATGGAGAGGGTGCTCGATGAGGTGAGTTTCACCGCCACCGACAAGGCGGGCGAGACAATCACCGTCGATGCCGCTTTCGTCGAACACCATATCGGCGACCTCGCGCGCAACACCGATCTGTCAAAATTCATCCTTTGAGGCGCTGCGAGGCTTTCTGCAGAACACCTGAGAGTTCATCGAGTGCCTTCCGGTCGAGCCGGGCGATCTCGTCCGACAAGCGATTGGCGAATTCTGTAGCACGCGGATCAAGGCCCGACGTATCGATCACCACGCGCGGATGCGAGATGCGCGCCAGACGCGCCACGTCCTCGGCCTCGTCCCAGATGATGTTGAAATAGGTTATGATGCGCTGGACGAGATGCCAACCGGGGCGGCCGCGCCGGCCGTGCTCGAGGGCGGAGAGATAAGCGCTCGACACCCCGATATCCTCGGCCATCTGCTTGAGCGTCAATCCGCGTTCGGTGCGTAGTTTGCGCATGCGCTCGCCGAAGGGCGTCATGGCCGCGAATACGCCGGAGCTTCACGTAGAAGGCGCCGCCGCCGCCATGCTTGGGATGGGCCGGCTGAAAGCCTGAAACCAGCGCACGGAATTCCGGTTCGTGCAGCCATTCGGTCAAATGGCGGCGCAAGCGGCCTTCACGCTCAGGCGCGTGGAAATGCTCAGCACCATGCAAGGTGTGGCGGGCAAAGGGCGAAGCGCCCTTGCCGGTGATGACGAGAACCAGACGATGGCCAGTGCTTCGTGATTGATTGAGAAAACCGAAGAGGCGGTGGCGCGCCATTTCGATGCCGGTGCCATGCAGGTCGAGGCGCGCTTCGATCTCCGCCTGGCCGCGCGTCAGGCGCTGGCTTGTACGACGGTCGAAGCCCGACAATTGCGGCGGTCCCGAACGTTCCGGTCGCACTACACGAAGGACGGGCGGCGGTTCCGGAGCTGGCGCCGCCTTGCCGCTCGCTTTCGCGGTCGGTCGAGAGCCGTCCGCTTCTTTTCTGACGCGCTTGCCCAGAGGCTTCAGCGTTCGAGCAACCTCAACCCACAAATCATGGTCGGGGGCCTGATAGGGTTTGCGGCTCATTGCTGGGCGAGAAGTTTGCGCGCCAGCGTCTTGGGCAACAGCACGACCATGCCGCCCTGACTCTTCATATGGCCAGCGGTGCGGGCTGCGTCCACGCCCCAGCCCCAATAGACATCACCGCGCAACACGCCCTTGATCGCGGTGCCGGTGTCTTGCGCGATCATCAGGTGACGGAAGGCCGGTCCGTTGCCGCCGTTCTCGTCGGGCCGGTAACTATCGACCCAGACCGGCGTGCCGAAAGCCCAGAGCGAGCGGTCGACGGCGAGGCTTCGCAATGGCGTCAATTGCACCATTTGGGCGCCAGGCGCCCCCAAGTCTGGCTCCGGCAATTCCAACTGCGCGAAAGAAGACGAAGGACTTGTTCTCCCACATCAACTCGCGCGCTGCTTTCTGGTCCTTCCGCATCCAGGCGAGGATCGCCTGCATCGAGAGCTTGTCCTTCTCAACCTCGCCGCGCTCAACCAGGACACCGCCGATCGCGGTATAAGGCAGGCCCGTCTTGGCTGAATAGGCGAGGCGCATGCTCGAACCATCCTCGAAGCGGATGCGCGCGGAGCCTTGAACCTGAATGAAGAAGGCATCGGACCAGTATCGTACCCAGACGATCTCGAGCCCACGGCCGGCAAGCGCCCCTTCCTCGATCTCGCGACGGGTGAAATAGGCTTGGGGCTTGCCATCGACGAACCGGCCATAGCGAAGGCCACCGGCCGCCTTCTGCTCCTTCTCGTCGAAAGCCAGGAGATCGGTCGGCTTGGCGTAAAGGGGAACCGGATATTTCTTGCTCCGGACGCGGCTCCCCGAACGCTTCGGGCTCGAAATATCCGGTGAAGAGCCCAGCAGGTCGCTCGTCGTCACTTACCCGCAATGGCACCAATTCGGTTTCGAAGAAATTGCGCGCATCGGAGGCCTTTACCGCCTTGCGGCACACGCTCAGCCAATCGGCCCGTGTGCCGCCATATTTTATGGGGCGCGCGAAGGCTCGGCCGTGGCGGATGATTTCATCGCAAGACAATCCGAATGCCGCAAGCGCTGCTTCATGATGATCATCGCGCCAGCCGTCGAGTGCAGCAAAACTCACCGCTTCGAAACTGGCGCGTGCCATTGCAGATGTCACGAGCGTCATGAGGATCAAGGCCAGCGCGGCAAGCCGTTTTGCCACGGTGTTGCCTCAGGCCGGCGATTCGGTGGCCACCAATTTCCAGTTGGGATCGCGCGAGCCGACATCGCGTTCGAAAGTCCATACATCGGTGATCTCGCGAATCTGCTTCGGATCGCCGTCGATCACCTCGCCGGCCCGGTTGGTGGTCGATGAAATCAACTCGCTCACGAATTTTACGGTGACAAGCGCCTTGCGGCCATTGAGATCGGCGGCAACAAGTTCGGCCTTGTCGATGCCCACGAAGCGCGATTCATGCTTCTCGCCTGCCTTCTCGCGGTTGTCGATGGCACCGGCGAACCCATCGTAAACTTCGCGCGACAGGAGATTCTTGAGCGCCGGCTTGTCGCCTTGGGCAAAGGCCGTAACCACCATCTCGTAGGCGACCTTGGCGCCGGCAATGAAGACTGCGGGGGTGAAATCACGGTCGGCCGCGGCAATTTGCTCAAGACCCTTGGCAAGGCTCGAGCCTTCCTCGGCAAAATTCTTCCACACCGGCGCGACCGGCTCGGCATCCTGCGGCTTTGCATCGGCGGCGCGATCACGCGGCAAAGTAATGACATTGCCGGGCGCCTCATCCGGCCGCCCCGCCTTCTTTGCCTCTTCACCATTGTTGCGCCGCCGCGCCGCGAACGGGTCGAATGGCGGACGCTCGCTGCCGGTCCGCCGTCCAAGAACCGAACGCAAGCGGAAGAAGATCACCACGGCGATGGCGAGTATCAGCAGGTTGAGGGGATCGAAAGCCTCGTTCATTGCATCTCTTGGCGATTATTCATTCGGACGGTCCGGCCCCGGATTTGAAACCAGCCACCTTGGACCCTTATATAGGAGCAGGACTGCCACGTCCAAACCTTGCTTTGAGGAGAAAACGCTATCTTGCGCTTCGTTCCATTAATCCTGATTGGCGGCATCGCCGCCGAAGTCTGGGTTTTCATCAAGGCGGGCGAGGCATTTGGGGCTTGGACGGTCGTCCTGGCCGTCATAGCAGCGATGTTTGCCGGGGCGGCGGTCATCCGGCGGCAAGGATTGCGAAGCTTGGACGGATTGCGGCGCGCCTTCAACGGCGGATCATTGCAAGAAGTTAACGCAGCCGACGCAGCACTGGTCTATCTCGCGGGGCTTTTCCTCATCCTCCCCGGCTTCATAAGCGATGCCGTGGGTGTCGCGCTACTAATCCCCCAGGTTCGGCGGATCGTCCGCAATAGGCTGGGCCGACACGTCGTGGTGAGCGAAACCCAGGTGTGGAGCGATGGACGGCAGCGCCAGGGGCCGCTGGTGATTGAGGGCGAAGCCGTCGACGTCACCCCGCAAGCCCCGGCAAATCCAGATTCACCCTGGAAGGCCTAGGCAATCGCCTTGCGGCGGCCGACCAAGTCATGTAATCCCGCCGCAGCTTGAGCGGGCGCAGGCGGGATCAAGGCCTCCGCTCTTACGGGAACTCCAGAAGCAGAAGGCAAAGCGCGTGGCAAAGTCAGCGAATGGCGGTTCGGCCAACGAGCCGGAAGGCGAAGAACTCGAACTGGCGCAGGCGGCCGCGCCTGCGGTGGCGGGCGAAACCGGTGGGGAGTCGCAGGGGGCGGTACAACCCTCGATGCGCGTCCTCGCGCAGTATCTCAAGGATCTGAGCTTCGAGAATCCGGGAGCACCGCAAACCCTCTCGCCGCAAGCCGCGGCACCAGAAATCAGCATTGGCGTCAACGTCAACGCCCGCAATCTGGCACCCACCGATTTCGAAGTCGAATTGCAGCTCGAAGCCAAGGCGCAAACGCAAGGCAAGATCATATTCGCTGCGGAAATGAAGTATGCCGGATTGTTTCGGCTCGAGAATTTCCCACCCAACATGATGCATCCGGCGGTTTTGATCGAATGCCCGCGCATGCTGTTTCCGTTTGCTCGCCAGATTCTGGCCGAGGCTACCCGCCAGGGCGGATTTCCGCCCCTGTTACTCGATCCGATCGATTTTGCCGGCATGTATCAAAAGCGCATGTCGCAGCAATCCGTGGCGACAGCCTAAGTTTTCAGTTGGACCAGCGCAGCCAGATCGCCTTCTCGCCGATCTCGGCGATAAGTTTGGCATGCGCGTCGCGCTCGGCATCACTGACACGCCCGGCCAGGGTGCGCTGGCGCACAAGCGTGATGCCGCGTCGCATCGCCGCGCGGCGCTCGGCCGAAACGATGGTCGCCAGCGTCAAGGCAGTCTGCCTGCCACCGGTCAGTTCGACATAGACCTCGGCCAGAAGCTCGGCGTCAAGAAGCGCACCGTGCTTGTCGCGTCTTGAATTGTCGACGCCGTAGCGCTTGCACAATGCGTCGAGACTATTCGGTCCCAGCGGATGGCGCTTGCGGGCGAGCATCAATGTGTCGACGATGCGCTCGGGCGGCAGCGCGGCGCGCTTCAGCGTCGTCAATTCCCAGTTGAGGAAGCCAAGATCGAAACTGGCGTTGTGCATGACAAGCGGCGCATCGGCGATGAATTCGAGCAATTCATCGACGATCGCGGCAAAGGCGGGCTTGCCTCTAAGAAAGATCGTGCTCAGCCCGTGGATCGCTTCGGCTTCAGCCGGCATGTCGCGGTTCGGATCGATATAGACATGAAAGCGCCGGCCACTCGGGATATGATTGACGAGTTCGATCGCGCCGATCTCGACGATGCGATGGCCCTGTGCCGGATCGAGGCCGGTGGTTTCGGTATCGAGGATGATTTCGCGCATGATCAGGAACCCGCAGCGAGTGTCTTCAAGATATGCCGCACTTCGCGGCGCGCGTGTTCCAGTCCTTTCGAACTATCCACAATGAAATCCGCCCGCCTGCGCTTTTCGGCATCGGGCATCTGGCGGGCGAGGATGGTTTCCAACTTCTCGAGCGTCATGCCGGGCCGCTCCAGGGCGCGGGCGCGCTGGATGTCGGCGGGTGCCGAAACGACGATCGTAACATCGACATCCTTGTCACGCTTAGTCTCGAAAAGCAGGGGAATGTCGAGGAGCACGAAAGGCGTGGCCTTGGCGCGGTGGTCAGCGAGGAACTGCTTCTGCGCGCGCTGGACCAAGGGATGAACGATCGCTTCCAATTCGGCGAGACGCTGCGGCTCGCGCGTGAGAATGCCGGACAAGACCTTGCGATCGACAACACCATCGCTGACGGCTTGCGGAAAGGCCGTGCGGAGCGGCGCGACGGCGGCACCGTCCTTCGCGTAGAGCGCATGCACCGCGGCATCGGAATCGAAGACGGGAATACCGAGTTCGGCAAACATGCGCGCGGTCTCGCTCTTGCCCATGGCGATCGAGCCGGTAAGACCGATCACCTTCATGTCGAGCGGTAGCCTCTCTCGATGCTCTCGGCGATAAAGTCGTAAAGATCCTGGGTGACCTCCGGCTTCATCCCGAACCACAATTCGAAACCCCGTACCGCCTGATGCAAGAGCATGCCGAGCCCGCCGACGGTGCGATTGCCGCGCTCGCGCGCGCTGGTCAGGAACGCAGTTTCAAGCGGCACATAGACAATGTCGGATACGACCGCAGCGCCTGGCAGCTTCGCGAGATCAATCTGCAGCGGCGGTTGGCCGATCATGCCCAGCGATGTCGTGTTGACGAGAAGCTCGACTTCGGCAAGGGCGCCAGAGGCTGCATCCCAGGTGAGGGGCGCGATGCGCTTGCCGAAATCGGTACGAAGAGTTTGAGCCCGCTCAAGCGTGCGGTTGGCGACGTGTACCTGCGCGGCACCGCGCGCCACCAAGGTTCCAGCAATGGCGCGAGCGGCGCCACCGGCACCGAGAAGCATGACGTTTCGCCCGGCAATGGTCCAGCCGTCGATCGCCGCCTCGATGCTGGCAAGGAATCCCTCGCCGTCAGTCGATGTGCCCCATAATTCACGGTTGCGCGAGAAAACCGTGTTGACAACGCCCAAGTCGCCGCGTCGGCTCGTCTGCGATGTTGACGAGATCGAAGACGGCCTCCTTGTGCGGCAAGGTGACGTTGCAGCCAAGATAGCCTTCGTCACTGAGGCCATCGAGAAATTCCTTCAACGTGCCGGGCGGCACGGCGTGCCGGTCATAGCTGCCAAGAATGCCGTATTTCCCCAGCCAATAGCCGTGAATCAATGGCGAGCGCGAATGACTGACCGGCCAGCCGATGACGCAGGCGCGTTTGATACTCATGACGCGATGAAGCCCGCGGAACGCAGAAATGCAAGCAGCGGGAGAAGCGGCAACCCCAATATGCCGAAATAATCGCCTTCGATGTGCGAGAAAAGCTGGATGCCGCGTTCCTCGAGCTTGTAGCCGCCGACCGAGGTGAGGACATCGTCGCCAAAGCTTTCGAGATACGCTTCGAGAAAACTGTCGCTGAAGTCGCGCATCGTGAGAGCAGCGTGTGTGGCGTGGGACCAGACAGGCTCGCCCGCCCGACAGCAGCACACGGAGGTTTCGAGCGCATGAGTCTTGCCGCGGAATTGCAAAAGCTGCGCCCGTGCATCGGCAATCGAGGAAGGTTTGTCGTGCGCGGCCCGATCGAAATTCAACACCTGATCGGCGCCGATCACCATGGCCTGCGGATTGGCATTCGACACCGCGCGCGCCTTGGCTTCGGCAAGGTTTGCCGCGAGCTCTGCCGGCGATGACCGCGTATACTGCTTTTTGAGTTCAGTCTCATCGACAGCGGGGCGAAGAACCGAAAAACTCAGGCCGGCGCGCGCCAGCAGTTGCGCGCGGATAGCGCTTCCGGAAGCCAGAATGAGCGGCATGTGGGATGTCATGCCTGATCCCTCGCTCCGGCGCGTTCATGCAAAAGATTGATGATTGCCGCTGCTGTCTCTTCAATCGAGCGGCGTGTGACATCGATGATCGGCCAATTGTGGCGCGCGCAAAGCTTGCGCACGATGACAAGTTCCTGGGCGATCGCTTCGGGATCAACATAGGGCGTCTCAGGCGCTTCGTTGAGGCTCAGCAGGCGATGCCGGCGAATTTGTGCAATGCGATCCGCACTTGCAACGAGGCCGATGATGAGCGGCCGGTTCGTCTGTGCGAGTTCGGGCGGTGCTGCAATGCCAGGCACGATCGGAACATTAGCCGTCTTAATGCCGCGATTGGCTAGGTAGATGCTGGTCGGTGTCTTCGAAGTACGGCTGATGCCCGTGAGGATTACGTCCGCCTCTGAAATCGTAGCCAGATGCTGCCCGTCATCATGGGCCATGGTATAGTTCAAGGCATCGATGCGCTTGAAATATTCGGCGTTGAGAACATGCTGGCCGCCGATCTGAGGGCGCGACTGCGCGTTGAGATAGGCTGCCAAGGTCCCGATGATCGGATCGAGGATCGACACGCAGGGAAGAGTGAGCTCGCCGCAGCGATGTTCGAGCTGGCGACGCAAATCGACATCGATGATCGTAAAGAGGACAATGCCGGGCTGGCGCTCGATCTCGCCCAGAACCCGCGACATCTGCTTTGACGTACGAACAAGAGCATAGATGTGCTCAACCGGCTGGTGATCGGCATAATGCGCCATGGCGGCGCGCGCCACCGTGTTGAGCGTTTCGCCCGTGGCGTCGGAAACCAGATGCATATGGAAGAAGCGAGACACGGCGGAAATGCACAACTGTTGATAAGATGTGTGGATGGAGTGTTGGTAAGCCGGCAGGTTTGCAGCGAAGGCCAGCGAGTTATACCGGTCGGACCTTGCTCGTCCACATTGATTTCGACGCCGAGACGAGGAGCGGGAAATGGGGGATGACGTAAAACCTCTGAGAAGCTGTGGATGAACGCGCCCTTGCTGTGGAAAACAATTAGCTAAATTATTGTACCGCCTAGTTAATTGGTCTTGTGGTTTGCAGTTGAAGAGACAGCCGGAAGCGTCGATAAAGACCTGGCTGTGGACAGACGAGGTGGTCCCTGAGGATTATCGATTCCCACAGTAAAACAACCTATTCATCTAGAAGAATCTTCTTTGTTATGGAGTAGGGCGTGGGCCGGAAAGCACTACTCGACGTGCTCTCGAACAGGATGCCGGAAAGGCGTCCGATCTGGTTCATGCGTCAGGCCGGGCGCTATCTCCCTGAGTATCGCAAGCTAAGGGCAGAGGCCGGATCGTTTCTCGATCTTTGCTATTCGCCCAAGCTCGCGAGCCAGGTGACCTTGCAACCCTTAGATCGATATGATCTCGATGCGGCGATCCTCTTTGCCGATATCCTGGTCGTACCGCATGCCATGGGCGTGGGCTTGAGGTTCGCCGAAGGTGAAGGGCCAATCCTCGACGTGATCGCTGATGCAGCGGCGGTCAAGCGGCTGAAAGCCGTCAATAATGCCAGCGAGGTGAAGGCGGTCTGCGAGACCGTGGCTCTCACCCGTCATGGTTTGCCCGATCATGTGGCATTGATCGGCTTTTGTGGCGCGCCGTGGACGGTTGCAAGCTATATGATCGAGGGCGGCAGCTCCGAGGAGCGCCTAAAGGCCAGGCTTGCGGCACATCAGCGGCCATCCTGGTATGTCTCGCTGATGGATCGTTTGATCGAGGCATCCTGTGATTATTTGTCGGCTCAGGTCAGGGCCGGCGCCGAAGCGCTGCAGATCTTTGATTCCTGGGCTGGGGATTTGACCGGTGACGTCTTCGAGGATTCCGTCGTCAGACCGATCCAGACGATCGTTGGTGAATTGCGGCGACGGCATCCGTCGGTGCCAGTGATTGTCTTTGCCCGGGGTGCCGGGTCCAAGCACGCCTTCGTTGCGGAGCAGACGCAAGCCCAGGCTGTTGGAATAGAGCAATCGATGGAGCTTGCCGTGGTTTTGCAAAGCCTGCCATCGAACTGTGCCGTTCAAGGGAATCTCGACCCGGTTTCGCTGCTTGCCGGGGGTGATGCGGTTAGTGGCGCGTGTCGAGGATAGCCTGCGTGGCGTGCCGATGAACCGGCATATCTTCAATCTGGGCCATGGCATCAAGCCGCCGACCGATCCGGAACATGTGGCGCAAACGATAGCGGCTGTGCGCGCCATGGATGCAGGGCTGCGATGATCAATCTCTATTTATGGTTCAAGGCTTTTCACATCATTGCGATGGTGGCGTGGATGGCCGGGCTGTTCTATCTGCCGAGGCTTTTTGTCTACCACGCGGACGCTGCCCCGGGATCGGCGGTTTCAGAAACGTTCAAGGTGATGGAGCGCAGGCTGGCCAGCGCGATCATGATGCCGGCCGCCTTGCTGACCTGGGCACTGGGGCTCGGGCTTGCCCATATTACCGGGCAGTTCAGTGCACCGCAGAGCTGGTTCCTGATCAAAATCGTGGCGGTCCTGGGTCTAACGGGTTTCCACCTGCTGCTGCTTCGGTACAAGAGGCTGTTTGCCCTCGACCGTAGGGTCAAGACGGCGCGGTATTACCGCATGATCAACGAAATACCGACCGTTCTGTTGATCGTCATTGTGATTATGGCCGTGGTGAAGCCGTTCATATAAAAGTTGTTTGCAGGCCGCACGGTTTTTGATAGAAGGCTCGCAGCATTGGATGACCGAAGGCGGAAAGCCTCGGATCCGGTGCATCCCTCCCTCCTCCGGCGCGGCCGATTTCTGCCGGATATTCCCTCGGTTTTATCGACGGACTTGATCCCAGCGGGCCGCGCCTTTCACCTTAGATTCTTGGATTATCATGACGAGTATTTCAGAACTTAAAGAAATCAAACTTCACGACCTCAAGAGCAAGACTCCGACGGTATAAGCCCGCGCGGCGAATGAGCGGTCACCCCTTGGCACCGGTCAAAGACCGGGGCCGACGGTATAAGCCATATCCCGGGACGACCCGTCACGGGGCTTTCCGGCAGATCATGGGATCTGTCAGAGCGCCGCGCCTCCGGTCGGATGCGCGGCGCTCTTGTCGTTCAGGGGTTCAGGCCGCCGCGTGATGGACGCGGCGCTGGATCAGCGGCGAACCGGCGAGACCATGCAGCGTCTTGGCCCCCGCCAGCACGGCGAGATCGGCCAGCGGCTCGATGATGATCACCAGCATGTAGGCGCCGCCGAAGGACAGGACGTTGGCGACGTTCTCGGCGCCGAAGCCCTGGCCGTAGAAGGCCCAGAACCCGACCCAGCAGACGATGCCGCCCTGATAGGCGGTCGAAAGCTTCAGCGCCTGGCCGTAGGACAGGTCGACATAGGCGGTTTTCGCCGGAATGATCCGCTGGGCGAGAGCGGAAATGGCGAAGAGCGGAACGATCAGCGTCGTGACGTTGATGCCGTATTGCGGCAGGTCGAAGGGCGCAAAGAACAGCCCCTGCAGCAAAAGTCCGAGCGCAAGCCCGATGCCGGCCGCGCCGCCGCCGAAAAGGAGCAGCAGCGTCGAGCCGAGGATCAGGTGAACCTCGGAAACGCCCACCGGATAATGCGGCAGCACCTGGAAGAAGCAGAAGACGAGGGCCGTCGTCGCGACCGAGCGCATGGCGAGCGCAACGACGCCGCCATCATTGCGGACGGTGTCGATCGCCATCTTGCCGATCAGGCCGAAAGAGGCGACGCCCGTCGCATAGGAAAGGACGATCTTGGCGCCGTCGACGACGCCGGGTTCGATATGCATGACTTGTCTCCTGTCGCACCCACCGTGCGAGGATCGTTTGAAGGAGCGCCCGTCCGGGGCGCGCTGGGTGATGGCAGGTCTCCTGGCTTGCGGGTCGTCGCCCTGTCCGCCTTCCCGACCTCTTGGCCAGTGGCATTTCGGACAGCGCTCGCCGCTCACAGTTGCGGGGGCAGCCACGGTCTCGGTCCCTGATGGGTACGCCTCACCGTGTTCCCTTTTCATCCGCCTCGCGACTCGGCTCGGCGGAACCATCGCTGCGATGATTACGGGAATGTGATCTTCGGCTCAAGCCGATGCAGGCGTCGTCCGGGGATCGCTTGAAGGCAATCGCCGTCGCTCCCGCTTCGATCTCCCCCCTTGCGGGGGAGATGAGGTGGCAACCCAGAGGGGGGTATGGCGCCAGCATTTGACAGGCTGGTGCCGCGGCGCCCCCTCTGCCTGCCGGCATCTCCCCCGCAAGGGGGGAGATCAGGCCAATCGCGAGCCGGGCCCGACTTCAAGCGATCGTCCTCTCATACCTTCCCTGCCTCCTTCAGCGGCAGTCGAGGACGACGCGGGTGGACAGAAGCTCGGCATAGTTGATGCCGTCGGCCGGAATGCTCTGGGACGTTCCGAGCCCCGCCACCTGCTTCATCCAGGCGGTGGCGTCCTGGCTCGGCTTGGTGGCGTCGAGGGATGCGTGGCAGGAGGCCGGCATGTCGGTCAGCTTGACCTGGTCGTTCCGCCCGACGTCGAAGGAGACGTAATAGCTCGGATCATAGATCGACAGCGTCAGGTCGGCGCTGGCCAGTTTCACCGGCTTTTCCGGGTGCATCTGGGTGAGGATCACCAGATGCCCGTTTTCGAACCGGGCGCGAAACCGATCGGGGGCCGACAGCGCCACCGGCACGCCCGCATCCTTGAGAAAGGTGAAGAAGTGATACTCTTTGGCCGAGCCGAGAACGGTTCCAGCCACCTTCTTCAACTCGTCGTCCTCGAGCTTGCCGTCGGCATTCTCGTCGAAATCGAACAGCAGCGAGGAGGAAAACACCTCGTCGAAGACCCAGGCCGTGCGGACCGCCGTCAGGTCGCCATGACCATCGCCGGTAAACTGCACCGAGGCGGTGACGAAGACATGGGGGTGGGCCAACGCCGGAGATGCTGAGAAAGCTGGCAACGGCCATGGCGGACAGGCCGCAGAGCCATGCCCTCGATCGTTTCCGGCGTCGTTGCAGCATGTTTCGTCCGTTCTTCGCGGCCATCCGCCCGGTCCGTTGCATCAGGACGCCATGGCGAGAACAAGGCCTGCACCACTAGGGCGAGGCACTATGGCGTCAGAGGTTGGCGTCACCGGCTTGGATTGTCGCCACAATGTTGATGCGATCTCCGATCGCTGGGGACAAAAGGGTTGGAAACGGCATGACGGCAACGAAATTCCGCGGCATTCTCGCCGCGATGGTCTGTCTTGCCGCGCCTTTGCCGGCCATGGCGCATCCCCATGTCTTCGTCGATGCCCGCATGGAGGTCGATGGCGACGGCAAGGGGCATCTGACCGGGCTGAAGAACATCTGGGCGATGGACGAGCTGTTCTCGGCCAGCGTCATTCCCGATTTCGACAAGAACGCCAATGGCAAGCTCGATCCGGACGAACTCGCCGCCGTCGGCGAGCAGGTGCGCAAGTCGATCGCGGAATGGGGCTTCTATACCTTCGCCAAGATCGGCCAGGAGGATCTGCCGCTGGTGCCGCCGAAGAAATTCGACGTCAGCTGGGACGACAAGACCGGCAAGCTTTTGTTCCGCTTCACCATGGGCCTCGTCCACCCCGTCGACCTGACGAAGACGCGGGTGACGCTGGCCAATTTCGACAAGACCTATTTCGTCGCCTTCGACTTTCCCGACGTCGGCCGCTTCAGCCTGAACGGCATCGCCGACAGCTGTCATCGCCAGATGGTGACGCCGACGCCGGACGAGGCCGAGAAGATCTGGATGGCGACGCTGGCACAGCTCGGGCCGGACGACAGCGCGCCGCCGCCCGAGGACGGCATCAACTTTTCCGAGGCCCTGGCGACACGGTTCGAGATCGACTGCCGCGCGAACTCGCCCGTGCATGTCAGCGCGGCCCGGCCCGGTCCTGCCGGCCGCTGATCTCGAGGGCCCTCAGGGCCCTCTTCGGGAGATCGCCGGGCAGATCCCGGTTGCGGCAGCGGCGCTTTCCTTGCGATCGAGGCGCCGTCAGCGGGCGCCGACGATGCCTTCGAGAACATCGGCGATGGCGAGGATCTTCCAGTCGGCGCCGGCAGGGCCGACGATCATCAGACCGCTCGGCAGTTCGCCGGCCTCGTGCATCGGCACGGTTGCCGCGCAGCCGTCGAGGAAATTGATCGTCGACGGATTGCGCAGGATCAGCGCGTTCAGCCGGTCGAAATCCTCTTCCACCTCGGCGATCGTCGGCGGGACGATCGGCACGGTCGGCGCGAGAAACGCGTCGAAGCCCGTGGCCAGCTTTGAAAACGCCGCGATGGCTTCCTGTCTGGTCTTGCGGGCCGCCGCGACCTCGCCCTCGGCAAAGCTCTCTGCCGACCGGATACGCCTGAGGACGCGCGGATCGCCAGTGGTTTCGAGCGCGGACAGATAGCCTTCGTGGATCGCATGCGCCTCCTCCGCAACGATCACCCGGTTGACCGCACCGGCTCCGGCAAGCTCGGGGAAGTCGACGTCGACCAGCGTCACGCCTGCCTCTTGAAGCGCTTCGAGCGCCGCCGCGAAATCGGCGGTAACCTGCGGGTCCATGCCGTCGGTAACGACATTGCGGAAGACGCCGAGCTTCAGCTCGTGAGCCGCAGGGCCGTCTCCATCCGGCTGCGACGTGCCGGAAAGGACGGCATGAAGAGCGGCGCAGGTGGCGATATCAGGTGCGATCGGTCCGATGCTGTCATAGGTCCCCGACAGCGGAAATGCCCCGTCGAGCGGAACGGCACTCTGCGTCGGCTTGAAGCCGGCCAGTGCGTTGAAGGCGGCGGGAATGCGGATCGATCCGCCCGTATCGGAGCCGAGCGCGGCATCGACGATGCCGTAGGCGACCGCGACGCCGCCGCCGGAGGTCGATCCGCCGGGAATGCGGGCCGGGTCGTGGCTGTTGCCGGGCGTGCCGTAATGCGGATTGAGCCCGACGCCGGAATAGGCAAATTCCGACATGTTGGTCCGGCCGAAGCAGATCGCCCCGGCAGCCCTCAGCCGCGCGACGGTGGCAGCGTCCGACGACGCGGGCGCGGCGGCGCCGAGCTGCACCGAACCGGCGGTGGTCACCTCGCCTTCCTCGTCGAAGAGATCCTTGATCGCGACGAGCAGGCCCGCAAGCGGCTTCGTCCTTCGCGCCGCGTCCGCATCGAGCGCCGCGGCCTCGGCCATGATCTTCGCCGCGTCGAAGCGAGTAAAGATCGCGCCTGCCACGTCCTCGTCGAGATCATGCACCCGCGACACCGCCTGTGCGGCGTGGTCGACGGCGCGGAAGGTGATGCGGCCGGCGGCGCGCTGCAGCGGCGAGAGACGATCCATCTTTGGTTTCCTCAGCTGACGTTCGGAAGGACCCGGCACTCATACTGGTGCGTGATGCTGCGCGAAAGCACCGGATCGGTCATCACCATCTTAAAATGCCGCGCCGGGCGAACGCCCCCGGACAGAACGCCGAGCGTGCCGCACATCATCGCCGTGCCCGGTTCGAGGCGGGTGTCGCCGGATGCCAGCGGGCATTTCTGCGCAAGCTCTGCAAGCGGCCGGATCTTTCCCACGGTGCCGTCCTGATAGGCGGTCCACTCCGCCGTCTCGTCGTCGCGGACGAAGGACTGGAGCAGGATCTCGTCGAGATGGTCCTTCACCTCGTCGAAACGCCAGAGCGTCGTTGCGACCGGCTTCGGGCAGGCCTGCTTCGACAGGGCGACGGAGTGGGCCTCCAGTTCGCGGTCGGTATGGTCGGAGCCAAGGCCGAGATAGAGCGCATTGCCGTCGTCGAGCAGCAGCGGCTCGATCTCGCCCGACGAGGTCGCGCCGACCGTCTGGATCACCGGCGCCTGGGTCAGGAGTTCGGCGCCGACCCGGTAGAACAGCGGCACCGAGGAGGGCGGCGCAACGCCGATCGCCTGGAGCTCGGCGATGTGATGGTCGACGGCCGCCTGGTCGCGGCCGGTCCAGCCGGCGATCACGGCATTGTCGAGCGCAACGAAGATGGCGCCGTGGCCGATGGCGTCGAAAGTCAGTCGAAGTGTCACGGGATACCTTGTGGTTTGGCGAGTTCGGGTCAGAGACCGTCTGTGAGGAAGAGCGCGAGGTCGGGAAAGACGACGAGGACGGCGACCATTGCCAGCATGACGAGGACATAGGGAATGACGCCCACCATCACGTCGGTCAGCGAGCCCTTGGTCCGCGCGCCCTGCACGACATAGAGGTTGAGGCCGACCGGCGGGGTGATCAGCGCCATCTCGATCAGCACGATCATCAGGATGCCGAACCAGACCTTGTCGAAGCCGAGGTCTGCAATGATCGGCACGACGATCGGGATGGTCGCGATCATCAAGGACAGCGTCTCGATGAAGAAGCCGAGAACGATATACATCACGATCACCACCATCAGCGTGCCATAGGCGCCGAGGCCGAGATTTTCGAGGAGGTCGGTGAGCTGCCGTCCCAGCCCTGCAGAGGCGAGGGTGTAGTTGAGGAAATAGGCGCCGACGATGACGAACATGATCATCGCCGTCGTCTTGATCGTGCCGAGCAGCGCCTCGGTGACCATCGCGAAGGTCACGGCGCGATAGAAGGCGGCGATCAGAAAGGCCATGGCGACGCCGATGGCGGCGGCTTCGGTGGGCGTCGCCCAGCCGCGATAGATCGAGCCGACGACGACCGCAAACAGCACGCCGATCGGAACGAGGTGGCGCAGGCCGGAGATCCTCTCCTTCCAGGAGAAGGAGCGGCTGGGGCCGCCGAGCTTCGGATTGCGTGCGCAGATCAGGGCGGTGACGGCCATGAAGCCGACCGCCATCAACAGGCCGGGAACGAGGCCGGCGAGAAACAGCCGCGGCACCGAGGTCTCGGTCAGGAAGCCGTAGACGATCAGGTTGATCGAGGGCGGAATCAGGATGCCGAGCGTGCCGCCGGCGGCGATCGCTCCGGCAAACAGCCGCTGGTCGTAGCCGAGCCGCTCCGCCTGGGGCATGGCGACGGTGGCGACCGTCGCGGCAGTGGCGACCGAGGAACCGGATGTCGCCGAGAACAGCGTCGCCGTGCCGATATTGGCGTGGATGAGGCCGCCGGGCAGCCAGGAGAACCAGGCGTCGAGGCGATTTGTAGGTGCGCTCGGCGATGCCCGCCCGGACCAGGATCTCGCCGAGCAGGACGAAGAACGGAATGGCGATCAGGAGAAAGCTGTCGGAGGAGGAATAGACGATCTGCCCGAGACCGCGGATCAGCGGGAAGGGGGAATAGAAGCTGTCGATGCCGATGCCGAGCAGGAAGAGGACGACACCGACCGGCAGCGACAGCGCCAGAAGACCGAGGAGGCCGAAGCCGACGGACCAGATCATCACAGCTCTCCGGTTTCGGTGCCGCCGCCGGCAATGGCGCGGACGCTGTCCCACTCCCGCCTGGCGGTCAGGATCAGGATGCAGGCGAGAAGCACGGCGGAAACGATGGCCAGCCACACCCAGCCGCCGAACCAGATCGACTGCGGAATCCACAAAGGCGTCGCCAGCGGCGTATTGGCGTGGCTGTCGCGGGCCAGCGTCTTGGCAAGAACCGACCAGGAATAGAACGACACGACGAGCGCGATCCCGCACAGGCTGGCGAGGGCGATGAGGTCGAACAGCCCCTTGCCGGCAAGCGGCAGCCGGGCCTGCAGGATGTCGATCCTGACATGGGCCCGCTCGGTCAGGGCATAGGCAAAGCCCCAGGTGGCGACGCCGGCCATGACATAGCCGGAGATCTCGTCCGAGCCGCCGATGCTGCCATAGGAGGTCTGGCGCATGACGATCTCGACGAGGATCAGCGCGACCGTCGCCAGAAGCGCGACGCCGGCGACGATGGCGATCCCCCGGTTGATCCTGGCGATCCCTGCCGCGATCCTCGCCGGCCCACTGCCGCCTGCCGTCTCGGTGTCAGCCATGACGATGATCCCTCATGCATGATCTCTGAAAAAACGGCAGCGACCTGCCGGAGCGATCGTCTCGAACCCGCGAGAAAGTGCGGGAGACATCCGGGCCGGATGCCTCCCGATTCTTGAAAGCCTTACTGCGCGGCGACGGAGACGCCGACGACCTTGCCGACGCTGTCGTTCCAGCGCTTGGCCCAGTCGCCACCGGCGCGCTTGGCCCAGTCCGGCAACACGTCCTCGGTCAGCACCTTCTTGGCCAGCGCCTCGTCTTCCTTGGTCGGCTCGACCAGGGTCATCGACGCGGCCTTGCCGGCCTTGCACTCGCCCTTGCCGGTGAGGCAGGCGATGTCGCGCGCCAGGGCGTCGCCGGCATCGGCCCAGACCTTGTCCTCGAACTTGGTCTTGATCTCATCCTGGAGGAAGGTCTGCATCTGCGGCGACAGGTCGTTCCACTTGTCCATGTTCATGGCGGTGATCACCGGATCCCAGCCGCCGAGCGGCAAAGCGAGGAGATGGGTCGAGGATTTCCCACCAGCCGGCCGAATAGCCCGAACCGGCACCGGTGACGGCGCAGTCGATGACGCCGCGCTCCAGCGCGCCCGGCACTTCCGAGAAGGACATGGTGATGCCCTCGGCGCCGAGCTTTTCGAGGAGGATCGCGGTCATCCGGCCGGAGGCGCGGACCTTCTTGCCCTTGAGGTCGGCGAGGCTCTTGACCGCCGGCTTGCAGAAGACGACCTGCGGCGGATAGGGCGCAATGGCGAGGAGCTTGGCGCCGAAGCGATCCTTCATGATGTCCTCGACCATCGGCCGGGCCGCGTCGACCACTTTCTTCTCGGTCGCCGCGTCGGTCGCGATCAGCGGTACGTCGAGGCCTTCGAGCTCCGGCGCATCGCCGACCGTGTAGTCGCCGACGGTCATGCCGACATCGAAGACGCCATCGCCGAGCATGCGGAAGACGTCGGCGCCCTTGACGCCCATCTGGTCGAAGGTGGTCATCTGGACGGTGATCTTGCCCTTGGAATCCTCGGGCAGGGTCTTCGTCCAGAAGGTGCTCTCGAACTCCTTGTAGAGCGGCAGGTTGCTCCAGCTGCCGACGACCGAGAACGTCGTGTCGTCGAGCTCCTGGGCCGTGGCGGGCGAGAGCGCGCCGAGAAGGCAGGTCGAGAGCGTCAGGCTGGCAAGAAGAACTTTCATGTCGTGGCTCCGTGTTTCGAGGGTTGCGAGTGTGGATGAAAGGCGGGTGATCACGAGCCCCGCTCGGCGAGCAGGTCGGTGACCAGCATGTGACCGGGCTCGTGGGTGATGGCGAGGTCGGGCCGGGCTCTGCGGATCGCCATTTGCGGGGTGACGCCGCAGGCCCAGAAGACCGGCACGGCGCCCTCGGCGATGACAGGCGGATCGCCGAAGTCGGGCTTCATCACGTCGGCGATGCCGATCGCCGCGGGGTCGCCGAAATGCAGCGGCGCGCCATGGGCCAGCGGCTGGCGATCGGACAGGATCATGGCGCGGATCGCCTCGCGCGGCGAAAAGGCCCGCATCGAACCACCATCGGCCCGCCGAAGGGACCGGCGGCATTGGTCTCGAGATTGGTGACATACATCGGCACATTGCGGCCGGCGGCGATGTGCGGCACGGCGATGCCGGCCCGCTGCAGCGCGTCCTCGAAGGAAAACGAGCAGCCGATGACGAAGGCGACGAGATCGTCGCGCCAGACGTCATTGAGGTCGGTGACGCATTCGCCGGGCTCGCCGTCCCGGAAGATCCGGTAGCGCGGCACGTCGGCGCGGATGTCGAGCTCGGTGCCGAGACCCGGCAGAAAGGGATCGCCGGCCTCGCCGGCGCCGAGCAGCGGGCAGGGCTTGGGATTGAGAACGCAGAAGCGCAGGAAATCGCCGGCGAGACGCTCGGGCAGGATCGCCAGATTGCCCTGGAGATAGCCGGGCACCTGGCCGCTGGTCTGCCGATCGAACGCGCCGGACCTGATCTGGCGGCGAAGTGCGCCGGGAGATGTCACGATGGCGTTTGCGGAACCTGCGTTCATTTGCTGGGCAACCTCACCTGCTGCGCATCATTGCGGCAGTTGGATATTCCGACGGGAGGATGACGCAGTCAATCGATCGAATTTTGAATGAGATATGATCGCTAGATACGATCATTCCTGGTCTGCGACCGCCTGTTCGAGCAGCGGTGAGCAGCGCTTCGACCAAAGGCCGCTCCAGCGTCGCCATATGGGTGAAGCAGAAGCGCAGCGCGGCCGGCCGCGCCGCCGCGTCGGTGTCGAGGGCCCGGATGCGCCCGGCGGCGACTTCCGCCGCCACCATCGAGATCGGCAGGACGCCGATGCCGAAATCGGTCAGGACCAGATGGAGGGCGGCCGACAAGGATGCGCAGCCATGCAGCAGCGGCAGGGTTGGCAGATCGGCGGTGGAGAAGATCGTTTCGAGATTGCGATAGGGGATCGTCCCCTTGGGAAAGGTGACGATCGGCCAGCCGGCGAGATCGGTGACCGTCAGGCGCTCGTGTCCGATCGCCGCGCTCGATG
>CAWDUC010000009.1:0-123646 GCA_963805405.1 uncultured Alphaproteobacteria bacterium | reverse complement strand
TATACATCAAAAGCTTGATTTCACGCCAGTCATGGGAATCGATATCGTGAGAGATGCCCGCACAAGCGAACTCCATGTTTTGGAGCTGAATCCTAACGGGTATGTTTGGCATCTTTCGTCGGGCCACGGGAAATCGCATCAGAGAAAGTATTCCTTGAACAAGTACGACCAATTCAACGCATTGAAAACAATAACCGACAGCCTGATCGAAGTGACTCGCCGACAGGCAATTTGATTGATGGGGGTTCTTTTTGCAGCGGTCCAATCCTTGCCCGTCCGGCCATAGGCGCGGACTTGGCCGGCCGACTTGGCGGCAGCACGAACCTATCTCGAATCAAGCGACGATGGAATCGCACGGATTGCGTTCATGATCCGATTTGCCACCCGGGCCGGCGGTACGCGACGCGCTATAGCAGGCCTTGCTGCCAGGCAAGTGCAATTGCGTGACCGCGGGAGGTGGCGCCCATCTTTCCAATCACCGCGGAGACGTGATGATCGACGGTCTTGGGCGAAATCTTCAACGCCTGCGCAATGCTCTTATTTGAAAGTCCATCGCTGAGCAGACGCAGCACCTCATCCTCCCGAATCGTAAGGCCGGCACCATGGGCGAGCGTCGTGCGCCGCGGTCCCCGCATGCCACGCTCGACGAGTAGGCTCCTGGCATGCTCCAGGACGGCAGTCGCGCCCAATTGCTCTAAGCGCGCCAGTCCCTTGCGTGCCGACGCTTCATCGCCGTGGAGCAGCGCCACGGCCTCCTCAAAAGGCATGCCCAGCGCCGCGCGCTCGGCTGCAAGCCGTGGCCAATCGAGCCTCCCCCCGGTCAGAATAGCGGACCAAAGATCGAGATCGGCATTGGCGGCGGGCGCGGGGGACAAAGCGCGCGCCTCGTCAAGCAGAGCCAGGGCTCCGTCGATTCCCTTCGAGGTCAGCCAAGCGCGTTCGGCCATCAGCGTTGCGTAGGGCATCAGCCGCTGAAATTCCCGCCCGGTGACAAGAAAGGACTCGAGCTCGGCCAGCGGTTCGGCGACGGCAGGATCGCCGCGCCGCAGCCGAAGCCTTGCGATGGTTTCGCTGGCCTGGAAACGCGCGAGGTTCGTGGCCAGCTCGTCAGCCAGCACGGAGCTCGCCGCATCCTGAGCCGAGCTCCATTCGCCCCGCATGAGGTGCGCCCGGGCGAGCCAACCCTTCATATACAGGCGCAAAGTATCCAGGTCGCGCTCGCCGCAATACGCAATTCCGGCCGTTAGCGTCGCTATGCCCTCATCGATCCGACGCAGTTCGACCTCGGCGGAGCCAAGGTTCGTATAGGCCCGCGCCGCGTGCTCCTGCCAGTTGTTGGTGAGCGCCACATCCAGACTGCTGCGCAGAAGGCGTCGCGCCGTGTCGAGCTCCCGCCATCGCTGGGCCGTTCCCATATTGTTGAGCACGACACATACGATGTCCTGGCGGTCGAGCGTCTCGGCAAGCTGTCGCGCCCGATCACACCAGTCGAGGGCAGCGGCTTCGTGATCGGCCAGCATTTCGAGCTGCGAGAGATTGGCATAGGCCGCCGCAAGGTCGCCGCTCGGCGGCAGACGCTCCAGCACAAGTACGGCCTCGTGGCCGAAGCGCTCGGCGTCGTTGCGGCGCCCGGCGAGATAGCTGAACCGAGACAGCCAGCGCAAGCTCGCGCCCACTTCCGTGGTGCGGCCGGCATCGCGATGCAGGACTAGCGTTTCGTGTTCTGCCGCGAGAGCATCGTCGAGCCTGCCGATCATATGGCATTCGATTGCCAGTGCCTGAAGCAAGTCGGCTTCCCCCGCCGACGCCTGCGAGGCTGCCTTGTAATGCCGGGCCGCCTGGTGATGCGCGCCAACCGACGAGGCCCACGCCCCGGCCGCGGGAGAAAGCTCCGCGATAGCGGCGGTGTCGCCGGCTTCCTGCGCGTGATGGGCGAGGCGAGCAACAGGGATGCCTTTCTGACCACGCAGCACGGCAAGCACCCTGGCATTCAGGTCTCGTCGCCGAAATCCGGGCAGCTCAGCTTCCAACGCGCGGCGCGCAATCTCGTGACGAAAGCTGTAGCTGTCGCCCTTCCACTCCAGCATGCCTGCATCGACGGCCGCGTCGAGCCCGATGGACCGATCGAGAAGCGTCCGGAGAAGCTCAGCCTCCGCCCGACGTGGAAAGACCGATACGAGATCGAGCGCGTCCCTCACGGCTCTCGAGAGTCGTTCGACGCGAGCGAGAACCGCCTCCCTCACGCTCCCGGGCAGCTGCAGTGTCGGCCCGGCCCTGAGCAGCTCAGTAACGAAAAGGGCATTGCCCGCTGTGGCGAGATAGATTGCCCGGGCGTTGACGCCGGGCTGCTCCGCAAGAGCTTCGACTGCTGCTTCCGAAAGAAGAGGTACCTCGATCCGCGTGACAAATGCAGCAGGGACGTCCGCCAACGCGCGCCGCAGGCGCCGCTGCCCGACAGCGCTTTCGGTGCGCGCAGTGAGCAACAGCAGCACCCGGGTGTGCTCGATCCGTCGACCCGCATAGCGCACGAAATCAACCGTGGCATCGTCGGCCCAGTGCAGGTCCTCGATGATCACGATGGTTGCGCGGCTTTCTTCGCTCAACATCGAAAGAGCCGCGGAAAACAGCGAGAACTGTGACTGTCCCTGGTGGCGGGTCAGGACGCTGCGGGCCTCGCGCGCGAGATCATAAAGCGGCCCCAGCGCGTCCGGAATACTAAGGTCCTCGCAGAAGCTGCGCAGGACACGCGCGCCGGGAGACCGTTCGATGAACGCACCGAGCAGGGACGTCTTGCCCGATCCGGCCTCCCCGGAGACCAGCACAATGCGCCCGTGCCCCGCTGCCGCATCGGCGAGCACAATATCGAGTTGCTCAAGCTGGCGATCACGTTCCAGCAGCATCGGCGCACAACATAGGGAACCGGGCCCTCATCATATGGGGAATCCTGCCGATGCCAAGGATCGGTGACAAGGGCAAGATCACGACTGCTCAACCGAGCCTCGCAACAAGGAGAGTCCGATGCCCCGCTACCTCGTCGAACGCAGCTTTCCAGGTGGCCTTGCCATTCCGATGACCGATGCCGGAGCCGACACGTGCAATCTTGTGATCGGAAACAACGCTGAGCGCGGCGTCACCTGGGTCCACTCGTATGTTTCCCCAGACAAGACCAAGACATTCTGCATCTACGACGCACCGACACCGGAGGCGATCCGCTCGGTAGCCCAGAAAAATGCGCTACCGGTCGACAAGATCACCGAAGTCCAGGTGCTCGATCCGTATTTCTATCATTAGGGTCACGTTTCCAAGGCTTCGAAAGCACGGGGTGTCCAGGGGAAGTCAGACCCGGCAAAAAGCGACGGACTTGCGACATTTGACGTCGGCATCGCTAGGGGGCAGCGAGCCCGCGCCAGCATAGATCAGTTCGAATCTTGTCCGCTGAAGATGGCGCGCCCGGCAGGATTCGAACCCACGACCCCTAGATTCGTAGTCTAGTGCTCTATCCAACTGAGCTACGGGCGCTGCACGCGGCCAGAAAGGCGAAATAGCGCCTTGGCCGTTCGGGCGCAGTGTCTAATACGCGAAGGGTGCAAAGGCAAGCCAAAGCGTCAGAGATGGTGGGCCGTGCGATAGGACGGCCAGCGGCCAAGGCTGTCGGCCGCCCAGATCGCCCGTCCGATGGCGCGCGAAAGGCAGTCAGCGGCAAGCGTTCCCAGTGCCGCCAGGGCCGGCATACGCGCCTCGGGCAAGGCGTTGGCGCCGGTTGCCAGCGCGAAAACCGTATCGCCGTCGAAGGGCGTGTGTATCGGCCTTATGGCGCGGGCCATGCCGTCGACCGCCATGATGGCGAGCCGGCTCGTCTCGGCGACCGACAGTTGCCGCATCGCAGGCAATAATCGCGATCGTGGTGTTGCGGGCTGCGGCGGTCTCGTCGCGCAAGGCAAGCTTGGTGTGGGCAAGCGGCGGCAATGCTGCCCGGCCAGCCGGGGGCAGCGGTTGCGGCGGCCCCATTTCATTGCCGATCGCCGAATCCATCGCCCAAAGTCGTGCCGAACCCGGCATCACCGCCGCACCGACCGAATTCACCGCGACCAGCGCCCCCAAAGTGTAGCCATCCCATTGGATCGACGCGCTGCCGAGGCCGCCCTTGAGCTCACCGGCGATCGCGCCTAGTCCCGCCCCGGCATTGCCTAGCGCGAAATCGGAACCGGCGGCCTCCAGGGCTCCGAGGCCCAGCCTGCGATAGGGCGGCTCGATCGGCCAGATTTTGTCGCCGCCATTATTGATGTCGAAGAGCACGGCGGCCGGAACAAGCGGGCACGGCCAGGGCTGCGCCCCGAAACGAAAACCGATCCCACGCTTCGCAAGCGCGAAGGTTACAGCCGATGCCGCATCAAGGCCGAAGACGGATCCGCCCGACAGCACGATCGCGTGGATATGTTCGACGGTGTTCACGGCATCGAGTGCCGCCGTTTCGCGGGTGCCCGGCGCGCCGCCACGAATTTCCACCGCGGCGGTCATCGGCCGGTCGCAGAGGAGTACTGTCGTCCCCGTCATACCGGGCCGGTCCTCGGCATTGCCAACTGTGAGGCCTTGCAGGTCGGTGATGAGGTTGCGCGGCCCGGGCGCCGGCGTGTTCATATCGTCGAAGGTCCTACGCGTCCGCCGCGGCGCGGCGCTCGCCGCGACGGCCGGCGCGCAATTCCGTCACCCGATCAGGGATGGTGAGGCGGAAAGACGTGCCTTCAGGCCCCGTAGCTGCAAGCGCGATGTCGCCGCCATGGGCACGGGTGAGTTCGGCCGAAATCGCAAGGCCAAGCCCGGTACCGCCCGGCCGCCCTGCGCTCTGGAAAGCCTCGAAGAGATGCTCGCGTGCGCGCTCGGGGATACCAGGCCCGGTATCGTTCACGTCGATTGTGACGATCGTGCCTTCGCGCCAGGCGCGCAGCGTCACTGCTCCATCGGGCGCCCTGTCATCCTCGGCCTGCCCGCCCTCGATCGCCTGAATCGCGTTGCGGGCGATATTCGTCAGGATACGGAATAATTGATCGCGGTCGGCATCGATCTCCAATCCCGGTGGCGCGTTGTTGTAAAAGACGATGCGGCTCGAGGCCTGCACCACCGCGGTGTCGATCAATTCATCGATCAGCGGCTTTGAGCAGAATTCTCTCGCGCTTGGGCGGCGCTTCCTGGGCGCGGCCATATTTCAGCGTCGTCACGCACAGATCGATGGCGCGATCGAGCGAGGCGATGAGCTTCGGCGCGAAGCGCTGCACCGTCGGGTCATTGACCATCGCCAGGCGGTCGGAGATGAGCTGCGCGGAAGCCAGAATGTTGCGCAGATCGTGGCTCACCTTGCTCACCGCGAGCCCCAATGCCGCAAGATGGTTTTTCTGTTGCAGAAGCCCGGTGAGTTCGCTCTGCATCGCATGCAGTTCGCGTTCGGCGACGCCGATTTCATCGCGCCGCTGTCCCGGTTCGATGATGCGGCTTGGATTTTCCGGGTCGTCCCCGAAAGCCACCATGTTGGCGGTAAGGCGCTGCATGGGGCGCACCAGCGCGCGATTAAGCGCGAGGAAGACGAGTCCCGCGACCATCAAAGACAGGATGATCGAGATGATGAGGATCGAGACAGCGTAGCGCAGCATCGCCTCGCGCAACGGCGCTTCGTCGAGCGCCAGTTCGATCAGGTCACCCGACATGTTGGGCGGAATGTCGATAACGCCGATGACCCGGCCGTCGCCGACGGCGAGCGTCCGGAAGGCGTCCCAGATCGACTTCAAGCCATCCCACGGAGCGCAGATCGTAGCTCGCGTCGATCATCGGCGCCTCGTCGCCGCGCAGGACAAGCTGCCGCGTATCGCCCTTCTTGAGGGCGACGACATGGACTCCCGCTCCCATCAGGAGTTCGTTGCGCAAATCCCCCGACAGCATGCGGTCGGGAGCGGCCTCCACGGCCAGCGCCGCGATCTCCGCCTGCGCAACCCTGTTCTTGAGCCAGGTCAGGCGGAAATTGGCGAAAGACGGCAGGAAAATCAGCACTTCGCCGAACATGACGAAAATAATCGTCAAAACCAGCACCTTGCCGGAAAGCCCGTGCAGGAGGCCGGGGCGCGTTTCGCGGGGGCTGTCGAGCGGAGCAGTCATGCTTCTCAATAACTTAGCTCATTTGGCTAGGTATTCCAATTGCGCCGCATTTCGGCCTTGAAATCCCCCGCGCTGATTGACATTTCCTGCGCTATCGCACATAAGCCCGGCCCAAATCCAGCAAGCGAGATCAAGACCCTCGCGGCGCGGCGGGCGAAAGCCCGGCCATTTAACGTGCCGCATGGGTGGAAATATGGAGACGAAGCGTGAAGCGCACCTATCAGCCCTCAAAGCTTGTCCGCAAGCGCCGTCACGGCTTCCGGGCCCGCATGGCGACCGTCGGCGGGCGCCGTGTCATTGCGCGCCGGCGCGCCAAAGGCCGTGCAAAATTGTCGGCCTAAAGAGCCGCTCGGGACCGGGCTCAGCCCCGGGCATCAGTCCATGCAACGCCTCAAGCTTCGGCGTGATTTCCTTGCCGCGGCGCGGGGCAAATCATGTGCGCTGCCAGGTGTCGTGGTTCAGATGCGCGTCCGGGATGACGCCGATGCGGCCCGCATCGGCTTTACCGTCACCAAGAAACTCGGCAACGCCGTGACGCGCAACCGGATCAAACGCCGTTTGCGCGCCGCCGCCTCGCAAGCCTTGCCGAACCTCGTTCACGACGGGCATGATTATGTATTGATCGGGCGGCAAGGGACCATCGCGCGCGATTTCGGGGCGCTCAAAGGCGATCTCACTTCAGCCTTGCAGCGATTTCACCGGGAAACCGGCAGCAAGGGCGACACGGAGCACTCATGAAGGGCGACAACAAGAACCTTATCCTGGCGATCGTCCTCTCGGTCCTGGTGATCGGCGCCTATCATTTCCTCTATCTCGCCCCGCAAGCCGCCAAGCAGGCCGAACTCGCCCGCCAACAGGCCGAGCAAGCCGAACAGGCCAAGCAAACTCCGACCCAGCAAGGTTCAGGCACCGGTCAGGTTCCGGGCACGCCGCAGACGCCTGAGCTCGCCCGCGCCGATGCGATCGCCGCGACATCGCGCGTCAAGATCAAGACGCCCGATCTCGAGGGATCGATCAATCTCGTCGGCGCCTCGCTCGACGATCTGCAACTCGTGCAGTATCGCGAGACCGTCAATCCGGCGAGCCCCGCGGTCGTTCTGCTCTCACCCTCCGGCACTCCGAACGGCTATTTCGCCGAACAGGGCTGGATCGCGGAGGGGACCGTCAAACTGCCTGATCCGAAGGCTGTTTGGACGGCGCCCGAAGGCGCGATGCTCGAGCCGGACAAGCCGGTGACCCTCACTTGGGACAATGGCGAAGGCATCGTCTTCAAACGCACGTTCTCGATCAGCAACAGTTATCTCATCACCATCAAGCACGAGTTCGAGAACAAGACCGCAAATCCGGTCGGCGCGCGGCCCTATGCGCGAATCCAGCGCCAGGAATTGCCCCATGTTTCAGGCTACTGGGTCTTCTTCGAAGGCATGCTCGGCTGGTTGAATAGTTCGCTCGTCGAGGTCAATTACTCCAAGCTTCAAGACGGCGTGCCGCAGAAATTCGATTCGAGCGGCGGATGGCTGGGCTTCACCGACAAGTACTGGGCGACGGCGCTGATACCCGACCAGGGCACGGCGGTCGCCACCACCTTCCAGCACATCAAGCAGAATGGCCGCGACACTTTCCAGATCGACTATCTGGCGCGCGATGTCATCACCGCGCCCGCCGGCGGCACCGCAAGCTATCAGGATCGCGTCTTTGCCGGCGCCAAGGTGGTACGCACCATCAACCAGATCCAGGCCGAGCATAACATCGCCGGCTTCGACTACATGATCGACTGGGGTTGGTTCTACTTCCTGACCAAGCCCATGTTCTGGCTGCTCAAGCACATCCAGGACATCGTCGGCAATTTCGGTATCGCCATTCTTGTCGTTACGGTGCTGGTCAAGGCGGCGGTCTTCCCGCTTGCCAACAAGTCCTACGCCTCGATGAGCAAGATGAAGAAGCTGCAGCCGGAAATGCAGAAGATCAAGGAGCGCTTCCCTGACGACCGGATGAAGCAGCAGCAGGAGATAATGAGCCTCTACAAGAAGGAGAAGGTCTCACCCCTTGCGGGCTGTTTGCCGGTGGTGGTTCAGATTCCGATCTTCTTCGCGCTCTACAAGGTCATTCTCACATCCATCGATCTGCGGCACGCACCGTTCTTCGGCTGGGTTCACGATCTCTCGGCGCCCGATCCGACAACGCTCTTCAATCTGTTCGGCCTCATCCCGTGGACACCGCCGCATCTCCTGATGGTTGGCGTATTTCCAATCATCATGGGCATCACCATGTGGCTGCAGATGCGGCTCAATCCGACGCCGCCCGATCCGATCCAGGCCTCGATGTTCAACTGGATGCCGCTCATCTTCACATTCATGCTTGCATCCTTCCCGGTCGGCCTCGTCATCTACTGGGCATGGAGCAACACGCTGTCGATCATCCAGCAAAGCTTCATCATGAAGAAGAACGGCGTCGAGGTCGATTTCTTCGGCAATATCAAGGACAGCCTGCCGTTCCTCAAGAAGAAGCCTGCCAGTTGACCGAACCTTGGACCGAAGAACAGATTCTCGCGGGTCGGCGGCTCTTCGCCGGCCCGTCGCGTTTCATAATGGGAGTCGTGGCGCTCGAGCAATTGCCGCCCGCCACGCGCCCCGAGATCGCATTTGCCGGGCGCTCCAATGCCGGCAAGTCCACACTCATCAACGCGCTTACCGGCAAGAACGGGCTCGCGCGCGCGTCGAACACGCCGGGGCGCACGCGCGAACTCAACTTCTTCGAGATCGGCGATGCGCTCACGCTCGTCGACATGCCGGGCTATGGCTATGCAAAGGCCGCAAAATCAGATGTCGGCAAATGGCAGGCCTTGCTGCGCGGCTATTTGCGCGGCCGCCCCGGCTTGCTCCGCGCCTTCGTTCTTGTCGATGCACGGCACGGACCGAAGGAGGCCGATGAACGTATTTTCGCGCTGCTCGACGAGGCGGCCGTTACCTACCAGATCGTCTTGACCAAGGCCGACAAAGTCTCGCCCAAGGACCTCGCGCACACGGAGCGCCTTGCCGAGACGGCCGCCAAGGCGCATTCCGCAGCCTATCCGTATATCCACGCGACTTCGGCCGTTAAAGGCACCGGATTGCCCGAGCTTCGCGCCGAGATCGCAGGCCTTGTGAATTACGATCGTTAGTGCGATGGCACTCCTCCTTCGCCGACGTGCGGCAGAAGGAAAACGAACTGCAACCTCGCCAAGAATCTCAGCGCCATGACCGAACCCGTACCCTCGCTCGACGAAACCGCCCGGATACTCTCGGAAGCACTGCCCTTCCTGCAGCGTTATGACGATGAAATCATCGTCGTGAAATATGGTGGCCACGCCATGATCGATCCTGACCTGTCGCGCAAATTTGCCCGCGACATGGTCATGTTGAAATTGTGCGGTCTCAACCCGATCGTCGTTCATGGCGGCGGCCCGCAGATCAACCGCATGCTCGACAAGCTCGCCGTCAAGGCCGAGTTTCGCGAAGGCCTGCGCGTCACCGACAGGGAGACGATGGAAGTCGTCGAGATGGTGCTCGCCGGCACGATCAACAAATCGATCGTCGCTTCGATCCAGCAGGCCGGCGGCCGCGCGGTCGGCATTTCCGGCAAGGACGGCAATCTCCTGATCGCCGAGCGCTTCACCAAGCAGAAGATCGATCCCAAGACCGGAAAGACCGAGACGATCGAGTTCGGCTTCGTCGGCGATCCGGCCAAGGTCAATATCGAGATCCTCGACATGATCATCCACAATGATGCGATCCCGGTCATCGCGCCGATCGGCGTCGGCGTCGATGGCGAGACTTACAATGTCAATGCCGACACGGCGGCCGGCGCGATTGCCACCGCGATGAAGGCGAAGCGCCTCCTGCTCTTGACCGATGTCGCGGGCGTTCTCGACAAGGACAAGCAGCTGATCAGCGAATTGCGCATTGCGGATGTGCCGGCCCTCATCGCCAACGGCACGATCACCGGCGGCATGATCCCCAAGGTCGAAAGTGCGGCTGGCGTGGTCGAATCGGGCGTCGACGGCGTCATCGTGCTCGACGGCCGCGTGCCGCATTCGGTATTGCTCGAACTCCTGACGCCGCATGGCGTCGGCACGCGCGTGTCGCGCACCGGCGAATGATGCGCGGTTTCGGCCATATCGATACCTGGGTGTTCGACCTCGACAACACGCTCTACCCCGCGAGTTGCCGGCTCTTCGACCAGATCGACGTCAAGATCGGGGCCTTCGTCTCGCAATTGCTCAAGGTCGACAAAACCGAAGCGCAACTCGTTCAGAAATCGATGTTCTACAAATATGGTACAACGCTCCGCGGGCTGATGATCGAGCATGATGTGAAGCCGGAGGACTTCCTCGATTTCGTCCATGACATCGACCACGCGCCGGTCGCCTGCGATCCGGGGCTCGACGAAGCCTTGCATGCGCTGCCCGGCCGCAAGCTCATTTTCACCAACGGCACCGTCGCCCATGCCGAGAAGGTGCTGCGCGCGGCTCGGCGTCACCCATCATTTCGGCGACATCTTCGACATCGTGCATTCGGACTATGTGCCGAAGCCGGCGATCGAGCCCTATCGAAAATTCGTGGCGCAGACTTCGATCCGGCCTGAGACGGCCGCGATGTTTGAGGATATCGCGCGCAATCTCGAAGCGCCCTCGACGCTGGGCATGACGACGGTGCTCGTCACCTCGCCCGACAATCGCGACGCGCATCATCTCAATGGCGAGGCCACGCCATCTTACGTCGATCATGTAACGGATAATCTGCCGGGATTTCTCGCTGACCTTGTCAAACTGCGCGGTGGAGCCGTGTAACCCTTGGCTATTTCCTCTTGAGGATGATGTGGCCGAGATCGGTCGCCTCTGCCCCACCAATCCGAACACGCTTACGAAACGGCTCGCTCGCTCCTTTACAGGATACAATTACGGAGTATCTCGGACGCCCTGGTGGCCCCATGGCGTCAACTTCGAAGTTTCCGCCTGGCATCATCGGATTGAACACGTAGCGCTCATCGATCCATACTCTGCAGTCGGTGTAAGGCTTGCCACTCTCATCAGTGACCTTGCCGCGCAATAGCAAGTAGCCGTCGGCCGGCATGAATGGCAAACACCCCGGCAATATTAGTGCCGTGGTCATGCCGATGGCGGCTACGAGCTGTTTCATTGCAGATCATCGAAATTCGAAAGTGACTTGGATCTCGCCGATGATCGCAGCGTTGAAAGCATCGATATCTTCTGCTGGAATCCAGTATTCGAGATGGTCGCGGCCGCCCGCTTCCTGCGGCTCGTAGCGATCGAGATAGGAGCGCACCACTTCAAAGCGCGTCACGAAACCGGAGCCACTCGCCGGCACGTTCCAGTCGCGTGCGATTTTGATCGCATACTCCTCCGACAAGACCGGATAGAAAATCGCGGTATTATCCAGCAAACGCACCAAGCCTTAAAAAGGCAGGTCATCGTCGAGAACGACCGGGAGGCTGCGATCTGGATTGCTTTCAAGTCTTGCTTGCTGCGCCTTGATCTGCATTGCTCTCGCAATTTCTCTTTTGCCTTCTGAGCAGATGGAGCAAACCGATTGAATGAGTTCTATTGCCACCGTAGATACACGCGAGAGGAAACCCCATTCCAATCGCTAGGAGCCAAAACCAGACGATTTGCAATCCATTTGCGAACGCGTCTTCAAGAAACAATAGGTATCCTATGCCGTGCGCCACGCCACAAATCAGTGCGAGTCCTGAAATGGCGGCCAAGACCCCACTGATCCACACGTCCTTCTTGGTAAAGAACCACTTAAAGAATTTCTCTGATTGTCTGGGGCTCAACTCTTCATCGGGATCAACTCCGAGACTATTCGACACCGCGCCATTGCCATTTTTTTTCCTTGGCTTGCTCGGATTCGCTAAGGCGTCCAACCGCTTGTAACCATTAAGGACGCGGAGATCTTCGGGGACAGGCGTGTCGTTCTCCAGTAGCTTAAGCTCGTCCTGAGCAAACTTCCTCAGAATTTCGCTGTACCGGAAACGGGAGAGATTTAAATACGCGAGGTTGATTGCAAGGGAAGCGCCAGCAATTGGTTCTAACTCAGATGAATACGCAGGCTGGTATGTTGCCTGAATGAAAGCTATAACCTGCAAAAAGCTATAACCTGCAAGAAGTCTGGCATTCGCCGCGCACCGTCACAGAATGATCACATTCTATAGCAGGTGCTATTACTTAGGCAACTAAACGGCCTCTAGGGCAGGCTTCACGTCCGTATTTGGGTTTTTACAGGCGACCGACCAAAGTTGGTCGAAGATGTCCCGTAGGTTCTTGCCGCCCGTTACATCGCCAAAATCGGCAACCGCCGCACTCTGTCGCTTATCGCTTTCAAAGCGATAGCTGTCATTGTCCATCACCAACAAGTGAAAATCAAACAGCGTGCTCATTTCGGGAGGAACAGTCCTGATCGAGACGTTCGAGAAATCTAAAAAAGCCGCGTAAAATGGATGATCCCTCGTAACCGCTGCACCTTTGTCTTCCAATAAAATTTCGAGCTTGTGATTGGGCTCAGCAAGAAAGAGGCGCGCCTGCTCTACAACCTCTTCAACGCCATAAACACGCGGATTTAGTTTCCCAGTCAGAATCCCGATGTAAGATTGTGCATTAGCAAACATGTTCTCGACAATGATTGCTGCGTGGTCGAGCGAACCATTGTATACAGGCGTCCCGTCGCGCTCGGTTGCGAGTTTCTTTACTAGCTGACGATATGAAGCAAGAGACACTTCAAACCTCGTTTCCCCGCCGGAGCCCTCGTCTCGCCATGTGTGCACGCGGAAACGTACATGCGCCTGTCGAGTTCCGTTGCCCCGCTGCCGCAACTCTGGCCTGCGGCCACTATAATTGATCCGGAGATTCTGTCAACTTACGTTGTACCTCTGCTGGAGCTAATCAAGTATTAATTGCTTCGATCCAAGTGCTTCCAAGCATTGGAGAAAAAACGCCGCTGAGAACCCGCCCCTACTAATCTTGTTGTTTAGGTTTCGCTCGGTTTCCGAAACACCCATTCCCGTGAGCCGGTCGGCAAGCGCAGCGTAGGTGAACCCGCGCCGTTTGATTTCCGATTTGAGCAGGCTTTTCGCCTTCGCCTCGAACTCCACTGTCTTGGGATCGTCTTTCCAAGTCGCTGCCATTGGCCGGGCCTCTAAATATCATCACATTCGATGATATAGGCCCTTGCATTCGGCTATACACGCGTCGTCATCGCTGCCCGCGCTCGCAAGGGCCGCACACTGACGTTTGTTACCGACAGCGAAGCCAAGGGCGTGGCGTTCCTCAATGCCGTTGCCGAGCCGACTGCTTCGATCCATGCCGATGAAGCCAGCCATTGGGACGTGCTTCATGCTCACTATCCCGTGTCGCGCATCAATCACTCGGAAGCCTATTGCCAAGGTGGCGCTTGCACCAATGCGGCGGAAAGCTACTTCTCCCGCCTACGTCGGATGGTGTCGGGCCAGCATCATTTTGTGAGCCCGCAATACCTTCACCAGTACGCCGCGCAAGCCGCTTGGAACGAGGATCACCGCCGCCTTGATAATGGCAAGCTGGAGCATCGCACCCTTGCCTTGGCGCTCAAGCATCCCGTTAGTCGGGATTGGAAGGGGTACTGGCAAAGATGAATTACTTGCCGTTACCGTTCGAGTTCCCACCCTGGTGGCATTGTGCCGGCTATAACTTCAACCAGTACCCGGCGGTATTGCCACTCGTCGTAACGGTGGTCATCACCTTCAGGAACGAGGGTAAACGGGGTGCCCCAGCCGGTCTGCCAAAGCTCGACACCGTCCGCATAGGTCTGAACCAGCGAACACTTGTAAAAGCCCAGCTTTTTCTTAAGCTCTGCCCTTGGAATCAGTCTGACGGCAATCATGCCGTAGAGGTATCAGGCGGCTTCCTTATACTCAACAACGAATTGCTCAAGCTGGGCAGCAGCCGCAATTACGTGCATCGCAACATCGCGAGGGCTCGGCAGCTTGAGAGCCTCAGTAGGAGACTTGGCGGGCGAAACGTGTACGTGAGAATGCCCCTTCAATTCAAAAAGGGCCTTAATTGCCGTAACCGTTTGTTTCGCAACGATCATTTTATCCGGGCCTGACAGTACCAAACCGGGCAGGTCGGCACTAAAAACACGAAGGCCGCCGTCGGTACGGTCCTCCATCGTGACCGTCACGACCGCATATGTATGCTTGGTCATGTGTATCTCGCTCCCTCGAAGGGGCTCCTACGCACCATTGTGCGGTGCAAACTGTTAATAACTTACTAACAGCCCCCTCGTAATGCAAGAGTGCCCGCACCATTATGTGACGTCAAGTGACTCTATGGTTAGGGGCGGCATTAACTGGTAGCTGCGTCAAAAGAACCGCAATAATTGCTCCTTGTTCCCACCGTTGTCGCCTTTCACGACGTACACCACACCCTAATCCCCTTCCGCCTGCCACCGTCCGCCAGCGCACCACGCTTGCAGGCTATGCCGAGCGATTGCACCACACGATAGCCAATGGACGACCGCAATACGGTGTCTGTCTCATCTAGGCCCTTGGCCTTCACGACGCGGGCCGATAGCTCCCTTGTGTCCAGCGGGCCTTCCTCTTTGATTGAGGCAAGGCATATCCGGTAAATCTCGCCACGCTTAAACAGCCTGGACAGGTCCATGTAGGGCTTTGCGCCTAGCGTGCCGGCATCGCCAATCTCATAGAGC
The DNA here is from genome assembly GCA_963805405.1 of uncultured Alphaproteobacteria bacterium. Lineage (GTDB taxonomy): Bacteria > Pseudomonadota > Alphaproteobacteria > Rhizobiales > Aestuariivirgaceae > JAEUMG01. The sequence goes on along the minus strand of CAWDUC010000009.1, from coordinate 108,758 downwards.
CCGATTACTGCCGCGACGCTGGATAGGTCATGGCGGGCTTCCTGTAGCCGCTTCTCATAGGTGACGATCATGTTTGAGATTTGGTCGCGCTTGGCGAACAGTGTCTTGAGGATGTTCGGATCGGACATGCCGCATGATGCGGCGAACGTCGATTAGATCGCCACCGGAGACTTGGTGCTCTTACTACCTAATGCCGGGCTTTTCCGATGTCAGCGAGAGTGTGAGGCGTTTTGACGCTTGGTCAAACAGGAGTTGGGGCGACGGTTTAGACACCCTTAAGAGCGGGCCGGCCTAGCGGCCAATGCCCGTTCCGAAACCCAACTTTGGAAGTGTGACCAGCTTTGTACAATCAGCTGCGCACTCAGTCAAGGATTTTTTGCTGTTATTTTCTTTTTTTTCTTAAGTGCTTGATTGAACAAGAGCATTTCGGATACAAACGAGCGCCTTGGGCAAATCCCTCCGTGTACAAACGATTCTCCGAATCACCGGTTTTTCGGTGTCCCTCTATTCGCCGCCGCAATCGAAGGCAGTTGCGCCGCTCCCCGCATTGACTTGCGGTCATCAATCTCTAGTTTGCGGCAGTTTTTGAATGGGGGAGAGCATGGCGGATCTCGAGGCAACCATCGAAGCGGCATGGGCGGAACGCGACACGCTCAGCCCGAAAACCCGTGGCCCCCAACGCAGCGCCGTCGAGCAGGCCTTGGCCGAACTTGACAAGGGACGGATGCGGGTCGCCGAGAAGCGCGACGGCACCTGGGCCGTCAATCAATGGTTGAAAAAGGCCGTCCTCCTTTCTTTCCGACTCAACGACATGGTGCCGATCGTCGGCGGACCGGGCCGCGCCAAGTGGTGGGACAAGGTGCCGTCGAAGTTCGACGGATGGTCGCGCGCGCAATTCACCGAAGCCGGTTTCCGCGCCGTGCCGGGCTGCATCGTGCGCCATTCCGCCTATATCGCGCCGGGCGTCGTCTTGATGCCGTCCTTCGTCAATCTCGGCGCACATGTCGACGAAGGCACGATGGTGGACACCTGGGCGACGGTCGGCTCCTGCGCGCAGATCGGCAAGAATTGCCATCTTTCCGGCGGCGTCGGGATCGGCGGCGTGCTCGAGCCGTTGCAGGCGGGGCCTACCATCATCGAGGATAACTGCTTCATCGGTGCGCGTTCGGAAGTGGTCGAGGGCTGCATCGTCGGCGAAGGCGCCGTGCTCGGCATGGGCGTCTATATCGGCGCATCGACCAAGATCGTCGATCGCGCCACGGGTGAAATCCACATGGGCAAAGTGCCGCCCTATTCGGTGGTGGTTTCGGGCACGCTGCCCGGCAAGCCATTGCCGAACGGCGATCCGGGCCCCAGCCTCTATTGCGCGGTGATCGTGAAGAAGGTCGACGAGCGCACCCGTTCAAAGACCGCGATCAACGAACTCCTGCGCGACTGAAGCGCCTTCCCGCCGTCACGAAATCCACAGGCCCCTAGCCTTAGGGTGCACGAGCGCTGCGAATCAGCGCAGTATGTGCGCTCGGGCGGAGTATGGGGAAAATCATGGATATCGTTTCGCTGCTGACGAGCTTCGAAGGGCGCATAAACCGCGCCAAATGGTGGCTGGGGCTTCTGATCCTGGTGATCGTGCAATGGATCGTCTGGTACATCGTCGCCATGACGATGGGCGTCAATATGATGGCGATGAGCGATCCCGCCCAGGCGGAACAGGTGATGATGGCCTTCGGCATTCCTGCCGGCATCATCTCGCTGATATTTCTCTATCCTACCCTCGCGCTCTACACAAAGCGCTGGCATGACCGCGGCAAGTCGGGCTGGTGGACCTTGATCATCCTGATCCCGGTGATCGGTGGGATCTGGGCCCTGATCGAGCTTGGTATCCTGCGCGGCACCGTAGGTCCGAACCAGTATGGACCGGATCCGCTCGGTTAGGCGTGACCGCACTGTGATTACGCGGCGCCGGGCCATGGCCTGGCGCCGTTTTTGCGGTTAGACTTCACCTCATGGCTACTCGTGTTACCGCACCCGATTCCGTCCGCATTCTGCAATCGCTCATTCGCTGTCCCTCCGTTACGCCCGATGACGCGGGGACGCTCGACTATCTCACCGAACTGATGAAGCCTGCGGGCTTCAATGCCATCCGGCTCTCATTCAGCGCGCCGAACACGCCCGATGTCGACAATCTCGTCTTGCGCATCGGCTCGGGACGCCCGCATTTGTGCTTTGCCGGCCATGTCGATGTCGTCCCGCCGGGACGCTCGGAAGACTGGACGCATGCGCCCTTTGCCGCCGAGATCGCCGAGAACCATATTTACGGCCGCGGCGCACAGGACATGAAAGGATCGGTTGCCGCCTTCGCGGCCGCAGCATTGGGCGCGGCCAAGGCCTATGGCGATGTCTGGCCCGGGACCTTGTCGATGGTGCTCACTGCCGACGAGGAAGGCCCCGCAGTGAACGGCACGAAGAAGGTCTTCCAGTGGATGGCCGAGCAGAACCTGGTTCCCGATCATTGTCTTGTCGGCGAGCCGACCTCGGCGGAGAAACTCGGCGATACGATCAAGATCGGCAGGCGCGGCTCACTGTCCTTCACCGTTTCAATTTCCGGTACGCAAGGCCATTCTGCCTATCCCGAGAAAGCCGATAACCCGATCCCCAAGCTCGTCCGCCTGCTCGATCGCCTGGCGGCGACGCGGCTCGACGGCGGCAATGATCGCTTCGACATTGCGCGGCTCGACGGCGGCAATGAACATTTCGGCACGTCGACATTGGTCATCACCAGCGTCGATGTCGGCAATCCCGCCTCCAATGTCATCCCCGCGCATGCGAGCGCGCGATTTAACATCCGCTTCAACACCGAGCATACCGGTGAAAAACTGGTGCGCTGGGTTCACGAGCAATGCCGCGCGGCCGAAGCGGAAGCCGGCGGGCAATTCGAGATCAAGCACTCATTGGCCGGAGAAGCCTTCGTCACCGAACCCGGCGCTTTCGTCGGTATCGTCCAGGACGCCGTCTTCGAGGAGACCGGCTTGATGCCGGCGCTTTCGACATCGGGCGGTACGTCAGATGCGCGCTTCATCAAGAGCTACTGCCCGGTGCTCGAATTCGGCCCGACCAATGCGACCATCCACCAGGTCGACGAGCGCATCGCGGTCGAGGAATTGCGCGCCACGCAGCGCATCTACAGCGCAGTGATCGATACTTACTTCGGCTCCAATCGCGCCTGATCGGCCGGGTCATAGTCGACGCCGACAAGATAGAGGCCTTCGGGCGGGGCGACCGGTCCGCAGGCGGCGCGGTCACGCGCGGCGAGCGCCTTTCCGACGTCGGCAGGGCGCCACTTGCCTTCGCCCACCAGTTTCAAAGTACCGACAATCGAGCGCACCTGATGATGCAGGAACGAGCGTGCCGAAGCCCTGATCTCGATCGCATCGTCGTAACGCGCGACGTCCAGGCGATCGAGCGTCTTGACCGGCGATTGGCTCTGGCACTGCGCCGCCCGAAAGGTCGTGAAGTCGTGCTTGCCAATCAGATATTGCGCAGCTTCGTGCATCATTTCGGCGTCGACCCGAACCGGCAACCACCAGACATGGCCGCGCTCAAGCGCCGGCTGCGAACGACGATTGAGAATCCGGTAGAGATAGTGCCGCGCCGTGGCGCTGAACCGTGCGTGGAAATCCGGTGCGGCAAGCGAAGCGCTCAAGACGGAGATCGGAGCGGGGCGCAAATGCGCGTTGAGCGCGCGGCATAGAACATCCGCATCCCATTCGCGCTCAAGATCGAGATGCGCGACCTGGCCCATGGCATGAACACCGGCATCGGTGCGACCCGCGCCATGCACCAATGGTGCCTCGCCGGTGAAGCGCGTCAATGCCGTTTCGAGTGCCGCCTGAATGCTCGCGCCATTGGCCTGCATCTGCCAGCCGACGAAAGGGCCGCCGTCATACTCGATGATGAGCTTGTAACGCGGCATGATCTTACGCGATCCGCGTGCCGGGCACGACGGCAAGCCCGCGCAGGAAGGCATCGACGCTCATCGCGCCCTTCCCTTCGCGCTGGACTTCGAGAAAGCGCACAGCGCCAGCACCGCAAGCGAGTGTCAATCGATCGTCAAGTACTTCGCCAGGAGCACCGATGCCGTCGGCTGTTTCGGATCTGAGGATTTTCACACGCACGTCGCGTCCCCGCTCTGGAAAATTACACCATGCGCCGGGAAAGGGCGAAAGCCCGTGAATGTGGTTGCGCACTTCGATTGCGGTTCGATTGAAATCGATGCGCGCCTCGGCCTTGTCGATCTTCTTGGCATAAGTCACGCCATCGGCCGGCTGTGGGACACAATCCAATGCGTGCGACTGAAGCTTCGCCAAAGCCTCGACCATGGCGGCGGCGCCTATACTAGCAAGCTCATCGTGGAGACTCGCAAAGGTCGTGCCGGCATCGATCGGCATGCGTTTGGTCAAGCAGACGGGACCGGTATCGAGCCCCTGCTCCATGCGCATGATGCAAACGCCGGTTTCGGAATCGCCCGCCATGATGGCCCGCTGGATTGGCGCGGCTCCGCGCCAGCGCGGCAGAAGCGAGGCATGGACATTGAAGCAGCCGTGACGCGGCGCGGCGAGGATCGGTTGCGGCAACAACAAACCATAGGCGACGACGATGGCGGCATCGGCCTTGAGATCGGCGAAGCGCTGCTGTTCAACGACATCTTTCAATGAGGCAGGCGTCCTCACGTCGATCCCGAGGTCTTGCGCGCGACGATGCACGGGAGACGGCCGTTCGCACTGGCCACGTCCGGCGGGCCGCGGCGGCTGCGAATAGACGGCACATATTTCGTGGCCATGCGCGACCAGCGCGTCGAGCACGCTGACGGCGAAATCCGGCGTGCCCATGAAGACGAGCTTCATACTAGCCTTCTCCCGCAAACGGAGAGCAAGTAACAAGCGTCACTATAGCTTCCCGAGCTTCTGGGCCTTGACGAATTTGCGGATCACCCTGTCGCGTTTGAGTTTGGAAATATAGTCGATGAAGAGCACGCCATTGAGGTGGTCGATTTCGTGCTGGATGCAGGTTGCGAGAACGCCGGTCGCGTGCATTTCAAGCGGCTCGCCCTGGCGATCACGATACTGGACCTTCACCTCGGATGGCCTCGTTACCATCTCGAAGAACTCGGGAATCGAAAGGCAGCCCTCCTCGTAATCGGATTGCTGCTCGCTCGACCATACGATCTCGGGGTTCACCATGAAGATCGGCGATTTGGGCTCCTGATCCCTGGAGAGATCCATGACCAGAACGCGCTCGGCAACGCCGATCTGCACCGCGGCGAGGCCAATGCCCGGCGCCTCGTACATGGTCTCCAGCATGTCATCCATCAGCTTGCGCGTCCCGGCTGTCACCTTGGCGACCGTTTTCGACGGCTGGCGCAAGAGCGGGTCGGGGAGCTTGATGATATCGAGCAGGGCCATGCCGCTCACTTAATGCATTTCTGGAATTTTGGGAGGCCTCAGATACAAAGACCCGCGCGGGAACGACCCGCGCGGGGAGGCCATTGGTCAGGCCGCTGTCCGCCGGGCGATCAGCTCGCGGCGTTGCAGGAATTCTTGAGATTGTGGACATTCGTCTTGACGCAGGCGGCAGGTCCGCTAGTCGGCGTCACGGTCGAGGAGGCGGGAGCAGCCGGGTCAGGCAGAACGCCAATATTGCCCGTGCCTCCACCCGCGAATTTTGTGCCCGCCGGGCAAGCATCCTTAAAGTTCTTGACGATGGTGACGACGCAGGTGCTCGCGGCCTCCGCCGTGGGGGCCGAGAAGCCGATGACGAGACCGACCGCGGCGGCTGCCACGAGACCGGCTCCGATTACAGGTAGCTTCATGGTGAGTTTTCTCCCTCGATGCAGATATCGGCGAGGCCGTCCGCCGGCTGCGCCGAGGCGCATAGATATATCCTCACAACGACCGGTTGGAAAGCCTAACTCGCGCTTATGGTTCTTGCCTTTCTAACGTCGAGCGCCGATATAGGCCGCCGGGAGGTTGGCGGCGGACGAGCCGCTCGCCAACCGGGTCAGGTCCGGAAGGAAGCAGCCCTAACGAGATTGGCCCGGGTTGCCCGGCCAGCCTCCCGCCTTCGAAGCACGAACTGGCAGGCTTGCCTGTGAGCGACACCACCAGCGGGGCGAGCAACGCAGGTTATCGCGTCCTTGCCCGCAAATACCGGCCCTCGACTTTCGCCGACCTGGTCGGACAGGAAGCGATGGTGCGCACGCTCTCCAACGCCTTCGCTACTGGCCGCATCGCGCAAGCCTATATGCTGACGGGCGTGCGTGGCGTCGGCAAGACGACCACCGCCCGGCTCATCGCGCGCGCCCTTAACTACGGCGATGCAGCCTCGATCGACATGCCCGAATTGACCACGCATTGCGCGGCGATCCTCGAATCGCGGCATATGGACGTGATCGAGATGGACGCCGCCTCCAATACCGGCGTCGACAATATGCGCGAGATCATCGAGAGCGTGCGCTATGCGCCCGTGTCCGCGCGCTACAAGGTCTACATCATCGACGAAGTGCACATGCTGTCGAAGAGCGCGTTCAATGCGCTGCTCAAGACACTGGAAGAGCCGCCGGCGCATGTGAAGTTCATCTTCGCGACGACCGAGATCAGGAAAGTGCCGGTCACCATCCTGTCGCGCTGCCAACGCTTCGACCTGAAGCGTTTCACCACCGCCCTTCTCCTCGATCACCTCAAGACCATCGCGGGGAAGGAAAATGTCGAGGCAGAGGATGAAGCCTTGCGCATGATCGCGCGTGCGGCGGAAGGTTCGGCGCGCGACGGGCTATCATTGCTCGACCAGGCGATCGCCTATAGCGATGCGAAGATCACCGCGACCGGAATCCAGTCCATGCTCGGCCTCATGGACCGCTCGCGAACCATCGAACTCTTCGATGCCATCATGTCGGGCGATGCATCGCGCGCCATTACCGAGATCGAAAGCCAGCACGAAGCGGGCGGCGATCCCACCATCATCCTTACCGATTTGGCCGATTTCGTCCATTGGGTGACGCGGCTCAAGGTCGTGCCCGATGCGGTCAAGGATGCCTCGCGCACCGAGGTCGAGAAGACGCGCGGCAAGGATTATGCGCAGCGGATCGGCATGGCGCATCTGTCGCGCGCCTGGCAGATGCTGCTCAAGGGCATCAAGGAAACCGAATTGCAGGGCGATGCGCTGATGGCTGCCGAGATGGTGCTGATCAGGCTTGCCTATGCCGCCGAACTACCATCGGGCGAGGAACTGGTGGCGCTGGCACGGTCCGGCGAACGAACCGCGCCCGCCGCGGCGCGCCCCTCGCCTGCTCCGCAGGCGCCGGCCGCAGATCGCGGTCCGGTACAGCGCAGCCCGCTGGCGTTGAAGACCGAGACGGCGCCGCCGTCCGGCGAGGGCAAGCCCGAAACGCGACCCGTTGCCTCGTTTCGCGATATCGTCGCACTGGCCGGCGAGCGGCGCGACATCAAGCTCAAGCAACAGCTTGAAACGCTTGTGCGGCCGATCAAGGTGGCGCCCGGCCAGATCGAGGTGGCGTTCGAACCCGCTGCCCCGCAAGGGCTTGCGAATGAATTACAGCGTAAGCTCGAAGCCTGGACCGGCAGCCGCTGGATGGTGGTCGTCGCGCGCGACGGCGGCGAGAAGCCGCTGGCGCATCAAGCACGCGACCGGCGCGAGAGCCTGTTCGTCGAGGCCCGCGAGCATCCCGATGTACGCGCAATCCTGGCGCGGTTTCCCGGCGCCGAGATCACCGATGTGCGCGATCCCAACCAGATCGCGGCCACGCCAAATGAAGAGAAGGAAGACGAGTCCCCATGAAGAATCTCGGCGATATGATGAAACAGGTGCAGGAGCTTCAGGCGCGCATGCAGGAGATGCAGGCGAAGCTCGAAGCGACGACCGTCACCGGGCAATCAGGCGGCGGGCTCGTCAAGGTGACCATCAACGGCAAGGGTCGCATGACGGACGTGGAGATCGACCCGTCGCTTCTCAAGCCTGACGAAAAGCAGATCGTCGAGGATCTGATCGTCGCGGCGCATGAAGATGCGAAAGGTAAGATCGAGCAGCAGACGGCCGAACACATGAAGCAAATGACGGGCGGCTTGCCCTTGCCGCCCGGCTTCAACCTGCCCTTCTGAACATGAGCCGGCGGACGGCCGGGCCGGAGATCGAACGGCTCATCCAGATACTAGCGAAACTGCCGGGACTCGGGCCGCGCTCGGCGAGACGCGCGGTCCTGCATCTCATCAAGAACCGGGAGAAGCTGCTGAGCCCCCTGGCAATCGCTCTCGCCGAGGCGCGCGACAAGGTGGTGGTGTGCTCGGTCTGCGGCAATGTCGATACCATCGATCCCTGTAGCCTTTGCAGCGATCCGCGCCGCGACCATAGCGTGCTCTGTGTCGTCGAGGACGTAAGCGATCTGTGGGCACTGGAGCGCGCCGGCGCCTGGAGCGGGCTCTATCATGTGCTGGGCGGCACCTTGTCGGCGATCGAAGGTGTCAGGCCCGAGGATCTCGCAATCGCTCCCTTGAGCGCGCGCGCCGCAGCGCCGGAAATTAAAGAGGTTGTGCTCGCCGTCAATGCGACAGTCGAGGGCCAGACCACGGCGCACTACATCACCGATCTGCTGAAGCCGCTGCCGATCAAGCTGTCGCGGCTTGCGCACGGCGTGCCGGTCGGCGGCGAGCTCGACTATCTCGATGAAGGGACGCTCACCGCCGCCATCCGCGCGCGGCGGGAATTTTGACGTCTCGATTCGCCTCGCATCAGGGCGTAGTGTCTACTCATGCCGCATTGAGGAAGGATACCGACATGGCGCGTTTCAGACCTCTGGTTTTACTCACCATCATCGGGTTGCTGGCGACGCCCATCACACTGCCGCCACCCGCGGCCGAAGCCTCCGTGACGATCAATATCGGGGTCGGGAGCAGCCTCAATCGCGGCCGGCGGATCACCTGCCGGGAGGGCGAGCGGATACTTCGCAATCGCGGCTTCCGCGATGTGCGCCGCGTGAATTGTAGCGGGCGGTTTTTTGTCTACCGCGCCTGGCGCGGCGGCAATCGCTTCGAGATCGCCGTGCGGTCAAGCGATGGGCGCGTCGTCGATATGCGCCGCATCAGAAGGTAGCGGCGGGAGATTTAAGTCCGCGCCTTTCCGCTTCCAGCCTCGCTCACCGCGGCGCGAGCGAAGACAGAAATGTATTCGTTGCCTGAACCGCTGCGTGGTAGCCCTCGACATTGAATTCGTTCATCACGAAGAAAGCTCCAACGCCTCGCGTCGGAGCAATCGCGACGTAGACGAAGAAACCCTGCAGCCCGCCGGTCTTTTCGAGGATGAGCGGGCGATTTCCTTCCGCGAACGAGATGACCCAGCCCAGCCCCATCGCGCCCATCGGGCTCGCGTCGTCAATGCCGACTACGGATTTCAGGCCATCCCGGTAGAGGAACGCGGAATGCGTGATCAGACGCAGTTCGCTCATGTCATTGGCGCTGGTATCGAGATTCCATTTGATGAAGCGGAGCAAATCGGCACCAGTCGTATGGAGGCCGCCGGCGCATTCGATCCCAACGGGCGTTGGCACGTTGGGCATAGGCTTGCCGTCGAAGTTGTGACCCTGCATTAAACGGTCTTGCGCATCCGCCGGCGGATTGAACGTTGTATCTTTCATGCCGAGCGGATCAAGAAGGCGCTCCTTCAGAAGGTCGGCATAAGGTTTTCCGGACGCATGGGCGAGGGCCGCACCAAGCAGGTCATAGCCGTAGTTGGAATAGTATGCCGCCGTTCCCGGCGCGAACAAAAAGGGCGCCTTTGCGAGCTCTGCGAATTGCGCGGCCTTAGTGTTGGTCGAGAACGGATCATCGGCCGGCGCATCCGGCCGTTCGACTTCGCGCGGCAATCCAGACGCCTGGGTGACAAGATCGATAAGGCGAATTGCCCGGCCATCCTTCTCTGGCACCGTAATGCCTGCCTCGACATGCGCCTGCAGGGGATCCGTCATTCCCACCGTGCCTCCCATGACCAGCGAGCCGAGCGCTGCACCGCAGAAGACTTTGCTTACTGACGCGATACGGAAGATCGAGTTTTCATCAGGCGTCTTGCCGTTGCCATCCCGCGTTTCACCGAAGCCCGCGAAGGCTGTCTCGCCATTGCGCACGGCTCCAAACATGAAGCCTGGAACCTTTGCGCCCAGGAACGCGATGGTCCCTGTAAACTGCGTGGCTTCAACGAGTTCCTTGTCCTGGGCAAAAGCACTCGCTGCCGCGCTCGCGACGCTGAGCGTCACGGCAACTGCAAGAGCGATACGCCTCAAATTTGAACGAGTCATAAACGAGCCCCCAAACCGCGAATTGCAACGTCCGTTATGGCGGCAGCACATTCGGATGGCAACAAATTCAGCCTCCTGATCTCGAGGCCACACTTGCCTCGTTCGCCATCGGGCAGTGCAGCAGCCAATATCGTGGCCTTGAGGTCCGGTTTCTTGCTTCCGTGACAAGTCCGTGACACCATACTCCGTAGAAAGAAGACCTCGTTTTCGGCGGAACCGGGAGTAAAGATCGGATAATGCCGCGTCGTTACTCCTGGGCCTCGCTCCCCGACCGAGAATTGCTGAAGCTGCGCATCAAGGACCTTAAGCTATCGCTCAAGGGAACCTGGCTCGAGGAGTGCGTTGCGGATCTACACGAAGAACTTGAGCGGCGCGACATCCGCGTCCGCCCGCATGCGTGGCTGTCGGACGAGTGGTTCAGCTCGGCGGAGACACCAGGTATCGCCATTCCCTTCTATCTCGCTCATCCCCGGCTAATCCGGCTGGAACGCAAGAAAATCCTCGACGTGGAGGGGGGTACGCGCACGGAATGCATGCGCATCCTGCGCCATGAAACCGGCCATGTGCTGCAGCACTCCTACAATCTGCAGCGGCGGCGGCGCTGGCAGCTCTTATTCGGGCGGTCATCAACCCCCTATCCCGAATTCTATCGGCCCGACCCGGCCAGCAAGAAATTCGTTCAGCATTTACGATTATGGTACGGCCAGAGCCATCCCGACGAGGATTTCGCTGAGACCTTCGCCGTTTGGATGGGGCCGCGCGCCAATTGGCGCAAGCGCTACGAAGGTTGGCCCGCCTTGGAGAAGCTCGAATATGTCGACGAACTGATGGCCGAGATCGGCATGGCGAAGCCGGAACTCATCGGCCGCTCGGTGGTGGAGCCCGCGAGCCTCAACAGCAGGACGCTTGCGAGCTACTACGCGTCTAAGCAAAAGCGCTATGTCACCGACCCGCCAACCGTCTACGACCGCGACCTGCGGCGGATCTTCTCCGATGATCCACGGCACCGCCGGTCGCCGCTTGCCACAAAGTTCCTGCGAAGCCACGGCGCCCGCATACGCAGCACGGTCGCGAAGTGGACCGGTCACTATCAATTGAACATCGATGCGGTGTTGAACGACATGATGATCCGTTGCCGCGATCTCAACCTGCGGGCGGCGGGACCGGAACGGCAATTGGTGATCGACTTCACGGTTCTGCTCACCTCCAAGATCGTGCAATCGCTTTACAACCAAGCAAGGCGGCCATGGTTCGCGCTGTAAAGAAGGCGAAACGCCCCCTCAAGGTCCTGGTGCTGCTGCATCCGGAGCTGGTGCCGCCAGATTCGCTCAAGGGCTATTCCGAGAAGGAGATTCACGTCTGGAAGACCGAGTACGACGTGGTGAGCACCTTGCGATCGCGCGGCCACGACGTGCGTCCACTTGGCCTCAAGGACGAATTGAAGCCGATCCGCGATGCGATCGAAGGAGACTGGAAACCGGACGTGGTTTTCAACCTGCTCGAGGAGTTCCACGGCGACGTGATGTATGACCAGAACGTCGTCAGCTATCTCGAACTGCTCAGGCTTCCCTATACCGGTTGCAATCCGCGCGGTCTGATGCTGGCGCGGGGCAAGGCGCTGTCAAAGAAACTGGCGGCCTATCATCGCATTCCAGTGCCCGATTTCACGGTGTTCGCGATCGGGCGGGCGATTAAGCGCCCGCCACGGCTCGCCTTCCCACTGATCGTGAAGAGTTTGAGCCAGGACGCTTCGCTCGGCATCGCCCAGGCCTCGCTCGTTGATACCGACGAGAAATTGGCGGAGCGCGTCACCTTCATCCACGAAAAGATCGGCACCGATGCGATCGCCGAGCAGTATATCGATGGCCGCGAAATTTATGTCGGCGTCCTCGGTAGCGAGCGATTGCGCGTGCTTCCGGTCTGGGAATTGGAGTTCGGCGACCTTCCCGCCGGCTCGAGCCGCATCGCCACGACGAGTGTGAAGCACGACCTGGATTACCAGGAACGCCACCAGATCACCCAGGGTCCGGCCGGCGGACTGACGCCAGAGGTGACGACGCGGATCCAACGGCTCGCCAAGCGCATCTGCCGCACGCTGGAACTCGACGGGTACGCCCGCGTCGACTTCCGCCTTTCCGCCGACAATGTGCCCTATTTCATCGAGGCCAATCCCAATCCTGAAATTGCACGGATCGAAGAATTTGCCCAGGCCGCCCTGCATGCAGGCATCCGGTATCCGGCTTTGCTGGAGCGGATGCTGTGGCTCGGTATTCGCCGAGCCCGCGCCAGGACGGGGGAATAAGCTAGGTAGCCAGCCTCACGCACCGCCGACGAGGCGCGGACGCTGCGGTTCGTCGCCGGCCAGTGGCTCGGCAAGGTCGAGTTGCTCGATGCGGTGGCCGCGTTTGGTGATCTTGTCCGCCGAGACGCCAAGCTTCTCGAGATCGCCGGCCGCCTGCCCGAAATGCCGGTTGAGGTCGAGGACACGGTCTTTCAATCTTCCGACATCATCAAGCAATCGCGCCACTTCGATCTTGATCAGATGCGCCTGTTCGCGCATGCGCGCATCCTTGAACACGGCCTGCAAGGTCTGGATCAGCAGCATCAGGACATTGGGCGAGGCAATGACGACGCGCTCGCGATGCGCCTTCTGTATCACATCCTCGAAGCGCTCATAGAGATCGGCATAGACCGCCTCCGAGGGCACGAACATGATGGCGCTCTCATGCGTCTCGCCGGCAATGAGATACTTGCCGGCAATATCCTTCACATGCGTGCCGACATCGCGGCGCAGGCGCGTCTCGGCCGCCTTGACATCGCTTTCGCCTTTCGCGGCCTTCAATGCATTGAAAGCTTCGAGCGGAAACTTGGCATCGATGACGAGATGCAATTGCGAATCCGGCAATCGCACAAGGCAATCCGGGCGCGTGCCGTTGGAAAGCGTCGCCTGGAACGAGTAGGCGGATGATTGCAGCCCATCGCGGATGATCGCTTCCATACGGCCTTGGCCATAGGCACCGCGCGCCTGCTTGTTGGAAAGTATATCCTTGAGCGAGATCATTTCGCCTGACAGCGCTTGAAGATTGCGCTGTGCCGTGTCGATCACCGCAAGGCGCTCATGCAATTGCCTGAGACTCTGGCCGGTGCGCTCGGTCTGGTCGGTGAGGCTTGCGCCCAAGCGTCGGTTCACCTGGTCGAGGCGCTGATCAAGCGTATCGGTCATATGTGCCTGGGCGCTCGCCGACTGATCGGTGAGATTGCGCAACTGGCCGGTGAGTTCGACCAATCTGAATTCGAGATCGCGGGTGCGGCGCATCGCTTCGAGTGTTTCCCTCCGGCGTCCGCTTTGGCTTCGCCAGGCAAGGACAACGATCAGCAGGAGGAGCAGGATGGCAATGCCGCCCCCGGCCAATGCCAGTTCGAGCACCGAGACATCATGCGTGCCGACGCGGAGGAGCGTCCGATCCCAAGTCATGGGATGACAGTAGCATGATTCGAAACGACACGAACAAAAGGGGAATTATGAATAAGCGAGGCCCGCCTGCTCCCCTCTCGGAAGAGCAGGCGGGCCCTTTGACTACGCAAGCCCGGGACGGCGACAGGAGCCGCGCAGCCAACTCGCTCGCAACTGGGGTACGACTAGGAATTGCCTAGTAAATGAAGCATTCCCCGCTCATTCAACCGATTGTTTCGGCCTCGATCCCCCGCTGGATCGAGGTCAAAGGTGACGGCGGATGATGGCTGCTTGTGGCCGAGATCAGGGCGGCAGCCCGACTAATTTGCGGCGATATCGTGTTGAGGCATGCCACCCGCCTCCGCTAGGTTAACCCGCGCATGCTGTCGGTCACTTTGACGATCGCCGAGGTGAGCCCGGGCTCGGTAACCGTGTGGCCGGCATCAGGCACGATCTCGAAGGAAGCTTCCGGCCACGCGCGATGCAGATCCCACGCGGTTCCTGCGGGCGTCACGACATCATAGCGGCCTTGGACGATGGCGCCGGGGATACCGCGCAGTTTTCCGGCCTCGGCGATGAGTTGACCGTCATAGGCGAAGAAGCCCTGATTGACGAAATAGTGGCACTCGATGGAGGCGAAGGCCACCGCATAGGTTTCGTGACCGAATTGCGCGACCCTTGCAGGATCGGGAAGCAGCGATATCGTCGTGGCTTCCCATTGGCTCCAGGCCTTGGCGCAGCGGAGAGCCTCGGCGCGGTCGGAGCCGGTAAGGCGCTTATAATAGGCGGTCATCATGTCGTGCCGCTCCTGCTGCGGGATCGGCGCCAGATAGTCTTCCCAAGCATCGGGGAAAAGCCAATTGCAGCCCTCCTGGTAGAACCACAATAATTCGCTACGGCGAAGCGTGAAGATGCCGCGCAAAATGAGCCCCGATACGCGCTCGGGATGCGTTTCGGCATAGGCGAGTGCCAATGTCGAACCCCAGGAGCCGCCCAGAACCTGCCAGCGCTCGATGCCGAGATACTCGCGCAGACGCTCCATGTCGGCGACGAGATCCCATGTGGTGTTTTCGCGTAGCTCGGCATGCGGCGTCGATTTTCCGCAGCCGCGTTGATCGAAGAGGATGATGCGGTAGTTTGCCGGATCGTGAAGCCGGCGTAGATAGGGCATCGAGCCGCCGCCGGGCCCGCCATGCAGGACAACCACAGGCTGCCCGCCGGGATTGCCGCACTCCTCGAAATGGAGTTCGTGCAGGTCGGACACGCGCAGCCGCCCCTGTCGATAGGGTTCAATTTCGGGATAGGCGGACCGGGGCGTCATTCACGGCTCCATGAGGTGAGGCTTGGCGCGCGGATATGACCACGCTAACCTCGCAAAGACCAGCCGAAGCCCATGACAAGAACGCACGGCTGGCATAGCCAGGGAGGGCAACTTCGCGATGGCAGGCCAGCGCGTCATCGTGGTCGACGACCATCCACTGTTTCGTCAGGCCGTGAAGCAAGCCCTTGTCACCGCGTTTCCTGGAATCGCAATCGCCGAGGCCGGAAACCTCGATGCGGTGAGCGAAATCCTGGCCCGCGACAACGACTACGATCTGGTCTTGCTTGATCTCAAGATGCCCGGCGTGCAGGGCTTTTCCGGTCTCGTATACTTGCGCGCCGAATTTCCTTCGGTCCCTGTCGTTGTGGTTTCGGCCAGCGACGAGGCGCGTCTCATGCGAAGGGCCGTCGATCTCGGCGCTTCCGGCTATATCCCGAAATCCTCAAGCGTCGAGACAATGAAGCAGGCGATCGCCGGAGTGCTGCGCGGCGACATCTGGCTGCCGAAAGATGCTGCATCCGGAGCCGGCTCCGATGGCGAGACCGACCAGTTGGCACGCAAATTAACGACGCTCACGCCGCAGCAAATCCGTGTGCTGATGATGCTGCGTGAGGGCCTTCTCAACAAGCAGATCGCCTATCAGCTCAAGGTCTCGGAAGCGACGGTCAAGGCGCATGTCTCGGCGATCCTGCAGAAGCTCGAGGTCGATAGCCGAACGCAGGCGGTGATCGCTGCGAGCCGCATCGATGGCGAGGCTGCGCCAGGATAAACAATTCAAGGTCTCTACTTCCCTCGTCCCGAGTGCTAAGAGTTGAAGGACGGCCAAGCCTTGCTACTCTGCCGCTTCTGCCGCGGCTTGCGTACACGCATGGCCGATCGCTGCACGCAGCGATGCCGGGCGCAAGGGTTTGCGCAGGCATTGCACATTGTGCGCGGCGGCAAGTTCCTGCACCTGGCGAGAACGATCAGCCGTAATAAGGATCGCAGGCAACGGGCGACCCGCCTGCGCACGAATTGCGCCAATCAGGGCTAGGCCGTCATCGCCGTCGAGATGATAGTCGGCAAGTATCAGATCGATCCGAGCGCCCGCGTCCTGCCAAAGCGATTTCGCATCGGCGGACGACCGCGCAACGCTGACGCTGCACCCCCAACCTCCGAGCAGAGTTTGCATCCCTTCGAGGATCGCTGGTTCATTGTCGACGACGAGAATGGCGAGCCCGTCAAGCCTGCTCTTTCCGGCCGGCCTCGGCGCCACGATTGATGGTGCGATATCGGCCGCCTGCACCGAGATCGGCAGGGTGATCGTGAAGACGCTGCCTTTGCCGAGTTCCGAGCGCAGGCCGACGGGATGCTTCAGCATGCGCGCGACGCGATCGACGATCGAGAGGCCAAGTCCCAGGCCGGGCGTCGCCGACGCATCATGAGCCAGCCTTTCAAATTCGCGGAAGATGAGCTTGCGCTTCGAGTCCGGGATGCCCGCCCCCGTGTCATGAACCTCGATGCGAAGCTGATGCCCGACGCGGCGACAACCCATCAAGACGCTGCCTCGGGTCGTATACTTTATGGCGTTCGAAACGAGGTTTTGAAGCACGCGGCGCAAAAGCTTGCGATCGCTACGCACGAGAAGCGAACACGGCACGACTTTCAATACGAGTCCTCTCTCGCGCGCCAGAGGTCCAAATTCGAGCGCCAGAGTCCGCAATAATTCGTCGATGCGAAAGACGCTGAGTTCTGGCTTCATCGCGCCGGCATCAAGGCGTGAAATATCGAGCAAGGCGGTGAGGATTTCTTCGACCGCCTCCAGCGAGGCGTCGATATTCCTCACCAATTGACCCTGCTCGCTCTGACCCTGGCGATCGACCAGGCTTGAAGTGAACAGGCGCGCGGCATTGAGCGGCTGCAGGATGTCATGGCTTGCGGCGGCAATGAATCGCGTCTTGCCGCGATTGGCTTCATCGGCGCGATGCTTCGCCTTGCCGAGTTCGGCATTGAGGCGCGTCAGCTCGGCGGTACGCTCCTCGACGCGGCGCTCCAATGTTTCATTGGCGCTGAGAAGGGCTTCGGCGGAAGTTACGGAATCGGTGATATCGGCGAAGCTGATGACGATGCCGCCATCGGGCAGCGCGCTGCTGTCGAACTCGACGATGATGCCGCCTGGGTCCAGTTTCTCGCGGAAAGGCTCATGTCCGCGGGCCAGCCTTCCGATGCGATCGGCGAGCGCTGCTTCAAGGTCTTCGGCAGAGTACTTGGCATTGGCCAGCGCAGTCGCGACGATATCCTCGAGCCGGGTGCCGAGGCGCACGATTTCCGGCGGGAGCGACAGGAGAAGGCGGAATTGCCTGTTCCAGCAGGTAAGTTCGCGCTCGCGATCAAAAACCGCGATGCCCTGGCCGACATTGTCGATGGCCGATTGCAACAGATCACGATTATACTGGATGGCGGCCGAAGCATCGTCGAGCAGTTTGACAGCGGCGCGGTTGCTGGAATGGCGCTCGAGCAGCAGCGCCATGACGAGCCGCGATGATGCGGGCCCAATCGCGCTGGCGAGGAGGTGCTCGGCAAACCTCACCGTCGTGACATCGGCGCCGGAATTGGGATCGAAATCGACACCGCGCTCCGCTGCGTGCGCCGCGAAGGCACGGCCGGTGCGCTCCTCGCCAAGATAGCGCGCCACAGTCGATTTCAAGCTGGCCAATCGTCACCGCCGGACGACCAATCCTGAAGCTCGATGCGGATGGGGCAGGCATATCGTGCGGGACGAAGGCTTCCGCCTGGATGCGTTCGATAGAGGTCGGTTGCCGCATGAGCGAAAAGCCGATGAGACAGGCCAGATTGACGCCGAGGCTCCAGATGACGCCATGTGTCAGGTAATCGAACTCAAGATAAAATAAGGTTCGAGGTCGCAGTATCGCCACCCCAAGCGGGCCTTCCTCGACGAAGCCCTGGCCGATCCAGCCGGCATCGGCAAACGAGGGTAGCAGCAGCGTATAAATCCAGATTGCGAATCCCGCGACGAGGCCCATCTTGGCGCCGCGCGCCGTGGCGCGCTTCCATATAAGACCGACGAGCAAGGCGGGTGCAAATTGCGCGACCGCGGCGAAGGAGATGAGACCGGTTTGCGCGAGCGCCGCGCTCGAACCGATCATCCGGTAGTAGCTATAGGCGAGGAGCAGGATCGCGACGATGGCCCAGCGTCTCACCGCGATGAGACGTCGCCCCATGTCTTCGAGCACATGATTGCGCTCGAGCCGCCGGCGTACCAGGATCGGGACGACGATGTTGTTGCAGACCATGATCGACAATGCGACGGTCTCGACGATGACCATGGCGGTCGATGCCGAGAGGCCGCCGAGAAAAGCGATCAGCGCCATGCTCTTGCTGCCGGCGGCGATCGGCAATGCGAGGACGTAGGTATCGGCATCGGTCGTGCCCGAGCCGAGAAACAGCAAGCCCGCGACGGCGATCGGAAGTACAAAGATGTTGATCGCCACCAGATAGAGCGGAAACAGCCAAGCGGCGCGGCGCAGGTCGGCACGCCCGGCATTCTCGACAACCGCGACATGGAACTGGCGGGGCAGCAGAATAATGGCGAACATGGCGAGCAAGGTCATGGTGATCCAGCGGCCGCCATCGAGACCTTGCGAGAATAATGCCGATATGTCCGGGTTTGCGGCCGTGGCTTCATAAAGCGCCGTCGGGCCTCCGGCGAATATGAAGGTAACGAAGGCACCAACCGCCACGAAGGCGATCAGTTTGACGATCGACTCGACCGCGACCGCCAGCATCATACCGTGTTGATGCTCTGTCGTGTCGATATGGCGCGTGCCGAACAGGATCGCGAAGGCGGCCATGGCAACGGCGACGATGAAGGCGAGATCCTGGGCAGGCGTGTTGGCCGGGCTGATGACGCCGGGCGCGATCAGGGTTTCAATCGAGAACGAAACCGCCTTCAGCTGGATGGAAATGTATGGGACGATGCCTATCACGGCGATGACCGCCACCATGGCGCCCAGTATTTCGCTCTTGCCATAGCGTGCGGCAATGAAATCGGCGATCGAGGTAATGTTCTGGCGCTTGGCGAGATCGACCATGCGCTGCAGCAGCGGCCGGCCGAAGACGAAGACCAGGATCGGGCCCAGATAGATCGGCAGGAAGTCGAAGCCCGAGCGGGCGGCAAGACCGACGCTCCCGAAATAAGTCCAAGACGTGCAATAGACGCCCAGCGACAGGGCGTAGGTAGAAGGCCCCCAAACGCCGCTCTCGCGACGCTTGACGAGGCGGTCACCCCAGGTCGCGACGACGAAGAGCAGGCTCACATAAAAGAGACCCGCAAAGATCACTGTCCAGCTATCGAGCATGACGAGGCCATGATTTACGCCGGAACGGCCCAGGTCTAGTAGCCAATGGTTCAACCCGTCGATGAGTTTCGGCTTTTTCCGGCGGCTCCGCTGATGTAATGTTTCGCGACGGCTGCGCCGGGGGCGTGGCAGCCAAGCAGGACTGGAGGGGTTTCATGTGGCAGGAATTCAAGTCTTTCGCGTTCAAGGGTAATGCCTTTGATCTCGCCATCGGCGTGATCATCGGTCTCGCCTTCAGCAGGATCGTCACCTCGATCGTGGACGACCTGATCATGCCAATCATCGGGGCGATCTTCGGCGGCCTCGATTTCAGCAATTACTACCTTGGCCTGTCATCCAGCGTTACGGCGACGAACCTCGCTGCGGCGAAGGAGCAAGGTGCGGTCCTTGCCTATGGCAATTTCATCACCGTGCTCATAAACTTCCTGATCGTCGCCTGGATCCTGTTCATGCTGGTCAAGGCTGGGAACACAATCCGCCGCAGCGAACCGGCTCCGCCGCCCGCGCCATCGACGACCGACAAGCTGCTGACCGAAATTCGCGACCTGTTGAAGAATAAGTAGGCTTAGGGCTATTGCCTACCCGACCCGGGTGCTCCGGCACCCGGGTTTTGTTTTGCCCGCAGAGGACGACCCCGTGAACCCCCAGGAACTGCTTCAATCGATTACCCGCCAGTCGCGCGAGGAGCCCGATTCAGGCATCATCGTCGCCGTCAATCGCGGCTTTGGCCGGCCGGACGTCATTCCGGTCTGGGCCGGCGAAGGCAACGTGCCGACGCCCGAAGCGTTTTGCCGCCCGGCGATCGAAAGCCTGCTCAGGGGCGATACGTTCTACACCTGGCAACGCGGCATTCCGCCGTTGCGCGAGGCCCTGGCGCGCTATCATAGCCGGCATTACGGCCGCCAATTCTCGCCCGAAAATTTCTTTGTGACCGGCGGCGGCATGCAATCGATCCAGACCATCATCCAGATGATCGCCGGCGAGGACGACGAGATCATCGTGCCCACGCCGGCCTGGCCCAATTACGCGGGACCCATGCGTTTGCA
Source organism: uncultured Alphaproteobacteria bacterium (assembly GCA_963805405.1). Lineage (GTDB taxonomy): Bacteria > Pseudomonadota > Alphaproteobacteria > Rhizobiales > Aestuariivirgaceae > JAEUMG01. Next base: position 88,222 of record CAWDUC010000009.1, on the reverse strand, counting down.
AGGTTCGCGTCCATGCGAAGTGCCGATGGAGTTTTCCAATGGCAAATGGCACCTCGACCTCGACCGGCTATTCGCTGCGATCACGCCGAAGACCAAGGCCATCGTCATCAACTCGCCGTCTAATCCAGTGGGATGGACGGCCAGCATCGAGGAATTGATCGCGGTTCGCGATGTATGCCGCAAGCGGGGCCTGTGGATCGTCGGCGATGAGGTCTATGCGCGGTTCTACTATGATGGGGGCGAGGGCGCCCGCGCACCGTCCTTCCTTGATATTTGCGACACCGAAGAACGCTTGCTGCTCGCCAACACCTTCTCCAAGAACTGGGCGATGACCGGATGGCGGGTCGGCTGGCTTCAGGCGCCCAAGGAACTAGGGCCGCCGATCGAGCGGATCATCCAGTACAATACCAGCGGGACCGCCGCATTCCTTCAGGTCGGCTGTGCCGCTGCGCTCGACAATGGCGAGGACTTCATCGCCGAGCAGGTGGCCAAGGCGCGCGCCAATCGCGATCTCGTCTGCGCGAAGCTCGGCGAGATCGACGGTATCCGCTTCGAACCGCCGCCCGGTGCCTTCTACCTCTTCTTCGCAGTCGAGGGCATGAAGGATTCGCTCGCCACGACCTTGCGGATCATCGATGAAGCCGGCGTCGGCTTCGCGCCGGGCGCAACCTTCGGTCCGGGGGGCGAGGGTTTCCTGCGCATGTGTTTCCTGCGCGATCCGGCCAAGCTTGCCGAGGCGATGGAACGCTTCGCCGGCTGGATGCGGCGTTCGAAGCCCAATTAAAGCCGGAATTCCCCTCAAAACGGCATATTAGGTACTTGAACTCCGGTTCGATTTTCACATTGTATAGCGCCCCGCCGGAAGCCCGGCCGGGACGGAGTTAACGGATGACGGCGGACAACGGGAGCGGTGAACTCTATACCGGCCAGATGATCGGCATGCTGGAAACCGTATGGGGCGAAGGCTGGTTGTCGCCGGGCGGTGCCGATGAAGTCGGTCGCGTCGTTGCCGGCATCGATTTCGCCGGCAAATCGGTGCTCGACATCGGTTGCGGAGTGGGTGGTGCCGATATCTATCTGGTCGAAACGCAGAAGGCCGGATTCGTCACTGGGATCGATGTGGAGGACACGGTCCTCGATACGGCGCGGCAGCGCGCCGTGGCAAAGCGCGTTAAAGACCGCACCGACTTCATCAAGGTCACGCCCGGTCCCCTGCCCTTTGATCCGGATAGTTTCGACATCGTGTTCAGCAAAGACGCGATCGTTCACATCGCCGACAAACACACGCTGATGAAGGATGTTTTCCGGGTATTGAAGCCCGGCGGCTGGTTCACCGCCTCCGACTGGCTGATCGGCCATGACGACCCGCCTTCGCCGGAGATGCGCGAGTACATCTTGGCCGAAGGGCTCGATTTCGGCATGGCCTCGCCGACGCGCTACCGCGATGCCATGGAAGACGCCGGCTTCACCGATATCACCATCAATAGCCGCAATGACTGGTATCGTGGGACGGCCCGGCAGGAGCTTACCGCCATGTCGGGCACGCTTTACAAGCCGTCGGTCGAAAAGCTGGGCAAGGATTTCGTCGATCATAATATCGATATCTGGACCAAGATGCTTGTCGTTCTCGATAGCGGCGAGCATTGTCCAACCCATGTGAGGGGGCGCAAACCCGCATAGCCATGGCTTCGATCGAAGCGACGCAACAGTCGCAAGGACGCAAGGCGTCCAAGGATGTCCGCCGCCAGCAACTGATCGACGCCACCATCCAGGTCCTGGCGCAGCGGGGCTATGCTTCGCTCACCGTGGCTGACGTCGCCAAGGCGGCGGGATTGTCGGTTGGCATCATCAACTTTCATTTCGAGAGCAAGGAGAAACTCCTTGCCGCATCGCTCGCCTATCTTGCGGACGAATATTCCCGCAACTGGAAGGCAGCGACGGCGGCGGCCGGTGCGCGCGCATCGGATCAGCTCGAAGCCGTGCTGATGGCCGATTTCGACGATCAGGTGTTCACGCCAACCAAGCTTGCGGCATGGATCGGGTTTTGGGGCGAAACGCAGGGCCGGCCGACCTATCAGGAATATTGCGCGGCCTATGATGCGGAACATTCCGAAGCGCTGCGGCGATTATGTGCGCAGATCATCGATGAAGGCTCCTACGGCTACGAGCCGGTGGCGATCACCCGCGGGCTTGAATCAATGGGCGAAGGCCTGTGGCTCGGCGTCGTAACGGCCAATGCCGGCATAGAGGCGAATGTCAGTGCGGCGGAGGCTCGGCGCACCATCCGCGTCTGCCTCGCCGCCCTGTTTCCAAAGCATTTCAGCGAGAAGACATCAGCATGAGTTTCACGCTCCCCCCGGAGGCCGCAGCCTGGCGCGACAAGGCGCGTGGCTTCGTGACGAAGGAATTGCAGCCGCTCGAACTCGAAGCGGAGATGAATGAAGGCCGCATTCCCGAGGCGGCGCGCAAGGCCCATGAACGCTGGGCGATCGACACCGGGCTCACCGTCATGGACACGCCGAAGACGTTGGGCGGCCTCCAATTGCCGATCCTCACGCAGGTGGCGATCGTCGAACAATTCGGCCGCGTCACCAATGCGCTCGGCTGGTGCTATGGCGAGGCGCAGAGCTGGATGTTCGAGGCCTGCAATGAAGACCAGCTCAAGCGCTACATCCTCCCCATCACGCGCGGCGAGGTGCATCTGTGCTACGCGATTACGGAAGAGAATGCGGGCTCAGACCCTGCCGCGATGGAAGCGACCGCCGAGAGGCATGGTAACACTTATGTGATCAATGCCGAGAAATGGCATGTCACCAGCTACAATCATGCAAACCACATGGTCGTCCAAGCCCGCATCAAGGGCGGCGATCATTGCCTGTTCTTCTGCCCGGTCGATGCGCCGGGCGTCGCCATCAAGCGCTCGCCGCTCTACACCCATACCTATGACCACCATCATCCGATTGTTACTTTCACAGACGTGAAAGTACCGATTGCCGACCGCATCGGCGAGGAAGGCGACGGCATGGGCTTCACTCATGCCTGGTTCCGGCGCGAGCGCCTGATGATCGCGGCGCGCTGCTGCGGCGCCATGGCGCGACTCATCGAAGAAGCCACGGAATTCGCCAAAACCCGTGTGGTTTCGGGCGAGCCCATCGCCAACTACCAGCTGATCCAGGCGATGCTCGCAGACTGCGTCACCGACCTCCACGCTTCGCGGCTTATGACCTACGAAGCGGCCGATGCGCATGATCGCGGCGAAGATCTGAAATCGCTTCATGCACGCTGCTCGCTCGCCAAGCTCTTTGCGTCCGAGGCCGCCTTCCGGGTGGCGGACCGCGCCGTCCAGATCTTTGGCGGCCGGGGCTATATGCGCGAAAATGTGGCGGAACGGTTCTTGCGCGAGGTCAGGGTGGATCGCATCTGGGAGGGCACCAGCGAGATTCAGCGCCTCATTATTGCCCGTTCATTGCTCAAACGAGGACTTGAGAGCACGGTGGGTTCCCCTTAGTATTGAACCGGTGTTCAATAGGGCCGGCCAGAGCTCAAACCCGGGAGGTTTAATTGATGAAGACCACAAGACGTTCTGCTTTAACACTATTGGGCGGGGCTTCGCTGCTCGCGATGCCCTATGTCCGCCGCGCCCGCGCCGATGCGGGGGTCGTCCATATCTACAACTGGACCGACTATATCGGCGAAACCACGCTCGAAGACTTCGAGAAGGCCACCGGCATCAAGCCGGTCTATGACACCTATGATTCGACCGAAGCCATGGAAGCAAAGATGCTCGCCGGCTCGACGGGCTATGACGCAGTCATCCAGGCTGGTTCGACGCTCGAGCGCTTCGTCGAAGCCAAGGTCTATCAGAAGCTCGACAAGTCGAAACTGCCATTGATGTCCAATCTCGACCCCGACATCATGAAAGTGCTCGAGGGCTGGGACAAGGATAACCAATACGGCATTCCCTATATGTGGGGCACGACCGGCATCACCTACAATGTCGACATGGTCAACGAGCGGCTGCCGAATGCCGATCTCAGCTCCTTCGACCTGCTGTTCAAACCAGAGAATGCCGCCAAGCTCGCCGATTGCGGAGTCTCGATCCTCGATTCGCCGGGCGATGTCGTGCCGATGGTGCTCGCCTATCTCGGCAAGGACCCGAACACCACCAATCCTGATGATTTCAAGGCCGTCGTCGAGGCCTTCAAGCCGATCCGCCAGTACATCAAGACCTTCGACAACGCCAACTACCTGAACGCCATTCCGAACAAGGAACTGTGCTACATCAATGATTGGTCGGGCGATTATGCCACGGCCAAGTCGCGTGCCTCGGAAGCCGGCGTCGAGATCAACCTTGCCTATCGCGTGCCGCAATCGGGCTGTCCGACCTGGTTCGATATCTGGGCCGTACCGAACGATGCACCCAATCGCGACAATGCCTTCGCCTGGATCAACTACATGCTTGAGCCGGAAGTAATCGCGAAGTGCACGAACTTCACCAATTACGCCAATGCCAACAAGGCGGCCGACAAGTTCGTCGATGCGGCGGTGCTGAACGACCCGGCGGTCTATCCGGACGCCGAGTTGCGCAAGCGCCTGTGGACGCAAAAGACATTGAGCCAGGAACTCGAGCGCGCAAGGACAAGAGCCTGGAGCGACATCAAGACAGGCTCCGGATCATAGAAGAAACCAGCCCGGCGGAACCTCTTTCCGCCGGGTTTTTCGTTCCCCAAAGCACATGCACGAAGCAGGCTTATGAACGCACAAGGCACCCCCCCGACCCAGGCCAAACCTGTCTGGCTCGACCCAGCCGCCAAACCCTTCATCCGCATCGACGGCGTCACCAAGCAATTCGGCCCGTTCACGGCCGTCAACGATGTCTCGCTCGACATTTTCAAGGGCGAACTCTTTGCCCTTCTCGGCGGCTCGGGCTGCGGCAAGACCACCTTGCTGCGGGTGCTTGCCGGCTTCGAACAACCGAGCAAAGGCCGCGTCTTCATCGACGGCCAGGACATGACCGACATTCCGCCCTATGAGCGGCCGGTCAACATGATGTTCCAGTCCTATGCGCTGTTTCCGCATATGAGTGTCGAGAAGAATGTCGGCTACGGCCTCAAGCACGAGACCATGACCGACGCGCAGAGGAAGGATCGCGTCAAGGCGATGCTCGACCTCGTGCAATTGACGCCGCTCGCCCAGCGCAAGCCGCATCAATTGTCGGGCGGTCAGCGCCAGCGCGTAGCGCTTGCCCGCGCGCTCGCACGGCAACCCAAATTACTGCTCCTCGACGAGCCGCTCGGCGCCCTCGACAGGAAGCTGCGCGAACAGACGCAATTCGAAATCATGAACATCCAGGAGAAGACCGGCATCACATTCGTGGTCGTGACGCACGACCAGGAGGAGGCGATGACGCTCGCCACGCGGATTGCCGTCATGGACAAGGGCGAGATCCGCCAGACCGGCACACCCACCGATATCTATGAATTTCCGAAGTCGCGCTTCGTTGCGGATTTCATCGGCTCGATCAATCTGTGCGAAGGCACCGTCAACTATGCCGCGAACGGCAAGGCCGTGGTCGCCTGCGAGAGCTGGGGTACGGAAGTCACGATTGCCTGCGACGAAGCGCTTCCGGTCGGCGCCAAGGTATCGGTTGCGGTCAGGCCGGAAAAAATCGGCATCGATCGCCACAAGCCGACCAACGGGCTCAATGTGCTCGCGGGCAAGGTCACGGACCTCGGTTATTTCGGAAAGGACTCGCTCTATCGCGTGAGATTGCCGAGCAACACATTGGTGCGGGTCAACCGGGTCAATGAACGGCGGGCGAGCGAAGGCGAACGGGTCGCGGTGTGGGAGGATGATGTCTATCTCTCCTTCGAGCCCTCGGCGGCAATCGTGCTCAAGGAGTAGGCCATGGCGGGAATGGCGGCGCCGGCCGGCGCATCAACCGGCCCGGAAGCAGAGCTTCCGAAAGGCCGGGGCTTCAAAGTCTGGCTCGATCGCAAGGCGTGGCGGGATTTCATCGTCGCCATTCCCTATGTCTGGCTGCTGTTCTTCTTTCTCCTGCCTTTCTTCATCGTGTTTGCGATGAGCTTTGCGCGATCGCTGATCGCGCAGCCGCCCTTCGAATACGACACGCAGTGGCCTTACATCGTCTTCGACAATTATCATCGCCTGTTCACCGACGGCCGCTATCTCCAGGCCTATATCGTCTCCATCATCAATGCTGGCTTCGCCACCGTACTCTGCCTCATCATCGGCTATCCCATGGCGCTCGGCATCGCGCGGGCACGCGGCGCCTGGCGCAACATTCTCCTGCTTCTGGTCATCCTGCCCTTCTGGACGTCCTTCCTGCTGCGCGTCTATGCGTGGATCGGATTGCTCTCCAACAACAGCTGGTTCAATCGCGGATTGACCTCGCTTTACAACACGCTGTTCGGCGTGTTCGGCACGATCAACAACGTGCCGATGATGAACACCAATTTCGCGGTCGTGCTGATCATCGTCTACTCCTACCTGCCCTTCATGATCCTGCCGCTTTACGCCAATCTCGAGAAGCTCGACTACACGCTCAACGAGGCGGCGATGGATCTGGGCTCGCGACCCATGCAAGTCTTCAAGGACGTTACGCTGCCCTTGTCATTGCCGGGCATTGTCGCCGGGGCATTGCTGGTGTTCATCCCTGCCTCGGGCGAACTGGTGATTCCAAGTCTGGTCGGGCGTGCCGATAATCCGATGATCGGGCGCATGATCAATGATGAGTTCGGCCTCAATCGCGACTGGCCGATGGCCTCGGCCGTTTCAGTGGCGCTCCTCGTGCTGCTCGTGGTGCCGATCATGATCTACAACAACATGGCGACGCGCGCCGAGGCGCGAAACTGATGGGCAAGCGCTCGAACTTCCTCGTCACGTGCCTTGTCTTCGGGTTTGCCTTTTTCTACATCCCGATCATCTCGATGATCTTCTTCTCCTTCAACAAGTCGCGACTGGCGACCGTGTGGGGCGGGTTCTCGACGCAGTGGTACGGCAAGCTCTTCAACAATAGCCAGGTGCTCGACGCGGCGATCCTGTCGCTCGAGATCGCGGTGATGAGCGCCACATTCGCCACCATCCTCGGCACCATGGCGGGCATGGCTATCGCACGATTCTCGCGGTTTCGCGGACGAACACTGTTTTCTGGTCTCGTGTCGGCGCCGCTCGTCATGCCGGAAGTCATCACCGGCGTTTCGATGCTCTTGCTTTTCGTCTTCATGCAACAACTGATCGGCTGGCCGAACGGGCGCGGCATGACCACCGTCACCATCGCGCACACGACATTTTCAATGTCCTATGTCGCCGTCGTGGTTCAGTCTCGCCTTTCCTCGATGGATCGCTCCCTCGAGGAGGCAGCGATGGATCTGGGCTCGAAGCCCTTCCAGGTCCTGTTCGACGTGACATTGCCGATCATCGCGCCGGCAATGATCTCGGGCTGGCTCCTCGCCTTTACCTTGTCGCTCGATGACGTCGTCATCACCAGCCTCACCAACGGGCCTGGCACAACGACATTGCCGATCTATATCTGGGGCAAGGTCAAGCTCGGGGTCACGCCAGACATCAATGCGCTGGCGACCATCATCGTCGTCGTCGTCGGCATTGGCGTTGCAATCGCAGGCGTGCTCATGCACCGCGCCGAGAGGCAGCGCGAACGCGACATCCAGATGGCGATCGCGGCGAACAAGTAGGCATTTCCTCTCCCCACAAAGGGCAAACCAGCTGGAACCATCTTCGCCATCCAGCGTTTCCGGCCACGCGCAAAGGCGGAGTGCGAGATGGAGTGGCTGGCGGCGTTCGGATACGAGCCAACGCGGGTTCCGGAATTCAAGGTTCTGGGCCGGCTTATCGTCGCCATGATTTTCGGCGCGATCGTCGGCATCGACCGCGAAGTGACTGCCCGGCCCGCCGGCCTCAGGACCCATATGCTGGTGGCACTGGCCGCCGCCGCCTTCACAATCATCACCTTTGAACTGGCCATAGTCTTCGACGGCCAGTCCGGCGACGGGCTCAAAGGCGATCCGATCCGCGTCATCGAGGCCGTGACGGCCGGCGTCGCCTTCCTGGCCGCGGGCTCGATCATCCAGCGGCGCGGCAGCGTCGAGGGTATCACCACCGGGGCCGGCCTTTGGCTTGCCGGGGCACTCGGCCTTGCCGCCGGAGCGGGCTACTACACGCTTGGCGCGATTGCCACGATCCTGGCACTCATCGTCCTGACGATTCTGCGCTTCCTCACCCCCGGAAACGAGCCGCCGCCCGCCGCCAGGGCCGGCAAGAAGGACGACTAATAAGTCCTTCCCTCGTCGGGCAGGTCGTCTATAAGACCCCGGTTTACCGATCGAGAGTTCGACAGGAGGGTTTCATGGCGGTTCGCGTGGCGATCAATGGATTCGGGCGTATCGGGCGCAATATCCTGCGCGCCATATTCGAGTCCGGCCGCACCGACATTCATGTCGTTGCCGTAAACGATCTGGGACCGGTCGAGACCAATGCGCATCTCTTACGCTTCGATTCCGTCCATGGTCGCTTCCCGCACAAGGTGACGGTCGATGGCGATACGATCAGCGTCGGCGAAGGCAAGGTGAAGGTGACCGCGATCAAGGACCCGGCCCAACTCCCTTGGAAGGAGCTCAATGTCGATATCGCGCTCGAATGCACCGGCATCTTTACGTCGAAGGACAAGGCTTCGGCGCATCTCACCGCCGGCGCAAAGCGCGTCCTGGTCTCGGCCCCTGCCGAGGGCGCTGATCTGACAGTCGTCTATGGCATCAACCACGACAAGCTCAAGAAGGAAGATCTGGTCGTCTCCAATGCGTCCTGCACGACCAACTGCCTGGTGCCGGTTGCCAAGGTGCTGCATGACGCGATCGGTATCGAACATGGCCTGATGACCACGGTTCATGCCTATACCAACGACCAGCCGGTACTCGACCAGATGCACAAGGACCTCTACCGGGCCCGCGCCGCGGCGCTGTCGATGATTCCGACAACGACGGGGGCCGCGAAAGCCGTCGGTCTGGTGCTTCCCGAACTGAAGGGAAAGCTTGACGGCATCTCAATCCGTGTACCAACGCCCAATGTCTCGGTCGTCGATCTCAAATTCGTTGCCAAGCGGAAGACCAGCGTCGAGGAAGTGAATAGCGCCATCGAGCACGCGGCAAGCCATCAGCTCAAGGGCATTCTCGGCTTCACCAAGGCGCCGAACGTCTCGATCGACTTCAACGGCGATGCGCATTCTTCCATCTTCGCGATCGACCAGACCAAGGTGCTCGACGGCACATTCGTTTCGGTGCTCTCCTGGTACGACAATGAATGGGGCTTCTCGAACCGCATGGCCGATACCGCGGTCGCCATGGGCAAGCTGATCTAGGGCCGATGGCGCGCGACGTCCTCATAGCGCCGTCGATCCTGTCGGCGGATTTTGCCAAGCTTGGCGAAGACGTCAGGAAGCTCGACAAGGACGGCGCCGACTGGATCCATATCGACGTGATGGACGGGCATTTCGTGCCCAATCTGACCTTCGGGCCACCGGTGGTGAAGGCGATCCGCGCGGTTACGAAGAAGCCATTCGACGTGCATCTGATGATCACCCCCGTCGATCCCATGCTCGAGGCCTTCGCCAAGGCTGGGGCCGACCGGATGACCGTCCATGCCGAAGCCGGGCCGCATCTCGACCGCTCGCTGCAGGTCATTCGTGGGTTGGGCAAGAAGGCAGGCGTGGCGATCAATCCGGCGACGCCGCCATCGGCCATCGAATGGGTTCTGGACCGGCTCGATCTCGTCCTCGTAATGACGGTCAATCCGGGTTTCGGCGGCCAAGCCTTCATCGAGGCGATGCTGCCCAAGATTGCTGAGGTCCACGCCATGCTGAAGGGGCGCAATATCGAACTTCAGGTCGATGGCGGGATCCATCCCGAGACAGCGGGACGGGTTGTTCAAGCTGGCGCCAACGTTCTGGTTGCGGGGTCGGCCGTATTCGCAACCCCAGATTACGGGCGCAATATCAAGACCCTCCGCACCGCGGCAACGAGCCTCGCTGTCTAGCCTGTCTATACAACCCTCGTTCTGACGTCGCCGATGCCGTCGATATGGCCATGCAGCTGGTCGCCGCGCTTGACCGCGCCGACGCCCGAAGGCGTTCCGGTCATGATCAGATCGCCTGGGAAAAGTTCGAAAAGCCCCGATAGGTAGGCGACGATCTCCGGCACTTTCCAGATCATCTGATTGAGGTCGCCAGTCTGCCGGCGCTCGCCGTTCACATCGAGCCAGATTGCCCCAGCGGACGGGTGAGCCGACGCGCATGCAAATCTGAACAGGGAGCGGAATGGTCGAAGGCCTTGGCAATTTCCCAGGGCCGGCCGTGCTTCTTGCACTCGGCCTGCAAGTCGCGGCGCGTCATGTCGAGGCCGACACCGTAGAATCCGACGCATTCAAGCGCGTTCTTGAGCGAAATATCGCTGCCGCCACGTGTCAGGCCGATGACCAGTTCGATCTCGTGATGGACGTCATCGGAATGGCTCGGATAAGGAAAAATGCCGCCGCTTATGACCAGATTATCGGGGTTTTTGGCGAAGAAAAACGGCTCTTCGCGGTTCGGATCGCCACCCATTTCGATGGCATGCGCGGCATAGTTTCGGCCCACGCAATAGATGCGATGGACCGGAAAAACCGCGGTGCTGCCGGCAACGGGGAGATAGGCTTGCGGGCGCGGCGGAAAGACGAAATTCATGGCTTGTTTTCAACCCATTCCTTGAAATGCTTGAGCCAGGTTTCGATAACCTTGCGCGTCGGCTCGTCGTTCAATTCGCCCTTTTCATCGAATTTGGACGCCGAATTAGTGACGAAAACCTCCGGTTTCGGCATCACGATCGCCTCCAAACCCTGCAAATTCTGGCGCAAATGATATTGCGAGCGCGCCGTGCCGATCGGCCCGCCCGAAGCACCCATGACGCCGACGCGCTTCCATTTGAAGGGATTGCCATCGCGGGACAGCCAATCGGTGGCGTTCTTGAGCACGCCCGGAATCGAGAAATTATATTCCGGTGTCGCCACGATGATCGCGTCGGCGGCGCGGATGCGCTCCTGCAATTTGGCGACGCTTTCAGGCTTGCCCTTTTCGGTTTCGGCATCGCCGTCATAAAGCGGGATGCCGTGTAGCGTCACGATCTCGATCTCCATGCCTTCGGGAGCGAGCTTTTTGACGGTGTGAAGCAGGGCGGTATTGGTCGAGCCTTTGCGCAAGGCGCCGGAGATGGCCAGTATTTTCATGAGGACCTCATTAGCGAGCGGTCAAACTGCACCCAAAGTGGCGAGGCGCCAAGCAAAAGCTATTGTTGCATTTCTTGCAACAATCTTGGAGATATTTATGTTATTAATGCAATATGGATCGCTTTGAGGCGCTTAAAGCCTTTGTTCTGATCGCGGAAGAGGGTGGCTTCACCCGCGCCGCAGCGGAACTCGGCGTCTCGAAATCCGCCGCGAGCCGGCAGATTTCGGCCCTGGAAAGCGATTTGGGTGCTGCCCTTTTCAAACGGACAACTCGCCAGGTCGAACCGACGGAAGCGGGACAGGCTTATCTCGACAAGGTCAAGATCATCCTGGCCGACCTGGAAGGCGCCGACCGGGCGGTTGCCGCACCGCAAAACGACCTTGCTGGGCCAATGAGGATCGCCGCGCCGGTCACCCTTGGAACGAGCCGGCTCGCAGCAATCATTGCGGATTTCATGGCGCGGCATCCGCTCCTTGTCGCGGATATCGTCCTGACCGACCGTTTTGTCGATGCCCGCGAAGACGGCTTCGATGTGGTCCTCGGCCTCGAAGCCGCGGCCAGCGAAACGATCGGCCTTCGGCTCCTGCCGCTCGAAGCGGGCCTCTTTGCCTCTCCCGAATACATAGCGAGCCGTGGCCGGCCGCAGGCGCCCAGCGATCTCCCCCGCCATCCGGCCCTGTGCCTCGGCGCGCGCGGCCGCCATGTTTCCTGGCACCTGCGCGGGCAAATCGAGCCGGTTCAAGTCACCCCCCGGTTGGCGAGCAACCATGCGAGCGTCATCCGCGAGGCCGCGTTGGCGGGACTGGGGATCGCCCTCCTCCCGAACTTCGTCGTGGCGGAGGATGCCAAAGCCGCCCGGTTGCTGCGCGTGTTGGACGGATTCGAGCCCAAACCGGAGTGGCTTTGCGCCTATTATCCCGCAGGTCGCGTCGTTTCGCCCAAGAGCCGACTGTTCACGGACTTCATCGTCGAACGGCTTCGACGGGATGCCTAATCGTCCGCCGCCCTGGTGGCCTTCAAAGCCGCCAGCGCGCGCTTGCGAGCCACGTCATGGTCGACGATCGGCGCTGGATAATCGAGGCGGCCATCTGCATCCCAAGGCCGGTGAATGACCGAAGCCGGCTGACGGCCAAGTTCGGGGACCCATTTGCGAACATAGTCGCCATTGGGATCGAATTTCTCCGCCTGGAGAATCGGATTGAAGATGCGGAAATAGGGCGCGGCATCGGCACCGCTGCCGGCGACCCACTGCCAGCTTGCGGCATTGTTGGCGATATCGGCATCGACAAGCGTGTCCCAGAACCACTTCTCGCCTTCCTGCCAGGGAAGCAGCAGATGCTTGATGAGGAAGGAAGCGGCGATCATGCGCACCCGGTTGTGCATGTAGCCGGTCGCCCATAATTCGCGCATGCCAGCATCGACGAGAGGATAGCCGGTGCGCCCTTGCTGCCAGGCGCGCAATGCTTCCTTATCGCTGCGCCAAGGGAAATTATTGAACTCGAGGCGGAAGGCTTGCTCAGGAAGATCCGGCCAGTGATGGATGAGATGATAGGAGAATTCGCGCCACAGCAGCTCCTTCAGAAACACTTCTCCGGACCGGTCGAGCCGCCCATGCGCCTTGTCCATGGCGCTGCGCACGGCCTGCCAGCATTGCAATGGACTGATCTCGCCCCAGTGAAGATGAGGCGACAATCGCGAGGTCGAATCCTTGTCGGGCCGGTCGCGGCCATCGGCATAGCCGGCGAGCGAAGATCCAATGAAGTGTTCAAGGCGCGCCTTGGCGCCTTCTTCGCCGGGCGTCCAGACCGGCGCGAATTCCTTGGCCCAATTCGGCTTGACCGGAAGCAGCTTCCAATCCTCGAGCCGATCGCCTGTCACTTTCTTTTTTGTTGCCTCGATCTTCGGCGCGGCGCGCGGCTCTCGGTCGGGTTGTGCAATGAATGCTGCGCGTGAGAATGGCGTGAAGACCTTGTACGGCTGGCCGGCACCGGTCCGTATCGCTTCCGGCTCGTGCAGCAGGAAACCGCCAAAGCGGTGGCAATCGATCCTCGCCTTCCCGCAGATGTCGGCCACCCGCTGTTCGAGCGCTCGGCTCCAAGGTGCGTAATCGCGCGCGAAATAGAGCGCTGCAGCACCGCTCTCCTTGATGAGCGCGGCGAGCACGATATCGGCCCTGCCCTTTCTCAGGATCAGCGGAAGCTTTTTGGAAAGGGCTTCGAGACTGTGATGCAGCCACCAGCGGCTGGCGCCGCCCCAGCGCCACTGCGCGGGGGTTTCGTCATCAAGGATATAGACGCCAAGGACCGGACCCAAAGCAGCGGCAGCGCTCAAGGCCGGATTGTCGGCCAGTCGCAAATCCTGGCGAAACCACATGATGACGGGCTGGGTCATGGAGGATTGTAGCGGAGGCGCTGCATCATCGACCACATATCACCCCTACCCCTGCCCTCCCCACAAGGGGGAGGGTGAAGAAAGAGCGTAAGCGGCGGCGCTATGCCGGGACGCGCGTGGCGCGGGCGCCTCTCGCGGCGAGCAGATTGGTCAGCCAGTCGGGATCCATTTGCGGCACCGACGACAGCAGCAGTTCGGTATAGGCCGGGATGCGGCGGCTTCAGCACCTGCGACTTCGGGCCCTGCTGAACCACCTTGCCCTGATACATCACCACGATCTCGTCGGAGATGGCCTGCACGGTGGCGATGTCATGGGTGATGAAGAGGTACGAGACGTTGGTGTTCGGCCTGCAGCCTCATCAGCAGCTTGAGGATGCTCCTCCTGCACGATCTGGTCGAGCGCCGAGGTCACTTCGTCGCAGATGATGAGTTCCGGCTCGGCCGCGAGCGCCCGGGCGATGCAGACGCGCTGCTTCTGGCCGCCCGACAGTTCGCGACGGCAGGCGGTCGATGATAGCTTTCGTCGAGTTCGATCAGTTCGAGAAGTTCGACCACCCGCCGGTCGCTGGCGCTGCCCTTGAGATGCCGAGATAGAACTCCAGCGGCCGGCCGATGATGTCGCGCACCGTCTGGCGCGGATTGAGCGCGGTATCGGGCGATCTGATAGATCATCTGGATGCGGCGCAGGGTCTCCTTGTCGCGGTCCTTCAGCGCCGTGCGGCAATGGCTTGCCGTCGAAATAGATTTCGCCCTTGATAGCGGCGGCAGAAGGCCGGTGATGGCGCGAGCCAGTGTCGACTTGCCGGAGCCCGATTCGCCCACCACCGCGACGGTGCGGCCGCGCGGCACCTGGACCGTCACGTCGTTCAGCACCTTGATCGACGCCGCCATAGCTGGCATCGACGTCGTGCACGCGCAGCACGACGTCCTCGCTCGGCCCGTTCCTCCTTGTGCAGCTTGCGCACCGCCCACAGTGTTCTGGTGTATTCCTCCTCGGGCTTTTCAGCATCTCGCGGGTCGTCGGCTTCCTCGACCTCTTTGCCGTGGCGCAGCACCATGATGCGGTCGGCCATCTGGGCCACCACGGCGAGGTCATGGGTGATGTAGATCGCGGCGGTGTTGAACTGCTCGACGATGTCGCGGATGGCAGCCAGCACCTCGACCTGCGTGGTGACGTCGAGCGCCGTCGTCGGCTCGTCGAAGATGATGAGGTCGGGCCGGCAGGACATCGCCATGGCGGTCATGGCGCGCTGCAACTGGCCGCCGGAGACCTGGTGGGGATAGCGATTGCCGATCGTGTCGGGATTGGGCAAGCTGCAGGCGGCCGTAGAGGTCGACGCGCATCGGCGTCGGCCTTGGTCGCGGTCCATGATGTGATGACCCAGCGCCGTCTCGATCGTCTGGTCGATGCAGGCTGTGGGCCGGGTTGAAGGAGGCCGCGGCGCTCTGCGCCACATAGGCAGATGCGCGAGCCCGCAAGCTTGCGCTATTCGTCCTCGCTGGCGGTGCGCAGGTCGATGCCGTCGAAGATAATCGAGCCGCCGGTGATGCGGCAGCCCGGCCGGGCAAAGCCCATGGCGGCAAGGCCGATGCGTCGACTTGCCGGCGCCGGATTCGCCGATCAGCCCCAGCACCTCGCCGCGCTTCAAGGTGACGTCGACGCCCTTGACGATCTGATGCCAGATGTCGTCGCTGAAGCCTTCGATCCTGAGGCCCTTGATCTCGAGCAGCACCTCGCCCTTCGCGCTGCTGCGTCTTCTCAGTGCTCATCGCGCAGTCCGCTCGTCTTGTGCAGGAACCAGTCGACGACGAAATTGACCGCCACCGTCAGCAGCGCGATGGCCCCGGCCGGATAGAAGGCATGCGGATATAGGGGAATACGCGGCCGGGATAGGTGATCAGGGTCTCGTTCTCGCGCACCATCGAGCCCCAGTCGGCGGTCGGCGGCTGGATGCCGACGCCGAGGAACGAAAGCGACGCGATGGTGAGGAAGACGAAGCAGAACCGCAGGCCGAACTCCGCCACCAGCGGCGGCAGGATGTTGGGCAGGATCTCGCGCCTGGATGATCCAGCGCGAGGCCTTCGCCGCGCAGGCGGGCCGCTTCGACGATAGTCCATCACCACGACGTTGATAGCGATGGCGCGCGCCAGGCGGAATACGCGGGTCGAATCGAGCATCGCCAGGATGAGGATCAGGCCGAGAATATTCTTGCCGAAGACCGCGAGCAGCATCAGCGAGAAGATCAGTCTCGGGATCGCCATCAAGGCATCGACGAGGCGGCTCAGGATCTGGTCGAGCCAGCCGCCGCATGGATCGCGGCGAAGACACCGAGCGTGCCGCCGATGACAGAAGGACAACAAGCGTGGTGACGAACGCGATGCCGATGGTGTTGCGGGCGCCGAAGATCAGGCGGGAGAAGACATGTCGCGGCCGATCTGGTCGGTGCCGAGCCAGAACTTCTCGCATGCCCGGCTGGTAGGCATTGCCGACGATCTCGGCTTCGCCATAGGGCGCGATCCACGGCGCGAAGAGCGCGCAGATCACATAGATGACGATGACGATCATGCCGAACCAGGCGCTGGGCGGCGCGGTCTTCAGCAAGCGCCAGACGTATTCTCAAGTTTGGTGCGGCGCGCCTTGACGGCGCGGATATCCCCTGCTTGCCGCGGTCATCTTGGATGCAAGCAGACGCGGATTGGTGATGATCGAGATGATGTCGGCCGACAGATTGAGCAGGATGTAAGTCGCCGCGAAGATCAGCGCGCAGGCCTGCACCACCGGCATGTCGCGGCTCGACACCGCAGTCGACCATCATCTGGCCGATGCCGGGATAGACGAAGACCACCTCGACCACGACGACGCCGACGACGAGATAGGCAAGATTGAAGGCGATGACGGTGACGATCGGCGCCCAGGCATTGGGCAGCGCGTGGTGGACGATGACGCGCGCGCGCGGGACGCCCTTGAGCTGCGCCATCTCGATATAGGGGCTGGCCAGAAGATTGATGATCGCGGCGCGGGTCATGCGCATCATGTGCGCGACGATGACGAGAGTGAGCGTAAGCGCCGGCAGGGCGGCGCGCGATATATGCTCGAGGAAGCTGGTCGATTCGACTCACCGTCGAGAGCGAGTAGAACCATCGGCAACTTGACCGCGAAGAAGAACATCAGCATATAGGCGACGAAAAACTCCGGCAATGCGATCGTCGTGAGCGTCACCGAATTGACGATGCGGTCGAACAGGCTGTTGCGATAGAGCGCGGCGAGGACGCCCAGGCCGAGCGCCAAGGGCACCGCGATGATGGCGGCCATGATGGCGAGGAAGAAGGTGTTGTAGAGGCGCGGGGCGATCATTTCGCTGACGTGGCGCTTGGATGATGCCGCCAGCGCCGGCATAGGACGTGCCGAAATCGCCTTGCAGAACGCCGCCGACCCATTCGACATAACGCACGACAGCCGGACGATCCAAGCCGATCTCGCGATTGAAGGCCGCGACCGTCTCAGGCGTCGCCGACTGGCCAAGGATGGCCTCGGCGAAGCCGCCGGGCAGCATTTCCAGAGACGAGAATATGACGATCGAAACGATAAACAGCGTCAGGAGACCCAGTCCCAAACGCTGCAAGACCGTTCGCACGATCGGATGCATGCATTTCCCCTTCGTGGCCGTTCTTTTTGATTGCGGCCGTTCTGTGAAGCTTATCAGAAACGCGATGCTGCGCTAGCCAAAAAAAGGGCCGCCTCGCGGGCGGCCCTCAACCGTTGCTTCGCTGTCACTATCTTACGAAGTAAACCACCAACGCTCGGCGATCTTCATGCCGTCCATCGGCCAGTTGGCCGCGACATCGCCATGGGCGAGGTTGTTGGCATGGGCATCGACGAAGGAATTGAACATGAGGTTGACGAGACCGCCGTCGTCATGGACGAGTTGCTGCATCTCGGCATACATGGCGGCGCGTTTGGTCTCGTCGGTCTCGGCCCGGGCCGCAACGAGCAGCTCGTTGAAGCGCGGGTTCTTCCAGAACGTGTCGTTCCACGCGGCATCAGCGGCATAAGCCGTGGTGAACATCCAGTCGCAGGTCGGACGGCCCGCCCAATAGGACGCAACGAAAGGCTTCTTGAGCCAGACATTGTCCCAATAACCGTCTTCCGGTTCGCGGATGACGTTGAGGTCGATGCCCGCCGCCTTTGCCGATTCCTGCCAGAGAAGTGCCGAGTCCGTTGCGCCGGTGAAGGCGGCTTCGGCGACCGAGAGATCGACTTTCAGCGAGTCGAGGCCCGCCTTCTTGAGGAGCTCCTTGGCCTTGGCCGGATCATAGGCGTGCTTGGGCTCGGGATCGATCGCGAACTTGACGGTGGGCGCGATCGGATTGTCGTTGCCGACCGTGCCGTGGCCCTGGAAGACCTTTGCCAAGACCTCGTCGCGATTGACCGAGTACTTGATGGCGTTGCGCACGTCCGGATTGTCGAAGGGCGGCTGCGTCACGTTCATCACGAAGATGTAGTGGCCGTAGCCCGTAACTTCGAAGATCACGACGTTCGGATTCTGCTTTAGCAGATCGAGCGTCTTGAGATCGGCGCGATGCAGGTACTGAGTCTCGCCGGCAGTCAGCGCGTTGGTGCGCGCGGTGACGTCCTTGATCGACAGCATCTCGACGGCATCGAACCAGCCCTTGTCGGACTTGAAGTAATTGGGGTTCTTCTTGAAGGTCGCGGTGACGCCCGGCTCGAACTTCTCGAGGATGTAGGGGCCGGTGCGGATGCCCGACGACCAGTCGGCGGTGCCGTCATCCTTCTTCGGCATGATCGGGATGTGATAGTCGGACGCGATATAGGGAAAGTCGGCATTGCCGCCGGCCAATTCGAAGATCACCGTGTTGGTGCCGTCGGCCTTGACCGAGGTAACGGGCTCGAGCAGCGACTTGGCGGCCGACTTCGAGTCAGCGCCGCGATGATGCATGATCGATGCGACGACGTCGTCGGCGGTGACCGGCTTGCCATTGTGGAAGGTCGCGCCGTTGCGCAATTTGAAGACCCACTTCTTGGCGCCGTCGGAAGGCTCGAAGCTTTCGGCCAGATCGGGAACGCAGCTGCCGGTCGAGTCGATCTCGGTCAGGCTGTTGGACATCGTGCCCCAGCAGGCGGTGCCGGTGAACTGATCGGAATAAAGGCCTGGATCGAGCGAGTCGGTCGTCGCGCCATGGGCGAGACCGAGCTTCAGGTTGCCGCCCTTCTTGGGCTCGGCACGGGCCGCCTTGGTGAACATCATGTTGCCGGCCGTTGCGGTCAGTCCCGCAGCGATGGCCAATTGGACGAAATCGCGGCGGGAAACCCGACCGCGGGCAGCCAGCTTGGCTGCCGTCAAAAGTTTGTTTTCGAGTTCTGTCACCGGATACTCCTCTTGGCGGAACGGGCCGTCGCCATCCTCCCGGACGCCGGATGCCGGCTTCCGGAAATACGAAAACAGTGCCGTCTCCTCCCTTGTTTGTTGTGGTTCGTTGCTAGCGGATCGGCCGAGGACCGGCCAATTAACTAAAATTCACATGGGAAACGGGCCCCGTCAATGGCGTGACGGGGCCCAGTTCCTGAACATTGCACGCGTCGGTTAAGCTCAGACCTGCCACCAGCGCTCGAAAATATAGCCGCCATCATCGTCGAAATTGGAGTTCATGTCGCCGTGGGCGACTTCCTTGGTATTGGCGGAGACGAAGTTGTTGAACATCAGCACGATGACGCCACCGTCGTCATGCAGGATCTGCTGCATTTCGGCATACATGGCGGCACGCTTGACATCGTCGGTCTCGGCGCGCGCGGCGCTCAACAGCTCATTGAAGCGGGCATTGTTCCAGAAACGTGTCGTTCCAGGCAGCGCCGCCGGCATAGGCCGTGGTGAACATCCAGTCGCAGGTCGGACGGCCGCCCCAATAGGACATGCACCAGGGCTTCTTCATCCAGACATTGTCCCAGTAGCTGTCGTCGGGCTCGCGCAGGACGTTGATGTCGATGCCCGCCGGCTTGGCCTGGGCCTGCATCAGAAGGGCTGCATCGACGGCGCCGGAGAAAGCCGCGTCCGAAGCCGAGAAATCGATCTTCAGAGTTTCCAGGCCGGCCTTCTTGAGGTGGAACTTGGCCTTGTCCGGATCATACTGATAGACGGGCTCCGGGTTGGTCGCATATTTGATCGACGGCGCGATCGGGTCGTCATTGCCGGGCGTGCCATAGCCGAGCAGGATCTTGTCGACCAGTTCCTTGCGGTTGATCGCCCATTTGAGCGCGGTCCGCACATCGACATTGTCGAAGGGCGCGGCGCGCACGTCCATCGGCGCCGACATAGTGGCCGAAGCCGATGAGGTTGGTGATGCTCGACATTCGGGTTCTGCTTGAGCATATCGATGGTCTTGAGGTCGACGCGGTTCATGTAGTGCATTTCGCCGGAGTTCAGCGCGTTGGTGCGCGCCGTCACGTCGATGATGGCGAGCATCTCGATGGCGTCGAACCAAGCCGAGTTGGGCACGAAATAGTTCGGATTGCGCTTGGCCGACACCTTGACGCCCGGCTCGTAGTTTTCAATCATATAGGGGCCGGCGCTGATGCCCTTTTCCCAATCGATGCCGCCGCCGTCCTTGGCCGGATAAATCGGCAAATGATAGTCGGAGGTCACATAGGGGAAGTCGGCCGATGCCGCTCTTCAGCGTGAAGATAACGGTTTCGGCGCCATCGGCCTTGATGTCGGAGACGATGTCGAGAACCGACTTCACCGCCGACTTCGAGTTCTCGCCGCGGTGATAATTATAGGTCTCGACGACGTCATCGGCCGTCACGGTCTTGCCGTTGTGAAACTCGGTGCCTTTGCGCAGTTTGAAGACCCACTTGGTCGCGCCGTCGGCGGGTTCGATCGATTTCGGCCAGGTGCGGAACGATGCTGGTTCTTCTGGTCGATCTGGGTGAGCTGGCGCCCCGAACATGCCAACCGACATGTCGAACTGGAAGCCGTTGGTCCAGGTCGCCGGGTCGAGCGTGTCGGTGGTGGCGCCATGGCCGTTGCCAAGCTTGAAGGTGCCGCCCTTCTTGGGCTCGGCGCGCGCAGCGCGGACGAACATCGTGTTGGCGGCCGCGACGGTCAGGCCGCCGGCCACCGCCAGTTGCATGAAATCACGGCGCGATACCCGGCCTTGCGCAACAAGCTTGCTGGCGAGTTTGATTTTGCTGTCGAAATCTCTCATCGAAGTTCACTCCCTCCTGGCCGGGCGGCTGTTCGGCCCGCCATATATCTTTGATTTTCTTGGTCGTTGTTGACCGGCATATGACAATGGGCCGGCCGCGGCAGTCTACACGCGGCGGCCGGAGCGTCAAATGCGACAGGTGAGGGAGTTAGCGAACCGATTAGGCGAACCACCAGCGCTCGTAGATATAGCAGCCGTCATGGTCGTAGTTCACATTGAGCGGGCCATGCGCGAGGCGCTTGGAGTTGGCTGATACCCAGTTGGCGAACATGAGAACGACGATGCCGCCGTCATCATGGAGTAACTGCTGGGCTTCGGCATATTGCGCGGCGCGCTTGGCGTTGTCGGTCTCGGCGCGGGCCGCAGTAAGTAACTGGTCGAATTTCGCGTTCTTCCAGAATGTGTCGTTGAAGACCGCGTCCGACGTATAGGCTGTAGCCAGCATCCAATCGATGGTCGGCCGGCCGCCCCAATAGGAGGCGCACCACGGCTTCTTCATATAGACATTGTCCCAGTAGCCGTCGGCCGGTTCGCGCACGACGTTGATGTCGATGCCGGCTGCCTTGGCTTGCGATTGCATCAGCAGGCCCGTATCGACGGCGCCCGGGAAGCCCGCATCGGAGGCCGAGAAATCGATCTTGATTGTTTCGAAGCCCGCCTTCTTCAGATGAAATTTGGCCTTATCGGGATCATACTTGAAGACCGCCTGGGGATTGGTCGCGAACTGGATCGAGGGCGCAATGGGATTGTCGTTGCCCGGCAATCCATAGCCGTTCAACACCTGCTTGACGATCGCCTCGCGATCGATCGCCCATTTGATCGCGGTCCTGACGTCGACGTTGTCGAAAGGCGCGACGGTGACGTTCATCGGCGCGACATAATGTGCAAAGGCCGGAAGATTGGTGATCTCGATATCTGGATTCTGCTTCAGCATATCGATTGTACGCAGGTCGACGCGGTCCATATAGTCGATCTCGCCGGCGACAAAGGCATTGGTGCGGGCGCCGACATCGGCGACCGCCAGCAATTCGACTTCGTCGAAGTAAGGTAACCCCGTGACATGGTAATTGGAGAAGCGCTTGGCGTGCAGACTTACGCCCGGCTTGAACTCCTCGATGATGAAGGGCCCGGCCATGTTGCCCTTCTCCCATTCGATGCCGCCGCCATCCTTGGCGGGGAAAATCGGGAGATGATAGTCGGAGGCGATGAATGGGAAATCGGCATTGCCGCTGGCCAGCGTGAAGACCACGGTCCGCGGATCGTCCGCCGTCACGGAAACAACATTGCTAAGGACAGAGCGCGCGGCGGATTTCGCCTTCTCGCTGCGGTGGTAATCGTAAGTTGCGACGACATCCTTCGCGGTCAGATCGCGACCATCGTGGAACGTCAGACCCTTCCGCAGCCTGAAGACCCATTTCTTCGCGCCGTCGGAGGGCTCGAAACTTTCCGCAAGATGCGGCTGGGTGAGGTTCTGCTGGTCGATACGCGTCAAGGTCGCGCCAATAAAACCCTCGCCGACATCGCCCATAAAGCTGTTGCCGTAGGTGGCGGGATCGAGGCTGTCGGTCGTCGAGCCGGCGCCAATGCCGATCCGGAGCTTGCCGCCGCGCTTGGCTTCAGCGCGCGCCGCGCGGACAAACATGCTGTCGGCGAGTGCAACAGTAAGACCGGCCGCGAGGCCGAGTTGGATGAAATCACGACGCCGCATCCGGCCCATGCCGGCGAGGCTGTTCATTGTCTTGAGATCCATCGGATCCTCGGCCCTGACTATGAGTTTATATATGAGGGCACCGCATTCGCCGTTTGGCGCCGTCATCACGCATAGGCGGCTAATGTGAAAGTAGCTTTAACTCAAGGGCCGGCGCTGCGCGCGTTTCAGGCTGATTTATGGTTAGGGTCGGTGCCGATCTCCGAGAGTTCGCAACATGAATAAAATTGTCTTTAGGCTGTCGCACGGGAAGCTCGTGCGAGACCATGATCGATAAGGCGGTCGATGAGTTCGGCGTATCCGACGCCGCTCGCCGCCATTGCCTTGGAGTACATGCTGATATCAGTGAAGCCCGGGATGGTGTTGAGTTCATTGATGAGAAAGCTCGCATCCGGCTTCAGAAAGAAATCGACGCGCGCCATGCCGTCGCATCCCGCCGCCTGGAATGCCTTGGCAGCCGTGTCGCGGATCGCCTTTTCGACGGCGGGCGGCAATTCGGCTGGAACTTTCAATGCCGCACCATCGGCATCGATGTATTTTGCATCATAACTATAGAAGCCGTGAGCTTCCGCTGGAATGATTTCGCCTGGACGCGAAACAAATAAACCGCCTTTCAGATCCTCCAGCACGCTGCATTCGATCTCGCGGCCGCGAATGAATTCTTCGGCCAATAATTTGCTGTCGTGCTTGAAGCCTTCATCAAGGGCCGCCTTGTACTCACCTTCGCTTGTGACCTTGCTCACGCCCACCGAAGAGCCCTGCCGCGCGGGTTTGATGAAAAGCGGCAGCCCGAGCGCCGTCTCAAGGTCCTTGAAGGACGAAGCGCTTTCGGCACGAATGGTGACGGAGCGCGCCACCGGCACACCCGCCTCCTTCAGCAGGCGCTTGGCAATGTCCTTATCCAGCGCGACCGCCGACCCGAGAATGGAACAGCCGACCAGCGGCACGCGCGCGACTTCGGCTAGGCCCTGGACCGCGCCGTCTTCGCCGTGAATCCCATGCAGCACCGGAAACAGGATATCGATCTTTTCATATTCACGCGGTGCACCATCGGAAGGCAGCGCCACGATTTTTCCGCGGCCACCCGGAACGAGGCTGAGTTCGGTGCCCTTGCTCGGTTTGGCGAGCGCACCGTTTTTGATACCGCTCAACAGCCACTGCCCTTCGCGCGTGACGAAGATTGGAACGACGTCGTATTTCGACGACGTCATGGCACCAACTACGTTGGTCGCCGACATAACCGAGACATCATGCTCGGCCGAGCGTCCGCCAAACAGAACGGCGACGCGCAGCAATTTCCGATTGTTCATAAATCCCCCATTCAGTCCCGGTGACATTTTGAGCGCGATTGCGGTCGGTTTGTGGCAATACGCAATACCGTTTCGGCGATCAGCTCGCGATCAGTTTCTTAGTCGTTTCCAATGTGTCGGCCTCGGCAACGGGCTTGTCCCAGCGGATTTGGTGGATGCGGGGAAAACGCATCGCGACGCCGGATTTATGCCGGCCGGAGGGATGCACTGCGTCGAATGCCACTTCCAGTACGAGGCCAGGCGTGACGGCACGCACCGGACCGAAGCGTTCAACGGTATTGTTCCTGATCCAGCGATCGAGGCGGAGCAGCTCTTCGTCAGTGAAGCCTGAATAGGCCTTGCCGACCGGCACGAGCTTGTCGGCGTCCCACACGCCGAAAGTATAGTCGGAGTAGTAGGACGAGCGTTTGCCGGAACCGCGCTGCGCATACATCAAAACGCAATCGAGCGTGAGTGCGGCCCTCTTCCATTTGAACCAATGGCCCTTCGGTCTGCCGGCAAGATAAGGGCTGTCCTTGCGCTTGAGCATCAATCCTTCGATGCCCTCGGCGCGCGCGCCACGCCACAAGACATCAAGCGTGGCGAAATCCTCGAACGCGACCAGCGCACTCACATCGGCAAGGCTCGGCACGAAGCGCTCATACCAAAGCTCGAGCCGCTTGCGGCGCTCCGTAAAGCCCAGCATACGGATGTCTTCGATTTCATCGAAGAGCAAGTCGTAGAGGCGAATGTGTGCGGGATAGTCGCGCAGCATCTTTCCCGTCACGGACTTGCGGTTGAGCCGCTGCTGCAGATCGTTGAACGGCGCGACCTCGCCATCGCGCAAGACCAACAACTCGCCATCGAGAACACCGTCGGAATGCGCGAAGGCCTGGCCGATTTCGGGAAATGATGCAGAGATTTCATCGCCCGCCCGCGAGAACAGGCGAACCTTGCCGTTCTTCGCCGCCAATTGCACGCGAATGCCATCCCATTTCCATTCGGCGACAACATCCTGGGGCGCAAGCCCGCGCCAATCCTCTTCCTCGATCGGATGCGCAAGCATCACCGGCCTGAAGCTTGCCTTACTGGCGGGATCGGGGCGCTCAGCCTTACCATCGAGCCAGCCGAATAGCTCTGCATAAGGCGGTTCGATGCCGTGCCAGACCTCTTCGATCTCGCCGACATCGCGGCCGAAGGCACCAGCAAGCCCTGTCTTGGCGAGCCTGGCCGAAACCCCGACACGCAAGGCGCCGCTCAGGAATTTCAGAAGTGCAAAGCGGCCTTTGGCATCGAGCCTGTCCAGCAGTCCCGCGAGGACTTGCGGAAACTCGCGCAAGGACGACGCCTTGATGAGTTGTACGACCTCATTCAACCGCGGCGGATCGGCACCGCGATGATCCGGCCACAAGAGCGATACGGTCTCGGCCGTATCGCCGACATAGTCGCGCGACAGACGATAAAGTTCGGGATCGACATAAGGTTCGAGGATGGTCTGCAAGGTGCGCCTAATCGGCAGGCGCAGAGGGAGACCGTCCGTCAAGGCCGAGAGCGCCCAGCCGCGATCAGGATCGGGCGTGGTCGCGAAGTAATCGGTCAGCAGTTTTATCTTGGCATTGCGGGCCGTCGTATAGACGAGACGATCGAGAAGCTCCGCAAAGCGCTCCATCAATCACCCTCATCCTCGAAGCCGACCAGCGCCAATGCGCGGCCGCGACGGCCCATCTTGCCGATCTGATGCACGAGCGCGTCTTCGCGGCCATGCGTTACCCAGATTTCACCGGCGCCGGTTTCCTCGATCGTCGTCAAGAGTTCCGGCCAGTCGCAGTGGTCCGAGACGACCAATGGCAATTCGACACCGCGCTGGCGGGCACGACCGCGCACGCGCATCCAGCCGCTGGCAAAACAAGTCACGGGATCGGCCATGCGACGCGACCAGCGGTCATTGAGCGAGGCGGGCGGACACATGACGAGTTCGCCTGCAAGTATGCCCGGTTCGGCGTCAGCCACCGGTCGTACATCGCCGAGCGCAATTCCGAGGTTCTCATAAAGCGCACACAAACCAACAAGAGCGCCATGTAGATAGATCGGGCGGTCATAACCCGCTTCGCGCGCCAGCACGATCATGCGCTGGCACTTGCCCAACCCATAAACGCCAAGCAAATGCGTGCGATCGGGATTCTCGTCGAGCGAAGCGATGAGGCGCCTGGCTTCCTTTTCCGCCGGCTCGTGGCGGAAAACGGGCAAGCCAAAAGTAGCCTCGGTGATGAAGAGATCGCAGGATACCAATTCAAAGGGCCGGCAGGTCGGGTCGGGGCTGCGTTTGTAATCGCCGGAGACCACGACGCGCGTGCCTTGCCAATCCAGCACGATCTGGCAGGAGCCGAGTATATGCCCGGCGGGTTTCAGCGTAACGCCGACGCCATTGACCGTCATCGGTTCGGCATAGGCCTGGAATGCGCCCGCCGCTTCCTCGCCGCCGTAGCGCTGCTTCATGATGGCGATGGTCTCGCCGCTCGCAAGGACGTGACCATGACCGGAGCGGGCATGGTCGCCATGACCATGGGTGATGATGGCGCGGTCGACGACGGCATGCGGGTCGATGAAGAACTGCCCGGGCTCGCAGTAAAGCCCGCGTTCGGTGGGGTAAATCCAGGTCTCGGGGTGTGGTGTCAGCATGCTGGCGCGTTACAGGATAGTATAACCACAACGCGTCAGCAGGCTCGCCAGTTTCCTGTCAGGTGCGGCCTGCCTGCAGGATTTCGCCCGAACCGCGGCCGACTTGGCGCAGGCTCTTGACCACAGCGGAAAGCGGCGCGTCGACGGGCTTGAGGCGATCGGCGGCAACCACCACGACGAAACCGCTCCACGGATTGGGTGCACCAGGCAGGTACACGGCGACCTGACCATCCCCGAGGCGTTCGGTTTCAAAGCCAAAACGCCAGCCCTCGCCGGTCGGCACCAGAACGGGGCTCAAACCGCCTTCCGCCTCGAGACCGGCAATGCTCTGGCTCATGCCTTTGACGAAAGTATAGGGCGGGAACTGCGAAAGTAGACGATCCTCGAGCCAGCCCGCCACGCGACCGGCGCGGAATCTTTGTGCGAAGATCCCGGCCGCAAAACAAAGCAGCAGCAGAAGTACGAGACCCGCGACGTCCACAAGGAAAAAGGCGAGCACCCCGTTCATCGGCAAAGTATGCGCTACCGGCTCGGTCACCTTCCGGGCGACGTCGATGGCCTTGGCGAGCAGCACGATCGTCACGACGAAGGGTACCAGAAACACCAGGCCGCCAAGTATCGTCGTCTTGAAAAGCTTCCATTTACCGTCCACCGATCCCTCCATTCCGATGGCCGCGAAGCGATCAGTTGAGCTTGCGCTCGATCTCCTCATTCCAGTCGCGGCTGAAGATCAATCTGTCGCCCTCATAGGCTTCGAGCCGGCCCTTCACCAGCCAGTGCGTCTCACTGGCCTGCAATTCGCCATAGGTCTCGGTGCGGATCGACCAGTCGCCACGCACGCGCTCTTCGGTCCAATGCGTCTTCATCACCGCGGATAGCGGATCGTCCTTCTTGATCTCGTAGCTCTCGCGGCCAGCGCCATGATGGATGAGGCCGTGGGCGGCAATCTCGTAGCGACCGAAATCATCGACGATTTCCATCGTCGCGGAACCATCCGGATTGATCGTCACATCGCGCTTGTTCCATGGCGCGCTCAATTCGATCTGCTGCAAGGGCTCTGCTGCCTCCGCGGGCGGGAATTCCGGCGGCGTTTCGCCGGCAATCGCCTTGCGCACCGGCAAATCGAGGCGGGAGCGCCCGGCATAGACGGTCAAGGTCACGGGCTCCGGCGCCGGCCACATCAAGGGCCAGTACGACGTCGAAATCGAAACGCGCAGGCGATGCCCCTCGGGGATCCGCATTGCGATGTCGTCAAGCCTCACCTTCACCGTGTAGCGCTTGCCGGGTTCAAGGGCGGTCGGGAATTCGTGGCTGTCGCGATGGGTGAGATTGAGGAGGCCGTAGGTAACGCGCGAGACTTCGCCGGTCGGCCACACATCATTGAGCCGCACCGCAACGAGTGCCACCGGCTTGTCGACGGAAATTTCAAGCTCGACGAGGGGTGCCCCGACAATATCCATCGCAGTCACGAGGGCGGGAGAATCGAAAGTGAGCGAACCCTCATCGTCGCGCTTCTGGTCGCCCGCAAACTCCTTGCCGAGCCAGATGATGCAGTATTCGCCGCCGTCGAGGCCGGTCGTCTGCGGCGATGAGACCGTCAACGCTGTCTCCGCTCCCGCTGCCCCGCCAATGCCATCGGCATTCAGATGCCATTGCAGGATCGAAGTATTGCCGGTCATCCAGAGATGATCGGCGATCCAGCGGCCGGGCCACACACTCTTGAAGCCTACAGGCTTTTCCGCATTCATCACATAGACGCGGAACGGCGGATCGCGCGAAACGCCGGTCGGCTCGCCCTTGAGCCAGAAGTCCCACCAGCGCAATGCTTCCTGAAGAAAGCCGATGCGCGGCTCGGGTACCGCAAAATGCGGGTATTTATGCGCCCAAGGTCCAATGATCGCCTTGCACGGACTGCGCAAGCCCCTCATCAATCTGGGCACGGCGTTGGAATAGGCATCGTTCCAGCCGCCGACGCATAGCACCGCAGCTTCGATCGGCCCGAAATCCTCAGCGACACTGCCATGTTTCCAATAGGCGTCGCGATGCGGATGCCGCAGCCATGGCAGGATCAGGAAGGGCTCGTTCTCGAGGCGCTCGAGCCACATGTCGCGCCAGCGTTCGCCGACGATCAGCGGATCGGGGGGCCGCGAGGAATAGGCGAACATGGTCGCCGCCCAGCCGAGATTCTCGTTGATGAGACAGCCGCCCTTGTAATGGATATCGTCGGCATAGCGGTCGTCCGTCGAGCAGAGCGTGATCACCGCCTTGAGAGCCGGAGGCTTGCGCGCCGCGACCTGCAATCCGTTGAAGCCGCCCCAGGAGATGCCGATCATCCCGACCTTGCCCGTGCACCAGGATTGCTTCGTCAGCCAGTCGATCACTTCGAGTGCGTCGTCCTGCTCCTGCTTCGCATACTCGTCATGCATCAGGCCGTCGGAATCGCCATTGCCGCGCATATCGACGCGTAAGGCCGCATAGCCGTGGCCAGCAAAATAGGGATGGGTCAGCTGATCGCGGACAATGGTGCCGTCGCGTTTGCGATAGGGCAGATATTCGAGGATCGCGGGCACCGGCTTTTCTTCCGCATCCTCCGGCAGCCAAACGCGCGCGGCGAGCTTCGTGCCGTCCGACAATTCGATCCACAGATTTTCGATTTCCCTCACTTTGCGAGGAAAGTCGGTGACGATCTTCATGGGCGCCTCTTACGATTTTGGCGCAGACACTAATCATGTCGTGCCGGCAATGCGCAAGATGAACGGCGGATAAATTCGCCGATCAGCTGGAATTCAGCCTCGCCACCCTAAAACCCGCGCCATCGCAATTATCCCGCGTGTCGAGAAAGTCCCCACAATGTCCAGGAAATTCACTACCCTCTTCGCCGCTCTTCTGGTTTCGACCAGCCTTGTCGCTACCGCTGTCGAGGCGAGCGCAGCGACGAAGAACCCCACGACCCAGCAGTCGGCCGAGACCGGCGGCTTCAAGCGCGGCAAGGTCGTCTCGTTCCAGACCAAATATCCGGCCGGCTCGGTCATCGTGAAGACCGGCGAGCGTGCCCTCTATTACGTCCTCGGTAATGGCAAGGCGGTCAAATACGCTATCGCAGCGCCCAAGAAGGGCTTCGAGTGGTCGGGCGCGCACAAGGTGAGCCAGATGGTGAAGTGGCCGGATTGGAGCCCGCCTGCCGCGATGCGCAAGCGCCGGCCCGAACTTCCGACCCATATGGCCGGCGGTCCCGAAAACCCGCTCGGCGCGCGCGCCATTTATCTGGGCTCTTCGCTCTACCGCATCCACGGCACCAATGAACCGTCATCGATCGGCAAGGCGGCCTCTTCGGGCTGTATCCGCATGCTCAATGCCGATGTCAGCGAACTCTACGCACATGTGAAGCAGGGTGCGTTGGTGGTCGTCGTCTAATCAGGGTAAACAACCGTCATGGCCAAGGCTTCGCACGGCATCTACAATCGCTGCGTAGCCGGCCATGGCGGGCTTTGATCCGTGCCGCGCCCGCATGTAAGAGTGGGCGAGCGCCGGTTCCCGGCGGAGCATCACCCGAACACCCGCTGCTTTCAGTTTCGATTCCATCATGACCCCGTCATCATAAAGCGGGTCATGCGCCGCGACGGTGATGAAAGCCGGCGGCAATTTACGCAAGTCCTGCGCGAGCAGCGGCACAGCATACGGGTCGTTCCAGTTCGCGCCGTCGCGCGGTCCCAGAAAACTCTCAAGATAGTAGATCATGTCGGAGCGCGTAAGGCACGGCGCTTCCGCATTGCGCTTGTAGGATGGCGTGTCGACATCGGCGCCAAGCACCGGATAGATCAGGACCTGGCCTTGAAGCTGCGGCTGATCATGATCGCGCAGCCACATGGCAACGCCCATCGTCATCTGGCCGCCGGCGCTGTCGCCTGCACCCACAATATGACTCGGATCGATCGCCAGGGCGCGGCCTTGTTCGCGCATCCAATTTAATACTTTGAGCGCGTCCTCGCGCTGGGCGGGGTGGCGATGCTCGGGGGCCAGGCGATAATCGACGGTGACGACCACGACATCGGCGCCCATTGCCATTTCCGCGCACATGTCGTCATGGGTCTCGCAACTTCCCAGAACCCAGCCGCCGCCATGGAAGTAAATGACGCCGGGCTTCGGCGCTTCGCCCGGCGGGCGGTAGATGCGCACATGCACGCCCTCGATATCGAGATCCTCGACCATGAGGCGCTCGGGGCGCGGCGCGCGAAACATGCGGCAGACGTCTTCCCAGCCTTTGCGCTGTTCGGGCAAGGGCCAATTCACCGACTCGGGGGGAGAGTGTTTCAATAGCTCGTCATAGAAACGCAGCATCCCCGGATCGACGGGAAGATCGGTCATATTTGACTCCACTGGGCAAGCGCCCTTGTTTACCTTGCCGACACGCGAATGCAATCGGGGCGACACTTTTGTGAAATTTGCTTCCGATTGACGCCATTCTGTCATACGAGACGGCAAACCTAGCGCATGTTCGAAGGTTTCCGATTCGTGCCCGTTAGTTGGCCATGGAAGAAGGATGCCGACGAGCGCACCCTTGGACAGGCTGCCAGGGTTCCCTCGTCCGGCAGTGTTGAACTTGTGGCGCGCATCGCCGCCGCCCTCCCTGATCCATGCCTGGTGCTCGATGCCAATGGCGTCGTCGTCTCCGTCAATCGCCAGGCGCTTGAGCTTTTCGAGTTCGACCCGACGGCAAAGCATTTCTCCGCCGCGATCCGCTCGCCCGCCATCGTCGAGGCAGTCCCGCATATCCTGCGCGGTGGCGAACCCATGCGCGCCGACTACGAGCAGCGCGTGCCGATCCACCGCAGTTTCGAAGCCTATATCGCCGCCATTCCGGGCAATGCCGGCGAGCCTGCGGCG
This sequence comes from uncultured Alphaproteobacteria bacterium, assembly GCA_963805405.1. GTDB lineage: Bacteria > Pseudomonadota > Alphaproteobacteria > Rhizobiales > Aestuariivirgaceae > JAEUMG01. The sequence goes on along the minus strand of CAWDUC010000009.1, from coordinate 56,757 downwards.
CTCATTCTCTTGCGTGATCTCACGCGCGAGCAGCAGATCGAGCGCATGCGCGCCGATTTCGTTGCCAATGCCAGCCATGAATTGCGGACGCCGCTTGCCTCGCTACTTGGCTTTGTCGAGACGCTACAGGGTGCGGCAAAAAACGACGAGAATGCACGGGTGCGCTTCCTCGACCTCATGCGCGTCCAGGCCGAGCGCATGCGCAGGCTGATCGATGATCTCCTGTCGTTGAGCCGCATCGAGATGAATGTGCACAAGCGGCCGTCCGATACTGTCGATCTCGTGCAGGTGGCGCGTCATGTCCGCGACATTCTTTCGGGCCTTGCACAAGAAAATGGCATGGAGATCAAGATCGCCATCGAGCGGCCGATGCCAGTGCTCGGAGATTGGGACGAACTTGTGCAGGTCGTCCAGAACCTCGTCGAGAATGCGATCAAATATGCAAGCCGCGGCAAGCAGGTCGACATCACCGGACTGATCGACGGCAATTACGGCGAACTCACCATTCGCGATCATGGACCGGGGATCGCCGAAGAACACATTCCGCGCCTCACGGAACGCTTCTACCGGGTGAGCGTCCAGGAGAGCCGCTCGCGCGGCGGCACCGGCCTCGGACTCGCAATCGTCAAGCACATCCTCAACCGGCATCGCGGCCGCCTCGTCGTGCGCTCGGAATTGGGCGCTGGCAGCTCCTTCGCAATCCGCGTACCGGTGGCGCCATCCGCCGGAAAATTTTAGCTTTTCTTATTTATTATCAAATACTTACATTGTCATATTACTGTAATTAAAGCGTCACATAACCATTATCCGGGGTACTTATGGTCGCCCGCGTAATCGGTCGAACGGGCAGTCAAAAGGCCGCGGCCGGGCGTCATCAATCTCAAGGAGACACTTTAATGAAGCGCATCCTGTTTGCTGCGAGCGTTCTGGCGCTTTCGGCGGCCCTGGCCGGCCCGGCGCTGGCTCGCGACCAACTCCATGTTGCCGGTTCGTCGACGGTGCTGCCCTATGCGCAGATCGTCGCTGAGGAATTCGGCAAGACCTTCACCAACTTCAAGACCCCGGTTGTCGAGTCCGGCGGTTCGGGCGCTGGCATCAAGCAGTTCTGCCAGGGCGTCAGCGAAGATACGATCGACGTCGCCAATTCCTCGCGGCCGATCAAGAAGGAAGAGCTTGAAAGCTGTGCGAAGGCCGGCGTCAAGGACGTGATCGAGGTCAAGATCGGTTATGATGGCATCGTCTTTGCGTCCGACGTTGGCGGTCCGAGCTTCACTTTCGAGCCCAAGGACTGGTACCTCGCTATCGCCGATCAGGTTCCGGTCGATGGCAAGATGGTCGCCAATCCCAACAAGTCGTGGAAGGACGTCAATCCGAACTTCCCCGATCAGGCGATCGCCGCCTTCATTCCCGGTGAAAAGCACGGTACCCGCGAAGTATTCGAAGAGAAGGTCCTGGTCGCAGGCTGCAAGGCAGTGAAGGGTGACGAAGCCCTGATGGCCGGCGGCGTCGACAAGAAGGACGTGGCCAAGGCCTGCGCCAAGGTGCGCAAGGACGGCGTAGCCGTCGATATCGACGGCGACTACACCGAAACCCTCGCTCGCCTCCAGTCGAACAAGGATGGCATCGGCGTGTTCGGTCTCGCCTTCTACGAGAACAACACCGACAAGCTGAAAGTTGCCACTGTCAACAGCATCACGCCGTCGGTTGAAACGATCGCGGCGGGCGAGTATCCGGTTTCGCGTCCGCTCTTCTTCTACGTGAAGAAGGCGCATATCGGCGCGGTTCCGGGCCTCAAGGAATATGCCGAGTTCTTCGTCTCCGACAAGATGGCCGGCCCCGATGGCCCCCTGGCCGAATATGGCCTGGTCCCGGCGCCTGAAGCCGAACTCAAGGCGATTCAGGAAATGGTCAAGGCCGAAACCGTGATGGCGACGCAGTAAGACGATTCTGGGCGGGGCGCGAAAACGCGCCCCGTCATTCTCATGGTTTGAGGGTGCACCGTCGTGAACTTCACCGCGCTATTTCTCCTGATCCTGGTCGCCGCCGCAGCCGCGTTCTTCGCCGCCCGTCATCGCGGCGTTGCGATGGTCAAAGGCGGTGAGAAGCCGCATTCGCGGCCGGTCTATTTCGGCGCTCTCGCCGCCATTACGACAGCCATTCCGGCGCTCATCCTCGCCGCGCTGTGGTTTTCGATCGCTCCGGGAATCATCCGAGAAATCGCACAAGAGTCCCTCCCTGCCGACGTTCTGAACCGTTCAGCCGGCGATCTGACGCTCATCATGTCGTCGATCGCGAGGCTCGCCCAGCACTTGCCGTCCTTCACTGCAACGGAAATCCAGACGCTCCATTCCGGCGGCGATGCCGCCAACGCGCTTCTCCTGTCGAAAGGCATATCGCTCGGCTCATTGCCCGAGCCCTATATGTTCGACGCGGCGAACCGCATGCTTTCGCTGACGACCACCAGCCGCGTCATCATCACCCTCCTGTGCGCGCTGCTCGTCGCGGGCGGCTTCTATCTTGCCTGGCGCAAATTCGATCCGCGGCTGCGGGCGCGCAATATGGTCGAGCGCGTGATGCTGCTCGGGCTCATCGGCGCCTCGACGGTTGCCATTCTGACCACCGTCGGCATCGTCGCATCAGTGCTCTTCGAGACGATCCATTTCTTCAGCATGGTGCCGCTCAAGGACTTCTTCTTCTCATTGGTTTGGGATCCGCGCTTCTCGGCTGCCGGCGCTTCCGACTCGGCTGGCCAGTTCGGCCTGATCCCACTGCTCTGGGGCACGATCTTCATCTCGCTGATGGCGATGGTGGTCGCGGTGCCGGTCGGGCTCTTCGCCGCCGTCTACATGTCCGAATATGCATCGAGCCGCATGCGCAGCTTTTCCAAGCCGGTGCTCGAAATCCTCGCCGGCATCCCGACCATCGTCTACGGTTTCTTCGCGCTCATCACGTTCGGGCCGTTCCTGCGCGATGCCGGCGCCACCGTCGGCATTGCCATCTCGGCCAACAGCGTGCTCACCGCCGGCTTCGTCATGGGTGTGATGATCATCCCCTTCGTCTCGTCGCTTTCGGACGACATCATCAACGCGGTTCCCAATTCGATGCGCGAAGGATCCTACGCGCTCGGCGCAACGCAGTCCGAGACGATCAAGCGCGTCATTCTGCCCGCCGCTTTGCCGGGCATCGTGGGCGCCGTCCTGCTAGCGGTCTCGCGGGCCATCGGCGAGACGATGATCGTCGTGCTTGCCGCGGGCATCGCCGCAAACCTGACACTCAATCCGCTCGAGCCCGTCACCACGATCACCGTCAAGATCGTCAGCCAATTGACCGGCGACCTCGAATTCAACTCACCGCAGACCCTGGTCGCCTTCGCGCTCGGCCTCACTCTCTTCGTCATCACCTTGGGCCTCAATGTCGTGGCCCTGTACATCGTCCGCAGATACCGGGAGCAATATGAATGACCGACAGCGTGCTCGCATCTGCTGAAGTCGTCACGCGGTCGGAAGCCTTCCAGGCACGGCTCAAGCGGCGCTACGCTGCCGAACGCCGGTTCCGATTCTACGGCCAGGCGGCCATCTGGTTCAGCTTCTTCTTCCTGGTCGTCCTGTTCACGACGATTATCGGACGGGGCTGGTCGTCGTTCCTGCAATCCTCGATGACGCTCGACATCGACTTTGCTTCATCGGTGATCGATCCGGATGGGACGCACGATCCGGCGACGCTTCTCAAGGCCGATTATCAGAAGCTCGCGCGCGATGCTCTGTTCAAGAATCTCGGCATCGAGGACAACGACCGTCCCGGCCGCAAGGCAGCCGGAGCAATGCTGTCGCGCGGCGTCGATGTGCAATTGCGCGATATGGTCATGGCTGATCCCTCGATCATCGGCCAGACCAAGCCCGTGGCGATCCTCGCCAGCGGCAATGTCGACTCGCTGCTCAAAGGCGCCATTGACCGCAACGTGCCTGAAGCGAGCCGTCAGCTCACCGACCAGCAGATTACCTGGATCGACAAGCTCAAATCGAGCGGGGTCCTCGCTCTCCATTTCAATTGGGGCATGTTCACGTACGGCGCTTCGAGCCAACCCGAAACCGCGGGCCTCGCGGTGGCCCTGGTCGGCTCGCTCTTCATGATGCTCACCGTTCTCCTGCTGGCGGTCCCGATCGGTGTTGCCGGCGCCATCTATCTTGAGGAGTTCGCGCCGAAGAACCGTTGGACCGACGTCATCGAGGTCAACATCAACAATCTTGCCGCCGTGCCCTCAATCGTCTTCGGACTTCTGGGCCTCGCCATCTTCATCAACACGATCGGGCTGCCGCGCTCGGCATCGCTGGTCGGCGGCCTGGTTCTGAGCCTCATGACACTGCCGACGATCATCATCGCCACCCGCGCAGCGATCACGGCGGTGCCGCCTTCAATACGCGAAGCAGCACTCGGCGTCGGCGCCTCGAAGATGCAGACCATCTTCCATCACGTCCTGCCGCTCGCCGTCCCCGGCATTCTGACCGGCACGATCATCGGCCTGGTGCGCGCGCTCGGCGAAACCGCGCCGCTCCTGATGATCGGCATGGTTGCCTTCATCGTCAATCCGCCGACCACGCCGTTGCAACCGGCAACGGCCCTGCCGATCCAGATTTATATGTGGGCGACATCGGCCGAACGCGGCTTTTACGAACGCACCGCTGGCGCAACGATCGTGCTGCTCCTCTTCTCTTTCGTCATGAATGCCGCCGCCATCTATCTCCGCCGCAAATTCGAACGCCGCTGGTAAGCCGCACAACCGAGGTATTTCACTCATGGATGCCAATGTAGTCCGCGTAACACCGCTCCCGACGCAGCCGCGTATCATCGGCGAGCGTCCGCTCAAGATCACGGCGCGCGACGTGAACGTCTATTATGGCGACAAGCACGCCATCAAGAACCTCTCGATCGACATTCCCGACCGCGCGGTTTCCGCCTTCATCGGCCCGTCGGGCTGCGGCAAGTCGACCTTCCTGCGCTCGCTCAATCGCATGAACGACACGATCCCTTCCTGCCGGGTCACCGGGCGACATCGTCATCGACGGTGAAAACATCTACAACCGCGACCTCGACGTCGTGCAATTACGTGCCCGCATCGGCATGGTGTTCCAGAAGCCCAATCCCTTCCCGAAGTCGATCTACGATAATGTCGCCTATGGCCCGAAGATCCACGGCATGGCGCATGGCAAGGCCGAGCTTGACGAGGTCGTGGAGAAGAGCCTCAAGAAGGCGGGCCTGTGGGAAGAGGTCAAGGACCGCCTGCAGCATCCCGGCACCGGGCTTTCCGGCGGCCAGCAGCAGCGCCTGTGCATCGCCCGCGCCATCGCCGTCAATCCGGAAGTGATCCTGATGGACGAGCCCTGCTCGGCGCTCGACCCGATCGCCACCGCCAGGATCGAGGAACTGATCGACGAACTCCGGCAGAATTTCTGTATCGTCATCGTTACCCACTCGATGCAGCAGGCGGCGCGTGTTTCGCAACTCACGGCCTTCTTCCATCTCGGCATTCTCGTCGAAGTAGGCGACACCGAGGATATTTTCACCGCGCCCCGGGACAAGCGCACCCAGGACTACATAACCGGCCGCTTCGGCTGATCTTGCATCAAAGGAATACGCGCATGTCAGACCATATCGTCAAAGCCTATGATGACGATCTCGAGCAGATCAAGACCATGCTCGCCCAGATGGGCGGCCTCGCCGAGGATCAATTGGCGAAGTCCGTCGACGCGCTTGCCAAGCGCGACATCGATCTCGCCGACATGGTCATCCAGAACGACGAGAAGATCGATGCGATCGAAGTGGCGCTGGAGGAAAAGGTGATCAAGACGATCGCCAAGCGCCAGCCCATGGCGCGCGACCTGCGCGACATCATGGTGGCTATCCGCATCGCTTCCGATCTCGAACGGGTCGGCGATCTCGCCAAGAACCTCGCCAAGCGCGCCCATGCCATTCCCGACACCTTGCCCCGGCGCCTGTCGGGCGGCGTCCTCCGCATGGGCAGGCTCGCGCTCGAGCAGCTCAAGAACGTGCTTGATGCCTATGCGACCCGCGACGACGTCAAGGCGGTGCAGGTCTGGCGCAATGACGAGGAGATCGACGCGCTCTATAATTCGATCTTCCGCGAGCTCCTCACCTATATGATGGAGGATCCACGCATGATCGGCGTGTGCACGCATCTTCTCTTCGCGACCAAGAATCTCGAGCGCATCGGCGACCATGCCACCAATATCGCCGAGAACATCCATTACCTCGTGCATGGGCGGCCGATCGGCGAAGAGCGTCCGAAGAAGGACACGACCAGCTTCACGATTGTTGATCCATCGAACCCGCAATGACCGCATCCATCCTCATCGTTGAAGATGAGGAGCCTATCCAAGTGCTCCTCTCCTATAATTTCGAGGCTGAGGGTTTTCGCGTGCGCTGCTGCGCCGGTGGCGAAGACGTGCCGCGGCTGGTCACCGAGGAACGGCCCGATGTCATCATGCTCGACTGGATGCTGCCCGGGATTTCCGGGATCGAAGTTTGCCGCCTGCTGCGAGCCAAGTCGGAAACGCGGGACATCCCGATCATCATGCTTACCGCGCGCGGCGAAGAGACCGAGCGCGTGCGCGGCCTCTCGACGGGAGCCGACGACTATATCGTCAAGCCGTTCTCGGTACCCGAACTCATGGCACGGGTGCGCACCATCTTGAGCCGCGTCAATCCGGACTCGGTCGCCGACATGCTGAAGGCGGGCGACATATCGCTTGACCGGCGTACCCGGCGGGTGACGCGCGCGACGCGCGACATCGCGCTATCACCCACCGAATTCCGTCTGCTCGAACATCTCATGCAGAATCCCGGGCGCGTCTATTCGCGCGCGCAACTGCTCGACGCGGTGTGGGGCCGCGACGTCTATGTCGATGAGCGCACCGTCGATGTGCATGTCGGGCGCTTGCGAAAGTCGATCACCCGCAGCCGCGAGATCGATCCGATCCGCACGGTGCGCGGCATGGGCTATTCCTTCGACGAACGCTTCGGACGCAGCAGCGCCGCCTGACACTCTGCCGCATGGGAACGCCGTGCGTCTTGAGAGCGCCATGATCGCTGCGCAATTTGTGGGCGCCGCGTCAATGCGCGGGGGAGGATCATTTGACTATCAAGTTCACGGCATCAGTCTTGTTCATCTCGGCCGGCCTTATTACCGGTTTCGCGGGCGCTTCATACGCAACTCCGACGGCGGCGCAGCAGCAGGCGATCCGATCGGCCTGTCCCAATGATTTCCGCAGCTATTGCTCCGGGGTTTCTCCCGGGGGTGCGGCGGCCCTGCAATGTCTCGAGAAGAATGTCGCCCAGCTTTCCTCCGCCTGCCAAGGCGCGGTCAAGGCGGTGATGCCCGCCGCGTCGTCCTCTTCGTCATCGACGTCGAACAATGCGGCGACGTCGACCGACAGCACCGATGCCGGCAGTGGCTCGGCCACGACCGATTCATCCGACGACACGCCTGCGGATACCAACGCGGCGTCGACACAACAGCAGCCGCAGACCCAGAAGAAATCGACGAGCCAGCCGGCCACTGCCGAGCCCAGCGTGCATCTCACCCTTCGCCAGGAGATATTCCTCGTGCGCGAAGCTTGCGGGCCGGAATTTCGCGCCTATTGCAGCGGCATCCAACTGGGTGGCGGCAATGCCGTCAATTGTCTCCGCGCGCATTCCAGCAAGCTCTCCGGCGCTTGCAAGGGAGCGATTTCGGATTTGATGAATTAGGAGTTTTCCTCCCCGCGATGACGGGCGGAGGATGGATGCGCCTGCCTTTATCTCCCGCTCGCGAATTTGCGATGCCGGCGGTCCTGCAAGGGCTGATAGGCCATGCGCGCGTGATACTCGCAATAGGGCGAGCCGTCGCGCGGCCCATGTCCGCAGAAGCAGAATTCCTCGGTGCCCGGATCGCCGATCGGCCATTTGCAGGTCTTGTCGGAGAGATGGAGAATGGTCACCCGCCCGTCCTTCGGTAAATCCACAAGCCTCAGAGGCTTGGGCTCCGGGATGGTCAATTGCCGGGCCATCGGCTCGGGCCGCATCATCGGCTTCAATGCGTTATTGCCAGAACTCGGCATGGACGGGATGCCCATGGTCCGCGCCGGATGGCTCGGCTCGCGGATCTTGCGCGGACGTGCCACGGCGGTGCGCGGTTGCGGCGCGCGACCGGACAGATTCAGCCTGTGGACCTTGCCGATCACCGCATTGCGGGTCACCCCGCAGCCGAGACGCCCGGCAATCTGGCTGGCGCTCAGGCCTTCGGTCCATAATTTCTTGAGAAGCTCGACCCGTTCATCCGTCCACGACATCTTTTCGCCCTGCGGGCTGTCGATCAGCATCTCATTCACTTTGGGAATCCTTCACCGTTCGCCGGACTTAAAAGCCCAGACGTTGCCCCGCTTTACACTATACAGGAACGCTACATGTCGTGGTGCGACTGCCGCACCCTACTATACGCAGTGACTTACTATCAACAATATGACTGCTTGGTGCGGGGTGTTTTCCCCAGCTCTCTTGCCGCCGTACGAATTAACCAAGGTTAACAACCTCGCGAATTGGCGGTCTATGCGACGGTTTGAACTCAGTTCGTTAAAGCGCCTTTTATGCTGGCGCGTGTGATTCTCTTCCACGTGAAAACGGCCGCTAAATGCACGTTTTGGTTGGGTTTAAGCGGCATTTGCGTGAAAGCCACACTACGCTACGAAATCCCGGTACGTGTTGAAAGAAGGCGGGGGCGGCGATGACCCGGATCGGTTTTGCGGCAATTCTTGTGCTGTTGATAACCCAAGCCAGCGCCATGGCATCCGGGCGTTCGACGGCGATCCTGGTTTGGCCGATCCATGAAGCGCAAGTGGTGCGCGGCGATGACGGTCTGCGATCATGTCGAATACGATCTGCTCGGTCATCAATGCTTTTGCATCACCGGTGCACGCTGCTCCGCAATGTCAGCGTGTTCGATCCCGCCGGGAAGGAGCTTGGACGATCGCCGGCGCGATACTTGCCGCGGCAACACAAAGCTCTTCTCGCGCATGATGCGCCCGGCGGACCATCCCTGCCTCGGCCGTGGTCTCTGTCGATAGTCGACCTTGCTCCTGCCGCCGGCACAGCGCCGGAAGGCTCAATCATCGCATCGCCTACAAGCTGACGCCCGATTCGCGCCGATGCAGCGACTTTACTCGTGCAGCATCAGTGTCGATGCGCCTGATGGTCTCCGTCGACCGCGCAGCGCCGTTCACGATCAAGCCGCCGCTCAAGGGCAGGCTGGTTCGCGGTCAATGGCTGCTGCGGTCCCAATGTGCATCGCGACACTCGCATCGCCGATCGATGGTCGCATATCGTGACGTCCGAACTCTTCGCCATCGACTGGACGCGCGTCAGAACGGCCAGATTTTCGACGGGCGACGGCAGCAAGAACGAACAGCATTTTGCCTTTGGGCGGATGTGCTGGCGGTGGCCGAGGGACCGTCGTCGCAGCGCGCGACGGCAATGCCGGAGGAAGACGCCGTTAAGCCGCGTGGTCTCGCTCAAGACGCACGGAGGATTATGGCGGCAATCATGTGATCATCGAGATCGCGCCCGAAACCTTCGCCGTCTACGCGCATATGCAGACGGGAAGCGTGTCGGTGAAGACCGGCGACCGCGTCAAGGCGGGCGATGTGGTCGGCCGGCTCGGCAACAGCGGCAATACCACTGCGCCGCATCTTCATTTCGCCATTCTCGACCAGGCCAGCTTCTTTGCCGGGCGCAGCCTACCCTTCGTGATCGACGCCTTCACCTATGCCGGCACCGCGCATCCGACCTCGCTCACCGCACTCAACATCGCCGGCGATCCGCGCCCCGTCGCCAACGCCTATCCGCTCTATCTGGGCTTGCAGGATTATCCGTAGGCTGACCTTCGTCACCTTGCCTCTTCTCCCTCCGCATGCCTCGCAGCCACCAGCGGGAGAAGGAGACTGGACACGACCAAAGGGCTCGTCCACTCTCCCGCCTGGCCAGGGTTTTGCGCAAGACCTGCCCGCCGGGATGCGTCCATTCCGGCGAGACAAGGCATTGCGCATGGGAAAAGCGGACGATGCCCCCTTGTGCATGTCCGGTCGCGGATCGGATTTCGGGCCCCGATCCTGGCCTCATCTCACGATGTCAATCAGCGGTAGGCACGGCACGTCCAACCGTGCTAATCTAGAACGTAATAGGAACTTTGTCAAGGATTATTTGTGCTTTCTAGGCGGCTGTTCTTATTCGGGTTTCGCTTACCGCGGTTAGGATGCCGGCGATGAGGCTCGCTCCGCCACGTGCTTCCGCCGCTCTTCCAGGACTGGTTCTCCAGCCGCGGCTGGACGCCCAGACCGCATCAATTGGCGCTCCTCGACCATGCGGCGCAGGGCGACAATGTCCTCCTCATTTCACCAACAGGCGGCGGCAAGACGCTGGCGGGCTTCCTGCCGAGCCTGATCGAGCTCGCCCAGCCGCGATAAGCGCACCGGCATCCACACGCTCTACATCTCGCCATTGAAGGCTCTCGCCGTCGACATCGCGCGCAACCTCGAAGCACCGGTCGCGGGAGATGAAGCTTCCCATCACCATCGAAACGCGTACCGGCGATACGCCGCATTCACGCCGCCAGCGCCAGCGCGAGAAGCCGCCCGATATCCTCATCACCACGCCGGAACAGCTCTCCCTCCTCGTCGCCGACCCGCATGCGGCGCATATGCTGCGCAAGTCTCAAGACGGTGATCCTCGATGAATTGCACTCCCTGGTCACATCGAAGCGCGGCGTATTGCTCTCGCTCGCGCTCACCCGCGTCGAGGCGCATGCGCCGGACTCGCGCCGTGTCGGACTTTCAGCCACGGTTGCCGATCCCGATGCATTGCGCGCCTGGCTCGCGCCTATGGGGCGCCAGCGACAAGGCGCCGCTCGTGCTCGGCAATGCCGGTGCGCCGCCCCATATCCGCATCCTCAAATCGGTCGAGCGCGTGCCATGGGCCGGGCATTCCTCGCTCTATGCGATCCCGGAAATCTATGCCGAGATCGGCAAGGCGAATATGACGCTGGTCTTCGTCAATACCCGCAGCCAGGCGGAGATGGTGTTCCAATCGCTGTGGAATGCCAATGAAGACAATCTGCCGATCGCGCTCCATCACGGCTCGCTCGATGTCGGCCAGCGCCGCAAGGTCGAAGCGGCGATGGCGGCCGGCAAATTGCGCGCGGTGGTTTGTACCTCGACACTCGATCTCGGCATCGACTGGGGCGATGTCGATCTCGTCATCCATGTCGGCGCGCCGAAAGGCTCGAGCCGGCTGCTGCAGCGGATCGGGCGGTCCAATCATCGGCTGGACGAGCCATCGCAAGCCCTGCTCGTTCCTTCCAATCGTTTCGAGGTTCTCGAATGCGAAGCGGCCCTGCAAGCTGCGACAGCGCTTGCGCAGGACACGCAATATCCCTTCGTGCTCAAATTCGATGTGCTGGCCCAGCACATCCTCGGCCGCGCCTGCGCCGGGTCGTTCAAGCCGGATGAACTTTTTGCCGAAGTCACGCGCGCCTGGACCTATCGCAATCTGACGCGCGAGGATTTCGACCGCTGCGATCGATTTCGTGGCAACCGGCGGTTATGCGCTCCGCGCCTATGAGCGTTATGCGAAACTGAAGGCACAACCGGACGGCTCGCTTGCGCCTCTCGCATCCGAGCATCGCGCAGCAATACCGATTGAACATCGGCACGATCGTCGAAGACGAAATGCTGAAAGTGCAGGCTGGCCAGCGTGAAGAAGCGCCTCGGCAAGCGCCTGGTCACCGGCGGGCGTGTGCTCGGCGAACTCGAGGAATGGTTCCTCAGCCAGCTGGCGGTCGGCGACACGTTCCTCTTCGCCGGCGAAATCCTGCGCTTTGAGGGGCTCGATGAATTCGGCGCACTCGCAACGCGCAGCAAGTCGAGCGAGCCGGCGATCCCCTCCTATCAGGGCGGCAAGTTTCCGCTTTCGACTTATTTGGCCGAGCGGGTGCGCGAAATGCTAGGCGATCCGAAGAGCTGGCCGTCATTGCCGCCGCAAGTGCGCGACTGGCTCTCCATGCAGCGCTACAAGTCGCTGGTTCCTTCGGCGCGAACAGATGCTGGTCGAGACTTTTCCGCGCGGCCATAATCATTATCTGGTCGCCTATCCTTTCGAGGGCCGGCTCGCGCACCAGACGCTTGGCATGCTGTTGACGCGGCGGCTCGAACGCTGGGGCATGCAGCCCTTGGGCTTCGTCGCCAGCGAATACGCGCTCGTCGTCTGGACGGTGCGCGACCTCTCGCTTGATGGTCTCGGCCGGGCGGCTCGATCTCGACCGCCTGTTCGATGAAGACATGATGGGCGACGATCTCGATGCCTGGCTCGCCGAGTCGAACCTCATGAAGCGCACCTTCCGCAATGCGGCGATCATCGCCGGGCTCATCGAGCGGCGCTGGCCGGGCAAGGAGAAGACGGGACGCCAGGTCACCGTCAATTCCGATCTGATCTACGACGTTCTGCGCACGCACGAGCCGCAGCACATCCTGCTGCGCGCCGCCTGGGATGACGCGGCGGACGGCCTTATCGACGCGCATCGGCTTTCCGCAATGCTGCGGCGGATCACGGGGCCAGATCGTGCATCGCGCCGCTTGACCAGGTGTCGCCTCTGTCGGTGCCGGTGATGCTTGAGATCGGCCGCGAATCCATTTACGGCGAAGCCCATGATGCACTCCTCGCCGAGGCCGCCGATCAGCTCATCGACGAGGCCATGCGGCTTGTCTAGGACGCAGCGCATCGCTCTCGGCGGGCTCGATTTCATTCCCGATCTGTCGGGCGCGCTCTATGTTCCCGAATTCGATACTTTGATCGTCGCCGATCTTCATCTCGAAAAGGCTTCGAGCATTGCGCGGCGCGGCGTGCATCTGCCGCCTTATGACACGCGCGCAACGCTGGCGCAGCTTGCGCTCGCCATCGAAGCCAGCAATCCGCGGCGCCTGATCTTCCTCGGCGACAGCTTCCATGACAGCGACGCGGGCTCGCGCATCGCGCGCGACGATGTCGAAAGGCTGGGGCGCATTGCTCAGCAATCGCGAAGCGATCTGGATCATCGGCAATCACGATCCGGTGCCACCCGCCGCGCTCTGCACGCGGCGTCGCCGAGCATGTCTTGCTCGGCCCGGTGCTGTTGCGTCACGCGCCCGGTCCGCTCGCGTCGGCCTGCATGAGATCGCCGGGCATCTTCATCCAGCGGCGGCGGTTGCGCAGCGCGGCCATTCGATCCGCTGCAAATGTTTCATCGGCGATCAGACGCGTCTGGTGATGCCGGCCTTCGGCAGCTTCACCGGCGGATTGTCGATCTCCGCCGACCCGTTCATCGCGCTGTTCCCGTCGGGCGACTACGCCGTGTGGATGCTCGGCAGCCGTGCCGTGCATCGCTTCCCGGCGAAGCGGGTCTATTAGTAAAACAACCGCTCGCCCAGCATGGCGAGGATCGCGATGCCGGCGGCGGCGGTCAGCAGCATGCGCCATTTGCCGTACCAATAGGGCAAGCGCCCATCCTCGACCGCGAGCACATCGGCAAGCGCTTGCAACAGAAGCACGATGAGCAGAATGCAGAGCGCGAATTCCGGCCTGAGGATCAAGGCGATCCAGGCTGCGTAAGGAGGTATCAGGCCGAGCAGCAACTCTCCCGCCGTGGCGCCGCGCAAGACAGCACCCCAACGAATGCCGCTGAAAAACGTGATGAGGAACGCCGCGTAGATCGGGCCGGCCTGGCGCGCCAGAGTATCAAGGCCGCGTTCCGGCACCCAGAGTGCCGCAATGCTTGCCGCCAACGGCAAGAGGGCAAGCAATCCCGCAAACCACGCGACAAGGGGAACGCGGGTATCATCCAACGCAACAGACATGGCGCGATTTTCGCGCATCATGGCCGGTCAATCAAGTATGCGCAACGGGCCGACAAGTCGAATCGCCTGGCGGCGAAAAGTTGCACTACTTAGGTCTGCGCATCGGATTGTCCCAAAACTGCGCGCTTTGGGGTCCGATGCTCTCAGTTGAGCTCCGCGGTCGATCCCGGCACCTGCCAATCCGTCTCGGTGACGGACACGCGATTGGCGGATTCAATTTCAGGGCGCGGTATGAAGGCGTCGATCCGGGCCTTGGTCTTGGCGGAGAGATCCGGGGGCAAGGCGGAGGCGATCTGGGTTAGGCGGGCATTGGCGTCCTGCATCGCCCTGGCGGGCGGCGAGACCGTACCAATACATGGCCTGCACAAGGTTCTTTTCCATGCCGAGGCCGCGCTCGAAGAGAATGCCCAGATTATACTGGCTGTCGCTCAAGCCGTAGGACGCGGCGGCTTCGAACCAGCGTGCCGCCTTCTGGTAGCCGGGCGCGCCAGCCTGGGCGCCGGCATAGATGACCGCGACATTGTGCATGGCTTTGACATTGCCGCCTTCGGCGGCGCGTTCATACCAGGCAAGCGCGGTCGCCAGGTTGCGGGCCACGCCTTCGCCGCGCTCATAGAGCGTGCCGAGCCGATATTGTGCGGGCGCCAAGCCTTGCGAGGCCGCCTTGTCGTACCAGAGCGCGGCAGCCGCCGGATCGGCGGTAACGCCGCCTCCTTCGAGAAAGCGTCCGGCGATTATGAATTGGGCGCTGGCACTTCCCTTGAGGGCCGCCTCGCGCAACGGCGCCGTGCCGATCGACGCGGGAAGTTCCGCATCGGCGCTGTGCGCCGCGATATTCTCGGCTGGCGATGGAAGCGCGGCGGTGAGCATGGCATCGACCATGCGCGATATGCTGACCGCTGAGCCCACGTCGGAGACATCGGGTATTGCCGGCATGATCTCGCTGGTCTTGGCGCCGGCAGCCGGCTCCTTGGGCTTCGACGAGCGCATGGAATAGGTACCGAAAGCCAAGGCCGAAGCCGCAGCAAGCAGCACGAGGCCGATCAGAAGCAGGCGGCGGCGTTTGCCATTCGCAGGTGCCTTGGGCGGAACCGTGGACGTCTCGGCTACGAGCGCCGGCGCTTCGGCAGGTTTCTTCGCGCGGCGCAGGAAGGGAAGCGATACGCCCTTGCTGGCCTCCTTCGCGGGCTTGTCCTTGGCGCGGTTCAGGAAGCTCATGCCGCTGGAAAATGGGCTTGGGGAGTGCTGCGAGGCGGCCTGGGCGGCACGCCGCGCGGCGGCGATGAAATCATCCGCGGGCGGGCGCGCATCGGCAGCGAGCGCCCCTGGCGCCGTCAAGGGGGCGACCAATGGCGCCACCAGGGGTGCCGCGCGTGGCTTGCTCAATTCCGGGCCGAAACTGTCGAGGGGTGGAATTTCGGGCGGCTGGAAGGGCTCCTGCTCGGCCGGGCGCAGCAAGGGTTCGAAAGTTTCTGCACCAGGTCCAGAGGCAGCATGGGAGGCCGGCAAGGTCTCCATGTCGCCAAGCCTGGAAACGATCTGCGATATCGCCTCGTGGATGGCGGTGAAGGTTTCCTGGTTGCGCTGATCAACCATCGAAGAACTGGCGCGCAAGGCATCGAGCCCTCCGATGAGCGCCTGCATCTCGGCCGACGCCTCGCCGTCGCCGGCGCCGCGCCCGTCGCGCGCCCAATTACGGCTCTGCTCGACACTTTCAGAGAGCTGCGCGATCGAACGCTCGAGGTTGGCAAGGTGGCCAAGCTGGCTTTCCGTCTGGCCCAGGCGATCGACGAGCGTCGCAATCTGCGGCTCGATCGCCGGCCAGGCCGGGATCTCGCCGCGCTCGTTCACCAAGTCGATCGAGTTTCGTGTCGAGGCGCGCAATCCGCGCATCGAGTTCAGCAATGTGCGGCGCCAGGTCTTCGTGATCGCCGAGGCTTCCGCTCGCCAGGCGCTCATCGATGGCGGCGATGCGTGCTTCGAGATCGGCAAGCGGTCGCAAATCGGTGCCCTGCGCGACACGTGCCGAGATCTGCTCGAGCGAGACGCGGATCGAATGCAGGTCGCGTTCGGAAGCGGAATCGGCCTTGAGGTCGTCAAAACGCTGGCCAAGGGCTTCGATCTCGCCCCAGATCCGTTGTCCTTCGGCGCCAAATCCAGCTTGCGTCTTAATCCCGGAGCGGACGTCGGCAAGGGCCGCAAGCATTCGGCGATCCAATTCGCCGATCTCGCTTTGCAGGCGGATGTCGACTTCGCCCCGCATGGCGTCGATGCGTTCGGCAAGTTTCGCAAACTCCGCCTTCACCGGCGTTGGAAGATCCTGGCGGGCCGCCGATTCAAATCGCGACATGCGGGTTGATAGCTCAACCAGGCGCTCTTCGATCCGCTCCAGCTCCGCTTCGCCCAAGCCATTGTCGGCGCGCGAGGCCATCGTGTCGATGCGCCCTTGCAGCGATTGGAGTGAATCGCGCGAGCGCGTTTCGCTGTCGGCGATGTGTTCGATGATGTCGCGCAAGGCGCTTTCCAGCGCCGTGTAGCCGGGCACCTCTTCCGGCATCAGCGGCATTGCCGGCTGACCAGCCTGGGCTATGCCTGCAATGCGGTCATTGACGACGGCAAAGGCGTCGGCGGTCTGGCGCTCGGTCGTGTCGATCCGTTCCAGGATCCGGTTAAATTCCTTGGAGAAACGCGCCTCGCCCATCGGCCGGCCGGCCGTGGCGCGCTCGTCTTCGCGGGCAAGGCGTGTCAATTGATCGGCGAGATCGTCCATGCGCGCTGGCACGTCGCCGCCGGAGCCGCGAGGCTGCGACCTTAAATTGCGATTGGTTGTCGGGGCGTCAGATTCGGACTGCTCCCGGATGACAGTGTTGAGCCATGCGCCCAGCGTCATGCCGCGCCGGCGTGCCGCATCCTTGGCCGCTTCGCGCGCGTCCAGAATCGATCCCCTTAACGCTCCACGGGATGCCGGGCTTCATGCTTATTGCTCGCCTTTTCTCGCCCAGGCCGGATCAAAGCTTCCTCGGAAGCCGTCCCCGGCATGGAATTCCGCTACCCAAAAGTTAACGTCTTTGGTAAACATTCCGTTAAGCGGAGAATCGATCCGTGAATGCCGGTTCTTTACCAGCCATGCATGTGAAGCAATCCGGCATGCGACGCACGGGACAATTCGTAATGTGTCGCGTCTTGTTCGGCTTGACGTAGGCGTTATATGAGGGGCTCAACCCGCGAATACCAAGCAAGAAGAACATTGGAGCAACGAGATGACATCAACTGCCACCGAAAAAGTCAGCCGTGACAGAACCTACTCGATTACCGAACTTTGCCGCGAATATGATGTAACACCGCGCACACTGCGCTTTTATGAGCAGAAGGGCTTGCTTGCCCCGGCCCGCCGCGGCTGGACGCGCCTTTTCAGCTACCGCGACCGCGCCCGCCTGCAATTGATCCTGCGGGGCAAGAAGGTCGGTTTCTCGCTTGAGGAAATCAAGGAGATGCTTGAGCTTTACAACCTTAAGGATGGGCAGTTGACGCAGTTGCGCGTCGCGGCCACCAAGTTCCGCGAACGCCGCGAGGCTCTCCAGCAGCAGCGCGTCGAAGTCGAAGAGGCAATGGAAGAGCTTGAGAAAACAATCACGCTCATCGACAACCTGCTCAAGGATCGCGAGTCCACGGCTCCCCGCTCCGCCAACGCCGGCTGATCAATAGCGGCGGCAGCGTAGCCATTGCTGGCCCAGGTTTCGCATTTCGCGGGGATACGGCTTGTCTGTCCTCAATCTACCCAAGCCAGCCTGGTCCAGCGGGGATGTCGAGCAGCTAGCCGACAGCGCGCAGCGCTTTTTTGAACGCGAATGCCTGCCCCATTACGACCAATGGGAAGGCAATGGCTGCGTTGATCGCGATATCTGGCGCAAGGCCGGCAGAGCCGGCCTTCTATGCGCATCGGTGCCAGAGGCGTATGGCGGGTCTGGCGGGACCTTCGCGCATGAAGCGACGATCTCGCATGCCGCGCATCTTGTGGGCGTGGAAGGCTTCGGCCTGTCGCTGCACAATGCCATCGTCGTACCCTACATTGTCGCCTTCGGTTCCGAGGAGCAGAAGCGGGCCTGGCTACCGCGTCTTGCGAGCGGCGATCTCGTCGGCGCAATCGCCATGACCGAACCTTCAGGCGGCTCCGATCTCCAGGCGGTGAGAACGGCGGCGCGGCGCGACGGCAATCACTTTGTGATCAGCGGGCAAAAGACCTTCATCACCAACGGCCAGCTCGCCAATTTCATCATCGTCGTCGCCAAGACCGACGCAGCTCTCGGTGCCAAGGGGATCTCGCTGTTTGGCGTCGAAACGGAGGGCCTCGAAGGTTTCCAGCGCGGACGCAATCTCGACAAGGTCGGTCTCAAGGCCAACGACACATCCGAACTCTTCTTCGACAATGCGCGGGTTCCGGCCTCGGCCCTGATCGGGCCCGAGGAAGGCCATGGCTTCGCAATGCTGATGCAGCAATTGCCGCAGGAGCGCTTGCTGGTTGCGCTCGGCGCAATGGCGCAAATCGAGCGCGCGCTTTCGGTCACCGTCGATTACGTCAAGCAGCGCAAGGCCTTCGGACAACGTCTCATCGATTTCCAGAATACCCAGTTCGAACTTGCCGAATGCAAGACAGAAGCGACCATTGCGCGCGTCTTCATCGACCACTGCATCGGGCGGCATCTCGACGGCGGCATAGACACCGCGACCGCCTCGATGGCGAAATACTGGGTGACCGACCTGCAGTGCAAGATCATCGACCGCTGCCTGCAATTGCATGGCGGCTATGGCTATATGAATGAATATCCGATCGCGCGCATGTTTCGCGACGCGCGCGTCGAGCGTATTTATGCGGGCGCGAATGAAATCATGAAGGTCGTCATTGCAAGAACACTCTAGCCGGCCGCCCCGGCAGCGCCCGCTGCTCGGCTTCAGCGCCAACGCCATCGATCGATCCGCCAATCACCGCCGCGACCAAGACTGGCTGGCGGCGCAGCTTGCGCACCCAGAAGCCGCGGTGATCGACATTGCCGGCGACAAGGTCGGCGTCGCGAACGGGCAGCTGCGTACACGATCGCCAAGCGATGGCGAAGTATTGGTATTTCTCGGCCGCAATGACGAAGAGCGTCCGTATTTTGCCTCGCGCAGTGCCACATGCCGAAGACGATTGGCGCGATCTGCGCAGCCTGGCGATCGAAGGCAGCGTAACGCCCTGTGAACTCGGACTGCTCGCGCAAGCGCGATCGCTCATCAACTGGCACATGACACATGGCTTCTGCGCCAATTGCGGGGTCGCCACCGTCATGATGGATGGCGGCTACCGGCGCCATTGCGACGCCTGCGGCACCGACCATTTTCCACGCACCGATCCGGTCGTCATCATCATCGTGCGTTCGCCGAAGGGGCTCTTGCTTGGGCGGCAGAAGGTCTGGGCGCCGGGCATGTACTCGGCTCTCGCCGGCTTCATGGAACCCGGCGAGACGATCGAGAACGCGGCGCGGCGAGAAGTGTTCGAAGAGTCGGCGATCCGCGTCGGCGACATCCGCTATGTCATGAGCCAGCCCTGGCCCTATCCTTCAAGCCTGATGATCGGGCTTATCGGCGAGGCCGACAGCGAGGAGATCACCGTCGATCCTGTCGAGCTTGAAACAGCGCGATGGTTCGAGCGCGACGAGTTGCTGCTCATGCATGAGGAACGGCATCCGGACGGTCTCATATTTCCGACCCGGATGGCGATCGCCCATCACCTCATCCTGGAAGCACTTCAGCTTCCCTGACGCTCCGCCATGCGCCTGGCGATTTCGGCACGATAGGGGCTGGCGCGATAAACGCCGAGCACGCGCAGATAGGATGTGAAGAACTCCAGTTCCTCGAGCGCCAAGCGAACCGACCGATCGGAGGGATGGCCTTCGATGTCGGCATAGAACTGGGTCGCCGAAAAATAGCCCTCGAGCTGATAGGACTCGAGCTTCGTCATGTTGATACTGTTGGTGGCGAAGCCGCCCATCGCCTTATAGAGCGCGGCCGGCACGTTCCTGACGCGGAAGACGAAGCTCGTCATCACCGGCTTGTCTTCGGGCTCGGCATCATGCGGCGTTGCCGAGAGGATGATGAAGCGGGTGGTATTGTGCTCGTCGTCCTCGATGTCGCGGCGCAGGATCTCAAGCCCGTAGATTTCTCCCGCCAACGCCGTCGCAATCGCGGCGCGCGTCTTGTCGCCGCTTTCGGACAGTTCGCGCGCGGCGCCGGCGGTGTCGGCTGCCACGACCGCCATCAAGCCCAGTTGCCGGGTAAGCTTGCGGCACTGGCCGAGCGCGTGAACGTGGCTGTGAACCGAACGCATGTCCTCAAGCTTCGCACCCCTAACGGCGAGAAGCTGATGATGAACGCGCAGGAAGTGCTCGCCGATGATGTAAAGATTTGCGGCGGGCATCAGATGGTGAATATCGGCAACACGACCGGCGATCGAGTTGTCGATCGGGATCATCGCGAGCGCAGCATCGCCGTCCTTCACCGCGGCAAACGCGTCTTCGAAGGTGCGGCAGGCCAGGGGCTCATGGTCCGGATAGGCCTCCAGGCAGGCGATATGCGAGTTGGCCCCCGGCTCGCCCTGATAGGCGATCTTCTCTTTCATTCGGAATTCCTCAGACTGTCGCGTGGTGTGGCTTTAGCATGCGTCGCGCCACTTCGAGATCGGCTGGCGTATCGACGCCGAGCGGCACAGAGTCAACGCGCACGACGGCAATGCGCATGTCGTTTTCGAGTGCCCGCATCTGCTCAAGCTTGCGCTCCGCCTCAAGCCTGCTCACCGGCAAGGACACAAAGCGATCCAGCGCCTCGCGCTTGAAGGCATAGACGCCGATATGGTGCCAATGGGGTGGCGGCAGGTCGGCGGGAAGAAGCCGGACGAAGTCGCGCGCATAGGCAACCTCGCGATGCTGCCCCAAGGGTGCGACGGCCTTTACGATATTGGGATTGGCAAGATCGGCGGGGTCGGTGATCTCCGCGGCGATCGTCGAGATATCGACGGGATCGTTAATGAGGCCGCCAAGGCAGCGCTGGATCGCCAAGGGATCGATGGTCGGCAGATCGCCCTGAACATTGAGCACATAGCGGAAATCGCCCAAGGGGTCCCGCAGGGAAAGGGCCTGGGCTATCCGGTCGGTGCCGGATGCGAGATTGGGATCGGTCGTTATGGCATCGCCGCCATGGGCGCGGATCGCATCGGCGATCTTGGTTTCGGCGGCCGCGACCAGCACCTGGCCGACTTTCGATTCGATCGCCCGCCTCCAGACATGCACGATCATCGGCAACCCGCAGATATCGGCAAGCGGTTTACCGGGCAATCGCGTCGAGGCCATCCGCGAGGGGATAACGACGATCGTATTTCGATGATCGATCATAGGCTTAAGGGTGGGCGCGGCAAATTAGACCGCCCCCGTTATACGTATTGCGACGGTCTGGAGAAACAATTAGTTTCCGCGCGGTTCATGGCTCAAGGGGACCGGGAACGCTTCGGGTTGGCCGCATGATAGACAGTTGGACTTTCAACAAGATCGCCGGCGCTGTGCTGGGTACCGCTTTGGTGGTATTCGGTTTGAGCGAGCTTTCGGGGATGATTTTTGCAACCGAAGCACCCGAAAAGCCGGGCATGGCAATCGAAGTCGCCGAAACCAGCACGGGCGGTGGCGAAGCGCCAGCCGCCGAGGAGAAGCCGCTGGCCGTATTGCTGGCGTCTGCCGACGTCGCCAAGGGCGAGGCGGCTCATAAGAAATGCCTGGCCTGCCATGACTTCTCCAAGGGCGGCCCGAACAAGACCGGACCCAATCAATGGGACATCGTCGACCGACCGATCGCGTCGCATGAAGGCTTTGCCTATTCGGATGCGCTCAAGGCGCATTCGGCCGACAAATGGACCTATGAAAACATCTTCGCTTTCCTGCACAATCCGAAGGAATTCGCACCAGGGACGAAGATGACATTGGCGGTCAAGAGTGCCACGGAACGGGCCAATATCCTCGCCTATCTGCGCACGCTCTCGGACGATCCCAAGCCGTTCCCTGCCCCATAATAGCCCTAAATCTCTCCAAGATTTAACGCCGGGATAGTCCTTCCGGGGTTTTCATTTGCGATCAGGAATGCGTATGTATTCGGCACATCCTTTCCAGGGAGGCCGAACCAGAATGGACGTCACGCGACGCGGTTTGATCAAGTTGGCGGGCGTCCTTGGCGTTGCGCAGGGCGTCCGAATCATCGGTGCCTCGGTCGCCTATGCCGATGAGCGCCAGTTCAAGCACGCGCTCACGCTTTTCGACGATATCAAGTACCCTCCGGACTTCAGGCACTTTGCCTATGTCAATCCGGACGCGCCGAAAGGCGGCCGAGTGCGGTTCGCGGTGTTCGGGTCGTTCGACAGTTTTAATCCGTATACGTACAAGGCCGACTCGTTCGGCTCGGTCGGCAACGAGACGCTGCTTACCTCTTCCCTCGATGAGCCGTCGACCGAGTATGGCCTGATCGCATCGGCGGTTTGGCATCCGGAGGACCGATCGCAAGTCGTCTATCGCCTGCGACCGGAAGCGCGCTTCCATGATGGCAAACCGATCACCGCCGAAGATGTGATCTGGAGCATGCTGGCGGTGCGCGACAGCCATCCTTTCTACAACGCCTATTACAAGAATATCGACAAGGCCGAGCAGACCGGCGACCACGAAGTCACTTTCGTTTTCAATCAGACGAACAACCGCGAGCTGCCGCTCATCACCGGACAATTGCCGGTGCTGCCCAAGCACTGGTGGACCGCGCAAGGCAAGGACGGCAAGCCGCGCGATATCAAGGAAATGACGCTGGAGATTCCGCTCGGTTCCGGGTCGTACAAGATTGCGAGCTTCACGCCTGGACAAAATGTGCGCCTCGTCCGCGTCGAGGATTATTGGGGCAAGGACCTGCCGGTCAATATCGGCCAGGATAATTTCAACGAGATTGAATATATCTTCTACCGCGATCCGAATGTGGCGTTCGAGGCTTTCAAGGCCGACCAGGCCGACTGGCGCACCGAGAACAGCGCCAAGACCTGGGCGACGCAGTACACCTTCGACGCTCTCGACAATGGCAAGGTCGTGAAGGAGAAGATCACGCTTTCGAATGTCGAAGGCATGCAAAGCTGGGCGTTCAATACGCGCCGGGACAAGTTCAAGGATCCGCGGCTTCGCCTTGCCTTCAACTATGCTTTCGACTTCGAATGGTCGAACACCAATCTTTTTTATGGCCAGTACACGCGCTCGAAAAGCTTCTTCAACAATTCCGAGCTCGCGGCGAGCGGCTTGCCGGGGCCTGAGGAGCTTGCAATTCTGGAGCCCCTGCGCGCCGACATCCCGGCAGAAGTTTTCACGACCGAGTATGTCAATCCCTTAAACGGCACTGCGCAGGATCGACGGAAGAACTTGCGCACCGCTGCGGGTCTTCTCAAGGAAGCCGGATGGACGATCGGCAAGGATGGCAATAAATCGGTCCTGAAGAACGACAAGGGCGAAACGCTCTCGGTCGAATTCCTCCTCGACGATCCGCTCTTCGAACGCATCGCGCTCCCCTATAAGGAGCAGCTCGAACTGCTCGGCATCACCGTTTCGATCAAGACTTTCAATTCGACGATCTATACCCGCCGCATGCAGACCTATGACTTCGACATCGCGATCGGCAGCTGGGGCCAGTCCTTGTCACCCGGCAACGAACAGCGCGAATTCTGGGGCTCGGACGCAGCGAAGCGGGACGGCACCCGCAACGTCGTCGGCATCAATTCACCAGCAATCGACAAGCTGATCGACCAGGTCATCTACGCCAAAAATCGCGCGGGCCTGGTTGCGGCCTGCAAGGCACTCGACCGCGTGCTCCTGTGGAATCACTTCGTCGTGCCAATGTGGTATATTGCCGATGAGCGCGTGGCGCGCTGGAATCGTTTTTCGCATCCGGAGACGCTGCCGAAATATTCGGTCGGCTTCCCGAGCGTATGGTGGTGGGACGAAGAAAAAGCCCAGAAAGTCGCCACCGGATGATGCGCTTCGCGGCCGCGGCGACGGCCCTGCTGTTCGTGACGATCCCGGCGGCCGCCGAGCCGCGCTATGGCATTTCGGCCTTTGGAGACCTCAAGTATCCGGCCGATTTCACCCATTTCGACTATGTCAATCCCGATGCGCCCAAGGGCGGCAAGATGTCGACGATCGGTGTCGTAGCGCGCGACACGTTCGACTCCTTCAACGACTTCATCCTCAAAGGCAATCCCGCGCAAGGCTTGGGCCTGCTCTTCGACACGCTGATGGCGCGCGCGAATGACGAGCCAGACGCCATGTACGGGCTCGTTGCAAAGACGGTCGACCTTGCGGCCGACAAGAAGAGCATGGCCTTTCAGTTGCGCGAGGAAGCGAAGTTCTCCGACGGCACGCCGGTGACGGCGGATGATGTCTGCGAGACTTTCCGGCTCATCATGGAGCACGGGCATGAACGCCTGCGCATGACCATGAAGGATGCCGAACGCTGCGAGGTTTTGGGGCCGCATGAAGCGCGCTTTATCTTCAAGACCGGCGATAATCGCGACCTGCCCTTGTCGATCGCCGGCTTGCCGGTCCTCTCCAAGGCCTATTACTCCACGCATGATTTCACCAAGGCCGATTTGCAGGCGCCGCTTGGTTCGGGCCCCTACAAGATCGGGAGTTTCAAGCCGGCGGAATATGTGACCTATTTGCGGCGCGACGACTATTGGGCGAAGGATCTGCCGGTCAATCGCGGCCGCTATAATTTCGATGAGATCCGCTACGAATATTTCCGCGACCGCACAGCGCAGGTTTCGAAGCGCTGAAAGCGCGGCATGCATCGATCTTCGCGAGGAATATACCTCGCGGGATTGGGCAAACGGCCTATGATTTCGCGGCGGTGAAGGATGGGCGCGTGTTGAAGGACGAGCTTCCCGATGAGACGCCGTCAGGCGCGCAAGGCTCCTTCTTCAATCTCCGGCGCGACAAGTTCCAGGACATACGGGTCCGCCAGGCGCTCAATCTCGCCTTTGACTTCGAATGGACGAATGACAATCTTTTCTATCGGTCTTCTATGACCGCACCGCGAGCTTCTTTGAGAAATCGCCGCTCAAGGCCGAAGGCGCTCCGTCAGCGGAAGAGCTCGTATCTGCTCGAGCCGATGCGCGACAAACTGCGGCCCGAAGTTTTCGGCGAGATCGCCATCCCGCAAAAAAGCGACGGCTCCGGCCAGGACCGCAAGATTGCTGCGCGCAGGCATCGGCGCCTGCTCGACGAGGCGGGCTGGAAGCTCGACGGCAATGTGCGCCGCAATGCCAAGGGCGAGACCTTCGCCATCGAAGTCCTGATCGACGATCCGACGTTTCGAACGGCTATTTGCGCCCTATATACGCAACCTGAGGCTCTTCGGCATCGATGCTCAGATTGCGCACGGTCGATCCGGTCCAATATGAGCAGCGCCAGAAGGATTTTGATTTCGATATTATCGTCCGGCGCGCTTCTCGTCGGGCGTGACGCCGGGCAGCGAGTTGCGGATCTTCTTTCGGCTCGGATTCGGCGAAGTCGCCGGGCAGCTACAATCTTTCCGGCGTCGCCAGCCCTGAGATCGACGCGCTGATCGAAAAGGTCGTGACGGCGAAATCCCGCGAAGAGCTCGATGTGGCCGGGCGCGCGCTCGACCGCGTGCTGCGATCGGAATGGTTCTGGATTCCCAACTGGTACAAGGCGAGCCACTGGGTCGCCCATTGGGACAAGTATGGTCGTCCGGCAGTCCAGCCCAAATATGACCGGGGAATCATTGACACCTGGTGGTACGACCCCGAAAAGGCTGCCAAGATCGCCAAGGCCAACTGATTCATGGGCGCCTACATCCTCAAGCGTTTGCTTCTGATGATACCGACCTTGTTCGGGATCATGCTTGTCACGTTTGCGGTCATCCAGTTCGTCCCCGGCGGTCCGATCGAGCGGATCATCTCGCAAGTCCAGGGTACCGAGGTCGACGTCACCGCCCGCATCGGCGGCGGCTCGGGCAGCGAGACCGGCAGATCCGGCGACGTCGCGACGCAGATGGGCAGCCAGAGCGCGGCGGTGAAGTATCGCGGTGCGCAAGGCCTCGATCCCGAATTCATAAAATCGCTCGAAAAGCAGTTCGGCTTCGACAAGCCCGCCTATGAACGCTTCTTCATCATGATGAAGAACTACCTGACCTTCAATTTCGGCGAGAGCTATTTCCGCGACAAATCCGTCCTCGATCTGATGCTCGAGAAGATGCCGGTATCGATTTCGCTAGGGCTTTGGCTCACGCTGATTACCTATCTCGTCTCCGTTCCGCTCGGCATCAGGAAAGCGGTGAAAGACGGGTCCAGCTTCGATATCTGGACTTCGGGCGTGATCATCATCGGCTATGCCATACCGGGCTTCATCCTGGCGATCATGCTGGTCGTGCTCTTCGCCGGCGGCAGCTATTACAGCTGGTTCCCCTTGCGCGGGCTCACGTCTGAAATCTTCGACCAAATGAACTGGTTCGAAAAGATCCTCGACTATGCCTGGCATCTCGTCCTGCCCCTGCTCGCGCTCGGCCTCAGCAGCTTCGCGACCATGACGCTCCTCACCAAGAACTCGTTCCTCGATGAAATTCGCAAGCAGTATGTCATGACGGCACGGGCCAAGGGCCTGAGCGAGCGGCGCGTGCTTTACGGCCACGTATTCCGCAATGCCATGCTGCTCGTGATCTCGGGCTTTCCCGGCGCGTTCCTCTCCGCCTTTTTTGCCGGCTCGCTGCTCATCGAGCAGATCTTCACGCTCGACGGCCTCGGCTATCTTACCTATACCGCGGCCTTGCAGCGCGATTATCCCGTGGTCTTCGCCAATCTCTATATCTTCACGCTTCTCGGTCTCGTCGTGGCGCTGATCAGCGACCTTACCTATACATGGATCGATCCGCGAATCGACTTCGAGTCACGGGAACTCTAGGGGATGGCCTTCGGCAAGCTCAGTGCGCTCAACCGGCGGCGGTGGGAGCTCTTCAAGCGCAACAGGCGCGGCTTCTGGTCATTCTGGCTGTTCATCGTCCTGTTCGGAGCAAGCCTGCTCGCGCCGGTCATTGCGAATGACCGCCCGATACTCGTCCACTATAAGGGCGAGTTCCTGTTTCCGCTGGTCGTCGACTATCCGGAAGAGAAATTCGGTGGCTTCCTGGCCAGGACCGATTTTCGCGATCCGGTCAACCAGGACGAGATCAATGCCAATGGCTGGATCTTGTGGCCGCCCATCCGCTATTCCTACAATACGGTCAATAACGACCTGCCGATGCCAGCGCCCTCGCCGCCCGCCTTTGAGCTCACGCGTGAGCAGGCTTGCGTCAAGTATCCGCTCGGCGTCCAAGATCCCAATTGCATCTTCGGAAATCTCAACTGGCTTGGAACCGACGACCAGGGCCGCGATGTCTTCGCGCGGTTGATCTACGGTTTCCTCCTGTCGGTCGCCTTCGGGCTCATCCTCACCGCCATCTCCTCGGTGATCGGCGTCGCGGCGGGCGCAGTGCAAGGCTATTTCGGGGGCTGGACAGATCTCCTGTTCCAGCGCTTCATCGACATCTGGACGTCGATGCCGACCCTCTACCTGCTGATCATCCTGTCGGCCTTTTTCGTCCCGACATTCTGGATATTGCTTTTCATCCTCGTTCTCTTTTCCTGGACGTCGCTGGTCGGCGTGGTGCGCGCGGAATTCCTGCGCGCCCGCAATTTCGAGTATGTGCGTGCGGCGCGCGCCCTCGGCTTGAGCAACGCGAAGATCATGTTCAAGCATCTGCTGCCTAACGCGCTGGTGTCGACCGTCACTTTCATGCCCTTCATCCTATCGGGATCGGTGACGACATTGACGGCGCTCGACTATTTGGGCTTTGGCCTTCCGGCCGGATCGCCCTCTCTCGGCGAACTCCTGCAACAGGGCCGCAATAACCTCCAGGCGCCGTGGCTCGGCATTACCGGCTTCCTCGTGCTTTCGGTCATGCTGTCGCTGCTGGTATTCGTCGGCGAGGCGGTGCGCGATGCACTCGATCCACGAAAGACCTTCGCATGAGCGAGCCACTGCTCGAAGTCCGCGATCTCTCGGTCGCCTTCCGCCAGGGTGGCAGGACGACTATTGCCGTCGATCATGTCTCGTTCTCGCTCAAGAAGGGCGAGACGCTGGCGCTCGTCGGCGAGTCGGGCTCGGGAAAGTCCGTATCGGCCCTGTCGATCCTCAAGCTTCTCCCCTATCCGCCGGCCGAACATCCGTCCGGCGAAATATACTTCAATGGCAAGGAATTGCTGCGCTCCGACGAGACCGAACTGCGCAAGGTTCGCGGCAATGACATTACCATCATCTTCCAGGAGCCGATGACGTCGCTCAATCCGCTGCACACGGTTGAGGGGCAAATCAGCGAAATCCTCGAGGTTCACCAGCGGATCACCGGCGCCAAGGCACGCCAAAAGGTGATCGAACTTCTGACCAAGGTCGGTATCCGCGATCCCGAAACGCGGCTGCAGGATTTTCCGCATCAGCTCTCCGGTGGCCAGCGCCAGCGCGTGATGATCGCCATGGCATTGGCCAATAATCCCGATCTCCTCATCGCCGATGAACCGACGACCGCGCTCGACGTAACCGTGCAGGCGCAGATTCTGAAACTGCTCAAGGAGCTGCAGCGAGAGTTCGGCATGGCGATGCTGTTGATCACTCATGATCTCGGCATCGTGCGCCGCATGGCGGACAATGTCTGCGTCATGCAGCACGGCAAGATCGTCGAGGCCGGCCCGACGGAAGAAATCTTCTCCGATCCGCAGCATCCCTACACACGGATGCTGCTCTCCGCCGAGCCCAAGGGCTCGCCGCCCAAATCCGATCCGAGCGCTCCCGTCGTGATGGAGACAAAAGACCTCAAGGTCTGGTTTCCGATCAGGCGCGGCTTCTTCAGGAAAGTCGTCGGCCATATCAAGGCGGTCGATGGAGTCGACGCCGTCGTGCGGGCCGGGCAGACGCTTGGCGTTGTCGGCGAGTTGGGTTCGGGGAAAACCACGCTCGGCCTGGCGCTTCTCCGACTGATCGCGTCCGCAGGGGCCGATCGCTTATCTGGGCAACAGGATCGACGGTTTCGGCGCTCGCGAGATGCGACCCTTGCGCAAGGAATTGCAGATCGTGTTCCAGGATCCCTACGGGTCGCTGTCGCCCCGGCTCTCCATCCTCCAGATCGTCGAGGAGGGCTTGATCGTCCAAGGCAAGAACATGACTGCGGATCAGCGCCGCGAACGCGTAACCCAAGCGCTCAAGGAAGTCGGGCTCGATCCGGAAACCATGGATCGCTATCCGCATGAGTTTTCCGGCGGCCAACGGCAGCGTATCGCAATCGCGCGCGCGCTCGCACTTGAACCAAAATTCGTGGTGCTCGACGAGCCGACCAGCGCGCTCGACATGTCGGTGCAGGCGCAGATCGTCGACCTCCTTCGCGAACTGCAGAAGAAGCACAATCTCGCCTATCTCTTCATCAGCCACGATTTGAAAGTGGTGCGTGCGCTTGCCAATGAGGTGATCGTCATGCGCAATGGTCTTGCCGTCGAGACGGGGCCGGCAACACAGATATTCGATTCGCCCAAGACCGAATATACCAAGGCACTGATAGCGGCCGCCTTCCAGTTGAAGGTCGCGCCAGAGAATGTGGTGAAGCAGTAATGGCCCTACTTTTTTTGACACCGACCTGGCCGACCGATGTGTGGACCAATTCCATGCGGAAGCTTGCGCCAGGCATGGATCTGCGGGTCTGGCCGGACAACGTCGGCAACATCGCTGATATCCGCTATGCCATTGCCTGGCTGCCTCCCGCCGATGTTCTGCGCAGCCTGCCCAATCTGTCGGTGATCTTTTCGCTGGGCGCCGGGGTCGACGCGATCCTGAGCGATCCGACATTGCCAGACGCGACGCCGATCGTGCGCGTCAACGAGCCTGATCTCACGATGCGCATGACGGAATACGTCGTGTTGCATGTGCTGATGCATCATCGCCAGCAACGACGTCTCGACGAAAATCAGAAGAAGAAAATCTGGGATTCCTTCCCGACGCATGGCGCCAGCGATCTCGCCGTCGGTATCATGGGACTCGGCGTCATGGGCAGCGATTCAGCGATGCGCATTGCGCGACCTTGGATTCAAGGTCGCGGGCTGGAGTCGCAATTGTCGCCGCATCGATGGTGTCCATTGCTATGCGGGCGACGCCGAATTCGATGCCTTTCTTCGCCGCACCGACATTCTCGTATCGCTCTTGCCGCATACACCGGCGACCCACGGCATCATCAATCGCGAGACCATCCGCAAGTTGTCGCGGAAAGGCCCGTTCGGGGCGCCGATCATCATCAATGCCGGTCGCGGCAAGCAGCAAGTCGAGGGCGATATTCTCGCAGCGCTCGATTCGGGCGAACTCCATGCCGCGACGCTCGACGTCTTCGTGACCGAGCCATTGCCGAAAGAAAGCCCGCTCTGGACGCATCCCAAGGTGACGGTGACGCCGCATTGCGCGGCCGATTCCGATCCCGAAACGATCAGCGCCTATGTATTGCGCCAGATCAGGCGGCATGAGGCCGGACAGCCGCTCGAAAACCTCGTGGATCGCAGCCGCGGCTATTAAAGCCGGCGGATCGAGGTCACTCCCCCGTATACCGTCGCTATTCGCGCTACGGCGGTCGCCAGGGGTTCGCGCGTCACCTGCATGAAGTGCCCATTGGCGTGAAGCAGGTCGTTGGCGCTCGTCATGATGCCAACATGGCCCTTCCAGAACACGAGATCGCCGCGTCGCAAGCTATTGAGACGATCGACCGGCAAGCTCGTTCCGATGCCTTCCTGCATGTCGGAATCGCGCTGGCAAGCCAAACCGGCGGCCGTGAGAGCCGTTTGCACGAGGCCTGAGCAATCGAGCCCAAGAGCCGTCTTTCCACCCCAACTATAGGGCACGCCCAGATACTGCTCAGCGACGGCTACGAAATCCAGCGCGGCATCGGCAAGTGGAGAAAGGTGGACCGCGATTGCATAGCGACCATTTGAGAGCTCGGCGTATTTTTCACCCATTTTGAGCACGTTCACGGCGGCGTTCATCGGCAAGACGAGCGCAGGTTGCGACTTGTGATCGGGGCCGGGATAGGAATAGCTCAATGGCACGCGCACGCGATGCGTCGGACTTCCCGCCGGGCGGCCAAGCGAATCCTCGGAGATATAGCCGACATAGCCGTCGCGCTCGAGTTGCACCCAGGCCCAGCCTTCCCGGCGCTCGAAGACCCGCACGGTCTCGCCCAGGAGCGCCTGCGTGGTCTGGACCGCATCGAAGCGCGGTTCGCGGCGAATGCTGGCGATGGGATCGATGATCGCCAGAAGATCGCCTGAAGCAAAATTGTTGGCTTCGATCTGACCCCGCAGGCGCAGATCGGCGAGGTCGGGGCGGAACGCATGAAGGCGGGGGTCGAGAATGGTCATGCTGCGCATCTTAAAGCGTTTTGGCGATGTTTCCTACGAGGTCTGCCAGGCGCTCAAGATACAGCGCGCCCTTTACCGTTCTCTGAACCAGGACATTGCGGCGGTCCTGCTCGTCCCGTCTCCGCGATACAAGCTCAACCTTGCCCATCGAATCAAGGGCGCGGGTGATGACCGGCTTGGAGACCTCAAGCTTGGCCGCAAGGTCGCGGATCGTGTGGGGCGGCGCTTCAAGATATATCGTGAGCAGGATGCTGATCTGGCGAACCGAAAGGTCGGGCTCCTCGTCCCGGACCATGTGCAGATTGACATCGTGCCAAAGCTTCAAGGCCTGGCCAGCAGACATACTCAACATACCGCGGTACCCCGGCGAGACCTCGATCGTTTCGGGTCCGTATCATTCTTGCCGAGGCGGCAATGATTATCAAGCCTTAACGACCGTAACGGCTCCGTATCAATGCAAAGAGGGCGCGCATGGCCTGGGCCTCGCCGCCTTTCGGACGGCCGGGTTTGGCGTGTGGGCGTCCAGCCGAAAACGTCGAAATGGACATAGCTTTTCGCAGCTTCAACGAAGCGCTTGAGGAAAAGGGCCGCAGTGATCGACCCCGCATAGGCCGATTCCGAGCTGTTGTTCATGTCGGCGACCCTTGAATTCGAACAGTGCGTGGTAGGGCCGCCAGAGAGGCAAGCGCCAAAGCGGATCGTTTTCGGCTTTGGCGGCCGCTGATATCTCCGCCGCCAAGCCTTCGTCATCGGTATAAAAGGGTGGCAAATCAGGGCCCAAAGCAACGCGCGCAGCGCCCGTCAGCGTCGCCATATCGATCAAAAGATCGGGCTTTTCCTCATCCGCCAGCGCCAATGCATCGGCAAGAATGAGGCGGCCTTCGGCATCGGTATTGCCGATCTCGACCGTTATTCCCTTGCGGCTGATGAGGACGTCGCCCGGACGGAAGGCCGAGCCGTCGATGGAGTTTTCAACCGCCGGGATGAGGACCCGCAATCGCACGTTGAGCCTCGCGGCCATGATCATTTGGGCAAGGCCCAGGACATTGGCGGCGCCGCCCATGTCCTTCTTCATCAGCAGCATGCCGGAGGAAGGCTTGATGTCGAGGCCGCCCGTGTCGAAACACACCCCCTTGCCGACCAGCGTGACCTTGGGCGCCCGCGCCGGTCCCCAAGAAAAATCGATGAGCCGCGGCTGCGCGCGGGCTGGCCTCGGCCCACCGCATGGATCATCGGGAAATCGCGCTCAAGTTCGCGGCCGGATATCGACCTTCGGAGCTTGGCTTTGAAACGGCCAGCGACTTTACGCGCCGCAGCTTCAAGTTCGGCCGGTCCTAGATCCGATGCGGGCGTGTTGATGAGATCGCGAACGAGTCCGGTCGCCTCGGCCGCAGACAAGACCTCCTTGCGATCGACATCCTTGCGGGCACTGGAGCCTTGCCAGGGTCGCTCCGCTCTTGCGGTAACGGTCGAAGGAATAGGCCTCTAGCAGCCAGCCAAGAACGGCGAGCCTGCATCGGGCGAGATGCGCCATCGATCCGGTATTCGGCAGCCGGCAACAGCTCTGCTCAACCTTCCGAATTCAAAAGGATCACGGTCCGTCATCACGTCGCCGAAGCCGAAATAGACCTTGGCCAGCGCGCCGTCGCGCAGTGCTCACCACGAGATAGGAGCCGGCCTTCGCCGTGAAATCATTGAGTTCGATCCATCGGCGCTCGACCGCCGGAAGCTTCGCGCAACCAGGCTCTGAATTCGCTTTGCGGTAACGGGGATAATGGGAATGGCGCGGCGTGCGGCGGAAGCAGGCGTCAGAATGCGGTCAAATGCAGTCATGGTGGCTCCGGATGGCTTCAAACGTGACTTAATCAACAAGGATTATGGTTAAGAGAATATTGAGGACTGTCCTTGATGATTAACACAAGGCGGTGGGTATCCGCCGAAGGTGTCAAGGAATGTCGTTCATGTCGAGCCCACGCGGATCCAACAGCCGCCTATCCGGTCGGATCGCCGCGGCCTGTCTGCTTGGTTCGGCCATCCTTCTTGGCGGCTGCGGCAAACAACCCGACCTCGACAATCTGACGACCGGAAGCACCGAGCCGGCTATCAATGAAAGAGGTCGTCGCGCTCGGCGAGAAATTTGAGGCCGAGCCCGACAATCTGAAGGTCTGGGCCTCGCCTATGCGGCGCAGCTGAAGGCGATGGGCCGGCAAGAGCAGCAATTCGAGGTCTATAAGGGACTGCTCGAGTAAACACGCCTCCGACGGCAAACTGCTAAACATCTTTGGCAAGGAATTGCTGCAAGCCGGCCAGGCAGCCGATGCCGCGGCGCTTCTCGAACGCGCGGCCAAAACAAAAACCGCCGACTGGCGGACCTATTCGGCATTGGGATCAGCCTGCGACCAGCTTGGCCGCTATGACGAGGCGCGCCGCAATTATTCGCAAGCCCTTGCGCTGTCGCCCGGCGAAATAACGGTACTCAACAATCTCGGCATGTCCTACGCGCTGCAAGGCGATCTTCCCAAAGCCGAGGAGACGCTGAAGGAAGCCTCAAAATCGGCGAAAGGCGCCCAGGATAACGCGTCTCAGGCAGAACCTCGCACTGGTTGTGGGTCTGCAGGGCCGCTTCGACGAAGCGCGCAGCATCGCCAGCGCGGATCTCCCGCCAGAGCAGGTCGATGCCAATATGGCGTACCTCCAGCACATGCTCTCGCAGCCCAATCCCTGGCAGAAGCTCAAGCCCGCGACGCAGGGCTGATTACTTCAGAAACGCTCCGGTCCGCTCAACGCCGAAACAATCGTTTCGGCGCGAATATTATTTTGCGCCGAGCACCAGGATGGCGGAAGGCCCGAGAATGACGATGAAGATCACAGGCAGGAAGAACAGCACCATTGGCACGGTCAGCTTGGGCGGCAGCGCGGCCGCCTTCTTCTCGGCATCCGACATGCGCATGTCGCGATTTTCCTGGGCGAGGACGCGCAACGCCGTGCCCAGCGGCGTACCGTAGCGCTCGGATTGGATGAGGCTCGTCACCACCGACTTGACGATGGGCAATCCGGTTCGCTTGCCGAGATTTTCGAAGGCTTTGCGCCGATCCTGCAAGTAGGATAGTTCGGCGTTGGTCAATGTCATTTCCTCGGCGAGAGGAACCGACTGGCTGCCGATCTCGCGCGAGACGCGCTGTATGGCCGCCTCGATGGACATGCCCGATTCGACGCAGATCAGCAGAAGGTCAAGCGCATCCGACCAGGCGCGCCTGATCGATTCCTGGCGCCGCTGCACCATGTTCTTGAGGAAGATGATCGGGAGGTAAAAGCCACCGACCATGCCAATCAACGTGGCCGCCAAGCGCATGGTTGGCGATACGCGGTCGGCGAAGATCGTCGATGAATAGATGAAGACGATCAAGCCAAGCAGCAGAGCGCGTGATCGCTCGAATTGCGAGGAAGGTCACGAGATGGCGCTCGGTGCGATATCCTGCCTGGCGGAGCAGAGCGCGCGAGCCTTCCGCCTGCATGAGCTGGCGCAGATTCAGGCCTTCGACGAGCTGAGTGGCCAGACCGGTGCGTGGCTTTTCGCGAAGCCTGCCCTCGCCCACCGCAAGCGCCGCCCGCTGTGCCGCCCTCAGTCGATCGCGTTCGGTCGCAACCGATTTCATCCGCGTCCGCAGGCGATCACCCTGCAAATAGGGCGCCGCAACGGTCAGGACCGTCGCGAAGGCCGAGAGTGCCACGAGGATCGTGATAATCTGTTCGGGCTGGATGAAGTGCCAAAGCTGGTTGATCATCGCGCCCTGCCCATCAGAAGTCGAAATTGATCATTTTCTTCATGATCAAGACGCCGGTACTCATCCACAATAACCGAACCGACCAGCATCACATTGCCGAGCTTGGTCTCGAACAGCGGGTTGAGATAGGCCGGGTTAAGTATCATCATGGCACCCATGATGAGAAACGGCAGCGAGCCTATGATGGCCGCGGAAGCCTTGGCTTCCTGGCTGACCGCCCTGATCTTCGCCTTCATCTTCTTGCGGTCGCGCAGCACCTTGGAAAGATTGTTCAGCGCCTCGGCTAGATTGCCGCCCGTCTTCTGCTGAATGGCCATGACGATGCCAAGAAAATTCACCTCGGCCAATGGCATGCGATCGAACATGCGATCGATGCCCTGATCCATCGTGATGCCGATACGCTGGCCTTCAACGACTTCGAGAAATTCGGGACCGACCGGAGGCGACGTTTCGGCGGCGATAATTTTCATGGCATCGGTGACAGGCAGGCCAGCCTTGAGCCCGCGCACCATCACGTCGACAGCATCCGCAAACCCATCAAGAAACTGGTTCTGCCGGCGCCTGCGCATGTAGCGCAAAGCCCAGCGCGGCAGACCGAATGTTCCAGCCAGGAAGCCAACCACGGCGACATACCAGGGCGTTCCCAGGATCAGCGTCGCCCCGGCGATCAAACTGCCAACGACCAATGAAACAATGTAGAAAAGCCGCGGCGTAATATCGAGCCCCGCCTGATTGATCAGAAGGCGCAAAGTGAGCTTCTGTTTACGCTGCTTCTCGCGCTACTTCGATCTGCTTCAGCGATTCCTGCAATTGCTTGCGGCGATTATCCTTCGGATCCTCGGCAAGAAGTCTGGCCCGCAGGCCGGGTTTCGGCAGGGTGCGATCCTTGCCAGCGACGATGCGCGCGCGCCGCCTCGCCGCCTCGGCCGAGCCCGTGAGCACGGGATAGAGCAGCGCAAGCGCGAGGCCGCCGACGCTCAGCGCGATCATCAGCAAAAACGCGTATTGCGTAAGCGAGTTGTCGAAGTTCATGTCCTGCCTCGCCTATCGATCAGTTGTCGTCTTCACCTTCATTGCGCAACTCGGCCCGCTCGAGTGCTTCGGCAAGGCGGCGTTCCTCGCCATAGTATCTCGCCCGATCCCAGAAATGCGGACGCGCGATGCCGGTCGAGCGATGCCGCCCGACGATCCTGCCCTGCGCATCTTCACCCATGATTTCATAGACAAAGAGGTCCTGGGTGATGACCACATCGCCCTCCATGCCGATCACTTCGGTTATGTGCGTGATGCGGCGGGAACCGTCGCGCAGGCGGGCGGCCTGCACGATGACGTCGATCGATCCGGTGATCATTTCCTTGATCGTCTTGGACGGCAGCGCAAATCCGCCCATGGTGATCATCGATTCAAGGCGCTGCAATCCTTCGCGCGGACTATTGGCGTGCAAGCGTGCCCATCGAGCCGTCATGGCCCGTGTTCATCGCCTGCAAGAGATCGAAGGCTTCGGGTCCGCGGACTTCACCGACGATGATGCGCTCTGGGCGCATACGCAGGCAGTTCTTGACAAGATCGCGCATGGTGATCTCGCCCTCGCCTTCCAGATTGGGCGGGCGCGTTTCGAGACGCACGACATGCGGCTGCTGCAGCTGAAGCTCGGCGGCGTCCTCGCAAGTGATGACGCGTTCGTCAGATTCAACATAGCCGGTAAGACAGTTCAGCAGGGTCGTCTTGCCCGAACCCGTGCCGCCCGATATGAGGACGTTGCAGCGCGACCGGCCGATGATTTCAAGGATCGTCGCGCCTTCCGGCGTGATCGATCCAAACCGCACAAGATCGGGAAGCTTCAACCGATCCTTCTTGAACTTACGAATGGTGAGCGTCGGCCCGTCGATCGCAAGCGGCGGCACGATGACGTTGACACGCGAACCGTCGGGCAAGCGCGCGTCGCATATCGGAGACGCTTCGTCGACACGCCGGCCGATTTGGCTGACGATGCGCTGGCAGATGTTCAGCAGCTGCGAATTGTCGCGAAACCGGACGCCGGTCTTCTGCATCTTGCCGGCGACTTCGATGAAGCAGATGTTGGCGCCATTGACCATGATATCGGCAATGTCGTCGCGAGCGAGCAGCGGCTCGAGCGGACCGTAACCCAGGACGTCGTTGCAGATGTCTTCGAGCAGTTCTTCCTGCTCGGCGATCGACATCGCAACGTCTTTGAGCGTGATGATCTCGTTGACGATGTCGCGGATCTCATCGCGGGCCCCGTCGCGATCGAGCTGGCCCAGTTGCGTGAGGTCGATCGCGTCGATCAGCGCATTAAAGATGGTGCTCTTGATGTCGTAGTAATTGTCGGAGCGGCGGCCGGGAATCTTCGGCTGCGGTGCCGGATTGACAGTGCCCTGGGCTACTGGCTGGCTGCCATGGCCGTTGCCGGCAGAGGCCGACGGGTTCGCGGCGCCCGAGCCAAACTGCATCGGCGGAGGCACCGGCACACCAAGATCGGGAATGTGACGCGGCATAGAGGACGCCGCAGCCGAGACAGCCGGGCCTGGCGGCTCGCCCATCGGTGCAGGAGCAGGTATGGCAATGACAGGCTTGCCGCCGGTTTCCGTGCGCTTACCGAACATTGTCACTTCTTCCTCAGCATCTTGCCCAAGACACCACCCAACATGCCCTTGCTCGCCTTGGCGGTCGTCTCCCGCCCGGCGAGGCTTCTCGCGAGGCTCGCTATGGCCTCCGCCGCCTTGGATTTCGGGCCGACATCAGCGATCATCTGGCCATTGCTTGCGGCCGTTCCAAAAACATGCGGGTCGTACGGAATAACGACAGTCGGCTCGACCCCGAGCGCCTTGGCGAATTCGGCCACAGGAATCTCCGGCCGCTTGGGCGCGCCGACCTGGTTAAGCACCAGGCGCGGGGCATGATCGTTCGGTCGCGCCTGCTTCAGGAGATCAATCAGGTTCTTGGCATTTCGCAGACTTGCAAGTTCCGGAGTGGCGGTGATGACAACGTCGTCGGCCTGGATAAGCGTGTATTTGATCCAAGGGGCCCACATATTCGGCACGTCCACGACCACGCTCGGCACATTGTGGCGAACGATCTCGAGGATCGTCTCGACGGCATGGGCCTCGATATTCACTTCGCGATCGATTGTTCCAGAGGAGGCAAGCAGGCTCAGCTTGTCGCCACACCTGGTGAGCAACCTGTCGAGCAAGGTCTGGTCGACGCGATCCGGTTGGCCGAGGGCGTCGATGATGCCTTGCGACGTTTCCTGGTTGAAGTTGAGACCCGCCGTGCCGAATGCAAGATCGAGATCGGTGATCACCGTGTCGATGGCAAGGACCTTCGATACGTATGAGCCGAAATTATGCGCCAGGGTGCTTGAGCCGACGCCGCCCTTGGCGCCGACGAATGCGGTTATCTTGCCGATCGGCTCCGCCTTCGGATCGCGATAGAGCGTCGCCACGGCTTCAATGATCTGCAACTGGTGGAGCGGCGCAACGAGATACTCGCTGACGCCTTGCTTGATCAACTCGCGGTAGAGAACAACGTCGTTGAGATGACCGATGACGATGACCTTCGAGTTCGGGGCGCAGACCTGCGCCAGTTGCGCGAGCTCGGCCAGCAGCATGTCGCGCTGGCTGTGGGATTCGACGATCAGGACATTCGGCGTCGGCTGCGACTGATAGACCTGGACGGCGGCGGTGATGCCGCCGAGCTGGATCGTCACATGGGCGCGCGACATGCGCCTGTCCGCCGCGGCAGACTGCATGGCCTGCACGGTCTGCTGATTATCGCAGAAGGCGTGGATGTTAACGCGCGGGACGGTCGCCACCACCTGATGGTCCGATACCGGAGCTAACTCCGATGTATGTGCCGCCTGATTCATCATGTTACTGCTCGCCTGAATCCTAATTGCGCAACCGTCGAGATCGATACCTGCTGCTGCTGCGGCGGCTGCGTGTTGGTCGGCACGCCTTCGCGATAGTCTGTCGAAGACTGTCGAGCGGCGCATCGGATCGGATGGTGTTTCCGTCCGCGGCATCACCAGATCATTCGGATTGGCGACCATTGCCGCGACATTGTTCTGAACGGAGCAGCCAAAATTTGCATAGCCGGAATTGCTATAGGTAATCGCCAGATCCTCATCCCAATTGCCGCATTCCTGGGTCACCGCCCAGGTGCGGATATAAGAAACGACGACAGGCGAGGCCGCGCTCGCCTCATAGGTGCTCTGGACGATCATCGATTCCGGAACGCCCTGCTTGAGAAGAATGCGCTGGATCGCGCCGGCGACCGCCATGCCGCGACCGCCGCCCGTACGGCCTTCGGACATGGATCGTCGAAGCGTAGTTGGACTTCGCCTGCTGGGCGAAACGGACGATCGTGTCCCTCTGCTGGGCATTCAAGGCGCCCTTCGCGGTCGAGACATCGAACTTGACGGGGCCTTTCGCGACTTCGATCGGAAAGCGTTCCGAACTTGAAACCGGCACATACTCGTTCTGGGTTTCCGGAAACGGCGTTTCGCATGCCGCCAGCGCGAGGAGCGAGGCGAGTGTCGCAGCCAGCGCCGGCATCCGGCGCGCGCGATTTAAAGTCTGGTTCCGCATCTCACTCTCCACGCGTTCTATTCGACGATAAAGCCAACCTGGCCGTGATAGACGCCGTTCGGATTGTTTCCCGGCGCGCCATAGATCTTGTTCAGTCGGCCAAGCAGAATGGTCTGGCTGTCGGTCGCCACATTCAACCGGTCCATGGGGTGTCCGAGCTGCTTCTGGGATACCGGATCCACGATATAAGGCGTCACGATGACCACGAGCTCGGTCTGGTTCTGGATGTAGTCGCGGCTGCGGAAAAGCGCGCCCAGGACCGGAATGCTCTTGAGGCCTGGCGTGCCGTCGACATGCTGCCGCGTCGCATCATTGATCAGGCCCGCCAGCATCGTCGAGCCGCCACTCGGCAATTCGATTGTGGTCTCGGCGCGCCTGACCTTGAGCGCCGGGAACAACCGTCGTTGCGCTGGTGCCCGGCGAGGTAAGCGTCGCGGTTATTGCGGGATCGATCTCGCTCACTTCCGTGGCTGATCGAGAGGCTGATGCGGCCTTCCGACAGAACGACCGGCGTGAAGCCGAGGCCGACACCGAACTTCTTGAACTCGACGCTGATCGCGCCATCATTGCCCTGGCTCACCGGGATTGGAAACTCACCGCCCGCGAGGAAGTTGGCCGTTTCTCCAGAGATGGCCGTCAGTGTCGGTTCGGCGAGAGTGTCTTCAACAGGCCGTCGCGCTCCATGGCGCGCAGCACGGCATCGACATTGCGTGCTGCCGTTCTGATAGCTGCCGGCATATCCGCCAGGGCTGAGGAGCGCGGTACCGCCAGAAAACGGATTGATCTGGACGAGGTTGAAGGCGAACTTGCCGACATCGAACATCGCCTGCCAGTTGATGCCGAATTGCTTGAGCACGGTGCGCTGCACTTCGGCGACGCGCACGCGGAGCATTACCTGCTCCTTGCCGGTGATGGCGATGGTCGACATCACCTTCTTCTCATCGCCGGTGAACTTGGCGGCAAGGTCAATGGCCGTCTTCGACTTCGGCGGCACTCGCCGCGGTGCCCGAAAGCACGATATTGTCGTTGATCGTGTCTACCGTGATCTTCGATCCGGGTATGGTTCTGCGAATGAGATTTTGCAGAGCCGCCATGTCCTGCGCGACTTCCAGATCGAGGCCGAGTATCTGCTGACCATTGGCATCGAAGAAGAAGACGTTGGTCTGGCCCACGGCACGCGCAAAGAGATAGGCGGTATTCTTGGTACGGATGACCGCGTCCACGATGTCGGGATTGCCGACCAAGACATCGCGAGCATTCGCGGGCAGCTTGATGACGACCGACTTGTTGAGGCCGATGCGTACGAATCGCGACCCCGTGCTCGAGCCACCCGCGGCGTCCAGATCGCTGGCACGGACGTGATCGTGAAGAGCAATCGGCGCGCCAGCAAGTGCCAGCACCGCTATTGCCATCATTGCGGCGCGCCGCCAGAGCGTTGTCACCCTGTTCCCCCTTGGCTGTCGCGAAATCAAGTACATATCGGAAAATCCTACTGAATGTCGGTGATACGCTTCTCTACGCCGTACTTAATGTAGACCGTGTCGTTGCCGTGAGCGCCTTGAGCGTACTTCTCGGAAAGCTGCGGGCCGGTGTCGTCGAGGCCCTTGTCACCGTTCTCGGCGATCGAGCGCAGCATGAGCGACAGCTGCCCAAGCGATTCGGCCATCGAGATGACTTCGGATTGTTGCGGCGTCAGTTCCAGCGTCGCCGTCTTCTTCGCAACGATCACCTGCTCGCCGTCGCCTTCGCGCCGGAAAGCTTGATCGATGGCAAGTATCTTGACGTTCGAGAGAATGGTTTCGCTGGTGACGACTTTCGATGATGCACCATCGTCGTCGACCTTGCGGGTCAGGACCACGTCGACGCGGTCATTCGGCAGGATGAAGCCGCCGGCACCGCTTTCTTCGGAAACGCGCACCGCAATCGCACGCATACCCTTGGGCAGGATAGCCGCCATGAAGCCCGAATCGCCCGGCATCACGACTTTCTTGTCGAGGATCGGCTCGCCCTGGAAAATGGCGAGCTTGGCGCGCGCAGCTTCGTATTTCTGCTGGGCGTCCGGATCTTCCTTCTGGGTGATCATCGGATCGGTGACGGCCTTCTCCGGCCACGGCTGCCATTCGACGCTGCCTGGCAGAAGCTTCTCGCCCATCAACACATCGCGCTTTGCGACGAGCACCGGGACGGTCGCGACGGTATTTACTTCGACAACTTCGGTACGGGGCTTTTTGCCAATGAAACCCTTGGCGAGATAAGCGGCAAGAACGGCTGAGCCAATGGCCAAGCCTAGAATGACGATACGCGTCTTACTCATGCCCGTGTCCCTGACTGTCGCCCGAAGCGCTGCGCCTGCGTGTGATTAGTTTCGTCTTGAATGGTCAAATTAAGGTTAATCGTTTGCAACCATTCGAGCCGAATTGATTAAGAAACTATCGACCATGCCTGCGGATAAGCGAGGACGGCGCCGGCGGCGATCGCCACGCCATACGGCACGTTTGGCTTGAAGCGCTGGAAGCGCGTGATCCAGGAATGTCCGCGTATTTCCTGGTCGGCCTGCACCATATCCCAGAACAGGATAGCCACCGCCAATACGCCGCCGGCGAGTACCGTGTAGACGACGAACGGCATCGAAGCCGGCCATCCGAACCACAGCGCCGCCGCTGCCATCAACTTCGCGTCGCCGCCGCCAAACAGGCCCAGCGCATAGAGCGTGAAGCCGGCCGTGAGAACGACGAGGGCGGACGCAAGATGGATGAGATAGTCATGGCCCGACAGGCCGACGAGCAGTGCTGCCGGAAAGAACAGGAGGGCGACCGCAGCGGTCAGCCAGTTCGGGATTTTCAGCGTGAGCCAATCGAAAATCCCGGCAAGTATCAAGAGCGCCGGGAATACCAAGTGAGCGTAAGTGTTGAACATCGAGGACCGTCTTGTACAGGGCCGCGTGGTTGGTTAACGGGCCATGGTTACAGTCCCACAAGGTACGTAAATGGCCGGTTAAGCCGGCTTGCAGTCTTTTAAATCAAAAGGCCGCCGGTTTTCCGGCGGCCCTTCTGCCTCCCGAAGGAGGTGAATACGAGCGCGCGTCGCGCGCTTGCCGACTTACTGCGTGCCGGCGTCGAGGCCCGAGCTGATCTTCGTAAAGATCCCCGAGAGCTGGGTCTTGATGGTCGGCATGATCGCGACGAGGGCAAGACCGGTGGCGGCTGCAATCAGGCCATACTCGATGGCGGTCGCACCAGATTCATCCTTCACAAAACGTACGAGCTTGTTCATTTGTCACTCCGTTTGAACACTTACAGCACCGGCTCACCCCTCGGCGATCTGATGCCGTCTTGCGTGAACCACGGCCGACAATAGGAACGACCCTTTAATGGGTAGTAAATTGGGTGTCTCTTTTAGTAATCCTCTTGGCCAACATTTTGCTCTTAGTTATTAAACCCTTTCTGCTGTCGGTAAAAATTTTATTATAATTTGAATTACTGGATTGTCGGCTAAGTAAACATGACTTCTTATGGAAATTATACTTTGTCTGGCGACGCATATACCAATGGCACGCGTTAAATACACGTTACACCCAGCCTAACAATCCAAGTCAATACGAACGACACTGGGTGCAAATAGCCTTACTGATGCTTGGACAATTCTTCGCTTCCGATAACCGCCGGGCCGGTATTGCGCCCGAAGCCCATCCAGATCGTGGCGGTAAGGGAAGATTCACCATTCTTGTCTCAAATACCGATTGAAACCGGTTTGCCGCGTGACTTTGCCGTTGCGCGGAAGGGGAGTTTGCAATGCTTGGACGTCTGTCTCTCTTGGTGCTGGCGGTCGCTTCGCTCAGCGCAGTCACCGCTACCGGTTCTCTGGCGGGGTCAGAGATCGTCGTCATGGCGGACGAGGCCAAGTTGCTCAGCATCGGTGGTGATGTCTCCACCGTCGTCGTCGGCAACCCAGCTATCGCGGACGCCACCGTCCAGGGCCAGAATGTTTTCGTTCACGGTCGCAGCTACGGCTCCACCAATCTCATTGTCCTCGACAGGCAGGGAAGCCAGATCGCCAATCTCGGCGTAACGGTCATGCAAGGCGGGAACAGCAACCTCACCGTCTTTCGGGGCGGCGGCAAATACTCTTATGTCTGCGAGCCGCAATGCCAGGTCGCCCTGAGAGTGGGCGACAAGACCGATTATTTCGACTCTATCGAAAGCGAGACCAGCAAGAAGGTCGGCCTCGCCACTGGTCTGGCGAAGTAACAACGCCACGACGGCAGACATTCGTTACAATTCGAGTCGAATTTAAACGGCTTTGTTTATTCACATGAAAGCACCGGCTGCTAACCCTGACCCTGCGAGTTAAGGCGGGTGGCGACCAAGACGACCCGCCATGCCCTGACCGGGTGGGAGTCGTTTCATGTGGTGGCGCAAGAGACAAGCAGGACCGAACCGTAAAGGTCTGATTCGCCGCTTTATCAAAGACAAAAGAGGCGTCACCGCGATCGAGTTTGCGCTCGTCGGCGCTCCGTTCCTCTATCTCCTCTGCGTGATTTTCGAGACCGGCCTGATGCTGTTCAGTGAGTATATCATTGAAAATGGCGTCAGCCGCGCGTCGCGCATGATTCGCACCGGCCAAGCGCAGATAAACAACATGTCGGCTGCGCAGTTCAAGAACGAGATATGCGGCAAGCTCGCCGATTTCCTCGATTGCCAGAACAATCTCCATGTCGACGTCCGGAAGTTCTCGAACTTCTCGAGCATCGCGCTGCCGAACGCCTATGATGGCAAGGAATTGTCGTCGTCCGTGACAACGGCGGCGAAATTCCAGCCCGGCGTTGCCCTCGATGTCGTCGTGGTTCGCACCTATTACGAGTGGAAACTCTTCGTGCCGGGCCTCAGCCAGCTTGCCAATCTCTCGGGCGGACGGCGCTCGCTCACGGCCGGCGCGGCATTCCGCAACGAGCCCTATACGACATGATCAGCAACGCTCATTCGATACCGAAAGTGCTGCGACGGTTTGCGCGCGCCGAACAGGGCGTGGCGGCCATCGAAATGGCCTTCATCTTTCCCGTCATGCTGCTCCTCTATTT
The DNA here is from genome assembly GCA_963805405.1 of uncultured Alphaproteobacteria bacterium. Lineage (GTDB taxonomy): Bacteria > Pseudomonadota > Alphaproteobacteria > Rhizobiales > Aestuariivirgaceae > JAEUMG01. The sequence goes on along the minus strand of CAWDUC010000009.1, from coordinate 11,821 downwards.
CGGCCTCGTGGACGTCACGAATCTGATGTCGGCGAACCGACGCGTCACGCTTGCTGCAAGCACGCTCGGCGACCTCGTCACCCAATCGAGCGAAACCATCAAGAAGGCCGATCTGACCGGCATCTATGCCGCGGTCGCGCCGATCATGGATCCGTTCCCGGCTTCAGCCGTGAAGATTCAGATCTTCGGCTTCAAGAAGAGCGGCTCAAGCGCGGTCCTCTCCTGGAGCAATTCAAAGAACGGCAGTTGCGGCAGCACGCCGGCGACGTCAGGCCTTGCCAGTCTCATGACCGATGGCAACGACCTCGTCGTATCGCGTGTCTGTGTCGATTATCCGCCGATCACCGGCATGGTGTTCGGCTCCGCGGCGATAACGCTGAAGGACGAAGTCATCCTGCGTCCGCGCCAGTCTGCGGCCCTCGCCTGCACCGATTGCTAATCCACCCGGCGATGCTCTAGAAGCCCCTCGTTACGCGGGGTTTATCGTCGCGGGCCTTCGGCAGGCCGCGCGCGAGGGAATAGGGCTTTGGAATTTTCGGTCTTCGCTGCGGTTCTCTTCTCAGCGCTTCTCCACGCAAGCTGGAACCTGGCAGTCAAGCTCGCGCTTGACCGGTTTTTATCGCTTTACCTCATCCAGACGATCATGGGACTTCTCGGGGTCGCCATGGTCGCGGTGTTCCCATGGCCCGATCCGGCCTGCCTTCCCTATGCGGTTGCGTCCGGCGTCATTCACCTCGGCTACAATCTCTTCCTGGCACGCAGCTATCGCACCGGCGATCTGAGCCAGGTCTATCCCGTGGCGCGCGGTGCCGCCCCCCTGCTCACCTTTGCGGGCGCCTGGATGTTTGCGGGAGAGGCGGCGACGCCACTGATCGCGATCGGTATCGGGCTGCTGGTCGCGGGCATCTGGCTCGTTACGCTGGCCGACCGGCGCAATTTCAATCTCGACGGCACGATCATCTTCTATGCGCTCGGAACGTCGCTCTTCATCGCGCTCTACACGATCGTCGACGGGCTGGGCGGCCGGGTCTCGGGATCGCCCTCATCCTATGCCGGGTTTGTCTTCATCTTCGATGCGACGTTCCTTTTCATCGTCGGCGTGATGATGCGCGGCCCCAAGATCATCAAAGAGGTGGCGCCTTACTGGAAGACGGGGCTCATCGGGGCGGTCCTGTCGGCCGGCGCCTATTGGATCGCGATCTGGGCGATGAGCCGCGCGCCGATCGCGGCGGTGGCGGCGTTGCGCGAAGTATCAATCCTCTTCGTCATCGGCATGTCGGCCTATGTGCTCAAGGAGCATGTCAGCACCAAGCGCATTAATCGGTGCCGGGCTTGTGGTGGCGGGCGCTGTGGCGTTGCGGCTTGGCTAGCGCCTACTTCGCAAAGGTATCCGCATAGATCTTGCGCAGTTCCGCCTTCTGCACCTTGCCCATGGCGTTGCGCGGCAATTCCTTGACCGCAAAGACGCGCTTGGGAAGTTTGAACTTGGCAAGCCGCTCGCCCATGAGCGCGATCAACTCCTTCTCGGCTTGGATATCTCCCGCCGTGGCGATGACCGCGACCACCGCTTCGCCGAAATCGGGATGCGGCACGCCGATCGCCGCCGACTCGCCCACTCCCGGCAGCGAATCGATGACCTCCTCGACCTCGCGTGGATAGACATTGAAGCCGCCGGTGATGATCAGGTCCTTGGCACGGCCGGAGATCGCGACGCGGCCGTCATCGGCCATCGTGGCAACGTCGCCAGTGATGAAATAGCCATCGGTCCTGATCTCCTCGGCGGTCTTTTGGGGATTGCGCCAATAGCCCTTGAAGACATTGGGGCCCCGACCTCGACGACGCCCGGCTCGCCGCGCGATAGCTCCCGGCCCTCCGCATCGGCAATCCGCACCTCGACCGCCGGCAATCGCATAGCCGACCGTGCCGGGTACGCGTTCGCCCCGATAGGGATTGGACGTGATCATGCCGGTCTCGGTCATGCCATAGCGCTCGAGTATGACGTGACCGGTTTGCGCGCGGAACTGGCGGTGCGTTTCCGCCAGGAGCGGCGCCGAGCCCGAAATGAAGAGGCGCATCGTCGCGCAACGTCTTGGCATCAAGCTCCGCGAGCCCCAGAAGGCGCGTGTAGAATGTCGGCACGCCCATCAATGCGGTCGCATTGGGCAGCGACGCAAGAACGGCGCGCGCGTCGAACTTGTCGAACCATAAGAGCGTCCCGCCAGCGAGGAATATCGTGTTGAGGGCCACGAAGAGCCCGTGCACGTGATAGATCGGCAGTGCGTGGACCAGGATGTCGTTCGCGGTGAAGGCCCAGATATCGCGCAAGGTCTCGGCATTGGAAGTGAGGTTGCGATGGGTGAGCATCGCACCCTTCGAGCGGCCGGTGGTTCCCGAAGTATAAAGCAGGCCGGCGAGGTCGTCATCGGACCGAACCTGGGTCTCATGCTCGCTGCTCAGCCGCGCGGCAATATCGGCCAAGGCGCCGCCGCCCTTCTCATCGAGGGTGGTCACGGCGCGCACGCCTTCGCGATCGGCAAGCTTGCGAATTTCCGCCTGGCGAGATGGATCGCAAATGACGAGCGAGGGGCTCGCGTCCTGAATGAAATATTCGATCTCTGAGAGGGTGTAGGCGGTGTTCAATGGCTGATAGACGGCACCGGCCTTGAGGGTGGCAAGATAGAGCATGACCGCCGACAGGGATTTTTCGGTCTGCACTGTCACGCGATCGCCGGGTGCGACGCCCAAGATGGCGAGTGCGTTCGCATAGCGGGCGACAGCATCGCGCAGTTCGGCATAGGTCAAGCGTGGTTTGAGATCAGGACCGATGACTGCCGGGCGATCGCCGGCACGAGCAAAGCCTGCATCCAGCTTCGTATAGAGGTTTCGATCCGATACTGTGGATATGTGGCTCGGCTGCAGATCTGTCATTTAGCTGTCACTCAGCATGTGCAAGCAGGAAGACGCAGGGAGGCAGTCTCGCGTTCCCAAAAACTCTCCTGCAACACCCCGACTGCCCGGCCATGCCCGATGCCGCCCCTTCAACTGCCCCTCGGCCTCGCATCCGGCATGGCCACTTTTCTTTACGAGCCCAGATAGTCGCGCATGCGGCCGAGTGCCTCGGTAAGTTCCTTTTCGCTCGCCGCATAGGAGAGGCGCAAGTAACCGGCACCATTGGCGCCGAAGCTTTCGCCGGGAATTAGCGCGACATGTTTTTTCTCGAGCAGATCGCGCGCCAGTTCGCGCGACGGCCGGCCAGTGCCGCGGATATTCGGGAAGGCGTAGAAGGCGCCACCCGGCATGCGGCAGGAAACGCCCGGCAATGCGTTGAGGCCGTCGACGACAAGCTTGCGGCGCTTTTCGAAACTCTTCCGGAAGCCTTCGATCTCATCCATCGGGCCGCTGATCGCAGCGAGCCCCGCCATTTGCGCAACGCCATTGGTGCAGGAATGATCGACGGTGATGAGCTTTCTGACATGTTCGACAAGCGATTTCGGCCAGATGCCGAAGCCGAGACGCCAGCCGGTCATGGCGAATGTCTTGGACCAGCCGTCGAGAATTATCGTGCGCTCGCGCAGTTCGGGGAAGTTCAGAAAGCTTTCGAAGCGCGCGCCCGAAAAGACCAACTGGCTGTAGATCTCATCCGAAAGGACGGCAACGCCCGGATGACGCAGCAAGCCTTCGGCGAGCTTCTCGATCTCGCGGGCATCGACGACACCGCCGGTCGGATTGGCCGGCGAGTTGATGATGATGAGCCGCGTGCGCGGGGTGATCAGCGACAGGACTTCATCGGCATCGAAGCCGAAGTCGCGCTCCTCGCGGATCGGATAGGGCACGCCGGTAGCACCGCCCGAGCGGATGGCCTCGCGATAGGGCGGGAAGCCCGGATCGGGATAGAGAATTTCGCTGCCCGGGCCGCCGAAGAGCAGGCAGGCGAAATAGAAGGTCACCTTGCCGCCGGGAACGATGACCACTTCATCGGCGGAGACCGGAACCTTGAAACGAGCGGCGACATGCGCCGCCACCGCCTCGCGCAAGGCCGGAATGCCGATCGGCGAGGTATAGCCGTGCGGGCCTTCGCGCGCCGCCTTCTCGGCCGCAGCGAGGACATGCGCGGGGGGAAGGAAGTCCGGCTGGCCAATCCCGAGATTGATGATCGGGGCACCCTTGGCCTTGAGCGCCAAGGCGCGATCGAGCACCGCGAATGCGCCTTCCTCTTCGATCGCGGTGATGTTGGGATTGAGGTTTGACATGGGCGGTCCGGCCTTCCTTCGAGCGTATGCCCAGCGACATAGGCCGTTGCCGCAAGTCTGGCAATAATCTCGCGGATTCAAGGGGTGCTTGCCACCACGCTTCGCCGGTGGCAGCCTTCGGCTTCAAACCGCTTCACCCGAAGGAACGCCCCATGACGCTGTCTCGCCGCCATTTGCTCAAAGCCGGTGCCGCCCTCGCCGCTCCGGCGCTTATCGGACGAGCCTCGCTCGCCTCCGCGCAAAAGTCCTTTGCGGGCGAGGAGCTGATCGTCGTTTCGTGGTCGGGCAATCACGAGTTGAGTTTTCGCAGCGCGGTCATCGAACCTTTCAATGCCGCTTACGGCACGAAGGCTGAAACGGTCGGCGGATGGGATCAGATGGTTGCGCAGATCGTCGCCGCGCCGAAGGACAATCCACCCTTCGATATCACCATTGCCGATGAATACACGACCTCGACCGGGCTTGCCGAAAACCTCTTCCTCGAGACCGATCGCAGCAAGATGCCGGGATTTTCCGCAGTCTATCCCTGGTTCGACGAAAAGCGCGGCGATGCCAGGAAATACGGCGTTCCGTTCGGCGGCGGCTCATTGTGGATGCTGACATCGAAGGCTTCGGGCGTCGCGCCCGATAGCTGGCGGAATTTCTGGCTGGAGAAAGTGCGCGGCAAGACGACGATGGATGCCGCCGCCTTCTATTGGGATCTCTGCGTGCCGGCGCTGCTTTCCGACGCAAAGCCCGGCATCGACGAAGTCTTCGGCACGCCCGCCGAAATGGAACCGCTGTTCCTCGAGCTCGAGAAGCTCAAGATGGCGAAGTGGTACAAGGACGGTGCCGAGCTTTCCAATCTCATGCTGCAAAGCGAAGCTGAAGTCGCCATGATGTATTCAGCCGATGCCTATGGCTTCCTGAAGGAGCATGGCGCGGAATTCTCCGCCGCGATCCCGAAGGAAGGCTCGGCCTCCTACACCAACTGGTTCATGAAAGTGCGCGGCACTAAGCACAGCGAGCTTGCCGATCTCTTCCTCGCCTATGTGCTCGAAAAGGAGACCCAGCAGCGATTCCTCGATGTCGCGACCGACTTCATGTCGCGTTCGGATCTGACGCCGCCCGCATATTGGCTGGGCTATCCGCGCACCAATGAGGAAATGGAGAAGACCTTCAATCTCTTCAGCCTCGATGGCTGGGCGAAGTTCGGCGCCAATTGGGATGCGCTCGATGCGCGCATGAAGCAAACGATCGCGCGCACCACCAGCGGATGATCGCGAGCTTCCTTTCCTCTTCCTCGCATGCGTGAAAAGCGACGGCGGCACCGAGCGCACATTATACGCTTGACGTAAGTTCTATTTATGTTCTAGATGGTCCGCATGGACTGGAATTCTGCCATCGAACGCTGGCGAGTGCCGCTCTTGAGCGAGGTCTTGAAGCTCTGCGCCGAGATCGGGCTGACCGAAGGTGGCAGCGTCGAGAGGATTGCAAAGCCACTCCACCGCCATGTGCTCCGCATTCTGCGGACGGCTGAATCGGCAGCCAGGAGGCTCATCATCGCAGCGGCGCGCGACATCGTGGTCGAGTACAGAGCCCAGGCGCCCGGCGTCAGCCAAGAGCCAAAGACTTCGAGCAAAGACAAAGGCCGAGCCGAAGGACGAAGGCAGAGCCAAACGCAAGCGCGGCTTCACTTTTCAACTTGTTCGATCCGCTCAAGCGTATTGGACGCCGCTTCAAGAAGAAGCGCCGTGGTCCGCGAGCCCCACATCCATTCCATCGAGTCATTCCTTGAGCAGAAACAGGCTGAGATCGCCGCCGCTCAGGCAAAGCAGCAAGTCGTCGATGACGGCATGGTCAGTGCGAAGCACCTGGTCCGCCGCCTCGTGGCCGTCGTCGATGCGCTTCAAGACATCCCGCGCCACGCCATGCGGCTCGCACGCTGGGAGGCGCGTCCCAAGGAAGAGCGCCGCCCTGAGCGCTGGAGCCCCATGCGCCCAGGCAGGCCACCAGGTTACCGCCAGCGGGCAAAGCACGAGGTCGACGAGATCCTGAAAGAGTGCCACTGGCTGGTCCGAAGCATGCACCCGCCGCTCGACGACACGTCGTAAGGCGTATTCGTCCGTATACAGATTTGTTTTCATCGCCCCTCATCCTTCGAGGCGCGCCTTCGCGCGCGCTTGAGGACGAGGGGTATTTTTATGCGTGCCTTCAACCTCCCCCTTGTGGGGAGGTCGAAATTTGCGAGGCAAAGCCTGAAGCAAATTTCGGGTGGGGGTTTGGACGTTCAGCGCAACCCCCACCCTTGATCCCTCCCCACAAGGGGGAGGGAAATTCGTTGTCCGCCTTCTCCCACGAGGGCCGCCACCGCGGGTTTCGCGCCATGGGGGCTGCTTACGTATCGGATCAGCACGGGCCTGCCCAACCCAACGACGCTAGCTCACATCGTCCACAGCCGGATCGAGCAGATGGCTGACATTGCGGCCGCCATGTCCGTGGGCGGAGGCTTCTGCGAATACTTCCCGCACGGCTTCGGTCAACGGCGTAAGGCGGCCGAGATTTTCGGCAAGGTCGGCATAGTAGGAGATGTCCTTGCTGGCATTGGCAAGCGACCAGCGGTAGCCATCGAAATCACCGGCAAGCGCCGCCTCCATCATCTTCTTGAGCACGCCGGAATTTCCAGAGCCCGCCTGCATGACATCATAGAGATCGCCCCAGTCGATACCCGCCTGGCGCGCGGTGCCGAAGGCTTCGGAGACAAGTGCAATCATTCCGGTGATCACGTAATTGGAGACGAGCTTGGCGGCCTGGCCCGATCCCGGCGGTCCGAAGCGGCGCTGACGCGCGGCGTAACAGGAAATGACGGGTGCGATCCGCGCATAGGTTTCGGGATCAGCCCCGACCAATGCGCCGACAGCGGCCTTGGCCGCCTGTTCGGGACCGCCGGTCATCGGCGCATCGACGAAGGCAATGCCGCGTTCGCCCAGGCGATGCGCGAGTTTCTTGGTCTCGACCGGATCGGATGTGCCGGTATCGATCACGATCGTTCCGGGCGCCAGCGAAGGCAGCAGGGACTCGATCGTCTCGGCGACGACTTTCGATGTCGTGAGGCACAGCATGATCGTCTCGCTGCGCTCGGCGAGTTCGGCAAGCGAATGCGCCTCGTGCGCGCCTTCCGATACGAGGCGTTCGAGCGGGGCGCGATTGCGATGCGCATAGAGCCAAAGCTCATGACCGCCCTTCATGAGGTTGCGCACGACGCCCTCGCCCATCATGCCGACGCCGATAAATCCAATGCGCATTTGCGCCTCCGCTTTGCGGGCTATTCCTCGCACATGCAGGTGGTGAATGACGAGAGGCTCGTCTCGCCCAGCGCACAATAGAAGGCCGGGTCCAATGTCGCGGCGAACTTGGCGCTGCCGACATCGTAATAGGTGCCGTAGGTCTCACGCTCGGGACCCTTGGCGGCGATCGCCGTCCAGATCGCGTTGACCGTATCCGCGTCGAAGCGCGTTTTATGGTAGGCTTGGGTGAAGCGGTATTCGGTCTGCCAACCGGCCGCAGGTTTGGTGAGATCAAGATAGACGGTCGTGAAGTCCGTCGGCTCGCCCGTCTTCGCGTCGTAGTCGAAGACGTGGAAACCCGGATTCTGTCCGAAGATCGGGCTGATCGCGGGCGCGATCTTTTCCACATCGAGCGCCTGCTTATTCCTGTCGAGTATCAGACGATAGCCGTCGAAATGCACATGCCCCGTCAGATTGGCGGTGATGACCGGCGCATATTCGGCCAGCAGTTCGGGAAACCGCGTCGCGAAGGGCTCGCTCATGAAGGCCATCGCCCTTTTGGCGCAAACCGTTTCCTTCGACTTCTCGGTCGCGAAAGCATCGATGCCGGCAGGGATGTGATGGACCATCCACACCTTGCGGTTTGCCGCCTTCGCCGTTTCAAGCTGCTTCTTGAACCAGCTCAGCATCGCCTCGGCAGCTTCCATGCCATTGGCGCCGCAGACATCGCGATAGGAACTCGACCACAAGACATCGTTGAGGACGATGATGTCGGTGGCGGGCGCCGTCGGATGACGCATCGCGTAATAGCCGCCGGCCCGATAGGTCGCGTCGAAATCACTGGCAACACGGTCGACGCCGGCAAGACGCTTCACCAGATCGCGTGTGGCTGCGAGATAGGGGCCGCCGGGATCGATCTGATAGTCGCCGCAATCGGAATCATTATTGCCGAGCGAGAGGATGACGGGCTTGCCGGGAACGGCCAATGCGATGGCGTCCGCCACCACATCGGTTGTCGAGACAGCAGCATCGACGATGCCAGGCTGGCTCGGCGGATCTCCGCGCGCGGCGGTCAAGCGCTTCTCGAAGTCATGGACGAGAAGATCGCCGGTCATGATCACGAAATCGGCGGAGCTGCCTGCCTTTGAGATCGCCGCGAGCGAGCTCGAAAGAAGCGCGTAGTTCGAGTCCTCGCCATAATGCGCGAGCTTCCCTCCCGCAAAGGGCGTGAAGGGATCGAGGTGGATATCGGAAACATGAAGAAATGTGCGCGCCTTCTCCTGAGCGGCTGCCGGAATACTAGAGGCCAAGAAACAGCCGATCGCGGCCGCAACATAGCGTTTGGTATTACCCATCCTACTTGGTCCGCAAGCGATAGACGCCGTCCCAGTCACTAGGCGGCGGCGTATCGATATACTGCTTCACGCGTTCTTCATAGATCGACCACAATGTGGCAAGACCCCATTTCAGATAGCGGTCGCGATAGTCCTGCAAGATGCGCAGCGCGTCCGCCCAGCGCTTTTCGCCATAGGCAGAGAGAAGGTCCTCATGCGCCTTGCGGAAGCCGTCAAAGCCTTCCTCGGCGCGCATCGCCAGTGGCCCCAGCAGCGCATAGATCTTTTCGGGCTCGGTCTTGCCTTTGACCGCAACCCGATCGAGCAGCAAGGTCGCGAAGCGGTCGCCCGCCAGTTCATTGGTGCGCGATCCGATAATCGTCGTGACACCATAGGCCTTGGTCTGGCCCTCGACGCGCGAGGCGAGGTTCACGCTGTCACCAAGCACCGTGTAATCGAAGCGGATATCGGAGCCCATATTGCCGACGACGCCTTGGCCGGTATTGATGCCGACGCCGATCTTGAGCTCGAGAAAATCGTCGTCCTGGGTTGCCCTCCTCGGCGCGCGCGCTCATCATTGAGCTTCTTTACGGCGCCGGCCATGCCGAGTGCCGCCGCACAGGAATTCGCGGCATGCTCGGCATCATCGAGCGGCGCATTCCAGAACGCCATGATGCTGTCGCCGATATACTTGTCGATCGTGCCCTTGGTGGCGACGATCTCATGCGACAAGGGCGACAAGAACCGGTTCATCAGGCGCGTCAGGCCTTGCGGGTCCTTCTTGTAGCGCTCGGATATGCTGGTGAAATCGCGCACGTCCATGAACAGGATGCTGAGTTCCTTGGTCTCGCCGCCGAGCTTCAATTTGTCCGGATTGTTGGCGAGTTCCTCGACGAAGGCGGGCGAGAGGTACTGGCTGAACGCGCTGCGGATCTGCTGGCGGCGACCCTCCTCGCGGAAGTAGTTGGTGAAGACGAGGGCGAGATAGACGGTGAGGCTCGTCAGCAACGGCCATGTGACGTCGAAGAGCAGGCCATATTTCTCGAAGAGATAAAACGCACCACCCATCAGGATCGCAGCCATGGCCGCGCCGATCGCCAGAACCCAGGCGGCACCGAGCACGGGCACGAGGAGTATGATGATACCGGCGGTCACCACCATCGCGACAAGCTCGGCGCCGATCGCGTAGCTCGGCCGCGACAGCAATTGGTTCGACATGATGTTCTCGATGAGCTGGGCGTGGATCTCCACTCCCGGCATCACCGATTCGACCGGCGTCGTCTTGGTATCGAGAAGGCCGATCGCCGAAGTACCAATGATGGCAAGCCGGCCCTGCAATTTCTTCAACGCCGCCGGATCGCCGCGCAATATGGCGGCGGCCGACACATAGCGGTTGGGATCATGCTTGTTGAACTTGACCCAGACCCGGCCATTGGCATCGGTCGGAATTTGCACGCCGGCGATGACCAGCGCATCGACCCCATTCGGCGAGGACTTCACCACCATCGCGTTCGAACCGGTCGCGACGCGCAACAATTCGATTGCCAGCGCCGGGCGGAAGTGGCCCTCCGCCTTCATGATGATCGGCACGCGGCGCACGATCCCATCAGGGTCGGGCCTGATCGTGAACAGTCCGCGGCCGGCGGCCGTCGCTTCCAATTCGGGAACGTTCTGCAGAAGCCCCGGAAAGTTGACGATGAATGGCGTCGGGTCCGGCCCCATGACTCCCATTGGCGTCTCGGCGGGTTTTGGGCTCCCTCCTGCGAGGGATTGGCCTGGCCCGATTGCGCGACGATCGCGCGAATCTTGCCAAAGGCGCGGGCCAGCGCCTGGTCATTGCTCTCGAGGCCTTCGAGCTTGGCCCTGGTCTCGGCATCGAGCCCGGGCATCTGCTTGGCGATCACCGAGGGCGAAGTACGGTCGGGTTCCGGGAAAATCACGTCGAAAGCGACCGCCGCGGCACCGGCACGGGCAGTCTTGGTGATGAGATCGCCGATCAGTGTGCGCGGCCAAGGCCACTGGCCGAACTCGCGCAGGCTCGCCTCGTCGATATCGATGATGACGGCCGGCTGCTGCCCGGGCGGGCGCATCGACAGGCGCTGATAAATGTCGAAGGTGCGCAATCGGAGTTCTTCAACGATCTGCGGATCGCCGACCCGCAGCACCAGGAAACCGACAAGCAGCGCCAGTGCCAGCGCGCGACCGCCGGCCGTCAGGCCGCTACGGCGAAGAAATCTGGCAAGCCACCCGGGCATCGTTCAATCGCGCGACCGCCAGATCCGGCTTATTCAGTGCGCGTGATGATGGCCGGCGGCCTCGGCATCATGCGCCATGTTCTGGACGATATCATTGACGGCGACATGGACTGGCTCATGAACAGGCGCATGCGTGAAGCCTTCCCCCTTGAAGCCGCCACGGTCGAGCATCGCCGCCGCGGGCGTGTGCGGTTCTGGCAGAAGATCGTGGCTGAAGTCCACCATTCCGGCAAAATCGCCATGCTTCAAATCCGCAAGCGAAGGCAATGTCGCGCGCGCGTCATGCAACGCGCCGTCAAATGCCGGCAGCTTCGAGAAGTCAACGATGCCGTCCAAGTGGTGACCGGCGCCGTCGGGCTTCACTTCACCGTGCTTCCAACCCTTGTCATGGGCATCCGCTTCGGTCTGCTGCGTGTGGCGCGGCGTATCACGCTCGTGCGAATTTGGCTCGTCCTGCTGGTCGGCCGTGCCTTTAACCACAGTATCGGAGTTCGCCTCGGTATGATCCTTCGCGGGCAACAGACTTTCGAAATGTTGTCCAATGATGTCGGAGAGGCTCTTGAAATCATGACCGTTCCCAGCACCGGGCTCACCTTCGCCGGACGCATTGAGGAAATGCAAATCGGGGAGTTTCGCCAAGGTCTCACGCAGATCGGCGAAATCAGCCACGGATATGCCCTGCCATCCATGTTTCTCCCCGTCGCTCGCGAGCGCCG
>CAWDUC010000008.1:0-109659 GCA_963805405.1 uncultured Alphaproteobacteria bacterium | reverse complement strand
TTCGTCCCAATTGAAGTACGTCAAGGTCGTAGGCTTCAACTATGGTCCTATCTTCAGTATTAGATGCAATGGAGATGCCAGTATTAGGCATATTAACCAGTAGTCGTTCTATATTTGAATTGGCTACTGACTTGATGCAGTAGATAAGTTCGCCAAACACTGTCATCACTCGATAGCTTGTTGGCTGTGAGCCTATGTCTATATAATTCTGGACGACCATACCATCTTGGTTCGACGGACTTTGCTCGAATTGTTCTGTAGTCCACTCTTTCAGAAAACTAGATCTGATTAGGCTTACTCCACGACCCAGTAACCCGCGATTTGGTTTAATAACCACCAGTGGCTCTAGGTGAATATTTCTTAGTTGATCAATTCCAGTCACCAGACATGATTCTGGAACCGGAAACCCAGCATCCTTCAATATTTGAAATTGGCCATATTTCGTACCATAATTCGTGGACACACGCGGTGAACAGATTAATCGTCCCCGTATGTGGGGTGGAAGAGTCACCGGCCAAGGTGAAAAGAAAAGTGTCGGCCGCTCTTCTAATTCAGGAATTACTTGGGTTGGTGCCGGTGGCAGGGACTCTTCCAGTGAGACGACTGTAACTTCAATTTCTGGCGCCTTGCCTACCATCATATTCCTTATTGCCAGGAAATCGCCTATGTCTTGGTGATTGGGCTTGTGAAGTAGTACCAGATTGTAGCGAATCTCCGTCGACGACATTCTTATATGCCCCCCAATATATTCTATTTTACTCGACCACTCGCCTCATCGCGTCAACGTCCGCTTGCATGTACTGCTGTGTCGTGCTCAAAGGCCAATGCCTTGCGAGTATCTTTACGTCGCGAAGGCTACCACCAACTGCGGAAACCTTTCTAGCCTAGTTCGCGATATGGGTTCGGCGACCCTTGTGAATGGATGACGCGTAAAGCCCGCAACTGTTTGGACGAGATCTGCAAGTCCATCGATCACCGACATGGCCTTGGCAGAGCAGGCTTTTCGCCTGCGACTATAACAACGAAAAGGATCGCCGATCGCGACAATGGCGCGTCAACACTGTGGGCGTCAATCGGCACCCTGTCCCGGTTCTTATGCGAAATTCAAGATTCCCCCGGTCACCCGTTAGGTAAGATGCAATAAGGTGTGTTTGGGAATTAGCGATCCCGCAACCGTCGAAGTTCGGGCGCGTCGAGTTCCTTTCCCGGCCTTCGTCCGGCCCTCGACGAAACCAAAAACCCGATCGCGAAGATGATCGCGGCGGCGGCGATGCCGGCGCTGATGACACCGGCCGGCGTAATGCGGGCGCTGGCTTTGATCGACGCTAAATTGCCGAAGCGCAGTTCGTACTCCGCCTTGATTTCCTCTGGATGCGTGAGGGGTTCCCGAGACGGCTCTTCATCGATGACTGACATCCACGCCTCCAAATATGCCGGTGTTTGCATAGCACTAGCATCGTGCGACGCCCACCGAAGCGCAATTTGGAATTGAGCCTTAAGAATATCCGTGGCGATCACGGCCGGAACACTTTCTGCCACCGCACACTGCGCGGTGAGGCCTAATCGCCGCGAAAGGCTGTTTTCGCCCGGCCTCATCCGAACATCGTTGACAATATAAACGCTGCCAAGCGCCGCCGCTTGCTCGGTCGCTACCGCTGCCTGACGTCAACGAAATGAGCCATCACTGATCGCGATCCGGCGGAACCGCGAGGCTGGTGCAGCGTTAACAGCCGCCTCAATGAGCGATGGATGGGCTGGTGCGATGGGCAAGGTAAAGTCGAAGACGGAAGACTCCAGCCTGATTGTGCATGGCGCTTCGACCCTGCCATTCGTCAGCGTCGATAATTACAGTCTCGAAATCAGGGACAAGGACGGTTTCATCGGTGACAAGGCAAGCAAAGGCGCTTTTCGCGAACTGATGGACAAATGGCGCAAGCCTCTCAAGGAGCTCGATCTAGACCCGTTCGGCGGCGCTCCCAGCGAGGAGGTTCCGAAAGACAAGCTCACCAAGCTCCTGACCGGCGACGACCCCGAGAAGGCGGGCTTCGTGCAAAGCGTGATCGAGGATTTCGCGCAGCAACTCGCCGCTATAATCCGGCGCTTTCTGGGGCTCAAGGAATGGCGGGGAACCGAACGCATCGTTATCGGCGGCGGGTTTCAGGCCAGCCAGGTGGGCAAGGTTGCCGTCGGCCGCGCATTGCTCATCCTTCGTGATGAAAAGATCAAGATCGAGATCGACCTCATCGAGAACGATTCCGATCACGCCGGGCTTATTGGCAGCGCTTATCTTCTGCCTCCCTGGATGTTCAAGGGCCACGACGCGTTTCTTGCGATCGATATTGGTGGCACCAATATTCGCGCCGGGGTCGTCTCGTTCAAGACCGGTAAATCCAAACCCTTTTCCGATCTCACTGTTGAAAAGATCGAGCTGTGGCGTCATGCCGACGAAGAAACGAAGCGCGACGCCGCCGCCGGGCGCATTGTCAGTATGCTGAATGATCTGATTGCCTGGTCCGACAAGAAGGGCATGAGCCTGGTTCCTGTCATTGGCGTTGGGTGTCCGGGCCACATTACTGCCGATGGTTCGATCGAACGTGGTGCGCAGAATCTTCCCGGCAACTGGGAAAGCAGCCGATTTAATCTTCCCTATTTCTTAAAAACCGAAATCCCAAAGATAGGTGGCGGGGAAACGCTCGTGCTCATGCACAACGACGCGGTCATTCAAGGATTGAGCGATTATCCGAATGCGCGCGCACTCAAGCGTTGGGCGGTGTTGACGATCGGCACAGGCTTGGGAAACGCGCATTTCACCAATCGCGCTTCCTGATCATTAAAATATGAGGAAATTTACATATAATTCACTGTGCTTGCGGCGAACCAAGCCTGGCACGGGAACTGCCGATTGTCTTGAGCGGTTTATCTCACGAAGTTGATAATCTGACACGAAAGGAGGGTGGGATGGATTATTACGACCCCGACTCCGGTCTACGGCTAGCTTGGATCGGAACGCCGCTTCGGAAGCGGTTGGACCATACGCTTGAACTCCCGCTCCCGTGGGATCTAGCGCGCTTGGTTGCAGGATGCGAAGGCGATTCGGAACCGACAAATGAAATCCCGCCCAACTTTGCGTCGGGCGGGTGAATTTCGTGCCTATCTCTTAGTAGCAGGGAGGATAGGGGTAATAGCCGCACGGCGGCGGATAATAAGGACGCGCCGCACCGGCGATCGCCGCACCCGCCGCAGCACCGGCATACCAGGCACCCGGAACATGCCAGCCATAGCCGCCGCCATGATACCAGCCGCCGTGCCATCCACCGTGCCAGCCGCCGCCATGGGCGAACCAGTCGATGAACAGCGCCGCAGAACCCTTGGCGCCGGTGAGGCTGCCTTCGAGTACAGAGACTTCAAACGTCAGATTTTCACCGACAATCTTGGGCTTCTTGAGAACGACGACCGCATCGTCAACGGTCGTTCCGTCATCGCCCAGTACCGAGATCGTGGCGTTCGGCGGATCCTTGGCGAAGCTGTCGCGGCCTTCATCCCATTCGGTGATGAAATGGGCGGTATTGACATGGCCGGCCATGCGGGCCGGACGATCCGAGAAGACGATCGTGTTGGGAGCAACGCCGACCAGCGTGAGCGTGTTGCCGTCGAGCGTCGCGCCGTGCGAGTTGAGAACGGCGAGCGAGGGGACTGGCTTGCTCGTCTGCCCGATCGTTTTCGCTCCCGGGACATGCGGCGCCTTTGCCGTCTCCTGGGCCATTGCCGCGCCGCTTGCCAAAGCGAGCCCAGCCGCCAGCAGTCCAATGCTGGCAATCTTGTTCAGTCGCATCATGAAGTGACCTCCTATTGAAACCAACCCGGACTATGGATGCGCCGACCGAACCCGATACGGACGATGCCCACTCCAGACGGAGCTCATCGAGCGAGCCCCCGGGATCGTCTAACATGAGACCCTTTCTCAGACGTGACTGACGTGGAAGATTTTTTCCGCGCCGGTCAATCTTTCATTACGCCTTGGCCTTAAGAGAGTGACCGCTCAAGGGAAAAGGGTTGCATGTCCGCATCGCTTCCGGTCGTCTATATCGCGCGCCACGGTGAAACGGCCTGGAGCTTGTCGGGCCAGCACACCGGGCTGACCGACATCCCGCTTACCGAACGCGGCGAAAAAATGGCCGTTGCGCTTGGCGAGCGTCTCAAGGGCATGAACTTCGCGACCGTCCTCACGAGTCCGTTGCAGCGCGCCTATCGCACCTGCGAGCTCGCCGGGTTGGCGTCTCGCGCGACCCGCGACGCCGACCTTGTCGAATGGAATTACGGGCAATATGAAGGGCTTACATCGAAGCAGATTCATGCCGAGCGACCCGAATGGAATTTGTTTCGTGACGGCTGCCCGGGCGGCGAAACGCCAGCGCAGATCAGTGCGCGTGCCGACCGGATGGTGGCGCGCCTGCGAGGCCTGCCCGATCCGATCCTTCTCTTTTCAAGTGGTCACATCATCCGGGTTTTGGCGGCGCGTTGGCTTGGGCTGACCGTTGAGCTGATGGCAGCCCGACTGCTGCTTGGTACCGCAAGCCTGAGTGCGCTGAGCTACGAGCACACATTGGCCGAGCCCGCCATTCGACTCTGGAACGACACCTGTCATCTGAATAGCGTAAACTAATGCTTAAGCGCCTGCGAGGTTCTGGCATGGGAGAAGTGAAATGAATGAGAACAAGCCGCAGGCTCCCAAGGCCGGGGCGTCATTGTCTAAGGACGCGGCGCGAACTGCGCTTTGGGACACATTGCTCGGCCGCTACGGCCATGGCGCGGTGCAACTCGCGGGCGAAGACAACGCCTTTTACGAGCGCCACCTGGTTTTCGACAACGTTGTGGACCCAGCCTTTGCGCAACCGCGTGAACGCTTCGAAGCCTATGCCCGCTCGGTCCGCGATATTCTTGCCAGACGCTGGGTGATGACGCGGCGCGCCTATAATGATGAGAACCCCAAGCGCATCTACTATCTTTCGATGGAGTTCCTGATCGGTCGCTCGCTGCGCAACAATGTCAGCAACCTAGAGCTTGACGAAATCGCCAGGAAGGTGGCGAAAGAGAACAATATCGACTGGCGCGATATCATCGAGCAAGAGCCGGATGCGGGTCTCGGCAATGGCGGTCTTGGCCGCCTCGCCGCTTGTTTTCTCGATTCGATGGCGACGATGAGCTTGCCGGCCATGGGCTATGGCTTGCGCTATGAATACGGGATCTTCAAGCAGCTCATCGTCGACGGTTGGCAGCAGGAACAGCCTGACAACTGGCTTCGCAATCCCGACCCTTGGGAGGTTGCTCGCCCGCATGAACTCGTCGAGATCAAGATGAATTGCTCTTACGAAGTTCAGGGCGGCAAGTTGCGGGCTATTCCCAATCGGCCATCGAGCCTTTTCGGCATCCCCTATGATCGGCCGATCGTCGGGTATGGTTGCAAGACGGTAAATACCCTGCGCCTGTGGGCTGCTGGCGCACCGGACTATTTCGATTTCAAGGAATTCAGCAGCGGCGATTTCGTCGGCGCCCTGGCCGAGACTCTCGCCGCTGAATCCGTGACGCGTGTGCTCTATCCCGACGATTCGACGAGCCAGGGACAGTCCCTGCGTTTCGTCCAGGAATACTTCCTCGCCGCCTGCTCGGTCGCCGATCTCATGCGGCGGTTCCGGCTGCACAACAGCAATATCCGGACTCTTCCCGATAAGGTGGCAATCCAGCTTAACGACACCCATCCCACGATGACGGTGCCGGAGCTCATGCGCATTCTCCTCGACGAGGACCATCTCAGCTGGGACGATGCCTGGGATCTTACGACACGCACTCTCGCCTACACCAACCACACATTACTGCCCGAAGCGCTCGAACGGTGGCCGGTTGCCTGGTTCGAATTGATGATGCCGCGCTTGCTCGAGATTATCTACGAGATCAACCGGCGCTTCCTCGACGACGTGCGTGCAAAATTTCCCGGCGATGAAGCGCGGGTGCGGCGCATGAGCCTCATTTATCAGGACGGAACGCGCAAAGTACGCATGGCGCATCTGGCCATTCTCGGTAGCCACAGCACCAACGGTGTCGCCAAGATCCACACCGAACTGCTCAAGACCGTGACCGTCAAGGACTTCGTGGAGATGTTCCCGGAACGCTTCTCCAACAAGACCAATGGTGTCACACCGCGACGCTGGCTACTGGCTGCCAATCCGCCGCTGGCCGCTCTCATTACCGAGGCGATCGGCGATCGCTGGATTGTCGATCTGTCCGAATTGCAGAAGCTGAAGCCTTTGGCCGATGACAAGGCCTTTCGCGACGGCTTTCTTGCCGCAAAGCATGCTGCGAAAATTCGCTTCGTCAATTGGCTTAAGGCAACTTCGGATGTTGAACTCGATCCCGAAACAATCTTCGACTGCCAGATCAAGCGTATCCACGAATATAAGCGCCAGTTACTGAATGCATTGCGCATTGTCGTGCTCTATGACCGGCTCAAGCAGAATCCCGCGATAGACATGCCCAAGCGGACTTTCGTCTTTGCCGGCAAGGCAGCGCCGGCCTATTGGCTCGCCAAGGTCATCATCAAATTCATCAACAACCTTGCCGGCACCATCGACGGCGATCCGGCTGTGAACAAACGCATGAAGGTAGTCTTCCTGCCGGACTACCGCGTCAGCCTTGCCGAGCAGTTGATCCCTGCGGCTGATGTCTCGAACCAGATATCGACCGCGGGCTACGAAGCTAGCGGCACCAGCAACATGAAGTTCATGATGAACGGCGCGCTGACCATCGGCACACGCGACGGCGCCACCATCGAAATGGCGGAGGCTGCGGGTGAGGAGAACTTCTTCCTCTTTGGCCTCACCGCTGAGCAGGTGACGGACAGCCGCGGCTGGTATAATCCGCACTGGCACTATGATCACGATCCGGAGACGCGCGCCGCGCTCGATCTCATTTTCTCGAATTATTTCAGCCGCAACGAACCCGGCGTTTTCGAGCCCTTGCGGGACACGCTGTTGACGCATGGCGATTTTTACATGCATCTCGCCGATCTCAAATCCTACCTTGCAGCCGACCAGCGTTTGGTCGATCTTTATGCCGATCCGCAGGGCTGGGCGCGTATGGCGATCCTTAATATTGCGAACTCGGGTGAATTCTCAAGCGACCGCACCATCGCGCAATACGCCAAAGGCATCTGGGGCGCGAAGCCGTGTCCGGTGCCCGACAAGCGGGAGGGTATCCCGACGGATCCCGGCAGTTGAAGCGGAACGCCGGCGAAGACGAGGAGCAGAGATGATTTCGCCACTGGCGGGCAAGCCCGCACCCAAGAGCATGCTTGTCGACATTGCCGATCTCGACCGGCAATTTCACGAGCGTACGCCCGATGTTTCCGACCAGACCCAACTCGTGAGCTTCGGTACTAGCGGCCATCGCGGCACGCCATTCAACGGCACTTTCACCGAGGCGCATATTTTCGCGATCACTCAGGCGATCTGCGAGTATCGTAAGGCACAGGGCATTTCAGGTCCGCTCTATATGGGCAAGGACACCCATGCCGTGTCGAGCCCGGCACAACGCGCGGCATTGGAAGTGCTCGCCGCCAACGAGGTCGAAACGATCATCCAGCGCGATGAAGGCGTGACGCCGACGCCGGTCATCTCGCGCGCCATCCTCGTCTATAATCGCGATCACCAGGGTCCGCGGGCCGACGGCATTGTGATCACGCCGTCGCATAATCCGCCCGAAGACGGCGGCTTCAAATATAATCCGCCGAATGGTGGACCGGCCGATGTCGATATCACCGATTGGGTGCAGAAGCGCGCCAATGATCTGTTGCGCGATGGCAATAAGGGCGTGAAGCGCATCCGCTATGAATTGGCCGCCAAGGCGCCGACCACGCATCATGAAGATTTCATCATGCCCTATGTCGAGGACCTGAAGAACGTCGTCGACATGGATGCGATCCGCGGGTCCGGGCTTAAGCTCGCCGTTGATCCGCTCGGCGGCGCGGCGCGGCCCTATTGGGAACCGATCAACGAGACCTATGGGCTCGATGTCACTATCGTCAATCCGGAACTCGATCCGACTTTCTCTTTCATGACTGTCGATCATGACGGCAAGATCCGCATGGATTGTTCGAGCCCCTATGCCATGGCGCGGCTTGTCGGTCTGAAGGACAAATACAGCGTTGCATTCGCCAATGATCCGGATTCGGACCGGCATGGCATCGTCACGCCCTCGGCTGGGTTGCTGAACCCCAATCACTACCTCGCAGTCGCAATCCAGTATCTATTGACCCATCGCGAACGATGGCCGGCGCATGTCTCGGTTGGAAAGACTCTTGTGTCGTCAAGTATGATCGACCGGGTTGTTGCGAGTTTGGGCCGCACGCTTTGCGAAGTTCCGGTCGGCTTCAAATGGTTCGTGCCCGGGCTCTATGACGGGACGCAATGTTTTGGCGGCGAGGAAAGTGCGGGTGCAAGCTTCCTGCGCCGGGACGGTACCGTTTGGACCACCGACAAGGATGGTCCGATCATGGATCTCCTGGCCGCCGAGATCACCGCCAAGACGGGCAAGGATCCGGGCGAGCACTACCGCGCCCTCGAAAGCAATTTCGGCTCGCCTCTCTATACCCGCATCGATGCCGCGGCATCCGCCGAGCAGCGAGCCAAGCTCAAAAAGCTATCGCCCGAAGCCGTTACCACCTCGACCCTGGCGGGCGAGAAGATCACGGCGAAACTGACGCGGGCGCCCGGCAACGACGCCCCGATCGGTGGCCTTAAAGTGGTGGCCGAAAACGGTTGGTTCGCGGCGCGGCCCTCCGGCACCGAGGACATCTACAAAATCTATGCCGAAAGCTTCAAGGATCGCGCCCATTTGGACGCAATCGTCGAGGAAGCGCAGACGATCGTCAGCAAGGCGATGGGCTAGCCGTGCCGGCCCCGCGGGATGATATCGTCTTCCTTGTCGATGTCGACAACACCTTGATCGACAATGACGGCGTACGCGAGGACTTCCGCCGCGACATCGCGGTGAGTTATGGAACCTCCTATCGCGACCGCTATTGGGACATCCAGGAAGGATTGTTCATCGCGCTCGGCTACCGCGACTATCTGGGCGCAGCACAGCAATTGTGGCTCGATAGCGCCTGTGACATGGAATTGCTAGCTTTGCCCGCCTATCTTCTCGACTATCCTTTCGCCGCGCGCCTCTATCCGGGCGCGCTCGATGTTTTGAATTACTTGCGGAATTGGGGGCCGACAGTCATCCTGACCGACGGCGACGCGATCTTCCAGCCGCGCAAGGTCGAGCGTGCGGGTATCGCCAAGGCCGCCGGCGACCGGACCCTGATCTACGTCCACAAGGAGGACGCCCTGGACGACATCAAGCGCCGATACCCGGCTCGGCACTATGTGCTGATCGATGATAAACCGCGCATCCTCAGTGCCTTCAAGAGGTCTTGGGGGAATGATGTCACGACCATCTGGCCGCGCCAGGGCCAATTTGCCAGTGATCCGACGCAAGCCGCGCATCCGGCGCCCGATCTGACCATTTCGCGCATTGGCGAACTTCTCGAAATCAACCTTGAGGCCCACCTTCAACGCACAACATCGATGGTGACAACATGAAACCGACGCAGAAGCTTCACGACCTTGGCCAGAGCCTGTGGCTCGACAACATCACCAACGATTTGCTCACCAGCGGCACGCTCAAGCGCTATATCGATGAATGGTCGGTGACAGGCCTCACTTCGAATCCGACGATCTTCGACCACGCGATCAAGGGCAGTACGGCCTATGACGCGCCGATCCGCGACCTCTTGGCCAAGGGGGCCTCTGGCGAAGCGCTTTTCTTCGATATTGCGCTTGCCGATCTGACCAAGGCCGCCGATCTCTTCAAGCCGATATGGGAGAAGACCTCGGGCGTCGACGGCTTTGTCTCGCTCGAAGTCTCGCCGCTGCTTGCCTATGACACCAAGAGTACGCTCGCCGCGGCCAAGGATCTTTTCGCTCGCGCCAAGCGGCCCAATCTCTTCATCAAGATCCCGGGCACCAAGGAAGGTCTGCCGGCGATCGAGGAAGCGATCTTTGCCGGCGTTCCCGTAAACGTGACCTTGCTCTTCTCGCGCGAACATTATGTCGCCGCGGCCGAGGCCTATATGCGCGGTGTTGAACGGCGCATCGCGGCAGGTCTCGATCCCGACGTAGCCTCCGTCGCCTCGCTCTTCATCAGCCGCTGGGATGTCGCGGTGGCCGGCAAGGTGCCGGATGCGCTTCATAACAAGCTTGGGCTAGCCATCGCGCAGCGCGCCTACAAGGCCTATGTCGACCTTCTTGCCTCACCCAATTGGCAGCGCGCCTATAATTCCGGCGCCCGCGCGCAACGACTTTTATGGGCCAGCACCGGATCTAAAGATCCGAAAAGCTCCGACATCATGTATGTGAAGGGCTTGGCTTCGCCCTTCACCGTCAACACGATGCCGGAAGGAACGCTCAAGGCCTTCGCCGATCACGGCGAGGTCGGGGCGCCGGTGCCGATGGATGGCGGCGATTGCGAGAAAGTACTTGGCGAGTTTGCCAAGGCCGGCATCGACGTCGATGTACTCGCGGCAAAGCTCCAGGAGGACGGCGCCAAGTCTTTCGTCAATTCATGGAACGAGCTTCTTGGTGTCATTGCTTCGAAGAGCGCGGCGCTCAAGAAGGCAAGCTGAAAAATGGCGGCAGTTCAGCCGGCGACAGCGCGATCCGCCTGGAAAGCGCTGGAAGCCCATTACCGTGCGATCGGTGGCGTGCATATGCGCGAGCTTTTCGCCGACGATTCCACCCGCGGAACGCGCCTCTCGCTTGAGGCCGCGGGACTTTATGTCGATTATTCGAAGAACCGGGTGACCGAAGAAACGCTGGGGCTGCTCATCAACCTTGCGAATGAATCCGATCTGCGCGCCCGTATCGATGCGATGTTCGCGGGCGAGAAGATCAACATCACCGAGAACCGCGCCGTGCTTCACGTTGCTCTGCGCGCGCCCGAAGGCTCGGTCATCACGGTCGACGGTAGAAACGTCGTGCCGGATGTGCATGCCGTTCTGGAGAAAATGGCCGCTTTTGCCGAGCGCGTGCGCAACGGCTCCTGGACGGGGCATACCGGCAAGCGCATTCGCGCAGTGATCAATATCGGCATTGGGGGATCGGACTTGGGTCCGGTCATGGCCTATGAGGCGTTGCGCGACTACAGCCAGCGCGACATGACGTTTCGTTTCGTTTCGAATGTCGACGGCACTGATTTCGTCGAGGCAACGAAGGATCTAAATCCCGCCGAGACTTTGTTCGTCATCTCATCCAAGACCTTCACCACGCTCGAGACGATGACCAATGCGCATAGTGCACGCGATTGGCTGCTTGCGGGCCTCGGCGGCGATGCGAAGGCGGTGGCCAAGCATTTCGTCGCCGTCTCTACCAATGCCGAGAAGGTTTCAGAATTCGGCATCGACACCGCCAACATGTTCGAATTCTGGGATTGGGTCGGCGGCCGCTATTCGATGGATTCAGCGATCGGTTTGTCGACCATGCTCGCCATCGGACCGGACAACTTCAAAGCCATGCTTGCCGGCTTCCATGAAATGGACGAGCATTTCCGGACCGCGCCCTTCGACAAGAACATGCCGGTGCTGATGGGCTTGCTGGGCATCTGGTACAATGACTTCTTCGGGGCGCAGACCGTCGCCGTGCTACCCTATGAGCAATACCTCAAGCGTTTTCCCGCCTATCTCCAGCAATTGACCATGGAGAGTAACGGCAAGCATGTGACGCTCGACGGCACGCAGGTCGATTTTGCGACGGGTCCCGTCTATTGGGGTGAGCCCGGCACCAACGGGCAGCATTCATTTTACCAGCTCATCCATCAGGGCACGCGGCTCATCCCCTGCGACTTCATCGCTTTCGCAAAGTCGCTGAACAAGCTCGGCCGGCATCATGACATCCTGATCGCCAATGTCTTTGCGCAGGCCGAGGCTCTCGCCTTCGGCAAGACGGCGGAGGAAGTGAAGGCCGAAGGTACTCCCGACGGGCTCGTCCCGCATCGTGTATTTGCGGGCAATCGGCCGTCCAACACGATCCTTGCCGATGAATTGACGCCGGCTGCGCTCGGCCGGCTCGTTGCGCTCTACGAGCATATCGTCTTCACGCAGGGCGCCATCTGGCACATCGATTCCTTCGATCAGTGGGGCGTCGAACTGGGCAAGGTTCTCGCCCAGCGCATCATTCCGGAGCTTGAGAGCACGACGCCACCCAAGCTTGCGCATGACAGTTCCACCAACGAACTGATCCGCCGCTATCGCGATCTCAAAGACACCGTTTAGGTCTCACGCTTCACCTGGGGAGAATTTCGATGCAGCTTGGCATGATCGGTTTGGGGCGCATGGGCGCCAATATGGTTCGCCGCCTGCAGAAGGGCGGTCATACCTGCGTGGTCTATGACCGCAATGCCGACGCGGTCGCCAACCTGGCGAAGGAAAATGCAACGCCGTCGTCATCGCTCGCCGATTTCGTGAAGAAGCTGGAAAAGCCGCGCGCCATCTGGCTGATGGTGCCGGCGGCGGTGGTCGATCATTCGATCGCCGACCTTGTGCCTTTGCTCGATGCGGGCGACATCATCATCGACGGCGGCAACTCTTATTATATCGACGACATTCGTCGCGCCAAGGAACTGGCTCCGCAAGAAGCTTCACTATGTCGATGTCGGCACTTCGGGTGGAGTCTGGGGCCTCGAGCGCGGCTATTGCATGATGATCGGCGGCGAAGACGATGTCGTGAAGCGCCTCGATCCGATCTTTTCGACACTGGCGCCTGGCAAGGGCTCGATTCCGCGGACCGCAGGGTCGTGAGAAGGCGGTCGGCACGGCGGAGCAGGGTTATCTCCATTGCGGGCCGAACGGCGCCGGACATTTCGTGAAGATGGTTCACAATGGCATCGAGTATGGCCTGATGGCCGCTTATGCCGAAGGCATGGCAATTCTAAAAAATGCCGATATCGGAAAGCGCGACCATGCCGTCGATGCCGAGACGACGCCGTTGCGCGATCCCGAGCACTATCAGTATGACCTGAATCTTCCGGACATTGCAGAAGTCTGGCGGCGCGGCAGCGTGATCTCATCCTGGCTGCTCGACCTCACCGCGGCGGCGCTGCTATCCGATCCGAAGCTCTCGAATTTTGCCGGCCGCGTTTCGGATTCAGGCGAAGGCCGCTGGACGATCAAGGCCGCGATAGACGAGGCCGTGCCGGCCAATGTCCTCACGACAGCACTTTACGAGCGCTTCAGCTCGCGGGGCGAGGCGGATTTCGCCGACAAGCTTCTCTCCGCCATGCGCTTCCAGTTCGGCGGCCATATCGAGAAGAAGAGCTAAATGAGTACCACGCAGTCCGACGCCCTGGTCTTCTTCGGAGCGACCGGCGACCTCGCGCACAAGAAGATCTTTCCCTCACTTCAGCAGATGATCAAGCGCGGCACCTTGAAGGTGCCGGTGATCGGCGTCGCCAAGGCCGGTTGGACGGTGGAGGATCTCAAAGCCCGCGCCAAGGACAGTCTTGAAAATCATGGCGGCCTCGATCCTCAGGCCTTCGAAACGCTCTGTGGCCTGCTGCGCTATGTCGACGGCGACTATAACGACCCCAAAACGTTCCAGACCCTTCGCAAGGAACTGGGCGACGTCAAACATCCAACCCACTATCTCGCAATTCCACCGGTACTTTTCGAACTCGTGATCGAGCAACTCAGCAAATCCGGCTGCGCCGACGGCGCGCGCGTTATCGTCGAGAAGCCTTTCGGAACCGATCTCGCCTCGGCGAAAAATCTCAATCGAATTCTCCACAACGTCTTCGACGAGCGCGACATCTTCCGTATCGATCACTATCTCGGCAAGAGCCCGGTGAACAACATGTTGTTCTTCCGTTTTGCCAATTCGCTGTTGGAGCCGATCTGGAATCGCAATTATGTCGAGAGCATCCAGATCACCATGGCCGAGTCGTTCGGCGTCCAGGGACGCGGTGCCTTTTACGACCGCACCGGCGCGCTGCGCGATGTGGTGGAGAACCATCTCCTCCAGGTCCTGACCAATCTCGTCATGGAACCGCCGGCGCGCACCGATGCCGAATCGATCCGCGACGAGAAAATCCAGGTTCTGCGCTCGATGCCTTCGCTCGAAGCGGCCAATTATGTCCGCGGCCAGTTTAAAGGCTATCTCAACGAGCCGGGCGTCGCGCCCAATTCGCACACCGAAACCTTCGCTGCGGTCAGGCTCGAGCTTGATTCGTGGCGCTGGAAGGGCGTGCCGGTCTTTATCCGCGCCGGCAAATGTCTGCCGGTGACTTGCACCGAGATCATCGTCCGTCTCAAGGACCCGCCCACCATGTTCCGCCATTTCACGCTTCCACCGAATTATTGCCGCTTGCGCATCAGCCCCGATGTCACGATTGCGATCGGCGCCAACACGATGGTGATCGGCTCCGAAACCGAATGCGAAACTGTCGAGATGGTGGCCGCCCGCCAGCCAAGGGCGCATGAGATGGACGCCTATGAACGCCTGCTCGGCGATGCGATGCATGGCGACCAGACGCTCTTCGCGCGCGAAGACTATGTCGAGGAGGCCTGGCGCATCGTCGATGAGGTCCTGAAGCTTGATATTCCCGTCTATCCTTACGATCCCGGTACTTGGGGGCCGAAGGAAGCGGAGACGACTGGCGCCGCCCGATGGCTGGAGCGATCCGATTGTCACCAAGCCGGCGGAGGCCGCATGACCAAGGCTGATCTCGATCTTCTCTCCATCAACACCATCCGGACACTTGTCTATCGACGCGGTTCAGCAGGCGAATTCCGGCCATCCCGGCACGCCGATGGCCTTGGCGCCCCTCGTCTACACGATCTGGAACCGGATGATGAACTTCGATCCGGCCGATCCGATCTGGCCGAATCGCGACCGCTTCGTTCTCTCGAACGGCCACGCCTCGATGCTGCTCTGGTCGGTGCTGTTCCTCACCCGCACCCAGGCCGTCAATGCGGATTATGAAATGCTCGGCAAGCCTTCGGTGACGCTCGACGACATCAAGCATTTCCGCCAGATCGGCAGCAAGGCGCCGGGCCACCCCGAATATCATTTGGTCTCTGGCGTCGAGGCGACGACCGGCCCACTCGGCCAGGGCATTGCGATGAGCGTCGGCATGGCGATCGCGCAGAAATGGCTCGCCAATCGCTTTAACCGTCCTAACTTCGATATCTTCGACTACAACATCTACGCCGTCTGCGGCGACGGCTGCATGATGGAGGGCATAGGCTCCGAGGCCGCATCGATTGCCGGCCATCTCGCGCTCGACAATCTCTGCTGGATCTATGACAACAACCACATCACCATCGAAGGCCACACCTCGATTACCTTCAGCGAGGATATCGCGGCGCGCTTTATGGGCTATGGCTGGAACGTGTTGCGCGTCGGCGATGCTAATGATCTGGGTCTGATCCAGAATGCGCTCGAAGTATTCCGAAAGACGAAGGGCCGGCCGACCTTCATCATTCTCGACAGCCATATCGGCTATGGCTCTCCGCATAAGCAGGATACCGCCGCCGCGCATGGCGAGCCCTTGGGCGAAGAGGAAGTGCGCCTCGTCAAGAAGGCCTATGGTTGGCCGGAAGACGCAAAATTCCTGGTGCCCGATGGCGTGATGGACCACTTCGCGGAAGGTATAGGGGCGCGTGGCAAGGCGGCGCATGAAGCCTGGTCAGCACTCTTTGCCAACTATCGGACGCAGTTTCCCGATCTCGCGACCGAAATCGACCAGATGCAGACGCGGCGCCTGCCGGAAGGCTGGGATCGCAACCTGCCGGTCTTCGCTGCCGACCCCAAAGGCATTGCCGGCCGCGATGCTTCATCCAAGGTCCTGAACGTTCTGGCGCAGAACATTCCGTGGCTGCTTGGCGGCTCTGCCGATCTCGGGTCGTCAAACAAGACCGTGCTGACGTTTCCGGGTGCCGGTGATTTCGAGCCGGATAATTACGGCGGGCGCAATTTTCACTATGGCATTCGCGAGCATTCCATGGCGGCGATCGTCAATGGCATGTCCCTCTCGAAACTTCGTGCCTATGGCGCGACCTTCTTCATCTTCAGCGACTACGCACGTCCCGCCATTCGGCTCTCAGCTCTCATGGAACTGCCAACCATCTTCATCTTCTCCCATGACGCTATGGGCGACGGCGAGGATGGTCCTACCCATCAGCCGGTCGAGCAGCTTGCATCCTTGCGTGCGATGCCAGGCCTCGTTCTCCTTCGCCCGGCCGATGCCAATGAAGTGGTCGAGGCCTATCGCTATATTATGCAATTGCGCCATGAGCCGGCAGCACTTGTGGTCTCGCGACAGCCCTTGCCGACTTTCGATCGCAGCAAATATGCCTCGGCCGCTGGCGTATCCAAGGGTGCTTATGTGCTTGCCGGCGGCGACACGGCAACGCCCGATGCCATCATCATCGCGACGGGAAGCGAAGTGACGCTTGCGATCGACGCTTACGAGGAGTTGGCGAAGCAGGGCATCAAAACGCGCGTCGTCTCCATGCCGTCATGGGATATTTTTGAACATCAGTCGCAGGACTATCGCGACAGCGTCCTGCCGCCCGCGGTCAACAAGCGCGTCGCGGTCGAGCAGGCCTCGACCTTCGGCTGGGAGCGGTATGTCGGCATGTCCGGCAAAGTCATTGGGATGAAGACCTTCGGCGCCTCGGCGCCCTTGAAGGAACTCCAGAAACACTTCGGCTTCGAACCGGATCATGTCGTCGACGCCGTCAAGGAACTGGTCGGCAAGGCGTGATCGACGATCCCCATCGCGTCGATCTCGCCGCCGGAGAGCTTCAGGCAACCGTTCTGCCGGGCTACGGCATGCTCGTCGCGTCGCTGAAATGGCGCGGTGTCGAACTGCTTCGGCGGATCGATGATCTCGAGAGCGCGGCTGCGAAGGGCAGCACGGCCGGCATTCCTTTGCTCTACCCTTGGGCCAATCGCCTTGATGGCATGCGCTATCGGGCGGCCGGTCGCGAGGTCCTGCTCGATCCCAAATCGCCGTTGCTTCATCTCGATGGCAACGGCTTGCCGATCCATGGGGTGCCCTGGGCGCAACTGCGCTGGCAGGTGACGAAGTCGACCTCGTCGTCGATGACCGCAAGGCTTGATTGGTCAGGTGATTTGCTTTCGGTCTTTCCATTTCCGCACAAGGTCGAGATGGAAATCGGGCTTGCGGAATGTCTTTCGATCGCTGTTACCGTCATCGCCGAAGAGGCGACCGTACCAATAAGCTTCGGATTCCATCCCTATTTCGGATTGACCGACATTCCGCGCGCAAATTGGCGACTACATCTGCCTGCTATGCAGAAGCTCACGCCCGATATGCGCGGTATCCCGACCGGAGAGCGGACCGGCTTCGCTGCCAGGGACAATGCGCTCGACGACACGATCTATGACGATGGCTTCGCGCTGGAAAGCAAACCTGCGCGGCTTGCACTTTCTGGCGACGGTCAAAAGATCGCGTTCGAATTCGGCCAAGGCTTTCGCTTCGCGCAGGTCTATGCGCCGAAAGGCCAGGAGCTTGTCGCCCTGGAACCGATGACCGCGCCGACCAATGCGCTGGCGGGCGGCCAGGATTTACCGCTCGTCAAAGCCGGCGAGCGCTTCACCGCCAAATTCCGCATCACGATCTCATGAAGCAATCCCAGCATACGCTTGCAGCGCCGCACAATGTCACGCTCGGCTATACCGAATGGGGCAATCCGGATGCGGCGCAGACGATCATTTGCGTGCATGGACTGACGCGCAATGCCCGCGATTTCGATTTTCTGGCCAAGGCGCTCTCCCACCGCGGCGCGCGCGTGATCGCTCTCAACATGGTCGGCCGCGGCACGAGTTCCTGGCTTGCCGACCCTCATGGGCTACGTCGTTCCGGCCTATGTCGGACATGTGCTGCAATTTCTGAAGGAGCAGCGGCTCGGTTCTGTCGACTGGATCGGAACCTCGATGGGCGGTCTCGTCGGCATGCTCATTCCGCAGGCAGAGAACAGCCCGATCCGCCGCCTTGTCCTCAACGACATCGGCCCCTTCATCTCGCAGGCGCTTTGGCGCAGCTCAAGACCTATGTCGGCCGCGATCCGTCATTTTGCTTCGTTCAGAGGAAGCTGAGGCTTATCTTCGCGAAATTCATGCGGGCTTCGGCCCCTTGACCGACGCGCAATGGCATCATCTTGCCAGCCATAGCGTTCGCGAGGCGGATGGAGGCCTGCGCCTCCATTACGATCCGGCGATCAAGGTTCCTTATGCGCAAATGGCCGATGCCGATGTTGATCTTTGGGCTTTGTGGGAGAAAATCTACTGCCCGATCTTCCTGCTGCGCGGCAGCGAAAGCCAACTGCTCACCATTGATACGGCAGCACGGATGACAATCACCGGACCGAAGGCAACGCTCGCCACGATCCACGGAGTCGGTCACGCGCCGGCATTGATGGCCGATGATCAGATTGCGCTCATCGCCGATTGGCTGCTGCGCGATTCAACGAAGGATTAACCCAAGTTCGAGACGCCGCTTGGCGTTTACTCTTCCTCGACTCCCTCCGAGTCAAACTGCTCTCACCCCGGAAGACGGCAAAACAAACACCAGCGATCGCCCGGGACAAGCGCATCAGCCGGTTTCGCGTCAAACAGCCTAACAGGACACGCTCACCGCCCTGCATCTGAACCCAGATGCGGGGCGGCGGCGTTTCTAACGACCCCCGAAGCCTGTAATGCTCCCCAGATCGATTCGAATGGAGCGAAAATGACCGGTAACGGCCATGACAATGATCTGTTGCGTCGCCTCGAGGCTGGAGCGCAGGGCAGGGTGACATTCATCGAACTGTTCTTCGACCTGGTCTTCGTCTTCGCCATCACGCAATTGTCGCACGCGCTGCTCGCCCACCTGACGATCCTCGGCGCGATCGAAACAGCGATCCTTTTCATGGCCGTGTGGTGGGTGTGGATCTACACATCCTGGACCGCCAACTGGCTCGATCCCGACCGAACGCCGGTGCGCCTGATGCTGATGGTGCTGATGCTCGCCGGGCTCGTCATGTCGGCCTCGATTCCCGATGCCTTCGGTGCCATGGGGCTCGCCTATTCGGGGGCTCATGTCTTCATCCAGGTCGGCCGGACCCTGTTCATGCTCTGGGCGGTGAGGAACGCAGGCGAAGCCGCGCTGGCCCGCAATTTCCAGCGCATACTCATCTGG
Organism: uncultured Alphaproteobacteria bacterium; assembly: GCA_963805405.1. Lineage (GTDB taxonomy): Bacteria > Pseudomonadota > Alphaproteobacteria > Rhizobiales > Aestuariivirgaceae > JAEUMG01. Next base: position 90,366 of record CAWDUC010000008.1, on the reverse strand, counting down.
CTCGCGGCCGCCGGTATTTTCTGGCTGGCGGGAGCCTTCGGCGAGCGCGAAACGAGGCTGTTTCTCTGGCTCATCGCGCTTGCCATCGAATATGCCGGGCCTTCGATGGGCTTCGGCGTACCTGGGCTTGGGCGGTCCAGCACGGCCGACTGGAACATCTCCGGCGGTCATCTGGCGGAGCGTTGCGCGCTGTTCATCATCATCGCACTGGGCGAATCCATTCTCGTCACCGGTGCGACCTTCGCCGAACTGAGCTGGACCCCGACGGTGATCGCGGCATTCGTCGTCGCCTTTATTGGCAGCGTCGCCATGTGGTGGATCTATTTCGACACCGGTCATGCCCGCGGCACCCACACGATCGAACATGCAAGCGACCCAGGCCGCCTCGCGCGGCTCTCCTATACCTATCTGCACTTACCGATCATTGCCGGAATTGTGGTTTGCGCGGTTTCGGACGAATTGGTGCTGGCCCATCCCGTCGGACATATCGAAACGCCGGCGATCGCCGCGATCCTCGGCGGACCGGCCTTGTTCATACTCGGCGTCGGACTGTTCAAGCGGACTTTCGCACCCAATTTCCCACTCTCGCATCTTGGTCGGGCTTGGGCTCTTGGCCCTTCTTGTCCCGATTGCGTTTTACCTCGAACCCTTGAGCCTCGGCGCTTTGGCGATGACCGTGCTCGTCATCGTTGCGATCTGGGAGACGGTATCGCTGCGAGATATGCGCGCTGGGCTCAAATCGCCTTAAAGCTGGTCGGCCCAGTTTTCCAGCTGGTTGATGCGGTCGCGATAGGCGCGCCTCAGGCAACCCTGGTCATAGCCGCAGGCATTGCGGCCCCCGAGCCAGGCCCGCTGTTCGGATCTGATTTTGCGTGCCATCCAGCCCGGCGAATTGTTGCTCAGGCGGAAATAGAGCGACGCCATTTGCTGGTCCATGTCCTGCAATCGCTGGCTGTTGCAGATGGCAACCTCGGCCGGAAGCTGGGCATAGTTGCAGTTGAACGATGCAGCGGTTGCAGTGCCGGCCGGGCTCATCAAGATGAGGGCGGCCGTGGCGAAAAAGAGCTGGCGTGTCATGATTGTCATCTTTTTAGGATGATGCAGGCATGTCAAGGGTGCCGCAACTCAACTAATATTATGTCACTCTGACGGAGACGACGGCATGTGGAACTATCGCAATCCGGTGCGGATCGAGTTTGGCGCGGGGCGCTTCGGCGAAATCGCCAAGGCGATCGCCGGTCGTCCTTATTGCCTTGTCACCTATCCCGACGCGCCGTTCACGACGATGATCAGGCGGCTTGTTCGCGAGGCAGGCGAACCGGCGGCCCTCATTCGCGATGTCGAACCCAATCCCGGCTATGAAAGCCTCGACCGCGCCGCAAAAGAATTTGCCAACGCTTCCAGGAAGCCAGCCGTGATCGTCGCACTGGGCGGCGGCTCGGCCATGGACACGGCGAAAGTCGTTGCCGCATCGGATGGGGATTTCGCTCGCGTGCGACATTACGTCGAAAGCGGCAAGGGTGCCGACAAGCTCGGCCGCACGCCGATCATCGCGGTGCCGACGACAGCGGGAACCGGCAGCGAGGTCACCTGCTGGGCCACTGTCTGGGACACGAAGAACAAGAAGAAATACTCGCTTTCGCGCCCCGAGCTTTTTCCCGAAGCAGCGATCCTCGATCCGGAAGTCACGCTCGGCATTCCCCGCGCTCTCACCGTCTCGACCGGCCTCGATGCGCTCTCCCATGCGCTGGAAAGCCTGTGGAACACCAATGCCAATCCGGTTTCCGCCAACAATGCCGTGTTCGCCGCCCAGGAAGTGTTGGAATGCCTCCCAGCTCTGGCGAAGGATCTGCACAATCTCGAATTGCGCTCGCGCCTGATGCGCGCGAGCCTTTTTGCCGGCCTGGCTTTCTCCAACACCAAGACGGCGCTCGCCCATTCCATCTCCTATCATTTCACGCTGCATCATGGCGTTCCGCATGGCATCGCCTGTTCTTTTTCGCTGCCTCTCGTCATGCGTAGCGCCATGGGCCGCGGCGACCTGTGCGACGGTGCGCTCAAGCGCATCTTCGGCCATGATCTCGATGCCGGGGTTAAGCGGCTCGAGGACCTCTTGGACGGTCTCGGCGTCTCCCGGCGGCCGGGCGACCACGGCGTCGACAGCAAAATCTGGCTTTCGGTGATCGACGACGCCTTTGACGGCGAGCGCGGCCGCAATTTCATCGGCTCGCGCGAGGCGATGTTCCACGCAGCCCGCTCGGTTACCTGAGATTGCCCCCCGGCAAGCCATCGGATAGAAGCTGCCCCAGCTTCAGGAAATGAGGATTTCGGCATGTCCGCCGACAATAAACAGAACCGGCCAAAGGCCCGGCTCGCCAAGGGTTTTCGCGATATCGGGCCGGAGGAAATGCGCGGCGTCAAGCGCATGCTCCGAACGATCGAGGAGGTCTATGAATCCTATGGCTTCGAGCCGGTGGAGCAGCCCTTCATCGAATATACCGATGCGCTCGGCAAATTCCTGCCCGACCAGGACAGGCCCAATGAGGGCGTCTTCTCCTTCCAGGATGATGACGAGCAATGGCTGTCATTGCGCTATGACCTGACCGCACCGCTCGCCCGCTATGTCGCCGAGAACCAGCAGTCGCTCGCCATGCCCTATCGGAGCTATCGCCAGGGCTGGGTGTTCCGCAATGAGAAGCCGGGCCCGGGCCGCTTCCGCCAGTTCATGCAGTTCGACGCCGATACGGTGGGCACCGCCAATCCCGGCGGCCGATGCCGAAGTCTGCATGATGGCCGCCGACACGATGGAAGCGCTCGGCATCCCGCGCGGCCAGTATGTGATGAAGGTGAACAACCGCAAGCTGCTCGACGGCTTTCAGGAGACCTTCGGCATTCCGGCGAAGACGCGCAGCTCACTTGGCTGCGCGCCATCGACAAGCTCGATCGCCTCGGCAAGGCAGGCGTCGGCGAACTGCTTGGCGCAGGCCGCAAGGATGAATCGGGCGACTTCACCAAAGGCGCGGGGCTCACCGACAAGCAGATCGAGGCCAGCCTGTCCTTATGCAACAGCGCTCGACGCTCGATGCGAGTTTCGTGGCGGGAAGCAAGATCGGCGAAGAGGGCTTGCAGGAAATCGATGCCATGCTCGCGCTGTTCAAGGCATCGGACTATGGCGCTGATCGCGTTCGCTATGATTCCTCCGTCGTTCGCGGCCTCGAATACTACACCGGCCCTGTCTTCGAATGCGAATTGCTGATGGAAGCGCGCAATGACGACGGCCAGCTCGTGCGTTTCGGTTCCGTCGGCGGCGGCGGGCGCTATGATGATCTCGTCGCGCGCTTCACCGGCCAGAAAGTTCCGGCCACCGGCTTTTCGATCGGCGTGTCGCGGCTCTATGCGGCATTGAAATTGCTCGGCAAGGCGCAGGAAGGCGGCGCCGCGCAGGCGCCCGTCATCGTGCTGGTGCTCGATCGCGACCGGCAGGGCGATTACCAGCGCATGGTGTCCGACCTGCGCAAGAACGGCATTCGCGCCGAAATGTATCTCGGCACGTCCGGCATGAAGGCGCAGATGAAATATGCCGATCGCCGCGGTGCGCCGCTCGCCGTCATCCAGGGCGGCGACGAGAAGGCCAAGGGCGAAGTGCAGATCAAGGATCTGCGCCTGGGCGCCGAACTCGCCAGGAACATCGAGAGCCGCGAGGAATATAAGGAGACCCGCCTCGCGCAGGTAACGGTGCCGGAAGCAAACCTCGTCGCGGCCGTCAAAGAGGCGCTGGGGCGTGGCTGATTCTCTTTCGTCATCCCGGCGAAAGCCGGGATCCATCGATCAACAGGTCGATTGCCGAGAAATGGACCCCAGCTTTCGTGTTGTGTCCCGAAAGATTGTCGAGGAGCTCGCGTGGAGCTTTGTATGCGAGGCATCGCAATCGGGTCTTGTTGTAATTGTTGACGAAGTTCTGGAGGAAGTCGTCGCGCTCGCGATGGCTGGCGAAGCGGTTTTTCCCCTGATGACCGGGAGTGGGGGGATGAGCATGGATGGCCTCGGCGAGCCTGCGGTTGAAGCGTTCGACGAGGCCGTTGGTTTGCGGTCTGTAGGGACGGGCGAGCAGATGCCTGATGGCGCGACCGGTGCAGATCTTATCGAAGGGATGCTTGCCGGAGGGTTGGCCCTTGGGCTTTCCCGGCTTGTCGTCGGCGAAGCGGTCGGTGAACTCGACGCCGTTGTCCGTGAGGATGGTGTGGACCTCGAGCGGGAAGGCGGCGAGGAAGCGCTTGAGGAAGGCGGCGCCGGTTGTTCCTTTGCGATCGGGCAGGACCTCGAGATAGACGAAGCGGGTGGCGCGATCGATGGCGACATAGGCATAGCTGCGACGACCGCCGAGGGGGGTGAGATACTTCACATCCATGTGGATGAAGCCGGCGGGCCGGGCTGTGGCGAAGCGGGTATCGGCTTGAGCGATGCGAAGGTCGGAGGCGAGATATCGCTTCACGCAGCGCTGCCTTCGAGACTATCCTCGCACCTGGTCCGGAGCCGACCTCTCCCTATGGGACGACGTGAATCGTGATGCCCGGTAAATCATCAACCGAGCGACGCGCGCTGGAAGCCGTCGAACGCGCGGTGATGGGCGTCTTCGAGACGGCGGGCTTCGACTATGTCGCGCCCGATATTATTCAGCCGGCTGACATTTTCCTCGAGCGCTCCGGCGAGGATATCCGCGCCCGCACCTACGTTTTTGCCGATCCGACCGGCGCCGAATTGTGCCTGAGGCCCGACATCACGGTTCCGGCCTGCCGCTATCATTTGACCCATGCGGTGCAAGCCGATGCCGAAAGCCGCTATTGCTATTTCGGCCCAGCCTTCCGTTTTGCCGCCGATGCGACGGCGCCGAGCGAGTTCGCGCAAGCGGGCCTTGAATGGATGGGCGACCGTGATCCTGAAGCCGCCGAGGCGCAGGTGCTCAAGATCACGCTTGATGCATTAGCCGCGGCGGGGCTTCGCGATGTCAAGGTCACGCTTGGCGATCTCGGTCTCTTCCGCGCGCTGCTCGATGATTTCGATATTCCTGAACGCTGGCGCTATCGCCTCAAGCATCACTTCTGGCGCCCGCAGGCCTTTCGCGACACGCTCGATCTTTTCACTGGCGATGCGGTACGCTTGCGGACCTCGATCTCCGAACATGTCGACGCAGTGAGCGATGCCGATCTCGGACGTGCGAAGGCCTGGGTCGAAGAGCGATTGCAGCAACAGAAGTCTTGCGCTGGTCGGCGGCCGCGATGTCGAGGAGATCGCCGCGCGTCTTGTCGACAAGGCGGCCGATCGCTCGGAGCGCCCATTGACCCGCGCCGAGGCGCGGCGCATCCACGATTACCTTGCGATCGAAGGCGACCCCGATACAGCACTCGCCGCCTGTCGCGCCATGGGCCATGGCAAGCGCTTCGAGGCGGCGGCCACGCGCTTCGCAAAGCGCATCGCGAAGATGCGCGCGCTTGGCTTGCCGGTCGAGACCTTCCATTTCTCGGCGACCTTTGGGCGCAATCTCGAATATTACACTGGCTTCGTCTTTCAGGTCGAAGCGGGCGACGCCGTGCAAATCGCCGGTGGTGGGCGCTATGACGATCTCCTCGAAGACATGGGCGCAGGCATGAGCGTGCCGGCAGTCGGCTGCGCCATTCATTGCGATCGGCTTTTGGCGGTCGCGAGCGGGAGAAGCGCATGAGCGCGCTCACCCTCGCGATCCCGTCCAAGGGCCGGCTCAAGGAGGCGACCGAAGCGCTCTTCGCCAAGGCCGGGCTCGACATCGAGCGCCAAGGATCTGATCGGCTCTATCGCGCCGCGCTGAAAGGCATCGCCGGCATCGAAGTAGCGCTGCTCTCGGCGGCCGAGATTGCCGCAGCACTTGCGCGACGGCAAGGCCGATCTGGGCGTCACAGGCGAGGACCTGCTGAACGAGACGATTGCCCCTGAAGACGGGCGGACCGCGACGCTTGTCCGGCTCGGCTTCGGACCCGCCGATGTCGTTGTCGCCGTCCCCGCCGCCTGGCTCGATGTCGCGACCATGGCCGATCTCGATGATGTGTCGGTCGGTTTCTATGCGCACTCATGGCCGACGCCTGCGGGTCGCGACCAAATATCCGAACCTCACCCGCCGCTTTTTTGCAGAGAAAGGCGTGACCGGCTACCGCACCGTCGAAAGCCTTGGCGCCACTGAAGGCGCGCCGGCCGCCGGCATTGCCGAGGCCATCGTCGACATCACGACGACCGGCGCCACGCTCTCCGCCAATGCGCTCAAGATTCTCGATGACGGCGTGATCCTGAAATCGCAAGCCTCGCTTGTGGCGCGCGGCGCGCTGGCCAGGGACAACCGCGTTGTCGAACTGGCGCGGCGGATCGCCGAAGCGGTCTAGGCCCTCACGGACTGTTGATAAGCCCTCGGTCCGGCACATGTTAACCTGTCGGCCTGACAAGGAGGGAATTGGATGACCAAGCATTTGCTTTCCCTGGCGGCTGGTGCTGCGCTTTTGGCCTTGCCGTCCCGGCCCAGGCTTGCGACATGCATGCGAGCCACGCGCAATTGAAGTCGGTTGAAGCGGTGCCGGCGCCTTTGCCTGAAATGAAGCCCGTGACCGTTATCCGCACCGAGATCGAGCAGCCGGCTGAAGAAGCGGCGATGAGCAAGGTCTACGCTTCCGAAAATGGCTATATGGGCTGCCACCGGCGGGCCAAGGAACAGACCGTCTATCTGACGCAGTAAGCGCCACCTCCCTTTCATTGAGCGCCGGCCGAAACCTTGGCCGGCGTTCTTCGTTATCTCCCGGTCGCTTCAGGGAGATTGCCATGCAAAAGCAGGAACGCGCTCGCAAACCGCTCGACCAGCAGGGCGGCATCAAGGAAAAGCCGGGCGAACAGCAGAAGTCGAAGGATCCTGACGATCCGCGCCAGCCTCGCAAGCCGCATTTCGACGAAAGCGCCGATCGCGGGCAGGGTAGCGACCCATCGCGCGGTCGCTAAGCCCTCTGGCCGGCTATTCGTGCCGCAATGCCTCGATGGGATCGAGGCGGGCGGCGCGGCGCGCCGGGAAATATCCGAACACCACGCCGATGACGCCGGAAAAGGCGAATGACAGACGCGATGATATAAGGGCTCGGCGCAAAGGGGATCTGCATCCCGTATGCTGCAAGCCCCGCCAACCCGAGGCCTAGCGCGATCCCGATCACGCCGCCGAGAAGCGCGAGCACGAAAGCTTCCACCAGGAACTGCATGAGCACCTGGCCCTCAAGCGCGCCGATCGCCAGCCTGATACCGATCTCGCGGGTGCGCTCGGTTACCGAAACCAGCATGATATTCATGACGCCGATGCCACCGACCAGCAGGCTCACGGCGGCGACCGCGCCGAGCAATGCCGTCATCAGGCTTGTCGTCGAGGTCATCGCCGAGATGATCTGGGTCATGTCGCGCACCGAGAAATCATCATCCTCGCCCGGCATGACGCGCCGCTGCTCGCGCAGGATGCGCTCGGCGGTCGCCTGAACCTGCGGTGATCTGCTCCTTCTCGGCGACGGCGATATAGATCGTCTGGATATTGGTGCTGCCGGAAATGCGCCGCTGGAAGGCGCGCAATGGCATGATGACGGTATTGTCCTGGTCGGTCCCCATCGCCGACTGGCCCTTGCCGATCAGCACGCCGATCACGCTGCACGACACATTGCCGATGCGCAGGCGCTCGCCGAGTGGATCGAGCGGACCGAACAGCACCGTCTTGATGGTCTGGCCGATCACGCAGACCGCGCTGCCGGAGCGGATCTCGCCATCGCTGAACGGCCGGCCGCTTTCGAAGCTCCAGTCCTGCGCGATGAAGAAATCGGGATCGGTCCCGTTCACCGTCGTACTGTAGTTCTGGGCGCCCGATACAATCGTTGCCGCACGCGACGAGACGGGCGCGATGGCGCGAATATGCGTGAGCCCGTTGCGCAGGGCTACGACGTCGCGATCCTTGAAGGAGCGCGAATCGGAGTTGCCGCCGGGCCCGAAGACATTGCGCCCGGGCCTGCCTACCAGCATGTTGCTGCCGAGTTTTGAGAGATCTTCTTCGACCTTGCGCGTCGTGCCGTCGCCGATCGTCACCATGGCGATGACCGCGGCCACGCCGATGACGATGCCGAGCAAGGTCAGCACCGAGCGCAATGGATTGCGGCTGACCGACTGGATAGCGAGCTTGAGCGCCTCCCACAGCATCAGACCGCCTCCGCCATGAGCGGCGTTTCGATCCGGCCGTCGACGAAGCGCAAAGTGCGATGCGCGAACTCGGCCATATCGGGCTCATGCGTCACCATGATGATGGTGAGGCCGCGTTCGGCATTGAGCCTGATCAGCAGTTCCATGATCTCGCGGCTGCGGGCGGTGTCGAGATTGCCGGTCGGCTCGTCGGCAAGCAGCACGTAGGGATCGGCGACGATGGCCCGCGCGATCGCCACGCGCTGCTGCTGGCCACCTGATAATTCGGAAGGCTTGTGATGCTCGCGACCGGAAAGCCCGACCAGGCGAAGCGCTTCGCAACGCCTTTTGCCGCCGCTCGACCTTGTTCGTACCGCGATAGACGAGCGGCAATTCGACATTCTCGACCGCGCTGGTGCGCGCGAGAAGATTGTAGCCCTGAAACACGAAGCCGAGGTAGTTGCGCCGCAACAACGCCCGCTGCCGGCGATCGAGTCGCGTGACATCGGTGCCGCCGAAAAGATAGCGCCCCGAACTCGGAGTATCGAGGCAGCCGAGAATGTTCATGGCGGTCGACTTGCCGGAACCTGACGGCCCCATGATCGCCAGGAATTCGCCGCGCGGAATCACCAGATCGACGCCGGCCAACGCTCGAACCATGGCGCTGCCCTCGCCATAAACCTTCGTCAGGCCCTCGAACGCGATGAGCGGATCGTTCTTGTTCACTGCGCACCTTGTTGCGCGCCGGTGATACGCCTGATCGCCGGCGGCAATCTCACCGGTCAGGATTTCGGTGCGTTTGCCGTCATTGACGCCGGTGGTGACGGGAATGCGCTCGGGCTTGCCATCCCTGAGAAGCCAAACGGCACGTTCCGCCGGAGGCGCATCGTTCTTTGTCGCGCTCTCGAGACGCGGCGGCCGTGGCACGAGGAAACTCAAAAGGCTGCGGCTTTGGCGCTCGGCGCGCTTCGGCGGCTCGTAGCGCAAGGCTGCGTTTGACACCGTCAATGCATCGCTTACCTGCTTGACGGTGATTTGAGCCGTTGCCGTCATCCCGGGCCTGAGCAGGAGTTCGGAATTGTCGACGCTCAGGATCGCCTTGTACGTGACGACGCCGTCCACGGTCTGCGGCGAGAATTCGAGCGTCTCGATGCGCGCGGCGAAGCTTTTTCCGGATAGGCATCGACGGTGAAGCTTGCCGACTGTCCGCTCGCCACTGCACCGATATCGGCCTCGTCGACCTCGGCTTCGAGTTGCATGCGCTTCAGATCTTCAGCGAGCGTGAACAGCACCGGCGCCTGCAATGATGAGGCGACCGTCTGGCCGGGCTCGACGCTGCGCTTCAGCACGATGCCGTCGATCGGCGAGAGGATCTGCGATTTGGCGATCTCGATTTCCTGGAGATGCACATCCGCCTTGGCGACGGCGATATCCGCTTCGGCCGAGGTCACCGCCGCAACGGCGCGGTCGCGCGCCGCGCGTGCGATTTCCAGATCCTGTTCCGGCGAAAATCCCTTCTTGCGCAGGGAAGCCTGGCGATCATAGGCGCGATTGCGCTCCTCGACGGTTGCCTGCGCATCGATGAGGCGCGCCTCGCTCGCCGCCAGCGTTGCCTTGGCGCGTGCCAGTTGCGCCTCAAGGCGGTCGACATCGAGCTGCGCCAGCACATCGCCTTTCTTGATGAGGCTGTTATTGTCGACATTGACACCGCGCACTACGCCGGACATTTCGCTCGACACATCGACCTGCGTTGTCGGCTCGATGGTTCCCGTTGCCGTGACTGTGACGACCAACGGCCCGCGCTCGACTGCTTCCGTCTGATAGGTTGTGGCGGCGCCTGTCGCCGCCGATTGCCGATACCAGAAGGCGCCGCCGGCGATGACGGCAAGAATGACCGCTCCTGCCGCGATGCGGCGCAGAAGCCGCCGACGCCGGGGGGCGGGGTCGAGTTCGAGGATCCGCTGGATTTCGCTCGGATCGGGCAGGCGCTGCATGTTCATCGTGGCACTCGGTGTTCGGAACGGATCACATCTTAAGACGTTCGCAAGGCGACAATCCGGCGCCCTGTGAAAGAATTGTCATTGACGCCATACCGACTAGTTGGTATGTGCAAGCTGATGCATCCGCACCACCAGTCCAAAACCCGCATTCTCGATGCCGCGCTCCAGGTCTTCCGATCCAGGGGCTATGCTGGCAGCACCATCGATGATGTTTGCGAGGAAGCCGAGCTCACCAAGGGCTCGTTCTTCCATCACTTCAAGACCAAGGAAGAACTGGCAATCGCCGCCGCGCAGCATTTCTCCGACGGCGCCGATGCGCTCTTCACCCACGCGCCCTACACAGACGCTTGCCGATCCGCGCGACCGGCTCCTCGCCTATGTCGATTTCCGCATCGCGATCCTCCAGGGCGAACTTGCGCGATTTCACCTGCCTTCTCGGCACGCTGGTGCAGGAAACCTACGAAACCCACCCGGCGATCCGCACCGCGTGCGAGCAGTCATCTGACGACGCATGTCGACATGCTCGCCCGTGATATTGCCGCCGCAAAAGCCCTCTATGCTGCTGACGCGGATTGGACGCCGGAAAGTCTAGGCTTCCACATCCAGGCCACGCTCCAGGGCGCCTTCATTCTCGCCAAGGCGAAGAATGGAGCGGACGTGGCCACTCAATGCCTCGCGCATCTGCGCCGCTATCTCGAATTGCTGTTCGTTCGTTGAAAAATGGGAAGGAGTGAAGTGATGGGCGAGAGCCAGGGATCATTCGTTTGGTACGACCTGATGACCACCGACCCGAAGGCGGCGGAAGCCTTCTACAAGACCGTCGTCGGATGGAACACGGCCGATTCCGGCATGCCGGATCAATCCTATACGATGCTCTCCATGGGCAAGGACCAGGTTGGCGGCCTGATGCCGATCCCCAAGGAAGCCGCCGAGCGTGGCGCAAAGCCGATGTGGACCGGCTATATCGGCGTTGCGGATGTGGATGCCGCGGCCGATGAGCTTAAGAAGAAGGGCGGCACCGTAAAGCGTCCTCCCGCAGGACATCCCGGGCGTCGGCCGCTTCGCCGTCGTTGCCGATCCGGGCGGTGCTACTTTCAATCTCTTCACCACCAAGGGCGGTGAAACACCCAAAGGGCCGTCGATGGAGCCGGGCCAGGTCGGCTGGCGCGAATTGAGCGCCGCCGATGGTCCCAAGGCCTACGACTTCTATTCGCAGATGTTTGGCTGGACCAAGACCGAGGCGATGGATATGGGCCCACTCGGCGTCTATCAGCTTTTTGCCGCGGGCGGAAAAGATGCGGTCGGCGGCATCATGACCAAGATGCCCGAAATGCCGATGCCGATGTGGCTCTTCTACTTTGTCGTCGGCAATATCGATGCAGCGATCGGGCGGGTGAAGAAGGCTGGCGGCAAGGTCATCAACGGACCGATGGAAGTGCCGGGCGGCGCCTGGATCATCCAGGGCATCGATCCGCAGGGCGCGATGTTCGCGCTTGTCGGCGACCGCAAGTAAGAGGATCGCACATGGCTGAATTTCAGAAGATCAAGAGCTTCCTGTGGTACGACAAGGAGGCCGAGGAAGCGGCGAACCATTACGTCGCCGCTTTCAAGAATTCGAAAGTCGATCACATTCGAACGCCTCGGCGAGATCGGGCCTAAAGAATCGGGCGCGTCACGACTCGTCGAATTCACGCTGGCCGGCCAGCAATTCGTCGCCATGAATGCCGGCCCGATGTTCAAGTTCAATGAAGCCTTCTCGATGTTCGTCCTCTGCGACGACCAGGCCGAAATCGATCGGCTCTGGGACTCATCTTCTCGCCGATGGCGGCCAGGAGCAGGCCTGCGGATGGCTCAAGGATCAGCTTCGGCCTCTCCTGGCAGATCATCCCCAAGCGCCACATGGAAATGATGCGTGATCCGGACAAGGCCAAGCGCGACCGGGTCCTCGCCGCGATGATGCAGATGGTGAAGTTCGACATCGCCGCGCTCGAAAAGGCCTATGCAGGCCCATGAAGTCGGCGAATGCGAACATCAATCCATCAGTAGACGAGGACAGTGATGTTTGATCACCCGGTGGTGGGTAAGGCGGAAGCGCTAGTTTCGAGGTGTGACCTGTTCGCAAAAGAAAAGGCCTTCACACGGGCGCGTGACGATCTGGCCCGCGCGCGGCGCGCACTCCCGTGGGTGCGCGTCGACAAACGCTACGATTTTGACACGCCCTCCGGTTCGCGGACGCTCGCCGATCTCTTCGCCGGCCGCGGCCAGCTCATCGTTCAGCACTTCATGTTCTCGCCCGAGTGGGATGAAGGATGCGTCGGCTGCTCGTTCAGCGCAGATCATGTCGATAGCGCGCTGCCCCACATCCAGGCCCGCGATGCAAGCTTCGTCGCCGTTTCGCGTGCGCCGCTGGCGAAGATCGAGGCATTCAGGAAGCGCATGGGCTGGCGCTTCGATTGGGTGTCCTCCTTCGGCAGCGAATTCAACTACGACTTCAATGTGTCGTTCAGGCGTGATGATATCGCCGCCGGCAAAGCCGAGTACAATTTCCGGCCGCTCGACTTCGAGATCGAAGACCTTTCCGGCCACAGTATTTTTCTCAAGCAGGGCGACGACATCTTTCACACCTACTCGACATTCGCGCGTGGCGACGAGATGCTGATGGCGGCCTATATGTATATCGATCTCTTGCCGAAGGGTCGCGACGAGGAAGGGCTCGAGAGTCCGTCCTCATGGTGGCGGCACCATGACAAATATGATGTCGCCGCGCAGCGTTCCTGCTGTCACGGTGATTGACCGCAAAAATGGCTCTGTGCGTACAGGATGATCGCTCGGCGGTTCCGCCGGGGTTTCCGTCTAAATGAAAAACCCCGGCGTTTCCGCCGGGGTTCTTTTGTTACTTGCCTGAAGGGCTGGATTAGAAATCCATGCCGCCCATGCCGCCGCCGCCACCCGGCATCGGCATCGGAGACTTGTCCTTCGGCTTCTCGGCGATCATCGCTTCCGTCGTGATGAGGAGCGAAGCCACCGAAGCAGCGTCCTGGAGCGCGGTGCGCACGACCTTGGTCGGGTCGATGATGCCGGCCGCGACCATGTCGACATAGGTTTCGGTCTGGGCGTCGAAGCCGAAATTGCCCGACTTGTCCAGAACCTTGCCGACCACGATCGAGCCTTCAACGCCGGAATTCTCGGCGATCTGGCGGATCGGGGCTTCGAGCGCCTTCGACACGATGTTGATGCCGGCCTGCGTGTCGGGATTATCCGACTTGATCGCATCGACGGCCTTCTTGGCGCGCAGCAGAGCGACGCCGCCGCCCGGAACGACGCCTTCCTCGACCGCCGCGCGGGTGGCGTTGAGGGCGTCGTCGACGCGGTCCTTCTTCTCCTTCACTTCGACTTCGGTGGCACCGCCGACCTTGATCACGGCAACGCCGCCCGCGAGCTTCGCCAGACGCTCCTGGAGCTTCTCACGGTCGTAGTCCGAAGTGGTTTCTTCGATCTGCGCCTTGATCTGGGCAACGCGGGCCTGGATGTCGGCCTTCTTGCCATAGCCGTCGACGATCGTGGTGTTTTCCTTCTCGACGCGCACCTTCTTGGCGCGGCCGAGCATGTCGATCGTGACGTTCTCGAGCTTGATGCCGAGATCTTCGGAGATCACCTGGCCGCCGGTGAGGACGGCGATGTCTTCGAGCATGGCCTTGCGGCGATCGCCGAAGCCCGGAGCCTTGACGGCTGCGACCTTGAGGCCACCGCGCAGCTTGTTGACGACGAGCGTGGCGAGAGCTTCGCCTTCGACGTCTTCAGCGACGATCAGCAACGGACGGCCGGTCTGCACCACGGCTTCGAGAACCGGCAGCATGGCCTGCAGGCCGCCAAGCTTCTTCTCGTGGAGGAGGATGTAGGGATCCTCGAGCTCGGCAAGCATCTTGTCGGCATTGGTGATGAAGTAGGGCGAGAGATAGCCGCGGTCGAACATCATGCCTTCGACGATGTCGACTTCGGTTTCGAGGGACTTGGCTTCCTCGACCGTGATGACGCCTTCATTGCCGACCTTCTGCATCGCGTTGGCGATTTCCTGGCCGATGAAGCTGTCGCCATTGGCCGAAATCGTGCCGACCTGGGCGATCTCTTCGGAAGACTTGACCTTCTTCGAACGCTTCTTGATGTCTTCGATGGCGGCGGCAACGGCCTGATCGATGCCGCGCTTGACATCCATCGGGTTCATGCCGGCCGCAACCGACTTCGCGCCTTCGCGAACGATCGCCTGGGCGAGAACGCTAGCGGTGGTGGTGCCGTCGCCGGCGATGTCGTTGGTCTTGGAAGCGACTTCGCGCACCATCTGGGCGCCCATGTTCTCGAACTTGTCTTCGAGTTCGATTTCCTTGGCGACGGTGACGCCGTCCTTGGTCGTGCGCGGCGCGCCGAACGATTTGTCGATGACCACGTTGCGGCCCTTGGGGCCGAGGGTAACCTTCACTGCATTGGCGAGAATGTCGACGCCGCGCAGCATGCGCTCGCGGGCTTCGCCGCCGAAGCGGACTTCTTTGGCAGCCATGTATTGGCTCCTTTAGATCAGATTGAATTTTTGACGGTCGGAAATGGGATGATCACGCCGCCTTTTTGGACGCGGACTTTCCCTCGAGCACGCCCATGATGTCGGACTCCTTCATGATCAGGAACTCGGTGCCGTCGATCTTGACTTCGGTGCCCGACCACTTGCCGAACAGCACGATGTCGCCAGTCTTGACGTCGATCGGGATGAGCTTGCCGCTCTCGTCGCGGGCCCGGGGCCGACGGCGATGATCTCGCCCTGCATCGGCTTTTCCTGGGCGGTTTCCGGAATGATGATGCCGCCCTTGGTTTTGGTGTCTTCTTCGACCCGCTTGACCACCACGCGGTCATGCAGAGGACGGAATTTCATGCGATGTCTCCTTTAAGGTTCGCTATGTTTTCGAAGTTCGAACCGGACTTCCTGAGGCGGCCTGAAATCTCCCCGCACCGGTCTCCGGCGTCTGCTGGCACTCACATTTTTGAGAGTGCTAAGCAGTTGGCGGTCGAGATAGGGAATCCCTGCGCTCGCGTCAAGGCCTGCAGCCGAGAAAAGTGGTTAATGGCGCGATTTTCTGCACTTCAGGCCATCGCCTGGTAGCGCTCGTCGATCTCCTCGTCGATCAATCGGTCGACGACGGTTAGGCCCTGACGCAACCTCTCGGCGGTAGAGGGTGCGCCGATGCACAACCGCACGGCGTGGTGCGGCGCCGTCCTGTCGACTGCAAAGGCCGGGCCGGGCGTGATCTTGACGCCGCGCGCCTGGGCGAGTGCTGCAAACTCAGTCGGCACCCAGCGTTCGGGCAGCGGCACCCACGCAAACATCGCGCCCGGCGCACAGCCGGGATTGCGATGTCCCATGACTTCGAAAAGCACCTCGCGCCGAACCGCCAATTCGCGCTTGATCTGGGTAAGCGTGCGGTCGGCGACGCCGGTTTCGATCCACACGCGGGCGAGTTCCGCCATGATACCGGCTGCCCGGCCGCCGGTGATCCGTTGCTGCCGGGTTAGGGCATCCGTGGCGCCTTCAGGCGTCACGACCATGCCGATGCGCAATCCCGGCGCTACTGTCTTGGAGAGGCTCGAGACGTAATAGACGCGCTCCGGCACCAATGATTGCAGGGTCGGCGGAGGATTGTCGGCAAGAAGCCGGAAAACATCGTCCTCGACGATCGTGAGGCCATGGCGCCGCGCGATCTCGGCGATCGCATGGCGCCGCTCATGCGACAATGTCACCGTCGTCGGATTGTGCAGGGTAGGCACTAGATATAGCAGCTTGGCCTCTCCGCTCCTTGCCCATTGCTCAAGCAAGTCCGGGATGATGCCTTGGGCGTCGGCCTCGACGGGGCGCGTCTGCAGGCCAAGGTGGCGGAGGATTGGCTGTACGGTGGGATAGGAGAGGGGTTCGATCAGCACCCGATCGCCGGTCCGGGCAAGGGTCGAAAAGGTGGTGACGAGCGCTGCTTGCGCGCCGGCTGCCAGCATGATGCGGTCGGGTGAAACATTGACGCCGGAGGGCCGTAGCCATTTTGCACAGGCAGCCCGCTGCGACTCTCGCCCCGCCGTCGAGGGATAATCGAACAGATCCAGCCAATTCGCGGCCCCGGCGATCTCCTTGATTGCGGTCTCGAATTCGGCCTTGCGGATGACCCGTGGCGGCGATGACACTTGCATATCGAGCACGGCCGGATCGGCGCTGTCGACGATGACCGGAATGTCCGGTTCGGGCGAACGCAGATAGCTGCCGCGGCCAACTTCGCCGCTCAACAGCCCGCGCCGTTCGGCTTCCTGGTAGGCGCGCGTGATGGTCCCGAGCGTCACCCCCAATTTCCACGCCAATTGCCGTTGCGGGGGCAATCGGTCGCCGATCTTCAGCCTTCCGGACTTCAAATCCGCTGCGATTGCGTCGGCGATTGCGATGTAGCGGGGTTTGTCCGTGGCGAGGTCGGGAGACCAACTTGTCATGGTAACAATTTTCCGTTTGACCGTATCAATCGACGACGGATATTAGCATTGTATCGGTTGATTGCAAGAACAATTTTGTCATGAGATCGATACAATATTGACATTGTACCTGAAAGGCAATTTCCATGCGTGACTATGCACTGACCCAGGCAGAAGGCCGGGACCACGCATCCGTGTTCTCGCGCTTGATCCGTCCCTTCATCAACTGGCGCCGCCGCAAAACCCTTCGCACGCTCGTCGAGCTCGAAGACCATATGCTGAGCGATATCGGCGTACCGCGGGATGAACTCTATCGCTTGATGAAATTGCCGCTCAGCGTAGATCCGCTCTGGGAATTGGAGCGCCAATGCCGGTTTCGCCATGGCCGCGGCATCATGCGCGACCTCTGATCGCGCAAACCGAAAACGAACTCACAACGGCCGGGAAACCCGGCCGTTAGTCTTTGAGGAAATAGGTGATCGTCGTCACCACGCGGACCGTCTTGTCGATCTGCTTTTCGGGCCGATCATTGGGAATCTCGACCGCCGGCTTGATCTCAAAGATGCCCTGATTGGCGTTCTGGATGTCGCCCACCTTGGCGCCCGACTCCTTGCGCGAATTTCTGCGCCGCCTCGCGGGCCCGCTTGGTCGCTTCCGCAAGCATTTCGCCTTTCAGATCGGCAACCTTGGTGAAGACATAGGAGGGCCCGGCATTGTAGGCGTCCGACGAGAACACCACGCCCGATCGCAAGAGATCGCCGATCGAACGCGAAGCATCGGCGAGCTTCTGGACATCGATCGAGCGCACCAGAATGTCTTCAGTGAGTACGAAGCGCGTGTCTTCGGGGGTGCCTTGCGCATTGTAGCCGGCCAATCGGTCCTCGACCTGGATATTCTGCACTGACAGGTCGGTATCGGCAAAACCCTTGGCGAGGAGAAACGCTTTTACCGCTGCTTCGGAAGTTTCAAGCTTGGCTCGCGCCACTTCCAGTGTCGGCCCCGTGGACACAAAACGCACCGGCCAAAAGCCGAAATCGGCTTTGACGTCCCGCTCGGAAAGACCCTTCACGGTGACATTGCGCGGCGAGCGGCTTTTGATGAGTGCATCGCCGGCCATGTATCCAGCCGAGGCGACGCCCAAGCCGATCAAGGCGCCGGCAATGATGTTCGAAACTGAGCCCATGAACTTCCATCCCCGGCAATTTGCTGCCGAAAACGCCGGTCTAGCACGGAACTGGCACTGAGCAACACGCCAAGCTGGCGCATTTCCTAGTGGACCCCAACTCTGCTATTGAGCCCCATCTTGCAAGCTCGAGGAGCACCGCCCGCATGAACAAACCGCACAAGCATCAGGACGCCGCGTTCTGGGAGCCGTCGCCCAACAATCTTGAACCGTTCTGGATGGGCTTCACGCCCAATCGCGCCTTCAAGAAGCGGCCGCGGCTTTTGGCGCGCGCCGAGGGCATGCATTATTACGACATGTCGGGCCGGGCAGTCCTTGATGCCACGGCAGGTCTTTGGTGCTGCAATGCCGGCCATTGCCGCGCGCCCGATCGTCGAGGCAATCCAGAAGCAGGCCGCTGAACTCGATTTCGCGCCGACCTTCCAGTTCGGCCATCCCAAGGCCTTCGAACTGGCCTACGCGGCTTGCCGATCTGGCGCCGGGCGATCTCAACTACGCGTTCTTCTGCAATTCCGGCTCGGAAGCCGCCGACACCGCGCTCAAGATCGCGCTCGCCTATCAGCGCATGAAGGGCCAGGCGAGCCGCACCCGCCTCATCGGTCGCGAGCGCGGCTATCATGGCGTGAATTTCGGCGGCATCTCGGTTGGCGGCATGGCCGGCAATCGTAAGATGTTCGGCGCGATGATCGCCGGCGTTGATCATCTCCCCCATACCTACAATCGGGCCGAGCAGGCCTTACACCAAGGGCGAGCCCAAATGGGGTGCGCATCTGGCCGATGAACTTGAGCGTCTCGTGGCACTGCACGACGCCTCGACCATCGCTGCCGTCATCGTCGAGCCGATGGCGGGTTCAACCGGCGTGCTGCCGCCGCCGCGTCGGCTATCTCAAGCGTCTGCGCGAAATTTGCGACAAGCACGGCATCCTGTTGATCTTTGACGAAGTCATCACCGCCTTCGGCCGTCTTGGCTATGCTTTCGCCGCCGAACGCTTCGGCGTGACGCCCGACATCATCACCTTCGCCAAGGGCATCACCTCCGGTGCCGTGCCGCTGGGCGGCGTCATGGTGCGCCAGCACATCTATGATGCCTTCATGACCGGTCCTGAGCATGTGATCGAACTCTTCCACGGCTATACCTATACCGGCCATCCGATCGCCGCCGCCGCCGGCGTCGCGACGCTCGAACTCTACAAGAATGAAGGCCTGTTCGAGCGCGCCCGCAGTCTCGAGGGCAAGTGGGCCGATGCCGCGATGACCCTGAAGGGCAACCCGATGGTCGAAGATATTCGCACCCTCGGTCTCGTCGCTGCGGTCGACTTGGTTCCGATTGCCGGATCACCCGGCAAGCGCGCCTATGACGCCATGGAGAAGGGTTTCCACGATCATGGCATCATGCTGCGCATCACCGGCGATACGATCGCGCTGTCTCCGCCATTGATCGTCAAGGAAGAACAGTTCGACGAGATCTTCGCCGACAAGTTGCCGAAGCTCTTGAAGGACATCGCTTGATAGAAACCGCGCCAAACCCTTGGCGCGTGACTCGCGAAGTCATGTACTCTCTTCGTCGGGTGATTCGCGCCCCGGCGGGCTGAGGGGATGAGGCAACGGGACTGGCTTATGACGAGCGTGCTGGCCGCGTTAGCGGCTGGCATTGGTGTGGCCGCATTGGCCTTGCTCGGCTTTGGATTTCACTTCGAATGGCTGGTGGCTGCGGGCTTGATTGTTCTGAGCCTCGGCCAGATAGCGGCGATCTTCGGTAGTCGGCGCCAATTCGCTGACATCAAGGATCGCCTTTTCCAGGTTCAGGCTTCCGGCCGCCAGGAAAATGAACGCCGCACGCGTTTGGCGCAACGCCTCGAGGCACTCGAAACACAGCCTCCGCCGCCGCGTGGCGAGACCCAATCGCTTGCCGATGAAGTGAAGGCGCTGCGATCAACGCTCAAAGGCATTTCCGAGAAGCAGGCACGCCGCGCCGCGCGTGAGCCGACCTTCACTGCTGCGGCACCAGTCGCGCGCGAAGCGGGAGGATTTTCGACCGACAAGCTCGATCTCTATCTCGAACCGGTCGTCGAGATGGAAGGCAAGACCACATCGCATTATCGCGCCAGCGTTGAATTGCGCTCGGGCGACGGCCGCCGCGTTACGGCTGAATCGCTTGCCGCGGAAGCGGACCAGAGCGGCATGCGTCCGGCGCTCGATCGCTTTGCGCTCGAGCGCTGCATGCGCGTGGCAAACCGCCTCGTCCAGCGCCGGCCCAATACGCGCATTTTCATTCCGCTTGGCCTCAACACCTATGGCGATGCCCAGGAATTGCAGTCGCTCGAAGCCTTGCAGGATCTCGATCGCGGCATGGCGAATTCGCTGGTCTTCGAACTCTCCGACAAGGATCTGAGCAAGCTCGATGCTTCCGGCATGGAAGGCTTGGCCCAGCTCGCGCGCCGCGGTTCCACCTTGGCATTGTCCTTCTCGCGGCCGATGTCGGCCGATCTACCCGCCTTGCGCGAACTCAATGTTCGCTTCCTCATCTGCCCGGCACAGCTTCTGGCTTCGTTCGCGCAGGTGCTGACGGCTGCGGCGAAATCGGGCTTCCTGATTGTCGTTTCCGATGTCGCGGAAGCGCGCGATCTCGAACAGGCGCAGCGCATCGGCGTCTTCGCCAGCGGCCGCCACTTCGCGCCGCCGCGTCTTGTCCGTGCCGATGTTGCGACCGACAAGCAGCGGGCCGCCCGCGCTGCCTGATCAAGTCTTGATGGACGAGCTGTCGCGGCGCTATCCGCTATGGCTGTGCGATGTCTGGGGTGTGATCCATGACGGTCAGCGCAATTTTCCCGATGCGGTCGGAGCCCTTCGCAAGCATCGCGCCAATGGCGGCCATGTCGTGCTCGTCACCAATGCGCCGCGGCTTTCGGGTGAGGTGAAGAAACAGCTCAACCGTCTTGGCGTCGACGAAGCTGCCTATGATGCAATCGTCACGTCCGGCGAAGTCACCCGCCACCTCGTCGCGCGCCATTCCGGAAAGTCGATCTACCATATCGGCCCTCCGCACGACGTCTCCGTCATGGCGGGGATCGACGTGACGCACGGCTCGATCGAGGATGCTTCCGTCATCGTCTGCGTCGGACTGCGCGACGACCGTCGCGACAGCCTCGCCGATTATGAGGCGCTTCTCGACGCGTTGCGTGCCCGCGATCTCGAAATGATCTGCGCCAACCCGGACAAGGTCGTCCGTGTCGGCGACCGATTGATCTATTGCGGCGGGGCAATCGCCGACCTCTATGCCAAGAAGGGCGGCCGCGTCGCCATGGCGGGGAAACCTTATGCCCCGATCTTCGAACTCGCGGTCGCCGAGGCTTCCCGCCTTGCCAAGCGGAGCTTTACCAAGCGCGACATCCTGATGATCGGCGACGGCCCTGAGACCGACGTCAAGGGTGCCGCCGACTACGGCATCGACTGCCTGTTCATCACCGGCGGCATCATGCTCGGCGATGATTCCGCGGACGAGGCCCATGCCCATGCCAAGGGCGCATCGCCCCATGCCCGCATCGTGGCAAGCATGCCGCGTCTCTCTTGGTGACGCCGCGCACCGGCTGGGCTATGGCTCAGCACCTTCGGTCGACCCCATCATGCAGCTTCTCCACGCCCATCAGCCATTTCCAGACGAGTTTCGCGGCGCCGCCATTGCCATAGGCAATTTCGACGGCATGCATCGCGGTCACCAGAGCCTGATCGGCACGGCGCTGGCCGAGGCGCCGGCGGCTGCCGCCAAGGGCCTCGTTACCTTTGAACCCCACCCGCGCACCTTCTTTCGCCCCGCCGAACCGGTCTTCCGCCTGACCCCCTTGCCGCTCAAGGCACGCTTGGCCGGAGCGCTCGGCCTCGACTTCGTGCTCGATTTCCGCTTTGACGCAAAGCTCGCATCCTTGCCGCCGGACGAATTCGTCGAAGACTATTTGGTCAAGCGCATGGGTGTGCGCCATCTGGTGACCGGCTATGACTTCCACTTCGGGAAGGGCCGCAAGGGCAGCCCCGATACGATGCGCGAATTGGGCCACCAGCACGGCTACACCACGACCGTCGTAGACCAGGTGACCGACGACAATGGCCTTGCTCCTTTCTCATCGAGTTCGGTGCGCAATGCGCTCGGCCACGGACGCCTCGACGATGCCGCGCATGATCTTGGCTATAACTGGATGGTCCTGGGCGAGGTCGTGCATGGCGACCATCGTGGCCGTGAGATCGGATTCCCCACCGCCAATATTGTCGTCGATGAGGGCGTCGAGCCGTTGCAAGGTATCTATGCCGTCTTCGTGCGCGACGCTGAAATGCCGGGAAGTCCGCGCCGCTTGGGCGCCGGCTATTTCGGCAAGCGGCCGACCTTCGATACCGACCGGACATTTCTTGAAGTCTACATCCTCGACTTCTCGGGCGATCTCTATGGCCGCAAGCTGCTCGTCGAATTCGTCGCGCTGATCCGGCCCGACCAGAAATTCACTTCGATCGATGAACTCGTCGTTCAGATGCATCGCGATTGCGACGAGGCGCGCCACCTGCTTGCACGTGCCGATACGCGCATTGTTAATTCGCGGCTTGGCGAATTGCAGCGCCAGGGGATGATCTGATTTTTCCGTCTCCCTTGTGGGAGTGGGAAAGGGCCGGGTTGTTTCCTACTCCGTCTCCTGCGCCGTGCTCGCCGGATCGAGCAGGCGATGCAGATGCACGATGAAGTATCGCATCTGCGCATTGTCGATGGTTGCGCGCGCCTTGCCGAGCCATGCCTCATGAGCCGCCGCATAATTCGGATAGATGCCGACAATGTCGAGCTGGCTCACATCCTTGAATGTGATCTTGTCGAGCGACGCCAGTTCGCCGCCGAAGACGAGATGCAGCAATTGCTTGCCAGGCTTGTCATTGGTGCTCATGTGGCCCTCAATTTCGCGACGATGTCCTGGTGCAGGCGCGTCGGCGCGGCGATGAGCCCTGCCTGCCGCGTCTCGCGGCGATTGAATTGGAAGGCCGCGCCTTCGGCCGTGCTCACCCGCCCGCCGGCCTCGCGCACCACGAGATCGCCCGGCGCCAGGTCCCAATCATGTTTGGGCGTCGTGGCGACGGTCGCATCAAGGTAGCCCTCCGCGATCCGGCAAAGTCTAGACTTAAAGCCAGGTTGGGCGCGCTGCCGCTCGTTTTGCCGAGACGCGCGAGCACGCTGCGATTGGCAACGATCGTCGCATTATCGAGATGCAAACGATCAGCCATCTTGAGACGCACATTGTTGCGAGTGGCACCTTCGCCGCGTCTTGCGATGAAGAGTTCTTCGCGCGCCGGACAGGAAACGATCGCCAGGATCGGTGTACCTTCTTCGAGAAGCGCGAGCGCAATGCACCAGTCCATGCCGCCGGCGATGAAATCGCGCGTGCCGTCGATCGGATCGGCGATCCATACACGCTGCTTGTGGAGGCGCGATAGATCGTCCGGCGTTTCTTCCGAAATCCAACCGTAACTGGCAAGCGTTCTGCCGAGCGCCTCATGCAGAACCTGGTTGACGGCGATATCGCCTTCGCTCACCGGCGAACCGTCGGACTTGTCCCAATGCAATGGCCCGCGCTTCCAGTGATCGAGCGCCACAACACTTGCCTTCGCCACCGCCGCGGTGGCGATTTCGAGATCATCGTCGGTATCGGCAATCACACTAGGCGCCGGCAATGGTGAGGCCCTCCACGCGGCAAGTCGGCGCGTTGCTGCTGGTTCGGAATTCGAGATCGTTCGCGGCTGTAAGGTTAGCAAACATGGTCGGCAGGTCGCCGGCGATGGTGATCTCGCTCACCGCGAATGTGAGTTCGCCATTCTCGATCCAGAATCCGGAAGCACCACGGCTGTAATCGCCGGTCACGATATTGGCGCCGCTTCCAATCAGCTCGGTGACATAGAGGCCGCGCGTGATGTCTTGCATTAAGGCAGCGGGGGTCGCCGCGCCCGGCGCAATATGCAGATTTGTCGACGAAGGTCCGGGCGGACCGGACAATCCACGTGCGGCGTTGCCGGTTGAGCAAGCCCGAGCTGGCGCGCTGCATGCAGGTCGAGGAACCAGCCGGTGAGGACGCCCTCATCGATGATGGCGCGGCGGCTGCCTTTCAGCCCTTCGGCATCGAAGGGGCGCGAGGCAAGTCCGCGTGGCCGGAACGGATCATCGATGATCGAGATCGATGATGGAAATATCTGCTGCCCGAGCTTGTCGCGCAAGAAACTGGTCTTGCGCGCGATCGAAGGTCCCATTGCCGCGGCGATGAGATGGCCGGCGAGGCTTGCCGCGACGCGCCGGTCGAAGATGACCGGAACCGCCTGCGATTCGACTTTGCGCGGCTTGAGCCGGCGCACCGCGCGACGACCCGCCGAGCTTCCGATCTCTTCGGCACTTTTCAAGTCCTTGGCGTAAACCGCAGCCGAGAAATCATAGTCCCGCTCCATGCCCGTGCCTTCGCCGGCAATGGCCGAAACGCTTAAGGACGTTCCGGTGCGGCTGTAGGAGCCGGAAAATCCATTGGATGCGACGAGTGCATAGTGACGCTTGCTGGCGCTCGCATCGGCGCCCCCTGATTTGCTGACGCCTTTGACCGCGAGTGCCGCCGCTTCGGCCTCGGTTGCAAGCGCACGCAATTTATCGCCATCCGGCAAAGTATCAGCGACAAGATCGAGATCAGGAAATTCTCGCGTCAATTGATCGCGTGTCGCGAGGCCGGAAAACGGATCAGGTGGTGCCGCGCGTGCCATCGTCACGGCGCGCTCAGCCATGCGCTCGAGACTGTCGGGGTCGAGCTTGCTGCCCGAAATGATCGCCGACGACTTGCCGGCAAACACCCGCAAACCCACCTCGCGACCTTCGGCCTGTTCCAATTGTTCGGTGGCGCCGTCGCGGATTGCCACATCGATGGTCCGCCGGTCGATGGCGATGGCATCGGCATCGCTGGCGCCTAAGCGTTTGGCGCGCGCCACGAGATCGGCGGCGAGCGTCAGGAGTTCGTCTTTCATCCAGTCAATCCATCGATCACCAGGCCTGCCAGGATCAGCAGGCCGAAATACTTGTTCGAGCGAAACAGCGCGCGGCATCGCTCCGGGTTATTTATGTCGAGCCGCAGCATTTGCCAAAGGGCAAGGACTGCGGCCGCGGCAACACCGATATGCGAAGCAGCCCCGCCTTGGGCTTGCCACACGGCAAGATCGATCAGCACGAGTGCGGCGATGAAGAAGCCGCCGATCCAGATGGGCGAGCGGGTGCCGAATTTGAGCGCCGTCGATTTGACCCCGATCAGCGCGTCATCCTCGATGTCCTGATGCGCATAGATCGTGTCATAGGCAAGCGTCCAGGCGATGCCGCCGCCATAGAGAAGGAGGGGCGCGAGCGCGAGGCCGCCGGTGATCGCCGCCCAGCCGACCAGGCATCCCCAGTTGAAGGCAAGCCCTAAGAAGAACTGCGGCCAGTAGGTGAACCGCTTCATGAACGGGTAGATCGCGACGAGGAGCAACGAGGCGATGCCGAGCCGGACCGTGAAGCCGTTGAACTGGAGGAGGATCGACGAAACCGACAAGGCCTGGAGCACCAGGAAGGCGATGGCGGCGCTACGCTGACCTGGCCCGCCGGGATCGGCCGCGACCGGGTGCGCGCCACCTTGGCATCGAAATCGCGATCGGCGATGTCGTTCAGCGTGCAGCCGGCGCCGCGCATGATGATGGCGCCGATCAGGAAGAGCAGCGCATACGAGAGATTGGGCGGCTGCCGCCCTGGCCGACGCTGGCCAAGGCCAGGCCCCACCAGCAGGGAGCAGGAGCAGCCACCAGCCGATCGGCCGGTCGAGCCGCGTAAGCCGCGCATAGGGGCGCAAAGCTCCGGGCACCCACCGGTCGACCCAGTTGCCCGAAGCCGCATCCGCAACCTTGATGTCCTGGCCGCTCGCATTGTTCATGGGGCGCGTCAGCGCACCGGACCAAAGTGTGAGCACTTTTGGGAGAATTCCGGTGCGCCAACATGTATCTGGCATTCCGCAACGATTCCACTGGCGGCCCCTGCGCGGCGCACCAGCCTGCCGCAAAGCCAGAGGGCCGTCTCCCGCCATGAAGCCAGCGCCGCGCCTTTTCCTCGATCACGGCCTGGCGCGGCATGGCGAAATCGAGCTGTCGGACGACCAGCGCCACTATCTGGCGACGTCCTGCGATTGGCGCCCGGCGACCCGGTTCGCGTCTTCAATGCGCACGGATGGCGAGTGGCTGGCGCACCTGGCGACCGTGACCAAGCGGCATGCGACCTTGCGCTGCGAGCGCAATCTTGCCGATGTGAAGCCCCCGCCCGATATCGACTATCTCTTCGCGCCTTTGAAGCATGCCCGCCTCGACTATGTGGTGCAGAAGGCAACCGAACTGGGGGCGCGGCGCTTGCGCCCGGTGCTGACCCATCGCACCGATTTCCGAGCGGGTCAATCTCGATCGCATGCGTGCCAATGTCATCGAGGCGGCCGAGCAGTGCAATCTCGTCTTCGTGCCGGAGATCGTCGAGCCTCAGGTCTGACCGACATCCTCGCCGACTGGCCGGCCTCGCGGCGTCTGATCTTTTGCGACGAAACGGCGCCGGTTCACGATCCCCTTGCCGCCCTTGAGGGCTCTGAGCCTGCCGGCAGCCGTTCTCATTGGCCCGGAAGGCGGCTTCACGCGAGGAAAAGCGCGCCATGCTCAAAGCCACGGCCGCCGCGACCGCCATTTCGCTTGGCCCCCGCATCATGCGGGCCGACACGGCCGCCGTCGCGGCGCTGACCCTGATCCAGGCAAAGCTTGGCGACTGGCATCAAGAACGCTGATGGATCGTCCAAATTCTTTGGCTTGCAGGGTCTTTGCCGCCCGCCTAAATCGCAGGGCGATGGCAACCCAAGGACTAATTACGTGAGCGGCCCGACACCCGACTCTGACGATTCCCGCGCCCCTGTCGAAAACACCCGGCCAGCTCGTCGAATACATTGCCGCGGGCTCGAAGCCCAAGGACAAATGGCGGATCGGCACCGAGCACGAGAAATTCCCCTTCCTCACCGACACATTGGCGCCGGTGCCCTATGACGGCCCGCGCTCGATCAAGGCCTTGCTCGAAGGCTTGCGCGACCGCTTCGGCTGGACCGGGGTCTATGAAGGCGACAACATCATCGCATTGAGCGATCCGCGCGGGCTTGGCTCGGTCTCGCTCGAACCCGGCGGCCAGTTTGAATTGTCCGGCGCGCCGTTGAGCGATGTGCATGAGACCTGCGAGGAGGTGAATGACCATCTCCAGCAGGTGCGCGAGATCGGCGATAAGCTCGGCATCGGCTTCCTAGGCCTTGGCGTGACGCCGACCTGGACGCGCGCGCAAGTTCCGGTGATGCCCAAGGGCCGCTATGCCATCATGGCGCCCTATATGGACAAGATGGGCCATTATGGCCGCGACATGATGTTCCGGTCATGTACGGTGCAGGTCAATCTCGACTTCGGCTCGGAAGCCGACATGATCGAGAAGATGCGCGTTTCGATCGCGCTGCAGCCCATCGCCACCGCGCTTTTTGCCAATTCACCGTTTCTCGAAGGCAAGCCCAACGGCTACCAGACCTTCCGTTCCGAAATCTGGCGCGATACCGATCCCGACCGCACCGGCATGCTGCCCTTCGTCTTCGAGCCGGGCTTCGGCTTCGAGCGCTATGTCGACTACGCCCTCGATGTGCCGATGTATTTCGTCTATCGCGACGGGAAATATCACAATGTCGCCGGCGAGAGTTTCCGCCGCTTCATGGAAGGCAAGCTGCCGCAATTGCCCGGCTGGCGACCGACCATGAAGGACTGGCTGGATCACCTCACCACCATCTTTCCGGAGGTCCGCCTCAAGCGCTTCCTCGAAATGCGCGGCGCCGATTCCGGTCCCTGGCGCAGGCTTTGCGCGCTTCCGGCAATATGGACGGGTATCTTTTATGAACAGGGTCCGCTCGATGCAGCCTGGGATCTGGTGAAGGACTGGACTGCCGAGCAGCGCCAGGATGTACGCGATCAGGTTCCCAAGCTGGCACTCAATGCCAGGATTGCCGGGCGCTCGGTTCGCGATGTCGCCCGTGACATGCTCAAACTGTCGCGCGCCGGCCTCGAAAAGCGCGCCAAGACCGGGTGCAAAGGCAGGAGCGAGGCTGCCTTCCTTGATGTCCTGGATGAGATCGTCGCTTCCGGCCGCACCCCGGCTGAGGACCTGTTGGCACTCTACCATGGGTCGTGGAGAGGGGACATTACTCGCGTATACCGCGATTTTGCCTATTGAGATTCCTGCTTAGTGGAATCTGAGGACTTTGACATGCCGTTTCCCGGGCTGTAGAAAGCCGCACAGAGGTTTTCTAGGATTTTAGGTATGGGAGTAGCCCGACCTCACGAAACGCCCGTACGATGTTCCTGTTGCGTTCTAGAGGCATTCGCTTATAAGTTGCGCCAATGGGCGGACGCAACCTTATCGGTAGGCTCTTAGCCGTAGTTCCGCCTCTTCGGCAATTTCCCGAACGATCTCGCCTGCCGGCCGAACGTCGCCAATGAGGTCCAGGCCTTCGCCGGCAAACACCACCGCGACCGATGTGTCGCCGGCCTTGGCCGCGGACCAGTAGCGATCCCGTTCAGTCTCGATCGCCGCGCCGAGAGCTTCGTCCCGCCCATGCCATTGCCGGCTGAAATCATTGGCGATAGCGCGGCCGGAATATTCCTCCGGCCAGTCCAGTTCGCGGATGACGTCGAAAATGCGCGTCCTGAGCGTGTCGTCGCCCTTGGCCGAAACGAGCAGCGACTTCGCATTGGCCGAGCCCAGCGCCTCTTCGGTCGCCCAGAACCGCGTGCCGATCATCACGCCTGCCGCGCCGAGCATCAATGCCGCTGCGAGCCCGCGCCCATCGGCGACCCCGCCCGCTGCAACGACGGGAATGGGCGAAACCGCATCGACCACCGCCGGCACCAATGCGAAGGTCGAGCGCGCCGTCTTGCCATGACCACCGGCTTCGCTGCCTTGCGCGACGATGATGTCGGCGCCGGCTGCTGCCGCACGCCTCGCACCTTCGACATCCTGGATTTGGCAGATGAGTTCGGCACCCGATGCCTTGATTTTGTCGGCGAACAGCGTCTCCTCGCCGAAGGACAATACGAAGGCTTGCGGCTTGCGCGCCAAAGCCTGATCGAGAAGCTGCGGGAACTTGGCGAGACTCCAGGTGATGTAGCCGACGCCGATCCGCGCATTGCCGGCTGCACGGAATTCCTGCTCCATCCAGGCTTCGCCGCCATAGCCGGCGCGCGGATCACCATAGCCGCCGCCGATGATGCCCAATCCGCCGGCTGCTGTGACGGCTGCCGCAAGCCTGCCGCCGGCAACACCACCCATCGGCGCCAGCAGGATCGGATGGGTGATTCCCAGACGCTCGGTGAGCGCGGTCTTGATCGCCATGGTTACTCCGCTGCCATCATGGCTTGCGGCTTGGTGGAAAGCCCTTCGATCACATGCCGTGCGAGCGCCTCGCCAGCCGAGCTTGGGCGGCCTGGCTTCCGCACCAAACCGATTTCGAAGGAACCGAGATCGGGAAACCCGTCTTTTTCGGTAAGCACGCGCAAGCCCGGCCTGACGCATATTTGCGGTACCGCACCGATCGCAAGCCCCGCCTGCACGGCGGCATTGATCGACATTCGAGTTCGAGCTCGAATAGGCGATGCGATACTTGCGATTCTGCGATTCGAGCGCCCGCAATACCATGGTGCGCCATTCGCAATGCGGACTCGCAATCGGCAAGGTCTCGAGAAGATGCACGCTGTGCCGCGCCGAAGTAATCCACACCAAGGGCTCGCGGCGCACCGGCTCGCCGGTGACGATATCGCAGCCGAAGGTGACGAGCGCCAGTTCCATCTCGCCGCGCTTTGTTGCCTCGTAGAGATCGGTGCTGTTCATGCAGGCGACATCGACCGTCACCAGAGGATGGGTGCGCGAAAAGCGGGCGAGAATTTCCGGCAGGAAGCGATCGGCATAATCATCCGGCATGCCGAAACGCAATCGCCCGCTGAGTTCCGGCTTGGTGAAAGCTGACACCGCCTCGTCATTGATCTGGGTGATGCGCCGCGCATATTCGATCATCCGGTCGCCGTCGGCGGTAAGCCGGCTGGCTCGCCCGTCACGCGCAAAAAGCGGACGGCCGACCAGTTCCTCGAGCCGTTTCATCTGCATGGAGACGGCCGACTGGGTCTTGTTCACCTCTTCGGCGGCGCGCGTGAAATTGCCCGTATCGGCGATGGCAAGAAAGGTCTTGAGGAGGTCGATATCGAGATTGGGGATCATGATTGCTGACAGGTTTTGATCAAGGAAACTGATAGGTACCATAAAACATATTCGTTAGACTGATCAATCGGAAAAGTTATAGATCAACACCATCACGGATATGTCGTCGCGCCGCTTTCGGGTGGCGCAACGCGAGAGGAATGGGTCTTCTCGCGGCCGTTGGAGGATTTTCTCAAATGCGCGAATATACCCTCACTCGTGCCATTTCGATTGGCGAAACCGGCGGTGCTTCGTGGGTCACCCGTCTTATCCGCAACTGGCGGGCGAAGCGCAGCATCGTCAGGCTCGAAACGCTCGACGATCACATGCTTTATGATCTGGGGGTCACCCGCGCCGAAGTGCAATGGGCAGCCGGCCTTCCCCTAAGCGTCAATGCCGCGCTCGCACTTGAGGAACGGGCGTTCCGCCGTCGCAAGAGCACGCGGATCGAATGATCACCGACAGGCCCGGCCGGCGGCAGTCTCCCTCGCCGGCCGGGTCGACCAATTCTATACCCCTCCCATAGCGGGAAATGAAAAAAGCCACTGGCGAGATTGCCTTTCAGATTTCGCTCATTCGACGAGCCCGAAGATCGGCCCATAACCGCCGTGCCACGAAAAGTCGTTGCGTCCCATCTCAGGGAGATAAAGCCCGACGCCGCGACCGCCATCCAAGAAGAGGGCATTAGGGCACGCCAAGTGATCGCGAAATAGCCGGGCGAACTCGTGAAAATTGACGCTTGCTTCGCTGATCGCGAATCGTATCTGGCCATCGCTGCAAACGCCTACGCCGCTTCGGCGTGTCCTGTCGGATGAGCCGGGTATCAGCGCAGGGTGCAGCTCGTTTCTGATGACCAGCATCGGGCCCGACTGAGTTGCGAAGCGGGCGGCCGGTCGCATTCTCAAAAACTCGTCCGTGGGCAGAATGCCGGCAGTTTTCTCGCCAAGAAAAAAGATGCCATTGGGCTTCTTGTAAAAATTGGGTACCTGCTTCGGCGGGCCTTCGATACTGGTCGTGTCCGCAGGCCGCAGTTCTTCGCCATTCTCGATAAAGAGACCAAGAGGTGAAAAGTCGGTCTGATACATCCCGGCATTGAGCGCAAAGTTCAGGCTACGCCCTTGGCCATGGAGCGTCTCGGCGAGATTGGAGAAGGTTCGATAGGGTTTGCCCCCGGCGCTCGTCCAATAGAGCCGCAAATCGGACGTGGCAGGATCGACAGTACAGACGACGTAGCTGGCTCGTTCAAAGGTTTCTTTGGAGCACTGCAGGGCCTGGGCCGGCAGCGCAACGAGGCTGCAGAGGAGGGTTGCTGCCACCGTTGCCAAGCCGAGCTTGGAGAATATGCATGCAATCATGTCGTCATCGGGATGAAGCGCATGTCTCTTGGTACAAAGCCGCCCCTCTCAAGGTGCTTCGGGCATTCTCCCTCCCCCTTGTGGGGAGGGATCAAGGGTGGGGGTCGTGCTGAACGCTCAAACCCCCACCCGAAATTCGCCTCGGGCTCCGCCCTCGCAAATTTCGACCTCCCCACAAGGGGGAGGTTGTCGGTGATTATCTCCGCGTCAGGCGTTCGACCGAGCGCAATAGATCGTCGGCGGCATTTCCGCTTTGCGTACCGCGGCCCAATACATCGTCGAGCGTCGTGCGGCCACGCCGGATCGCCTCGCTGTTGCGCGCGGGATCGGGCGCGGCGGCCCCACCGCCGCCGAGAATGTCATTAAGAATATCGCCGAGCCCACCGCCGCCGCGACCCCCGCCCGCGCCGCCACCAAGTACGTCTCCGAGGATATCGCCGATCCCGCCACCCTGGCTTTGGCTTTCGCGCGGCGCCGGCTGTTGTTGCTGTCCGCGCCCGAGCACGTCTTTCAGCATGTCGTCGAGGCCGCCGGTGCTCGCCTCGCGACGCGGGGCCGGTGCGGACGCACCGCCACCCATCATGCCCTTGGTGAGATTGCCGATGATCATCGCCGCGATGACCGGAAGCATCTTCTTCAGAATGGCGCTGCCGATGCCGGAGAGATCGGCGGCCTGGTTGGCGACGCCGCGGCTCACATCCTTCGATCCGAAAATCTGCTCGAGGATCTGATTGCCGGCCTGTGTCGCATCATTGAGCTGCGGATCTGCCGGCTCCTCGGCATAGCGGGCATATTGTCCGCTTTGTAAGTCGCGAGCGAGCGAGGCAAGGCCGTCATCGGACTCCGCATTGCGCCGGACACCCGCGGCGATGACCGGCGTCAATTGCTCGAGCGCGGCTCGCATCTGTGTTTCATCGAGTTCGAACTGGCGTCCGAGGTCGGAGAGATTTTGGCTACCCTGCGATTTGATGAGCATGTCGACGAGATCCATTTTGGCCTCCTGCTGTTACTTGCGAATTGAACTGAGAATGTCGCGGAAAATACTGTCGAGCGAAGGTCGCGTGGTGCGCCGTGTCCGCGTCTTGGTCTTGCTTCGCCGCCGGCGTGTCGCGGCATAGCTGGTCCCCCGGCGCCTGGGCTTCGGTCCCCATTCGCGCATTGCACCCTTGATGGCGCCCTCGATCACCGATGAAACGATCGTGCCGAGCAATCCGCCGCCGGTACCCGCGGCTTGTTGAACGCCCATCGCCGGCATCATCGTCGATTGGCGCTGGCTGCGTGCCAGTGCAGCGACAACCGAGGTTGCGGCGATCGCCGTCAAGGCGCCGAGCGCCTTCTTGTCCAGATCGGGAGCAAGGCTCTTCGCTTCCTTCAGCGCAGCGGTCTTCGTGCCATAGACATCGGTGAGGATCGCGTTGCCGTCCTTCGCAACCTCGGGATCGCCGATCAATGCGGGATCGTCGAGAAACGCATCGCCATCGCCGTCCTCGATGATCTCGAGCAGCGAATCGAGGGTTTCTTCATTCTCGGCACTTTGGCGAAGCTTGATGGCGATGGCCGGACACAAGGCATCGAGGGCCGCGCGTGCCTTGGTCGGGCGGAATTCCGACCGCCTTGCCGGCATTGGCGTAGAAAGCACCACCCTGCGCCTGTGTCAGAATATCCAAGAGCGCCATATCGATCGCCTTCCATTGCCTTTGCGCCAATTCTATCCGCAGGCGAGGGCGAGGCAACTACGATTGTATTGAAGTCAAAATTCGGCTGAGGTCGCCGATGTGTCAGAACCCGAGTTCTGCCGCGGCCTTTGCGAGACGGTGATAATGCGTGAAATGATGCGCGCCGAGCCCGGCAATGCGCGCACCCTCGACATTGCTCTTCTTGTCGTCGATGAACCAGGCGCCCCGCGCCTCCAGGCCAAGCCTTTCAAGAAGTTTCAGATAGACGGCGGGATCCGGCTTCTTTGCCCCGAACTCATAGGAGCAGTAGCAATCCTGGCCGAAGAGCGCTGCGGCTTCGGGGAAGATCTGCGGCAGCGACTTTTTCAGCAACGGGCCGTTATTGGTGAAAAGCGCGATGCGGCTGGTCTTCGCGCAATTCGCGGCGAGTGCCAGCACATTGCTATCGGGCGTCATCGAAACCCTGCGCGCCTCGATCCACTGCTCGCGGCTCAAGGGATGGCCGAGGCGATTGGAAAACTCGTTCAGATAGATTTCGCTATCGGGATAGCGGCCGGCATCGGAATCATCCTCGAAGCCCGAATCCCAGATCGCGGCGCGAATGTCGCGCGGGTTCTTGTTGGCGATCGCGCCCAGCGCGCGCAGGCGGCGCCCGAATTCATAGCGGCAGAGCACGTCATCCATGTCGAAGATCACGAGCCCCGGCCGCGTCATCTTTCTAGGCGGCGGTGCCGCCGACGGTAATCCGGTCGAGACGCAAGGTCGGCTGGCCGACGCCGACCGGCACGCCCTGGCCCTGCTTGCCGCATGTGCCGATGCCGGGATCGAGGGCCAGGTCGTTGCCGATCATCGAGACGCGCTGCATGGCTTCGGGCCCGTTGCCGATGAGTGTCGCGCCCTTGACCGGCGCGTCACCTTGCCGTTCTCGATGCGATAGGCCTCGGTGCAGGAGAAGACGAATTTTCCCGATGTGATGTCGACCTGGCCGCCGCCGAA
The DNA here is from genome assembly GCA_963805405.1 of uncultured Alphaproteobacteria bacterium. Taxonomy (GTDB): domain Bacteria; phylum Pseudomonadota; class Alphaproteobacteria; order Rhizobiales; family Aestuariivirgaceae; genus JAEUMG01. The sequence continues at coordinate 56,131 of CAWDUC010000008.1, read as the reverse complement.
GGAGACGGCATAGAGCCCGTTCTTGACGGAGGCGATGATTTCTTCCGGGCGGCGTCTTTCCGGCGAGCATGTAGGTGTTGGTCATGCGCGGCATCGGGATATGCGCGAAGGATTGGCGGCGGCCATTGCCGGTGGGCGCGCATTCCCATGAGCCGCGCATTCTGCCGGTCCTGCATGTAGCCGACGAGAATGCCGTCCTCGATCAGCGTGGTGAATGCGACGGCGTTCCCTCATCATCGATGGTGATCGAACCGCGCCGGTCCGGGATCGTGCCGTCATCGACGACGGTGACGCCCTTAGCCGCGACCTGCTGGCCGAGAAGGCCGGCAAAGGCCGATGTCTTCTTGCGGTTGAAATCGCCCTCGAGCCCATGGCCCGACGGCTTCATGCAGCATGACGCCGGGCCAGCCCGGACCGAGCACGACGTCGAATCTCGCCGGCGGGTGCCGGCCGCGCCTCGAGCGCGACGAGGCTTTGCCGCACGCGCCTCGTTGACGGCCGACTTCCAGGCTTCCTCGGTGAGATAGTCTTCCGGATTGCCGCGTCCGCCCAGCCCATGCGAGCCTTGCCCTGAAACCGCGCCATTGCGGGCGACGACCGCGGCATTGAGCCGGACGAAGGGGCGCGTATCGCGATAGAGCGCGCCGTCGCCGCGCAGGATCTCGACATCCTGCCAGTCGCAGGCAAGCGACAGGCTCACCTGCGCGACGCGCGGATCAAGGGCGCGCGCATAGGCATCCATGGTGGCGAGAAGGTCGACCTTCTGGTGAAGCCGCGCGATTGCGAAGGATCGGCGGCGTAGAGATGCAGGTTGGTGCGCTCCGGCGCGGCATCCGCGATGCCGCCGTGGCCGGCGGTGACAAGGGCGCAATGCTTGGCGGCGCGCGTCAGGGCTTCCGGCGTGATCTCCGTCGAATGGGCATAGGACGCAGCCTCGCCGCGCCACCGCGCGCAGGCCAAAGCCTTCCGATTCGTCCGAGCTTGCCGATTTGAGCCGGCCGTCGTCCCAGACGAAGCTTTCGCTGCGTCGCTGTTCGGCGAAAAGTTCCCCGTCATCGGCACCGCCCAGGCAGGTGCCGATGGATTTGACGACAGCCGCATGGCCGCCGAGCCGGGTTTCGATGAGAGAAGGTGTGTCGTGATTTGCCATTGTCGCTCCGGCCCAAAGCTAGATCATAGCCGGGCCAGAGATATATAGGCGACCAATCAGGGATCGTGCAGGTCTGCGAAGGCAGCGGAGAAACCGTTGAGCGATATCTTCATCGGCATGCCGAGGCCGGGCCCCTGTAGATGATGAAATTGGCGGCTGTGCCCTTGCGCAGCTTTTCGAACATGTCGGGCGATGCGGTTGCCGTTGCATAACACACCTGCCTCGTGCAGCGGGCGTAGGGAACGCGGCCCACGGCTGCGCCGTCGATCTCGAGTGCGATGCCGGTGGGCAGGAAAACGCCAAGCGGTGCCATGACGCGCATAGCGGGGACGATTTTGTCCTTTTCCTTCTGCTTGACGATGATGATGGTCAGCTGCGCCTGCGGCTGCTTTTTCGTTCTGCGTGGTCTGCACCATGCCGCACTGCTCGGACGGCGTGCCCGGAGGAGCCTGGCCTTCCGGTATCTTCTCGCACTGGACTTTCCAGTCGCCATGAGTGGAGAGCACGGTGGCGCTCGGATTCTGGCCTTGCAGGCGCGCTGTCCGGCCTGCGCCTTCGTGCGCGGACCAAGCTTCGCATTGGCCGGCGCCTGGTCCTGAGTTTGATCCTGCTCCTGCGCCAAGGCGGGGGTGATGATGGCCGTTCCAACCAGGCCCGTGATGGCAAGTGCGATTGTGACGCGCATCACGCCCAAAGCAGTTCTCGTCACGTTTTCCATCCCTTTCCTAGAGGCGGGGAGCACGCGGCCTCATAGCCGCGCCGTCGCGCTTCGACAACATCCGATTCGCGCCTCTGGCGTCCCACGCTTCAATCGAGGCCGGTTTGTTCGGGGAGAATTGAGGCAGAATTCCGGTTTGCTCGCTCGGGAGACTCTAGCACGACGTTTTGCCGCGCCCGGCTCCGTTGCGGCTCTGCCGCGAATATGGTTCACAATCCGTCCAAATTCCGGCACCTTGCCGGTCGCCGTGCCGGCCGGTTCGGGCCGGGATGGGATTTGGGGGAATGATGAGGTCGAAGAGCATCTTGATGAACCTGTTTGGCGGGCTGGCGGTGACGCTGACCTCCGGATCGGCCATGGCGGAGGCCCTTGGCCATCCGACCCCCTGGCAGATCGGTCTGCAGGGCGCGGCCACTCCTGTGTCGGAGGACATTCACTGGTTCCACAACGTCCTCCTGCTGCCGATCATCACGGTCATCACGCTGTTCGTTCTGGCGCTGCTCATCATGTGATGGTGAAGTTCAACGCCAAGAGCAACCCGCAGCCCTCCAAGACCACGCATAACACATTCATCGAGATCATCTGGACGGTGGTGCCGATCCTCGATCCTCGTGGTGATCGCTATTCCTTCCTTCCGATCTGCTCTATTTCCAGCGCGACATCCCGAAAGCCGATATGACGATCAAGGTCATCGGCAACCCGTCCTGGGACTGGACTTATGAATATCCAGACCTCGGCATGAACGAGGATGGCACCGCGAAGGTCTCCTTCACCGCCTATCTGAAGGAAAAGGACAAGCTTGAGCCGGGCGAGCCGTGGCTCCTCTGCCAGCCGACAGCCCGGTCGTCGTGCCTGTCAACAAGACCGTCAAGCTCATCGTCACGTCCGATCCCGAAGGCATCATTCATGCCTGGACGATCCCCTCCTTCGGCATGAAGATCGACGCCATTCCCGGCCGCCTGAACGAGGATTGGTTCCAGGCCGACCATCGAAGGCACCTATTACGGCCAGTGCTCGGAATTGTGCGGCAAGAACCACGCCTTCATGCCGATCGAAGTGCATGTGGTCTCCGAGGACGAGTACAAGACCTGGGTCCAAGACATTCCAGACGGCGGGTCGCGACGCGGCCCAGAAGTACATCGCCGATCTCGACGCCGCCGAAGAGCAAGCTCGCCCAGACTCAGTAATTCAGACGGCCGGCGACGGCCGCCAAACGACGCATACAGGATCTTATCGAGATGGCACACGCCGCAGCCCACGACGACCACGGCGATCATCCGACCGGCTGGAGACGCTACGTCTATTCGACGAACCACAAGGACATCGGCACGATGTATCTGGTGTTCGCGATCTTCGCCGGCATGATCGGCGGCTTCCTCTCGATCATGATGCGCATGGAATTGGCAGGAGCCCGGCATCCAGTATTTCCCGGGCCTTGCCAGCATGGTCTACGGCACGCCGGCCGACGACGCGCTCGATGCCGGCAAGCACATGTACAATGTGTTCGTCACCGGCCACGGCCTGCTCATGATCTTCTTCATGGTCATGCCGGCGATGATTGGCGGCTTCGGCAACTGGTTCGTGCCGCTGATGATCGGCGCGCCCGACATGGCCTTCCCGCGCATGAACAACATTTCGTTCTGGCTGTTGCCGCCGGCGATCTGCCTGCTGCTGATCTCGATGTTCGTTGAAGGCCCGGCTGGCGCCCACGGCGCAGGCGGCGGCTGGACGATCTATCCGCCCTTGTCGAGCGACGCCGGCCATCCCGGACCCTGCTGTCGACTTCGCGATCCTGGCGCTTCATATCGCCGGCGCGTCCTCGATCCTCGGCGCCATCAACTTCATCACGACCATCTTCAACATGCGCGCACCCGGCATGACGCTGCACAAGATGCCGCTGTTCGTGTGGTCGATCCTGGTGACCGTCTTCCTGCTGCTGCTTGTCGCTGCCGGTTCTGGCCGGCGCCATCACCATGCTGCTGACCGACCGCAATTTCGGCACCAGCTTCTTCGTGCCGTGCCAGCGGCGGCGACCCGGTGCTGTTCCAGCATCTGTTCTGGTTCTTCGGCCATCCGGAAGTCTACATTCTCATTCTTCCGGGCTTCGGCATCATCATCGCAGATCGTCTCGACCTTCTCGAAGAAGCCGGTCTTCGGCTATCTCGGCATGGCCTATGCGATGGTGGCGATCGGCGTGGTGGGTTTCATCGTGTGGGCCCATCACATGTATACGGTGGGCATGGATGCCGACACGCAGGCCTATTTCGTGGCCGCGACCATGATCATCGCGGTTCCGACCGGCGTTAAGATCTTCTCCTGGATCGCAACCATGTGGGGCGGCTCGATCGAGTTCCGCACGCCCATGCTCTGGGCGATGGGCTTCATCTTCCTGTTCACGCTCGGCGGTGTCACCGGTGTCGTGCTAGCCAATGCCGGCGTCGACCGGTCGTTGCACGACACCTATTATGTCGTTGCGCATTTCCACTATGTGCTCTCGCTCGGCGCGGTCTTCGCGATCTTCGGTGCCTGGTACTACTGGTTCCCGAAGATGAGCGGCTACATGTACAACGAGACCATCGGAAAAGCCCATTTCTGGTTGCAGTTCATCGGCGTGAACCTGCTGTTCTTCCCGCAGCATTTCCTTGGTCTTGCCGGAATGCCGCGCCGCTATGTCGATTATCCGGATGCCTTCGCGGGATGGAACTGGGTCTCCTCGATTGGTTCCTACCTCTCCGCTGCGAGCGTGTTGGTATTCCTCTATGGCGTCTATGCTGCCTTCGCCGCCAAGAAGCGTGCCGGTGACAATCCGTGGGGCGCGGGCGCTACGACGCTCGAATGGACCTTGTCGTCGCCGCCGCCCTTCCACCAGTTCAGTACTTTGCCGGTCATCAAGTAGCGAAACATCGAGGATGAGCGACGTCCAGGAAATCTCCGGCCTCGAGGCCGCCAGCGAAGGCGGTCAAGGCACGGCTGGAGACTATTTCGCGCTGCTGAAGCCGCGCGTGATGTCGCTTGTCATTTTTACGGCCCTCGTCGGCATCGTCGCGGCGCCGGGTACGATTCATCCGTGGATGGCGGCGTGGCGCTTCTGGCCATCGCGGTCGGGGCAGGCGCGTCCGGCGCGCTTAACATGTGGTACGACGGCGACATCGATGCGCTCATGAAGCGCACGGCGACGCGTCCTGTGCCGCGCGGCGCGATCTTGCCGGGAGAAGCGCTGGGTTTCGGCCTGACACTCGCTGTGGGAGCGGTGCTGTCACTGGGCCTTTTCGTCAACGTGGTTGCCGCGGCGATCCTTGCCTTCACAATCTTTTTCTATGCCGTGATCTACACCATCTGGCTCAAGCGCCGCACGCCGCAGAATATTGTCATCGGTGGCGCTGCCGGCGCTTTCCCGCCGATGATCGGTTGGGCGGCAGTGACTGGATCATCGATCCTGGCTCGATCGCGCTGTTCCTCATCATCTTCATGTGGACCCCGCCGCATTTCTGGGCGCTCGCCCTTTTGGGCAAGGACGAGATTATGCCCGTGCCGGCGTCCCGATGTTGCCTGTTGTGGCGGGTACGGCCGAAACGCGCCGCCAGATCTTCATCTACACGCTGCTCTGCGTCCCGATCGCGTTCCTTCCGGCATTGCTCGGCTTTGCAGGCGAACTCTACGTTGCGGGCGTGACAATCCTGGGCGCCGGGTTCCTGTGGCATGCCTGGGCGGTGTTGCGCAGCACTGAGGGCGAAGCCGAGCGTCGTGCCTGCCGTCGTATGTTCAGTTTTTCGATCGCCTGGCTGTTCGGTGTGTTTGCCTTGATCCTGGTCGAGAAATTGGCCGGGCTTGCACCCTTCCACGCGATCATCGGATGAGCGCACCGGACATGGCGATAAAGCCTTTCGGCCCTGAAGACATGGCGCGCCGCCGCAAGCGGGCGATTGCGCTTGCCTTGATACTTGCCGCACTGGTGATCCTGTTCTTCGTCACGACTATTGTCCGCCTTGGCGGCAATGTCGCGGACCGGAGCTTCTGACGCCATGACCGAACCATCGCGCCAGGTAAGACCGATTGATCCGAAGCGAAACAGACAGGTCGCTGTCGCCGCCGCCTGCGTGGCCGTTGCCATGGTGGGGCTCGCCTACGCCTCGGTGCCGCTCTATCGCTTGTTCTGCCAGGCGACCGGCTTCGGCGGCACGACGCAGCGTGCCGAAGTGGCGCCGGGCGCTGCCGGTGGCCGCATGCTCACCATCCGGTTCGATGCCAATACCGCGACAAGCCTGCCTTGGTCGTTCCACCCCGAGCAACTCGAGATGAACGTCAAGCTCGGCGAGCAGAACCTGGCCTTCTATCGGGCCGCCAATCTCTCCGACAAGGAAGCGACCGGAAGCGCGATTTTCAATGTGACGCCGGACGAGGCGGGCGCCTACTTCAACAAGATCCAGTGCTTCTGTTTCAACGAACAGAAGCTCAAGGCGGGCGAGACGGTCGATATGCCGGTCGTCGTTCTTCGTCGATCCCAAGATCGAACAGGATCCCGATCTGCGCACGCTCACGACAATCACGCTGTCTTATACTTTCTACCCGGCCGGGCAGGGCGCAAGCCTTACCTCCGCTGAGCCGGAAACCAATTCTGTGACACGCTAGGGGAATCGCAATGGCCGATAGTCACGCCAAGAACCACGACTATCATCTGGTCAATCCCAGTCCCTGGCCCTTCGTCGGCGCAGTGTCTGCCTTCATCCTCGCGGTGGGGGCGGTGCGCTGGATGCATGGCGCCAATCCGATTGTCGCCATCATCGGGCTCGTCGGCGTTCTCTACACGATGTTCATGTGGTGGCGCGACGTCATCCGGGAGGGCGACGAGGGCGATCACACGGCCATCGTCCAGCTTCACCTGCGCTATGGCATGCTGCTGTTCATCGCCTCCGAGGTGATGTTCTTCGTTGCGTGGTTCTGGGCCTTCTTTGACGCGAGCCTGTTTCCGGACGATCCGATGCAGGCCTCGCGCACGGCAGTCACCGGTGGGCAGTGGCCGCCCGTCCACATCCAGGTCTTCAATCCGTGGCATCTGCCACTGATCAATACTTTGATCCTTCTCACCTCGGGCACCACCGTGACGTGGGCGCACCATGCGCTTCTCAAGAACGACCGCCAGGGGTTGAAGTGGGCGCTCGCCGCGACCATCGCGCTGGGCCTGCTGTTCACCTTCGGTACAGGCCTATGAGTATACCCATGCGCACTTCGCCTTCAGCCGCGAGCTTGTTGGCGTTCCGGCGGAGGAGCAGGGCAATATCTACGGCTCGACCTTCTTCATGGCGACGGGCTTCCATGGCTTCCATGTCATCGTCGGGACCATCTTCCTGATCGTCTGCCTGCTTCGCGCCACTGGCCGGCCACTTCAAACCGGAGGGGCATTTCGGTTTTGAGGCGGCGGCCTGGTACTGGCACTTCGTCGACGTCGTCTGGCTGTTCCTTTTCGCCTGCATCTACGTCTGGGGATCGGCGGGCGTGGAATTCGCGGGGCATTAGGCGACCAAGCCGCGATCGGCCACGCCATGAATCCCTCTGGCGTGGCATTAGGCCTTGGAGGCCTGAATGAGCGAGCCTTATTATCCCCGCCTGTCGCCGGTGAAGACTGGTATGGCCGGGCGTTGCCCGCGCTGTGGCCGCGGCAAGCTCTTCTCTGGCTACCTCACGCTTGCCCCGCACTGTTCAAGCTGCGGCCTGCCATTCGATTTCGCCGATGCCGGCGACGGCGCGGCCTGGTTCGTCATGCTGTTAGTGGGCTTTGTCGGCGTTGGATCGATCCTGGGCATCGAGGCCGCTTACTCGCCGCCGTATTGGGTCCATGCGCTGATCGCCATTCCCTTGCTGATGATCCTGCCGCTCGTTCTGTTGCGGCCGGTCAAGGGTATCTTGGTCTGCCAACAATATCTGACGAGAGCCCAGGAAGGCCGCATCGACGTCGGATGACCAGACGCAGCTGGCAAATTCTGATCGCATCGATCCTTGGCGTTGCTGTGTTGCTGGGGCTCGGTACCTGGCAGCTGCAAAGGCTGGGCGTGAAAGAAGGATCTGATCCGCCAGATGGAGGAGCGACGGACCGAGGCGCCCGTCAGCCTTGATGAAGCGGTGAGCCGTGCCGAGACGACGGGAGACGTTGACTATCTCCCCATCGCTGCCCGCGGGCGCTTCGCGGCCGATAAGGAAATCCTGATGCTGACGACCTTCGAGGGCAATGCCGGCTGGCGGGTCATCACGCCTTTCGTCAGCGACAAGGGCACTGTCGTGCTGGTCGATCGGGCGTGATCCCGGATCAGATGCGCGAAGCTCGCGACGGTCGCATCGTGGCCGGCGACCAGGACGATCGCCGGCTATGCCTTGGGGCATCGAGATCGGCGGAACGTGTTCGACCCGGAAAATGACGTCGGCCAGAACAAATGGTTCTGGTGGGACGTGCCGGCCATGCTGGCCGAAATCTCGATTGGCGAAGGCCTCAAGACGGCACCATTCGTTCTTCATCTTGATGCGAAGCCCGGTGACCGGGCTTTCCGCGGCCCGTGCCGCCAAGCGAAACCTTGCGCAATAACCATCTTCAATATGCCATAACCTGGTTTGCGCTGGCCCTGGTACTTGCCGTATTGGCTGGGCTCGCTATCAGGAGTGATCTGAAACAGGGTGCGAGAATGCAGGCCTTTAGGTCGCGCCAGCCCGCTGGAGCTTTCCCGACTTGAAATACCTCTCGACCCGTGGCGAGGCCGCGGAAATAGGCTTCGAGGATGCCATGCTGGCGGGCCTTGCTCCCGATGGTGGGCTCTATTTGCCCAAGCATGGCCGCAGATCTCGGCCGCCGAATTCGACGCGTTGCGCGGCCGTCCCTATCCTGAAATCGCCGAAGCCGTCATTTCGCGCTTCACCGACGGCGCGATCCCGCCGGAACGCCTGCGCGCCATGCTGAACGGAGGCCTACGCGCAGTTCCGCCATCCGGCGGTCGTCGCCGCTGAAGCAACTCGACAGCAATCTCTATCTCCTTGAGCTGTTTCACGGACCGACGCTCGCCTTCAAGGATGTGGCGATGCAGATCCTGGCGCGGCATGATGGAATTCGCGCTTGAGCGGCGCGGCGCGCATGCGACGATCGTCGGCGCGACATCGGGCGATACCGGCAGTGCCGCGATCGAGGCCTTCAAGTCGGCAAGCGCGCCAGCATCTTCATCCTGCACCCGCATGGCCGCGTCAGCGAAGTGCAGCGCCGGCAGATGACGACGGTGGACTACGCCGATCGTACACAACATCGCGCTCGAGGGCAGCTTCGATGATTGCCAGGCGATCCTGAAGACGCTGTTCGGCGATCGCCGGCTTCCGCGACAAGGTCGCGCTTGTCGGGCGTCAACTCGATCAACTGGGCGCGCATCGTCGCGCAGATCGTCTATTATGTGTCTTCGGCGCTCTCGCTCGGCGCGCCGGAGCGCGCAGTGAGCTTCTGCGTGCCGACCGGCAATTTCGGCGACATCTTTGCAGGCTATCGCCGCCAAGCGCATGGGACTGCCGATCGACCGGCTGATCATCGCGACGAATATCAACGACATTCTCGACCGCAGCCTGAAGACCGGGCGCTACGAAGTTCACGATGTTCTGCCGACGACGAGCCCGTCGATGGATATCCAGGTATCGAGCAATTTCGAACGCCTGCTCTTCGAGGCCTCGGGAAGGGATCCCGGCAAGCTTCCGCGGTATGATGGCAGGCCTCGCGCAGAGCCGGCGCCTTCAGCCTCGATCGCGATGGTGCTCGCCGCGTATCCGCGCCGAATTTGACTCAGGCCATGCCGATGAGGAAACGGTCGCCCGGACCATCGCCGCGACCCTTGCGGCCACCGGTGAACTGCTCGATCCCGCATTCGGCGATTGGCGTCGCGGTCGCCCGGCAGTGCGAAGTCGGCGGCAACGCCCTTGATCGCCCTGGCGACTGCCCATCCGGCCAAATTTCCCGATGCCGTCGAGAAAGCCTCGCGGAATCCGCCCGGCACTGCCGCGAGCGGCTGGCCTATCTCATGTCGGCCAAGGAGAAATTTTCCATCTTGCCGAACGACCCGGAAGCTGTGAAAACTTTCATTCTCGCTCGCAGCGTCCCGTGAGTAGTATGTCGGCATGAGTGTTCGTATTTCCCGGCTTCCCAACGGCCTTCACGTCGTTACGCATGCTATGCCGCATCTCGAGACGGTGGCGCTCGGTATCTGGGTCAAGGCCGGAGCCCGCGATGAACTGCCGGAGGAAAACGGCATCGCCCATTTCCTTGAGCATCTGGCCTTCAAGGGCACGAAGCGGCGCAACGCCCAGCAGATTGCCGAAGAGATCGAATCCTCGGGCGGCGAAATCAATGCTTCGACCGGCATGGAAACGACGACTTATTACGCCCGCGTCCTCAAGAACGATTGGGCTTTGGCGCTCGATATTCTTGCCGACATTCTGACCGAGTCGGTATTCGATCCGACAGAACTGGAGCGCGAGCGCGAGGTCATTCTCCAGGAGATCGCCGCCGCTAATGACGCGCCCGATGACCTCGTCTTCGATCTGGCTCAGGCGGCGAGCTTCGGTGCCCATCCGCTTGGCCGGCCGATCCTTGGCACGAGCGAACTCGTCGAAGGCGTGACGCGCGAGGGCATCATCGCCTGGCGCGATCGCCACTACTGCGCCTCGCGCATGGTCGTCGCGGCGGCGGGAAATATCGATCACGATCAGCTTGAGGCAGCCTGCGTTAGAGCTGCTCGGGCAGCTCGCGCCGGGTGCAGCGCCGACCCGCAGCCGACCCGCTTTCGAAGCTTTGCATCGCCAGGCCGGCAAGCCTCTCGACCAGACCCATGTCGTCTTGTCATTTGCGGCGCCCGGATATCGCGAGCCGGAAATCTATGCGCTTCAAGTGCTTTCCAGCCTGCTTGGCGGTGGCATGTCTTCGAGGCTGTTTCAGGAGGTGCGTGAAAAACGCGGCCTTTGCTACAGCGTGTTCTCCTACGCCTCCGCCTATGAGGATGCTGGCCAGCTCGGCGTCTATGCCGCAACTTCGCCTGGCAACGCGCAGCAGCTTATCGACGTCACCGCCGACGTCATGCTCGGTGCGGCGAGTGAAGTTACCGCCGAGCGAGATCGCCCGCGCCCGGGCGCAGCTCAAGGCAAGCCTCGTGATGAACCTCGAAAGCGCCTCGTCGCGCGCCGACCAGATCGCCCGTCAATTCCTCGCTTTCGGCGAAGTACCTGACGTGAGCCGGCTTGTCGCCAAGATCGAGGCGGTTGAGGTGGCCGGCGTTGGCGCCCTGGCCCATCGGATGTTTCGCGGCCGCAAGCCTGCATTGAGCGCGGTCGGCCAGCTTTCAGGCCTCACATCGCATGAGGCCATCGTCGCGCGGTTTGCCTGATGGTTTTTCTGAGGAGTCCGTTCTCCACCGAATTGCCGCCCGTCCTCAAGGGCGCGAAAGTGACTTTGCGGGTGCCGCAAATGGCCGACTTCGAATCCTGGGCTGAGCTGCGGGAATCGAGCCGCGAGTTTCTGAGCCCCTGGGAGCCGACCTGGCCGCATGACGACCTGACAAGAACCGCCTTCCGCTTGCGCATCAAACGCTATTGGCGCGATATCGAAGACGACCTCGCCTATCCCTTTTTCATCCACGACATGCGGTCGGGAGACCTGCTTGGCGGATTGACCTTGTCGAATGTCCGGCGCGGCGTCGCGCAAATGGCCTCCTGCGGATACTGGATCGGCGTTGGCTTCACCAAACGGGGCTACATGACGGATGCCGTGAGGACCGTTATTTCCTATGCCTTCGATCACCTGCGCCTGCATCGCCTGGAGGCAGCTTGCCTGCCGTCAAATGAAGCTTCGATCCGGCTGCTGCGGAAATGCGGATTCTGCGAAGAGGGCATTGCGCGGCGTTACCTGAAGATCAATGGCCGCTGGGAAGATCATCTTCTCTTCGGTCTGGTATCGAGCGAGCTTCCGCGTTAGCCATAAGGCGGGTAGGCCTTGGCGGAGCTTGCCTGCCGGTGGCTTCGCGGCTACCAAGGATTACCCAGCGAGAACGGAGTGTATTCTGAGTATGGCGCAGTGGCGCGCAGTCATGGCCATTGTCTGGTTCTTGCTGATCGGTGCATCGCTTCCGGTCGCGGCTGATACGATCAATGCGGCTCTTGACACGCCGAGCATCGATCTCCTCCCGCACCTTCAGGCCGTAACGACCGACCAGCCGGCCGTATCGATCGAAGTACCGGCGGCGACCGCCGGGCAGACGGTTCTTTTGCCGCTCGAAGCTAAGGGGTTTGGCCCAAGCTATCGCTGGATCGTCGCGAGCTTGGCTAATCCCTCGAGCGTCAGCCAGGATGTGGTCATGCTGGTCCCGCATCAGGGCTTCGTCGGCTCCGGGATATTCTGGCCGAAGCCACAGGGCAGCCGCATTGTGAGCCTGGTCAGCGTCGGCGGCGCGCAACCGACGTCCTTGGCGGATGCCGGTGCGGATGCGCTGGCGTTGCGGATAGAGCCCGGACAGACACTCACGGTCGCGCTCGAAACGGCCTCCAGCGATGTCTCGGGCATGCAGCTTTGGCAGCGGCCGGCCTTCGATGCGAAATCTAACGCGCAGTCGTTCTTCCGCGGCGCCATTCTCGGTCTTGCCATTCTCGTCGGCCTCGTGGCGATTTCACTCTACGCGATCCGCATCAGTGCCGTCTTTCCGGCCGCAGCCTTGTTCATCTGGGCATCGATCGCCTTCATTGCGATTGAGGCGGGTTACCTGCCGACAATGAGAGCTTGGTTTGGCGGTCTCGCGCTCACCGGCCAGGAGATCCGGGCAATCATCGAAAGCCTGATGCTCACAGGGCTTGCCCTATGCCTTGTCACTTTTGTCGAACTGCGAAAGCGCATGCCCGTTCTGGGCAATCTTGTACTCGCCTTCGCGTGGCTCACCCTCGCGCTGCCGGTCTACGGACTTTTCGAGCCGTCCTATACGACTGGCCTTGCCCGTTTCGCATTCGCCGTCGTCGCTGTTGCAGGCTTCGTCATCATCATCCTCTTGTGGCGTGCGGGTTTTGCCCGAGCACAGGCCTCGCTCCTCAGTTGGGCGGCTCTTGTCATCTGGACTTTCGTGGCGGCGGTCGCGGTGCTGTCGCCGGAAGACGACGTGATCTTGAAAACGCTGGTTCAAGCGGGACTGACGCTTGTCATTTTGATGATGGGATTGTCGCTCGTTCAATTCGCGCTGAGCCACGGCATTCTCTCCCGGCGTACCTCCGAGGATGCTGTGCGGCGCATGCGGGCGCTCGCTGGCTCTCAGCAATATGTCTGGGAATGGAAGGTGCTCGACCAGGAACTCTTCGTCAGCGAGGAACTGGAACGCGCCCTCGGCCTCAAGCGTGGCTATCTTGCGCAAGGCGGACAGCAGGCGTGGCTCGCGCTCGTCCATCCCTCCGATCGGCGCGCCTATCAGACGACGATCGAGACCGCCGAGCGGCGGGGACGCGGCGGCTTCACCCAGGATTTCCGGTTGCAGCGTGCCGACGGTTCCTATCGCTGGTTCCAATTGCGCGGCCGCGCAATGCCGGGCGTCGATCGTACCGCGCTTACTTGCGTCGGCACGCTGAGCGACATCACGAGCGAGCGTCGCCTTCAGGACAGGCTTTTGACCGACGCCGTCCATGATCGCGCCACGGGTCTCCCCAATCGCGCGTTGCTTGTCGACCGGATTGCCCGCGCAACGACAAGATCAGGGGCACCCGAGGCCGGCGATTTCTATCTGCTCATCATCGACCTCGACCGCTTCAAATCGGTCAATGACGGACTGGGACACGAAACCGGCGATCAATTGCTGAACATCACCGGCAGACGCTTGCTGGCAAGCGCCAGTCCGGAAGATACGGTTGCCCGCTTGCCGGGGGATCAATTCGCGATCCTCCTCGACAACAGCAACATGCCGCGCGACCCGGCGGCTTTTGCAAAGACCTTGAGACGCGCCGTCTCCGTCCCGATCAGATTGCGTGAGCAGGAAGTATTCCTCACCGCAAGCATCGGCATCGCAAGTTCCCGTGAAGTCGGGTCCAACGCCTGAGGATCTGCTGCGCGACGCAGCGGTGGCGTTGTATGAAGCGAAACGGCGCGGCAAGGACAGCGCGGAACTGTTCCGGCCGACCATGCGCGACGATCGCAACGAGCTGGTGACGCTTGAAAGCGATCTGCGTCGGGCGGTCGAGCGCGGCGAGATCGAGGTTCACTACCAGCCGATCGCCCGTCTCGCCGACATGGATCTCGCAGGCTTCGAGGCGCTGATCCGCTGGCGCCATCCGAGCCTGGGGCTGCTGGGGCCGGACCGCTTTCTCAAGGTTGCCGAACAAACCGGCCTGATCAAGGATCTGGGCCGCCACGTCATGATCGAAGCCGGTCGCCAGCTTGGAATCTGGCAACGTGCTTTCCGGCCGACGCAGCCGCTCTTCGTTGCGGTGAATGTGTCTTCGAGCCAGCTCGTGGGAAGCGCGCTCGTCGAAGATGTGCAGTCCATCCTCGCCCGCGAAGGCATCATACGCGACACGTTCAAAATCGAAGTGACCGAGTCCGTCGTGATGGAGAACCCCGAACTGGCTGCGCAGATACTGGACAGGTTGAAGCTGCTGGGAGTCGGGCTTTCCTGCGACGACTTTGGGACTGGCTATTCCTCGCTGTCGAATCTCAGGCGCCTGCCCTTCGATACGCTCAAGATCGACCGCGCGTTCCTCGAAACCGAGATGATTGACGAGCGCGCTTACATCATCTTGCGCAACATCATCGCACTCGCCCATGATCTGAGCCTCGTATTGGTCGCGGAAGGCATCGAATCGCAGGAGCACATCGATCGGCTCAGCGCACTCGGTTGCCAGTTCGGCCAGGGCTTTTTCATCGGCCAGCCAATGACCGCAAAGCAGGTCATCGATGCGCTGAGCGGCGTGCCCTATTCCGGCGCAAAGAAGAACGTCATGACGCTTCTGTGGGAGCGAATGGTCGGCGACAGGTCCGAGAAGCGCAAGGAAGAGCCTTCGATCGCTTCGCCGCCCCCACCGCCGCCATTGGTGGAGACGCGCGAGACCAGGCGCCGCAGGCCGCCTCCGTCGCCACCCGAACCAGCGGTGGTCGACGAGGATGTCGAGCCCGAAGCTTTGGCGGACGCGGGGCCGCGCGAGACGCAGCCTGAACCTGCGCCCGAAATGGAACTCGAGCTGGCTGAAGCAGACCCGCAGTCGATAGTCGCGGAAGAGGAGCCTGACGCAGAAGCACAGCAAGTGCCCGAGCCTGATGTCGAACCGGAATCAGAGACTGAGCCGGAAATCAAGCCGGATGTCGAAGCTGAGCCGGAAGTCGAATCCGTGTCGGCTGATGTGAACTTGGAAGAGGTAGCAGAACTTCCGGTCATCGAACCGGAGGTGAAGGACGAGGCAGCTGCCGAGGAGCCGCCTCTCGCCCCATTGGAAGCCGAACCCGAGAACGTGGAAGAAACGCCGCCCGAAGAAACGGCCGGGCAGAAGCCGCAAGCAGCAATGCTTGGCGATCGGCTGCGCCGCCGCCAGCGGCGCCGGCAGGGCGGCAGGCCTGGCGCCGCTTAGGCGTGCCCGGCTTCGGCCGACAGCATCGAGGGATCGACACCGATCTTGGCCAGCGCTGCGGTATATTTTGCATCGAGATCGCTACTGAACAGTAGATCCTCGTCAGCCGCGCAATGAAGCCAGCCATTGTGGTGGATCTCGCTCTCGAGTTGTCCCGGACCCCAGCCGGCATAGCCAAGTGCGAGAAGAACCCGCCTCGGGCCCTCGCCACCTGCAATGGCGCGCAGAATATCGAGCGTCGCGGTGAGAGCGATGCGCTCGTCGATAGGCAGCGTCGTGTCGTTCGAGATGTAATCCGACGTATGCAGCACGAAGCCGCGCGCCGGTTCGACGGGACCGCCGAACTGGACCTGGAGATCCTTGATCTCCAAGGGCAGATCGATCGTTTCCGATTCAGGGATGACGTCCAGCCGGTCGATCAGGTCGGCGAAGGAAATCATCGGCGACTTCTTGTTGACGATGATACCCATCGCGCCGTTTTCGGAATGCGCGCAGAGATAGATTACCGAGCGTTCGAAGCGTGCATCGCCGATCGATGGCATCGCAATGAGCATCTGTCCGTCGAGATAGGAGGAAGGCTTCATACGCACTCCCGCTTTTGTGACAGGCTACTTTAGCAAGGCCGGCGTAACAAGGGCGCAACCTTACCGCTTTTTGATTGGATCGTGATGCTGCGCTGTGTGTAGATGCGCCCCGCAGTAGGAGAATGTGTGACCTATGGACCGCCGCACCGTCATTGCCGGGCTTTCCTTGGCGCTTGTGACGATGTCGGGCGCCGGGTCGGCCATGGCCAAGCCATATCGCCTGGCATTGATGATCGCCGACTATGATGCCGTTGCGAAACTCTATGTTGGCGGCCTCGAAATCGAACTCGATCACGGCTGGAAGACCTATTGGCGCGTGCCGGGCGACGCCGGCATCCCGCCGCAATTCGATTGGTCGAAGTCGAAGAATCTGAAATCCATCGAGGTCCTCTGGCCCGCGCCGCATCGCTCCCATGACCAGGGCGGCGAAGCGATCGGCTACAAGGGTCGCGTCGTGTTCCCGTTGCGCATCGTTCCGGAAAATCCGGACGAACCTGTCGAACTCAATCTCTCGTTCTTTTTCGGCGTGTGCCAGGACATCTGCATTCCCGGTAATGGCGAACTCACAGCCAAGACGGGCCGCGCCGATCCGGCCGCGGCTGCGTTGATCGCAACTTTCACGGCTAAAGTGCCGCGCCAGGTCGATGACGCTTCGCCGTTTCGTGTGACAACCGCCAGGCTCTCGAAGGATCGCCCGCAATCGCTTTTCGTGCAGATCGAAGGCGAACGCGGCCCGGGGGACCTCGACATATTCGTGGAGGGTGCCGACTTTGCCTATTTCAGAGCCCCGGCCATGCCGACCACATCCGACGGCTGGTTCGTGCCCTTCACAGGCGACCCTGCGCGTTTGCACGGCAGGCAACTGAAACTCACAATGGTGACCCCCGATATCGCGCTTGAACAGGATGTCACCGTCGAGTAGGTCGACGCAGCGTTCCATGCAGCAAGAGGGTATTCAGCATGACCATCAAGATTGGCGACAAATTACCCCAGGCCGAATTCTCGACCATGACCGGAGACGGCCAGCAGAAAGTTTCGACCGACACGATTTTCGCCGGCCGCAAGGTCGTTCTCTTCGCGGTACCGGGCGCCTTCACGCCGACCTGCAGCATGAACCACTTGCCCGGCTTCGTGCAGCATTCAGCTGATCTCAAGGCCAAGGGCGTCGACCAGGTGGCCTGCGTTTCCGTGAACGACGTCCATGTCATGAACGCGTGGGGCAAATCCAGCGGCGCCGACGGCAAGATCCTGATGCTCGCCGACGGCAATGGCGACTTCGCGCGCGCCATTGGACTCGAATTCGACCTCACGCAGGCCGGCATGGGCAAGCGCTCCAAGCGCTATTCGATGATTGTCGACAATGGCGTGGTGAAAGCCCTCAATGTCGAGGACAAGCCGGGCGTCAATGTGTCGGGAGCCGATACGATCCTCGGCCAGCTTTAGGAAGCCGTCCACTTTCGTTGTGACTTGAAAGGCGCCATGCCTTCGCGCGCCAATTCGTCGGCGCGCTCGTTATCGTCATGGCCGGCATGGCCCTTCACCCAGTGAAAGCTCACTTCGTGGCGCTGCAATGCCGCGTCGAGACGCTGCCAGAGTTCCATGTTCTTGACCGGCTTCTTGTCGGCGGTCTTCCAGCCATTGCGCTTCCAGCCGTGAATCCATTTGGTGATGCCGTCGCGCAGATATTGCGAATCGGTGTGGAGCGCGACGAGCGACGGCCGCGTCAAGGTCTCGAGCGCCATGATCGCGCCCATCAATTCCATGCGGTTGTTGGTGGTATTGGCTTCGCCGCCCGATAGTTCCCTGACCTTGTCGCCATAGGCGAGGATCGCGCCCCAGCCGCCAGGCCCCG
Source organism: uncultured Alphaproteobacteria bacterium (assembly GCA_963805405.1). GTDB lineage: Bacteria > Pseudomonadota > Alphaproteobacteria > Rhizobiales > Aestuariivirgaceae > JAEUMG01. The sequence goes on along the minus strand of CAWDUC010000008.1, from coordinate 38,231 downwards.
GATTGCCGGAGCAGGCGCCGTCAGTATGGATGATGACCGGCGTCCCCGTCATGCGGCGGGCCTTGCCAGGCGCAATTCGCGCGGCAGCTTGAAGGCGACATTCTCCTCGCGCAATGTGACTTGCGAGACTGTTACTTCGTAATGCGCCCTGAAGGCGTCGACGATTTCGTTGACGAGGATTTCCGGCGCCGATGCGCCCGCCGTCAAACCGATGCGAGTGAGATTCGACAATGTGCTCCAGTCAAGATCGCTGGCGCGCTGCACGAGTTCGGCGCGCGGGCAACCGGCCTTCAGGCCCACCTCGACGAGTCGCTTGGAATTCGACGAGTTCGGCGCGCCGACCACGATCAGGAGATCGATCGCATCGGCAATCGACTTCACCGCTTCCTGGCGATTGGTGGTCGCATAGCAGATGTCTTCCTTGTAGGGCCCGCGGATCGCCGGGAACCGGCGCTGCAGGACGGCGACGATCTCCTTGGTGTCGTCGACCGAAAGCGTGGTCTGCGTCACATAGGCAAGCTTTGCGGGATCGCGCGGCGTGAAGGCATCGGCCTCCGCCACCGTCTCGATGAGGGCGATGGCGCCTTCCGGCAATTGCCCCATCGTGCCGATGGTTTCGGGGTGACCCTTGTGGCCGATGAGAATGATCTCAAGGCCTTCGCCGAAATGGCGCTGCGCCTCCATGTGGACCTTGGTTACGAGCGGGCAGGTGGCATCGATCTGATAGAGATTGCGCCGCCGCGCTGCTTCCGGCACCGCCTTCGGCACCCCGTGCGCGGAAAAGATCACCGGCCTGTCGCCTGCCGGAATTTCTTCGAGTTCGTCGACGAAAACGGCACCTTTGCGCTTCAGGTCGTCGACCACGTATTTGTTGTGAACGATTTCGTGGCGCACATAGACGGGCGCGCCATGCAGTGCCAATGCCCGCTCGACGATGTCAATCGCCCTGACGACGCCGGCGCAGAAGCCGCGCGGCGCGGCGAGCAGGATTTCGAGCGGTGGCTTGCCCATCGACCGTAAATGGCGAAGCCGGTGCCGCGTTGTCAAGCGATGAAGGCGGGCGCGGCTCTTCCCTTGCGTTGGCCCAAAACGGAAAGATCAGGATAAGAAAGCGTGCAAATATTTTACTTGACTATGTTTGTTATTTGTTCTATACAGTGGGCCATCAACGTGCCGTGCCTACCGCTGATTGACATCGTGAAGATGAGGCCAGGATCGGGGCCCGAAATCCGATCCACGACCGGACATGCACAAGGGTGCATCGTCCGCTTTTCCCGTGCGCAATGCCTACGTCTCGCCGGAATGGACGCATCCCGGCGGCCAAGTCTTGCGCAAAACCCTGGCCAGGCGGGAGAACGGACGAGCCCCTTGGGCATGGCGGTTCCGAGAACCTTCACGCCGTCTGGGGAGGCGAGGAAGGTTTGGCGCTATCAGGCCTGCGCGGATAGCTCTGGGATGTTGGAATGCGACGCCAGCTTTGCGCGACGATCGCGCAGTTCATCATTCATGCCCAGCACCGTCCGGGAGGCCGTCGTTTCGCAGAGGCCAGGCACAAACACCATGTATGAGTGCGGCAAAAGCAGCGCCGAAGAGACGTCGCGAAAAGCCGAGCGCAAATGCCATATGCTCCAGATAACTCTCACCGGCAGCCGCGGGATGCGTGGTAAAGAACTTGGAAAGTACAGCCATCTGAAGTCTCCTCTTGGCCCGGCAATACTTGGGAGCATCGCCGCGTTGCGGAGGGAAGTGCTCCCAATTATTGTCGCACTTGATGAGGGAATTGGGATAATTTCCCAAGACTGGGGGAGTTGATAGAATGGATCCCAAAGACCGGGCGATCCTGCGAGAGCTGCAGCGCGATTGCGATCAGCCCATAGAGACGCTCGCGGCCAAGGTTCATCTTTCGCGCAACGCCTGCTGGCGAAGGATCAAGACGCTCGAAGCCGAAGGCGTGATCCGCGGCCGCGTCGCGCTCGTCGATGCGGCACGAATCAATCTCGGCCTCATCGCCTTCATCGCCGTCAAGACGGCCCAGCATGATCCGAAGTGGTTGGAAAAATTCTCCGCCGCCGTGAAGGATCTGCCGGAGATCATCGGCGTCTATCGCACAACCGGCGAGACCGATTATCTGTTGCACGCCGTCGTGCCTGACATTGCTGGCTATGACCGGCTTTACAAACGCTTGATCTCCAAGATTCCGCTGACCGACGTTTCATCGAGCTTTGTCATGGAGAAGATAAAGGAAACGACCGCCTTGCCGCTCGACTATGTTGGGGTCCGCGGCGCCTGAACTTCGCCCTCACCCGGGACAAGTGTTCCGTGGCTTTCATTGCCCTTCGCGTTTGAGCATGAGGTCAACGCTGTTGATCGCGCTCTGGAACTGGCGGAACGCCAGAACATTCATGCGCAGATAGGCCGCGGTCACATGCGGCGAACCATCCTTTTCGGGAAGCGCAACTTTCAATGTGAAATGCACGACGCCGTTATAGTGGCCGAATGTCTCGACATCGTCGAAGAAGATGATCGGAGCCTGGGCGCCGCGGCTCGCGATAGGGAGTTCGGCGATAAGCTTTTCGATCGGCATGGGCGTTTTGGGTTCATCGGCCACGATAGCGCTCCTCTTGCGTGAGATCGAACACATTGCTGCCGGTAGATGGCTAAGTCGAGTCCGGCCTCGCGCCGAAATGGCCCTCTTGCCAAGACGTGGCGACTCAGTTTGGGCTGAAGCGGGGATTGGTGGAGAGATCGCGCGATGACCACGCTTTCGCGACGCATGATGGTTATGGCCGGCGCGGCCATGGCGGCCGGCACGACCGGCGAGACGACCTTGGCGGGGATTGAGCAGCCGCCTTTCGGGCCGGTGCCGGCGCCTTTGTCGGGCAATGAACTGCCCTCCTTCCGCTTCGCGATGGCTGCACAGGAGCCCAAGCCCTTCGACGGCGGATGGGCCAAGGAAGCGACGGTGAAGGAATTTCCGGTTTCCGAAAAGCTCGCGGGCGTGCTCATGCAACTGGCGCCCGGCGCATTGCGCGAACTCCACTGGCATGCCAATGCCGCGGAATGGGGTTATGTCATCGAAGGTCAATGCCGGATCACCACGATCGATCCGCAAAATCGCGCCGAGATCGTCGATATCGGGACGGGCGATGTCTGGTACTTCCCGCGCGGCCACGGACATTCGATCGAGGCAACCGGCACGAGCGACTGCCGTTTCGTGTTGATCTTCGATAATGGTTACTTCTCCGAATTCGGCACATTCTCGGTGAGCGACTGGATCGCCCACACGCCGGTGGAAGTGTTGGCGCGCAATTTCGGCGTCCCGCCGGAGACGTTTGCGGGCTTTCCGACCAAGGAAGTCTATATCGCCAAGGGACCGGTGCCGGCGCCGTTGCCTGTCGATCCGGCGCCAGGCTCGCTCGATCCTGTGCCGTTGACGCATCGCTATCGTTTGTTGGCGGCGCGGCCACAGATATTTGAGGGCGGAACCTTGCGGCTTGCTTCGGAAGTCGAATTTCCGATCTCGACAACCGTGACCGGCGCGCTCCTGACCATCAAGCCCGGCGGCATGCGCGAATTGCACTGGCATCCGCACGCGGCCGAGTGGCAGTTCTACCTGAAGGGAGCGGGCCGCATGACAGTGTTCGGCTCGCATGGCCGTGCCCGCACCGATGATTTTGCAGCCGGCGATGTCGGCTATGTGCCGCAAGGCTATGGGCATTATATCGAGAATACGGGCGCGGAGGACCTTGAAGTGCTGTTGGCGCTCAACAACGGCGTCTACCAGTCGATCTCGATCACCGCGTGGTTTGCAAATACGCCGCCGGAAGTCCTCGCCACCAATTTCAGCAAGCCGCCGGCAACCTTCGCGAATTTCCCGAAAGGCGAACGGCGTATGCCGTAGATCGCGATTGGAAGATAGGGCGCCCTAATCCGCAGCCGCCGCGGCGGCGGCATGTCCAGGCGACCGACCCGGCTTGCGCAGAAGGAGAGCAAGCGGAATGGAGGCGAGCGCCACATACATCATGAGCCGATAGTCATTCGCATAGGCGATGACTTGCGACTGCCGCCCGATCTCGGCATTGAGCGCGGCCTTGCCGGCCGTCGTGGCGATATCCCAGTTCCTGACAAGGCCGGGCAAATGGAGCCCGAGATTGAACGGGTTCACATGGGCGGTGATGTCGGCATGCATGATCGTCGTGTTGCGGATCAGCAGGAAGGTCATGACCGAAATGCCGATGCTCGAGCCGATATTGCGCATGAGGCTGAAGAGGGCTGCCCCTTGCGTGCGATAGTGAGGGGCGAGCGTCGCGAAGGTAATCGTCGAAAGTGGGATGAAGACGAAGCCGAGGCCGAAGCCCTGGATGATACCGTTACGGATCAAGGCGCCTTGCGATACGTCGAGCGTGTAACCCGACATCTCCCATAAGGTGAAGGCAATGAGCGACAGGCCGAAGGCAAAGATCAGGCGCGGATCGATCTTGGTGATGACGCGCCCGACGATCATCATGGCGATCATCGTGCCGATGCCGCGCGGTGCGAGCACGATGCCGGCGGACAGCACCGGATAGCCGAGGAGGTTCTGCAGGAACGGCGTGAGCAGGGCCAGCGTTGCGAGCAGGATGATGCCGACGATGAAAATCGAGATGAGGCCGATCGAGAAATTGCGATCCGCGAACATGCGTGGATCGATGAAGGGATTGCTCGACGTCACGATGTGGACGAGGAACATGTAGAAGGCGAGTGCGGCGAGCCCCGCTTCGATGATGACTTCGGTCGATGAAAACCAGTCGAGTTGCTCGCCACGGTCGAGCATCATCTGGAATGCGCCGATTGCCACTGTTAGGCAAAAAAAGCCAAGCCAGTCGAATTTCGATTTCGTGTTGCGGGGCGAGTCCGTGAGATAGACCAAGAGCCCCAGCAGGGTGACGATGCCGACGGGCAGATTGATGAAGAACACCCAGCGCCAGTTATAGGCATCGGTCAGCCAGCCGCCGAGTGTGGGCCCGAGAATTGGGCCGACCATCACACCGACACCCCACATCGCCATGGCGGACCCATGCTTCTCCCGCGGATAGGTATCGAGAAGCACGGCCTGCGACAGGGGCACAAGCGGCGCGCCGAAAACGCCTTGCAGCAGCCGGTAGAGCACCATCTGCTCGAGCGAGGCCGCAAGGCCGCAGAGCATGGAGGCAAGGGTGAAGCCGATGACCGCGCCGAGGAAAACCGGCTTGCGCCCGAAGCGGGTGACCATGAAGCCCGTCAACGGCGTCGCGATCGCCGCCGCGACGATGTAGGACGTCAGCACCCAGTTGATCTGGTCGAGCGTCGCCGAGAGCGAACCCATCATGTAGGGCAGCGCCACATTGGCGATCGTCGTGTCGAGCGCCTGCATGATGGTTGCGAGCATCACGCAGATGGTGATCGTGCCGCGATGCGAGGAATGGCCCGACACGGGATCGCGCTAGTCGGCGTTGGAGGCGGCGGCCGTGCCGAGCAGCGAGGCGAGGCTGCGCTGATGCCCGGTGTCGATCTCGACATTGACGCTCATGCCCGCCCGGATCTGCGGGCCGTCGCCGAGTTGTTCGATCGCGAGCTTGACCGGAACGCGCTGCACCACCTTCACCCAGTTGCCCGATGCGTTCTGCGGTGGCAACACCGAGAATTCCGCACCGGTTGCAGGACTGACGCTGGTAATGGTCGCCTTCCATGTCACGCCTGGATAGGCATCGACAGTGACTGTCGCCGGATCGCCGGTCTTGAGATAGGTGAGGTCGGTTTCCTTCGGGTTGGCCTCGATCCAAAGATCATCGGTGCCGACCAGGCTCATGGCGGGATCGCCCGCGGCGAGATAAGTGCCGGGGCGGAGATTTTCCACATTGGCGACAATGCCATCCCACTGCGCGATGATCGTCGTCCGTTCGAGATCGCGCTTGGCCTTGTCGACGGCGGCGCGAGCTTCCAGCATGCGCGGATGGTTCTCGACGGATGCGCGCGGATTGCCGCCTAGCTGCGACAAGGTCGCCTCGGCGGCGCGCCGCGAGACATCGACCTGTTGCATCGCATTGTCGCGATCGCGCGAGGCTTCATCCAGCGTGACCTTCGAGCTGACGCCATGCGACTGGAGATTCTCGGCGCGCGAATAGGCGCGCTTGGCATAGGCAAGCGCGGTTTGAGCCTGCTCGATCTGCGTGAGATTCTGCTGATACGTCGCCTGCAGCGACTGCAGGTCGTTGCGGATAATGCCGAGCTGGGCCTCTGCCGCCGCGAGTGCAATCCGGTAGGGCTCGTCATCGAGGCGGAAGAGTACGGCGCCGGCTTTCACCTGATCGTTCTCATGCACCATCACGTCTTTCACCATCCCCGCGATGTCGTTGGTGACATGCATGATCGAGGCGCGCGCATAGGCATTGTCGGTCGAGACAAATCGGCCCCCCGCAAGATAGAGCCAGGCGGCTATGGCCACCGCGACGATGGGCACGAACAGCAGCAGGACCCAGCGCAGTGCCGAAAGCCCGCTGATCCGGCGGCGCGGCTTGGGCCTCGGCGTCATGACATTGCCGGCGTCCGGGCTCTTTGCTTCTTCAGTCTCAGCGGAGGCCATGCCGTGCCCCTTCTTCGCGATCATCCTCAATGAGCGCCTTGGCGAGATTGCCCTTCATTTTTTCCAGGAGCGCGAGGGCTTGGTGTTGCTCGTCATTGCTCAATCCGGCCATCAATTCGGCGCGTGTCGTCGCCGCGAGATCCTTCAAGGCTTCAAGGACCGGCTGCGAGGCGGGCAGGAGATGCAGGCACCAGGCGCGCCGGTCGGTCGGATGCGCGCGCCGTTCCAGCATGCCGGCCTTCTCGAGCCGGTCGACCATGCGTCCGATGGTGATTGGTTCCACTTCGAGGAGCTCGGCGAGCGCTCCCTGGGTGATGCCCTGGTGGCGGTTGAGCATCGACAGTACCTGCCACTGGGCGCGCGTCATCCCCGTGCCGCGGCAGTTTTTCTCAAAACATTTCCGCAGCATGCGGGAAACATCAATCAGCAGAATGCCGATGGAGGGCTGGTCGTTTGACATAGCGGGACAGTATAATAAGCTTGCTTATTATAAGCAGTGCAATTTATGCGGAGCAGCCGCGCATCGTCATCCGAATGACGCAGAGCCGGATGATGACAATGGGTACCTTTGCGATGTAGCCTTTCGCAGGTGCGAGATTGCAAGGCGGGGGCAAAATTGGCCAAAAATGCATCGAAACTCGGGCCCAAGGCGCCGCAGATCGTCGTCCTGTTTGGCGCGACAGGCGATCTTTCGCGCCGCAAACTGTTGCCCGGCCTTTACCATCTTTGCTCCTCCGGCTTCATCCCGGGCTGCCGCATCGTCGGCGTGTCGCTCGACAATATCGACGCCGAAGAATTTCGCGCCATCGCCCGCAATGCGCTCGCGCAATATTCGACGCGCAAGGTGAAAGACGAGGAGTGGGCGACCTTCGCGGAGGGCCTCGATTATGTGCCGATGTCCGCGGGCCCTGAAGCGCTCAAGGCGGCCGTCGAGCGTGCACGGTCTGCATTCCCCTCTGAGGCGCGGCTACTGCATTATCTGAGCGTGCCGCCCAATGCAGCGTTGCCTGCTGTACACTTGCTGGCGGAAGCCGGGCTCGTCGACGATTGCCGCGTCATCATGGAAAAGCCTTTCGGCGTCGATCTGACAACCGCCGTCTCTCTCAACAAACGCCTGCACGAGGTCTTCGGCGAGGACCAGATTTTTCGCATCGATCATTTTCTCGGCAAGGAAGCGGCGCAAAATATTCTTGCGTTCCGCTTCGCCAATGGTCTCTTCGAGCCGATCTGGAATCGCACCTTCATCGATCATGTGCAGATCGACGTGCCGGAGACACTGGGCCTCGGCAAGCGCTCGGCCTTCTACGAGACAACCGGTGCCTTTCGCGACATGGTGGTGACGCATCTCTTCCAGATCCTGGCCTTCATGGCGATGGAGCCGCCGACCTCTCTTGAGCCGGCACCGATCAGCGAGGAAAAGAACAAGGTCTTCCGCTCGATGCTGCCGCTCGATCCCAAGGACGTGGTGCGCGGGCAGTATATCGGCTATCGCCAGGAAGAGGGCGTCGATCTCGAATCCGATACCGAGACATTCATCGCGCTCAAATGCCAGATCGATAATTGGCGCTGGGCCGGGGTGCCTTTCTTCCTGCGGACCGGCAAGCGCCTGGCGGAGGGCCAGCGCATCATTTCGATCGCCTTCAAGGAGCCGCCAAGAAGCATGTTTCCGGCGGGCTCGGGCGTTGGCGCGCAAGGGCCCGATCATCTCACCTTCGATCTCGCCGACGCGACCAAGATGTCGCTGTCATTCTATGGAAAGCGGCCGGGGCCGGGCATGCATCTCGACAAGCTCAGCCTGCAATTCGCGATGAACGATACCGATCGCGTCGGCGATGTTCTGGAAGCCTATGAGCGATTGATTCTCGATGCGATGCTCGGCGATCACACGCTCTTCACGACTGCCGAGGGGATCGAGCGCCTGTGGAGGCTGTCGACTCCCTTGCTCGAGAACTCGCCGCCGGTACGCCTCTATGAGCAGGGCTCGTGGGGACCGAAATCGATCCACCAGCTTGTGGCGCCGCATGCCTGGCGCCTGCCTTTCGAGCGCGCCTGGCGCAACACCGCGCTTAAGGAATAGGTTGCCCTTGACCTAAGCCGTGCGCCGCGCGAGACCGTGCGGCCCCGATGACCGCCCCTCAGGCCAGCCAAATCACCAATCGCTCGGTGCTCGCCATCGCCGTGCCGATCATGCTGTCCAATGTGACGGAACCGCTGATCGGCGTGGTCAATGCCGCAGTGATAGGGCAATTGCCGGAAGCCTATTATATCGGTGCGATCACCGTCGGCGCATTGATCTTCAACTTCATCTTCTGGGGTTTTGGTTTCCTGCGCCTCGGCACCGGTGGCCTCACCGCGCAGGCAGCGGGCGCCGGAGATGCGCAAGAGCTGGTTGCAGTCCTGTTGCGCGCGCTTTTGATTGCCGCCGTTGCCGGCGTGGCGCTCATCCTGCTTTCGCCACTGATCGGTGAACTCTCATTCAAACTGATCGAAGGCTCGCCCGAAGTCGAGGCGCACGCGGCGACGTATTTCTATATCCGCGTTTTCTCTGCTCCCTTCGCGCTTGCCAATTACTGCCTCCTCGGCTGGTTCGTAGGCCAGGCGCGCGCGCGCACCGCATTCCTGATCCAGATCTTTCTCAATCTCACCAACGTAGCGCTGTGTATCATCTTCGTGATGGGTCTCGGCATGACGTCAGGCGGCGTGGCGCTGGGGGCACTCATTTCAGAGGCTGCGGCGGCTGTGCTCGGGCTCGCTCTTGCATACCGGCGCCTGCGCGATATGGGTGCCCGCTTCGATCATCTCCGCGTTTTTGAGCGCGCCAAGATAATCCGCATGCTGGCGATCAATCGCGACATCATGATCCGCACGATCTGCCTCGTCTTCGCCTTTGCCTGGTTCACGGCGCGCGGCGCCAAGGCCGGCGATGTCGTAGTTTCGGCGAATGCGATTCTCATGCACTTCTTCGATGTCGCGGCCTTCCTGATCGATGGCTTTGCCTTTGCAACGGAAGCTCTGATCGGTCAGGCGGTCGGCGCCCGTGATCGTCAGCGCTTTCATGATGCAATGCGATTGACCTGGATCTGGGCCTGGGTAACCGGCTTGATGACGTTTGCTGCCATCTGGTTTGGCGGGCCGTTCATCATTGATTGGATGGCAGTCAATCCGGATGTGCGCGAGGTCGCGCGTCATTACCTCTTCTGGGCGGCACTCGCGCCTTTGGTCGGCGTCGCCTGCTTCCAGTATGACGGCATTTTTACCGGCGCGACGCAGACCGCCGACATGCGCAACATGATGATCGTCTCGCTTGCGATCTACATGCTGGCATGGTGGTGGCTCGAGCCGACGTACGGAAACACCGGCCTGTGGCTTGCGATGATCGTGTTCTTCGTTGCGCGCGGTATTACTTTCGCAATGCGCATGCCGGCGCTACGACGCGCGGCCTTTGCCTAGAAAGTCACCCTGTTCGTGAGTATGAGGACGAGAAGGATGAGGAACAGGATGCCGATGCCGCCGCTCGGATAATAACCCCACCCACGGCTGTAGCCCCAGTTCGGCAATGCGCCGACCAGAAGAAGAATAAGAATGACCAGAATTACCGTGCTCATGCCCCGTCTCCACGATTATGGACGCGGGGATAACTGGGATGGGCTTGAATGGTTCCCTATCCGATCGATTGATAGCGCGCGATGGCGCTGCGCTCCAGCGCGGCAGTCACGAGCTTGTCGAGCCCCAGACGGTCGCGCAGAATGGCGAGGAAGCGCAATTCGGTCCGCCCCACCACGAGATCGGCGGCTGCCACTTCGACGGCGAGCGCATAGGCTGTCTCGCGAAGTTTGGGAGCAAGCGCTTCGGTGACGAGGCCGAGCACGGCTTCCAATCCTTCATTCTCCTGAAGGATTTCGCCGCATTCCTGCGCAACGGTCGTCAGCCGCGCCTGGTCGAATTCGCGGAATGCCGGCAGATTCCGCACGATATGGCCGATCTCCTGCAATTCCGAAGTCTGGATATTGCCGCTGACCCCCGACATGGTGACCATGACATAGATGAGGGCTTGTTCCGCGCTGATTGTGTGGGCCATTTTTAGTCTCTCCGCTGCTTGCGCGAGTGGCTAGCCGGTGACGGCTGAGATGTCCAGACTAAGGGCAGCTAACGCCGCGGCTTTGCGGCAAGCGGCAATGCATCAAAGAGCTGCGGTTCGCTGCTTTTCCCTGCGCCTTCGATAGTGAGCATGCGCATCTTGGTGTCGACGCCGCCATCGGCGGAAAATCCGCCGGTCTTGCCGTTCGCCGCCAGCACGCGATGGCAAGGCACGACGATCGGCCAGGGATTGCGGCCGAGCGCCTGGCCGACCGCGCGCGACAATGTCTTGTCGCCGAGCGCCGTGGCGATCTCGCCATAGGTCTTGGTCTCGCCCGGCGGAATGGCGCGCGCGAGATCGTAAACCTGGCGATGGAATTCCGGCTGGCCGTCCATATCGAGCGCTATGTCCTTCAGGTCGTCGCGGCCGCCTCCGAGAAGTGCACCAATTCGATCGATTGCCCTCATGATGTCAGGCGAGGGCGCCGTTTCATGCGCCTCGGGGAAATTCCGGCGGATCCGCGACCGCATCTCGGTTTCGCTTTTCTCCGGCAGCGACAATGCCTTGATGCCGTCCTCGCCCCACACGATCGCGCAGCGGCCGATGGCCGTGTCGAAGAGGGTATAGGCGATGGCGATCATGACGGTCTCAATCGTGCGGATGCCACCATTTGCCAGCGACCACCGTGCCGCGGGCGTGAAGGCGCTGGCGGCCTTCGAGATGCTCGCCGAGTACATCGACATAGTCGAACTTTCCGTCATCAAGTGACAGGATCGTCGCATCACCGGGAGAACCGGGCTTCAGTGTTCCAAGCGAATGGCGCTTGACGGCGCGCGCCGGCATTTCGGTCGCAGCCTTTATGACGCGATCGAGCGGCATGCCAAGGCAAAGAAATTTCGACATGGTGGTGACGAGATCGAAAGCCGGGCCGTTGATGCACAATGCATGCACGTCCGATGAAATCGTATCGGGCTCGAAACCGTTGGCGAGCATGGCGCGCGCCGTCTTGAAGGCAAAGGAGCCCATGCCGTGGCCGATATCGAACATGACACCACGCTCGCGGGCCTTGAGCACCGCCGGCTTCACCGTGCCTTGCGCCGTGCAGGGCGCATTGGGAAAAGGCCGGAAGGCGTGCGTCAGCACATCGCCGGGCCTCAATCGTGCGATCACGTCTTCATAAGAGGGGGGCGGCTCGTCAATATGCGCCATCAGCGGAATGCCGACCTCATCGGCAACCTGAAGCGCGTATTCGAGCGGCGTCACGCCCTGATCGCCTGAGGCGTGACGCCCGACACGCACCTTGATGCCGATGACGTGTTCGGGATTTTCGGTCGCGACCCTGACCGCGCCGCGCGGATCCATGAGGCGGAGATCCTCGCTCTCGCCGACATGCACATCGGTTGAGAACCCGTAGATGCCGGCATGCGAGACATGGAGATAGGCGAGGATGCGGACTTGCGAGGGCTCGATCACATGCTTGCGGAAGCCGGCAAAATTGCCGGGGCCTGCGGAACCCGTGTCGACGGAGGTCGTGACACCGCTGGTGCGGCAGAACTCTTCGGCGTCGATGCCGAGCGAGGTCCCGCCCCAATAGACATGGGTGTGAAGATCGATGAGGCCGGGCGTGACGATGCGCCCGGACACGTCCTTCTTCAGCGTGTGGCGCTCGGCCGCGAGATTGGGCCCGATCGCCGCGACCTTGCCATTGGCGAAGGCGACATCAAGCTTTGCGTCGATGGATTGCGAGGGATCGATGACCCGCCCGCCGGTGAGGATGAGATCGTAAGCCATGGTGTGGGTTTAGCGCAGTGGAACGGCCGATGTCACCCGATCTATGCGATACCCGCGCCAGCTGCGGGATTTGCAAACTCCCTCACCCGATCGATCGCATCGACGAGGCCGAGGCGCGAGAGTGGAACGCCTGGGGGAAAGGCTGTTGCAAAGCGCGAGGCAAGCCGCGGGTCGAGCACCACGAAGACGCCGCGATCGTCGCGCTTGCGGATGAGGCGCCCGAAAGCCTGGCGCAGGCGAAGACGGACGATCATGTCCTGCCAGGCATTGCCGCCAAAGGCTTCGCGCCGCGCGCGTTCAAGTATGGTCGGCGTCGCCCAGGGCACGCGGTCGAGCACGATGAGGCGCAAACTGTCGCCCGGAACGTCGACGCCGTCGCGCACCGCATCGGTACCGAGCAGACAGGCATCGCGCTCGGCGCGAAACATGTCGACCAACGTGCCGGTATCCATCGGATCGACGTGTTGCGCGTAAAGCGTAATGCCGCGCGACGCCATCGGCGCAATGATGCGCCGGTGCACCTGGCGCAGGCGCGTGATCGCCGTGAAGAGGCCGAGGCCGCCGCCGCCCGCTGCAAAGAACAATTCGCGATAGGCGGCCGCGACCTGATCCATATCATCGCGATTGACGTCATTGACGACGACGATGCGGCTCATCGCCGGATAGTCGAAGGGCGAGTCATAGCCCGCGCGCTTGACGGGATAGGGAAGATGCACGACGCCGGTGCGCATTTCGGCATTGGCCCAGTCATCGGGAATGTCGGGCGTACGATCTTTGAGCGTGGCGGATGTGATGATGACGCCGTCCGCCTCCCTCAAGACGGTGTTGGCAAGCGGCACGGTCGGATCTATCCAGTGCGAATGGAGGCCGACATCGGATTCACGTCCCTGGATCTGATCGACCGAGAACCAGTCGACGAACATCGGATTGGCGCCTTCGAGCAGGCGCTCGAGCATTGAAACCCAGCCGGAAATGACGAGATCGCCGCGCCGCCTGAGCGAGCGGCTCAAGGCCTCCACGCGGCCGCGATCATAAGTCGAAAGTTCGGCCGCTTCATCATCGAGTTTGCGCGCCAGTTCCTTGGCGAGCGCCAGCATTGGCCGCCTGATATCGATCAGCGCTGCCGCCAAAGTTCCCGCCGCCGCGCCAAGCCCGTCGACCAGCGGTTGGCAATCGGCCTCGAGCGAATGGCCGGAATTCTGCTCGGCGCGTGCCAGGACTTGCTGGCGAACCAATGAAAGAAACTCTTCGGCAGGACCGTCCGGCACGCCAGCCTGGATGCGCCGCGTCCATCCGGGTCCCGGCAGATTTCGCGCGGACGCCAGTATCTGTTCAAGCGCGCGTTCGGCTGTGTCGCTGTCGGAAATGAGATCGCCGATGCGCTCCGCGAGCCCACGGCCGCGCCGGCCTTGCGATTCAGGCCCACGCAGCCAGCGGCGCAATTCGGCGGTCTCAAGCGCGGTGAGATGGCCGGAAAAGGCTGAGTCGGCCGCATCGAAGAGATGATGTCCTTCATCGAAGATAAGACGGCGCAAGCCCCCGGGGGCCGCTTCTTCCTCGTCGGTCTTGGCGACGCCGAGCGCATGATCGACGGCGACCTGATGCAGCACCAGCGCGTGATTGGCGATGACGATGTCCGCCTTGCGCGCTGCACGCCCGGCGCGCTCGATGAAGCATTTGCGATAATGCGGACAGGCGGCATAGATGCATTCGCCGCGCCGGTCCGTGAGCCCGAGAGTGCCGGCGAAAGACCGCGGCCTTCGCCATCGAGACTCTGTTCGCTGAACAGCGAGAGGAGCCATGACGGAAAATCGCCGCCGACCATGTCGCCGTCGCGGCTAGCATGCGCCCAGCGCGCAATGAGCGCGGCAAGCAATGCATTGCGGCCCGAGCCAGCCGTCATGCGGCCGAAAGCTTCCTGCATGTTGAGCAGGCACAGATAATTCTCGCGCCCTTTTCGGATCACCACGCGATGCCGCCGCTCATCGGGATCGGGAAGCAGGCGCATGGCTTCCTGGTCAAGCTGGCGCTGCAGGTTCTTGGTGTAGGTCGAGACCCACACCGGTGCCTTGTTCCGGCGCGCCCAGAGATAGGCCGGCGAGAGATAGCCGAGTGTCTTGCCGAGGCCGGTTCCGGCTTCGGCGAGAAGTATCAAATTCTCTTCCTTACGCTCGCGGGGCCCGAAGGCATGGGTTGCGGTTCCCGCATAGTCGCGCTGGGAGGGGCGGCTTTCCGAATCGAGACCGAGAAGTTGCGCGAGAAGGTCTTGCGCCTCCTGCGGCTCGACCGGCAATTGCGAGCCGGGCGGTCTGGCCCCGTCATCATCCCATTCGTCAAGCCTGTCCCACACATTGAGGCCGGTTGCGAATGTGTGCGGATCGAGCCGCGGATTTCCCGCTCTGAGAGCCGCGAGCACCGAGGCTGCCCAGGGCCAGTTGGCGCGGGCTAGGAAATTGGCAAGCTCCGCCGTCTCGCGCGAGGCCGGATAGCTAGGCGAGGCGAGGCGCCCGAGAAGATCATCGACCATCAAGGGGAGCAGGGCCGCTGGATCGTCTCCCGGCGCCAGGCCAAGTGCCCGGGCGATGCCCTCAGGCGTCGGCGTGGCAAAGCGCGCCGGGCAGACGAAGGCATAAAGCTCGGCAACATCGAAATGCTTCTGCTCCAGGGCTTGGCGGATGGGGGCGCGGGGGCCTCCGGCGGCGGCCCCCAGGCGTTCGATGAGAAAGGCCGAATGGCAGACAAGATGGGGTTTTCTGGCAAGCGCCTCGAGGGCTGCCGCCGCTTCGAGCCTTTGCACCACCCCGGGCGCCGCGAAGATCGCCCCGACGCCGGAGGCAATCACCGTTGGGATGGCGGCGAAGGGTTTTATCTGCTCAGCGGCGCTGGAACGCATGAAGAACTTATCGCCCGCTTTGACAGGTTTGGAAATGGTGAAAATAGACTGCCAAAATTATGGTCAGAAGCTTCGAAATGCCACTAAAACAATCACGCAATGCACAATAAAAGGTCATTGAATTATGTCGTTTGGAAGTCGACAGAACACAAGAATTTTCGACTATACAAATGTTCATAAACGAAATCAATTAGTTATGAGAATTTACATTTTTCTATTGGACTTTGGCACGGGTGTTGCTTTTAATGGTGCATCGCAAACGGCTTTGGGGTTCCTCCCATTTCCTCAAAATACCGATTGCGCACACTTAAAGGTGACAGCGCGGGTCCCCCATGCTGTTTGCCGAGGGGGTGGGTAGCCTTCGGGTTGCTGCTACTCACCCCCATCTTTTTTCTCCATAATCCGTAGCGGCCGGCCTTTGATGGCCTCATTTTCCGTCGGATTTACCCATGCAAACCAAGCCGGATCTTTACCGCGTTCGCGACTATGTCGCCGACTTCGAACGCTTCGTGACCGAATTCCGCGACCGCAGCGCCAAGACCATCATCACCCTCAAGAGCCGTCGCAACGTGGCCTATGGCCCCGGGCATGGCGAGCATCTCGATCTCTACTTCCCCGAAAAGGCCGTATCTGGCCGTCCGATCCATTTGTTCATCCATGGCGGCTATTGGCGGGCCTTCTCCAAGGAGGATTACGCCTTCATTGCCGACAGCATTGTCGGAGCAGGAGGGATCGCCGCGATTGTCGATTATGCCCTGATGCCCAAGGCGCGCATGTCAATGCTGGTCGAACAGGTGCAGCGTGCCTGTCAATGGCTGGCAGAGCATGCGACGGAAATGGGCGGCGATCAGAATCGCATGACCATCAGCGGGCATTCGGCAGGCGGCCATCTTGCCGCCATGGCTTCTTTGCCCGGCGCCGGCGACTATCGTATCCGCTCCGCGCTGTTGGTGTCAGGCCTCTACGAGTTGGCACCGATCGCTGGCAGTTATCTTCAGGCGGAACTGCATCTAACTCCCGAGGAAGTCGAAAGCTTTTCGCCCTTGCGCTTTCCGGGCAATTCGGCGCAGCGCTTCATACTCGCCGTAGGGGCAGATGAAACCAAGCCGTTTCACGATCAGGCCGGCGATTACCAGCGTCATTTGCGCGGCGAAGCCTGCGAGGCCGAACTTATCTCTCTCCACGGCGAAAATCACATGAGCATCGTGCTTTCACTCGGAACGCCGGGGACCGAATGCGCACGCTTGCTAGAACGGATGATTGCCGAGAATTGACGCTACCGCTTCGCGATGTCGGCGAATTCGCCGCCGGCCAACGACTGCAATTGCGCGGGCGTCAGCATGAAGACGGCGTTAGGCGTGCCGGCCGCCGCCCAGATTTCGGAGAAAGCCTTGAGATCGGAATCGAGAAGCACGAAAGGCGCAATGCGATGCCCGACCGGCGCGACGCCGCCGATCGCGTAGCCGGTCATCTCACGCACGAAATCCGGATCGGCTCGCTCGATCTTCTCGCCGATAATTTGCTTCACCTTCTTCTCATCGACGCGATTGGTGCCCGAGGCGACAACCAGCACCGATTTTCCGCTTGCCGAACGGAATACAAGCGATTTGGCGATTTGCGCGAGCCCGCATCCGATCGCAGCAGCGGCTTCGGCAGAGGTGCCGGTGCTCTCTTCGAATTCCACCACCTGATAGTCGGGTCCAAGGATGTCCTGGACCCGCAAGGCGGATGCAGCACTCGCCGGCTTCATTGCTGTTTAGCTGACGCCCATCGGCAATTCGCTTTCGCGCCTGGCGATAAAATCGCACAGGGCTTCGTCGACTGCCTCGTCGAGCTTCGGCTCTTCATACTGCTTCAGCATGGCGGCGGCTTTCTCGCGTCCGCGCGTGTCGTGGTCCTTGGCGCCTTCCGCCGACCATTGCTCGAACGAGTTGAAGTCCATGATCGTCGGCATGAAGAACGCACTCTCGAAATGCTCGAGCGTGTGCTGAGTGCCGAGGAAATGGCCTTGCGGGCCGACCTCGCGGATCGCCGCCATGGCCTCCTTGAAGTCATCGAAGCTCACGCCTTGCGCATATTTGTACCAGCCGCGAGCTGCTCGGTGTCGGTCACGAATTTTGAGTATCCGCAGCACAGCCCGGCTTCCAGCCAGCCGGCCACATGCCAGATGTAGTTGGCGCCGGACAAGATGGCCGCATGCATCAGCATGTTCGATTCGTAGCCGGCCTGGGCATCGTTGATCTTGGAGCCGACATGAAAGCCCGAGGTGCGCCAGGGAAGCTTGTACTTCCGCGCCAGCGCGCCCATCAGATACATCATCTGCGCGGCTTCCGGCGTGCCGCCCATCGGCGCGCCCGATCTTCATGTCGACTGTCACCATGAACTGGCCGTAGATCTGCGGGCGAGCCCGGGCGCACCAACTGCGTGAAGGCGACGCCGGCCAGCGCCTCGGCATTGACCTGCGCCACCGCGCCAACCGACGATGCTGATGTCGAGGCGCCGCACAAGGCGAAGGGCGCGAGGATCACCGGCTGGTTGTGGCGCGCATAGACCTTCATCGCATCCAGCATGGTGGCGTCCCACACCAAGCGGCGAATTGCAGTTGGTGATCGACACGACCACCGGATTGTCCTTGACGAAGTCCTCGCCGAACACGATGCCCGCCATCTTCATCACGTCCTCGGCGCGCTCCTTTGACGTGACGATGCCCATGAACGGCTTGTCGGAGTATTTCAGCGCCGAATGGATGATGTGCAGGTGCCGGCTTGCGGCACCGGAATTTCCATCGGCTCGCAGATGATCGAACTCGAGGAATGCAGCGTCGGCGACATGTAGGCGAGCTTGTGGAAATTATTGAGATCCTCAAGCGGGCCATAGCGACGCTCGTTGTCGAGGTCGCGCACGTAGGGCGCGCCGTACATCGGCACGAAGACGGAATTCTTGCCGCCGATCGTGACGGTGCGCTCCGGATTGCGTGCATGCTGGGTGAATTCCGATGGGACCTTCGAAACGAGCTCCATCAGCAGCGCGCGGTCGATGCGCACGCGATAGCCCTTGACATCGGCGCCGGCCTCCTTCCACAAATCCGCCGACTTCGTCGTCGCGGAAGTCGATGCCGACCTCTTCGAGGATCTTCAGCGACTCGTCGTGGATGAGTTCGATGGCCTCGTCGGGCACGATCTCGTAGACCGGGATATTCGCGCGTCAGCGCCGGGAATGACGGCACCGCGCGCGAGCGCATGGCGCGACGTCCCTCGCGCCCGCCGCCGCGCCGTCCGGACGCCGAAACCTGCTTCGACAATTCAAGCGTATCCATGTGCCTTCCTGGGTCGCGTCCATCTTCCATGGAAGCCATTGTCGCTTTCCTGGCGCCTAGCGCAAGTCTCCAATGAGACGGTTCTCTGCGGGCCAGCGACAGGCTAGGGTCATGCGATGAGCAGACCATATCCCACCGTCCTGCTGACAGGCTTTGAGCCATATGGCGGCATGAGCACCAATCCCGCCTACGCTGCGATGCGTGCGCTTGATGGCGAGACGATCGCCGGCCACCAGGTCATCGGGCGTCCGTTGCCTGTGTCGATCGCCCGTATTGGTGCGGTGATTGATGATCTTTTGCAGGGGGCACATCCGCAGGCCGTGATCAGCCTGGGCTTGGCGCCGGGCGAGCCGGGCGATCAGGCTCGAACGTGTCGGATTGAACCTTGCCGATTTCGATCTGGGCGATAATGAGGGCGCCATCAGTCGCGATACACCGGTTTCGCACCAGGCGTGCAGCAGCGCGCTGGGCAAGCCTGCCGTTGCGCCGGATCGAAGCCGCGCTGCTCGCCAAAGGAATTCCGGCGCGATTGTCGGAGACCGCCGGCACTTATCTCTGCAATGCCTGTCTCTATACTTTTCTCGAGAAGCTCGAGGCGACAGGCGTGCCCTGCGGCTTCATCCATGTGCCCCTGACTCCCGACCTCGCTGCCGAAGCGATTGCGAGCCGCCGTCACGATGGAATGGGCCGTCTGCCGCCACCTTCCATGTCGTTGGACCTGATTGTTTCCGCCGTGCGCATCGCGATCACGGAGACGGTGACAATGATGACGTAAATCGGCGTTGCGCACCTGGGCGATTTGTTACCGAGCAGTCAGGTCTGTGTCAGGCTCGGCAGCTAGAGGTGTCGCATGCGGGCTCGAAGCCTGCTGTGCATCAAAGGAGACTGATCCATGCGCAAACTTATCGTTGCCTCGCTTGTTGCGCTCCCGTTGCTGGGAGGCGTGGCGTTCGCTGATACGCAATCGGATACCGGCGTCATCAAGCACATCAATGTTTCAAAGGGAACGTTGCAGCTCGCGGACGGCAAGACCTTCTCTGTTCCGAAATCGATCAAGCTCGGCGGTTTCAAGCCGAGCGAAAAGGTGATGGTGAATTACACCATGGCGAACGGCAAGATGCTTGCGACGAGTGTCACCGCGGCGAAGTAGCAAGCGAGTCGCTCGACACGGTCGCGACGACTCCCTCCCCCGTCGCGACCGGCTTTATTGACCTCGATGCCAGGGACACTGCAGCTTCGATATCGGGGAAGCTCAATGTGAATGAACATCCGGCATTTGGCGAAGTATCGATGGTCACCGCCCCGCCGTGCCGCTCCATTGTTCGGCTGACGATTGAGAGCCCGAGACCAGCGCGCCCGGCCGTCTTGCGATCTCCCTGCCGGTAGCGATCAAAGATATGCTCAAGGTCTTTTTGGGCGATGCCGCGCCCATGATCGGCAACGGTGACCGTCCGGCCCGGTCCGACGCTCACTTCGACGGCGGATCCCGCCGGTGCGGCGCGAACCGCATTCTCGACCAAGTTGCGGATGGCGCCCGCTATGGTTTCGGGTTCGCCCCGAACCAGCGCGGTTCCCTCGACCGAAAGCTCAATATCGCGGCCCTGCGCAATCGCCAGCGGCGCCATGCGCGCGACGACCCGTTTTGCGATGGCACCGAGATCGACGGCCTCAAGCTCTTCGGGTATCACCGCCTCAATTCGCGCAACTGCGAGAAGTTGGTCGACCAGACGGGCCATCGAGCCGAGGTCTTCGCGCATCTGCGCGGCAATCGGGCCCTCGATCTGTTCAAGTTCGAGCGCAAGAATCGACAACGGCGTGCGAAGTTCGTGCGCGACATTGGCGGCGAAATCCCGATGGGAAATGATGGCCTGTTCAAGTTTGTCCAGCAGGCGATTGACCGCACTTCCGAGCGCGAGCAACTCCTGCGGCGCGCCCACGAGATCGAGCCGCACGCCGTGGCTGAGCGGACCGACCGCGGTGACATCCCGAGCGGCCCTTTCAATCGGGCGCAATGCTTGGCGCACAACGACCAGCAGCACTACGAGCATGATCGCCGTGAGGGGCACGATCGGTAGCGCGACGCGATCAAGTACTTGCCGCCTCAGTTCATGGGCATAGAGACCGGCAGGATCGCCAACGACAGCGACGCGGACGAGGTAGTCGCTCCCCTCGAGCGAGATTCGACGCAGGGCGACAAATCGCTCCGTGCCGGCGAGCGTGTCGAGTTGCATGCCTTCGATCGCGCCGGTGTTAAGCTCGACGGGCCGACCCTCGAAGAGTGCCGGGTTGCGCCAATCGATGATCGAGCCGGCGGACGTGCTCAATTCATACCCGTAGGCCTGAGGGAAATCGTCGTAGTGCTGGGCATATTTCGGGGCAAGTTCGACACGCGCCGAGCTGCCTGACGGCACAACGCCGGTTGCGATCCTACCAAGCTCGCGGTCGACGACGGCTTCCTCGATTTCCTGGCTGCGGCTTGCAAGATCGATCGCGACATAGACGAGCTGAAGGACAAAGGCTGCCAAGGCGACCGCCAGCAGCCGATTCATGATGGTCGTGCTGAGCGGTTTCGGTTTCATTGGACTGCGGCTAGGTAGCCGACGCCACGCACAGTGTGGATAACCACGCGAGAGCCGGCCTCGGCGAGCTTCTTGCGAATACGAGACATTGCCACTTCGATCGCGTTCGGTGTGACGTCCTCTGAAAATCCATAGATCCGGGCCTCGATATCCTCTCGCGCGACGACACGCCCCGGATGTCTCAAGAGCAATTCCAGAATGTCGGCTTCGCGCTTTCCGAATTCAACATCGCGGCCGGATACGCGAATCCGCCGGGACGCCGTGTCGAGCGCGATGTCGCCCGCGTTGAGTATGGAAGTAAGTGTCTCTTGGGGCCGCCGAACGAGCGCACGGCAGCGCGCCAGCAATTCGGCCATCGAAAAGGGCTTGGTCAGATAGTCGTCGGCGCCGGTATCCAGCCCGTCGACCTTGTCTTCTATCCCAGAACGCGCCGTGACGATGAGAACCGGCGTCGCTAGCCCGCGCGCTCTCGCCTGTCGGAGCCAACTTATCCCGTCGCCGTCCGGCAAGCCGACATCAAGGAGGATGAGGTCAAACTTGGCAGCGTCGAGCGCAGCTCCCGCTTGATCAAGATCGCCGGCCTGGTCCGCGGCAAATCCCGCGCGGCTGAGGCCCGCCCCGATGGAATTTGCCAGTCTTTCTTGGTCTTCGATAATGAGTGCGCGCATGGACGACTCCCGACCAGTCCGTATAGGCAGCCAAGCCTGTCAGAAACCTGACACCGACGGCATCAATGTGGCTGCGCGCCCACATGGACAAATGTTCATGAACCGGAGCTCTGCGTAAACGAGGACTACTCGTTCTCTGCAAACCAAGCGGCGATGAAATCCTTGAGCGCCAGGCTCGCCCGCGTCAGGCGGAATTCGGACGGCCACGCGAGTGCGATACGATGCCGGGGCTCGACGCCGCAAACCGGGATCGTCACGAACTGCGAGCCGTCATAGCTGGCATCGACCATCGGGCGCGTGAAGGCGATCGACAATCCAAGCCCTGCCGCCACAAAGCCGCGCACCGTTTCGAAGGAGCCCGACAATCGCGACATCTCCGGGCGTAGCTCGTAGCGGCTGAAGAGTTCGATGAAATAGCGCCGGCTTGCCGGTTGGTCGGCGAGGATTAAAGGGCCGGCAGCGACTTCGTTGAGGCTCAATTGCTGGCGCGCGGCGAGTGGATGATCCCGCGGGAGAAGCGCATAGGGGGTCCGCGTCGCAACGGTGGTCTGACCGAGCGAAGCAGGCAGGCCGATATCGTAAGTCAGCATGAGATCGGCTTCGGCGCGCGCCAATAGTCGCGGCAGTTCCTCAAGGTCGCCTTCGCGAAAATGAACCCGCACGGAGGGCTGCGCCGCTTCGAACGCGGTGAGGATGGCTGGCGCGTAGCGCGGAGCCAGATCGGCAAAGACGCCAAGCGTTACCTCGCCGCTCACCGTGCCTTCGTTGGCATTGAGGGCGGCAAGCTCTCGGGCATCTTCGATCAACCGCCGGCTACGCGCCACGAAAAGCCGGCCGAAGGGCGTGAGGCTGACGCCCTGGCCCTTGCGCCGTACAAAAAGCGCCTCCCCATAATCGGCTTCGATCTGGGCGATGGCGGCCGAAACCGAGGGCTGCGAGACGTTCAGCGCTTCGGCCGCTGCCGTCACGCTTTGGTGGTCGGCGGCAGCGAGCGCGTAACGAATGGCACGAAGGCTCAGCATATTTGAAAATCCTATGAGCTTTGCTCGGATAAATCAAATTGCCAGATGACCTTTGACGGGGCAGGGTGCCGTCAACGAAGTTGGGAGATTGGCGAGATGCCCGAGAAATACGACGCGATCATCATCGGGGCAGGGGTAATCGGCACCTGCACGGCCTATGAACTGGCTAAAACCGGCCGCAAGACATTGTCGATCGACAAGAACTCGGTAGCCGGCTACGGCTCGACCTCGGGCTCCTGCGCCATCATCCGCACCTATTACTCAGCCTTCGAAACCTGCGCCATCGCCTATGAGGGCTGGTTCTACTGGGAAGATTGGGCGAATTACGTCGGCAGCCCCGATCCGCGCGGCATGATCAAGTATCACAATACCGGCTCGATGGTTGTGAAGACCGAACACAACAAGCAGCTCATTCATATCTGCGAGATCATGGACCAGCTTGGATGCCCCTATACGCCTTTGACGCCTGAGCAGATGAAGGCGCGGCTGCCCATCATGGACACGCATCAGTTCTCGCCTGCGAAGCGCCCCGACGACCCGCATTTCGGCGAGCCGACCGCACCATCGATCCTTGGCGGCATCTACTTTCCGAACAGCGGCTATGTGAATGATCCGGCCTTGGCGGCGCAGAATGGTGAGCATGCCGCGAAGAGCCGCGGCGCGAAGTTTCGCTACAATGCCGAAGTCGCAGCGATCCGCCAGGCGAATGGCCGCGTCGCCGGCATCACGCTCAAGGACGGCACCGAGATCGATGCGCCCGTCATCGTGAATGTCGCAGGCCCGCATTCGGCAAAGCTTAACCAGATGGCCGGCGTCTTCGAGACGATGAAGATGAAGACGCGGGCACTGCGCCATGAAGTGGCGCATGTGCCGGCTCCCGAAGGTTTCGATTTCGAGCGCCAGGGCATGGTCTATTCCGACAGCGATATCGCCACCTATGCGCGCCCCGAAATCGGCAATCACATCCTGATCGGCTCCGAAGATCCCGAATGCGATACGCGCGAATGGGTCGATCCCGACAATTACGACCGTAACTTCTCGGAGCAGTGGCGCGTCCAGGCTTTGCGTCTGGCCCAGCGCTTTCCGGAAATGAAGATCCCGTCGCGCATGAAGGGCGTGGTCGATCTCTATGACGTGACCGAAGACTGGATTCCGATCTATGACAAGTCCGATCTTCCCGGCTTCTTCATGGCCTGCGGAACGAGCGGCAACCAGTTCAAGAATGCACCAGTAGCCGGAAAGATGATGACGGCCCTCGTCGAGGCGGAGGCCAAGGGCCAGAATCACGACAAGGATCCGGTGGACTTCCGGCTCGATCACATCGGCAAGGATGTGTCGCTGGGCTTCTTCTCGCGTAACCGCTCGGTAAATCCCAATTCGAGCTTCTCGGTGCTGGGCTAATTGACATGAACAAACACACCCGCGTTGCGGTGATCGGCGGCGGCGTTGTCGGCTGCTCGGTGCTTTATCACTTGACCAAGCTCGGCTGGAGCGATGTGACGCTCATCGAGCGCTCGGAACTCACATCCGGTTCGACCTGGCATGCGGCCGGCGGCTTCCACACGCTCAATGCCGATACCAACATGGCCGCACTGCAGGGCTATACGATCCGGCTCTACAAGGAACTCGAGGAGAAATCCGGCCAGTCCTGCGGTCTGCATCATGTCGGCGGCATCACGCTGGCGACGAGCCCGGACCGGCATCGACTTCCTGAAAGCCGAGCGCGCCAAGCACCGCTATATGGGGCTCAACACCGAGATCGTCGGGCCGGAAGAAATCAGGAAGCTTTCGCCGATCACCAATACCGATGGGGTGCTGGCCGCGCTCTACGATCCGCTCGACGGCCATCTCGATCCCTCCGGCACCACCCATGCCTATGCCAAGGCGGCGCGCGCACGCGGGTGCCGAAGGTCATCCTCCGCAACCCGGTGCTGGAGACCAATCCGCAGACCCGACGGCAGCTGGGACGTCGTCACCAAGGAAGGCACGATCGTCGCCGAGCATGTGGTCAACTGCGGCGGCCTGTGGGCGCGCGAACTCGGCGCGATGGCCGGCGTCTACCTGCCGCTCCATCCCATGGAGCATCAGTATCTGGTCACCGACGATGCGCCGGAAGTCTACGAGCTCGGCACGCGAACTGCCGCATGTCATGGACCCGGAAGGCGAGAGCTATCTGCGCCAGGAGGGCCGCGGCCTCGTCATCGGTTTCTACGAGCAGCAATGCGATCCCTGGGCGGTCGACGGCACGCCGCTGGATTTCGGCCATGAACTGCTGCCCGACAAACTCGACCGCATCGGCGACGCACTGGAATTCGCCTTCAACCGCTTTCCGGTGCTGGCAAAGGCCGGCATCAAGAACGTCATCAACGGCCCTTTCACCTTCGCGCCCGATGGCAATCCGCTGGTCGGGCCGGTGCCGGGTCTGCACAATTACTGGTCGGCCTGTGCGGTCATGGCGGGCTTCAGCCAGGGCGGCGGTGTCGGCCTGACGCTGGCCGAATGGATGATCGAGGGCGAACCGTCGCGCGATGTCTTCGCCATGGATGTCGCGCGTTTCGGCAACATGGATCACGCCCGGCTATACGCGCGCCAAGGTGCGCGAGAATTATCAGCGGCGCTTCTCCATCGCCTATCCGAACGAGGAACTGCCGGCGCGCGACCGTTCCGGACGACGCCCGCCTATGCCATCTGGAAGGCGCAGCGCGCCGTTTTCGGCGCGGGCTTCGGCATGGAAGCAGTCAATTATTTTGCCAAGCCCGGCGATCCGCTCTTTGAGACGCCGAGTTTCCGCCGCTCCAATGCCTTCGCGACCGTGGCCGAAGAATGCCGCGCCGTGCGCGAGGCTGTGGGGCTCAACGAGATCCACAATTTCGGCAAATATCACGTCGAAGGGCCGGGCGCCGAAGCCTGGCTCGACCGCATCATGGCCGGGCGCATCCCGAAGATCGGCCGTTTGTCGCTGACCCCGATGCTGAGCCCGAAAGGCCGCATTGATCGGCGACTTCACGATCACCCGGCTTGCCGAAGACCGCTTCCAGCTCACCGCCTCCTTCGGCGCGCAGGACTATCATATGCGCTGGTTCCTGGCAGCATCTGCCGAAGGAAGGCGTGAGACTCGACCAATGTCTCGACTCAGCCGCATCGGCTTCCAGATCGCCGGTCCGAAGGCGCGCGATCTGCTGGCGAAGGTCACCAAGGACGATGTGTCGACCGCTGCCTTCCCGTTCATGGCGGCAAAGCGAAATGGATGTGGGCCTGTGTCGGGCGCTTGTCCAGCGGGTCTCCTATACCGGCGATCTCGGCTACGAAATCTATGTTCCGGCCGAAGACCAGTTCTCGCTTTACGAAACGCTCACCGCGGCGGGCGACGAATTCGGCCTCAAGCCATTCGGGATGCGCGCCATGATGAGCTTGCGCCTGGAGAAATCCTTCGGCTCCTGGCTGCGCGAATTCAAGCCCGATTATACGCCGGTCGAAACCGGGCTTGACCGCTTCGTCGCCTATAACAAGCCAGCCGACTTCATCGGCAAGGCGGCGGCGCTGAAGGAAAAGGCGGAAGGCGTCAAGCGCCGGCTCTCGACCTTCGTGGTCGATGCCAAGGATGCCGATGTCTGGGGCGACGAGCCGATCTGGCTGGACGGCAAGTCGAGGGCTTCGTCACCTCCGGCGGCTATGCGCATCATGCCAAGAAATCCGTCGCCATGGGCTTCCTGCCGGTCGAGAAGATCAAGGACGGGCTCAAGGTTGAAATCGAAATCCTGGGCGAACGCCGTCCAGCAGTGCTGATCAGTGAGACTCTGTTTGACCCCAAGGCAGAACGACTGCGGGGCTGAAGTGTGGCAGTAGAATGTCACTTGGTGTATGTGGGTGACGAAGGAGATAAGCGGGAATCATGACGGACGGCGTAATAAGCGCGCGGCGAGCCATTGAGTGGCCGACCATGCTGCTGATTGCGGCATTCTGGGCTGGTTTTGGGCTTCTCACGTGGTTTCACGCTGAGCTGCCCTGGTGGGTATTGGTGCCCGCCGGCGTCTATCTCTGTGCACTCCACGGTTCGCTCCAGCATGAGGCCTTGCACGGCCATCCGACACGGAACACCTTCCTGAACGAACTCCTGCTGTTTCCGCCGATCTCGCTGTGGTTTCCCTATCGCCGCTACAAGAAGCTGCATCTCATACATCATCGCAACGACTTCCTGACCGATCCTGTCGAAGATCCCGAATCCTACTATTTCGATCCCCAGGCTTGGGAACGAACGCCCGCGCATCTGCGCTTCTTCTATACGATCAACAATTCCATGTTCGGTCGCTTCATCCTCGGACCGGCGATCGTGGTTTGCCGGTTCTGGCCGGACGAATTCCGCCGCATGGCGAAGGGCGAGCGCGACATCATCGGAGCCTGGAGCCTGCATGCCGTCGGTATTGCCATCGTCTATCTCTGGGTGACTATCGTCTGCGGCATTCCCTTCTGGGCATACATCATCGGGATTGCCTATTGGGGCAATTCCATCACCATGATGCGCTCCTTTGCCGAGCACCGTGCGCATGATGCGCCGGGCTGCCGGACAGTCGTCGTCGAGAGCAACCCGGTCGTCTCATTGCTCTACCTCAACAACAATCTCCACATGGCGCATCACGAAGTGCCGCCTTTGCCGTGGTACAAGCTTCCGGCTTACTACCGCGCTCATCGCGAGAGACTTATCACTGAGAACTGCGCCTATGTGATGAAGGGCTATACGGAGATTGCGCGGCGCTGGTTGTTCACGCCCAAGGAACCGGTTGCGCATCCGCACATGGAAAGCCTGCCAGCACACCGGAACACCGACGCCGCTTACTGATCTCGCGCCGCTAAATGTGAGCGGACAGAGCGTCGCCCGGAGTATATGATGCAGGGAACGGCGGCACGGGAGCGCCGCGCCGCTCATCAGATGCAAGGGAGGCTCTGATGCAGAAACCTTTTTTACCGAGCATTGGTCTGAAAAGCGCGGGCGTCGTGATTGGCGCGCTTATCCTGTTTGCCTTTATGTGGGCCGTTTCGGCCTGATCTACCCCAAACAAAACCGGCGGCCTTGACGGCCGCCGGCAAGATTGCGGGAAACGTCACACTCTAGCGGGTGAGATCGACGTCCTTCGTATCGCGCAGGAAGATCGTGCCGATAACCACCGTCATGGCGGCGACTACGATCGGGTACCACAAGCCATGATAGATATTACCCGCGGACGCGACCATTGCGGTAGCGAGCAGAGGCAGCATGCCGCCGAACCAGCCATTGCCGATATGATAGGGCAATGACATCGAGGTGTAGCGTATCCTAGTCGGGAAGAGTTCGACTAGGAATGCTGCGATCGGCCCGTAGACCATGGTCACATAGAGTACCATGATGACCAGGATCAATTCCGCCATGAACCAGTTGACGCGTGCTGGATCCGCGGCGGCCGGATAGCCGAGTTCCTTGAACGCTGCAGCCCAGGTTTCCTGGCGGACAGCAAGGTCCTTCTTGGCAGGATCGGCAGACTTGATCTCTGCCCAATTCGGCAAGGCCGTCGAACCGACGGTGACCGCCGGGGCCACCTGTCCGGGAGTATTGACCGTCTCGAATGAGAGTCCGAGTTTGGTCAGATAGTCCTTGACGCTGTCGCAATCGCTGAACGTCGACCACGGCCCCACGAAGATGTGGAAATTACAGGTCGAGGTGTCGACGGCAACAGTCACCTTGTTGTTTGCCTGGAATTCTTCGAGCCCTGGATTGACATAGTGCGTCAGGCCCTGGAACAGCGGGAAGTAGGTGAGCAGTGCGATGAGACATCCGGCAAGGATGATCTTGAGTTGCCCGATCCGATCCGAAAGCCACCCAAAGAATACGAAGAACGGGGTACCAATCAGAAGCGAGATCGCGATCAGAATATAGGCGTAGGTGAAGTCGAGCTTAAGTGGCCCGGTGAGGAAGAACAGCGCATAGAACTGCCCCGTATACCACACCACGCCTTGACCGGCCGTGGCGCCGAGTAGCGCCAGCAGCACGTATTTGTTGTTCGGATAGCGCAGGAAGCTGTCCGTCAAGGGTGCCTTCGAGCCGCGTCCTTCTTCCTTCATCTTCAGGAAGATCGGCGATTCGTGAAGCTTGAGCCGGATGTAGACCGAAAAGACCAGGAGTACGGCCGAAAGCAGGAAGGGCAAGCGCCAACCCCATTCGGCAAACATCGCCTTGTCCATATAGATGCGGCAAAGCCCAATGATGAGCAGCGACAGGAAGAAGCCGAGCGTTGCCGTCGTCTGGATCCAGCTCGTCGCATAGCCACGTTTGCCCGGGCGCGCATGCTCCGCGACGTAGGTCGCGGCACCGCCGTATTCGCCTCCGAGCGCCAGACCCTGCAGCAGGCGAAGGATGACGAGAAGCAACGGCGCGAGCCATCCGATCGCCGCATAGGTGGGCAAGAGGCCGACCAGGAAAGTTGCCGAGCCCATGACCAGGATGGTCACCAGGAAGGTGTATTTGCGCCCCACGAGATCGCCGATGCGTCCGAAGACGAGGGCGCCGAAAGGACGAACCAGGAAGCCTGCGGCGTAGGTCGCAAACGCCGCAAGCAGCGCTGCGGTATTGTTGCCGGGCGGGAAAAACACGGCCGCGAAAAAAGGCGCCAGCGTTGCGTAGAGATAGAAATCATACCATTCGAAGACTGTACCGAGCGACGAAGCGAAGATGACGAATTGCTCGTCCTTGGTAACTCCCTCTTGGCGCTGCGAAGTATGCAGAGCGCCTCCCCCAGTCGATGCCATGTGCGGTTCCTCCCATCGGGCCGCATCACTGTTGCGAATGCGGACCCCCGCATTCCATAACACCGGGGTGTTGGCGCCAGAATTGGACTTTCGACTAGGCTGGGGGAAGCGGCGTGGCTTGGATGCTGCGTTCGCGAACGACGGTGACCGTGCAAGGGGCATTCGCGGCAACCTGCGCCGATACAGCGCCAAGCAGGCTGCGCCAGGTCGACTTGCCGCGCGCTCCCATCACGATGTGATCGACATTGTTCGCAACTGCGAAATCGAGGATTGCTGCAGCCGCATCGGGCGCTTCAAGGACATGGAAGGTGATTGCGCTGTCGCCGAGCTTCAACGGCGTCGCCCAGTGTTTGAGTTCGACCAGACGCTGCACATGCGCATTATGCCCGTCCTCATCGAGGCCGTGGTCGAGCATGATCCGGCCGCGCTTCAACACATTGAGGCAGGCAAGCCTGGCGCCCGGCGCGTTGTCGAGAACGCGACCTACGGTGAGGCGCAGCAATTCCGACAAGCGCTCAGTGGTCTCGGCGAGGTCGATGGCGACGACAATGATTGCAGTAGGTGCTGGATCATTGCGATGTTCCGCCAGCATGCGTGCCTTGAGCAGGCCGGTATCGAAACGGCGGCGTAACACAGTAAGCCAGGGATCGCGATGGAGACGCGTGGCCCTGTCCGTCAGCTTGACTTGGTCCGGATGCGCCAGGTCGAAGGCAAGCTGACCGGCGGTGGAATAACGATCTTCCGGCATCACCTCGAGACAGCGCAGGATCACTTCCTGAAGCCAGGGCGGACAATCCGGCGCTAGCTGGTGCGGCGGGACGGGATCACGCCAGAGACGGCGCCTCAATCCGCTCATCCGTTGCGGATCGCCGAACGGTTCCTTACCCGTCACCAGGTAATAAAGAAGCACCCCGAGTGCGAAGAGATCGCTGCGTTTGTCGCCGCGAATGCCAAGAATTTGCTCGGGCGCCATATAGGGCGCGGTTCCATAAGGCAGGCGGAATTCTTCCGCCATCAGGTCCGGTAGGCGGCTGTGATGAGCAAGCCCGAAATCGATCAGCGCGCACTCGCCCGTCGACCTGAACATGATGTTGGCCGGCTTTATGTCGTGATGGACGACATGCTGGCGATGAAGCGACTCAAGTGCGCACGCGATCTTGTGGCCGAGTACTGCGACCTCTTGAGCGGGCATACGATCGCGCGGTTCAGGCAGTGCCGCGCCGGCGATGCGTTCCATGGCGATATAAGGCTGGACCGCGAAATCGCCGATGCCGAAGCAGGCCGGCACATGTGGGCCTGACAGGCGCGGCAGGATCATCTGTTCCATCTCGAAGCTGACGATCGCGGCGGGGTCTTCGCCCTCGAATAGCAGCGGCACCTTGACGATGAGGGGAGTGTCGATACCCGGCTTGCTCGCCTCGTAGAGCATGGCCATGCCGCCCTTGTGGATGCGATCGCCAATGACAAACCCATCGAGAACAGCGCCATTTTCGACGCGTGGCTTGGCCATCAGTGTCTACCGGCCCTGCTTGAGGCGCTCGGCGAAAGCTGGCGGCAGGCCGGCGGCGCGGATCTTTTGGGCGGCGGTGTCGATATCATAGGGCACGCGCCGGAATGTGAGTTCGTTGCGTTCTTCGTCAAGGATAGCAAGGGACGCCGCGGCGATTCCGTCGCGTGGCTGACCAACCGAACCGAGCACGATGAGCCACCGGCGTTGCGACATGAGCGGGATCGCTACATCGTTGGCGGGGCCGAAGCGCGTAAATTTTCCGGTCATCGAACGACTGTAAATTGTGGCCTCGTGCACGTGGGCGCAGAACGTAATCGGCACGCTTGTAGCGGCAAGGGATCGGGCAGCGTCGTCGCTGTCGAGCACGTAGTTCCACGCCGCCGGCTCCGAGGCTTCCGCATGCACATAAAGACGCGAAGATTCCTCGACCGTGAGCGGCAATCCGGCGAGAAACTGCCGCGAGGTTTCGCTGAGCCTACCGCGCGTCCACTCGATCGCCTGGCGGGCGAGTTCGTTCATGCCAATTCCAGTATCTGCGATTGCGGCATCGTGATTGCCTTTCACCGCGAGAGCGCCCGCCGCGACCGCGTCACTGACAAGCCGGGTGACGGCTTCGGGGTCGGCGCCGTAACCGACATAGTCACCCACAAAGACGAGGCGCTCGATGCCACCGCCCCGCAGGTGCCGAAGACAGGCTTCGAGAGCTTCGAGATTGCCGTGTATGTCGGCCAGGAAGGCGATGGCCATGCACTGCTTATAGGAAAGATCGCCGGTCTGCGCCATCCGGCGGATTGGCGCGGGGAGGGCGTTTCAGGCTGGACAGACCCTCCCCGCCTCGCCTATATCCGGCCCCGCGCCCAGGTAGCTCAGTTGGTAGAGCAGCGGACTGAAAATCCGCGTGTCGGTGGTTCAATTCCGCCCCTGGGCACCATTACTTAGCCGCACCATTGATTTCACTCAACTAATTGGTTCTAGTGGGGAATATCGCCCGCGGACTGGTCCACAAAGGTGGGCTACATGGTGCTTCGAATAACACGGCCAACGCAGCGCAAAGAAAGCTGCGTTTCCGGGTGAATCTGAAGAGCGCGTTGTCATCGCACTAAGGACACCGTCAAGTTCCCACTGAGGACGCGGGATCGGTCGGAAGCGAAGATGCGAATCGCCTTGGCCGAGAGCCAGCTTCATTAGGTCTTCGAGAACATCCGGTGCGGCCCCCTCCCACTATCACATAAGCAAATCATCGCTTTGTGTGGGGAGGCCTGACGCTTCTTAGTGAGATTAGGCGAGGACAACCCCGCAGCGAGATCACGCTTGCTTCCTTCATTGCTGATAACGAGGCGGCTCTTGCCGGCAACTACCGGAGGAGAGCCCGCAAGCGATAACCACGATAGGCGGCTTACCTTAAGGGAGCTAAATCCTTTCCCGTGAGTTTCCCTGAGAGAGCCGAAGGGACATCCCTCCGGGTTTTTATTTGCGTTGACAGTGGCGAACATGCGCGCGATAACGCTCCTTACCATCCCCATAGATGGTGAGTGGAGTATAAATGAGTGCCGACATAATCCGTATCCAGGACAGACGGCCCGAAAGCGAGAAGGTCACCGTTAATCTGGGGTTCGTAGACCTCGGACACATTGACCTTTTGGTCCGTGAGGGTTTTTACTCTAACCGCACCGATTTCATTCGAACCGCTATTCGCAACCAGCTGAGCGTGCAATCGGAGGCGGTCAAGCAATCCGTCAACCGCTTGAGCCTCGAAGTAGGCCTGCGAAGGTATGACAGCGCCGAACTCCTGCGGTTGCGGGCGGCTGCGAAAACCATTCGCATTCATGTTTTGGGACTGTGCGTTATCGATGACGATATCAGTGAGGAACTCGCGCTGGCTGTAATTCAATCGATCACGGTCTTGGGTGCTTTGCAGCTGCGACCGGCACTGAGAGCTGCGCTATCAGACCGAATTCGCTGAGCGCCAGCATCACCTATATCCCATTGACTGGAGTCTTCCCCTTGAACACAGATTTTCTCGCTCGCCTCAGCGCGGCGACCGATTGCCTGCGGCAGCGCGATGTGGCGGGCGCAACGCGGAAGATTCTAATCGGCTCTTAAAATGAATCCGGTCGCAGAACCTTCAAGCGAGTTCGAAAGCCGTCCTGCCGGAAATCCTAGATTGGAGGGAACGGTCTTGGAGGGCGATCCTTTGAATAGCGAGCATGCCATTGCGAGCCAGCATCGGCGTAAGCTGGCAGATGTTGTACGAATTATGCAGCAGCGCGACAGCGCTGCTTTTCAGAAGCCGAACTTTCCAGCGTCCTTACGGGCGAAGCGGATAGTTCCCGATCTCCTGCCGCCGGGAGCGTCCTTCAGGAAGCACACATTCGCTTGCGATGCGGGCGAGAGAAGTTACAAACTATATAAGCCCAGCGCGGATGATAGCAAACCTCGCGCATTGATAATCATGCTGCATGGTTGCACGCAGGATTCAGACGATTTCGCAGTCGGTACACGCATGAATTGTTTGGCTCACGAGTATGACGTTTTGATTGCGTACCCTGAACAGGCCTCGAGTGCCAATCAACTCAAGTGCTGGAACTGGTTCAATTCCAAGGACCAGCGGCGCGATACAGGCGAGCCGTCCATAATTGCCGGGTTGACGAGGCGAATTATGGTGCAGGACAACATAGCGCATGACCGTGTTTATGCGGCCGGATTGTCAGCGGGTGGCGCCATGGCTGCCATTCTCGGCGCTGCCTATCCTGAGATATATTCGGCAGTCGGCGTCCACTCCGGCTTGCCGCAAGGTTCGGCGTTTGATGTGCCGTCCGCATTTGAAGTAATGCGAACGGGAAACGGGGGTCACAAGAGCGGACGGACTGGACCAGTCATCCCTCGGTCTATCATTTTTCATGGCGATGCGGATTCGACTGTTCATCCGGTCAATGGCTGGAATCTATTCCAGATGGCGTGTGCGTCTGCGAACCTTATTGTCGAGAAACGCCGCGGACCGGACACGAGCCGCTCATCCTGCACGATCCACACGGCCTCGACGCATGACGGGAAGGTGGCTTCTGAGTTCTGGGAACTACACGGCGGCGGCCATGCCTGGTCGGGTGGTGATGCTCGGGGGAGTTACGTTGCTCCGCAAGGGCCATGTGCGTCCAGCGAGATGTTGAAGTTCTTTCTGCGAGACGCGACGTAGACCACGTCTCGTCCGTCCGGCTGGCATCAAAGATCGCGACGCACAATCGATTTGTCGAGCAGAGGACTTCAACGTTTCAAGAGCTATTTCCAAACCCGCGCTCCGAGCCGATAGCTAACACCCTCATGACGGTGACCTCATTAAGCGACCAGGAGACTCAGCGTCTCCGGCTTTTTCGGCGCTGTGCTCCCGCTTTGCCGGGGCCGATATCCCGCCCGGTAGTTGCGGAGGACAGCATGTCGCTCACATTCATGCGTGGAAGCATGGCGCCTATCGCAATTCCGACACCCATGCCGAGAATGCCCATGACGACCGCGTTTGCACTGGCATCCGCGAGAGGTGAGGCCAGTCGTGCTGCGCCGCCGGCCCATTTCTCGGCTTTGGTCACAAGGCTACGGCCGTGTTTCATCAATTGATTTGGCGCCTGTCCGTCGTTAGATCCGGCAGAAGCGCCCTTACGCGCGGTCTTTTTGGAAGCAGCGCGCGACGTTTGCTTGCGGGTCGCACGTTGCGAGGATGTTTCTTTTGACGAGTTTTCCATTTTCCATCTCCATCTAATGATATTTGCGATTTCGAGAAGCGCCTTTGCTTCTCCCGCTCGCCGGCACGGATCCTCCGGAAAAGCTCGATCGCACAGGAGGCGGCGACAGCGAGAAGGCACAGGTCCAATATTTTTGCGGTGAGGAATGGTATTGCTGCAGGGCGCAGATGCGGACGCCGGGACGGTCCTGCGCCTCTGCCGGGTATGGCATCCTGAAGATTGTCCCAACTCTCCTCTAGGCGTCGGCGCTGTTCAGCCGCTTCGGCTTCGAGCCGTTCCAGATCACGCGGTGTCACGGCTGGTTCTTCCGTAATTTAGTCGGCGAGTGAAGTGAAAGGCGGGTGATCGATAGGTATGCGTATCCGCCTAGGCCCGCTGCAATGATGAGGCCGCCCAAACCTGTCAGGGCATAAGCTGCCGGAACTCCCACATGCGGCGTCAGGGCGGCGACGGCACTTAGGGCCAGCAAAACGAGCGCCGTTCCACAGATGATCGCTGCAATAAGCAGCGTGCAGACGGCGATAATGTAAGTTCGCGCCGCGAATTCCGCTTTGCCTTTGAGAAGGTTGATCTCACTGACCAACCACGAGCGCCCGCTACGGACCAACTCGTCGAGACGATCCACAAGGCTCGCATCCTGTGCGGAAGTGCCTTTCATTTAATTACGCCTTGCGGCGCGAAGTGACTTTTCTCGAGCTGGATTTAATTGCCCGTTTTGCCGGGCGTTTGACTTGCGAAGGCCTTGCGCCTTCGGCGCGCCAGCCGCGCAGCATCTGTGTAACGGCTGCGGCGCCCACGATCGTGAGTGTCAACGTCAAGACAGGCTGTGCTTTTGCGAGCTCAACGGCATCCTCGAATATGTCTTCCACATCCGTGCGCTCTATATAGCCGGCGAGACTTTCGAGGTTGTCCCCGGCGAGATCGGCATAATGTTGGAGATACGGGGTGTCCTTAAGACTGCCGCTCAGGGTTTGCGCGGCTTCAGCAAGACCGGCCAGCTTCTCCGCACCCGCCAGTTTGCGAGAATCAAGAAGGGCTGAACCCATGGCCTTGATATCGTTGAGAAGTGAACTCGTGACCCGACGATCTCTTGCTGATGGCATCGTGTTTCTCCTTGACCGGGGAAAAGAAGTTCAGACCACGATTGTTCCATAGGAGCATGGAACCCCTTGAAAGCAGCTTAGTTCTGCGCCAATGCAAACCCACGCCCCCCGGCTTATACGAGCTTTCGAACTCGCCGGACGCGGCGCTTTGCGATGCTCATGTTGTCTGTGTCCAGTTCAGGGCCAAGAGATTCAGTCCGCCGCAGGATGGCGGGCATGCGGTCATGGATCTCGCCAAGGAGCGCGTTAGCGTCCGTGGTGATGATGATGCAACTCAGCGTCCATGCTGCTGCTTCCTTTGGCTTCCCGGCCTCCTCAAAGGAAGTCGGACGCGTCCGCACATGCGCAAATGGGGCCCGTTACCGGGAAGGCAACCCGACCTTCAAATTCTCGCGGTTGAGGCCCTTAGGTATGCTTGGGTTCCGGTAAGGTGAAGACCACCCGATTGCGTTCATCTCGAACCTCGACAGAAGCTGCTTTGTACCTGGGCGCATTGTCTCGTGCGTGCTTCGTGGCACCTTCCAAATCGTCAGCTTTTGCCCAGGGCTGGGCCTTTTCGCCTGTCGGGGTTTTAAACACTATCCGGTAAAACATTCGCCACTCCGCGCCGCCATTCAACTGAGACACTACCGGGAACGGAGACGATTGACGAGACTTACCGGCTCGACTGGCGGATCAAAGTCCGCCGTGCTTTCGGCCGCGCGATGGAATGAAGGGACCCGCGCACGGCTGCCGCATCAACTCCCTTCGGATGAATCCTTATGATTGGCTACGGAACTGTGTACTGGATCGTCGTGTTCTCCCTGGCCATATTCCTCGTGGGGCCGCCGCACTAACTTGCTGAGTGGGCTTCGCCAAGAAACGGTAATTCTAAGCAATGACGAACACCGAAGAAACCAACGACCAGGTTGAGCGCAAGCTCGCAGCGATTCTTGCCGCCGATGTCGCTGGATACAGTCGACTGATGGAGGCTGACGAGACCGGCACCCTCGCGGCCCTTTCAGAACTGTTGACGGCATCCACCCAGATCATTGCGCAGCGTAATGGCTACATCGCGAACACGGCCGGCGATAGCATATTGGCCGTCTTCCCTAGTGTTGCCGAAGCCATGGAAGCTGCTGTCGAGCTCCAGCAGTCGGCAGCCGCGCGCGCTGCGAAAGTTTCGCCAGATCGAATAATGGTCCTACGAATTGGCATTCACGTCGGCGATGTGCTTTCCACCGCCGATAACGTCTTCGGTGACGGCGTGAATGTGGCCGCGCGCGTGCAGGCGTTGGCCGAACCGGGGGGAATCCTTGTCTCAAGAGTTGTGAGAGACCATTTGCTCGGCAAGACGACTGTCGCCTTTGTCGACAAGGGTGAACACAAGCTCAAGAATATTTCCCGCCCGCTGAATGTCTTCGAGGTCTCGCATGGCGGATCAGATTTGGAACAGACATCCGAAGAGCCCTCTAAAGAAGCCGATGCCACCGAACTGGCCTTTTGGGAGACGGTTACGCAGACCCAAGACGTTACAGAATATGAGGCTTATTTGAAGCAATATCCGGAAGGCCAGTTTCGAGTTCTCGCGGAATCGCGCATCGCGAAGTTTCAGGATGCGCCGTTGAGTGATGCCCAAATGGGCGAGATCGAAGTGGCTTTTTGGGATAGCGTTAAAGATAGTGACGACGGCGAAATGTTCCGGGCGTATTTGACCAAATTTCCTGAAGGCCATTTCGCAGACTTGGCGAAAGCATTTCTTTTGAAAGCAGAGAGTTCAAACGCGTAAATATTTTTTCTGCATTCCTGAGAGCTATTCCGCTCACGCCCACGACAGAATTCCCAAGGTGTGTACCTGATCTTCCGCCTTTCGCGAGAATCGTTTCCCGGGGGAACGGCGTTGCTATGCCGGAGTTCAATACTCAGCGACGACATTTTTTGGAGGGTTCAATGAAGATTTCCCAATCACGAGGCCTGCGATTGGCAGCCAGATCTTCACGGGCGCAACTCGGATTAATGCGTGACTTTGGGTTTGGTGGAACCGCGTACGTCGAGCATCGCAGCCAGGTTGGACCCGATTCCTCAAACCACCTTTCTCGCATCCAAGACAAGCTTCGCAAGAGTTACGACGAAATCATTCCATTTGCTCGGAGCGACGAACTACACGAGCTATTGGGCCG
>CAWDUC010000007.1:0-166192 GCA_963805405.1 uncultured Alphaproteobacteria bacterium | reverse complement strand
GCCACCTTGCGGCATCTGCCACCATTCACCGCGGCCTTCCTCATTGGCAGCGTCGAGGCGGCGCCCGATCCAGGCATGGTTGTCGGCGTTGAGCAGCATGACACCGACGCAAGGCCGGTAGGCCAATTCATTTTTGCTTTTCTTCTTCGGCATTAGCCGGATTTACCACGGAAAGCCGCGCTCAAGGGTATGAGCAGGATACCGCGGTCGTTCAGCGATTTTGCCCATTCCTGGACTTCCTCGATCGTGACTTCGAGGCCCGTACCAGTTCCGATGGCGATGCCGCTCTGGCGTGCTTCTTCCTCGAGCTGTGCGAGCGCCTTGGCGATTGTCTTGGCATCGCCATTGGCATCGATCACGATCTGCGGTGCCAGAACCGACAGGCCGACGATACGGCCGACGTCAGAGGCGGCACTCTTTTGCGGGGGCGAGTCCTCCATGAAGTAGAGCCCGCGCTTCTTGAGTTCCGCCAGTACCGGACGCAATGCCGCCGGATCGGCCAGGAAATTTCCGCCCATATAGGCAGAAGCGCCAATATAGCCAGCAAATCGGCTCAAGTGCCACAGCAGAGCATCGATATTCGCAGCTTCTCCAGCAGCGATGACCAGTGTTTTGGGGCCTGGATTCGTGGCCGGATAACCGAATGGTTCCATCGGAAGCTGCAACATGATCTCGTGACCAGCAGCGCGCGCCTTATTCACTTGCGCCTGCAAATTCTCGCCATAGGGCGCGAAGGCAAAGCTGACATCGCCCGGCAACGCCTTGATCGCCTTGGCCGTCAGATCCTGGTTGAGACCCATGCCACCGAGGACGATGGCGATCTTCGGCGCATCGGACATCTGAATACTGGCCGAGGTGGTGCGCGCATAAACGCTCGAAGGCTTTTTGCCACCCGAGCCGATGCGGGGCAGCGGGCCATGGGGGCCCTCCTGGGTGACGGAGGCGATCGGCGCGGGGGGCAAAGAGCGCCGCGGCGAAATGATGATGGAGGCCTCGTTCTGAATGATCTGCGAATCGTTTGGCGAATAGGTTTCCCTGGGCTCGCCGGATGTATCGGATGTCTCGTCGATGACGATATCCTGGGTGTCGCTCGGCTCCGGTTCACGGGTCTTGGCGGTGTCAGGCTTGGCGGCTGGCGTCGGCGGGGTGATCGAGGCGGTCGTCATTTCGGTTGCCGGCGGCAGATCGAGGACGAGGACGGGCTCGCCGCCATAGGGATTTGCACTGGTCAGCAGCCAAATTCCGGCAAGCAGCATAACCGCTGCGAGGCCCGTTGCAGCCGCGGCCGGAGCAGATGGCTTGCGCCCCCTAAGCCGTGACCAGAGGCTGCGCCGCCGTAACGGCTCGTTGAGTTCGTCCCTGGGCATGAGCGAGGTTTAAAACCTTCGTCCGATTCGCTGTCGGCCCGAGGCTAGGACGCGAGGTGTAAAGGACTTGTTAACCATCCGAATCAAAACGGAGCGCCGGGTTTCCCGGGCGCTCCGTGAAGCTTGTTACAGCCTAATAGGTTAGTTCGCGCTGGTGTCTGAGTCGGGATTCGTGCCAGCCGCCGAGGGTTTCTCGTCCTTGGGCGGCTTCGCGTTGGTCACGACCTTCACGCCATGGAGAATATCAAGCGCTGCCTTGAGCTGCAGGTCCTTGGTCTTGTCGTCGGGCACATAGGCCGAAGAACCGCCGCCTTCTTCGCCGCCCGCTTCATTGCTGAGATGGCCGCGTAGGCTCGCTTCACCCTGGGTCGAGGTATCCTTGCCCTTGAGCTCAGCCGGCAATTCCTGCTCGATGACGATATCGGCATCAATGCCCTTTGCCTGGATCGAACGGCCCGACGGCGTGTAGTAGCGCGCCGTGGTGAGCCGCAGCGCACCTTGGCTGCCCAGCGGGATGATTGTCTGCACGGAGCCCTTGCCGAAGGAGCGGGTTCCGATGACGGTTGCCCGCTTGTGGTCCTGCAGGGCGCCGGCAACGATTTCCGAAGCCGATGCCGAACCACCATTGATGAGGATGACCACCGGCTTGCCGTCGGCGAGATCGCCGACCTGTGCGTTGAACCGCTGGGTTTCGTCAGCATTGCGGCCGCGGGTCGAGACGACTTCGCCACGATCAAGGAAAGTATCGGAAACCGAGATCGCCTGGTCGAGCAGGCCGCCCGGATTGTTGCGAAGATCGATCACATAACCCTTGAGCTTGTTGCCGGTCTTCTTCTTGATGTCGGCGATGGCGGCCTCGAGGCCTTCCTGCGTCTGCTCCGTGAAGGAGCTGATGCGGATATAGCCAATATCGTCATTCTCGGTATTCGACTTGACCGAGCGCACGCGGATAACGTCACGGGTGACCTTGACGTCGAAGGGATCCTTGCCTTCGCGCAGAATGGTCAGGGTGATCGGCGTGTTGATCTTGCCGCGCATCTTGTCGACGGCTTCGTTCAGCGTCAGGCCCTGGACCTGCTCGCCGTCGAGCTTGGTGATCAAGTCATTGGTCATGATGCCGGCGCGGGCTGCCGGCGTGTCGTCGATCGGGGCCACGACCTTGACCACGCCGTTTTCCATGGTGACCTCGATGCCGAGACCGCCGAATTCGCCCTTCGTCTGAACCTGCATTTCCTGGAAACGCTTCGCCGTCATGTAGCTCGAATGCGGATCGAGCGAGGTCAGCATGCCGTTGATCGCCGAATTCGATGAGCTTGTCCTCTTCGGGGACCTCGACATAGTCCGAGCGAACTCGATCGAACACGTCGCCGAACAGATTCAACTGCTTATAAGTGTCAGCATTGGACGCTGCGGTCGCCGCGTCGAAGGCTTGCCACGCAACCGTTGCCATCAATGCACCGGCAAACATCAGTCCGATAGAACGTATCTTGCTTGTCATTTTCCTATCCACGCGCTTGGGCCAATCCACCGATCCACCATGGGGAGGAATCGACAGTCTCGCCGCCCTTTCGAATTTCTATATAGAGTACCGGGCGATTTTCTTGAACCCGGTCTCCCATCAATGTTCCGGGCGCGGCAGACGCGCCCATCAAGCCTACCGGTTCGCCGGCTCGCACAAATTCGCCCGTGCCAATACTGATCTTGCCCAGTCCTGCCAAGAGCAAATGATAGCCATCGCCGGTGTCAAGGATCAAGAGTTCGCCATAGGAACGGAAGGGGCCGGCAAATTCAACATGGGCGTCGGCCGGGGTGACGACCTGGGCGCCGACGCGC
Organism: uncultured Alphaproteobacteria bacterium; assembly: GCA_963805405.1. Lineage (GTDB taxonomy): Bacteria > Pseudomonadota > Alphaproteobacteria > Rhizobiales > Aestuariivirgaceae > JAEUMG01. Next base: position 162,992 of record CAWDUC010000007.1, on the reverse strand, counting down.
GTTGCGATGTAGATTCCCTTGGTCTTTCCGCCAAATCCGTCGTCATCGCCAAAAGTGCGCAGGATCTGGCCTTGCGACGGATAGTCAAGGCGCCCTCGGTTATCACCAAAAGGTGTTCGGGGTTTGAGGAGGGCTGCCTCCTGGAGGCGCTTCTTTTCAGCGACCTGGGCATTCCGTTCGGACTCTATCGCTTGGCGTTCGCGCTCCGCGGCAAGCGACAAGGCGAGTTGCTGAAGCGTCTTGGCCTTTGAAGCAAGCTCTTCAGCGCGGGATTTTTCGCTGCTCAGGCGCTGCCCGGCGGCTTCCATGAGTGTCTTTTTGCGTGATTGTAGCTCGGTCAATTCCTGCTGTGCCGTGGTGAGGCGAGCGAGGTTGTCGCGAATATTCTGGCGTTCGACTTCGGTTGCCGTGCGGATCGTGCGCAGACGCTCGAGTTGATCGGCAAGGGCGGTTGCTTCCTGGCGCAACTCCGGAACAACCGTTCCGAGCAGCATTGCACCGCGCAGGGCGCCGAGAATGTCCCCTGGTTCGACCACAAGTGCTGGAGGCGGATTGCGCTCGAGGCGCTGAAGGCCTGCCAGCAACTCCGAGAGGACATCTTCTTTCGCCGCGAGATCAACGCTGATCTCGCCTTCCTCGGCATTCAGTTCAACAATGCGCTGCTCAGCGGAGATGATGGCGCGTTCGCGCACCTGGATGCCATTGGCAATCGTGACAAGACGCGTGGAAAGCGCATCGGATTCCCGCGCGATCGCTTCCATTTCGCCCGAGATCTCGTTCTGGCGGACTTCTGAACTTTCAATCTGGCGCTGAATCGCGCCGATTTCTTCGGACTGCTCGGCATCCTGCGCGATGGTCTGCGTCGCGGTCATGCCCGTCACAGCGCCGGCCAGTGCCAAAGCGCGAAGGCTGAAAGTGACGAAATTGACCATGGCGCGTGGCTCTACGTGGCAGCGATGTCCAAATTGCGGCTCGCTGATGGCGAGTTAGGGCCGATGATAGGGATGATTAACCATAATGGTCACCGCCCGGTAAATTTGTTCGGCGAGCATGACGCGCACCAGACGATGCGGCCAGGTCATGATCCCCAAAGATAAAACGAGGTTGGCTGATTTGCGGATGGCCGGCGCGTGGCCATCGGGGCCGCCGATCAGAACGGCAATTTCGCCAACACCAGATTCGATCTCGCGGCGCAAGAGGTCCGCAAAATCGGTGCTTTTCAGGCTCCTGCCGGTTTCATCGAGTACAATCTGGAAGCTGCGACTATCGAGGGCGCCCTGGAGGGCCTTGCCTTCCGCCTCGCGGCGTCGGTCGGCGTCGTCGCAGCCCTGATTCGGGGAAATCGCGTACATCGAGTGCGGTAATGCCGCACGTCCTGCCCATTGCCCGGGCTCGGGTGAGGTAGTCATCGCACAAATCCTTCTCAGGACCAGCCTTCATACGACCGATCGCGAGAATTGATAATTTCATGACGTTTACGTCAAGGTCAGGATGCCAATAGCTCGTCCGGCGCCTGATCGGACCACAATTTCTCGATATTATAGAAACTGCGGACCTCGGGGCGGAAGATATGAATGATCACGTCCCCCGCATCGACCAGGACCCAGTCGGCATGCGGCAGCCCTTCGATCCTTACATCGCGCTGGCCTGCCTCCTTGAGTTTGACCGCCAATTGGTCGGCGATCGCGCCGACATGGCGGTTCGAGCGCCCGGAGGCAACGACCATCCGGTCCGCAAGCGCGGCCTTGCCGTGGAGATCGATTGTGACGATGTTTTCCGCCTTGGCGTCTTCAAGCTGGGCGAGAACGGTCTTGAGGAGCGGGGCCTCCTTGGCGCGCTTTGGCGCAGCAGAAGCCTTTACCGCGCGCTTAGGCGCAGCGGTTTTCTTCGCTTTTACTGTCAGGGTGTATGTCCTCTCGTGGCGTGCAGAGCTTCATTGAGACTGCGTGCATCCCTTTCCGGGGGGGCTTCGAACAAAGACAGAATAGGGATTCGCGCTGTCACGTTCAAGTGGCTAGCGGCCTTGGCGGAAACCCGACCAGGCGAGGCCCGCGAGTGCGATGGAAATGACGGCGTTCCAGCCCGCCAGGGAGAGGCCAAAAATGCGCAAGGCCGCCTGCTCGCAAGTGACCACCGGATCGTTGGTCAGATCGGGCAGCAGTGTATCGGCACTGAGGCTGCCACCACAGGTGGACGGGCCCTTCCACCAGCCCCATTCGACCCCCGAATGGAACACTCCGAAAATTCCGCTGCCGATCCAGATGAGACAAAGTAGGGCCAAGCCCCAGCGCGCAATTTCGGGTTTGTTGCCAGCGAGATACCAGGTGATTGCCGCGATCGGTATGGCCGCGTAGTAGGCCCAGCGCTGCATGAGGCAGAGCGGGCATGGATCATAGCCGGCGAACTGGAAAATCCAGGCCCCGATAATGGTGAGAAGAGCGACGATGAAAATGGCAAAGGCGGCATTGCGCATGGTGGCTTATCCGATCAGCAGGCGGTGAGGCCGGAGCCCGAGAGATACTTCAAAACGAAATAAAGCGCGATGAGCAGCGCCGCCGCAGCGATGGCAATCTGGGTCAAGCGGGTTTCGATGAAATGGCGGATCGCCTCGCCCCAGCGGCGCAAAGCCCAGGCCAAGGCGAAGAACCGGGAGCCCCTGGCGATGATGCAGGAGAGCACGAAGAAGGCGAAACTCACCTGCGCGACACCGGCAAGGATGGTCACGACCTTGATCGGCGGCAAGTGCGCAAGGCCGGATGTGACAAGGAGCAACAACAGCGTGTCTTCGCCGGTGCAGGCGCGCAATTCCTCGAATTCATGGAGCTTGCCGTAGAAGGCGAGCACAGGCTTCGCCACCGCCTCATAGGCTAGCGCGCCAAGCAGATAACCGGCGATGCCGCCAAGGGTCGAAGCGACGGTCGCGACCAGCGCATAGCGCCACGCGCGCTGCGGGCGGGCGAGCACCATCGGCAGGAACAAAACGTCTGCCGGCACCAGGAAGATTGAACTTTCGATGAAGGCAATGACCGCGAGCCAGACTTCCGCGGTCTTGCGGGCGGCAAGCGACAAGGTCCAGTCGTAAAGTTTGCGCAGCATCGAGCGCCGGTTAGCAGTGCCGGGTGCTGATTCCAACCCTTCAATCATGCGTCGGCTTTTCGCGCCGCATGGATTTGGTGCGTGAGTGCCGCGCCTTGGCATCGAGGCGGCGGACTTTCGAGGCCCTGGTCGGGCGCGTGGCAATGCGCCGGCGCGGGCGCTTGGCGGCCTCGCGCAGCAGGGCCACAAGTTTCTCCAGCGCATCGGCGCGATTGCGTTCCTGCGAGCGCGTCTTCTGCGAAGTGACGATGAGCCAGCCTGCCTCGGTCAGTTGCCGGCCGGCCTGTGTGGCCAGTCTTTCTCGCATATCATCGGGCAGTCCGAGCTTGGTTGTATCGAGTCGCAACTCTACCGCGGTCGAGACCTTGTTGACATTCTGTCCGCCCGGTCCTGAGGCACGCATGAAATTTTCTTCGATGTCGCGGGGATCGAGAAACAGGAAAGGCGCGATGCGGATCATGATTTAATCCGGAAAATTGCGTCGCCAGACCGGCGTCAGCTTCTGCAGGTCATCGGCAGCAAGTGCGATGGCGGCAAGCTTTGGCGTATTAGCGGCGAACCACAGGCGTTGCGGGCGCCAGCGTGTCATGGCGCTGATGTAGATATCAAGGGCGGAAAATCGCTCGCCAAGAAACCAGGGTGACGCCGCATGATCTTCGACAATGCGCCATAGTTTCTGGGCATGCGCATCGACCACGGCGCGATAGGCCTCGCGCGCCTCCTCAAGCGGCACGAAGCGTGCGGGAACGTCGGCGAAGGTGAAAGTTGGATAGATGTTGCCGACGAGAAAAATCAGCCAGCGCAGGAAGCTCGCCCGTTCGCGGTCGTTGCCGCCCGGAACAAGGTCGTCGCGGCCAGTAACGTCGGCGAGATAGAGTGTCATGGCAGCACTCTCGGTCATGAGCGAGCCATCGGGAAGAACCATGACCGGGACCTGGGCGAGGGGATTCATACGCGTGAGATCATCTCTTGCCTGGGCAGAAGCGAAGACGTCGCCCGCCTCAACATTTTCGTAATCGAGGCCGTACCAGGCAAGCTGCGCCTCGACCAAGACGGAGCCCCAGCCCGGGTTGCCATAGAGCCTGTAGACCACCGCTTTCCCCGCCGCGTCGCGAATTGTCCCGCCCGAGGCTTAGTCCCTTTCCGGTTGACGGCGCAACAGCGCTCCCCTAAGCGCCTGCCCCGGTGTGCCTCTGTGGCGGAATGGTAGACGCGGCAGACTCAAAATCTGTTGTTCGCAAGGACGTGGGGGTTCGAGTCCCTCCAGGGGCACCAAGCATGCTACCGCGAAACCGGTCTGCGCCTTGCCTGAAGCAATTGCGCGCTGACGACCCCGACCACAATGATCGCGGTGCCGACAAGCTGCTGCCAGGCGAAGCTTCCACCCATCAGGAGCGTTGTCGCGAGCGCGGCGGCGGGGATCAGATTGTTGTACATCGAGGCGACGACGACGCCGACGCGACTGACGCCATAATGCCAGCAGAAATTGCCGATGGCGATCGGCACGATGCCGGCGAATAGTACAAGCAGGCAGACTTCCGGCGTGAGTCTCATGCGGATCTCGACAACGCCGGTCAGCATCACCAATGGCAGCATGAGTAGCAGCCACGCCGCGCCGGCGAGCACGGTGAAGGCCGCTATCTGCAACTGGCTGAAGCCCTTGAGCCAACGTTGTGCGGCAATCGACATCCAGGTCCACACCACATTGGCAAGTACGATCAGGATTTCTCCGCCGCGGAATTGCATGCCGGTGATGGACTGCTCGCCAGTCACCGAGACGAGGCCGCCGATGACCGAGAGAATGGTTGCGAAGATGATGCCGCCGCCGAGTTTCTCGCCGAAGAGCCATGCGGCAGTCAGCGCCGAGCCGACCGGGCTCGTTGTCGAAACGATGGCCGATGACAGCCCGCTTGACAGAAGTACGCCGAGGCTCGTCATCAGTGAGCCGATGGTCACGCCGATGCCGCCGAGAATGAAGACGCGCCGCCAAGGTACGCTCGCCGGCAAGGGTTCGCGGCGGCGTACCATCACGACGCCGAACATCAGTGCCGCGGCGCCGCAGATCTGGCGCGCCAGCGTTGCCGAGAAGACATCCCAGCTTTGCAAGATACGTTCGAGGATCGGAAAGAAGGCGCCCCATGACAGGACCATCAGGAGGAGGCCGAGATTGGCGAGGAGCAGTTCTCTTGGGGAAGGCATAAGGTCCGGGTGAAATCACAAGCGCCGGGAGGCTGCGCTCGGAAAGGTTCACCGTAGATTTCGCATGGCCTTACAACAATTGCGAATAACTTGGCGCTGCTTCAACGCCCGCTTGATGATGCGCTCAAATAATGAAGCCGCCCCGAACTTTCAGGGCGGCTTCAGGCAGGCTCTACCATAATGGCCTCACCGACTCGCGCTGGATGTCGTGGCGCTGCACGCCGACATCCTTGAGGAGGTAATCCGGCATGCCGAGCAGCCGGTTCATCTCGCGGCGGTGCCGGAAGCGGCGGGCAACCCCGTTGACGAACTGGAACGGTGCGGCGATCAGGCCGAGGACGTGGCTAGAAGCGTGAATGCTGGTCATCTTACTCTCCATTTGCCCGCCGGCCATTTCCTAAGCATTTCCGGCGTGTTCATGGACTTTATTTGAGACCAAACACCCTTGGTGACAAACGAGTAATGGGCCGACTATATGTGAGCATCACTCACACATAGGAGGGTCCGATGCCCCGTCGCCTACCGCCCTTGTCGACGCTTCCAAGCTTCGAGGCTGCCGCCCGCCATTTGAGCTTCTCCAAGGCGGCGGACGAATTGCACGTCACGCATGGCGCGGTCAGCCGTGCCGTCCGGCATTTAGAGGATCACTTGCGCTCGCCGCTCTTCACCCGCGCCGTCAGGGCGGTGCAGCTCACCGCCACCGGCCAGGTCTATGCAGGGGCGGTACGCGAAGCGCTGGAGCGGCTCGCGTCGGCGACGGCAGCGGTTGCCGATCAATCGAGCGGCGTCGTCAATGTCAGCACGCTCGATTCCTTCGCCGCCAAATGGCTGATCCCGCGGCTATTCCGGTTTCGCGAGGCGCATGAAGATATCGATGTCAGATTGTCGACGTCGGATCGCCTTGCCGATTTCGTGACCGACGGCATCGACATCGCGATCCGCTACGGCCGCGGGCAGTATCCCGGGGTCGCCAGCGAGTTATTGATGCGCGAGGATGTGTTTCCGGTTTCAAGCCCGAAATTGCTCGAGGGCCCGCACCCGTTCAAGGCACCTGCGGATCTCAAGCACCACGTCCTGATCCATGATGAATTCCAGATCGATTGGCCGATGTGGCTGAGGGTCGCCGGGGTCAAGGGGATCGATGCGCGCCGCGGCCCGCGCTTCTATTCGTCTTTTCATGCGGTGCAGGCAGCAGTGCAGGGCGATGGCGTCGTGCTTGGGCGAAGTGCGCTCGTCGCCGACGATCTGCGTGCCGGACGCTTGGTCAAACCCTTCGACATCAGCCTGCCCGCCGATCTTGCCTATTATGTCGCCTATATGCCGGGTGCCCTCAAGCGCGAGAAAGTCAAGGCGTTCCGCGACTGGCTTTTTGTCGAAGCGGAGCAAGCCGCCTGATCGCAACCAAGTTTCCGGAAGCGACATTGCGATGCCGCATTTGATCTCGCAGGCGCGTCACGGCGGGCTATAGTGCGCTTGTCATGAAAGCGTCCGAAGCGGGCGTTGCAAGAGCAAAGGAGCGGCAGCATGGCACGACGTTTCGCATTGGCGGCACTCGCCCTATTCATCACCGCGGCAGCAGCCGAAGCCCATACCGGGATTGGAAGCACGATGGGCTTCAGCCATGGTTTCGGGCATCCCTTCAGCGGCCTCGATCACATCCTCGCCATGGTGGCAGTGGGTCTCTTTGCCGCCAATCTCGGCGGCCGCGCGCTCTGGCTCGTACCTTTAAGCTTCGTCTCGATGATGGCGGTCGGCGGTACTTTGGGCATCACTGGCATCGATTTGCCGTTCGTTGAAATCGGTATTGCCGCGTCGGTCATCGTGCTCGGTCTCGCAGTAGCGCTGCAGTGGAACCTTCCGGTTGCCGGCGCGATGGCGCTGGTCGGTTTCTTCGCGTTGTTCCACGGCCATGCGCATGGCGCCGAGATGCCGACTGAGGCTTCCGGCCTCGCCTATGGCGTCGGCTTCGTGCTCGCCACCGCAATCCTGCATCTGATCGGGATCGGGCTTGGACTCGGTATCGGGATGCTTGCCAAGGCGACTTCCAAGCGGACCATGCAGGCCGGCGGCGCGATCATGTCGCTCGCCGGTGCCGCGATGCTCACCGGCATCATCTGAAGCAAGCATGTCGGCCGCCGCTTCGCTTTCCGGTGTCTTTGCACCGGTCCTGACGCCCTTCACCGAAACCTTTGCGCCGGATCGCACGCTCTTCGTGCGATTCTGCCAATGGCTGGTCGGGCAGGGCGCGGGGCTCGCGGTATTCGGCACCAACTCGGAAGCCAATTCACTCAGCGTCGAGGAGAAACTCGATCTCCTCTCGGCACTTCTCGGCGCGGGCATCGCGCCGGATCGTCTGATGCCGGGTACAGGCGCCTGCGCCATTCCCGATGCGGTCAGGCTTTCGGATGCGGCCGCGAAGGCGGGCACGGCAGCCGTCCTGATGCTGCCGCCCTTCTACTACAAGGGTGTCAGCGAAGACGGCGTGTTGGCATATTTTTCGGAGGTGATCGAACGGGTCGGCAATGACCGGCTCAAGATCTGCCTCTATCACATTCCGCATTTGTCAGGCGTCCCCATCACGCGACCGCTGATCGCGCGGCTCATTGCGCGCTATCCGAAGACCGTTGTCGGCATCAAAGACTCGGGCGGCGAGTTCGCCAATACCAAGGCGGTGCTCGATGAATTTCCGGGCTTCCGCGTTTTTTGCGGCAGCGAGACTTTCCTGACCGATACTTTGGCGCATGGCGGGGCGGGGTGCATTTCGGCCGCAGCCAATGTCAATGCGGCGGCAATCGTGCAGGCCTTCCATCATGCTGGCGACTCGGCGACCCCGACGCGCCAGGCCGGGCTCAATGACGTTCGCAAGGCGCTCGAACAGGCGCCAATGATTGCCGCGCTCAAGCGTTGTGTCGCCGAATACGGCCAGGCGCCGACCTTCGCGCGACCGCGTCCACCGTTGATTCCCATCGATGATGACGCCTGGGCACGGGTTAATGCGTCGCTCGATAGGGCTGATTTTTCAATGCCGGGACTCGCTGCCGCACTTTCTTCCAATTCGTGACGTTGATCTCGGTCTTCAAAGGGTATAACCCGCTGGTTACAGCCAGCGGCAAGAGGGAAATTCTGAATTGAAAGCAGGATCAACTCTGTGTCTGCTCGTTTTGGCGTTCAGCCTTCTCATGGTCACCGGCCGGGCCATGGCCGGGCCAACCCTCGTCTTCGATCCGGCGACGGGCGATGTGCTTTCTGCCGAACGAGCCGGCGAGCCGTGGTATCCGGCCTCCCTTACCAAATTGATGACCGCCTACGTCATCTTCGACAAGCTCAAATCGGGCCAGCTCAAGCTCGACCAGCAAATACCGGTTTCTGAACTCGCCGCGAAGCAGCCGCCCAGCAAGCTCGGCATGAGGTCGGGGAGTGCGATCTCCGTCGATCTCGCCTTGCAGAGCATGCTCGTCTACTCCGCCAATGACATGGCCTATGTGCTCGCCGAAGCCGGCGGCGACGGCGACTACAAGCGTTTTGCCCAGCAGATGAACCTTGCGGCACAGCGTCTCGGCATGACCGGTACTTATTATGTCAATCCCAACGGTCTATTCGATCCCTTGCAGGTTTCGACCGCGCGCGACCTTGCGGTTCTCGTTCAGGCCCTGCTCAAGGACTATCCCGAACACGCGCATTATTTCTCGCAAGCCGCCGTCAAGATCGGCAAGAAGAACCTGACCAATCGCAATAGCTTGTTGCGCCAGATGAAGACCGCCGATGGCATGAAGACCGGCTTCGTGTGCAATTCCGGGTATAACCTCATTGCCTCGGCCAGCGAGGACGGCCATCGCCTGGTGGCGATCATTTTCGGCGCGCGCAACGGCAAGCAACGCGCCGATCAGGCCCAGAAGATGCTGACCGAGCAATTCAAGCTTCCGGTGCCGCCTACCGCGCCAAAGCTCGCGAGCCTTGCCAATTCGCCGCTCGGCACATTGGTCCCGGCCGATCTCACCGGCACGGTCTGCCGCGGCAAGCCGCTCGCTATAGCAGATGCCGAGAAGCTCGAAGGCTGGGGTATTTCCTTTGGACGCTACGAAACGGCACAGATCGCCAACATGGCCCTGCGGGGCCGCGTGCTTTCGGCGCGCGACTGGGTTCGCGAGGGTGACGCGGGCGTCGTCAAGATGCCAGGCAGCGTCGGCTATTCGGCGATGGTGTGGAAGCTTGATGAGCAAACGAGCGGGGCGCTTTGCGCTTATCTCAAACAGCAGAACGCCTATTGCGATATCATGACACCTGAAAGCTTCGCGCGCATTTCCGCGATGGCGATGGCCGAAGCCAAGACCAAGCCGACCATCACGCCTGCCTCCGCACAAGGCGTCGATGTCGCACCGCCGCCCAAGAAGAAAAAGAAGACAGCCCGCAAGCGCAAGAAATAGCGCCGGTGCGGATCTCATCATGCAGACGCGTACGGGGGTGGGGATCGCATGCGCGCTCGCCGCGGCCTCGATCTATGGCCTTATTCCCAACCTGGCGCGACTCGGGTTCCAGAACGGCGTGCCCGGCGTCGAAGCAACCTTGGTACGCACCACCGTCATCGCCCTGGTGCTGGGCGGCATCGTCATCTTCAGCGGCCAAAGCTTCCGCTTGCCGCGCGGCGCCGGGCCCAGCTTCATGTTGCAGTCGATCGCCACCCTTATCGTATCGGTCAGCTATCTGTGGAGCGTCCAGTATATTCCGGTTGGCCTCGCGGTGATCATCTTCTTCACCTTCCCGGTGATCATCCTGCTGGCCGCGCCGATGGTCGAAGGCCATCGGCCGGGACTCGTCCGTATACTGATCGCCTGCGTCGCCTTCGCGGGACTGGCGATCGCCATCGGCGCGAGTTTCGACACGATTCACTGGGGCGGCCTCGCGCTCGCCGCCAGTTCCGCGGCCGGCGCCACGCTGCAGTTCTTCTCCGGCCGTTCGATCTCGCGCTACCTGCCACCTGCGGTCTTCGGAAGCTTGGTCCACATCGTGATCTGGCCGTTGACGCTGGTTATCGCCTTGTGGTGGGGCAGCGGCAGCCTTGCGATATTCAGCGCCGGCAATGTGAACTGGGTCGGCTATGCCGCGGTCCTGTGTCTCGGCACCGTCTATGTCGCCGCCTATTTCGCGCAGATGCAGTCGCTGCGTAATGCGCCCGCCTCGGTGGTGGCACCCTTCTTCAATCTCGAGCCGGTGGTGACCACGCTTGATCGCGGCCGTGGCGCTCGGTGAGCGGCTTACCGCGAACCAGTATATTGGCGGGGCATTGGTTCTCGCAGCTTTGGCGGCGGCGAGCCTGCCCGAGCGGCGCATGCTGGAAAGGCGCTGACGGCCCGGTTTCGATCCGGTATAGGAGCCCGCCATGACAGACAATGCCCCCATCCCGGTCTCGATCCTGACCGGCTTTCTCGGCGCCGGCAAGACGACGCTCCTCAATTTCCTGTTGCGCGATCCGATGCTTTCGACCGCCGCCGTGGTCATCAACGAATTCGGCGAGATAGGCCTCGATCATCTCCTCGTCGAGAAATCCGACGACAATATCGTCGAGCTCTCGTCGGGCTGCCTGTGCTGCACCATTCGCGGCGAGCTCATCGATACACTGCTCGATCTCCTGCGCCGTCGCGAGCTTGGCGAAATCATGCGTTTCGATCGCATCGTGATCGAGACCACCGGCCTTGCCGATCCTGCTCCCGTGCTCCACACCATCATGAGCGAGCCGCGGCTCATGGCGCTCTGCCGGCTGGAAGGTGTCATTACCATCGTCGATGCCGTCAATGGCGAGGCGACGCTCGATGCCCATATAGAGGCGGTCAAGCAGGTGGCGGTCGCCGACCGCATCGTGCTCACCAAGGTTGATCTCCTGGTCGGCCGCGAGGGCGAAGACCAGCTCTTTTCGATCATCGCACGGCTGCGGAAGCTTGCACCCGGTGCGCAGGCTTCTCACCACGCATCGCGACGAGGCGACCGCGGCGCGGCTCTTCAATACCGGGCTTTATGATCCCAAGAGCAAATCGGCCAATGTGCGCGACTGGCTCAATGCCGAAGCCTATGGCAAGCGCCGCGAGCATCGCCATCACGGGCACGACCATGATCATGGCGATCATCATCACGATGTCTCGCGCCACGACGATCATATTCGCTCCTTTGCTTTTGCCGATGACCGGCCGATCAGTCCGGCCGGCCTCGAAATGTTTGTCGACCTTGTGCGCTCCTTCCACGGCGAGAAGATGCTGCGCATGAAGGGCATCGTGAAGCTGGCCGATGACGAGACGCGCCCGGTCGTGCTGCATGGCGTGCAGCACATATTCCATCCGCCGGTGCGCTTGCCCGCATGGCCCGACGAGGACCACCGCACGCGCCTCGTCTTCATCGTCAAGGATATCGAGCCGCGCTTGATCGAAGATCTGTTCCGGGCCTTCACCGATCAGATCACCGGCGCCGGCGCCTTCCACACCGACAAGACCTTGTCGCTTGGCTGACCGGAGAGATCACATGGCGCTCAAAATCTATGGCCTCAAGAAATGCTCGACCTGCCAGAAGGCGCTCGCCTGGCTTGACGAACAGAAGAAGCCCTACAGCTTCACCGATGTGAAGGAGACGACGCTCCGCAAGCAGCAGGTCGCGCAATGGTCGAAGGCCGTTGGCGGCTGGGAGAAACTCATCAACCGCGCCGGCTATACATGGCGCGGGCTCCCGGCGTCCGAGACCAAGGACCTTACCGAAGCCAAGGCCGTCTCACTCGCCATCGCCAATCCCTCATTGATCCGGCGGCCGTTGATCGAGTATCACGACGGTTCCGTTACCGTCGGCTTCAGTGACAAGGTGCGGAAGGGGATCGCCTAGCTATCTTCGTACCAACGGCCTCGTCATGCAGGTCGGGCCGCCTTCGCCCTTGCGGCAGATCTCATCGCCCTTGATTGCTTCGACCCTGACGCCCTTGGTGCGCATGCGCCGCTCGGTCTCAGGATTGCCCGCCACCATCATCGCGTGGCGCGGTCCCAGTGCCAGGACATTACAGCCCATGGAATCGAACTCCTCCACTGGTACTTCGACAAACCCGATGCCGCGTTCTTCCAAGAGTTCCACGAGGCGCACCGGCATCAAGGGCAAATAGACGACGGCGAGATCGCGATCGAGCGGGCTCAACACCGACATCAGATGGAAGACATCGGAGCGGCCCTTGTAATGCGGCATGTCGAAACATTTGACCTCTACCGCTAGCCCACAGATCGCCTGCAGTTGCCGGGCTCCTTCGAGATTGGTGCGATAGCCAATGCCGGCAATCACCGTCTCATTGTCGAGCCAGACCAGGTCGCCACCCTCGATCTTGCCGGGAGCGGTAATCTCGCCGGCTATCGGAAAGCCCAGGCTCTGCAAATGCGCGGCATTGGCCGCAGGCTCGCCGCGGCGTGCGGGCTTCCCCATATGCGGCAGCACCAGGCCCTTCGGCGTCACGATCAAGGCGTCATGGGTATAGAGGCTATCGAGGGTCAGCCCGTCGCCGGCTGGAAGCGCGATGACCTCGGCGCCGGCGCCGCGCAAGGCTTTCAAAACGGCATCATACTCTCGCCGCGCTTCGGCGAAGTCCGGTCTCGAATGAAAATTGAGGCCCTTCCATTCGGCATCGACGCGATCTTGCGAGACGAAGGCGGCCTCGGGCGCGCGGATCGCCACGCTCTTGAGCGCCCCCCAATTGTTGAATTCGCCGAAATCGTAAGTCATGTGCGCCTGATCCTGAATTGATGATGGCCGTCCAATGCCTCGCTCGCAATGAGCGCGTGGCCGGCCTCGCGGCAGAAGTTGGGAACGTCTATGACGGCCATGGGGTCGGTGGCAAGCAAGCGAAGGACGGCACCCGGCTTCATGGCGAGAAGGCGCTTCCTTGCCTTCAATACCGGCAAGGGGCAGAGCAATCCGCGTGCGTCGAGTTCGATTTCGTCCATGCCCGCCAGTATAGTCAGGCGCGCCTCCTCCTGCTATCGGAAGCCCATGCCGCTCTTTACGAAAGCGCCCTTTCAGGGCAAGGTCGAACGCCTGCTTGTCGGGGCGGATCGTGGCGTCGGGCTCGAAAAATCGGACGCGCCCGCCATCACGCTCAGTTTCGCGGGCATCGCAGGCGATTGCCATTCGGGCCTCATCCGTAAATCCGATACCCGCACGCTCAGGCTCTATCGCCGCGATACCCAAATCCGCAATGTCCGGCAGTTGAGCCTGCTTTCGATGGAGGAACTGGCAGAGGTCGCCGCCGCGATGCGCATTCCGGAGGTCAAGCCGGAATGGGTCGGCGCCAATCTCGTCACCTCGGGCATTCCCGATCTCACATTGCTGTCGCCCTCGACGCGATTGCAGTTTCCCTCCGGCGCGACGCTCGTCGTCGATCTCGAAAACGCACCCTGCCGTTTCGTTGCCGATGTCATCGCCAAGCATTACGCCGAAGCCGCCGATCGCTGGATCAAGGCCGCCACGCACAAGCGCGGCGTCACCGCCTGGGTCGAGCGCGAGGGCGAGGTTCGCCGCGGCGATGCCATCACGCTCTTCCTGCCGCCGCAGCGGCTCTATGCGCATGGCTAACAGGCTCATTGCCGGCGCCGTCCTCGCCGGCGGGCGCAGCAGCCGCATGGGCCATGACAAGCGCCTGGCAAAGCTCGCCAATCGCAGCTTGATCGAGCATGCGATTGCGCGGCTTACGCCCCAGGCCGATCGCTTGATGATCAATGCCAATGACGATCCCTCCAATTACGCGGTGACCGGACTTCCCGTGCGCGCCGATCCCATCCCCGATTTCGCCGGACCCTTGGCAGGCATCCTCGCCGCGCTCACCTGGGCCAAGGAAATCAATGCGCACGCCCTGATCACGGTGCCGAGCGATGCGCCGTTTTTCCCCATTGATCTCCTTGCGCACCTCGATGCGTTTCAGGATCGCGCCATCGTCTCGGCAAGGTCCGGTGGCCGCCTGCATCCGGTGTTCAGCCTGTGGCGCAAGCCCGAGACCTTTATCGCTCCCTTGCGTGACGCGCTTGAAGGCGAAGGCCTGCGCAAGGTCGAAAGCTTCATCACGCGTTTCCCGCATGGCGCGGTCGACTTCGCGATTGCCACGCACGACCCTTTCTTCAACATCAATACGCCCGGCGATCTTGCCGAAGCCGAACGCATCATGGAGAGCATCCAATGATGCAGAAGGTCATCGGCGTTGCCGGCTTCAAGAATGCCGGCAAGACCACATTGGTCGAGCGCCTCGTCAGGCATCTCACTGAACGCGGCTATCGCATCTCGACCGTCAAGCACGCGCATCATTCCTTCGACATCGACCATGAGGGCCGCGACAGTTTCCGCCATCGCGCCGCCGGAGCTAGTGAAGTCGCAGTCGTCTCGGCCAGCCGCTGGGCGATCATCCATGAATCGCGTGGCGAGCCCGAGCCGCCGCTTGACGAGGTTCTGTCGAAACTCGCGCCGTGCGATCTCGTCATCATCGAAGGCTATAAGCGCGACACCCACGACAAGATCGAAGTGCGCAATCTCGCGCTTGCGCATCCGAAACTTGCCGGCGAGGATCCGACTGTCGTGGCGATCGCCGCCACGGGGCCGATCGCCAATGCGCCGGTTCCGGTTTTCGATCGCGACGATGTGACGGCACTTTCCGATTTCATCATCGGCCATACAGGACTTGCGAAGCCATGACGGAAGACGACGTCATCGATACTTGGTATGCGGCCGGCGAGGAGCGCTGGTTCACCAAGGATCCCGCTTTCGACGGCATGCTGAGCGTGCGCTTCAAGTCGGCATTGGCGGAAGCGCGCAACGGCGCCTTCGACCGGTGGGCTGAGACGCCCAAAGGCGCGCTTGGTCTCGTCATCCTCCTCGACCAGTTCTCGCGCAATATCCATCGCGGATCGCCGCTTGCATTCGCTGCCGATCCGCGCGCCTTGCGGCTTGCCAAGTACGTTGTCGCGAAAGGCTTCGACCACGCCTTTCCGGCGCCCACGGCTGTCTGGTTCTATCTTCCTTTCGAGCATGCTGAAGACATGGACTGCCAGATGCGCTGCGTTGCTCTGTTCACCACGCGAGGCCCTCGCGAGATGATTTATTGGGCGCAGATGCATCTCGACATCATCAAGAAATTCGGGCGCTTCCCGCATCGTAATCGTGTCTTGGGGCGCAAGTCGACACCCGAAGAACTCGCCTTTCTCGCCGCCGGCGGTTTTTCGGGGTAGCGCGATTTCTATCTTCCTCTCCCGCTTGCGGGAGAGGAAAGGGGCCCATTGCGAAGCAATGGGAAAGGTGAGGGGATGCGTCGCTTTCCTCCCCTCATCTCCCCCATGTCACTTCGTTCCATGGGTCCCCGTCTTCTCCCGCAGGCGGGAGAAGACGAAGCCGAGCATTACTTCAACAGCCCTCGCAGCGCGACATCCGGATTGGCCAGCACTGCCGGATCGGGACTGGCACCTTTGGCGATCAGCATCTCGGCAAGTTTGATGTCGCGGGCAATCGCATTGCCGCGGCCGATGCCGCTGGCGCCGACCAGGCAACCGGCATCATCGAGGTGAAACTCGATGAAGGCGTCGTCCTTCAATCGGCGAATGCACCAGGAAACCCCGTCCGAGGGCAATCCGGCAATCTGCAGATTGAGTTCATACTGATCCGACCAGAACCACGGCACGGCAAGAAACTGGCGATGTCCGCCGAGCATGTTCTCGGCTGCGACCGCGGCCTGGTCTTGTGCGGAGCGCCAGGCCTCGAAGCGCAGCCGCCGCCCGCCATAGAGCCCATGCGGAAAGGAACAGCAATCGCCCGCCGCATAAATATCGGGGTCGCTGGTCCGCATCTCGGCGTCGCATTCAATGCCGTTGTCGAGCGCGAGACCGGATTTCTCCGCCAATGCCACCGCCGGGGCCGCGCCAATGCCGGCAATCACGATATCGGCCGCGATGCGCCGCCCATCGGAAAGGATCACGGCATCATCCTCGATCCGCGCGACGCCGGTGCCGGTCAGCAATGCTACTCCTCCTGTGCCATGGCGCTCGGCGATGCGCCCGGCGATCGCCTCCGTCACGCCGCGCATCAGGATGCGCGGCTGCGCCTCGATGACGGTGACATTGCAGCCGCGCTGGCTGGCGCTCGCGGCCAGTTCAAGCCCAATGAAGCCGCCGCCAATGATCGCGACATTGCGGCCTGGCGTGCAGGCGGCACGCAGAGCGACCGATTCGTGAAAGTCCCTGAGCATCAGGGCGCGCTCCGCCCCCGGCAATGTCAGGCGCCTTGCCCGCGCGCCGGTGGCGATCAGCAGTTTCGCATAGGGGATGCGCCTGCCATCGGCGAGCACGACCTCCTTCCTGGTGCGATCGATGTCGGTCGCCATGGCATTGGCGATGAACGTCACCTCGAGCGCCTGAAGCATTTCGTCGTCGAGCAGGAAAACCGGAGCAGGCTCCTCCGCCGCCGTCATTGCCGCTTTCGACAGTGGCGGGCGGTCATAGGGCGCATGCGCCTCCTCGCCGATGAGCGTGATCGATCCTTTCCAGCCATGTTCGCGCAGGCTGATCGGGGCGCGGGCGCCGGCCTTGCCGGCCCCGATGATGACCATTCCAGGCTCGCTCATGTCAGGCGAGATCGATCATGACCTTGCCGGCTTCGAGCTTCACCGGATAGGTCTTGAGATTGATGCAGACAGGTGCGCCCTTGGCGGCGCCGGTCGTGTAGTCGAAGCGGCCATTATGCTTTGGGCATTCGATGATGTCGTCCATCACCAGGCCGTCGGCGAGATGGACCTGCTCATGCGTACACAAGCCATCTGTCGCGTAATAGCGATCGTCCGGCGAGCGATAGATCGCGAAAGTCCGCCCGCCATGATCGAAGCGGATCACGTCTTCGGGCTCGACATCGTCGCGGTCACAGGCTTCGATCCATGGCGGCATTCTCTACTCCTCTGCTTGCTAAATTCCTCTCCCGTTTACGGGAGAGGAAAGGGGCCCATTGCGCAGCAATGGGAAAGGTGAGGGGGACGCGTCGCTTCCACCCCTCATCTCCCCCATGTCACGTCGTTCCATGGGGCCCCTTCTTCTCCCGCAGGCGGGAGAAGACAATTGCGCATAACTATCACCGCATCGCACCGGCAAGCGCGGCCGGCGTCACCATATCCACGGGTTCAAGCCCGTCCGGCAGTTTGCGCTCGATATACCATCCGGGCTCGCGCGCCTGGCGCAGGACCGCCGGTATGATTTCGCGATAGGCGTCAAGGCAGCTCGCATAAGGCTTCGGCATCCACGGCTTCAACTCCTCATGGAGTTGCGGCAACGCATGATAGGGCACCATCGGAAACATGTGATGCTCGATATGGTAATTCATGTTCCAGTAGAGAAAGCGCAATACCGGGTTCATGTAAACGGTGCGCGAATTGAGCCGATGATCGAGCACGTCCTCGGCGAGGCCCGCGTGCTGGGTCAGCCCTGTCATCACATGCAGCCAGGCGCCATACATGGTCGGCAAGGGTCCGACGAACAGAAGCGGCAGGATCGAGCCGGTCGCAATCGCCAGCGCTATCACGCCAAGATGGATGGCGAGCCAAATTCGCGCCGTGAGGTAGAGCTTCGGCCGCTCCATCTCCGGGATGAAGGTCGCTTCCTCGGGCGTCATGCGGCCCATGGCATGGCGCAGTATGCTTTTGGTCGCTGCCCAGACTTGCGGCACGCCAAAGAAACCGAGCACCACCTTGAGGATGACGGTCGGGCGCATGATCGAGATCTCGGGATCGCGCCCGACAATGATCGTATCGGTGTGGTGGCGCGCATGGCTCCAGCGCCAAACCGTCGGCTCGCGCATGATCATGAAACAGGCGATCTGATAGACGACGTCGTTCATCCAGCGCGTCTTGAAGGCGGTCCCATGGCCGCATTCATGCCAGCGCGAATCGCTCGACGAGCCGTAGAGCGCGCCATAGGCGAGGAAGAAGGGTAGCGACCACCAGCCCGGCCAGAAATAGACCGCAAGGCCGCCGGTCGCCAGGAAGGACGCGAACCACAGGATCGTGTCGCGGATCGCTGCGTCATCGCTGCGCTGCATGAGTTCCTTCAGGCGCTTGCGGGCGATCGGCGCCTTGTACCATTCGGCCGAGGCAAGCCCCAATTCCTCGGCGCGCTTGGTATCGCGGCCGACCAGGCTGTAATCGCGCGGCATGATAGCGGCGACGTTCATAATGGCGCCTCCTGTTGCGCTTGAAACTAGCGATGTGGCGAAGCTCCGGCAACGCCGCGAAACACCGGCGCGCCGCAATTGCCGCTGGCGATATTCAGTCTCGGGGGATTTGTGGGAGCGTGACCAGATTCGTACTAACAGCTGCGCAGTTTGTCAAGCGGTTTGTTCCTAAAAATACGCAATAGTCCTAAATCATTGTTGCGCTTGCAAAATTAGAAGCGAGCTCGTCGGCCGCTAATAATTAGTCAGTGTACAAACGTTTTTTCAGACTGAAGGCCAGAATGTGGCGATAGAGCTAGACCGCCGGGGCGTGGCGTCTCTCCCCCGGGAGCGGTTGCAAGTAACGGTCGAAAATCGCACAAACGCTGCGCAAGAATGGCCGGCCCGGCTCGCTGACCGCGATTTTTCCACCTTTGCGCACAAGGATGCCGTCGGCCTCCATTGCGGCAAGTCGGTCGTCAACATCTGTCTCGCCGATATCCGCTTCGAGATAACACATCAGGTGCTCGATGATCATCGCGCGCCGCCGGTCGTCGTCCGAAAGCGCTATGCCGCGAGCCGTTGCGAGTTGCCCTGAGCGGATAGCGGCACGCCATTGCGGCACGTCCGGGCGGTTCTGCACAAAGCCTTGCGGAAACTTGCCGATCGACGAGGCGCCGAAGCCGATCAGACACCGCGCGGCATCGGTCGTGTAGCCCTGGAAGTTGCGATGCAACTTTCCGGTGCGTGCGGCGATCGCCAATTCGTCTTCCGGTTTTGCAAAGTGATCGAGTCCGATCGGCAGGTAGTCGGCCGCCTTGAGACTTGCCGAAGCCGCTAGCTGCTGGTGCAATCGCTGGTGAGAATTGGGGAGGTCCGCGTCGTTGATCAACCGCTGGCGCGCCATCATCCAGGGCACATGTGCATAGCCGAATAGCGCAATGCGATCGGGCGCCATGTCCAGCGCTTCATCGACCGCCTCGAGAACCGATTTCGTGGTCTGCCGCGGCAATCCGTACATGAGATCGAAATTGATGCCGTCGATTCCGGCCTCGCGCAAGGTCTCGACAAGGCGGCGCACCATGCCGGGGCTCTGCCTCCGGTTGATCAGCGATTGAACTGTGGCCTCGAAGGTCTGGACGCCAAGGCTTGCGCGGTTGAGGCCGAGCTTTGCGGCCTTTTGTATCCAGGCGCCTGTCGTTCCGCGCGGGTCGAGTTCGGCGGCGAATTCCGCATCGCCGGTAAAATCGAAGCGCTCATGTAACCGCGCGACGAGTTGTTCGAGATGGTGCGGCTGCAGGATGTTGGGCGAGCCGCCGCCGAAGTGCAGCGCCGATACGCGCCGCCTGCCGCCGATCGCATTGGCCACAAGGTCAATCTCGGCAAGCAACGTCTCGACATAATCATCGACGGGTGCCTGGTTGCGCGCCACCGCCGTGTGGCACCCACAATACCAGCAGAGTTCCGTGCAGAAGGGGATATGCAGGTAGAGCGAAAGCGTCGCTTCGGATGCAATCGTGCCAAGCCATTCGGCGTAAGTCTTGGCGTCAATATCGGGCTTGAACTGTACCGCGGTCGGATAGCTCGTATAGCGCGGGACGGACCCCGCATATTTCGCCAGCAATCGGTCCGGCCCCGCCGCATCGTGCCAAGCGCAATCCGGCTTGACGCGGCAAGGCCGCGCGCCGGCGTGGATAGTGCTTTGATGGATCATTGGAGATCATATCGAAGCAAAAGCCGGGCGGCTCCTTGACCTAGATCAATGTTCGGAGGCCCAAGATCGCGCAAGGAGAATGCGCAACCCGGGACGGTGCATTGCCCTCCGGGGCGCGGAGCTTGCGGGCGGATGCCGCCAGTCGTTCACCTGCGAGCTCCGCACTGGCTTACCTGGAGGCGTGACAATTGGACCCGCAAGGAGTAGCTTGCGGCAACCCTCGTAAAGCGCAAATTTGCGCCGGACTGGCCATGGTAACAGCGCTTTCAAATCACACCGGCGTGCTGCCCGACGCCTTGCAGCGCTGCCGGCAATGCACGGTGCGGCATCGCGCCGTCTGCGGCGCCATGGATGACGATCAGATCGCCAAGCTCAGCACCATCGCCCATCGCCGCAAGGTTCCGACCGGCCAGATCATCATGTCCGATCAGGAACCAGCCTCGTTCTTTGCCAATATTATCTCCGGTACGATCAAGCTGACCAAGACCACCGTCAGACGGCCGCCAGCAGATTGTTGGCCTCTTGTTTCCGCCGGATTTTCTTGGCCGGGCCTTTCGCCGCAGCAATCCCTATTTCGCGGAAGCGGCAAGCGATCTCGAAATCTGCGTCTTCCCGAAGGATGCCTTCGAGCGCCTTGCTGGCGAATATCCCGAACTCGAGCATCGTCTATTCGAGCGCGCGCTCGATGAACTCGATGCGGCGCGCGAATGGATGCTACTGCTCGGGCGCAAGACCGCCGAGGAAAAAGTCGCGGACTTCCTCTATCTGTTGGCGCGCCGCAGCCTGGCGACGCATTGCGCCGATCACGCGACCGCCAGTTTCGAACTGCCATTGAGCCGGGCCGATATCGCCGATTATCTGGGTCTGACCATCGAGACGGTGAGCCGGCAACTAACGCGTCTCAAGACGTCGGGCGTGATCCGCCTTGTCAATAATCGGCTCATCGAGGTGCCCGATCTTGATGGCTTGAGCCGCGTCGCCGGGCACGACGAGCCGTACCCGCATTGATCTAGGCCAAAGCGTTCGACCTGGCGACGTGGCAGTTATCGCCAAGCGCAGCTTTCGGGAGTTGAACATGGCTTTCAAGACCATCCTCGTCGGCCTCAACGAGGTGGAGCGCAATGATGCGCTCCTCGCACAGGCCGCATTTCTCGCGCGCATCATGGATGCGCATATTGCCGGGCTCTATGTCATCCCGGCCGTGCAACTCTATCCGGCCACAGGCTTCGAAGCGATGCCGGTAATCTTCGAGGCGCATCGCGAACACTTCGCCAAGCGGCGCGACGGCGTAAAATCGGGCTTCCTCGATGTCCTGCGACGGCACGATGTGCGAGGCGACATCGCGGTTGTCGAATCGTCGAGTCCGCTCATTTGCGATGCTGTCGTTGAACATGGCCGCGTCAGCGACCTGGTCCTGTTGAGCCAGGTTGATACAGTCGGCAATCAAGGTGTGGAGCTTGATTTCGTCGATCGCGTGGTCATGGAAGTCGGACGCCCCGTCCTGGTACTTCCATTGAAAGCGAAACCCGTTGAGCAGTTCGGGACCGCGATCGTCGCCTGGAACGGACGGCGGGAGGCGACGCGCGCCATCTTCGACGCCCTGCCATTGCTTCGTCTGGCCAAGGATGTTCGCGTGGTATGGGTCGACGCGCAGCGCGACGACGAGGGCCCAAGCACGATTGCCGGAAGCGAGCTGGCCGAGGTATTGGCGCGCCACGGCATCAAGGCGACCGCCGAACCGATCAGCGGCAATGGCCAGGAAGCCGGTGTCGCGCTCATGACCAAGGTGTTCGATAGCGGAGCCGACCTCCTCGTCATGGGAGCATACGGCCATGCAAGGTTTCGGGAATTCATCCTCGGCGGTGCGACGCGGCAAGCGCTCAAGAACATGCGGGTGCCAGTGCTGTTCTCGCACTGATTTGCCCGCCAGCCCTGTCGCAATCCGCCGCGCTGTGGTCGTTTCGCCTCACGTCGGTTGAATGGGGCTCACTAATGTGCCCTCAATTCAAGCTCCAGGGCTCCAGGCATAAGGAAACGGCCGATGAAGACGAGTGCGCGCGTGGTGGTGATCGGCGGTGGCGTGGTGGGTGTCTCGACGCTCTATCACCTTGCCAAGAAAGGCTGGAGCGATGTCGTCCTGGTCGAACGCCATGAACTGACGTCGGGCTCGACCTGGCATGCAGCCGGCCTCCTGCCGCTCTTCAACCTGTCCTATTCGGTCGGCCAGATCCACAAATATTCGGTCGCGCTCTACAAGAGCCTCGAAGCCGAGACCGGCCAGAATGTCGGCTTCAAGGTCTGTTCCAACATCCGTCTCGCCCGCACCAAGGATCGCTGGGACGAGTTCATGTATTATGCGGGCGTCGCCGAGACGATCGGCGTCAAGGTCAATAAGCTCACCCCTGCAGCAGCTCAAGGAAATCTGGCCGCTTTGCGAGACTGACGGCATCATCGGTGCCATCCAGCATCCCGATGACGGCTATATCCAGCCCGCCGATCTCACGCAGGCACTGGCCAAGGGTGCGCGCAATCGCGGTGCCGAGATCTATCGCAATACCGCGGTCATCGGCATCGAGAAGAAGCCTTCGGGCGAATGGCTGGTCAAGACCGACAAGGGCGACATCACCTGCGAACACATTGTCTCGGCGACCGGCAATTTCGTGCGCCAGACCGGCAAGATGCTCGGTATCGACATTCCCGTCATCCCGGTCGAGCACCAGTATATCGTGACCGAGCCGCATCCCTTGATCCAGGAACGTCAGAGGAAGGGCCTGCCCGAAATGGGCGTGCTGCGCGAAGCCGATTCCTCCTGGTACATGCGCGAGGAAAATGGCGGCTTGCTGCTCGGTCCTTACGAGAAGGGTGCGCCCTGTTGTTATATCGATGGGCCGACACCGGAAGCCGAGTATGAACTCTTCCAGGAAGATCTCGATCGGCTGGCGCCGCATATCGAAACCGCGATCGCGCGCGTGCCGGCCTTCGGCGAAGTCGGCATCAAGAAGGTTTATAACGGCGCCATCGCCTATGCGCCGGATGGCATCGCCGATCGTCGGTCCCGCCTGGGATCTCGAAGAATGTCTGGCTCAATGAAGGCCATTCCTTCGGCGTGACGGCGGCGGGTGGCGCAGGCTGGCAATTGGCGGAATGGATCGTCGAGGGCGAGCCCACGATCGACATGATGGGCGTCGATCCGCGCCGCTTCGGTCCTTATGCCTCGCGCGGCTATCTCAAGGTGAAGAACGAAGAGGCCTATTCAAACGTCTTCACCATGCATTATCCGGACGAAGAACGCGCCGCGGCGCGGCCTCTGAAGACCGTTCCCAATTACGATCGCATGAAAGCCTTGGGCGCGGTGTTCGGCAGCGTCTATGGCTGGGAGCGGCCGGGCTGGTTTGCGCCCAAGGGCTATTCGCTTTCGGAGAAGGACCTCGACATGCCGGATACCTTGCTCCGGCACAATCATGCTCCGCCTACTGACGATGGCCGCATTGTCGAGAAATGGTCGTTCCGCCGCTCCAATTACTTCCCCTTTGTCGGCGAGGAATGTCTTGCGGTGCGCGACAGCGTGGCGCTTCAAGACATGTCGCCATTCGCCAAGATGGAAGTGTCGGGGCCCAAGGCGCGCGAATGGCTCGATTCCATTCTTGCCAATCGCATCCCCAAGAAGCAGGGCCGCATCGCGCTGTGCCATCTGCTTGACCCCGCGCGGTGGCGTGCGTGCCGAGTTCACCGTCTATGAATGGGCGCCGGGCGCTTCTATCTGGTGTCGGCCGGCGCCTTTGAGCGGCATGACCACGACACGCTCACGCAAACTCGCACCGACCGACGGTTCGGTGCATCTCAATCCGATCACCACGCGGCTCGGCGTGCTGGTGCTGGCCGGTCCCAACAGCCGCAAGCTCCTGCAGAAACTCACCGATGCCGATCTTTCCAACGAAGCCTTCCCGTGGCTCTCCGGCCAATCGATCTCGGTGGGGCACACGAGCTGCCACGCCTTGCGCGTCAATTTCGTCGGTGAGCTCGGCTGGGAGTTCCATCATCCGATCGAGCAGCAGAATGCATTGTTCGACCTCCTGATGGATGCAGGCAAGGAATTCGGCATCAGGCCTTATGGCATCAAGGCGATGTCGGCGCTCTCGATCGAGAAGAGCTACCGGCTGATCCCGCGCGAATTGTCGATCGAATATTCGGCTTACGAGTCGGGCCTCGACCGCTTCGTCCATCCCAACAAGGGCGATTTCATCGGCCGTGACGCGCTCGTCAAAAGTCGCGAGCAGGGATTGGCCTGGAATTTCGTGACGCTCGAACTCCACGGCGTGAAGGATGTCGATGCGCGCGGCTCTGAACCCATCTATTCGCGCGGCAAGCTCATCGGCCGCGCGACCAATGGCGGCTTCGGCTGGCGGGTCAACAAGTCACTGGCGCTCGCAATGCTCAAGCCTGAATTCGCGCTTCCCGGTTCGGAAGTCGAGATCAAGATCCTCGACAAGATCTATGTCGCGACGATCATCAACGAGAGCCCGTACGATCCCGACAATACGAAGCTGAGGGCTTAAGCTTTACCACTCACTCCTTCGGAAGCCCGGCGAGTGCGAGGCCTTCCGACAAGCGTTCCCAGAATCCGTCCGAGAAATACATGATGGTGCGGATGCCGGCGATCGTCGCGTTGGGGAGCGAATGCTTCAGCTTCTCGGCAAGCTTGGTGGCGTGCTTGCCATCGCCGTCGAGAGCCAGCGCAGCGGTCGCCAGCGCATTCGGATACCAGTAGTCGGGCCGCAACGCGATCGCCTGGCGCGCCCAATGCAATGTCTGGCGGTAATCGCGCTTCTCGAAATTGGCATCGGCGAGTGCTGTATAGCGGTGATAGATGGTCGGGTCGCGCGGATCGAGTCTGATCGACATCTCGATCTTGGCGATCGCATCGTCGGGCTTGCCCAGCATCGTATAGGCGCTGCCGATCGTGGCATAGGCGGCGGAGAAATTGGGATTGATCCGCAAGGCCTGCTTGAACTGGAGGATCGCTTCCTCCGGTCGTCCGAAGAGGGTGCTCAGAACCAGGCCATAGATGAACAGTGAATATTCATCCTGCGGCCCCAGCCGCGCCGCTTCGCGTGCCGCTGTGGCAATGCGCGCCGTCATCTCGGGCGATCCTTGCCTGAAGCCCATCGTCAAAAGCTTGAGCATGGCGGAAGCTTGGATCTGATGTGCCTTGGCGCTCAGCGGATCGAGCGCGACCAATCGGCGCCCGATCTCCTCGGCGCTCAAAAGGCTCTCGCGGGTTCCGCGGTAAAGCTCGCGGCGACCGCGCGCGGCAAGCGTCCAGAAGTCGAGATCCTCTTCGGTCGCCTGTTCGGCAATGTCGCCCTCGTTGATCATCAGGCGAGTATGGGTCGATGCCGCGACGGCGCGCACGACTTCATCCTGCACCTCGAAGAGATCGGCGAGATCGCGGTCGTACTTCTCTGCCCACAAATGGCTGCCGGTGCTGGTCTCGATGAGCTGTGCGGTAATGCGCACGCGGTTGCCGAGCTTTCTCACGCTGCCTTCGAGCACATAGCGCACGCCCAGTTCCTTGCCGATGCGCGCGATATCGACGGAGCGGCCCTTATAGGTGAAGACCGTGTTGCGGGCGATGACGAGCGAATCCCCGATCCGCGAAATCTCGGTAATCAGGTCTTCGGTGATGCCGTCGGCGAAGAACTCCTGCTCGGCATCGTTGCTCATGTTGAGGAACGGCAGGACGGCGATCGACAAACGCGGCACTGGCGCCAAGCGCGCCCGCCTGTCGACATTCTCGATCGCCGCCGGCGAGGCGCCGATCTGGGGAACCAGTGAAAATACGCGGATCGGCTCAGCGATGTTCTTGAGATTGCGAAGGCCGAGATCGGAAAAGGCAACCGGCAATTTTCCGGCGATGTCGTCGCGCACCGCGCCCGAAATTGCAATGCCACCCGGCTGGGCCAAAGTTTCGAGACGCGCCGCAATATTGACCGCGGTGCCGAAGACATCGCCGTTGCGATAGATGACATCGCCCATGCTGACGCCAATGCGGGTTTGCAGTTCGGCGCTGACGCCTGAATGCTGGGCAAGCACTTCCTGCAGGATGATGGCGCAGCTCACCGCGTCAACGGCACTCGGGAACTCGGCCATGATGCTGTCGCCCGCCGTATTGGCGATACGGCCCTGATGGCGTTCGATCTGCGCTGCGGTCAGGTCGCGCAGGTTGCCGAGCGCCGCAAGCGTTGCCGCTTCGTCGGCCTGCATGCGCCGGGTATAGCCAACAATATCGGAGGCCATGATCGCCGCCAAACGGCGATCGGGCCTGCTCATTTCGGTCAGAGAAGGTGCGGTTTGTGACATGGGATCAGGGAGTTAATTTGGCGCGGGCGCGACTGCCGCCAATAGCCCCGCCATCCTTAATTGGTGCTGCAGGCGTCAAAAGGCAAGTGGCCGCAAAATCCGGCGCAGCGTCAAAATCTGTCGGCCACGCGTAGGGATGCAGCTTTTTCAGGCAATTTCTGGTGTCACACGCGCCTTGCGGGCCTTGCCTTGGCTCGCTTGCGCTTCGCCCTGGCGTGGTTCTCGCCGTATTTCATGCCCTCGAGCTTGAGCCCGTCGGGATCGCGGAAGAACACCGCATAATAATCGTCGTAATACTCATCCGCCGGATCGACGATCGTAACGCCTGTCTCCGCGAGAAATTTCTGAAGCGCGTCGACATCCTTGCGGCTGCGCAATTCGAAAGCATAGTGGTGGAAACCAACATCACCCTCGCGATGCTTGTGCTTGCGACCCTTAGCGTCGGCCTGGCCGATCCAGAAGCGGGTCTTGCCATTGGTCCAGCCGATCGCATCGTCATACTCATCCGATATTTCGAAGCCGAGAAAGTCGAAAAGGCGACCGTAAAAGGCTTTCGATTTTTCGTAGTTGCCGACCCTGATGACCAGATGGTCGATACCGACGACGCGCACCATGTCTGCAAGTTTCCTTCACTGGAGATGTTAGCACTGCTTCACGCTGCATGCGCGACAATACTGACTTCCTCGTGACACGCTTCTGCTAGACTGTGGCGGAATCGGGGGACGGTATGGTCGAGCAGAGTTTCGGGCGGGGCGTCGTCTATGTCATCCTCGCCGTCGTCGGCTGGTCGCTCTCCGGCGTCTTCGTGCGTTTCCTGCCCGATCTCAGCGGCTGGCAGATCAATTGCTGGCGCGGCTACTGGATGTCAGTCGCGCTCCTCATCTATCTCATCGCCGTCTATGGCCGCGACACGCCGCGCCGCTTTCTCGAAATTCCCTTGCCCGGTCTCATCGGCGCTGCCTTCTTCTTCGCGCTCGGATCGACGCTCTATGTGACGTCCCTCACCTATGCGAGTACAGCCGTCGTCTCGGTCATTGGTGCCTTGTCGCCGATCTTCACCGGGCTCATGGCGCCGTGGATCATCGGCGAGCGCGCCGGCGTTGCTGCCTGGATCGCCGCCGGCATGGCGTTGATCGGCGTTGCGGTCATCGGCTGGGATGGCCTGGCGAGCGGTACACTCCTCGGCATCATCATCTCGGTGGGCGTGCCGATCTGCTTTGCCGGGCAGACGGTGATGCTCAGGCGGTATCGCGCGCATGACATGATGCCGGCGATCTGCATTGGCGGCTTCGCGACGTTTCTCGTCGCCGGCCTGTTCGGCGGCGGCTTCCATGTGAGTCTTGCATGAAGTCTCGATCCTTGCATTGATGGGTCCGGTGCAATTGGCGATCCCACTCATCTTCTACGGCAAGGGCGCGCGCTCCGTGCCGGCGGTGGCCTTGAGCCTCATCGTCATGCTCGATGTCATCTTGAATCCGCTCTGGTCGTGGATCGGGGTCGGCGAGGAGCCGGGGCTTTCGGCCTATATCGGCGGGGCGATCATCATCGCGGCTGTCATACTGTGCATCCTCGGCGAGCGAGTCTTCGCCTTGCGCGCCGGCCTCGCCGCGCGTGGCCGCCGAGGTCCGCTCAAACCGGCTAGTCTTTACTTCGGGATATCGCTTGCCGGATAAGGGTGGTGCGAAGAGGCGAATCGCATTCCATGGCATCGATCTACGACATCAAACCGAAATTTCAGGCGCTGCTGCGGCCGATCACGGCGAAGCTTGCGGTTGCCGGCGTCACCGCCAACCAGGTGACCATCGCGGCGATGCTCATGAGCATCGGGCATGGAATGCTGATCGCCTTCGCGCCGTGGCAATGGCTTTGGCTGCTGCTCATTGCCGGTCACGCTGTTCCTGCGCATGGCGCTCAACGCCATCGACGGCATGCTGGCGCGCGAGCACGACCAGAAGAGCCGGCTCGGCGCTGTCCTGAACGAACTCTCGGACGTCATTTCCGATGCGGCGCTCTATCTTCCCTTTGCGCTCGTCACGCCCTTGTCGCCCATGGCAGCGGTGATTGCCGTGGTTCTGGCAGGACTCAGCGAGATGACCGGCGTGGTTGCGCAGACGATCGGCAGCACCCGGCGCTATGACGGGCCGATGGGCAAGAGCGATCGCGCATTCGCCTATGGCTTGCTCGCCTTCCTGCTCGGCATCGGGCTTGGCGGCACCACCTGGACGCATCTCTATCAATGGGGGATCGTTGCGCTGCTCGTGGTGACGATCTGGAACCGCGCGCGAAAGGCGCTCGCCACATGATCGCGCGCTTTGCCGAATGGGTTGGCCTTGCGACTCCGGTAGTAACGGCGGTGATGGGCGTCTATGCGCTCCTCATCGTCGCCTCGATCCTCGCGCATCTGCTTCAGCGCAAGAGCGGTGGCGCGCAAGGCGAGCTCGTTGCGCGGGTCAAATCCTGGTGGGTGATGGTCACGGTTTTCGCCGTCGCCGTCTTCATCTACCAGCCATTATCCGCGGTGTTCCTCGCGCTCATCTCACTACCTGGCGCTGAAGGAATACTTCTCGATGATCCCGACGCGGAAGATCGACCGCGTCGTCCTGCTCATCGCCTATCTCGCCGTGCCGGTGCAGTTCTACTTCGCCTATCGCGCCCAGTTCGGCCTGTTCATGGTGTTCATCCCGGTGTGGATCTTCCTCTTGCTCCCCACCGTCATGGCGCTCAATGGCGAGACGTCAGGCTATATCCGCGCCGTCGGCACGGTGAGCTGGGGCCTGATGATGACGGTCTTTACCATCTCGCACATGGCGTTCCTGCTTTTCGCGATGGGGCCCGTCAATCCGGTCGCCGGTGGCGCCGGCCTCCTCTTCTTCCTCGTCTTCATCGCGCAGTTCAACGATGTCGCGCAGTATACTTGGGGCAAGCTCTTCGGGAAGCACAAGATCACGCCGACGGTCAGTCCGAAGAAAACCTGGGAAGGATTCCTCGGCGGTGCCATCACCTCCGTCGTCGTTGCAGGCTTGATCGGGCCTTATCTGACGCCCATGGATTTCGTCTGGTCGGGGCTCGCGGGCGGTATCATCGCGATTGCCGGCTTCCTGGGTGACATCACCGAATCTGCCGTGAAGCGCGATCTCGGCGTCAAGGACGCGGGCCAGCTCATTCCCGGCCATGGCGGCATACTCGATCGCATCGACAGCCTCACCTACGCGGCTCCGGTCTTCACGCACTTCTTCCGCTATTTCTTCACATGAATAATTGGCTGCGCTGGCTGTTCTTTGCGGGCCCGGTGCGGCTTCTGGTCCTCTTGGTGCTCGGCCTGAATATCCGGCATCGCGAGAGATTGCCTTCGCAGGGCCCGGCGCTCATCGTCGCCAACCACAATTCGCATCTCGACACGCTGACGCTCATCTCGCTCATGCCATTGTCGCTCCTGCCGAAGGTGAGGCCGGTTGCAGCACTCGATTACTTCATGAAAAACAAATGGCTCGCCTGGTTTGCGACGCGCATCATCGGTATCCTGCCGATCGACCGGCAGGGCGGCGGCAATCCGCTGGCGGGGCCCAATGCGGCCTTGAAGCGCGGCGAAATCCTCGTGCTGTTTCCGGAAGGCTCGCGCGGCGAGCCGGAAAAGCTCACCGAATTCAAGCGCGGCGTGGCCCTTCTCGTGAAAGACAATCCCGATGTGCCGGTGATTCCGGTCTTCATGCATGGGCTCGGCAAATCATTGCCGAAAGGCACATGGGTGATCGTGCCCTTCATCTGCGACATCTTCATCGGCGAACGCGTGGCATGGACGGGCTCAACCAAGCGCTTCATGAATGATCTCCGCCAGGCGATCGACGGTCTTGCGGCGGAGGGGCATTTCCCGCCGTGGGACTAATGCTGGCCATTGCTACGCTTTGGGGCTTTGCTGAGGCCACACTCTTCTTCATCGTGCCGGATGTGTGGATTAGCTTGGTCGCGATGCGGCGCGGCTGGAAGTCGGCCATGCTTGCGGCCTGCCTCGCCTGCATGGGCGCACTTATTGGCGGCGCAGTCATGTATCTGTGGGGAAGCCGCGATGCGGAATCCGCACGGCACGTCCTCGACATGATCCCGTCAATCTCGCCGGGGATGATCTGGATGACCGGCTATGAAATGCGGGATCTGGGCCTCGGCAGCATGATCCTCGGCGCCTTCACCGGCGTGCCGTTCAAGATCTATGCGGTCGAGG
This sequence comes from uncultured Alphaproteobacteria bacterium, assembly GCA_963805405.1. GTDB lineage: Bacteria > Pseudomonadota > Alphaproteobacteria > Rhizobiales > Aestuariivirgaceae > JAEUMG01. The sequence continues at coordinate 132,225 of CAWDUC010000007.1, read as the reverse complement.
CCGGTGCCATTGGGGCGGGCTTGAGTACCTTTCTCGGTACGGCCGTAATCGCGCGCCTATCGCGCTTCGTCCTTGGCGCGTTGATCGCTGCCGCTGCTGCGAATCTCCTGCGCCGCTTTTACAGCGAGCGGACGATACTTTCACTGCTCGCGAGTTTCTGGATTCTCTTTTACGCGTGGTACTTCTCGGTGACGGGGTCGTGATTGCAGCTCGCCATCCGTCAACCCTCACTCCAGCGAAAGCTCGAGTCCCTAAATCATTTCAACAACGGCACCGGCCCAGGGGATGCCAGCTTTCGCTGGCATGACGAGCTAAGTGAGTTCTGAGGATAACTCGGCGATCTGCTCAGCTCTCTCAATCAGTTCTCGGACCTTTTGTATTCCTTCAAGTTTGATCGGCAGCGGTATCAAATCTGCTTCAGTTCGGATGGCTTCCAACCGTGGATCGGTTATTGGCACGCTGGTGAAATCATCCCAGTCCCACTCGCCGCCGGTGCCCTCGTCGGCATCGCGAAGGAAGCCTGCGACTTCTACTGCCGTCCTGTCCCGCGTCTTCTTCAATGGAAGCAATTGAATCAGAATTGCGAGAGGCAAGGCTATCGGCGCCAGTAAGATCGCCTTCCAGCCAGCTATGTGCCAATCATTGCTGCGGCGAACCATCGAAGATCAATCAGTTACGCCGTTCGATTGCCTGGCGGGCGGCCTGAGCCAGAAATGCCGAACGTGTCAGGCCGCGCGCTTTCGCCTCGGCATCGATTGCCTTCAGCATCCCCAAATCCATGGTGATGTTGGCGCGGACCACCCGTGCATCATTGGCGATCAACGGCACTGCGACCAAGAATGCACCGGCCGCCAACTCCGCTGCCACCTCATGTCGTGCACGCAGTTCTTCGATCGGACTTGGCGCCGGCAATACCGTGTCCTCGGCATAGAGACTGAGCGCCTCCATGGCATTGGGCAACAAATCATCAAGATCATCAGCCGCAGAGAAACAACCCGGGACGTCGGGAAAATGTACTCCGTAAGCCGATGAGCGGTCCTTGTGGACGACGCCGATATAGTGACTCACGACACCTCCTCCGAACCGATCCATCCCGCCGCCTTCGCGATTTGCCGCGCGGTACCGATCGGCAAATCCTTCTTGGGATGCGGAATGATGATCGTCCGGCTCCCTTTGCGAAATTTGTGGTGCGATCCGCGAATGCCGACCAACTCGAAACCATCGGCCCTCAATCGCCGGATGATTTCTTTGCTATCACGCTCCATGCGCAAATATATGCGCATGGACAGTCAATGTAAAGGCTCGGTTCGGGTGTCGTCGAAAGATTAGAACAACCCGGCGATCTGGCCCTTTTCGTCGAGGCCGATGATCTCGGCTGACGGCACTTTAGGCAGGCCCGGCATGGTCATGATGTCACCGCAGATGACCACGATGAATTCGGCACCCGCCGACAATCTTACCTCGCGGATCGGCACGACATGGTTGGTCGGCGCGCCCTTGAGATTGGGATCGGTCGAGAAGGAATACTGGGTCTTTGCCATGCAGATCGGGAACTTGCCGTAGCCCTGCGCCTCGAAGCCCTTCAACTGGTCGCGCACGGTCTTGTCGGCGACGATATCGTCAGCGCGGTAGATTTCGCGCGCGATGGTCTTGACCTTGTCCCACAAGCTCAGATCGTCGCCATAGATCGGATGGAACTGCGCGGTGTCCTTGTCGGCGAGCGCGGCTACATGCTTAGCGAGCGCCTCTGCTCCCTTGCCGCCTTCCGCCCAGTGGCGGCAGTTGAAAGCCTCGACGCCGTGCTCCTTGCAATAGGCGCGCACCGCTTCGATCTCGGCATCGGTATCCGAAATGAAGTGGTTGACGGCGACAGCAATCGGCACGCCGAACTTCTTCACGTTCTCGATATGGCGACCGAGATTGGCGAGGCCCTTCTTGAGCGCTTCGACATTCTCTTTCTTCAGATCGTCCTTGCCGACGCCGCCATGCATCTTGAGTGCGCGCACCGTCGCGACGATGACGGTTGCCGAAGGATGGAGACCGGCCTTGCGGCATTTGATGTCGAAGAATTTCTCCGCACCCAGATCGGCGCCGAAGCCCGCTTCGGTCACCACATAATCGGCAAGCTTGAGGCCAGCCTGCGTCGCCATCACCGAATTGCAGCCATGGGCGATATTGGCGAAGGGACCGCCATGCACGAAGGCCGGATTGTTCTCGAGCGTCTGCACGAGATTGGGCATCAGCGCGTCCTTCAGCAGGACGGTCATGGCGCCGGGCGCCTTCAGGTCCTTGGCCAGCACCTGGCCCTTGTCGCGCTTGGCGGCGACGACGATCTGGCCCAGGCGGCGCTCGAGATCGGCGATCGAGGTCGACAGGCAGAAGATCGCCATGATCTCGGAAGCGACCGTGATGTCGAAGCCGGCTTCGCGCGGGAAGCCATTGGCAACGCCGCCCAGTGAACACACGATCTCGCGCAAGGCGCGGTCATTCATGTCCATGACGCGGCGCCAGGCGACGCGGCGGATGTCGATGCCGAGTTCGTTGCCCCAATAGACGTGGTTGTCGATCATGCAGAGAGAAGATTGTGCGCCGAGGTGATGGCGTGGAAGTCGCCGGTGAAATGGAGATTGATGTCTTCCATCGGCACGATCTGGGCATAGCCGCCGCCGGCAGCGCCACCCTTCATGCCGAAGCAGGGGCCGAGCGAAGGCTCGCGCAGGCAGATCATCGTCTTCTTGCCGATCAGGTTAAGCGCATCGCCGAGGCCAACAGTGGTCGTCGTCTTGCCTTCGCCGGCGGGCGTCGGGCTGATGGCGGTGACGAGGATGAGCTTGCCGTTCTTCTTCTTGGCGAGGCTATCGATGTAATCGAGGCTGACCTTTGCCTTGGTGTGGCCGTAGGGGATGAGGTCCTTTTCGGGGATGCCGAGCTTCTTGCCGATCTCCATGATCGGTTTCATCTTGGCTTCACGGGCGATCTCAATGTCGCTCTTGACCGTCATGGGGCGCTCCTCGGGTTTTGAACTGGTGGGCAGGCGGGGGAAGATAGCGATGGCATTCGTCGAAAGGCGGTGCCATCCGACATGTTCGCGCGATTTACGACGCAATCGCCGCCCAATCCAGACCAATTTCGGACCATTTCTTTGCCACGCCCCATGGAATTCAGGCGTTCGAGGTTCTAGCCTGTCCGGCCTCACGGAGGATTCATGCGCGATCTGCAACTGCCCGGCCGTTCGGCCGCCTATGGAACGAATGGGATGGCGGCGACATCGTCGCCGCTCGCGACACTCGCAGCCGTCGACGTCTTGCGGGCGGGCGGCAATGCGGTGGATGCGGCGGTCACGGCATCAGCGGTGTTGTGCATGAGCGAGCCGCACATGACCGGGATCGGCGGCGATTGTTTCGCCCTGATCGGCTTGCCGGACGGCAAAGTTGTGGGCCTCAACGGGTCTGGACGGGCGGCCCTGGCGGCGGACGCCGACTGGCTCAAGACATCCGGCCTGAACGGGATCGGATTGCAGAGCGTCCATTCGGTAACGGTTCCAGGCGCGGTCGATGCCTGGGATCGCCTCCTCAAGAAGTATGGCTCGATGTCGCTCGGCGATGCCCTGGCGCCGGCCATAAGGCTGGGCGAGGAGGGCGTGCCGATCACGCCCAGGGTTGCCTTCGACTGGCAGTTCGAGGTCGAAATGCTGTCGCGCGATCCGGGTGGCAAGCGGCACTACCTCAAGGATGGCCGGGCGCCGGAAGTCGGCGACATCATGCGCTACCCGGCGCTCGCCACAACCTTCAAGACTCTCGCGAAGGAGGGCCGCGACGCCTTCTATGCGGGCGCGTCGCCGAGGACATCGTCGATGAATTGAACAAGCGCGGCAGCCTTCTGACGCTTGAAGATTTGGCCCGCACCGAGGCGAGTTGGGTAGAGCCGATTTCGACGCAATTTGCAGGCCACGAGATCCTCGAAATACCGCCCAACGGGCAGGGTATTACCGCGCTCATTGCGCTCAACATCTTGACGCGTTTCGATCTCGCCGCCCACGCCCCGGAAAGTGTCGAGCGCCGGCATCTCGAGATCGAGGCGATCAAGCTCGCCTGGGTGCTATCGCAACCGCTACATCGCCGATCCCGGTCAGGTGGCAGTGCCGGTCGATGAAATGCTGAGCGGCACTACCGCCGACCGATTGGCGGGCCTCATCGACATGAACCGGGCAATCGAGGATCCGGCCCTGAAAGTGGCCCTACCGGGTTCCGATACGGTCTATCTGACCGTCGTCGACAAGACCGGCCTGGCGGTTTCCTTCATCAACTCGATCTATGCGAGTTTCGGCTCCGGCATCGTCACGGGTAGGACCGGTATTGCCCTGCAGAACCGCGGCTGCAATTTCGTCACCACGCCCGGCCATCCCAATTGCATCGGCCCCGGCAAGCGGCCGCTGCACACGATCATTCCGGCCATGGTCAGGAAGGACGGCAAGATCGCCATGAGCTACGGCGTGATGGGCGGAGACTACCAGCCGATGGGCCATGTGGCGGTAGCGCTCAACCGGTATGTCTACGGCATGGATCCGCAAGAGGCGATCGATTTTCCGCGCTGTTTCCCGGATTCGGGCCAGGTCGAGATGGAACACACCATTCCCGCCGCGGTCGCCGCCGGCCTTGCGGCGAAGGGCCACCGGCTGACACCCGCTGTCGAGCCCTTGGGCGGCGGCCAGGCGATCGCAATCAGGCGCGACGGGCGTTCTGATCGGCGGGTCGGACCCGCGCAAGGACGGCTGCGCGCTGGGCTATTGAACAGGCGCGACCTCGCGTTTCGCATCTGTTTACTACTCCCGGCCTAGGCTCACCGTGACTCAATTTGCGCGCGTGGAGGCTCCGTGAGCGATACCCCGTCACACCAACTCTTCTCCTTTTCCCAGGAGGCGGAGGAGCGCGGCCAATCTGCCCATGCCGCTTGCCGCCCCATGCGGTAGAGAAGCCGTCGCAAGTCGTTGCGCATCGCGAGCTCGAAGAAATCGGCCGCGCGGTGATCTCCGCCGGCGAGGCCGCCTACCACTGGGTCATCGAAACCGACAGCATTTCCTGGAGCGCCAATTCCGCCGATGTGGTCGGATGCGAGATCGCCGAACTGCCAGTCGGGCGCTCGTTTTCGCAAATGCTCGATGCCGATAATTTCACGAGCCGCTATGACACGGTGATGCGCAGCAAGGCGCGCGATGAGGGTGCAGGCGTTCCGTTCCAGATCGAATATCTGTTTCGCCCGCAAGGCCGTATCGGCAGCAGGCGATCTGGCTTGAGGATTGCGGGCGCTGGTTTGCCGGCACGGATGGCCGTCCCGCCGAGGTCTTTGGCATTATCCGGCGTATCGACGACCGTCACCGCCGCGACCGGCACTTAAGCTTCCTTGGCAATTGCGATCCACTGACCGGCATGATGAATCGCGGCCGCATGGCGGAAGCCCTGGGCGAGGCCATCAGCGTCGCCGAGCGCAATACCCTTTCCTGCGCCTTCGCGGTCGCCGCCATCAACAATCTGGCGGTTGTGAACGATGCCTATGGCTTTGATATCGCCGATGAGGTGATCGTCGCGGTCGGGCGCCGCCTGCGCCAGGTCATACGCACCGGCGATGCTTTGGCCCGCTATTCGGGCACCAAGTTCGGCATCATCCTCAATCAATGCAGTGAAGAAGAATTGCAGGTCGCCGCCGAGCGCCTCCTGAATGTGGCCCGCGACAGCGTCATCGAGACGGCGCGTGGTCCGGTCTGGGCGATGCTGTCGATCGGCGGCGTCGTCCTGCCTAGGCATGCGAGCGAGGCCAATACCGCCATGGCGCGCGCCGAAGAAGCCCTCACCGAGGCCAAGAGACTACCCTCGGATGGTTTCATCCTGTTCAGGCCCTCGCCGCAACGCGTCTCGGAGCGCGATCTCAACGCGCGCTGCGCCACCGAGATCGTCGCCTGCCTCAAGCAGAACCGCTTCCAGCTTGCCTACCAGCCCATCGTGCGATGCCCGCGGTGGCGGCGTGTCATGCATGAAGCCCTGCTGCGCATGGCCGATTTCGATGGTGCGATGATCGCCGCGGCGCATCTGGTGCCCATTGCCGAAAAGCTCGGGCTGGTCCGGCTGATCGACCGCAATGTCATGCACTTGGCGGTCGACGTCCTGCTCGACTATCCGCAGGCGCGTCTGGCGCTCAACGTCTCGGGCATTACCGCTGACCGATCCGCGCTGGTTTAGCCAGCTTACCGACATGCTGGCCGCCCACCGTGAACTTGCCGGCCGTCTGACGTCGAGATCAACGAGACGGCGGCGCTCGACGATGTCACGGAAACCGCGCGCTTCACACGTGCGCTTCATGAACTGGGCTGCGGCGTCGCGATCGATGATTTCGGTGCGGGCTACAGTTCATTCCGCAGCCTGAAGGTTCTGGAGCCGACTTCATCAAGATCGACGGCTGCTTCTGCGAGCACCTCGCATCCAACGCCGACAACCAGTATTTCGTCCGCTCGCTGGTCGACCTGGCCGAGAAATTCAGCATCAAGACGATCGCCGAATGGGTGCAGAACGAAGAAGACGCCGATTTCCTGCGGCAATGGGGCGTCGACTACCTGCAAGGCAATCTCTTCGGCAGCGCCAATATGGCGTTGCCATGGGAGGCATCCAGCGCCGCGCCGTCGCCAGACATAGCGATGCCGCCGCTGCCGGCCACTCCGGCGATCGATGAATGCCGGTCGAGGCATCAGTCGTTCAACCCGTTCTCGATCGCCCCGGCCTCGACCTCACGCGCCTGCGCACGGCGCTTTCCACGCTGGACGAGACCTTCCGCCGGCCGGCCGCACGGATGCCCGAGACGCAACGTCCGCGTTTTGCCGATGTGCTGGGAGGCGACGACCAATCACACGTCACTCACCTGAGGAGGCCGCGAAGCGGCCCCGAAGGGTACAGGTACCGTGGTCTCAATGTTGCCCATGGTTCGACGCATCGCCTTCGGCGATGCACCCACCATGAGGGCAGATCTCATTAGAGGTCCGCTACTTGTCGCCGGCAAGCCTGTCGAGGCGGTTCTGCATGGCAGAAAGCTGTTCCTTCAGCGCCTGAAAGTCATCCTTTGAACTGGCCGGACTTGCAGCGGGCGAGTCCGCCGGCTTGGTGCCGGCCATGGCGGCAAAAGGATTGAACATGCGCATGGCATCGGAAAACATCGCCATGTTGCGCTTGGTGTGATCCTCCATCGCCTTGAAGGGGTCGGCCCCCCAGGATTCCATCATCTGCTGGCGAAACTTGTCCTGTTCGCGGGTGAGCGATTCAAGCGAGAATTCGAGAAAGCCCGGCACGAAGGCCTGCATGCTGTCGCCATAGAAGCGAATGAGCTGGCGCAGGAAATTGATCGGCAGCAGGTTCTGGCCCTTGCTCTCTTCTTCGAAGATGATCTGGGTCAGGACGGAGCGGGTGATCTCTTCGCCGGTCTTGGCATCGAAAACCACAAAATCAGTGCCCTTCTTGACCATTTCGGCCAAGTCTTCGAGGGTCACGTACGTGCTGGTCGCGGTATTATAGAGCCGCCGGTTGGCGTATTTCTTGATGACGACCGCCGCCTGAGGCGCCGTTGATTGATCGTTCGTCGCAGCTGCTCCTGCCATCGCTTCCCGCTTTGATTGGGTCCTTGACTGCACTGCGAAAGGTTGCGCTGCGCAATGCACAATTGCAAGCGCAAAAACGCTTGATCCGCCGAGGGTTAGAGCGGGCTAAAAGCGACCATTGCGGGCGGGGCGGGGGCCGAGTAGACCACCGGCAGTACAATCAAGGAGAGTGCGGTATGGCTAATTCGGATTCTGCGGTGGTCATCGTTTCGGCGGCGCGCACGCCGGTCGGCTCTTTCAACGGCACGCTGTCGACCTTGTCCGCCCATGCGCTGGGTGCCGTGGCGCTAAAAGCGGCGATGGAGCGCGCCAAGGTCGACGCAAAGGAAGTCGACGAGGTCATCATGGGCCAGATCCTGACCGCGGGCCAAGGCCAGAACCCCGCCCGCCAGGCCTCGGTTGCCGCCGGTATCCCGGTCGAAAGCCCGGCCTGGGGCGTCAATCAATTGTGCGGCTCGGGACTGCGCGCGGTGGCATTGGGCCTTCAGCAGATCGCCGGCGGCGATGCCAAGATCGTCGCGGCTGGCGGCCAGGAATCAATGAGCATGTCGCCGCATTGCCAGCATCTGCGCAACGGCATCAAGATGGGCGACTTCCAGATGATCGACACGATGATCAAGGACGGGCTCTGGGATGCCTTCAACGGCTATCACATGGGCAACACGGCCGAGAACGTGGCGCGGCAGTGGCAGATCACCCGCGACGAGCAGGACAAATTCGCGGTCGCCTCGCAGAACAAGGCCGAGGCCGCGCAGAAGGCCGGGCGCTTCAAGGACGAGATCGCCCCCGTCACGGTTGCCTCGCGCAAGGGCGATGTGGTGGTCGACCAGGACGAGTATATTCGCCATGGCGCCATGCTCGACCAGGTGGCGAAACTCCGCGCCGCCTTCGCCAAGGATGGCACGGTCACCGCCGGCAATGCTTCCGGCATCAATGACGGGGCCGCCGCGGTCATCCTGATGTCGGCCAAGGAAGCGGAAGCACGCAAGCTCACGCCCCTGGCGCGCATCGTTTCGTGGGCGAGCGTCGGTGTGGATCCGGCGATCATGGGCTCGGGACCCATCCCCGCCTCGCGCGCGGCGCTCAAGAAGGCCGGCTGGAAGCCCGATGATCTCGATCTCGTCGAGGCGAACGAGGCCTTCGCGGCGCAGGCCTGTGCTGTAAACAAGGATATGGGCTGGAATACTGCGAAGGTGAATGTGAACGGCGGCGCCATCGCCATCGGCCATCCGATCGGTGCGTCGGGGGCGCGCGTGCTGACGACGCTGCTCTATGAAATGGGCAAGCGCGATGCAAAAAAGGGCCTCGCAACGCTCTGCATCGGCGGCGGCATGGGTATCGCCATGTGCGTGGCGCGCGACTAACGCACGCCGGCAACAAAAGGGAGATAGCGAATGGCTCGCATGGCGATCGTAACAGGCGGTACAAGAGGCATCGGAGCCGCCATTTCCAAGGCGCTCAAGCAGGAAGGCTATCGCGTCATTGCCAATTATGCCGGCAATGACGAGGCGGCGCAGAAATTCAAGGCCGAGACCGGCATCGATGTCCGCAAGTGGGACGTCAGCGACTACGCCGCCTGCGAGAGCAATCTCAAGGCAATCGAAAACGAAGTCGGCCCGATCGATACTCTCGTCAACAATGCCGGTATCACGCGCGATGCGATGTTCCACAAGATGACGCCGGAACAGTGGTATCAAGTGATCAACACCAATCTCAATTCGCTGTTCAACATGACGCGCCCGGTCTGGGACGGCATGCGGGCACGAGGCTTCGGCCGCATCATCTGCATCTCCTCGATCAACGGGCAGAAGGGCCAGATGGGCCAGGCCAATTACTCCGCCGCCAAGGCCGGCGATATCGGCTTTGTCAAGGCCTTGGCGCAGGAAGGTGCCGCCAAGGGCATCACCGTCAATGCGATCTGCCCCGGCTATATCGGCACAGAAATGGTGCTGGCCGTGCCGAAGGACGTGCTCGAGAAGCGGATCCTGCCGCAGATACCGGTCGGGCGTCTCGGCGAGCCCGAAGAGATCGCACGCTGCGTGGTGTTTCTCGCATCCGATCAATCGGGCTTCATCACCGGCGCGACGCTCACCGCCAATGGCGGCCAGTACATGGCCTGAGGGAGGCGCGGATGACCAGCCAGCAGGAAAGAGCGCCCACGCAGGCGCTTTTCCTCGAAGCGTGGCAGGTCTATCGCAAGATGGTCGACAACGACTATCTCTTTCATCGCGACGCCTATGACTGCCTGCATCGTATCTTGCGCGATGAGGTAGCAGGACCGTTCCGTTTTCTCGAAGCGGCCTGCGGCGATGCGGGCAAGAGCAGTGAAGCGCTGCTTGGTACGAATGTCTCGGAGTATCACGGGATCGATATCTCGCGACCCGCGCTGGAGATCGCGCGGCGCAATCTGGCACGGCTCTCCTGCCCGGTCAGTCTTGCCGAGGGTGATTTCGTTGCCGCGTTGCGCGACTGGCGGCAGCCCGCCGATGTCGTGTGGATCGGACTCTCATTGCATCATTTGCTCGCGCCCGCAAAGGCTGAGACCTTGCGCAATATCAGACGCATCGTCGGCGAGACCGGGCGCTTGCTCATCTATGAGGATGCAAGCCCCGACGGCGAGAGCCGGGAACAGTGGCTGACGCGATGGGATGCGCAGGAACCATATTGGCCCGCCTATACGCGGCGGGAATGGATGATGGTCAACGACCATGTCCATAGTTCGGATTTTCCGGAAACCGATTCGAACTGGCATGCGCTTGGCCAAGGCGCCGGCTTTTCGCGCGTGAGGACGCTCTTCGTTTCGCCGACTAATCTGCTCCGGCTCTATCTCTTCGAGGCCTAGCGCGACCGGCTGATCTCTTTTGGGCGCCAGCCTGGCGCGGCGAGTTCGAAATGCGAAAACTCGAAGCCCGGCGATACGGTGCAACCGACCAGTGTCCATTCGCCGAGTGATTTCGCCGCTTGCCAGACATCGCGCGGGACGATGATCTGCGGCTTCTCTCCCGCGGCAAGATCGGGGCCGAGAATATGTCTGTCGATTCCGCGTTCATCCGCCGAGAGCGAAAGCTCCAGAGGCGCACCGCGATAGTAATGCCAGATCTCCGCTGCATCGACGCGATGCCAATGACTGACTTCGCCTTCTGCCAACAGAAAATAGATCGCGGTGCCGGCGGCACGTTCGCCCGCCGGTGCATCCGCCTTCCAGGTTTGCCGGTAATGACCGCCTTCAGGATGCGGCTTCAGGTCGAGCGCGGCGATGATCTCGCGCGCGCTCAACGTCACTTGAACGAATCCTTGCGGCGGCGCGTCTCCGCGAAGACTTCCGCATCGCTTGCCTGTTCGAGGCCGAGTTTCTTGCGGATTTCCGGACTGTCGACGCGCAGGAACACATTGGTCTTGAGTTCATCGCCGATCGTCGTCGGCAAGGTCATCTCGCCCTTGGCGCGCTGCGTTGCGACGACACCGGCGCGTTGTTGCAACGCGCGGTTTCCGGGTTCGATCGAGAGCGCGAAGCGGGCATTGGCCTCGCTATATTCATGGCCGACATGGACGATGGTATGGGTCGGCAATTTGCGCAACTGATCGAGCGATGTCCACATCTGCTCGAGCGTACCTTCGATGACCCGGCCGCAGCCCATCTCGAACAAGGTGTCGCCGGCAAAAAGCACATGCTCGGTCGGGAAGTAATAGACGATATGCCCCTTGGTGTGGCCGGGCGTATCCATGACGCGCACTTCGCGGCCGGCAAAGGTGAAGGTCTCGCCGCCCGAGACGGACTTGTCCATGCCGGGAATCTCGCCGTCATTGCGCGGGCCGATGATGGTGCAGCCGAATGCTTCCTTCAGTGCCAGGTTGCCTTCGACATGATCGCCATGATGATGGGTGGTGAGGATATGGGTGAGTTGCCAGCCCTTGGCCTTGAGCGCGCGCTCGACGGCCAATGCATCCGGGGCATCGATCGAGGCGGTGGCACCGCTCTGGTGGTCATGGACGAGAACGCCGTAATTGTCCTCGCGACAGATGAAGTGGTGAAGGTCGAGATGCGCCATGGGAAGCCTCTAAAGTTACCTGAAACTCGGTAGATGACCCTTTACCATGGAGCGCCTATTTTGGGTCCATGGATGTCGTTGAACTGCGGGACTTCTACGCGAGCCGGCTCGGTCTGGCCAGCCGGCGCTTGATCGCGCACCGGTTGCGCCGGCGCTGGTCGTCATTGGGCGGGGCCACTGTCATGGGGCTAGGCTTTGCCACCCCCTATCTCGAATCCTGGCGCGCCGAGACCGCCCGCAGTTTCGGCTTCATGATGGCGCGGCAGGGCGTCATCCACTGGCCGCAGGAGGGCGAGAGCGCGACCGCACTGGTCGATGAATTCGACCTGCCCTTGCTGGAAAGCACTGTCGATTTCGCGCTCATCATCCACGGGCTCGAACTCACCGACAATCCCGAGGAGATGCTCCAGGAAGTGTGGCGGGTCATGGCGCCGCAGGGCCGGCTCATGCTGATCGTGCCCAACCGCCGCGGCATGTGGGCGAGATTCGAACTCGACACCCTTCGGCTATGGCCAGCCGTTCTCGCGTCCACAGCTCGGCAAGCTCCTGAAGGAGGCGCGGTTCACGGCAGCGGCCTGGAGCCACGCCCTGTTCATGCCGCCTTTCGAAAAAAGCATGATCCTGAACTCGGCACCCGCCTGGGAGCGGTTAGGGTCCTGGCTGTCTCCCGCCTTTTCCGGCGTCATCATCGTCGAGGCCGTGAAGCAGGTCTATGCGATCCCACCCGGCAAGCGGGCGCGCCGCCTGGTGCCGCGCTTGCGGCCGGCGCTATCTCCGCATCCCGCGACCTCGCCGCCCTTAAAGGGCATCCGTTAATTCGACTTCGCGGCCTTTGCGCTGGTCGAGCATGACGATGGCGATGCCGCTCGCTACGATGAGGGCGATTCCGGCGAGCGCCAGCCCGTTCGGCAAATCGCCCCATATCAGGACGCCCGCCACGACCCCCCATAGTGCGAAGCTATAGAAGAAGGGTGCGACGACCGCGGTCCGGCCAAAGCGATAGGCAAGAAAGAGCCCGACCTGTCCCAATGCCAGGCACAGGCCAGTGAGGACCGCGATAACGAGATTGCCGGTCGTCGGAACTTTCCACGTCTCGGCACTGAAGGTGATGGCGCCGGCGACCAGCATGGACATGATGACGGTCGTGAAGATCACGACCGTCGCCGGGATCCGATGCGGGATGCCGCGTGCAACAAGGTCACGCGCGGCAATCGACAGTGCAGAACCAAACACCAGCAAGGTCGCGGCTGAAACACCGCTGGCACCGGGCTGAGCGACCATCAGGGCACCGGCGAAACCAATGAGCGCCAGAACGACGCGCATGGGACCGATCTTTTCGCGCAGCAGGACGGCAACACCCAGTATCAATATCAATGGGGCGGTCTGAAGAATGGCGATCACATCGGCGATCGGCATCTGCGCCAGGGCTATGATGTAGCAGAGGGTGCCGAGCGTCTCGCCCGCGGCGCGCAAAAGCACGCGGATGCTCAGCGCATCGGCGAAGCCAGTCCACTCGCGGCGCACCATCAGCAACAGGCCGCAGGCGATGGTCGCGGCCAAGCCTCTCAGAAACAGGACCTGGAAAGGCGGAAGGTCCTCCGTCAACAGTTTCATGAAGGTATCGCCGACCACGAAGATCGCGGTCGCGGCAAGCATCGCGGCAATGCCGTAAAGGTCCGATGGCTTATGCATGGGGTTTGGTCAGGGACGAGCAGGCGGTTTTCCCCGTTCTATGGGGAGTCTCGGCCCGAGGCCAGCAAAGCTTGGGCCCCTTTGCTTTTAGCGGCAGCCCTCTTATGAAGAAGCCCGTTTTGTGAAGGATTTTTGACCCTTATGGATACCCCGCCGGCAGGCGCGCTCGACCACATTCGCGAAGAGATCGACGCGATCGATGATGCTATGCTGGCCTTGCTTGCCAAGCGTTTCGCTGCGGTCGAGGAGGTCAAGCGGATCAAGTCTGCGAGCGGGGCCATCGCGCAATCGCCGATCCGGCCAGCGCGCGAAGCGGCGATCTTGCGCCGGCTTGTCCAGGCGAAGCCCGATTCCGTCCCGGCCGAACTCCGGGTGCGGCTTTGGCGGGCCATCATCTCGGCATCGACCCTGATGCAAGCCCCTGTCCGGATCCATCTCGGCAAGGGGCTTTTTGATTCCATAGCGGCACGGGAGATGCTGCGCGATCATTTCGGCCCAACGCCGCTCGCCGAGCATCCGGGCGAAACGCAGGCATTGGCGGCGCTCGCCGGGCATTCAGGCGACGTCGCGGTCGTTGCCCTCGATTCTCCTTGGCTCGATCCCTATCTGGATGGCCGTGCCGGACAGGCACGCGTCATCGCCTCACTGCCGCAGTTTGCTGGCGGCACCGTGCCCAAAATGCTGGTCTTTGGCTCGGCAGCGCCAGAGCCTACTGGCGATGACGAGACCTTGCTCGTGACCTCTGGACAGTTGCCCCGCGATTTCGCGCCCGCACCGCTCTGGCAGATGCGGCTCGGCAACCGCCATCTGGCGAGCCTGCCGGGCTTCCTGTCCGAAACCAGCCAGCCGCTGCTCGGCCTCATGCGCTCCAATGTCCCGCTTGCGCTCATGGTGCTTGGCCGTTACCCAAGCCCGATCGAGGTTAGATCATGACATCGTCCGCTCCTCGCCCCCGGCCGCAGGCGAAGCCGGGGATCAGCGACATCGCGCCCTATGTGCCCGGAAAGAGCGGCGCCAAAGGCACGCGCGTCTTCAAATTGTCGTCGAACGAGACGCCGCTTGGGCCCAGCCCCAGGGCGATCGAAGCCTTCGCGGCAGCGGCCAGGACCCTGGCGCTTTATCCCGATGGCGCGGCCAACGATCTGCGCGAGGCGATCGCCCAGCGCTACGGCCTCAACGCGGCGCGCATCGTCTGTGGCTCCGGTTCGGACGAATTGCTGCAACTCATCGCGCATGCCTATCTCGGCCCCGGCGATGAGGCGATCTATACCGAGCATGGCTTCCTCGTCTATCCGATCGCCATCAAGGCGAATGGCGCGACCGCGGTCGTAGCGCCCGAACGCGATTTCCATGCCGACGTCGACGCGATTCTCTCACGCGTGACGAGCAAGACACGGGTTGTGTTCCTCGCCAATCCCAATAATCCGACCGGCACTTATCTCCCGTTCGATGAAGTAAAGCGCCTGCATGCGGGCTTGCCGAGCGACTGCCTGCTCGTCCTCGATGCGGCCTATGCCGAATATGTGCGCCGCAATGATTACGAGGCGGGCATCGAACTCGTTTCGCAATTCGACAATGTCGTGATGACGCGGACCTTCTCGAAGATCCACGGGCTTGCGGCGCTCAGGCTCGGCTGGGCCTATTGCCCGGAGCATGTCGCCGACACGCTCAATCGAATTCGCGGTCCCTTCAACGTCTCGGCCCCGGCACTTGCCGCCGGTGTCGGCGCCATCACTGATCGCGATTTCGCGGAAGCAGCCATCGCGCACAACGACACATGGCTCGCCTGGCTCAGTACCGAACTCACCGCGCTTGGCCTTTCCGTCACGCCGAGTGTCGGCAATTTCCTGCTCGTGCACTTTCCGAAAGATGCGCGTCGCAATGCGCCGGCGGCCGATGAATTCCTCACCGGCCGCGGCATCGTTTTGCGGCGCATGGAAGCCTATGGCCTGCCGGGCGCGCTGCGACTCACCATCGGCGATGAGGAAGCCAATCGCGCCGTCGTCGCGGCACTATCGGAGTTCCTGCGATGACAACGCCGCATTTCAAGCGCGTCGCATTGATCGGTCTCGGCCTCATTGGCTCCTCGCTCAGCCATGTCATGCGGCAGAGGGGCCTGGCCGGGCATATTTCGGGTTACGCCCGATCGGCGGCAACGCGCGCCAAGGCGGTCGAGATCGGCCTTGTCGACAGCATGCATGAGAGTGCCGCCGCCGCGGTCGCCGATGCGGATCTCGTCATCCTGTGCATCCCGGTCGGCGCTTGCGGCGAGGTCGCGCAAGAGATTGGGCCTTCTCTGAAGGAAGGTTCGATCGTCACCGATGTCGGTTCGGTCAAGACGGCGATCGTTCGCGATGTCTCACCGCATCTCCCCGCCAATATTCACTTCGTGCCGGGCCATCCGGTGGCGGGCACCGAGCAGTCGGGGCCCGAATCGGGCTTTGCCGAACTCTTCGACAATCGCTGGTGCATCCTCACGCCACTGCCGAACAGCGATGCCGCGGCGGTCAAGAAGCTCGAAGAGTTCTGGCGCGCCTGCGGTTCCAATGTCGAGACGATGACGCCGGAGCATCATGATCTGGTGCTCGCCATCACCAGCCATCTGCC
The DNA here is from genome assembly GCA_963805405.1 of uncultured Alphaproteobacteria bacterium. Taxonomy (GTDB): domain Bacteria; phylum Pseudomonadota; class Alphaproteobacteria; order Rhizobiales; family Aestuariivirgaceae; genus JAEUMG01. The sequence goes on along the minus strand of CAWDUC010000007.1, from coordinate 116,241 downwards.
GCATTTGATTGCCTACAATATCGTGGCGACGGCGGCCGATGTCGAAGAGGTCACCAATTCCGAAGTCATCAAATTCTCGGCCGGTGGCTTTCGCGATTTTACGCGTATCGCCGCTTCCGATCCGATCATGTGGCGCGACGTCTTCCTCAATAACAAGGATGCCGTGCTCGAAATGCTCGGGCGGTTTTCGGAAGATTTGTCAGTCCTTCAGCGCGCCATTCGCTGGGGGGATGGCGATGCGCTGTTCAATCTCTTCACCCGCTCGCGCCAGATCCGGCGCAGCATCATCGCGGCCGGCCAGGAAACGGCGGCTCCCGATTTCGGCCGCCATCCGGCAAAGAACTAGAAAAGCGGCTGCATCGTGCCGATCCTGAACGCGCTCCAGTAGATATCGCCGTTCTGGAAACGTAGGTCGACCGGCACCGAGCGACCGCCCGTCGCACCGGCGAGGACACCGCCCAAGGCTCTCAATTCCCCGATCTCTTTTTCGCTCAGGCGCAGCGAGCCTTGCAATTCGGTGATGAGGAGACCGAAATCGCTGATCACGGTGCGGATGCGGCCGTCGAGAAATCCTTGCGGCGTGATGATCAGCGAACCGTCGCCCGAAATTGTGAGTTCGCCCTTGCTCAGCGATGCACGGGTGATGTTGATCTTGCCGGCCGAAGCCGCAAGCCCGCGCAGGATTTCATCATTCGCCAGTGCGGATAAGGGGATGTCGCCCTGGAGCGCCGCCTTGTCGATCGTGAATTTTGCGTCCTCGACGGTAAACGCGATGCCTTCGCCGCTTGCCGCAACATCGAGGATATTCTCATCGCGCGCGCGGAAATGGAAACTCGCTGTGACGGCACTTGCAACGTCGTCGATGCGCAAGGCCGGCACTTCGATCGACAATCGATGTTCGGTGGCGCTCGACGCGCTCGAAGGAGGCGAGAACGCGCTCATGCGTGATGGTCAGTGGCTCGGCATCGCGCAGGGCGATGGTCGTGGGGCCATCGAGGAGTGCCGCGGCCTTGCGGAAGTCATAGGCCTGCATCACCACGAAGAGCGACTTTGCTTCGGCGCCGGCGATCAGGCTCGAGCGCTGGTCGGCAAACTTCGGATCGGCGCAAGCGAATTCGATGCGGAACGGGTAGCCGGCCCAGTCGCGCTCGCTGCAGGCGAGCGTCAGGCCGCGCGCCGCGAGGGCGGCCGATTGCTCCTCGAAAACCTGCTGGATCTTGCTGTGGAGCCAAAGCCAATAGCCCGACCAGGCGATGGCCAGCATGAAGACGATGAGCGCGGGCGTGATGGCGCGCCAGGCAATTGAGTTTCGAGAAGCCATTTGCGCCGCATAAACCCTTCGCTATAGAGCCGCAATGGTTGGCAAAATGCAGCAATTCTGGGTGTTCGGCTATGGCTCGTTGATGTGGCGGCCGGGCTTTCAGCATTTGCGCGCCGTGCCGGCCCGGCTTTACGGCTTTCATCGCCGGCTTTGCGTCTATTCGCATGTGCATCGCGGCACGCCTGAGCTTCCGGGGCTGGTCCTCGGCCTCGATCGCGGCGGCTCGTGCCATGGCCTCGCCTTCGAGGTCGCACCCGCCAATCGCGACGCGACGCTTGCCTATTTAAGGGCGCGCGAACAGGTCACCAGCGTCTATCGCGAAGTCTTCACGCCGATCCGCCTGTTGACGCCGCAAGCGGAGACTGTCGAAGCGGTCGCCTATGTGGTCGACCGCGCGCATCGCCAATATGCGGGGGCTCTTCCAGTCGACTCCCAGCTTGCCTATGTGCGCCAGGGCAAGGGCCAGTCAGGCGATTGCCTGGATTATGTGATGAGCACGCTCGCCCATCTCCACGAGATGGGCATTCATGATCATATGCTTGAAAGCCTCGGTCAGAACCTAGGCCGCAAGGCTCACGATACTTAGATCGCGCAACTGCGGATCGATCGCCGCGGCGAGGTCGCTGCGCACCGCTTCCGTCTCGCTTTCGCTGCGCGCCAGAAGATGCACGTGGAGTTCGGAGGCACCCAGCGCGATCATACGGCGCCGCAGACGCTCGATGCCCGCCTGGTCGAGCATGGCCGGGAAGCGTCCGAGCGCCAGCGCGACCGGCACGCCGCCCTGGCGCCGGGTCGCGATATAGACGGCGCCCGGCAAGGGCGGGAAGCTTGCGAGCGCGTAGACGGAGTGGATGTAGCGGCGTCCCGAACGCCCCGACCAGTACCAGAAGCGATCGGCGGATTCAGTGTCGCGGAGGAGGGTGGAGGAGAGCGGTGTGCCATGTATGTTCATGGGAACATTGGTAGAACAATTTGCCGAAACTGTCAAGCGGTTTCAGCCGCATTTCGAGTAGCCGCAATTGGGGCAGTAGGCGCAGCCCTCCTGGAAAATGAGACCTGCTTCGCCGCAGCGCGGGCATTGCGCAACGCTCGGACGGTCGCCCGCCACCATCGCCACGGAGGGCACGAGCGCCGGTGATTCGGCATCGCGCTTGAGGAAGCCGGTATCGACCAGGTGCTTCTCGATGACGCCGCCGATCGCCGCCAGGAGGCTCGGCACATATTTGCCGCCCATCCATTGCCCGCCGCGCGGATCGAACACCGCCTTCAACTCCTCGACCACGAAGGAGACATCGCCGCCGCGCCGGAACACCGCCGAGATCATGCGGGTGAGCGCTACCGTCCAGGCATAATGCTCCATGTTCTTCGAGTTGATGAAGATCTCGAAGGGGCGGCGCCTGCCGTCCTGCACGATGTCGTTGAGCGTGATGTAGATGGCGTGGTCGGATTCCGGCCATTTGAGCTTGTAGGTGAAGCCGGGGAGGACCTCGCGCCGCTCGAGCGGGCGCTTCATGTAGACGACTTCGCCCGGCTCTGAATGGCAGCACCGGATCGCGCGGCGCCTCGAGCGGCAGGGCGGGCTGCGCCGGTTCTGATTCCGCGATGCTCAACACCGAGCCCGTCACGGCATTGGGCCTGAAGGTCGTGCAGCCCTTGAGGCCCAGTTCATAGGCTTGCGCATAGACAGCCTTGAACTCTTCGAAGCCGAGCGAAGACGGGCAGTTGATCGTCTTCGAAATCGAACTATCGACATGGCGCTGCACCGCCGCCTGCATGATGAGATGCTGTTGGGGCGTGAGATCGGCGGTGGTCACGAAGCCTGGCGGCAAGGGCGCTTCGCTGCCATGCATCGCGCGATAGAGGCGCGCGGCATAATCCTCGATCCTCTCGCTGCGCTCGCTGCCGTCGGGCATCAGCACTTTGCGCTCATAGGAAACCGAGAAGATCGGCTCGATGCCGCTCGACACATTGCCGGCGAAAAGCGAAATCGTGCCGGTCGGCGCTATCGAGGTCAGAAGCGCATTGCGCATGCCGTGCTTGGCGATCTCGCCGCGCAGGTCTTCCGGCAAATGCTTGGCATGGCCCGCGGCCAAATAGCGATCGCGCTCATAGAGCGGAAAGGCCCCCTTCTCGCGAGCAAGTGCCGAACTGGCGCGATAGGCAGCGTGATCGATCAGCGCCATCCAATGCCCTGCGGCCGCCGCTGCTTCCTTGCTGCCATAGGCAAGCCCACACATGGCGAGAGCATCGGCAAGCCCGGTCAGACCAAGGCCAAGCCTGCGCTTGGCGCGCGCTTCATGCGCCTGCGCGGCCAAGGGATAGTTCGAGACATCGACGACATTGTCCATGAAGCGCACGGCGCGCGGCACGATGTCTGCGATCGCCGCTTCGTCGATGCGGCGCTTTGTCCGTAAACGGATCAATTACAAGCCGCGCCAAGTTGACCGAGCCGAGCAGGCACGCGCCGTAAGGCGGCAATGGCTGTTCGGCACACGGGTTCGTAGCGTGGATGGTTTCGCAATAGGCGAGGTTGTTTTCGCGGTTGATGCGATCGATGAAGATCACGCCGGGCTCGGCATAATCATAGGTCGAGCGCATGATCTGGTCCCACAGATCGCGGGCCCGCACTGTCTTGTAGACGATACCGTCAAAGACCAGCGGCCAGGGCGCGTCGGCTTTCACCGCCTCCATGAAGGCATCGGTGACCAGCACCGAGAGATTGAACATGCGCAGGCGATCGGGATCGCGCTTGGCGGCAATGAAGGCCTCGATGTCGGGATGATCGCAGGCGAGCGTGCCCATCATGGCGCCGCGCCTGGAGCCTGCCGACATGATGGTGCGGCACATCGAATCCCACACATCCATGAAGCTCAACGGCCCCGACGCATCGGCGCCGACACCTTTCACGGGCGCGCCCTTCGGCCGCAAGGTCGAGAAGTCATGGCCGATGCCGCCGCCCTGCTGCATGGTGAGGGCGGCCTCCTTCAGCCCTTCGAAAATTCCCGCCATGCTGTCGTCGAGCGTGCCCATGACATAGCAATTGAAGAGCGTCACCGAGCGGCCACTGCCGGCGCCGGAAAGAATGCGGCCGGCGGGGAGGAAGCGATAGCCCGCAAGGAGGTCGTAGAAATCCTCAGCCCACTTTGTGCGCGCATCCGGCGCCTCGGCTTGGGCGATCGCGGTCGCGACGCGCCGCCAGGTGTCCTCGATCGTCTGGTCGACAGCTTCGCCATCCGGCTGCTTCAGCCGGTATTTCATGTCCCAGATCTCGCGGGCGATCGGGTCGGCAATCATATCGTCGGCGGTGCTCATGGCGTACCCAAGTGACTGTTCACTTTTTGTACGGCAAATCCGCTTCCTTTTCAAGCCTCGCCGTTGTTGTTTCCACGGCTTCGATCAAGCGGCGCTCGAAGTCGCGGCGCGGCAGTCCGGGTGGAATGGGGGCAAGGAACTCGACGATGATGGTGCCTGGGCGGCGCAAGAATTTCCGGCGCGGCCAATAGAGCCCGGAATTCAGCGCAAATGGCACGCAAGGCCGCCCGAGTTTGAGATAAAGCGCGGTCGCGCCGGGCTTGTAATCGGGCGGAGCGCCGGGGGCGCGGCGCGTGCCTTCCGGAAACATGATCACCTGACGCCCCATTGCGACGGCCTCTTGGGCGCGCGCGGTAATGGCGCGCAGCGCTGAAGGGCCTGCCTCGCGCGCGACCGGGATCATGCGGAATTTGAAAATGAACCAGCCGAAAAACGGGATGTAGGTGAGTTCCTTCTTCAGGACGACCACTGGATCCGCAAAGAGCGGGAGGATCGCGAAAGTCTCCCACGTCGATTGATGCTTGCCGGCGACAAGGGCTCCATCGGTCGGGATGAACTCGCGACCGCGTATTTCCAGGCGCGTTCCGCAGATCACTCTCAGCCACCACAGCGAGGTCGTGGCCCAAGCCTTGAGCGCCGCCATTGCCCAGCTTCGCGGCAAGGCCAGGAAGAAGGCGCCGCCGACCAGGAAGACGAACAGGTTCACATAGAAGACGATGTTGTAGAGCGTCGATCGCAGCCAGAGCATTTGTTACTGTGCCGGGCGCAAGGTGCGCATCAAGGCGATGCGCGCGGTGACGAGGCTGATGAGGGTGGCGATCAGGGGCACGGCGAGGAGGGCCGCATAGCTGCGCCAGGCAATGTCGGGCGGTGCAAAGAGCAGTCCGCGGCTGGCCTCGCCGACTCCGCTCTGGCCGGCGACGGGTGCGACGAGACTCAGGATGAGGAACGTGGCGATGCCGGCCAGCATGCCGAGAAGGCCCGCGAACAATCCGGTCTTGAGGAAGCGGCCCTCGACCTGTCTGGCGATGAATCGATCGCGCGCGCCGACGAGATGCAGGACGTCGATGATGCCGCGATTGGCGTCGAGTACCGAGCGTGTGGCAAAGACGACGATGGCGATAGCCGAAAGGCAGATCAGCGACAATACGGAATAGGCGAGCGCCTCGAGCACGCTTGCCATGCGTGTCAGTTCCGCCTGCCAGTGCCGGTGGGTATCGAGGCTTGCACCCTTGACCTGCTCGGCTAGGGCGGCCGCGAGCGCGTCGAAATCGGGCTGTTCGGATAGATCGACTTTCACCGAGATCAATCGCGGTATCGGCAACTGGTCGAGATCGCCGATCGAACCGAGCCAGGGTTCGAGCAAGCGCGTTGCCGTCGCGCGATCGAGAATATCGACGCCGGATATGCCCGGTGTTGCGGCCAAGAGTGCCGCCGCCTTGGCAAGCTCGGCCTCGATGTCGGTGTCCTTCACTTTCCTCACCTGCACCGTCACTTCGCGCGACAGGCCGCCGGTCCAGTTTTCCACGGCCCGGTCGATGAGGATGAGCGCGCCGATGGCGAGACAGGCGAGGTAGCACATGACCGTCATGGCGACGGTGAGCGTCTTGAGAGGAGAGGCCTCCGGCGGAATGATCGGGCCGGGAGACGTGCGCGGGGCGGCTGCCTGCTTCATGCCGCCTCTCTCAATTCGCCGCGCTCGAGCCGGTACACCGGCAGGCGCGATTGCTGGATCAGGTGCGTGTCATGGGTGGCGATCAGCACCGTGGTGCCGAGGCGGTTCAATTCAACGAAGAGCCGCAACAGTCGGTTGGCGAGGGCGGGATCGACGTTGCCGGTCGGCTCGTCGGCAAGCAGCAATTCCGGCTTGGCGATCACGGCGCGGGCAATCGCGGCGCGCTGCTTCTCGCCGCCTGAGAGAACCGGCGGAAATGCGCGTGCCTGGTCGGCAAGCCCGACCCAGCTCAGAAGCTCCATCACGTCGCTCGCGATAGGCGCTTTCGCGCGCGCCGACGATGCGCAAGGGGAGCGCGACATTGTCATAGGTGGTCAAGTGATCGAGCAGGCGGAAGTCCTGGAAGACGACGCCGATGCGCCGCCGCAATGATGGCAGTTCGCGTCGCTTCACCGCCGTGACGTCCTGGCCGAAGAGGTTGATGAGTCCGCGGGTCGGGCGCAGCGCCGAGGAACAGCAGGCGCAGAAGCGAGGATCTTGCCGGCGCCCGACGGCCCGGTGAGGAAGCGGAACTCGCCCGGCGCGAGGCGAAAGGAAACGTCTTTCAGCACTTCCGGCCCGTGGCCGTAGCGCAGACCCACATTATCCAGTCGTACCAAGAGTCCGGTCTCCTCGCTTCGCCGCGTTCAAGCCTCGCGACGGCGCATGTCACCTTTGTGGCGGCCCGGCGTTGAAGATCGCGCCAGTCGCTTAACACTTCATTAACCCTGTTGGACGTTAAGCTTAACGACGGCCGGCCCGGACCTCGAACCCCGCTACGGCCGAATCGCTCAAGGCACGAAAATGATAGTGAGCTGTCCTTCCTGCGCAACCCGCTATGAGATGCCGGACCAGCATTTGGGCCAGGATGGCATGTCGGTCCGCTGTCGCGCCTGCGGCTATCGCTGGATCGAGGGTCGCGCCGTTCAGGTCATTGACGTCTCGCCGTCACCGATCCAGGGACGCTATTCGGAGAGTGATCGTGAAGCCGAGAGGTTGATCGAGGCCTCGCAGCTCGCGCGTGAAGCCTTCATCGTCAATCGTCGCAGGGCGATCGCCGAGCGCCGCGCCTGGGCCTGCTTTGCCGCCGGACTGATCCTTCCCGTCCTGTTCCTCTCTTTCTATCCCGACATGGTGGTGCGGGCGGCGCCCGCCGCGGCGCGGCTGTACGAGAAAGCCGGAATCAGGGTCAATATCTACGGGCTCGAAGTGCGCCGCGTGCAGCAGGAGCATGTAATCGTCGATGGCGTGCGTGTCCTCGCCATCAAAGGCGAGATCGTCAATGTCTCCGACGTGGATCGCAAGGTCCCCGCCCTGCGGTTTGGCCTCAGGAGCCCGAACGAGGGCGAGCTTTACGCCTGGACGGTCGAATCCGCCCTGCGGCCGTTGCGGCCCGGCGAAGCCACGACCTTCTCGACGCGCGTCGCCTCGCCACCCGAGGCCGCCCAGAAGGTCGAAATACGCTTTGCCCGGCTGGATGAAATCGGCTCAAATGCCGCGCCATGAGCGCAATCCATATTGACGGCCACGACATCGCCGTCCTGTTTTCCGAAGACGAGATCGCCCGACGTACCCAGGAGATCGCGCGCGACATCGCGGTGAAGAAGCCGCATCGCCTTTTGGTCGTGCCGGTTTTGAAGGGCAGCTTCGTCTTTGCCGCCGATCTCATCCGCGCCATGCATCGTGCGCAATTGTCGCCGGAGATCGATTTCATGATGCTGGCGAGCTACCGCAAGGGGACGCGCTCCTCGGGCCGCGTCGAAGTGCTGCGCGACATCGAGGCGGATGTGCGCGAGCGCGACGTGCTGCTCATCGACGATATTCTCGAATTCGGGCCGCACGCTTGCCTATGCCAAGGACCTGATCGCCGCGCGCGGCGCAAAACGTGTCCTGACGGCGGTGCTTCTGGAAAAGCCCGGCCATCTCGCCGCCGATATCGAGGCGGATTTCCGCGGCTTCGTCTGCCCCGACAAATTCGTCGTCGGCTACGGCATGGACATGGCGCACCAGTTCCGCGAACTGCCCTTCGTCGGGCATGTGCTCAGGCCGACTTAATCACCGATTGTCTTCCCGTCCGTCGAGCAGTTGAAATCAGTGCCCGCCGGCCACTCGACCATGGCGTCATTGCCCTTGTTCCAGAAGACAATGCCGCCCGGTCCTTCATACCGCGCGCCCGAACCTGACATGCCCTCGACCAATGTCTCGGCTTTTTCCGGCAAGGGCGGCTGGGTCACGAGATTCATTGTCGCGGGGTCGGTCTCGAAGAAGGTTGCGTAGAAACTCGACTTCGCCGCGTCATCGCAGGCGAAAAGAAAGGTGCCGGTCGACACCGCCGCAAAACCGTATTTCGCGCCAAGGATCGCGATGCGCGTCTTGTAGCTCTGCAGCGCGCAAGCCTTGGGATCGGCATCCTTGCCGCAGGCATTGCGGCTTTTGATCCACGCGGCTTGCGTCGTGCGCAGGTCCTTCTGGTCCTCGGGCGTGATCTGACCCATCGCCTTCTTGAAATCATCGGCGAGCGTGCGGTCGAACCCCGCCAGTTGATCATCGCCGCAAACCAGCTTTTCGATCTTCTGCGTCGCCTTGCTGCAATCGAAGCTCGTCTTCGCGGCGAAGGCCGCCGGCGACAGCAAAATCGCGCATGCGATCGCTGGAATGCAGAGCCTGACAATTGCCATGCTGGTCCTCCCAAAAGCTCCCGAACTCTGCGTCGACAGCATGCGCGGTGTCAATTTCGACAGTATCTTCGCTGACATGATGGAGACTGGTAGACTGGCGCGATGACCGATCCATCACGCGCTGACGCATTCGGATTTGCGGCCGACATCGACGCGCCGATCGCTTATATGCAGCGCACGCGCGATTATTATCAAGGCCTCGGCTTTGGCGCGCCTTATGAATGGTCGCATTATGCGGATGTGCCGTTTGCACCATTGCGCAAGCCGCTCGCCAAAGCGCGCATCGCCCTCATCACCACCGCGGCGCCCTACCAGCCCGACAAGGGCGACCAGGGGCCGGGCGCGCCCTATAATGCCGCGGCGAAATTCTTCACCGTCTATTCCGCGACGAGCGACAGCGAACCCGATCTGCGGATCTCGCATGTGTCGATCGACCGCAAACACACGACAGCGAAGGATCAGAATTCGTACTTTCCGCTCCATGCCTTGCGCCGCGCTCTGCAAGCGGGCCGGATCGGCGAGATCGCCCGGCATTTCCACGGCCTTCCCACCAATCGCAGCCATCGCGTGACGATCGAGACCGATTGCCCGGAGATCGTTTCGCGTTGTCTTGCGGACAAGGTCGACGCGGCATTGCTGCTCGGCAATTGCCCCGTCTGCCATCAAAGCGTGAGCCTTGCGGCGCGCGCGTTGGAAACCGCCGGCATCGCGACCGTCGTCATGGGCTGCGCGAAAGACATCGTCGAACATGTAGGCGTGCCGCGCTTTGTCTTTTCCGATTTCCCGCTCGGCAATGCGGCGGGCCGGCCGCATGATACAGCCAGCCAGGATCGGACGCTCGAACTCGCGCTGGCCTTGCTGGAGCGTGCTTTCGCGCCGCGCACCACGGTGCAAAATCCGTTGCGGTGGAGCGATGATCCGGCGTGGAAATTGGACTATGCCAATATCGCGCTTCTCTCGGTGGATGAGATCGCCCGCCGGCGCGCCGATTTCGAAAAGCAGAAGGCAATCGCCAATACCGCGCGGGGCCGTTGATTGGCGATCACCGCGGCCGCCATTCATACTCCATCTGCCTTGCGGTAGCCTGCAGCGGCGGCGAGCCCCAGCATTCGGGAGACGAGATGCAGGCTCATCGCGATACCGGCCGATATCCCTGCTGAAGTAACAATAGCGCCGGTGTCGACGAATTTCGCGTTCTCCAGAATGTCGAGATGCGGATAGCCGGCGCGCAGTTCGGCAATATCCTCCCAATGCGTCGTCGCGCGCCTTCCGTCGAGAAGCCCCAGCTTCGCCAGCACGAACGCGCCGGTGCAGACCGAGGCGGTCAGCGGCGCCTTTGCCGATTGCCGCGCTACCCAGGCGAGCGTCTCGGGAGAGCCAAGTGGCGCCGTCATGACGCCGCCCGGCACGATCAGGATATCGGCCTCCGGCGCATCGTCGAAATCATGCGATGGAATCACCATCAAACCATGCCTTGCGCGCACGGGTTCCTTCCGCGCGGCAATCGTTGAAACCTCGAATGGCGCTCCCTCATGTATCCGCCCCGCCACCGAGAAAACCTCGAAGGGCCCCGCAAAATCGAGCACCTCGACATCGGGGAAGAGCAGGATCGCAACCCGCAAAGGCCGTTCGCGCAGGCGCGCCTGCAGTATTGCATCGGTCATCGCATGAGCTCCGTCAGGCTTCGAGACTGTCGTGCCAGGTCGAATTGAAGCGGCGGCGGTAGTCGCCGGGCGTGACGCCGAGCCGGCGGGTCATGGCGCGGGCCATGACATCGGCGCTCGCAAAGCCGCATTGGGCGGCGACGCGCTCGATCCCGTCGGCCGATGCTTCGAGCCTGCGCCGCGCCGCTTCGAGGCGCGCCAGTTCCACGAATTTTGCCGGGCTCAGGCGCGCGGTCTTGTGGAAGAGGCGGGCGAAATTGCGCGGGCTCATGCCGGCGCGTGCCGCCAAGGCGGTCACCGAAAGATCGGCATCGAGATGGCCGAGCATCCAGTCGCGCAAGCCGTCGAGCGGCGGTGAAAGTGCTGCCTTGAGCGCCAGATCGGCGCCGAATTGCGATTGCCCGCCCGGCCGCTTGCGGAACACGACGAGTTCCTGTGCGGTGCGCAGCGCGAGCTTCGCCCCGTGATCCTCCTCGATCATGGCGAGCGCCATGTCGATCCCGGCGGTGACGCCGGCCGAGCTCCACACCCCCTTGTCGTTGATGAAGATCGGGTCGCGCTCGACTTCCGTCTGGGGATGCCGCGCCGACAACCGGTCGCACCAGTTCCAGTGCGTCACGGCGCGGCGGCCTTCGAGCATCCCGGCCGCGGCGAGCAGGAAGGCGCCGGTGCAGATCGAGCCCAGGCGGCGGAATTTCGGCGCCGATCGCTTCAGCCAGGCGATCATCCTTTGATCCTCGCAAAGCGCGTGGATGCCGGCGCCCCCGGCGATCAGGAATGTATCGGCGGCCCTGAGGCTCGACAGTTCGAGGCCCGGCTGGAAGGGCAGCCCGGAGGAACTTTTGACCATGCCGGCCTTCGGAGCGACCGTCACGACGTCATAGATCGACGGTGTCGCCTCGCTGAGGGCGGCGGCGGTCGCAAAGACATCATGCGGCCCGGCTATGTCGAGCAGTTCGACATCGTCGAAAACGAGGATCGCGATCTTGCGGCTGGCTTTCATGGTGCCTTTCATGCCGCTGATCGGCGCTGGCCGAAAGGACAATCAACCGACGATTCCTGCCAGTCCTACTTCCCCTGCTCGCCACTCCCGGCATCGTCCTCGGGCACGACAGGCTCGACTTCGTCACCGAAATTGTCGATCAGCTCGGCCAGGGGATCGCCTGCGGCTTCCGGCTTCTTGTCCGGCGCTGATTCCGGCTTCTTGCCGGTCTCGTCATTTTGCTTTTTACCCGTAGTCATGCTGAGCGGCCCGTTTGCTCTTGAGGACTGCCCCCAAGGGCTTACGGTTTCAAGGTGCTTCGGTTCAAACCGGCATCACAAAAAATTTCCCCGTTGCGATTCTGTCCGGCCTTGCCATCGTCCGGCGATTCGCGCAATTTCGCGATATCGCCGGTTCGTGCATCGAGGAGCACCGGCGGCTGAGAGACACACGTTGCACTCCCGCTCGCATGGCAAGCCAAGGGAGGCGCATATGTCGGCGCTTCAAGAACAGGTTTACCGCTTCGTATCGGATGCATTTGTCGCCGATCGCGCCATCGATCCGGCCGAGGTCGCGACGTCTCTGCAGAAGGACTTTCCCGACATCGCCCATGCCGAACTGGCCGATGCGGTGCTGCGCGCCGCCAACGGCATCGGGGTTCGCCTCAAGATGTCGGCCTAGGCACGCAGCCGCGCGCCAGCCAATTGCTCGGCCAGCAGTTTCCGCGCGATAGCGAGAGTTTCGGCGTCGATTGGACCTGACCTGCCGACATTCATGCATCGCAAAGCGTCATCATAGTCGCTGATGCACTGCGCCTGCTGCTCGGCGTTCCAATGCCTCCAGGGCTTTCCAAGCGCCTTGCGCCAATCATAGGCATGGCGCCTGGATCCGGTCGTGATCCAGGCCCGCAATTGCGCGGCCAGGCTCGAGATCGCATAGCGCATTCCCGTTTGCTGATACTGCCAGACATGCGCCAATTCGTGGATCAGCACGCTCCTGCCGGCTTCGCTCAGTGCCAGCGTATCGCCGGCGAAGTGAATGGGCTGCAGGTTGATCCGGTTGCCCAGCGCGGTCGCCGAGAAAGCCGCAAGCAGGCTTCCGCGCGTGATGCGCACCGCGCCATAGTCGATCGCCGCGCCGAAGATTTCCCGGGCATGGGCGATCTCGTCATCGGCGAGCGGGCGCATTCGCATGGCTATTGCGTCAGGATCGCAAGGCGGCCGAAATCATACTTCTTGAAATGGCGCCCCCACGGATCTTCGCCCTGCTGCGGCTGCATCGTGCCGGCGAGAACCGTCTCGGCGCCGGCAAGTGCAAGCGGCAACAGGTCCTTGTCCTGGCATGGCGCGTTGTGGCAGGGCATCAGGTAGTCGAATTCGTCGTAATGGCGCATCAGCAATTCATAGCTGTCGCGCAAATCGCCGACATCGCCGCCATCGAGATGCGACCACACCGCGCCTTCGAGCAGGATGTCGCCCGAAAACAATATACGATGCGTCTCATCCAAAAGGCAGATGTGGTCCGGCGCCTCGCCCGGCGTGTGCAATACTTTGAGGCGGATGCCGCCGAGTTCGATCGTCTCGCCATGCTTCAACCATCGCGAAACGGGGAAGGGCGGCAGGCTCGCCTTGTCGCGCTCGAAGCCCTTGGGCCATGGCGGCGTCACCGACTTTGTCGTTGATGAGCTCCCAGAACAGGGTTTCCTGCGGCGCACCCGCCTGCGCAATGCTGCGCGAGCGGGGATGATCGAACATCATGATGTCGCGGAACTGCTTGTTGCCGCCGAGGTGATCGAGATGCGTGTGCGTGTTGATGACGGTCACCGGCAACGGCGTCAGTTGTTGGACGAGCGCCTTCGGATTGCCGATTCCGCAGCCGGTGTCGATGAGTATGGCTTGGGTCTCGCCCACGAGCAGGTTCAAAACCGTGTGCTCGTAATGGCGCGGCTCCATGATGGCATAGAGATAATCGGTGAACTTTAGGACTTCGAACCAGTCGTCATCGACCGCGACGCGCTCAGGCTGGGGGAGGGATGGTTTGGGCAATTGATCCAACATGCGATCGCAAAGGTTCCAGATTATCATTGACGAGAAAAAAGGTGAAAACTGCCATGCCTGTGCACAGTCAACTCATTAGATAACAGGCTAGGTCGACGGCACATCGTTCTTCCGGCTTAATGTAGCATTACAAGAAGGAGTGGGAATAGAATGGCAAACCTTTTTGCGTTGCCTCGTGACCAAGGGGTATTGGCGCTTGTAGGCAAGATTTCTATTGCCCACAGCCAACTAGAGTATGTACTGCGACTAACAATTAAAGTACTTAAACGCCTGCCATTGCATCAGGCGAGGGATGCGACGCGCCGAGATAGCTCGGCATCGCTCCGCGCCAAAGTAACAAAAGCCGCAAGAGAAGCATTGGGCGAAGGCGATTCGACTGAGGAAACTTGCAGAATTGCTTGAACAAGCTGCGGCCGCAACTCAGAAGCGAAATCGCCTTATCCACGACATATGCTACCAGCATAAAGATGGCCGCTTGCTTCTCAAGGAGGACAATGCACCAGCAAGGAAGTATCCGACTGCTTCAGAACTTCGAGCGCTGCTGCATGATATTCGCATATCATCTGCTGCCCTGAACGATGCAAGATCAAAAGGCGGATTTCTATCAGTGGCTTTGGGGGAAAAGGAAAGCATATGACGGTGTCGAACGCGGACATTGTCCCAGCGAAGTTGAGCCGGGCAAACATGAGATGAGATTTAATTGTTGAGTTTCACGCTCGATACAAATTGCATTATCGATGTCGAGGAGGAGCGGCCCGCGGCCCCTTCGGTTCGTGTGCTCTCTGAGGCACATTCTGATGGTCGCGCAGATGTTGCGTTGGTCGCAGTTAGCGCTTCAGAGCGCCAACCGGGCGACGTTTATCTAGAAAGTTACGGCGAGTTCGTCGCGCGAGTTAATAGAGCGGGTCTCGGGCACCTTAGAACTCTAGAGCCAATGCATTACTGGGACGTAGGATTTTGGGATGTTGGCTTAGCGTCTAGTGAGGAAATGACAACTCTGGAGCGCTCGATTTATAACTCGCTTTTTCCTTCACTTCCGTTCGACTGGGCTGAGTTTGCTGGAGGCGCTGGTTTAGCTGTCGACGCGGTCAAAACTATCGCGCCTAATCCTTGGCGAAATGCGTTTTGTGACCGCCAAATGTTCTGGGCTCACGCTTGGCGGTGCCGAGATGTGTTTGTGACGAGCGACAGTAATTTCCGAAGGAAGCTCTTACGGTCCGATCTCTTTTCCAAAAAGCGAATATTGGAGCCTGACGAGGCAATTGCCGTCCTTCGGAATTCGGATGACTGATTTGATAGACATAAGCACATGCTTATTTCGTTATTCTGCAGAACGACGAAATGAACGGCCTTTCAAGATAATCCAGCACCGTTTGCGCGACCAAACTTGGTCCGTAAGAGTGCGTGTTTTTGCACGAAAAAGCGGGGTCGCGAGGGGTCAAAAAGGCGATTTTTGGTGTCACCCGGCGCGCCGATTGCGGCGGGCGACGGTTTCCTTGACAGACGCCATCGCTGACCTTATGAAACCGCCGTCGCGCGAAGGCTCCTGCCGTCGCGCGCAAACATCGCTGCCCAAGGCTCTATTTCCATAAAGTCCGCCCCTGGCGGCGCCGATCGGCGCGGGAAGTTTAAGGAAGCAAAAGATGTACGCAGTCATCAAGACTGGCGGCAAGCAGTATCGCGTAGCCGCCAACGACAAGATCCAGATTGAAAAACTCATCGGCAATCCCGGCGACAAGGTTGAATTCGCTGAGGTTTTGATGATCTCGAATGACGGTTCGGTCGAGATCGGCGCGCCCTTTTTGGCCGGCGCCACCGTCGTCGGCGAGATCGCCAGCCAGGATCGCGGCCCCAAGATCCTCATCTTCAAGAAGCGGCGGCGCAAGCACTACCGCCGCAAGAACGGCCATCGCCAGGATCTCACCTCGGTGACCATCACCAGCATCCTGTCCGGCGGCGAGACCCAGTCCGCGGCGAAAAACGCTTAAGGGAGAAGCACTTATGGCTCACAAAAAAGCAGGCGGCTCGTCGCGCAACGGCCGCGACACGGCCGGCCGGCGGCTCGGCGTCAAGGCCTTCGGCGGCGAAAGCGTCGTCTCGGGCAACATCATCATCCGCCAGCGCGGCACCAAGTACCATCCCGGCACCGGCGTCGGAATTGGCCGCGACCACACGATTTTCGCCGTCATCGACGGCACGGTTTCGTTTCGGGCGTCGAAGGACGACAAGCAGGTCGTCTCGGTCGTCAACGCTCCGGTGCCGCCGGCCGAGTAATACGGCGGCTCCATATCCGCCGGCCCATCAAACCGGCGGCGATTTCATAGGCTTAAGGGGAGATGGGAAACCAGCTCCCCTTTTGCTTTTGGACCAACTGGTATGACCCGCATCGCGACAGAAAGATTGATCTTGAGGCCGATCGAGCCTGGCGATCTTTTGCCGATCGCCAGCCATATCAACAACTTGGCGGTCTCGCAGAATCTCACGCGGGTGGTGCATCCCTATTTCCCGGATGATTTCAAGCGCTGGGAGCAGCGCGACAAGCGGCATGGCCATGTCTTCGCCATTACCTTGAACGGAGATGCGGTGATCGGGGTGGTCGGGCTTGAGTTCGACGCCGTCGGGATCGAGGCCGAGCTTGGCTACTGGCTGGCGGAAGCCTATTGGAAACAAGGGTTTATGGGGGAAGCGGCGCGGGCGGCAACCGATTTCGCGTTTGGCAGGGCCGGGTATGACCGGCTCACTTCCGGCTACAAGCATGGCAACGAGGCGTCGCGGCGGATCCTGCTGGGCTTGGGCTTTCGCCATACCGGGCACAAATGGGCCGCCTCGTTTTCGCTGAAGCGGCCGGTCAGGATCGCCAAGGTCGAGCTTACGAAGCGCGAATGGCTCAGGGAAAGGGCCCGTAAATGACCCTTTCCCTCAGCAAAAAGCCTTTAGAATACGAGGTTTACGTATTTCCGGATGATGGTCTTCCGGCCCAGGCCGCCATTGTGCTTGGAGGCCGCAAGCTCGAGATTGCCGCCGGAGGATTTGAGCGCGGCCGACAAATGCTCGAGGCCCCAGCGCACATTGGTGCGGGCATCGGCAAGGCCGGAGCAGTCGCCATCGAAGCCCAGGCCGCGGGCCGTCGGGCATTTGATCTGGAACACGCCATACTCGCCCGCATTGCCGCGCAAGGTCGGGTTATAGCCGGATTCGATCTTGGCGATGCGCAATGCAAACCAGGTCGGAACGCCATATTGCGGCGCCATGGTCTTGATCATCACAACCACTTGGGAGGCCGATTTCCCGACCGTTCCCATATGCGCAGCATGGCTGGTGCTGTGTTGGCTAACCCGCCGGATCTTTGGGGTTTTTCGCGTTACCGGGAAACTCAGCGCCATGCGCGTCATAGACACTTTGTGAAGGCGCGCCGTGCGGGTGGAAGTCGCCCGAATCTTTCGGGCGTGGCTCGCCACGTGGAGCGGCTTTTTTGCCCTGGCGCGCTGAACGTGCCTGATTTTCCTTGGCTTGGCGGCAATCGCGCGGGTCGTGGTCGTGGTTCTTGCCGTCGCCTTCGCTGTCGTGGTCTTAACCGGTTTGAGATAGACACGGCCGTGAATGCACGTTCCGCTGTCGCCACACTTTGCTTCTGCTGGGGTACTCAAACACAGACACGCCGTCCAAGCTGCCATAAGGGCAGCATACGCAAGCTTCATTCCGATATCCCTCGTGTTGTTTGTTCCGGCCGCGTCGAACACGCTGTCCCGCGTTTCCCCTCGGCGGACCGGTTTGAGGGGGCTCAAAGGCTTCAGCGATGTGGCCTCAATGTGGTGATTTCGGTGTCATTTCCGGGCGGTGTTACCCTTGGGAAACAACAACTTGCCGCAATGCAGCAGCGTGAATTAGAAGGATTTTCGCGATGAAATTTCTCGACCAGGCGAAGGTTTATATCCGGTCCGGCGACGGCGGTGCGGGCAGCGTCTCTTTTCGCCGTGAAAAGTTCATCGAGTTCGGCGGACCCGATGGCGGCGACGGCGGCAATGGCGGCGATATCTGGATCGAAGCCGTCGATGGTCTCAACACATCTGATCGACTATCGCTACCAGCAGCATTTCAAGGCGGCGACCGGCGGGCCACGGCATGGGCAAATTGCGCGCCGGCGCGAACGCATCCGACATCACGTTGAAAGTGCCGGTCGGAACGCAGATCTTCGAGGAAGACAACGAGACTGAGATTGCCGATTTGGCCAAGCTCGGCGATCGCGTGCGACTGGCGAAAGGCGGCAATGGCGGTTTCGGCAACGCTTATTTCAAATCGTCGACAAATCGTGCGCCGCGCCATGCAAATCCCGGCCTGGTCGGCGAAGAACGCTGGATCTGGTTGCGGCTCAAGCTTATCGCCGACGCCGGTCTCGCGGGGCTTCCAAATGCCGGAAAATCAACGCTTTTAGCGGCGGTTTCGGCGGCAAAGCCGAAGATCGCGGACTATCCGTTCACGACATTGCATCCGCAGCTTGGCGTCGTGCGCGCGGCGGGCCAGAGCTTTGTCCTCGCCGATATTCCCGGCCTCATCGAAGGCGCGCATGAAGGCCATGGATTGGGCGATCGATTTCTAGGCCATATCGAGCGCTGCGCGGTCCTCCTGCACCTCGTCGATGTGACGGCGGAAGATCCCGTCGCCGCCTACAGGATCGTTCGCAAGGAACTCAAAGCCTATGCGGAAGAGCTTGCCGCCAAGCCGGAAATCATTGCCCTCAACAAGGTCGACCTGATCGGCGAGGACGAGTTGGCCGACAAGATCGCCGCCTTCAAAAAGCGGGTGCGCAAGACGCCCCTGGCCATCTCAGGCGCCACCGGACAGGGCGTCGACATGGCGATGAAGAAGCTCCTCGAGATCATCCAGAAGACCCGCAAAGGCAATGTGCCCGAAGTCGAGGGCGTGACGGTCGAGGAAGACTGGAACCCATGAGCGCGCGGCTTGCCAAAGCCCGCCGGGTCGTCGTCAAAATCGGCTCGGCATTGCTGGTCGACGGTGCGACCGGGACGGTCAAATCGCCGTGGCTCGCGGCCCTGGTCGATGATCTCGCAGCGCTGCGTGCCCGCGGCGCCGAGGTCATTGCGGTTTCTTCCGGCGCCATTGCGCTCGGCCGCCGGACATTGGGCTTCGCCAATGGCGATCTCAGGCTTGAGGAAAAACAGGCGGCTGCCGCAGTCGGGCAGATCACCCTTGCCCAGGCCTGGTCTGAAGCCTTCAGGGCGCGAAAAATCGTTGCCGCTCAAGTGCTTGTGACGCTCAATGACACCGAGGAGCGGCGCCGCTACCTCAATGCGCGAGCGACGCTCAGCACGCTCTTGCAGCAAGGGGCGGTACCGGTCATCAACGAAAACGACACGGTTGCGACGTCGGAAATCCGCTATGGCGACAATGATCGATTGGCCGCGCGCGTCGCCTCCATGATGTCGGCCGACTGCCTCGTCCTGCTTTCCGATATCGACGGGCTCTATACCGCAATGCCGGGCACGCCGGATGCCCGTCTCATTCCCGAAGTGACTGAAATTACGCCTGAAATCGAAGCCATGGCGGGGCGGCCGGTGTCGGGCCTGGGCTCCGGCGGCATGATCACCAAGCTTGAAGCTGCCAAGATCGCATTGGCCGCAGGCTGCAGCATGGTGATCGGCTCCGGGCATGCGCTGAACCCCTTGCGCCAGATCGAGGAAGGCGTCGCCTCGACCTGGTTCGTGGCCAATGCCTCGCCACTTGCCAGCCGCAAGCGCTGGATTGCCGGTTCGCTGGTTCCGATGGGCCGATTGATCGTCGATCAGGGCGCGGCGCGGGCGCTCGGCAGCGGCAAAAGCCTGTTGCCCGCCGGCGTCAAACGCATCGAGGGCGCGTTTGCGCGCGGCGATGCGGTGTCTATAGTAAGCGAGGGTGGCAGCGAGATCGCGCGCGGGCTGGTGGCCTATGATGCCGCCGAGGCTGTACGCATTGCCGGGCGCCGCACGGGGGATATCGAAGTGATCCTGGGCTTTCGTGGGCGCGATGAGATGGTGCATCGCGACGACATGGTCATGACGGGTGCCATATGAACGAGATGGCAAGCACGACACGCGAAACCATGCTGGCGATCGGCAAAGCGGCGCGCGACGCGCAGCGCGCGCTCGCCCTGGCGACGGCCGCGCAGAAAAACGCTGCGCTCGTGGCGATGGCCGCCGAAATCCGCGAGGCAGCCGCAACCATAGCTTCCGAGAACGTTATCGATGTCGCTCGCGCCCATGAAAAGGGTGTCAAAGGTTCATTCATCGATCGTTTGACGCTCAATCCCGAGCGGATCGAGGCCATGGCAAAGGGTCTCGAGGACATCGCCGGCTTGCCTGATCCCGTCGGCGCGACGATGGCCGAATGGACGCGGCCAAACGGCATGCGCATCGCTCGGGTGCGCGTGCCGATCGGCGTGATCGGCATCATCTATGAGAGCCGCCCCAATGTGACGGCCGATGCCGGAGCGCTTGCCATGAAATCTGGCAATGCCGCGATCCTGCGCGGTGGCTCCGACGGCATTCGCAGCTCGGTGGCGATCGCAGCGGCGCTGCAGCGCGGACTTGTCAAGGCAGGGCTTCCCGGACCGGCAATCCAGGTCGTGCCGGTCACCGATCGTACGGCGGTCGATCTGATGCTTGCCGGGCTCGACGGCACGATCGATCTCATCGTGCCGCGCGGCGGCAAATCGCTGGTCGCCAAGGTGCAGGAAGATGCGCGCGTGCCTGTTTTCAGCCATCTCGAAGGCATCTGCCATGTCTATATCGACAATTCGGCGAAAACCGATATGGCGGCCGATGTCGCCGTCAATGCCAAGATGCGACGCACGGGCATTTGCGGCGCGGCGGAAGCGATCCTCATCGATCGTGCGGGCAAGAAGCAGCATCTACGGCCAGTCATCGGTGCTCTGATCGACGCAGGGTGCGAGGTTCGTGGCGATGCCGAGGTCCAAGCGGCCGATCCGCGCGTCAAGCCCGCGATCGAAAGCGATTGGGGCATGGAGTTTCTCGATGCGATCGTCGCCATGAAGGTCGTCGCGGGTGTCGATGAGGCGATGGAGCATATTGCGCGCCATGGCTCGCAGCACACCGACGCGATCATCGCGGAGGACAATACTGTAGCGGAACAATTCCTCGCCGAGGTCGACAGTGCCATCGTACTTCACAATGCTTCGACGCAATTTGCCGACGGCGGCGAATTCGGCTTCGGAGCCGAGATCGGTATCGCTACGGGCAAGCTGCACGCACGCGGGCCGGTCGGCCTCGAACAACTGACGACCTTCAAATATCAAATCCGAGGCACGGGCCAGACCCGGCCATGAACGCAGATTTTGCATGATTCCGCCCTTCGGCACCGGGCAGCGTATCGGCCTGTTTGGCGGATCGTTCAATCCAGCGCATCGCGGCCATGTCGCGGTAGCTCTCTATGCGCTGAAGAAGCTCAAGCTCGACTGGGTCTGGTGGCTCGTCGCGCCGCAGAACCCCTTGAAGGATCCAGCCAGCTACGCGGGTTATGAAGAGCGACTCAGGCAGCTACGCCACGTTGCGCGCCATCCGCGTTTCATCGTCAGCGACATCGAGCGCGAATTCGGTACGACAACGACAGCGGCACTGTTGAAAAAGCTCGCGCCTGAGATGCGACGCGGACATTTTGTGTGGATCATGGGCGCCGACAGCTTTGCCGACCTGCATCGCTGGAACAGTTGGACGCATATCGTCGATACGGTTCCACTCGCCTTCCTGGCGCGGCCCGGCTATTCAATCCGCGCTCTCAAAAGCCCGGCGGCGCTGCGCTATGCCGCCTGTCGTCTGCCCAACGAAGACGCGGCAATGCTTGCCGATATGACGCCGCCCGCCTGGGTCTTCGTGCCGATGCCATTGCGCCGCGAAAGCTCGACCGCAATCCGCCAGAAGCGGCAACGGCCGGCGCGGTCTGCGCCTTTGGAGGCCTGACGCATGCGCATCCTGATTACCGGCACCGCGGGCTTCATCGGCTTTCACCTTGCAAAGAGACTTTGTGCCGATGGTCACCTCGTCACCGGCATCGACGGGATGACGCGCTATTATGATGTGAATCTCAAGCGCGAGCGCGTTGCGATCCTCACCCGCAGCAATGCGTTTCGTGGCCATGAATTCCTGCTTGAAGACATGGCGCAGCTTCGCGAAGTGGCGGCAGCGGACGAGCCGGAGATCATAATCCATCTCGCGGCGCAGGCCGGCGTTCGCTACAGCATCGAGAACCCGCGTGCCTATGTCGACGCCAATCTCGTCGGCACCTTCAATGTGCTTGAGGTCGCACGCGAGATCAAACCCCGGCATCTGCTGATCGCCTCGACGAGTTCGGTCTATGGCGCCAATTCTTCGATCCCGTTCCGCGAAATCGATCGCGCCGACCAGCCCTTGACGCTCTATGCCGCGACCAAGAAGGCTGCGGAAGTGATGGCGCATTCGCAAGCCCATCTCTATCAGATCCCCACCACGCTCTTCCGCTTCTTCACGGTCTATGGCCCGTGGGGGCGACCGGACATGGCCTATTTCAAATTCGTGCGTTCGATGCTGCGGGACGAGCCGATCGACATTTACGGGCACGGGCAGATGTCGCGCGATTTCACCTATGTCGACGATTTGATCGAGGGCATCGTCAGATTGATTTCATGCATGCCCGTGACGGCCGTGCGGGCCGGTGGAGAGTTCGATTCTATTTCGCCGGTCGCGCCGCATCGCATCGTCAATATCGGCGGTGGCCAGCCGGTGGCGCTTTTGGATTTTATTGCGGCAACCGAGAAGAGCCTCGGTATTACCGCTAAACGGAACTATCTCCCGATGCAGCCAGGCGATGTACCGGTGACGTTTGCAGCGGCCGACCTGCTGGAGCAACTCACCGAATACAAGCCTTCGACGCCGATCCAGACGGGCGTCGATAAATTTGTCGCCTGGTACAAGGCGCACTACGGGGCCTGACCTCAGATGGCCAACACTCGATGACGCGTGACGGCCTTGGAACAGGGATGCACCGGTTCAAAGAGCCAAAGGCTTCCGGCGATCTTGACGGCGTCATGGGGTATCGGCTTTCCTGTTGATAGAGATGATGGGTTCGACCGATGAATAGACTCCCGATGCGGCTGCCACCGCGGCGGCTGGTGCGGCAGGCGGACAAGAAATACAATCTGATCATCATCGCCCAGCGGCAGGCCCAGGACTGGCGCGACTTCGCCGATATCGCACAAGAAGTGGTGAAGAGTGCGCCCGATGTCTTCGTGCAACTGGTTTCTCCGAAGGACACCGCCGCGGCGCTGGATGACCAGAAATGGCAGCGGCCAGGTATTACCGTGTGTGTGGGGCCTCCCGGCGATTTCATCCCGCGCCGCGGGCCGTTGTTCCATAGCTCGCCGGTCAAGAAGCTCGATCAGTATAGCCGGCTCAAGAATGCCGGAATTCCGACACCGCATACGGCGCGCTTCGAGTTCGGGCGAGACTATTCGGAATCCGAATTCGGCGAGTTCGTCATCCTGAAGCCCTTGCCGCTGATGCTGACCTCGAAAGGCAGCTCGGCTTCGCTGTTTAGAACCCGCCGCCTGCGCGAATTGAAGATCGGCGATTTCCCGCAGGAGCATTTCATCCACAGTGCGCCCGCTTTGGTGCAAGGTTTTGTCGATACCGGATTGCATGTGTCGAAATGGCGGGTACTAACGATGTTCGGCGATGCACTCTACTCATCGACATCAGTGAGCGCGCTGCCGCGGGCCGAACTCGACGCGGCCGATGCCGAGATCGAAGCATCGGTCGTCGAGCCCAGAACCCGAAGCAATACGGAGGCCGACACGGAGGGATTGCGTGACCGGCTCGCGAAGGATGACGAGATCGCGGCCGTTTGCGCGGCGCATCGCATAGCGTGTTTCCGACGCTGCCGATTCTCGGCTGCGATGTCTTGCGGCGCGCATCCGACGGCCAGCTTTTCGCGCTTGAGATCAATGGCGGCGGTAACTGCTGGCATTTCTCGTCTTATGCCGAGAAACACAGAGCAAGGCTCGGCGGACGCGAGGCCATGATTGCGCAGTTCGGCGCATGGGGCGTTGCAGCAAATTCCATGATCAGAATGGTCCGCCAGCATGCGGCTTAAGCTGAAGAGAGGTTACGTCAGCCGGCGTGTCTCCGGGAACTGGAGTTCACCTTTCGCAGGAGCGGTTTAGGTGAAATATCGCAGCTTGGGGCGGACAGGGTTGCGCGCCAGCCTTGTCGGCCTGGGCGGCGGCGGACTCAGTTGCCTGGGGCTCAAGCAAGGGCGAAGCGAGCGTGAGGCCGTCAATCTGGTGCATCAGGCGCTGGATGCCGGAATCAATCTATTTGATACGTCCGAACGCAACGGCACGGAGCCCGTCCTGTCGGCAGCTCTAAAAGACCGCGATAGAAGCCAGGTCATCCTATCGACCAAACGCAGTGTTTCGATCGGCAAGCAGGTTTTATCGCCCGCGGATATGGCGCGGGAGATCGATGGCAGTTTGGCGGCATTAGGAACGGACTTTATCGATATTTTCAGCTTCCACGGCGTGCTTCCTGAGGAGTACGATTATGTCGTGGCGGAATTGCTGCCGGTATTGGTCAAGGCCCGCATGGCGGGGAAAGTTCGGTTCTGCGGCATCACGGAAGCCTTCAAGTTTGACACCCGGCATCAGATGCTGCAGCGCGCCGTCGCCGACGATTATTGGGATATGTGCATGGTCGGATATAACCTGCTCAATTTTTCCATCGGGAAATCGTTGGCGGCCAAAGCACAAGACAAGAATATCGGCTTGCTTGGCATGTACTCCGTGCGCAACCTGCTTCGGACCGAGGCCTCCTTCTCTTCCGCCCTCGGCGGCTTGAAGAGCGCTGGCCAGCTACCCAATGATATCGATGTAGGGGAATTATTGGATTTGCTCTTGTCCGAGGGAGACCGACGCATGGAAGTGCCTGAGCTCGCCTATCGATTCAGTGTGACCAATTCCCCATTGCACAGCGTCTTGGTAGGAACAGGCAACCCGTTGCACCTGAGGCAGAATCTGGCTTCATTCGACAAGCCGCCGCTGAGCCTGCTAAAAATGCGGGCGATTGAACAGCTGTTTGGCGGCCTTGATATAGTTTCCGGCCATTGAGAAGTAAGACGATGAGCGCGACCAAAAAGGTGTTGGCTATAGGAATCGATAGCCCGACGAATGAGAGATTTGAGGCTTGGATCGATCAGGGGTTTCTACCCAATCTGCAAAAGTTAAAGCAGCAAAGTCGGTACGGCCATGTCGAGCACACCAAGTTGCACAGCAATCAGAATTCCTGGATGCCATTTCTGACGGGCATCAATATCGGGAAGCTTGATTACTGGCTCTCCAATTACGATCCCAAGAACTATAAGAACCGAAATAATAGTCTTCACAATCTGCATTCGTATGACCCCTTTTATGCGTTGGAGGATACTCAGGTGGTCATGTTCGATTTGCCGGTTGCCATTTCGGAGCGTGTCACCGGCGTTCAGGTTGTCGGTTGGGCATCGGAGCTTGAACGAATCCTACGCAAGCTCAATACCGGAAGAGCCTGATTTCAACCATCGAAAGCCGCTATGGCACTGATCCTAAGCAGGATACTGCGCTGGCATTTTATAACGACAAGGAAGGCAAATACGGCCGATCTTATCGCGTTCCCAGTGCCTATGACCTTGCCGAATTGGAGTCATTCAAGCAAAAACTTATCCAGTCTGTTGAGACGCGGGGCCGGATCTGCCGCGACCTGATGAGCAACCATCCCTGGGATTTGTTCATCACGGCGTTCAGTGAGATACATGTGGCGGGCCACACGCTTTGGCACTTGAGCCAGGACCACCCGATCGATGCCCTGAAAGGCATGGCTTGGCAGCATGACCCGCTGCTGGAAATCTATCAGGGCGTGGATGCGCAGATCGGCGCGCTCGTCGACTCTGTTCAGGCCGACACGTCGGTTGTGCTGTTTACCGTGGACAGCGTGGTGTCTGACGGTCTGGAAAACCCTCGCAGTGTATTTTTGCCCGAGTTGCTCTATCCGTTGGAATTTCCCGGATAAAGCGGCCATTTGCGCCCGGACGGTATGGCGACACCGTGCCCGAGCCCGGCCTCAAGTTTAACGAACACTGGAAGCATGAGGTCTGGAAATTGCGCACTCCTGTGGGAGAGCAGGAGCTTCAATCACCGCTCGAGCAAGAGCAACAGAATGATACTTTCAGTTGGCAGCCCACCAACTGGTACAAGCCTGTGTGGCGCAAAATGAAGGCCTTTGCTTTACCCAGCGTCTCTGACGGCTATATCCGGATCAATGTAAAAGGCCGGGAGAAAGAGGGACTGATCGATCCGCAGGACTACGATGCGGTATGCGACGAAATTACGGAAATGCTCATGCAGGCAATTGATGCGCGAACGGGCGAAAAAATAATCAGCAAAGTATTGCGGGTCAGAAAAACGCCGTTCGAGACAAATTCGCGACAAAGTCCGGCCGATTTGATCGTGCTCTTTTGGGAGGAGATGCCCACGGATACCGTTGATAGCCCCACTTTGGGGCGCATAGGTCCGTTGCCCTTTTTCCGGCCTGGCGGACACCAGAAACAAGGGTCGACCATCCGAAACTGTTTCATGGTTCGGCCGGCGGAACTCGGTCAACTGGCGAAATCAGCAGCAACGGATCTCTTGAGGATGTGCCGGCGACGATCGCCGCACTCCTCGGCAAATCACTGGCGGATGGCAGGGATGGAAAGTCGTTGCTACGATCCTAGATTGGCCGAGCTTCCGATATAGGCGCGACCGCGGAATTCATCGGCGTTCGATCCGGAAGCTGGGATAGAACCGTGTTATGTGACACAGCTCGATATCAATGCCGCCCACATTGGTGAAGTCGCTGTTGGTCGCTTCGCTCTTGGCAAGGAAACTGGCAGTGCGATCGGGGTAGCGCGAGAGCTTGACGAGCCTGGCCAGTAGCTTGTCGCGCACAGGATCGCCCTTGCGCTGAAGATCGATGAACCAGCGCGCCATCTCGGCCAGTTCGGCGTCGGCCGCTTCCCGGCTGATCGGCGCGGCAGATCGATCGACAAGCTGTCGATAAAGGCCTGCTGTGCGGTCGTCAGGTGCGGCATCCCTGGCGGCGGTGCGGGGTCCGCGATCCGCGCCACGAAGAGGTCGGGATGGTGATTGTAGCGTTCGTAGCAATTCGATACGTCAAAGGACCGCTGGCGGATCACCTGGATCATGTCCGAGATACTGATGCTGCCGAGACGATGGTCGAAATGGGTGTTGAAGGTTTCTTCCGACCTGTATTCAACGCAGCATAGGCCACCCGGTGCGACAAGTTCTCCGGCGGCGGCATGGTCGCTGCACAGGACCGGCACCCGCGCATAACTCGCCTCGATCAATACACGGCCGAGCGTCTCCAGATTGGATGTGCTGGGAAAGATCATGAGATCGAAGCCGGCCATGACGTCCCAAATCTGGCTGTAATCGCGTGCTGGCAGATACGTGAAGAAGTCGCCCGGCCCCAGAGCTTCCGCGATGAGTTGCTCGATCCTGTTTGGAGCGCAGCTTTTGGAGTGGACGTCGCCACAGGCGACCAATCGATAGCGGTGATGGCGCTGTGGATCCCTGTTCAGGCGAATCAGCAGTTCGACGATGTCGGGGAAATTCTTGTCTTCGGATAGCCTGCCCAGGTATCCGAGTGTGAAGTCGTGGCCCGGGTGCTGGTTCGGGGCGCTATGCTTCGGCCGGATTGTCGGGAAACTGTCCGTCAGCGGATAGCATAGCAGGGTCGGAAAGTGGGCCAGGTGCGGGAATATCCTGTGATAAATCCCCCAAGTATAATTGCTGGCCACCATCAGCGTATCATTCGGCCTCAGATAGGGCGCGCAGAGGTGTTCCTGGTGGAGATAGCTGCTCCAGATCGCGGTCCGGACGTCGCGCAGAATCCGGAAATCAAGCCCCAACCGCTCTCGCAGCCAGAAATAGAAATGCGCATGCGGCCCGACATTGCTGACCACGCAGTCCACTTCCGCCAGCACGGAGCGGGCATAGGCCTCGTCCGCGAGCAGGCGGGTAAAGTCGTGAAATTCCACCACCAAGTTGGAGTCTGTCCGCTGTCGCAGAAGGCTTGAAATGTTCTCATGCGCAAGGTTCACCCCGTCCTTCTGCGGCAGGAGAGGGTCGGTCCGGTAATCGTGCAAGCTGACGCGCGTGGTCATCTAGCCCCCACGGGCTGCAGCAGAAACCAAAGCGATCGATTTTCGATCGGGATCCGACAATCGGCTTCCACGGCACCGCCAATGGCGGGTTGTAGCTGAACGGGAAACACCTCGATCATGCCTTTTTCATAGCAAGACCCTCCTGGCAACGCCAAACGGATCAGAATAGTGCCATGCGGGGCCGACGGCATGTAAGCCATGTTTCAGGCAGCGTGGTGTTCCGTCTGGCGCGCCAGCGCGCGGGCTGCAGCTTGCCAGGCACCGAACTGCGATTTCATTTCGTTGGCCATGTTGGGAAACTTGGCGCGCCTGTCGGCCAGATAATGCGAGGAGAAGTGCCAGACATTGCCACCAGCATTGACTTCCAGTCCGAATAGTTCACCGGTGTCGATGTCTTTCAGAATATCGATGCCCAGAAGCGGGATCTCTGCAAATGCATCGCCGATCTTTCTTGCGAAGGCGAAAACATCAGGGTAATCGCCATAGGCGTTCGAGCGCTCGCCGCCATTAATATCGACCATGCTTGCGAACAGTTCTTCATCCGTCGCGGTGAGGAGGTCGGCGCGAGGCTCATCGAGCGTCGTCAACTGGATGTATAGCGGCTCGCCGAACAGCGCGAGCGCGCGGTATCGGCAGGGACGGTCGCCCGTATTGACGAAAGACAGGATCATTCGCGAAATCGGAGCGCCGGAAGATGGCGACTTCAACGCGAACTGATCGGGCTTGAGGAGGTGGGCTTTGCTGGTACGCACCAGATGCGCGTCATCGCCGTTTGAGCCGAATTCGAAGTCAACGGGCTTGATGATGACGAAAGGTCCCCAAATCTTGGGGTCGTAGAGGCGATGAAATATGAATGTTTCAGCGCGCGGCGTTGAAACGCCAGCCTCGCGCATCCGCTTAAGCTGCTTGAATCGTTCTATTGGCAGATTCTTGAACATAGGTCCGCGCCTTGGGCGAAAATTGCCCGGAGGACCGAAGCTGACCGTGATGGTCGGGCGACGCCATTTATCATCGGGCACAACGGCTGCGGTGTCGTTCGGCGAGACAAGATGAACCGCAATATCGGGTCGCAAGGCGACGACCTCGTGCGCAATTTCTTCAAAGTCCTTCACCCGAAACCGAAAATCGCCGATCAGGATCAGGTTTTTCTTGGAATCGCTTGGCTCGAGCTTGCGTGGATTTCGGCTCATGGTGGGGATCGACCCATTTCACTTATTCCTCAACCGATTAGCCACAATCACGAGAAGTATCCCCGGAATGAAGACCACCGTGGCGATGGCCGGATAGAGCGGCGAGGAGCCGGTGGCGATGCCGGAAAAGATGAAGGTCGGAAGCGTCCGGGCAGAGCCGGCCAGGCTGTAGGTCAGATAGAAATTTCCCCAGCTCAGCAGGAAGGAGAAAATCGCGGCGGAGAAGATGCCAGGCCAGAGCAGTGGAATGGTGACGATAGCGATACATGTCCCAGGTCGTGGCGCCGCAGTCGCGGGCAGCGTCTTCGAGTGTCGGCATCGAAATTGTGGACCTGCACGGCCACGATCACCAGTTGCGAATGGCGTGATGTATACGATGTGGCCAATGATGGCGGTGACGATGCCCGGTATTGAAATTGAAAGCGCGGCCAAGAACCGAGAACCACAGCAGCAGCACGATGCCGAGCAGAAGCTGCGGAAAGGCCAGAGGCGCACCCGCCAGGAGCTGGAAGGCCTGACGGCCGCGGAAGCGATAGCGCACTGCGGCGATGGCGGCCATGGTGCCGATCGCGGTGGCAAGGAGCGTGGTAATGCCGGCGATCAGTGTCGAGTTCCAAAGTGCCGTGAGCGCGTTGCGAATTGTGAAGCAGATCGCCATACCAGCGCAGCGAGACACCTTCGAAGGGAAGTGTCAGAAAGCGGCCTTCCTGGAAGGAAAAAGCGATGAGCGTGAAGATCGGCATATAAAAGAAGATCAGTATCGCAGCGAGGCTGCCCCGACAGGATAAAATCGATCGCGCGATCTTCGAGCCTGGCCATCATGGTGCCAGCCCGCCGCGCCTGAGGGTGAGGACGCGCGAAAACAGCAGGACGACAAAGACCGCGACCACCATCAGCACCAATGTCAGCGCGGCGCCCAGGGGCCAGTTGACGCGGGTCTCGAAGGTCTGGCGGATGAGTTCGGCCGACATGGGCGACTTGCCGCCGCCCAGCACCTTGGGTTCGAGGAAAGACGCCGACGCTCAAGAGGAAGATCAGCACGCTGCCCGCCCAGATGCCGGGCTTGCACAGGGGAAGCGTGACTTCCCAATGGGCGCGGATCTTGCCGGCGCCGGCGTCATAGGCGGCAAGGATCAAGGAGCGGTCGATGTTGCTGATCGACAGATAGATGGTGAAGATCGCGAATGCCGACAAGGAATAGACCATGCCGAGAAGCGTCGCCCAGTCGGTGATAGAGGAAGGCGACCATGTCGGGCGGAAAACCCATGCTCGATGAGCAGATAATTGGCGGCGCCGTTCTTGTCGAGGAACAGCGCCCAACCGTAAAGTCTTCAGCGTCGCATCGGTGATGAAGGCGAAGGTGATGAGCACCTTGATCTCGTTCTCGAACGCCTTGAAGCGCGTGGCCAGCCCGTAGGCGACGGGAAAGGCAATCACCAGACAGATCACGACGCAGAGCGACCGCCATAACAAGCGTATGGCCCAGGATCGTCCAATAATGCGGCTTGGAAAAGATGTCCGTCCAGGTCCAGAGGTCCCAGGTCCATTGAGCTGAAAATTCCGGGTGCGCTGGAAGGTCAGCAGGAATGTCATGACCAGCGGCGCCAGGAAGCAGGTCGGTCTGCAGCACGACGCTCGGCAGCGCCTTCAGCAGCAGTTCCGGGTCACGCCAGCGCCTGATCTGCAGGTCCTGCACGGTCATGCCCCGGTCCGGCAGCGAAGACCCAGATATCCTTCTTCGCCCAGCCGAGCCGGACCCGATCGCCGATCGCATCGGCAGCAGTGGATGTGCCCTGGATTTCGATGACGAGCTCCTGGCCCTCCTGTCGAGCGCGCGCGGTATTGCATCGTTCCGCCCTTGGTGAATACTTCGGTGATGGCCGCATCGCAGCATGCAGTCGGCCGGCATCGCCCGCTTCGAGCAGTTTCGGATAAGTTCCGGGCGGACCATCATCAGCGCCAGTCGCCGGGCGCAACATTCTCGGCGACGAAGTTGGCGGTGACGGTGCCAGTCGCGTCGGCAATGTCCTCGGAGCGATAGCCGAATACCGGCTGCATCGCGCGACAGTGACGGTGATCGGCAGGAGATTGGTCTCGCCGATGAAGCCGGCGACGAAGCGATCGGCCGGGCGGTAATAGATATCGGCGGGCTCGCCCAGTTGCAGAATGCGGCCAGCGCGCATGACGCAGATGCGGTCGGCGAGCATCATCGCTTCCTCGAGATCATGGGTGACGTGGACGAAGGTGACGCCGACCGAGCGGTGCAGGCGCTTCAGTTCGGCCTGAAGTACCTTCTTCAGCTTGACGTCGAGCGCCGACAGCGGCTCATCGAGCAGCAGGAGTTTGGGCGAGGAGATCATCGACCGCGCCAGCGCCACGCGCTGCTGCTCGCCACCCGACAGCTGCGCGCGGATAGCGCGTCAGATATTCGGGCTTCAGCTGCATCAGCGCGATCATCTCGTCGACGCGGCCGGCAATCTCGTCGGCCGCGAGCCTTGCGCAACTTCAGGGGAAAGCCGATGTTCTCCGCGACCGTCATGTGCGGAAACAGCGCCAGCTTCTGAAACACCATGCTGGTCGGCCGCTTGGCGGCGGGAACGCCCGCCATGTCCTGGCCCTCGATCGCGGATTGTGCCGGAGGTCGGGTCCTCGAAGCCGGCAATCTGCTTCAGCAGGGTGGTCTTGCCGCAGCCCGATGGGCCGACGAGGGCGACGAACTCACCTTGTCGACGCCGAGCGAAACGCCCTTCAGCGCCGCGATAGGTGCCATAGGTCTTGTGGACGTCTCGGAATGGTGAGGATGGCATGCCTGCTGGCATGAGTACTGCGGGCGAGAGGAGCGCGGACATGCCCGCGCTCCGGCTGCAGTTGTTGTCTATTGCGCCGCCGCCAGTTCTTCCTGCCAGATCGCCAGCATCTCGTCGATGTTCGGCGCGATGCGGTGCATCTGGGAATTGTCCCAGGCATGCCACATGTAGTCGGTCTGCAGAATGTCGCTTCTCCTCCGGCGTGTAGAGTTCTTCCACCGCCTTGTTGGTGACGACATTGCAGGTGGTGTCGAGCAGCGACAGGATGTGGCCCGCCTCCTTCGAGACGACGTGCTTGAGAAGCTTCTGGGACAGTTCCGGCTGATCGGTCTCCTTGAGGATCGCCGTTGCCTCGACCCAGATGATCCCCTGTTTCAGGCCGTTCTTGGGCTCGGGAACGATGGCCATGATGTTCTTGTGGCCCTGCTTGCGCACAGCCGAGGTGAGGTAGGAGCCTGCGCCGATGCAGCCCAGCAACGAGCCGTCGAGCAAGCCCTTCTGCGCCTGGGTCAGGTCGGCGACGAGGGTGCGGGTGTTCTTGAACATGGCGCGCAGCACCTTGCGCACCTCCTCAAGCGCCGTCTTGTCCAGTTCCTCATAAGGATTGATGCCGGCATGGAGCGCCATCGGCAGGATCGGCCAATCGCCCCAGTCCATGACGCAGATCTTGCCCTTGTTGGCTGCGTCGAAGACCGGATCGTAGGTCTTCCACAGCTTCGGGCTTGGTGACGTCGGTGTTGATGCAGGGACCGACCCAGCCCCAGCGCGTCGCGACGCCGATGGTCTTGCCGTCGTTCGAGCAGCGGCTCGAAGGGCGGCTTGAACTGGTCGTAGAAGGTCGCATAGACGTCGGTATAGTCGTCCGGGTTGAGTTCCAAGCGCGAGGCCCGCCGGGCCCATGCGGGTGATCCACGGCATGTCGCTCGACACGATGTCGACCTCGCGCGAGGCGCCAGCCTGCAGCTTGGCGAAACCGCCGGGGCTGTCGACGATCAGGTCGAAGCCGATGTCGACGTCATTGGCCTTGCTTGAAGGGATCGATGATGCGGGGATCGTTGTAGCCCTCCCAGCACATGTAGGTCATCTGCGTCGCCGCCTGCGCCTGGCGCGAGGACAAGGCGCCCATCGCCAGCCCGACCGATGCAGCCGCCATGCCTTTCAACAGGCGGCGGCGGGCCAGGCCGGCGTCATCCAGGCCGGCCGCAGCAATCTGGCGCTGATAGAATTTGGGCAGGTCGCTGTACCAAGACTTCGTCATTCATTCCTCCCAGGTTTTCTTGTTAAGTGTCGGCGACACTAGATGAATTGGCAATGGGCCTGCAAGCATCGGCCTCCGGTCGTCCTCCTGACGTCAGCGGTAGCCCGGCGCCTGCAGCTTGAACAATTCGGCGTAGTGGCCGCCTTGGCCAGCATTTCGTCATGGGTGCCGATGGCTTCGACCTCGCCTTGGTCGAGCACGAGGATGCGATCGGCCATGCGGACGGTGGAGAAGCGGTGCGAGATGAGCACCGCGGTCTTGCCGATGCGAGATTCCTTGAAGCGCTGGAACACCTCGAACTCGGCAGCGCGCATCGAGCGCGGCGGTGGGTTCGTCCAGGATCAGCACTCGGCGCATCGCGCATGTAGGCGCGGGCGATGGCGATCTTCTGCCACTCGCCGCCGGACAGTTCGACGCCGCGTCTTGAAGCGCTTGCCGAGCGATCTGATCGTAGCGCTCGGGCAAGCGGCGATGACCTCGTCGGCCAGGCTGCGGCGGGCGGCATCGGCGATGCGTTCGCGGTTCTCACGCGCCTCGATCCGGCCGACCGCGATATTCTCCGCCGGCGTGAAGTGGTAGCGCACGAAGTCCTGGAAGATGACGCCGATATTGCCGCGCAGCTCGTCGAGCGTCGTAGTCGCTGCAAGTCGATGGCCGTCGAGCAGGATGCGGCCCTCGTCCGGATCGTAAAGCCGGACAAGAAGCTTGACCATCGTGGTCTTGCCGGCACCGTTCTCGCCGACCAGCGCCAGCACCTCGCCGGCCGCAGCGTGAAATCGAGATGGCGCACCGCCCAGCGCTCGGCGTCGGGATATCGGAAACCAACGTCCTCGAACACGGAACCTTCGCGCATCGGCACGGGAAAGGCGCGCGGCTGCGGCGGGCGAGACGATCTCCGGCCGGATGGCGAAGAACGAGAACAGGTCGTCGAGATAGAGCGCCTGGCCGGCGACCTGCGAGAAGCCGATCAGCAAATCCTCGAGCAGATTGCGCAGGCGCCGGAAGGAGGCCGACGAGGAAGGTGAGATCGCCGATTGTGAAATCGCCGCGGACCGTACGCCAGGCGATGTAGGCATAGGCGCCGTAGTAGCCGATCGTGCCCAAAGTCGTAGCAGGCCTCCCCAGCTGGCGCGGCGGACGCGCAAGCTCGCGGTTGGCGCGCGTAGAATCCATCCGCCAGCCGCGATAGCGCTCGATCAGGAAAGCGTTGAGGCCGAAGATCTTGACCTCCTTGGCCGTTTCCGGGCTGGCGCCGGTCGGCGCGATATATTCGAGTTCGCGCCGCTCCGGCGTCCACATGAAGTTGAGCGCGTAGCTGTGTGCATTGAAATGGCCTCGCCGAGGAACGCCGGTACCAGCGCGATCGCCAGCAGCACGATGAGCCAGGGCGCGTAAAAAGCCAGCGCCGGCAGCGAACTCAGCGATGGTGATGATGTCCTGCGCCTGCCCGAAATCTGCGACAGCAGCGCGATCCGCCCCGAGGCCTGGCGGCGGGCGCGGTCGAGCTGGTCCTGCATTTCGCTGTCCTCGAAATCCTCCAGATCGAGCGTGGCGGCATGCTCCATCAGCCTGACGCTCGCATCGGCATTGAAGCGATCCGAGAGCAGGGAATCGACCAGGCCGACGATGCGCCCGAAAACATCGGCTGCGATGGCAAGCGTGAGTTCGAGGAGGAGAAGCAGAATAACGGTGTTGAGGTCGCCGCTCGCAAACCATTCCTGGAGTGTCGCGTCGTGCTGCGGAAGGCCGACAAGGCGTAGCGCTTCGTCGATGATAAGCTTGCCGACATAGAGCGTCGCAATGGGGAGGAGGGCGCGGGCGAGTCTCAGGACGACCGCAGTTGCGGTGAGCGCCGGACTCGTGGCCCAGACCTGGAGGAAGAACGGCCAGAGATTGCGCAGCGCGCCAAGCCTGTCGCGGAGGCTTTGGGCGGTGATGGGCGGCGAACTCTTGGAGGCGTAAGGATCGATCTTTCGCGGCGCCGGCTTCTCAGAGTGTGTGTTGGCCATGACGGGTCCTGCTGCGGCGAGAAAGGGGCCGCATCATGGCCTCACCCATATTAGGCACCGAAACGCGGCTCAGGTACTCCCTTTACGCCTAAGCCGTGAATGGCGAAAAGACTGCCACGCAAGACGCCATCGCCGGGGAAGCGCGGCAAGGGCGGTTTCGCCATCGAGGTGACATAGAGAATGTCGAGGTTGGGTCCGCCGAAATTGACTGACGTGCCCTTTCTCACCGGCATGTCGATGACCTTGTCGACCTTGCCGTCCGGCGCGTAGCGGATGATCTTTCCGTCATAGACCTGGGCGTTCCAGAGATAGCCTTCCGAATCGACGGTCGAGCCGTCAGCGGCGCCGCCCTTGGACGTGTCGAGCTTGACGAAGGTGCGGCGATTCTTCACCGAGCCGGTGTCGATGTCATAGTCGTAAGCCCAGATTTCCCCCGACCAGCTATCGGCGAAGTAGAAGATCTTGTCGTCCGGGCTCCAGCACGGGCCGTTCGAGACGATGATGTTGGAATCGAGCTTCGTCACCTTGAAATCGGGATCGAGTCGATACAAGGCGCCATTGGGGCCCTCTTCCATCGTGTCCATGGAGCCCGCGACGAAGCGGCCGCGGCGGTCGACCTTGCCGTCATTGATGCGGTTGTTCGGCTTGTCGGGCTCGGGATCGTGGATCAGCGTGCACTCGCCGGTCTTGAAGTCGAGCGCGTGGAAGCCATTGGCGAGCGAGCAGATGGCGCCATTGCCGTCCTTGCGAATGGCAATCGATCCGATCTTGGCGGGAACGTCCCAGGCTCGGACCTCGCAGCCGTCATGGGTCGCGCGATAGACGACGCCGCCAAAACTGTCGATCCAGAAGAGCCGTTCAAGCCCGACATCCCACAAGGGGCCTTCGCCGAGGATCGTCTTCACATCGACAACGACTTCGATCCGCATAGTTCTGTCTCCGCTTTAGCCTTTGAACCGGGGTTCCGGGATGCCTTTGACGCCGAGGCCATAGACCGCAAAAGTCATGCCGGCCTCGCGCTCCTTGTGATACTCGCCATTATAGGGCCGCGCCATGGAGGTCACGTAAGCCACATCGAGATTGGGGCCGCCGAAGATCACGCTTGTGACCGAGAATGCGGGCAAGCCGACGATGCGGTCGACGACGCCATTGGGATCGAAACGCACGAGGCGCGAGGCATAGACCGCGACGCTCCAGACATAGCCTTCCTCATCGACGGTCGCGCCATCCGGATAGCCGCCAACGGTGTCGAATGTCGCGAAGGTGCGACGCGAGCGGACCTTGCCGGTCTCGATATCGTAATCATAAGCCCAGATGGCGCGGGTATAGCTATCGGTGAAGTAGAAGGTCTTGCCGTCCGGGCTCCAGCACGGGCCATTGGAGCAGACGATGCCGGTGTCGAGTGTGTGGACGGAGAGATCGGGATCGAGGCGGAAGAGTTTGCCGACCGGATGGGTCTCATGGAAATCCATCGAGCCCGCAACAAAGCGGCCCTGGCGATCGACCTTGCCGTCATTCAGGCGCGGACGCAGTTCATCCGGGTGCGTCTCGTTGATGCGCGTGACTTCGCCCGTGTCGAAATCGAGGAAGTGGAATCCAGAACGCAAGGAGACGACGGCACCGCCCTTCTCGCGCAGGGCAAGCGAGCCGATGGGCTCGGGCATCGTCCAGCTCTTGCGGTCGCCGCCCTTGGCATCGGCGCGGTGCACGGTCGGACCGTAGGAGTTGATCCAATAGAGCCGCTGCTCCTTGACGTCCCAAAGCGGGCCTTCGCCGAGCGCTTCCTTGCGCTCGCTGAATACTTCGATCCGCAACATCAGAATGCCACCGCGCTACCGCCCTTCAGTTCAAGGATCTCGCGTGCATCATTCGGGCCAGCGACCTCAAGGCCGAGGCCTTCGATGATCTGGCGCACTTTTTTCACCTGATCGGCATTGGTCTTCGCCAATTGACCAGGTCCGAGCCACAGCGAATCCTCAAGGCCGACGCGGACATTGCCGCCCATGGCGGCCGAGAGCGTGGCGATCGGCAATTGATTGCGGCCGGCACCCAATACCGACCAGCGATAATTTTCGCCGAAGAGACGATCGGCGGTGCGTTTCATGTGGGCCACATCTTCCGGATGCGGGCCGATGCCGCCGAGGATGCCGAAGACGCTCTGAACGAAGAAGGGCGGCTTGACGATGCCGCGATCGGCGAAATGGGCCAGTGTATAGAGATGGCCAATGTCGTAGCACTCGATCTCGAAGCGCGTGCCGTTCTCGGCGCAGGTGGTGAGGATATATTCGATATCCTTGAAGGTGTTCTTGAAGATGCGCTCGCGCGAGCCTTCGAGATAGGGCCGCTCCCAGTCATGCTTGAAAGTCTTGAAACGCTCGAGCATCGGGAAGAGTCCGAAATTCATCGAGCCCATATTGAGCGAAGCGACCTCCGGCTTGAAGGTCGCGGCCGGGCGAACGCGGTCCTCGATCGTCATGGTGGCAGCACCGCCGGTCGTGATGTTCACGACGACATCGGAGCGCTGCTTGATCACGGCAAGGAACGGCGCGAAGGCTTCCGGCGTCTGGTCGGGCCGCCCGTCCTTGGGATCGCGGGCGTGAAGATGGACGATCGCCGCGCCGGCTTCCGCAGCGCCGATCGCCGCATCGGCGATCTCCTGGGCGGTGATCGGCAAATGCGGCGACATTGATGGGGTGTGGATGGAACCCGTCACCGCGCAGGTGATGATGACTTTGCGTGTCTTGGCCATGATGCCCTCTTACGATCCGATATCCTTGGCGGCTTTGCGCTTGTGAGCGATCAGCGCCATCAAGCGGCGGTCGCGCCAGCGGGCACGATCGCCGAGATTCTTTTCGGCCAGCTTCTCGCGCCGGTCGCGCTCGACGGTTTCCAGCACTTCGCCGGCCCAGTCGACGCGGCGCTGCATGCTCGGAAACAGTCTTTCATAAATCTGCTGATAGCGCCGCACATAATCGCCGACGCCGCCCGGCGCATTGAGATCGATGGTTTCGAACGGTCCCATGAAGGACCAGCGCAAGGCGAGCCCTTCGCGCAGGCCGATATCGATGTCTTCGACGCTCGCGTAACCATCCGCCACCATGCGGAATGCTTCTTCGAGAAGCGCGCCCTGCATGCGGTTCATCACGAAGCCGTCGATCTCGCGCTTCATGACGATCGGCGCCTGGCCGGCCTTCTTCATGAAATCGGCGGTGCGGGCCAGGACATCGGGATCGGTCCAGGGCGAGGGAACGACTTCGACAGCGGGAATGAGATAGGGTGGATTGATCGGATGCACGACCAGGCAGCGCCTGGCACCGGGCAGGCCTTGGAAGATGTGCGATGGCAGCAAGGCCGATGTCGAACTCGACAACACGTGTCTGCGGCGGGGCCGCCGCATCGAGCTCGGCATAGAGCGCCTTCTTGATGGCAAGGTCTTCCGGCGCATTTTCCTGCGCGTGAACGGCATCGGAAAGCACCGACTTGAG
Organism: uncultured Alphaproteobacteria bacterium; assembly: GCA_963805405.1. Classification (GTDB taxonomy): domain Bacteria; phylum Pseudomonadota; class Alphaproteobacteria; order Rhizobiales; family Aestuariivirgaceae; genus JAEUMG01. Next base: position 77,526 of record CAWDUC010000007.1, on the reverse strand, counting down.
TGCTGGGCGCCTTTGAGATTCGTGCCCGTACCTCTGCCGGCGTGTGGCCATTCAGGAGATTGTTGGCGTTGAGATCGTCCAGAACGGAGTTGATGAAGCCCATTGCCCGATCAGCGGCGCCCTGGTCTTGATCGAAGAGCGCGACATCGTATCCGCCGCGCGCAAAAGTAATTGCCCAGGCCCTGCCGACCAAACCCGTGCCGATAACCGCAACCTTACTCATGCACTTTCCTGTCTAGAGAGCTTCAACATTGCCGTCGACGCCAAGCGATTGGCCGGAGATATTTTTGCCGGCCGGCGACAGGAGAAACAGCACCATGTCGGCGACATCCTGCGGGCTCACCATGCGGCGGAGCGACACTTTCTCAAGATAGCGGCTTTCCATCTCGTCGTAAGAGATGCCGACTTGCGCAGCCCGGTCGCGGATCACGCCGGTCATGCGCGGGCCTTCGACAATGCCCGGCAGGATCGCATTGACGCGGATATTGTCCGGCCCGATTTCCTTGGCGAGACTTTGGGTGAAGCCGATGATGCCCCATTTCGCCGAGGAATAGGGCGTGCGGAATGCGTAGCCGAAGCGGCCGGCCGCGGAAGACATGTTGACGACGGCACCGCCGCCCGCCTTGCGGATCATCGGAACGGCGTGATGGGCGCAGAGAAACTGGCCGGTGAGGCAGACTTCGATGCAGCGGCGCCATTGCGCGGGCGTGATTTCCTCGACGCGGCCCGTAGGACCGGCAATGCCGGCATTGTTGATCAGTGCATCAAGTCCGCCCAGGGCCTTGCCGGCGCCGTCGAATAATGCGGCCACGTCATCATCCGAGGCGACATCGGCTTTCACGGCATGGGCTTTAGGATGCGCCTTCCGGAAATCGGCAAGGTGCTCGTCCGAAACATCGCAAATCGCGACATTGGCGCCATTGGCGATGAGCGTATCGGCGATCGCACGACCAATGCCGGAGGCACCGGCCGTGACGATGACGCGCTGGCCCGCGATGGGTTTAGCTGGGTTCATGATTGTTTCTCACGAAGGGCGAGGACGGCGCCGAGAACGACAAGTCCGAAGATAATGGCGCGCGACGCATAGGGCAGTGTCGTTCCGGCAAGGAGCGTTTGCAGCGCGGTGAGGAGCAGGACGCCGCCGACCATGCCGATATAGTCGCCACGACCACCGGTAATGAGCGTTCCACCCACAACCACAACAGCGATCGAGGGAAGCAAGTACTCATCGCCCATGCCGAGGCTGGCCTGGCCGGAAAAACCGGTCAGCAGGCAGCCGACGAGAGCGGCGCAGAAGCCCGACAGCATGTAGACCGAAATGATCGTGCGCTCGACCGAGATGCCGGAGAGCGCCGCGACACGTTCGCCATTGCCGATGCCGTAGACGCGACGGCCGAAAGAGGTACGGGTCAAAAGGATCGCGGCCAGGATCACGAACAGGATGATCAGCGGAACGATCGGCGTGAACCAACCCGTCTTGTCGGTCATCATCCAGCGCAGCAATGGCGATGAAAAGCCGGCCGGCGTTCCTTGCGAATAAAGCAATGCCGCACCCTGCAGGATGCCGTTCATGGCGAGCGTCATGACGATCGGCGAGATGCCGAGCATGGTGATGCCGAAGCCGTTGACGGCACCGATCAGGCAGCCAAGCGCCAACACGAGCGGCAATGCCCAGAGGAGAGGCGCATCCTGGCCACTCAGGAAGCCCGCAAACAATATCCCTGATAGCGCGATCGTCCAGGGCACCGACAGATCGAGACCGCCTGTCAGGATCACCGTGCCCTGACCGAGTGCCAGGATCAGCAGAAACGATGAAATGACGATCAGCGAATTGTAGTAGTTCCAGCTCAGCAGGGCCTGACCGATCACGAGCTGGGTCGTGATCACGACGAGCACGAAACACACATAGGCCGGCAGCGCATAGCGTAGCGACTCGCTGTGGCGGACCAGGAATGACGGCATGGCAACCGGCGAAGAGGCAGGCTTGTCTTTGCCCGATGCCGGCAGGCGCAGTTGCTTGACGCTCCGGTTCCCTTGATGCGGCAGCCGGCCGGCGCGCCATGCCTTGAGGCGGCTGATGGCGGCACGGGCCTGACGTGCCAGACGCGAATTGCGCCGGAGTTCGCCGGAGAGAACGGCGAGCAGCAGGATCACGCCTTCGGCGATCGTCGAATAATAGGCCGATACATTGAAGACGAGGAGAATGTTGACGACGATCATCAGCACATAGGCGCCGATGATGGAGCCCGCCGGACCGCCCCGGCCGCCGCCAAGCGCGGTGCCGCCGACGACGACGGCGGCAAACATCTGGAGCAACATCGGATTGCCGCCAAGCGGGTCGCCGGCGCCCTGCTGCGCGCTGATGAAGACGCCGGCAAAGCCGTAGACGCCGCCGGCGATGACATAGACGAAAAACTGCACCCAATCGACTCTGACACCCTGGGCGCGGGCGGCTTCCATATCGCTGCCGATCGCGTATAGCGACATGCCGAAACGCGTGTGCTTCAGCCACAGCCACAAGAGCAGGATGATGCCCAAAAGAACGATCGGCATCGGCAAAATGCCGGGAATCGCATCGCCGACAAGTGCGGAGGAAAGTCCGGCAGGGATCATGCCGCCGGGCTTGTCCATGACGAGCAAGGTCAATCCCTGCACGATGAACATCGTCGACAAGGTGACGACGATCGGCTGCAGACGCAGGAAGGCAATGAAGAATCCGTTGAAGGCGCCGGTCAAACAGCCGATGCCGATGCCGGCAATCGACCAGACGAGAATGCTCGCCGGCGTGTCCTGCATGTAGGTGGCGAGGACAACATTGACCAAAGAGATGACCGCGCCGGCGGAGAGGTCGAAACCGCCGGAGAGAATGACAAGCGTCTGGCCCGCCGCGGCGATCGCCAGTGTGGCGCCGCCCGAGGAGAGAAAACTCACCTCGAAATAGCTCATGGGCCCAGGGCTCATGAGATCGTTGATAATGAGCAGCGTGATGAAGACGGCGATCGCGATCAGCAATCCGCGCGCGCGATTGAGGCGCAAGCCGGCGAAACCTTTACTGTTGCTGGCTTCAGCGTGGCTCATGCGGCGTGTCCGGCAACCGCTGACGTGTGCCCGCCCAATGTCGCCTGCACGATCGTCTCCTCATCCAACCGATCACCCTCGACCTGATCGACGACGGCGCCCTGGTAGAGCACCAGCACGCGATCGGCGAGGTGAACGAGTTCGGGAATCTCGGTCGAGTAAAACAGGACGGCGCCGCCCGCTTCTGCAAAGGATCGCATCAATTGATAGATCTCATGCTTGGTGCCGACATCGATGCCGCGTGTCGGATCATAAAGGAGAAGCGCGCGGCTCTCCGCGAGAAGCCATTTGGCGAGTGCGATCTTCTGCTGGTTGCCGCCGGAAAAGGCGCCGGCGCGCGTCCACAGGGCGCGCTCATCGACCTCGACGCGGCGGAAGACCTCGCCAACCGCCTCGGTTTCCTTCCTGCCATTGATGAGTCCCATGCTGGAAAAGCGCGAGATAACCGGTATCGATGCATTGTGCTTGCCGCTCAGCTTGAGGAAGAGAGCCTCGGTCTTGCGATCCTCGGGCATCATGCTGATGCCGATTGCCGCGCTGATCGCATCGGCAGGCGTGGTCATCACCACCGGCTGGCCATCCACTTCGATATGGCCTTTCTCGATCTCGGTCATGCCGAAACAGGAGAGGAAGAGGCTGAGCTGCCCCATGCCCTGGAGCCCGGCAATACCGAGGATCTCGCCTTCATGGAGATCGAAGGTGATGTTCCGGGCGCGACCGGCCGATACATCCCTTGCCCCCAATACGACTTTGCCGCGTGAGCGCTTCTCGGTGGGCTTCGGCGGAAAAGCCTGGCCGAGCGATCGGCCAATGATCATGCGGATGACTTCGGCGTCGGGGACTTCGGAGACGCTTGCCGTCGCGATGTGGCGGCCGTTGCGCAGGACCGTCATGTGATCGCAGAAGGTGCGCACCTCGTGCAGGCGGTGCGATATGAAGACGACGGTCACGCCCTTGGCGCGTTCGCGCGCGATGATGTCGCCCAGCCAATCGACGTCGCGGCCTGAGAGACTGGAGGTCGGCTCGTCCAGCAGCAGGATTTTCGGCTCGCGGTAGAGCGCGCGGGCAATTTCGATCTTCTGTTTGACGGCAAGTTCGATATCGCGGACTTCATCGCGCAGATCGATACCGGTGAGACCCAGCGCATCGAAATGGGCCGCGACCTTGGCCTCCGCCTTGCGGCGTTCGACGAGACCAAGCGCATTGACCGGCGCATAATTCAAAAGGACATTTTCGAGCACGGTCAGATCGCGCACCAGGGTCATTTCCTGGAAAGCGGTCTGGATGCCGTGGCGATGGGCGGCGCGCGCTGAATTGAGCCTGGCGTCGGCGCCGCCGATGGTGATCTTCCCCGAATCGGGAAGCATGAGGCCGGAGAGCAGTTTTACGACAGTCGACTTGCCGGCACCGTTTTCGCCGAGAAGCGCGTGGACCGAGCCCTGATTTATCGCGAAGCTTGCGCCATCGACCGCAACAGTGGCGCCGAACGCCTTGCGAATGTCATGAAGTGCGATTGCGTGGGTCGTGGCGTTCATGACGCAGCAGGCCGCCGGTTCAAGTGAAGTAAAAAACGGAGGGCGGCAATTCGGCCGCCCTCCATCAGGGAGGATAGGTATAAGTCTTACATTTCCGGCTGGCCGACGAGCGCAGCGCCGAGGCCAACTTCCGGTGTTTCTTCCGAGAAGATCGAGGCGAACCAGCCCGGGTTCGGCACGAGCGCCGGCGGGAAGGCGTTGCAGCCCTCTTTCATTTCCTGCCAGGTGCCTTCCTTGCAATATTTGATCGTGTCGTTGGTCACGAGCGGCAAGGGCAATGTCACGCGCTTGGGTACTTCCTTGCCTTCGAGCTTGGCAACCGCAAGCTTGAGGGCGAGCGCGCCGGAATAGGGCGGCGAGGCGTAGGAGATGCGCGGCGCGCCCATTGGGGTGTAGGTGCCATTGGCGCCTTCAACTTCGGTGCCGACCGGCAGCATCTGGATGCGGCCGCCATTCGAACCTTCGCCAGCACAAGGCAGGAGTTGCTCGATGGTCTTTCCGGCTTCGATCTGCATCGAATTGGCGGTGTAGCAACCGGCCTGCATCCACAATCCGCTGATCTGGTCCCAGCTCCGGGTAGCGAGGATTTTCGAAAGCTCGGTGCGTGCGACCGCCTGGCTCCACATGCCGACCGCTTCGGCAACGATCTTGATGTCGGGATACTTGGCGAAGACTTCCTTGGCGGCGGCGGTGCGCAACGTGTCGACGGAAACGCCGGGAACGCCGGTGATGACGATGATATCGCCCTTGCCGTTGAGACGCTTGACCAGCCATTCGGCGGTCACGCGGCCGGCCTCGGTCTGGTCGATCGAGATATTGTAGGCGCAAGGCTCGCTGATGTCGCCGTCATAGGCGAAAACCAGAACGCCCTTGTCGCAGGCGTTTTTCACTGCGGCGTTGAGCGCGGTCGGCGAAATCGGGAAGACGACGATCGCCTGTGCCCCGGCCTGAACCATGGCGTTGATCTGCTGGATCTGGCGCTGGGCATTGGGTCCGGCAACCTGAACCTGCAGGTCGACCTTGTCGGCCAATGATCCATGCGCGGCCATGGCCTTGACCATGTTGGCGGCTTCGGCCTGCCAGTCATTGCCGATATAGCTCATGCTCAAGAAGATCTTGAATTTATCGGCGGCATTGGCGCCCGATGCGCCAAGCGCCAGGCCGCAGGCGATGGCCGCCGCAGCCGTATAACGCAAACACTTCGAAAAGAATGACATGCTTACCTCCCATGTGACCGCTTTGAAGAAACAGCGGCTTGTGCCGCAGTCGCCAACCGGGGGCACGGACCGGCCAGCAGAAATTTTTTGGTTATGATTTTTGATCATATATCTATAGGCTTCAGGCTTGCAAGCGTGATTGATATGACCATGGACAGCCCAGGCTCATCCCCGCGCGCGACGCAGGACCGCAAAGCTGGTGGCGCGCCCGGTCCCGCGCGCGACCTTGCCGGATGAAGTCTATCGCCGCATCAAGGATCTGATCCTCGATGGTAATTTGGCACCTGGTGAACTCGTGACAATCCAGGGTCTTGCCGATGCCTTCGATGTCAGTGCGATGCCTGTGCGCGAAGCCTTGACGCGGCTTACTTCCGAGCGCGCCTTGACGGTCGTGGCCGGCCGCTCGGTCGGCATACCCAATCTTGACGCGCTGCGGCTGAAAGATTTGACGCGGGTGCGGCTCGCCGTTGAAACGACAGCGGCCCGCTGGGCGGCGCAAGCAATCGGGCTCGCGCAAATCGCCGAGCTCGAGACATTATGCAAGACGATGGACCGCGCGATAAAAAAAGACGAACGGCGCGCCTTCGTTCGCGCCAATCATGATTTTCATTTCGTCATCTATCAGGCCGCTAATTCGCAGACGATGTTCGGCATCATCGAAACCCTATGGCTGCAGGTGAGCCCGTACTTCCATTTGCTGCATGCTTCCGACAACTACCTGACGTCCAATGTGCAGCACCGGCACATTCTCGATGCGCTCAGCGCCCATGACGGAGACAGCGTTGCGGCAGCGCTTGAAGCTGATATCAGTGCCGCCTCCGCCGCATTGACGAAGCTTCTCAAATAGCTTCAGTCTTTCGCCGAAAATGGGAATGTCCGAGCGATGAGTTTCAGTTTCGATGAAGATCCGATTGCGCTTCCGACCGGCGCGTGGGCCGCGACCGAACGGCAGACCTTGCGGCTTGGCAAAAAACAGGTCTTGAGCCTCACGCAAGGCAAGCATCGCAGTTACATTTTCCCGCTCTACACGCCGGCGGGATTCCTGGTGACGACCGAAGCGCCGGCCGATCATCCGCATCACAGTTCCTGCTGGATCGCTGCCGATCACGTGCATTGTAAAATGCCGGCGATGGGCGGCCGTCTCGAAGACTACACCTACAATTTCTATCTCAACGAGACTTTCCAGGGCCGCGCGCCGGGCTCGATCCTGCAAACCGGCGTCAAAGGTCGCGCCACGGGCAACGAGTCCTTCCAGCTTGTGCAGACGCTCGAATGGCGTGGACCAATCGAATGGGCGGCGCCCAATGGACGCATCGCCCTCCTCGAAGAGCGCACGATCGACATAGTGTCGCAAGGCAGCATCTATGTCATCGACATTGCTTCGCGGATCAGCGCTGCCGACTGGGATTTCGCAATCGGCCCGACACGACATGCTTTCTTCAATGTGCGCGTGGCGGAAGCGATTTCTGCGACGTCAGGGGGCCATGTGCGCGACGATCGCGGCAAGACCGGTGCAGCGATCACCGGCGAAGGCGCGCGATGGATCGATTATGCGGGCCCCATTGGAGGCGGCCATATTGCCGGCGTGACGGTTATCCCCGAGCCCAAGGCCGAGAAGGAGGAGAGCTGGTTTGTCACGGACTGGGGTGTCGTGACAGTCGGGCCATTCCGCAATCGTGCTGCGAGCGTGAAGAAGGGCGAGTCCGAAACCTTGCGCTACCGCATCCTTGTGCATGACGGCGACCTGACCGATGCGGCAATCGAAGGGCGCTATGCCGCCTATGCAAAGGCCGTCGGCGCCTAGACCGTCTCGGCTACGACAGGGTTGCGCAAGGTCCCGACCTTCTCGACTTCGATCTCGACGACATCGCCAGGCTTGAGGAAAAGCGGCGGCTTCCTCACGAAGCCCACGCCTTCGGGCGTGCCGGTCGAAATAATATCGCCCGGCCCGAGCGGCGTGAAGCCCGAGACATAGGCAATAATCGCCGGGATATCGAAGATCAGATCCGAAGTATTGCCATGTTGCACCTCGACGCCATTGATGAGCGTCCGCAAGGCAAGATTGCCCGGTTCCGGAATCTCATCGGCGGTCACGAGCCAAGGACCGAAGCCGCCGGTGGCAAAGAAGTTCTTGCCCGCAGGCAGTGAATGCGAGACCTGGTAATCGCGCACCGAAGCATCGTTGAAGCAGGAATAGCCGGCGACGTGGCCCATCGCCACTTCACGCGCAATGTGCCGGCCCGGCTTGCCGATCACGAGCGCCAACTCGCATTCATAATCGAGATCGCTGGAGACGACGGGCCGGATGATCGGTTCGTCCTGGCCGACCAGTGTGTCTGCAAAGCGCGTGAAGAGAGACGGATGGGTCGGGGCCTTTCCGCCGCCCTCGCTGACATGGGCGCGATAATTAAGGCCGATGCAGATGATCTTGTTGGGCGCCGGGATCGGAGGAAGCAGCTTCACGGCAGCAAGATCGAAATCGGGTGATGCGGCTTGGACTTCGCGGGCGATATCACCAAGGGCCGAAGCGGCGAGTGCCGCTTGTACTGAGGGGAATTTCTTTCCGAGACGTCGGCTTATGTCGATGATGGCATCATCTTTGACCACGCCCCAGCCTTCGATGCCGTCCTTCTTGAAACTGACCAGTCGCATGATCTTGAGTCTCCGCGTTGCTGTCTTCTGGTTACTCAGCCCGCGCGCAGGCGGCAAGGACCTCGCGCTCCGATTGATCCTGACTGGTTAGGAAACGATAGAGGAGCCGCGCCTGCCCGCGCACCATGGCTTCGCCATCGATGAGAGCTTTGCCCTGTTCGCGCGCCGCACGCTTGAGCGCGGTGTCGCGGATCACGATATCGCCGATTGCGCGAGCCGTTTCGAGGATGGCGTCCGGCACTGGCGATTTGTCTTCGTTCTCCATGCCCATCGTCGAGGCATTGATGACGATATCCGCCGCCACCGGTCGCGCAGTGGCGTGAACGGCAGATCGCGGGGCGAATGTCCGCAGCCGTGCGGCGAGGCTCTCGGCCTTCGCATATTCAAGATCGAAGAGGATCAAATCGATTTCCGCAATGGAAACCAGGCTTGTCGCAATCGCGCTTCCCGCAGCGCCGCAACCGACCAGCAGCATGCGCGGGCGCTTGAGCGTGTCGATATATTGCCTGACGGCGTTCGCAAAACCATAGCCATCAAAATTGGCGGCGATCCAGCCACTGTCATCGCAACGAATGCAGTTCGATGCACCTATGAAGCCGACGTCCGCCGTAAGCCGGTCGGCAAAGGCGCATACTGCGGATTTCAGCGGTGTTGTTACGATGGCTCCCAGAACGTCGTCCCGCTGCCGCAGCGACGCCATGAAATTCGGCAGATCGGCATGATCGAGCTCTTGCGTCATGACCGTTATGTCGCCGCCATCCGTCCGGATCAGATCGCGGATGAGATATGGGCTGCGCACATGACTGAGCGGCTTACCGATCATGATAATCTGTTTCATAGTAGGCCTGCATAAGAACAAATAACGACGGCGCGCGCGGGAGGACTTCAGTGTATCTCGGTATCGATATCGGCGGGACCTTCACCGATCTCGTCCTGATGGATGATGACGGCAAGATCAGCACCGCCAAGGCGCTGAGCACTCCGGGCGCACTTGAGAAGGGCGTGTTTAATGCAATCGCCGTCGCCGCGGAAGGCCTCGGCATCGAAGCCAACGAGCTTCTCACGCGTATCAAGACCTTCGGACATGGCACGACCCAGGCGACGAATGCGCTGATCGAGCGCACCGGCGCCAGGACCGGCCTTCTCACCACGCGCGGCTTCGGCGACACGATCGGACTGCAGCGCCTCATGGGCTTCACCGTCGGGATGTCGTCGGATCAGCTCGGCTGGTACAGCCGGCGGCGCTATCCCGATCCCATCATCCCGCGCGAGCTTCGCGCCGAGATCGCCGAGCGCGTCGATTATGCCGGTCGCATTCTTGTCCCCATCGAGGATGCCGATGTGCGCAAGGCGGTTGATGATCTTTCCGCTCGGGGTGCTGAGACTTTCGCGGTGACTTTCCTTTGGTCGTTTCGCAACGAAGCGCATGAGCGCCGTGCCGCCGCGATCATCCGCGAGATGAAGCCCGATGCCTATGTCAGCATCTCCTGCGATCTTGCGCCCATTCTCGGCGAGTATGAACGCACCGCCACGACGGCGCTGAACAGCTATTTGGCACCCAAGGTCGTGACCTATCTCGAGAATATGGAAGATCTCCTGCGCGATCGCGGCTTCACCGGAAATTTCCATATTCTCAACAGCGCCGGTGGCGTCATGCCGGTCAAGGAAGCGGCGCGCCAGCCGGTGCAACTTGTGGCCAGCGGTCCCACCGGCGGCGTGCTCGGCTCGCTGCATCTTGCAAAGGCACTCGGGCACCAGAATGTCATCACCACCGACATGGGCGGCACGAGCTTTGATGTCGGGCTTATCGTCGACGGCAAGGCGCTGATTTCGACCAAGCATGAATCGGGCGGCTATCATCTCAACAAGCCGATGATCGATATCCGCGCCATCGGCGCCGGCGGCGGATCGATCGCGCGGGTCGAGAACAGCCTGTTGCGCGTGGGTCCGGAAAGTGCCGGTGCCAATCCGGGTCCCGTCTGCTACGGGCGCGGCGGCACGAGGGTCACCGTGACTGACGCAGACGTGGCGCTCGGCATTATTTCGGCCTCTAATTTCCTCGGCGGCCGCATGCATGCGGATCGCGAGGCGGCCATCGCCGCGATCAAGGAGCAGATTGCGGTTCCGCTTGGCCTTTCGGTCGAGCAGGCGGCTGCAGGCATCCGGCGCGTCGTCGATGCCCATATGGCGGACATCCTGCGCGAAGTAACAGTCGGTCGCGGCTATGACCCGCGCGAATTCGTGCTCTTCGCCTATGGCGGTGCCGGTCCCGTCCATTGCGCGTCCTTCGCCGCCGATCTCGGTGTGCCGCGCATTGTCGTTCCGGCCACCAGCATGGCGCATTCGGCCTATGGCGCGCTTGCCTCCGACATCCATCAATCGGTGGAGCGCACCGCGATCATGCGCGGCGGCGGAGGTGCTGCGGAACCCTGGACCGGCCTCGATCCCGCCGCCATCGATGAAATCTTCACAGAGCTCGATGCCCAGTGTCTCAAGCGCGTCGAAGCCGCGGGTGTCGCGAAAGCGCAAGCCGACATGTTTCGCACCGTCGATATGCGCTATCGCCGGCAAACTCACGACATCGTGGTGCCGTTTGCAGCCGGCCAAGTCACGCGGGAGAGTATCGTCACGGCGGTCGCGTTGTTCGAGAAGACCTATGAGGCGCTTTACGGCAAGGGATCGGGCTTTCGACAAGCGGGTATCGAGCTCACGACCTTCCGTGTCGAAGGCCTGGGGCGAACCCGCAAGCCGGTTCCGCACCACCCCGCCGCGACTGTTCGCCCGAAACCCCAGTCGCGCGCCATATTTGATACCGACGCCGATGCCTGGATCGAAACGCCAGTGTGGAAGTGGCAGGATCTCCCGATTGGTGAGCGTGTCTCCGGGCCGGCCATGATCGAGCATCCGCAGACCGCGGTTCACGTCGCTGCCGGACAGACCGCAGTCGTCGACAAATTCGGAAATCTGGTGATCGAACTGGGAGCGCGCGCATGACCGCCTCGCCTGAATCCACACAACGATCCTTCGATCCGATCACTTTCGAAGTAATCCGCCACAAGCTCCAGGCGATTACCGAGGAGCAGGCGATCACGCTCAAGTCGATCTCTGGCTCGCCGGTCGTGACCGATGCGACGGACTTCAATAATGGGCTTTATCTCGCCGACGGCTCGATCGTCACCATGGGCCCGCAGGTCATCTTCCACACCGGCACCATGTCGACGGTGATCCGCAGCATCATCGAAAGGTACGAGAAGAATCCAGGCATTCGCGACGGCGACATGTTCATTCTGAACGATCCCTATAAGGGCGCCATTCACCAGCCCGATGTCTCGATCGTCGCGCCGATCTTCTCGCAAGGTCGACTGATCGCGTGGGCGGGTTCCTGCGCGCATCAGCTCGACACGGGCGGCATGAGCTTCGGGAGCTGGGCCTATTCGGCAACCGACGTTCAGCAGGAGGCGATGCTGTTGCCGGGCATCAAGATCGTCGAGAACGGCGAAATCCGCGAGGATATCTGGCAGATGATCATGGGCATGACCCGGCTGCCGGATGTCGTCGGCCTCGATCTCAAGGGCATGATCGCCGCCAATAATGTCGCGGCGCGGCGTCTTCATGAATTGTTCGATCGCTATGGCGAAAGCACCGTCGTCGATGTCATGCATGCCGAGATCGATGCATCCGAGCGCAGCATGCGCGAACGCCTGTGCTCGCTGCCCGATGGGATCTATCGGGCGCGCGACTACATCGACCATGACGGCCTGTCGAATGCGCTTTATCGGGTCTGTCTTGCCGTCGAGAAGCGCGGCGATGAACTCACATTCGACATGACGGGAACGTCGCCGCAGGCGCCCGGCTTCATCAACTGCACATGGTCTGGAATGAAGGGCGCGCTCCTTACCGGCCTGTTGCCCATTCTCGCCCCCGATATCCGTTGGAACGAGGGTGTGTTGCGACCCGTCACCATCCGCGCGCCCGAAGGCATCGTCTGCAATGCGAGCTGGCCGGCGCCGGTATCGGGCGCCACCATTTCGACGGTGTGGATCGTGATGAATGTCGCGGTCGCCGCCCTTTCGCGTCTCGTCAGCATGACAGAAAAGACCGTGGGTGAAGCGCAAGCCGTGACCAAGGGCCAGATGTCGGTTTTGACTTTCGGCGGCCGTGATCGCGACGGCAGCAAGTTCGGTGCGTTCCTGCTCAATTCGATGGCAGGCGGGGGTGGTGCCTCGATCAATCAGGATGGATTGGATGGTTCCGGCGATTACGATGTGCCGCGGCCCTCGATCGCCAATGTCGAGGCAAATGAATCATCAAGCCCGATCCTCTATCTCTTCCGCTCTTTCGTCTCCGATACGGGAGGGCCAGGGCGCATGCGCGGCGGCGCCACGACATCGGTCGGCCTGACGCCGCATGACATCGATGGTTTCGATGCGACACTCGTCGGTCACGGAATCGAGGTTCCCAATTCGACGGGCCTCTTCGGAGGACTTCCCGGCGCTGTCGCCAACCACTATCTCAAGCAATCGAACAGCGACAGCGCGGAACTCCTCGATCGCTACGCATCGGCCGATGCCGTGATGCGCGATCCCGGCGCGCGCGACATTGGTGCAAAGCCCGGCGGTTTTCATATCGGGCGCGGCGACGTGCTCGCCTATACGTTCCAAGGTGGGGGCGGATATGGCGATCCCTTGCGCCGCGAGCCTCGCCGCGTTGCCCATGATGTCGCGACCGATTTCGTGACGCGGGAATCCGCCAAGGCTCTCTATGGCGTGATGTTGCGCGGTGACGGAGCGGTCGATGAGGCCGCGACAGCTTCCTTGCGCGATGAGATGCGCGCCGCCCGCCTTGGTGCAAAACCAAAGCGAGTACCGCCGGCAGCGCAACTCCGGCTCGTCCAGATTTTTATGTCGGCGAGGATCGGCATTTCCATTGCTGTTGCGGTGCCGATTACGGGCGGGCCGACGGCGACTGGAAGGCGATGGCGCATCGCGCCGTCGTGCCGCCTTCGAGCTGCGGCCCGCATATAAGATTGCACCGGGAACTCGAGTTGCGCGCGTTCTCCTGCATCGAATGCGGCACGATGCTGGAGCTCGAAGTTGTCCGTAAGGACGAGGAGTCGTTGAAAACCGTGGAGCTGCTTGGCCTGAGCTAGATTTTCGTCATTCCCGGCAGGGACCGAACATCGACAATTTCGGCTTGACTAGGTTCGTTTTATGTTCTAGTCGCGTGATATGGACATAGCTTCCACTATCGAACGCTGGCGATTGCCGCTCTTGGGCGAGGTCTTGAAATTGTGCGCCGAGATCGGACTGACCGGGGGTGGCAGCGTCGAGAGGATTGTCGAAGCCTCTCCACCGCCATGTGCTGCGCATTTTGCGGACGGCGGAATGCGGCAGCCCGGAGATTGATCGTCGCCGCGGCCCGCGAGATCGAGGTCGCGTATAAGCCCGGGCCTCCGGCAGCGCCGAAGAAGACAAAGACGCCGAGCAGCGAAAAGAGCGAATCCGATGTCGAAGCCAAGCCCAAACGCAAGCGTGGCTTCCTGTTCAACCTGTTCGATCCGCTCAAGCGTATTGGCCGCCGTTTCAGGAAGAAGCGCCGTGGCCCGGAGCCCCACGTCCATTCCATCGAGTCATTCCTTGAGCAGAAACAGGCCGAGATCGCCGCCGCTCAGGCAAAGCAGCAGCAAGTCGTCGATGACGGCATGGTCAGTGCGAAGCACCTGATCCGCCGCCTCGTGGCCGTCGTCGATGCACTCAATGACATCCCGCGCCACGCCCTGCGGCTCGCACGCTGGGAGGCGCGTCCCAAGGAAGACCGCCGGCCCGAACGCTGGAGCCCCATGCGACCCGGCCGGCCGCCAGGATTCCGCCAGCGGGCCATCCATGAGGTCGACGAGATCCTGAAAGAGTGCCACTGGCTCGCGCGAAGCATGCACCCGCCGCTCGACGACACGTCGTAACATTAGTCCGTATACAGATTTGTTTTCATCACCCCTCATCCTTCGAGGCGCGCCTTCGCGCGCGCTTGAGGACGAGGGGTATTTTTATGCGTGCCTTCAACCTCCCCCTTGTGGGGAGGTCGAAATTTGCGAGGCAAAGCCTGAAGCAAATTTCGGGTGGGGGTTTGGACGTTCAGCGCAACCCCCACCCTTGATCCCTCCCCACAAGGGGGAGGGAAATTCGTTGTCCGCCTTCTCCCACGAGGGCCACACCCGGCACAGAACACGAAAGCTGGGGTCCAGAGCAAATCTGATCGCGATGGATGCCAGCTTTCGCTGGCATGACGGTTCGTGTACGGATCAATCCGCGAACCACGAGGCCCGCTGCGCTAGGCCATCGCCACGAGGTGCATGCGCCATCGCGGGCAAACGAACGCCGCCAGCACTCTTGCTCTAGAGTCGAAACACCAGCAGCCCGCCATCAACATTGATCGGCTGGCCGATACTGTATGGAAGCGCTCCGGTTGCGAGGCTCGCTACCGTGCGGCCGACGTCCTCGGGCGTTCCCCACCGCCGGATGGGGGTCGCGCCCGCCTCGATCATTCCGGTAAAGCGGCTGCCGGCAGGCGCCGACATCGCCGTTTTGATAAAGCCCGGCCTGATCTCGAAGGCCGCGATATTGTGTTCGGCAAGGCGCACGGCCCAAAGCTGTGACATCATCGAGAGGGCTGATTTGGAAAGGCAGTAGGGCGTCTTTTCCGGTGATACCATCACAGAATTTGCAGAGGTGATCGTGACGATGCTGCGGCCCTGCCGATGCGGATCTTCGGCGATCATCCGCCGCGCGGCGGCCTGGGTCAAAAAAAACGTTCCGCGAAGATTGACGCCGAGCACCTTGTCGAAATCCTCCGGCGTCGAGTCAAGCATGTCGCCGCGCACGCACATCACGCCGGCATTGTTGACGAGGCAATCCAGCCTGCCGAAATGGTGATAGGCCGCCTCGACCAGCGCTGCGTGGCTGGCGATGTCGGCAATGTCGGCCGACATGAAATGAGCTTTGACACCGTGCTCTATCGCAAGAGTCAATGTCGTCTCGGCATCGCCGTCGCGAATAACGTCATTGATGATCAGGTCGAAGCCGGCTTGCGCCAGCGCGATCGCAATGCCGCGGCCGATACCACGCCTGCTGCCGGTAACGATGGCTGCCTTCTTGCTGGACATAATTTTCCGATTCCTGTTGGCCTGTTTGAGGCTAGCCTAGCCCTAATGGACGGCGGCGAACATGATCATGTCCTCTGTCGCATCGATCGGCGAGACGTCTTCGACAATGCGACCCTGCCGGCAGACCAGTATGCGATCCGAAAGATTCATGATCTCGGGGAGGTAAGAGGAGATGACGACGACCGCGAGACCCTGGTCGGCGAGTTCGTTGATGAACCGGTGGATCTCCGCAATGGCGCCTACATCGACCCCGCGTGTCGGTTCGTCGAAAATGACCAGGCGCGGTTTCTGGGCAAGGCCCTTTCCGATCACGACTTTCTGCTGGTTGCCGCCTGAAAGCTCGACAACGCGAGCATTGTCGTTGATGGCCTTGACGTCCAGCCGCTTGGACCATTGTGCGGCGATGTCGTGCATTTCCGAATAACTCACGATCCTGGATTTGGTGAGTCCCGCGGCCAATGCGCCGGAAAAGAAGTTCTCCGCTATCGACATCGTCTCAAAGAAGCCCTCGAGCTTCCTGTCTTCGGTAACATAGATGATGCCATCGCGGACGGCATGAACCGGCACGGTGTAGCGGACCGGCTTTCCCTCAAATACGATCTCGCCGCCACGCAGGAAGTCGCGCTTGAAAATGCCTGAGATTATCTTGAACGTTTCGGTGCGCCCCGAACCGACCAGGCCGAACACGCCGGTGATCTGACCCTCGAATATCGAGAAGGAATTGTTGCGCACCATGTTTCCCATCGAAACGTCGCGCACGGAGAGTATCTGCTCGCCGCGTTTGCGAATATCTGCCGCGGTGCGGCGTCGGTTGTACATATCGCCAGACAGAGTCCGCCCAACCATGGCGCGAATGATCTTGTCGCGGTCGAAATCTGCGACCGGTCCACTCTCGATGAGTTCCCCGTCGCGCAGGATGCTGATCCGATCCGCGTGGTTCAGCGCCTCTTCGAGCGCATGGCTGATGAAGACGATGGATACACCGGAGTTCCTGAGCCTTCGCATCAGGGCAAAGAAATGGCGCTTTTCCTCAGGTGTCAGCGAGGCCGTGGGTTCGTCGAAGATGATGACCTTGGCCTTGTGATGAACCGCGCGCGCGATCTCGACCATCTGGCGCTTCGCAGCGCCAAGCGAAGCTACGGTCGCGGCCGGATCAACGGTGAAGTTGAGCGACTGGAGAAACTGCTGTGCCGCGATGTATATCCCGCGCAACCGGTTGAGGAATTTTTCTTTGCCCAAATAGATGTTTTGCGCGACCGTCATCGAGGGCACCAGGCTCGTCTCCTGAAAGACCATCGCGATGCCATTGCTCAAGGCTTCATAGGGCGAGGAAAATGCAACCGTCTTGCCATTGAGCAGCATTTCGCCGGATGTCGCGTCGACGACACCCGCCATGATCTTGGTCAAGGTCGATTTTCCAGCGCCGTTCTCGCCAAGCAGGGCGTGGATTTCGCCCTCCGCCAAGGTGAAGTCTACATTCTTTACCGCGGGGACGCCGCGATAGGCTTTGGTCACTCCTTTCATTTCAATAATGGATTTCATTGCTTAGCCTCCGCGAGAGGAAAGCGAATAACGTGATGACCGCCCTTCGACGTTGCATAAATTTCGTCGTTGGCCAGAATGGCGGATGTCATGCCATGAAAGCGACCATTGGCCCGGCTGTGATAGCTCGTCACCGGCTGGAAATTCTCGTCCAGCAAGGCGATCAGCCCATAAGAACGCGAGGGCGACCACGGCTTGTGAATGCCCATGCTCCGCACGCCGCCATTCTGCAGCGGCTCCAGGAAACTCGCGGCGGGCGTTAGCGTCGGCGCAATCCAGAAGCGGCTTTCGATCTCGCGCATCATGTCGGCCCGATAATCCGGCTCCTGCAGCACAAACTCAACGAGCCGGTTGAGCGGTGCAAAGAGGCACAACAGGTAGCCGTTGCCGGCTCGGCACATGCGGGAAGGATAGGCTGGAAGCCTTGCGATCACTTCGGATGGGGAGCCGCCCTTCGACGGTATCGCCAAGAGCCGGTGCCGCCAGCTTTCGCTGATGACGAGACGATCTCGCAATCTGTCGACGACAATGCCACTGGCGAATCCCAGGCCCGAGGCAAGCTCGCGTTGGCCCCCGCCGTTCAAATCGAAGCGCCAGACCGAACCCGTGGCGTTTCGGTGCATCAGATCGATTACCCACTCGCTCGGCCTGAAATCCTTCGAACCATTGCAGACGAGGAGGGCGCCGTCATGGAAGGCAAGCGCGGTTGGACATTTGAAATGCGCGATCGGCTTGCCATCCAGAATTATGCTGCCGTCATCGAGAGCCACCGCGAAGTTTTTCCCTTCGGATGCCACCGCGGATATGTCTGCGGCAAAGCTCATCACTTGTTCGTTGGGTTCGATCCGCCAAATCCCCTTGCCACTGGAATAGACCAGCGCGCCATCGAGCATGGCGAGGTTGTCGGGAGCTTCGGCAGCAGCCACCAATGTGGCCTGATCGAGAGCCGTGTTCGGCTTCAGGGCGCCATCCATTGTCGGAATCGTAATCGCCTTGCCGCGAAAAAAATCGAGGATAGGATCGAAGAACATCAAGCCCGCTGTCCCCAATAGGATACGGGGCCAGTCCAGGAGGGATCGGCGCGCTCCAGCTTGTAGCGACCGACCCGGTTGTTGAGGATGCCGCCCACATAAAGATAGCCCTTATGCTCGCGCATCGAGGTCACCATCGGATGGCTCTCGCCGGTCAAGTCTCCCAAGGTCTCGATGATCGTTCCGTCTTCGGCAAACTTGACCACGCCCCCGGTATTGATGTTGGGAAAGAGCCATTCGTCCTGTGGCAACCTGCGGCTCATGCGTTTGCGGAAGCTGGGATGGCGGAGCGCCAAGTCGAAGCTTGGCGTGCGCATGCCGAGCCAGGCCATCCAGTAATTGCCGTCGGATGCACGGTTGATGTTGTCGGGATAGCCGGGCATGTCGGAGATCACGCATTCGGCGGTCCCGGCCTTTGGACCTTCGATCCAGTAGCGATGCACGCGGCAAGCCCAGCTCTCGGCAAAAAAGAGCGACTTTCCGTCATGCGCCATGCAGACACCGTTGGCATAGCGATAATTGTCGAGAAGTGTCCGCGTCTCGCCGGTCTTGGGATCGAAGACGAGGAGGCGTCCTGTCGGGCGCCCCTCGATTGAATCAATCGCCCAGTCATGCGCATCGTAGCGCGTCGTGGAATCGGTGAAATAGATTTTGCCGTCGGGCGCGATGTCGAGGTCATTGGGATCGCGCAAGCGCGCGTCGTCCACAATGGATGTATAGGAGCGATTGGTTTCGGCCGAGAGCTGCTTCACCTCACCCGAAGGCGAAATGGAGTACAGGCCCATGGCGCCGACGCAGGACAGAACATTGCCGTCGCGGTCGATCGCAAGTCCCAATGGAAAGCCGCCGGTATGGGCGAAGACTTCCGAGCGCCGGTAGTCAGGAGCAAAGAACCGGATGATCTCGCCATGGCGCGTCCCGCAGTAAAGATGGTCGTCGCGGTCGAGCACGACATCTTCCGGGCCTTCGAGTTCGCCAAGCCCGATATATTCGGTCTTGGAGATCCTGTTGTTGAGCGCGTAGGGCGAGGCACTGTCGGGAAGCGCCGACTGTGTCTTTCCCATCCGATGGTAAATCGGCGCGACATAAAGTTCGTCGAGCACCTTATGGCAATTCTTCAGCCAGCGGATGTCGAGGATCACGGCAACCGCGAGCATCAGGCCCAGCACCATTTGGTTCGTGCCGGTCCCGTAGCCCAAGCGTATCAAGCCGTTGTTCATGACAAGCACGATGACTGCGCCCATGACGGACTTGGCGACCGAGCCGCGGCCGCCGCCCAGCGAGTTGCCGCCGACGACGGCTGCGGTGATCGCCAGAATCTCAAGATTCAGTCCCGTACCCGGGCCCGCACCGCTGAGCCTGCAAGCAATGAGAAAGCCAGCGAAGCCCGCGCAGAGTCCGGAGATGACATATGAAAAGAATACCGTCTGGCGCACCTTGATACCGGAGTTATGTGCGGAGCGCCTTGAGCCCCCAACCGCCAGCACATGCCATCCTGGCCGCGATCGTGTCAGTGCAATATGTCCCACGATCGCAAGAATGATCGCAGCGATGACGGGAACCGAGAAACCGAAAACCGCGCCGTCGCCGATGAAGTCCCAGATATCCGACGATGCACTGGAAAGCTGGATCATCGAGCCGAAATTGACGACCAGAATGTCGTAGACGGCGCGGCCGATCACCAACGTCACGAGGGTGGTGAGGAAGGCACGCAGGCGCATATATCCGATGAGGTAGCCATTCACGGCCCCGAATGCCGCTCCTGTGGCGAGAGCTGCCACGAGTGCGGCGACCGTCGGAAGGTCGAATATAAAGAAGGTCGAGACGGCCGCGAATGCTGCCAGCGCGAAGATCGAGCCGACCGAGAGATCAATACCGCCGGCAAGCATAACGACGGTGAGGCCGATCACCACGATGGCGAATTCGCCGAGCTGTCGTGTCAATTCCTGAAGCGAATAGGGTTGGAAAAAACCTGGAATGAGGCTGCCGAAGACCGCCACCGTGATGACCAATGCCAAAAACGGGATGGCGTTGTCAGTCCAGCGCTTGGTCAGGATCTCGCCGACGAGATGATCGGGAATGAGATTGTAGCGCCAGGCCTGAAGCCGTTCGCGAAACTTCATCGTTCAGGAGTCCGAAAAATGGAAACGGGCGGCCCCGGAAGCGAGGCCGCCCGACGAGGATTGCCTCAGTTGCCGGCCGCGGCCTGAAGGGCCTTCAGGTTCCAGCAGCTGCGCGGCGTCAAGTTCTCTTTCGTCACGGTCGAAAGCAGCGAATAAATATAGGGCGATGCCGTTCCCGGCGGCTGGCCGCTCTGGAGCAGGTATTTGATCATTGCGACCATCGCCTCGCTCTCATTGTAAAGTTCGGTCGATACGACTGCGTCGAATGTGCCGTTCTGGATATTGGCGCAAGTCGCCGTCTCCTCGCCGCCGCCGGTGGTCACGAGGTAAATCTGGTCCTGCTTGCCGGCATCGCGGATCGCCGCGGCCGCTCCTGTCGCGTCACCGTCCCAGAAGTCGATGATGCCGCAGATTTCGGGATGCTGCTGGAGCATGGTCGCTGTCACGTTGCGCGAGGTCGTGGCGTCCCAGTTCGAATCGGGCTTGGCGACGACTTCGAAATCGGGATGCTTGGCCAGAACCTGCATGATCCCTGCATATTGATAGAGGCTTGTCGCGTTCACCTGATCGCCCTGGACAAGACCGATCTTCTTGCTCGACTTGTCGCCGCAGCCCTTGACGACGGCTTCGGCTTCCATCTGGCCGAGACGATTCCAGTCGCCGCCGACATAGGCATCGGCCTTGAAGTTGGCGGGGTTGTCGATGAGGACGACATAAATGCCTTCCTTCTGCGCCCGCTTCATGAGCTTCGCATAAGAGTTCAGGTCAGGCGACATGATCACGAGCACGTCGGGCTTGGTGCTGGAGGCGATGACCTCGGTGATGGCTTGCGCGCCGGCTTCGACGGACCAATTGGGATCACGCGTCTCGAGTATGCCGCCGAAACCCTCGACCTCACGCTTGAGGATCGCTGCCCAGCCCTGCGCAAGGTCGAAGCCCATAGCCATTGGAACAAGCACAACGCGCTTGCCGCTCATTGCAGCCGCATAGGCGGCCGGCCCCGGATCATCGTCGGCCCTGGCTGGCCCCGATGACGCCATGAATGCGAAAGTGGCAAGTGCCGCACACGAAATCAGAAGTTTTTTCAACATGCCGTTTCTCCCTGTCTTCTTCATATGTCGCCCTGCTGGGCGGTTTGCTCATCCCGCGGATTGAGTAGACTATCGATGATGATCGCGGCGAGCAGGATCGTCGCCTTGATCAGGTTCTGGTAAATATTGGGAATGTCGATGATCGTCATTGCATTGAGCATGATGCCGATGAGTATTGCACCGACAACGACGTTGCGCATGCCGCCTTTGCCGCCCGACAGACCAATGCCGCCGATGACGACGACGAGGATGATGTCGTAGAGCAACGTCGAATTCACCACCCGGGTGTTGATGCTGAGCAGCGATGATGCGGTCAGGAGGCCGGCGACCATGGCGATAAACGCGGAAATCACGTAACGCAGAACATTCATCGGCCGCACGGGAATGCCGATATTCCGGGCGGCCAGCAGATTGTCGCCCATATAATAGACGTAGCGGCCCCATTTCGTATAGCGCAGGAACAGATAGGCCAGGAAACACGTGCCGGCGAATATGAAGACCTCGGCGGGAATGTCGAGAAAGCGCACGCGGCCCAATGTTTCGAGCCAATGGCCCGAGGGGACAGGTATCGCATCCTGGGTGATGAGCTGCGAGCGGACGTAGCCGAAGACGAAAGAGGCGCTGGCCAACGTGGCAAAAATCGCGGGCACATCGGCATAGGCGATAAGGAAGCCATTGACGAGGCCGATGAGCAGGACTCCCGCCGCCGTGATCAGGAGCGCTGAACCTTCGCTCCAGCCGCTGTTCAGCATCTGCAAATACCAGGCGGCGGACATGGCCATGATCGCCACGGCCGCGAGATCGATGCCACGACCGATGATCACGATTGCCATGCCGACGGCGAGCAGGCCGAGAACCGAGACGCTGCGGATGACGGCGATCAGATTGGTGGGGTCAAGGAAACCGGGGAGGGCGATGGCGGACAGAGCAAAAAGCCCGGCGGCAAGCACCAGAACGATCCGTTCCTGACTCCAAATCCCGTGCGCACCCAAACCCAACGACCCAGCCCTTACCCAAAAGCGTTCGGTTCAAGCCTGCCGCAGCCCCCACGACCCGTCAAGTGAGAGGTCCGGGCTGCCATCGGGCATCCGAGCCGTGAAATATCAATCACTTGACAGGCCGGTGCGGCAATGAGCTCGCGACCTGCCCCCCCGGATACGCCTCCTGCACATAAATCGGGCAGTATCGAAAACGCTGGGCATATGCATCGGCTTAGGAACTCTCAGGACGGCTGGGCATTGTCCCAGTTCGCATGAGAGGGCCCTCAATGCAGTATCGTATCAATGATAAACTCCACGAGCTTGACGTCGATTGCCGTACGTCGCTGCTCGATCTGCTCCGCGACCATCTCCATCTCTCCGGCACGAAGAAGGGTTGTGACCAAGGTGCTTGTGGCGCCTGTACCGTGCTTGTCGATGGCGAACGGATCAATTCCTGCCTGGCACTTGCGGTGCAGTATGAAGGGCGCGCTATTGTCACGATCGAGGGTCTCGGCACTTCGAGGGAGTTGGCCGAGCTGCAGGATGCCTTCGTCGAAGCAGATGGATTGCAATGCGGCTATTGCACACCGGGTCAAATCTGCTCGGCGGTAGGCATGGCACGTGAAGCACGTCGCGGCGTTCCCAGCTATGTGAGCGACGATCTGTCGGCGCGCCCCGATCTCAATGATGATGAATTGCGAGAACGCATGAGCGGCAATCTTTGCCGCTGCGGTGCCTATAACGGAATCATCGAAGCGGTTCGCAAGTCTCTTGTTAAGGACGTCGCCAATGCTCAGCTTTGATTACACGCGTGCCGCGAATAACGCGGATGCAATTGCGCTCGGCTGCCGCGGCGAAAGCCGGTTTCTCGGCGGCGGGACCAATCTCGTCGATCTCATGCGCGAGAATATCGAACAGCCGCGCCACCTTGTCGATGTCACGGGACTTTCCTCTGAAATCGAGGAAACTGATGAAGGTGGCGTCCTTATCGGTGCGGCAGCGAAGAACACGGCGGTTGCCGAGCATGAGCTTATCCGCGCTCGCTATCCGCTGCTCACACGCGCCATACTCGGCGGAGCCAGCGCGCAAATCCGGAATATGGCAACGACGGGCGGCAATCTCCTGCAAAGGACGCGTTGTCACTATTTCTACGACCATGCGGCTCGCTGCAATAAGCGCGAACCCGGCGCGGGCTGCGATGCGCTTAATGGGTTTAACCGCATCCATGCGATCCTCGGAGCGTCACCTTTATGTGTATCGACCCATCCCTCCGACATGTGCGTCGCGCTCGCCGCACTCGATGCGATCGTGCATCTTGCGGGCCGCGACGGTGATAGGCAGGTCGCGATCTGTGATTTCCATCTCCTGCCCGGGGAACGACCCGAAATAGAAACAGTCCTGAGGCCCGGAGAACTGATTACCGCTATAGAAATTCCCGCTTCCTCAGCCTCGCGAAATTCCACCTATCGCAAGGTTCGCGATCGGGCGAGCTACGCTTTCGCGCTCGTTTCGATCGCCGCCACTCTCGAAGTGGATAATGGCGGCATATCTTCCGTCAGCATCGCATTTGGCGGTGTCGCGCCCAAACCATGGCGAGCGCGGCTTGCGGAAACTGCATTGCTGAATGGCCCCGCAACTTCCAGGGCATTCGAAGCAGCAGCCATCCTGGAACTAGCCGCCGCCCGGCCTCTGCGCGACAACGGTTTCAAGATCGAACTTGCGAAGCGGGTGATGGTGTCTGTGCTCGAGGAACTGTCTCATGAATAGAATCGCTTCCGCCTTCCAGAAAGCCGTTCAAACGACGACGCAAACGGCGATCAAGCTGGCGCCCGAGGCGTGGCTTCCAGGAGGTACGCCCGATCCGCTGGCGTTGAAGCACGGAACGCTTGGGACCCCTGTCTCGCGCCTTGATGGGCCGCTCAAAGTATCCGGCGAGGCGCGCTTTGCCGCCGAGGTACAACTTCCGGGCCTCGTCTTCGCCAGTTTGGCCTATAGCACCATAGCTAAGGGCCGCATCACCGACCTCGACACGCGCGCTGCCGAGAACTCTCCCGGCGTTATTCTGGTGATGACCTACCGCAATTCGCCGCGGCTGAAGGATCCAAAGCTTTTTGGGACTGCTCCCAATGCTGCCGCCCCCAGCACCCTACCCATCATGCAGGATGACAAAATCCGCTGGAACGGTCATCCGATTGCGCTGGTGCTCGCGGAGACGTGGGAACAGGCAGATCAAGCCGCCAGACTCATCAGCGCGAGCTATGAAGAAGAATCCGCCGTTATTGAATTCTCATCGGCACAGGCGCAAGCGCGGCATCCGGACAGCATCCTCGGCGAACCCAGTGTTCTCGAGATTGGCGATGTCGAGTCGGAGTTTCGCAGCGCCGATGTCACCGTCGATTCGCGCTACAAGACGCCGTTCCACAATCATAACGCCATCGAGCTGCACGCTGCGACATGCAATTGGGAGGGAGATACCCTCACAATCCACGATTCGAGCCAATTGGTCACTGCGACGGCCGCAACGATCGCCGACATCTTCGGCTTGGCGCATGAAAAGGTTAGAGTGATTTCGCCGTTCGTGGGCGGTGGCTTCGGCGGAAAATGCCTATGGTGGCATCAGGTTCTCGCGGCGGCCGCGTCAAAGCTTGCCGGGCGGCCGGTACGCATCGTACTCAGCCGCGAAGGTGTCTATCGTCTGGTTGGCGGCAGGACCACGACGGAGCAACGCGTCGCGCTCGGTGCGACGAAGGACGGTACTCTCACCGCGCTCATCCATTCAGGAATCGCTGCCGTGACATCGCATAACAATTGTCCGGAGCAGTTCAGCTTCCCGGCCAGACATATGTATAACGCGCGGGCGATCAAGGTCGAACAACAAGTGGCCGACATGGACATGCTCGCCAACACGTTCATGCGCGCGCCGGGTGAATCTATTGGCACATTTGCGCTTGAGAGCGCGATCGATGAATTGGCGGCGGCGCTGGCAATCGATCCGATTGAACTGCGCCGCCGCAATGATCCGGCCAAAGACCCGACCTCGGGACATGAATTTTCGTCGCGGCATCTCATGGAGGCCTATGACGCGGGCGCAATGCGTTTCGGCTGGGCGGAGCGAAATCAGCAAACGGGGAGTCGCCGGGAAGGGGAATGGCTTGTCGGGATGGGCTGCGCCAGCGGCACCTATCCTTACTACCGCATGCCTGGTGCCAGGGCGCGCATCACGCTTAATCTTGGACGGGACAGCGATAGTCGCCACTGCGGCGCATGAGATGGGGATGGGTACGGCCACGGCGCAGACGCAAATATGCGCGGAGCGGCTTGGTCTTCCGATCGAACATGTCGATTTCAAGTATGGCGATACCAATCTGCCACCGAGCCCGGTCGCCGGGGGTTCATGCCAGACAGCCTCGATCGGTGCTGTCGGTCCTCGCAGCACACCGCAAGCTGGTGGGCGAACTTCTACAACTCGCAGGCAATGACTCGCCTCTCGCGGGGCTTTCGGTTGACGATGTCGAGGGTCGCAGGAGTGGGCTTGTCTCGGGCAGTGATCCGTCGCGGTATGAAAGCTACACCTCAATCCTGGCGCGCGCCGGACGCAATTCGCTCAGCGCCGAGGCCGATGCGCCGGCACCTCTTGAGATGATGCGCTGGTCGATGCATTCGACGTCGGCCATTTTTGCCGAGGTAGCCGTGAGCTCCGTTACGGGAGAACCTAGGGTTCGGCGCCTTCTCGGCTCCTTCGATTGCGGGCGTATCATCAATGCAAAGACGGCGTCCAGCCAGTTTCGTGGCGGCATGATCATGGGCCTGGGCCTTGCGCTGACGGAAGCGACCTTATTCGATGAGCGGACTGGCCGAATCATGAATCGGAGCCTTGCCGAGTATCATGTGCCGGTTCATCTCGATGTTCCGAAGATTGAAGTGATGTGGACCGATATTGCAGATCCCCACACACCGATGGGTGCCCGCGGCATCGGTGAAATCGGGATTACCGGCACCGGTGCTGCCATTGCCAATGCTATCTTCAATGCAACGGGAAAGCGGGTGCGGGACCTGCCGATCACGCTCGACAAACTGATGTAACTCGATCGTTGTTAGGTATTGAGCCAATCCGACCTTAAAAAGAACAAAATCAGTACGTAGGCATGTGGAAATGCCACGTACGCTAATTCAGAAGTTGGAAATTTTGGCCGACGCCGCCAAATACGATGCGTCCTGTGCGTCTTCCGGGGGTGCCAAGCGCAATTCGCAAAAGGGCGGTATCGGCTCGACAACCGGGGCCGGGATTTGCCACGCTTATACGCCCGACGGGCGCTGCGTTTCGCTGCTCAAGATACTCCTCACCAATTTCTGCCGCTATGACTGCGCCTATTGCGTGAGCCGGCGCTCGAGCAACGTCGAACGCGCGCGATTTTCCGTCGCCGAAGTCGTGACACTGACGCTCGATCTCTATCGGCGCAATTGCATCGAAGGGCTGTTTCTCTCCTCAGGCATCGCGCGTAGCGAAGATGAAACGATGGTCGACCTTGTCTCCGTCGCGAAGGCCCTGCGTCTCGATCACCAATTCAACGGCTATATCCATCTGAAGACGATCCCCGGCGCCGATGAACGTCTGATCAACGAGGCGGGGCTTTATGCCGATCGTCTCTCCATGAATGTCGAATTGCCCAATGAAGCATCGCTTCGCAGTTACGCCCCCGAGAAAGACGCTGGCACCATCAAGAAGGGATTGGCGCTGACGCGCAGATGCATCGATGCCGATCGCGACGATGTTAAGCCCGCGCCCGGCAAGCTCAATCGCGCACAGTCGCGTCGCTTCGCGCCGGCCGGGCAATCGACGCAAGTGATCGTCGGTGCGGACAAAAGCAGCGACGTCTCGATCCTGCGCGGTAGCGTTTCGCTTTATGCGTCCTATGGCCTGAAGCGCGTTTATTACTCGGCTTTCAGTCCGACCGGGCATCCGTCCTCAGATCTTCCGGATAGCCCGGTTCCCTTATGGCGTGAACACCGGCTCTACCAGGCCGATTGGCTGTTGCGGTTTTACGGCTTTGCCATCGGCGATCTCGAAAAGGCGGCACCAGAGGGCATGCTGCCCATGGATATCGACCCGAAACTCGCTTGGGCCCTGCAGCATCGCGGTGAATTTCCCGTCGACGTCAATCGGGCCGCGCGGGAAATGCTGTTGCGGGTGCCGGGGATCGGGGTCAAGGCCGTCGATCGCATCATTGTCGCAAGGCGCAGCGGCAGGCTTCGTCTTGCGGATGTCGCGCGGATCTCGGGCGCGATCACGCGCGCGCGGCCTTTCATCATGGCCGAGGATTGGCGGCCGACGGCGCTTCTCGACGACGCGCGGCTTCTGGACAAGGCACGATTGAAGCCGGTGCAGCAGCTTGATCTTTTTGCATGAAGTATTTCGCGTGCCTCGCGCCCGATGCCGATGAAGCAGCCTTTCGCGCGATCGCGCGGCGCGGTATCGCCAATGGCGTCGCGCCATCCGAACTCGATTTTGTTGCCGGCGACGAACCGTCGCTGTTTGCGCCATTGCCCCAAATGAGCGAGGCGCCGGCCTTCTCGGTACCGCGCTGCTTTGCAGATCTGTTTCGTGATGCCATCTGCAATTCCGCCCATGATCGTTTCGCGCTTCTCTATGAAGTCATGTGGCGATCGCTGCGCGGCGAGCGGGAATTGGCCTTGAACCATGCCGATGCGACCGTGGCGCGACTTCAGAAATATGCCCATCACGTCCGCCGCGACATTCACAAGATGCATGCCTTCGTCCGCTTTCGCGAGCAGAGCTTCGATGGTGCGCAAGTCTTTACAAGTTGGTTCGAGCCGCAGCATTTCATCCTGCGCCGCGCGATCCCGTTCTTCGTCGACCGCTTCAACAAGATGAACTGGCTCATCGCCACGCCGATCGGCACGGCGCATTGGGACCAGGATCGGTTAAGTTTTGGCCCACCGGTCACCAAGCCGAAGCAGTCCAATGATGCCGTGCTCGATGATGTGTGGCTCACTTACTTCAAGACGACTTTCAATCCGGCGCGATTGCGGACGAAGGCAATGCTCGCCGAGATGCCGAAGCAGTATTGGGCCAACATGCCCGAGACGGCCCTCATTCCCGAGATGGTCGCCAAGGCTCGACTGCGTGTCGAGGACATGGAGGCGCGTGCGCCGCTGCCGCCGCCGCGCTTTGCCGAGAAACTGATCAAGGCCGCACAGACAATCGTCGATGTGAACGAGGGTTCGCTCGAGGCGCTCAACGCCGAGATTGCAAGCTGCAAGCGGTGTCCCTTGCATTGTGCCGCGACCCAAGCGGTCACCGGGGAAGGACCGAGCGATGCCCCGATCATGCTGGTAGGTGAGCAGCCGGGTGATGAGGAGGATCTGAAAGGAAGACCATTTGTCGGGCCTGCCGGCCAGCTTCTCGACCGGGCGCTGGGCGCGGCGGGCCTGTCGCGCGACAATCTCTATGTCACCAATACAGTCAAACATTTCAAATACGAGCCGCGTGGCAAGCGACGTATCCATCAGAAGCCCAATGCCGGTGAGGTGCAGACCTGCAAATGGTGGCTTGATCGGGAGATCGCGATTGTCGCTCCGAAATTGATTGTTGCCATGGGTGCAACGGCGGCTGGCGCGCTGGCCGGACGGTCGGTGTCTGTAACCAGGGAGCGGGGTGCGGCCCAATTTGGTGAGTTGTCAGGGTTTGTGACCGTACACCCGTCTTACTTGTTGCGGATACCGGACGCCTCGAAAAAAGCCGAGGAGCATGGTCGCTTCAGGGATGATCTGCGGAATGCCTTGACGCTTTCGCGGCGCTGACGCCCCTCCCTAAGGCTCCCAGTCAACTCGATTGGGAGCTTTTCTTGTTTCAATCATCGCCGACAAGAGCGCGGAAACTTGATGGTGCAACGCCGGTCCTCGTCGGGCGGCTGCTTGTAATGCGCTTTCCAAGTCGCCTATAAGGGATGAGAGATTTGATCAAATCGTGAGACGGCGTGCCGGGCGAAAGAGGGGCTTGTGAAACAGGGAGTCCAGAAGCGCAGCAAGCGCGTAAAAAGCGGCGCAGCGCATAATCTGATTTACGAGCAATTGAAGGAAGCGCTGATGAACGGCGACTTCCAACCCGGACAGAGGCTTATTGTGCGTGAATTGGCAGAGCGCTTCGACACCAGCCCCATGCCGGTCCGCCAGGCCCTTCAGAGACTGACAAGCGAAAATGCCTTGGTCGATCATCTCAACCGGGGGGTTCTGGTTCCCGAAGCCAATGTCGAGGCGATTTCCGATCTTGTCAGAGTTCGGTGCATGATCGAGGGCGGGGCTGCCGAATGGGCGGCGGCGACCGTTACAACGGGCGAGATTGAAGAACTTGAGCAGGTCAACGGCGCCATGTTGCTGGCGGCCAAGAAGACGGGCGGCGCCAAGAACTATCTCGTCTTGAACCGCCGCTTCCACTTCCTGATCTACGGGGCGGCGCGATCGCCGGCTTTGCTTGCCACCATCGAGCGATACTGGCTGAGAGCAGGCCCGTGGCTCAATATCATGCGCCAAGGCGCCATGATCGGCTTGGGGCTCGATCATCACGCAGCGGTTATAGAGGGCTTCAAGAAGGGCGATGGTGTCATGGCAAAAAGGGCCGTGGCAGCCGACATATCCGATGCAGCCGACATCATGATGCGGGCGGCCAGTACGCCCTCAGATACCAGCGCATCCCGGCGGAAGCGGTCTTAAGGCAAGCCGCCATCAAGGGGCGGGTTCAACAGCAATCGCCTTCGAAGCACGGCGATTGCGCCAGGCCGTGAGTTTACGCGCAAGATCGGGCGCCTCGATCAGAACAACTATGAGGAGAAGAGCGCCGCGCACGAGGTCGACCAGGAAGGTCGGCAAGGCAAGTTGCAGGAAGAAAGTATCAAGCGCGCTCATTGCAAGAACGCCCAGAAGTATGCCCAGGGCGCCGCCGCGCCCACCATCCATGGCAACACCACCAACAAGAACGGCCGTTACCGCGAATATGAATGGATCGAGGCCGATATCGTATTTTGCAGCGGTCGTGGAATAGGCAAAAAGCGCGCCGCCCAGTGCGCAGAACACCCCCGACAGAACAAAGACGCTCAAGGTCGTTCCCGAAACCGAAATGCCCGAGGCAAGGGCTGCGCGGCGATCAGCACCGGTCGCGCGCAGCGCTGGGCCAAAACGAGTATACCGCATCGCCAACCACATGATGGCAAAGAGGCCCAGGACGATCAGGCTTCGCGGCGAGAAGATAGCGAGGATGCTGTCGTCCAGCCAAAGGCCGACATCATAATTGGCATAGGCAAGGATCGCCTCGCCCGCGACGATATGGTTGAGGCCCGATAAGATTATGAAGGTTCCAAGCGTCAGCGGCACCGAACTAATGCCGGTTACGACGATGATCGACCCTTGTAGCAAGCCCACTATCAGCCCAGCGAGGAGCGCAATACCGATCCCCAGCAATGGCTGGGTTTCTCCGAATTTGACAGCGAGGATCCCGCCCAGGGTGAACATCGCGATCGATGACAAATCGAACTCGCCCGCAATCACCGTCAGGCCTATGGCCAAAGCGAGAAGCCCCAGAGTTGCAGCGTTCTGAAACGTATTGAAGACAGTGAAAATCGAGATTTTCGTCCCCGTGGCGATCGAGAAGCCGATGATGAGAATCGCCATCGTCAAAAGTACGGCAAGTGGCGTCAGCGCGCGTATGCGGCGCTGCCGCTGGGCAGCATTGCGGAATGTGAGATCGGTCATGCGCTGGCCGCCTGCCGCAAATGGATCGCGAGCGCGAATGCTGTCATCACCAGACCCTTCACGGCAATCTGCGCCCCGACGGAGTAGCCCTGCAGAAGGACGAGGTCCGTCACGACGGCTATGACGATGACGCCGAGCATGCTGCGCAGGACGCTGCCGCGCCCGCCGCCAATGGCCGTGCCGCCAATCAGAACAGCGGCAATAGCATCATAGCTCAAGGTGCCGCGGCTTAAGAGCAGCGACGCAGAATGGTTGAACGTCCCCATGAAGATACCGGCAAGCGCTGCGGTGAAACTCGCAAAGGCGAAGACGCCGACGCCAATTCCCGTCAGCGGCAAGGCCGCAACCCTCGCTGCGGCGCGCCGATCGCCCATCAAATAAATCATGCGTCCGAGCTTCGTGTATCGCAAGATCAGTTCGGCGATGAGCGCAACGATCAGAAGGACATAAAAGCCGACGGGGAGACCGATTACACGCTCGTTCAGCAGGCGGTAATCCGTACCGACGGGATTGATGGTGACGCCATTAGAGGCAGCGACCGCCACGCCTTCCAGGACCGCGGCAACGGCAATCGTGACGATGATCGGATTGGCATTCCACCCACCAATCGCGATGCCCTGGATGCTGCCGACCAACAGTGCGGCAATCAAAGTCAGTGTGATGGCCATCGGAAGGCCCAATGGCAATGATGCCATATACAGCATGGCTGCCGCCGTAGCGGTGGTACCCAAGGCCAACGATACAAAGGCGCCTGACACCATGATCAGCGTCATGCCGACGGCCACCATTCCCACAAAAATCGTGGACGTGAGGATCGCTTGAAGATTTACCAGGGTGAAAAACCCGGGCGTCGTCACAGCCGCCGAGGCGATATAGGCAAGCAGGATTGCCGCAACGCCGGGAAGCGCCAGACGCCTGAAGGCCGGGGACAGGTTCATGCGGCGTGTGGCCGAGCGACCGCGTGCGTCATGTCCGCGAGGAGACGGGCATGATCTGTCTCTTTGCGACTGCGGTGGCTGACTTTCCGGCCTCCCCGCATGACGACGATATCATCGGCAAGGCTCAAGACCTCATCAAGATCAGAAGAGGCAAAGATCACGATGACGCCTTGGGATGCCGCCTTGCGAATAATTGCGTGAATATCGGCGCGCCCTCCAACGTCTACGCCGCGGGTCGGCTCGTCGAGCAAGAGTACGCGCATGTCCTTGCGCTCAAGGCCGCGTCCGAGAAATACCTTCTGCTGGTTTCCGCCGCTCAGGCGTGCCACCGTCTCGCGCAAGCGGTTGGTATCGACGCCGACGGCGCGGGCGATGGTTCTTGCGGCAGAAGAGAGCCGCTGCGGGGCGAGCACGCCATGCCTCGTCAATGCATCAAGGCGCGTGGCGACGAAATTTTCGGCAATGCTGCGGCTCAAAAATAGGCCTTCGCCTTTTCGGTCCGCCGTCGCATAGCCAATTCCGCAGCGAAGCGCTTGGCGCGGATCGCCGAGCTTCACAGCGTCCGCGCCAATAACGACATGGCCCCGCGCATCGGGTATCATGCCGGCGGCAGCGCGGAGAATCTCGCTGGCTCCGCTGCCGACCTGACCGGCAATCCCTAGAATGCGCCCGCTCGCCGCCTCGAGAGAGAAGCTCCGCAAGACCGGACCTGCCGCAAGATTGTGGATCTGAAGCTTGGTACTACCGGCATGCCCAGATGAGTGCGTCGCAGCTTCCGTGGCGGGGTGGTGGCCGAGCATCAGCGTGACGAGATCGTCTCCGGTCAGGCCAGCGACCGGGGTATCGGCAACCAGCGCACCATCGCGCATCACGACGACGCGGTCGCAAAGCGACAATACTTCATCGAGGCGATGAGACACATAGATGACGCCGCAGCCTCGGGCCGCGACCTGCCGCACGGCGGCAAAAACCGTTTCGATATCGGCAGCATTGAGGGTTGCAGTCGGCTCGTCGAGGATAAAGAGCCGCGCCTTGCGCCCGAGCGCTCGCGCAATCTCGACAAGCTGGCGATGGCCGAGGGTGAGATCCTCGAGATAGGCGGAGCCGTCGACATGCCCCAGTCCAACGGCGCTCAACCGATCTTGAGTTTCGCTCTGTGTCAATCCTCCGAAGAGGCCGAGCCCTGGTTCGCCGAGCGCCAGATTCTCTGCCACCGTAAGAGCGGGAATGACGCTGATCTCCTGATCGACCAGCGCGATCCCTTTCAGTTGCGCCTCGTGGACACTTGCAAACCGGCACGGTTCGCCAGAGAGCGCGATCATTCCTTGGTCCGGCGCGACCAAGCCAGAAAGCATACGAACGATGCTGCTCTTGCCGGCGCCATTATGGCCGCATAATCCGACGATCTCGCCCTTGCCGACGGTGAAGCTTGCATTGCGGACCGCTTGGATGCGGCCATAGCTTAAGCAGAGCTCAGCGACGGCAAGGAGCGGATCGGCCTTCGTCACTTGGCGCAGACTTCCGCATATTGCTCGACGTTCTTGGCATTGACGCCGAATTCCGGGACCATGATCGTCTTTTCGAGCTTCTCGCCGGAGAGAAACTTGATCGCCGCTTCAGCGGAGGCCTGCCCTTGTGTCCATGCGTCCGCGGTTGCGGTCCCGGCCATATCGCCTGCACGAATGGCAGCGATGCCTTCCGGCGTGCAGGTCGAGCCTGAGACCACCAGCCCGTCGGCACCGCCAATCTTGAGACCGGCCTGGCGGGCCGCCTCGATCACCGGGATCGCCATATAGTCAGCATCGGCACGAACGGCCTGGATGCCTCCCTGGCTTGCATATTTG
The DNA here is from genome assembly GCA_963805405.1 of uncultured Alphaproteobacteria bacterium. Classification (GTDB taxonomy): domain Bacteria; phylum Pseudomonadota; class Alphaproteobacteria; order Rhizobiales; family Aestuariivirgaceae; genus JAEUMG01. Next base: position 43,570 of record CAWDUC010000007.1, on the reverse strand, counting down.
GCAAAGAGTTGCTGGGCAATGCGACCGCTCTCGATCGGATCCCAAGCCGTCGCTTGAACTTCGACGATCTTGTACTCCGGTGTCGCGGCCATGCCTTCGACGAAACCGCGCTGCCGTTCCGACACCATCGCCGTGCCGGCCGAACCGGTGATCGCCACAACATTGGCGGTGGTCTTGCCTTGTGCCTTGAGCGCCTCGATGATGTTCTCGGCGGCGAATTTTCCAAGAGCGTAATTGTCGGCGACCACCTGATAGGCGATGTCGTCAATGATGGCCTGATCGGCGGGACTGTCGAGATATTGAACGGGGATGCCGGCCGCCTTCGCCTTTTTGACGGCGGCGATCAAGGATTTGTCGTCGGCGGGCTCGACCATGATGAGATCGGGAGCAAGCGAGACAGCCTGGGCCATTTGCTGATTAACCTGGACCGGGTCGAGATCATTTTCGAGCACGGTCACGTTGACGCCGGTCTCCTTCAGGATGCCAAGGATGCGATCATTGAAGGTCTTGCACCATGGGTTCGATGGGCCGCAGGTTACAAAGACGATCTTCTTGCTCGATAGATCGGGGGCGGCGTGGAGTGGTGATGCCAGCATCGTCACGGCTGCGGCTGCCAATAAGCTCATGCGTAGGTTCATTGTCGTCTCCTCCTTGTTTTGTTGAATCGAAATTATTCAGACTTCACCCAGTAGTTACCGTCGGTATCGGTCCTCACCGTCATGCCGGGGAGGAATAGAAGTGTCATCGTCTCTTCCTCAATAATCGCGGGGCCCTTGATGGTGTGGACGGATTTGTATCTCGGCTCCGTCATAGACGGGGAGTTCGGCGAGCTTAGCTTCGCGGCCCAGATAGACCGGCCGGCGGGATTTTGGCTTTGGCGACGCCTGTGTTTGCGTATCGGCGGGTGGCGTGGCTGCGGGCTTCGCATTGGTCTTGCCGACAGCGGTCATCTTCCAGCTGACGAACTCCACCAGGTTCTGTTCGTCGCAAATGCCGTAGATTCGCTGGTGCGTGGTGTGAAAGGCTTTGAGCAGGGTGGCGATATCTCCACCCGTCAGTTCACCGCCGGATGTTCGCTCGAATGGAACTTCGATTTCCCACGCCTGATATTGGTAGCGGCCCATGAAGGCGACCTCAAGATGGCGCCGGTCTTGCGGGACGTTGGCGCGATCGAGAAAACCAAGACAAAGCCGGCGCAATGCCGCGAGCGTGTCGTTGACGCGTCCAAGATCGAAGGACTGGCTGTCGGTATAGGCGCTGGCGGTTGCCTGCCAGCGGATGTCGGAGACGAGGCCGCCATGCGCACTCAACCCAGCGGACAAGCGTGGGATCATGAAACGCGGCAGTCCAAGCGCCTGCGCCATGCCGGCAATATGGCAACCCGTGGCACCGCCCCCCGTCACGACCAAGCTGTCGCGTGGATTGAGACCGTCATTGATGGTGATGTCCTCGATCGCGGCGATCATATTGTGGTTGGAGGTCGCGTGAATGGCATAGGCTGCGTCGAGCGGATCGAGTTTGAGGCGAACTGCGATCCTGGCGATGGCGTCTTCGGCGCGCTGGCGATTGAGCTTGATCGCACCGCCCAAGAAGAAATCTGGATCGATAAGGCCCAAAACCACATTGGCATCGGTGACGGTCGCCTCAATCCCGCCCTTGTCATAGCAGGCAGGGCCAGGATTGGCGCCGGCACTCTGCGGCCCGACATGGAGCAGGCCGCCGTCATCGACCCAGGCAATCGAGCCACCGCCAGCGCCAACCGATCTCACATCGACCTTGGGAAGGCCCAGCATGTCGTGCTCATAGATCATCGATTCTGGCGTGATGAGGATCTGTCCATCGCGGATCGCTGCGACATCGAAGGTCGTGCCGCCCATGTCGGCGACGATGACGTCCTGGCCGGGTGCAGCATGGCGCGCCGCAACCGGCGCCAAGGTCGGACCAGACATTACGGATTGAATGGGACTGGCGATGATTTCTTCAGGGGGCATCATGCCGCCGGCGCAATTGGCAATCAGCAGTTTGCCCTTGAATCCCGCCGCCTCGAGAACGCTGGTCAGATCGTTCACATAGGCACTGACGATCGGCTTGAGCGAGGCATCGATCGCGGTCGCGATGGTCCGGCGGTACTCGCGAGGTATCGGATTGACCTCACAGCTGAGACTGACCGGGATGCCCGGCCATTCCGCGGCAATGATCTCGCCAATTCGCTTTTCATGGGCGTTATTGACGAAGGACCAAAGGAGACTAACAGCAATGGCCTTGACATCGGCGCGCCGCAGTTTTTCGACCGCTTCGCGAACCGTGGCCTCGTCAAGTGCCTCGACAATATTGCCGAGAGAATCGATGCGCTCGGCAACTTCGAATGTGCGGTTGCGCGCAACGAAAGGGTCTGGATAATCCAGCCGCAAATTCCAGGTCTTTTTGCGCGGCGCCTCGCGAAGCGTCAGGATATCGGGATGTCCGCGCGTGACGATGAGGCCGGTTGCGGCAGTCTTGCGCGTGACAAGCGCGTTGGTTGAGACCGTCGTTCCGTGAACTATGATGCCGGTCTGTTCAAGAAAGTCTTTGAGCGAAAGATCAAAGCGCTTGGCCGCCACATCAAGCGCATTCATGAAGCCTCTGGCAAAGGCTCCTGGGCGTCGAGGGACTTTTGGCAATTATCGGAGCACGGTCTGGCGCATGCACCACGCAGTCGGTGAATGTGCCGCCAATATCGATGCCAATCCGAAAACTCATGACAGCGACCCGGCGCTGCGGCCTGCGCGTAGTTTTTCGGTCGCTACGCAGATCGACCTCATGGTCAAGGCCATTGGCGGCAAGGCGAAGCGCAACGCCAAAAGCATCGCGCGCCGTCTTTTCGCTGATCCAGCCGCGATCGGCGTCGCGCGCCACGCGCTGCGGATCGCGCTTGGTGGGATCACCATAGCCACCGCCGGAGACGGTACGAAATACCACCTTTTCCTCGGGCGTGATGGTCTCCATGCGAAAACCCGGCAGCATCACGAGTCTGGCTTCGGCATCAAGCTTGGCATTGAGCGCTGTCGTGCCGTCGAGCCCACCAAGGACGCCCTTTGGCGGGTTGACGTCGCCATCGCTGCAATAGGCGACCGAGAGGTCGCCTGAAAGCGTGCGATAGCGGCCTTGCATGGCCGGCCCACCGTTCCATTCGCCCATGCCCATGGCGTCAGTTGCGATCTTTCGTTCTTCGACAAGAATGGGATAGGTCATTTCGTCGATTTCGATCTGATCGAGGGCGAGGACGCCGCCGCCATTCGGCCCTTCATAGGTCAGCCAGCCATCATGGCCATGGAGAGCAGGACCGGTCGATAGACCAAAGAACACCATATTGACGAAAGGCCTGGAATTCCCGAAGCGGCGATCGTCGCCTGCGACAACTCCCATATTGGCGCCGAATTCGGTGCCGCCTTCGGCGAGACCGAAAGGCGCGCCCAATTGCGAGAAGGAACATTGAACCGCATTGATGGCGCGATCATTGACGCCCATGGTCGCGTTCGATGTTCCGACCGGGTAGGTGGGCCTTCCGACGATGCAGCCATCGCGAAGCAATACTTCGATGCAGCGCGCCGATCCGTCATTGTGGGGCAGGCTCGGATCAAGATTGTAATAGACGCCAATGCGGCCGGCACCGGTGGCACAGGCTTCCGACAGATTGATACCGCCTGCAACGCAGTCAGGATTGTCGCGAAGGTCAACCGTGATCTTGCCGGCCTTGGGATCAATCGTAACGGTGGCCTTGATCTCAACGCCTTTATCGACCACGCCGGGAACCGGATCGTGCTTGGTCGTCCAGGTCAGTGTGCCCGCTGGAAACGTGGCGATGGCTGCCTTGGCGCGACGCTCGCCATAATCCATCCAGGCTTCGATGAAGCGTGAGAGCGTTTCGACGCCGTAGCGGCCTCCGAGCTCCTTCAATCGCGTCTCCGCCGTTCGCGTTGCTCCGACCTGCGCGCGATAATCGCCGTACCAGACATGGCTTTCGCGGATATTGTGCCTGCACCAGCGGATCAGATCCTCGCGGTCTTGGTATTTCTCCTGGAACCGGACCACGGGAATATGGAGCCCTTCCTCGTAGACCGAGCGCATATAGGCATCCATGGTCGTCGGAATATGCGCACCCGTATCGGCATGATGCGAGCGGGCGACCGTCCAAAACATCGGCTTGCCAGCCAGAAAGACCGGCACGCAAAGCGTCATGTCGGCGTGGTGAGTCCCGCCATGGTATGGGCTGTTTGAAAAATAGGCATCGCCCTCCGAAACGTCGCTAAAGAGATCGGTGATCGGCCGTGTCGTCAAATCCATCGCCGTCACATGGACCGGCATCGCCTCTTCGACGCAGACAAGCCGGTGATCATAGGTCAAGAGTCCGCAGGAGAAATCGCGCGCATTGGTGATGGCGGTGGAGCGGCTCGCTTTCTTGACGATGTTGGACATCTCGCGGACGATCGACTCCATCCGATTGGAGAGGACCGCGAGCAGCATGGGATCGAAATCATTCACCGGCATTGGCACCATTTCGCTGATGCAGCATTTTTGATCAAATCCAATGCGTGGTCAAGCGGCGTTCCCGTGCATCGCCTCGCTATATAGCCTTGCATAGGTTGATCAAAAGATGACAAGTGCCTTGCGAGCAAGCTCTCGACAATTGCCCTAATGGACCTCAAGGTGCCTGGAACAGGCATCGCCTAGGCGGCAACAATCTGCGGTTTCTTCTGGCCGCGATTAAGCAGCCATGCGGCAAGAGCGATGCCGATAATGCTCACTGCGAGCATGATGACCGCCAACGCGGCGACGTCGCCTTTAAGGCCGGCTTTCAGTGAAGAGAGGATGTAAATCGGCAAAGTCGAGCTGCCCGGGCGCTGAACGAACAGCGATATGATCACATCGTCTAACGAGAGCGTGAAGGCGAGCAGAAGACCCGCCAGAACGGCCGGAAACATGACGGGAAGTGTAATATCGATGAAACGCGCGCCACGGAGGAGCGCCGAGATCGGCTGCGGCCTGTTCCAGCGTTTCGCCCATTCCCTCGGCTCGCGCCCGGACGATGAGGGCGACAACGGCGATATTGAAAAGGGAGTGCCCAATTGACAGCCGTGTGATGCCGTCGAAAATACCCAAGCGATCCAACCAAATCATCTGGCCGATGGCCGAGACAAGTTCCGGAATACCAAGGATCACGAAGATCAGCGCAAGGTAAGGCAGTGTCCAACGGCCCTTGCGGCGCGCCAAGGCAATGCCAGCCAGCACGCCGAGCGACACTGCGATCACGGCATTGATCAACGCGGTTTGTACGGAGACACGAAAGGCGCTAAGCACGCGCGGATTGTCGATGACCGCGCCATACCACCGTGTGGACCATTCCGTCCAAATATAGAGATTTCGGCCGCCGTTGAAGCTGTAGATCACGATGACGGCAATCGGCAAGAACAGGAAGATGAAAATCAACGCTGTCCAAACGAGCAATAAGGTATGCCCGCATCGGCGAGGGCTGACGGTTACGCACTGGCATCATATGGCAGTGCCCTTGATGCGCCGAAGACGCGACTGTGCAAAGCCATAGCAGCAGACCTGCTCCAGCCACGACCAGCGCAAGCATGCAAATGAGGAGCACAGCCATTGCCGCCCCGAGTGGGCAGATTCTGCGCCGATAAGATCTGCGTTGCGACGAGATTTCCGACCATCAATCCTTTTGTCCCGCCAAGGATTGTCGGAACGACATAGTCGCCGGCTGCAAGGATGAATGTGAGGAGCAACCCGCCAAGGACGCCCGGCATAGCGAGCGGTAAGGTCACATTGAAAAACGTTCGGGCTGGTCCTGCGCCAAGATCCATGCTGGCACGAAGCAATGCCGGATCGATGCGACTCAAGGCGACATACATGGGAAGTATCATCACAGGAAGATAATTGTAAACGATACCCAGTTGCACCGCAGCATTGGTATCGAGGATCAGCAGCGGGCGCGTCGATGAATGCCGAGCTCCCGCAAGGTTTGCGACAATCGGCCCTCCGGTGCGAGAATGATGCGCCAGGCGAATGTGCGCAACAGGAAGCTGGTCCAGTAGGGCAGGATCAGCAGAAAGACGAGCATCGAGCGCCAGCGCTCGGACACGTGAAGGGCGAGGGCGTAGGCAACCGGAAAACCCACAACCGCACAGAGCATCGTGCCGATTCCCGCAGTCCGCATGGTGATCTGGAAGACACGAAAAAACACATCGCTCAGCGCGGCCCAATAATTGTCGAAAGACAGATATGCAAGCGAGACAGGGCCCGATCCGGCGCTCGCTTCGGGCTTCGTGCCAAAGCTGTAGATGACGATCCAGATCAGAGGGATGACGAAGAAGACCGTCCACCAGGCGAGCGCCGGCCAAGCCATGATCCAGTTTGGCAAGAGCTTGGACGGCTTACGCGGTATCGCGACTGCAGTTGACATCAACCGTCGGCCGATAAATGCAAGGGCGAAGCTTGTTTGGACAATTGGCTGATATGGGAAACAGGCACATAAACTGCGAGTCCCAATGCGCCCATAAATGGGTTCCGGGCGCAAAGATCTCGGTGATCCCGTCTTGGTGCCCGGCTAACGAACTCCGTCCCGTCCGGCGTATGAAGTATGAATTCCACGCTGTCGCCAAGCATGACGGACGCGGCAACGGTCGCGGCAAGCTTGTTCTCGCTGACGGCGGGTTCGTGCAAGCTGAGTGCGACATTCTCCGGCCTGATCGCCGCCAAAACCGGCGCCGAACGGCCCAGCTCGCCAGCAACGCGTCCCGCTCGGAAAAGTGCCTTCGTCTCGTTCTGCATTGTCAAGCTATCGTCGACGCGCATGCCGGAGATGAAATTTTGTGCGCCGATGAAATCGGCGACATAGGCAGTGTCCGGCTTGTCATAGAGATCGCTCGCAGTGCCGATCTGCTCGATGCCACCATTTCGCATCACGACGATCGAGTCGGACATGGCCAGTGCCTCCTCCTGGTCGTGTGTGACGAAGATGAAGGTCAGACCGAGCTGCCTCTGCAGGACTTTCAACTCGACTTGCATCTGCTTTCGAAGTTTTCTGTCGAGCGCGCCGAGCGGCTCGTCGAGAAGTAGGACCGAAGGCCGCTTGACCAGAGCGCGGGCCAGGGCGATGCGTTGCTGCTGGCCACCTGATAGTTCGGAAGGCTTGCGGTGCGCAAGGGGGAGCATTTCAACCATCTCCAGCGCCTCGCGCACCCGCCGTTTACGGTCTTCGTCAGGTACCCCGTCCTGTCGTAGCCCGTAGGCAACATTTTCCGCGGCATTCATGTGCGGAAAAAGGGCGTAGTTCTGAAAAACGGTGTTCACGTCGCGCCTATAAGGCGGGAGCATGGTGACGTCTTGGCCAGCAATGCGGATGGTGCCGTAGTCCGGCATTTCAAAGCCACCAATCATTCGCAGCGCAGTTGATTTCCCAGCGCCCGATGATCCGAGTAGCGAGACGAATGAGCCCTGGCGGACCAGTAGAGAGACGTCGTCCACGGCTTTGAAAGTACCGTAGAGCTTGGTCACACGCTCAAGTTCGACGTCAGCAGCCATCGTCGCCCGTCCCTAGAACTGTCGGCGAGCGCTGGCTTCAACCGGCGCCCGCGCCTAAACATGCAAGCTTACTGCGCTGCGGCAGCCTTGAACTTTGTCAAGATGGCGATGCGGCGATCATAGGTCTCGTTGCGCACCGTACGCTCGCCGCGTTTGATCGCATCTGCAGGTGGGAAGATCAGCGATGATCGTCGCGACCGCAGGATCAAGATGGCTTCCTGTGTCGACCGACCGGCGAGAGGAATCCTGTATAGGTGATTTCCTTCGCCGCGACGATCCGGATCGAGCACGAAGTTGATCCAGGAATGGGCGGCTTTGAGGTTTTTGCCACCGATCGGCAGATGATAGCTGTCGAGCCAAAGCTCGGACTTGGGTTCCGGGTAGACGAACACCAAATTCTCGTTCTTCGAGGAGTCGATTGCCTGCTTGGCGTTGCCGTTCCAGCATTGGGCCAAAATGACGGCCCCCGACGCCACTTCCTGGACCGGATAAGAATTGAATTGCTTGATGTGCTTGGCCAGCGTTTCGACCTGTGTTTCCGCATCCTTGAGGGCGGCTTCATTCGTGGTGTTCCACGACAGACCCTTGGACCAGAACAAGGGTGCAATCGCCAGCGCGTCGTCGAGCAAAGAGGCCTGGCCGCTCGCCTCATTCGCCATCGCCTCGAGGAAATCGCCCCACGTCTTCATGGGTCGGGTGATAACGGACTTGTCATAGATGAAGCCCTCAGATCCCGTGCTTTTCGGGACCGTATAGGCGTTGTCCGGATCGAAATCCGGATGCGCGAAATCCGGTATGATCTTGTCGATATTGGGAACCTGCTACGGTCTATCTTCTGGATCAGGTTCTGCTCGATCAGCAGCTTGATCATGAAGTCGGTGTTCATGCCGAAATCATAGCCGCTATTGCCCTGGGCCAGCTGCAACTTCGAATACATCTCGTCGTTGCTGGCATAATTGTCGTAGACGAGTTTGCTGTTGTTCGATTTCTCCCAAGCAGAGATGTTGTCGGGGCTGATATAATCAGCCCAGCCCATCATGCTAAGTTGACTTTCAACCTGTGCGTGGGCGGGTGGAACGCGGCCGGTCAGTCCCCAAGCTGCGGCGCCTGCCGAAGCAGCGATGACATTACGACGCGTCAGACCAAATCGGTTATGGCTGCGAAACATTTGAATTCACTCCCGTTGCTTTTTTATACGATTTTCCAAGGTCACATCGTCTTCCAGTCGCCCAGGCGCTCGAATGCTGCAGCGGCCCTTAAGGCGTTTCGCTCGTCAAAGTGGCGGGCAACGAACATTAGACCGACGGGCAGACCATTGGCCAGCCCGCACGGTAGTGAGATAGCGGGATGCCCACTCATATCGAAAGGCGCGGTATTACCTTCCATGTTCAGCCCAGCTTCGACCGTCCGCGAAAATCCGCCTTCACCGTCAGACAACCTAGTCGCCGTCATTGGCGTGGTTGGCATGGCAAGCACGTCAAATTCGCTCAGCGCCAGAGTCATAGGCTTTGCGCAACTCTATGCGCAAATTCTGAGCTTTGCCGTAATGCCAACCTCCATATGCCTCGCGCATGTAGTCGCCGAGCAGCAGGGTAAGCTTACCGATTTCGGGAAGTTCGTTTACGCGATCTCTCCAGGCTTTCCTCCACCAGCTGCTGACTTCGAAGGAGTGATAGCCGCCAAGCCCATAGCCCTGCGAATTGCCCGCGAAAATGAACTCGTTTGCGCCCTCTATGAGAATTGGGGCAGTGAGATGGTATCCATCCAGGTGCCATGGGATGCCGACCTCCTTGATTTCGGCTCCAGCATTGGCAAGCTCCGAGAGCGCTCTTTTCACCGTCTCGTCCGTCGTCCCTAAGCTTTCCGGCCTGCCGAAACCTTCCTTGACGACGCCAATTCTCAAGCCGCGAAGTGGAAGATCTAGGGCGCCGAGATAGTCGGTGACGGTCGTCGGAGATTGCCTTGGGTCCAAACCATCAGCGCCTGCTATGACCGAAAGCAAGAGAGCGACGTCCGCAACAGTGCGGCCCATGGGTCCGAGGTGGTCAACTGTCGGCTCCAAAGCGAAGGCACCAGTATAAGGAACGAGTCCATATGTCGGCTTAAGGCCAACAACTCCGCACCAGCTTGCGGGAGTTCGTACCGAGCCGCCTTGGTCGCCGCCGATACACATGCACAGATCGCCGGCTGCGATGGCAGCGGCATTGCCGCTCGATGATCCCCCCGCGGATCGTGTTGGATCGAATGGATTCAACACGGGAGCAGGGCGGCTGGTATGGCTCCCTCCTGAGAAGCACATATCCTCGCAGACTGTCTTGCCCGCAATGACGCCGCCTGCAGCCAAAATTCGTGTAACGACCGTGGCATCTTCGTGAGGCCTAAAATCTTCAAAGACTTTACTGCCGTTCCTGAGCGGAAGACCGGCAACCGAAATATTGTCTTTGACACCAACGCGAATGCCGGCGAGTGGGCCGGCTGATGCTCCTTTGATATCGGCCATCCAGGCCCACGCATTATACGGGTTCTCTTCAAGTGTCGGGGCTCTGCCTGGTGGCCGGGAGCTGCCTAGGTTGGGACGTGCAGTTTCGAGTTTTGCGATCCGTTCATAGGAGCTGCAAATACCTTCCGCCAAGCTCGACATCGCTACGAAGTCTTTGCAAGACAATTTGAGGCCGTATCTCTCGGCATAGGTTGCCAATTGGGCCGTTGTCGGCAATCGTAGCTTCGCATTATCCTGTGACACGGCAAATCCTGAAGGTGTTCCCTTGCCTTGAACCCTGCCACTTCCGTGGATCATACCGCAACTCGTTTGATGCCATCGCAATGCGGGGTGAGCACCTACGGCCTCGACGCTCCTGAGGCTATGTCGCACTAGCGTTCAGTATCGGCTCAAGCTGCGACCGCAATCTCCGCGTTAGACGCGGCAGACCTTGGTTGCCGTTGAAAAAACCTATGGCATGGACGACCGCCTCTTGCGCGTCGCCGCGGGCAAGACACTTCTGCGAGCGAAGCCAATTGAGTATCGATTGGGGAAATGCTTCGGTCCGACCGAACTTGACAAGTGATTGGTCAATTTCCTGGTCTTCCAACTTTGCGCCTGACGAAGTCACTGAAAACGAGACTGCGTCAACGATCTGATCAGCAAGGCCAAGCACCTCAAGCAAGTCCAGTGTCTTCACTTTTCCGTCCGACACATCGTGTGGCAATGGCCATCGCGCGTCTGGCTCATAAAGATACGCTATGAGGTCTGCGGCGAGTTTCAAGGCCTGGTTGGGGCTCCGGGCTAGCCGCTTCACCCGAACAACGTTTGCTGCTAGGTGGATGCGGCGAATTTCGATGTCATGCCCATACTCGACATGAAGGATCTCACAAGCATTTATGGAATGCAGGAGCAGTACTTCCGCCCGCCGATATTCCTTGCGCTTGTAATGAAGGTAGGCTTCTGCGGCGAACTGGAAGGAGTCCGCAGATTGCATTACTTCCCTACCAAGCTCCTCGTTTTTGTAGATGTCCCGGGCGGTCGCAAGGAGCGCGGCGCCTGGACCGAAATCTTCAGTCCGCAATCGTGCAAGCGCCTTTTCTCGCATCGCGGCTGATTTAAGGGTGATCGTGATCTCGTTGAGTGAGGCGCTTTGCGCGAGCTTGAGCATGTGCGCTGAATTGTATCGCTTCTCGATATTGGCCTCTGTTCGAGCGCTCGCCTTTGCGTTTGCAGCGCCAATGGCGATTGCCGCAAGCGTAGCGGCACGTAACTTGGGATCGATGGCAATCGCCTCTTTGGTCATGGAGGCCTGTTGATAGTCGTCAGTGCGATGCGAGAATAGGCGTCGGCGTCGTGGTTGATCGCAGTAGAAGCGGCGGACTCAATTCCGGGTGACAGAAGCGTAGGAGGAAATGCGCGACACCGCCGGACCCAAGCATGAGGTCGGCGGTGGAATGATGACTATCTTCAGCAAGCCAGGACAGGCCACCTTCTTCGGTCTCCCGTCCCAAGGCCAGGAGGCAGCTTGCCATCTCTTCCGCATGCCTTTCCCACTTTTTGTCACCCGTGGCCTTTGCCATCTCGAGACTGACCTCACCAAGGCCGCTCAATCCGTGACACTGGCTCAGATTTGAATGACGAGATTCGGTAGATATCGATCCGGCGGCGTTGGCGGCAATCTCTGCGTAGCGTGCGTTGCCGGTAACTTCATATAGTTTGAAGAAGCAGAGCGCGATCCCGGGTCCTCCATGACACCACCATCGCCAGGTCTCCTGGTCGCCAAGCTTTGTCGGCCAGTCGATCACTTCATCCCGTGTCTTTGTCGCGTGGGCGTGTCGGAGAAGGAAGTCGGCACCGGCTATTGCTGCGATGAGCGCGCCGGAATTGTTGGCATGCGCAGACCATGCGGCTAGAAAATACACGATTCCCGCTGTTCCATGCGCGAAACCAAGGTAACGGCCTCCGCTCATGCCCTGGACGCCGTCAGGCAGAGTCCAGCCACCATCAGCGTCCTGTGATTCCACCAAAAATGCAGAGCAGCGGTTCGAGGCTCTGTGTAGGTTGTCGTCTTGAAGCAATTGACCGCAGATGAGTGCGGCGATGCCTTGTCCAGCAGCTCCGTGAGTCAGGTCGGGCCAGTCGAGCGGGCCGGCAAGCGCCATCCCAAAGTAATCGTCCAGGACTTTGTCGCGGGTGATCAGCCCGGCCGAGACGGCTTCCGCAATTGCAACGGCAACACCGGCCTCGCCAAAATGAAGGCCGGGCATCTGGGCGTCGGGAGTTGCCTCCTGTTGCAGCAACCAATCGATTGCGAGCTGAACTTTGCCAGCGGCATCTTCTTTTTTGACACCGACCTGAGCAAAGCGGGCGATCATGTAAATGACGCCGGCGACTCCTCGATGTGCGCTTCGGTGAAGTGCGTAGCTGTTGTCAGATCCAGCTTTCTGATGGGCGCCGCTGCGCGGCGATAACCAGAGGCCCGTATGGTGATCGATCAAGGTGCTGTCCAGCAATCCTGCCAGCATGCCTGGCAGAGCCGCAAAGGCTTTTGCCTTCACGTCGTCAAACGGCCGATGCGGCTCGGGAATCGTCTTACGCGCATCCGCTTTGGGGGAAACCGACGCTACTATCTGCCGCAGGCTTTCCTGAATGACAGAAATGCGCGGACGTCGCTTGGGGTTCGCGGATAGACAATCTGCCACCAGCGCAGCGAGCACAAAAGGCACCCGTCCTAAATTCTCAAGCTGGGCCACGCGATTGGTTTCGGCTGCAAATAGAACGCGGCGTGGGTCGATGCCGGTCAGCAACCAGACCATAATCGCGCCAAGGGCATAGATATCCTGGGGATAGTCCGGAGGAAGACCCTGTTCCTGTTCGGGCGACATAAAACCAGCCGTTCCTTGCGTGAATGAGGGTTTGCCGGAGTTCAAAAGATGCGCGAGCTCGAGATCAAGAAGGATCACCGTATCGTCTATTCCCACCCGGATATTCGTGGGCGCGAGATCACGATGTACAAGGCTGCAGGAATGCAATGATCCAACCGCATCTACCAATTGCGAAATGATGTTCAGCAATCGCAGTTGTTGACGAGGTTGTAATGCGCCGAAAGGTTGATTGGCGAACGTGCTGATATCCGTGCCCTCGACGTGCGACAGCACGAGGTATCCATTCTCGCCGACCTCGAAATAGTCTTCGGCCAGGGGTGTCGGGACCTTGCCCGAGACAAGCTTGTGTATGGAAAGCTGATGCTGCAATCGATCGCGAGAGTTTCGCCCCCAGCGATCGGACATGCAGTGCGCCCGTCCCTCCTTGATTACCTTGCTTGCGATTGTGGACGGGTCGCGCATGTCGAGCGCCAGGAAGACCGACCCCGCAGGATCCGATTTCAGAACGTCCAGCAGCAGATATCCGGGGCCGAATAACTTGCCTGATCGGGGAGGTGACTCCGGCTTGTGATGTTCGAAGCCGCTGAAGGGAGATCGTACGCCGGCAGGCAATGCGAATGGAACGTCACGATTGTCTCGCCGATGGCCGCCTTTCCGATTAAAGAGCACGCTATGATAATGCCCCAGTCGATCCCGTTGGTTTCGAGAACGAAAAGCCCCATAGCGTGTATAGACGACCTTTCCCAATCGGAGATCGGTGATAATCACGGGCCCGACGAATTCTTCCGTTTTCGCGATCAGAAGTTCGGCCAGGTTTCTGCACGCGGCATCCGATTGAGGATAGATCGTCATGAACTTGCCGACTTGTGTCGGTCCAAGCGAGCCTTCATTCAGAAGCAGTAAGACAGTTTCGTCAGACGCAAATTTGAAGGGGGCGTTCTGGTCCTGCAGTATCGGGAGGACGGTGTCGAGCAGTTCGCCGGCAACATGAGGAACGGATGAGATATGGAGCTTCCAGCCTTGCCGCCGCTTGCTTCTGCCGACGCTTGCCCACCGACCAGAAATTTGGACCTGGAATCCTGCTGCTCGAACCCGCTCATGATAGGGCGGAGAGCGCATGTCGACGCGATCGATGCGCCCAGCGGCCTCCATCATCAATCAATGACGATCTGCACGAGAGCCGTTCGCCAGGCTAGCGTGACCGCCTCATTGGCCGGAATACGCGTCTCCCGCTACGTCCGGAACGCTCGATCTCGCTGCCTTCCGGTTCAAGCTTCGTGTAGGTGCAGCCTGACTCATCACAAGTGAAGTTACATGTATCGAGGCAGGTGTAGTCGCATTGCGTGGTGGGCACTCCGGCGAGCCCGGCAATCACGTCTTCCGGGCTCAGTTCAAGTATCCGCGCCTTTTCGTGACGCTCGAGATAATCGATTTTGGCCAGCGTTTCCTCTGGCTTGAACACCAGGCCATGGAAGAAGGCGGGATCATTCTTCGCCTGCTCAATGAGCCGTTCTAATGCCTCGCGCTTGATTGCCATAGTGCGATTCCCCGAGTGGCCAGCCGCGCCCGTTTGAGTGTATATCATATTGACATTCCGGGCGCAGGTAATTTGGCAGAGAGTTTTTACAACCAATTCGACAAGGCGCTGAAGCTCTGCAAGCGCGGATCATCAGGGAAGGACAGGGGCCGACAACGCACGCGCGTTTAGGTAACCTTATAACAATCGGGTAACCGCGCGTCCTCTCCTTTGTCGACCTGCAATATTTGAAAGAGGGTGGAATGCGCGTCTTCATCGCCGGCGTTGATAGCTATTTGGGATGGTCCCTCGCTCAGCGATTGCTTCGTGATGGCCACGATGTGGGGGGCGCTGATAATTTCGCACGAAGGCACTGGGTCGAAGAAGTAGGCTCGTGGAGTGCGGTCCCAGTTGCGCCGATAGATCTGCGGCTCAAACTGGCGCTCCAAGTGTACGGAAGAGCTCCTGAGTTTTTTCAGATCGATTTGCGGGATTATTCCGCTATTAAAGGTGCAATTTCAGCGTTTCGACCAGACGCTATCGTTCATTTGGGCCAATGTCCCTCAGCCCCCTATTCGATGTTGGACCAAGAACACACCGTTGCTGTGCAAACTGCAAATATATCTTCGACATTGAATCTAATCTATGCGATGCGCGAGGTATGTCCCCAGGCCCATTTGGTGAAGTTGGGGACGATGGGAGAGTACGGAACGCCCGGAGTCGAAATTCCGGAAGGCCACTTTGAGGTCGATTTCCGAGGCCGTAAGGCTCTCCTCCCTTTCCCGCGGCAAGCGGCCTCCTGGTACCATCTCAGCAAGGTCCACGACTCGCACAATCTGGCCTTCGCGACCGGCCTCTGGGGCCTTTCGGTAACCGACCTCATGCAAGGCATCGTCTATAGCGCGCGGGTCCATGGACTTGCCGAGGAAGCGTCACTCTCAACTCGACTAGATTTTGACGCAATTTTTGGGACGGTGGTACATCGATTCTGCGCTCAAGCCGCTATCGGCGATAATTTGACGGTTTATGGCAATGGGGGTCAGCGAAGGGGGTTTATTGCGCTGACGGACTCGATCCAGTGCCTGTGCCTGGTTCTGGCGAATCCACCTAAGCCTGGAGAGTATCGAGTGATGAATCAGCTGAGTACCGTCCATTCTATCTTGGACATTGCCTTAGTTGTGGAGGCAGAGGTCGTTAAGTGCGGCAGCAAAATCGCAATTAGGTATTTGCCCAACCCGCGGTCCGAAGCTGAAGAACACTATTACAATCCCGAGTCGCTAAAACTGCGTGCGCTGCGCTTTGTCCCGCAAGGAGTATTACGCCAGAAAGTCGCGACACTGCTTTCGACCTTTGCAGCTCACAAAGACCGTATAGAACAAAGCGAGCGGCCCTCAGTCCAAAGGTACTTTGGAAATAGTGCTTAAGTTGTGAGTATCATTGTGATACCGTCGCGGCGATTTCGAGAGAGATGCAGGCATAGCACAGTCTTCAGATTCAAATGTACGAAAAGCATTAAAGAGTGCTATATCGAATAAAGAGTCCCTTCTGAAGCTCATCCAACACCCTGAGAGGTTTGCCAGAGAAGCGCTATTATCCGAAAGTGACAGCGCATCGCTCCGTAGCGCAGACTTAGTCATCGCTGTTGTGAGAGACCCCTTAGCACTCAATACAACACAGACCACGCACCCGTTACTATCACTGCTGTGCAGAGCGCGTTTCTAGACGCGATCCGCTCGACCTATATGATCTTGACAAGAATGCCCTTATAAATGTCTTACACGTCTCTCGTGAGTCCCTAATATAGTCAGCTGCTGCGTAGAAACTGAATATCTGAAAAATATGTTTGCTGAGCGTTGTTTTGCCCGCTCATAACGAGGGCAGAACTTCTTGCTACAGTCGATTCTATACTGCAAACTTGTTCTTCCGCTTCGCAAATTGAAGTGGTTATCGCAGACGATCTATCAGATGATGGTAGCATAGAGGCTGTGAAAGCCAGGTCCCTGAGCAACGTCAGAGTCGTCACAACTCCCGAGCGCTATGGCGTCGCGCGAACCAGAAACCTTGCAGCAAACGCCGCAAATGGCGACATACTGTTCATCACGGATGGACATGTCAGGTTCTGTGAGGGGTGGGATGCCATCATACGGAAAAACCTCACATCAAATGCAATTCTCGCTGCAACGATTGCCGATGTGGAGACAGATTTTCGCGGATATGGCTGCAGTCTCGTTGTTCCCCACATGGGCACACGTTGGATTACAAACAATCCCGCCGAGATCCAGCGTGTTCAAGTCGCATCGTCTGCCGGCACAATTCTGCATCGAGACGCCTTTCGAAGAGTTGGGGGCTATGATGAAGGAATGCTGATCTATGGTGCTGCGGAACCAGAATTCAGTGTTCGCGCGTGGCTGTCGGGGTTTGAAATCGTCAATCTGGCATCATTGGTCGTCCGCCACCAATTCAAGAGCGCGGATGTTCGCAAACGGCTCATAGCCGAACGAAGGATCAAGATCGTTCACAACAACCTTCGTTTTGGTTTCCTGTATCTCTCGGAAGATATGGCACTACGCATGATGAGATTATTGGCCTGGCAGTTTCCCGAACAAGCAAGTGAAGCCTTTCGGTTGGTCGAAACCAGCGACGTGTTTGAAAGACGCGATAAACTGGAGAAATGTTTGCTCCACGATTTCGCCTGGTTCGTCGAGCGCTTCGCGCTGAAGGACCAGGCTGGCGAACCGATTGATTTGTGACAGACCGAAAAACTTCTGAAACTTTGCACCAATTTGGTTTCAAAGGCTGCGACGGAAACAGAGGCCATTCACACCTGCAGCCGATCGCGGCGTTGTTGCCCGAGCTGTCACGCTCGAATCACGCGGCGTCTGAAAACCTGACTTTGGGAAAAAATGAGGCTCGCATGAAAACGGGTTGCATTCTGGCGCGCGCAATTTTCGGCCTTCTTTTTGTTATTGGCGTATTTGGATGTCCAATCAACCCGGCGCTGGCCACCGATTTACCACCTTACGGGGGAGGCGGCGGGGGCCAGTTCCGTAGCGAATGTGCGCCGGGCTGGTTCCTGGTGGGCGCGCAAGTTCGCTATGGCTCATTTCTGGATCAAATCCAGATCCAATGCTCAAGTCTCGATGCTGCAACCGGATCGACCGGCCTCATCGTGCCGGTTGCTCCACCCTATGGTGGTGGCGGCGGTGGCGGGCCAGTCACCAAGACTTGCGATCCAAATTACATCGTCGTTGGGGCGGGCATTCAGCTCTTTTCAAATCAGCGATATGTCAAGACGCTCGATCTCCAATGCAGGAATGCGATTTCAGGGGTCCATTATCTGCTGGCCAATGTTGGGGCACCGTCGAGTGTATTTGCGGATGTCGTTCAGACTTGCCCGGCCGGTGAAGCTGTGACTGGTATTCATGGTCGCTCTGGCATTTACATTGACGCGATCGGTTTGATTTGTCGTCAACTCCCGAAAGTCCCGCCACCGCCACCGCCTCAACCAACCGCGGACGACTGCCTCGGCGTCGAAGGTGATGCCGTTCCGGCTCAGTGGAAGTCGATGCTCGACATTCACAACAAACGTCGCGCCGAGCATTGCGTAGCGCCGCTTAAATGGTCGGGAGAACTCGCTGCGGCAGCGCAAGAATATGCCGATAAGTGCATTCTCGACATGCATGGTTCAGATGGAGAGAATCTGGCGGATGCCTGGGCGTCGCAAAATGGCGTCGATATTTTACCGGCGCTGACCGATCCCGATGCTTTCCAGAAAGCCTGGTACTGCGAAGTCAACAACTATGATTTCAATAACCCGCATTTCGTTCCAGGCTTCACGTCGGGGTGCAAGAACGTCAATGGTCATTTCACCCAAGTGGTCTGGAAGGGTAGCTGCAAGCTTGGTTGTGGCCGTGCAACGTGCGAGATGAAGGACCAAAATGGCGTCGTTCACAAAGGCACACATTGGGTCTGCCGCTACAGCCCACCGGGCAACGTGAACGCCAACAACAAGGACGTCTTAAGGGATCAGGTGAAGCCCTCACAATGTACGCCGCCGGGAAACGGCTAATTGAACTCTCAGAAGAACTCGTCTTAAGCAACGGGACCGGCAATTGTGCCGATGCTGAACGGGAGGCCGAACCCCGCCCTCGCGGCGAGTTTGGTGAGCCAATGGCAACGGTTTCTCTGGCTAAGAATGGCGCTTGACGGGCGGAGCTAAAAGGGCGGAATTTGCTCGCCTATGCTCTATTAGTGGTCGATTATAAAGCCGACCGTCGTCAAAGTGCAGATGCCGATTGAACAGGCCCGCCAGAACCGGCCTTGCTCACATCGATCTAAGCAACCGTGAAATGCTCATCTACGACAAAAACCGCAATCACATGTCAGTCCAGGCGGACCCCGAAATCTATCGGGCGATGTGCCACGCACTCGATGGCAAAGGCAGCATCAAATCATATTGGCTCGTAACTTGGGACGGCAATAAATGGCATCTGACCGAGATGACCACGATGCAAGCCTGGTGAAGAGCGCCACGCGGGCTAAGCGGGGTCCTGCGAAGTCTCGCGACAAGCTAGAGTCCTACAAGGCCAAGCGCGATTTCGAACGGACGCCTGAGCCCAAGCCGCATGTCGACAAGAAACAGCGCTGGCGCTTTGCGGTCCAGAAGCACGATGCGCGCCGGCTTCATTTCGATCTTAGACTAGAACTGGATGGGGTACTTAAAAGCTGGGCCGTGACACGAGGCCCCAGCCTTGTTCCGGGTGAGAAGCGGCTCGCTGTTCAAACGGAGGACCATCCTCTCGACTATCTGAAATGGGAAGGCGTCATCCCTAAGGGCGAGTATGGCGGCGGGACCATGATTGTCTGGGACCACGGCACATGGACACCCGAACAGGACCCGGAGCGCGGCCTCAAGAAGGGGCATCTCGACTTCACCTTAAAGGGCAAGAGGCTCAAGGGGCGCTGGCACCTGGTCAGGATGCACCGCAAGGCGGGGGAGAAGAAGGAACCCTGGCTCCTCATCAAGAGTCAGGACGAGCATGCCCGCAATGCCGGCGAGCCGGAGATTGTTGATGAGGAGCTGACCTCTACAAGGACGGGGCGAACGAATGACGAGCTGGCCACAAAGGGAGCGATCCGCGCCGATCATGCTGCTCGGGCCAAGGTCAAGAAGATCGCCTTGCCCGACATCGCAAAGATGCGCGGGTGCCAAGAAAGGCATCCTCCCGGTCTTCGTTGAACCCTCCCTTGCGAGCAGTGAAAGCGAGCATGGAACCGGCACAGATTGGATTCATGAGATCAAATATGACGGATACCGGATGCAAGCGCGGGTGGACGGGGGCAAGGTCAAGCTCCTGACCCGCAAGGGGCTAGACTGGAGCAACCGCTTTCGCACGATTGAGGCCGATCTGAAGGCGCTGCCAATCGGGTCGGCGTTGCTTGATGGCGAGATTGTCGTTCAGGATGAAAATGGCGTCTCGAGCTTCAGCGGGCTCCAGGGTGATCTGAAAGCCGGGCGAAAGGATCGGCTCGCCTATTTCGTGTTCGATCTTCTCTACCTCGAGGGGTTCGATCTGCGCGAATTGGCGCTTGAGCAGCGAAAAGAGCTGCTCGACACCCTCATCACAGCATTGGGCGATTCCCGTATCCGCTACAGCGACCACATGGAGGGCGAGGCCGCCGAAATCCTTGGGCACGCCTGCAGGATGGGGCTTGAGGGCATCATATCCAAACGCAGGGACAGTCCTTACCGATCGGGCCGGGGCAAGTCCTGGCTCAAATCGAAATGCACAAAGGCGCAGGAGTTTGTCGTCATCGGCTACGTGCCTTCATCGGCTTCTTCCAGCGCCATCGGTTCGCTGGTGCTTGGTGCCCATGAGGACGGAAAGCTTATTCACGTCGGGCGCGCCGGCACTGGCTTTTCGGAAGCGCTCGGACGGGATCTGATGCGCAAGCTTGAGCCGCTGAATATCGGCAAACCCAAGCTTGGCGCGCCATTGCAGCAAGGGTCCGGCAAGGATGTGGTGTGGGTTAAACCTGAACTCGTTGCCGAAATCGAAGTCAGAGGCTGGACCAGCGACAAGCTTCTGCGGCAAGCCTCGTTCAAAGGGCTGCGGGAGGATAAGGAAGCCGCGGACGTGGTGCTGGAGACTGTACCAGAGGTTGCTCGCAAAGCCGCAGCTCCGAGCGTCATGAAGTTCCGCCTGACCCATCCGGATCGCGTCTATTGGCCGGATGAAGGCATCACAAAGCTGATGCTGGCGGAGTTCTACGCCGAGATTGGCGATTGGATACTGCCTCATGTAACGGGAAGAGTGCTTAGCCTGCTCCGCTGCCCGTCAGGTGGCCTGAAGCATTGCTTTTATGCCAAGCATGCCTGGCAGGGCATGGATGACGCCTTAATCCAGGTCGATGTCGGCGACGACGAGCCGATGCTCGCAATCAAGAACCTCGAAGGCTTGATCGCGCTTGTGCAAGCCGGCGTCCTCGAAATCCACCCATGGGGCTCGCGCATCACCAGCATCGAGAAGCCGGATCAGTTCATCATCGACCTCGATCCGGGGCCGGGTGTTTCCTGGCAAATGCTGATCGATGCGGCGATTGAGGTCAGGGACCGGCTGAAAAAACTCAAGCTGAAGAGCTTCGTCAAGAACTCGGGTGGCAAGGGCCTTCATGTTGTCACTCCCATTTCAACCGGCCCAAGCTGGGACAGTGTGAAGGACTTCACGAAAGCGCTGGCAGAGCAGATGGCGGGCGACACACCGGGCCGTTACGTCTCGAAGATGACCAAGTCTCTCCGGCGCGACCGTATCTTTGTCGACTATCTTCGCAACGGCAGGGGCCAGACAGCGGTCGCCGCCTATTCGACGCGGGCCAGACCTGGTGCCGCGGTCTCAACGCCTCTGGATTGGAGCGAATTGTCTGCTGCAATCGGGCCGGCGCATTTTACGATTCAAAATCTCCGTCAACGACTGGACTACCTCAAACGTGATCCATGGGCGGGGTTCTTCAAACTCAAGCAAAGACTGCCGAGGCTCTGAATGGCACCAGCCCAATCAACCGCCCTCACGATCGACACGGGAAAGTCGGGCAAAGTGTCTGGCCTCCTGCTCACGCCAGCCAAGCCGCTATTTGGATACGTCTTCGCCCATGGAGCCGGCGCCGGGATGAAGCACGCCTTCATGGAGGCGGTTGTTAGCGGTTTGGCTGAGCGCGGGGTAGCAACGCTTCGCTACCAGTTCCCCTATATGGAGGCGGGCGGCAAGCGCCCTGACAGCCCACCTGTTGCCCAAGCCACGGTGAGAGCTGCTGTCGCCGCCATGCGCGAGAATCTGCCAGGTCTTAAGCTTATCGCCGGGGGCAAGTCGTTTGGTGGCCGGATGACATCGCAGGCTCAAGCGATCGAAGCTCTTTTGGATGTGAAGGGGCTGGCCTTCTTTGGTTTCCCATTGCACCCTGCGAACAAGCCCTCGATCACGCGAGCAGAGCACCTCTCTGAGATCAATATTCCGATGCTCTTCCTGCAAGGCGACCGTGACGCGTTTGCCAACGAGAAGGACCTCAAGAATGTGGTCAAATCCTTAGGCAGGAACGCGACATTGTTTCTGATCCCGAATGCGGATCATTCTTTCCACGTTCCGGCGCGAAGTGGAAAGTCCGACGATCAGGTTAGAGCAGAGATGCTTGATGAACTCGTGGCGTGGGGACTCAAGTGCGTTAAATGAGCCGCGTAATTGGGTGTTGGCTGCAACGGCAAACGCGATGGCTTCCCAATCCGTCGTTAGGCAGCTTTCCGTTTGGATTGCCGCGCTTGGATTAGACTCCAGAGCGCGTCGGCCTTCTCCTCATCTGTCCGGATGAAGAACCGGAACGGGTCGCGCTGAAACTGGTCCCACTTGTCGGTTTGCCAATCATAGAAGATACCGGCCTTTACCAGGTCGGAAAAGTCAAGACTGAGGAGAGTGCGCAGACCGTTGTGGAACTCATCCATGCTCATCCGGCCGCCATTGTCACCGCGATTCATTGGCTGCGAGTTACTCATGCGCGCTTCTTCCCGCTTGGCTTCTTGGCCACGGCCTTCGAAGGCGGCTTCTCAGTCTTATCGGCCTTATCGGCCTTGGAGTTTTTATTGCCCTGCACGCTTTTGCGCAGCGCATCCATTAGGTTGATGACGTTGCCTCGCGGCGCTTCGGCCTCCGGTGCGGTGACAATTTTCTGGCCCTTGGCTTTTTTCGCGACTAGCTCTTTCAATGCTTGGGCGTAAGTGTCCGCGTATTTGCCAGGTTTGAACTCGGCCGCCTTTCGACCGATGAGCTCGGTTGCCAAGGCCACCATTTCAGGGTCTGCCTTTCCCGCTGGCAGATCGCCGAAATAGGTATCCGCTGACTTAAGCTCGTTCGGATAGCGCATCATCTCCATGACGAGGCCTTTGCCGACCGCACTGACAGCGACGAGATACTCACGGCCCGACATCGTGACCTGGCCGATGCCGGCCTTGCCGCTTTTTTCCAAGGCCTGGCGGATCACGCCGTAACCCTCTGTGGCAAAGTCGTCGCCTGGCACCATGTAATAAGGCTTCTCAAAGAAGCGAGGATCGATTTCCTTGAGGTCGACAAATTCCTGCAGGTCGAGGGTCTTCTTAGACTCCAGCTTTATGGCATCCAGCTCGTCCGGCTCGATGATGACATACTGGTCCTTGTCGATCTCGTAGCCCTTGACGATATCGGCACTCTCGATCGGCCCGACGCCCTTGACTACCTTCTGGTAGTTCACCCGTTTGCCAGTCGGCTTATGGATCTGGTTGAAGGAGATTTCGGAGCCGGAATCGACGGCGTTGTAGATTTCGACGGGGATCGAAACGAGGCTGAGGCGGAGGTGGCCTTTCCAATAGGCCCGGCCGGGTCTTGCCATGGGTACGCACCTAACTGACGTTGAGTCGGGAGTCGCAATGTCGACTCAATGTAAGTCGTTCCGCCTTTCCGAGGCGTCTGGCAATAATTTTAAGGGTGGATAGTGAACAAGGTGCGACGCGGCAACGATGTTCTCGTTTTGATTTGGCGCCGTAGGATATTTGAAACATAGCCCCCAAACCGGCTGCGCCATTACCCCCGATAATCTGCTCTAAGTCTTAGAGCCGCAGCCTTGAAGCGGGTTTATTACTCAGCCTTCGGGTCCGACCGTCCCTCCGTCGGCCACTCTTCACGATGGCCCAGTGCCCTTCGATCGATATCGCCGCCACCGATGGCCATTGCCGCTCGTCAACTTCGAGCCTTTCATAGGCGCGCCTCAGGCGGCTCCCTCTGATCCGATCATCACTTGAAATTAGGGGCGGCCCGGGCCGCTGGTTCCGGGCGTGCGCAGGTCACTACTTCGAAATCCCCTCCAAAAACGGGGGATTACCGATCGTCAATCGGCGATGCTCTTCGCGCAATTGCGGCAGACCCCTATGCGTTGCGTAGCCATTTCAGGCTGCGACCGAACTCGCCGATTTCCCCTTGGCCTTGCTGCGAAGGGTCTCCAGCCGCAGCCGCTGCTCGGCTTCTGATACAGACAAGGGTCGACCAAAAAGATAACCTTGTGCACGTTCGCAGCCGCAGCCGATCAGGAATTCCGCTTGTGCCATCGTCTCCACGCCTTCGGCCACGACCTCTAGACCAAGGTTATGGGCCAGTCCAAGGAGGGCTCGGACAATCGATGCCGCATTTTCATCCTCGGGAAGTCCACTAACGAACGATTGGTCGATTTTTAATCTGTCCAGCGGGAAACTATTGAGGTAGCCCAAATTGGAGTACCCTGTACCGAAATCATCAACGGAAAGGCTCAAGCCCAGCGCCTTCAACGCCTCTAACCTGGCGATCATATTTTCTGTGCGGCTCATCACCATGCCCTCGGTAATCTCAAGATCGAGCCACTCGGGGCTGAATCCCGTCTCCGCCAGGACATCCCCCACCAGATCCACAAAATCAGGGTGTCGGAGTTGAATTGCCGAAATATTGACCGATATCGGAATTTGACCAAGACCTGTCCGTTGCCAGGCGAGCAATTGGGAGCAGGCTGTCCTTAGCACCCATTGTCCGATGGGTACGATCAGCCCGGCCTCCTCGGCTACGGGGATAAATCGTCCTGGAGAGATATCACCGAACTCGGGGTGGGGCCAGCGGATGAGGACTTCGAGGCCGATCAGCTTGCCTGTCGCCATTTCGACCTGGGGTTGGTAGCGCAGTTCGAACTGGCTCATCCGCAGCGCTCGCCGAAGCTCGCCTTCAATGCGTACGCGCTCGTCGACGAGCGTTTTCAAGTCGCGGGTGTAAAAGCGAAACCCGCTGCGCCCCAATTGCTTTGCCTGGTACATGGCCGCGTCGGCACTGCTCAGAAGCTCGTTGAGATTCATTCCGTGCTTCTGGGTAGACGCTTATACCAATGCTCGCGGTGACGGTCGTTTCGCGATCCGGCAGGGGCAGTGGGTTTGACAGGCACTTGAGGATGTTCCGTGCCAGCGTTGCCGCAGCTATGGATGGATATGCGAGATTGCTCAAAAGTATAACAAACTCATCGCCGCCTAGACGTGCAACCATGTCACCGGAGCGAACCAATCCGCTCAATTCGCGCGCGACCCCTCGCAAAATATCGTCGCCGACCGCATGGCCGAAAGCGTCGTTCATATACTTGAAATTGTCCAGATCGATGTAGAGTAGCGCTATCCCGTGTTCTGTCAGTCTGGCATGCTCAATTGCATGCTCTGCGCGATCCGTAAGAAGGATACGATTCGGCAGGTCGGTCAGGGCGTCATGCGTAGCGAGATATTCCATTTGCCTTTCACTTTGACGCCTTTCGGTAATGTTCTCGTGGGCAATGACGATTCGCACGGGGCCATCATATTCGAAGCGCGTTATATTGACCGCGAACCAGCGAACCTCGGCGGGACCGCGACAGGCGTATTCCCAGCTGGACCGGGCAAGATCACCTGCCGCGACAGAACGAATGAGGGTGGCGACCTGCGCTGCATCTTCCTCACCCTGCGTAGCAGCGCGGTCACAGACCGCCAGATAGTTAGCTCCCACTGAAACGGTAGGTGAAAAAGCTCCATTGGCTGCGGCAAACTCATGCCAGGCCTTGTTAACTGCAAGTATTGCTCCATGCGCGTCGATAACCGCAATTTGCTCGGAGAGCGCGTCAATGGTTGCACGGGAAAAGTCTTCCAACTCTCTCAGTCTATCTTTGGCAAGGGCTGCTTCGGTAACATCCGTGCCTTCGACGAAAATCGCGGTCACGTGACCCCCAGAGTCACGTAATGGCTGAAAGATGAAATTTAAAAAGCGCCGTTCGGCGGGACCACCTAAAGTGCGGTTCAGTGAAACAGCGTAACTGGCACCGACATAAGGCCTGCCAGTATTGTAGACCTCGTCAAGCAACTCCAGATAGCCTTGTCCAGCGACCTCGGGTAGAGCATCTCCCGCCGGTTTGCCGATCAGGTCGCGATTGCCGACAAGATCTATATATGCGGCATTGACGATCTCAAATACATGCTGGGGACCGCGCAGAACCGCCATAAACCCAGGGGCCTGATTGAAGAGGTCTCGCAGCCGTTCGCTCTCCGTCGCTTGCCGCTCACGTGCTTTAACTTCGGCAGTTGTCTCCTGACACGTGCAGAACACGCCCCCAATCCTGCCGTCTTCTTCGTAGAGGGGCACATGAGAATACGTGAAATAGGCGATCTCCAATCTTCCGTCCCGATTTCGGGTCCGTGGCTGATTGCGCTCGAAGGTCGGCCGTCCAGCCAACGCTTCATCTAACGATCGTCCGATTAGGTGCCAGGCCTCGGGCCATACCTCGGCCATCGGGCGTGCGAATGCCCACGGATGCTTCGAGCCTAAAATCTCCGCATAGGCGTCATTGTACAGGAGCGTTCGATCGGGACCCCAGACGATATACATCGGAAAGCGCGACAGGAGTACAATCTTGATCGCGGCAGTCAAGGTTGCGGCCCAAGACGCTCGGGATCCGAGCGACTGAGGCGCGCCAGTCTCTGGACTCCAGCAGGCGCCCGGTCATCCCGCCAGCAGCGAGGCCTCCATCTCCTCCAAACGTCGTAGCAACATCCATTGTGCGGGCCGCGCCGTTTTCTCGTTTCCTCGATGATCCTGGGTAGCAGCCACAAGTGAAGTAATAACCTTGAGAATAGTGCAAATCGTCCGTATCAGGGCGCGAGTTCCCCAGCCCAATCCCGCATTTCCGTTGCCGCCAGGCCGCAGTTTAGCTGCTTTAACGGGGCTTCGATTGCCCGAAGCCCACCCTGTGGCCGAGGTACCTTTCGTGAGGCCCATACGAGCAGAGCCGGGACTGCGATCACAAGGTCTCTAAAGATTGGGATAGTTGGGCTTTGCTCACGATCGGCAGGCCCCGATTTTGAAGTGGACATTCCATCGGGGACCCTCTCCACCGACTGCAAACAAGCCATTAAACGCCACAATTTAAACCAATTATGGAGACCTGCTCGTCTGAAGGGCCCTTGAAGCCTGTCGATGGCCCGCTAGCCCAGGTGATCGACCAGTATTCAGGCGATGTCGAGCCTGTGGAGCCCCCTTCTCGGGCGGAGGATAGACAGGTTCCGACAACGGGAGAAGGCAAGCTGGAGAGTGAAAGCTAGCCGCTAACTTTCGGCCGGCCCGCTTCCCAGGCTTTCGGAACCGCCATCATAAGAACGGTGGCTGCGGATCTCGGTCCAGGAAGACTAGCAGTATTCGACTTCGATATGCCTGTCGGTTCTCGATAGGATGCGACATGCCCTCTCGAAGCCGTCCGCCTTGATCACAAGCTCAAATTTTCTTGGGACGCCGACCGTTGAGGATACATCCAGACGCGCTCCCTCGGGAGAGAGACCACGTACTGTGCAATCAATGGATGCGGTCCGGCCATTAAAATAGATCTTGCCACCCTTCATGACACGTCGACGAAGTATATGGACCTCGGCTTCCTTGCTCTGCCACAAAACACAGCAGTTCCGACCGGCGGCCTTCGCGTCGTAAACTGCGGCGTCGGCGTTCTTCAAGAGCGTCTCCACATCTCGGGCCGCTGCGCCAAGCGACGAAACGCCAAAACTGGCTGAGACATTCAGATCGCGTGCGTCAAAGTGGAATTGCAGTTGTGCAATCTCCGCCCGAAGCTTTTCCGCTACCTCCAGAGCCGCTGAACGGTCTGTATGCGGTAGGACGATGGCAAACTCTTCACCACCCAGCCGTCCCAGGAGATCGGTCTCCCGCAGATGGGCCTTGCAGGTCCTCACGACAGCAGCAAGCACCTGGTCGCCAGCCGCATGACCGTTGCTGTCATTGATGGACTTGAAGTGATCCAAATCGAAGGCAATGCAGCTGAGATCGTGCTGGTGGCGCAGTGCGAGTGCAGTCGCGTGATGTGCCTGTTCCTTGAACGCGCGTCGCGACAATGCCCCTGTCAGGCTGTCTGTCGTTGCGACCAACCGCAGCTCGAGCTCGTCCATCGCGATACGAGCAAGGTCTGAGAGGAGTTCAATCTGTTCTTGGGGAAACTCTCGTGGCTTGGTATCGATGAGACAGAGAGTCCCGATATTTTGCCCCTCCCGAGTTGCCAGAGGGATACCGGCATAGAAGCGAAGGTACGGTTCTCCCACGACATAGGGGCTATCCTTGAATCTAAGGTCAGTCGAGGCATCTGGAACCACAAGTGGCCGGTTATCCAGGATTGTGTACCGGCAGAACGAGAGATCACGCGGGCCCTCTGGCAGCGCCATGCCTTGAATGGATTTTGACCATGCCCGATGCGCATCGATCATCGTGATGATTACAAACGGCACCTTGAACAATTTCTGGGCGAGGCGAGTGATACGGTCAAAGGCTTCTTCCTTTGGGGTATCAACTATATCGTGGCGGTCGAGCGCCGCCAGCCGGTCTTGCTCACGCCGAAGGTCTGCATCCGCGTCGGGACGGATCTTTTCGCAGAAAGACTGCGTAACTTGTGGCAGTCCCGATGACACTTGTCGGATGGTCTCAGCGTGGGTCATGCAGCATCGATACTCCAATCACCTATAATTAGGCCTTATCCGCCAATCGAGGATTTCTACTTATGGTTGGAATTTAATGAATTGTCGCTCCTTCCCGTCCCTCAAAAGATTATTAGTTGGCCCCACGCGCGATCGAATTCTGCTACCTGAGCCGCTGCTCGACTTGCTGACTAGAGTCTTCGGAGGGCCTTGGATTTTGAGCCCGAGTTGACAACCCGTCTGGTGCTAGGAGGCCTTTTTTGGCGGCAAACGGAACCAAGGTATCGGCTGGGAAAGCTGCGTCAACGCTGAGTCCGATGCTTGGTGCATCCCAGTTGATGCACTTACCTCGCCACGGCGCATAACGCCCAAACGCAGAGAATCCTCTAATCACCCCACCCCAGCAAGTTTCTCACGATCTAGAGGAGCCGCGACCGCTTGGGTGAGACACTGTCGCGTGGTGCGAGCATGACCGGCGCGAACTGACAGGCTTTACGGGTAACCTAAAAAGCGAAAACCCGTATTTGCTCTATCTTAAATTGATTGTGCGAACTTAGCGTAAGGCCGCTGCCATGGGTGCAGGCGCGCATAAAGACAAAGTGTAGGATGGCTAGGGAAGTCAAATGGGTCGTGATTCGGGCTGCCAAAAGGTAACTCTTGAATGAGCCTTTCGTTGAGCGGCGGTTTTGAACGTGCCCGATTGTTGAGCGCGCCGCTCTGGGTTTCGGGGTTGCTGTTCTTCGCAGTATTCCTCGTCGATCTAACAGCACCCCCGGGCTACGTGATCACCGTAGCTTATGTCCCCATCGTATTCTGTAGTGTGTGGTTTTCTTACCCACGTACTCCGTTTGTGTTCGCCGCTGCCGCCACTGCGCTTGATGGGCTTGCCATGGCGCTCAGGTCGCTCGGCGGTGCACAATCGGTCTACTGGACGACCAATACGGCCGTAATCCTCGGGGCAGTGTGGTTCACTGCGGCGCTGGTTTATCTGCACTGCATTACCGAAGCGACAAAACGGAGATCCCAGGAGAAAGCGTCGCAATTGGCGGCAATCGTCGATTCTTCTGACGACGCGATCATCAGTGAATCTCTGGATGGGAAGGTAGGCTCGTGGAATGCCGGCGCTGAACGGCTATTCGGATACGGCGCCGCCGAAATCGTTGGACAGGATACGAATGTCCTTGTCCCTGAAAGCTTAAAGAGAGAGGAAGTCTCCGATCTCGATCGAGTGCGCCAGGGAAACACCGTCAGGCGATTGGATACACTCCGCACCCACAAGAGCGGAAGAACACTTAACGTGTCGATTAGCGTCTCGCCCATCCGTGCAGCGAGTGGCGAGATCATCGGAGCGTCCAGGATCGCTCGCGATATCACGCCCGGCAAGCAGGCTGAGGAGAAGTTCCGTCTCGTGGTCGAGCTGGCGCCCAACGCAATGGTCATGGGAGATGAGCATGGCCGCATCGTTCTCATCAACACTGAGACTGAAAAACTGTTCGGCTACGCGCGTTCCGACTTGCTCGGGCAGTCGATGGAAGTCCTCGTGCCTAACCTTTTCGACGGTATGGCAGCGGAGCCTCCGGTGGGTATTCTGGCGAGCAAGATTGTGGGCACGGCAGGGTCTGGACGCGAACTCTGGGGCATGCGTTCGGATCGCAGTCGGTTCCCCCTCGAGCTCGGCCTCATTCCGGTCCAGAGCAGAGATGGCCTGCTGATCCTCGGCGCCATCGTCGACATCAGTGCACGTCTTCGCGCAGCGGATGAACTTCGAAAGTTCAACGAGACCCTTGAGCGCCAGGTTGTTGAGAGAACCACGCAGTTGCGGGCTGCGAATTTGGAGCTTGAGGAATTCGCCTACGTTGCTTCGCATGATCTGAAGGCACCCCTTCGTGTGATCGACAATGCGTCCAAGTGGCTTGAAGAGGATTTGCAGCAGTATCTCACTGATGACACGCGCGAAAGCATGACGCTGCTTCGAGGGCGAATAAGGCGGATGGAGAAGCTGCTTGATGATCTTCTCGCTTATTCTCGTATCGGGCGAGAGATCGGTAATAAGGACGTCGAAATGATCTCAGGAAATGTGCTGATAGAGAATATCCTGATGATGATCTCGCCTCCCGCGGCCTTCCAGGTCAATGTTTGCGGCGATTTTGTCGGCATTCAGGTAACCCGCATGCCTCTCCAGCAAATCCTGATGAACCTCATCGGCAATGCAATAAAGCACCATCACAAATCTTTTGGTTCGATCGTGGTTGGTGTCGAGGATCGCGGCGATCACTTTGCATTCGCTGTGAGCGACGACGGCCCAGGCATAGATGCCAGATTTCACGATCAAATCTTCAAGATGTTTCAGACCATGAAACCCAAAGATCAGGTGGAGGGTAGCGGAATGGGACTGGCAATGGTTCGCAAGAACGTTGAAGTCTGCGGAGGCAGTGTCAAACTGGAATCTGCGGAGGGAAAGGGAAGCACGTTTCGCTTCACGTGGCCGAAAGTCTATGGCCCGACGGAGAAGGCCGCATGACTACCGACGCACCCAGTAACGGCAAGTCCGTAAATATCCTTCTGGTTGAGGATGACGATGGCGACGCGAAAGCCGTGCGTAGAGCCTTTCAGAAGTCGAAAATAGCCAATCCGATCATTCGCGCTGTTGATGGCGAAGCGGCCCTCGAATTGCTGAGAGGGCAGAATGGAATGAGCAAACCGCCGACGCCCGTTATCCTGTTGGTCGACATCAACATGCCGCGGATGAACGGCATCGATTTTGTCAAGGCGCTGCGCGCTGACGAAGCCTTGTGCCACTCCATCGTCTTCATGTTGACGACCTCCAAGCGCGAGGAGGACAAGATATCTGCGTATGAGCTCAACGTGGCGGGATATATCGTGAAGGAGACTGCTGGCCAGGATTTCCTCAAGCTTGTTGGGCTGATGGATCTCTATTGGCGTGTGGTGGAATTGCCATGAGGCCCCTCGAGCAACATGCGCCGGATGCGTTGATGAACATCCTCATTGCCGACGATGACGAGGGGGATAGAAAGCAAGTCAAGCGCGCGCTCAAGCAAGCCGGATTGCCGTTCGAATGCACTGAGGCTCAGAGCATCGACGAGGCTTTAATGGCCTGCGCCAGCGAGGAGTTCGACTGCGCCATTGTTGATTACCGAATGCCTGGACGCGACGGGCTGGAGGGAATTGCCGCTCTTAGCGAAAGACAGCCCTTTATGTCGATTATCATGTCGACCGGGGAGGGAGACGAGACAGTGGCCACCGAGGCCATGAAACGTGGTGCCTCGGACTATATTCGAAAAGTCCACATCAATCCGGATTCAATTCGGCGTGGCATCGAGAACGCAGTCGAAAAATCTGCCCTGCGCCGGAGATTGGCGCAGCA
This sequence comes from uncultured Alphaproteobacteria bacterium, assembly GCA_963805405.1. GTDB lineage: Bacteria > Pseudomonadota > Alphaproteobacteria > Rhizobiales > Aestuariivirgaceae > JAEUMG01. The sequence continues at coordinate 11,716 of CAWDUC010000007.1, read as the reverse complement.
GCGGGTAGAGCTCGAAGGATTTGCGCAAATTCTCGCTCACGACCTTAACGCGCCCATAGCGTCGATCCAACTCTTTGCACAGACCATCCAGGAGGATCTGGAGGGCGAATCCACGGATCGTCTGGAGATGATCGCACTTTGCCGGCAGGTGGTGAGTGCGGGACGGCGAAGCCGAGCCCTGATTGACACGCTTCACCAGTACACCAAGACTGATTCGATCATCGAGTTTAGAGCGACCGATATGAACGAGGTGATTGATGCGGCCCTGGCCAACTTGAATGGCATGATCGAGGGACGAGCTGCACGCGTGATTTATGACCGACTGCCGCTGGTAAATGGTAACACCCCACAGCTAATTCAGGTCTTCCAGAACCTCATCGGCAATGCCATCAAATACTGCACCGCGCAGACCCCGGCCGTACAGATTGGCGCGAGGCCAGATCAAGACGGTATGTGGCTCTTTACGGTATCGGACAACGGCATCGGAATTCCCGAGGTACTCCAGACTCTCGTCTTCGAACCTTTCAAACGTCTTCACGGCGCTGGTGAGTACGACGGAACCGGCCTCGGACTCGCGATCTGCAAGAAATACATCGAGCGGCATGGCGGCCGGATCTCGTGTGAGGCAAATCCTCAGGGGCAAGGTTCGGTATTCTCTTTCACGTTGCAGGCGTCGCCCGGCGCCGAAGACCATCGGCCATTGCCTGATTGGCGCGCTTGCCTTGCGCCGCCACCCGTCCAGGCAAAGACATTTTAAGTTTGGGAGATAGGTTTTATGACACTTGCATTGGACATGATGAGGCGCACGCCAAAGCTGCTGATTGCCGACGATGACCCTGGAATCCTGCGATTTCTTGCTACGCGATGCGAAAAAATGGGATTTAGCGTACAGACGGCTGCCAACGGATTGCATGCGATTGTCAAGGCGCGGCAGCATCGTCCCGATCTGTTGATCATCGATATCAACATGCCAGGAGCTGATGGTCTGTCCGTATCGACGCATTTGCTCAATCCCGATAAGGCCCCACTTGACGTGATCGTAATCACGGCGAGTTCATACGCCGACACCGGGGAGCGCTGCGCTGGATTGGGCGCAACCCATATTCGAAAGGGCCCCGATCTGTGGTCTGCGATCCGGTCGAGGCTGATCGAACTCTTTCCCGAGATCGCTGCAGCGGCAGCAGCAATCCCAACCGCAAACGTTGACTGGCGACACCCACGAGTGCTGATAGTTGATAACCATCGAGAAGCGCGCACGTATCTTGAGGACGAGCTGGGTAAACTGGGGCTGAAGGTATTGTTCGCGGACGACGCTATCGTCGCTTGTCAGATGGCGGCCCGCGAAGAGCCCAGTGTCATCCTATCTGAATATGAAACGCCGCAGGGCGGCGCGCAGTTTCTGCTCTGGCGGTTGCGCTCATCGGCCCGAACCGCGCATGTTCCGGTCATAATGATGACCGGAAAGCCGCTGGATGAGCTGACGCAGTCAGCCTTGAAGGGTGACGTTTGCGGTCACCGCGGCGTCGAGGGATTTCTTCTGAAGCAAGCCGATACTGGGGAGCTCTTCGCCGCGATCCAGAGATTCTGTGCATTTACCCCGAACGGCGAAGCCGTTCCCACCTCCTAAGAAGCCATCAAAGCTGGCTGATGCGGTGGCCCAGACGTCAGGCACCCTTGGGTATTCCCCCCGCAGCCCCATGCACTGCATCTTGCAGGGGTATGCCCGAGGCCGTGTGGACGGTTTTGATCAAGATGAAGCCATTGGCGAGTGCGACGAAGCGGTCTTCTCGCAGCGTAGAGCGATACGCTTGAAGCGTTTGAAGCGAAGCCGGTATCGTATGAGGGTAAGCCCGGGTCCTGCACCGGAACAATCGACCAGAAAGCTCGTGCCGTTTGGATCTTTCAGCCGGGAGATCGGTTGCTTCCAGCATTCCATCCAATCTGTAATCTTCGTTCGCAGCACAAGGGCCCTGCTGCGCGCTTGAAAGCGACAACGCTCTACTACAAGCCTTCCCCACATCCGGTCGAAGGACCCTCATGAGCCGATATAAAGACCACGAGTGCCGCGCCGGCGCGGATTTGGCGACAATGATTTCTCCCAGCGTGATCGAGATCACCAACCACGTCGCGGCGACTTCGCCACATCGGGGCGGCGTCGGTCAAGACTGGTCGGGTAGCTCAGCGGGCTTAATCACCGGCATTTCGCTATTGACCGGCGGCTCCACAGCCATATCCGCGTCGCCAACCCGTGGTGGTTTGAGCACGCCTTTGCACTCTTTCAGCTTTTCGTTGAGGACCTGCGGGGCTTCTAGTTGCTCTTCCGCTCGACACGGTTGGTCGTCACTCGACTGGGCAAGGGATCGTGTAACGGCCGCCGAAACGAGCAATGAACAGCAAAGCAACAGGACAACAGCCCATTTCTCATATTGGAAAACATCACCCGCTGCAGAGACGGTAAAATCTGGCCGGGGTCCGCGCGTCGGTTCCGGCGTCGTGAGTTCGACATCGAGCCGAGCCGGCCGTGGTGGAGTTGGCGTCGGCTTAGGGTTAGGACTCGGAATGGTCGCCATTTCTATTCCTCGTTTTGCATCTCGAAAGTTCAACGGGTGGGACCCGGATGCGTTCCGAAATCAATCCGCGGGAAGCCGCATTGCCGGACTCTCATCGACCAGGCGGTAGAACGCGGAGTAATCGGACGCTAGGGTTGTGTCTGTCTGCAGGTGTTACGCACATCCCAAACGCGCCAAGCCGCATAGCGGCCATCCTGCGCAATTCCAGCGATCAGCCGAGTATGACCCTCCGACATAGGCAGGCTCGCCTATTTCGAACGATCCAACCCGAGAGTACTTTGCTCGTCATGGTCCACCAGGTCGGACATTCGCTCCCACCATCGTCACGTCTCTTCGCCGATCGGCGCAAGCGGTCCGCGGGGCTGAGCGACGGACAGATCATGGTGCTCAGCGTCGTGGTGGTGCTGGGACTCGGAGCCGCGGCCGAGCTGATCCACTACCTGCTCTTGAACGCGTAGCGTTTGCCAGGCCGCCGGTCCGTACCCCTCCGGGCCGGCGGCCATCTGCGGTAAGGTCGGATCGTTGACATAAATTCGAGATTTCTGAGCGGCCGAGCTTCGTCGCTGACCTATTCTCGTGCTCGCAGCGCGTAAACTTGGATCAAACTGCCCCGGGAGAGCGCATACAGGAGGTTGCGAGATTACCGGTAAACGATCCAACGAAACCGACGTCGTTGGGCAGTGGAGTTTCCGGATAAGGCCATACCGAATCGCTCGGTCGATTACACTGAGGTTTGAGCTACCCGTCGTGAATTCCTACAATCAATCTTAGTGCAAAAGTTGCATCAATTCTGCGATCTCAATGGTCGAGAAAATTGAGAACGTATCGGACACGGCATAGGGCAGGATGATGCGTTCATTATGCCGCATCGCGCCGCAAGTATACACGACATTGGGAACGTAGCCCTCACGCTCAGCGGGTTCAGGACGGATGAGCGGCTCTCGCGATCGGGCAAGGACTTTGGATGGATCCTTCTTGTCGAGAAGTGCGGCGCCGATCGAGTATTTTCGGATCGGTCCCACGCCATGCGTCAGAAGCAACCAGCCCTCGTCGAGCTCAACAGGCGAGCCGCAATTTCCGATCTGCACGAACTCCCAGGGGAATTCTGGCTGCAGTAGAATCTGGCCGCCATCCCATGTGTAAAGATCGTCGGAATAGAGCAGATGCAGGTTCTCGTTATCCTGCCGGGCAATCATAGCGTAGCGGCCCTCGATATGGCGGGGAAACAGCGCCATGCCCTTGTTGCGCGCCGCCACGCCGCGCAGCGGCGTCATGCGAAAGGACCTGAAATCCGCCGTCTCGATCAATTCGGACCGGATCGCCCTGCCGTTATAGGCGGTGTAGGTCGCATAATAGACATTGGATCCCCCGCCCTCGAATTGCACGAAACGGGCATCTTCAATGCCGTTCAACTGGGAGTCGGTCACAGGAAATATGACGCGTTCGCTGATATCGTCCTCTGGGCTGAAAGTAAGCTCGACTTCGTCGCCATTAGGGCCTGCTGTGCGACTGACGATTTTGGGAATCGCGGCAAGCCGCGCTGTCGGATCGATCTCGACATGGCCATTGGCCCCGATCGACCCCGAGCGAAACGTCAATGAAGAGATGTGACCTTCGCCAACCGCGCGCAGGCTAAGAATATAGCGGCAGCCGCCTATGGGCGCCCCGGACTGGTCGGGATGGCGGACGATGCTTGGGTTGAACAAGGCCGATGCCTCAAAGGAGTATTCGTTCAGAAAGTAGGCTCCGACAAGCTGGCGTTGCACTTTTGTGAACTTCGCATGAGGCGTGAAGGCGTCTTCCATTTCGGCGGCTCGTTCTTCGAAATGGTCGAGCAAGTTCCGATGCCGGCCTTCGAAATTCTCGAGCACGTCGGCCAATTGCAGCGATGCGGTTTCGCCGTCGAGCTGAAGTACGCGCTCGACAATATGGTTGGCGCGTGTCTTGTCGGTGGGGTTGAGATCCCTCGGTTCGGTTGCGGGTTTGAATGGGCGCACGACTACACGCGCGGGATTGGGGCGCAGTGAAAGGGGCTGCCGGTTAACCAACATTGATTGGGTATCCCAAGACTTTTGAGTTGATTTGCGATCAGGCGCTCAGCGCCAAACCCGACGTTGCGAGAAGCCGCTCAAGTCGGCGTCCTCCAGGAAGAACCTGCGTATTTCGGACAGCCCGATAAGATAGGATAGCACCGATTCAGCACCTTTGTTCTCGCTTGGGCGATCGGGGTGAAGCCCGTCCGCGCAGGCCCCTGTCGCCTGGTCGACCAATGCGACGCCCAGATCGTTGTCACCGATAAACCAACGGAAGGCGCGCATTGCGCCCGCCGTCCATTCATCGCTCGTGTGGGCTCGCCAGGCCGCGAGGCATGCCGAGATCGTTGCGGCGGCCTCGACGGGCTGCTGGTCGAAGGGATTGGCCGGAATTCCGGCAACGCCGAAACTCTCGGTCCCCACCGGCCGGAAGCAGCCCTTGGGCGCGGTCTGGATGTTCATGAGCCAGCGCAGGGACCGCAAGCCTGCGTCCAAATATGCCGGCGTGCCCGTCGCGGCCCCTGTCACGATGAGCGCCTGCGAAAGCCGCGCATTGTCATAGGCAAGGCCGGTCTCGAACCATGACCAATCTGGCCTCTCGACGGAGGCGAGGAGTGCCATCAGCCTGTCTGCGAGAATTCGTCCGGAATTGACGAACCTCGGCACTTCGCTCCCGCGTCGCGCAATAGGCGTCCAGCCCGAGGAGCGTGAAAGCCCACGCCCGCGGCGAATGAAATTCCGCGACCGCCGGAAGCGCTGTCTCAAACAGGACGGCGGCCCATCTGCGTCGTGAGGGACTTTGATCGTTCCTCACGCACTCTCCGAGCGCCCATAGGGTTCGCCCGTGGCTGTCCTCGGACCCAATCTCCTCGAGCCAGCGTCTGTCGTAGCTCATGAAGTTTCGGAAACGGCCCCTATCGGGATTCCAGGCATGTTGGATGAAGGCGGCGAACCTGTTCGTCAGGCTGTCGGGCAGGCGCGTCTGCGGCAGTGATCCCGGCGCGCATGCAAAGATCAGCGCCCGGGCGTTGTCGTCCACGCAATAGCCGTGCGAGCGGTCCGGTACCGAATGCACCGCATGCTGCAACAGGCCGGTGCTGTCGCACATGGACAGGAAGTGGCTGACCGATGTGACAGGAGCGCTGTAGGGGCGCAGCAAGGCTCTGTCCCGCTCGGCCCATCCCGATCGGTCGCCCGAGGAAACATCCTCCACATTTCCGAAGAGCGTGAGATAGCGCTTTGCCGTCTGCGGCCAGGTCATCGATCGGCTTGCCGCATAGGCGCGTTTGCGCATGGCGTGCCGGCGAACGTCGTTTGACAGTAATCCGGCGATCTCGCTGCCCATGGCGGCCGCATCTCCGAATGGCACCAAAACACCTCTTCCGTCGGCCAGCAATTCCTTGGCATGCCAATAGGGTGTCGATACCACCGCTTTGCCGAGCCCGAAGCTGTAGGCAAGGGTACCCGATGTCATCTGCGATTTATTGAGATAGGGGGTGACGTATACGTCGGACATGGAAATGAATTCCAGCAACGTCGCCTGATCAACGAATTGATCGAAGAATACGACGTGATCCTCGATCCCCAGTTCGCGCACGCGCGCGACAAGCCCCTCCCGATAGGCTTCGCCATGGCGGCGCACGAGGTTGGGGTGGCTGGCGCCGAGAATGACATAAACGGCATCCGGGCTCGACTTGAGGATCGACGGCATCGCATCGATCATCGTCTCGATGCCTTTGTCCGGCGAAAGCAGACCAAAGGTCAAAATGACGCTGCGGCCGCTGAAACCAAGCTTGGCTTTCGCCTGGTGCGGATCGAGAAAGGCAACGTCTGGAATACCATGCGGAATGATCTCGATCTTCTCCGTGGGCACCCCATAGACGGACCTAAGCAGCTCGCGCCCCTTCTCCGCCATGACGATCAGTTTTGCCGAAACGCCAATGATCTCGCGCATGACAGCATCCTGGATCGGCGTCGGGTTCGGCAGGATGGTATGGAGCGTCGTGATGATCGGCATGGAGAGCCGGCTCAGCAATTCCATGATGTGGCCGCCGGCTTCGCCGCCAAATATCCCGAATTCGTGCTGGAGCGAAACAACGTCATAGTTTCCATCGTTCAGGAACGCGGCCGCGCGGATATATTCATCGACCGCCTCATCGTGAATCTGAACCTGGACGATTTCCGGATAGTCATAATCCCGCTCGTCGTCTGTCATGGCGACGACGCAGGTTTTCAACGCGGGGCTCGCGAGCGAGACCGCGTTATGAAGATCGTGCGTGAAGGTCGCGATGCCGCAGCGGCGCGGAGCGTAATTGCCGATGAAGGCGATACTGGTAAGCGAAGCTTGTGTTTTCATCTCACGCCCTTTCAAGAGGAGCGGAGATCTCCCCAGCTGCTTTATCGCTGACCGGCCTTGGCAACGGCCTATGCGATCTTTTGCACTGTTTCCAAGATTGAAGTCCCGCCAAGCTTCTGGCCGGGGATCAATATGCTAACAGCCCCCGGAGCATCGCGTTCCGTGCTTCCGGAATAATAGGGGCCGTAGCCCGCATCGAGCAGATCGGCCTTTTCACCGCCCTGCATCGCCCATCCACCTGACAAGGCCACGAAGTTCAATCCCAAAACTGCGGCACCACCGACAAGCCCTATTACAGAAAACAATGTAACCCAGCCAAGTTTAGGGAAAGAATATAGTGAGCTAGGCAAAACAGAATTCATGAAAATCCACGGTTGCCGATCAGCGTATAGTTTATAATATTTATAGTCAGCACCTTATATGGCTATCAAATGCACGGAAATCCAGTGCCCGTAACCGTCATTGAACAATATATAGTAGATGTATTAGCCTAAAATACGGCTGCGTTCTCATTGAATACTGACTTACTGGCCGCCCCTGGGTGTCGGACTCCCTTACCAAGAGGGAACCTTTGGAGTTCATGTCGCAGGTCGTAAGGGAGATGTGAAATTCCCTGCGAGCAGGGGACTTTGAATAGCTGATACTTCTGCGTCTATCTGACTAATCTCTTGATTTCTGCCGCATCACCCACCCGTTCGAGGCCGGACTTTCCGGTGGCGCGAACTCGCGCATTTGGCATATCGCAGAAGGCGGCGGTGAGGGGTCGAACTAGTCACTTTGATAATCGTGATCGTAATAATCCGCGCCCTCGTCGCCACGTTAGCCGTTGATAAATGCGCCGTAGCCCTGCACTACCATAAGAAGCGCAGCGAGGCAGACGAGGAGCGACTGGCCTGCCACCTTCCACTCTTCCCACCGCTTGCGCGATCTCTTTGGCCTGCGAGTGATTTGCGTTTCTCCAGAAAAGCTTTAGCTATGACATCGGAGTGTATCGCGAGGTCGGTGTGCAGCTTCGATTGTGTATGCCCACTAAACGGTAGCTCCATGTGCTCGAAGTGGCGGTGCTTCGATGCCTCAAGCCAATCTTACGCCGACGCCTCCGTCTGCGAATCTTTCGCGAAGAAAAATCACACCAGCTCCTTCAAATGCGGCCATCAACTTGCTGGCGGTTCCCACAGTTCCCCCAATGTGGCCAGGTTTGGCTTCCAAGCGCTTTGACCGTCGCAAGGCTCACTCCAGCACGTTTTGCAAGCTCTGCCCGTCCCCTGCCGAGCAACATACGCGCTGCCCTTTGAGCTGTTCAACCAGCAACACGGAAAAATTCCCCTGTTGACAAAACCCAGTGATTGATGCTAAGTCTTTATATATAGACCGGAGGTATACAAATGAAGCCATATAATGTCTTGTTTCTACAGAATTTCACGCTTCACCGAACTTCGCCGTCGCCTGATCGAAGCGGATCCCGAGATTGACGACACCACGCTGCTCGACACGCTGGAGGGAGCAACCAACCTGCATGAGGCAATCGGCGAGGTCGTCCGCGCTGCCCTGGAAGACGAGGCGCTTGCTGACGGCCTCAAGATCCGTCTGGGAAAAATGAAGGAACGCCTCGATCGCATGGAAGCGACCTCGGCCAAGAAGCGCCAGGTGGCTTTGGATGTCATGGAAGAGTTGGGCATTGAAAAGGTGCTTGAGCCAGACTTCACGGTTTCGTTGCGCACCGCACCCCCCAGTGTTGTGGTCACCGACCCCGCTGTCATACCGGAATTCTGCTGGATTCCACAACCGCCAAAGCTTGATCGCAGACGTGTCCTCGATGCGCTGAAGGCAGGGACGGCCATTTCAGGCGCTGAGCTCTCCAATTCCAAAGTCTGCTTTCCATCAGGACGAAGTGACCCGCCATGGCCTTCACCGATAGCCAGATTCGCAAGCTCAAGTCCAAACTCAAACCGCAGCATGTCCGCGTCAGGGAGCCGGAGGGCCAGGCGCTGCATTATCTCGAGGGCTGGCACGTTGTCGCCGAGGCCAATCGCATCTTTGGCTTCGATGCCTGGGACCGGGAGACCGTGTCGAACGCCTGTGTGTGGACCAAGCAATGTCCGGTCGCTACTGCGCTGCCTATGTGGCGCGGGTGCGGATCTCGGTCAGGGCAGGGGAGGGCGTGGTCATTCGGGAGGGATCCGGGGCTGGAGAATCGAACGAGGCGACGCCGGGCCAAGCCCATGATCGAGCTTCAAAGGCTGCCGAAACGGATGCTACCAAACGGGCTCTGACGACCTTTGGCAACTCCTTTGGGCTTAACCTCTATGCTAGCCTCCCGGAGTCCGAGCGTCGCGCAAAGGTACCGCAAAACGGATCGGCCCATTCGCCACTTGACCAAACCCCGCCTGCACAAACCCTGCCTTCACAAACCTCTCTCCCTGGTGGTCCTAACAACGGCCACCACTCTGATCCTGATGTGAACGGACTTCCCAGTGCCGTAGTCATCATAGACGAAACACAGCCACTGGCGGATTCACCGACCGAGAGCACGCCCACCACGACCGAAACGGTGCGGTCGAGCCGGCACCGGTCGATAAAGTTGCAAATCCCGATGGCCCCGGAAGGATCGACAAAAGTCAGCTGACCATTTCGGAACCTCGCCGTATCCGGGATCCTGAACATCTAAAATTTGTAGCCGAGCAACCCTGCCTGATCTGCGGCCGTCAACCCTGTTAAACCCTCATTTGAGGCACGCTCAACTACGAGCCTTGGGCCGCAAAGCCTCCGATGCTTACACCGTACCGCTTTGCGCGCTTCATCATCGCGAATTGCACACACGAGGCGACGAGAATGCCTGGTGGGTAACGAAAGGCCGCGACCCCATGCCAGCCGCAGATGACCTCTGGCGGCAGAGCAGGCCCGGCTAGCCGGAATTTTCTCGCAGTCTGTTACTTATGCAGCTTCCCCTCAAGAGCGGCGTCCCGTTTTGCGCAAAAGATCTATGTTTGAGAACGCTCGTTCCGTCGTCACATATCTGTTTGCTCTCGCAAGCGCGAAACTGAGGACCGCTTGTTTGCGCATAACAGCCCAAGTTTGGTTACCAAGTGCAATCGCTATGGCTGCAGTTGCCGGCGTCTACTGGGCAAGTCTCGCACCTCACATCATGTGTGGGTTTCCCGGTCAGCTTGAAGCGCGCTGTGCTGCGCAAGGCTGGCGGCTCATGCGCCCGCAGAAATTTCCACCTTCGAGCTAGCGCAAATCCGGTCCGTCCGATACGTTACGAGTTCCGCCCACGGCCCTGCCATTCGTGAAGCATTGGAAGGAAGCGGTGCTTGAACTCATGAATGCGCCCGCTCCTTCTGCGATCATCGGGGGAATTACCCATCTCGAGTTTCACAATGCTCTGCGCATCCTGCTTAACCTCGATTTCCGCGACTTGGTTCAGGCGGGTGTATTTGCGGCACACGACGATGCTGGCTGGGAATCCTTCCAGCGCGATCCCTTTCATATTTCATTCCCCGATGATGCGACCGCCGCTGGATCTGGGACCTCATCCAAACGCGACAGCCGCGCCGAGGCTCTTCACAAACCCTATGAAATGACTTGTCTGCCATGAGAGGCCAATGGCGATCGCCATCTTCTATATCCACAGTGTCAATCGGCGTACCCGGTCTCCTCCCTGCCTGCCGACGCCACCCTATATCGCCTGCTTTCAGGACCAAATTGCATTTCTGGCATGCGGGTTCACAGCGCTCGAAGTACTCGGTCGTTTCACTGATGTGATATATGCGTCATCTGTAGCAATCGGAGACGATCTACAATGATCGACAAGATTTTGGCGAGCTTTGCTTACCCGCTTGGGATTGCTTTGCTCGTGATAATAGTGGCGTCCATTGCGGTCTTGTGCGGCTTGAAGCGGACCGGCGCAATCGCCATCCTGGCCATATCTGTTACGCTCTGGATTGGTCGAACACCGCTGGTTGCGCGGTGGGCAATAGGAACGCTTGAAGATCAATATCCGCCGCAATCGATCGAGACCTTAGGCCCGGCCGATGTCATCATCTTGCTGGGAGGGGCGCTCAGCCCGCCTGGCCGAGGAGAGATTTATCCTGATTCGGGGAGTGCTTCTGATCGCGTTGTGCATGCACTTCGCCTGTATAAGGCCGGATTGGCGCCAAAAATACTTATCTCCGGGGGCAACCTATTTTCTGATGGGCGCGCTTCTGAAGCTGATGCGGTTGCGACGCTTTTGGAAAGCTGGGGCGTCGGCCGTGACGCCATCCTTTTTGATGGCGCTAGCCGCAATACCTACGAGAACGCGCGAGAGACACGCCGGCTCTGGGATCAAAATGGTTTTAAATCCGGCTTACTGGTGACCTCCACCATGCACATGCCGCGCGCTCTTGCGGTCTTCCGCAAAGCCGGATTTTCGGTTGAGCCCGCATCGACGGACAGCCGGCGAGGGCATATCCTCGAGCCGTTTCCCCTTAGCGTCTTACCCAATGTCGATAGCCTCAATCAGGTCACGCAAGTGATAAAAGAATGGGTCGGCATTGCCGTTTATCGGTGGCGGGGGTGGGCTTAAGCTCTGACTAGTGCTGGCTTAAAGTTACAAAACTCTCGGCTCGTAGCTCTCATTAGCCAGTACGACCCGAGCCTGATCCCTCCCCCAAGGCTTCCCACGCGCTCGATGCAGGTAAGATGAGTGAGTTACGGCGGAGTTACAATGAAACTCCTAACCTCGTTAATGCCTTAGGAACCATCCAGTTCTTGGG
>CAWDUC010000006.1:0-61386 GCA_963805405.1 uncultured Alphaproteobacteria bacterium | reverse complement strand
CGCAAGAAGGCCTCGATCTCATTCATATCGAGTTTCTTGTCGGGCTTCTTTTTTTCGGGCTTGTCGGGCTTGGGCTTTGCCTTCGGCTTCACCTCCGCCTTTTTCGTTTCGGCCTTTTTCGGTTCTTCCTTCTTCGGCTCCGGAGTTTCCGTCTCCTTGATCAGTTCCTTGAGGAGATCCGGCTCCGGCTGTTTGACTTCCTCGGGCTTCGGCTCTTCTTTTTTCGGCTCTTCCAGTTTGGGCTCGGGCGGCTCAGCCACCGGCTCATGCGCCGCCGTCTTGACCTCGGTGCGATCTCGGGCGCGGGCTTCACGTCCTTCATCACTTCCTGCTTCTTGGGCGCGATTTTCTCTTCGGGCTTGGGTGGCTCGACATTTTTCGCCGTCGCCTGTCGCTTCGAGAAATCCTCGATCGAGATGATATCGACGGGGATCGTATCCTGCGGTTGACCTTGAAAGCATCGGGGTTGGGCAACACGACCAATGCCGAAGCGAGGATCGCCGCGTGCAGGAGGATCGATGTCGTGAGGCTCCAGCGCATGCTCAGTTCGCCTCGGCCTTCTTCTTTTCGGTGTCCGAACCGGTGACGAGGCCGAGCTTGTGGAAACCCGCCAGGTTGAGGGCGCCCATCACCTGCATCACCGAGCCGTAGGGGACATTGGTATCGGCGCGCACGAAGATCTGCTCGTCATAACCATTCTTGGCGACGGCCTGAAGCTTCGGCGTCAGCGTCTCGAGATCGATCTCGGTCTCCTGGAGGAAAATCTTGTTATCGGCTGTCACCGTCACGGTGATCGGCTCGTTGCTACCCTGCAGGGGCTTTGCCTTTGTTTCAGGAAGTTCGATCGGCACGCCCACTGTCATGAGAGGCGCCGCCACCATGAACACGATGAGCAGCACAAGCATCACGTCGACCATCGGCGTGACGTTGATTTCGCTCATGGGAGAAAAGGACTTCCGCCGACTCCCGCGCCGGGTGTATCCGCCTTTTGCCCCGCCTGCTGCTGCGCCCATGTCTTAAACCCGCTCGTCCAACTGGCGTGAGATGATGGCCGAGAACTCATCGGCGAAATTCTCGAAGCGAGCGCCGATCTTCCCCGCGTCGGCAGCGAACTTATTGTAGAAGATTGTCGCTGGTATGGCGGCGAGAAGGCCAAGGGCCGTTGCAAAAAGCGCTTCCGCGATGCCCGGCGCGACCACCGAAAGATTGGTATTCTGGGAATTGGCAATGGCCTGGAAGCTCGTCATGATGCCCCAGACCGTGCCGAAAAGGCCGACGAACGGCGCCGCCGAACCGACGGTTGCGAGGAACAACAGCCGCAATTCGACGCGGCCCACTTCCTTCTGGATCTGGACATCCATGACCTTTTCGATGCGTCTCTGGACGCCCTGAAAACCCGCCCGGAGCGCGCTTTCCTGGCTGCGTTTCCATTCGCGCATGGCGCTCATGAAGATCGAGGCGAGGCCCATCGTGTCGCGCGAACCCAGCGTCAAATAGAGATCTTCCAGCGATTGGCCGGACCAGAAACTCTGCTCGAATCGATCGTCGGCCGTATTCACCCGGCGAACGACGAAGAACTTCTCGAAAATGATCGCCCATGACCAGATGGAAGCGATGGCAAGGCCCAGCATGACGATCTGGACCGGTAAACTCGCCTGCCAGACCAGATGCCACAAGGAAATGTGACCGGCCGTCTGGGCGACGCCCTGTACGGTTTCTACTTCCATTCTTGCTTTCCCACCGCCGCCCGGCGCTCGAATCCGCCGTCTTCCCGCACACAGCAGGACCAGTCCTGAAACAGGCCAAATCTGTCGAAACTGCGGCGATTTCTATGTTTTAGGCCGAATTCCCCACGCCTGTGCGGAGTTGATCACGCTCTAGGGAAACAAGGCATGGTTAACATAGCGTTAGCGACAGCATTCGCGTCACCGGGACTGGTCGGTCTTGGGTTGCAAGGCCTTGAAGGCCGACGCAAAGGCGCCGGGAAACGCCGGGGGCGCCCGTCCGCACCGATGAGGGCTACGGTGACGCGCGCCTCGAAAAGAAGGATTTCGGAGCGGAAAATGCGCTGCCCGAGGACCATGCGGGCGCCACTGGCTTCCAGGCAGACAGTCCTGACCTCGAGCAGATCGTCGATTCGCGCTGGCTTAAGGAAATCGCATTCCATCCGTCGCACCACGAAAACCAGGCTGCCTGTCTCGCCCTCATGCAGGTCGCGGTGATCGATTCCCATCACCCGCAGGCAGTCGGTCCGCCCGCGTTCGCAGAACTTGATGTAATTGGCGTGATAGACGGCACCGGAAAAATCCGTGTCTTCGAAATAGACACGGATCAGCTTGCGATGAACGCCTTCAGGTCCGATCGAACCCGAAAGTTCCTGCGCAGCTTCCAGACTCAAGCCGGTCCCGCTGCCGCGTTACCGGCCGCAGCCGAAGAGAACGGCTTCGCCGAGCTGCGTCTGGACCTTGGGATCCTTGTAGTGATCCAGCCACTCCTTGTCATCGGAGCCCTTCGGTGTCTCCAGATAAGGAATGACAATCCAGATGAACTTCCGCCCGTCTTTTTCAGGTTTCGGATCAACAATTACGCCGACCTCAACATCGCCCATCGGATCGCCATCGCCTGCGAGCCGGAGTTGAGCCGAGATACGCTGTTGCAGCGTGTCACGGTCAAGTTGGTGTTTACCGGCTGCTGCTTCCCACGCATCAGTGATGATTTTCCCGATCTCCTTGAAGACGGGGTCTCGCTCCGAGGGTCTAGGTTCGCGGGGATCGGGATTGCGATCGCCCGGCTCACCGGGCCTTCGATTTGGGATCTTAGGACGAACTTTGGCCATAAGAATTCTCCTACACTAAGGAAAGCGAAAGTCGGAGCAGCGGATCGGCACCTTGAGACGCGGCAAGTGGGGCGGTCGGAAGATAGTAGGTTACGATCCCGGCGGCAGTTTGGCGCCCCGCGACGACAAAGCCTACCAATTCGCGTTTTGTGTTGAGTACAGCTGAACCCGAATCGCCGACATCGGCAAAATCCGGCGTTGTCTTTCTAAGGAACACGGTCCTGTTATTGTAATAAGGGATCTTGATCGCGCCCACGCCGTCGTCTCGCGCCGTCGTGATCGACGTAGCCGCCCCGCATTTGAACACGCGCTCGCCATCGACCGGAGTGGCGACACCTTGGATATTTCCCAGTCCGCGCACCTCGTTCTCGGCGAAGGCCAACAGATCGGTTGATTGCCCGATCGCCACATCGACGGGCGAATAATTATTGTCGAGAACCGGCCAGTAATAATCGAGCCACAGCTCGGTCTGCTTTCGGAACGTCACGATCTGATCGTTCGGCAGCGCGAGATCGAGCATCGCAAGGATGTGGTTGCAGCTCACCACCGCATTATTGACGACGTGCTTTTTGGCCCGGTGATCCATGAATGTGAGTGTCGGTGTGGCGAAGGCCATGGTTCCCCAGCCGCCATTCGGATTCCAGATTGCGTCGCCACCGGTGATCTTTCCGCGCGGAGGAACCGGCAGCCGGCTCTGGTCAGGCGCGAGAAGCTTGACCGGGCCCCCCTCCTCCACCCGAACGAGGAATCGAACCGGCCCGATCGAGGTTTCGTTTTGGGGCTCGACTTTCGAACGATCCTCAACGGTGATGACGATTATCGGAGCCCCGGCCGCGGCGTCGGCATTTGAGGACGGAACGTCTTCGACGACAACGTCGATGGCAACTAGGCCTTTGATACCTTTATCTTCCGCCTGCAGAAATTCACGCAGCAGACCTGCCGCAAGTTCCGACTTGAGTGGCGCCATGTGAGCCTCACTTAAAGCAGCCAACGCGACAGTGGCCTAACGTAACGACTGCGCCATGTAAATGGCAAAGCAAGGTTAACTGCGCTCACAGATCGTCATCGGCGAGCGGCAATGTTCCTTGCGTGATCTCAGGGCGCTGCGGCACCGCAAGGCCGAGGTGGCGGAAAGCGTGCGGCGTGAGCATGCGACCGCGCGGCGTCCGGTTGATGAAGCCCAGTTGGAGCAGATAGGGCTCGATGATTTCTTCGACCGCGTCGCGCGCTTCCGAGAGCGATGCGGCGATGGTGTCGATGCCGACCGGGCCGCCGCCGAAATTGACGGCGATGCAAGTAAGATAGCGATGGTCGAGCGAAGTCGAGCCCACGCCTGTCGACTTCAAGGTTGCTGAGCGCACGATCGGCGATCTCCTGGTCGATCAGACCCTCTCCCGCGACCGACGCGAAATCGCGCACTCTTCGCAAGAGTCTCCCGGCGATGCGCGGCGTGCCGCGCGAACGTCGCGCGATCTCGGAAGCGCCCTCTTCGCTCATCGCTATTTTGAAGACGCGCGCCCCGCGCCGCACGATATCGAGGAGTTCCACTTCCGTATAGAATTCAAGCCGTACGGGAATGCCGAAGCGATCGCGCAACGGGGTCGTGAGAAGCCCGGTGCGTGTCGTGGCACCAATCAGCGTGAACTTGGCAAGGTCGATGCGGACGGAGCGCGCCGCCGGACCCTCGCCGATGATAAGGTCGAGTTGGAAATCCTCCATCGCCGGATAGAGGATTTCTTCCACCGCCGGATTGAGACGATGGATTTCATCGATGAAGAGAACGTCGCGCTCCTCGAGATTGGTGAGAAGTGCAGCAAGATCGCCGGCCTTGGCGATCACCGGGCCCGAAGTCGCACGGAAATTGACACCCAATTCGCGCGCGACGATCTGCGCGAGGGTGGTCTTGCCGAGACCGGGAGGCCCGGCAAAGAGGACATGATCGAGGGCCTCGCCGCGCCCCTTGGCTGCTTCGATGAAGACTTTGAGATTCTGTTTGGCCCTGCTCTGGCCGACGAATTCGGCAAGCGTTTGCGGACGCAAATGCGAATTGAGTTGGTCTTCGGGCTTCTGCTCGCGATCGATGAGCCGTGCGTTCATGCAGTCGCAAGCTCTCTGAGAGAGAGACGGATCAATCGCTCGGTTGCCGGCTCATCGCCGGCCTTCTTGAGCGCCGCACTCACCGCCGCCCCAGCCTGAACCTGGCCATAGCCGAGATTGACCAAGGCCGAGACCGCATCCGCCGCGGCGGTCGGACGTGGCGCATCAAGCTCGGCTGAAAGCCGCGACAGACTTGCATCGGCGGGTGCGAAGGCCGGCACCTTGTCCTTCAGTTCACTGACGATCCGCTGCGCAAGCTTCGGCCCGACGCCAGGGGCGCGCGACACCACCGCCTTGTCCTGAAGCGCGATCGCACTGGCAAGATCGCCCGCCGCGAGCGTTGAAAGTATTGCAAGCGCCACTTTGGTGCCGACGCCCTGAACTGTCTGAAGCAATCGGAACCAATCGCGCTCGCCGGCGGTGGCAAAACCTGCAAGACGGATCATGTCCTGCGACACGAGCATTTCTGTATGGATTTCTGCGAACTCGCCGGCACCCGGCAGCGCGCCAAGTGTCTTTCCCGAGCAGGAGACATGGTAGCAAACACCCCCGACATCGATCATGACCCAATCCGGCCCTGTGCTGTCGATTCGACCTTTCAGCTTGCCGATCATCCGCTAGGTCCCAACGCTCCCCATCGCCCGCTATACGTAAATGCGAAGCTCAAGAACATGTCAAGAACGAACCTGCCGGATGCCACGGTGATGGGCATGGCAGATGGCGATCGCCAGTGCGTCTGCCGAGTCCGCGTTCTCGGGATTAGCCTTCGGCAGCAGCACACGGACCATGTGGCGGATTTGGGTTTTCTCGGCATGGCCCGCGCCGACCACCGACTTCTTGACTACATTCGGAGCATATTCGGCGATGGGGATGCCCAGCAACGCCGGCGCCAGCATGGCCGCTCCCCGCGCCTGGCCGAGTTTCAGGGTCGCGCGCGCATCCTTGTTGACGAAGGTTTCCTCGATTGCCGCTTCGTTCGGCGCGAATTCCTTCAGGACCGCCAGCAACTGCGAATGAATTTGCAGCAATCGTTCGGATAGCGCCGCTTCGCTGTTGGACTGGATGCGGCCGTCGGCAATGTGGGAAAGCCGCGTGCCGCTGATTTCAACGATACCCCAGCCGGCATTGCGCAGGCCCGGATCGATCCCGATGATTCGCACCACAACGGACATGGGCGAGACCTAACATGCCTGTCCGCAGCTTGCACGAAGGCGCCGCGACTAGGCCGCCGTCAATTTGCGCATCACCTCTTCTGAAACTTCGAAATTCGTAAAGACCGATTGGACGTCATCATCCTCATCGAGCGCATCGATAAGCTTCATGAGAGTTTCCGCCTTCTCCTCATCGACCGGCGCCATTGTTTGCGGCTTCCACACCACTTTCACCGATGCCGCTTCGCCGAGCTTGGCGGAAAGCGCCGTTGAAACATCGCCGATATTCTCGAAGGCGCAGGTGAGCGTGTGGCCGCTCTCGTCGGATTGCGCATCATCGGCCCCCGCATCGATCGCGGCTTCCAGCATCGCGTCCGCCGAGCCAGCCGACGGCTTGTAGAAGATCTCGCCCACCCGACTGAACATGAAGGCAACTGAACCGCTTTCGCCGAGATTGCCGCCATACTTCAGGAAGACCGATCGCACGACGCTCGCCGTGCGGTTGCGATTGTCGGTGAGCGCCTCGGCAATGACCGCCACGCCGCCTGGCCCATAGCCTTCATAGCGGATCGATTCATAATTCGCCGCATCGCCGCCCAACGCTTTCTTGATGGCGCGTTCGATGTTGTCTTTGGGCATGTTCTCGGCGCGGGCGTTCTGTACTGCAAGCCGCAAACGCGGATTTTTCTCAGGGTCGGGCAGTCCGGACTTCGCTGCCACGGTCACTTCGCGGGCGAGCTTGGAGAAGAGCCGCGAGCGGATCTTGTCCTGCTTGCCCTTGCGATGCATGATATTCTTGAATTGCGAATGGCCGGCCATGCCTCGTCCTCATCGATTTTGGGGCCTTATAGCCCCCTCGCCCGGCTCCCGCCAAGGCCGCGGAGCCGCTTAACCGGACTTTAAGCGCGCCCGGCCCAGTTTGCTGCCGATGAGTTGTGGAGGCCATAAATGACGGTGACGGCAGAGCTGGTGGAAGAATATTCTTTCGCGGCGGAAGGCATGGCAGGAATGGCGGCGAGCGCCGCGCTGCGGCGGGTCAGTTCCCTTGCGCGCTTTTCGCCGACGCGCAATGCGGTCGAAGCGATCGCTACATTGACCGATATGGGTGGACGCATCGAAGCAGCCCTGGCCGCCGGCGATCGCGCCATTTCAAACGGCAAGCACGCCGAGGCGGTCAGCCGCCTTGATGAGGCAATGGCCATGATGGACGAAATGGCCCGCGTTGCGTTGGTCGAAATCGGAGCCGACAGGATGCGACAAGGCTCGCTGGGATGAGCGCTAAGGACGATCGCATTCAGATCCTCAAGAAGGAGATCCTTCTCGACGATTGGTCGGTCGTTACAAAATATACGATAGATTATCGCCGTCTCGACGGCCGCCATGAGACGCAGGTCAGGCAGGTTTATGATCGCGGCGATGGCGCTGTAATACTTCCCTATGACCCCGAACGGGGTCGCGTGCTTCTGGTTCGCCAGTTCCGCATGCCGGCCTGGGTGACGGGCGAGCCCGGAATGCTGATCGAAGCCTGCGCCGGACTTTTGGACAAGCAGGATCCGGAAAGCTGCATACGCAAGGAAGCGGAGGAAGAACTCGGATATCGCATCAGCCGGCCCCGTCTTATCTTCGCACCCTATACGAGCCCGGGCAGCGTCAGCGAACGGATTTATTGCTTCGTTGCCGAATACTCTCCCGCTGATCGCATTTCGCATGGCGGCGGCGCCCAGCACGAGGGCGAGGACATCGAGGTTCTCGAGATCGATGGCGGCGAAGCATTCGCGATGATCG
Organism: uncultured Alphaproteobacteria bacterium; assembly: GCA_963805405.1. Lineage (GTDB taxonomy): Bacteria > Pseudomonadota > Alphaproteobacteria > Rhizobiales > Aestuariivirgaceae > JAEUMG01. Next base: position 53,517 of record CAWDUC010000006.1, on the reverse strand, counting down.
CCGATGGCCGCATCATCGATGCAAAGACCATCATGCTCCTGCAATATGCGCGGTTAGAGAATTCTGATCTAGACGAGCGTGTCCGCAAACCCGGATACGTGAAAAGGACTTAGGGCTTGCCACCGGCCTTCTCGATCAGCGCGGCAATCTCGGCCTGTCCTTTGGCCCGCGCATGGGCAAGCGGTGACACGCCATCCTTGTCGGCCAGGTTTGGGTTGGCGCCAGCGCCGAGTACGAGCCGCGCTGCCTCGACATGGCGCGGACCGCCATCGCCCAGGATGACGATCTCCAGAAGGCAGGTCCAGCCCAGGTTGTTGACGTGATCGACGTCGATGGCGGTCGTTAGCAGCAACTTGATCGTATCCACATGGGCGCGCTCGCAGGCCGGGATCAGTGCGTTGCCGCCATAACGATTGCGAATGGAAAGGTCCGGGCCTAGCGGAATCATCTCGCCGAGGATCTCGGTCCGGCCTGATGCCCCCGCAAGAAGCCAAGGCGTATCCTTGTTCTTGGCGCGCGCGTTAATGTTGGCACCGGCCGCCATGAGCGACTTCGCGATAGCCGTCTTGTCGTGCTTCACAGCGAGGAGAAGTGCGGTTTCGCCCGCGCTGTTTTTCTCATCGACGGGCGCGCCAGCTTTGATCAAGGCATCGACACGTGCGAGGCCTCCTGCGATTACCGCATCATGCAATTCGCCCACGGTTTGCCCAACTCCTGTTGTTGCGGCGGCAAATATCGCCGCCAATGCAATGATAAACCTCATCGTCCCATGCGGGGCGGTTCCTCGCCGATGCCGCGTGAGCTTATACTAATAGTACATTGCGATCGATCATGCCGGCAAAACTTACAATTCAACTCTGGCCATGGCAGGTTTCCATCATGCGACCACTTCGCTATTCCATCAACGTCACGCTGGACGGTTGCTGCGATCATCGTGCAATGCCAGCTGACGACGAGCTGCACCGCCACGCTGCGATGACGCTCGACCGGGCGGATGCCCTGCTCTTCGGGCGCGTCACCTACGAAATGATGGAAGCGGCGTTCCGGCCGCGGATGGATGCGAGTCCGGATGTCACCGATCCCTTCGCCCTGAAGATCGACGCGGCACGGAAGTACGTCGTTTCGAGCACCCTAAGACAAGTCGACTGGAACGCCGAACTCATCCGCGGCGATCTGGCGAATGCCGTCCGGCAGCTCAAGCGCGAGCCCGGCAAGGGATTGTTCGTCGGAGGCGTGAGGCTTCCGTTGGCTCTGGCACAACTGGGGCTGATCGATGAGTACGAGTTCATTGTGCATCCAAGGCTCGCGGGCCACGGGCCGACATTGTTCGCGGGGCTGTCGAAGCCTATCGACTTGCAGCTCGTGAGCCGGCTGGAATTATCCTCTGGCGCGGTGGCGATGCGGTATGTGCTGCGCAACCAGCAGTCGGGCTAGCCAGCACGAATCCGAATTCGTAATGCCCCTCAGCCGCTCGCTGCGGCGTCGCAGAAGCTCGACCGTAATCAACAGCAGTGTCGAGAAGATGATCAACACCGTCGCTGCCGCGGTAATGGTTGGCGAGATCATCTCGCGGATGCCTGAGAACATCTGCTTCGGCAGCGTCCGTTGCTCCGCGCTCGCCAAAAACAGCACCACCACCGATTTGTCGAAGGAAATCACAAAGGCGAACAAGGCGCCCGAGATCATGCCGGGCAGAATGAGCGGCATCACCACCTTGAAGAACACGGTGGGCGGCGGCGCTCCAAGGCTCGCACCAGCGCGCATCAATGTCCGATCGAAACCCGACAATGTCGCCGTGACGGTGATGACCACGAACGGCGTCGCCAATGCCGTGTGAGCGAGAATGAGACCAAGCATCGTGCCGGCAAGATTGAGCCGCGAATAGAATAGAAACATGCCGACCGCGGCGATGATCAGCGGCACGATCATCGGCGAAATCAGCACTGCCATGATCGCAGCGCGACCCGGAAGATTTGACCGCGTCAGTCCCAAGGCCGCCAGCGTGCCGAGGAACGTTGCCAGGCAGGTTGTCGCCGAAGCGACCATGATGCTCATCCGCAGCGAATTCTGCCAGCGATCGTTGAAGAAGAAATCCTCGTACCACTTCAGCGAATAGCCGGGCATCGGATAGCTGAAGAAGGACTCGGAATTGAACGACAACGGCATGATCGCAATGATGGGTGCGATCAGGAACAGCAGCACCAATCCGACGAAAACCCGAAGCCCGATATAGGCGAGTTTCTCGCTCGCGGTCATGTAAGCGGGAAATGCCATGTCGCTAGCCGAGTTTCATGCGATCGATGCCGATCAGTTTATTATAGACGAAGTATAGAATGAGAGTCGCCACCAGCAGAATTGTCCCGAATGCGCAGGCCTTGCCCCAGTTGTTTTCCCGGTTGATCGCCTCCGCAATGAAACCCGATACCATCTGGTCCGTCGGACCGCCGACCAAGGCCGGCGTTATGTAGTAACCCAGGCACAGGATAAAGGTGAGGAGACATCCCGCCGCCACGCCCGGCAGCGTCTGCGGCAGGTAGACTTTCAGGAAGGCATGGAACGGTGTTGCTCCCAGTGATTTCGCGGCACGCATGTAAGTGGGCGAGATCGTCTTCATCACGCTGTAGATTGGCAAAAGCGTGAAGGGCAATTGGATGTGCGTCATCGCAACAATGGTTCCGAAGCGCGAGAAAATGAGCCTGAGCGGACTATCGGTAAGCCCGAGACCTATCAGCGAGTCGTTCACCACGCCATTGTCCTGGAGGAGGATGAACCACGCGGTCGTTCTCACCAGCAGCGAAGTCCAGAATGGCAGCAGCACGAAGATCATCAGGATGCTCGCGGTGCGCTGCGGCAATGTCGCGAGCAGATAGGCCACCGGGTAGCCGAGAATGAGCGTGCACAGCGTCACCATCGCGCTGATGCCGATCGTGCGCAGAAGTATGTCGACATAGATGGCGCGGTCGCGAGACACTTTCACGATCGATCCGTCCAGATCCTGGCGCAGGTCCAGCATGCTGAGCAGATAGAATGGTGTGTAGTCCCCCGAATCCCGCTTTATGACCGCCCAGGTGCCGAGATCGTTCCATACAGGATCGATGGCGATCACTGCTTCCTTCCACGGCCCTTGCTCGACTTTGTCGAGCTTGCGGCCGGTGGTTATGACCTTGGAACGAATGCCCGACAGCTCGTAATTCATGCGCTTGCCGAGCAGCGCGATCGTCTTGTCCTTCTGAGCCTGCTTCAGATCACGCGCGAGTGCCTCGAAGACGGGCTCGCCGGGAACCGACTTGCCGTCCCAGTCGGCCAGCGCAGCAACGGTGTTGGGCACGGTGTCCTTGACGTCGGGATCATGGATCGCATTGAACAGCATCACCAGGATGGGCACGAGAAACGTCACAATGACGAACAGGAAAAGCGGCGCGATAAGTGCTACCGCCTTGAGGCGTTCTCGCCGTTCCGCCTGGCGCAACCGGACGCGGAGCGGAGTTCCATCGACGGTACGGACGATATCTGCGCCACGCAGCGCTTCGGCAACGGCCATCGTTATCTGCAGTCCTCCAGAATAAAGGAGGGAAACATGTTTCCCTCCCTCTTTCTTGTCACCTTACTGAGCGAGCCATGCGTTGAATTGCTCGCGCAATTCTTCGCCCTTGTCGGCCCAGAACTGCGGGTCGAGTACCAGCGCCGTCTTCATGTTGTCAGGCGCGGTCGGCAGATTCGCCAAAACATCCGCGTTGATGTTGGGAACAGCGTCCATATTGGCCGGACCATAGGAAATGTAGTTGGTTTGATCGGCCTGCGGTTCCGGGCTTGAAGCGAACGCGACGAATTTGTAAGCCGCGTCAAGCTTGGGCGTGCCCTTGGGGATCGCCCACCAATCCCAGTCAAGACCCTGCTGGTCCCAGACGATCTTGAAGGGCTTCTTGTCGGCAACGACCGCATTATAGATACGGCCGTTCCAGGCCGACACGATCACAGCCTGGCCATCGGCGAGGATTTGCGGCGGCTGCGCGCCGGCTTCCCACCAGATCACTTCCGACTTGATCGTATCGAGCTTCTTGAAGGCGCGATCGACGCCTTCCGGCGTGTTGAGCACCTTGTAGACATCGGCGGCCGGTACCCCATCGGCGATCAGCGCCCATTCGAGATTGACGAAAGGGTTTTTCTGGAGTGCGCGCTTGCCGGGGAACGTCTTGAGGTCAAAGAGATCGGCGATCGTCGTCGGGCCGGGATTGAGCTTGGTCGTGTCATAGGCGATGACCGTCGAATAGACGATCGTCGGCACGGCGCAATCCTGCAGGTCGCCACCGATGAACTTGGCGCGGTCGAGGCCGAGCTTGGTCCAGTCGATGGTTTCGAGAATGCCCTCCGCACAAGCCGCAAGAGCGGTCTGCGTATCGACGTCGACTGCGTCCCAGGTCACGTTCTTGGCTTCGACCATGGCGCGAATCTTGGCGATTTCGCCATTATATTCTTCTTCGGTGATCTTGTTGCCCTGCTTCATATAGGGCTCGTAATAGGCCTTCCGCTGGCTTTCCGAATAAGCGCCGCCCCAAGAGGTGATTGTCAGGTCGTCGGCGAAAGCCGGCGCCGTCGATCCAAAGGCAACGCCGGCCAGCAGCGCGGCTGTCAGCAGGCATGAGAGTTTCGTCATCCATAACCTCCCTGCGGCCGGAAACCGGCCGGGTGTGTTTTTTCAACCATGGAGGGGACAACATCAGTAGGCCCGCGAATTAACGCAGGCCAAACACTCCCGAAGTCGACTCCTCCCCTTGGCGCCGGTGCCTTGATGGTTCTGTCTCGCAAAAAAGCGAGCGCCACCTGAAGCCGAGATCCAACGCCTCGGAAAGGATAATAACGACCTCGCGGGCTTCGCCACAAGAGCTTTTAGTCGCAGTGCGTCGCGCGCGTCACCAGAAGGAGGGTTCGGCGGGGCTGAGCGTACCGCCGATGCGGATCGGCCCGACATGCAACGCCAACCCGGTCGCATCGTCGGTTTCGATAGCGAGGCCGCAAACCGTCGCCGGGCCCTCGGCGGGCTTCATCCGCTCGACCGGCAATTTTCGGATGAACCGCGTCAGCGGCTCTTCCTTCGCCATGCCGATGACGGAATCATAATCGCCGCACATGCCGGCGTCGCTCATATAGGCGGTACCGCCTTTCAGGATCGTCTGGTCGGCGGTCGGCACATGTGTGTGGGTGCCAACCAGCACGCTCGCCCTGCCGTCGACGAAATGTGCCGCCGCCATTTTTTCCGACGTTGCCTCGGCATGAAAGTCGATGAGAATCGCATCGCAAGACTCGCCCAAGCGGCACGCATCCAATTCCCGTTGAAGCGCCGCAAAGGGATCGTCGAGTTGCGGCTCGATCATGACGCGTCCCATGACATTCATCACCAGCACGCGCTGGCCCTTCGACGACATGAAGAGACCGGCGCCGCGCCCGGGCACCCCGGCGGGATAGTTAATCGGACGCAGCAATTGCGGCTTCCGCTCGATGAAGACGAGCGCTTCCCGCTGGTCGAAAGAATGATTGCCAAGCGTGACGACATCGGCGCCGGCATCGACGAGATCGTCGAAGATGCTCTCGGTGATGCCGAAGCCATGCGCGGCATTCTCGCCATTCACGACGACGAGATCTGGTCGATAACGTTCCTTGAGCTGCGGCAGTTCGCGCTGCACGGCCTCTCGGCCTGTGCGCCCGACCACGTCGCCCAGGAAAATCAATCGCATGTCACGCGCGCTCCGCCTGGAAAGCACCTTTCTCCGTCACAATCCAATCGAGCGGCTCGTCCCAGGTTCCGTGCGGAACCTCGGCGATCTCTTGTCCGGAATAGGCGATGCCGATCGCCGTGATCGGCTTGCGCTCACGCAAGCCTGCGAGCGTCCGGTCATAATAGCCGCCGCCATAACCAAGCCGGTATCCGCGCCGGTCGAAGGCAAGCATCGGAACCAGAAGCACATCGGGAAGAACTTCCGCCGCGCTATCGAGCGGAACCGGAATATCCCATACGCCCGGGCGCGTCGGTTCGCCCGGCATCCAGGCGCGGAACTGCAACGCCTGCCCTTCGCCCAGAACCACAGGCAATGAAGTGGTCCAGCCTTCGCTGGCGAGCTTCGCCAGCAATGGCAGGACGGTGATCTCGTTCTTGAAGGGAAAAAAGCCGGAGACGATCTCGGCTTGGCCTCGCTCGATCGGCAAGCCCGCCTGCGCCAGCGCCAGTCCCGCCGTTTCCCCCGCCAAGGTATGCGCCTCGACGCGCGCCTTGTTGGCTTGCGAGCGGCAGCGCCGCTTCAATTCCAGGAGATCGGTGGATCGTTGCACAGCGGTCATGCTCTACCCTCTTTTCGCAATAAAGTGGCGAGCCACCATGGGCCGTGAGGAGAGTACGATCCCGGGTCCCTACTTTCGTAGGTGGGCGCCGTGTGCGCGAGACCACGGTCAGGCACAGGGACAGCTCCCATTCAGAATCGCATAGGCCCCTGGGAAAAGTCTCCACACGCACCGGGCAGCCCGCCGAGGCGCTATGTAGGCGCGCCGCCAGGCGAAATCCAGTCACAGATAATGACGATGTCGTTGTCCGATTTTGCCGCAGAGTCGCCGCGCCCCCATTGGCTTTAGACCTCGCCTACTTGGCGAGATCGCGGGCGATCGCTTCCAGTCGCTCCGAGGACTTGTCGAGCCGGTCTGCGAAGCGCTGTTCGATATCCTTGGTTTGCTGTTGCGCGAGATTGCGCGACTCACGCAAGGAACGAATCTGCTCTTCGAGTTCCTCGACGCGCTTGATCGCCTCCGACAATCGGTCGGCGACCATGAGACCCGACATCACGAGAATGCGGATATCGCCCACCGAGCCGACGCTGCGCTTGATGCGCTGCACTTCTGCATCGAGGAGGCGCGCAAGATCGCGCAAGTGATCTTCCTCGCCGTCTGGGCACTGCATCGTGTAGGGACGGTCATTAACCTGGACGATTACTTGCGACATCGTCCGCCCTTCAACTCCCGCCGGAATTGCTGTGGATGACCGCCCTGATGCGCGACATGGCGGCGTCGATTTTGTTCACTGCCTGCTTGTTCGTCCCGACCAGGTCGGAGGCCTTGGAGCGGACTTCGTCGAGTTCCTGGGCAAGACGCGACCGGTCGTGGCGCAAGGCATCGGCCTCGCCCGCCACCAGCTTGGCGCGGGCATCACGTTCCTGGCTGCGCAGCATGGCCACTTCAACGCGCCTGAGCGCCGCCTCGAAGCGGTCAAAAGCATGCTCCATCTTGGTCAGGTCGGCCATGACCGCAACCGCTTGGCGAATCGCACTATTGAACTCCCCGTGCCCGCTTTCGACAATAGGACTCAGGTCAAGGGACCGTCAACAAGGGCCGTCAGAGCGCCATTCCCTGCCTCCGGAACTCGGACGGGCTCACGCCGAAGCACTGCCGGAATGTGGCGTTGAAGGTCGAAAGATCGCCGAACCCGGACTCGAAAGCGACGCCGGCGATCGTCGCGGTAGACGTGAGCAGCCCCCCGGCCGCCTTCCGCAATCGCAAGCCCAGCAGAAACTGATAGGGCGTCACGCCGATGCTGCGCCGGAATACGCGCAGGAAGTGAAACTTGCTCATCGCGGCAATTGCGGCCAGCGCATCAAGGTCAAGCCTATCCTCGCTATGAAGCTCCATATGCCGCACCGCCCTGCTCACCCGCCGCTCGTCCAGTGCCGAAACCCGGGCGGGCTCGGCCACCGTTCCTGCGAGACTCCCCACCACGCTCGTGACAAAGCGCAGCAGCGCCTCCTCGAGTTTAAGCTTGTCATGGCCATGGCGTTTGGCCTCGAGCAGTGCGGTCTCGGGAAGCATGTCGCGGCGCGCCTGCAGTATCGAGGCCGGAAAGCGGAAGCGCGAGGTACCCGCCGCAGTCGCTGCAATTTCGGCAAAATAGTTGGGCTTGAACTGCGCCGAAAGGCAAATATCGCCCGCGCTATGCTCATGTCCGCAGCAAAAGCATGCGCCATGATTGCCCAGCAGCAGCGCACCAGGATGCATGAGCGCCCGCCCGCGCTCCGATGCATAGGTGAAAGTACCGGCAAGAACTGCGGCGATCGAAAACGCATCATGCCGCTCCTCGAACGGCCGGTCCTGCGGTCCGGCCTCGCAGACATGCTCATGGAGCGACCAGTCGGCGCCTCGCGCGATACAGTGCGACTTCGGGCCGGCCTGCTGGTGATCGCCAATTTCCATAATCGCGAGAATAGCAATTTTCCCCAAGTGCGGCAAAGCCCGGCGCGCCAGAGTGACTCAGCAGCGTCGCAAGGCGCTCGGTCACAATTTGGAGAATTCCCATGCCGATGATCGACCATGTCTCGATCGGCGTTCGCGATGTTGCGCGCGCCAAGACATTCTATGACGCCACCCTGAAACCACTCGGCTATTCATGTTTAAGTGAAAGCGACACTTCGCTTGGCTATGGCGCTGACGCGGTGGCCCTGTGGATCGGCCGCAGCGAGCATCCGGTGGCAGCCGATCCAAAGTCGGGACTGCATTTCTGCCTGAGCGCGCCCACCCGCCGTGCAGTCGCAGCCTTCCACAAGGCAGCGCTTGGTGCCGGCGGCAAGGACAATGGACCCGCCGGCCTCAGGCCCGATTACGGCGACAATTACTATGCAGCCTTTGTCGTCGATCCCGACGGCTACCGGCTCGAGGCCTATTGCGCGGCGGCCGAATAACCCTTCAAGAACGGGCTGGGCGCGAGTGGTCAACAGCGCCTAGCCTACATATTTCAAGCGAATCCAGCGCCATTGACTCGATATAGACGGCTGTTATGTCTGGCCCCGCAAATAGCGAGGGTGGCCAATGAACCAGCAAATCGAAAGTGACAAGAGCCGCGTCATGGCCAATGCCATTCGCGCGCTCAGCATGGATGCCGTCCAGAAGGCCAATTCCGGCCATCCCGGCTTGCCGATGGGCTCAGCCGATCTGGCGACTGCTCTGTTCACGCAAGTCCTCAAATTCGATGCCGCCGATCCGCATTGGGCAGACCGTGACCGCTTCGTGCTCTCCGCCGGCCACGGCTCGATGTTGCTCTATTCATTGCTTTATCTCCTCGGCTACGAGGATATGACGCTCGACCAGATCAAGAATTTCCGCCAGCTCGGCTCCAACACCGCCGGCCACCCCGAATACGGCCACGCCTCCGGCATCGAGACTACGACCGGCCCGCTCGGCCAGGGCATCGCCAATGCGGTCGGCATGGCGATCGCCGAGCGTCATCTCAATGCGCGATTTGGCGATGATCTCGTCGATCACCGCACTTACGCGCTTGTGGGCGACGGCTGCCTGATGGAAGGCATTTCGCAGGAAGCGATCGCCTTTGCCGGCCATCTCAAGCTCAATCGCCTGATCGTTTTATTCGACGACAACGGCATCTCGATCGACGGCAAGGTATCGCTCGCGGATTCGACCGACCAGCTCGCACGCTTTGCCGCCTCGGGCTGGGCGGTGACGCGCGTTGATGGCCTCTCGCAAGGCGAGGTTGCCGCTGCATTGGCGGCCGCGCATGCCTCCGACCGCCCGTCGCTCATCGCCTGCAAAACCATCATCGGTTTCGGCGCGCCCACCAAGCAGGGCACCGCGGCCACCCATGGTTCGCCCTTGGGCCCAGACGAAATCGCCGGGGCGCGCAAGGCGCTCGACTGGCCCTATCCGCCTTTCGAAGTGCCGGCGGATACGCTCAAGGCCTGGCGCGCGGCCGGCAGTCGCGGCAAGAGCGAACGCGCCGCCTGGCAGTCGCGCCTTGCCAAGAGCCCGCAGAAGGCCGAATTCGAACGCGCCATGGCGGGCCGCCTGCCCGATGATTACGCGACCGCGATGACCGCCTACAAGCAGGCGTTGGCTGCCAATCCGCCGTGGATCGCCACCCGCAATTCCTCCCAGAATGCACTCGACGTCATCAACGTCGCCTTGCCCGACACGCTCGGCGGCTCGGCCGATTTGACCGGCTCCAACAACACCAAGTCGAAGGACATGAAGCCATTGACCGCTGCCGACTATGGCGGGCGCTACATCCACTACGGCATTCGCGAACACGGCATGGCCGCCGCGATGAACGGCATGGCATTGCATGGCGGCGTCATTCCCTATGGCGGCACCTTCCTCTGCTTCACCGATTATTGCCGCCCTTCCATCCGCCTTGCAGCGCTCATGGGCATCAGGGTCATCTTCGTCATGACCCATGAACTCGATCGGCCTTGGCGAAGACGGACCGACCCATCAGCCGGTCGAGCACATGGCGGCACTGCGCGTCATTCCAAATCTTCACGTGATGCGCCCCTGCGATGCGGTCGAGACCGCCGAATGCTGGGAGGTAGCCCTCGCCGATGAGAAGACGCCATCCGTACTGGCTCTCACGCGACAGAAACTGAAACCGGCGCGGCTGACTTACTCAGCGAAGAATCTCTCGGCACTCGGCGCCTATGAGGTTTCACCGTCGGCCAAGAAAGCCAAGGTGGCGATCTTCGCGTCCGGTTCCGAAGTCGAGATTGCCATCGAGGCCAAGGCAAAGCTCGACGCAGCCGGGTTCCCGGCGCGCGTCGTCTCGGTACCCTGCTTTGATCTCTTCGAAAAGCAGGGCAAGGCGTACAAGGAGGAGGTCCTTGGCACCGAGAAGATACGCGTGGCGATCGAAGCCGGCGTGCGCACCACCTGGGACCGCTTCATTGGCCAGGACGGGATCTTCATCGGCATGACCGGTTTCGGTGCATCCGGCCCTGCCGAGAAGCTCTATGAGCATTTCGGCATCACCGCCGCTGCGGTCGTGAAGGCGGTGAAGAAGAAAATGAAATAGGCGCCCTATGGCATCCTTCAAGACGCTCGACGACCTCGACGCCAAGGGCAAGCGCGTCGTTGTCCGCGTCGACCTGAATGTCCCGATCGAAAATGGCGTTGTTCGCGACACGACCCGCATCGACCGCATTGTCCCGACCTTGCGCGAACTGCTCGACAAGGGCGCGGCCATCATCCTGCTTGCCCATTTCGAGCGGCCGAAGGGCAAGGTCGTGCCTGAACTCTCCTTGAAGCCGGTGGCACCGGCACTGGAAAAGGCGCTCGGCCGCAAGGTCGACTTCGTCTTCACCGACTGGCGTGATGGCAAGGCCGAGGCTGCGGCGCGCGCGGCGATGCCAGGCCAAGTGCTCCTCATGGAGAACACCCGCTTCCATACCGGCGAGGAATCGAACGATCCGGCACTTGCGAAGATCTTCGCAAGCCTCGGCGATGTCTTCGTCAACGATGCCTTCTCCGCTGCGCACCGCGCCCATGCCTCGACCGAGGGCATCGCGCACCTCATTCCCTCCTACGCCGGCCGCGCCATGGAAGCGGAATTGAAGGCGCTGGGTGCCGCGCTTGAACTCTCCGAGGCGTCCACTCGTCGCCGTGGTCGGCGGTGCCAAGATTTCGACCAAGCTCGACCTGATCGGCAATCTCGCCGGCATCGTCGACATTCTCGTCATCGGCGGCGGCATGGCCAATACGTTTCTCGGCGCCGAAGGCTATCCGATCGGCCGCTCGCTTTGCGAGCGCGACATGTTCGACAATGCCCGCGATGCGCTGGCCAAGGCGCGCGATTCCGGCTGCACTTTCCTGCTCCCTGCCGATGTCGTCGCCGCCAAGGAATTCAAGGCCGGTGCGGCCCATCGCACCATTCCAATTACCGATGTCGCTGGCGATGAGATGATTCTCGATCTGGGCGAAGGCACGGTGAAATCGATCAACGCCGCCTTCGACAAGGCCGCGACCGTTGTCTGGAACGGCCCGCTCGGCGCTTTCGAAACCGAGCCCTTCGACCGCGCGACGGTTGCCTGCGCGCGCCACGTCGCCCAGTTGACCAAGGCCGGCAAGATCGTTTCGGTTGCCGGCGGCGGCGACACGGTGGCAGCGCTCAACCATGCCGGTGTGGCCGATGATTTCACTTACGTATCGACAGCCGGCGGCGCCTTCCTCGAATGGCTCGAAGGCAAGACGCTGCCCGGCGTGGCGGCTCTCTCCGCTTGAGGCTTTTGCTTTTCGGCACTTCGCGGCACAATCGCCGCCAAACGTAATCTGAATGGGAGATAAGAGATGACCGACACCCTCGCCGATATTGCCCATCGCATGGTCGCCCCCGGCAAGGGCATTCTTGCCGCCGACGAGAGCACCGGTTCGATCGAAAAGCGCTTTGCGTCCATCAGCATCCCCAATACCGAAGAGAACCGCCGCGATTATCGCGAGATGCTCTTCTCCTCGCGCGAGGCGGTGAAGAACCATATTTCGGGCGTCATCCTCTTCGACGAAACACTGCGCCAGTCGGCCAGCAACGGCATGCGCCTGGCCGATCTCATCACCGGCGCTGGCGCTATTCCTGGCATCAAGGTCGACAAGGGTCCGAAGCCGCTTCCCTTCTGCGATGGCGAGACTGTCACCGAAGGCCTCGATGGGCTGGCGGCTCGCGTCAAGGAGTATTACGGGCTCGGCGCGCGCTTCGCGAAGTGGCGCGCGGTCATCGACATCGGCGGCGACAAGCCGAGCTACAACGCCATTCACGCCAATGCCCAGGCGCTCGCGCGCTATGCCGCGATCTGCCAGGAGGGCGGCTTGGTGCCGATGGTCGAGCCGGAAGTCCTGATGGATGGCGACCACGATATCGACACCTGCATGAAGGCGACCGAATGGGTGTTGAAGGAAGTCTATCAGGAACTCTTCATCGCGCGCGTGAAGCTCGAAGGCACGATCCTCAAGCCCAACATGGTCCTCTCCGGCAAGAAGTGCCCCAAGCAGGCCTCCCGCGAGGAAGTCGCTGAGAAGACGTTGATCGTGCTGAAGCGCTGCGTGCCGCCGGCGGTGCCCGGCATCGCCTTCCTGTCCGGCGGCCAGTCGGAAGAGGAAGCGACCGCCCACCTCCAGCTCATGAATGCCGCTGGCCCCCTGCCCTGGCGCCTCACCTTCTCCTATGGCCGAGCACTTCAGTCTGCCGCTCTCAAGGCCTGGGCCGGCAAGGCGGCGAACGTCGCCGCCGGCCAGAAAGCCTTCGCGCATCGCGCCCAGATGAATGCCCTTGCGACCTCCGGCAAATGGTCAGAGCAGCTCGAAAAGGCCGCCTGAGACTACAACCGCTCGACAGCTTCGAACGCCCGCCCGCAAGGCGGGCGTTCTGTTTATGCGGAACCTCTCGAGGGTTGGCGCATTTTCGCCATGATCGAAGCTTGCCTAAGGGAGGGCATCATGAACGGTATCATCTATCTCGTCGGACTCGTCGTGGTCGTACTCGCGGTCCTTTCGCTCCTCGGCCTGCGCTGAGGGAGCATCATCATGGCCACTGTTACCTCACCTGAAGTCGCAATCGTAAATGTCGAGCAGGATAAAGGGTCCTTTGTGGACTGGCCGGCAATTATTGCTGGCGCCGTCCTTGCTTCGGCGATCTCATTCGTGCTCTTCGCCTTCGGCGCGGCTCTGGGCCTCTCGCTCACCTCGCCCTATCCGCGCGAGGGCGTTTCAGTCACGACCTTCGGCATCGTTCTGGCCCTTTGGGTCTTGTGGGTGTTGGTTTCGAGCCTTGCAGCCGGTGGCTATCTTGCAGGCCGCTTGCGCCGCCGCCATTCGCTCAACAGCCACGAGACCGAAATGCGCGACGGCGCGCACGGCCTCCTTGTCTGGGGATTGAGCGTGCTCGCCGGCGCCCTCATCGCCACCTGGACCGCCACTGGCGTCGTGAACAAGGCAGCCGATGCCGCTGGCAGCCTGGCCTCGGCATCCGCACAAGGTGTCGTCACCGCGATGTCGAATGCCTCGGACCCGCTCGGCTATGTCACGGATACATTGTTCCGCAGCAGTGGTACGACCACGCCCACCGCCAATCCGGAAGCAATGACGCGGGCCTCCCAACAGGCCGGCCGGATCATCGCCCGCAACGCTCTCGCGACCGAGTTCGATCCCGGTGACCGGACGTACCTGATGCAGCTTGTGTCACAGTCGACCGGACTGCCCGAGCCGGAAGCGACGACGCGAGTCGATCAGTCGATCGAGCAGTTGAACAAGGTTGCCGCCGATGCCCGTGCGGCCGCCGAAAAGGCACGGAAATTCACCTTGCTACTCGCCTTCCTGACGGCCGCGTCTCTAGCAGTGGCGGCAGCTGCGGCGTGGTGGGCGGCAACTCTTGGCGGCGACTCACCGCGACGAGCGCCGTGAATTCGCGGGTTGGTCCATGCGCCGCGCAACGGTTTAGCCGGCAGAACTTGAATCACTTTCGCAGGGCCGGGGCGCAAGTCTCGGCCCTGACTTAGTTTTTCGGCGCGGATTGCCATGTCCCCTTGTTCCGTCTAGTGGCGGACCGGTCATGGCTCAGCCCCGTATTCACCTCGTCGCCCCCGATCTCGCACCCGACAGCATTTTGCGTTGCGTCGAAGCCGCCTGTGCCGCGGGCGATGTCGCCAGCATCCTCATCCCGGCCGCTCACGCCGCGGCCTTGGTCGCGCCTTTGCAACGCCTCGGACTGGCGCTGCTTCTCGACGGCGATCCGAAGGCCGCGGTTCGAAGCGGCGCAGATGGGATCGAGGTTTCCGACCTTGAAGCCCTTCGCGATGCCCGCGACGTATTCGGGCCGGACCGCATCATCGGCGCCTTTTGCGGTTCTTCGCGCCACAATGCCATGGAACTGGCCGAGGCGGGCGCCGATTATGTCGCATTCGAGCAGGACGACCATCTCGACCTCATCTCCTGGTGGGCGGAGATATTCGAGATTCCGTGCATCGCCGCCGACCCGGTAAGCGCCGAAACCCTCGACATATTGCTGCCGCATAAGCCGGACTTTATCCGCCCCGACAATGCCATGTGGACGTCGCCCGAGGCGGCCCACGACATCGTCAAAGGGTTAACGGCGCACCTCATCGGATGAAAAAATCGCTGGCGACGATGCTGCTACTCGCTGTCCTGTCCGGCAGCGCTTGGGCAGCCGCGAGTTACGAGGATGCCGCTGCACAATTCTCGGCAAAGAAATTTACCGACGCGCGCAAATCCGCGGAAGCCCTGGCCAAGTCCGGCGACGCCCGCGCCATGGCCATGCTCGGCGCGATCTACCAGAACGGTCTCGGAACGACGCCCAATGAGGATGAGGCGATCCGCTGGTATTCGGCTGCGGCCGATAAAGACCAGCGCGAAGCGCAGTTTTCGCTCGCCATGATCTATCTTGACGGCAAGCGCGGCGTCACCATGATCGGCACGGGCCAGGCCTTGCTCGAAAAAGCCGCCGCCAATGGCCATCCGATAGCGGCCTATAATCTTGCGATGCTGCTGACCGGCGAACAGGGTGGTGCGGTTGATTGGCCGCGCATTGCAGGCCTCTTGCGCACCGCGGCCGATCAGGGACTTGCCGATGCGCAATACAATCTCGGTCTCCTCTACCTCGATGGCAACGGCGTGGAGAAGAGCGCGAACGAGGCTGCGACGCTTTTCGCCAAGGCGGCACAGCAGGGCCAGGTCGATGCGCAGTTGCAGTATGGGGTCATGGCGTTTCGCGGCGAAGGCGTGGCGCAGAATCCAAAGATCGGCGCTGAATGGCTCCTGTCTGCCGCCGAGCACGGCAACCCCATCGCCCAGAACCGGATCGCCCGCGTTCTGGCGACCGGTCAGGGACTGCCGGCCGATCCGATCGAAGCCGCCAAATGGCATATTCTCGCAACCAAGGCCGGGCGCGCCGATGCCTGGCTTGATGATTACACCCGCTCCCTCACCATCGATGAGATGCAGCAGGCCGAGGATCGCGCGGCGTCCTACGAGACGACGCCGCAGTAACGGCGCCGCTTGCGCATCCGATATGCCCGAAAAGGCTTACACTTTCGGGTCCGATGCGTTATGCCCCGCAGGCTTTTCAACGATGGACGGGACCGGTGGCTGCTTCAGCTCTTATGAATGTGATTGTTAATGCCGTGCGCAAAGCCGCCCGCGGCGTCCAGCGCGACTATGGCGAACTCGCGAGCCTCCAGGTTTCGACCAAGGGTCCGGGCGACTTCGTAACGGCCGCCGACAAGCGCTGCGAGAAGGTCCTGAGTGGCGAACTCGCCAAGGCGCGACCCACTTACGGATTTCTCATGGAGGAGTCCGGCGCGGTCAAGGGCACCGATCCCGACCATCGCTGGATCATCGACCCGATCGACGGCACCGCCAATTTCATGCATGCCGTGCCCTTCTTCGCGATCTCGGTGGCGCTCGAGCGTGCCGGCGAGATCGTCGCCGGAGTCACCTATAATCCGGTCTCGGATGAATTATTCGTCGCCGAAAAGGGCCAGGGTGCGTTCCTGAACAACCGGCGCCTTCGCGTCGCGGTTCGCAACGACATTCACGACGCCCTCCTCTCCTGCCCGCTGCCGCATCGCGGCCGCACCGAACATGCTTTGTCTCGCGCCGAGATCGGCGCCATGCAGGGCAAGGTCATCGGCTTGCGGCATCTGGGTTCTGCCACGCTCGAAATGGCCTATGTCGCGGCCGGCCGCCTCGACGGCATGTGGCAGCGCAATCTTTCCGCATGGGATCTGGCGGCCGGCATCATTCTGATGCGCGAAGCCGGCGGCTTCATCGCCGATACCGATACCGACAAGAACCCTCTCGACACCGGCAACATCATTGCCGCCAATGCCGACCTCTTGCCGCAGATCAAGCGCGAGCTTGCTGCCGCTCGAAAGTCGCTCGCGGCCTGACTCTTCGGAACTTCGCTCGCATTTTCTCGTTTCGCATCACCGGAGCGGGCGAGGTTCGTCAGGCATCGCCTCGTCTCCTGAATCGAAGCGGAGGGACGAGAGGCATGGTGAAGTCACACACAAAGAACCGCGGCAATGCCGGCGCATCATCGAAACCAGCCAATCCCGATGACATCGGCGCCACGGACATTAAGGTAAAGCGTGGTTCCGGCGGAGAGCTTCACCAGATTGCGGGCGACGAGGTCCCGCCGCTCACGACCGCCCAGGGCATTCCCATTTCCGACGACTACAATTCCCTCAAGGCGGGGGCGCGCGGACCGACATTGTTGGAAGACTCAGCATTCCGCGAGAAGATCTTCCATTTTGATCATGAGAGAATTCCCGAACGCGTCGTCCATGCCAGAGGCTACGGCGCCCACGGCTATTTCGAGACTTATGACTCGCTCGCCAAATTTACCAGCGCCGACATTTTCCAACGTGGCGGCGAACGAACGCCAGCCTTTGTCCGCTTCTCGACCGTTGCCGGCAGCAAGGGTTCGGCCGATCTCGCCCGCGACGTTCGGGGCTTTGCCGTCAAACTCTATACGCGCGAAGGCAACTGGGACATCGTCGGCAATAACATCCCGGTCTTCTTCATTCAGGATGCAATCCGCTTCCCTGATCTGATCCACTCGGTGAAGGAAGAACCGGATCGCGCCTTTCCGCAGGCGCAATCGGCGCATGATAATTTCTGGGATTTCATCAGCCTGACGCCCGAGAGCATGCACATGATCATGTGGATCATGTCCGATCGCGCGATCCCGCGTTCCTTCCGGTTCATGGAAGGTTTCGGCGTCCATACCTTCAGGCTTGTCAACGCGGCGGGCCGTTCGACCTTCGTGAAATTTCATTGGAAGCCCAAACTTGGATTGCAATCCGTCGTGTGGGACGAAGCCGTGAAGATCAACGGCGCCGATCCGGATTTTCATCGCCGCGATTTATGGGATGCCATCCAGTCAGGCAATTATCCGGAATACGAATTGCGGTTTCAGCTATTCGATCAAAAGTTCGCGGACAAATTCGACTTCGACATTCTCGATCCGACCAAGCTCATTCCGGAAGAACTCATCGAGCCTGTCCCCGTGGGGCGCCTCGTGCTGGATCGGATGCCCGACAATTTCTTCGCCGAGACCGAGCAGGTCGCTTTCATGACGATGAATGTGCCTCCCGGCATCGATTTCTCAAACGATCCACTCTTGCAGGGGCGCAATTTTTCTTATCTCGACACGCAGTTGAAGCGTCTCGGCAGCGCCAACTTCACACATCTTCCGATAAACGCGCCGAAATGCCCGTTCCATCATTTCCAGCAGGACGGGCACATGGCGATGCGAAATCCGGCGGGGCGTGCCAATTACCAGCCAAATTCCTGGGGCGAAGGTCCCCGTGAAACGCCGCAGGGCTTCCGCACATTCCCGGAAGAGATGGAGGGCACGAAGCAACGCATCCGCCCCGAAAGCTTCGCCGACCACTACAGCCAGGCAAGGCTCTTCTATATTAGCCAGACACCCATCGAGCAGACCCACATCGCTAAGGCCCTGAGTTTCGAACTGGCGAAGGTCGAACGTCCTGATATTCGCGAGCGCATTGTTTCGCACCTGCGAAATATACACGAGGATCTGGCAAAAGCAGTCGCCGAGAAGCTCGGACTTGGGAACTTGCCGAAACCCGCCGAAGCCGCGCTGAAAACCCGGCAGGATCTGAAGCCGTCCCCCGCCTTGAGCATTCTCGAGAACGGACCTGGCCGCTTCGAGGGTCGCAAGCTTGGTATCCTGATCAGCGACGGCGTGGACTCGAAGCTACTGGCTGCGCTGCAAAGAGCCATTGAAAAAGCCGGCGGAGCCATTGAGATCGTCGCGCCACGCGTCAGTGGTGCAACCGCCGACGACGACACGCTCATCGAGGCGAAACAGGCGATCGAGGGCGCGCCTTCGGTCCTCTATGACGCTGTCGCGATCTTTGTCTCGCCGGAAGGTGCGGAGGAACTCGCCGCCATGCCCGCCGCGCGGCAGTTCGTTGCCGATGCATTCGCCCACTGTAAGTACATTGCCCACAATGCCGATGCCGCGCCGCTTCTTGCCAAGGGTGGAATAGATGCCCCCGACGAGGGCGTCTTTGAGCTTTCCAATGCGAAATCGGTTACGGGTTTTATCGAAGCACTCGGCGCCTTGCGATTTTGGGAGAGGGAAGCGGCCTGATAAAAATTATCTTAAGTCGGAATCGAGCAGTCACGCCCGAGTCACAAGCCCGTTGCTACCGGAGATTGGCTTACGCGCGGAAAACTTTGGCCATTTGATCCCGCGCGCCGGAGGCGGGGAAATCGAATGGGCAAATCGGGACGGATCGAACCAATTCGCGTTGGTCATGGTCTATCGGCAAGTATCAAACGCGCCGCCATCGCGGCGTGCGCGCTCTTGGGGATGGCATTCCTGGCATGCGCGCCGGCGCAGTCTGCAACCGAATTCCCGCCATTCGGCGCCTCCGGCGATGCCCAGAAGCGGCTTGAATGCGCTCCCGGAGAATTTCTTGTCGGGCTTAACATCAGATCGGGCTCTTGGATCGACCAGCTCGGTCTGATTTGTGCCGGCGTCGATCAGACGAACGGTCAGACTCTTGCCACACATGATGGACCGGTTTTTGGCGGCAGCGGCGGCGGCCCCGGCGCCGGAAAATGCCTGCCCGGCTTCATCATCCACGGTACCGGCCTGCTCATGACCAATCAGAACCGGCAGGTGCGCCTGTTCATTTTCGATTGCCAGTCGACCACCACCGTCGATCGGCACAATCTCGATCTCGGCAATAACGCACCCGTTTTTCCATCAATTTTTCAAATGTGCCCTGATGGCGAGGCTGTTACCGGCATGACGATCAATTACGGCCGGCACGTGAATGCGGTCGGCCTGATCTGCGGCGCCTTCCAGGAAGTGAAGCTCGATCCGCCGCCGCCGCCACCACCGCCGGATGCTTGTGCCGGCGGCGGCGACAAGGTTCCGGCCGATTGGCAGGATATGCTCGCCGTGCACAATGAACGCCGCCAGTTGCATTGCGCCCAGCCTCTCAAATGGTGCCAGTCGCTAGCCGATTCCGCGCAGGAATATGCCGACAAATGCATCCTCAATCAGCACGGTTCGGACGGCGAGAACTTGGCTAGCGCATATTACATCGAGAACGGCAGTCCGGTGATCCCCGCCCTCTCCGATCGCGATGCCTTCGAAAATTCTTGGTACTGCGAAATCGACAATTACGACTTCGCCAATCCGGTCTTCAAAGGCGGCTTCACCGTCAACTGCAAGGGCGTGAACGGGCATTTCACGCAGGTCGTATGGAAGGATTCCGGGCTTCCTCGGTTGCGGGCGTGCGACGTGCGACATCGACGGTCACAAGGGCACGCAATGGGTGTGCCGCTATCGCCCGTCTGGCAACGTGAATGTCACCAATCCCTTGGTGCTGGGACAGCAGGTACGTCCGCCGACGCCGAACTGTCCGAAGGAGTAACAGGACGAAAACGAGAGAAGCGCTCCGCATCGCGGGGCGCTTCAACCATTTTGAATGGGCATGTTGCCCCGGGATGTTACGTCCGCATCGTTCGTGTACAGATGCGGCGTGCAAAGGACAGCGCGGCATATCTCGCGGCTCATCGGCACTATCGGCCTTTTGGGGATAGTGGTGTTGGCCATCATTCTCGCCATCACCATCCTGAAGTCAAACATCGCCAGAAAGCCGGTTGCCGATACAGTCCTCATCGCGCGATTGGATGCGGCGCGTGAGGCCTATGACAAGCTCGTGACTTATGACCGCGAATCCAACCCTCCGCTTTGGCGAATCTGGCGCGGGCAGTCCGGGACACTCCCGAAGGATCTGCCGGAGCATTTCAAAAGGATCGTCATGAACGCACTGCCCAGTCTCGAAGGCGTCGAAATGCTGGGGACCGATCTTGCCGATATACCGAGGCGCTCGCTGGCCTTCGTGCATGATAGTGCCGGCATGAGTTTCAGCTCAGGCTGGCTGAAGGGCTTGCTTCATGCGGAGGGTCAGCTCCCTGCGGCCATGACAGTCGACGATACCGATCGGGCCTTCGAGTCCTGGCTGCAAGACGAACATCGCAATCCTGTTCTCAAGGTCGTTCGCCCGCTGGGCGATGACTGGTACGTCTTCTTCGACGCGAATGACGACTGAGGCGCACTTCTGCACAAGCCACGACCGGCATTCACCACCTCTCATGGCAGACGTTAAGGAGAGAGGTCGCTCCGTGTTAAAGAAGGTAGAACCTGCTCTACCGGGGATACCTCGATGCCCTTCGCCGCGGAATGCTCCTCGCGCCTTGTGCCTCTTGCGCTCGCAGTCGCGGCACTCGTGACGCCGGTGGCGGCGGCCGAATTTGCCGGGCTCGTCGACATAGGCGATGGCCGCAAGCTGTATCTTGAATGCAAGGGCGCAGGGATCGCCGACTGTGGTGCTCATCTCGGGCAAGGGCAATGGCGCCGCCGACTGGAGTGAGATACTCGATCCTGCCGACCCGGCCCATGAGGCGGACTACGATGCTGTGGCCTGGGGCAAGGGCGACCTGCACAAGAGCGAATCGGCGGTATTCCCCTCCGTGTCCCGCTTCACCCGCGTCTGCGCCTATGACCGCCCCGGTGTCAGGCTCGATGGACCGGACCAGTCCACCCTGGTCGCCCAGCCGCATCCGGCTGACCAGGCTGCCGAAGACCTGCATCGCCTGCTGATTGCCGCGGAAGAGCCGGGCCCCTATGTGCTCGTGCCCCATTCCTATGGCGGCGTGGTCGCCACCCTTTTCGCGAGGACATGGCCGAATGAAGTGGAGTGGTCTTGTCATGGTCGATGCCGCGACGCCGCTAATACGGGAGGTGGCGAGCCCTGAGGCCTTGGCAAAGTGGGATGCCGGCAACCGAAGGTCGGTGCCAGAGGCTCCCGAAGCCGTCATGCTGATCGATGCTTTCACCAAGATCAGATGCGATGCCGGCGCTGCGCGAATTGCCTGCCGTCGTGCTCTCCGCCGACAAGCCGTGGCAACCACCATCTGCAGCGCAGGAAGGCGATCCGGCGGCCGGCGTGACGTTTGCCGATTGGCGGACGTCGGAGAGGCTGCTCGCAACGTCGCTCAACGCCAAGCTCATCGCCGCGACGAAGAGCGGACATAACATCTATGCCTATGCACCGCAGCTTGTCATCGACGCGATCCGCGAAGTCGTTGAAGCAGTGCGGGCCGGAGGGACGAAACCATGATTTCTTACAAACCCGTTCTCACCGCACTCGTTGCAGCGTTGGCGAGCGTCATGCTCCCGCATCTGATGCAGGCCGCGGAGCCTTCCGCGGGCGATGCAGCCATGACAAGCCGCGTTGAGGCGATGATCCCGCGAGCTCGAAGCATATGCCACAAGCGGGATGAAGACCTTCGACGTCCCAGGCCTCGCCATTGGAATCGTAGTCGGCGACAAGCTCGTCTACGCTAGAGGCTTTGGCGTGCGCAGCAAGAGCAATGATCAGCCGGTCGATACGCGCACGATCTTCCAGATCGGCTCGACCACGAAGGCGTTCCTCGCAACAAGCATCGCCATCATGGTCGATCGCGGCAAGCTCGCATGGGACGATCGTGTCGTCGACCTCTACCCTGATTTCCAGATGAAGGATCCCTGGGTCACGCGCGAGTTCCGCGTCTTCGACCTGCTCGCCCAGCGCTCGGGGCTTCCAGGCCTGGTCAACGATATGCTCGCGATGCTCGGCTTCGACGAGAAGGCGTTGATCCGCTCGTTGCGCTATCGTCGATCCGATATCGAGTTTCCGGACGACATTCGCTTACACGAACATCACCCACCTCCTCGCCAGCCGCATCGTTGCGGATGCCGCGGATGTATCGCGAATGGCATGATGTTCTTCAGAAAGATCTGCTCGATCCGCTCGGCATGAAGGACACGACATGGACCGTCGAAGCCATCGAAAGTGTTGCCAACCATGCGAACGGCCATCGCTGGACGCCCGAAGGCACCGTCGAGGTGCCCTTTCACGCCGATCTTCCCCTATCATTTTGCCGGGGCCGGAAACATCAACTCCAACATCGAGGACATGGCGCGGTGGGTGCGGTTGCAACTCGGCCACGGCTGTTTCGAAGGACGCCAGATTGTCTCGCCGGAGAATCTCGCCGTCACCCGCATGGCGCGGGTCGCGCTCAGCGACAGATTGTCTTACGCCATGGGATGGTACAATCTCGAGACCGCTAACGGCACCATCGTCTGGCACGATGGCGACGCGCTGAGCTTCGGCTCATTCGTTGGCCTTGCGCCGCAGAGAAATGTCGGCGTCATCATCCTGACGAACGAAACCAATGTCGGCTTTCCCTCAGCACTCGGCGCGTGGATTCTCGACCGCGTCCTTGGCAATCCGGAGGTCGACTACATTGCCAACAAGATCGACGAGGAGAAGGCGCATTTCGCCGGCGCCGCCGGCCGGTTCGCTCCGCCGGCGAAACCACGACCGTTTCCGCCGCTCGCTCCGCTTGCCGGCGCTTTCGTCAGCCCGAGCTTCGGCAAGGCGTCGGTGGTGGTGGACGGTAATGTGCTGATCATGGAGATCGCTCGCCACCGGCGCGAAGCTCAAGCTCGAGCCATGGGATGGCGATGTCTTCGTCGCGCGCCTGATTCCGGAAGGCCGGTTCGGCCCGATCGTCGATCTCGACTACATGATCAAGGGATTCGCCCAGTTCCAGGTCGCGCCTGACGGCAAGCTGGATGTCCTGACCATGACACTTGCCGACAGCCAGCGCTACGAGTTCAGGCGAGAGTAGCGGGTAAAGCACCGGCCCAAATACCAAAGCCCGCCGGTGAGGCGGGCTCTGCAAATCTTGGAGATCGATACGCTCGTCTGTTTAGGACGGACGGCCGCGGCGCTGCTCGCCTTCCTTGACGATCTTCTTGGGCATCGGCAGCAGGCCTTCGCGCTGCAGCTTCTTGCGCGCCAGCTTGCGGGCGCGGCGGACGGCTTCGGCCTTTTCGCGGACCCTGCGTTCGGACGGCTTTTCGTAATGGCCGCGAAGCTTCATTTCGCGGAAAACTCCTTCGCGCTGCATTTTCTTCTTCAGCACCTTCAGAGCTTGGTCGACATTGTTGTCGCGGACGATAACTTGCACGAGTGAGGACCTCGGAATTCCTGTTTGATCTGACTGCTATATTTCGGATCCGCGCCATGAGCGCGTGCCCTTGAAGGGGCGAACCCCTTCAATTTTGCGGCCGGACTTACCATACGCCCTCACCCCTGTCGAGACCCAAGACGATTGACATGCCCCATCTTTCGCCCCGGCCGGGCTTCGCTCTTACCGTAAAGATGCAGGCAGGCATCGGGCTGGGCGGCAATCTCGCGCCAGCGATCGGCCTCCGCCCCCAACAGGTTGGTCATGATCACGTCGCTGTGCCGGCCGGGATCGCCGAGCGGCCAGCCGGCCACCGCGCGGATATGCTGCTCGAATTGCGACACGGCGCAGGCATCCATGGTCCAGTGTCCGGAATTATGAACGCGCGGGGCGATTTCGTTGACGAGGAGCTGCTCGCCGCGCATCACGAACATTTCGACGCCGATCACGCCGACATAATCGAGCGCCGCGACGATCCGGGAGGCAATGTCGCGGGCCGCCGCTTCCGTCGCCTTGCCGATCTTCGCCGGTACGATCGAATGGCGCAGAATATGGTTTTCATGCTGGTTTTCCGGGACATCGTAGACCGCGATCTCGCCCGACCAGCCGCGCGCCGCGATGACCGATATCTCGCGCTCGAAGGCAACAAATCCCTCAAGGATGGCCGGCGCCCGGCCGATTGCGGCGAAGGCGGCTTCCGGATCCTCGCCCTTCGAGAAGCGGGTCTGGCCCTTGCCGTCATAGCCGAGGCGGCGCGTTTTGAGCACGCCCAGGCTGCCGGTCTTGGCGATCGCGGCACCGAGGTCGGCCGCGCTCTCGACCGAAGCAAAGGGCGCAACCGGGGCAATCGCGGAAATGAACGTCTTTTCGGTTAATCGATCCTGGGAAATCTCCAATGCCTTGGCATTGGGCGCCAGCGGCACGGACCGGTCGAGAAAAGCCGCGGTCTGGGCCGGGACGTTCTCGAATTCATAGGTGACGACGCCCACCGACGTGGCGAAGGCGGCCAATGCCGCCTCGTCGTCATAGCGCGCGACCGTGTGGACGTCCGCCACCTGGAAGGCAGGATTGTCGCCTTCGGGCGCGAAAACATGGCATTTGAGGCCCAGTTGGCCGGCGGCGAGCGCCAGCATCCGGCCGAGCTGTCCGCCGCCCAGGATGCCGATCGTGGAGCCGGGCGGCAGCGGTTTTTCGAGCCGCATCAGCCCTCGTCCTTCGGCTTCTCGGCGACCGCCGCGGTCTGATCGGCGCGCCACTTCGCCACCCGCTTGGCGAGCTTGGCGTCGGTGAGCGCCAGAATTTGCGCGGCAAGAAGTGCTGCATTGATGGCGCCCGGCCTGCCGATGGCGAGCGTTCCGACCGGAATTCCAGGCGGCATCTGCACGATCGAATAGAGGCTGTCCTGGCCTTTCAGTGCCTGGCTCTCGACCGGAACGCCGAGCACCGGCAAGCTCGTCAGCGAGGCCGTCATGCCCGGCAAATGGGCGGCGCCGCCCGCCCCCGCGATGATGACTTTGAAGCCCTTTTCGGCGGCCGTTTTGGCGAAGGAATAGAGCCTTTCCGGAGTCCGGTGCGCGGAGACGATTTTTGCCTCGTGCGAAACCCCGAGCGCCTTCAGCGTATCGGCGGCGTGCTTCATCGTTGCCCAGTCGGACTGGCTGCCCATGATGATGGCAACACTTGCGGCCTGGCTCGCGGGCAATCGCTTCTCCTTCACGTTCGATTCAAGCTTTCACACATAAGCCATTGATCAGGCGATGATATCGGGAATCAGATCGTCCTCGATACTGGTCATCTCGTCTTTCAATTGCAGCTTCATCTTCTTCAAGCGGCGCAACCGCAATTGGTCGCCGGTGCCCGAATCCTCAAGCGTTGCGATGGCGATATCGAGATCGCGATGCTGCTGCTGCAGATAGGCCAGCTTCAGCTTCAGCGCTGCCACATCGGGCTTGTCCATGGCCTGAACGCCCCGTTTCATAGACCCGTCGCCGCGTGCTCAGGGAACCTCCAACTATCCCCTTGTCGGACGTTCGACAAGACCCCAGCTCTATGTCATCATATCGTTGTCGATAACCCCCAAAGCGGAGGCATGGATGTCACTTCAAGCGCATCTCAGTGAACTCGCGGCAAAGCACAAGACGTTGGAAACGGAATTGGCGGACGCACTCGCCCATCCGGCGTCCAGCGACGTTGAAATCGCCGAACTGAAGCGCAAGAAACTCCGAATCAAGGATGAGATCACGAATCTCGAACATCAGATGACGCACACGCACTAAACGCTCTGCGTGCATCCGGCCAAGCCGGATGAATTGAAGATTGCAGCGATCAGGATGCCCGGCCCTTCGGGCATCCACAGCGATCTTGTTATTTCCAGATCACCTTCGCCCTTCCCTCGCCTGACCTAGCCTTTGCGCTGGGCGTCCGGCAGGCCGTCATGGGGGCCGAGCTCCTGCTTCGGCCGGTCCGTCCAATGCCGCGCGCCGAGCTTTTTGTTGCGCTCGGGATGCATCGGATAATGGATGCGGCTGCGCTCGCGCGAGGCCTCGCCGACGACCAGCAGGCGCACGTCCTGATCCGTATTGTTGATGATCGTGTGCGAGATGCCGGTGCCCGGCAGGAAGGCCACCCCCTCGCCCGGCTTCAAGCGCCGCAATGCGCCGTCGAGCCACAGATCCGGCTCGCCTTCCAGGACGAAGGCGAATTCCTCTTCATCGGCCTCCGCATGCGGCCAGGAAATCCGCCGGCCCGGCATCAGGCGTTCATGATGGACGCCGATCCGCATCATGCCGAATTTCCGGCAATAGGAGGCGCTGATCGACTGCAATTCGTCCGAGCCTTCATAGTGGTTGTCATCGCCACCCTCGATATCGCGCCAATGCGCGATGAAATCGTCACCGATCATGATCTTCCTCCCTGGGATTGCGTGGGGCCCTGAGCATGCCCGATCCGGACACGCCGATGTGTCAGGATTGAGCCTGGTTGAACAGGCTGATTTCCCGCGCCGTTTCTGCTAGAATTTTTCCATGACCAAGCTGCTTCAGAATGCCTTCGATGCCGCCAACGCGCTTCCCGATGCCCGTCAAGACGAGATCGGAGAGATCATTCTGTCAGTGATCCAGCAGGAGCGCTCCAATCTGCGCCTGTCGCCCAGTCAAATAGCGGAAGTAGAAAAAAGACGACAGGCCCCTGATGATTTTGCCACCGATGCCGAGGTTGAAGCCTTCTTTCGACGCCTCGCCGGATGAAACTGCGGTTTCGACAATCGGCGCTCGCCGATGTCACCGCGCTTCATGATTACATCGCGAAAGACAATCCGCGCGCTGCAAAGCGAACCGTTCAGCGAATCCACAACAGCGTAGATCGCCTGAAGCAGTTTCCACGGATGGGGCGTGAAGGACCGGTTTACGGAACCCGAGAGCTTGTCGTTAGCGGCTTGCCTTACATCGTTGTCTATGAGGTCACGACGGAATTGGTCGACGTCATCGCCGTGTTTCATGCATCCGAGGGACGCGCTCGCGGCCCCGGCTTGAGCAACTTCTAGCGAATGAACCGCGACACTTACGACGTGTCGTTAAGCGCCGGCATGACATTCCGGGCGAGCCAGTGGCATTCCTTGAGAATTTCGTCGACCTCGTATTTGGGTCGCTGTCGGTATCCCGGCGGCCGGCCGACGCGGAGTGCCGATCGTCTCTGCGGGTGACGCTCCTCGAAGGGCTTGCCCGACCAGAGGGCGTAACGCCGGGCCTGGCGCTGGATATCTTCCAATGCATATTTGGCGGCGAGCAGACGGCGGATCAGAGGGCCGGCATCGACCATGCCGTCATCGACGGGCTCTTCGATTTCGGCAATGACCGGCGCCGGGACTGGAGCTTGCGATCGGAGAAATCTGGGAATCCGGGGATCGAATTCACCGAAGAAATGAATGCGGGGCTCCGGCCGCTTGCGCTTCGGCCAACCGCCGAAGAGCTTCTTGAGACGTCTCGGCGCATCGAACAGGTTGAAGGACGGGCGGCGTTTGCGCCTGACTTTGCCTTCCTCTTTCGCAACAGTTTTGGTTTCCGCCGGAGCTTCGGGCTTTCGCGGCGCCACCGGACGTTCGGGCCTGGGCTCGACCACGATATCGCGCGCCGCGGCGATGATCAGGCGCCGCACCGCCGATTCCGCCGTCCGCAGGATGCCGAGCACCTCGCGGTAGAGCGGCTTCGGCACGCGCTCGATCGTGATGCCCTCGTCGAGCCCGATCCTGGCGAACAATTCCAAGACCTGGCCCAGCAGGGGCACCCGATAGCGCTCGATGGCACGTTTCCAGTCCATCCGGGCTCGATAGAACAGAAAACGAACTATGTCAAGCGACGGACGCGACCGAAGTAGAAAAAATCAGCAAGGCCGACCAAGCAGCGTCAATAATCGCTGCCGTCCTTCTTCGTGAAGCGATACTTGCCGTCCGGCCCGTGCTCGCCGGCGAGATCGACATCGGGATAGACCACCGCCTCGCCCATCGTGCGGTCGCCGATGACGAGGAGAAGCGCGTCCTTCTCCGTCTCGTTGATGAAGCGGTGCGCATCGCCCGTCCCCGCCGGAAAGCCGACGCACATGCCGGGCTTCAATTTCTGCCGCCCGGCATCGGTCTCGACCGTCGGCTCGCCGTCCAGCACATAGACGAACTCATCCTGCTTCGCATGCGCATGCCGGCAGGAGGATTGGCCGCCGGGCGCGATGCGCGTCATGACGACGCCGAAATTGGTGAGCCCGGCATGATCGCCGAGGCGCCGGTTGAAGCGCTTGCGCTGCAGGCTGGCGAGTGGCTCGGGATAGGTCGTGGCGTTGCTCTCGGGCAGCGTCAGCGGATCGAAGGGCGGGAGTTGGGGTTTGGGCATGGGAGGGCTCCGGGATGTCGCGGGTCTCTTAATCCGATGAACTACGCAAAGTCACGAGCCGCCTTTGCGCTCGATCAGGTCCCAGAGATTGCCATAGAGATCTTCGAACACGGCGACTGTTCCATAGGCTTCATGGCGCGGCGCCTCGCGGAACACGACGCCGCGCTCCAGCATCGCCCGATGGTCGCGGGCAAAATCATCGGTTTCAAGAAACAGGAACACGCGGCCTCCGGCCTGCTTGCCGATCGACGCAGCCTGCTCGGCGGTCGCGGCGCGCGCGAGAAGCAGTCCGGTCTCGGAAGCACCAAGCGGCCGTACGACGACCCAGCGCTTGCCATCACCGAGCGGCGTATCCTCGATGAGGCGAAAGCCGAGCCGCGAGGTGAACCACGCGATCGCTTCATCATAGTCGCGAATAAGGAGGGTAAGAGCGGAAAGGCGTTGGCTCATGCCGCGCGCGTCGGAAGTCGCCTGATCTGCGCGCCGGATTCTTTTTCGGCAAGCCGCAACTCGTAAGCCGTCTGGAGATTGAGCCAGAACTGCGGACTCATGCCAAACCAATGCGCCAATCGGAGCGCCGTATCGCCGGTGATAGCGCGTTTGCCCTGCACGATCTGGGTCAGGCGGTTGGCTGGAACCTTGAGTTCGCGCGCCAAGGCCGTCGGCGTGACGCCGATCTCGGCAAGTTCGTCGGCGAGAATCTCACCGGGATGGATGGCGGGGCGCGGCATGTTTGATCTCCTCAATGATAGTCCACAATCTCGACATTGCTCGGGCCTTCAGCGCCCTGCGGCCACTCAAAGCAAAGCCGCCATTGCTGATTGATCCGTATGCTGAACTGCCCAGAACGATCGCCGCTTAACGCTTCGAGTCTGTTCGACGGGAGAGCGCGCAGGTCGGCAAGTCCCGTTGCTGCATCAAGTATTTCCAAGCGCTTGTAAGCCTGTTGCGCGAACCCCTGAAACTCGCGAACAAATTGACCGTCGGCAAGGGCCGCTGTTCGCTTGTCGCGAAAGTCAAGGATCATAGGCTGTGAGTCTACACGTCTGTACGCTGTACGTCAAGTGTACGAGAGGTCGAGCTCCGGCCTCGAAATTGGAAAGCCCCGCATAAGACGAAGGGTGTCCGCACTGTTGTCAATGCTTACGTCAGGGTATTATACAGTCAGGTTGAATTAGCTAGCACGCGGTGCTTCGATGACCAAGAAAACAAAAAATACGGACAGCAGTGAAAGCGCAAGCGTCACGCCGTCACGTCAAAGTTCCGCAAAAAAACGAGGAACGTCACCGACACATCTCTATGTGCGAGTTCGCAAAGAGAAGAAACACCCGTTCTTTGGCCAGTTTGGATTTAGCACTAACCCTGAATCGATAAGGCTGCTGCAGGTCAGAAACAAACCTTCAGCCGCGCAAACAACAGAGAAGGAAGACACTTCGCCGCCCGAGGAAAAGGCCTCAGGAGACGCGCACGGATTCAGAAAATCCATTACCCACTATGTCAACTCGTTGAATGCGTTCCAGAAGGGTGTGCCAGCAATTAATCTAATAGTGCCTGCAATGAGCGATCTGCTCGTCGAAAATGAAATTAGAGGTTACGTTGCAAAAAAAGGAAAGAGAGTAAGCATTGAGAAAACCGATGGAATAGACGAAATTTACGAAATGCCCATAGAAAAATTTGATGAGTTTCACAAGTACGTCGAAGAGTACACGAACCTAAAATATTTCTCTTCGTTCTTGCCCGGGATTTCCTTAGTTGGCTTGGTGAGTCTGTATGACGGGTACCTAGCAAATTTGCTGAGGGCGTATTTTTCAGCAGTACCTGGAGCAATATCAGGCTCAGACAAGACCATAACGTTCAAACAAATATCTAGCTTTCGTACTATCGATGACGCACGCAGGCACATTATCGAGAAAGAAGTCGAGAGCGTAATTAGGAATAGTGACCTGCCACTGAAGATTTCCTCCACGCGGAGTTAGAGTCCGGCCCTGGCAAGGGAGACGGACGATGAAGCGGAAGCGGTTCACGGAAGAACAGATCATCGGGGTGCTGCGCGAGCACGAAGCGGGGGCGAAGACGGGAGACCTGGCCCGCAAGCACGGGGTCTCCGAAGCGACGCTTTACAATTGGAAGGCCAAGTACGGCGGCATGGACGTCTCCGATGCTCGACGGCTCAAGGCTCTTGAGGAAGAGAATGGCAAGCTGAAGAAGTTGCTGGCGGATACCATGCTCGACAACACCGCGTTGAAAGAGCTTCTGGCAAAAAAATGGTAGGGCCCGCCGCCAAGCGTCAAGCTGTCGCCCATCTGCGAGAACGGTTCCAGATGAGCGAGCGCCGGGCCTGTTCGGTGATTGCCGCAGACCGCAAGACGATCCGGTATCGCTCGCGACGGCCTCCTGAGACCGAGCTGCGCGCAAGGTTGCGCGATCTGGCCAATGAACGACGGCAGGTTCGGCTACCGGCGCCTGTTCATTCTGCTACGCCGCGCGGGCGAGCCTTCCGGGGTCAATCGCATCTACCGGCTCTATCGCGAAGAGGGCCTCACCGTCCGCAAGCGCCGCGCCAGGCGGCGTGTCACGGGCGTGCGGGCTCCGATCCTCGTGGAAGCCAAGGCCAATGCCCGCTGGTCCCTGGACTTCGTCCACGATCAGATGGCCAATGGCCGGCGTTTCCGTGTCCTCAACGTCGTCGACGATGTGACGCGCCAATGCCTGGCCGCAATCCCTGACACCTCGATCTCGGGGCAGAGAGTGGCCCGTGAGCTCACAGCCCTGATCTCTGTGCGCGGCAAGCCGGGTATGATCGTTTCCGACCATGGCACAGAGTTCACTTCGAACGCGATCTTCCGCTGGACGAAGGATCATGCCGTGGACTGGCACTACATCGCACCTGGCAAGCCGATGCAGAATGGCTTCATCGAATCCTTCAACGGCCGCATGCGGGACGAACTGCTGAACGAGACTTTGTTTTTCGGGCTCGACCATGCGCGGGAGGCCATTGCCGAATGGATCGCCGATACAACAACGGCCGCCCGCACTCATCATTGGGGTATCAGACACCGGCAGCATTTGCCGCCAAACTCACCGCAACAGGGCATATCAAAGGCCAAGACTCTAATCGTCGCCGGATGAAACTTCAGTGGCAGGTCAATAGCCACAGCTATCACCTGAAGTACCTCGAAGAAAAAATATCGACCCCCATTACAAAAGGGCTCGATTGTTTGGGAGAATTTATAGAGATATGCGAACGTAGAAATTTATATGTGCACTCAAACGGAGAAGTGTCTCAGCTTTATCTCGACAACTGCAGAGATGCGCACATAGAAATACCGGGCGATCTCACAATCGGCAAGAAGTTGCCCATCAAAGCAAAATACTTCACACGAGCTATGGAAGTTTTCTTCGAGATTGGCGTAAAACTTGGGCACGTAATGTGGAGAAAACTCGTTCCCGAGGAAATAGAGAACGCTGACGACAGTTTATCAGATATATGCTACAATCTCATCTTGCGAAAGCAGTATGAGACCGCTCGAGACATTCTTAAATTTGCAGTAACAATGCCGAATTTGACGGACGTCTATAAGAAGATAATGACGATTAATTTGGCGAACTGCTACAAGCTACTAAAGGATGCAGCATCCGCAAAAAAGCTTTTAGGACAAACCGATTGGTCTGCGGCAGGGCTAAGATTCCGAATTTCTGTTGCGGCCATATTAGATCAGCACGTAGAAGCCAGCGACTTAATGAAACGAATTGGAGATAATGGAGAGGTTAAGAAAATTGAATATCATACTTGGCCAGTGTTCATTTCATTTCGAGAGACACCCGAATTTAAGAAGACATACCGGGATCTATTTGGGGTCGAGTATCAGCAGGACGAGATAGAAATAAAAAAGCGTCTCGGACTTCGCGAACAGGGAAAACTTCACTGACATGCGGCATAAATCTAAACCCCCTTCGCCGTCTCGCGCAGTTTGAACTTCTGGATCTTGCCCGTGCTCGTCTTCGGGATTTCCGAGAACACCACGTATCGCGGCACCTTGTAGGAGGCCAAGCCCTTGCGGCACCAGGCGAGGATTTCCTCCGCCGTCGCACTCTGCCCCGGCTTGAACTCGATGAAGGCGCACGGCGTCTCGCCCCATTTGTCGTCGGGCTTGGCGACGACGGCGGCGGCCGATACGGCGGGATGCTTGTAGAGCACGTCCTCGACCTCGATCGATGAGATGTTCTCGCCGCCCGAGATGATGATGTCCTTGGAGCGGTCCTTGAGCTGGACATAACCGTCCGTGTGCTGAACGCCGAGATCGCCGGAATGGAACCAGCCGCCCTTGAAGGATTCAGCCGTTGCCTTCGGGTTCTTCAGATAGCCCTTCATCACGACATTGCCGCGGAACATGACCTCGCCCATCGTCTCGCCGTCCCAGGGCACCGGCGCCATCGTCTCGGGATCCATCACGACGAGATCCTCGAGCGCGTGATAGGCAACGCCCTGGCGCGCCTTCTTGGCGGCGCGCTCCGGCCCCGGAATGCAGTCCCACTCCGTCTCCCAGTCATTGACGACCGCGGGGCCGTAGGTTTCGGTCAAGCCATAGAGATGCGTGACGTTGAAGCCTGATTCCGCCATCGCGGCGAGCACGGCTTCGGGCGGCGGCGCGGCGGCGGTGAAGAACTCGACCTTCTGGGTCAAGTTCGCGCTTGTCGGCGGCCGGCGCGCCAAGGATCGTCGCCATGACGATCGGCGCGCCGCACAGATGCGTGACCTTGTGATCGGCAAGCGCATCCCAGATCAGCTTTGGGCCGCACCCAGCGCAAGGTGACATGCGTGCCGCCGACGACCGAGATCGACCAGGGGAAGCACCAGCCATTGCAGTGGAACATCGGCAATGTCCACAAATAGACCGCGTGCTTCGGCATGAAGCCGGTCAGGATATTGCCCTGCGCGAGGAGATAGGCGCCGCGATGATGATAGACGACGCCCTTGGGATTGCCGGTCGTGCCGGACGTATAATTGAGCGAGATCGCGTCCCATTCATCCTCGGGGAGCTTCCATTGCGAATTCGGGATCGCCCGAGGCGATGAAGCTTTCATAGTCGATCTGCGACAATTTCTCGCCTGATACTTCGAATTCCGGATCCTCGTAGTCGATGACGATGGGCTTCGAGACCTTGGTGAGGGTCAAGGCTTCCTTGATGGTCCTGGAGAATTCCTTATCCGTGATCAGCACCTTCGCCTCGGCATGATCGAGCGAGAAGGCGATGATCGCCGCATCGAGCCGGGTGTTGAGCGTGTTGAGGACGGCACCCGCCATCGGCACGCCGTAATGGGCCTCGAGCATCGCCGGCGTATTGGCGAGCATCACCGAAACCGTCTCGCCCTTCTTGATGCCGGCCTTGGTCAGGGCCGAGGCGAGGCGGCGCGAGCGGGCATAGAAATCCCGGTACGAATAGCGCGTGCCGCCATGGATGATCGCGGTGCGCTCCGGGTAGACCAGCGCCGAGCGGGCGAGGAAGGACAAGGGCGACAGGGCCACGTAATTGGCCGGGCACTTGTCGAGATCGGTGTCATACATGGAGGGCATGGGGCGTCCTCGAAGGCCAAGAGATTCGCCCTCATATTACAGGAAAGGCCGCTGGGCGAGACCCATCCACCCCCACCCTTGATCCCTCCCCACGAGGGGGAGGGAAATAGCTAGAAAGTCGCCGGGGCCGTCGCCGCCGACAGCGGCGCCTCTTGCGGCTCGCGCTTCTGGGCGGGCGGCGTCTTGCGCGCATCGAGGAAGCGGGCGAGCGCGATCATGATGGCGAGCCCGCCCGCAATGATCAGCGTGTCGACGACGATGCCGCCGCCCGCCTCGTAGCGCAGGATCGCACCCGACATCGACAGGAGCGAGCCGACGCAGAAGACGGGGAGCGAATGCCGCCCCATCGCGGTGAGCGGATTGGTGGCCGGGATGCGCTTCATCCATTGGCCGACCGGCGACATCATCACCACATAGGCGAGCGCCAGGACATGGAAGAGCCGCGGGAAGGCGACATAGGTCTTGTCGAAATCCCACAAGGTCTTGGGGATCGGCAGATGCGGCTGGTAGCCCCACAAGGCAAACCACGTCCAGATGAAGGCGACGACGAGATAGAGCGCCGAGCCCCAGAAGATCCACGGATTATAGGCGAAGACCTTGCCCTCGCGCGAGCGCTGGCCAAGGATGAAGCCGATCACGAACAGGATCTGCCAGGCGAAGGGATTGAAGAACCAGCCGCCCTCCTTGGGAAAGTTCGGCATGTCGATGACGAACCAGCCGGCCACGAGATAAAGCGCGATCGAGCAGCCGAGCAGCAGGCTCACGCTGCGCTTGGCGAGCCACATCATGACCGGCAGCATGGCGAGGATGATCATGTACATCGGCAGGATGTTGAAATAGCCGAGCTGGTGGCCGAGCCCGACGATGCCGGGAAAGGCTTTGACCGGATCCTCGAAGATCGACTTGATGTTCACATAGACGATGCTGTCGTCGAGATAGCCCGGATGCGCGAAGAGGACGGCGGCGACGCAGAACAGCGCGATCGCCGCGACCGTCGTCACCACATGGCTTATGTAGAGCACGCCCGAGCGCTTGAGAGCTTTGAGCGAGGAATCGAGCTTCTCGCCGCGCTCATAGCGCGCGAAATAGGCATAGGCCGAGGCGAAGCCGGCCAGCAGCACGAAGATTTCAGCGGCATCCGAAAAGCCGAAATTGCGATGCGTCAGCTTCTCGTAGACATTGCCAGGCACGTGATTGATGAAGATCGATGCGAGCGCAAAACCGCGCAAGAAATCGACGCGATGATCGCGCCCCGTCTGCCCCATCGCATCGTCTCCTGAAAAATCCCCGCCGGCGATTTGCCGGGGCTCCGTGGCAGGAAAAAGGCAGAAATTGAAACCTGCTATGCCTCCCCCGCGACGGCGCGCGCAAGGCGCCTGGCGATCGGCCGGTCTTCCCACCAGACCGCCAAGGGCTTGGTGGCGAACCAGATGGCAAGCGTGATGATCCACGCCAGATAGGCATCGACGGCGTAGTGCCAGCCAAGATGGATCGAGCCGAGGAATATCAGCACCGCAAGGCCGATGGTGAGGCCGCGGACGAATTTGCTCAGGTGCCAGCAGGCCAGCACGATCAACAATGTCGTCGCATTGTGCATGCTCGGCATGGCGGAGATGCCTTGCAGGAGGCCGCCATGGGCATAGCCGTTCCACAACGCATCCTGGGTGTCGACCGCCCACACCGGATAGATCTGATTGACCTCGCGCAGATAGCTCATCAGTGGCGCGTAAGGATCGGGCGCAAGGCCAAGCCGCGAGAAGAAGCACGGGCCCGCCGATGAAAAGGCGATGGCCAGCAGGCTGCCGCCGATCGCCCAGATCAACAGGAAGGAGAGGAAGGTCCGCGTGCGATTGACGCCCGGCTTTTCCTGCCAAGCGAACCACACCCAGAACATCCACATCGCCATGAACCAGAAATTATAGACGAGGTTGAGCGCGAAGGTGATCTCGGGGATGCCCAGCACCGGCTGCAGCCACTCCCAGGGCCGCGTGCCGAAATGCACGATGCGGTCGAGTTCGTCGAAGGACTGGTCCCAGGAAAACGGATTGAAGGCCGGGATGCGCGCCTTCACATCGGCGAAGATCGCGATGAAGGGCTGCAGGATGAAGAGCAATGGCAGGCCTACCGCCCAGCGCCCGTCCTTGAAGAAGAAATCCTTGAGCCGGCGCGGAAACGCCCTGATCGGACTGGCCGGCCGCTCATAAACGACCATCCGGTAGAATTCGATGATGATGACCGTGACCGCGATGATCGGCAGTTCGACGCTGGCCGTTGCGATGAAGGCGTTGACCGTCATGTCGCTGCCCGGCAGGCCGGCGGCAAAAGCGGCGATCGCGAAGACGAGTGCATACACCGCGACGATGATGATGAAGGGCGTGTGGGCGAGGAAGCTGATGCCGAAAAGCCGCCCCTGCTCCTGCAAGGCCCTTGCAGGTTGCTTGAAGATCGAATGGCCGAGAGTCTGCATGTCTGCCCCACGCCGCCGACACTGGCGTCCATCGCACGCTCGCAGCCCCAGCTTGAAAAGCCGTTAAGGAAAAAAGCCGCTCTTTAAGCGCCATGCGGCATTAGGACTTTGTTAACCACGGCCCCGCGGATTGCATCGGCCGGCGGCTTTGGCCTAAACCTGCCGGCGGGATCAGGAGCGCCAAGACTCCGCCGGGCCGGATGGGAGAACGCGTTGAGCACGTATCACGAGGTCTATGACGGCTGGAAAGCCGACCCGGAAGGCTTCTGGGCCAAGGCCGCCGCCGAGATCGACTGGATCAAGCCCTGGGACAAGGTGTTCGAGTGCGTCGATGGTCTCGACCGGTGGTTCGTTGGCGCCGAATGCAACACTTGCTGGAACGCCGTCGACCGCCATGTGAAGGCAGGCCGCGGCCGGCAGCCCGCCCTCATCCATGACAGCGCGATAACCGGCACCAAGACCACACTCACCTACGCGCAATTACAGGAGGAAGTGGCAACGCTCGGCGCAGTGCTGAAGAAGCTCGGCGTCGGCAAGGGCGATCGCGTGATCCTCTATATGCCGATGATTTCGGAAGCGGTGATCGGCATGCTCGCCTGCGCGAGGATCGGCGCCATCCATTCCGTCGTCTTCGGCGGCTTTGCCCCGCATGAGCTTGCGACCCGCATCGACGATGCCAAGCCGAAGCTTATCCTTTCGGCGTCCTGCGGTTTGGAGCCCGGCCGCGTCATCGCCTACAA
Source organism: uncultured Alphaproteobacteria bacterium (assembly GCA_963805405.1). Classification (GTDB taxonomy): domain Bacteria; phylum Pseudomonadota; class Alphaproteobacteria; order Rhizobiales; family Aestuariivirgaceae; genus JAEUMG01. The sequence goes on along the minus strand of CAWDUC010000006.1, from coordinate 15,972 downwards.
GCCGCTGCTCGACAAGGCGATCGAGCTTGCCACGCATAAAGTCGATGGCTGCCTCATCAAGCAGCGGCCGCAGGCGAAGGCTGAGCTCGGTTCGCGCGATCACGATTGGGACCAGCTTGTCGATGCCGCGCGCAAGGCCGGCGAACGCGCCGATTGCGTTCCCGTGAAGGCGACTGACCCGCTCTATATTCTTTATACTTCAGGTACCACCGGCCAGCCGAAGGGTGTGGTGCGCGACAATGGCGGCCACATGGTCGCGCTCAAATGGTCGATGGGCAATATCTACGGCGTGAAGCCCGGGGAAGTTTACTGGGCGGCGTCCGATGTCGGCTGGGTCGTCGGCCATTCATACATCGTCTATGCGCCATTGCTGCATGGCTGCACGACGATCCTGTTTGAAGGAAAGCCGGTCGGAACGCCCGATGCGGGTACATTCTGGCGCGTGGTCGAGGACCACAAGGTGGCTGCCCTCTTCACCGCGCCGACCGCATTCCGCGCGATCAAGAAGGAAGATCCCGACGGCACCTTCATTGCGAAGCACGATATTTCGAGCATGCGCACATTGTTCCTGGCGGGCGAGCGCGCCGATCCCGATACGGTCAAATGGGCGGAAGAAAAGCTCAAGGTTCCCGTTGTCGATCATTGGTGGCAGACGGAAACCGCCTGGTCGATCGCTGCCAACCCGGTCGGGCTCGGCATGCTGCCGGTGAAGTATGGTTCGCCGACCGTGCCGATGCCGGGCTATGAGATTCACGTTCTCGATGAATCGGGACGTGAAGTCGAACGCGGCAAACTCGGCGCGATCTGCGTGAAGCTGCCCTTGCCGCCTTCGTGTCTCCCGACGCTGTGGAATGCCACTGAGCGCTTCCGCAAGAGCTATCTCGAGCACTTCCCGGGCTATTACGAGACAGCGGACGCAGGCTTCGTCGACGAGGATGGCTATGTCTACATCATGGCCCGCACCGACGACATCATCAACGTCGCCGGCCATCGCCTTTCGACGGGCGGCATGGAGGAAGTACTCGCCTCGCATCCCAATGTGGCCGAATGCGCGGTGCTCGGCATCGCCGATGAGATCAAGGGCCAGATGCCAATCGGCTTCGTGGTTCTGAAGGCAGGCGTCACGCGGAACACCGCCGACATCGAGACTGAATGCCGCCAGGCGATCCGCGACCAGATCGGCGCGGTTGCCTCGCTCAAGGCGGCGATGGTCGTGCCGCGATTGCCGAAGACGCGCTCCGGAAAAATCCTGCGCGGCACCATGCGCAAGATCGCCGATGGCGAAGAGTGGAAAATGCCGGCGACGATCGACGACCCGGCGGTCCTGGACGAAATCACTGCAGCGCTGAAATCCAAGGGCATCGTGCGCTAGGCTCCGAAATCGCCTAAGGTAGATCTGCAAATTCGGCGAGGATACGATGGCGACAGACTTTACCGGCAAGATTGCAGTGGTTACGGGTGCCGGCCGCGGGCTTGGTGCCGCCTTCTCCGTCGTGCTCGCCGATCTCGGCGCCGCGGTCATCATGGCCGGACGAAACCCTGAGAATCTGGCGGTCGCTGCCGAGTTCGATCCGGCTGCGCACCGGCAAGCGTCCAGAGACACTCGCGGTCGATCTTTCCGATCCCGGCCTCGTTACGCGTACCGCCAAGAAAATGCGCGATGAGATGCCGAAACTCGACATTCTCATCAACAACGGAGCGCAGTGGCTGCCGGGAGCGATGACCGATCATGATGCGCATGACATCGTGACCACGATAAATTCGGCGATCACCGGCACATTGCTGTTCACGCGCGGATTGATCCCGCCGCTCGAGCGGTCCGGCGCCGGCGACATTCTGAACATCATTTCGATTTCCGGTCTGCCGAATGTTCCGATGCAAGGCGCATCCGTCGCCTTCGTCGCCGCGAAACACGGCCAGGCCGGCATGACGGATGCCTTGCGCGAAGAATTGGCCGATCGCCCCGTTCGCGTCAGTGCTGTCTATCCGCCCAATCTCGATGACATCTCGCCGCTCGATCAGACAGCATGGCTCGCGCCGCGTCCCGCCAATTCGCGCGCCACCAATCGCGATGTCATCGAGGCTTCGATCTTCGCGCTCACCCGCCCGCGTCATGTGACGCTCTCGACGATCGTCATCGATCCAGATCATGGCGGGATATACACGCGATAGAGCGAGATGGGTTCAACGCTTCCCAAGCTCACGGTCTGGTACAATACGAAATGCCCGGTCTGCGACGCGGGAATTGATTGGCAAAAGAACCGGCTCTTGCAGGCGGTGAGCTCCGGCGAGATCGAGTTTCGCGATATCAATCTCGAGCCGAACGCTCTTTCGAGATTTGGCGCGCATATCGAGGATATCAGGCGACGGCTGCATGCGCTCGACGCGCATGGGCGTCTCTTCGTCGGCGCCGATTGCGCGATCGAAATCTGGCGGCGCACACCCGGCGATCGATGGCTCGCAGGCCTCTTGGGACTGCCGGTCATGCGGCAACTAACCAGCTTCATCTATGATCGCTTCGCCTCGCTGCTCTATGCCTGGAACCGGCGAAAGGGCCACTGGTAAGGCCGCCGAAATGCGGTCGCGAACGGGATGGCAGCCATGCCACCATGCGGTGGCTTGGCGGACCAACTCCAGCTATCGCTGACGCCCCTAAAGCAACCTGGTCGATTCATGCCGCCTTCCGCAACGCCATCGCAGGCCCGCTGGGCCGTCGCGGTCATCTTCTTCCTGCATGGCCTGGTCTGGGGGTCTTGGGTTCCGCATATTCCGCTCGCCAAAGAACGGCTCGATGTCGGGACCGGCCTATTCGGCGTGGCGCTTCTGGCTATGGCGGGTGGTGCGGTCGTCGCCATGCCGATCGCCGGCGCCTTGATAAACCGATTTGGCAGCGCGCCGATGACCGTCGTGTCGACGATCTTCTTCAGCCTCGCACTCGTGCTACCGGCAATCGCTCCGACACTTCCACTCTTCATGCTCGCCGCCTGCGCCTATGGCGCAACCATCGGCAGCATGGATGTCTCCATGAATGCCCACGGCCTTGCCGTTGAGCACGCCATGAAGTCGCCCGTCATGTCGTTCTTCCACGGTACCTTCAGTGTCGGCGGCATGGCGGGTGCACTTGTCGGCGCCGCCTTGCTGATCTACTTGCCGCCGCTCACCCATATCGCGCTCGCCTCAATTGTCGGCCTCCTTGGCATCGCCTGGGCGGGAAGCCGCCTTCTGCCGCCATCCGTCGACAAGGGCTTGTCTGGCGAAAGCTTCGCGTGGCCGACGCGCGCCACGATCTGGCTTGGACTTCTCTGCTTCCTGACGTTGATGGCTGAAGGATCGGTGATCGATTGGGCGGCGATCATGCTGCGCCAGCGCTTCACCCTGGAAGCAAACACTGCCGCCCTGGGATATGGGCTCTTCTCGGCGGGGATGGCCTTCTCGCGCTTTACCGGCGATTGGCTGAGGCTGAAATTCGGTGCAGTACCCTTGGTTCGGTTGAGTGCATTGCTGACAGCGGTCGGCATGACAGGAGCGATCAGCATCTCCGATCCGGTATTCGCGATCGCCGCTTTCGCCATCGCCGGCATCGGCCTCGGCAATATCGCACCGGTGCTCTTTGCGGGCGGCGGCAGGCTCGAACCGGATGCCCCAGGCCGCGGCATCGCTGCGGTGACGACGCTCGGTTATACCGGCTTCCTGGCCGGCCCGCCCTTGATTGGCTTCACCGCCGAACTCACCGGGCTCCCCTTGGCGCTTGGATTGACAGTCATCGCCGCTCTCATCATTGCTGTGGCGGCCCGGGCGGTACGTGCCGCCGATACATATTGAGGACAAGATGAAGCTGAAGGACAAGGTCACGATCATTACGGGGGCGGCACGCGGCATCGGGCTCGCCTGCGCTGAACGCTTTCATGCCGAAGGCGCAAGGCTTGTGCTTGCCGACATCGATGACGCGACTGGAAAGGCCGCGGCAGCGCGCTTTCCCGGCGCCACCTATGTTCATTGCGATGTCGGTGCCGCCGCCGATGTGAATGCACTCGTCGCGGCCGTGGTCGCCGAGCATAACCTGATCGATACGCTCATCAACAATGCGGGCATCGTCTGCGCGGGAGATTTCCTCGACATTTCGGAGGCCGACTTCGACAAGGTATTGCGCGTCAATCTCAAAGGCGCATTCCTGATGGCGCAAGCCTGTGCGCGACAGATGGTGGCGCAGGTCAAGAAGGGCGGAAAGCCTGGCGCCATCGTCAACATGTCATCGGTCAATGCGGTGCTCGCAATCGCCACGCAGGTACCCTACTCGATCTCGAAGGGCGGCGTTTCGCAATTGACCAAGGTCGCGGCCTTGGGGCTTGCGCCGCATGGCATCCGCGTCAATGCCATCGGCCCCGGCTCGATCGCCACCGAAATGCTCGCCGCTGTGGTGTCCGATGCGGCGGCCCGCACTCGCGTCATGTCGCGCACGCCGCTCGGCCGGCTCGGCGAGCCTTCTGAAATCGCCGCCATCGCGGCATTCCTGGCTTCCGATGATTCAAGCTACATTACCGGCCAGACGCTTTACGCCGATGGCGGACGTCTGCCCTTGAACTACACGGTTCCTGTCGCCTCATGATCCGATCCATCACCGCGGCCGATATGGCGGAAATCACCCGCTTGCGAACCTTGGTGAAGGAAAATCACTTGAGCGTCGAACAAATGGCCGAACGCGGCATAACGCCGAGCGGAATTCTGGCCGAGCTTGGTGCGGGCGATCTCGGCGGATGGCTTGAAGAACAGGCCGGCGAAATACTTGGCTTCTCCATGGCCGATAATCGCGACGGGCAGATCTTTGCACTCTTCACCAAGCCCGGCTGCGAGGGCCGTGGCGTCGGCACGCGATTGCTCGATGCCGCCAAGCGATGGCTCTCCGAACGCGGCCACGAAGAAGCCTGGCTTGCAACCGATGCCAATTCGATCGCTGCAAGCTTCTATGCCAATCGCGGCTGGCGGCGCGGCGCGATGAAGGACCATGAAGACGTCTATTTCCGCCTGAGCTTGCGGTGACGAGGTTATGATGTCGAACCAGTTCCCTGCCCTGCTCCAGCCATTGCAACTGCGCCACAAGACCTTGCGCAATCGCATCGTCTTCGGCTCGCACACCGCCAACATGTCGGACATGGGCCTGCCTGGTGAGCGGCATCGCGGCTATTACGAGGAACGCGCGAGGGGCGGCGCGGCAATGATCGTCGTCGAGCCGGTGCCGGTGCATCGCACCGCCGTGCTCACGCGCGGCAATTTCCGTCACTCGACCGACGAGATCATTCCGCATTTCAGGAAGATCACCGACGCGGTTCACGCGCATGGCACGGTGATTTGCCACCAGCTCTATCATGTCGGCCAGCATGGCGACTTCGACAATTCCTACGAGCCGAGCTGGTCGCCGTCGGGCCTGCCATCCTTCCATGATTCGGATGGCAGCCACGCCATGACCGAAGCCGAGATCGAAGAGATCATCGAAAGCTTCGTTCAGGCCGCGCGGCGCGCCAAGCAATCGGGCTTCGACGGGATTGAAATTTTCGCCGCCTACAACGCGATCGTCGATCAGTTCTGGACGCCCTTCAACAATCGCCGCACCGACAAATGGGGCGGCACATCGCTCGAGAACCGCACGCGCTTTTCAGCCGAGATCATGCGGCGTATCCGCAAGATGGCCGGCGATGATTTCATCATCGGCCTCGCCATCAATCTCCAGCCCGAGATCGAGGTTTCGCCATCGATCGAGACGATGCAGGAAATCATCGCCTGGCACGACGAGCGCAACCTGATGGACTACGTGACCTGCGGTACCGGTAGCTACTTCTCGCACCAGGCATTGATCCCCACCGTCTTCTTTGCCGACAAATTGGGCGCGCCTTATGCCGAGGCGCTGAAGCAGGTCGTCAAACACGCCAAGGTCCAGTGCGAGAGCCATGTGCGCACGCCCGAGAATGCCAACTACGTCGTGGCTTCAGGGCAGGCCGACATGGTGTCGATCGTGCGCGGCCAGATTGCCGATCCGCATCTCGCCAACAAGGCGAAGGAAGGACGGCCGGAGGACATCCGCCCGTGTCTCTCCTGCAACCAGATGTGCTGGGGGCGCCGCTATCGCGACTATTGGATCTCCTGCCTGATCAATCCTTCGGCGGGACGCGAATTCGAATGGGGCGGCGACCGCTTCACGCCAGCCACGAGGCCGAAGAAAGTACTCGTCGTCGGCGGTGGCGTTGCCGGTCTCGAAGCGGCGCGCGTTGCCGCCGAGCGCGGCCATCATGTGACGCTCGCGGAAGCCTCCGACAAGCTTGGCGGACAGTTCCGTCTCGCTGGCCTGCAACCGCGCCGCCAGCAGATCATCGATTATCTCGAGTGGTTCGAACGCCAGCTGACCAAGCTCCAGGTCAAGATTCTCTACAACACTGTGCTTGAGCCTGATGACATCAAGGCTTTCGGCGCCGATGAGGTGATCGTGGCGACCGGTTCGCAGCCCGATGGTGCCGGCTTCCAGCGCGCGCTGCCAGAACATGACCGCCTGCCTGGTATCGATCGCGGCAATGTCTGGGCGGTGGAGGATGTGCTGAACCGCTCGGCACGGCTCGGCAAGCGCGTCATCATTCTGGATGAGACAGCGAACTGGAAAGGGGCCGGCACGGCAATTCAGCTTGCCGAGAACGGCCATGACGTTGTGGTGGTTACGCCCGCGCCGACCGTCATGTATGAAATGGCGCGCACCAATGCCGATGTCCTGGCGCGCCAGCGATTGCGGCAGCTTGGCGCCCGGCTCATCACCGAAGGCGGCATCCGGGAGTGGCACGGCAATGCCGCGACAGTCTTCACCTATGGCGGACCGGATGAACGCATCGAAGCGGATTTGCTCGTGCTCGCGACCACCAATGTCTCCGACACGGCCGTCTCGGATGGGCTGAGGGAGGCCCATCTTCCGCATCATTCCATTGGCGACAGCGTTGCGGCGCGCACCGCCGTCATGGCGATCTATGAGGGCCGCAAGCTGGGCATGGGGTTGTGAGGCATAAAGGGTGAAGTCACCTCACCCTTGACCATGTCGGTTCCCGCTCATAGGCCTGCCGGAAAGACACTGGAACCCTCGCCAATGAAGCCATTTACCTTGAGCCGCGTGCCGAAGATCGTATTTGGGGACGACGCGCTTTCCCAGACATCGCACGAGATCGACCACATCACCGGGGATCTTTCGCCCGTGATGATCGTCGCGGACCCCGCGATGAAGGCCCTCGGGATTCTCGACCGGCTTATTGCGAATCCTCGCCAAGGAAGGCGGCCGTAAATACCTGCTCTATGACGGCTTCAAGGGCGAGCCGAAGGCTTCCGACATCGATGCCGTAGCAAAGATGGCGGGTGAAGAAAGGGCAAGTGCGGTCATTGGCCTGGGGGGTGGCTCGGCGCTGGATACCGCAAAACTCGCCGCCGCCTGCGCAGTCTCCGGTGAGCCCGTGGAAACCTACCAGCTCGCCGCAGTGCCGCTGCCCAAGAACCGCCTGCCGATCATCGCCATTCCGACAACCGCGGGAACCGGTGCGGAAGTGACACGCGTCGCCGTCTTCTCCAATTCTGAGAGAGTGAAGGTCTGGGCCTGGGGCGAGGAGATCAAGCCGGATGTTGCCATTCTCGATCCGGAACTCACCGTCGCAGTGCCGCCGCATATCACCGCGGCGACCGGGTTGGACGCATTGGTTCACGCCATCGAGGCCTCGACCAACAAACATCGCAACGACGGCAACGATCTCTATTGCCATCGCGCCATCAGCCTCATTACCGCCAATCTCGAAACGGCTATCCGCGAGCCGAACAACCTCGAAGCGCGCGGTGCGCTGCTACTCGGCTCGTGTTACGCCGGCACCGGCATCGACAATAGCGGTACTGCCCTCGCCCACAACATCTCCCATGCCATGGCTGATCTCGCGCCGATCATGCATGGCCGCGCCACCGGCCTCGCCATGCTGGCCACCATCGAGTGGGTTGCCGAGGGAAATCCATCGGCCTTTGCGCGGGTCGCTGCTGCAATGGGCAGGAAAGCCGATAAGGATGCGGCGATCGAGGCCTATCAACGCCTGGTGCGCGCCAGCGGCATCAAGATATCGCTCGAAGGTGATGGCTTTGAGTTGAACCGGCCTGAGAAACTTGCCGAACGCATGGCAGCAGCCGCTAACGCGCCGATGCGCAAATCGACATCGCGCATGCCGAGCGACAGTGAATTGCTCGCCCTCGCCCAGCGTGTCTTTGCCCTGCGATAGGCGCTGCCGTGAAGATAACCGATATCGAGATTACTGCGCATCGTATCGATCTCGATCCGCCGTTCAACGCAAGCTGGGACACGCGCCCCCGCCGCACTTTCACGACCATCATAACGCGCGTCCACACCGATGAAGGCATCACCGGCATTGCTTCCGGCGATGAAATGCTGGGCTTCGAGCGCTTCAAGGACCTCTTCATCGGCCATGATCCGCGCGATATCGAACGTCATGCGAAAATCATCGACAATCTCTCTTTTCACTATTCGCGCTACTGGCCACTTGATCTGGCGCTCTGGGATCTGATCGGCAAATTTGCGAAACAGCCGGTCTGGCGCCTGCTTGGTGGATCATCAGGCAAGGTCCCTCTCTATGCATCCTCAGGGACGTTACGCGATCCGGCCGCGATGGCCGGGATAGCGCAGCGTTTTCGGGCCGAAGGCTTCAAAGGCATGAAGATCCGCTTTCACCGCGGAAACTGGCGCGATGATATCAAGGCGCTCGAAGCGGTCCGTAAGTCTGTTGGCGACTCGCTCGAGCTAATGGTCGATTGCAACCAGGGCTGGCGGATGGTTTGGGATATTGAAGAACCCTGGAAGCTCAAGGATGCGGTGGCAGTCGCCCGTGAGCTCGAACGCCTGGGCGTTTATTGGATGGAGGAGCCGCTCTGGCGCGGCGATTGGAAGGGACTCAAGGCCTTGCGGAACGCAACAGATCTTCGCATCGCAGTCGGCGAGATGAACCGCGAGCTTTATGAATTCACCCACATGATTGAAGAACGCTGTGTCGATATTCTCCAGCCCGATGCGGCTCTGACCGGCGGCATCACGGGATTGCGCCGCATTGCCACCCAGTGTCGCGATACCGGCCTCCTCTTTACGCCGCATACCTGGAGCAATGGCGTCGGCCTCATCGCCAATCTTCATCTTTCATCCGCTTGTTGCAACGCGCCCTTTGTGGAATTTCCTTACGACCCGCCGGAATGGACGCCGGCACGTCGCGACTTCATGATGACAATGCCGCGCGACGCCACCAACGGCATGATCGATCTTGGCGAGGCGCCCGGATTCGGCATCGACTATGATGAAAAGCGCCTGATGGATACGAGGATCGGATGATGAAAGCAGAAGCGGCCCTTCGCGGCCTCACCCATGAAATCGACGCTTACCTGGCTCGCCTCAATGGCGCAGAAGAGGGTATCGCCGAGGTGCGCCGTGGCATCGCGAAATTTGGAACCAACACCTGTAAGCCTGTTGAAGGCCGTGCTCCGATCTGCGGCTTCCTGAGCGAGGCAATCGAACTTGCCCGCTCGCAGGGAAATGGTGCCCTTGCCGACGCGATCACCGAAGCCGGCCCGCATCTGCCTTGGGTCACCTATGATGCTTATCCGCGCGAGCTTATCGGTCCGCGCTTTCCAAAGGCTCATGCCTTCGTCAGCCTGATCGGCAAGGGAGCCCCCATCGAAGCAGAGGATTGCGATCTCGGCTTGTTCCTCATCGAACCGCGCACGCTCTATCGTGATCATCGCCATCTCGCGCCGGAACTCTACGCGCCGATCACTGGCCCGCATCGTTGGCGCTTCGGCGTCGACGATCCGTGGACGGAACTGGCGGCTAATATCCCGGTATGGAATGAATCACAGCGCGTCCACGCGACGCTTGTCGGACTCCAGCCCTTCCTCGCCGTCTTTGCTTGGACACGCGATGTGAGCGCCCCCGCGAGCGTCGTTCCGGCGCCGGATTGGCCGGCAATCGAGGCGGCGCTTTGAGCGAAGAGACTTTTTCCGGGGCGATTTGGCTGATCAATGCAATCAAGCGCGACCTCGCCGGGATGGGCGGCGAAGGCGTGTCCATCGCCCTGTCGCGGCTCGCCGAGCAGGATTTGTCAGCCTCGGCATTTCGGGAACCCGAGCCAGACACGCTGCCGGCCTGCGCTTGGCTGGCGGAAACAATTGCCGCGACGATGATGGTTTCCTCATCGGTCTCGGCGGCAATGGCGGAGGTCGCGCCGCATCTGCGCTGGAAGCAGAACGCGAACTACTCCGACGAATTGCTCGGCGAAGGCTACATGGCCTCCTATGCCTATTCCGAGTTCATCGGCCCGGACGGCTTCTTCCCAGGCGATGATTTTTTGATGGGGATTCTGCTGCTCGGTCCCAATCGCACCTACAAGGATCATGTGCATCCTGCACCCGAACTCTACTGGACCTTACCGGCCCGTCGCTGTGGCGCCGCGCGCCGGGCGGCTTTGAAACGCGCCCTGCCGGCACTCCCATTTGGCATGCGCCGAATGTTGTCCATGCCACCCACACAATCGAACAGCCATTGCTCGCCGTCTGGATATGGACCGAGGACACTCGACATCCCGCACGGCTTGTCACGGTATGAACTTCCTGCGCGCGGCACTCATTGGCGCCATTCTGGTCTATCTGGCGCTGCTGATCGCGATCTATCTGCTGCAAAGCCGTCTCCTCTATCATCCCTCGCGCGCGCAACGCGCGCCGGCCGATGTCGGCCTCTCCGGTGTCGAGGTCATCAACCTCGCCACGCAGCCCAGTAAGAAACTCATCGCCTGGTATTCGCCGGCGGAAGGCGATAGGCCGACCATTCTCTTCCTTCATGGCAATGCCGGCGACATCGCCGGCCGCAGCGAGCGCTTCGCCTATTACCAGCAGGCCGGATACGGGGTGATGTTCCTCTCCTATCGCGGCTATGGCGCGAGCACTGGCAGCCCGAGCGAGGCTGGGCTGATCAGCGATGCCGAGGCCGCCTATGACTGGCTCGTAAGGAACAGTGTTCCGGACTCAAAAATTGTGCTCGTCGGCGAGTTGTTGGGAACAGGTGTGGCCGTGCAGCTTGCGGCGCAGCGGCCGGTTGCTACCATCGCGCTCGAAGCGCCTTTCACCTCGACGGCCGACGTCGCGCGCTTGAGCTATTGGTGGCTGCCGGTCGGGCTGCTGATGAACGACCAGTTCAAATCCATCGACTATGTGAAGGACATCCATGTGCCGATACTGGTCATGCATGGAACCGACGACCGCTTGATCCCGGTTCGAGATGGGCGAGCGCCTCTTCGCGGCCATCAATGAGCCCAAGGAATTCGTCGCCATTCCCAATGGCACGCATGGTTCGATCTTTTCTGAACAGGCCTGGCAGCGCGAGCTCGAATTCATTGGCCGGCATCTCGGCCCATGAAAAAGCCTCCGCGGATTATCCGCGGAGGCCCGTAACCTGAAAGCGATGTTTGCGGCTTATGCCGGCTCGATCGCCATTGTCTCACCGAAGATGTAAAGCGTCGGATGGATCTCGAAACCCTTCACGCGCTTGTCATAGCCGGCATAGACCGAGCGCCACAGCGGCTGGGCGATCGGTCCATCTTCCTGCATGATCTTCGAGAGCTCGCCGATGATCTCGCGACGCTTGTCGACATCGAGCGTGCCTTCGGCCTTGCTCAGCAATTCGTCGAACTGCTTGTTGGAATAGGCCGATTCGTTCCACGGCACGCCGGTGCGGTAGGCGAGCGCCAACACCATGAAGCCCAGCGGACGATGCGTCCATTCGGTGAAGCCGAAGGGCACCTTGTCCCAGACTTCCCAGAACTTGTTCGACGGCAGCACGTTGATCTTGGCGCGGATGCCCGCGGCCTTCCACTGCTCGGCCATCGCCTCGACCGCGGCCTGTTCCCATGACGGGTCGGGCTTGCAGTTGATTTCGACGTCGATCCCATCCGGGAATGCCGGCATCGGCCAGAATCTTCTTGGCCTCGTCCGGCTTGTAGCCCATCACGGGAAGCTGCGCATAGTCGGGATGCACCTTGCAGACATGATGATGCTCGGCCGCTTGGCCGACACCCTTATGCGCGATCTGCAAGCACTTCTCCGGATCCGTCGCGAGACGCATCGCCTTGCGCACCGCCGGATTGTCGAAGGGCTTCTGGTCACTGCGCATGCGCGCAACGCGCCGTCTGCGCCGTCACGGCTTCATGGATGTTGATGTGGTCCATGGCCTTGTAGATATCGAACTGCTCGATATTGCCCTGGTAGATGCCGTCGACCTGCTTCGAGGCAAGTGCCGCGGCAACCGCCGAGGGATTGTCGCCAAGGTCGATGAACTGCAATTCGTCCACGAAGCCCGGCCTGTCGGCGACGCGCTTGAGGATCGCCTTGCGGCCGACTTCGAGCTCGATGAGTTCGAAGGAACCGGTGCCGTTCGAGCCGACGTCGAAAACGCCGTTCTCGGCCGGATCGAGCATCAGGAAGGGATAGTGGAAGAAATGCTCAGGCACCGCGACCTGGGCTTCCTTGAGGTTCAGCACGAGTGTCTTGGGATCCTTGACCTCGATGGCATTGGCATCCCACAGCTCGGTCGTCATGACCGCATTGCCCTTCTCGTCCTTGGTGCCGGTATCGACGTCCTTGAGCATATAGCCCTTCATCAGGCCGACGACGGAAGAGCCGACTTTCGGATCGAGGCAATGCTTGATGTTCCAGGCAGCGTGCTCGGCCGTCCAGGGACCACCCTTGCGCCACGTGGCGTCGGCCATCGTGAAGGTCCAGGTCTTGAGATCTTCGGAGGCTTCCCACTTCGTGCAGAGATCCGGACGCGTGATGTTGTCCGAGCCGGTGCGGGTGATGTAGCCGCAAACCTGGCGCACGACGTTCGAATCATAGACCCACGAGAAGGTGTGGGGATTTTCGAGTTTGGGAACGCGCTGGGCGATCTTGATGGTGCCGCCCTTGGGCATCTCCTGCGCGCGAGCCGGCGGAGCGAAAGGCTCGCCGGAGATCTTGCCCGCCCACATATAGGCGGCGCCCGCCGACATGCCGAGCAGTGTCGAATAGCGCACGAATTCACGCCGATCGATCTTCTTGTCCGCAAGCTGCTGCTTGAGCTTGGGAATCCAAATGTGTTCTTTAGACATTGAGTGACTTCCTCCCGGAGGTTCTGGGGGCCGTCTGTGGCCCGAAACCGCAACGTCTCGCAAATGAATTTCTGGTCATCTACGAGCTGGAAGCAAGCCTATCACCCCCGCCCGAAGCGGTTCAATGGTGAATCAAATTGACCTGGGTGATCAGGGGTAATTTGGCGGCGGGACGAAGCCCGCATAATCGCGCTCCAGAAGTTCAGCGAAGCGTAATGAGGTGAAATCCTCATATTGCGATGCAACAATCTGTACCCCGGACGGCAGGCCCTGTGGGGTGAGGCCTAACGGAGCGACCGTCGCAGGCAGATAGAAGCAGCCGGAATAACCGGCCCAGAACAATTGGTCGGTCGTCGGCACCTGCCTGCCATTCACCAGGATGGTTCGCTCATGGCGCTCGCCCGCCTGGTCATGCGGGAAGGCCGCCGATGCTGCCGCGGGGCACAGCAATACGTCCCAATCCTGGAAGAATGCGTCCCAGGCAAGCCGCATCTGGTGGCGGCGCTCATTATAGGCGAGCCAGCTTCTATGCGGGATCGTATAGGCGCTCAGCATCTTCGCGAGATAGCTCGTGTCGTCCGGCGCAAACGCCGCAACCTTCGCAGTATTGATGGCGAATTCGGCATCGCTCTGCCGCCGGCTGGTCGCAGCGCGCAGCAACGCGATATAGACATCCATCGCTTCGCGCGTCGAAAAATCAGGCCGCGCCGAATAAGAGAGCTTCTTCACCTGCGGTTCAAGGAAACGCGCGAGTTTGGCGATGAGATCCTGCACCGGCTGATCTACTTCGCTGACCGGATCGGTCAGCATCACGGCCACGCGAAAATCCTTGAATTCCTTGTGCCGCGATGCCGGCAGTTTAAGGGTGTACGCCCGCGCTTCAATTTCAGCGCTTCCCGCCATCAGTTTGAGCATCGCGCTGAGGTCGCGGGCGCTGCGTGCAAGGGGCCCGCCGACCGAAATATCCGTGCTGCTGACCACGCCCGGCAAGCGCTGGCCCTTGAGCGGCACGATGCCGAAAGTCGGCTTGTGACCATAGACCCCGCAGTAATGCGCGGGATTGCGGATCGAAGCGCCGATGTCCGAACCGATCTCAAGCGCGCTCATGCCCATTGCAAGTGCGGCGGCCGAGCCGCCGGACGATCCGCCGGGCGCGCGCGCCAGATCCCAGGGATTGTTGGTCGTGCCGTAGATCTCGTTGAAGCTCTGCCAGTCGGCGAGCATCAGCGGAACATTGGTCTTGCCGTAAAGTACCGCGCCCGTATCGATGATGCGCTTCACAGCGACCGCATCTTCGGCAGCGATATTATCGCGCAGCTTCGCTACGCCCCAAGACGATGGCGTACCGGTCCAGTCGAAGGACTCCTTGATGGTCATCGGCACGCCGTCGAAAACGCCGCGCGGCTCGCCGCGCTTGATCCGGCGGTCGGAAGCGGCAGCCGCCTTCTCTGCGCGTGAAAAATCGCTGACGACAACGGCGTTGATTGCCGGATTATACTTCTCGACGCGCTCGCGGCTGATCTTCAACAGCTCGCGTGCGCTGATCTTGCGCTGCCTCAGCAAGCGCGCCTGTTCCAAGGCGGAGAGATAATGGATAGCGCGCATCGGCAATCTCAGTCGACGGTGATCACTTGGCCCGTCAAGCCACCTTCCACACTCTTGGCATAGGCAAGTCCAACGCGCGCAGAAGAAACCGGCTGATGCCCGGGAAAGAAGCCTTCATACTTCTTCGCTGCCTCATCGAGGAGCCCGGGGCTCACCGCATTGATGCGTATGCCCCTCGGCATCTCGATGGCGGCGCCCAGAACAAAGGCATCGATAGCACCATCGACCGCAGCGGCATCGGCGCCCTGTCGGATAGGGTCGCGGCTGAGAATGCCGCTGGTCAAGGTGAAGGAGCCGCCGTCGGCGAGGTACTTGAGCCCTTCCAGTACCAGGTTCACCTGCCCCATCAGCTTGTCGCTGAAGCCGCTCATGAACTGCTCAGGCGTCATCGTTGTCAATGGTCCAAAATAGGTGTGGCCGGTACACGCAATGACGGAATCGAACTGGCCTGCCTTGGCGAACATGGCGCTGACTGCCTCGGCTTTCGTCAGATCGGCAGTGAAATCGCCCTTGGAACGGCCAAGCGTCACGATGGTATGGCGCTTGCCGAGTTCTGCCGCCGCAGCCCTTCCGACGGTGCCGTGCGCGCCGGCGATCAGGATCCGCATTATTGCGCCTCGTCCGTCTTCAAGGTCTTGAGCTTGGCAAAAACTGAATCGGGATCGAAGGCCGGTTCCTTCTCTTTCACGGTCTCGCGCTCCAGGTGAGGTTGTGGCTGCGGCTCCGGCTTCGCATGGATTATTTCGCTGGCTGGAACCAGCGTCACCGGTGGCTCGCTGGTGATCACGCGCCCGGACTTGCGCGCCGCCTTCTGAACGGCAAGGTCGAGATCAAGCTGCGTACATAGCCCGAGCGAAACCGGATCGACCGGCTTGATGTTCGCTGAGTTCCAATGCGTACGATCACGGATCGCTTCGATCGTCGACTTCGTGGTGCCGACGAGTTTCATGAGTTGCGCATCGGTCATTTCGGGATGATAGCGCAGGAGCCACGCAATGGCGTCGGGTCGGTCGCCGCGACGCGACACCGGCGTGTAGCGCGGGCCCTTGGAGGGCGCGGCCGGAACGACCACGGTCGAGATCGAGAGCTTGAGCCGGTATTCGGGATCGGCCTCGCCCTTGGCAATCTCGTCGCGCGTCAGCTGTCCTGCAGTGACCGGATCGAGACCCTTGAT
>CAWDUC010000005.1:0-76468 GCA_963805405.1 uncultured Alphaproteobacteria bacterium | reverse complement strand
ATTGGATCGTGCCGCCTGATCCCCGGCAGAGCAGGGTCTATGATTGGATCTTTGCAAGCCTTGCCGGCGAAGGGCCACGCCTCGGTCGTATCATGATCGATACCGCTCACCTGCTCGGCGGCGAGCCTGCTCAATAAGGGGATCTTCCCTGCCGTATGGGACGCACCAAGGAAGGACAATTAACGTTCGTCGAACTCATCAACCACAAGTAAGCTCCCGCTCGCTCCCCCACTCACGATTTCTGCCGTTGGAGCAGGTTGCGCGGCCAACCTATGCAATTCGTTGGATACGGCGTCCCCCCAAACGCATGTTGTGAGAAGAGCGGTATTCCTGTACATTAGTGTGTAGAGTTCACTCTACTGCTGCGGATTACAAAAAAGCAGCATGGGGCCTTCCGGGGGGAAGATGTCGGTACGCACGCCTACGTCGAAAGAAATCTCCAATCTGGCTTCCGAATTCGGGATGACACTGTCGGAAAGCGACGCTGCGTCCTTCGTTGGCTTGATGAAACCGCTGATGCGGTCTTACGAGACCTTGGATAGGCTGACCGAGCCAAAGCCGCTCGTAAAATATCCGCGTACACCCGGATATCGCCCGCAGCCTTCCGATAATGTTCACAATGCGTGGTATTGGCGCGCGGAAGTCCGCGGTGCGGCTGATGGCCCGTTGAAGGGCCGGACGGTCGTATTGAAAGACACGACTTGCCTCGCCGGCGTTCCAATGATGAATGGGACGGCCGTTCTTGAAGGCTTTGTTCCCGACATCGATGCAACGATCGCGGAGCGCATATTGGATGCGGGAGGCACGATCGTTGGCAAGGCTGCATGTGAGAACCTGTGCTTTTCCGGTGGCAGCCACACCAATCAACTGGCGTCGGTCCATAATCCGAGAAATCCCGATTATTCAGCCGGCGGATCGTCCAGCGGGAGTGCCGTGTTGGTAGCAACCGGTGCGGTAGATATGGCGCTGGGCGGCGATCAAGGCGGGTCGATCCGAATTCCTGCAGCGTGTTGTGGAGTCTATGGTCTCAAGCCCACGTACGGGCTGGTTCCGTGCACGGGTATCTTCCCCATTGAACAGACCTTGGATCATGCGGGGCCAATCTGCCGCACAACCGAAGATGTTGCGCAACTGCTCTCGGTGATTGCAGGCAGGGATCCTCTCGACCCGCGGCAGGCCACTTGTGAAGTTAACGACTATCTCAAGGATCTTAAGAGCGGAGTTGAAGGCCTCAAGATCGCGATAGTTCGCGAGGGTTTCGAACGGCCGGAGAGCGAAAAGGCCGTGGACGACAAAGTGCGTATAACGGCGGGAAGATTCGCCAAGCTCGGCGCAACCGTATCCGAAATTTCCATACCCATGCACTTGGATGGCGTCGCGATATGGACCGGCATTGCGGCCGAAGGCGCGACGGACCTTATGATCAAGGGCAATGGCGCCGGCAGTAACTGGCAGGGATATTATCCGACCGCGATGATCGAAGCCTATGCTCGCGGGTGGCGTTCTCGGCCTAATGATCTGCCCGACACGGTGAAGCTCGTTCTCTTCACTGGCGAGCACATGCAGCGGCTCTATCACGGGCGGTATTATGCCAAGGCGCAAAATCTCCGACGTGTTCTACGTCAGGCCTATGACGAAGCGCTTTCCGACTACGATCTTTTGATTATGCCGACCACTCCGATGAAGGCGCAACCTTTGCCGGCGCGCGGGTGTCCGCGGGAAGAAGATTTGGCGCGCGCGCTCGAGATGATCAACAATACCTGTCCATTGGACGCGTCTGGGCACCCCGCGATGAGCGTGCCATGCGGCCTCATTGATGGATTGCCGGTCGGAATGATGTTGATCGGACGCGCATTCGACGAGGCGACTGTGCTTAGGGCGTCTCAGGCATTCGAGACAAGCGGCTCCTGGGAGTCAATGTAGGTAGCGAAACGGAAGGAAACACCCATGAACGACAAGCCACATCAGCATTCAATTGGCTGCAAACATACCATTCACAACCATCAGCAACATTTGAACTGGGACAACTCCAGAGCCCCGGCAATCACGATCGCGCCTGGCGATACCATCGAATTCAAAGATATCGACGCGACATGCGGGCAACTCACGCCGAAGTCGACGGTTGAAGATATCAGAACACTTGATTTTGCACGCATCAACCCGATTGCCGGCCCTATTTACGTTGATGGGGCAGAACCGGGAGATGCCTTGAAGGTGACCCTGCTCGGCTTTAAATCGTCGGGATGGGCCTGGACTGCGATCGTGCCGGGCTTTGGTCTGTTGGCCGAGGATTTTCCAGACCCTGCCTTGAATCTGTGGTCGTACGACAAGGGCTTTGGCAAGCCAGCGATGTACGGACCGGGCGCCAAGGTTCCGTTGAAACCCTTCTGCGGCACGACTGGCGTCGCCCCCGCCGAACCCGGCCAACACAGCACGGTTCCGCCGCACTCCGCTGGCGGCAACATGGACATCCGCGACCTGACAGTTGGTGTTGAACTCTATCTGCCGGTCAAGGTGAAGGGTGCTTTGTTCTCGATCGGGGATACCCACGCAGCGCAAGGCGACGGCGAGGTATGTGGAACCGCCATTGAATCGCCGATGAGCGTCGCGGCCAAGCTCGAATTGGTAAAAGGCGCAAACCTGAAGTTCCCGCGCTTTCGGACGAGCGGTCCTGTCACGCGGCACCTGGACGCAAAGGGCTATGACGTGACCACTGGTATTGGGCCCGATCTGATGGAAGCGACCAAGAATGCGGTCAGAGGGATGATCGATCTTCTTGGAAAGCAGCATGGTCTCAGCGCACCCGATGCCTACATGCTGTGCAGCGTTTGTGCCGACATGAGAATAAGTGAGGTCGTCGACCGGCCGAACTGGGTTGTCTCGTGCTACCTGCCGCGTGTCGTGTTTGACTGAGAAGAAAAAATCCACTGAGGGAGCGTTCAAGATGTTGTTGATTAGACGTGTCGTTGAGAAGGTTTTGCAGGCCGCCGTACCGGTTGCCGCGGTCTGCCTTCTCGGGTTTCATACTGCCAAAGCGGCAGATTGGTCGCTGGCAGAAGCAGCGAAGCCATATGCGGGCGCCACAATTCGCTGCATGGGCGATGGTTATGCGCCTGCAATCGCATATCAAAAACTGTCGGAGGAATTCACCAAGATCACCGGCATCAAAGTCGAGTGGGAGGTCGCTGATCTCGCGGTCATGAATCAGAAGATGCTCGCTGATGCCATGAACAACACCGGCATCTACGATTGCGACGAGGTGACGTCGGTTGACGCTGGTCTGTGGGTAGCGCGCGGGTTCGTGAACCCCATGTACAAATTTTTGGACGATCCCAAGCTTCGGGATCCCAATTTCGATCCCTACAAGCAATACATCCCTGAGACACTCGCGTTTTCCTCGATGGAAGATGGAAAGGTCTTCGGTCTTCCCTATCACTTCATCCCGCGCTTCATGGTTGTCCGAAAGGACATCTATGAA
This sequence comes from uncultured Alphaproteobacteria bacterium, assembly GCA_963805405.1. GTDB lineage: Bacteria > Pseudomonadota > Alphaproteobacteria > Rhizobiales > Aestuariivirgaceae > JAEUMG01. The sequence goes on along the minus strand of CAWDUC010000005.1, from coordinate 72,990 downwards.
TGCACTTCGGAGCAGGCGGCATTCAAGGCTAAGTACAATTACGATCTGCCCATGAAGCCGGAGACCTGGGAGCAGTTTCGGGATGTTGTCGAGTTCTTCACGCGCAAGGCCGGCGAGAATCTTTGCGACAAGCCGGTCGCCGAGGATTTCTATGGAACGGCAGTTTCGCTGAAGCGGTATCTTGCCACGCAATATGACTTCGAGATGTTTCTCAACGCTTTTGGCGGCGTCATGTTTAAGGGCGACGGCAGGCTTAGCACCGCCGAAGGATTCAAGAGCGGCGACGATGTGGCTTTCGACAGTGAGGCCGGAATAAAGGGTCTGGAGTACTGGATATCGCTTCTAAAGTTCGTACCTCCGGGCTATCTGGAATATACTTGGGACAATACGTTCTCGGATATGTGCAAAGGCAAGCTCTACACATATCCGACTTGGGGTGACACCACGCCGTTTCTTGAAGATGCCAGCGAGCAGGGTTGTCCTGCCGTGGCGGGAAAGATGGCTTACTATCCTGTTCCGGGCACTCATCAGACCGGCGCAGAAGGCCAGACCTGGTTCATTCCGGCGTCGTCGAAAAACCCGGAAGCGTCCTTCCTGTTCCTGCAATGGCTTGCGTCAAAGGATGTAGCGCTCCGCTGCCAGGGCATGGGTTGCACATCGCCTGAGCGCGATCCTTGGTTCGATAAGGCCTATGACAATGAGGGCCGCGCACAGGTAACACGAGAGATCATCGACAAGGGCTATCTTGTGGCTCGCGCACACCCGCCGGGCCTGAGCAAGATATCTACGATCTTGATCGACAATCTTCAGGCGGCCGCGCGTGGCGAAATGACCGCCGAAGAGGCGCTCAAGGATGCTGCGAATAAGGGCCGCGACATGATGAAGAACGCTCAGTAACAACGAAGGGCGCGGGACCTCACTGCCTGCGCCCTTTTCTTTGCGTTCAAGGGGTATGAGCCATTTCTGAATTGCAAACCCGATTGTCGCGCAGGACTGCTCAGGCGGATGCGCGCCGGTTCATGTTCATTTGCATCGCACCGGTCATATTCTTTCTGCTCATCGTCTCGTTGCTTCCCGTCATTATCGCGCTGGTCGACAGTTTCCGGAACATGAGCCTTACGGAGGTTTTCGATCACGGCAAGTTCCTCGGACTGGACAATTACCGGACTGCGCTCTCGAGCAAATCCGGTTTCTACCACTCGCTTTGGCTGACTTTCATCTTTGTCATCATCGCGGTTCCGCTTGAATTTGCCTTGGGGCTTGCGATCGCGATCGTACTCAATAGAGAATTTTTCGGAAGGCGCGCGTGGATCACTATCCTGCTCATTCCCACTATGATCGCTCCGGTTGTCGTGGGGATGATATGGCGTTTTATGCTGATGCCCAGTTTCGGCTTTCTGACGTACTTCCTGAACGAACTTGGCTTATTCAAAAGCGTGCCCCTTTTCTCCAGTCCGGCAACGGCATTTGCGACGCTTATTCTGGTGGACGTATGGGAATGGACCCCATTCATGATGCTGTTTATGCTCGCGGGCCTCTTTTCAATGCCCCAGGAGCCAATTGAGGCAGCTCACATTGATGGTGCCAGCCGGTGGCAGATCTTCCGGCACATTCAGCTTCCTCTGTTGAAGCCGATGATCATCCTAGCCGTCATGTTTCGCACGATCGATGCATCGAAGACATTCGACATCGTGCACGTCCTCACGGAAGGTGGCCCGGGCAATTCCACCGAGGTCATGAGCGTGTACGCATTCAGGACAAGCTTCGTGGCGTGGGATTTGGGCATAGGCGCCGCGATTTGCCTTTTAATCGCATTCTTCTCGCTACTGATAGCCTCGATATTCTACAAGATCGTCTCGCGCGAGACGGTGGCGGCTGAGCTATGAACAGGCGCCCGTCTCCCATGTTTTGGGCATTGCTTGCGGTGATCGCGATCATTGCTCTATTCCCCTATCTCTGGATCGTGCTGACGAGTTTCAAGGCTCGCACCGACATCCTGACGACGCCGCCAGTCTGGATTTACAATCCGACATGGTTCAACTACTGGAACATGCTGTTCGAGCGTGGCTTCGATGCCTATTTGTGGAACAGTGTCGTCATCGGCCTGTCGAGCACCCTGCTGGCACTTTTTACAGGTACACTCGCGGCTTATGCCTTCTCGCACTACAAGATACCGGCAGGCAATCACCTCTTCTTCTACATCCTTGCGACCCGGCTTGGACCTCCAGTCGCTTATGCGCTTCCCATGTACTTCCTCTTCTCAAAACTGGGCTTGCTTCAGTCCCAAATCGGGGTGATCGTTGCTCATGCCACATTCAACTTGGTGTTGGTCGTGTGGATGATGAAAACCTTCTTCGATGAGATCCCCAAGGAAATCGAGGAAGCAGCCCGGCTCGATGGTTGCACGGAATGGATGATGTTCTCGCGCATCTCGTTGCCGATCTCGCTGCCCGGGTTGGTTACGGCTGCAATCTTCATCTTTATTTTCAGTTGGAACGAGCTTCTCTTCGCAATGATTCTCTCTGCGGGGAAATCCAGTACGCTTCCGGCCATGATCCCCAGCCTGGCGATGCATACGGGCACGATGTGGGGTGAGGTTGCCGCGGCCGCCGTCGTGCAAACGATACCAGTGATTATTTTCACCTTCATTGCACAACGCCACCTCATCCGTGGGCTCACTTTCGGAGCTGTGAAGGGGTAACTATGCAGCGGTGGCTAAACTTCGATTTAGATCGCGGAGGCGTTGCCTGGGGGATCCTATGCTGCTGGATAGGAGTTGCCAGTAACCTCCTTCTCCTCTCTTTCGGTGTGACGATATTTTACATTGTCCCGTGGACGCTGTTTGGCGTTCCAGCGGCGGCGAGCGCTCTCATCTGGGTAATTGCGCGACGGGGCGTCGGCGGCCGATGATGCAATTCGCGATATTGTTGGCCGCGCTTCCATTCCAATTGGCTCTCGTCCCCATTAATGCGCGAACGGGCTGGCTAACGCCCGGGGAACTGCGCTTTTGGTGTGTCGCGATATTTATCCTCGTCGAGATCATCTATCTGGCAGTTACTTAAGGTTGGCGGCATGTCCGACGTTCGTATTCGCGATATAACCAAAAAATTTCTGGGCGGATTTACTGCCGTAGATAAAGTATCCCTCGATATTCCGAGCGGAAAATTTGTGGTGCTTGTGGGGCCGTCAGGTTGCGGAAAGACGACATTGCTGCGGCTCATCGCAGGCCTGGAGGAGGCAAATTCCGGACAGATTTGGATCGGCGATCGCGATGTTACGGATGTACACCCGCGTGAGCGGGATATCGCGATGGTATTTCAGAGCTATGCCCTGTATCCGCACATGTCGGTACGCCGCAACATGGGCTTCGCCCTGGAAATCAAGAAAGTTCCAGCCGACGAGATTGCTCGTCGCATTCAGGGCGCGTCAGAACTGCTTGGAATTGGCAAGCTGCTGGATCGGCAGCCGCGGCAGCTGTCGGGCGGCCAGCGACAGCGTGTTGCTCTGGGGCGTGCGATCGTTCGAGATCCGGCTGTATTCCTCTTCGATGAACCATTGTCGAATCTCGACGCAAAACTCAGAGCTTCCATGCGAAGCGAATTGATAAAGTTGCACAAGCGGCTTGGCTCCACCATCGTCTACGTTACACACGACCAGGTGGAAGCCATGACGATGGGCCAATTGGTCGTCGTGATGAAGGACGGGGTGATCCAACAGGTAGGAACGCCCCTGGAAGTGTACCGAAACCCGAAGAATGTCTTTGTGGCCGAGTTTATTGGAAGCCCCGCTATGAACCTTGTTTCCGCCGAGACTATCCAAAAGGGGGAGGATATCTACGCGATAGTCGGCGACACACACGTTCCGCTCAATGCCAAGACACACAATCTGGGCGGCGCACCGGGAGGAGTTCATGCTGGGTATACGACCGGAGCATTTATCCCTCCAGGACAAGGGGATGCCTGACCGGATCCTCATGAAGGGAACGGTGGAGGTGGTTGAGACGCTGGGCTCGGAAAGCTTAGTGGAAGTCGCGGTCGGCGATGTCACGCTTCTGGCCAGACAGATGGACGAGGCGATGCCGGTAACGGGCGCAGACGTGCAAGTCCACATCGAGCCCAAGAACCTGTTCGTCTTCGACCGTCTTACGGGCGTAAACCTAAGGGTGAACTAGCCGCAATGGCGGTCAGATTGATCAAGGGCGATCAGATCACGCGCGCTCTGTACACTGTTGCCTAGAAAATGGTTGTTCGCTAGGCTGGCTCTCGGATCCGAGCTTATGGAGGCCTTTAGTGCCCTTTCTCGAACTTGATGATGTCAAACTTTCGTACATGCAGGAGGGAGAAGGTCCAGATATCGTCTGGATACCTGGTGGCGACAATGTCGCGGAAGATTGGCGAGATCAGGTCGAATACTTCAAGAATGGGTTTCGCAACACCGCCTTCGATCCGCGCGGTGCGGGGCGAACGGTAAGTCGCCGCGAGCCGCCATGGTCAATTGCCGATATGGCAAAGGACTGCGCGGACCTTGTGCGCGCAGTGTGCAAGCCGCCTGTGACCGTCATTGGACTGTCGATGGGCTCTTTCGTCACGCTTCAGATGGCGATTGATTTTCCCGAACTTGTAAAATGCGCGATTGCCATGGGTACGGCGGCCAAGCCGACGGGGTTCTGCAAGGAATGGATGATTTCGGAGATTGAATTTCGGAAGATGGGAGGGAAAATTTCAAGCGACTTTGCGATCCATCACTATGGCGCGTTCATGTATCCATCCGAGGTGCTCGGCAATGACACGTTGTGGGCCAAGCTCAAGCCGTTTGTTGCGCGTAGCTATGGCGAGCGCAGCGGCCCGTTTCTTGCGGCACAATGGCAGGCCTGCGTAGACTTCGATGTTTCGGGTGCGTTGCCGGCTTGCAAAGTGCCAATCCATGTCATTGGTTTCTCGCAAGACATGCAGGCGCCGCCCAGCCTCGGCAAGAAGGCTGCGGAGCTTGCGGGCAATGGAAATTTCCACCTCCTGGAGGGTCTGGGCCATCTGTCCCTGGTGGGACATCGCCCCGAGGTCGTGAACAGCCGCATTCGGACTATCATTGAGGATGAAAGCAAGGGTGTGTGATGGCCGCAAAGGGATATGAAAAGACAGCTCTGATCGCGGTGGATTTACAGAGGGAGTGCATTGAGGCGGACGGTGCGTGGCCGATCTATAACAAGTCAGAACTCATCGCCAATTCTCAACAAGTCATTTCGTCATGCAGAGCGGCGAGCATCCCCGTTATCTACACGCAACATTGGCTCGATCCACGCGGGTATGATGCCCTTCTCCATGAGCCGATCGTAAATGGCAGGCCGACGCATAGTGTCGCCGGCGATCCAATGGCCGAAATCCATCCGCTACTCGCCCCGCTTGAGCAGGATATTGTTGTACGAAAGCAGCGCTGGAGCGGGTTCTTCGCCACGAACCTGGAGCTGATACTGAGGCGATCCGGCGTCGATCACTTGATCATGATCGGTGTGTGGAGCGAAGCTTGCTTTGAAACAACGGTGTGGGATGCGATTTGGCGCGACTTCCGCATCACCATTGTCAAGGACGCATGCGGCACGGCCACCGAACTCATGCACATGACCGCGATTCTCGATCTCGCAAACTGGCTCTATGGCGGATCCATCGTGACAAGCGGTGAGCTTGGAAAGGCGCTGAAGGGCGCTCCCCACCACGCATGGGATTTCGAGAAGCCCGGGTCTTTTGCCTATTCGCTAGAGAATGTCCGTTCGCTCTACGACTTAATCTGATAAATCGGAGGAAACAAGATGGATCGTCGGCAACTCATCAAGACGACTACTGCAATCGGTCTTGGAACATTGGCGGGTGTAAGGCTAGGCACGGGCCCATCGCAGGCGGCTGAAGAACTCCGCGTTCTCACCTGGGAGGGTTACGCCGAGGATGCCTGGGTCAAATCCTTCGAGGAGGAAAATGGGGCCGCCGTGACCAAGACCTATGTTGGATCAAACGACGAGTATATGGCCAAACTGGCGGCTGGCGGCAGTGGTTACGATCTTGTCGTCATCGTGAGTTCGCTATCCAGGCGTGCCATTGATGCGGGATTTGTAGAAGCGCTGGATCCGACGCTTATCCCAAACCTTCAATCATTGTTTCCAGAGCTTCAGAAGCCGGAATTCGATACCAAGGACGGAGCTCTCTTCGGTGCACCGACCTTTCTTGCGATATCTCCTGTGACGGTGAATTCGGAGGTCATTCCCGAGGGCGACAGCTTCGGCATCCTGTTCGATCCCAAATATGCCGGCAAGATAGCCATGTGGGATGACGTGTCGACCTTGGGCGACACCGCCAATTGGATGGGCATCAAGAACATCTGGAACATGTCGGATGATGAACTTGCTGCCGTGAAGGCCAAGCTGATTGGGCAAAAGCCGCTGCTGCGGACCTACTGGTCAAATGCGGGTGAAGCCATCGACCTATTCATGAACAAGGAAATCGTGGCATCCAATTCCTGGAGCTATATTACCACAACGCTCAAATCGCGCGGGCTTGCTGTTCGTGACTTCGTGAGTTCTCCGCCGATCGCCGGCGTCGACTCCCATTTCATCGTCAAGGGCACGACGAAGCGTGAACTGGCGCACAAATTCATCAACCACATTCTCAGCGCCAAGTCGCAAGGGCAGATTGCCGACCTTACTGGGTACACACCCACCAACCCGGGCGCCAAGGAATTCATGAAGCCGCAAACTTGGACGGACCTCAAGATGGACGATGTTTCAACGATGATGAAGACGATGCGGTTCTGGGAGGATATCCCGCGCCGCGCTTTGTATCTTGAAGTTCTCAACCAGGTGAAGGCTGCCTGATTCCCCAGGGGCGGTAAGCCAAGCCGAAGGCAATGACGCGTGGGGATTGGGCGCATACAGTTGCAGCGCGTCATTTTTCTGGGTCCGGCAGCGCTCTATGCGCTTGCCTTCATGATACTGCCGTATCTCAACGTCTTTCAGTTCAGCTTCTGGAAGGTGGAGAACTACGCGGTCGTCCCGCAATTCAACGTCGAGAATTACCAACGCATTCTAACTTCCGATCTCTATCTGCCGGTGATCGGCAATTCGTTGCGGATCGCCGCAATAGTCACGGTGTCAGCCGTATGCCTGGGCTACTGCCTCGCGTTCTACGTCGCCTTCTTCGCGGGAAATGCCCGGCGGTGGCTTTACTTTCTGATCGTGATTCCCCTTCTTACGAGCTTTCTGCTGCGAGCCTTCATTTGGAGACTCGATCCTCGGTCGCGAAGGTGTCATCAACGGCGCGCTCACGGATTTCGGCATCATTGATCAGCCGTTATCGGCGCTGCTCTTCAACCGTTTCAGCCTTTGCGTCGGTCTGACTTACATCTTCATTCCGTTTGTAGCGCTTCCAGTCTATGCCTCCCTCGAAAAAATCCCCAGGGAATTGGTTGAGGCAAGCACCGATCTCGGCGCGAGTGCCGTTACCACATTGCGGTGGATTATTTTTCCGCTCAGCGCCACCGGAGTGATAACGGGGGCAGTTTTCACATTCTGTCTCAGTTTTGGGGATTTCGTCGCGCCGACGCTCCTGGGAGGCCCCAGCGGCATCATGATCTCAAGTGTCATCATCAATCAGTTCGGCGCTGCTTTCGACTGGCCGATGGGTAGCGCACTTGCAATCGTAGTGGTCTGCGTCATCGGTGCCGCTGTGGCGATCGCGGCGTGGCTGGAGAAGAAGAGTGACTGAGGCCCTCTCGAAGTGGTCACCCGGCTTTCGCCGTGTGTCGGTCGTCCTGGGCGTCGCGATAATACTGTTTCTGTATTTGCCGATCCTGACCTTGATCGTCTACTCGTTCAGTGATAGCCGCTCGCTGACCTTTCCAATAACCGCTTACACATTGGCCTGGTATGCGAAGCTGGCCACCAACGAGAGCCTCCTCCGCTCCATAGGCAATAGCCTGATTGTGGCGGGCGGGGTTGTTCCCTTGACTTTGCTGCTTGGCGTCCCCGCCGCCTACGCTTTCAGCAGGTTCCCCTTCCGGGGTAGTGCGGTGGCGCAGCGCGTGCTTATGCTGCCGCTCATGTTGCCAGGCTTGATCACAGGCCTTTCTATTCTGCTCCTGTTGAAGCGACTGAATTTCGAGCTTTCGCTCGGTGCGGTAATCCTGGGCCATACGGTGGCTTGGCTTCCCATTGTCGTCGGTCAGGTTTTTGCGAGATTACGACGGTTTGACCAGGCTCTTGAGGAAGCCAGCTTCGATCTCGGCGCTGGCCAGATGCAGACATTTGTGCGGATTACGCTGCCGAATCTCAAGAATGCGATCATCGGCAGCGCCCTGCTTGTCTTCACCTTAAGTTTCGATGAAGTCGCCATAACCTTCATGCTGACAGGCACCGAGAATACGCTGCCAATGCATATTTGGGCCATGCTACGCCAGGGCGTCACGCCGGAACTATGCGCCGTGGCTAGCTTGCTCGTTGGCATTTCCATTACTCTTGTATTTGCAGGCGTGGCGTTGTCCAAGAGTGACTCATAGTGCTTCAGCTTTTGGATCGGCGCGATCTGACAAAGAGCGCAATCTCTTCTAGATCCGTCTTCTTTGGCTCTTGTCCGGTGAAACTCCGCAAATAGGCCTCGACGTAGGAGAGGCGGGTATTCATCGGTTCGTTCACCTCCAGTGCATAATAGCCGATCTGCATGAAATAGAGCACTCTGGCACGCACGAATGCATCTTCCGAACTGTAGTCGTGTCTTGCAAACATGCGGCGGAGGGCCTCGATGCGCTCATTGTCGGCTTCGTCGATGACGCGCCTGATCGCCTTCGAGTTTCGTGCCCAGGCGCGAATCGCAAAATCGAGTTGTGGGTCAAACAGCGAGTTGTCCACCCAGCACTCGAATACGTTCATGACAGCGCGGATGATGTTTTTGGATGGCCGGTCCGCGTGCTCTACGATAAACTTCGTGTTTCTATCCCGCCAATACTGCAGGAGCTGATCCAGCATGTTCTGCCGGCTTGTGAAATACCAATAGAAGCTCGATCGAGACACCTCGAGTTCCCTGGACATCGTTAAGACCCGAACCTTGTCGACGCCGCCCGATATGAGGGTCTTCAACGCGAGATTGATCCAGTCCTCTCGTGTCGCCTTAATATTTGCGTTCGAAGCCGTATGCGGTGATTTCCTCATACCTTCGAATGCCATTGCGAAAGCTTCAAATCAAGCGCATAGACACTAGTGTACACTGGAAGTCTGTTGAGCTAGTGTTGCGCAGACTGTTGGAGCGTTCGGACAATCGTGCAGGTGGGAAGCGGGCTGTGGTCGAACATTCTCTAGAGGGTGCTCGTCGGGGACGCCGAAGCGCTTCTGGTGGTAAGCCGGCGGCCCGGGCACCGAACTACAGAGCGTTGCGCAACCGGTTTGCGCCGCAGGCTGTTTTTGCCGAAGACGAGGTCTTGGCTATCCACGACGCGGCGCTTTATGTGCTTGAGGAGTTGGGTATCAAGGTCCTGCTCCCGGAAGCGCGTGCTCTATTTAAATCCGCAGGTGCAATCGTCGATGACGATACACAGATGGTCAAAATTGGCCGCGAGATTGTCGGCCAGACGCTTCATCTCGCCCCAAAATCATTTCTGGCACGAGGCGGATCGGTAGAGCGCGACATGCGTGTCGAGCTCGGGACGCTTACTTTCGTTGCTGGATGCGGCGCTCCCAATGTAACCGACATTGAACGCGGCAGGCGAGCCGGCACTCTTGCGGATTTCGAAGATCTGGTCCGCTTGACACAGAGCTTCGATGTCCTTCATTTCCACGGGCCGCATATCGAGCCGCAGGATATCGAGCTTCGGTTTCGCCACTACGCGACTCTACGGGCGCAGCTTACTCTCTCGGATAAACTGCCGTTCATCTTCGCGCGAGGAACGGGTCAGGCACACGATGGATTCGAGATGGTGCGGATTGCGCGCGGCCTGACCGATGATGAATTTCGCTCCAATGTCTACTGTTGCACGATCATAAACACCAACTCCCCACGCCAGATCGACATTCCGATGGCGCAGGGAATCATCGATTTTGCGAGGGCGGGACAAGCGCTTGTAATTACACCTTTCTGCCTTGCCGGCGCCATGGCGCCGATCACTGTCGCTGGGGCTTTGACGCTCCAGCACGCAGAAGCCCTGGCCGGCATCGCACTGGCGCAGATCAGTCGGGCAAGGGCTCCTGTGATCTATGGGAGCTTCTCATCCAATGTCGACATGAAGTCCGGTGCGCCGGCTTTCGGAACTCCAGAACACATGAAAGCAACCCTTGGGTCTGGCCAGTTGGCGCGGCATCTGGGGTTGCCGTGGCGGGGGGGCGGCGGCAGCGCGGCAAATGTTGCCGACGCTCAGGCGGCCAATGAGAACCAATTTGCCTTGTGGGGAGGGATACTCGCGGGCGCGACAGTTTTCGTCCATGCCGCTGGCTGGCTGGAAGGCGGCCTTAGTGTTTCCTTCGAAAAGCTGATCACTGACATCGAGGTTCTTCAAATGGCGGCGGAGATGTTTACCGCCTGCCCTGGTGATCGCGATGCGATCGGCTTGGATGCCATCGCCGAGGTGCAGCCGGGCGGCCACTTCTTTGCCGCGCGGCACACGATGTCGCGGTATCGCACGGAATTTTACGAGCCATTGGTGGCCGATTGGTCGAATTTCGGAAATTGGCAGAAATCCGGATCGCAAACGGCAACGGAGCGAGCCAGCAAGCTATGGCGAAAGACCGTTGCCGAGTTTCGGCCGCCTGATTCGAGCGCTGGCCCATGTGGACGAACTCGAACTCGTTCATCGCCGCGAGAACGGCCGCTGGCGGAGCCATACCCGTCTCATAAGTCCATTGCTCGCGCTGGAAATTGCTTGAGCGCGCGGAGATAAGCGCAAGGAGATCTAGATGAAGTCTCACTATCGCGTCGTTGTTATCGGCGGCGGCGTAGTTGGCGCGTCCGTCTTGTACCACCTGACCAAGTTGGGTTGGACGGACGTCGCGCTGATCGAGCGCGAGGTTCTGACTGCGGGCTCGAGCTGGCATGCCGCCGGCGGCTTTCATGCCTTGAACGCGGATCCGAACATCGCTGCGCTTCAGGCCTACACGATCGATCTCTTGTCTGAAATTGAACGCGAATCCGGCCAGAGCGTCGGGATGCATATGACGGGAGGCATTTCCATCGCCTCTGCACCGGAACGTTGGGAATGGTTGCAGGCCTCTTATCGCGTTTTTCAGACGATGGGGATCGACGATGTCCGACTGATCGGCCCTGACGAGATCAAATCGCTCTGTCCGATCGCCAGCGTGGAAGGCGTTATCGGGGGATTGTATGCGGAGCGCGAAGGCCATATCGACCCCTCGGGGGTGGTACACGCCTATGCGAAATGCGCCCGGAATCGCGGCGCTGACGTCATCGAGCATAACCGGGTTACAGCCTTGGCCCAGCGGCCGGAAGGCGGATGGACGGTCACGACAGAGCAGGGCCAATTAACCGCCGAACATGTCGTCAATGCAGGTGGTCTTTGGGCGAAGCAAGTGGGGCGCATGGTTGGTGTCGAACTGCCGGTGACACCCATGGAGCATCATTACCTCGTCACCGAGTTCTATCCCCGAAGTCGTCGCGCTCACTCACGAATTGCCGCTGATCGTGGATCTGGAAGGCTTCACCTATATGCGGCAGGAGCAGAAGGGTGTCCTGCTCGGCATTTATGAGCAGGGTTTCAAGCACTGGAATATGGACGGTGCACCGTGGGATTACGGCACCGAGTTGATCCAGGAAGACGTCGACCGCATAGCCGACGAACTTGCGATGGGCTTCAGGCGCTTTCCCTGCCTCGAGACCGCGGGCGTCAAGCGCTGGGTCAATGGAGCGTTCACGTTTTCGCCGGACGGAAACCCACTGGTGGGGCCGGTCAGGGGCGTCCCCAATTATTGGGTCGCATGCGGCGTGATGGCGGGTTTCCTGCAGGGTGGTGGCGTCGGCAAGTCGCTTGCGGAATGGATGGTTCAAGGAGCACCGCAGGCCGATATTTTCGGAATGGACATCGCCCGCTACGGCGACTTCGCTTCGAACCGCGAATATATCAGGCAGACCACCGGGCAATTCTACTCGCGCCGCTTTGTGATGAGTTATCCAAATGAGCAATTGCCGGCCGGGCGGCCGCTCCGGATGGCACCGGCTTACGAAGCCATGGACGGCGCTGGTGCGCGATGGGGAAGTTCCTGGGGCATGGAAGTCCCCTTATACTTCGCTCCCGAAGGCTTTCGGGAAAAGCCGACCTTGCGCCGCTCCAATGCTTTCGACCTTGTCGGCGAGGAGTGCAGGAATGTCCGCAATGGAGTCGGGATCCTCGATATCACCGCCTTCGCCCGGTATGAGATTACGGGTAGAAACGCCACTGCGTGGCTGGATAAACTACTTGCGTGCCGCCTGCCAAAGCCTGGACGCGCCAAACTGGCGCCGATGCTCGCGGAAAGCGGTAAGCTGAAGGGCGATCTCACAGTCTTCAACTGGGGTGACGGGACGTGGTGGCTGACTGGGTCATACTATCTTCGTCAATGGCATATGCGCTGGTTTGAGGACCATCTGACAAGCGATGTCGCAATACGCGACATCTCTGATGAGATCGTAGGCTTCTCGCTATCCGGGCCTAACTCGAGAAAAATGCTGGAGCGCCTGAACTCATCAGGATGTTTCCCATGAAGCGTTCCAATTCTTTGAATGCAGAGAACTTCATCTCGGCATGATCACACCGAAAGTTGCGCGGCTCAGTCTCAGCGGCGAGCTCGGTTATGAAATTCATTGTCGGGCCAGTGAGCATGCGACGCTGCGCCGTTCGCTCCTGGAAGCCAGTAAGGGGCTTGATGCAACGGAATACGGGTTTAATGCAGCATTGTCGCTCCGGCTCGAGAAGAGCTTCGGAATCTGGTCACGGGAATTTACCCAGGATTATACGCCGCGCATGACCGGCCTGGACCGATGGATTGCCTTCGACAAAGGCCCGTTCATCGGCAGCGAGATGGCAAAACGCGAGCAAGATGCAAACACGCTGCCCCGGATGCTTGTTACTCTTGAAATTGATGCGCTCGATGCGGATGCATCAGGCTACGAGCCAATCTGGAAGGGCCAGGAACGCGTCGGCTTCATAACCTCTGGAGGATATGGCCACACCATCGGAAAGAGTTTGGCGATGGGTTTGATAGCCCCGGAGCACGCTTCACCGGGAACGGAACTGTCCACGCACATAGTGGGTACGGCTCGAGGTGCAAGGGTCTTGAGTGCTTCGCCATACGATCCGGCCGGCCTTAAAATGCGATCATAGGACACTCGCGCAACATCCATCTTGATCTCGAAACGAAGTCGCTCTCGGCCCTGCCGGAGGCTGGGGAAGGGTGCCCTTGCTTAATACTTTGGTGCAGCATCACGAAACGGTTGCAGGCGATTGCCAACGCGGTGCTCTATTTGCAATACGGTGATCGGCCTGCCGCGTAACGAGATCGGCCGGAAATTCGCGGCCGAGTATCGTGCCCGCTTCGGTCCGCATGCGACCCCGGAGGTCGGCTGCCAGCCCTGTTTCTCGTTGCACCATTATGCGATCGCCGAAATCCCGATGCGACGCAGGATCTCTCGCTGGGCATGCCGCATCTTTTCTATCAGTTGCGCGGGCTTGAAGAGCCACCGGCTCTCATCGCCGGAACCCTATGTCGAACAGGCCTTTGAATTGCCGCCATGGCTATGAGGCGCCGCGCCGCCTGTCGGACTGAGGACCAGGCGGCGCGCAATAAAGCGCGTAGAGCGTATTGAGTATCGCGGCGACTTCGGCGCTGGCCAGGCTGTAGTATATCGTTTGACCCTCGCGCCGCGTCTTCACCAGGGCCAAGGCCCGCATCTTCCCGAGGTGCTGGGATAGCGCCGATTGACTGAGTTCGACGCGTTGGGCCATTTCGCCGACCGAGAGTTCGCCCTGCAGAAGATTGCACAATACCAGCAGTCGCTTGGGATGAGCCATCGAACCAAGGAGATCGGCGGCCTGCGCCGCCTTGGGCGCGAGCTCGGCAAGGTCGAATGGGGGCAGGTCAGGCCTTGACATATTAGTATTTCATAATATTATAATGTACGAATATTAAGCTGAGTTGAAAACCCGGTCAACCTTTCTCGGTAGCGTTGAGGCCATGGTCACTGAATTTACCCCGTATTCAGCGCTGATCGGCGGCGTGCTGATAGGTCTTGCCGCCGCCGCCATGATGATGCTGACCGGCCGGGTTGCCGGGGTCAGCGGAATTGCCGCGCGATTATTGCCGCCCGCGGATCGCGCCGGGTTTTCCGCCCGTTTGGCCTTCATAGTCGGATTGATCGCGGCACCGCTCGCGTGGCTCGTCGCGACGGGCTCGCCGGCTGTCCAGACGGTGTCTGGAAATCTAATTTTGATGATCGGTGCCGGCCTCATGGTCGGCTTCGGTTCGGTCTATGGCAGCGGCTGCACCAGCGGTCATGGGGTTTGCGGCCTGGCGCGACTGTCGCCGCGCTCCCTGGTGGCGGTCGCGGTGTTCATGGGCGCCGCGGCGATCACCGTTTTCTTCATGCGCCATGTGATCGGGAATTAGGCGATGCGCACAGTCGTACATTTTGCCATTGGTTTGATCTTCGGTCTGGGTCTGGTGGTATCCGGCATGGTCGATCCGGCCAAGGTCCAGAATTTCCTCGACGTCTTTGGCACTTGGGACCCGAGCCTCGCCTTCGTGATGGCCGGGGCGGTCGCGGTCGCCTTCGTAGGTTACCGCCTTGCCTGGCGCAATGCGCGGCCGATGCTCGATGATCAGTTTCATCTTCCCGAGGCCACCGCCATCGATCGCCGGCTCGTGTTCGGTGCTGCGGTTTTCGGCATCGGCTGGGGACTGGGCGGCTATTGTCCGGGTCCTGCCTTCACCGGCCTCAGTCTTCTTGCCCCTGGAACGATCGTTTTTGTCCCCGCCATGCTTGTTGGCATGTGGCTGGCGCGCATTGCCGCCACCGCCACCGCTGCGCGGGTCCCCGCCGGCAGACCCACCTGAACCTCGAGGAGGAACCCATGTCAGATTCCTATAAAGTCGATCTCACGGTCAAGCCGGAGGTTACCGCCTTTTTCGACGAAGCAACGAACACGGTCAGCTACGTCGTGAAGGACCCGGCGTCGAACGCCTGTGCGATCTACGACAGCGTCATGGATATCGACTACGCGGCCGGCCGTATCAGCTATGACAGTGGCCGACAAGATCATTCAGCCTTCGTGCGCGATCATCATCTCAAGCGTCGAATGGCTCATCGAGACGCACGCGCATGCCGACCATCTTTCCGGCCGCGCCCTATATTCAGGAGAAGCTCGGCGGCAAGCTCGGCATCGGTGAAAATATCAAGATCGTGCAGGAGGTCTTCGGGAAGATTTTCAACGAAGGCACCGAGTTCCAGCGCGACGGCAGCCAATTCGACCGTCTCTTCAATGATGGCGATACCTACACGATCGGCAGCATGCAGGCCTTCGCCATGCACACACCAGGACATACGCCGGCTTGCATGACGCACGTCGTCGGCGATGCGGCGTTTGTCGGCGATACGCTTTTCATGCCGGACGGCGGCACCGCACGCGCCGATTTCCCGGGCGGCGATGCACGCGTGCTCTACCATTCGATCAAGAGCGTGCTCGCGCTACCGCCCGCAGAACGTCTCTTCATGTGCCACGACTACGGCCCAACGGCCGCGACATCAGATGGGAAACCACGGTCGCGGAAGAGCGGGCGAACTAACATCCATGTTCGCGACGGCGTCAGCGAAGACGAATTCGTCACGATGCGCACGGCACGCGACGAAACGCTCGCTTTGCCGAAGCTGATCATCCCTTCGCATCCAGGTCAATATACGTGGCGGCAACCTTCCCGAGCCCGATGAGGGCGGCAAGCGGCAGCTCAAGGTGCCGATCAATGAGCTATGACGGCTCTTCCTCTCGGCTTTCGGCAGAGGATCTCGTGATGGCACGCGAAGACGCTTACGGACGATCTCTCGGTCGCGACGCAAATCCTGCCCGGCGACTGTCGGCAGTTGCGCGGCGATGGGTTTCAAATCGATCATCTCAAACCGGCCCGACGGAGAAGGTGCGGATCAGCCTTCATTCGCGGAGATCGAGCGGGAAGCTAAGGCGAACGGACTTACGGCTCGCTATCTGCCGGTCGAATCCGGGCAAGGTCAGCGATAGCGATGCAGCGGCGTTCGGGACCGCGCTTGCCGAGACTGCCGAAGCCCATTCTCGCCTATTGTCGCACCGGTACGCGGTCAGCACGACCCTGTGGGCTCTTTCCGAGGCGGGCCATCGGCCGATGGCCGACATTCTGAAGGCGCGCGAGCGGCGGGCTACGACATGTCGCGGCGTCGCGAGCCGGATCGCCGCCGGCGGGACTATCGCCTCCGATGCGCCAGTTGACAACTACGACATCGTCATCGTCGGAGGCGGGTCTGCCGGTGCTGCGGTCGCCGCAAGTCTTCTCGCGCGCCAGGGCAATCTCAATATCGCGATTATCGAGCCCGCGGATGTGCATTACTATCAGCCGGGTTGGACTCTCGTCGGTGGCGGCGTCTTCGACGCCCGAGCAGACCGTGAGACGATGGCCTCGGTCTTCCCGCGAAGACGTCATGGATCAAGGCTGCAGTCGCGGCTTTGATCCCGACAACAACTCCGTCGTCATCGAAGGCTGCCGAATCGTCAGCTACAAGCACCTTATCGTCTGCCCGGGGCTGAAGCTCAACTGGGGCGGCATCGAGGGATTGACCGAGACACTCGGCCGAAACGGTGTCACGTCGAACTATCGCTACGATCTGGCGCCGTATACTTGGGAGCTGGTCAAGGAACTTAAGTCGGGGCGAGCGATCTTCACGCAACCGCCGATGCCGATCAAATGCGCGGGCGCGCCGCAGAAGGCGATGTATCTCTCAGCCGATCATTGGCTTCGCACCGGATGTCTCGACAATATCGACATTGAATTCGATAACGCCGGCGGGGTGCTGTTCGGCGTTCCGGAATATGTTCCGGCGCTGATGGGCTATGTCGAGCGCTATCATGTGAAGCTCGACTTCGGCCAAATCTGATTGCGATCGACGGCCCGGCAAAGCGCGCGTTTCGTGAAACGTCTCCCGACGGAACGCACGAGACGATCGAAAAGCCGTTCGACATGATCCATGTCTGCCGCCTCAGATCGCGCCGGATTTCATTCGCGCGAGTTCGCTCGCCGATGCGGCGGGATGGATGGACGTCGATCCGGCGACGCTGCGCCATAAGACATACGAGAATATCTACGGCCTCGGCGACGTCACGAATACACCGAATGCGAAGACGGCCGCAGCGGCGCGCAAGCAGGCCCCTGTCGTCGCCGAGAACGTGCTCTACGACATGGGTTATCATGGCCCGAACGCCGTCTACGACGGCTATGGCTCTTGCCCGCTCGACGGTCGAACGCGGAAAAATCGTCCTTGCCGAGTTCGGCTATGGCGGCAAGCGTCTGCCGAGTTTCCCGACATGGCTCATCGACGATCTGAAGCCAAGCCGCGCGGCCTGGTTCCTGAAAGAGCGCGTCCTCCCGCCGGTCTATTGGAGCGCCATGCTGCGGGGCCGCGAGTATCTCGCCAAGCCGGCACATCAAGGCTAAGGCAGAAACAACTCATGCAGCGTGCCGTGAAAACCGGGGCGAAGCCGGAAGCGGAGCGCCCGCAAGGCGAGCCGCGCGCGCGAGCCTGGTCCAACTTGTTCCCGGCGCTCGTATGGGCGCGCCACTATGGCTGGGCGACCTTCTCCGGCGATTTAACAGCCGCAGTCATCGTGACCATCATGCTGATCCCGCAGTCGCTCGCCTATGCGATGCTGGCGGGACTCCCGCCTGAGATTGGCCTCTATGCGAGTATACTGCCACTGGTCGCATATGCGCTCTTCGGAACGAGCCGCACGCTCGCCGTGGGGCCGGTCGCCATAATTTCCCTGATGACGGCGACTGCGGCCGGCTCCGTCGCCGCCCAGGGCTCCGCGGATTACTTGACCGCCGCAATCCTGCTGGCGGCTCTCTCGGGCATCATGCTCTTCGTCATGGGCGTACTGAGGCTGGGGTTTCTTGCCAATTTTTTGAGCCACCCCGTCATTGCAGGCTTCATCGCGTCTTCGGCAATACTCATTGCGGTCGGACAGATACGCCATCTCCTGGGGATCAACGCCGGAGGCCAGACGCTCCAAAGCATGCTGGCATCGCTCTTTCGCCATGTCGGCAGCACGAATTGGGCCACGGCCGCTGTGGGCTTTCTCTCGCTCGCTGCACTGATACTTGCGCGGCGTTATATGAAGAGCGCGCTGATGCTGATGGGCGTCGCTCCTCGCGCCGCCGATTCGATGGCGCGATCGGGACCCGTCTTCGTCGTCATGGCGGCAACAATCTCGGTCGCCGGATTTGCATTGAAGGAAATGAACGTCGCGGTCGTAGGGGCAATCCCCGCCGGGCTTCCGCCCTTGGGTTTCCCGGCCGTCGATCTTGATCTGGTTCTGCAGCTTGCTCTGCCGGCCTTCATGATCAGCCTTGTCGGCTTTGTTGAATTGGTTTCAGTCGGCCAGACACTTGCCGCCAAGCGCCGCCAGCGCATTGAGCCCGATCAGGAGCTGATCGGTCTCGGCGTTTCCAATCTCGCTTCGGCGCTTTCGAGCGGCTTTCCGGTGACGGGAGGATTTGCACGCTCGGTGGTGAATTTTGGCGCAGGCGCCGAAACGCCTGCCGCTGGCGCTTTCGCGGCGGTTGGGATCGCGCTGGCGACGTTGTACTTGACGCCCTATCTGGCCGATCTGCCGCAGGCGACCCTTGCCGCGACGATCATCGTGGCCGTTCTGTCGCTCGTCGATCTCAGCGTCTTGCGGCGGACCTGGAGCTATTCGAAAGCCGATTTTGCCGCGATGGCGGCCACCATACTGGTCACTTTGGTGGTCGGCGTTGAGCAGGGAATTCTTGCGGGCGTTGCGCTCTCATTGGCGCTTTTCCTCTACCGTACGAGCCGTCCGCATATGGCGATCGTCGGCCTCGTCCCCGGCACCCAGCACTTTCGCAATATCCGCCGCCACGACGTGCTGACGTCGGAAAAAATCCTGACCCTTAGGATCGATGAGAGCCTCTATTTCGCCAACAGCCGCTATCTTGAGGATCGGGTGACCGAGCTTGTCGCCGATCGCCCGCCTTTGCGCCACTTGATCCTGATGTGCTCGGCGATCAACGCGATTGACGCGAGCGCTCTTGAGAGTTCTGGAGGAAATTAACCGCAGATTGGCGGATGCGAGCGTGACTTTCCACCTTTCCGAGGTGAAAGGCCCGGTCATGGACCGCCTGGCAACCACATCTTTCCTGAAAGACCTCACAGGCAAGGTCTTCCGCTCGCAATATGACGCGTTTGCCGCGCTCGCGCCCGAACTGTCGGCAAGCTGAACAACACCACAAAAAACCGCGCCATCTGCATGGTGCATTGGCGCGGCCTGGCTTGGCGGGTGACTTGCGGTCCCGCAATTGGTGAGTTTGCGCCCCATATGGTTAGGAAAGTGCAAATGGGGCGCGGTGACCGTCAATCCTTGATGAATAAATCAGCATGCTCGTGGGGCGCGGATCGCTGATACTGCGGCGGCGGCTTGATCTTGGCGCCAAGCTCGGCGGCGGCATGCCACGGCCAGCGCGGATCATAGAGGACGCCGCGGGCGAGAGCCACCATGTCGGCTTCGCCCTTGCGCAAAGTCTCTTCGGCCTGCTTCGGGTCTGTGATGAGCCCGACGGCGATGGTTTGAATGTCGGCCTTCTCCTTGATCTCCTTGGAGAACGGCACCTGATAATGCGGGCCCAACTTGATTTGCTGTTTAGCGGTCAGGCCGCCACTTGAGACATGGATGGCCGCCGCGCCGCGCTGCTTCAGAGCCTTGGAATACTCTACGCTGTCCTCGATCGTCCAACCGCCTTCCGCCCAGTCCTGTGCAGAGATGCGGACCCAGACCGGCCTCCCGGCTGGATACGCCTCCCGCACGGCCTCGAAGACTTCCAGCGGAAAGCGCATGCGATTCTCAAGGCTGCCGCCATAGGAATCGCTGCGCTGGTTGGACAAGGGCGACAGAAATTCGTGCAGCAGATAGCCATGCGCCGAATGGATCTCGATCCCGTCGAGGCCAAGGCGCGCCGATCGCTTTGCGGCGGCGACAAAGGCGTCACGAACGCGCTTCAGGCCCGCAGCGTCGAGAGCGACGGGGGGATTGTCGGTAGGATGAAACCCGACCGCCGAGGGGCCAGATGTCTGCCAGCCGTTCCTGGCGTCGGGGGCGATCTGCTTGCCGCCCTTCCAGGGCAGATCCGTCGAAGCCTTCCGGCCCGCATGGGCCAATTGGATGGCGATCGGCATGGACGAATAGCGCCTGACACCTTCCAGTACGCGGGCCAGCGCCTTCTCGGTGTGATCGGAATAGAGCCCGAGATCGTCATAGGAAATGCGCCCTTCAGGCTCGACGCCCGTCGCTTCGATGATGAGGAGGCCGGCCCCGGACAGCGCCAAATGGCCGAGATGGATCGTATGCCAGTCGGTCGCGGCGCCATCGTCGGCCGAATATTGGCACATCGGCGCGATCACGATCCGGTTGTCGAGTTTGAGGGGGCCGAGCGAAACCGGCTCGAAAAGCTTAACTGTCATGTGATGAGGCCTTGAGAGGGGAAGGGTTGCTCCCCACAACATAGGCAGGAAGTGCCGCAATTCACATGCATTCCAATGGGGGTGGCAATGCGCCGATGGTAGGGCTGTGGCGCTATTCGGCGGCCTGGAGCTTTGCAACCTTTTCGCGCAGGTCGTCTGCGCGCCGTTTCTTGGCGACCGCCGCTTCGCCGCCCGATGTCTCCTGGAACATGGCCAGTGTTTCCATCTCGTCGAGAGCCGGCGGCGTTATGGCGAGATCACTATATGAAGATGCGTTCGGGTCGCGTTCGACGCGGCGCAGCAATCTGTAGGCGTTCCACACCATGACGCCATACTGGCAGAGTTTCCGGGCTATTTCGGCGCCGTATTTGGGGTAGAAAACCAAGGGATGCTCGATCGGCATGCCCTTGCGGCGGTCGCGCCGGTATTTAAGCCGGAAAATGCCGCCTTCCAGGGGATGCAGGTGCTCGATCCTGTACATGAGATAGAACCACAGCATCAGTCGCATCTTTGAGCGCGGCCGCCCTCCGGGGAGTGCCGCCGCGCGGCGGATCACCGTCTCCATGTGTTGGGGCGTATAATAGGCGTGCCATGCCTCGTTATAGGCTTCGTCCCACTCCTTGTCGCTCATGCGGGAATGATGGGTGACGCGATGATTGAGATCGTATTTGTTGAGATCGGGATCCATCCATACCCGCTGGCCCAGCATGGTCTTGTGATCCTCGGAGCCGGGAAGTGGCGTGAGAAAGAAGAACTCCAGGAGGTCGATGGGCAGTTCGCGCTTGATGATCTCGATATCGCGAAGGATCGACTCCTTGGTATCGGCGGGAAATCCCAATATGTAGCCGGCATAGGTTGTGCAGCCATGGTCGCGCCATTTCTGCAGCATGAGCCGGTATTCGGTGATCTTGTTCTGGCGCTTTTTGGCGGCGAGCAGATTGTCGGGATTGATGTTCTCAAGACCGATGAAGACGCGATTGACGCCGGCGCGCGCCGCCTTCTCGATGAAATTGGGAATGCGGTGGCAGAGCGTGTCGACCTGGATCACCAGCTTGATCGTAAAGCCTTCCTTCTCTCGCAGATGGATCAGCCGGTCGAACAGCGATTCCCATTCCTTGTTGCGTGCGAAATTATCATCCGTGATGAAGAACTTGGTGATGCCTTGGCGGGCATTCTCGCGCACGATGATTTCCAGATCGTCCGGCGTGCGGAAGCGGCTCTTGCGGCCTTGCACGTTGATGATGGTGCAGAACGAACATTGGAACGGGCAGCCGCGGCCAAGATCGAAGCTCGATCGCCCGCTCTGGGTGCGCTTTACAGTGCCGGCGGAGAGGATCGGCGGCGGCTGGCCTTCGATCGACGGCAGATCCTTCATGTAATTGTAGAGGGGTTTGAGCTTGCCCGCATAGGCGTCGCGCAAGACCTCGTCGAGACGCAGTTCCTCGGCCTCGCCGGCGAAGATCGAAACGCCCTGCGCCTGCAATCGCGCGATCTCCTCGGGCAGTTCCGGCAGCATGGCCAGGCAGCCCGAGACATGGAATCCGCCGATTGCCACCGGCAGGCCGGCGGCAATGAAGCCCTGGGCAAGATCGGCGGCATGCGGGAACTGGTTCGACTGCACGCCGACAAAGGCGATCAACCCCCGCCCGTTATTGGCGCGAATCTCTGCAATGATCCTGTCGGGACGGATGCGGATATTGGTCTCATCATAGGCGATGAGGCGGATTTCGACATTGGGCCCGAGGATCTGGCGTTTGGCGCTGTCCAGGGCGAGGCCGTTGACGGCGGCGAGCGTGTTCGAAGGAATATCCGAGCGCAACCACTGAATCGGGTAGCCATCATCATCGTAATGCGACGGCTTGATCATGATAAAATGGAAAACTTCGCGTTTATCCAAGAGAATAAGCCCCCGAATTCAAGTGTTTGGCTGGATTTTCTCCGTGCGATACAGCCTCTGCTTGAATTACCTTGCGCTACTCGCGCTGGCGGGGCAAGCCTTCAATACTCACAGCGCGACAAGGCGAAGGTGATTGTCCCAAACCCAGTTCTGGAGGACGGACCTCTCCGCGACTACCCCGTCGGTCGCGACGTCCCTGACGCCGGAATTGCCGGAACTCATGAGAAAGCCGTTCCGGTGGCGCGCGACGCCGCACACATCGGGAATCTGTGCCGCACCTAGGTATATGCCTTCGATCGACCATAACGCTGCGGTGTTGCCAACCGGACTCGTCGCCGCGATGACGCAACCACTCTCGTCCAAAGCAACCGAGCCGACATAATTGTTGAGCCGCGCCAGCGCCTCCTCCGGCGCATCGAACAGGCGAGCCTTGCCTTCGCGGTCGAGCACCCCGACCAGGGGTGGCATCTCATCGGCATCGCCTTGATGCTGGCAGGCAAAGGCGATGCGATCATCGCTCGTCCTCGCGAGATGGCGGATGCTGAGCTTCTTGTAGGTGCGATCAAGCTCGATCGCGCCTTCGATCGTTCCGCTTGTAAGATCGAGCACCGCAAGATTGGGCGCGATATCGTCACTGTTCAGTATTTCACGGCCGCTCTCCGGCAACGTCTTGAGGCCGCCATTGGCAACGACAATGCGTCGCCCGTCACTCGATAGGCTCATGTCATGCGGGCCGATGCCACCGGATTTGAACTCGCCGATACGGGCATAGCTGCCGGTTGCATCGTAAACGCCGATGATGCCATCGCCGGTCTTGATGTCATTCTCGCTCGCATAAAGCAGGCGGCCATCATCCGAGAAAAGGCCATGGCCGAAGAAATGCCGATCGGCGCGCGCTGTGATGATCTGCGGCTGCTTGGCAGGATTGGTATCGACTGCCACCGCCCAGGTGCCGGGGCGGCGCGCGAAGACGACGAATTCATGCGTATGTGGACGCTGCGCGATATCGTGCCCGCGCGCCGGCAACGCCGTTTCGAGCAGCAATTCACCATTCGCCTTGAGCACCGCAACCGATGCTGCCTCGGTTGCATCCATGCGGCAGGAAATATACAGCGGCTCGCCGTCCAGCGCGCGTGCCCCGCCGCTGCCCCAGCGCGCCGTGGCGGCCGCGGCTATGAGTGCGCCGAGCAGACGGCGCCGGTCAATCGCCATCGAGACTGTTGAATCCGATGGTAATGCCAAGCGCATTGGGAATCTCCAGTTTGGACACATCGCGCGCCGACGTCACGGCGTCATAGAGCAACACCGCGTCGCTGCGCTGTTTGGGCGAAGTAACAAGCGCGCTCAGGTCTTCCGACGACAGGCTGTTGGCGATCTTCACCGCCGATTTGAGCACCGAAGGCGATGAGATTTCACCGGTGTTTCCTGCCAGGATGATATCGGCGGCGTCCCGCAGGGTAGTGAGATTGATGGCTATTGCACGGATGCTGCGGCCGCTGCGCCAGCCCTCGGCAAGCCGGGGTTTGGCGCTTTCGATCGATTTTCCGAGCGGCGCTTCGATTTTGGTGTCGCGCATCAACTGAAACAGGCCAAGCAGGTCGGTGGCTATCCGCGCCGTTGCTTCCTGCGCATAAGTCAGGTCATCGAGCTTCTTCAAGACGCTGTCAGGGTCGTCTTGCCAGCCGGCGAGTATCTGTCCCGCAATGATCGCAATGTTGCGGGCAATGGCGAGACTGACCTGCCGCCGTCGCTCGCCGCTTGCATCCTGCGCGAGCAGAAGCTCTTGCGCTTGCTCGTCGAACAATAGCCGCTCCAGTGCCGGCAAGCCCTGTCCTGCAGCACTTGTTCCTGCAAAGTGTTCGGGGCCAAGTCCCTCATCGGCTTGTCGCGCAAACAGCAGTGTCAAAGCCTTGGCCGTGGCGTTCTTGCGTTCGGGCCAATAGGACAGGCGCTCGAAACGGAAATCGACGCCCGCCGGTCCGAAATGCAGGAACTCGACTGCGCTCCATGCATCGGCGGTGTTCGAATAGGCCTCCCTCAGCGCGGCAATGGCTGACGCTTCTGGCTTGGCGACGAAGTTCGACCACAAAGCGGCTTGCGTTTCGGCGGCCCGCAGGAGCTTCTCGTAGCCCGGGATGATGAGCTTGGTGACCAATTCGCGCATGACCGCGACATTCGCCTTGTCATCGGCGCGGGCCGTTGCGGCGAAACCGGCGAGAACACAGGTGATCAGAAATGCGCGTCGGGAAATCATGTCAGAGTGCCTCAAGATAGCGGATCAGTGCAGCGCGGTCCTCGGTGCCCAGCGCTTCGAATTTTGCCCGTGCGTGGTCGGCCTCGCCGCCGTGCCAATGGATCGCCGCGTCAAGGTTCGCGGCGCGACCGTCATGGAGATAGCGCCGCTTGCCCTTGAGGGGATTGAGATCGATCAATGGCGCCGTGCGCCATTCTGAAGGCAAGGCGAAGTGGTCGCCGATCTTGCCTGACAATCCGGGCCCCATGTCGTGGAGGAGGAGGTCGGTGAAGACCGGAAGCGGTTTTCCCGACGCATTGGGCATCTGGGGAACATGGCAGGACGAGCATCCCGCCGCGGTAAAGAGCACCTCGGCTCGCGCGTCGGCTTTCACCGCAGGCCGCGGCAGCGTGGCAACATAAGCGGCAATCATGGCGACCATCTCACCGGAGATTTCCTCATTCTCAAAAGCCGGACTGTTGCCGGTTGCCATGGCAAGGCAATCCTTTTGTGACGGCATGCAGTCGCCGTAAGCGGTTTGCCGCAAGGGCGAGGAAAGGCCGATGTCGAGCCCCGCCGCACTGGCTGTCTGCTCGATGAGGCTCGTCGCGGTTGCCTTGACGCCGAAGCGCCCGAGACGATCGATGCCGTCGGCATCTTGAATAAGGCGGGCGCGACCCGAAATACCGTCCGCATTTCGGTCGTCTGGATCGGCGAGTGCGACGACTGCGTCTTGCGATACATCCTGAAGCAGGCCGCGACCGGCAAGCGAGGGGGCTACCCGCGCCTCACTTAAAGTATCTCGGGCGAAGGCCGGACCGTTCAGCGCAAAATCGAACGCAAGATCGGTTGCTGTGGCGCCCGCGCCGGACGCAACCTTGACAAGCTGCGTGGCAATCTTGGCTTCAGGCATGAGGCCCGATACCGCACGGTCCTGCAATTGATGGCCATAGAAGGGATCGGCTTCGCCCGTGGCGCTTCCGGTTCGCACCACCAACCCGCGCATGATGGCTTGGCCGTCAAGTACGATCAATCGCGCCGGGCCGCCGTCCTTGTGACAGGAATTGCAGGCCTTTGCATTGAAGAGCGGCCCGAGCCCATCCGATCCATCGGTTGACGCTGGCGCCTGCACCCATTGCCGTTCGAACAAGGCTTTGCCGACGGCCGTGTCGAGTTCCCCGGCATTTGCCGACAGGGTGGCCGCGGAGGCGAGCGCCAGGACGATGAGAAGTCTAACCCGCATTTCAGGTGACCCGGACATAGCCCATCATGCCGGTCTCGAGATGTTCAAGAATATGGCAGTGGAACATCCAGTCGCCCGGACTTGCGACGAAGGCGATTTCGACTCTCTCCTTGGGCGTTACCAGAACAGTATCGGCGTAGTGCACGGGGATCGTCCTCTTGGAGGCGGATAGAACTTTGAAAGTGTGACCGTGCAGATGAATGGGGTGGCTGTGTGGCGTCGCATTCTGGAGCGTGAATTTATAGCTCTTTCCCGCCGTCAGGCGGGCAAGCGGCGGCGACAGGTTGCGGTGGCCGTCATTGGGCCAGGAAATCTTGTTGATCGCCCAAAAGGTTTGCGGGCCCGCGCAGAGGCTGTCGAGGATGATCTTGGTGAGGGGATCGTTTGGATCGAGGCTTTCGATATAGGCGCCGAGCGAATCCGACGCCGCGCCGAACACGAAACTTTGTGTTCCGGCATGCTCAAGATTGGGCTCGGGTATCGCCGAAGGCTGCAGCCGCGGCGGCGCGCTGCGCCTTGGCGCGATCCGGTCGTCGGCACGCAATTCGGCGAGCGTGTAGAGTTCTGCTTGTGCATAGTCGATGATGCGGACAATCCCATCTGGAATTGGTGTGTGGATCATAAGGTCAAGCCGCATGGCCGGTCCCATCCGCCAGCTGTCGAGATGGAAGGGTTCGATGGCATTGCCGTCGATCGCAATCACCTCGGCTCGCGCCCCCTCGACGCCGACTTCGACGATCCGTGTTGAATCGAGATTGGCGATACGCACGCGCACGAACCCTTGCGCTGGAACATTGCGTTTGTATTGGGATACGCCGTTCACGCTGCGAATATTCCCGAAAGTACCGGCCCGGCTTGCACCCTTGGGCGTGTAGAGCGGCAGGAACTGGCCGTCCTCGCCGATCCGCCAGTCCTTCACGACGACAGGGACTTCGTCATCGAAAGGTTCGGTCTCGTCGCCAGTGACGATCAGCAGCCCGGCGAGGCCGCGCCCGACCTGGCCAGCCTCGTTGCAATGCGGATGGAAGAAGAAGGTGCCGGCATCGGGCGGGGTAAATTCATAGACGAAGGTTTCGCCGGGATAGACGGGTCTCTGGGTGATATAGGGAACGCCATCCATGGCATTCGGCACGCGGATGCCGTGCCAGTGAATACTGGTGTGCTCCTTCAAAGTATTACCGAGCCTGATGCGCAACGGCTCGCCGCGCCTGACGCGCATGACCGGCAATAGTCCCGCAACATAGCTCCAGAACGGCGTCGAATGCTTCCCGTCGACAAGCCGGCTCGAGAATTCCTGGGCGGTGAAATCGAAACTCCTAACTCCCGCCTCGAGGCGGGAATCGACAGCGCCAAGAATGCTCGCCGGAAAGGCATGCGCGCTGGGAGTTAGCGGTGGGATGAGAGCAGCCGCGCCTGTCGCGGCTATCCCGGCGATGAAGCGGCGCCGGCCGATCACGGCAGCAGCCCTAGGGAGCCGCCGCCGCGAACCGAAGTATCAATCCTTCTTGTCGGCGGAACTTGCCTGTAACTGGCCATAGTTCTCCGGACCGATCGAATCGTAAAGTTTGAGTTCGGTTTCGATGAAATTGATATGGCCTTCCTCGTCCTTGAGGAGTTGTTCGAACAACAGCATGGAGACATAATCTTCCTCCTGCCGGCAGCAGGCGCGCGCCTCCATATAAAGCGCCCGCGCGCTATACTCGGCTTTAAGGTCGCTCTCCAGGACCTCTTTGATGTTCTGCCCGATCAGCAACGGGTCGAGCGTTTGCAGATTGGGGTGCCCGTCGAGAAAGATGATCCGCTCGATCAGCTTGTCGGCATGCTGCATCTCCTCGATCGATTCCTCGCGCTCCTTGCGCGCATATTTTTGAAAACCCCAGTCTTCGAGCAGGCGGTAATGCAGCCAGTACTGGCTCACTGCCGTCAGTTCGTGCCGCAACGACTTGTTCAGGTAGTCGATGACCTTCTGGCTGCCCTTCATCCGCAACGCTCCCATGGTTTGGTTCGTTGGCGGAAGCTAGTCTAGAATCATTATAAACACAATCATCGGCTGCCCGAGCCTTGATCGCTGCGACGATTTCATCCGCAATATTGGGCATGCAGCCGCCGCATTGCGGCCGCGCCCCGCAGCAGCGAAACACCTTGCCGGGCGTGACGACGGCATAGGGATCATCCTGCAGGTTCGCCTCGACGGCCCGCTTGATGTCGCTGCTGCGAAGGACGTTGCACTGGCAGATGATCATGTTTTTGAGTCACCCACGTCCGCGGGACGCCCCCGCCGGTCGGAGATCGAGACCAGCGATTTGACCATGCGGCGCAATCTGCGGTTTTCGTCCCGCAGGGCCGCGATCTGCGCGTCCTTGTCTTCCCGCCCGCCGAGATAGCGCTTGCGCCAGTTGTAGAGCGTCGAATTGGTGATGCCCAAGACGCGGCTCACCTCGTGGATCGGCTTGCCCGCTGAGCGGAGTTCATCGGCGAGCTTGAGCTTTTCCCGGATCTGGTCGGGATTGAGATACTTGGCTCCGGCAGCGCGCATTTTCGGCCTCACTGCACCGCGGTAGGATTGTCGAGACTGTCGGAACCCTCGACCTTGATGGTGAGGTCGAGATCGGCGACCACGGCTTCGATGGCGCGGGTTTGCGCGACGAGCGCATCGATGGCTGCCTGAATTAGCGCATTGCCGGCCGGATTGTCGGGTCCGATCATCTGGTCATAGGCCATCTCGCCGCTGTCGGCCTTGTCCTTGATGGCTTGCAGCTTGGCCCGCGTATCCTCGAAGGCCTTGTCGAGCGCCGCCGCTTTTTCCGGTGCCTTCACCAATGCGAATTCACGGATGCTGGGTCCGGTAAGGTCCTTGCCGTCGCGGGCTTTGTAGGTACCGCTGTAAAGCGAGATCATCCCCGTCTCATCGGCGTAGTGCGAGTTCTGCGTGTTGTCGGAGAAGCAATCATGCTCTTCTTCCGGATCATGCAGGATGAGGCCGAGCTTCATGCGCTCGCCGGCGAGTTCCCCGTAAGACAGGCTGCCGAGTCCGGTGAGGATCGTGGCGAGCCCGCCTTGATCGCCCTTGGCCGCAAGCTCCTTGCGTGCAGCACCATCCGGCTTCCAGTTGCCGACCATCTCGTCGAGATCGGCGACGAGGAGATCGGTCGCCGCCTTGAGATAGGCCGCGCGGCGATCGCAATTGCCATGCGTGCAATTGGCGGTGTCGTAGTCCGAAGCCGGACGCGCGCCGGCGCCAGGCCCGGTGCCGTTCAGATCCTGGCCCCACAGCAGAAACTCGATCGCGTGATAGCCGATCGCCACATTGGCTTCGACTTCGCCCGCCTCGTGCAATTTCTTGATGGTCTCGGGCGTGATCGTCGCGACATCGATCGTGTCGTTGCCGATGCGGATCGAGGTTGCCGCGATCACATTGGCTGTGAAGAGCGGGTTCTCATCCGACGTGTCGCCATAGGATTTGCCGTCGACATAATCGATGAGGCCTTCATCGAGCGGCCAGGCATTCACCCGGCCTTCCCAGTCATCGACGATCGCATTGCCGAAGCGCAGTCCTTCGGTCTGCTGATACCAGGGGCGCGATTCCTTCCACGCCTTGCGCGCCGCGGCGAGTGTCTCGTCATTGGGCTTGGCGATCAGCGCATCGACCGCCGTCTGCAGGTCGACCGCCGCGCCATGCGCGTCGGAATACATGGCGAGTGCCACATCGCCATAATGGGAGTTCACCGAAGCCGGGGAAACCTCGGCGCCCCTGGCGATGGACCAGGCCGCCGAGATCGTCAGCGCCGTGGTCGCAAGCAGGGCCAGGATGGGAGGGCGTTTCATGATGTTTCCTTTCGTCTTCGGTGAAGCTGGATGAGGAGTTCAGTGGATGGCGGCGCGGGCCGGACAGTCGGCGCCATTTTGGAAGGCGATGTTGCGGATCACGTCTTCGGGAACGGGGAGCAATTTGAGGCCGATATTCTTGAGCGCCGTAGCATAGCCCTCTGCCGCATCCGAAACGCGCTCCGGACCGATATCGCTCGCGGCACCGAGCAGATGGCTCGCGGCGAACTCGGCAAGGTCGCGGCGGTTATCCTGCATGCCGGAGATCATCGACAATGCCATGCATTCATCATGGCAAACTTGCTGGCAGCCATGCGGGAAGCAGGCGATGCGCCGCCGCGTTTCGCCGCGAACCGAGCGCACCCAGAACTGCAATTCGCCCATCAAGGCGCGCGCTTCGCCGGGTCCGAGCTCGCTCACATAGAAGCGCCAGCCGGTCTCCCAGCATTCGATATCGCCGAATTCATAGCCTGCCATGCAGCAGCGAAAGCCCGACACGACAAGCCGTTCGGGCTTGTAGTCGAGGAGCTTCGGCAGGATGCAGCCTGCGCAGGAGCGGGCAGAGGGTGACATGAGGGGTGCAATAATTTCCGACTATGTCAGTCGGTTAATCCAATCGGCCTTCACGGTCAAGCCGCAGAACGTCGCAGCGAATTAAAAAATCGCATGATTTCAATAGTTTAAAACTATTCTAAGGTGGCGATCAAGGGAGCGACGACGTGAGGCCATCCAGACCGGATCGGCGGGTCGCTCGTGCACGGTACCACTGACGCTTGACGTAGTTCAAGTTATGTTCTATCTGCACGGCATGGACATATCTTCCATTATCGAACGCTGGCGATTGCCGCTCTTGGGCGAGGTCTTGAAGCTCTGCGCCGAAATCGGGCTGACCGAGGGTGGCAGCGTCGAGAGGATTGCAAAGCCTCTCCACCGCCATGTGCTTCGCATTCTGCGGACGGCTGAATCGGCAGCCCGGCGGCTCATCATCGCCGCGGCGCGTGACATCGTGGTTGAGTATGAGCCCAGGCGCCCCGCAGGGCCGAAGACGTCGAACAGCGACAAAGAGCAAAGTCCGATGTCGAAGGAAAGCCCAAACGCAAACGCGGCTTCCTGTTCAACCTGTTCGATCCGCTCAAGCGTATTGGCCGCCGTCTCAGGAAGAAACGCCGTGGTCCCGAGCCCCACATCCATTCCATCGAGTCATTCCTTGAGCAGAAACAGGCTGAGATCGCCGCCGCTCAGGCAAAGCAGCAAGTCGTCGATGACGGCAAGGTCAGTGCCAAGCACCTGATCCGCCGCCTCGTGGCCGTCGTCGATGCACTCAATGACATCCCGCGCCACGCCCGGCGGCTTGCCTGCTGGGAGGCGCGGCCCAAAGAAGAGCGACGGCCCGAGCGCTGGAGCCCCATGCGACCCGGCCGCCCTCCCGGATTCCGCCAGCGAGCCATTCACGAGGTCGACGAGATCCTGAAAGAGTGCCATTGGCTGGTCCGAAGCATGCACCCGCCGCTCGACGACACGTCGTAAGGCGTATTCGTCCGTATACAGATTTTTTTCATCGCCCCTCATCCTTCGAGGCGCGCCTTCGCGCGCGCTTGAGGACGAGGGGTATTTTTATGCGTGCCTTCAACCTCCCCCTTGTGGGGAGGTCGAAATTTGCGAGGCAAAGCCTGAAGCAAATTTCGGGTGGGGGTTTGGACGTTCAGCGCAACCCCCACCCTTGATCCCTCCCCACAAGGGGGAGGGAATTTCGTTGTCCGCCTTCTCCCACGAGGGCCACACCCGCACAGAACACGCAAGCTGGGGTCCACGTCCAATTTGATTGCGCTGGATGCCAGCTTTCGCTGGCATGACGGTTCGTATACGGATCAATTGCATGGCAGGGCTTGACCTGCCATCCAGGCTGGGTGGCCGCCTCAAGGGCGACCATGGTAGGATAGTTATTGTCCGCGCCCTGCTATGGCTGCGCAACTCCTCGAACCAGGAGACCCGTTGCGTGAGCTCGCTTGCCGGGGCTGGCAAAGTACGATTTAGAGCGTTTCTTTGCGATCTCGACTAAATGTCGAACTCATCGATATTGGCGAAGGCCGTCCGCAACGCCTTCGACCATTCGAGCGAGAGCATCCGAAAATAACCGTCATCAGCGCCGATTCGGCGCGTCCGCTCGAGTTTGAGCGAGTCCCGGCTGTAGACCAGGATATCGATGGGAAGGCCGACCGACAGGTTCGATCGGATCGTCGAATTGAAGGACAGCAGCAAGAGCTTGGCGGCCTGGCCAAGGCTCATGTTCATCTGCGCGACGCGATCGAGGATCGGCTTTCCATATTTGTGCTCGCCGATCTGGAGAAACGGCGTGTCGACGCTCGCCTCGATGAAATTCCCCGCCGAATAGATCTGGAAGAGCCGCGGACGTTCAGTGCCGATCTGGCCGCCGAAGATGAAGCTTGCATGAAAGCTCTCGTTCGATTGCAGCAGGGCTTCGGCATCGGTCTTGCGCACTTCGCGCGAGGCTTCGCCGACAATCCGCGCCGCCTGGAACATGGTCTCGGCGGCGAAGAGATTGGGCGGTGAGCCGCGTCTTTTCGTGGCATGCGTGCCCTCGGTCAGCAGGCTCACCACCGCTTGGGTGACCGCAAGATTGCCGGACGAAAGCAGCACGAAGACACGCTCGCCTGGCTGCGACCAAGTGTGAAGCTTGCGGAAGGTTGCGATATGGTCGACGCCGGCATTGGTGCGGGTGTCAACCGCCAGCACAAGGCCTTCCTCGAGCATGATCCCTACGCCATAGGTCATCGGCAGCCCTTCACAATCGTCTTTACTGTGCCGTAACGTTGACCTCGACGGCCATCGTTTCGGCCTCGCCGCCACGCCGGCTGCCCATCACGGGGACCACGCCGGCGGCATCGAGACCGGCTGCCACTCGCACATATTGCTCGGTCGGGCAAACCCCGTTTGACGCATCGAATCCGGTCCAGCCGAGCGTCGGGATCAGCACTTCCGCCCAGGCATGGCTCGCGGTCGCGTTGTTTCCATCCCCGGTCACGATATAGCCGGTCACATAGCGCGCCGGCAGGCCGATATGGCGGGCCGCGGCGAGGAACACATGGGCGTGGTCCTGGCACACGCCCCGGCCTTCCGCGAGCGCCTCGGCGGCTGTCGTGTTCGCCGTCGTGGCACCGATCACATAGGCAATCCGCCCGCGTATGTCGTGCATGAGAACATGCAATTGCGCGATCGTGTCGCCGCCGCTGTCGCGTGCCGCTTCCGCGATAGCGCTGATCTCCGGGTTCGGCCGTGTCGCCTTGGTGTAGCGCAGGAACACCGTCTCCGGCATTGGGCATGCCAGCCCGCGCACCACTCCGGCGGCCTCGCTGGTCTCCACAATGCCGTGCGCGACGACGGTGAACTCTTCGATCGTGCCGAGCGAGGTGACGACATGCACGACATTGCCGAAGGCATCGCGATAGGAAAGCGCCTTGGCGATGCCCGGCGCCTCGATGGTCCAGGACCGCACCTTCTGCGAGGCGAAGTCGAGCGGCGTAAGCAGAAGCCGTTGCACGGCATAGCTCGCCGGAACCCGGTAGCGGTAATGCGTGGTGTGGCGGACCTTGAGCTGCATGGCTTTACGGAAAATTGTAGGTGCGGGCGATTTCGGCAGACAAGGCATTATTG
Organism: uncultured Alphaproteobacteria bacterium; assembly: GCA_963805405.1. Taxonomy (GTDB): domain Bacteria; phylum Pseudomonadota; class Alphaproteobacteria; order Rhizobiales; family Aestuariivirgaceae; genus JAEUMG01. Next base: position 39,394 of record CAWDUC010000005.1, on the reverse strand, counting down.
CCGGCCATGAAGTCGCCGAGGAACTCGTGGAGTCCGCTCTGGAATATGTCCTCCATCCTGGCAGTCTTCAGCATGTCGTAGGTCTGTCGCGCCGCGTTGTGGCAGTCATAGCGCTTGCCGTAAATCCGGCCGAGCCCATCCATCGCGGTATTGATCCACTGATAGCTGAAGACCAGCGAGCGCGGCATCTCCTCGCGCAGCATCAGGAACTCGGCAATCAGCCATGGCCGGTAGCGGCTGTCGTGATAGAACCAGCGATAGGCGCGATGACCGGAGACGGAGCGCAGGATTGTCGCCCATTGCTGCATGTCGAGCTCGCTGCCGACATCGCTCGGTTGCGGCAGAAGGATGTAGTACTTAACATCGAGGATGCGCGCGGTATTGTCGGCGCGCTCGATGAATGTGCCGAGCTGACTGAAATAGTAGGTGTCGTAGCGCAGAAGCGTGCCGAGCAGGGCGCCGCGGAACAGCATGGCGCGCTGTTTGACCCAGTCGAGAAAGCCGGGCAGCCGGTCGGCCGTTATGGTTTGCGGCTTGATCAGCGCGAGTTCGTTCCAGGTGCCGTTGAGGCTTTCCCACAGATCGCGCGTCAGCGCGGTGCGCACAGCCCGGCCATTGTTGCGCGCCGCTTTGATACTCGATTTGACGCTCGAGGTATTGTCCTCGTCGAAGAGAAGATGGTGGATGACCTTCGTCGTGGTGACATCCTTGTGCTTCTTGAAGTAGCTCGCCTCGCAAGCCGCACTCGTCAAGGTGGATCGCCATTCGTCACGGTGGCCTTCAATGGCCCCGGGCATCAACGAGATGCGGTAACCAACTTCGAGGAGGCGCGCCATGTTCTCGGCGCGCTCGACATAGCGTGACATCCAGAAGAGCGAAGAGGCGGTGCGACCCAGCATGCTAGTCCTCCAGCACCCAGGTATCCTTGGTGCCGCCCCCTTGGCTCGAATTGACGACCAGCGAACCCTTCTTGAGCGCCACGCGCGTCAGGCCGCCCGGCGTGATGCGGACGCGGTCACCGGACAGCACGAAGGGCCGGAGATCGACATGGCGCGGCGCCACGCCGGATGACGTAAAGGTTGGCGTGGCCGAGAGCGCAAGCGTGGGCTGCGCGATATAATTCGAGGGCCGCGCATTCAGTTTCGCGCGGAATTCCTGGATCGTCTTTTTCGACGACGTCGGCCCGACCAGCATGCCATAGCCGCCGGAGCCGTGAACCTCCTTCACCACCAGTTCTTCGAGATGGTCGCAGACATAGGCGAAGTCCTCGGCTTGCGAACACCGCCACGTCGGCACGTTCTTGAGCAATGGTTTCTCGCCGGTATAGAACTCGATGACATCGGGAATGAAGGTATAAATCGACTTGTCATCGGCGATCCCGGTGCCTGGCGCATTGACGAGCGTAACCCGGCCGGCGCGATAGAGATCGAAGATGCCGGGCACGCCGAGCGCTGAATTGGGCCGGAAGGTCAAAGGATCGATATAGGCATCGTCGATCCGGCGATAGACGACATCGACACGCTTTGGCTCCTGCGTCGTGCGCATGTAAAGCCAGCCGTCGGAAACGAAGAGATCGGAGCCTTCACATAGCTCGACGCCCATTTCATCGGCAAGAAAGGCATGCTCGAAGAAAGCGGAGTTGTGGATGCCCGGCGTGAGCAGCACGATCGTCGGCTCATCATCGAGATTGGCGGGTGCCACGCTTTCGAGCGTCTTGCGAAGCATCGCCGGATAGTTCTCGACCGGCGCCACGCGGTGCTGCGCGAAGAGATCGGGGAAGAGATACATCATCGCTTCCCGGTCCTCGAGCATGTAGGAGACGCCCGACGGCGTGCGGCAATTATCCTCGAGCACGTAAAACTCGTTGGCGCCAACCCGCACGATGTCGATCCCGATGATGTGCGCATAGACGCCGAGCGCCGGATTGAGCCCCATCATCTCCGGCACGAAGGCTTCGTTCTGGAGGATCACGTCGCGCGGGACGCGGCCCGAGCGCAGGATTTCCTGGCGGTGATAGATGTCATGGAGGAAGGAATTGAGCGCTCGCACGCGCTGTTCGATGCCGGCTGAAAGCCTGCGCCATTCGAAGGCGGCAAAGACGCGCGGTACGATATCAAAAGGGATCAGGCGTTCTGAGCCATCCTCGGTGCCATAGACCGCGAAAGTGATGCCCTGGCGGCGGAACAGTTCTTCCGCCTCTTTCAGGGCCCTTTCGACATCGGACTTGGCGAGATTCTTCATCCATTGATGGACGAGCGCATAGGGCTCGCGCACCTGTCCGTCTTCGAGGATCATCTCATTGAAGAAATCCGCCATCCTGTCCCCATGCTGCAATGCGATGTTGCTATCGATTTCTCGCGATTGCAACATGAGAGCATGGGGAAAGACGAATTGGGCCTGAGGGTTCCGCGCTATCAGAGAAGCTCCGGAAAGGCTGTGCTCAAGCTTTCGTCATGCGGGGTTGAGGTCTTGCGGGAGGAGGGGGCGGCGAAGATCAGGCTACCGGCGACCATGCCGGGCCGGCCTTTCGAGGCGATCGTCATCAACACGGCGGGCGGGGTCACCGGTGGCGATGATTTTGCCTATGACCTGACCAGCCGGGCCGACGCAACCCTGGTCGCGACCACCCAGGCCGCCGAAAAGGTCTATCGTGCCGGAGGCCCGCCGGCGCACATCGCCGTCAGGCTGGCGGCCGAGCCCGGAAGCCGGCTGTCTTGGCTGCCGCAGGAGACGATACTGTTCGACGGCGCGTCCCTCGCGCGCACCATCGAAGCCGATATCGCCGTTGATTCACGCCTGCTGATTGTCGAATCCGTGATTTTCGGCCGCACTGAAATGGGCGAGCGCGATATCAAGTCCCGCTTCCACGATCGCTGGCGCATTCGGCGCGACGGCCGGCTGGTCTATGCGGACGACTTACGTGTCCATGATGAGGTGCCCGGCGGCCCGGCAGCATTTGGAGATGCGCGGGCCTTTGCAACCATCCTCCTTGTCGCCCCTGATGCCGAGCGTCATCTGGAGGAAACCCGCGTGGCCCTCGGCGATCGCGCAGGGGTAAGCGCCTGGCATGGCAAGCTGGTTGCAAGATTGCTCGCACCGGACGGGTTCAGCCTGCGCAAGCGGCTGATTCCGGCCGTCACGCGGCTTTTGCCGGAAGGCGAACTGCCGCGAATTTGGTCACTGTGAGGAATTTCTATGCAGCTAACGCCGCGCGAGAAGGACAAGCTGTTGATCGCCATGGCGGCCCAGGTGGCGCGGCGGCGGCGCGAGCGTGGCGTCAAGCTCAACTACCCTGAGACGGTGGCGCTGATCAGCGACTTCGTCGTCGAGGGGGCGCGCGACGGTCGCAGCGTTGCCGATCTGATGGAGACGGCGGCCCATGTGGTCGGGCGCGCCGAGGTCATGGATGGCATTGCCGAGATGCTGCACGAAGTCCAGGTCGAGGCGACTTTTCCCGGACGGGACCAAGCTCGTCACCGTTCATCACCCCGTGCGCTAGCGAGGCACCATGATCCCGGGCGAAATCATCACCATGGCCGGCGAAATCGAGATCAATGCCGGCGCTGCCGGCTTCACGATCGAAGTCGCCAATGGCGGCGACCGGCCGATCCAGGTCGGTTCGCACTACCATTTCTTCGAGACCAACGAGGCTTTGATCTTCGATCGCGACAAGGCGCGCGGCTGCAGGCTTAATATTCCGGCCGGCACCGCGGTGCGCTTCGAGCCGGGCCAGCGCCGCGAAGTCTCGCTCGTCCCGATCTCAGGCAATCGCACGATCTACGGCTTCAGGCAGAAGGTGATGGGGAAGCTCTGATGACGAGGAAAATCGCCCGCTCCACCTATGCCCACATGTACGGACCGACTGTGGGCGACAAGGTGCGCCTTGCCGATACCGAACTCATCATCGAGGTCGAGAAGGATTTCACCACCTATGGCGAGGAGGTGAAGTTCGGCGGCGGCAAGGTCATCCGCGACGGCATGGGCCAGTCGCAGGTGACGCGCGCCGGAGGCTCTATGGATACCGTCATCACCAATGCGCTGATTGTCGATCACTGGGGCATCGTCAAAGCCGATGTCGGCCTGCGCGACGGCCGCATATTCGGCATCGGCAAGGCCGGCAATCCCGATACGCAGCCTGGCGTCACGCTCATCATCGGCCCCGGCACCGAGATCATTGCCGGCGAGGGAAAGATCCTGACAGCCGGCGGCATGGACGCGCATATTCATTTCATCTGCCCGCAGCAGATCGAGGAAGCCTTGATGTCGGGCGTCACGACCATGCTGGGCGGCGGCACCGGACCGGCGCATGGCACGCTCGCCACAACCTGCACGCCCGGCGCCTGGCATATCGAGCGCATGATCCAGGCGATGGACGGCATTCCGATGAATATCGGCATTTCGGGCAAGGGCAATGCCTCGCGCCCCGAGGCGCTGATCGAAATGATCGAAGCCGGGGCCTCTTCACTCAAGCTTCATGAGGATTGGGGCACGACGCCCGGCGCCATTGATTGCTGCCTGTCGGTTGCCGATGATCACGATGTGCAGGTGATGATCCATACCGACACGCTCAATAAATCGGGTTTCGTCGAAACCTCGATCAAGGCGATTGGCAACCGCACCATTCACGCCTTCCATACCGAGGGTGCAGGTGGCGGCCATGCGCCCGACATCATCAAGGTCGCAAGCTTCCCGAATGTCTTGCCGTCCTCCACCAATCCGACGCGGCCCTATACGGTCAACACCATTGCCGAGCATCTCGACATGCTCATGGTCTGTCATCATCTCGATCCGAGCATTCCCGAAGATATCGCCTTTGCCGAAAGCCGCATCCGCAAGGAGACGATCGCCGCTGAAGACATTCTCCACGACATGGGCGCTTTCTCGATGATCGCTTCCGACAGCCAGGCGATGGGCCGGGTCGGCGAAGTCATCATCCGCACCTGGCAGACCGCGCATAAGATGAAAGTGCAGCGCGGCCGGTTGCCGGAAGAGAAGGGCGACAACGATAATTTCCGCGTCAAGCGCTATGTCGCGAAATATACGATCAATCCGGCCATCGCCCATGGCATTTCCGCCCATGTCGGTTCGATCGAGGCCGGGCAAGCGCGCCGATCTCGTCCTTTGGTCGCCGGCCTTCTTTGGCGTCAAGCCCGACATGGTGATCATGGGCGGCTCGATCGCCGCCGCGCCCATGGGCGATCCCAATGCTTCGATCCCGACGCCGCAGCCCGTGCATTATCGCCCGATGTTTGCGGGCTTTGGAAAATCCATCACGCGGTCGTCCGTCACCTTCGTATCGCAGGCGGCCGTCGCCAATGGTTTGCGGGAGCGGATCGGCGTCGACAAGGAATTGATCGCCGTCACCAATACGCGCGGCGGCATTTCCAAGGCGAGCATGATCCACAATAATGCGACGCCGAAGATCGAGGTCGATCCCGAACTCTATGATGTTCGCGCCGACGGTGAATTGCTGACCTGCGAACCGGCGCATGTGCTGCCCATGGCGCAGCGCTATTTCCTGTTCTGAGATGCTGCGCGCCAATCGCGTTCAATCGGGTGCGATCGTCAATGCTGAGACGGTCGACACGATCACGCTTGACCATCAGGCGCGGCATCGGCGCCGCATGGCGATGACATCGGACGGCGGCTTGCGCTTCCTGCTTGATCTGCCCGAGACCGTACATCTTCAGCATGGCGACGGTTTGATACTTGAGGATGGCCGCGTCGTCCTGATCAAGGCGGCGCCGGAAGCATTGCTCGAAATCCGCGCCCGCGATGCACGCCATCTTGCCGCAGCTCGCCTGGCAGATCGGCAACCGCCATCTGGAAGCGCAGATCGAAACGGAACGTATCCTGATCCGCCGCGATCATGTGATCGAAGCTATGCTTGGCGGTCTCGGCGCGACCACGCGCGAAGTGACCGAGATCTTCAAGCCGGAAACCGGCGCCTATGGCGGCCATCATCCCATGGCCACTGACGCCTCGCAAGCTGTTGCTCCTGCTCAACTGGATGTCGCCGACATTTCCGGTCGGCGGCTTTGCCTATTCGCACGGGCTCGAATGGGCAATCGAAACCGGCGATCGTGAAGGATGCCGGCTCGTTGCGGAATTGGATCGGCGATCTCATTGCGCATGGCAGCGGCTGGAATGATGCGGTTGCTTTTTTTCGGCCTGTTGGGATGCGACGGATATCGACGAACTGAATGAACTGGCGCTTGCGCTCTGCGCCTCGTCAGGAACGCTATCTCGAAACGACGATGCTCGGCCGGGCTTTTGCGACGGCCGCGGCTTCTTTCCTTCTCGCCTTCCTTGCCGGAGAGGGGAGGGGAGGCAATCGCCTATCCCATTGCGGCCGGGATGGCGTGCAAGGCGGCCGGCATCGCGCGACAAGACGCGCTGCTCGCCTGGCTCCAGCAATTTGTGACGTCGCAGGTCTCCGTCGCGGTGCGGCTCATCCCGCTCGGCCAGAGCAAAGGCCTCGAAGTCCTTCGCGATCTGATCCCGACCATTGCCTCTGTCGCAGATGCGCCTCACGCGCGAGCCTCGACGATCTCGGCAGTTCACGATCGGCGCCGAGATCGCTGCCATGAAACACGAAACGCAAACGACGAGGATCTTCCGCACATGACCGTGTCGCCAAACGGACCCTTGCGCGTCGGGATCGGCGGCCCGGTCGGCTCCGGCAAGACGACGCTCACCGAAATGCTGTGCAAGGCGATGCGCGGCGACTATTCTCTCGCCGTCGTCACCAACGACATCTACACCAAAGAGGATGCGTTGATACTTTCGCGGCTTCAGGCGCTGCCAGAGAGCGCATCATGGGGGTCGAGACCGGCGGCTGCCCGCACACCGCCATCCGCGAAGATGCCTCGATCAATCTTCAAGCCATCGCCGAAATGACGAAACGCTTTCCCGGATCTCGACGTCGTTTTCATCGAATCGGGCGGCGACAATCTTGCCGCGACCTTCTCGCCCGATCTCGCCGATCTGACGCTTTATGTGATCAGCGTCTGCCAGGGCGAGAAAATCCCGCGCAAGGGCGGTCCCGGCATCACCCGCTCCGATCTGCTCGTCATCAACAAGACCGATCTCGCCCCGCATGTCGGCGCCGATCTCGAAGTCGATGGAACTCGATACCCGCCGCCAGCGCGGCGAGCGGCCCTTCGTCTTCACCGACCTGCTGCGCGCGGAAAGGGGTGGCCGAGATCGTCGCCTTCCTGGAGAGCGAGGGCGGCTTGGCACGCGCATGTTGATATACAAGCTAAGAACTAGACAGCCATTGCGTGTCTATTTCAGGCAGTGGGATCGCCGCCAGCAACTGCCGCGTATAGGGATGCTCCGGTTCGGCGAACATCTCCGCGCAGGGCCGTAATTCGACGATCTCGCCCTGGCGCATCACCATCGCCCGCTCGCACAGCCGCCGCACCACCGACAGATCATGGCTGATGAAGGCGAGCGTCAATTTCATCTCTTCCTTCAGGCGCGCCAGCAGATCGAGGATCTGCGCCTGGCTCGACATGTCGAGGCCTGAGACGATTTCATCGGCAAGCACAAAGCTCGGTTTCAATGCGATTGCTCGCGCAATGCCGACGCGCTGGCGCTGCCCGCCCGATAGTTCCTGCGGATAGCGCCGGCCGAGATCGGGCGAGAGCCCCACCAATTTCAGCGCATGTGCCGCCTGATCCGCGAGGTCGTTCCGCCCAGTCGCAACGCCATGCAGCCGCAATGGTCCGGCGATGATCTGGGCCGCCGTCTTCCTCGGATTGAGCGAAGAGAGCGGATTCTGGAAGATCACCTGCATGTTGCGCCGGAAGGGTGCGAGTGCCGCTTCGTCGAGATGGCTGATGTCTGCGCCGTCGAAATAGATACGCCCCGCGCTCGGCTCGAGAAGTCGCACCAATGTCCGCCCGAGCGTCGTTTTGCCAGATCCAGATTCACCGACAATGCCGATCGCTTCGCCTTTGGCGATCGTGAAAGTGAGGCCTTTCAGGATTTCATTGCGCGGCGGTGGACCGAACAAGCGTTTTCGCGTGAAGTCGGGAAGCGCCACGCGCAGATCTTCGACCCGGTAAAGCGCGCTCATGACACGTGCCTTTGATGCCACGCCGCGTCGGCCTTGGCGACGTCCGCGCGCAAACGCTCGATCACCGCTACATCGACTGGCAACAGGAAATCATCCGGCCGGTCGTAGCGCGGCGTCGCGGCAAGCAGCGCCCGCGTATAGGCATGCTGCGGGCGCGCGAAGAGATCCTCTGCGCTCGCCTGCTCGATCACCATGCCGGCATAGAGCACCGTCACGCTCTGGCAGATCTTGGCGACGACGCCGAGGTCATGCGTGACGAACAGCAACGCCGGTGCCGTGGCGCTGCCTGCATGTCGCGCGATCAGCCGCAGGATCTGCTTCTGCACGGTGACGTCGAGCGCCGTCGTCGGTTCGTCCGCCACGATGAGGCGCGGGCTCGCACGCAAAAGCCACCGCGATCAACACGCGCTGGCGCATGCCGCCGGATAATTCATGCGGATAGCTGCGCATGACGCGCTCGGGTTCGCGGATATGCACTTCGTCGAGCAGCTCGAGCGCATGCTTGCGCGCTTCCGCTTCGCCCATGCCGATGATGCGGATGAGCCGCTCGGTGATCTGGCCCTCGATGCGCTTCGACCGGGTTGAGCGCCGTCATCGGATCCTGCGGGATCAGCGCGATCCTGCGCCGCCGCGCGCCGCCGCGTCGTATCGCCCATGGCGAGTAGGTCTCGCCCTCGAGCCGCACATGACCGTCGGCGATCACGATCGCCTTAGGCAGGATCGCCGAGCATGGCGCGCGCGATCATCGCTCTTGCCGGCGCCGCTTTCGCCGACCAGCCCATGCACCTCGCCCGGCTTCGACGCTGAGCGACACCGCGCAGCACGCCGGCCGGCTGCGCCGCGCAGAGCTCGCACTGCAGGCTTTCGACTCGAGCAGCTATCCGTCATCGCGCAGACCGGATCGAAGCGTCGTTCAAGCCTTCGCCGAACTGGCTGAAGGCGAGCACGGTGAGGAACAGCACGATCAGCGGGAAGACCAATACCCACCAGGCGTGATGGATGAGCTGCGCGGCCTTCGGCGATCATGCCGCCCCAGGTCGGCGCGTCGGCCGAGACCGAAAGGCCGACGAAGGACAGGATCGCCTCCACCATGACGGCGATGCCCATTTCGACCGACAGCAGGACGACGATCAGCGGAACGACATTGGGCAGCACCTCGCCGACAGCGTCGCGCAGCGGCGCAGCCCGACGACGCGCGCGCGCAGCGACGTATCCATCGCGCCTGCTGCAGCATCGTCTCGGCGCGGACGACGCGGCAGAAGCGGGTCCAGTCGATGACGACGATGGCGACGATGACCGAAGTGAGCCCGGTCGCCGATCACGGCCACCAGCACGATCGAGAGCAGCACCGGCGGAAACGCCATCCAGATATCGACCAGGCGCGAGATGGTGTGATCGACCCAGCCGCCGAAATAGCCGGCGATCAGACCGAGCAGTGAACCGCGATGCAGGCCAGCGAAGCTGCGCGACCAACGCGACGGTCAACGCGATGCGCGCCGCATAGATCAGCCGCGACAGCACGTCGCGGCCGAGACTGTCGGTGCCGAGCCAGATAGCCGGGCTCGCCGCCGGCGATCCAGAACGGCGGCAATTTGCCGAGCATCAGGTCCTGTTCGAGCGGATCATGCGGGGCGAGCAACGGCGCGAAGATCGCGGCCATCGCGACGATGCGCGAAGCCAGCGCGCCGCGCGAGGATGAGCCGGCGCGCTCGCGCGTTGGGTCGCCGCGCGATCGTCGCTGACCTCAGCCATGGCGCAGCCGCGGATCGAGGAGGCGTAGGTCATGATCGACGGCGAGATTGATGAGATGAAAAGCACGGCGAAGGCGAGGATGATGCCCTGGATCAGCGGCAGGTCGCGATTGATCACCGCGTCGATCGCCATGTTGCCGATGCCTTCATAGGAGAAGATGCGCTCGACGAGCACGGTGCCGCCGATCAGGAAGGTGAACTGCACGCCGGTCAGCGCCAGCGTCGGGATCGCGCGTTGGGCAACGCCTCGCGCAGCATGACGCGGAGTCGGAAAAGCCGCGGGTCCGGGCGAGCAGCGCATAATCCTGGAGCATCGGCCTCCGCGAGCGAGGTCTTGAGCACATGCGCGATGACCGCGGCGAACGGCAGCGCCAGCGCCAGCGCCGGCATCAGCATGTGATTGAGCAGTCGCCGGCGATGTCGAAGCGCAGGCGGACAGGCTTTCGATGCAGATAGAAATCGGTGACGAAGGGAAGATCGAGCGTCGGGTCGATGCGGCCGGAGATCGGCAAAGACGGAATCGCACGCCGAACACCAGGATGAAGGTCAAGGCCCCAGAGAAAATCGGGCACGCGAGCAGCATGCCGATGCCGACATCGACGCCGGTTTCCGCCGCCGTGCCGCGAAGCGCGTCGCGACGATCAGCCAATGTGCCGCCGAGCAGACGGCGATCAGAAGCGCCAGCAGGCACAGTTCGAGCGTCGCCGGCAACCGCGCCGAGCAGACCTTCGAAGCACGTCTTTGTGCAGCGAGATCGACGTGCCGAAATCGCCGCGCAGCACCTGCCCGAGCCAGATGATGAATTGCTCGCGGGATCGGCTTATCGAGCCCGTAAAATGCGCGCAAGCCGCTCGATGTCGGCTGGCGTGGCGCCCGGCGGAATCATCATGGCGATCGGATCGCCGGGCACCACGCGCAGCAGCACGAAGACGATCGACCGCCACGCCGAACAGCGTGATCACGTCGTGCAATGCGGATGAGCACCGCGCGGAGATCATGCTCTGCCTCACCGTTACGAGGAAAGCGGCCCATTGCGGAGCAATGGGAACGGTGAGGGGACATCCCCATGCGGTCCTCCTCGCCCCATGCGCTTCGCGATGGTCCTTCTCCCGCAAGCGGGAGCAGACGACGTCGAAGTCCTGCGGCTCACGCCGGCTCATGAGCGCCGGCAGCACCGCGCCGGGACGCTGGGCACGACCTTCAGCTTCGTCGTGTAGATGATCGGCTGCACATACTGGAACAGCGGGATCACCTAGCCCTCCTCGGCGATGTACTTGTCGACCGCCTTGCTAGCCGGCGATCCGCTTGGCCTCGTCCTTTTCGCCCCACAGGGGGCCGATCCTCTCGATCAGATCCTGTGCCTTCCAGGCGGAATGCGGCGACGGGCCGAACATCGCAAAGCCGGTCGAGGTCGACGGGATCGCCGATCGCGTTGCCCCAGTTGTAGAAGGCGGCCGGCGCCAGCTGTGTCGGCGCGCGCAGTTCGAAATGCTTGGCGATCTCGTAGACCTCGATCTCGGCGTCGATGCCGACCTTGCGCCACATGCCGACGATCGCCTGGATCATCTCGTAATCCTTCGGCTTGAAGCCGCGCGTCGTCTGGATCGTGAACTTGACCGGCTTTTCCGGCGAATAGCCGCTCGCCGCGAGCAGCTTCTTGCGCCAGTCTCCGGATCGTAGGCCGACCTTGATCGCCGGATCGAAGGCGGCGTATTCCGGCGCTTCCAGCGTGTCGATCGGCACGCCGTAGCCGCCGCAGCAGGCGGTCGACGATGCCTTCTTGTCGATCGCGTGATGCGCGGCGAGGCGGACGTTCTTGTCGAGCATCGGACCGATGTCGTTGATGAAGATCATGGCGATGTCGGACACGGGCGTGGTCACGCCGGCGAGACCCGGCTTCGCCTTCAGCCGGTCGATATTCCTCATAGGGAATTTCGAAGGTGACGTCCGACCCGCCGGATTCGACTTCCGCGACGCGGCTGGTCGCATCCGGCACGAATTTGAAGATCACCGTCTCGAAGGCGGGCTTGCCGCCCCAGTAATTCGGATTGGCCTTGAGCCGCAGGAAGGCATTGCGCTCGAACTTCTCGACCATGTAGGGCCCGGTGCCGATCGGCGCTTTCTCGAAGCCCTCGGCGCCGACCTTCTCGTAATAGGCCTTGGGCAGGACATAGCCGGTGAGGAACGCCATCCACTTGAACAGTGTCGGCTCGAATTCCTTCACGTCGGCGGTGATGGTGTTGCCGTCGATCTTGAAGTTGCCGATCTTCGACCAGACGAACTGGATCGGATTGCCGGCTTTCGGGTCGCCGGCGCGCTGCAGCGACCAGACGACGTCTTCCGGCGTCGACGGGCGAGCCGTCATGCCAGGTCACGCCCTCGCGCACCTCCATCGATGACCTTGCTGCGGTCCTCGTTCCAGCCCCATTTGGTCAGAAGCCCCGGCTGGAAGGACAGATCGGGCTCCTGGCCGATATACTGGTCGAAGACCGATTGATAGATCGCCCTGGATGGTCGGATTGACCGCCGACAGACCGACGGTCGGATCCCAGGACGGCAGATTGACGTTGTAGGCGACCGTCAATTCCGAACCTTGCGCGGAGGCAACGCCGGCACCAAGGCCGAACGTCATCGCTGCGCCGCCGGCCGCGCCAACTTTCAAGAGATCGCGTCTGGAAAAATTCATCTGAGCTGCTCCCCGTGGGTTTTTTGTCGTTTTATGCGGGTCTAGGACCGCAATAGTTTAATCTTAAAATGATCGAAGCCCAAAGCTTCGGCCCTGTCAATCGGCGGCCCTCAGCCCGTCGGCCTCTCCGCCTCCAGCATCTTGGCCGCCATGAAGCCCGAGCCGGCGCCGACCCCGGCGCCGGGCCAGGTGGCGGCGCCGACGAGCCAGAGACCCTTCAAAGGCATGCGATAGCGCGACCAGCCGGGGATCGGCCGGAAGATGAAATTCTGGTCGAGATGATGGCTGCCATTGACGCTGTCGCCGCCGATGAGATTGGCATTCTCGCGTTCGAGGTCCTTTGGCGAAAAGACCGCGCGGCCGAGAATCTGCGTGCGAAGCCCCGGCGCATAGCGCTCGACAAGGGCAACGACGCGGTCGGCAACGGCCTCCTTGATTTGATCCCAGTCGGTTGCCGTGATCTCGCCTTTGGCATCGCCGCGCGGTTGTGCGGGAAGCGTGCGCACCTGCAGCCATAGAATGTGCTTGCCCTCAGGTGCGCGCGAAGGATCGATGGCGGTCGGCTGGCCGACGACGATGACCGGCTCGGCGGGGATGATACCGGCAATCGCATCCTGATAGACGCGCGCCATCATATCCATCGACGGTGCGAGATGCACATAGGCAAAGCGCTTGAGGTCCTTCCCGGCGCGCCAGTTGGGCAGAGAATCGACGGCGAGATGCACCATCATTGTTCCGGGGCCGTTTCGATAGGCGCGCATGCGATCGCTGACCGGCTTGGGTGCGGCCCCATCGGGAAGCAATTTGCCGAACAGAATTTGCGGCGCGAGATTGGCGATCACACAATACGAGGGAACGAAACCCCGACCGTCGGCAAGCTCAACCCCACGGATTCGGTTGTTGGAGAATACGACGCGCTCGACTTCGCTGGTGAGATGGATTTCGCCGCTAAGCTCCTTGAGATAGGCCGACATTGCCTTGATGACCGTATCGGCGCCACCCTGGCCGATGACCATGCCGAAGCACTGGTTCGCGAGGCCTTCGAGATAGGGAAAGAGCGCCCCGCCAGCAATATCGGGCGAGAAATCAAGATGCATGCCCCAGGCGGCAAGCGTTGCCTTCACATGATCGGATTTGAATGTTCGATCGAGCCAGGCCCGCGGCGATGAGGCGAGGAGCTTCGCAGTATCGAGCAGCCAGGGAAGACCCTTAGCGCGCCAGGCGCGATAGAGCACACCGGCCGTCGCCCAGGACGGCATCGGATTGCCGAGCAACCCGAAGATGTGCGGGGCATCGCTGCTGAAGCCCGCAACCAACGTCCGCCAGGTCTCGGCATCCTTGCGCGAAAAGGCCTCAAGCCGATTGACGGTCGCTTCGAGGTCTTTGCCGACACCAAACCAGCGATCATCCGGAAAGGCTGTCGCAAAGCAATGCTCGGTCGGCACGAAGCCGAGCCCATGCCGGATGAGATCGTCGCGATAGGCCTGGAAGAAGGGCGAGCCGGCAAAAAGATTGAGATTGGCGGCGAAGAGATCATGCCGGAAGCCGGGAAGTGTGACTTCACGGGTCCGGACCGCGCCGCCGGCCTCGCTGTTCTTCTCGAACACCGCGACTTTCCAGCCCTTGCGGGCGAGATGGATCGCCGCGGCAAGGCCATTATGCCCGGCGCCGATGATGATCGCGTCATAAGCCATGGGAGCTCTCAGCCTCCGCCACAGGGCGTTTGCACTCGCATATTTCTCCCCTTATCGTAAGGCCTTAGTGCACAGTTTCGGGAGGAATTCGCGGATGTCCGCCAAGAACACGTTGGATACGCTGGCCAAGGCATTGTTGTCGGGAGAGGTGAAGGTCGTCGACCTTTCGGCCCCATTGGGCCCCGATACGCCGCTCATCAAATTGCCGCCGGAGATCGGCAAGAACACGCCCAAGATCGAAGTTCACACCATTTCGCATTACGACAAGAACGGCCCCTATTGGGCGTGGAACTGGCTGAAGCTCGGCGAACATTCGGGTACCCATTTCGATGCACCGGTGCACTGGATTTCCGGCAAGGATCACGAGAACAATACGACCGACACGATTCCGGTCTCGAATTTTGTAGCCCCCGTCTGCGTCATCGATTGCAGCGCCGAAGTGGCGAAGAGCCCCGATTTTCTCCTGACCGCCGATGGCGTCAAAGCCTGGGAGAATAAGAACGGCGCGATTCCGAAGGGCGCCTGGGTGCTGATGCGCACCGGCTGGTCGAAGCGCAATGGCAGCGAGGCTGAGTTCCTCAACGCCGACAATACGGGTCCGCATTCGCCGGGTCCCGCCGTCGACTGCATCAACTACATCATCGAGAAGGGCGCCATCGGCTGGGGCATCGAGACGGTCGGCACCGATGCCGGCCAGGCCGCCGGCATGGATCCGCCATTCCCGGCGCATAATCTCATGCACAAGGCCAATCGCTATGGATTGGCGAGCCTTGTCAATCTCGACCAGTTGCCGGCGACCGGCGCGGTCCTGATCGCTGCGCCCTTGAAGTTCGAGAAGGGCACTGGCAGCCCGTTGCGGGCGCTGGCGCTCGTTCCCAATAGCTGAGGCTAAATGGAGAAAGCCGATTACGTCATTGTCGGCAGCGGCATCAATGCGCTGGTATGCGCATCGATGCTGGCGCTCAAGGGCCGTAAGGTTCTGGTGCTCGAGCGCAATTCCGAGATTGGCGGCTGCATCAGAACCGAGGAGATGATCGCGCCCGGCTTCGTCCATGACGTGATGGCGACGACCTTCGTGTTGTTCGTCACCGGCCCGGCCTTCGGAGCGCTCGGCAAGGAACTGACGGCCCGCGGATTGGAGTTCTGCCATTCGCCCTATCCGACCGGCGTGCTCTTGCCGGATGGATGCAGCTTGAAGCTGTCCATGAAGCGCAATGAGAATGTCGCGGCCTTTGCAGCGCTCGACCCGCAAGACGGCGCGCAATATCGCCGCGACGTCGAAGGCATCGAACACGAGGCAGGCTTCCTTTTTGCGTTGCTCGGCGGCGATCTTTGGACCTGGAGCACCGCCAAACTTTTGCTGAAGCAAGCCTGGAATAGGGGCCTTCGCGGGCTCGCCGCGTATTTTGGCGAAGCCATGGCGCCAATGCGCGGCTGGCTCGAGACAAACTATCGCTCGGAACTATTCCGCGCACTTTGGGCGCCCTGGGTCCTGCATTTGGGATTAGGCCCGGAGAGCGCCTATTCCGGCAAGATGACCAAGGTCATCGCCTTTGCGACCGAGGCGGCCGGCACCCCGATCGTCAAGGGTGGTGCCAGGAACCTGCTTGCGGCTTTTCGAAAGCTGATCGAGGACAAGGGTGGGGCGATCAGGACCAATGCTGATGTTCTATCGATCGCGCGGGATGCAACTGGCGCTGCATCCTCCGTCACGCTGGCAAACGGTGAGGTCATCGAAGCGACGCGCGGCGTGATCTGCTCGACGACGCCGAACCAGCTTTATACACGCCTGCTTGATCCTAAAGCCCTGCCGGAGCCGATCGCCGCCGCGGTGAATGCCTATCGCTATGGCAAAGGCAATATGCAGATTCACTACGCCCTCAAGTCGCCGCCGAAGTGGACGACGCCGGGGCTTGAGAAGGTCGCGCTGCTGCATTTGACGCCTGGACTCGATGGCGTTTCGAAAGCGGCGAATGAGGCCGAACGCGGCATGCTGCCCGAGACGCCGACGATTTGCGTCGGCCAGCCGACGTCGCTTGATTCTTCGCGCTGCCCGGAAGGAAACGCCATTCTCTGGCTGCAGCTTCCCGAGGCTCCGCGCCACGTCAAGGGTGACGCGGCAGGGCGGATCAAGACGCCGGCTGATGGCAAATGGACTGAGACGCTGCGCGAAGCCTACGCCGACCGCGTCGAAGCGATCCTGACGGCCCATATCGATGGCTTCGCCGAGAGTATTATCGGCCGCCGCTGTTATTCGCCGGCCGATCTCGAGGCGATGAACACCAATCTTGTCGGCGGCGATCCCTATGGCGGCTTCTGCGGCCTTGACCAGTTTTTCATCTGGCGGCCGTTTAAATCCTCGGCCAATCACCGCACGCCACGTGCCGCGGCTCTACCATATCGGAGCGTCAACCCATCCAGGTCCCGGCCTCGGCGGCGGCTCGGGCTTCCTGCTCGCGAATGTGCTAGAGTAGCGGGATGATAGGTACTTCAGCCATTGCCGCCTTTCGTCCTCTCCCGCTTGCGGGAGAGGAAAGGGGCCCATTGCGGAGCAATGGGAAAGGTGAGGGGAAGGCCCCCTCATCTCCCCATGTCGCTTGCGCGACATGGGTCCCTTCTTCTCCCGCAGGCGGGAGAAGACGAATTTGCGCAGGAGCACTCGCCCATGGCTGAGCGCTCCTTCGCCAGGGAAGTACAACAGCTCAAGATCGGCGCAGGCGAGGAATTCCGCGGCGAAGGCATCCTTGCCGTCACCAAGGCGCTCCTCGAAAACGGCGTCGGCTATGTCGCTGGCTACCAGGGGGCGCCCATCTCGCATCTGATGGATGTGCTCGCCGATGCCGAGGATATTCTCGAAGAACTGGGCGTTCATTTCGAGGCTAGCGCCAGCGAGGCCACGGCCGCGGCAACGCTTGCGGCTTCCGTGCATTATCCGATTCGTGGCGCGGCCACCTGGAAGTCGACGGTCGGAACCAATGTCGCTTCCGACGCGCTCGCCAATCTGGCCTCGGGCGGTGTCCTGGGTGGCGCTCTCATCATCGTCGGCGAGGATTACGGCGAAGGTTCCTCGATCATGCAGGAGAGGAGCCACGCCTTTGCGATGAAATCGCAAATCTGGCTGCTCGATCCACGCCCCAATCTCGAATGCATTGTCAAAGCGGTGCGCGACGGCTTCGAATTGTCGGAAGCCTCCAACACCCCGGTGATGCTCGAAATCCGCATCCGCTCCTGCCATCTCCATGGCCGCTTCATTGCCCGCGACAATCAGCGCCCGGCGATGGCATTGAAGGAGGCGCTCGAATCACCGCGTCGCTCGACCGAGCGCATCGTTCTTCCGCCGGCTTCTTTCATGCACGAGCAGGAAAAGATCAAGCAGCGATGGCCCGCAGCCGTCGACTTCATCAAGTCACGCAAGCTCAACGAGTTCATGGGTGACGACAAAGGCCGCATCGGCATCGTCATGCAGGGCGGCATGTATAATGGCGTGATCCGCGCCTTGCAGCGCTTGGGGTTGGCCGATCTCTATGGCGACACAGAAGTCCCGCTCTATGTGCTGAACGTCACCTATCCCTTGATCGACGATGAATTTCTCGCCTTCTGCAAGGATAAGGACGCGGTCCTGATCGTCGAGGAAGGCCAACCCGATTATCTCGAGCAGGCCTTCGGCGCGATGCTCTATAAGGCCGGCGCCAGTACGAAGCTTGCCGGCAAGGGCTTCCTGCCGATGGCGGGCGAATATACCGGCCAGATCCTGCTCGACGGTGTTTCGAAATTCTTCCGCGAACAGGCGCCGGAATACTTGTCCGATCGTGGCCGCGCGCCGAACGCGCCACCGGTCTCGTACCCGGAACTCGCCAAGACCGTGCCGATGCGCCCGCCCGGTTTCTGCACAGGCTGTCCGGAGCGACCGATCTTCGCTGCAATGAAGCTGGTCGAGAAGAAGCTTGGGCCCCATCATGTCGGCGCCGATATCGGCTGCCACCTCTTCTCGATCATGCCGCCCTTCAATATTGGCGCCACCACAATGGGATATGGCCTGGGGCCGGCATCAAACTCGGCTTTCAACGTCGAGGCCGGCAAGCGCCCCATCGCGGTAATGGGCGATGGCGGCTTCTGGCACAATGGCCTGGCGAGCGGCGTCGGCAATGCCGTCTTCAACAAGCAGGACGGCGTCATACTCGTCGTCGACAATCATTACTCGGCGGCGACCGGCGGCCAGGACATTCCCTCATCGCGCGCCGACAACAAGCGGCGCAGCACAAAGCACCCGATCGAGGACGCGATTCGTGGCCTTGGCGGGTCGTGGGTAAAGCGTATCGATCGCACCTATGATGTCGGCAAGATGCGCGACGCCCTGACGGAGGCGCTGACGACGACGGAGAAGGGGCCGAAATTCATCGTTGCCTCATCCGAATGCATGCTCAACCGCCAGCGCCGCGAAAAACCTTTGGTGGCGAAGGCGATCGGCGACGGCAAGCGCGTGGTGAAATCGCGTTTCGGCGTCGACGAGGATGTCTGCACCGGCGATCATGCCTGCATCCGCCTGTCGGGCTGCCCGTCGCTGTCGGTCAAAAAGCTCGACGATCCGTTGCGCGACGATCCGGTCGCCGCGATCGACAACACCTGCGTCGGATGCGGCAATTGCGGCGAGGTCGCCGATGCCGCCGTCCTCTGCCCGTCTTTCTACCGCGCCGATGTCATCCACAATCCGAACTGGCTCGACCGCACGCTGGCGAAATGGCGCGCGAAATTCGTTTCCTGGCTTCAGGCACGCCGGTCGGTGCGGCGCCTGGCGCTTACTTCATGACGCGGAAATTCTCGGAAGAACGCGACATCATCAAACTCGCCATCCTCGCCATTGGCGGGCAGGGCGGCGGCGTACTCGCCGACTGGATCGTCCATCTTAGCGAGGCAAATGACTATTACGCGCAGACGACGTCGGTGCCGGGCGTTGCCCAACGCACCGGTGCGACGATCTATTACTTGGAGCTGGTGCCTGAGACGGGGCGCACGCCTGTTCTCTCGCTCATGCCCGCGCCGGGCGATGTCGATATCGTCATCGCGGCCGAACTCATGGAAGCCGGTCGTGCCATCATGCGCGGGCTCGTGACGCCGAACCGTACGACACTGATCGCGTCGGCGCATCGTGCCTATGCGGTAAGCGAGAAGATGGCGCCGGGCGATGGCATCGCCGATGCATCGAAAGTGCTCGATATCGCAAAACAGGCGTCGCACCGCCTCATTGCCTTCGACATGGAGAGCATTGGCGCGCGAAATGGCAGCGTGATTTCGGCAAGCCTCTTTGGCGCGCTCGCGGGCTCGAGGGCTCTGCCGTTTCCGCGAGAGAATTTTGAGGAAACGATCCGCTCCGGTGGCAAGGGCATCGAGGCGAGTCTACGAGCTTTCTCTGCCGCCTTCGAGGCGGTGACGAACCCCTCTCCGCCGCGGCTCGAGCCCGAGGTTGCGCTGGCGGAAATGACGGGGCCGCAAGAATTGCTCGCCGAGTACGAGAAGCTCTCCGGATCCTTGCTGGCGGATCTCCCGCTTGGCGTTCAGGCGATGGCGGCGGCCGGGCTCGCCAAGGTCGTCGATTTCCAGGATCTCGACTACGGCCGTGACTATGCCTATCGCCTGCGCAAGATGCTGGCGCTCGATGAGGACTCGGGCGGCGGCTATCGCGACTATGCCTTGACGCGCGAGACCGCGAAGTACCTCGCCAATGCCATGTGCTATGACGACATCATCCGCGTAGCCGATGCCAAGACACGGGGTTCGCGCTTCACGCGCGTCCGCGATGAAATGAAAGCTTCGGATGATGAGGTGCTTACCATCACCGAGTTCATGCATCCGCGCTTGCGCGAGGTTCTCGGCACATTGCCGACGGGCTTGGCACGCTGGATCGAATCGAAGCCAGCGCTGTGCCGTTTCCTCGATCCGCTTTTCGATCGCGGCCGGCATGTGCGGACCGACGGCTTCGCCTGGTTCGGCGTGCTGTACGGGCTTGCCGGGATGCGCGGCATGCGGCGCAAATTATTGCGCCACGAAGTCGAGAGCGCCCATACCGCACAATGGCTCACCGAGGCCGAACGCCTGGCGTCGCGCAATTACGATCTGGCGGTCGAAGTCATCCGCTGCCGCCGCTTGATCAAGGGCTATAGCGATACCCATGAACGCGGCCAGTCGAAATTCGACCGCGTGCTCTCCGCCGTGCCCTTGCTTGAACCGCGCGAGGACGGCGCGCAATGGCTGAAGCGCCTGCGCGAGGCAGCACTCCTCGACGAAGAAGGAAATGCCCTCGACGGCGCGCTGAAGACGGTCGCGACATTGGAGAGTTAATCCTCCCTCCCATCGCGACAGCGAGGCGAGAGGGTTAAGTATCCTCTTCCTTCTTCGGCGGTTCCACACTCTCCGGCGTCTCCGCCTCTTCGGCTGGAATCGCATAATTCCCGCCAAGCCATTTGCTGAGGTCGATATCGGCGCAGCGCGACGAGCAGAAGGGATGATAGCGTTGTTGCGAAGGCTTGCCGCAGATCGGGCAGGGGCGGCGCGGCCGGAGGCGGATGGTCTCGCCCATGATCAACTGACGGCGTTAGCCATCCAGTTGTAATAAACAGGATAGCCGGCGCCTTGAAGTAGGTGGATGGTCTCGTAGAGCGGCAGGCCGATGACGCCCGAATGCGATCCGCTCAAGTGCCTAACGAAGACTTCAGCACGGCCCTGAATGGCATAGCCACCCGCTTTGCCGCGCCACTCGCCGGATTTGATGTAGGTATCGACGTCCTCGCGCGAAAAGCGCTTGAAGCGAACCTTGGTTTCGGAACAGCGGGTCCGGACCGTTCCTTTGGGATCAATCAGGCAGACGGAGGAATAGACCCAATGCGCGCGGCCCGACAGCAGCCACAGGCAATCGACGGCTTGTTCCTCGGTTTCGGCCTTGGGCAAATTGCGGCGGCCGAGCCCGACGACCGTGTCGCAGGCGAGAATGTAGACGAGAGATCCCAGCGCCTTCACTTGTGGCGCATGGAGAACGGCCTTGGCCTTCTCCTGGGCGAGTCGCAGCGAAAGGCGGCGCGGCGTCTCGCGGCGGCCCGGCGTCTCATCAATATCGGCGGGGTTCAGGAGGTCCGGTACGATGCCGGCGCGCTCAAGCAAGGAAAGGCGCCGCGGCGAGGCGCTTGCGAGGACTAGCTTGACGCTTTGTTCGGCCATCGGGTGCTATTTGAAGCGGTAGTTGATGCGCCCCTTGGTCAGGTCATAGGGCGTCATTTCGACCATGACCCGGTCGCCGGCCAGCACGCGGATGCGGTTCTTGCGCATCTTGCCGGCGGTGTGAGCGATGATTTCGTGCTTATTGTCGAGCATAACGCGGAAGGTCGCGTTGGGGAGAAGCTCGGTCACCGTGCCTTCGAATTCGAGTAGTTCTTCTTTTGCCATGAATATCCCTGGTTGGCCGCGCCGGGCAAGCGCCGCGGCTGGCGCGGTATGAACCGGATACGCCCCGAAATCAAGGCGGCACCGTTTCAGACGCCGCGCGCGCCGAGTGCCCCGAAACGCTCGCGCAACCGCTTCATCAGCCCGTCGCGCACCTGCCTATAGGCATCAAGCATCTGCTCGCGATTGCCCGAGACGACGGAAGGATCGAGGGTGGGCCAGTACTCCGCCTCGATCGCCATGGTGCGGGTCATTTCCAGAGCCCGGTGATGCGCTTCCGGCGACAGCGAAATCACCACATCGAAACTCGAATCCTCGAGGTCGTCGAAACTCTGGGCACGGTGTTTCTTCATGTCGATGCCGATTTCATCCATGACTGCGATCATGAACGGGTCGGCCTCAGTCGGCTTGATGCCGCAGCTCGCGATGAACACCTTGTGCCCGTAGAAGTGCTTCATTAGTCCCGCCGCCATTGGGGAGCGAATGGCGTTCTGCGTGCAGGCGAAGAGGACCGCCCCGGGAAGGTCGCCGCTCATCCGCGCCAGTGCAATACGCTGACCAGGGTGAAGAGCCGGCGCCCAGTGTCGAAGTCGAGCGCGGCCTTGCCGGAGAGCCGCTCGCGCAGAATCTCACTCCCTTCATTGTGGAGCGACCGCCGCGCCATATCGATCGTCTCGATCTGGCTGGGCGTCGCGGTGCGGATTGCCTGATGATAGCTCTCGCACATCAGGAAATAATCTTTGATGATGCGGCGGAATGGTGAGAGCGCCAATCCGATCGCGATGAGGGGCTCTCCTGCCTCGCTGCGAATATCGAAGACGAGCCGGCCTTCGACAGCCGACAATTCTAGACGGTATGGGCCGTCCTCGCGGCCATCGAGGGAAAAGCTGTTCTCTTCGAGAAGATCGTAGATCGCGATCCGCCGCTCATGCTCGGCGTCGGCCGAGCGGCCGGGCCCAAGACCCTGGCCGAGACCGATAGCAATGAGGCGGTTGCGCGGCTTCTCCGTCATGGCGATGCCTATGCCAGATCGCAGGTTCCGGCGACAGCCGCTTCCTTCAGCCCGTCTCGTGGCTCGGCATGTGGGCTGTCTCCCAGTCCGGACCCAGATCATCAAGGGCTGCTTCGATGCATTCGACGGTCGCCTCGATGTGTCCGCCGCCGGAAAAATCGAGCCGGATCTTGCCAGATGGCTCATCGCTCGGCTCGAAGGTTATCGCAAGCAGCGACAGGACTGCTTGCGGGTCTTCCTGGCGGATGTTCTGCGCTTTCACCTCGGTAACGCGGTCGAAGTGAAGGCCAGCGCGCCGGCGGTGGAAGGCGCTATGGGCAGGTCCGGTCTCGTCCCATGCGAAACGATTGGCGACGAGCACCAGCTTGCCGGCGCGCTTCAGATAGCGGATGTCGCCGATGAGGATGACCGCGTCCTGCATCTGTGCGGAAATGACCGCCAGGTCGTCGGCATCGAAAGCGGTAAGTTTGAGCACGTCGGACCTGGTCTCACTGCCCGGCGATACGCTCGATATCGGCGCCGCAATCCCTGAGCTTCTGCTCGAGCGAATCAAAGCCGCGATCGAGGTGGTATACGCGATGCAGCATCGTATCGCCCTCGGCGGCGAGTGCGGCAATGACCAGCGACACCGAGGCTCTCAGATCGGTTGCCATCACCGGCGCGCCGGTGAGCTTCTCGACGCCCCTGATCTCCGCACTATCACCCTGGAGCTGAATATCGGCGCCGAGGCGCGCCAGTTCCTGCACATGCATGAAGCGGTTCTCGAAGATGGTTTCGCGAATGACCGACGTGCCCTTCGCCTTTGTCATCAGAGCCATCAATTGCGCCTGGAGATCGGTCGGAAACCCCGGATAGGGCTGGGTCTCAACGCGGATCGGAGCGATGCCAGCGCCATTGCGCAGGATGCGCAGGCCGTCATTGGTTTTGCGGATATCGACTTCGGAATCGGCAAGGACATCAATGACCGTGTCGAGCGTGTCGGGGCGAGCCCCCTGGAGCATGACATCGCCGCCGGTCATGGCAACCGCCATGGCATAGGTTCCGGTCTCGATGCGATCGGCGATCACCGTGTGATCGGTTCCGTGCAGCGACGAAACGCCGGTAACCTTCAGCGTTGGCGAATTGATGCCCTCGATCTTGGCGCCCATCTTGACGAGGCATTCCGCGACATCGCCGATTTCCGGCTCCTGTGCGGCATTTTCGATGATCGTATCGCCCTTGGCGAGCGTCGCCGCCATCAGCGCGGCGTGGGTGGCACCGACGGAGACCTTTGGAAAAGAAATACGGTTTCCGGTGAGCCCTTTAGGGGCTGTCGCCAGCACATAGCCGGCTTCGATCGCGATGGTCGCACCAAGCTGTTCCATGGCCATGATGTGGAGATCGACCGGCCGCGTGCCGATGGCGCAGCCGCCGGGCAGCGAGACCTTGGCCACGCCGCAGCGGGCGAGAAGCGGACCCAGCACCCAGAAACTCGCCCGCATCTTGGAAACGAGATCATAGGGCGCCGTGGTATCGGCAATGGTGCGGGCCGTGAGCCGCAAAGTTTCGCCCACCTGGCCGCTTTGGCCGGCGCGCTTGCCGTCAGTGGAGATGTCGACGCCGTGATTTTGCAGGATGCGCTGCAGGAGCCTGACATCGGCCAGCCGCGGCGTATTGCGCAGGGTGAGCGTGTCTTCGCTGAGCAGCGAAGCGATCATCAAGGGCAGCGCGGCATTCTTGGCACCGCTGATCGGAATGGTGCCATTGAGCTTGTTGCCGCCGCCAATGCGGATGCGATCCATGTCGTGGAATCCCCTTCAGAAAGCGCCGGAAATTGGCCCCGGCAGCTGCGCCTTCCCCGTGCGAATCTGGAGCCTAAGTCGCATAAATGGCTGCAAAGGGGCAAGTTTTAATCGGGTTTCGGCGCCTCCACACGTGTTTTTGGCTCGGGTGTGGCCTTGCGCGCACGACCTTGCGCCTTGCGCCTGGCCAGATTGGCCTTGAGCGCCTTGGCGAGGCGCCTGGATCGGTCGGCGGATTTGGCGGGTTCCTTGGCCATTTGCCGTTAATTTCAGCGATGGCGCGCCGGCTGTCAAGGCGACCCATACGACAACGGCTTGATTGCTGCAGGGCAGTGTGGCACTAGTCGCGCCGCCTCCCGGAACGCCTCTGGCGCGCCGGCGAGCCGCTCCTCGTGCGCTGCGGTAGCTCAGTGGTAGAGCACCCCCTTGGTAAGGGGGAGGTCGAGAGTTCAATCCTCTCTCGCAGCACCATTTAAACAATTGATTTTATTGATATATATAAAACGTCACGTGCCGCTCGTGTATCGGTTGTGTGTGCCGACGATGTGTATCGGCAAGAGGTGTAGGTAGGCGCCGGCACAACGACCCATTCGTTATGCCGAACAGACGTGCTTCCATCATGCTGAAGGGTGAGCACCAGAACTCGAGCGGTTCCTCACAGAAGTCCAATTCCGTTCCTGCCCACCGGGCACCCGACTGAAGCGCTGAAGCGCCGCAACTGCGATCGCTATTGGCGACTGGGCCGACGATACAATATCGGCTTTGGATTTTGTCGACGCACCGCCGAAGACTTGAATGGTTCAGAACTCTAATACTTGCTTTCGATTGTTCGAATGCCCCTCATGAGAAGGGCGAGCGCGGGCGAGAGCGAGCGGTTACGCCTGGTCGCAAATCCATAGCGCAGCGCGAGCCACGGAGTTTGGATCGGCAGTATCTTGAACGCGTCGCTGTCGGGTCGCGCCTTGATCTGGGAAGGCATCGCGAAGCTCAACGCGTCTCCGTTCTGAACGATCTCGACCATTTCTCCGAATGACTGGACAATGATTTGCGGTCGAAACCAGTTGGTAGCTTTTTCGAACTGACCGAATGCCTTGTTCTCCCGCGGCAATATCCTCGCAATACGGGGTGGGACGTTGGGACCAACCCATGGATAATTGAGGGTATCATCCAGGTCCAATTTGCGTTTCCCCGCGAGCGGATGACCGGCTCTATGAATAGTCTCATTTGGCTATCGCGGACCAGTTCCGTCTCAAGCTCAGGATTCTCGCTGGCCGCTGAAATATCAGCCACCCAGAGATCGGACTTGCCGGAAACGATCTCGTCCAACGAGTTTTCCGTGTCCGCCGCGATAAATTCGACCGTTAGCATGGGATGCTGCGAGCAGAGCAGGCCGACCGTTTTCCTTACGAGATATGTCGGAAGGATAAGGGCCAACGGCTATCCTCAACTCGCCAAGGTCGACATTCTTGGCCAACAATACTTCGCGCATCATCTCCGCAAAGCTTACAAGCACTGTCGCGCCACGCTCGAGCACGATTTTCCCGAATATCGTCGGGGCGACCCCGCCCTCCCGGTCGAAAAGTTGCACCCCCAGCGATGTCCTCAATCTGCTTGAGGCTGCGCGTCAAAGCCGGTTGCGACACGCCCAGTGCGGATGCCGCCCGGCCAAAGTGCCGGTGCTCCGCGAGCGTTCTGATTATCTCAAGTTGTCGAATTGTATGCATCGCAGTCGTTATCGCCCGATATCAATGTTGGTATTAGACAAGGATTTTCGATTAGCATAGTGGAGCATTCCGCGAGTTCGCCCGCATGCAAAATCTATCCGGTTGAGCGAAGAAGACGAGTAACCTTCGCGGTACTGGATGTGATGCCGGGGGCGTCGAACAAGAATGCGGTGTAGCCGTGCGGAAAAGGTGATCGGGACCATGGACATGAAGAAGCGCGTCGGGACTTTTCTAAGCACAGCGATACTGGTTCTGTCGGTAGCAGCGCTCAACTTCAATCAACCTGTTGCAGCCGACGACAGCAAGATAATCCACAACTCCGAGTATTACATACTTGACGCTCAGCATGGCGAGCAGTGGGCGGTTCAGGACAAGGAACTCGCTGCAAAGCTGGCGGAACTCCGCAAGAAGTTCGGTCAACCGCCCAATATAATCCACATCATGTGGGACGATACAGCGGTCGGCGAAGTCGGCATTCCGTTCATCCAGAAGCAGCAAGGCTGGTCGACGCCGAATATCAATAAGTTGGCAAGCGAAGGTAACCGCGACTATTCCGGCAGCATAAAGATAGATGGAACGGATCTTCGCGAAATCAACTTACGCCACCTGCGTCAAAGCTTCGGAGTCGTGTTGCAGGACAATTTCCTCTTTCGCGGCTCGGTGAAGGATAACATTATCGCCGGCCGGCACGGGCTTAGCTTTGAAGACGCCGTGCGTGCGGCGAGGCTCGCGGGAGCGGAAGAATTCATCGAACGCCTTCCCCAGGGCTACGAAACTTGGATTCAGGAGGGTTCACCCAACCTATCCGGCGGCCAGCGCCAGCGCCTCGCTATCGCGCGCGCCCTAATCGTCGACCCGAAGCTTATGAATTCTCGACGAAGCAACCTCGGCCCTAGATCCTGAAAGCGAGGCGCTGATCAATGCAAACCTTCAGCGCATGGCGCGCGGACGCACGATGGTCATTGTATCGCATCGTCTCTCTTCATTGGTCGACTGCGACATGACACTGGTGCTCGATCGCGGCGAGGTGGTCGATCTCGGGCCACATCGCGAGCTGGTCGAACGCTGCAGTGTCTACCGCCAGCTCTGGCTGCAGCAGAACCGTCACATCAACTCACAAGGAAAAGCCCATGCCGCGCTTGCTCCGCTACTCGCCCGAGGCTAATGACGACCGGATGGCGGGCGAGAACTCCTTGCCCCTTGCCGTCTTGGAGTTCGGCAGTCCCTCGGAAGCAATTATTGCCGCCCCGATTCCGGCATCGTCGCGCGCAATCAACCTCTTTGTCTTCCTGCTTGTCGTCTCGGTCCTCGTGGCTAGTGGGCTGATTACCACGGACAAGATTGTCGAGCCAGCGGAAAGCTGGTTGCCGAGGCACCCAATATCGCGATGCAGCCGTTTGACCAGACCATCGTCGAGAGTATCGAAGTCCGAAAAGGCGATATCGTCCGCAAAGGTCGGTTCTCGCTCGCCTGAAATCCGACTTTCACTGCGGCAGATAACGCGTCAATCAAGGACGAGGTGGATCTGCTCAGCGCCAAGATCGCGCGACTTCTTGGCTCTGACATCCGGCTCGGTCTACGTCATAGATCCCGCTAACTCTCACGCGGCACTTCAAGGCGCAATCCTTCAACAGCAGACGAACGAGTATAATCTTACCCTAGAAGGCTACGACAGAAAGATCGATGAGCTGAAGTCGCAGATTGATGGCGACCTTGCCCAGGTCGGATACTTCCAGAAGCGACTGGAAGTGGCCAACGACATAGAGGGCATGCGAGCCAAGCTGCAGGAGCGGGAGCTCGGAAGCAGGTTGAATACGTTACTCGCTGCCGACGCCCGGCTAAACATTTCAGGCTCGCTATCGGCATCAGAATCCGACGCCGCCCAGGCCAGTCGCAGGATGGCAGCCGAGCAAGCGGGCCGCCAGACCTTTATCGAGCAGTGGAATTGCCAGAACTCGCAGGAACTGGCGAACTCGCGCGGGAAGCTAGTGCAGTCCCAACAGGACTACGCCAAGGCCAACCTGCACAACCAACTTGTGGTCCTGACCGCGCCCCGCGACGCAATCGTGTTGTCGGTGGCGAATGTCTCGGTGGGTTCCGTTGTTACGAGTGCCGAGCCGCTAATCCTGCTGGTGCCGATTGATGCGCCATTATCCGTCGAGGCGGACATTTCTGGCATCGAGAGTGGCTACATCAGCCCGGGCGATGAAGTCACGATCAAGTTTCGACACGCTTCCCTTCCTTCAATATGGGAGCGCCCGTGGCGTGGTGCGCGCGATCAGCGCCGATAGCTTTAGCCCTGAGGTCATCGGCGGGCAGGGGTCCTCGGTTCTTCCGAACCGCCCACGCACGCTCTTCTACAAGGGCGACATTACCCTCGACGAGTTGGTGTTACACAACGCGCCGCCTGGCTTCAAGCTGATGCCCGGAATGCCAGTTACCGCCGACGTGAAAGTCGGTACTCGCACAGTGCTCTCATATCTTTCATGGACAAGATAGTTGCCGTTGCTCCTCGACAGCCTGCGAGAACCTTGACATGGGAGGATGGTCGCATTGAGCCTGCTTGCAAAGTCGCTTGACACTTTACTGTCGCATTCGCCGAAGATGGCAAAAAACGCGCAATTTGCCTTTTCGCCGGACTGCTCCCGAACGCTCTTTCGCGCTTTTTGCGGTAGCTGCGGAGGCAGGTGATTCAAATTAGCATTTGCTGTCGCGGAGCATTATCTCGAAGGTGCAGGCACGTTGCGTCGGCCGCTGGAGGCAGCACGTTGGTATTATCGCGCCGCCGAGGACGGACATGTGGGCGCGCGATGCGCGAACTTGCCGAACTCCTCATCCTTGGACTGCCGCAAGCGGTCTTTGCCAGCAGCGCGGATTTGTTTTCACCCACGTCGGATGGCCGCGTAGACTATCAGGAGGCCGTAACCTGGGCTCGGCGCGCGGCCGAGGCCGGAGCGCCGGAAGGGCAAGCGACCCTTGCCTATATTCTCTCCGACGGACCTGTGAACCTTCGCGACCTCGATGCGGCATTCGAATGGTACCGAAAATCCGCAGAACAGAATTATTCGCAGGGACAACTTGGTTATGCCATCGGCTTGATAAATCGCGCCGATACACAGGCTGAAAGCAGCCGCCGCATATCACAAGCTTTTAAATGCCGCCGAAAAGTCTGGCTTACCAACCGCCTTTTATCTCCTCGGCTTGAGTACCGAAGGTGCGATTGGGACTACTAAGGATGAGATGAAGGCTCCAGGCGATACTACACGGTCGCCGCCGATGCAGGACTGACCCATGCGCAGGCGAGATTGGGATTATTGCTGCTCGAGGGCCCGCGGTGGTCCGGCCGATATATTGAACGGTGAGAGCTGGCTTAGGCGGGCAGCCCTTGGCGGGGACAATGCGGCCGCCGCACTGCTTGGCGATAATTACGCGCGCAGCGGTCCCTCACCACCGAATTATCTCGAGGCGGCCCATTGGTTCCGGATTGCCGCCGAACGTGGACACGGATCCGCATCTCGCGCGCTCGGGATGCTTTACCTTCACCGGTGCCGGCGTCGCGCGGGATCCGGATGAGGCTGCTATTTGGTTCCGGATAGCGGCAGGAGGAGGCCGGAGATTCCGATCGCGCAGGCGGACCTCGCATCGCTGGTCCAATCCGGCATGCTGTCGACTTTCGCGCGTGCGCCGCCGCCCATGCACGAGTGGTTCGAGCGCGCGGCCGAGCAAGGAGATCTGGTCGGTGCCTACAATTTTGCAGATCTGTCTCGCCGAGGGTGTGGGCGTGGAACGCGATGACAAAAGTGCGGTCGTATGGCTCAGGCGGGCGGCCGAAGGTGTTGTGAATGCGCAGTATTGGTACGGGCGCATGCTGGCTGAGGGTCGGGGTGTGGCGAAAGACGACACAGAGGCTGCCGTATGGTTCACACGCGCCGCCGAGGCCGGCTCGTGCGGATGCCCAAGCCGCATTGGGCGAATTTCATGTGGATGGCCGCGGCGTGGCGCGCGATCATCGATTGGCGAAGTCCTGGTTTCTCCGCGCCGTCGCTGCCGGACACGCAGGTGCGATGTTCGCGCTGGGCGCTCTCTTATGGCGGCGGCAATGATATC
The DNA here is from genome assembly GCA_963805405.1 of uncultured Alphaproteobacteria bacterium. GTDB lineage: Bacteria > Pseudomonadota > Alphaproteobacteria > Rhizobiales > Aestuariivirgaceae > JAEUMG01. Next base: position 9,125 of record CAWDUC010000005.1, on the reverse strand, counting down.
GAAGCGGATGCGCGAGACGGCGCGGACCTGGTTCACCCGCGGCGCAGAACTGGGCCACCCGATCGCCGCTCTGATGCTCGCCCGCTATTCGGTCCGCGGTTTGGGCGGATCTCGGGACGTCGAGACTGGGCGTCGCTGGTATGCGTACGCCGCTGATCATGGTGCAGTCGACGCCGCCGAGGAACTCGCTGAACTTGACCTCGTGCTGACAGCCCCCGACACAGAATGAAAATGCAGGGACCTCCCAAGTATGCCATGAGCGCAGAAATAAGACGCTCATGATGGCGCGCCGCCGAGTTTACTCCACGCTCGGGATAAGTCTGTTGCAGTCGCTTGACCAGCCTGGGCGCGGGTGGGGGCGCTCGACAGTACCCCTTTGCTGACGGCTCCGCTCGAACTCGGTTGGGGGAGCTGGGGCGGTTCGACGCCCGTTGATGCCGCAGCAGTCATCGAACGTATGCGTCTGTCCAGTCTGGCTGGGGTCGACTTGCGCTCAGAGACCGTGAACCTAGAAAGCTGCGCGTAGACGATCGCCCAGGGAACAACCCCGCAGTGTGGTTGCACACCAGTGTCCGACGACGGGGTGGATCATCGTCATCGTGGGCACCCCGAGATTGGTGCAGGCTCGCCTATCAATTTGGGCACGAGCTGGGCCACGTCCTCTTCGGAACAGCTGGCAGTCAGACGCAGACTCCGAGAAACCCTTGTCGGTGATTGAAGAAGCCTTGGTCGAAGCATTCTCTCTTCGTGGCCTTGCACGGTTGGCTAATGATTGGGAGCAATCTCCTCCGTTTCCCGACGACAAGAGATTTGCAAATTCAATCCGGGAGTACCGCAAGATTTCTTCAATTCCACCTATGGGCGATCTGCTCTGGAGCAGGGCGTCGACGCGGGATTGGGTGCATGGTCTCAAGACGCGCGAGCATTCCTCCAAGAAAATGGAGGGGTTGATGCGGCAAGCGGCGCCGTATAGACGATGCTTGAACTCTTGGAAGGCGATCCCGGCATGATCGCTGATATGGGAGCGCTGAATTCGCTGTGCCGGGGCGCAGCGGCGTCCCGTCAATGATTATCTGACTGTGGGAGAAAAGTTGCTCGGGAGGTTGCGCACACCCCGGTCGCTTGCCGGCGCGGAATCAGCGCGCTCTCTCGTTGGCGTGCGAGCGGGTGACGGAGCACGTGGAAAGCCCATTACTTCGAACTGAGACTCGAATGAAACACATTTCGATCACAGGGAGGAATCCGCCAGTTGAACGCCGGCAGGGCCAGAGTGTATGCCTCGAACATGATCGTCAAGAACGAGGCGGCGGTGATCCGCCGCTGCATCGACGCCGTCCATTCCGATCTGGCATCGACACTTGGGTGATTGTTGATGCCCGGGATTACCCGACGGAACCCAGGACATTGTCCAGGAACTATTCGCGATATACCCGGCGAACTTCATGAACGGCCTTGGAAGGATTTTGCGCAGCATAATCGCTCGGAAGCACTGGTGCTGTCAGCCCGTCGAAAGAGTGAGTACACGGCTTAAGATCATTGATGCCGACGATACTTTGGAGATTTCGCCGGGGACGGCTTATGCCCTTCTTCTCTGACAGCTTCAACTCTTATCCGATTCAGATTAGCCAAACTCGCCGATAGCGTACTCAGCGTACTCAATTGGTACGATTAGCGCGATGCCCTGGCGCTATGAAGGCGTATTGCACGAGTACCTGACATGCGACGCCGCAGGCGCCGCCGGACAGCTTAAGGGTCTCCGGATGCGACGCAATCACGATGGCGCTCGCCGAAAGGACCCCCAGAGCAGCGTGCCACCGACGGGATGCCGCGGTTCTCGTACTCGCGCTGCAGACGGGAGACAAGTTCCTTTCTCGCTCGCGCGTTATCGGTTCTATCTTGCGCAGAGCTATGACGTAAGCTGTAAAGACTGGAGCAAGGCGCTAGAACACTATCTGGCCCATGGCTGCGAGAGACTCAAATTTTGGCAGGAGGTTGCTTCGTTCAGTCTCTACTGTGCCGCGCAGATGAAGGAGTTGCTTCGTCATTCAGATCGAGATGTCATCGACGCCTATCTTCTGCGCCGCCACGGCACAGCCGAGCGCGAATTCGAGGCATTGCACGGCGCGAGCCGGCTCTGCCGTTTGACCAGAATTACGAGTAAGTATATCGCATTGCGAAACGTGGCCTTGGAATACCTATGCCGCCTTCCGATGCGCTCTTCGTTCAAATTCTGGATCTCTACTAACAGGTTCTGACGCAGATTGTCTCGAATGCGTATCGATCTGAGCATTATAAGGACTTCTCGAATTTAACTTTGAACATATTGGCAACCGGGGATTCCGACCACAAGATATGCAGCGTGTGGTTGAAATGCCCGTTTCGCGACCGAGAACCTGACACTGGAAGCTAATCTCGGTTCGATTCTCTCGAGGGACGTTCATTGAGCAACACAGTCTGCCATCGCCGAGGCCTTTAAGCGTGCGTTTGGCAGGTAGTCCGCGGGTCCTTATTGCCATCCTTGCAACGCAGGAAGCGGAATTTCTCCCACTATACCTGGAGCGGGTCCAATCGCTCGATTATCCGAAATCATCAATTGTCCTGCACATGAACACGGCGCAAGCCACCTACCAGTCTGAGCTTCGAACTCGTTGAATGGGCGGAAAATGGTCGTCATGAATATGCCGGTGTAGAGTTCACTGATCGGAAATCCTGTAGCTGCACAAGAGCTTGAGGTGCTCTCGCATGGATAATTTGCTCCGCGCATTTCGGGCCGAAACGCGACAACTTAGCTTCGTTCGGCGCCATTGCGCACGATTGCGAATTCTATTTCGTTGCAGATATGGGGAACTTCCTTAGGGCAAATACGCTACGTGAACTTGTGTCGCTCAATCTTCCGGTTGTGGCTCCCTATGCGCTACAGATCCGAGTGGATTGTATTCGAATTTTCATGCCGATATTGATGCGGATGGATATTATAAGGAATGCGATCAGTATTCCTGGGCGTTGATCTTTGTCGGGTGCGGGGAGTGCTCGAAATGCCCGTTGTCAATGGCACTTACTTGGTGCGGGCCGATATGTGTCCCAGCTTGATGTATGAGGACGCCAGTGCCCGTGATGCCTACGTTGTCTTCTCGGAAAACGCTCGCAAAGCGGGTATTTTACAGTATTTGGACAATCGGCAAGTCTACGGCTATGTGATGTCGGCTATCGTGAGTTCGCAGTAAACCTTGATGGACTTCGCGCCGAACTGGCTGAGGCGTTGGCTCCGATGAGCCCCACGGTCAACGGTGACTTCGGGCGCGCACCCTCAATCAGCGAATTGTTGAATTGCCGCGGCTACTAACCGTGCCCCAATCATGCTGAGATGCCGGACAAGCCTCTCCTGTATAGATCATCGAAAGTCGCGAACATAAATTAGGCCTGCCTCTAAAACCTGTGGAGCGAAGTACGACGATCACCGTTGATTGTGGCTGGACTGATGGGCCAACGCTTCACGTCCGAGAAGCAGTGCGGAATGAAGACGAGTTCATGGAGATTCTGATCGCCGTGCAGATCAGCGGCGGCGCTTATACATGAAAATAACAGACCTCCAGCTGCAAAGCCACGGTATGTAAAAGCTTGATTGGCGCTTTTGTAATGATTGTCAGTTTGGCGCCTTGGACATAGATCTTGAGGAGTTGATCACGTCTATCTCGGGGATGTGATCGAGACGATTGCCAATCATGTTCCACAGCAGGCTCGAACCCTGTAACGCCGCCCAGGCTTGCACCCGGGATGGTCTTGTTTGGCGGGCCGCATTGATTGGATTTGCCCCGACATCGACAATCTCCGTGATTCTGTTCGGGGGATGGTCTGGGTTCCATCATATTTCCGAGAGAAGCGGATGCGTCAGACCTCTCCGCTGCTTGGAATGTTCCCAGGGAGTGGGCTAACGCATCCCCGTCGAAAGGCCTTCTGCACAGCGAAATTTCAGTTCGAACTTTACAACGATTGGTTGGCATCGGGTCAAGTGGGCGAGACGAACTGTATAATTTTGAACAGCCTGCTAGGGCCATTGCTGGCTTTATTACGAATCAGTTCTCGTGCCGAACGAGGCGGGAAGGAAATCAGGCCACCCCAGTCCTTTGGATGAGCGGTAAATCTATAAGAGTTTAAAGATGCTGGATAAGGATATTATCCGGCATAGTGCCGGCATTATAATCACATGACTAGGGGTGGTGCTTTGCTGATTTGGTGCGCCGACTTCGCACTAGCAATGCCTTTGTAAGATCGGCTTCAGGTCAGCTTCATTTCACAGTAGCTGGGTTGCTCGGAAGCAAACTCCGGGTACGCGCGCTCGCCCTGCGGGGAGTAAGTGTATTATCGCAATTGCGATGCGCCCGCTGGATGCGAACAGTTTGGGCTCACGCGGCAAGGCGTATGGCTTGGTGTGAGCCGCCTTCGCAATCCAGCTTGAGTAGAGTCTCAGCGGTATGATTGCCCTACTGGGCGGTTGATACAATGGCCGTGCGCGCGGAGGCCTCGGATTAACGCGACAAGTACACTAAGGCAGCGCGAGGTCGGATTATCAGATTGAGGCGGCAGCAGTAATGCGAATTAAGGTATCGCCAGCAAAGGCGAAGTCGTTGGGGCGATAGAGCCACCGAGGCTGCCAAAGCGTCGCCACTGGGCATTTTCGACGTCGTGAAGAGACACCATGAACGCTCGCCGCGCCTATGCCGCTCTTTTAATGCGGCATCCCACGCCGCATCTGTCAAAAATAGACGAAGGCGAGATCTCTCCCGCCTTCTTTAGTCAAGTCCGTAAGTGGTGAATTACATGCCGAAGCGATACTTGAAAACCAGGTTAACCTGCTGGATGTCCTGATCGACCTTCGCTCTCCAATAATTCTCCCCATCCCAAACCGTCGCTTTGACGGAGTTGAGATCGGTATAACGGTATTCGATCGAGGTCGATACCGTGTCCCATAACCAGCCCTTGAATTCGACGCCGCCGCCGAAGGTCCAGCCATTGATGGTATCGTCGTTCTTGGCGGTCGCCCAGCAACTATTCGTGTCATCGAAGCAGTAGATGCCGAGCTTCGCTTGCGCGTCTGCCCAGCTGTAACCAACCAAACCGTAAAACAGAGTATTCTCCGTGCCGTAACCGGCGCGGCCACCCAAGGTCCACATCGTATCCACGCCGTAGCTGAACTTGTCATGGAAATTGTAGTAGTCTTCATAGCCGTATTTGTTGGAAATTCCGGTTTGCTGCCCAAAATTCACATCGCCAAAGGCGCCGATAACAAAATTTTGGGCGATTTCCCAATCGAAGCCGATCTGGCCGATGCCGCGAAAGGACGTATCGCTGTCGCCATCGAACAAGTCGCGAAAGTCGTAGAACCACTCGCAGTCACAATAGCTGTAATAATTGCCGCCGGTGTCGAAATTCGACCATGCTGCCCCGATGCCCGCACCGAGATAAAAGGCTGTCCAAGAGGACACCTCGACCGGCGCCTCTACGATATCGGCCGCTACTGCAGGCATGCTCAGCAGCATCGTTGCCGCGCCAGCGAGTAAGGTTTTCCTGAGAATCATCGAAGCCTCTCCTACGTGATTTGAATTTCGATAACACCGTGCCGATGAATTTCCCAGCACTGATGAGTTTTTTTACCCTCGATTTAGGTTGTTGACAGGAATTCATGCTGTTTGTGCAATTTTGTTGCTGGGGAGCAACAGTTTTAGGTGATCCAGAAAAGGACCTCTTTCGCGTAAACCGCTGAGCGATGACCGCCAGTTTCCGCACTTGATAGCGTCAGGCTGCAATGGGCGTGCTAGTGCTGCGCATTGAAGAAGAGACAAGGAACCTCGGATCGCACCGGCCGTGCCTATTCACAGAGATCTGCTCAAACAGGGCTTTGAGGGGTACGTCGGCGCGCTGCGTCGCTAGAATGAGAACCGAGTATTCCCCGCAGGCATCGGCAAGCTCAAGAGGCCAAGCAAGAGACTGAGGCGAGCTGGCGAAGTATGCCAGCGCCCTTGCAGATTGCGGCGTACGCCGCATTAATGTCTCGGTCGATACGCTTGATCCTGTCCTCTTCCGGAAAATCACCCGTTGGTGCGATCTCGGTAAAGTGCTGCAAGGTATTGAAGCCGCGCAGGGCGCCGGCATTGATGTCAAAATCAACACGGTGGCGCTCAAGCGGACGAATGAAGACGAGCTGCCCGACATGATCGGGTGGGCACACGGCCAGGGTATGGGGATCACTCTGATGGAGACCATGCCGATCGGCGATATCGAGGGGAACCGGACCGACCAGTATCTGCCACTCTCGGTCGTGCGCGCGTGCCTGCAAAGTCCCTTTACGCTGCAGGACATCCCTTACAAGACGGGCGGTCCGGCCCGCTATGTGCACGTCGCCGAGACGAAGGGCCGGCTTGGTTTCATTACGCCGATGACCCATAATTTCTGCGAGAGCTGCAATCGCGTGCGCCTGACCTGCACGGGAAGAGGATGCTGCCGGCCTGCGAAGCGCTGTGCGCGCCGCCGGCAGCATCGACCGGCTGGACGAAGCCATCACCGCCGCGATCGCTCGCAAGCCGCGGGGACATGACTTCATCATCGACTGTCGCCACCGGAGACCGGCCGTCATGAGCGTCACTGGCGGGTAATCCCATTATTTCTAATATTCTAGAAATATGGGTTGACACTACTGCCGGTCGTTATATGTTAGCGCCCATGAAACTCGATGACGTAGCCGCCCGACTTGAAGCACTTGGCAATCCGACTCGCCTTTCCATCTACCGCACCCTTGTCAAAGTCGGGGAGCGGGGGATCCCTGTCGGAAAGCTGCAGGCGCGTCTGGGTGCAGCGCCTTCGACCCTTTCCCACCATCTGCAGAAGCTGATCCTCGTCGGGTTGGTGACGCAGGAACGGCAGGCGACGACCCTTATCTGCCGCGCCAATTATGCAGTTATGAACGGCCTTGTCTCTTACCTGACCGAAGAGTGCTGCGTCGAAGAGGGTTGCGCCAGCAACGCGGCGTAGAAGTTTTTTTTGCCTGTTATTTCGATGATCCTAGAAATATTGATGGAGGATAAGATGCGCGAAGAGTTACCCGTAGCCGTCATTGGGGCCGGCCCCGTAGGCCTTGCCGCGGCCGCTCACCTGATCGAGCGCGATGTGCCTGTGCGAATCTTCGAAGCTGGCCCAAACCCGGGCGAGAATATCCGCGATTGGGGTCATGTGCGGCTGTTTTCGATCTGGGATCAGTGCGTCGATGAAGCGGCCGTTTCCTTGCTGATGAAGAACGGTTGGAAAAAGCCGGATGGCAACGCCCTGCCGACCGGCAAGGATCTCGTCGAACTCTATCTTCGACCCGCTTGCCAAGACGCCGGAAATTTCGCGCGTCCTCGAGACCAATGCGCGGGTGACGCGGGTTTCGCGCGCGGGCATGGATCGGATGAGCAATAAGGGCCGCGGCGAACATCCTTTCGTGCTGCGGGTCGAGAACGGCAAGGGCGAGAGCGAACGCATTGAGGCGCGTGCCGTCATCGACGCTTCCGGCACATGGCAACATCCCAATCCCGCCGGACCCGGCGGATGGCAATGCCGAGGGCGAACAGAGCATAGTTCCGCGAATTGCCTACGGTATACCGGATATCAGCGGCGCGCAGCGCGCCATGTATGCGGATAAGCGCACGCTCGTCCTCGGCGGAGGGCATTCAGCAGCCAATGCACTTCTAGACCTCGCCCTCCTGGCTGAGACCGCGCGACAATCCAGGCTAAGCTGGGCAGTGCGCGGAAAATCACTCGCGAAAATATTTGGCGGCGGGGATGACGACCAACTTCCGGCGCGCGGCGCGCTTGGCGCGCGATTGCGGGCGCTTGCGACTGCCGGGCGGCTTGAAACCGTTACCGGGTTCACGCTCGACGATATTGAAAAGCGCGGCACCGCACTCTTCGTCAGCGGAAAGGCGGACGGCGCGCAGCGCGAACTGGGGCCATTCGACCGCATCATCGTCGCGACCGGGCAGCGTCCCGACTTCTCGTTCGCCAGGGAAATACAACTCGACCTGCACCCGGTCGTCGAAAGTTCGCGGGCTTTAGGGGACCTGATCGATCCGAATGAACATTCCTGCGGGACCGTGCCGCCTCATGGCTGGCGGGAGCTGCGGCATCCTGAAGAGGGTTATTTCATAACGGGTATCAAAAGCTACGGTCGAGCGCCGACATTTCTTTTGCTGACGGGCTATGAGCAGGTACGCTCGGTGGCGGCACATCTCGCCGGCGATCAGGTCGCGGCCGATGATGTGAGGCTCGTCCTGCCTGAGACCGGCGTATGCAACGCCACGCTTGACCAGGTAGCGCCGGGCGGATTGTGTTGCGACGGCGCTGCGCCAGAGGCCGAAGATCCGTGTTGTGCCCGTTCGCCCGATAAGGTCAAGACGGCCTGTTGCGGGGGTTCCGCCAAGCAACCGGATCTCGTACTCGCAAAGTGAAAAGTGCCGCGGGGATGCCCTGGAGAACCGTGACGGCGCTGGCCTTTTCGCAGCTCGTCGCATGGGGGATCCTGTATTACGCGTTCGCCGTCATTCAGACTCCTATGGGCCTAGAGAACGGGTGGACGCTGCCGCAGATGAACGGTGCCTTCTCGCTGGCGCTCGCGATCAGTGGGCTCTCCGCCTATCACGTCGGCCGGCATATCGACCGGCAGGGCGGGCGGCGCGTGATGGTCGGCGGCGCCCTGCTCGCGGCAACAGGGCTCTGCAGCTGGTCGCAAGTGACGGCACTTTGGCAGTTCTATCTGGCCATGGCAGTCGTGGGTGTGGCCCTATCCATGACGCTCTACGAGGCAGCCTTCGCGGTCGTCGCCCGGCTGGCCCCGACTGATTACCGGCGCGGCATCACCACGATCACGCTCCTAGGCGGCCTTGCCAGCACATGCTCCATCCCTCTGACGCATGTTCTCGTCGAGCAGGTCGGGTGGCGCTCCACCCTCCTTGTCTATTCTGCCATCATGGTGATCATCTGCGCGGCCATCCCACTATTCATGCTCTCGCCCACCGTGCGTGCGACTCGGGTTGCAGATGATAGGCGCAACGGCGAGCGCGTCTACGACGTCGTCAAGCACATGCCTGCCTTCT
>CAWDUC010000004.1:0-126908 GCA_963805405.1 uncultured Alphaproteobacteria bacterium | reverse complement strand
CTGTAGTTGGTACGCGATTGAACACAGCAAATAGGGAATCACATGCGAAATATAAATCTGCAGGGTGCGATTCTTTCAGTTGTGGCTTTCGTAAGCGGCCTGATTACTTACATTTCTCAAGTGAGGTCAGTTGGATTTTCCAACCTATCACTTTGGAACAAGACGTGCTCCCATTTGGGCTGGTGTGCGGCGCATGCTTGTGCTGGATCATGATCAAAGCCTACCGTGAAAGTGTCAAAAATCCACCGCAAAAATCCGTTTGATATCCGAACAACTTTCATACAACGGGCCAACACAGAAGGCGTGCAAAGACCCTGATGCTTAACGCTGAAGAGATCATTGAGCGTCTTCAACTCGTTCCACTCACCATAGAAGGGGGCCATTTCCGCGAAACCTATCGCTCCACGCTAACCCTACCGGCCGGCGTGTTGCCCGATGAATACGGCGGCGAACGCAATGTGTCGACGGCCATCTACTACCTGCTCACGCCCGATACGTTCTCAGCCATCCATCGCGTGAAGAGCGACGAAGTGTTTCACTTCTACGCCGGCGATGCCGTGGAGATGCTGCAACTCTGGCCGGACGGTCGTGCTGAAATTGTCGTGATCCACAACGATTTGGCTCCCGGACATGAACCGCAGGTCGTCGTGCCGGCCGGCGTGTGGCAGGGTTGCCGACTTGTGCCCGGCGGCAATTGGGCACTAATGGGCTGCACCGTCGCGCCCGGTTTCGACTACGCCGATTTTGAACTCGGCAATCGCGACGCCTTGCTCGCAGCACACCCTAAGTACTCGGTACTCATTTCCGCGTTAACGGCGAATTAATTCTGCGCACAAAAAAACATGCACTGCCGCGCTTCGCGTGGCAGTGCATGTTTGCGTTTCAATTGGCGCGGCGTCAAGTCGCCGTCGTCGTTGGCTTAGTAACAGCCGGCTTAGTAACGGCGTCCGCCGCCACCACCGCCGCCGCCGCCGTAACCACCACGTCCGCCGCCGCCACCACCGCCGCCGCCAGTGCGGGCTTCGCGTGGGCGAGCTTCGTTCACGGTGAGGGTGCGGCCGTCGTGCTCGCGACCATTGACGCCAGCGATCGCCGCTTGGGCTTCCTGGTCATTCTGCATCTCGACGAAACCGAAGCCTTTGCTTCGGCCGGTGTCGCGATCCATGATCACTTCGGCGTCTTGAACCGTGCCGAACTCGGCAAACATTTGGTCGAGGTCTGAGTTCGCAACGTTGTAACTCAAGTTGCCACAATAAAGCTTCTTTCCCATGCTGCATCTCCTGCGATTTGGAAAGTTGTACGGCCCGGTCGTTTGACTTTCGGGGCCGCGAAGAAAGGGGTCAGGAGTGGAGACCCACCAGGAGGTGCGGCTGAAAGGGGCAGAGGCAGCCGGAACCAAAAAGAAGCGGCTAACAGAGACACGTTCGCTGAACCAACCGCAAGCATTATCGACGTGCCCCGACAGGAAGTCCAGAGTAATTCGGCGAGAAACGCGAGATATATGAACTAATTGAAGTTCACATTTCGGCCGTGCAATCGTGAATGCGGTCGAATGCTGTCAGAGCGTGCCGGGCAACGCTGCGTTCCTCAGCTATTGGGCAACTCAGCACGGCGATGTCATTCTGAGTCAAGCGAAGAATCCAGCCAGAATGTGCGCGAGATCCTTCGCTCTGCTCAGAATGACCAATCGTGAAGGTTTCTTTCAAAAAGCCGCGATTGAAGCCTACCGACCGGTCGGCTCCTGGTAGTCATACGGAGGCGTTGGTGCCGGGCGGTCGTCGCCTAATTCCTTGATTTTTTCCCGCTTCTTACGCTTCTCTTCAGCCCGTTGTCGTTTTTCGACTTCGCGTCGACGTTTCTCAAAAGTGTTTTGATTTTTTGCCAATTCATCTTCCTCCGCTGTTTCTGGGATATCAAAGAACGGCAATTCGCCGCAGCCCCAAACTCCATTCGGCGCAAAAACATGCACTGCCGCGCACATGCACGGCAGTGCATGAATGTTATTTCGGCTCGAGCCCCCATGCGGTGATGATTTCAAACCGTCACCGCAACGAGGCCAAGTTGGGCCGCGATTTAGTAGCGGCGTCCGCCGCCACCACCACCGCCGCCGCCGTAACCACCACGACCACCGCCGCCGCCGCCGCGGCTGCCGCCACGCTCTTCGCGGGGGCGAGCTTCGTTGACAGTCAACGTCCGGCCATCGTGCTCTTTGCCGTTGATACCGGCAATCGCGGCCTGGGCTTCTTGATCGCTGTTCATTTCGACGAAACCGAAGCCTTTGCTCCGACCCGTGTCACGATCCATGATGACTTCGGCACTCTTCACCGTGCCGAACTCGGCAAACATTTGGTCGAGGTCCGAGCTCGCAACGTTATAGCTCAGATTGCCACAATACAGCTTCTTTCCCATGATGCATCTCCTGCAATCGGAAAAAGTCACAGCCCTGTTTCACTTTCCGGGGCTGCAAAGAAAGGGGCCAGGAATGGCGGCCCACCACAGGAGGTGCGGCTGAAAGAGGCAGAGGCAGCCGACTTAATGCACGGCTAACAGAGACACGTTCGCTGAACCAACCCAATGTATTATGAGCCCCTGGGGGACTTTGCGCCTAGTCCGAAACGGGGTTCGTTTGCCTATAAATGCCAACTTTGCTGGCACTGGGATAGCTCGAATTCAACAGTAATCCCATGCTATTGAAGCCTATGGATACAGAAACAACCACTGCCGATGGGTCGATTCCGCGCCGCCTCGGTTTGTGGGATGCCGTCAGCATCATCGTTGGCATCGTCGTCGGCACCTCGATCTTCCGCGCCCGGCGATGATCTTCGACAAATCGGGCGGCCCTTGGACGGCTATGGGTCTGTGGCTTCTGGGCGGCGCGCTCGCTTGGTGCGGCGCCGTTTGCTACGCGGAACTGGCGACAGCCTACCCGCGCGACGGCGGCGACTACGAATACCTCAACCGCGCCTTCGGCCCGTGGTGCGGGTTTCTGTTCGCCTGGGCACAGATCACCACCATCATCAGTGGGAACATCGCAATCATGGCGTACGTGTTTGCTGATTACGCGGTGCGACTATGGCCCGCCGGGTCAAAACACGCCTTGTGGTTGACGGTCGGACCAATCGCGGCGCTCTCGGCGCTTAATGCAATGGGCATTGTGGCCGGTAAGATCACGCAAAACGTGCTGACAACCTTGAAGGTGATCGGCCTCGGCGGCTCGTCGCGGTAGGCTTGCTCTTTGTTGGAGACGGAGTCGCAGGCCAACAACGAATATTGCCCCGGCAGGAAACGTCGCCGACATCGGCCTCGCGCTGGTGTTTGTCTTGTACACATACGGCGGATGGACCCACGCGGCCTACGTCGCTGCCGAAGTCCGCGACGAACGCCGCAACTTGCCGCGCGCGCTATCTTCGGCATCGCCGGCATCACGATCATCTACCTCGCCGTGAATATGTCGTATCTACGCGCCCTAGGTTTTGAAACGGCACGCCAAACAATGACCCCCGCCGCCGATGTCGTCGAACTCGTCATCGGCCCGCTGGGCGGCCGTGCCATCAGTTTGCTGGTGATGCTCTCGGCCCTGGGCGCCATTAACGGCATGGTCCTTACTGCCTCACGAATTTACGCCGTGTGGGGCGCTGACTACCCTGCCCTCGCCTGGCTCGGCGGTTGGAATCGTCGCACGGCAGCGCCCGTTGCCGCGATTACGCTGCAAGCCTTTATTGCTATGCTGCTGATCGTCCTCGTCGGCACAGAAACGGGCCGCAATTCGTTCGATGCCGCTTTGCAACTCGTCGGCATCGACGGCCTGCCATGGCAAAAATTTTTCGGCGGCTTCGAAACGCTTGTCGCCGGCTCAGCGCCCGTCTATTGGGGCCTATGCTTGCTGACAGGAATCGCGGTACTCGTGCTGCGAGCCACGGATCGCGCAACGCCGCGACCATTTAGGATTCCCCTCTTTCCGCTACCCGCACTGGGGTTTTGCGCCACCTGCGCCTACATGTTGTGGGCCAGCCTCATCTATGCCAAGTGGCTGACGCTCCTCGGCGTCGTGCCGCTCGTTGCCGGTGGCATCGCATGGTTTTTCGTGCATCCAAAGCGTTAATTGATTTGATTGGTTTAATAACATACGGGGTGGCTGGGCAGAGTCTGCGGTGCCCCAGTGATTGACCGATCTGGGGTGTCGCGGATTCCGCCCTAGCCACCCCACATCCCGGAACAAGACTTGCACTTTCGATGCTATCGTACAACGTTCACTCATCATCGGAGAACCAAGTTATGTCTCACGATTCAATTCAAGGTAAACGTATCGCGTTTCTCGCCACTTGCGGCGTCGAGCAAGTCGAATTGACGGAGCCTTGGCTCGCCGTCAGAATGCGGGCGGCACGCCCGAGCTGGTTTCAATCAAGTCGGGCGAGATCCAAGGTTACAACCACGACAAGAAGGCAGACACGTTCAAAGTGGATAAAACGGTGGAGAACGTCGAAGTCGATGATTACGACGGCCTCGTCCTTCCAGGCGGTGTTGCGAACCCCGATACGCTTCGGATGGATGAGGACGCTGTCGATTTCGTGCGCGACTTCTTCAAGCAAGGCAAACCGGTCGCCGCTATCTGCCACGGTCCTTGGATGCTCGTCGAAGCCGATGTCATCGAAGGCCGCAAGCTTACCTCTTGGCCCAGCCTCAAAACGGATATCCGCAACGCAGGCGGCAACTGGGTGGATGAGGAAGTCGTTGTCGACGAAGGCCTCGTCACCAGCCGTAAGCCCGATGATTTGAAAGCCTTCTGCGCCAAAGCCGTCGAGGAATTCGCGGAATGTCGCCACGCCGAGCAGCACGCGTAACGCCCTTCCTGTCTTCCCGTTAGCTGGATCTGCAAGAATTCAGCCTGAATTTTCGCAAGTGCAGCTACGGGAGGATTGGCGATAGCATTCTCACCCAGTCGATATCGCAGTTAAACCACAATCGCTATTCCGCCAAATCGATCTGCTGTGCGACAATCTCCGGCATGGGCCGTAAAGCAATCGATTTCGGAACGTACTTAATTGTCCGCATTTTCGTCGCATTGATTCAGGCGTTGCCGCTCTCGGTCTGCGAAAAGTTTGCGGAATTATCTGGCACGTTGATGGGCCGCGTGTTCCGCGTGCGCGGTCATGTTGTCGACAAAAATCTTCGCATCGCCTTCCCCAACATGACAGCCGCAGAGCGCGACGTCATTACCTGGGAAATGTGGCGGCATCTTGTGCTCATGATTGCCGAGATTGCGCAAACGCCACGCAAAGTGCATGAAACCAATTGGAAAGAACACTCGCACATCGTCGACCAGGAACTGTTCGTCCGGACGCTCCTCAGCGGCCGGCCACTTGTCCTTATCTCCGGCCACTTCGGCAACTTTGAACTTGGCGGCTACCTCATGGGCCTGTTCGGGTTCCCGACGTACACAGTCGCCCGGGCGCTGGATAACCCGTACCTCGATCGCTTTATCAACGACTTCCGCGGCCGCACGGGCCAATACATGCTTCCCAAAAAAGGGAGCGGGGCCGACATTCAAAAGGTGCTAGAGCGTGGCGGCATCCTCACGCTCTTGGGCGACCAGGCCGCCGGCCAACGGCAATGCTGGGTGAACTTCTTCGGCAAGCCCGCTTCCACGCACAAGGCTGTCTCTGTGTTTTCGCTCGGCAACGGCGCGCCTACGATGGTCAGCTACGCTCGCCGCGTCGGCAAACCGTTGCATTACGAAGTTGGCCCCGCAGCGATTTGCGATCCGAAAGAGCCCGATTTCGAATTCGGCACCGTTCCGCTGTTGGCCCAGTGGTACACCGATCACCTGGAACGACTCGTCCGCGAATCGCCCGGCCAATACTGGTGGCTCCACCGCCGCTGGAAAGGCGAACCCGGCGTCCGCAGAAAGCGCGACGTGCAGAAGCACCGCGAAGTCGCTTATGCGCACGTAGGCGAGTTTCTCCGAAACTCGTATTCCGCGTCTCGGAGAGATGCGGCCACGTGTCTCCTTGTCTCCCCGTCCTCTTGCCCCTTAACATAGCGGGTCTATCGCCTGACGGCACAACGATCCCCACGCCGGCCCGCCGTGTACCACTTCCGACCGTTTCGCAATACCGACCCGCCGCGACTGGCGGAAATCTGGCGCGACCAGCCGCCGCAACGCGGCATGGCGCAACCGGTGACGGCCAACATCCTCGAACAGCTCGTCTTCTCAAAACCGTATTTTGATCCAGCCGGATTGATCGTCGCCCTCCATGACAACGTTCCCGTCGGCTTCGCCCACGCCGGCTTCGGACCAAACGAAGAACATAACTGCCTCGCGACCGAGGACGGTACGACGTATCAATTACTACTGCGGAGCGAACACCGCAACCCGGCGCTCGCCAGCGAACTGCTCAGCCAGACCGAAACGTATCTCCGCGAGCCACGGCGCCAAAGTGATTTACGCCGGCGGCATCCGCCCGCTCAATGCGTTTTATCTCGGCCTTTACGGCGGCAGTGAACTCCCCGGCGTCCTCGCCAGCGACAAGGTTTTTAACGAGGCCTGTCTCGAACGCGGCTACCGCGAGATCGACCGCGTGATCGTTCTGCTGCTGGAACTCGCCTGCTTTCGGCCGCCTATCGCCCGCAACCTGCGGCAACTGCGTCGCGAAATGATTTGCCACGAGACGCAAGCGCCGCCGTCGCGCACCTGGTGGGAGGCCTGCACGACCGGCGCGTTCGAGCGCATTCGTTTCTCACTCCGTAGGCCCGGCGGTAACGACGCGCTGGCCGACGTGTGGTTCTGGGACGTCGAGCCACTCTCGACATCGTGGGGCGCACCGGCAGCCGGCATGTTCGATCTCGACGTGCCCACCGACCAACGCCGCAAAGGACTCGCCACATTTTTGTTGGGAGACGCCTTCGACAGACTCCGCACCCGCGGCATCCTGCTCGTCGAAGCACAAACGATGCAGGGCAATGCACCGGCGCTCAAGCTCTACGAAAAACTCGGCTTCAAGAAAGTCGACGAAGGCATTGTTTATCGCAAGGATTCGTAAACATCCCCCCTCTTCATTTATGCCAGCCGCGGAGCGGCGAAATCGCTTAGCCGGGCGGCGTAAGCCCCCGGTGAAAAGATCCGGTGACACGCAAGCCGCGAAGCGGCGACATTGATTTGTCAGAGTTTGTCCCGGGAGAGTGTCGCCGCTACGCGGCTTCGTTGCCACACGTTCAGCTACCGTGGGTTAACACCCACGGCTAAGCGATGTCGCCGCTAACGCGGCTTCGATATCACTTCACCGTCGTTTCCTTCTTCAACGTCGCAATATACGCCGTCAGATCGATCATCCACTACGCACCAATGTGGATGGCATCTGGGCGCTCGGTGATTGCAATGGCAAGGGTGCCTTTACCGATACGGCCTGGGACGACTTCGAGATCGTCGCCGCCAATTTGCTGGACAATGACAAGCGCCGCGTCGGCGATCGGATTGTGGCGTACAACCTTTATATCGACCCGCCGCTTGGCCGCGTCGGACTTACCGAAGCCGAGGTGCGGAATTCGAAGCGCCCCGCGCTCATCGCGACGATGGCGATGGAAGATGTCGGCCGTGCTTACGAGAAGGGCGAAACGCTTGGATTCATGAAGGTTCTTGTCGACCAGGAGACAAAACAATTCCTTGGTGCCTCGATCCTCGGAACCGGAGGCGATGAAGTCATCCACTGCATTCTCGATTTGATGTACGCCAAACCGCCTTACACCGTCATGCAGCAGGCAGTGCACATCCATCCCACCGTATCGGAGTTTATCCCGACAATGCTGAGCGAGCCCAAGCCGCTTGCATGAGCCAATGGATGAAACGCCCTTTATGTTGGGGCTGACCCTTCTTTGTAGCCCGCCCCGGCACGGCTTTCGTCGCAGTAGGACGACTATTGCTCGCCGCCCCCGCACAGATCCTGGCGAGCGGAACTACCGCACCGGCCTCCTCCAGTACGCTGAAGCACACATCGGGGAGTGTGGCGTCGTTGAGCTAATCTTGACCAAGTCCTGAACCGCCTGCGCAAATAGAAGTTAGATGCCGGTTCCTCTCCCTTGGCGCTCTCGCGGCTAGAAATTCAGAGAGCGTTGGTTCCCAGTTCCTCTCCCTCCGCCACGCCCACCTTCAAGGTACTCGTTGAGCGCTGGCGTTCACAAACCACGGCAGTTCCAACCAGCAGGTTCAGATTGCAGATTGACCGTTCTCCCGGCGCGGTTTCGCCCTCCCGTCACTAGGCCAATTTTGCGGGATTGTTCACATCGGCTCCGATCTCGGCGAGATCCTGGTACCGGTCACCGATCCGATGATGCGGTCTGCCGCCAGTGGCGCCACCGAATGCCGCGATCAGTTCGTCATCGGCAGGCGCATCGCTGATTGAAAACTGAACCGTCACATAGTGTGAACGGCGACCCGTGTCGTGCTTGTCCATGAGCGGGATGTTGATCTGGGTGTTTGCAGGCCCGCGTGTATTGGTAAAGCCGAGATAACTCTTCGCCCCGACCGCTTCACGATAGAAATTGCCGAAGTGAAGCGTGTGAATCATAGCCGACGCATGTTCCTGCTCGCAGTCGAGTCCGGCCATCGCCGCCTTGCCATAGGCTTCGATCTTGTCGGCTCCGCCGGCAAGTGCAACGATCCGATCGGTCAATAGTTTTCCGAGGATCGGCGCAAAGGCGCGGATCTCGGGCTTAAGGTCTTCAACGTAGCCACGACCCGCCCATGGGTTCTTGAGCACCGCCGCAACACCGAGCATGCGCAACGGCGGATTTGCCGCACGCTCGCCTTCGATTCGGATCTCTTCCTCGAAATTCACGAGTTTTCTGATCTTGAGTTCCATCTGTCGTCTCCGTATCGATTTCGCCGCGGCGATTTGAGCGATGCTTATGAGAATTTGCCGTCGTCTTGACCAAGCCGCGGCGGTGGTTGCGGCGTGACCGCCGGCGTGCGGGCAAATGTATGGGATTTGCCGCCACGCGCCACGGCCGCTTGCCGGCATCGGCGTGCGGTATTTCGGCGATCATGCCGCGGATCGCAACATGCGGATCGGCTAGGACGTCTCGTGCATCGTTAACGGGACCGAAGGGCAAGTGGCCGCCCAACAGCCGGGATAGCTCGGCTTTCGTGTGGCGCAGTGTCCATTGGGTGACGGCGGCGTTGATCTCCTGAGAATGCTTTCGCCGCCCGGCCTTCGTCGCAAACCGCTCGTCGGCCAGCATTTCGGGACGGTCCATGATTTTTGCCAGCATCCGCCAGAACGCATCATCCACGATCCCGATCGATACCCAGCCATCGACGGCTTGAAATATCCCGAATGGCGCGAGCAGCGGATGGCTATTGCCCGAAGGCTCCGCGACTTTTCCCTCGATGTCGTACTGGTAGACCATGCGTTCACACAGACTGATCATGGCATCGTACATTGCGATATCCACGAACTGTCCTTCACCGGTGCGCTCGGCATGGCGCACGCCAGCGACGATCGCGAACGACATCATCATTCCAGCGAAGACATCGCCAATACCAGGCCCGGTCTTCATGGGATTATCGCGGTTATGGCCGGTCATGCTCATCAACCCGCCCATGGCTTGGGCGACCACGTCATAAGAAGGCCAGTCAGCATAGGGGCTTTTTCCGCTACGAGGATCGCCGAAGCCACGGATCGCCGCATAGACGAGGGCCGGATTGTGCTTCGCAAGTTCCTCATAACCAAGACCAAGCCGCTCCATGACGCCCGGCCGGAAATTCTCCACCAGCACCTGCGACGTTCGGACGAGTTCGATGAGCCGGTCCTTTGCATCCGCCGACTTGAGATCGAGCACTATGCTCTTTTTGCTGCGGTTGAGGCTAATGAAGTATCCAGCCCACTCCTTTTCCAGATCATCATCGCGATAGGGCCCGTTACTTCGGCTCGTGTCGCCCTCGATGCTCTCGATCTTGATGACCTCCGCGCCATGATCCGCGAGCATCATGGTGCAATAAGGTCCCGACAGCATCCGGCTGAAGTCGAGGACACGGATTCCTTCGAGTATGCCTCGCGATGCTTCAACCATGAGGATTTACCGAATCAAGAAACGCCATGAGCTTCTCATTGAACAGCTCCGGCGATTCCGCCAATGCCATGTGACGAAGCCCCTTGAGGACGACCATTTGTGATCCAGGAATTTCCGCTGCGATTGCCCGGCTCATCTCGACCGAATTGCCGTAATCTTCATCGCCGGTCATCACCAGCGTCGGAATGATGATGGGCGGAGATGGCGCCACCAACTCGTTCACGCCATCAACGAGCACCTGATAGATGGGCGCGTAAATTTCTTTCCGATTGGCTTTGACCCAGCTCCGCACCATATCCATGATGTCTGGATTATTCGCGCGGAAATCATCCGTGAACCATCGTTGCAAGGCCGCTTCGACCGTTGTTTCGGGGCCATCGCGTCGCGCTTGATGGACACGGGCTTGAATGGCTTCATGCGCGGCGGCATCGCGGGCATGGGCTGAATGCGAAGACTCCCAATGCCCAGAGGCGATCGGGATTGTCCATCGCGAAGCGCCGGGCAATCATGCCGCCCAGCGAAAAGCCCATGACGGCGGCGGCTGTCGATCTGAATTCGTCAAGCAATGCGACGATCTGACCGGAAAACAGTTTTAGCGAGGGATCGGATGGCGGCACGACGCTTTCGCCGTGGCCATAGAGATCAAAGGTGATGACCCGATAGTGTCGCGCCAGTACCGGCACCTGCCACTGCCATGAGTGACGGTTGAGACCCAATCCATGGACGAGGACGATTTCCGGGCCCGCCGATGCCCGCAACATCATAGGCCGTACCGCTCGCGGTGCGTTGCGGCATGTCAAGCTTTCTCCGGCTTGAAGGCAACGACCTCGACTTCCACCCGCACATCGACCAGCAATTCGCTGACGACGGCAGACCGCGCCGGCGGGTCCACGGCAAAATATTCGCCATAGACTGCGTTGAACCCAGGAAAGTCGGAACGGTCCCGCAGCCACACCATGGCCTTCACGACATCACTCAAGTCGCAGCCGTCCAACGCCAAAGTCGCCTTGATGTCTTCCAGAACGGCGCGAGTTTGTTCCTCCATGCTGCCCGTCGTCATCACTTGACCGCCCTGGAAGGGGATCTGACCTGTCAGGAATAGAAAATCGCCAGCGCGGATGGCGCGGGACAAAGATAGTTTGCGTCCGCCGATCATCAGTGGGCCGCCGATCACTCGCTTTTTGGTCACCGATCTTGCCCTCAGCAGACTTCCGTTGAAACGCTAACCGAACCTCCGGAACTGCGGACTATGACATTTCCGACAGGGCTCGGCGAAAATCTTGTATCCCTGGATGCCGGTCAGCGACTAGCCTTCCGCTAGACGAAAAGGATTACGATATGGCCGACCTAAGTCGCTATCAGATGCTGTTGACGGCCAATGGGTCGATGCCAGCGACGGCGGCACCTTCGAAAGCCTCAACCCGACGACGGGACAAGCCTGGGCGGTAGATTCCCGAGGCGACCGACGAGACGTCGACCGCGCCGTGAAGGCGGCCCACCGCGCCTTCAGCGAAGGCGAGTGGGCCAGTGCCCTTCCGACAGCGCGCGGAAGTTACCTGCGCAAACTGGCCGACCTGCTTGCGGCGAAATCGGAAGACCTGGGACGCACCGAGACCATCGACACCGGCAAAATGCTGAAGGAAACGCGCTGGCAGGCAAAATACATCGCCGAGTTCTTCCATTTCTATGCCGGAGCAGCCGACAAGGTCATGGGTCACACCTTGCCCATCGACAAGCCCGACATGTGGGCGATGACCGTGCGCGAGCCGCTGGGTGTCGTCGCTGCGATCGTGCCCTGGAATTCGCAGCTGTTCCTTGTCGCCGTGAAGATCGGCCCGGCGCTTGCCGCCGGAAATACGGTGGTCCTCAAGGCTTCCGAAATGGCCTCGGCGCCGATGCTCGAATTCGCCAAACTCATTGAGGAGGCGGGCTTTCCGCCGGGCGTCTTCAACGTCGTTACCGGTCATGGCGAGCCTTGCGGCCGGGTGCTCACTTCGCATCCGCTGGTGGCCCGCATCAGCTTTACCGGCGGCCCCGACTCGGCCAGGAACATCATCCGCAACTCGGCCGAAAACTTCGCCCAGGTCTCGCTGGAACTCGGCGGAAAGTCGCCGTTCATCGTGTTCGAGGATGCCGATCTGGAAAGCGCCGTGAACGGGTCGATCGCCGGCATCTTCGGCGCGACAGGGCAGAGCTGCGTCGCCGGCTCGCGGCTCTATTTGCACGAGAAGATCGCCGATCGCTTCCTCGACACGATGGTAAAGCGCGCCGAGCAGATCAGAATCGGAGACCCGCTCCTCGAGGACACCCAGATGGGTCCGCTCGCCACGATCGGGCAATTGAACCGCATCGAGAAGGAAGTGGCATTCGCCCAGGAGGAAGGAGCCAAGCTGCTGGCCGGCGGCAGGCGCCCGCCCGAGCCCGATCGCGGCTGGTACTACGAGCCGACCATCGTCGAATGCCCCGACCAGAAGATTGCGCATCGTCGACACCGAACTCTTCGGCCCGGTGCTCGAGCGTCCTGCGCTTCAAGACGGAAGACGAAGTTATAGCGCTGGCCAATGACACCAAGCACGGCCTTGCGGCTGGCGTTTTCACGAGCAATGGCGCGCGGGCGCTGCGCGTCACTAAACGCCTTCGCGCCGGCATCGTTTGGGTCAATACCTATCGTGTTGTTTCGCCGATCGCGGAATTCGGCGGCTTCAATGAGTCGGGCTATGGCCGCGAGAGTGGTCTCCAGGCGATATACGACTATACGCGGCCCAAGACCGTTTGGATCAATACGTCCGATCAGCCTTTGACCAATCCTTTTGTCATGCGGTAGCCAAGGGCACCCGCATCAGGACGTCGACAGCGATTGCGCCATCCGTCCTGACGAAAAGCGGATTGATCTCGATCTCGGCAATGTCATCTGCATTATCCGCCGCGAACCTGGCCAACCTCTGCAGTGTATCGAGCAGAGCGATCCGGTGCGCCGCCGGCTTGCCGCGATAGCCCCTGATAAGCCGGTCTATGCGTAGTCGTTCCAACGCACGATCGATGTCGCTGCGCGTTGCGGGCAGCAGCAACGTCACCGCATCCGCGATCAATTCGACGAGGACGCCTCCGCTGGCAAGCGTCATGGCGAGGCCAAACTGCTCGTCTCGCCGAATGCTCACGAGAAGTTCGGCAACCGGCGGCGAGATCATGCGTTCGATCAGGAAGCGGTCGGTGAGTGCCGATGCATCATAGGCGCGAACGTTCGAAACCATGGTTTCGACTGCTTCGATCATCTCCGCCCGCGATGAGATGTTAAGCCTGACGGCGCCGGCCTCGGTCTTATGCGGCAATCCCGCACTCACCATTTTCAGTGCGACCGGAAAGCCGAGCGCAGCGGCGAAAGCGGGCGCGTCGGATCCGCCACATTGCGACGCTTTCGGGACCGCAATTCCCGCCGCAGCCAGTAGCGCCTTGGCCGCAGCCTCGTCCAGAAGATACGAGGTAGCCAGCTTCCTGGGCCGCACCAGGGCCATCGGAAGCGCCCCCAGAATATCCTCGCGCCTTACATGATGGTTAGCGGCCCCCGCTATGGCCTCAAGGCACTCCTGGATGCCCTGCATGGGAGCCACACCATGCGACACTAGAAATGCACGCGTTTCTGCATCGAGGTTTTCAGGCAACGTGCTGCACACAGCCGCGGCGAGCTTGCTCGCTCGCGCCGCGGTAACAAACGAGAGCGTGTCGTTCCGATAATAGACTTTGCTTTCGTCAAGCCCCGCTGCCGGATAGTCCTGAACGATAACGGCCGCGTCGTAATCATCGTTCAACAATGTCTCGAACACCGGCAACGTCTTCTCCGGAAGGCCCCAGATCGGAGTTGTGTAATCAAGCGGATTTGAAACGGTTGCCGTTGTGGGCAGTTGCAGCCGCAATAGTCTGGCTGTCTCCTCCGTCGGCGGAACGAATTCAAGTTGCAGCTTCTCCGCGTGATCGGCGAGCATGGTGGCGCCGCCGCCCGAACAGGTCAGTCCTGCCACGCGCATACCCTTCGGCACGCCGGAAACGCAGAGAAACTTGACCGTCTCCAACAATTGCGCCGGTTCGTCGACGCGAATAATGCCGAGCCGATCGAACAATGCGTTATAGAGGTCCTCGGTCCCCGACAATGAGCCTGTGTGGCTTACCGTCAGCGCGGAACCGAGGCGCGAAGTTCCGGTCTTGAGAGCGACAATCGGTTTGCCAAGTGCCAGTGCCTTAAGCGCGGCATGCTCGAATTGCGCGACATCCTTGAGGCCTTCGATATGCAGGCCAAAGGCCCGCACCGCCTCATGCTCGCTCAAGACATCGACAAAGTCTTCGATCCGGGTGACCGTCTGATTTCCGGCGGAAACCATGTAGGCGAACGGCACATCGCGCTGGCTCATCGTGAAATCGGATGAGAGCATCCCGCTCTGCGTGATGATCGCCGCGCCGTAACCGGGGCAGGCCCCCCCATGAGCAAAGGGCCAGAGTGCAACCCTGTCCACGTAGTTGATCAGGCCGTAACAATTGGGTCCGACCAGCGCCATCTCTCCAGCCGCGGAGATAAGTTGCGCTTCTGCTTTCGCACCCTCCTCTCCAATCTCACCGAAACCTGCGGTGTAACAGACGACACCCCCGGCATCTCGCGCGTTGAGTTTGGCAAGCGTTTCGATTGCTGCGTCCTTTGGAACAGCGAGGAACACCGCGTCGGGCGATTCCGGAAGGTCATCGACCGACGCGAAGCACGGATGACCGCCAATGTGGTCGCGCTTGGGATTGACCGGCCAGAACTTTCCGCTGAAATCCAATGCGCGCACACTCCTTCGCAACAGTCTCGGCATCGCGCCCCCCGATCACCGCCACATGGCGCGGCCGCAAGAGGCGCTCCAGATTGGCGCGGCGTTTGGTGTCATGCGCCAAGCGGCCGCAATATTGCCCGCGAGATGATGTGGCGTTGAATTTCGGAAGTTCCGTCCCAGATGCGCTCGAGGCGAGCATCGCGCCACAGGCGTTGAACCGGCAACTCCTCCATCAGGCCCATGCCGCCATATATCTGCACGGTATTATCGGCGACCCGATTGACCATTTCCGAGCAATAGAGTTTGACCATTGAAATATCGGCGTCAGTCAACGTGCCATCCTCGGCACGCCGAACGGCGTCTTCGACCAATAGATCCGCGGCGCGGAGTTCGGTCGCCATGTCCGCCAGCTTGAAGCCCGTGCCCTGAAACTTGCCGATCGCCTGGCCGAATTGCTTGCGGCTTGCTGCCCACTCGGCCGCGAGCCCAAACAGTCTCTCAGCTTTGCCGCAACACGAGGCACCGACAAAAATGCGGCCGTAAGTCAGCCACTTGCCCGACATTTCGAGCCCATAGCCCTCTTCGCCCAGTATTTGTCCGGGTCCCAGTCGAACATTGTCGAAGTGAAGCTGAAACGTCTTGTAGCCTTTATAACTGACGCAATGGGTGCCTTCGCTGATGGAAAATCCGGGCATGCCCGACATCGACGAAGAAAGCCGTCACCCGTTTGCGAGGCCCGCGCTTGGTTTCATCCACACCGGTTGCCGCGAAAACAATGGCGAAATCCGGCATGACCGGTCCGGATATGAAATGTTTCGATCCATTGAGCATCCAGTCGGCGCCGTCACGCCGGGCATTCGATTTCATGCCCATGACGTCGGAGCCAGCTTCAGGCTCGGTGAGCGCGAAAAGTTCGCGTTTCTCGGCCCTCACGCAGGGCAGGAGATAACGCTCTCTCTGGTCGCCTTCACAGGCGAGGAGTAATTCCGTCGGGCGCCCGATCCAGGAATGCAGGGCGTGGCTGGTCTTCCCATATTCGCGCTCGACAAGCGCTTTGGCGGCGAGACTCAAGCCGCCGCCGCCGACCGACTCAGGCATGTTGGCAGAATAAAGCCCGGCCTCTATGGCGCGCTTTTCAATCTGGCGTCCGAGGTCGATGGGAACTTCGCCGATCTTGTCGACCAGTTCCTCATGCGGGAACAACTCGGCCTTCATGAAGGCTTGCACGGTATCGAGCAGCAACTGATTTTCATGAGAAGCAGACAGACTCAAACCATCCTCCGGAATCTAGGTGCGGGCCACGCTTCTGCGGCGAGCAACAAGCGAAAAAACAAGGAGCGTCAGAAGCGTCGTGACAATCAGGACGACGGCAGCGGCAGCCACCGTCGGGTCGGTGTTTTCCCGCATCCCGTTCCACAAACGCCGAGGCAAGGTGAAGACCGCGAACTTGGAGATGAACAAGGTGACGACGATCTCATCCCAGGAAAGGATGAAGGCGAAGACCGCGCCGGCGAAGATCCCGGGCTTGATCGAAGGCAGGATGATACGCCGCACCGTCGTCCACACGGACGCACCAAGACCGCGGGAAGCCTGCTCCAGCTTCAAGTCGAAATTGGCAAGCGAGGCCGACACCGTAATCAGCACCATCGGAAGCGCCAGAATCGAGTGCGCGACGATAATCCCCAGATAGGTATCTATGAGACCCAACGGCACCCACCAGCGATAGAAGGCCATCGCGGATATGATCGGCGGCACCATGAGAGGCAGGAGCAGGAAAGCCCGAATTGCTTCGCCGAAACGGCTCGAAACGCGCCACAGACCAATAGCGCAAAGCGTTCCCACGCTCGTGGCGAGAGTTGCCGAAGTAACTGCAATGATCGCACTCTGGAAAAAACTCGACACCCATTCTGGGCTGGTCACAAGATTTCGGAAGTGCTGCAGCGAAACACCGGTCCAAGGCAGCGAAAGATAGGTATTGGGGGTCACCGAAACCGGGATCGCGACGAGCGACGGGATAATCAGGATGAGCAGGATGGCCCAGGCGGCAACCTGCTGCGCTCGCGGAGCAAAGGACGAGGTCATCTCGCGCCCCCGCCGAATACGGTACTGAGCTTCATGAAGCGGTTGAGCACGAACATCAGCACAAGAACGCTCGCCAGCATCAAGGTCGCCAGCATGGCCGCGGTGCCCCACCGTACCGTCACAAGGAGCTGCACGGAGATATACTCGGCGATCATTTGCACCTTGCCGCCTCCCAGCACGGCGGGTGTGACGTAGAAGCCGAGCGAACTTATGAAGACCAGCAGCGAAGCAGCGACGATGCCCGGCTTGGTCATCGGTAGAAAAACGCGAAAGAACGTCTGCGTCCTGGTCGCTCCAAGGCTTCGCGAGGCGGTGATGACGCGAGGATCGATGCCCTGCATGTTCGCCAAAAGCGGCAGGATGGCGTAAGGCACCATGTATTCGGTCATTCCGATAAGAACACCGAACTCATTGCGAACCAGGCTGAGTGGCGTATCGATAAGGCCGGTGGCGATCAGCGCATTGTTCACGAGCCCATTGTGGCCGAGCAGCATCAGCCACGCGAAGGATCGCACCAGCACCGAAATCCAGAAAGAAACAAGAAGGATTGCCATCATGCGGCGGCGCACGTCAGCCAGCGCATTGAACATCGCGTAGGCGACCACATAGCCGAGAAGAACGGCGAAGAATGTCGTGATCAGACAAAGCCGAATGGTCGTCCATATAAGACGCGCGACCGTATCGCTCTCAACGATCTTGGCATAATTGCCAAAGCCCGGGCGTGGGTCAGTTACACTCAAAATCAGGACGTTGATGATCGGAGCAACATACAGAACGAGCAACACCAGCACCGCTGGCATGATCAAAAGCCAGTAGAGCGTCGTAAGCCCGCGCGTGCGTGGAGTTGCGATCATCGGATCAGGCAAAGTGAAATAGGGCCGCGAGAGAATTGCCCCGCGGCCCCAGGCCTCAGCCTATGGCATCGAGGAAAGCGTTGACGGCATCACCGCCCTGTTCGGCCCACCACACCGGATCGTTGAACAGGACCTTGTCGATATTCATCTGCGAGGTGATCGCATAGGGCTGCATCGCCTCCGGGATCTTCGCGTAAGCTTCCGGATTCGACGGGGTCATGCCAAGGCACTCAAGTATCGCCAGCTGTGATTCGACCTGCAGACCCTGCGCGATGAACTTCATCGCGTTATCCCGGCCTGCGGGATTGTTGCGCGGGATGATGTAAGCGCCGGGCATGGCGATTGCCTCATTCATCACAAGCTTATAGCGGCCATTGGTCCGCTCCTCGATGGCCTTGCCGCGATTCTGCCAGATCATGCCGAGAGCGACCTCGCCATTGACGATCATGTCATGGGCCTCGGAACCAGATCCCCAATAGATGCTGTCGGCCTTGATTGCCTTGATTTTCTCCAAGGCGCGCGGAACGTCGCAAGGATAGACCTTGTCCTTCGGTACCCCGTCGGCCATCAGCGCGCCTTCGATCGCGCCGTTCGCCCATTTGTAGAGCGACCGTTTGCCCGGGAATTTGGTGGTATCGAAGAAATCAGCCCAATTTGCGGGAGGGTTGGATCCAAAGGCCTGCGTATCGTACATGAAGGCGTAGCCATAAAAGATCACGCACACGCCAAATTCCCAGGCAAATCCTTCCTTGATTTGCGCCTTGTTGACGATGTTGTAGTCGATCGCTTCAAGATGGCCTGATTTTCCAAGCGCAATGGCATCGAAGCCGTCTGCGTCACAGATATCGGCCGTGACTTTCCCGCTATCGACCATTTCCTTGATCTTGCCCTGCAATGGGCCGGATGTGTCGAACTTGAGCGGGATGCCGGTCGCCGCGGTAAACGGCTTGCCGATCGCGTCTCCGTGGCACTTTTCTGATTCGCCGCCCCAGTTCCACATGACGATCTCGTTAGCGGCCGCCTCCGCATCGCCCGAGGATACTGCAAGAGATGCAATACCAGCCAAGCCGCAAAGCGTCAGAAAACTGCGCCGGTCGAGCTTGCCGTCCTTAAAGGCCAATGCGGCGCGGGTCGCTGCATCTCTCATGAAAGTCTTGTCTTGCATTGTCGTTTCCTCCTTGTTGTGCGCGATTGAGCGCGTTTTAATTTCGGTCGATTACGTCTCGGGATGTAATTTGATCGCGCTGGAGTCACCGTCGCCCGAACTGTCTACGTCCACAGCTACGGCTGCCGTATCACTCCAGGCGAGGTCGACGACGTCGCCTTCGGCAAATTTGTGGCTCATCCGCCACGCGTCGGCATGGACTTCGAGATCACCCGTACGGTCGGTGTGAACGACCAAGCGTATGATCGAGCCCATATATGTGATGGTTGCGACCCGGCCGGTGGCCTGGATTTTGGTATTGCCCTGCCCAGCCGGAACGATATCGATCTTCTCAGGCCTTAAGGCCAATGTTGCGCCATTGCGAACCAGGAAATTGCTCTTGCCGAGAAAGCTGGCGGCAAAGGCGGTGCGTGGTTTTTCGTACAACTCGGACGGCGGGCCAACTTGAACGATCTTGCCGCGGTTCATGATCACGATGCGATCTGACATTGTCAGCGCCTCTTCCTGATCATGCGTGACATAGATGAACGTCGTTCCGATGCGACGATGGATATTCTTGAGTTGCTCCTGGACATCGACGCGGAGTTTGCGATCAAGTGCACCGAGCGGCTCGTCGAGAAGTAATATCTTGGGCGAAAAGCTCAATGCGCGAGCCAGTGCTACCCGTTGTTGCTGGCCGCCGGAAAGTTGACGAGGCAAGCGATCGGCGAAGCCTTTCAGCTGCACCAGATCAAGCATCTCGTCGACACGGGCCCTAATCCGGGCCTTCTCCCAATTCCTGACCTCCAAAGGGTAGGATATGTTCTTCTCCACGCTCATATGCGGGAACAGCGCATATCCTTGGAACACCATGCCGAAGTTGCGCTTTTCCGGCGGGATCGCCGCGATGGATTTGCCCTCGAGGCGGATGTCGCCATTACTCAGATCCTGAAAACCGGCGATCAGCATCAAAAGAGTCGTCTTGCCCGAGCCCGACGGACCGAGCAGTGTCAGGAATTCGCCGGCCTCGATCTTGAGGCTGACATCGTCAACAGCAATCGTATTTCCGTATCGCTTGCTGACACGATGGACGTCCAGACCGATGCCGGAGGGCATCCCACTCATGCGGTCGCTCTAACCTGCTTCTTGAGGTTCAGCTTCTTGCGTGCTTCGGCAGGCGTCAGGACCCGCGCGCCCATCCGCTCGATGATCCCGATCACGCGTTCGACAAGTTGAGCATTGCTGGCGAGCACCCCACGGTCGAGATAGAGATTGTCCTCAAGCCCGACGCGAACATTGCCGCCCATTGCCACGGCTGCGGCCGCCATCGGCATCTGCATGCGCGAGATCCCGAAGCTCGCCCAACTGGCATTGTCGGGCAACTGGTCCTTCATCGCTTTCATGTTGTCGACCGATTGGTCGGCGCCCCAGGGAATACCGAGGCAGATCTGGAACATCGGCTGGTCCTCGATCAGACCTTCCTTGATCAGCTGCTTGGCAAGCCGGATGTGACCGAGGTCGAAGACCTCCAGTTCCGGCTTCACGCCCCATTCCTTGACGAGTGCCGCCATGCGCCGAAGATAAGGCAGGCGTCGACATATAGACGTAGTTGCCGTCGCCGAAATTCATCGAGCCGCAGTCGAGGCTGCAGATTTCGGGCCGCAACAATTCGACGTGGCGCAATCGCTCCTCGGGGCCGATCATGTCGGTGCCGGGACCGTGACGCGTCGGATCCTCCTCGCTGATCATCCAGTCGCCACCCATTCCGGCGGTGAGATTGATCACGACGTCCGTGCCGCTTGAACGCACCCGGTCGACGGCTTCCTTGAACAATTCCGGATCGCGCGAGCCCTTGCCTGTTTTGGGATCGCGCACATGGATATGGGCGGCTGTGGCGCCGGCCTTTGCCGCCTCGATGGCGGCCTGAGCGATCTGTTCGGGGCGTCACCGGCATACCCGGGATGCTTACCAACGGTATCGCCGGCACCGGTGACGGCACAGGTGACGATGACTTCGAAATTCACGCTGCTTCCTCCCAGACCACTTTGTTATCTTTGCGCCGAAATGATTTGCCGGAACGCCGGACAACATTATAAATTATTCGCCATTATTGCGTTTTTTCCGGCGGCAGCCGTTGGACGCACGAGTACCAGCAATTGGGTTCGCTTTCATGACACCGACGTCAGCGACGACAGTCCCCAGCAATTTTTGTTTCGTTCTTCTCCCGCGGTTCAACATGATGACCTTGACCACGCTGATGGAGCCGCTGCGGATCGCCAATTATCTTGCACCCCATAAACTCTTTGAATGGGACTTTCGGTCTCCGGTATCCGGCGAAGTTACCGCGAGCAACGGTCTTACGATTCGCTGTGCGGGGCTTGATGAAGGCAACGCTAGACGCCCGACACGTTCTCGTCTGCGGCAGTTGGGGCGCTGAACACTACAATGATCAGCGGCTTTTCCGCTGGCTGCGCAAGCTCGCGCGCGGGAAGACCAGATGATCGCGGTCGAACTTGGCATCTATGCGTTTGCGATGGCTGGTCTGGTGGCCGACCAGCGCGTCACCACCCACTGGTCGATGATGGCCGGGCTCGCCGAAGCGTTCCCCAATTTGCAGGTCTTCGAACAGCTTTATACCACCGAGGGCACGGTGATGACCTGCGCGGGCGGTACCGCCGGTCTCGATCTGATGCTCCATCTTGTCGGAAGACAATGTGGCGAGCAATTGGCCGCCGAGGTTGCAAACCAGGTGCTGCATCATCCGCGCCGTCCCGCCGAGGGCGTGCAGCGCTACGCGACCGGCGGCAAGCACGATGATGTGCATCCCGACGTCCGCGCGGCGATGTCGCTGTTGGAAGCACGGATCGAGGAGCCGATCGGCGGTGCCTGGCGTATGCCGCGAAATCGGCGTTTCGCAGCGCAAGCTTGAGCGGCTGTTCAAGCGCGATACGGGCTGCACGATCGTGCAGTATTCACAAGCTCTTGCGCCTGCAATATGCGCGGGTCCTGCTGAGCAGCACGCGCATGTCCATCCGCGAGGTTTCCGCGGCTTGTGGCTTCAACTCGATGTCCTATTTCTCGCAGAGCTTCATCGAGACATTCGGCAAGAAGCCCAGCGATTACCGTCAGGCCTGGCCCGAAAACGAGGCGGCGCCCTCCTGGCCGGGAACGGTTTATTCGTTCAACCAGGCCGAGAAGGTGAAGCCCCACAAAGTTAAATCATAAGACAGGCATCAAGAGGGAGCACGCGCGGCCCTCACGGCCTTGAGCACCGCCCACGATGGCGCGATCTCGTTCGGCTGCCATATCCTCGAAATGCCGGCCCGCCGCGATCGCGTTGCAGCCATCGACCATGCGATCGCGAAGCTCCTTGGTCAGTTCGGGCGCCTCGAGCCGCGTCCATGGCAATTTGAGTGCCGGGCCGAACTGGTCGAGATTCGTGGCCATGCCGCCTTCGCCGCAGGCGACATGGAAGGCCATGCATTGGCCCTGGATCGCGAGGCGCGGGGCAGGGCCGTTCATCAATGCGATGTCGATGTCTTCCGGCGTCGCCTCGCCATTGGCCACCATGTGCAGGGCCTCGCGCCAGATGGCCTCCTGGAGGCGGGTCGCCACGAAGCCGGGGATCTCCTTTTTCATGATCAGCGGCGCCTTGCCCGCATGAGCATAGAAGTCGCGCGCCCATGTCACCGCGGCCGGGTCCGTCTTCTTGCCGCCGATGATTTCGACCAGCGGCAACAGATAGGGCGGATTGAAGGGATGGCCGATCACCGTGCGCTCAGGCGTCGAGCACAATGCCTGTATGTCGGTCATCATGTAACCGGACGTGCTGGATGCGATGACCACATCGGCAGGAACCATCACACCCAGCGTCTCATAAAGCTTCTGCTTGATGTCCAGCCGCTCGGGCGCGCTTTCCTGCACGAACTGCGCTATCGGCCACGGCGTCTTCCAGATTATCCGTAAGGTGCAGCCGGTCACGCGATGCGCCCGGCGCCAGTCCGAGTTCCGTCAGATTGATCCAGGCCGGTATCGAGCATCTTGCGATAGGTCGTCTCTTCGCTCCTGGAATGGATGTAGCCCGCAACGTCATAGCCGCGCGCCAGAAAATGCGCAGCCCAGCCGGCGCCGATGGGACCGCCGCCGATGCTTGTGACGCGCCGCACATCCTGCGGCAACGGCCTGCTCATGATCTCATCTCCCTTTGAACACCGGCTCGCGTTTTTCGACGAAGGCCTTCACGCCCTCGGCAGCATCTTCCGACTTCAGCATGGCGCGATAAGTCGGAAGGTCGCCCGTGCGCATGGTGCTGAAGGTTTCCTTCGAGCGGCCTGCATTCGATGGCGCGCAGCACTTCCTTCACCGTCTGCAAGGCGAGTGGTGCAGATTTTGCGAGCTGTGCGGCCCAGGCACGCGCTGTCGGCATAAGTTCGGCAGAAGGGACGATTTTGTTGACGAGGCCATAGCGTGCGGCCTCTTCGGCCGGCATGCGGCGCCCCAGCAGCAGCATCTCCATGGCGATGTTGTAGGGAAGCCGGCGCGGCAGGCGCTGCAAGGCGCCGGCATCGGGCACGATGCCCAGAGGCATCTCGGGCAGCGAGAACTCGACATGGTCGGCGGCGATGATGAGGTCGCAGGCCATGGCGATCTCGAAACCGCCGCCGATGGTAAGGCCGTTGAGTGCGGCGATGACGGGCTTGTTGAGCTTCCAGTTCTCGGTCACGCCGGCGAAGCCGCCTTCGCCGTAATCGCCATCCTCCCACCAGTTGTCGAGCTTGATATCGCCGGAATTCAGCGCCTTCAGATCCCAGCCGGCAGAAAATATCTTGCTGCCTTCCGCGGTGATGATGCCAACGCGGAGGTCTGGATCTTCGCGCAGTTGCTTGAAGGCCTCTCCCATCTCGCGGCTCATCGCATGGTCGATGGCGTTGACCTTGGGCTTGTTCAATTTGACTTCGAGCACATGCCCGTTGCGCGTCACTTCGACATGACCGACCATAAGCGATTCCTGCGATGAATTACGTGAAGGCCGGGATGACGTGCTTGCAGAAGAGCTCAAGCGAACGTTTCTGCTCTTTCAATCCAAGGCCGAGACTGGCGTAGTAGGTGAACTCGTCGACTCCCAGCGCCTTGTAGGGCTTGAGCTTCTCAATCACCTCGTCCGGAGTTCCGAACATCAGGTTCGTACTCAGCATCTTTGGATCATACTCCGCGCGATTGGCAATCTCGCTGAAGTCGAGCTGCTTGGGGAATCCGTTCACCACGTCGCCGAGATTCTTGAACAGATTCTCGAATTGCCCGAGTTGGCGTTGCGCCGCTTTGACCGGCACCATCCAATCATCCTTGCGATCGTAAAGCGCGGTATGTCGCATCATCGAGAAAATCGGCCTGGGCTTGCCGGGATTATTGGCCATGGCTTCGTCCAGGCGCGATTTGTAGAGC
Organism: uncultured Alphaproteobacteria bacterium; assembly: GCA_963805405.1. Taxonomy (GTDB): domain Bacteria; phylum Pseudomonadota; class Alphaproteobacteria; order Rhizobiales; family Aestuariivirgaceae; genus JAEUMG01. The sequence goes on along the minus strand of CAWDUC010000004.1, from coordinate 102,522 downwards.
TCGGCTTCCGACATCGGCCGTGTGAGCGGCCACGACATGATGTTGAGCCCATGCTTCACGGCGAAGTCGTATGTAACCGGCGCACGCGCCGCGACCCAGAGTGGCGGGTGCGGCTGCTGCAAGGGCTTTGGCACTGAAGTCGAAAGCGGAAATTGCCAGTACTCGCCCTTGTGCTCGTAGTCGCCTTTCCACAGCGCCAGTATGGCGGGCAGCATTTCCTGCATGTATTTCCAGCCCTCGGTCTGCTTGAGACCGGGATACATGCGATCGAACTCGCGCTGATAGGCACCCGAGCCGATGCCGAATTCCAGACGCCCGCCGGAGAGAAGATCGGCCATCGCCGCTTCGCCTGCGAGCTTGATCGGATGCCAATAGGGGGCAACGGCCACTGCCGTGCCTAATCGAATGGTGCTTGTATGAGCGCCCCACCAGGCGAGGATCTGGAACGGGTCGGGCGCTATGGTCATCTCCAGCGCATGATGTTCCGCAGCCCAGACCGTCTTGAAGCCGCCGGCCTCCGCCATCTGCACCATGTCAAGCGTATGCCGGGCGACGTCGCGCATGTCGAGGCTGTCGTCCATGCGCTCCAGATTTATCGCGAGTTGGAATTTCACGGCGCTGCTCCTGGTTTTGGTCTGATGCCCGTCTGCACAAGTACGCGCAGATTGGAGCGGCCGGTTTGTCAAAATTTCGACATCAACGGAGAGATTTCGCCCCAAGGCCTGCCATGGGAAGACTGGGGGCGCCGATGGGCCGGATCGCGACGTAACATTCTAAACCGCAACTGAACGACCCATTCAACGCCCTTTCAACGCGTCGAGGTTAATCCCCCGCCGCAAGTGAAACCGAAACGGCTTGGAGGAAATTCAGATGCTCGTTCGCAAAGGCTTACTAACCATTGTCACCGCCGCGCTGGTGATGAGCGCCGGCGTCGCAACAGTGGCCGCCCGGGCTCCCAACGGCGTAACGCCGGGTCCAAGCTGCAAGATGACATATATTGGCTCACAAACGCAGAAGGCGACCAAGCTTGATAAGGCCAAGCAACGCGCCCGTGGCAACTGGGAGTATCAGGCCTGGAAGCGTTTCGGCGGCAAATACAATGATTGGGCGAAGGCGCAGTACAAGCAATATGGGTGCTCGAAAAAGGGCAACTACCATTATTGCATCGCCGAGGCATTTCCCTGCTCGCAGGTTGAGGAAGTGCAGCCCTAGGGCCTTAGTTTGCCTTCAAAAGTGTACAGGGCCACGGTGTTCGCGAGCAGTCCTAGAACTGCGGGGCGACCCACTGGCGGTTGGCACCCGATTGAAGCATTGCATCGACGATCGCGCCGATCCGCGCGGCGTCCGCGAGATCTGGTCCAGGATCGGCGGTACCTGCCGCCAATTCCATGAGATCGCGGATTTCGATCGTCTTGAGATCGTTGAACGAGATGCCATGCGCCGGCCCAGGCAGCAGGACACCACCGGGAAGGTGGCTCGGCGCGGCATAGATCGTCTTGAAACCCAAGCGCCCGTCACCTGCATCACGCGCATAGAGTTGCAACTCGCCCAGGCGCTCGCCGTCAAATCGCAAGGCCCCCTTGGTGCCGATGAGGTCGAAGCCGACGCGCATTTTTGCACCGGTCGCGATACGGCTCGAAGCGATGGTGCCACGCGCGCCGGACTTGAAGCGGATCAGCGCGTTCGCCTCGTCTTCGTTCTCGACCTCGCGCAACCGGCCATCTGGCAGCTTTCGTTCCTTATAGACGGTGCGCAGATCGCAATTTACTTCCGCGATCTCACCGGCAAGCATTCGGGCAATCGAAATGATGTGACAGCCGAGATCGCCGAGTGCTCCAGCCTTGCCAGCAATGCTCGCGTCGCAGCGCCACGAGAAGGGCGCGTCGGGATCGCTCATATAGTCTTCGTTGTGAGTACCCGCAAAGCTGACAACTTCACCGATCGTGCCGTCGGCGACAATTTCGCCCGCCAGCCGCATCAAGGGATTGCGTAGATAGGTGAAGCCGACGAGGCTCTTGATCTTCGCCTTGCCGGCGGCAATGGCCATATCCTTGGCGTCTACGCTCGACAGCCCGACCGGCTTTTCGCAATAGATCGTCTTGCCCGCGGCGATGGCCGCCAATGCAATCTCGCGATGCAATTGGCTCGGCACGCAGATGTCGACGATATCGACTTTGGGATCGGTGACGACCTTGCGCCAGTCGGAGGTCGAGCGGGCAAATCCGAATTGATCGGCAGCACGTTCGGCCAATTCCGTCGTGACATCGCTGACAATCTCGAGACGAGGAACCGCTCCTACGGCGGGAAAGGCAACGGGCATTTGGCGATAGCCGAAGACATGGCAGCGGGCGATGAAGCCCGAGCCGATCAGGCCGATACCGAGTGATTTCCGTGCCATTGGGCTACTCTGCAATCTTGAGTCCGGCGGACGCGCACAATTTTCGGATGGCGGCGTTTCCGAGCTCTGCAAAGATCTCCGGATCGGCGCAACGCGGATCCTGCTCGGCTTCCTGGACGATCCAGCCCTTATAGCCACCCTTGGCAAGTATCGCGAAGACCTTCGGGTAATCGACGATGCCGTCGCCCGGCACGGTGAAAATCCCGCTCACCACGGCTTGCGAGAAGCTGACATCGCGCCTGCGGCAGGCTTCCAGCGTATAGCCGCGTATGTCCTTGCAATGAACGTGATTGATGCGCCCTATATGCTTGCGCGCCGTCTGGACAGGATCGCCGCCGGCAAAGGTAAGATGCCCGGTGTCGAGCAGAAGTCCTACCGTGTCCCGTGTGCCAGCCATCAGCCTGTCGATATCTTCGGCACTCTCGATCGCCGTGCCCATGTGATGATGCACGGCCATGCGAAGCCCCTTCTCGGCCATTGCATCGGCAAGGGCGGACAGTTCTTCGCAATAGCGCTTCCAGTTGTCGACGCGCGGCCGCGTTGAAACGCCGGCGCCGACCTCGTTGATGATATTGCCGGCCGCCTCGGCATAGATCAGCACGTCGCAACCCAAGCCCTTGAGAAGATCGAAATGCGGCTTCATCGCCTTCATTTCGCTCTTCCAGTCGCGCCGCAGGATTTCGCCCGAATACCAGCCGGAAACGAGTGAAAGCGCGTGCTTCCGCAGGATCGGCCGCAGGGCGGTAACCGTGCGCGGAAACTTCCGGCCCAGTTCTACGCCTGAGAAGCCGGCGGCCTTGGCTTGCGACAAACACGTGTCGAGAGGGATGTTGCCGCCCAGCCAATGCATGCAGTCATTGGTCCAGCCGATGGGATTGATGCCGAGTCTTACCGCCATTGTCGTGAGTTCCTGAGTTGAGAAAAGTTCAAGCCGTCGGGATGGTCCCCAGAACTGCCAATTCCTTTTCGAGATCGACCAGTTCCTTGCCGCCCGCCATGAGATTGAGGAGTTCGTCGCGGGTGATGCCACCCTTCGGATAGGTGCCGGTGCTACGCCCGCGCTTGAGGATCGTGAAGCGATCGCCGACCGCATAGGCGTGATGCACATTGTGCGAAATGAAGATCACCCCGATTCCGCGCACGCGGGCCTGCGCGATGAGCTTCAAGACAATCGACGCCTGGTGGACGCCCAGGGCCGAAGTCGGCTCGTCGAGGATGAGCACTTTGGCGCCAAAATGGATGGCCCTGGCAATGGCGAGACACTGGCGCTCGCCTCCCGACAATGTACCAACCGGCTGTTCGGGATCGCGCAACTGGATGCCCATGCTGTTGAGTTCGCGATAGGCCGTCGCATTCGCATAATCGAGATCGAACTGCGTAAGTGGACCCCACCGTTTCAGAGGCTCACGGCCGAGAAAGAAGTTGCGCGCCACGCTCATTAGCGGAACGAGCGCCAGGTCCTGATAGACAGTCGCAATGCCACGATCGAGCGTCTCTTTGGGCGAGGTGAAGCGCACCGATTGACCCTCGATGAGAATCTCGCCCGAATCCGGCACATGCACGCCGGACAGGATCTTGATCAATGTGGACTTGCCGGCACCATTATCGCCCAAAAGGCAGTGGACCTCGCCATTGCGCAAGTCGAACGTGACATTGTTGAGAGCAATGACCTTGCCGAAATACTTGCTGACATCCTTGAGCTCGACGACGGGCGGCATCACTTGCTCTTCATCGCGCGGTTGCGGACATAGCTGTTGAAGAGGACGGCGATCACCATCATCGCGCCCATGAACAGCTTGAACCAGTCGGTGTCGATGCCTGTGTAGAATATGCCCATCTGGACGAAGCCGAATATGAAGGCGCCAAGCATGGCGCCGACGGCAGAACCATAGCCGCCGGTCAACAAGGTACCCCCGATCACGACAGCGATGATCGCTTCGAATTCCTTGAGATTGCCGCGCAGCGTATCGGCGGACCCGGTCACCAGCACCTGAATGGTCGCAAAGAGTGCAGCAGACGCGGCGGTCATCATGAAGAGGATGATCTTGGTGCGGGCCACCGGCACGCCGACATTGCGCGCCGCATTGGCGTCGCCACCGCTTGCAAAGATCCAGTTGCCAAAGCGGGTGCGCATCAGGATCCAAGTGAAGACGATCGTTAGACCGATCCACCACAGGATCGAGACGGGGATGCCCTGGACGATGGGCAATCCGTCGCTCGGTCGCTTGTCGATCCAGCCCATATCGGCGAGCCAGCGCATGGGGCCCTGAAAGACCTGGCCTGCAAAGAAGGGCGTGATCCAATCATGGTCGGAATATTCGTGTATGCCGGACGCCTGGGTGCGGCCGGTGATGACGCGCGTGACGCCGAGAGTCAGGCCGCGCAGCATGAACAGGCTGCCGAGCGTCACGATGAAGGACGGCAGACCGGTCTTCACGACAATCAGGCCGTTAAGATAGCCCACCAGCATCGAAACCGCGAAAGCGAGGAGGATCGATACCCAGATTGGCCAGCCCCAGGCAATGGTTGGAATTGCTATGAGAATTCCGGCAAAGCCGATCATCGAACCGATCGACAGGTCGAACTCACCGGCAATCATCAGCATGGCAACGGCTGCCGCGAGAATCCCCAATTGCGCGGAGACCTCGAGGAAATTGACGATCCCCTTGGCGCTGAAAAGCCCGCTATTGCCGGCGACGAGCGCAAAAAAGACGACGACAAGCAATGCCCCCGCCGCTGCGCCCAGCTCCGGCCGGCTGAGCAAGCGCGACAGAGCCGAGACGGATCTCACCCGTTCGTCTTGAGTGTCAACAGACATCCGGCCCGATCGCCTTCGTGATGAATTGACGGAATTGGCGGCCGGTGCTGTCACCGGCCGCCCGCGATACTAGCGCTTGCCCTGCTTGGCGAGATCGATGACGGCAGCGGCTTCACTCTTGGTCACGAAGCCGGGGCCGGTCGGATAGTCGGCAATCGGGGCGAGCTTGTACTTGGCCATGAGATCGAACATCACGACCGGAATATAGCCCATCAGATACTGCTGGGCATCAATGCCCCATTCCATTTTGCCGTCGGCGGTTGCCTGCAAAATCGTCGGCGACAAATCGAATGTGCCGATCTTGACTTTGCCGGTGAGTCCCAGTTCCTCGATTGCCATCAGGCCCGGCTCGGCGCCGCCGATGCCGACGGTCAACAGGAACTGCGTATCCGGATTGGTGGTCAGATAGGCGCTGATCCGGTTCTTCATCTCGGTCGGATCCATCACGCCATTGACCACCGGCACGTCGACGCCCAGTCCCTTGGCGAAGCCTGCGCAGCGATCATCGAGGCTGATATTGCCGACCTCGTGATTGGCGCAGACCGCCTTGGTGATGCCTTCCTTCTTCATGCGCTCGCCGGCCATGACGCCGGCTTCATATTCGTTCTGGCCGAAATAGAGGAGGCCACCCAATTCGCGGGTGAGCTTGGAGCCGCCGGAATCGATCACGATCACCGGAATGCCAGCCGCGACCGCGTTCTTGATCGGGCCGCTCAAGGCCGCCGGATCGGCGATCGACACGACAAGGCCGTCAGGCTTTGAAGCCGCCGCCGCATCGATCATCTGGGCCATTTTGGCCATGTCGAAGGTCTCTGGCGCGAGGTACTCGGCCTTGACGCCAAGCGTCTTCGCCGCATCGTCCATGCCGTTCTTGACCACCGACCAATAGGGGTCGCCGCCCTGGCCGTGGGTCACGAAGACCACCCTCGTCTCGGCCGCGGCCAAGGCCGTCAACCCGAATAAAACCATCAAACTCAACAGAAATTTCTGGATCACGCGCATGTTTCTCTCCCTGGATGCGTGCTTTTCCAACCCAGTGGCACTATCCGCGAGCGGGCTGGCATTTTTGTTTCAATCGCGCATTAATTAGAATATCCGTTTCATCGGGCGAGTCAAACGCGTCCGAATAATGAGGTCAGCAATCCATGTCGCGCATCAGGATCGGCGTCATCGGGGCGGGGATGATCGCCCAGGTCGAACACATCCCAAATCTTCTGCGGCTGCGCGATAAATTCGACGTCAAAGCCGTATGCGACCCGTCCGCCGGCTCGCGCCAGTTCGTGCATGAGACCTTCGGAGTGCCGGTCTTCGAGCGCCCCGACCAGGTCCTCGAAACGCCGCTTGATGCCGTGCTTATCGCCTCGCCCGATCCGCTCCATCACGAGCAGGTGTTGGCGGCGCTTGATCGCGGGTTGCATGTTTTCTGCGAGAAGCCCTTGTGCTACGCGCCCTCCGACATCGACCAGATCATCGCGGCGCGCGATCGCACCAATCGCGTCGTGCAGGTCGGCTATATGAAGCGCTTCGATCCTCACTATGAAGCAGCACTCAAACTCATGCCGGGCAACGCCGAGACATTGCGCTATGTCTCTGTCGAAGTGAATGATCCTGATGCTTGGCCCTTCGTGCGCCATCATGCGTTCCGGCGCGAAGCCGATATCGCGCAAAGCGTCATCGATGACGGCCGGCGCAAGCAGGCAGAGCAGGTCGCGCGCGCAGTGCCGGGCAGGCTCGATGATCTCGCCTTCCGCGGATTCTGCTCGGCCTATTGTTCGAGCCTCATCCACGACGTCAATGCGGTGCACGGCCTGCTCGACAGATTGGGAATCGGTGACGGCGAAATCGTCGGCGCACAGATTTTTGCCGGCGCAGATGGCGGACTGGGTACGGTGAGACTGCCGGGTGGAAAGGCAATGTGGAACATGGTCCATCTCGCGGTGCCCGCCCTTGCCGATTACCGCGAGACGATCAGTCTCTATTTCGACGATGCCATCATGCGTCTCGTATTTCCCTCGCCATATCTCAATCATCAGCCGACCCGCCTCATCGTCGAGAAGAGCGATGGCCATGTCCTCAATGTCACCGAGACCAATGCCGGCTATGAGGAAGCCTATATTCGTGAACTCGAAGGCTTCTGGGAGGCGGTCGTAAACGGCACGCCGGTTCGCAATCCGCCCGAAGAAGCCAGGCGCGATCAGCTGCTTCTTTGCGGGCTTGCCACATTTTTCGCGCAACACAATCATTAGGAGAAAGGCATGCGCGCCGCGATCATCGGGACCGGTTATATCGGGCGGGTTCATTCACGGCTTATCCGTGAACTCGGAGGCGAGGTCGTCGCTGCCTGCGGGCGCACCCTTGCCTCGGCCCAAGGCTTCGGTTCCGGCATGGCCTATGATGATGTCGACGCCATGCTGCGCGCCGAAAAACCCGATGTGGTGCATGTCTGTTCGCCCAATCACTTCCACAAGGAACACGCGATCAAGGCCTTCCAGGCGGGCGCTCATGTCATGTGCGAAAAGCCGATGGCGACCAATCTTGACGACTGCCGGCGCATGATCGAGGCGGCCGACAAGGCGAAGCGCGTGGGTGCAATTGCCTATTGCTATCGCGGCTATCCGCTCGTTCGTGAATTGCGTCGGCGCGTACAAAATGGCGATTTCGGCGCGCTGTGGCGGGTAAGCGGACTCTATCTATCGCAGGATGTCTTCGATCCCGAGAAATACGTCTGGCACTTCTCACCCGGCACGGTCGGCGATGCCTTCGCACTGATGGATTACGGTGTTCATTGGTTCGACCTTGCGGAGTTCATCACCGGTGATCGCATTCAAGAGATCACCGCCAACTTCCATACCCGCCGTCCGCAACGCTCATGGACCGGCGAAGCCGGACAAGGCCCGCGCCCGCCCGGAAAGGCGCTGCAGGGAGGCAAGGTCGCTGTCGATGTTTCCCTCGAAGACCAGGCCGATCTTCTGGTGAATTTCAAGAGCGGCGCCAGCGGCACGGCGACGATCATGGCCTTGTCGCCCGGCAATCCGAACCATTTGTCACTGTCCGTCGATGGCGACACAGGCGGCTTCGACTGGTTGCAGGAACAGCCCAACAGTTTTATCGAACGCCGCCTGGGCGAGAAATGCATTCGCGAGCGCAATCCCGATCGCCTCCATGCCGACGATCGTTTCAGCGCCATGGTGCCGGCCGGCCATCCGGAAGGCTATCTCGATGCCTTTCGCAATGTGATCGCCGAATCCTGGCGCGCCATGCGCGGCGACAAAGTCCTCCATCCGACATTCGAGGACGGGGCACGCGGCATCGCCAATGTCGAGTGTGCGGTCACGAGCGCGAAGTCACGCCGGCCTATGGCGACCCAAGCCATTTAGCCGGGAGATCAGCCCCCGGTAGCGGACGGCCACGGCACCGGCATCGGCGACTGCGCATAATAGGGAAGATTATCGACACGTGGCTTGTAGGTGCCGTTGTCGGTCACGGCGCGCACGTGACGCGCTATCTCTTCGAGCGTCGCGAACCACACACCGCCCTTCTTCTGCATCTGCTCGATCATCTTCTCGACACGCAGCCAGCGCGCCAGGCGGCCTGACACGAAAGGATGCCACACACCGATCCACAATCCGCGGCATTCCCACTGCGCTTCGAATTCCGCCATGAAGACTTCCATGGCGCGGTCTGGCGACACGATCTGCATCATGTAGTCGAGATCCATGCTCTGCACATAAGGCGGCCAGTCATCGCAGGCCCAGTGCGACGGCAATTCGACAAGCTCGCCACCCTTGGTCTTGAGGAGATAGGGAATGTCATCGCCCATCAGGGAGGCGTCATAGAGGAACCCCTCCTCGACCAGGAGATCGGCCGTGTCGATCGAGAAATTATAGAGCGGCGAGCGATTGCCGCGCGGTCGTTTGCCGGTGTGACGCGTGATCACCTCGATCGAGCGGCGCATCCACTGATGCTCCTCCTCGCGCGGCAAGGCGTTGGGCGCTTCGTGTATGTAGCCATGGAAGCCGACCTCGTGACCATCCTTCACGATCGCCTCTACCGCCTTGGGATGCTGCTCGATGCACCAGGCAGGGATAAAGAACGTCTGCTTCAGGCCGAAGCGACGATAGGTTTCGAGAATGCGCGGGATCGCAACGTCGGGCCCGTAGCGCAGCATCGAGATCGCCGAGACACGGGTGATCGAAATCATGCGGCTTGGCAATATGGATCAGGCTGTCCGCGTCCATATCGAGAGTAATAGCCACGGCACAGCGCGCGCCATTCGGCCATGGAACGGGATTGCGGATCATCTGTCAGCTCCTCTCATTACACCATCGCCGCCCCGCCATTGATGCCGAGGCAATGGCCGGTCACGAAACCGGCGCCAGGCCCTGCAAGATAGACGATGCCTGCGGCGATTTCGTCGGGAAGGCCAATGCGGCCAAGCGGATTGGCGAGTTCGAGCGCCTTCTGGCTTTCGGTCAGGCCGTCAAAACCAAGCAAGGGCGTGTCGGTCGGGCCTGGCGCCACGGCATTGACGAGAATATCCGGCGCAAGCTCGCGCGCCAGGGAGCGCGTGAGGCCAAGAATCGCAGCCTTCGTCGCCACATAGACGGAGGCGTTCTGGCGGCCGAGATAGGCAAGCTCGGAAGCGACATTGATGATCCGGCCGCCCGTACCCATGAACTTAAGCGTCTCTCTGGTTACAAGTATCGCCGCGCGCACATTCACGGCGAAATGGAGATCGATATCCTGCGCGGTCACATCGCGTATTCCCGCCTCGCGCATGATGCCGGCATTGTTGACGAGAATGTCGATGCCCCCGAATTTGCGAGCAACGTCTCCTACTCCCGCGATGATATCGGCTTCGGAGGTGAGGTCGGTTGTCACGAAGAACTGCGGTTCATCCCGCATCGCAACCCGATCGAGGCCGGCGACCTTGGCCCCCGCCTCCGCCAAGGCGCGACACGTGGCGCTGCCGATACCGCCGGCCGCGCCCGTCACCAACGCCCTGCGACCTTCCAGAGGCCTCACCATGGGACTTCTCCGCGATCGACACCAAGCGATTGACCGGTGATATTTGCGGCAAGCGGCGAGGCCAAGAAGAGATAGGGCCCGGCGACATCGTCGGGCTCCATCAGGCCGGGCAAAATCTGCGCACCCGTTATTGCATCAAGCAACTCGGCTTCCGATGTGCCCGAACGCTCCGACATGCGCTTGAGCGACAGCATCGAAGCACCGGTCTTGACCCAGCCGGGGCAAACCGCATTGACACGGATGCCGCGCGGGCCAAGCTCCTTCGCCCAGGTCTTGGTCAAGCCGATCGTCGCATGCTTGGAGGCGACATAGGCGGCAAAGCCGGCCTCCGCCGAACGGCTCCAGACTGAAGCAGTATTGATGATGGCACCACCGTCGACGAGGCGAGGCAATGCCGCGCGTGTCGCCAGATACGTGCCCACCACATTGATCTCGACGATGCGCCGAAAAACACGCTCGAACTCATCACTCGTGTCGGTGAGCGGTGTGATCCGCTCCAGGCCGGCATTGTTGATCAGCACGTCATGCTTACCGATCGTCTCGAAGACCGCTTCGATGGCCCGCGCATCGGTGATGTCGGCGACATGCCCCGTTGCACCAAGCTCGCGCGCCACGTCGATGACGGCAGCATCATCGGCCACCAGATGCAGCCTTGCACCCGCCGCGGCAAAGCCACGCGCCACGCCGAGCCCGATCCCGCGGCTGGCACCGGTGATGACGACACGTTTGGTGGAGAGTTGGAGGTCGCTCATGACACCGCGCTTCCTGCTTCCTGACGCACCTGGCGAAGCACATCATTGCGCAGGTCGAAGAACTCCTTCGATTCACGCAAAGCCAGGTTGCGCGAATTTCCAAACCGCGCCTTGACGTCGAGTACCATTAATTGTCGCGCCGGGCGGCGCGAAAAGACGATGACCCGATCGGCCAGGAAGAGCGCCTCTTCGACATCATGCGTCACGAAGACGATAGTCTTGGCATCTTCATGCAAGATGGTTCGCAATTGCGTCTGCAGATGCTCCCGCGTTTGTGCATCAAGTGCGCCGAAGGGTTCGTCCATCAACAGGATTTCCGATCCCGCCGCGAGCGTGCGCGCGATCGCCACCCGCTGGCGCATGCCGCCGGAGATGCGATTGGGAAAGGCATCGGCAAAATCCGCAAGCCCCACCAGAGATAGGTAATGGCCGATGCGCTCCCGCTTTTCGGGCTTCGACAGATCGTCCCTGTAGCGCATGCCGAAGGCAACATTGCCGGCAACGGTGAGCCAGGGGAATGAGGAATAGGATTGGAACACCATGCCTCGTCGCCGATCCGGCCCGCCGACCGGAACACCATCAAGGAGGATCGCTCCCGAGCTCGGCTCGTCGAGGCCGCCGACCATGCGCATCAGAGTAGTCTTGCCGCAGCCCGACGGCCCGAGGAAGACGACCACTTCGTTGCGCGCGATATCGAGCGAGAAGGGCGCGATCACCTGAAGCTTTCCCGAAGGCGTGTCGAACTCCTTTGTCACCCGGTCGAATGCAAGATAAGCGGTCATCGCCGGGCGCTCACAGATACTTGAACCAGCGGCGGTGCAGGAAGCGGATGGCCTGGTCGGTCGCGAGGCCAATGATGCCGATCGCCACGACGCCGGCCAGGACCTCCGGCGTCTTGATGTAGCGCCGCGCCGTCCAGATGACGAAACCCAATCCTGAATCGGCCGCGACGATCTCGGCGATGATGAGATAGGTCCAGCACCAGCCAAGCGTGATACGCAGATTATCGACAAGATTGGGCAGCATCGCCCGGAAGGCGACGTCGGTCAGGATCTGGCGCGGGCGGGCGCCCAGCGTGTAGGCGGTCTCGATATATTCGTGCGGCACGCGCCGCATGTCGTCGGCAACGAGCAGGACAAGCTGGAAGAACGTCCCGAGCCACAACAGGAACAGCTTTGTGGTCTCGCCCACGCCGAACCAGATGATGCTCAGTGGAACGAGGGCTGGCACCGGCAGATAGCGGATGAAGTCGATGACCGGCTCGAACGCCGCCCCGATGATCCGGTAGCTGCTCATGAGGATCCCGATGGGGATCGCCATGAGAGCGGCTATCAGGAACGCCAGCCACACCCGCATGGTCGAGACCCAGGCATGCCATAAGAGGTTTTGGTTTTTGAGCATGTTCCAGGTCGCCGCCACGACGGCCGAGGGCGGCGGCAGAAACTGGCGATTGGCGAGGCCGCTGGAAGAGACAAGTTCCCAGAACCCGATAAGCAAAAGCGTAACCGCGATGCCGATCGCGACTTCGACGCCGCGCATCGAGCGTCCGCGAAATGTCAGGAGATTGCGCAGCATGAGCGCCCGTGTGGCAGGGGCCGGCTCGCTGTTCGCGCGCGCCGGCCCGATCGCTGTAATTAACGGGTCTTGCCGTCAAACAGATTTTGAATAGTCGAATTGTCGATCTGTTGCGTGGCAACCAGCTTGTTGTCAGCCGCCCCGTTCTCGAGATTGAGCTGCATGATGGTATCGAAAATCCCGTGCAACTTGCCAGTGCCGCCCGCCGGGCCAAGATATTCGACGGCTTCCTCATAAGGCGTGTAGTGAACGCCGCCGGTCAAGATCTCTTCGACCTCGGGGCCGGTGAGGTTGAAGTTCGGCGCCACCAGCTCGGCAAACTTTTTCGGCTCCTTGTTGGCGTAATCGATCGCCCGGTAAATGCCGCGCAGGAACTTGCGATACTTTTCCGGATTTGCGGCAAGGTCGTCGCGCCGCACCGAAATGATATCGGTGATTATGCCGGGCGTGTCTTTCGACGAGTAAAGAATCTTGGAGCCATCGCGGCCCGAAACTTTGACCGCCTGCGACATGTAGGGCTCGTAGGTTGCGACCGCCGTGATCGAAGGATCGGCAAACACAGCAACGGTATCGGCGGTTGCGATATCCTTGATCTGCAGGTCGGCGAGGGTCAGCCCGGCTTCCTTGAGCTTGAGCTGCAAGATGAGGCGAGCCGGGATATTGAGCTCGGCTGCAACCACCTTGCCCTTGAGATCGGCCGCTGTGTTGATCGTTGCGTCGGAGACGATACCATCACCGCCAAGCGACTGGTCGATGGTGCCGATGATCACGCCGGGCGTGTTCTCATCGCGCGGCCGGCCCTGATGTTCACCGACGGTGCGCATGTCGGCATCGATATCGCCGCGCGCCATGGCCGCCATGACATTGGCGCGGTCGTCTTCAAACTTGATGTCGACCTCAAGCCCCTCCTCCTTGAAATAGCCGAGGTCGCGCGCTGCATGAACCGGCGCGAATCCAGGCCAGGTCGGACAGAGAATTCGGATGGTGTCGTCGGCAAAGGCGGTAGCCGAAGACAATGCCAATGCCGCAACAACCGCGACCAACCCCAAGCGTCTCATTTCGTTTCCTCCGATTATTGTTGTCGTTTGTCTTCACGCACTTGTACCGAACGCAAGCCGTGCGTCGCGATGCCCTCCGGCAGCCCGTTAGATCGAAGATTGCTGCCGCTGGAGGGAAATGGCAAGGGTCGGTTTGGAAAGCAGCAAGCGAGAGTCAGATGCCGGTCCATGATGGCTCCTTATCATCGATCAACTACCTGCAGACGGGATCCGGTCCCGACCTGGTGTGGGTCGGAGGCGGAGGCACGCGCGGCGTCGATTGGCAGCGTTTCCAGACACCGCATTTCGATCATTCATTCCGAAGTACCGTGTTCGACAATCGCGGCATCGGTGAAACCATCTGTACGGCGCCATTGCCATGGCCGATCGAGGATTTCGCCAACGACGTCGCCGAGCTGGTCGCTAGCGTTTGCCGCGGCCCCGTGAGCTTCATCGGCACTTCACTGGGTTCGGCGATCGTCCAGCAGGTGGCGATCGATCATCCGGCCCTGGTGCGCTGCGCCATCGTCATGGGGTCCGGCGCGTGGAGCACCGGCTGGGGCTGGGATTACCAGGAAGCCGAGATCGACTTCCGCAGGCGGGGCGGCAGGCTCGACGGCATGATGGGTGTTACTCATTATGCGAGCATGCTCTACCCGGCCCGCGCGCTCGGCGATCGGATCCTTTGGCCGAAGCTGAAAAGCCTGATGCTCGAATGGATGGATTCGGGTGAAAATGAGGGTTCGTTGATTTCCCAATGGGACGCTTCGCTGACATTCGATCAGCGCGCGCTACTGCCATCAGTCAAGGTTCCCGTTCATGTCATCGCGTTCAATGAGGACGTGCAGGCTCCCCCGCAAGACGGCGAGGAACTGGCGCGCCTCATTCCCAACGCGCAACTGCATGTCTTGGACGGCATGGGTCACGGCTCGTGGTACGGGCACGCCCATGCCGAGATAAACGCGGTCATCGAAAATATACTTCGCCGTTACATCTAGCCGAAGGCGATCTGGACTTTCATGGACCGGCGCCGGTCATTTGCGAGTTCGAAGGCGGCAATTGCTTCATCGATCGGAAAAGTGTCGCTCAGCAAAGGCCGGACGTCGACGCGTCGTTTGTTGATGAGATCGACGGCGAGCGCGAACTCCTCATGGAATCGAAACGATCCTCGCACCTCGATTTCCTTGGCGACGATCTTGTTCTGCGGGACCGCCATATCGCCACTGCCCAGGCCCAATTGAACCAGGACGCTGCGCGGACGCAACACGTCGATACCGGCGGCGAGTGCTGCAGCATTGCCTGAGGCCTCGAACATGACATCGAAAGTGCCCTTGCCAGCCCCATAGGCCGCAAGACGCTCAGGCTCGCGCGCTACATCAATCGTTGCGTCCGCTCCTACCGCCCGCGCGAAGGCGAGAGGACCATCCATCACATCCGTCACGACGATCTCGCGCGCGCCATGGGCTCGCGCCGCGACGATGCAGAGCGCGCCAATCGGGCCACTACCGGTAATCAACACCCGCTTGTTAAGCAGCGCGCCGGCGCGGTTGACGGCGTGCAGCGTCACCGCCAGAGGTTCGGCGAAGGCGCCCTCGCTTAGCGTTACACCGTCAGCCAGTCTGTGGCACTGCGCGGCCTCGGCGACGAGCTGCTGGCGAAAGGCACCGTCGACATGCGGCATGCGCATCGCGCTGCCATAGAACCGCATGTTCAGGCAGTGGTTCTGCAGGCCTTTGAGACAATACTCGCACGCATTGCAGGGGAGCGAGGGCGAAACGGCGACCCTCTCGCCCACCGACAACCCCTCGACGCCGGGGCCGAGCGAAGAGATCGTACCGGCCACCTCATGGCCAAGCACCATCGGATGCTTGACCCGCACCGCGCCGAAGCCGCCGTGATTGTAATAATGCAGATCCGACCCGCAGATACCCCCTGCCCCGACCGCAATCCCCACCTCACCGGCTTTGGGCCGCAGAGGCTGTTGTTCCTCGACGCGAAGGTCCTTGGCGGCATGAATGACAATGGCCTTCACGACATGCTCCTCGCATTCCAAATCGAGGCTCAGCTATGATATCGCCGACAAGCCGGTCAAGGCATCATTGGGTTGCAAGGGGCGAGATTTGGGTCCGGTCATCGTGATGGGGGTCAGCGGCAGCGGCAAGACCACCTTGGGAACAGCCCTGGCAAAGCGGCTCGGCGTGGAGTTTATCGAGGGCGACTCACTGCACCCGCCTGAAAACATCGCCAAGATGAGTGCCGGCACGCCGCTGACCGATGCCGATCGTTGGCCGTGGCTTGCCAATATCGCCAAGGTCCTCGGCGCGAACCCGGGTTCGGTCGGATCCTGCTCGGCGCTCAAGCGTGCCTATCGGGATCGCCTGCGCAATGGCATCGGGTCGGGCTTGCGCTTCGTCTACCTGATGGTCTCAAGGCCCGAGCTGGAGCGCCGCATGGCGGAGCGCCGTGGCCATTTCATGCCTCCTGGATTGCTCGACAGCCAGCTCGCGGCGTTGGAACCGCCTGTCGGTGAAGCCGACGTGCTCATCATCGACGGGACGGCGCCGCCTGAGGAAAATGCCGAGCGTGCCACGCAGTGGCTGCAATCCGGCGACGAGAGCTAGACGATCACCCGGGCAGCGGCGAAATTCCAGCTTATGCCTTCGCAGCACGGAACAAGCGCGAGCCATCCTCATTATGGCCTGTCAGGAGGGACCTTTCTGCCCTCGTTTCAGAAACAGGAGCAAAAGATGGCCAAGACAGCGAAGACGCTGGACGAACTCTTTCACGACACCCTGAAAGACATCTATTTCGCAGAGAAGAAAATTCTCGCGACCTTGCCGAAAATGGCGAAGGCCGCCAACACCGACGAGCTGAAGCAGGCCTTCGAAAAGCATCGCGCCGAGACCGAGACACATGTCGAACGTCTCGAAGAAGTATTCTCGCTGATCGACAAGAAGGCTCAGGGCAAGACCTGTGCGGCGATCGTCGGCATTACCGACGAAGGTGCCGAAATCATGAGCGAATACAAGGGATCGCCGGCCCTCGACGCGGGCTTGCTGGCAGCCGCGCAGGCAGTCGAGCATTATGAGATCTCGCGCTACGGCACGCTGCGGACATGGGCCGAGGAATTGGGCCTGGACGAAGCCGCCAAGCTGCTCGAAAAGACGCTCAAGGAAGAAAAGGCGACCGACGAGGCCTTGACCAAGATCGCCAAGGCGACCGTCAACATCGAGGCGGAAGCCGCCTGATCGCCTGAGCTGTCCCACTGTGAAGCCCCGCAAGGTTTTGCCTTTGCGGGGCTTTGCATTGCGAGGGGCCGTTCCGTCCAGCACCACGATGGAACCAGTTGCCGGTTCGACGATTATGAGGCGTTGAACCGGGATTGATCCATGGCCGAGCCTGTTGTCGCTTTTGATATGGGCCGAATGCTGTTTGGCGACGAGCCGCCGCTCTTTCTCCTCGAAATCGCATTCCGGACGATCGTCATCTATGTCTACACGCTCCTCCTGATCCGCTGGGTCGGGAGCCGGTCGATCGCGCAATTCTCGCTGGTCGAATTCCTGCTTGTCATCGCCTTAGGCTCCGCCGTTGGCGATGCGATGTTCTACCCCGAAGTGCCACTCATCCACTGCATGGTCGTGATTGCCGTCGTCGTGCTGCTCGACAAGGCACTCAGCCATCTGATGACCCGCAGCCCGCGCCTCGAAGACGTGATAGAGGGAAAGAGCGTTGAGGTCGTTCGCGACGGACTGATCAATTGCCGGGTGCTCGACAAATCCAATCTCGGGCATGACGAACTCTTCGAGCAATTGCGATTGAACAAGATCGCTAATCTCGCCGAGGTCCGCGCCGCTTATCTCGAGACCAATGGTCTTCTTTCCGTGTTCAAAGCCGGAACCGACCGGCCCCGCCCGGGACTGTCGATCGATCCCCCCTGGGACGTTGAGGAGCCGCCGCAGATCGAGGCTGGAACGCCCGCGACTGCTCGGGGCTGGTACTCATGCCCGCGTTGCGCGGCCACCTTGGAGATGAGCGAGAGGAAAACCTTGCCGCCCTGCCCGACCTGTAACGGCGATGTCTGGCACCGGGCCGGCACCACCATTGACGCCTAGCAGCGGACCGACGGACGGAGGGGAATACCTATCCTCCATTGATCCGTACACGAACCGTCATGCCAGCGAAAGCCGGCATGCATCGCGACATGATTTCATGGACCCCGGCTTGCGCTGGGGTGAGAGGTGTGGCCCTCGTGGGAGAAGGCGGACAACGGATTTCCCTCCCCCTTGTGGGGAGGGATCAAGGGTGGGGGTTGCGCTGAACGTCCAAACCCCCACCCGAAATTTGCTTCAGGCTTTGCCCTCGCAAATTTCGACCTCCCCACAAGGGGGAGGTTGAAGGCACGCATAAAAATACCCCTCGTTCTCAAGCGCGCGCAAAGGCGCGCCTCGAAGGATGAGGGGTGATGGAAACAAATCTGTAGACGGATGAATACGCCTACGATGTGTCGTCGAGCGGCGGGTGCATGCTTCGGACCAGCCAGTGGCACTCTTTCAGGATCTCGTCGACCTCGTGGTTTGCCCGCTGGCGGAATCCGGGAGGGCGGCCAGGGCGTAGGGGGCTCCAGCGCTCAGGGCGGCGGTCTTCTTTGGGATGCGCCTCCCAGCGTGCGAGCCGCAGGGCGTGGCGCGGGATGTCTTGCAGCGCATCCATGACGGCGACGAGGCGGCGGACGAGATGCTTCGCACTGACCATGCCGTCATCGACGACTTGCTGCTTTGCCTGAGCGGCGGCGATCTCAGCCTGTTTCTGCTGGAGGAATGACTCGATCGAATGAACGTGGGGCTCCGGGCCACGGCGTTTCTTCTTGAAGCGGCGGCCAAAGCGCTTGAGCTGGTCGAACAAATTGAACAATGGGCGGCGATTGCGCCTCGGCTTGGCTTCGCTTTCGGCTGGCCTTGTCTTTGCTGGGGTCTTTGGCTTCTGCCGATGCCGGGCGCCTGGGCTTGTACTCCACCACGATGTCGCGCGCCGCGGCGATGATCAGCCGCCTGCACCGCTGATTCCGCTGTTCCGAGGATGCGGAGCACCTCGCGGTGAAGTGGCTTCGACACGCGCTCGATCGTCCGACCCTCGGTCAGCCCGATCCTCGGCGAACAACTCCAAGACGTGGCCCAAGAGCGGCACCCGAAAGCGTTCGATGGCAGAATTCCAGTCCATAAGGACCGTCTAGAACAGAAATAGAACTTAGTCAAGCCAATTCAAAAAACCGCATGGAAGGGACCCCTAGCCCTTCACCGCGCCCATCGAAATGCCGCGCACCAGATAGCGCTGGAGCAGCGTTACCGCGACGAAGACCGGCAGCGTGCCGAGCACCGACATCGCCGCGATCTTGGCCCAGAATGTCGACTGCGACCCGAAATACTGGCTGATCTGGACCGTGAAGGTGATCACTTCCGTGCGGGTGAGCACCAGGGCGAATAGAAACTCGTTCCAGGAAAACACGAAGGCGAAAATCGCGGTTGCGATCAGGCCGTTGCGTGCCATCGGCACGGTGACCTTCCACAACACGCTCAAATGCGAATGGCCATCGACCAACGCCGCCTCTTCGAGCTCGACCGGCACTTCTTCGAGATAGCCGCGCATCATCCACACCACATAGGGAAGCGCGAAGGCGGTATAGAGCAGGATCAGACCCGGATAGCTGTCGGAGAGCCCGAAGACGGCATAGGCGAGGAAAATCGGGAAGACGATGGCGATCGGCGGCAGCATGCGCTGCGACAATATCCAGATCGCAAGATTATCGCCGCCCGTCTTGAACCTGACGATCGCGTAGGCGCACATCGTGCCGAGCACCATGGCGATGATCGTCGAGACGCCGGCGATCACCAGGCTGTTCCACAACGACCAGACATCGCCATCCAGGAAAAGCGCAAGGAAGTTGTTGAATTGCGGGGTTTTCGGAAACCAGATGGGCGGCGACTTGAAGATCTCCTCCGGGAGCTTCAATGAGACCATGAACATCCAGTAGATCGGAAACAGCATCACGATCGCGATCAGCGTGGAGCTGACATACCAGACGATCGTGCCGAGGGCGGTTTCCTTCTTCATCGCGCGATCTCCATGCGCCGGAGCGCGAATGTCACGACGATCGACAGCAAAATCAGAAGCACGACCACCAAGGCCGCCGTGTAACTCGTCTCGAAACTCTGGAAGCCTTTGACGAACATGAAGATGGACAGGGTTTCGGTCTTGGTTCCCGGGCCGCCACGCGTCAATTGCCAGACCATGTCGAAAATCTTGAAGAGATCGAGCGCCCGGATGAGGATCGCTATGCTCAACACCGGCATGATCGCCGGGAGCACGATCTTGAAGAAGATCCGAAACCGGCCGGCTCCGTCGATCTCCGCGGCTTCAAGCTGCTCGCGCTGAACATTGGCCAGCGCCGCCATGAGAATGATGAACATGAACGGCGTCCATTGCCAGACTTCGGCAATGAGGATCGCCCAATAGGCAAGATGCGGTTTGACCGTCCACAGGAGAACGATCGGATGGCCGGCGATCCAGCCGATGATCTGGTTGAACGGTCCGAATTTGTGGTCGAGCATCAAGCGCCACATCGAACCCGCGACCATTGGAGAAACGATAGCCGGCAAAACCAGCAGCGCGACATAGAGGCGCTTGAACGGCCGATCGGCCTGGAAATGCATGGCGAGCAGCAGGCCGAGGACGACTTCGATCGGCAGTGCCACCGCAAGGATGAGCATGGTTCGACCGAGCGCTGCCCATACGCGCGGGTCGGAGGCGAGTTTCTGGTAATTGGCGAGACCGACCCAGCTCCCGTTCGGATTGGAGCCGGTTATGTCCTGGAAGCTGACGACGATCGCCCATAGAAATGGGAAGAGTCCGACGAGAAGCATGATGAAAATGGCCGGGGCCACGAAAGCGAGCCCCGTGCCGCGACGGCCGGCCCAAAAGGGCCGGCCGGTCTTGATTGCCACTGCGTGCGTTGCGCTCACTCGCGATAGGCCGACGGCTTCGACGCCCAGACCTTGTAGGCTTCACGCTGCTTGTCGACGCCGACCGACTCCGTGAGTTGATCCCACTCGGCCGCCAGTGCATCGAGCGCGGCCTTGGGATCTTCACCACCGATCGCCGCGCTCACCGCACGCGACATCGCATCCTGGTACTTGAACGTCTCGATCCATGAGAAGTCGGCATAGCCGGAGGCCGCACCGTCCTTCAGGACTTTCAGATACTCTTTCGCACCCGGCCAAAGGTTCTGGTACTCAGCCGACTCGTAATGCGACATGCGGTAAGGGTCGCGCAATCCGACCGGCTTCATGACGTTGACGAGGCTCTGGTTCTTGGAATGCATCCACTGCGCGTAGAGATAGGCTGCATCCTTGTTCTTGCTGTCGGTCGAGACGCCCGACAGGAAGCCCGAAGCCATTTCCGAGTGACCGCCCGGATTGACCGAATAGCCGACCTTGTCGGCAACGGTCGTCTTGGGCACCCATGACAGCGCCTTGTCCTCGATATTGACGCCCTGCGCCCAGCGCCCAAGCGGCGGCCATGAGATCGTCATGGCGATTTCGCCGGCATTCAACGCCGAGAGATTTTCCGCAAAGCCCCAGGTTTCGATGCCCGGCGACATGCACTTGTTCTGCTCGACGAGTTCGGTGAGCGCCTTGACGCCGGCCTCGCTGTTGACCGTTGACTTCATCGATTTCAGGATCGAAGAACTTGCCGCCGTTGTTGCGGAATCGTTCGCTGAAGAAGAAGAACGTATAGCCGGTGTTGATGACGCCCGCGCCATACAGGGCCGGCTGATACTTGTCCGTCAGGAAGCAGGCGATGTCGCCGAACTCCTTGTAGTTCTTCGGCACGGCGAGATCGTAGCCGTTCTTCTCCTTGAAGGCCTTCTGGTTTTCCGGATCTTCGAAAAGGTCCTTGCGGTAATAGGTGATGAGCACGTCGCCATCGACGACGAGGCCGTAGATCTTGCCGTTATAGCTCATCCAATCCTTGAAGGCCGGATTGATGTCGTCCATCTCGCTCTTGACGCCGTACTTCTCGATATAGGGATCGAGATCTTCAACGACATTGTTCGAGACGAGATCGGCGAGCCACGCCGGCGAGATCAACAAGGTATCATAGCCGCCCGTTCCGGCCTGCTTTTCGAGCAGGGTCTTCGGATAGATTTCTTCGAAGGGTAGCTCGACGACTTTTACCTTGATGCCGGTGAGCTTCTCCCATTCGGGACCGCTATATTGCGTATCAAGCAGCGCCTGAAGCCCTGCCTCGGCAACGACCGTGATGGTCGAGCCGGCAAATTGCTTGGCGGCCTCGACCGCCTTGGCAGCGGCATCTTCATCCGCCATCGCGGGGGCTGCTGCGAGCAGTCCCAAGATCGCGGTGGCCAGTAATAACTTCCTCATGCTGACGTCCTCCATTTTACTGTCGAGAGTGAGCGGTCTCACGCCGCCGTAGGTAAAACCTCGCCTTGCGGGGCGGGGATCTTGATACCCGGATTGCGTCCGCCGATCAGATCGGCCGCGACCCTGCCCGAGCCGCAGGCAAGCGTCCATCCCAGATGCCCGTGTCCGGCATTGACCCAAAGTCCGCCGACACTGGTGCGCCCGATGATTGGCGTTCCGGCCGGGGTCACCGGTCGAAGGCCCGCCCAGATGCGCGCCTTCGAGAGATCGAGATGGCGCTTCATCTCGGGAAAAGTGAAGCCGGCATTTTCTGCAATCGCTTGCGCCCGCGTCTGCGCCGGGATCGTGTCATAGCCGCTGATCTCGGCGGAACCCGAGATGCGCATGCGATCGCCAAGCGGGACGAGGCCGAAAAGCTTGCTGTCGTCGATGACCGGCATCTGCGGCGCACTGTTCCAGGCGCCGCGCGGAAAGGTGATCGACAATCCCTTGACCGGATAGATCGGGACGCGAATTCCGAGCTTCGCCAGCAACGGGGCGGTGAAGCTTCCCAATGCAACGACGATCGTGTTGGCCGCAATGCGCTCCTTGTTGGTGACCACGCCGGTGACGCGCCCATTCGCCGTCTCGATCGATTGGACGGTTTCTCCGTAGCGAAATTTCACGCCGCGCGCCGCGCAGGCAGCAGCGAGGCCTTGCGTGAACTTGTTGCAGTCGCCGACTTCATCGCGCGCGAAATAGAGCGCACCCACCATTGTCGGCTTTGTCGCCTCGAGCGCCGGCTCAAGCTCGACCGCGCGATTGGCGTCGACACGCTCATAAAGCAGGCCATGGCCGGCCAGATAATCGGTCGAGCGTTGCGCGCCGTCGAGCGAATCGGAGGAGCGGTAGATCTTCAGCACGCCGCGCGTCGCGCGATCGTATTTGATGCCGGTTTCCGCGCCGATCTCCTGCAGCGACTTGAGCGAATGCAGTGCCAGATCGAGATTGGCCTTTGCATTGGCCTTGAACCGATCGGGCGTGCAGTTCTGCGCGAATTCGAGGCCCCAGCGCCACATATGCGGGATCGCGCCATAGCGCAGCAGGAGGGGCGCATTCTCCTTGCCCAGCCAGCCGAGAATCTTTCGCGGCATGCCCGGTTGCGACCAGGGCTCGACTTCGCTGGCGTGAATGACGCCGCCATTGCCCCAGCTTGTCTCGAGTCCCGCCTCGGGCTGCCGCTCGACGACGATAACGTCCTCGCCGGCCTTGCTGAGGTACCAGGCTGTAGCCACGCCGACCGCGCCGGCGCCGAGAACCACCGTTGTCACGTCGCGCCTCCCCGTTTCTTGATCGCTTTGCCTTTGCTCTCTGCGCTTCCGCGCAGGCCCGCCCACATTTCTTCCTTCTCGCGGTCGATCCGCGCGGCGACATCGCGGGCAACGTTGCGCATGATCTCATCATGCAGCCGCTTCGATTCAGTATAAAGCTGGCTGATCAGCCTGAGATGGCTGGTCATCTCGTGAAAGGCACGCATCGGATCGCGCGCCGCGACGGCCTCGTAGATCGCAGTATGATCGCGGATCGACAGCGAGTCCGCGCCAGGCATGTGAATGGTCGTGGTGCGCTGATCGATCAGCCACTGTACCAAAATATCGTGGATCGCCGAGAACACCGGATTGCGGGTGATCACGGTCAGTTCGTAGTGGAATGCAACGTCCGTGCGGATGAACTCGGGCGTGTTTCCGATCGACGCGGTATTGGCATCGAGCGCCCTCTTCAGCCGTTCGACATCCTCAGGCGTTGCACATTGCGCGGCCTGCCAGGCGACGCCCGATTCGAAGAGCAGCCGCGCCTGTTCCATATAGGTCTGGCCTTGCCCGCGCGCCGAGGTGCGCTTGACCAGGCCGGCGAGCTGGTCGGAGAGAAATTTTGCGTTGGGGGCGGTGACCTGTGCCCGCGCACCGCTCGTGACGTCGACGAAGCCTTGCTGCTGCAAGAGAAACAGCGCCTCGCGCACGGACGGGCGACCGACGCCATAGCGCTCCGCCAGTTCCTTTTCGGACGGCAGTTTCGAGCCGATCTCGAACTCACCCGAGGCAATCGCCCCCTCGATGAGTTCGGCGATCTCGTGCGAGCGCTTGCGCCGGCCAACCGGGATGCGCTGTATGTTCATCGATCACATTCTTCCACTGTTGGCCCTCTCAGCGAAGAACAAAAGTTCGGGCTTGATGTTCGAATTGTCAATAGCATAACAACCTATGACCTCTTGACCCCGAGCGCCATTGTGGTTTTGATAAGAGAAAATGGGAGGCATCAGATGGGGAGGACCACACGCGCCAGCGTGCCGACACCGTCGCTGCTTATCGATCTCGATCTGCTGGACGCCAATATCGCGACGATGGCCGAACGCGCGAAGGCCATGGGCGTGGGGCTTCGCCCGCATGCCAAGGCGCACAAATCCGTGGAGATCGCGCAACGTCTGCAACGCGCCGGTGCGCTCGGCGCTTCTTGCGCGACCATCGAAGAAGCCGAATGCATGGCGCTCGGCGGGATTGGCGGCATTCTCCTCACTTCGCCGATGGTGACGCACAATCAGCTCGACCGGCTTGGCCAGCTTCTGCTGCGCGGCGCCGACGTCATGGCGATCGCCGACAATCCGGTGAATGTCGAGTCCTATGCAGGCATTGCCGCCGCGAGCGGGCGCAATCTGGATGTCCTCGTCGAATTTGATTTCGGGGTCGGGCGCACCGGCTGTGCCACCATCGAAGATGCCGTGGCGCTTGCGAAAAATATCGCCGCCAAACCGCAACTGCGATTTCGCGGGCTCCAGTCCTATTGGGGCAATCTCCAGCAGATCATGCCCTTGAGCGAACGCCAGCGCTTGGCTGGAATACAGCAGGATCGCCTGCGCGCGCTCATTGCCGCGCTGAAGCAAGCAGGACTTGCGCCGGAGATCGTTTCCGGCGCCGGCACGGGAACGCACGCCGTCGACGGGCGCACCGGCCTCCTGACCGAATTGCAGCCCGGCTCCTTCCTCTTCATGGACTCCTGCTACGGCTCGATCGTCACCAACGAAAACGAAAATCCCTTTGAGCCATCGCTTTTCGTTGCAGCCTCGGTCGTATCAAACAATCGCCCCGGCTGCGTCATCGTCAATGCCGGGTGGAAAGCATTTGCAACCGACAGCGGCAAGCCGCAGCCGCGCCGCGGCGCCCCGGTCGGCGCCACCTACCGCTTCATGGGCGACGAGCACGGCGCCGTCGACTTCGAAGGCAAGGGGCCCGGCCTCGGCGACACGATCGAGTTCCTGACCTCGCATTGCGATCCAACCGTCAACCTTTTTCCCGCCTTTCACGTCGTGAAGGGCGATGACCTTGTCGATATCTGGAAGATTCGCGCCCGCTACTGAGGAAACCCCATTCATGAAACGCGCCCATCCTGCCCATCACGCCGTGCCGATCTCAAAGACAATCCGCGCCGGCGATTTCGTCTACACATCCGCCTATGGCCCTTGGATCTTCGATCCCGCGGACCTCACCTATGACGAGGCCGGCAATATTCTCGATGACGGCACCGGCAATTTCGACATGCCCTTCGACAAGCAGGTCCACAAGACATTCGACTTCATCAAGGAAGCGCTGGCGCTTGAGAACTGCACCTTGGCTGACGTCGTCAAATGCGAATGCTGGATCACCGATCCGCGCGATTTCAATGCCTTTAACGCGATCTATGTCACCTATTTCAGCAAGGATCCGCCGGTGCGATCGGTCTTCCCGATGAAGTTCAACTTCCCCTGCAAGGTCGAGATGCAGGTCGTCGCCTACAAGCCGCTGAAGGCGTAGGAAGCGCGTGCAGGTCAAGCTTCACCAGGTCGTGACGTTTGCGCGCCACGTCTTTCATGGCAATCCGGCCTATGTCGTAACGGCGACGGAGCTTCCGCCTGACGCCGATGCGACGATGCCCTTGCTGAGCGACCTCATCGGCGCTGATGTCATGGCGCTGATTGTGGCGCCGGAGACCGAAGAGCCGCTCCTCAGATTTTACACACCCGACGCACCGCATGCGGGCGCCGGGCACGCCACCGCAGCCGCGGCCTTTGTCGCGTTAAGCGGCTCGCGGCGCGACACCATCGCTTTCCGGCTGGCAAATGGCGATCGCCGCCGGGCCGCTCGGTCGTCGCACGGCATCTCTGTGCAATGGCCAGTAATGCCCTATGAACAGACGCCCCGCGCAGCCGATGTTGCACGCTCTCTGAAAGCAAGTCCGCGCGAAACCTATGTCGCGCCTTTTGGCTATGTTTCGATTTTTCGGACGCAAGAAGAGATTGCGGCGCTCGATCCCGATCTCGCACAAGTCGCGGCACTTGATCGTAGCGCGGTGATCGCCACGGCTCCCGGAAATGACAGCGACATCGTCATCCGGGTCTTTGCCCCAGCCGTTGGACTCCCCGAAGACCCGGTCTGCGGAACCGCGCACCGTATCATCACGCCCTACTGGGCCCCGCTGCTCGGGAAAACCGAAATTCATAGCCGCCACCTGTCGAAACGTGGCGGCGATCTCTGGTGTAAATTAGCCGGAGCAAACGTGGAGATTGCAGGCGAGGGCATTCAGGCCTTTGAGGCAACGCTGGAGCTACCGGGCTCTTGAATGTGAATAGGGTGAAAGCTCAGAAAGCAATTGACATCTAAACACGCGGTGCAGCATTCTTTGAAATGCGCGGCACCGCGACGGGGGAGTGTGGGTATTTGCGCCTTGTGATCCGCAATGTAGTGAAGACTTTTCCGGGCGTTCGCGCGGTCGACAATGTGTCGCTCGAAGTGCAGCCCGGCGAGGTGCATGCACTCATCGGCGAGAACGGCGCCGGCAAGTCGACGCTCATGCATCTCGTGGCCGGTGTGTACCAGCCCGATAGCGGCACGATCGAACTCGATGGCAAGTCGCTTATCGGCCTCAATGAACAGGCGACCGCCGATGCCGGCGTGGCCATGGTCTTTCAGGAGCGCAGCCTCGTCGGCGCCCTGAGCGTTGCTGAGAACATCTATGCCGGCCGCCAGCCTTCCAATGCGCTTGGTATCATCAAGCGCGGCCCGATGATCGAGGGTGCACGGCGGATTCTGAAGGATCTCGAGGTCGATATCGATCCCTTGAGGCCGGTATACCAATTGTCTCCTGGCCAGCAGCAGATGGTCGAAATCGCCAAGGGCCTCTCCCACGAATTGAAGCTCATTATTCTTGATGAGCCAACCTCGTCGCTCACCATCAATGAAGGCCGGCACCTCTTTCGCGTCATACGCCGTCTCGCAAGCCAAGGCATTGCGATTGTCTATGTTTCGCATCGCATGGGCGAGATCTTCGAGATCTCGAACCGGGTAACCGTGCTGAAGGACGGTCGCGTCACCGGTGTGCGCGAGACGGCAAAGACGACGCATAAGGAATTGATCTCGCTGATGGTCGGGCGTGAACTCTCTTTTGAGCCCGATCCCCGGCGCGCCCCTAAAGATGCAGGCATAGCCCTTGAATTGCGCAATGTCGCCGCCGCGCCCGTCAAGGCCGCGACCTTCACATTGCGATATGGCGAAATCCTTTGCCTTGCAGGGCTATTGGGTGCGGGACGTACGGAAACCTGCGAAGCGATCTTCGGGGCCCGCCCGATTGAATCCGGCCAGCTTCTTGTCGGCGGCAAGGAAATCCGCCCGAAGACGCCTTCCGACTCCATGAAGGCGGGCATCTCGATGCTGCCTGAGGACCGCAAGGACGGCGGATTGTTCATGGATTTCACGATCGCCACCAATCTGATAGCCGCAAATCTCGAGGCCTACACCCACCAGGGTCTGCTTTCGCGCAAGGAGATACGCGAAGTCAGCGAGAAATACGTCCGCCTTCTGCGCGTTGCGACTCCGAGTATCGACCGCGAAGTGCGTTTCCTGTCTGGCGGCAATCAGCAGAAAGTACTTCTTGCCAAATGGCTGGTTCGCGAACCGCGCATACTCATCGTCGATGAGCCTACGCGCGGCGTCGATGTCGGCTCCAAGGCCGACATCTACAAGATCCTGCGTGACCTCGCAGCGAGCGGCATGGCGCTGCTCGTCGTCTCGTCGGACTTGCCTGAAGTTCTTGCCCTGGCTCATCGGATTGTTGTCATGTCCGAAGGGCGGGTGGCTGGAGAACTCGACGCTGATGATGCAACTGAAGTCGGCATACTCGAACTTGCCGCACCTAAATCAGAATTCACCGGGGAAGCGGCATGAGCAGCGAGACAGCGTCACGAGGCAGTTCATCGAGCGTCAAGAGACTTCTTAGCGCGGATCGCTACCGATCGCCCTCTCCTCCTCATTCTGCTGATTCTGGCCCTCGTCATCGGGATGACGGCGTTTAGGCCGACGACCTTCCTGACCACTGGCAACGCCGCCGTTGTGCTACTCGACACAGCCCAGACCGGCATTCTTGCTTGCGGCATGATGGTGCTGATGATCAGCGGCATGTTCGACCTCTCGATCGGCGGCATCCTCGCTTTTTCGGGCATCCTCGCTGGTCTTGCCGTTAAGCAGCTTGGTTGGCCGCCAATCCCCGCCTTCCTCGTCGGCTGCGTCTGGGGCGCCCTATTGGGTGTCATCAATGGCGTGTTGGTCACGCGCTTCAAGATCAACGCCTTGATCGCGACACTCGCGACGCTGTCGATTTATCGCGGCGGCCTGCAGCTCGTTTCGGGTGCCGGCGTCACCAATATCGGCAATGGCTACACGATCTTCGGCCAGACCCAGATTCTCGGCATCTATTCGCCTTTCTGGTTCATGGCGGTGATAGTCCTGGTGTTTGCTTTCCTCGTCGGCCGCACGCGGTATTTCCGCCAGGCCTATTATATCGGCGGCAACGCGCGCGCTGCCAAGCTTTCGGGCATCAATGTCGATCGCACCGTCTTTGTGTTCTTTGTGATCATGGGGGCACTCGCGGGATTGGCCGGAGCCCTGCTCGCCTCGCGCCTCAATACGGCGGTCGTCCTTGCCGGCAATGGCGTCGAACTCAAGGTCATCACCGCGGTCGTCCTTGGTGGCGCGAGCCTTTCCGGCGGCTCCGGAACGATCCTCGGCGCCTTCCTGGGCGTCCTTTTGATGTCGCTGCTGCAGAATGCGATGATCATCGCCAATATCAGTCCGTTCTGGCAATTGATTGTTGTCGGCGTGGTCTTGTTGGTGAGTGTTGGCCTCGACCAATTTGGACGGCTTCACCATCGCGCCTGAATCTTGAAAGCAAAGTCCCGAACAAGAGGACGTGTTCTGAACCGTAGCATGGAGGAGGAGATGAAAGGATCTGTAGTTGGCATGTCGGCCCTCGTGGCCGCTCTTGCACTGTCGAGTTTGATCGGCATTGGCCGATCAGCCCAAGGGCCTGGACGTTCCGATCGGCGATGCAAGCCGCAAGGATCAGGAGTATGTCTGGATCAGCAATGCATCCAACCTGCCGCTCTTCGTTGAACGCGTCTATCCGGGACTCGAATCGGCACGCAAGGCGCTCAATGTGAATGTGAGGATTGCCGGACCGACCTCGGTCGATCTTGGCGCTTTCATCACGACGGTGGATGCCGAATGCACAAAGAATCCCGCCGGTGTGATCGTCGTCGGCGGCTGGGACGACGCTCTCGCCTCGGAAGTCGACAAGTGCATCGACAAGAAGGTGGCAACCGTCGTCACTGACGGCGACCTCCCCTCCTCGAAGCGGCTCACCTATCTGGGCACCAACTGGTACAATCTCGGCTATCAGCATGGCCAGTATCAGTGCCGCTACCATGCGGAAGCCGGCCTGAAGGCGGGTGAGATCGGCACGATCTCGTTTCTCGCCGGAGCCAGCTTCATCGCCGCGCGGCAGGGCTTGCGCGACGCGCTCGCCAAGGAATGCCCAGACATCAAGGTCGTCGCTGACGAAGAGTCCGGCACCAATGTCGAGCAGGTCGCGGCCAATACGGCCGCGATCATCCAAGGCCATCCGAACCTGACGGGCATGGTCGGCTTCGATTCAGAAGCAGGTCCCGGCATCGTCCGCGCTGTCACCGAATCCGGCAAAGCCGGCCAGATCATCGTCACATCGAATGAAGCCGGTCGCGACTTCATGAATTCGATCAAGGACGGCACGGTGAAGATGATCAACATGGAAAAGTATGAGACGATGGACTTCTTCGCGGTCCTGTATCTCTACACGTTCCATAATGACATCATCCGCAATCTCGGCATGGACCAGTGGCTGCAGAACCCGCTGCCGGCGATCGGCGATTCGGGCTTGATCTTCGTGACGAAGGACAATGTCGACACCATCCTCGCCGCGACCGACCCAGCCATGGCAGCGTCGATGAAACTGAAGGGCTTGGACGTTCCGATCGGCGATGCAAGCCGCAAGGACCAGGAGTATGTCTGGATCAGCAATGCATCCAACCTGCCGCTCTTCGTTGAACGCGTCTATCCAGGACTCGAATCGGCACGCAAGGCGCTCAATGTGAATGTGAGGATTGCCGGACCAACCTCGGTCGATCTTGGCGCTTTCATCACGACAGTGGACGCCGAATGCACAAAGAACCCCGCCGGTGTGATCGTCGTCGGCGGCTGGGACGACGCGCTCGCCTCGGAAGTCGACAAGTGCATCGACAAGAAGGTGGCAACCGTAGTCACTGACGGCGACCTCGCCTCGTCGAAGCGGCTCACTTATCTTGGCACCAACTGGTACAATCTCGGCTACCAGCATGGCCAGTATCAGTGCCGCTACCATGCGGAAGCCGGCCTGAAGGCGGGTGAGATCGGCACGATCTCGTTCCTAGCCGGAGCCAGCTTCATCGCCGCACGGCAGGGCTTGCGCGACGCGCTCGCCAAGGAATGCCCGGACATCAAGGTCGTCGCTGACGAAGAGTCCGGCACCAATGTCGAGCAGGTCGCGGCGAATACGGCCGCGATTATCCAAGGCCATCCGAACTTGACGGGCATGGTCGGCTTCGATTCAGAAGCAGGCCCCGGCATCGTCCGCGCTGTCACCGAATCCGGCAAGGCCGGCCAGATCATCGTCACATCGAATGAAGCCGGTCGCGACTTCATGAATTCGATCAAGGACGGTACGGTGAAGATGATCAACATGGAAAAGTATGAGACGATGGACTTCTTTGCCGTCGCCTATCTCTACACGTTCCATAATGACATCATCCGCAATCTCGGCATGGACCAGTGGCTGCAGAACCCGCTGCCGGCGATTGGCGATTCGGGCTTGATCTTCGTGACGAAGGACAATGTCGACACCATCCTCGCAGCAACCGCACCGGCCCAATAGGGCTTGACATCAAATCCGGGAGTGCGAAAGCGCTCCCGGATTTCTGTATTTTAATCCGTCTTATCCGCGTTGAGGATCGAAGTCATGGCCCGCAAGCTCACACCCCCCGCCCCCGTCACGCTCAAGGAATTCGATGCGATCTTCGAGAGTGTGAAAAATTGGGGCCGCTGGGGGCCCGACGACGAACGCGGCACGATGAACTACTTGACGCCCGACAAGGTCGCGGCCGCGGCAAAGCTCGTGAAAAGCGGCCGCCAGGTTTCGATGGCGATACCGATCGGCAAAGTTTCGGTACCGGACAATCCCAATCCCGCCGTACATCTCATGTCGCTGCTGCACGATATCCCGATCAGCGAGAGCGGCCTGACTTTCGGCATGTGCTGGCTTGGCATGGGCAGCCACGGCGATGCCTTCACCCACGTCGATGCGCTCAACCACGTCGGCTACAAGGGCAAGCTTTACAACGGCAAGCCGGTGTCGACGCTCACCTCGCGCGGCTCCGACTGGGGCTCGATCACCGCCTACGCGACCGGCCTTGTGGGTCGCGGCGTCATGCTCGATGCCGCGCGTCATCGTGGTGTCGAATGGCTTGAGCCTGGTGAAGCCGTCACCCGCAAGGAACTTGAGGATATCGAGAAGGCACAGGGCGTGCGCCTTGGCGAAGGCGACATCCTTGTTTTCCGCACCGGTCATCACGCCCGCCGCCTGAAGGTCGGTCCATGGAGCAACGACATTCCGCCCGCGGGCGAAGGCAAGGCTGGCCTTCATGTCGATACAGTGCCGTGGATGCATGAGCGTCGCATAGCCGCCTTCCTGCCCGATGGTGACGGCGAAACAGTACCAAGCAATGTCGAAGGCATGCCCTACCCGATCCATCCTTTGCAATTGACCGCCATGGGAATGCTGATCTCCGACAGCTTGCAGCATGAGGAACTTGCGCTCGCCTGCGAAGAAGAAGGACGCTTCGAGTTCATGGTCGTCGGCCTGCCACTGCGCCTCCCCGGCGCCACCGGCACGCCCTGGAATCCAATCGCCATTTTTTGAGGACGCTGAAATATGGGACGTTTTACAGGCAAGGTCGCTATCGTTACGGGCGCTACGACCGGCATTGGCCAGGCGACTGCGGTCAGGCTTGCTTCCGAAGGCGCACTCGTCGCCGTCAACCGCAAGCCCGATCTTTCGGCCGACGAAACATTGAAGAAGATCAAGGATGCGGGCGGCGAAGCCTTCGACATTGCCGCCGATATGCGCGATCCCGCTCAAGTGACCGCGATGGTGAAAGAGACCGCGAAGCGGGGCGGGCGGCTCGACTACGTCGTCTCCAATGCGGCGATCAATCCCTTCATGCCCTGGGACGAGACCAGCATGGAGGATTTCAACGAGCTCTTTGAAATCAACGTGCGCGGCGCCTGGGTGGTGGTCACCGAAGGCGCCAAGCAGATGATCGCCGAAGGCCATGGCGGCGCCATCGTCATGATCAGTTCGATCTCGGCCCATGTCGGCGCACCGACGCAGGTCGCTTATTGCGGCACCAAGGGTGCGATCAGCATGCTCGGCAAGGCGCTGGGCTCGGTGCTCGGCAATAACGGCATCCGCGTCAATGTCGTCGAGCCCGGCGCGGTCAGGACCAATATGAGCGCGCCATTGCTCGAGATGCCCGACATCATGAAATACTACACCGACAGGATCGCGCTCCACCGCCTCGCCGAGCCTTCGGAACTCGCTGCTACCGTCGCCTTCCTCTTGTCCGACGATGCAAGTTATGTGACATCCGCAACGCTGCTGGTCGATGCCGGATTTATCGTCAACGCCGAGCTCTAAGCGGGATGGGCCTGAGGTTTCGCCAGCCGACCAAAACCGGCGACTTGGTTGCACTCGAACACGGCGCGTACAAGCTCGTCGTCGCCCCGCAATTCGGAGCGAGGATTGTTTCGTTCACGCATAATGGGCGCGACATCTTGCGGCCAACAACAAAGGCGAGCCTTGCTCAACCCAAGGTCTATGAGTTCGCAGGCTTTCCTCTGATGCCTTATTCCGGGCCGCTCTTCGGGCCTGGTTTCACCTTCGCCGGCAATTACTACGCCCTCGACCGGACTGTGCGTGAGGAACCGACTGCGACACATGGCGATGCGTGGATCGCGCCGTTTCGCATCACCGCCCAGAGTGCTTCTACCATCGCCCTTCAATATGATCACGCACCCGAGGAAGGAACCTATCCCTTCCGTTTTCGCGGCGACGTCGGATTTGAACTTTCAGACGCAGGTCTCTTATTGACCTTGAAAGTCACATCGCGCGACCATCGCTTGATGCCCGCTGGCATCGGATATCATCCTTATTTTCCGCGGCCCGCGGGAACACAACTGCGTTTCGAGGCGGTCGGCGTATGGCCGGCTGACGCTCCCGAAGTCGTGGGCGAGCCTTGTGGACCATTGATCGAGGGCTTGAGCTTCCGAGACGGCCCCGATGTTTCGGAAATGGTCGTTGATCGATTGTATGAAGGCTGGGACGGCCGCGCCGAGTTGCGGTATCCGGATGGAGCGGTAACGGTCGTCACTGCGGATGGCGCACTCGACAAGCTGCAAATCTACAGCGCCTGGGACTATCCCTATGTGTGCGTCGAGCCGGTCAGCAATGCCAATGACGGATTTAACCGCATGGCGGCGAACGTCCCAAGCCACGCTATCCGGATTTTAGAGCCCAATCGCGCCATCGAAGGCAGTATCAGGATTTTTGTGGAGTAGGGTTGCCGGCATGAAACATGCGATCGTCACAGGGGCGGGAACCGGGATTGGCGCCGCGGCGGCGCGTCGGCTGTCGCGGTCAGGCTGGAATTTGACGCTTGTCGGCAGGCGGCGCGACAAACTCGAAGACGTCGCGACGAGCCTTGAAGGCGGCATGTCGCACTGTCTCCTCCTTGCCGAAGATCTCGCAGATCCTGCCGCCCCAACGCGCATCGTCGAGGAAGCCATTGCACGGTTTGGGCGCATCGATGCCTTGGTGAACAACGCGGCCACGATCAAAGTCATGCCGATTGAAGATTATCCCCTGGAGGTGATCGACTTCCATTGGGCGGTCAATATACGCGCCCCTTACCTGCTCATTCAGAAGGCGCTTCCGGCCCTGCGCGAGCAGAAGGGTGCGATCGTCAACATATCATCCTCTTCGGGAACTATACTGCGGCCGGGCCAATCGCTGTACGGCATGACCAAGGCAGCGCTCGAATATCTGACGCGGTCTTTGGCGGGAGAATTTGCTGCAAGCCGGGTCCGCGTCAATGCCTTGGCACTTGGCCCCGTCGACACGCCCATCCACGAAACGTGGGCGACGAATCTCGCCGAAGCTTATGAATGGCTGGCCGGCCAGGTGCCGCTTGGACGCATTGGAGAGGCCGACGAGGTGGCGCGATGGATCGAACTCCTCATCTCGCCGGATTCCGCCTGGATGACCGGCGCCTGCATTCCGCTCGATGGTGGCCAGACACTGGATATCTCATGAACGCTCTATTCCGGATCCTGTCAGCCCTGATCTTCGCGGTCCTCGTATCGCACGGCACTGCCCTGAGCGCGGAGCGGCATGCCGCGCCGGATCTTGAAGCGCTGCTGCCGAATTCGCTTGGCGGTATCGCACTGACCATTGAGAGCCAGGCCGGTTCCGAACTCTCCACCAACAGCGCGGCATTCGATGCGTTTCTGAAAACTCTCGGCAAGACGCGCGCCGATTTCAAGCTCGCCAGCGCCTACGCTCCGGGCGGCCTCAAGGGTGCGGCCAGCATCTGGCGGGTCGATGGTGCGAATCCGAGCGTCGCTCATGGAAGCCTTCGAGGCGGCGTTGCAAGCCTCAAGCAATGTTCCGCTCACCATCAAAGACGAGACCCTAGCTGGCCACGCCGTGACGCGCATCGGCGCTCCCGGTGAGCTGGCGCAAGGCCCGCTCTATGCGTTCATCCGCTCGAACATGATCCTCTTCGTTCAAACACCTGACGCCGCCTTGGCCGAAGAGGCCATCGGAAAGCTCTGGTAGTCACGGACCCGCAGGCTTGTCGTCATCATCAAGGATGCGGCAGGCCGCGCCGTCCAAATCCTCGTATTGCTTGGACTTGAGCGACCAGAGGAATGCGATGAGCCATCCGCACCCCAGCATCAGCGCGATCGGGATCAGGAACAGAAGCGTGTTCATGCTGCCCTCCTGACCTCGTGGTCCAATCCCTGCATAGCGTCGTGCATTTCAACCTGGGATGACACGCCCGGGAGATCTCTCACTTTGAGGCCGAGGCGCAGTGCATTGGCGATGACGAGCACACTCGACGACGACATCGCCAGCGCCGCGATCAATGGCGTCACGAAGCCCATCATCGCGATGGGCACGGCCAACAGATTGTAGCAGAGGGCAAGCACGATATTCTGTCGGGCGATCGCCTGCGCCGCAACGCTCACCGATCTCAACCAGCCGACTGGTGCCAGCGACTGGCCCATGAAGACGACATCGGCCGCCGTTCGCCCGACGTCGCTGGCGGTCGCCGGCGCCATTGAGACAAAGCCCGCAGCGAGCGCCGGTGCATCATTGATACCGTCGCCAACCACGAGAAGCTTTCTGCCGGCTGCGGCCAAAGCTTCGACATGCGCCAGCTTGGCCTGCGGGACCATGCGCGAAAACGCGGCATCGATCCCGAGTTCGCGGGCCACGCGCTCTACCGCGGCCGCGCGGTCCCCCGACAACATTTCGACCGCGAGACCCTGACGCCGCAACGCGGCGATCGTCTCCTTGGCCGCTGGACGAATGGTGTCTTCGAAGCAGAAGACCACGGGCGATCCCGTTTCCCTGCGCAAGACGATTTCCGACGACCCTTGATCATCGGCCGGCTCCGCGACACCACACCAGGCGCGGCTACCGAGCCTCACCATTTGTCCACGCCACATCGCCGCGAGGCCCAAGCCAGGGCTTTCGGTCACCGAATCAAGCGGCGTCGGCGCGATCCCGCGAGCCGCGGCGACTGCGACGAGCGCCCGTGACAAAGGGTGCCGGCTTTCGCGCGCAAGCCCCGATGCGAGCGCCAGACTATCAGAGGAGACGGCAGCTGGCCCAATCATTGCGGGAGTTCCAAGCGTAAGCGTCCCTGTCTTGTCAAAAACCACAGCGTCGATTTCGGCGATCTTCTCCAGGGCGGCGCCATTCTTGATGAGCACGCCGCGCCGGAACAATGCGCCGGACGCAACGACCTGTACCGCGGGAATGGCGAGTCCAAGCGCACAAGGGCATGTGATGATGAGAACCGCAATCGCGGCCATGAACGCGTCGTGCCACCCGTGGCCAAGCAGCAGCCATGCAATCAACGTGGTCGCGGCAAGAATATGGACGACCGGCGAATAATACCGCGCCAGGCGATCGGCGAGGCGGACATAATGTGACTGGCCCTGTTCGGCCGCCGTCATGAGGCGGATCAGTTCGGACAGGAACGTATCGGCGCCCGCCCGCGTGATGCGCACCATCAGCGACCCGGTGAGATTCAGCGTTCCCGCCTGCACCTCGCCGCCGATGGCTACCGCCTCGGGCGCGCTTTCACCGGTCACGATGGAACGATCGACGTCACTGCTGCCGCTCTCGACGCACCCATCGGCCGCAAACCGATCGCCGGCGGCGACGGCCATGACCATGTTCGGCAGAAGATCGCGATTGGCGACGAAGCGGCGGCTTCCGTCGGACTCAGACGATCGTCGCTCCGCTGGTCGCAAGCGTCATCAACTGCGAAACCGCCGAGCGCGCACGCGCCCGCATCAGGTGATCGAGGTAACGTCCGATGAGAAGGAAGAAGAGCAATGTTATCGCGGCGTCGAAATAGGCGTGCGCCTCGCCGTGCAGGGTTTCGAACAGACTCATCGCCGAAGCGAGTATGACGCCAAGCGAGATCGGAACGTCCATGTTGACCCTGCCATGGCGCAGAGCATTGGCCGCCGAAGCAAAGAAAGGCGTACCGGCGTAAATGACGGCGGGAAGCGCGATCAGCGCCGAGATCCAGTGGAACAGGTCGCGGGTTTCCGGGTCGGCACCGGACCATATGGAAACAGAGAACAGCATGACGTTGGCCGCCGCGAAGCCTGCCACGGCCAGCGCGCGCAGGAGACGTCGGCCCTCCGCTTCATCATGCGAGAAGCCGGTTTCGCGCGGGTCGAAAGGCCGGGCCGCATAGCCCAGGGAGGTGAGGCAATCGAGAAAAGCCTGCGGCTCTTGCGCGCCGTCGCGCCAAACAACCGACACGCGCCGTGCCGTGAGATTGACACGCGCATTGATCACGCCGGCAATCTGGCCCAATCGCCCTTCGATGGAGGATATGCAGGCCGCGCAGTTGGCCTGGGGCACAATGAATTCGATCCGCTTCAGCCCGGGGCCAGCGTCCGTGATCCAGGATTCTGCGTCGTCCCCTTTGAGCCGGGGTGTCTGCGATGAAGCATCAGCATCCGGCAGCGGACAGCAATACATCGTATCTATCCCTTGGCCGGCACGACAAATCGATAGATGCGACGCATGGCTCGTCCATTCGCATCCTTGATCATCACGTCGACGTCCCACTGGCCAGAATTGAGGCGCCCTTCGGCAACATAAAACCCGGGACGCATCTCAGTGAAATTGATACGCCGATCCTCGCGATCCGTTGACGGCCGCTCCAGTTCGCCCGCGACGGAAAACCCGGTCAGGCGATCACCCGACACACCTTCGAGAGCGAGTTCGAGACGATCGTTGCGATAACCGAGTTGGGGTCGCCAGCCCAGTTCAGCCTGGCGGCGCGCCTCGGCGAGTTCGGCATTGAAATGTTGGCTGGCGACATAGCCGTTCTCGACGGCAAGGCCGGTCCAGCTGGTATTGGCGAGCACCGCCAACGTCAAGTTCACGCCAATGATGACGCCAAAGAACGCCACCAGTCCGGCGAGAACATGCTTTCCTTCAAGGCGGCGTTGCTGCGCGCTCATGGCCAAACTCCTTACTGCGATGGTGCGTGAAAGATCGCGCGATAGAGGCTTGTCTCCACAGGCATCCCAATGTCCCTGGCGGCGACAGTGAATGCAAATTCAGTGGCTTCGCCCTGCAGGTCCTTGAGCGGAACCGTCACATATACCTTCACGCTTCGAGTCTTGTCGGCCTCGACCACGACCTGAGCTGCGCGCCCGGGAGATATATTAGACTCGGCGAGCGACATGACTGCGTCGGGCAAGCCTTCGATGCCGAGGCTGAATATTCGCGGCTGCAAACTCATGTTGAGAAGCCTTATCGTATAGCCGTTGCGAATTGAGCCGTCCGTCAATGTGACGAAAAGTGGATTGCGATCTGGAACGACATTGATGTCAAGCCGATCGCGCATGAGGAGGACGCCGAGCATCACAGCGCCTATTGTCGCAAGGAGAGCGGAGTATATCACGGTCCGTGGCCGCACGAGAACGTTCCAGCCCAGCTTTGACGGGTTGCCGGCTTTACGTTCATCGTAGGTGTGCAGATTTGAGTAGGATATGAGGCCCTCTGGCTTGCCGATCTTTTCCATGACCGAATCGCAGGCATCGATGCACAAGGCGCAGGTGATACAGGCGAGTTGGTTGCCGTCGCGGATGTCGATCCCCATCGGGCAAACCGCGACGCACGCCTTGCAATCCACGCAATCGCCGACTTTCTTGCCTTCTGCTTCGAGTTTCTTGCGATGCGCGGCGCGCGGCTCGCCCCGCCAGTCATTATAAGTCACGACGAGCGAATCCTCGTCGAGCATCGCCGCCTGGATGCGCGGCCATGGGCACATGTAGATGCAGACTTGCTCGCGCATGTATCCCGCGAACACGAAAGTCGTGGCGGTGAGTAGGGCGACCGTGACATAGGCAATCGGCGGCGCCGAGAGGGTGATAAAATCGCGTGCCAGGGTCGGGGCGTCCGCGAAATAGAAGATCCAGGCCCCGCCTGTGGCCACCGCGATCAGGAGCCACAGAATGTTCTTTGCAACGCGCTTGCTGAGCTTGTCGAAATTCCAGGGCGCGGCATCGAGCTTGATGCGCGCATTGCGATCGCCCTCGACCCATCGTTCGACGACAAGAAAGAGATCGGTCCAAACTGTCTGCGGACATGTATAGCCGCACCAGGCACGCCCGGCGATCGCAGTGACCAGAAACAGGCCGATCCCCGCCATGATCAGCAAGCCGGCAATGTAGTAGAATTCCTGCGGCCATATCTCGATGAAGAAGAAGTAAAACCGGCGATGGGCGATATCGACCAGTACGCCCTGGTCGGGCGCGTAAGCGCCGCGATCCCATCTCAGCCAAGGCGTGAGATAGTAGATGCCGAGAGTAACCGCCATGATGATCCACTTGAGCCTGCGGAACCAGCCGCTCGCCCGCTTCGGGTGGATTTTGACGCGGGCGGCGTAAAGTTCGCGCTTGCCCGGGGCGTGGATCGCCTCGACATCGAACTGCTCGACGTGTCCGCTGCCTGCGCTGAGATCACTGCCCATTACACCAGCATGCCGATCACTGTGCGGCCGCTTGCTCGCCGCCGCCGAGAGAGTGGACGTAAATAGCGAGCTGCTTGATGGTATTTTCATCAAGCCTGCCCTTCCAGGCCGGCATCACGCCCATGCGAGGATGCCCGATCTGCGCAACGATTGCTTCCTTGCTGCCATTGAGCAGCCATATCGGATCGGTAAGGCGCGGCGCACCAAGGTCGTGATTGCCCTCGCCGTTTTCGCCATGACAACTCACGCAGTTTTCGGCAAACACCGGCTGACCGCGCGCCGCAATCGCGGCGTCATTATTCTGGCCACTCAGCTTCAACACATATTCGGCGACATCATTGATCTGCGCCGGCGTGAGGATGCCATCCGCAAATACCGGCATCTGTGAATCGCGGCTGTCGGAATTGCCGACAAAGCGGACACCGTTCTCCAGGGTCTGGTGGATTTGCTCGAGGCTGCCGCCCCATAACCAGTCATCGTCATTGAGATTGGGATATCCTTTCCCGCCTGCCGCTCCCGAACCATGACACTGAATGCAATTGAGCCGGAAGGAAGCGGCTCCACCAGCCCGCGCGAAGGCGAAAAGCTCGGGATCGGCAGCGATCTGCTGGAGGCTGGAGGTAGAGATGCGCTCCAGCCATTTTCCTTGCGCCAGACGGGCATCGGCCATGTCGCGCTCGACATCCGCACGGCTTGAATAGCCGAGAAGCCCGGCGGTTGCCGTATTGATCAAGGGCCACGCCGGATAGGCGATCGAATAGGCGATCGCCCAGACGATCGTTGCGTAGAAGGTCCACAGCCACCAGCGCGGCAATGGATTGTTGAGTTCCTTGATACCATCCCATTCGTGACCGGTGGTTGGCGTTCCGGTGATGCTGTCGCGCTCGGGAGTCGCCATGGTTCAATCCTTATCCTTCTTGTCGTCGTCAAGCGGCAGGCGGCCCATGCGGCGGTAAAGCCTTGATGAGCCGGGCCTGAATACGAAGGCGACGATGATCAGAAAGATCACCATTAGGATGACCAGTCCCCAACTATCGGCGAAGTGGCGAAGCGAGTCATATGTCATGGCATCACCGCTGGTTGGCTTCGGCTTTGTACGCATTGAAGTCGACAAGCGTACCCAGCATCTGGAGATAGGCGATCAGCGCATCCATTTCGGTGATGCGTTGCGGCTGCCCGTCAAAATCGCGGGCCATTGCCTTGGGATAGCGCGCCACAAGCGCGTCGACACCGTCACCGCCGGCCTGGGCGACCATGTCGGCCGCCGCATTGTCGATCATTTCTTGGGTATAGGGCACGCCGACATCGGCATTGGCGACGAGATGCGATGCGATCGATTTCGGCTCCAGTTCATTCTGCGAGAGGAACGGGTAGCCGGGCATGATGGATTCGGGAACGACACTGCGTGGATCGGTAAGATGCTCGCGATGCCAGTCATCCGAGTAGCGATTTCCGACGCGGGCCAGGTCCGGGCCGGTACGCTTTGAGCCCCACTGGAACGGATGGTCATACATGCTTTCAGCGGCCAGGCTGAAATGACCATAGCGTTCGACTTCATCGCGAAACGGCCGGATCATCTGGCTGTGGCAGAGATAACAACCTTCACGCACATAGATGTCGCGGCCGGCCAGTTCGAGCGGCGTGTAAGGCCGCATGCCTTCGACCTTCTCGATCGTGTTCTGAAGATAGAAGAGCGGTGCGATCTCAACGATCCCGCCGATGGTGACGACCAGCAGACTCAACAGCAAGAGGAGGGTTGCGTTGCGCTCGATGATATCGTGCCTGAACATGAGTAATCCCTCCCCGTCAGGCCGCTACCAAGGCACCCATCGGTACCTCCTGGCGAGTTTCGCCTCTCACCGTGCGGATGAGATTGTAAGCCATGATGATCCCACCGGAGAGGTAAAGTATGCCGCCCAGCGCACGGATCACGTAATAGGGATGCATGGCTGCAACTGTTTCGGCGAACGAGTAGACAAGGAAACCCTGGTCATCATACTCGCGCCACATGAGGCCTTGCATGATGCCGGCAACCCACATGGAGGATGCATAGACGACGATACCGAGCGTCGCGAGCCAGAAGTGCCAGTTGACGAGCCGGAGACTGTAGAGTTCCTTGCGGCCCCACAGGCGCGGCACAAGATGATAGACGCATCCCATGCTGATCATGCCGACCCAACCAAGGGCGCCGGAATGGACATGGCCGATCGTCCAGTCCGTGTAATGCGAAAGTGAGTTCACCGCCTTGATCGACATCATCGGACCTTCGAATGTCGACATGCCATAAAAGGCAACCGAGATGACGAGCATCCGCAGGACTGGATCCGTGCGAAGCTTGTCCCAGGCGCCCGACAGCGTCATCAAGCCGTTGATCATGCCACCCCAGGAGGGCATCCACAGCATGATCGAAAAGATCATGCCCAGCGTCTGCGCCCAGTCCGGCAAGGCCGTGTAATGAAGGTGATGCGGGCCGGCCCAGATATAGAGAAAGATCAGCGACCAGAAATGGACGATCGACAGGCGGTATGAATAGACGGGCCGGTCGGCGCGCTTCGGAATGAAGTAATACATCATGCCAAGGAAACCGGCCGTGAGGAAGAAGCCGACCGCGTTATGGCCGTACCACCATTGGGTCAGTGCATCCTGGACGCCTGAGAAAAGCGAGTAGCTCTTCACGCCAAGAAACGACACCGGCACCGCCAAGTTGTTGACGACATGCAACATGGCGATTGTGACGATGAATGACAGGTAGAACCAGTTCGCCACATAGATATGCGGCTCCTTGCGCCGCCAAAGCGTGCCAAGGAAGACCAGTAGATAGGCGACCCACACGACGGTGATCCACAGGTCGACATACCATTCGGGCTCGGCATATTCGCGGCCCTGGGTAATGCCCAGAAGATAGCCGGTGGCCGCGAGGACGATGAAGAGTTGGTAGCCCCAGAACACGAACCAGGCGAGATTTCCAAACGCAAGCCTTGCCCGGCAGGTACGCTGAACGACGTAAAAGCTCGTGGCGATCAACGCATTGCCCCCAAAGGCGAAGACCACCGCTGAGGTATGGAGCGGGCGCAAGCGACCGAAATTGGTCCACGGCAGATCGAAATTCAAAACCGGGAAAGCAAGCTGAAGGGCGATGATGACGCCGACGAGAAAGCCCGCAAGGCCCCAGAAGACCGTGGCAACCATGCCGGCCTTGACGACGCCGTCGAGGTAAGCCGAATCGTCGGCTAGGATCCCATCCGGAAATCGGCGCGCCAGATATAGGATGTAGATGGCAGCAGCGCTTGCAGCGATCCACATGTGGATCGCAAATCCCGAGTCCTGCGCGACGGCTCCGAGCGTTACAAGAATCAGGCAGATCAGGCCCATCAGACCAATCCGCGTCATTTGAGCCGATTCGGTCATGATCCCCTCTCGTCCGGCCGGTACTTGTTGGCGATACGCCTATGGGTTGAGGGCGAAGGCGGCCTTGATCTGGATCAAGAGGCGACGGCAATCGGCTATTCAGAGCCTGCTTTTTTCACTAGCCTGGCAACCCGGACTGGGGTGAAAACAGCGC
The DNA here is from genome assembly GCA_963805405.1 of uncultured Alphaproteobacteria bacterium. Lineage (GTDB taxonomy): Bacteria > Pseudomonadota > Alphaproteobacteria > Rhizobiales > Aestuariivirgaceae > JAEUMG01. The sequence continues at coordinate 59,150 of CAWDUC010000004.1, read as the reverse complement.
AAATGCATGAGGTTTTGATCGCCTTTTTGGGTGTCTTTGCGGGTCTCTTTCCGATCGTAAACCCGCTCGGAATGGCGCCGATTTTCTTGCGCCTGACACACGGATCCTCGCAGGTCATGAGATCGCGCCTCGCCTGGCGGATTGCCGCAGCAAGCTTCTTTCTGATGACGGTATCGCTGTTTATCGGCGCCTATATCCTCGCCTTTTTCGGCCTCACCATTGCGGCGGTGCAGATTGGCGGAGGCCTCGTCGTGATGGCGGCGGGCTGGCGCCTCCTCCAGCAGGGCAGCAACGCAAGCGAGCGGGAGGAGCAGGCGACCGGTTCGGATGAAGAAATGATGATGGATCGGGCGTTTTTTCCGCTGACAATGCCATTGACCGTTGGACCCGGGTCGATATCCGTGGCGATCACATTGGGCACGCGCGGTTCGAATGCCGATTACAGCGGCTGGGTGGCGATCGGCGCCCTCCTCGCGGTTATCGCCGTGGCGGTCACGATTTATCTGAGCTATCGTTTTGCAGCCTGGATCCTGCACTATCTTGGCAAGACCGGAACCGACGTTTTCATGCGCCTGTCGGCGTTCATCCTGCTGTGCCTGGGCACTCAGATCCTCATCAGCGGGGTAACCGGATTGCCGATCTTTGCGGCCAAGTGACGGCCAGTGTACCCGATTATGCTCCGGTGCAGGACCAGCAATCCCCGATAACCGCTTGGTCCGATAGGCCGATTTGGCATGACAGCCAAGCAAATCGCTTTGGCCATTGGCAATGGCGAAAGCAGTATATAGGCCGATGCGTCCAACCAATTGAAATGACTCGATCCCCCCGATGAATTCTTCTGCCGCGGCGTCGCCGGCACTCACGCATAGTGAAATCCGATCGATCATTATCGGCGTCATGGTGGCCATGTTCCTCGCCGCGCTCGATCAGACGATCGTCGCAACCGCAATGCCGACCATTGGCGCCCAACTCGGCGATTTCGATCAATTGCCATGGGTCGTGACGTCTTATCTTCTCGCCGCTACGGCGGTGACGCCTCTCTACGGAAAGCTCTCGGACATTTTAGGACGCCGGACCACGCTCCTGATCGGCATCGGCATCTTCATGGTCGGTTCGGTCCTGTGCGCGCTTGCGCCGACCATGCTGACCCTCATCATCGCCAGGGCAATCCAGGGATCAGGCGGCGGCGGTCTCATATCCCTGGCCCAGACCGTCATTGCCGACATTGTCGCGCCCAAAGAAAGGGCGCGATACCAGGCGTATATTGCCGGCGTTTTTGCATCATCGAGCGTCGCGGGGCCGATACTGGGAGGCTTGTTCGCCGATCATTTGAGCTGGACCGCGATCTTCTGGATCAACCTCCCGCTCGGGCTTCTTGCATTCGGCATGACAAACTCCCTGCTCAAGAAGATTCCCCGCCATGAACGGCCGCATCGACTTGATGTCCTCGGTGCCGTTCTGATGGTGATCGCGACGCTCTGCCTGCTTTTGGCGCTGACCTGGGGCGGATTGCGATTTCCCTGGGTTTCGGTGCCCATTATCGGACTGCTCGTCAGTTCAGCGCTTTTCTGGGTGCTGTTCGCGATCAGGTTGAAGCTGGCCTCGGAACCGCTGATCTCGGCCGATCTGCTTCAAAACAAGGTGGTGGGATACGGCACGGCCGCCGCCTTTTTCGGCATGGGCGTCCTGATTGGACTTACGATCTATATCCCCATCTTCCTGGAAGGCGCTTACGCGCTGACAGCAAGCACCTCGGGCCTCGCATTGGTCCCGATTATGGTCGGAACGGTCGTCGGCGCCACGCTTTCGGGCCGATTCATGATCCATGTCCGACACTATAAGCGCCTGCCCATGGCGGGATTGCTGATGGCTATCGCAGCACTCCTGATCGTGACCTACACGCTCGAGACGTTGCCTCTCGCGTTCCTTGTCGCCCTGCTCACGGTGACGAGCCTCGGACTGGGAACGATCCTGCCGGTGACGACGGTTGCGATACAGAATTCAGTATCTCCACACCGCATGGGGACAGCGACTGGCGTCATGAATTTCTTTCGATCGCTTGGGGGAGCCTTGATGGTGGCATGCTTCGGTGCGATTGCCCTCAGCAGGCTCCCGGATTCGGGCGTCTCATCGATCAACATCGAGAACTTCGCATCTACCCTTGCCGCGGCCGGCCTCACCATAACCGGGGTTTTTCAATGGATCTTCATGGCGGCTGCCTTGGGTCTTGCTCTCTCGCTCCTCGCTTTCTCGCTGATGGAAGAGCGCCCGCTTCGGGGCAAGGTGAACTAAGGGCCGCGCCCTAGTCGCGATTCACGAAACGGAGAGGATTTGCATCGATCCGGATGCACCCTGCCCCTTCAATGATCAATTCTTGTCCGGGCACGACCCGAAAATCAGTCCAGCGCTGTGGTGGAATGGTGAAGTATTCCGGCTCGACCTTCTTGGGCTCCTCCTCAATCATCTTCGCAATTGCTATGTTGATCGCCTCCCGCCTCTTCTCCCATGCGGTGTCGCGGAGTCGGATTGGCTTGGTTCCCCTGTTCTCTACGAGAAGCAAGGCACTGTTATCTTCGACATTTGCCGGCAATATATTCTGGCAGACGTCGATGCCGGCCTCGGCCACGCGAGATTCGCCGGCAACCGGCTGAAGTATTGCGGCGGTGTCGGGCACGATCGATCCGAGGCGCGCAATATTCGTGCTCGGCAGAAAATTCGCTCCCGATTCAAATTCTCTCATCATTGCAGGCATCAGTTCGGCCAACCGCTTGTTGCGCACCATATGCCCCGCGGTTTTCGCAAAAATGAACTGAAAATATGCGTAGTTGCGCAGTCCCAATGTCACATAGAAATAATCGAAGTCTGAGAGCTGATAGTTTTCGGTCGCGGCAAAGCCCGCCGGAACACCGGCCAGAAGACGCCTCATCTCCGGCATTTCGTCATAGATGAAACCGGCCATCATCATGTTCGCGATGATTTCGGTGATCGAGCGATCGGTCCCGCTGACATCCAATCCATTCTCATGTGCAAGCCCGTGCCCGAGTTCGTGAACGGTAAGGACCGCATTGAGCGACACATCATCGAAATCCCAAGTCTCAAAACCTGGAAACGCAACAAGCGAGTCAGGCATAAGGATGAGCCTCTCGGTGATCCTTATGTGCGGCGCCGGATAGGGGATATCCGAAATCCGGTCCCAGTCGTCCTTGTCAAGCACGAGCATCCGCACCGGCAAGGTCCAGCCAAGCTCCCTTTCGAAGTACCTGGCGGCACTTGCAATGATCCTGCCATAAGTGACGGCGCGATCCTTCGCCGATGGCGACGACATGACCGGCATTTCGGATTGGACGGCTTCGAGATCGGGAACCTTTGCGACCACATAATGTATGTCGGAGAAGCTCGGGGGAATATCGCCCTTGCTCGCCGGTGCAAAAAGAAGAATGGCGATTGACGCGATGAGTGCGATTGCTGGTCTGGGCATCTGTTCGCCTCGTGAAAGGTACTCGACCGTTACAGGATATATGTGGATGAGCCAAACTTGCTAGAAGCGGGAGGCGCAGCCTAAAATGAAAGCTGCATAGCAGAGCCGGCTCTATTCGCGTGTCACCTGAATCAACGACAAAATTGTCCCTGCAAGCATCTCCAGGCCTTGGCGACTGGCTGCGGGAGCGATCCATCAGCCTGGTGGTCAGCGCTTATCAAACGGGTCGCTTGCTATCGATCGGGACTTCAGACGACGGAAAATTGCGTCTGGGCGCCATCAAGTTCGATCGCAGCATGGGTTTGGCGGCAGACCGCTCCGGCGTCTGGGTGGCAACGCTCAACCGCATCTGGCGCTTCGGCTTTCTCGTTGGGGCGACTAACCGCAAGAATTCTCAGGATGTTACCCTCGCCCCGCAAGCCGCTCTCGTCACCGGATATGTAAACGCACACGATCTCGCAATTGGCCCGCAAGGCCGGCCCGTCTTTGCCGCATCGATGTTCAATTGCATCGCCACCACGACGCTTGAAGCGAGCCTTGTGCCCATCTGGTATCCGAAGTTCATCGTCGATCGCTCCCCACAGGATGCATGTCACTTGAACGGGCTCGCGCTCGACAAAGGACACCTGAAATATGCAACCGTCTTCGCCCAAAGACAGGAAGCGGACGCTTGGCGGGAAGGTCGGGCCGAAGGCGCCGTCATAGACATCAATTCGAACATGGCGATCGTGACAGGCTTAGCGCAGCCGCACTCGCCGCGAGTTCACGGTGGTCGCCTATGGCTTCATGAGTCGGGAAAAGGTGCCTTCGGCTATGTCGAGGGCGACAAATTCATCGAAGTTCTCCGTTGTCCGGGATATTTGCGCGGCCTCGCCTTTGACGGCGATATCGCCTGCCTTGGCATGTCGAAACCGCGCGACACCACAAGTCCCGGCGCGCAAGCCTTCGCCTCGATGATCGCAGATCGCGGCGCGGAAGCCGGCTGCGGTATCATATTTTTCGATCTCAAGAGGGGAAGCGTGGTCCATAGCCTGCGGTTTGGTCACGGCATCGACGAGATATACGATGTCGCGGTGCTCAATTATCGCGATCCGCTACTGATTTCACCGGACTCTCCGGAAGCATCGCGAACCTATATCCTCGGAAGCCCGACGGCCGATCGTACAGATCAAACCAAACTGGGCGCCTGAGAAGAGGCCATCTCAGTCCTGTCGAAGAGGCTCGATATTGAAATTGATTAGGCCGCCCGTGTCCCTTGGATTGGGAATCTCGACATGCGCCTCGGGCGGAGCCTGGACGCCTAGGCTGGCGAGCAAACGACCGGTGGACGCCTGAACGGTATAGGCAGCGAACAATCTGGCCGCCTTGGCGCTCGAAAGCTGAAACTGGCTCGAAAACAGCGCGGTTTCGGAATCGAGCAGGTCGAGAAGGCTCCGCTTGGCGAGCCTGTATTCCTCGCGATACTGCTTCACCAGTTGGTCATTGGAATTGACCTGCTGCTGGGCAGCCGCGACGCGCTTCTTTCCGATCACATAGGCCGCGAAGGCCTTGTCGATCGACTCACGGACCGAGCGCATGGCAGCGTCGCGCTTCAAGTTCGGCGCGCGCCACCTCCTCACTCAGTGCTTCGACGCGATATCCGGTCGCGCCGCCATTGAACAAATTCCAATCCATCCCGACGACGCCGCGTGACATCGACATCCTTGCCTTCGACGCCGTCAATATCATAGCCGTAGCTAGCCCGGCCGCGCAGCGAAAGCTCGGGATAATAGCCGCTCTTGGCCCGCTCCATCTCGAAATGAGCAGCCGCGGCTTCCGCTTCCAGCGCCTTGATAGCCGGATTGTTGGCCTTGGCAGTCCCATAGGCGGAATCACGCGAGGCTGGGAGATTCTTCGGATAGGCGACCCCTTCGAGCTTGTGCGGCTCGTTGCCGACCACCTGACGGAACTTTGCTTTGGCCTCGGCAAGCGACTGTTCGATCTGGGCGATGACGGAATCCGACGCGGCGATCCGCTCGACGGCCTGATCGACGTCGCTGCGGGGCACCTTCCCCCCGGTATTCAGTTCGCGCACCAGTCCGAGGATGCTCTGGAGACGTTTGCGGCTCTGATTCGCAACGCCGAGGACCTGGGAATGCCGCTGGACATCGATATAGGCTTCCACGGCCTCGAGCGCCAAGGACTCCGAGCGCTCCATGACCCGCTGGGAAGCCGCCCCGACCAGAGCGGCGCTGCGATAAATGTCATTTGCGCGATCCCAGCCGTCAAACAGGAACTGGGTCGCCTCCGCCGTAGCCTGGCGCCGGAAGTCCCATCGGGCGTTTTCGTTGGGCGACAGATTGGCAGGCTGATTCACATATTGGGCGCCGGCATCGGCGCTGACATCGAGATTGGGAAGCAATCGCGCTCTTGAAGCCTTGAAGTCCCATATGCTGCCGCGCTCCGGCCGCTCGCGCCGCGCCCACGCCTGGATGGGTCGATACGGCCTTCTGCACCGCTTCGCGAAGACTCATGGCAAAAGCGGGTGACGTAACGGACACCGCCACAAAACCGCAAAGAAGAAGCCTTGCCAGCTGACGCATAAATGACCGCCCCGCTCCCCGGTCTAAATGCAGCGTACCAGTTGCATTTTACACAGCGCAACCTCAAAATGACAGTGGGACAGGCAGGTGCTTCATGACGAGATTCGACGGCCCACTCAGCGGCGACAAGATCACTGTGATCTCCGCCGAATCGCCCAATATTGTCGTTCAGGATGCAGATCTCTTATTCAGCGCGCATTTCAGCCGCAGCGGCCATGATCTCGTACTGACCGGAAACCACGGCGAATCGGTCATTATTCTCGATTATTTCAGCCAGCCGGAAATGCCCTCGCTTTCGACCGCCGAAGGCGCGACCCTGCAGGCGCATGTGGTGAATGCCCTCGCCGGCCCCATGGCGCCGGGCCAGTACGCGCAGGCCGGCGACCAGCAGCCGGCCACCGGCATCGGCAAGGTTGTCACGCTCGATGGCTCCGCCACGGCCCAGCACACCGACGGAACGGTCGCGCAGCTCAATATTGGGGACCACGTCGCCCAGGGCGACGTTCTGCAGACCAGCGATGGCTCTTCGCTGGGCCTAGTCTTTATCGACGGAACGGTATTCTCGCTGTCCGGCGCCTCGCGCATGGTCCTGGACCATCTGGTCTACCAATCTGGCGGGGCAAACAATTCGCTCGGCTTCGACGTCGTCCAGGGGACCTTCTCGTTTGTGGCGGGCCAGGTCGCACCCACCGGCGAGATGCGTATCGATACCCCGGTCGCCTCGCTCGGCATTCGCGGGACCACCCCTGGCGGGATTTGCGCCAATGGCGGCCCCTGCACCTTTTTCATCGCGCCCGATCCCGGCTCCGGCCACGTCGGCCAATATGTCCTGTTCGGAAGCAACAACCAGATCCTGCAGGTCGTCAGCGATCCGAGTTTTCAGTACACCGTCTCGGCCGGCGGCACGCTCGTAACCGAACCGCTCGATCCGAACGCCCGCGAGATCATCCAAAAGCTGATCGAGGCCTTCGAGCGCCGGGCGGCATCGAACGAAGACGAGAATGACGACGGCTCCGATGGCGGCGATGGAACTTCGACTGCCAATGCTCACGGTAGCGGTCTCGAAACCTTCAGCGCCACCAGCGTTACGGATTCCGCCATCCAGGCGGGACTGACCGACGGTATCGAATTGCTCACCGAAACGACGTCGGAAGAAACAACAACCGAATCCACCACCGAGACGTCATCGACCACCGATACCTCGTCGTCTGGTACGACCTCCTCCGACAGCTCCAATAATAACCCTCCGCCACCGGTTCAAACCATTGCCGATGATACCGGATCGGTGGTTGAGGACGGCGGCGGCACGACCGGCACACTCGATGCGAGTGTTGTGCCGCAAACCAACACGGCCGGCGAATTCGGTACATTCAGCGTTGCCGCGAATGGCGAATGGACCTACTCGCTCAACAATGAATCGCTTGCCGTCCAGGCCTTGGCCGAGGGCCAGTCCGATACGGACTCCTTTACGGTCATCGGAGCCGACGGCGAAACCGCAACGGTCATCATAACCGTCACGGGAACCAACGACGCGCCGGTCGCGGTCGCCGACACCGGCTCTGCGGAGTTCGAATTGAGCACGACATTCACGGCAGCGGAGCTTCTCGCCAATGATTCCGATATCGACAATCCCTCTTCGGATCTCTCGATAGCGGGCGTCGCAAATGGCTTGGGCGGCGTGGCAGTCCTCAACCTGGACGGATCGGTCACCTTCACGCCCGATGAAGGCTTCAGCGGCACAGCCACCTTCACATACACGATCACCGATGGAACCGCGACGAGCGCGCCCGTTACCGTCAGCGTTACCGTTGATGTCGACGATCCGCCGACCGCAAACCCGGTCACACTTGCCGCAATCGCCGAAGATAGCGGTGGCCGGTTGATCACCCAAGCCGATCTCCTCGTCGGCGCCAGCGACCCCGAGGGCGGAAGCCTGACGATTACCGCGCTCTCGATCGCCGGGGGGTTGGGCACGCTGGTCAACAATGGGAACGGTACCTGGACTTATACGCCGGCCGCCGACGACGATACCGGCGTTACATTTAATTACACAGTGTCTGATGGAGCATCGCAATCCTCCTCGACCGCCTCTCTCGACATTACGCCTGTCAATGACGCGCCGGTGCTGAGCGGCGACCTTTCGGCCAACATCAACACCGATGGCTCCTATGTTCTGACCACGAGCGATCTGGGCGCCTCCGATGTGGATGACGCGCCGGGCAATATCGTTTTCACTGTCGCGAACGTGACGAACGGCGAAATTCTCGTAAACGGCGAAAGTGCTACGTCCTTTACCCTGGCCGACATCCAGAATGGCGACGTTGAATTCCACCATGACGGCAGCGAGACCAGCCAGGCTTCCTTTGATGTGTCCGTCGACGATGGAAATGAAGATGGCTCCACCCCGGAGAGCCAGACTTTCACGCTCGACGTCACCAACTACATTACCGGCGATGAGAATCCGAACATCCTCAACGGCACCGAAGCTTTCGATATAATCAGCGGGCTCGAGAGCGCCGACACCATAACCGGCAATGGCGGCGATGACATCCTGATCGGCGGCGATGGCGCCGATACGTATGTTTGGAGCCTCGGCGATGGCAATGACACCATCATCGGCGACAATTCCAACCAGGATATTGTCCTTATCGAAGGCGGACCATTCTCCGAAGTCAATTACCAGGTTGACGGCAACGACCTGCTGGTCGGCGTTTCGGTCAATGGCGAATTATGACTGGTCTGCTGCTGGCGGCGGCTATCTGCGCGTGCAGGATTTCTTCAATGGCGCGGATACGCTTGAATATCTCGAAGCCGATTTCGGCACCCAGCAGAACGTCGGCTACAGCCCCGATGGCGACGGCACGACCGGCCGCGTTTACTTCAGCGCGGGTACGGGTACGGATCAGGGCAACAATTTCGAATTGATCCTCGGCACCGAAGCGGGCGAGACCATCACGGATGTTGGCGGAATCGGCTTCAACCGCCTCGAAGGCTATGGTGGCAATGATACATTGATTGCTTCCGATGACGGTCCCTCGATGTTGCTGGGTGGCGACGGCGACGACACGCTGATCGGCGGCACCAATGATGACGAGTTGCGCGGCGGTTCCGGCAGCGATGATATCGATGGCGGATTTGGATACGACACGCTTGAATATCACCGCCCCGCGACAAGCGGGCCCTTTACCCACGGCGTATTCGTCAATCTCTCCGATGATGTCGCGACCTACGAGTTTCTCGGAGAGACGCGGACAATAGACGCGCACACCGCATTGGATAACTGGTGGGATCCCGATACGCCGACCGACGGGGTCGATACGATTGCCAATGTCGAAGCGGTGCTCGGCACTTATTATGACGACGTCATCATCGGCGGATTCGATGGTGAAACGATTGTCGGCGGCGACGGCGCCGACATTCTCGATGGCGGTGTCGGCGAGGGCTCCGATCAGGTGAGCTATTATCCGCCGTTCGGAAGCCCCTCCGTTACGCAGGGCGTATTCGTCAATATCTCGGCGGACGCGGTCACCTACGACTTCAACGGGCAGATCGATGTCACGGTTGGCGCCGGTCAGGCGCTCGACAATTGGGGCAATACCGACACGCTTGCGAATTTCGAGAACATCGCCGGCTCCGATCTCGACGACGTGCTCGTTGCCGGCTTTGACAGCAACTACATCGAAGGCGGAGACGGCGACGACATCATCGCAGGCGGCGGCGGCTACGATACCCTCTTCGGCGGGGATGGAAGCGACAGCTTCGTCTTCGGCACCGAATGGGGCGACACCACGATAACTAATTTCATTATCGGCACGGACTTCTTGCGCTTCCAGGGCGATGTCGAGATAGAATCGATCGAAACGCTCTATGACAGCACGTTGATAGGCCTGACGAGCGGTGCCTACATAACGCTCCAGGGCGTGACGGGACTGAGCACCGAAGACATCCCGCAGCTCACAGCGCCACCGCTATTGGGCGATACCGGGCCAAACACGATCGACGGCACCGTATTCAACGACATCATCGAAGGTGGAGAGGGCGCCGACACGCTGAACGGCCGCGCCGGTATCGACACCTATGTCTGGGCAGCGGGAGACGGCTACGACACCGTCCTCGCCAATGACGACAATCAAGACATCATTCAGATCGTCGGCTCTTTCTACGACTACAACTTCCAGATTGACGGCAATGACGTGTTGATCGGCGTGGCCGCAGACGATGGCTACGACTTTGCCGATGTCGGGGGCAGCCTGAGGCTCGAGGACTTTCTGCTCGGCAATGACAGCATCGCTTATCTCGAAGCCGATCTCGGGGACAATAATCAATTCTACAGCCCGGAAGGCGGCGACGCGCGCATCTATGTGAACCTCGTAACCGGCGTCGACCAGGGCCCGTATTACGAGTTGATTCTCGGCACGAACGGCAATGACGTGATGACGGATGCTGGCGGTGGCGGCATCAACCGATTCATCGGCTATGGCGGGGATGACACGATCACCGCTGCGGATGGAGCCACGGCCGTCTTGATTGGCGGCGATGGCGAAGATGACATTTTTGGCGCCGACCAAGATGATGATCTCCGCGGCGGTGCGGACAACGACTTCATGGATGGCGGCGACGGTTTCGACATCGTGCGCTATGACCGGCCGGCCGCGAGCGGAAGCTACTCTCACGGTGTCTTCGTCAATTTGTCGGCTTCAACAGTAACCCATGATTTCAATGGCAACGAGGACGTAAGCGTACTTGCCGGCCAAGCGATCGATAACTGGGGCGACACTGACACGCTCGCCAATATCGAGGCGGTCCGTGGGAGCGAATATGCCGACGTCATCTTCGGAAGCGATCAGGACAACACCATTGATGGCCGCGCAGGAGACGATGTCTTCTCTGGCGGCGTCGGCGTCGACACGTATGTCTGGCGCGACGGAGACGGCTACGACACGATACTGGCGAACAACGACAATCAGGACATAATCCAGATCAACGGATCGTTCTACGACTACAACTTCCAGATTGACGGCAATGACGTGTTGATCGGCGTGGCCGCGGACGACAATTACAACTGGGCTGACGTTGGCGGCAATCTGCGCCTGGAGGATTTTCTGCTCGGCAATGACAGCATCGCTTATCTCGAAGCCGATCTCGGAGATAATAATGAATTCTACAGTCCGGAAGGCGGCGACGCTCGCATCTATGTGAACCTCGTAACCGGCACCGACCAGGGCCCCTATTATGAGTTGATTCTCGGCACGAATGGCAATGACGTGATGACGGATGCCGGCGGTGGCGGCATCAACCGATTCATCGGCTATGGCGGCGATGATATCATCACCGCGGCTGACGGAGCCCGCGCAACGCTTATTGGCGGCGACGATGAGGACGAACTCCATGGCGCCGATCAGGACGACAATCTGCGCGGAGGCTCCGGCGATGACACGATGGATGGCGCCGAAGGCATCGACGAGGTCCAGTATCATCGTCTCGCCGGCAGCGGCAGCTACTCGCATGGCGTCTTCGTAAACCTGTCGGATTCGACCGTAGTCTACGATTTCAACGGCGATGAAGACGTCAGCGTGCTCGCTGGCCAGGCGATCGATAATTGGGGCGATACCGATACGCTTCAGAATATCGAAAACGTCCGTGGATCGACATTTGACGACGTTCTTATCGGAAGTGATGGCGACAACGACATTATTGGCGATGACGGTGATGACACGATCATTGCAGGCGACGGCCAAGATTACGTCGACGGCGGATCAGGCAGCGACGACATCGACGGCGGCGACGGATACGATGTGCTCGCCTATAATAGGCCGGCCAGCAGCAGCGGGTTCTTCCATGGCGTCTTCGTCAATCTATCCGATGATCAGGCGACTTACGATTTCCTTGGAGAATCGCGGACGGTAGACGCCCACACTGCGTTGGATAACTGGTGGGACGAGGGCACGCCCACCGACGGGGTCGATACGATCGCCAATGTTGAAGAGATTCTGGGAACTCATTTCGATGATGTGATCATCGGCGGTTCCGAAGGTGAAAGGATATCCGGCGGCGACGGCGCCGATATTCTTGACGGCGGCGATGGGTCTGACAGCGTCCACTATCGTCCCCCCGGCGGTAGCATCGAGCCCACCCACGGCGCCTTTGTCAATATTTCGTCGGCGGCAGTCACTTACGACTTCGATGGCGAATTGCGGACGGTGAATGCCGGTGAGGCCTACGACAATTGGGGCAACATCGACACGCTTTCGAATTTCGAGAATATCATCGGCTCCGAACTGGGTGACATCCTGGTTGCCGGCTCCGACAGCAATTCGATCGACGGCAATAATGGCGACGACATTATCGTTGGCGGCGGAGGCAACGATCACTCTGGAAGGCGGAGGCGATTTCGACATTTTCGTGTTCGGCGACGAGTACGACTATACCAATACGGTTACGATCGCTGATTTCATCGTCGGAACCGATTATTTGCGGCTCGAGGATGGTCAGGATATGTATCTGTCTCTTGACGAGATCGATACCGACGACGTCGCCGGAGATGATTCCACAGAAGTAACGCTGACCAACGGGGCGAAGATCATTCTCACCGGCGTTATGGATGTCGGCGATCCAAGTGATCTCCTGGAGCCGATGAACCTCTTCTCCATGGCATTCGCGCCCCCGGAGGAAGGCACGATGTTTGGCGCTGAAAATGCGCGCGTCGCTGATCAGGGCGACATCGGAGCCAATGACGCCGAATTCCGCGGCCATGGTGGCTGGCGCCACGGGCATGATGGCCGATACTCGCATGATCGCCGCGGCGATGATGGCAGAGGTCAGGAACTCGCTTTTGCCCAGACGGCCGCGGCTCTGGGCGGTATTGCCATCATCACGGCGCCAATCGCGCATGCGGTCGGCGCCACCAGTATCGCGGTTGAACTGGGCCAAAATCACTCCGGCGAACATGACAGCGGATCGAGTTTGGCGCGCGGATCGATCGCGGGCAATCATGTTGGCGCGAACATAGAGCAGCTCGGCCACCACAACCCGGCCGCAGAGTCCAATGGCTACGTCCGATCACATCTCGCGGTTCAGAGTGACCACGCGTTTGTGGGCCTGCGAGACAGTCATGCGCTCCCGTCAAACTCCGGGGATAAGCTGGAACCGGGCGGGGTCGCCCCACCAGCGACCGGATATCGCCGACCACTCCGCTGCGCATGACACAAATGAACCGGGCTCCCACCTTCGAGCCGCACTCACGGATCAAAATGTTAATCACCAGGCGCCGGAACACGGATGGCATCGGCCGGAGAACGGGCTTAGCACCAACTCTGAGGCGCCACACGAAATCACGCTCGATGCCGCGCACTATCTGGATTTCTCGACATTGCCCCTGCATGGCATCGACGTTGGCGCTCTGCCCAAAATTCTGTCCCTGAACGCAGGCCACCTGCCCAGTTTCGACAGCGTGATCGATCTTCGTCATGACCTGCTCGTTGATCTATCGAAGCATCAGAATGCGGGCGGCGATGGGCCTGACTTCCGGCATGAAGCGCACTTTGCCGGCAACGAGACGCCCTTCGCAGGATCGGGATCGGTCGATTTCGTGCACAACCTCGCCAACGACCTTGAAGCGGCCATGCAGAACCATGATGCGAGATAGTATGCTCGACGGCGCTCAGTGAGGCTGGCGAGCAGTCGGTGGCAAAATTCTCGCCTTTCGATCAGACCCTTTGGTTCGCCACGGCACCGCAAGGGCCCACGACTCATACGCTTGAAGAACGGGTGCAGGCTGACGTCTGCATCATAGGTGCGGGCTATACCGGCATGACGACCGCGCTCGAGCTCGCCCGCAAGGGCGCGAGCGTCGTCGTCCTCGAAGCGCAGGAGCCTGGTTTTGGCGGCTCCGGCCGGAACGCCGGTCACTGCACGCCGACCTTTACCTATTATGGTCTTCCGGACCTGCGCCGCGTGCTCGGCGAGCCTTGGGCCGAACGCCTCATCGCGCGGCAAACGCAGGCGAATGCGCGCGTGTCGGACATGATCCAGCGCTATCAAATCCAGTGCGAGTGGCAGCAGAATGGCTATGTCATGGCCGCTCATCGCCCGAGCGCCATTGCTGCGATCAAGCACAAGGTCCACGACTACAACGAAGTCGGCGCCAAGACGCGTTTTCTCGACAAGGCCGAGGTCGAAGCCTTTACCGGCAGCCCGCGTCTTCACGGCGGGTGGCTGCATACCGAAGGCGGGCATCTCAACCCGCTTGGATACTCGCGCGGCCTGGCGCGCGCCATCATGCAGGAAGGTGCCAAGCTCTACACATCGTCCAAAGTTGCAAATCTGACTGCCGAGTCGGGCCGCTGGATCGCTCATACCGCGAAGGGCAGTGTCGTCGCCGACAAGGTCATCTTCGCCACCGGCGCTTATACGGTGGATGGCTGGCCCGCCCTCGATGAGACCTTCCGGATCATGAAGGTGTTTGTCGCGGCAACCCAGCCAATGTCGCCAGAGACCCGCAAGACCGTTCTTCCGCACAACACGACGATGAATGACGGCCGCGGCGACTTCTATGTCTACAAGTACAATCAGGAGGGCCGGATCGTCGCCTCCATGTTTCCGATGGGCCGCCGCGGCAGGGACATGGACTATACGCGGCAGGTGATGACCGACCGGCTCAAGTGGCTTCATCCGCAGATCAAGGAAGAGATCCGCTGGGACTATTTCTGGTTCGGCGAACTCGACATGCAGCGCCGCACCGTGCCGAGGCTTTATGGACTCGCACCGGGCGTCGTCGCACTGACCGGTCTCTCCGGGCGTGGCGTACCGACCGGCAGCATGCTCGGAGGAATTCTCGCCGAATGGGCGCTCGACGTGCCCGAGAAGGATCTCTCGCTCAGGATCGAGCCGCTGCGGAAAGCGCCTCACTACATGAGCATCATGCCGCATGTGTCGCTGCGCTATTATCGCGCGATGGACTGGATCAAAACGAAGCTCGATGGCGCAGAACTGCCGCCGCACGCCTGACCGGCCCACATGCTTCGAGCGGCGGCTGCGCAGAACTCAGGGTGAGGGCGTAACCTTTCTCTTCCCTTCTCACCTCGTGGGAAGGGGCAGGATCAGACAACACGTCTGTATACGGATAAATATTTTGTTACGAGGTGTCGTCGAGCTGCGGATGCACGCTGCGGGCGAGCCAGTGGCACTCTTTCAGGATCTCGTCGACTTCATGCTTTGCCCGCTGGCGATAATCCCGGTGGCCGGCCGGGTCGCATCGGACTCCAGCGCTCGGGACGGCGCTCTTCCTTGGGCCGCGCCTCCCAGCGGGCGAGCCGCATGGCGTGGCGGGGGATGTCATTGAGTGCATCGACAGCGGCCACGAGGCGGCGGACGAGGTTCCTGGCACTGACCATGCCGTCGTCAACGGCGTCCTGCTCTGCCTGAGCGGCGTACGACCGCAGCCTGTCTTTGCCGGAGGAATGACTCGATGGAATGGACGTGGGGCTCAGGACCACGGCGCTTCTTCTTGAAACGCCGGCCAATACGCTTGAGCGGATCGAACAGGTTGAAGAGGAAACCCCGCTTGCGTTTGGGCTTTCCTTCGATATCGGCTTTGGTCTTTACCGGAGCCTTTGGCTTTTGGCTTAACCGACGCCGGACGTCTGGGCTTATACTCGACCACGATATCGCGCGCCGCCGCGACGATGAGCCGCCGCACGGCTGATTCCGCCGTCCGCAGAATGCGAAGCACATGGCGGTGGAGTGGCTTCGCAATCCTCTCGACGCTGCCACCCTCGGTCAGTCCGATCTCGGCGCACAGTTTCAAAACCTCGCCCAAGAGCGGCAATCGCCAGCGTTCGATGGTGGAAATCAGGTCCATAATGCGCAAATAGAACATAAATGGAACTTAGTCAAGCAATAAAGATTAGAGGGGCTCGCCTATGGCGTTCCACCCGTCCGGTCGATCTCTCGCTGGATTTGCGCAATCACCAATCTGACGCCGGCATCCTCGAGCATCTTGGCGTGCTCGTCCGCGAGGCCATCATCGGTGACCAATGTCGAAATCCGCGACAGAGGCACGGGCGTATGGCGGGCCCTCACGCTAAACTTGCGGCTGTCTGCCAGCACCACCAGCTCGTCGGCAAGTGTCAAAAGCCGTTGGGTTTCCCGCACGATCAAGGGATGCGATTCCATGATGCCCTGCGGTCCGATGCCTTGCGCGCCGAGGAAAAACTTCGAGGCATAGAAGTCCGGTTCGCTGGGATGCATCGAGTAAACGATGCCCGGCTCGCGATAGAACTCGCCGCCGGCAAGCGTCAGATGGCAGTCGCCATCCTCATAGAGCCGTGAAGCGAGAGGTAGCGAGTTCGTGTAGATGCGCACATTGCGCCGTGCAAAGCGCAAGGCGAAAAGATAGCAGGTCGATCCGCCATGGATGATGATCGCGTCACCATCGCGAACGAGCTTTTCCGCCTCACGCGCGATGGCGCGCTTGGCATCGACCGCCAGCACCTGGTTTTCTTCAAATGAGCGCGCTGAAAGCCGGTCAGGCTGCTCCTCGGGACCGGCGGCGGCAATCCCGCCGAATACTTTTCGCACCGAACCGGACTTGCTGAGCTTGGCGATGTCGCGCCGGATGGTCGCTGGAGAAACGCGCAAGATATCGAGGAGATCCTTCACCGTTGCGAAGGGCCGATCCTTCAAAAGATCGACGATCATGCGCTGGCGATCCGTTTCCTCCACAACCTCCCCCACCGTTTGAGCGGAGATGATCACGCCGATGATTCCGTGATCATCCCCCAACGCACGAAATATAGGCCTATGCGGCTTGACGACCCTCGCTCATGGATGTTTAATTTTAATCACAGCATTTGCGGGATGCAAATGGAGTGATGACCGGCCGGGGAACGGCCCGCGCTCCATGAGCTTCAAGAAAACAACAAAAAGGCTGGGTTTTTAATGGGAGGATGCCGTTCGGTGCAGGAGCCGGCCGAAATTGCCTGGATTTCCGCGCCGCCGCGCTCGCGCGGCAAGCACATCCAATGTCATGAACCGTTTTATGACCATCGTGATTGCCGGTAATCACGCATGAGCCAACTCGTCTCCCTGTCTCACATTTCCAAATCCTTCGTCGGCGTCCGCGTTCTGGAAGACGTGAGTTTCGATGTGCGACCGGGCGAAGTTCATGCATTGCTTGGCGAGAATGGTGCCGGCAAATCGACATTGATCAAGATCATGGCCGGCGTGCATGCCCCGGATTCCGGCGAAATTCATGTCGACGGCGCGGCTGCGCGTTTTGCCAACCCGGGCCAGGCAGTGAAGGCCGGCATAGCGATCGTCTATCAGGAGTTGTTGCTGTTCCCGGAGCTGACGGTTGCCGAGAACATCTTCATCAATCATGCACCGCGCCTGAGCTGGGGCGGCCTTGACTGGAGCGCGATGCGCGCCCGCGCACGGCAATTGCTCGACGAACTCGACTCTCATCATCTCGACGTCGATGCCAAGGTTGCAACATTGTCCGTCGCAAATCGCCAGCGCGTCGAGATTGCCAAGGCGCTGTCGCAGAACGCGCGCGTCGTCGTGATGGACGAGCCCACGGCATCGCTCGCCGAAGCCGATGTCAAGCAATTGATGGCAATCGTTCACGGCCTTCGGGCGCGCGGCGTCGGCATTGTCTATGTCACGCACAAGCTTCCGGAGGTCTTTGCCCTCGCCGATCGCGTAACCGTGCTTCGTGACGGAAAGCATGTCGCCACCAAGCCGATCACCGAGGTCAACGAAAGAAACCTCGTCAGCATGATGGTCGGGCGATCGATCGATCAGCTTTTCCCAAAAGCCGAGGCCAAGTTAGGCGACCCATTGCTCGAATTGCGGCACGTCTCCTGCGGCAGGATGGTGCGCGACATTTCATTCACGCTGAGGTCCGGCGAAATACTGGGTGTCGCAGGATTGGTCGGCTCGGGCCGCACCGAACTGGCATTGACGATCTTTGGTCTGACGCCGGCGGAATCAGGTGAGATCCTGATCGCCGGCAAACCCGTCAAGATCGCCAGCCCGCGAGCCGCGCGCAATCTCGGCGTCGGCTATGTTCCGGAAGACCGCGGTCTGCAAGGTTTGATCCGGCCCCAAACAATCGCCGAAAACATTGCTCTGACCGTTCTCGACAAACTTGCCCGCTGGTTCATTGTCGACCAGCGAAAGGAAGGCAACCTTGCGCGCGATTTCATCTCTAAACTAGGCATCAGGGCGCAGGGTCCGAACCAGGCCGCGCGGCAATTGTCGGGCGGCAACCAGCAAAAGGTCGTGCTCGCCAAATGGCTTGCCGCAGAACCGCGCATTCTCATCATGGACGAGCCGACCCGCGGCATCGACGTCGGCGCCAAATCCGAAATCCACGCATTGATGTCGCGGCTTGCCCAGAACGGCCTCGCCATACTGATGATCTCGAGCGAACTGCCCGAAGTACTCGGCATGTCGGATCGCATTCTGGTGATGAATGGCGGCCGCATCGTTGGTGAGATCGATCGGGCCGACGCCACCTCGGAAACGGTCGGCGTCGCCATGACCATGGCCCAACGCGAAGTGGAGGCGGCATGACCACGATCGCAACGGTCGCGCACTCGACAAGTCTTTCGCGTATTTTCCGGGCTTATGGGCAGGAGATTGTCGTACTTGGTGCGTTGATCGTTCTCTTCGTGGTCGTCGGCGCGGTCAATCCTCGCTTCCTTTCCAACTCCAATCTTACCAACATTTTCTCCGGCAACGCCTATATCGCCGTTGCGGCGATCGGCATGTCGATCGTGATCATCAGCGGACATATCGACGTCTCGGTTGGATCGTTGATCGGAATCCTCGCGACGATTGCCGGTACTCTGGCGGTCAGTGGCTATCCCATATGGGTCGCCTGGGTCGTACCCGTCATCGTCGGCGTGTTGATAAATACCGCGGTCGGCGCCTTCATCGCATATCTCAGAATACCATCGATCGTCATGACATTGGGCATGCTCTCGATATTGAAGGGCGGCCTCATCAGCGCGACTGGCGGTACCTGGATCTCAGGCATGCCGCCCGAATTCTTCATTGCCCAGGCGCGCCTCTTCGGGATCCCCTCGCCCGTCTATTTCATGGTGATCCTCACCATCATCGTGGCGATTTGGATGCGCTATTCCGCGACCGGGCGTTCATTTTATGCGGTCGGCGGGAATCCCGAAGCAGCCCGCGCCAGCGGCCTGAGCCCCGAGCGCACCTGCGTTCTCGCCTTCGCGCTCCATGGTTTCTTTGCCGGCATCGCGGCGCTTCTTTTCGCGACGCAGTTGCAGGTCATCCAGTCGACGGTCCCGCCCAATCTCGAACTGACGGTCATCACCGCTTCGGTCATCGGCGGCGTGTCGATCCTCGGCGGAACCGGGACGGTGATCGGCTCGACACTCGCGGCAATTCTTTTCGCCTGCATCGGATCGGCGCTGATTTTCCTGAACGTCTCCGCCTACTGGCTGCGTGCCGTCCTTGGCTTGTTGATCCTGGCGACTGTCCTTGCCGATATGGCCCGGCGGAAGCGGGAAATGGCGCGATGAGCCGATCGCTGCGCAACCTGCTGTTCCGCCACGAGACGATACTCGGGATATTGCTGATTCTCGCCCTCATCATGCTGGCTTTTCAGTCGGACCGCTTCTTCACGACGGAGAACCTGCTGAACCAGGGCCGGTTGATGGCGGAGGTCGGGCTCGTCGCACTCGCCATGACTTTCGTCATCGTGACCGGCGGCATCGATCTATCGGTCGGCTCGATACTCGGCCTGGTCGCCATCCTGCTCGGCGTCTTCTGGCAGAATATCGGCCTGCCACTCCCGCTCGCCATGTTTCTGGGCGTCGTCGCGGGCGGTGTTGCCGGCTTCGCCAACGGCCTGATCATCACGCGCTTCGGCGTGCCGCCGTTGATCGCGACGCTGGCCACGCTCGCGCTTTATCGCGGGCTTGCGGAAGGCATCAGCCAGGCACGCTCCGTTCGCGGCTATCCGGAATGGTTCTTCACGCTGGGCCAGGGCGAGTTATTCGGCGTGCCGGTGCAACTGTGGATTTTCGGAGCCTGCGCCGTGATCGCGGCGGCCGTTCTCGGATTGTCGACATTCGGACGCGAGACCTACGCCATCGGGTCGAACGCCATCGCCTCGCGTTTCTCCGGCCTCAGGGTCGATCGCGCCCTGCTTCTTATTTATACGGCATCGGGTCTGATTGCCGGTCTCGCCGCGGTCATCTTCGTATCGCGCGTTTCGACCACGCGGTCCGACATGGGCACCGGCCTCGAGCTCGACGTGATCACCGCTGTCGTCCTCGGCGGCACAAGCATTTTCGGCGGCCGCGGCACGATCATTGGTACCTTGCTCGGTCTTATGCTGATGCAGGCGCTCAAGAATGGCCTCGCGCTGGCCGGCGTTAAGGGCGACGGCACAATCGTCGTGATCGGTGCCGTGTTGATCCTTACAATCCTGATCAGCAATATGTTTCGAAGGGATGCAGACGGTTGAATAAATGGGAGAAGGATCCGGGCCGCAACCGTCCGCTGTAAAATTGGACCGGATTCGAAGCGCAAGGAGCGTGACCATGATACGCAAGACTGTGATTGCCGCTTTCGCTCTCGCCGCCATGGCGGGGAGTGCTTACGCGGCCTCGGCGTGGACGGGCGGCGACGATTTGCCGACCAACCCCCTCGCCTGCGACGGGACGCCAAGTGCCGCCGCAGCCAAGCCCTATGACGGCGGCGAGCCAACCAATGCACCGGACCGCAAGGGCAAGAAGATCACCGTTGTCGATATTCCGAAGCTGATCGGCATTGGCTACTTCAACGCCACGTCCAAAGGCATCACTGATGCTGCGGCCGAACTCGGCAACGTCGACGCCAAGACCGACGGACCGACGCAGGCCAATATCGACCAGCAGATCAGCTTCATCGACAATTATATTACTTCAGGCGTCGATGGCATTCTGTTCGCCGCCAACGATCCCGTCGCCATTGCGCCGGTGCTGAAGAAGGCACTCTCCAAAGGCATCAATGTCGTCGGCTATGATGCCAATTCGCAGCCCGATGCACGGCAGTGGTTCGTGAACCAGGCCGAGTTCAACGGCATCGCCAAGTCGCTCGTCGACAACATGGCGAAGGAGATCGGCGAGGATGGCTCTTTCGCGATCGTGACATCGACCTTCACGACGCCGAACCAGGCCCGTTGGATTTCCGAGATGGCGGCCTACGCGGCCAAGTGCCATCCCAACATGAAGTGGCTGGAGACCGTCGAAGCGCAGGAAGACAATGTCCTGTCCTTCAACCAGGCGAATACGCTCATCAACAAATACGGCGATGATCTGAAGGGCCTGTTCGGCATGACGAGCGTCGCGACGCCGGCCTCGGCCGAAGCCGTGACCCAGGCGGGCAAGTGCGGGACGATCGCCGTGGTCGGTCTCGCAACGCCCAATGCCATGAAGCCCTATGTCGAGAAGGACTGCGTCAAGTCGGTCGTGCTGTGGAACCCGGTGGATTTGGGTTACGCGGCCCTGCAAGTGCTCCGCGCGGTAGCCGATGGCGACTTGAAGGCTGGCGCGACAAGCGTGAAGGCCGGCAAGCTTGGCGAACTCCAGGTGATCAACGGATCCGAGATCCTTCTCGGCGCTCCCTATACCTTCACCAAGGAGAATATCGGCCAGTTCGATTTCTAAGCATCATTTTTCCTCTCCCGTGCGTGAGTGCGGGAGAGGCACTCTTTTCTGAGGTTTTTGACTGATGACGATCTCCAATCAAACCGTACCGAATCTTTGGGATGACGCCGCTGCCCGCAAGCTCGATGAGGCGGGATTGCTGCTTTATCGTTCCAATCTGCTCGGCGCGGACTTGCGCATCACAAATTTCGGCGGCGGAAATACCTCGGCCAAAATCGATACCCCCGATCCGCTGACGCAAAAGCCGGTGACTGTGCTCTGGGTCAAGGGTTCAGGCGGCGATTTGGGATCGATGAAGCTCGACGGCTTCGCGACGCTCTATCATCGATAAGCTCGAACTCTCTCAAAGACCTCTATCGCACCCTCGATCAGGAAGACGAGATGGTGCACAAGCTCAATCACTGCACCTTCAACGCCAATCCGCGCGCAGCGTCGATCGACACGTGCCTTCACGGCTATGTGCCACATCGCCATGTCGACCATGTTCATTCCGACGCGGTTATCGCAATCGCGGCCTCAAAGGACGCGGAGCGTCTAACCCATGAGATCTTCGGCGACGAGATCGGATACCTGCCTTGGCAGCGGCCCGGGATCGATCTCGGGATCAAGCTTGGGGAAATGGCGAAGGCCAATCCCAAATATGTCGGCGCCGTGCTTGGCAGCCACGGGCTTTTCACCTGGGGCCCGGACTCCAAATCCTGCTACGAAACGACACTGCGGATCATCAACAAGGCTGCCGACTGGCTCGAGCGAACCAGCGCAAAGCCGGCCTTCGGCGGATCGGCTGTTGCTGATCTCGGCGAGGAAGCTCGCAAGGATGCCGCCGTCCGCCTCCTGCCGGAAATACGCGGCGCCATCGCTCGCGACGAGTTCAAGGTTGGACATTTCACGGATTTGCACGAGGTCCTCGAATTCGTGAACTCGAAGCAGCTTGCAAGTCTCGCTCCTTTGGGGACGTCTTGCCCGGATCATTTCCTGCGCACCAAGATCAGGCCCTTGGTGGTCCCCGCCAATGCCAATGCCGCCGAGCTTGGTGGCTTGATCGAGTCATATCGTAAGGACTACGCAGGCTATTACGATAGATGCAAACATTCCAATTCGCCGGCAATGCGCGATCCAAATCCGGTGATCTATCTCGTGCCGGGCATCGGCATGATGTCCTTCGCAAAGGACAAGGCAACCGCGCGGATTGCGTCTGAGTTCTATGTCAACGCTATCAACGTGATGCGCGGCGCCAACGGCGTTTCCGAGTATCGCGGGCTTGCCGAACAAGAGGCCTTCAACATCGAGTATTGGCTGCTCGAAGAAGCGAAGCTCCAGCGCATGCCGAAGCCGAAAAGCCTTGCCGGGCGGATCGCCTTCATCACTGGCGGCGCCGGCGGCATCGGCGCAGCGATTGCGGCGAAGCTTCTGAGCGAGGGTGCCTGCGTCACGATCGCCGACATCGATGCTGCTGCGCTTGAGCAGAAGGCGGCGGATTTCGCCACGACTTATGGAAAGGACGCAATCCACAGCGTCGTCATGGACGTGACATCCGAGGAAGCGGTCATCGCTGCGTTCCAGTCGGCTGTACTGCGTTTCGGCGGCATGGACATCGTCGTCAACAATGCCGGGATCGCGCTTCCCGCCCCGATAGAGGATACGAGCCTCGACATCTGGAATCGTCAATCGGCCATCCTCGGCACCGGGTATTTCCTCGTCGGGCGCGAAGGCTTTCGCTTGCTGAAGCGGCAGAGCATTGGCGGCTCGATGGTGTTCATCTGCTCAAAGAACGCAATTGTCGCCTCGGCCGGTGCCAGTGCGTATGGTGCGATCAAGGCTGCTGAACTGCATCTGGCCCGGTGCATGGCGCTCGAAGGGGCGCCCATGGGAATACGCGTGAATGTCGTGAACCCGGATGCGGTGCTGCGCGGTACGAAGCTCATGCAGGGTGATTGGCGCAAGCAGCGCGCCGAATCGCTCAAGATTCGCCCCGACGAACTCGAGGAACATTATCGTAAGCGCTCCTTGCTGCAGCGTTCGGTCTTCCCTGAAGACATCGCCGAGGGCGTCTACTTCTTTGCATCGGACATGTCCTCCAAATCGACCGGCAACTACCTCAATGTCGATGCCGGACATGTCGCCTCGTTCACGCGATAGAGGTCGGAACCATGCCGGCAGGTTACCGGATTCCAGCGGAGTTGATTGCCTCGGAGAACGGCAAGGCCGCCGCTGGCCAGGATCAGGATTTCGAGGCGCTGGGGCGCACGCTTGACAGGCGTGGGATCGATATCGAAGCGATCGTGAAGCAGGTCGCGGCCTTCGCGGTCGCGGTGCCAAGCTGGGGTGTAGGTACCGGCGGCACGCGCTTCGCGCGCTTCCCAGGCCCAGGTGAGCCGCAAAATATTTTTGACAAGCTGGAGGACTGCGCAGCCATTCAGCAGCTAACAAGGGCAACGCCGACAGTCAGCCTGCATTTTCCCTGGGACAAGGTCTCCGACTACGACGAGCTGCGACAACACGCGGCGGATTTGGGACTTGGCTTCGATGCCGTCAACTCCAATACGTTCCAGGATCAGGCGAAACAGAAGCTCAGTTACAAATTCGGCTCGCTCACCCACACCGATCACGCTGTCAGGTCGCAGGCTATCGATCACAATATCGAATGCATCGAGATCGGCCAGAAGCTTGGTTCCAAAGCCCTGACAATATGGATCGCCGATGGCAGCAATTTTGCCGGGCAATCGAACCTGACCGATGCTTTCGACCGCTACCTCGCATCCGCGTCAGAGATTTACGCTGCTCTGCCCGGACGATTGGCAGGTCTTTCTCGAGCACAAACTCTATGAACCGGCCTTCTATTCGACTGTGATTGCGGATTGGGGTTCAAGCTACCTGGCCGCGACGGAGCTGGGACCCAAGGCAAAATGCCTCGTCGATCTGGGCCACCACGCGCCGAACACAAACATCGAGCAGATCGTGGCGCGGCTCATCCGGTTCGGGAAACTAGCCGGATTTCACTTCAATGACGCACGCTATGGAGATGACGACCTGGATTCGGGTTCGGTCGACCCGTTCCGCCTTTTTCTGATCTTCAACGAACTCGTCGATGCGGCGCTTCGGCAAGTGCCGGGATTCTCGCCCGCTTACATGATCGACCAGTCGCATAATGTCACGGATCCGATTGAGAGCCTTATGCAATCCGCCATGGAATTACAGCGCGCCTACGCCCAGGCTCTTATCGTGGATCGAAAAGCGCTGCTTGCGGCGCAGCATGAGAATGATGCCCTGCAAGCACATCGAACCCTGAAGGCCGCTTACACCACCGACGTTGGCCCTATCCTTGCCGAAGCGCGCCGACGCGCCCGCGGCGCGATCGAGCCTATCTGCCGTCTATCGCGTTCGCCAATTATCGGGACCACATGGCTGGCCAACGACCCGATCAAGCTGGCGGCTCCCGCTCGGGGATCGTGTGATTTGTAAATCCGAGGAAGCTACGGGCCTATCAGGCCCTCGGCCAATAGGTCACTTTCAGCGCGCGTGAGAAATGATGCGCGAAGCCCCTGAATTCCCAGGTCGGAATGCCCCTCACCCCCCGGCCAGCCCACGCCGGGCATCTCGGTTCTGAAAAGGTGGCGTGCCCGGCTATACACGAGGCGCGACCGCTGGTCGCTCGTCAGGACGCCTTATCCATTTCGGACCGGGGAGACCGGGACGAAAAGTCCGGCAAGCTGCAGCTCGTCGATTTCTCCGAACAACTGCAACAGGTCCGCCTGAGTCAAATCACCGTCCGCCATGTCAACACCCGCCAGCAACCGCGGCGAGACCACGCCGGGCGATATGGGGTGTCCATTCTGGACAGGGCTCATTGCCGCAATCATTTTTATGCCTCCCTTAGATCGGCGCAAATTGGGACTTGTGAGCTGAACGCCTTATGAATGGGTCTCCAATATATGTAAAAAGCCCCGCAGCCCTTGGGCCGCGGGGCTTCGAGATAGGACAGCTCTACTTACTGATCAGGTAATCGACGGGAACGGCCTCGGAAATCGTCCATTCGTCGATCACGCCGGGCTTTCCGTTCTTGGTCTCAACGATCAGATAGCGACCGCGGTTCTGATGATGGATCTCGTTGGTGAAGGTCCGTGGTCCAAACAGGGTCGGCTCGTCCTTCATTTTCTCAAGTTCCGCCACGACGGCGTCCGCATCGGTCGACTTTGCCCGCTCGACGGCCTTTGACCAGACGTCGATCAGCACATAGCCGGGATAGACATACTGGCTCGACGGGTCGCCGCCGGTCGCTTCCTTGTACTTCTTGTTGAATTCATTTACCGCGGGGTTCGGATCGTCGCCATAGATCGAGCCCTGCACGGGAACGATGAAGTCCGTAAGATCAGGAACGGCGCTCAGCCAATAGCTGCCGTCCACGCCCGAACCGTTCAGGATCGGCGCTTTGATGCCGGCTGCACGGATTTGCTTAATCGCCGATACCGCACCGGGCATCATCGTGCACAGCATGATTGCATCCGGTTCCTGCGGCAGGCTCTTTATGCGTGTGACCTGGGCTGCAATCGAAGCGTCATCGTTCTTGAATGTATCCTCGCCGACAAGCTTGGCCCCTTCGAGCCGCGGCAGCATCCAGTCGAAGCCGTCGCAAATGCCCTTGTTATACTCGGTCCACGTGTCGAGCAGGCGATAGAAATTACGCGCATTCCTCTTCTTGTAGGCCCATTCGGCCATGGTAGCGCCCTGGACGGCCGCGAGTACCGATGCCGAGAACGAATGCGGGCCCACGCCCTGGATGCCGGCCTTGATCGATTCAGCGCACAGGAAGAACGAGACTTTGCCCGCACCTTCTGCCGCCAATGCCGCCGGCGATCCGAAATCATAATCGCAGGACACGATCACCAGATCGGCCCCTTTGTCGATGACTTCCAGACCGGCCTTCGCACCTTCTGCGCGATCGGTCTTCGTGTCGGCCGTCACCACCTCGATTTGCTTGCCGAGCAGGCCACCCGCCTTGTTGATCTCGTCGATGCGGATCATGGCGGCGTCCTGCGCAGGCTTGTCATAGGCCTGCATGAAGCCCGATGCGGCCGTAGCAAAGCCGACAACGATCTTGTCGTCATCGGCATGGGCAAGCGTCGCCGACAATGCCAGAACGCCAAGGGTTGCGCCCAGGCTCAGTTTTCTCCGGTTTTTCATCACTTCCTCCACTATGTTAAGGCACGATAACAATCCGACGCGCACAAGTATCATGCGCCTCCGGAAAGCCTCCTGAAGGGCCAGCCTCTCCAGACCAGCTCTCTGTTTCTTGTCAGGCCCGAGGGCCTGTACATCAATATTACGATCATGACGATGCCAATGGCGATTTCCTGAAGACCGTTCGGAATGGTCAGCGTGACATCGCCCAATGGAACCCCCTTCTCCAGCCATCGCAGGAGCTGAATGATTGTCGAGAGAATGACGACACCAAGAACGGCCCCGGAGAGGCTGCTCATCCCACCGACCACCAGCATTGAGAGGCAGATGAACGTCAGTCCCAGATAGAACGTGTCAGGCGTCACCACACCAACCGAGTGTGCATACAAGGCGCCGCCCAACCCCATGATGACGCCGCTTACCGTAAAGGCGATGAGCCGCTCTCGCGGGATATCGACGCCGGAGGCGGCTGCAGCCGTTGCTTCATCGCGAGCCGACCGCAGCGCGAGCCCTGAGCGCGAGATCGAATAGAGATAGGCGATCACGACCGCGACGAATGCGCATATCGCATACGGCCAGATATTGCGATTGATCGGAATCCCGACGACGGAACTCGTCGCTCCGGTGACATTCTCCCAATTCGAGTAGACCTGATTGATAACGGCCAGCATCGCAAATGTCGCGATCGACGCAGCGATTCCCGAAAGGCGCATCAGAACTTTGCCGAAAACTACGGCGCATATCCCCGCGAAGATCGCTGCAAGTACAATGGAAATAGCAAACGGCAGTTTCGCGTTCAGGATAAAGTCGGGAAGGCCGGGAAGTGCCATCTTCTTCATTGGCGGCGGAATGGTGAGCCACGCCGTTGCATAGGCGCCAAGACACGTGAACCCGATGTGACCGAAGCTGATCACGCCGGAATTTCCGATAAAGACATAGAGCCCGACGACGAGAACGACGCGAATGAAGATGTCTATGACGGTCTGATTGAAGGGGCCGGACTTCACCGCAACTGCAATGAGCGCCACGGCCAACAACAGTGCAATGAGGATTATCGGTGTGGAGAGGGTTCTGGCGAGGATCGATGAGCGGGCTGCCATCGTCACACCCGCTGCTTTGCGGATTTCGGCGCGAATAGTCCATTCGGGCGCCAGATGAGCGTGACGATTACGGCTCCATAGACGAAAGCGTCCCGAAACGGCCGGGCGTCGATGGGCAGGATGACCTGCATCAAGACGGTCGCGCCGCCGATCAGAAACCCAGCGACAACCGCGCCGGTAAGACTTCCAAGCCCGCCAATGACTGTGGCGATGAACGCCACCAGCATCACCGAAACGCCCATTTGGATATCGACGGTGCCGGTCTGAGTAACGAGAATGAGGCCGATTGCAGCGGCAAGCGCGCCGCTCAAGGCAAAGGCCAGCATGATCACGTTGTTCGCCCTCACGCCGAGCATCCGAGCCATTGTGAAATTTTCCGCAGCCGCGCGCATCTCGAGCCCGTAGCGAGTCCGCTTCAGGAATGCGGTGAGCGCGACGAGGACGATGATCGTCGTAGAGATCGTAATGACCTGCAGCAGCGGAATGCGCGCGCCGAGAATTTCGATCTGCAAACTCAAGCTTGGCCAGAGGTCGATGGACTTCGGCCGGCTCGAATAGAGCATCAGGAGGAAGTATCGAATGACAAATCCGAGTGCAAATGACGCAATCATCATTGTCGCAGGATTGGCATTCCGGAACCGGCGGAAGACGATGATCTCCGATAGAACGGATAATCCCGCTCCAATTGCGATGACCAATGGGATAAGAATGATCGCCGGCAGATTGCCGATAAAGACTATGGCGGCGGCATCAATCGATGGCCAGAGCAGGGCAAAAACGCAGAACGCGATGTAGTCGCCATGCGCAAAATTGACCAATCGCATGACGCCGAAAATCAGCGCGATACCGAGTGCACCGAGTGCGTAGAGGCTGCCGAGGCTCAGGGCGTCGAAGAAGATCTGGAGCGCTGCGGTCACTTAATGATCTCCGTATCCGAAATACGCAGCTCTCAGCGTGTCACCCCGGGCAAGTTCGCGCGCATCGCCCGCCAGCGCCACCTCGCCCGATCGCATCAGGATCATCCGGCCGCCGGTCAGCATGGCGCGCGTCGCACTCTGCTCGACGATGAGGAGCGTCAAACCGCTCTTGTCGCGCAGCTTCAATAGAGTGGAGTAGACGTCATCGATCACTTTGGGTGCAAGGCCAAGCGAAGGCTCATCGATCGCTATCAGCCGCGGACCCGCCATGAGCGCACGACCAATGACAAGCATTTGCTGCTGCCCGCCGGACAGGACACCCGCGTGCCGGTCGCGCCTTTCGCGGAGCATCGGAAAAACCGCATAGACCTGCTCAAGATCGCGCTCGGCCTGATCCTTGTCGGCCCGCATCCCAACGCCGAGCCGCAGGTTCTCCTCGATCGTCAGCGCGCCAAACACCTCGCGCCCTTCCGGAACCATGGAGAACCCCATGCGCGCGATATCCTCAGGAGTGCGCCCGGATATCGTCCGGCCATCGAGACGAACGTCTCCCTCACGCGGCACGACCACACCCGCTATCGCTTTCAGCAGTGTCGATTTGCCTGCACCATTTGGGCCCGTCACGAAAAGGGTCTCACCCTCGTCGAGCGCGATACTGGTGTTCCGCAGCGCCGTAAGCTGCCCGTACCGCACTGTGACGCCGCGGACTTCCAGAAGGCTCATAGGACTTCACCGACTGCGTCTGCTTGGGTGCCCATATACGCATGGCGCACCTTTTCGCTGGATCTGATCGCAGCGGGGGTACCCGCTTCGATGATCTCGCCTGAATCCAGCACATGAATGTGATCGCAAATGGTGAGCACCAACCCGATATTGTGCTCGATCAGCAGGACGCCGCATTTCTTCTCGGTGATGATGCGCTTGATCAAACGCGCCAGATCTTGAGCCTCATCCGCAGACATGCCCGCGGCAGGCTCATCCAGGAGGAGATAGTGCGGTTCCATCATGAGGGCTCTGCCGATCGCCACACGCCGTTCGTCGGTATAGGGCAGTCCGCCCCCGGTGCGCTCGGCCAGATGTGAGATGCCGATCCAATCCAGCATGGCCGCGGCGCGATCTGCCGCATGCTTCCGGGGCAGGCCGAGACCGACGCCCGTCACTTCAAGATTATCGATAACGCTCAAGTCGGAGAAAAGCCGCCCCGATTGAAATGTGCGTGCCACGCCGCGGCGCCGGATCTTATGGGGCAACAGGCGACCAAGCCTCTCGCCATCCAAGATAACGGCACCCTCGGTCGGCACCTGAAAGCCGGTCAGGACATTGACGAGTGTGGTTTTGCCCGCACCATTGGGGCCTATGAGGCCGGTGATCTTTTCGCGCGGCACGCCGAGATTTACATTTGAAAGGGCGCGCAGGCCCTCGAAGGAAACGGAGACGTTTTCGGCTGTGAGCGAAGGGACCATCTGCCTCGGGCTACTTCCGCTTCCTGGTGATGATGTAGGATCCGCTCGCATCGAGGCGCGCGGCCCAGCCCGGCTCGATCACGATCGTCGTCGTCACCTCTTCGATGATCGCCGGTCCCGCGATGCTTGCGCCGGCGCCGAGCAGGCTTCCATCATAGATGGGCGTCCGCGTCGCCTTGCCGGAAGCTTGAAAGATCGCTTTGCGGTTCCCCTTCAGGGCCTTCGCGACAGGCGCGCCGCGACCAAGCTTGGGCGGTTTCGGCTTGTCGATATGCCCGTAAAGGGTCGATTCGATATTGACGACCTCGACCGCGTTGTGACGCTCGGAATAAGTATAGAGTTCCTCGTGGCGCTTGTGGAAAGCGTCCTTGACCTTGTCGATCGTCTTTTCGCTGATCGCAAACGTGTCGATATCGACCGTGCATTCGTGAACCTGCCCGACATAGCGCATGTCCAGGCTGCGTTTGACTTCTATATCGGCTTTCTTGAAACCGTCCTTATGAAGATGCTGGACACCACGAGTTTCGAGGTCGCCAAAGAGCGTGTTGATCCGCTTATACGCCGTCGAATTGTCGAGGCGCAGAGGAGCGGTCGCCATATAGTTGTATTTCACGTCCGAGATGATCTGCCCAAAAGCACAAAGCCCCGATGCGAGCTTGGGCAGGATGATGGTGTCGATGCCCATCTCCCGCGCAAGTGCCGTGATATGCGCTGCGGTCGCGCCGCCAGCGCCAACGAGCACGAAATCCCGCGGGTCATAACCGCGCTCGACGGATACGCGGCGAATGCCATTGACCATGTTGTTGTTGACGATCGTGAACATGCCGTAGGCTGCACGCTCGATCGACATGCCAAGCGGATCGGCAACCCTCTTAATTGCCTGCCGCGCCTTGCCGAGGTCGAGCGGCAGCTTGCCGCCGAGCAGTCCTTGTGGATTGAGATAGCCGAGCACGAGATTTGCATCCGACGTCGTGGGCTCGATGCCCCCTTCGCCGTAACAGGCGGGTCCGGGATCAGCACCAGCCGATTGCGGGCCGACCTGCAGGATACCGAGCGAGTTGATCCATCCGATCGAACCGCCGCCCGCCCCCAGTGTTTCGACTTGTATCATCGGAACGCCGATGCGGTAGCGGAGGAAGTCGATATTCTTGTTGAGGTTTGTCTGGCCGTCCTTGGTCAATGTGATGTCGAACGACGTCCCGCCCATATCCACGGTGATGACATTCTTGCGCTTGAAGGGAGCGGAGACGTAGAGCCCCGCCTGTGGCGCGGATGCGGGGCCGGAATTGATGGCATAGACGGAACGATCCGTCATGACCTGACCAATTGCCAGACCGCCATTTGACTGAAAATATCGGACAGGCTGCTTGGCGCCGAGCGATCGAAAATAGGCATCGACCGCTGCTACGTACGTCCGCATGACCGGCGCGAGATAAGCGTTCACAACGGCAGTCGAGGTGCGCGTGTATTCGCGGATCTGCGGATAGAGTTCGCTCCCGACCGTCAGGATCGCCTGCGGCAGCATTTCCCGCACGATCTCCGCCGCGCGGCGCTCATGCGCCGGATTGAGGACCGACCACACAAACGAGATGGCAACGGTCTCGACGCCTTCCTTGGCGAAGAGCGCGCAGGCTTCTCGAACATCCGCCTCTTCCATCGGCGTGCGAATGGACGCGTCCGACAAAACGCGCTCGCGCACGCCCTTGCGCAAGTATCGCGGCACAAGCATCACGGCTGCGGGATATTCCGGATCGTAGCGATAGCCGTCTTCCTTATGCCCGTTACGGATTTCGATCGAATCTTCGTGACCCGAGGTGCAGATAAGACCGGTCTTTCCGCCCCGATGCGTGATAAGCGCGTTTAACCCAACCGTCGTCCCATTGATGCACAGATCGCAATTGGAGACGACATGCGATGGATCGGTTCCGAAATCTTCGGCAATGAGTTTGAGGCCGTTCTCGATTGCCAAGGTGGGATCGGAAGGCGTCGAGAGCGCCTTGAAGAGCTTCACTTCTCCCGAGGCACGATCGGCAATCACAAAATCTGTAAAAGTGCCGCCAGCATCGATCCCCAGGCGATATTTCGTGCGCATGCTTCCTAGCTCCCCGCACGCAAACGCTGGGTAGCCGAAACGTCGACTTCGAGCGTTTCGGGATTGGCGATCACCACGCCATAGTCGCGCTGCGCTCCCGCGATCGACACCAGTCTGTTCCTGACATCCCAGATGACCTTGTCTATCGGCCGTTCAAATGGATTTCCGTAGCCGCCACCGCCCGGATTCATATTGGTTACGGTGTCACCGGGCTTGATCGTCTCCAGGATGTTCTTGCGGATGACCTCGATCTTCCCGGATTTCTTGAGTTCGACCCGCCCGACCTTGGAATCGACATCGCGCGAATACGCGCCGGCCGCACCCATGGCAGGTATGCGGCGCCCCTCGCCAAAACCGATGCACAACATGTCCCTGTCGACAGGCTCGACTTCCCACGCGGTTCCCGAACCGCCGCGGAACTTTCCGGCACCGCCAGAGTCAGTCATCAGCGCATATCTGTGGATTATGATCGGGTATGAGTATTCGAGAAGTTCCACATCACCGGATGTCAATGCACCGAAGCAACATTCAGGACCGACGGCATGCCACCCGTCCTGCTGCGGCGTGGCGCCGCCGCCCGAGATGATGGTCGCAAGTACCATGGTCACGAATTCCTCATTCGTGCGCGTGTCCCATCCAGCGATATTGAGTCCGTTCGCATGACCCCAGGAGGCAGCGACCTTCGATGGCATGGCCCTCTCGAACGCCAACCTGACGGCGTCCGTCAACGTCTCCATCGGCGTCGTCGTGCAGTTCATATGCGGCGCCGGCTCCTGCGCGTTGCAGATCGTGCCCTTGGGCCCGAAATCGACTGTCACGCAGCGATAAAGTCCCTCATTGTAGGGCGGCGGCAATGCCGCAAACATCATCAGGCCGAGATAGACGCCTGAATGCGAGTTCCCTTCATAGGAGTTGATGAAGTAGGGAATTTGCGGCGGGCTCGAGATCGCAATGTGACAAGCGTCCTTCTTGATCGTCACCTTTGCCTTGATCTCGAAATCGCCAAACCCGTGACCCGCATCCTCAAGGATCGCCACGCCTTCATAAGTGCCGTCCGGGACCGTTCGAATGA
Source organism: uncultured Alphaproteobacteria bacterium (assembly GCA_963805405.1). Lineage (GTDB taxonomy): Bacteria > Pseudomonadota > Alphaproteobacteria > Rhizobiales > Aestuariivirgaceae > JAEUMG01. The sequence goes on along the minus strand of CAWDUC010000004.1, from coordinate 25,582 downwards.
GGTCGCGCATATGGCGATCGGCCATATCGAGCAATTCATCGATGCAGCTATTGACCGTCTTCTCCCCATACTTTTCCAGCATGTTGAGGAGATTCCGCTCGCCAACCTGGCACGCACCGATGAGCGCGTTGAAGTCTCCCTCCTGATCGCGCCTCGCGCGCATATTGGTGAATATCAGATTGAGTACGTCGTGCCTCGGCTTACCGCGATCCCAGATCTTGACCGGCGGGATACGGAGACACTCTGCATAAATCTCCTTTGCATTGGGGTTATAGCCAGCAGGCACGGGGCCGCCGATATCCGTCAGGTGCCCCTTGCACACCGTCCAATATGCAAGCTTGCCCTTGTAGAAGACCGGCTTGTACATGCAGGTGTCGATCGCATGGCTGCCGCCGAATGCCGGATCATTGTGAAGGATGAGATCGCCTTCGTGGATATCGTCGCCGAAGAACTTGGCGACCGACTTCATGGCCGGGATCAGGGAACCGAGATGAATCGGAATATCCTGGCCCTGGAGAATCATCTCCGGCTTTGCATTGAAAAGCGCGGTCGAATAGTCATGCGCGAGGTTGAAGACCGAGGATCGAGCGGTCTTCTCAAGCGATAATGTCATTTCCCGTTGCGTTGTTTCGAGGACGCCCCGAACGACAGAGAGCGTGATAGGATCGACCTTCGTCTTTCGCTTCACGCCCATGGCGCTTCTCCCTGCTGCCACCCGACGCACGCTCGCCAGATCACGCTTGATCTTGGGATTTCTTCCAGGCGCCGAAGAGAATTGCCGACGCGAGTGCCACTTTTAGAATTTCAGCAGGGATGAAAGGCGTGAGGCCTGCCGCGACAGCGCGTTCTGCACCGATCAATGTGGCGAGCCAAGCGGTACCGACTACAAAAATAACCACTTCGCCGATTGCGAAGAGGAGCAGCGCCGATAGCAAACTACGACCCATGCCGCGATCGGCAAGATAGCCAAGCAGGACGGCGGCTGCGAAGAAGCCAAGGAGGTAGCCTCCGGTCGGCCCAAACATATAGGCAATTCCGGCACCGCTTGCGAACACCGGCACGCCGATTGCGCCAATAGCCAGATAGCTTCCAAGCGTTGCGCCGGCCAGTCGCGCCCCGGATGTCGCGCCAATAAGGAGGACGACAAGCGTTTGCAGGGTCATCGGCACTGGCCAGAACGGCACCTGCACCTTCGCTGAAAGCGTAAGCAGAGCCACGCCGAGCAGCACCAGCAATGCCTTTGAAGCCATCTGCGTTTGGGACTGTGGCCACACGGTCGAGATCAGATTGCCGTTCATGCGAATATTCCCTTCACAATGTTTCGCGGATCTTGTTGAGAATTCCGGCGCGATCTTTCCGCGCCTTGAGCGCCTGCGCCATGGTCACTTCCACGAAGCGCGCTGGTGTATGCGGTTGTAATTGCCCGATCAGATCCATATCGGCGGAAATCACGGTACCCACCATGAAGTAGCCGCCACCAGATACTGCATCGCGGTGCAGAACGATCGGCTCTGTGCCGCCCGGGACCTGGATGGAACCATAAGGATAGCACGCATCGACAATGTTCGATGGATCAGAGCCAGCGCCGAATGGCTGCTCGCGTGGAACAAATTCCAGCGCTTTTCCGCCTTTGAACCGGTATCCGATGCGGTCCGCCTCAGGCGCGACCTTCCATGTATCTTCGAAGAATTGTCGGCCTGCCGCTTCGGTGATGCGGTGCCAGTAGAGTCCGGGAAGCATGCGTAGCTCCGCCGGCATGCCAGGCGAGCGTCGCAGTTTGTCAGGAATTATCCGTCCTTCCTTGGCAGCGCGGCCCTTGCCGACCGGCAACTTGTCGCCAGCTCGAGCTTTCGGCCCTTGAAACCGCCGAGCGCGCCCAGCGTATAGGTCGAGCGAGAGCCCAGCACGACCGGAACATCGATGCCCCCGGAGATTGCGATATAGGCGCGAGCACCCTTCTTGAGATAATCGAACGAGAGCGTCTGACCCTTCTTGACCCTGAATGAGGTCCAAGTTGAGCGCAATTCGCCATCAACTCTTGGCGGCAGTTCGGCTCCGGTCACGGCGACGGTCGCCTCATCGGTAAACCGCAGCTCCGGTCCCATGAACACGGCTTCGAGAACAGCAGCCCCCTCTTTGTTGCCGACAAGCAAGTTCGCGGCCTTGAGTGCCAGACGATCCATGCCGCCCGAAAGCGGAATGCCGATGTGATAATAGCCGGGCCTGCCAAGGTCCTGCACGGTGGTTGAGAGGCCGGGCTTAATGACTTTAACGGCCATCGAGCGCCCCCATCAGCTTCGCATTGTAGCCATCCATGTCCTTCTTGAACTCATCGAGCGAGAAAGTGACGTCGGCCAACCGCGGGGTGAACCTGCCCTTGTCTACGGCAGCGACCGTATGATCATACTCCTCGCGGTCGATCGGCTTCCATTTCACGATGTCGCCCGGTCTGAACAGGCACATGAAATCCCTCAGATACTTGATCTTCTGGTTGGGATCATAGATGGGCATAGGCGTGATGCCGAACATCTGGTATCCGCCGGCGCCCCGCACGGAATAGATGCACCCGAAGCACCCGCCGTGGCCGACCGTCAGTTTCGGCGTATCGGTCCGCGGACGTAGATACTTGGGAGACTGGATTTGTCGCTTCCGGTCGACCATCTGATAGAGAAACGGGAGGCCGGCGACGAAGCCCACCATGGAAACAAACCAGGGCGCACCTGAATGCGCCTTGATGAACCCATCGACTCCATCGAGATTGTTGATGCGAGCGGTGTATTCGATGTCGGTCGAACCTGGATCTTGATGGCGCTCGCGGAACCGCATGAGAGTTTCATGCGTCCAGGGATCATTATAGAGCACCGGGATCTCGATGATCCGCGTTTTGATGATCGACTTGCCCTTGCTCGCCGCCTTTTCAAGCGCCTTGAGCTCCTTGAGCATATCGGCAGGCTTGATCTTGTCGGGATCGAACTTGACCTGGAACGAGGCGTTCGCAGGGCACACTTCGGTGACACCCTTGATCTTTGCCTTTCGCACGGCGGTGGTTGTCGACAAGGATTTGAAGAAGGCTTCGAGCGACATTTCCTCGTCGCACTCGACGAAGATGTGTTCATCGCCCCCGTATGAATATCTTGTCTTCATGGACCGCCGATCTCCCTCAAGCCGTCATCTTCGCTGCGTTCAGTTCAAGCCAAGGTTCAAGCCAGCGCGTATGGAACTTGGCCGCCCGCACCGAGGCGTCGGCGGCGAGTACCTTGTGCAGCGGCTTGGTCGTCTTGATCCCGCCGATCTCCAACTCATCGAGAGCGCGCGCCAGGCGGTCAAGCGCCGCGCCGCGCGATTCATCCCATACGATCAGTTTTCCAAGGAGAGAATCGTAGAAGGGCGGGACCTGGTATCCTTGATAGAGCAGCGTGTCGAAGCGCGTCCCCGGGCCGCCGGGAACACGCAGTGTGGCAATCGTGCCGGGCGCCGGCATGAAGTTTTTCGCCGGATCCTCGGCGTTGATACGCACCTCGATCGCATGCCCGGTTAGCTTCACGCTGTCCTGCGTTATTCGCAATGGCTCACCAGCCGCGACGCGGATCATTGCGCGCACCAGATCGATCCCGGTGACCATCTCAGTGACAGGATGCTCGACCTGGATGCGGGTATTCATCTCGATGAAGTAGAATCTGTGCGTCTCGTCATCGTAGAGATATTCGAGCGTTCCCGCCCCGCGATACTTCACGGATTCGGCCAATGCGACCGCCGAGGCGCAGAGTTTCTCGCGCACCTCTTGCGGCAACACTACCGACGGCGCCTCCTCCCATACCTTCTGGCGCCGGCGCTGCAGCGAACACTCGCGTTCAAAACAGTGTATTGCCCGGTTGCCGTCGCCAAGAATCTGAACTTCGATATGCCGGGCTCTTTCGATCACTTTCTCGATATATAGACCGCCATCGCCGAAGGCCGCCTTCGCCTCAGCGCTTGCCTGCGGCATGAGAGTGTCGAACTCATCCTTGTCATGGGCAATGCGAATGCCGCGACCCCCGCCTCCGGCCGCGGCCTTGATCATCACTGGAAAGCCGATGGCACGCGCAACGATGCGGGCGCGTTCTGGATCATCCACCCTGCCATCGGAACCGGGCACCACTGGCACGCCGGCTGCTTCGGCTGCGGCGCGCGCGGCGACCTTGTCACCCATGATCCGGATTGCATCGCCCGACGGTCCGACGAAAATCAGCCCGGCAGCCGTGACTGCATCGGCGAAACCTGCATTCTCGGCGAGAAATCCATAGCCAGGATGGACCGCATCTGCGCCGGTCTTCCGCGCAGCCGCAAGTATAGCCTCGACATTGAGATAGGATTTCGCCGCATGAGGCGGCCCAATCTCGACGGCTTCGTCAGCCATCTTCACGGCAAGCGACTCCGTATCTGCGGTGCTGTGGACCTGGACGGTCTTGATACCAAGCTCCCGCGCCGCGCGAATGATGCGCACCGCTATTTCGCCGCGATTGGCGATCAGGAGCTTGCTTATCGGCATGGCTCAGCCAATCTCGACGAGCGGCTGGCCAGCCATGACTGGCTCTTCATTGTCGACGATGAATTTGGTGATCTTGCCCGCGAACTCTGACTTGACCTCCGTGAAGGACTTCATAACCTCGATGAGTCCGATGACATCGCCGACAGCGACGGCATCTCCTTCGGATTTGTAAGAAGGTTTGTCCGGCGACGGGCGCCGATAGAACGTGCCGGGAAGCGGTGAGAGCAGTTGCTTGGCCATCTGTGTCCTCGCTGAAAGTCAGGCGGCGTCGAGATAGGGTGTCACGGCGTCCTTTACCGCTTGCGCGATGGCGACGGCATTGGGCGTGTCGGAATGAACGCAGATCGCATCGGCGCGCACTGCGACATCCCTTCCGCCAACGCTTTTCACTTTGCCCTCGCGAATGGCCCGCACGCATTTAGCGGCCGCATCGACGGCGTCCTTTGCCTCGTGCTCGCGCGTGATGATCAGGCTGCCATCGTCGCGATAATCAAGGTCGGCATAGAATTCGGCGATGAATTCGTGACCTCGCTCGCGGTAGATCCTTTCGTGGTTGGTATTGATCATGCCCATGAGGGGCACGCGATAGACGTCATTGGCGTCGCAGACGGCATGTGCGACGTCCTCCATGCGCGCCGCCATGCCATAAAGCGCGCCATGTGGCTTGATGTGGTTGAGCACCATGCCCTCGGCATCGAGAAAACCCTTGAGCGCGCCCACCTGGTAGATAATGCAGTTGGCCAGCTCTTCGCGGCCGATTTTCATTTCACGGCGACCGAAGCCCTGGAGATCCGGGAGCGAAGGATGGGCGCCAACCTTGACACCATGTTTCTTCGCAAGGCGGACAGTGCTCCGCATGTGATTGAAGTCCGAAGCGTGAAATCCGCAGGCGACGTTGGCCACCCCGATAAGAGGCATGAGGCCTTCATCGTCGCCCATTTTGTAGAGGCCGAAAGCCTCCCCCATGTCACAATTGATGACCGTCACGAGCCCACCTCCCCGTGCCTGCGGCTCTTTGGCCGCTCTGCACAAGGCCAAATCTTGCGTCAGGCCGGCTGTATTGTAAAATCACAAAACTTGCACCGCAATATCTGGAAAATTGATAATGGGATTTTCCCTTCGACAGGTTCGGTATTTCATCGCAACTGCGAACTCTGGGCAAATCTCCCAGGCCGGCATTGCCTTGAACGTCTCACAGTCTGCGATAACCGCGGCGATCAAGCAGCTTGAGGACAATCTCGGCGTCTCTCTCTTTCGCCGCCAGCCGTCAGGCGTGTCGTTGACGGCGGAAGGGGGCCGCTTCCTGCACCATGCCCGCAGCATCATGGCGGCGGTCAACGCAGCGGAGAGCGCCCCGCTCACCGAGGACACGGCTCTCACCGGCAGCGTGCGGATTGCCGTGTCGTATACGGTCGCGGGCTATTTTCTGCCGCGGCACTTCACGCGCTTCACCCGCGGCCACCCGCGCATCCATGCCGAGATCCTCGAACTGCCGCGCGCCGAAATCGAGACCGGCCTGCTCGACGGCACGATCGACCTGGCGGTCATGCTCGTCTCCAATCTTCAGGACCGTAAGCGACTAGCCCATGAGATCCTGGTTCGTTCGCGCCGCCGCCTCTGGCTCCCCGTCGAGCATGCCCTACTGACGACCGAAACCATCACGCTGGAGGACGTCGCCAAGCTTCCTTACGTGATGCTCACGGTCGACGAGGCGGGACAGACTGCGGCGCGCTACTGGCGCCCCGCGGGCCTGAAACCCACGGTCATTTTCCGAACGTCCTCAGTCGAAGCCGTTCGTTCCATGGTGGCCGACGGAATGGGCGTCACGATCTTGTCGGACATGGTCTACCGCCCTTGGTCGCTCGAAGGTCAGCGCATCGAACTGCGTAACGTGACGGCCGATATTCCGACCATGGATGTTGGCCTGGCGTGGAATCGCGCCAAGGCCCAGTCTCCCGCCACCCGCACGCTGCACGAATTTCTCAGCCTCTCCTTCAGCGGTGCCGGCATTTCCGTCTAGGCGCGCGCCTGAGTCACATTGGCGCAGGGCGAATCAAGCCAACATTGGCGACTATGCGCGAGAGGCAACCATCACGAGCGGCACGTGAAACGAATACCTCCCAAACTCGCCCTTCCCTGGATTCTGGAAGCGGATTGGCCGCAATGGCAGTCCGTGGACAATGGTGTTCCGAACTACGGAAAATGGGTCGAGCTGTTCGACAAGAATCTTAAGCTTGCCGAGTCCTACGGCTGGCCTTATGAGCGCGTCGAGGTACGACCCGATCGTTTCAACGAATGGTGTCAGGCCAATCAGCGCACGGTAGGGAAGTTCGACCGCAGCCTCTACGCGCTTGAACTCCTCCGAAAAAACCAGATCGTCTCGCCTGACGAAATGTCGCCTCACGACATCTCGCTTAAGCCTGGCCAATTAGCCGAGACAGTTTCACGTATTGAACCTGCGGGGACTTCGGAAAATCATGGTCCCAAGCTTGCGCCTGCTGTCATCGGCGAAGTGGACCTTATCGCCGCTGCGTAGTCTTTCGCGACGGCCCCGAAAACTCTACCCCGGCTTCCCGGTCGCGCCTCCACCGTAGGTGAACAGGATAGGTTAGCCCCTCCGTGACGAAGATAAGCTCAAACTGCGTGGGCAAAATCACGCTCTCGCCGGCGAGTCGAAGGCGCGCGCCGCTGTCGCTCACATCCTTGATGATGCAATCGTAGATCCCCCACGAACCAGGAAGTACGATCTTGCCATTTTTCAACGTACGACGCCTTAGGGTGCGTCGTGCGTTATCCCGCTCCGAATCCATGCAGGAAGCCCGCCAAGGATGGACCGATCCGATCCCCGTGACGAGACTAGCGCAACTTGTGACGCCAGCCCATGTGCAATATGGCGCAATGGCGGCTTTTCACCTCTAAGCCAATAAAAAAGGCCACCCGAAAGGGCGGCCTCTTTTAGGTGATGGTACGATCAGCGATTTGTCGTGTTCTTTTCGCGATCGGTCCCACCCTGCTGGGGCTGGCGATCCTGGTCGAACTGACCGGGCTTCTGCCCACCCTGCTGCTGCTGGTCGCGGTCGAACTGGCCGGGCTTTTGCCCACCTTGGTTCTGTTGGTCGCGATCGACGTTACCCGTCTGGGATGGGTGCTTGTCACGTTCGTTGTTCATTGCGTACCTCTTGACATTTGTGAGCCAAAGGCTCGGGCGTGGGAAGAACGCAAGACCATAGGGTTGGTTCCGCTCTTACGACGTCTCGACTTCCGCAAAGAGCACGATAAGACACGCACAATCGAGCGGCATTTCGGGGTTCGTGTATATCATGCGCGTGTGCCTGCCGGCATCGCCGAAAACAGCAAATATCAGGTCGGAGGCTCCGTTGAGGACTGGCGGATGCGTCGTAAAACCTGGCGCGACATTCAGCGTACCTTCAAGCCTTACGATACGCCTCACGCGCCGGAGATCACCGAGTGCATCGGCGAGCTGCGCGATTGCATTCAACGTCGCGAGTTGGCAGGCGTCATACCCTTCTTCCGGCGAGAGATCTCTGCCGATCTTTCCCTTGTAGAGCAGATTTCCTTCGATCCAGGGCAGTTGGCCTGACGTCATGAGAAGATTGCCGGTGATCGCCCACGGGACATAGGCCGCCACTGCACCCGGCGCCTTGGGGAGGCTGAGGCCGAGGCTCGCCAACCTTGCCAAGGGATCTGCCCCAACAACCTGAGCGCCGGCAGGACGTACCGGTTTGAACGCGAAATCCATATCCCGCTCCTAAATCGTGATGTCGCTGCACCCAAGCTAGCTCGGCTGCGGCATCACTCACAACTCAGTTGCAGGCGCTGCCATCGACCTGCCGTTCAGGATCTCTGTTGCGAGCCATGGCCTCTTCCAGTTTTGCAATGTCTTGCGGCATGAGGCGCAAACGCGCCAGAGGCAGCACCACGGCATTCTCCCAGTGCAAATGACGCCGGTAGCTCTCAAAGAAGCTGCGGAACATATAACCTACCATGTCCGGGTTCTTGAGCTTCTTTCCCTCGCTCAGAGCATCGAGGCTTTCGAGGAGCTCCGACGCGAAGCTTTCATCGGTTGCATGCTCCCTCGCGAGAAGAGCGAGGATCTCCGCCATCCCATCGCTAGGCAGTGCGCGCTTTTCGATCAGCGGAAACAGCCCACATTCTTCATCGCGATGATGGAGAGGCAGTTCTTCGCGAAGCGCGGACGCCACTTGTGCGCACAAACGTCTATCCACCCCGTCTGGCAATCCATCCGCGATGACCTCCAGAGAATCGCAAATTTGGGCCTGGATGTGGTGTTCGTGCTCGATAAGATCGAGAGCGTTGCGTTTCACCCACCCGGTATCTGGGCCATTTTCCCGCATTGTTGCATTCTCGGACGCCCTAAGCCTTCGAGCCTTGATCCAGATCAAGGTCATAGTCGCGCTCAACCGCCATTCAGAAGCGCGAATCCTCTGAACTATAGGCACCAGACATTTGGCTGCCGGATCGATGGAGTTGTCGGATGCACGACGTGAAGGCCTTTTACGTTATCGCGGATGGGGGGCGCGCACGGTTTGTACAGCCGGCCGAAGGACACCATTTTCGAACCATTCGGCATGTAGAGTCCGCTCATCTGCATCACCGCTCGCATGAACTCGGCAACAAGCCTCCATCGCGCGTCCAGGAAAGCACATCGCCAACGCGTCACGGTGTTGAACCACGGCAAGATCCGCATGACCGCGCCGAACGTGACTTCGCGCGCTTGATCGCTCAGGAACTGAATGAGAGTGAAGAGGCTTCGGCCTGCGACGCCCTGATCATCGTTGCGCCAAGTCATACTCTGGCGGAAATCCAGTCGGGCTTGTCGCGGGACCTTCAGGCGAAACTTGTCACGACGCTGGCTAAAGACTTGACCAAAATCCCCGACTCGGACCTGCAAAAGCATTTGCCACAACCATCACCGGTTTGGCGGAAATCCTGATCAGCGAAGCAAATCATGGCGAAATCGAATTCACTAGCATCGGCCGATCCTCTACCCTCCAATTTTCGAAGAATTCGCTTGCTGTTGGCGCGCGAGCCCGGTCACCCTGAAGGTAGCAAAGAAGACGGCTACGACCTCATCGCTCCACTCGACGGCGATGGCCGTCTCGACGCGGCTCTTTGGAAAACACACCGGGACCGCTTTCGTTTCGTGCGTTTCAAACCCGGCGAAGATCGCGAAGTTGGCCATCTGCTGCATCTCCCCGGCGGTTCATGGTCGTTCCACCATGACGTCGGTGGCGGCGACGACGGCGCTGGCTTTCGCTTTCAGAATGAAAAATTCGCCATCGGAGAATACGTCTCTATCCGCGAGGGTGGTAAGTTACACACCTACCGTGTCGTGGCGGTCGGCGCCCCTTAGCCAATCTCTTTATCGACGCCGCTTTGAACGCGCAGGGGCGAGGGCGGCCTCGGCAATTGAATCCGCATCAATCGCATGATGTCGGTAGAGATCGTCAATCGTTCCCGACTGGCCGAAATGCTCGACACCGAGCGCCTGAACCTTGTGGCCATGGACTGCACCCATCCACGACAGTGCTTCCGGGTGCCCATCCAGCACGGTTACGATGCGAGCATCATTTGCCAGGGGCGCCAGCAATTCCTCGACATGCGACATCGCCATATCTTCACCATGCCGTTGCGCAGCCTGCGCGGCGGTCCAGCCGGCGCTGAGGCGATCTGCGGATGTGACAGCGAGGAGCCCCGCATCCGGGTGGCGATTGAGAATTTGTCCCATGGCAGTAGCCGCCTCAGGCGCGACGGCACCCGAATAGGCGATCGCCAGCGAAGCGCCCTCGCGGGGCGGGCGCAGCCAATATCCGCCTTTGATGATGGCTTCCCGCGTCTCCGAATTAAGCTCTCTGACCGGTTGATCGAGCCCGCGTGTCGACAGTCGCAGATAGACCGACCCGCCTTCGCGCTCATGCACCCATTCATCGCCCTCGGCTGTCTGCGGCGTACGTTGAATATACTCGAAGGCCCATTGCAGGATGACCGACAACTCGTCGACGAAGGCGGGTTCGAAGCTGGCAATGCCGTCCTGCGCCATGCCGATCAGCGGCGTTGCCAAAGATTGGTGGGCACCACCTTCCGGCGCAAGCGTAATCCCTGAAGGCGTTGCAACCAGGATGAAGCGAGCATCCTGGTAGCAGGCATAGTTCAAGGCATCGAGTCCGCGCGCTATGAAGGGATCATAAAGGGTTCCGATCGGTATTAGCCGCTCGCCGAACAGCTCATGGCTCAAGCCCAAGGCGGCGAGCATGAGAAACAGATTGTTTTCGGCGATTCCAAGCTCGATATGCTGGCCGGATGGTCCCTTGTGCCAGCGCTGAACGGACATCAGCTTGCGGGACTGGAACACATCGTCGACCTCCTTGAGATCGAAAACGCCTCGCCGATTGACCCATGGCCCTAGGTTGGTCGAAACCGTGACATCCGGAGACGTTGTAACGATCCTTTCCGCGAGCTTGGACTGCGACCGCGCGATCTCCTGCAAGATCAATCCGAAGCCTTGCTGTGTCGACATGGTCCCTTTGATCGGCGGCAAAGGAATTTCGCCCACCGGCACGCGCTCGGCGCGAAGCCGGCGACGTCCTTTCAAATTGAACGGCACATCGCCAAGAGCTGCGTCCATTTGCGCCGTCTCGCGATTTAGCCCGGCGGTCTTAGACCATTCTTCGCCTTCAACGATTCTGTTGAATTCCTTGAAGGCCCGCATCTGATCGGGGGTCATCAAGCCGGCATGATTGTCCTTATGGCCGGCGAGCGGCAGTCCGTAGCCCTTGATCGTGTAGCAGATGAAGCAAACGGGGCGATCTTCCGGGGCGGTGTTGAACGCATCGAGCAACGTCTCGAGGCAATGTCCGCCCAGATTGGTCATCAGGCTGCCGAGATCGGCGTCCGAATAGCTCTCAATCAACTTTAGGACTTCCGGCTCGCCTGCGAGATCAGCGGACATTTGCTGGCGAAAACCGGCACCGCCTTGAAAAGTGAGCGCCGAGTATAGCGCATTGTCGCAACCGTCGATCCAGGCAAGGATCGCCGCGCCACCGGGTTGTTCACGCAGCGCCTCGAGTTTGCGACCATATTTGAGTGTGCGGACCTCCCAGCCCATATTCTCGAAGACGATCGTGAGCTTGCCGGTCAGCGGCGCCTGGATGATGGCGTCGAGGCTTTGGCGGTTATAATCGATGATCCACCAGGTATTCTTGAGTTGGTGCTTCCATCCCTCGATCAAGGCCTCGTAAATATTGCCCTCATCGAGTTCGGCGTCTCCAGCAAGCGCGACCATGCGCCCCTCCGGCCAGGATTTTCCCCAACCGTGCCCATGCACGTAATCTTGGACCAGACTCGCAAAGGAGGTCATCGCCACGCCCAGCCCTACTGAACCAGTGGAGAAATCGACATCATCCACGTCCTTGGTGCGCGAGGGATAGGACTGCGCCCCGCCATAGGCCCGAAAATCCTTCAGCTTTTGGAGTGATTGGTTTCCCAGCAGATACTGGATTGCGTGAAACACCGGAGAGGCATGCGGCTTGACCGCGACACGGTCTTCCGGCCGCAATACCGAGAAGTAGAGAGCCGTCATGATGGTAACGAGCGACGCCGACGAGGCCTGATGGCCGCCGATCTTCAATCCATCGGAATTGACCCGTTCATGATTGGCGTGATGGACGGTTTGCGTGGACAGCCAGAGCACCTTGCGCTCAAGGTCGCGCAGCATGTCGATGGTGAGGCTATTACCCTGAGGCAGCAGGGATCTCGCTGTGGCGGCCAAGCTCTCTCTCCCGGACTTCGTCTTGTTCCGGCAATCATGGCGGGCGATACGGCCTGCGCGCAAGGGTCAAGCTCTTTCACCCGGCATATGTTTAGATGGACGTAGGTTTATTTCGGTCGTGAAGGCCGATGCTCCGGGCCTCCGACTGGATTCGAAACGCCAATTGTGCCTAAATCCGGCGCCCCACGACGGGCGGACGGATGCTTCCATGACCAATATACAGCCGCAAACCGAGACCCTTGCGCCAGTGCGGGCTTCCAGGGGGTGGCGTCGTATGGGCGCTGTTGGATTGCAAATCGGCCTCTTGCTCTCCACCGTGGCGATCTTCGACACGATTGCTTTCTACACCCTCTCCGATGACATGGAGGCGGCCCTTCCCGGCTATCGCGAGGGCTACTATGTCCCGGACTTCTTCGGTCGAGGCTATCCGAAGGATTACTATATTGCGAATGCGGATCGCGGTTTCGACATAGCTCCGACCGATAAGCCGCGCACCGATCAGTGGCACTATTTGGACGACGTCGATGTCCGCTATCAGTTGTGGTCGAACAATCTCGGCTGTTTCGACACCCCGCATCCCAATCCTGCACCAAACTATTTTTACTTCGCAGGCGACAGCGTCACCTGGGGCTATGCGCCTTTTGACACCAAATTCGGTACCATCTTCGAAAAGGAGACGGGCATCGAGACGTTCAAGTGCGGCGTTACGCACTCGGGTACGCGGCATGAATTCTCCAAGTTTCTGGAGATCGGCCAGAAAGTGGGCCGCTGGCCGGCCAAGGTTGCGGTTTTCTACTCCCCTACCGATGTGGCGAACGACTACCTCCATCCACATTCGACCGTTGTCGATCACGGTCTGGCTGACAAGGCGAGACTCGATATCAACAATAATGTTGTGCGGCTAGATGAGAGTTGGTTCGAGATGATCCGTGAGCGGATCAAGACCGCGAAGGCCGGCGAAAAAGGCCTCAACCATATTATTCTTCAGTATTCCTTCACGACACAACTCGTGAATGCGGGGCTGTATTGGATAAAGGACACGCTGCCCTGGATCGCCTCAATCATCCCGACGATCGGCGATCAGCCTTTCCTGCACTGGGCTGACAAGTATGAGATCTACAAGGGCGAAAAGACCTTCGACCTGCATCGCATGACCTATATTGGAACCAAATCCGGCATATACGAATACACGGACTTTCCCTATGCCGAGCCGAATAAGAAGGCCATTGCGCAATGGAAGGAGCATGCCGACAAGAACCACTATGATCTCGTCTTCTTCCTTCTGCCGGCGGGGCAGGCATTCTTTGAACCAGACAGCAAATCCAACGTTAATTTCTACGCCCAGTTGGAGGACTATCTCCATGGCCTTGGAATAAAGTACGTCGATCTTGGCGACGAACTGGTCAAGCGCAAGGTCGGCCCAGAAGCCGTCTATTGGCCCGATAATTCCCACTTCTCGATCGACGGCAACATCATTGTCGGCGAAATGCTTCCCGAATTTCTTTTGGATCAGCCGGCGCAGGAGAACGACGGACCAGGAAATTAGCTCCCCTGGCCAATCTTCACTATTGTGGGCTTCCGGGACTCGACCGCGAGCGCGGTTCGGGGCATCTTGCGGCCGGGGGGCAGCGGGTCGGGAACGAAATTCGGCTCCGTGATGAGGCCGTAATCGCGGTTGCGCCAGACACGCGGTTGCGTTTGCAAGGAGTATTGATTGGCTTCCCGCTCTTTGGTTTTTCGCGTTCACTGTCTTGGCTTGCTTGTCTTGATTGCCAACCTGGTCATGGCAGCATCGTCATACGTCCAGGTTGCCGGCCTGTGGCGGAAAGAAGGGGCGCCCAAGGCGGCCGCCTTCTTCGAGCAATTGCTGGGCGAACTGCCCCTGCTGGGGCGACCGCAGACGCTATTTACCGACAACTGGCAACCGATCGTCGCATACTTCGTTCCCCTCGCGACTGTGTCCCTCGCCTGCGTGGTGCTCCTTATCCAGCTGCCGCGTTTCCGTGATCGAATCGACGAGCGGACCATTGCCAGCCTATACAACTGGGCATTCGCATCCATTCCCGTCCTGGTCCTTGCCTATCCGGTATTCACGCAGGACATCTGGCTTTCTGCAGTCTGGGGGCGGATGGCCGCCATGGGCACCAACCCCTATTCCGTGCCCTTCACCGCTGACGCCGTAGCCAATCTGCCGCTTGATCACTTTCCGATGCCGATGTCCTACGGTCCGCTCTGGGCGGTCGTCTCGGCCGTTGTCATGGCGTTTGTCGGAACCAGCATTCTCGGCGCGTTTCTCATTTTCAAGCTGCTGCTCGCCGCAGCGTGGATTGGGTCACTCATGCTTCTGCGCCGGATTGGCGAGACGGATTCGCCGCTCGATCGATCGCTCGCGGTGGTGATGCTTGGTTGGCTTCCGGCGGGCGTCGGGCAAACCATTGCCGAAGGCCACAATGACATCGCCATGAGCTGCTTTGCTCTGCTCTGGCTGTATCTTCTGCTCCGTCGCAAGCGTGAATCTGCCGATAGCACTCGCCGCCTCTGTGCTCTGCAAATACACGACGGCGCCGTTGTTTCTCGTCGATCTCATCCACGCGCGCCGGCGAGAGAACCTGGCTTGGATCGCCTATTTCCGCCGCATGATGATCCCGGCGATTCTGGCGCTCTTCGTATTTGCCCTGTTTGTGCGCTCGTTCAAATTTCTCGACGGCACCCGCCTGATCAATGTGTGGCGCTTCCTGCAACCGCGCGATGCAGTGCTGGCGATCGACAGCATGCTCGGCGGCCATGTGTGGCCGTTGGCCTATCTGGTAACAGCAATCTTTCCGATCGTCGCGCTTTGGCAGTGCGGGCGCATGTGGCTTGAACCGAACCGCGCAAGAAACAATCCGCACCTGTCTTGCAATCATGTGCGCCGTAACTTTCGCGGCCGTAGCGCATTTGTGGGTCTGGTACGTTGTCTGGATTTTGCCCTTCGCCGCTTTGGTGCCGAATTGGTGGCTGTCGCGTTTCGCCGTCGGGGTTGCCTTGCTCGCACCATTCACGGTCGCGATCTGGTGGATTCCCCAGATCGCGGAGTACAAGGAACACGCCGCCCTGGCTTTGTATCTCGGCGCAATCGCCTGGGCGGTGTTCGTGCGTTACGAATTCCCCGTTGTGACGCGACAGAGCGCCGTCAGTTCAAATCCTTCAGCGCCTTATAGAGACCGTTCGCGAGCAGTTCATTCGCAAACGCATTCGGATGCGGGTCAGGAGGCGTAACCCACAAATCCGCTGAATCTTCATTCCGGACTGCAGGCAACAAGTCGACGAAAGCGACGCCGTTTTCGGCAGCCGCTTCCTTGACGAACTGGGTCACCCTGTCGAACCTGTAATTCGCGACGTCATGCAGTTCGGGCAGATTGGCAACGATCAGCTTGATGTTGTTCGCCTTGCAATAATCGGCGAGGTCCTTGATCGCAGCCTTGGCGGCGACCCACCCTGGCGCGTCGCCTTCGCCATAGAGACCGAGATAATATTGATCCCAGCTCGGGCCGCCGAAAAACAGCCGCCGCACCATGTCGATGCGCCCGGCAATAAAGACGCAGGCATAACAATTCCGCATGATGAATGACGGCGGCGCCCTTTTTTCCGGAACCGGCTCCGCATCATTCACGAAGAAATTAAGAACGACGATGTTGGGCTTGAAATCCTTGGCTTTGGTCAGAAAGTAGGTGACTTCCTGGACCGTGTTCCAATTGCCGACGCCTGTGTTGATGACCTCGACCTCCTGCCCGGCATCGGCATAGAGCCGCTCTATGCGCTTGGAAAAAGTCGCCTCATAGGGAACGCCCCAACCGAAGGTGAGCGAATCGCCGATCATCAGGATTCGCGGTATCCCCGCCTTGGGCTCAACGGAAAACTCACGATCGCGCAAGCCCTGCGCGCTCGTCTCGACATCGACGCCCATCAACTCGGCCTTGCGATTTGCCCCATGCTCATGACCGATCATGGGGTTCGCCGAGACGACCTTTACGTCGCGCGCATATTTCCACATCTCGAGATCAAACTGCATGCCGTCATCGACAACCAGCCTAACCGCGAGTTCGAGAAACAGCGCGGTCACGACAATCGTGACGACGCCGAGAAGGACGGGAAACAGAAGCTTGCGCATGCGCGCTCGCAGAGACCTTGGTCAGAACAGCGTGTAGATGAACGGCGCCACGGCGGAACCTTTGCTGAGGATCAGCAGGCCGCCAAGCAAGAACATGCAGATGAATACCGGCAGCAACCAGAATTTCCTGCGTGCCCTCATATACTGCCAGAAATCCTTCAAAAAACTCATCGCGTCCTCATCAGCCCAACGCCCCCGCGCGCCCGTTCTTACAATGGGCAAGGGGCACTGGTCCAGCATCATCGGTTGCAGAACCCGATAACGATCTACCTCTCGTTTTGCTTGTTGGGCTGCTCTGACTTGCCGTAATAAGCTTTCCCGGGAAAGAGAGCCTTGGAGGACACGTGGCATCCACCGTGCAGAGGACATCGCTGGTCGCCGCGTTGCTTCGGTCCTTGCGTCCCCATCAATGGGCAAAGAACGCGCTGATCTTCGTTCCCTTGATTCTCGCAGGACGCGCCGGCGATCTTCAGGCGTGGATCTCATGCGGGCTCGGGTTCTTGGCCTGGGGCCTCGTTGCCTCGGCAGCCTATCTCGTTAATGACGTCAAGGATCTCGCTTCCGACCGGGAACATCCATCGAAACGGCACCGCCCCATCGCCAGCGGCAAATTGCCGTCGCAGGTTGCGATCACGGCCGGTCTGTTGATTGGAGTTGGCGGCCTCATCCTCGCGGCGAGCCTCGGCAAAATGCCGTTCCTGGTTCTTCTGGTCTACGCCGTTGCCAGCATCGCCTATTCCTTCGGCTTGAAGCGCTTGCCGATTCTCGACGTCTTGATTCTCGCAGCCCTCTTCACCATGCGACTGGTCTTCGGGATCGCTGTGGCTGAAGTCCCCGCCTCGCCGTGGTTGTTGGTGTTTTCGATGTTCGTCTTCATGTCGCTATCGCTTGCCAAGCGTTACACCGAGGCGGCGCGCAATGCCGACGATGGGAATACCGAGATAAAGGGCCGGGGCTATGTCTCACGCGACACGCCACTCCTGCTCGCATTGGGCGTGGCAACGACCTCAGCCGCAGTTCTCATCATGATCCTCTACCTCCTCGAGGAAGCTTTCGCCGCGACCTTTTATCGAAGTCCGGAGTTACTTTGGCTATTGCCCGTCATCTTGTTCCTCTGGCTTGGGCGAATTTGGCTCCTTGCAGGACGGCAGACCCTCGACGAAGACCCGATCCGCTTCGCAATCGGCGATAGGGCGAGCTTGGGCTTGGGCTTCGCCATGGTTCTTGTGTTTATTACTGCTTGGCGCGTCTAGTTCTTGGCAATCGCCTGATGAAACTCGACACATTCTCGCGCCAGACTCTCCTTCCGGGCCTCCTGATACTCCTGGGACTTGTCGTTCATCTTGTCCTTTGGCGATATTCCGAACCTCCCTATCTTTTCGGCGATTTTTACAAGGCTTATTACCCTGCAGCCCAGCGCGTCTGGGAGTTGGGACCGCGCGAATCCTTCCAACATCTCGAGGTCGGGGTTGGCGGCTTCGTAAACATGCCGATTCTGGTTTGGCTCTTCGTGCCACTGCTTGCTTTCGGCTATGCGGGCGCAGGCTGGGCATTTCTCGCCATCGGCCTCGCATGCGTCCTCGCGGCCTGGTGGTTGCTCCTGCGTCTCTGCGACCACGCGACACATATTGCGCCGCTTCTCGCCTTTTTCTTTCTCGTCAATGGTCCGATGATCAACAGTCTGCGTGAAGGAAACTCGACGCACATCGTATTGTTGTTGCTCATTGCCGCTCTGGCCACGTTACGTACTGGATGGCCATTCGCCGCGGGCCTCATTCTGGGATTGGCGGCCTTGATCAAAATTCCGCTTTTGCTGTTCGGGATCTATTTTCTCCTGCGCGGCAACTGGCGCGTTGTAGCGGGAGGTGTCGCCATGATCGCAATTGCGTTGCTTCTGTCGCTCGCCGTCCACGGTCTGGATGTGAACCGCGCCTGGTTCGAGGGCAATGTGCTGGCCTATGTCGGCCGTGTCATACCGGCATTCAACGTACAATCGATCGATGCCTTTCTCATGCGACTCGGCACCGGACCGGATGAACTCTTCGACTGGACGGCCCACGAGCCGACGACGACTTATCGCATTTTCCGATGGCTGATCCTCATAGCACTGTTCGGCTCGACCTTCTGGTTAATGCGCCGCGCCGCGACCTTCGCCGGCGTTCGATCGGATCAGCGTGACTATCTTGAATACAGCGTCATACTTGTCCTCGCCGTTGTCGCAAGTCCCGTCTCTTGGTCGCACTACTACCTTCTCATGCTGCTGCCTATCGGGCTCTACATTGGCAACCGCTTGCCGGTGCTCGAAGACGATCCAGCCAGATGGCTGTTATGGTCCGGCTTCATTCTTGCAGCGTTGCCGATCATTCTTCTGCCGCTTGAACCGGACTGGGTTCTCCTTGTGGCGTCGCGCACAATTCTCTCCGCCTGGCTCTTAGGCGGGCTGTTGATGCTTGCGGCTTTGATGCGCGGACTATGGCTCCTGCCAGCCAAACAGGCGCAGCCCGCATGATGCAGCGACCTTTTCAGCCCGTGACACCTGCCCGGATTACAGCTCTTCTCGCCGGCTTTTGTTTTTTCTCGGTTTTCATCGTCAACGGCCTTCTCTGGCTCTTGTCACCCGCGGGCTATCAGGAAACCGCCCTTAGCCATACGCTCGATGTCTTTCTCGCCCGCAGCGGCGATGATTCCTGGGGGCCGATGGCGCTGGCGCTCGAATATCTGGCGGATCCCGGCCCAAAGCCCCTATACGCGGCGCTTTTTTTCGAAGGCGGTATCAAGTTTCAGTATCCGCCTTCGGCACTTTTTGCCCTGCTTGCGATGCTCATGGCGGGTCCGGAACGCGTCCGCATATCGGATGATATGACACCCGCCATGTGGCCGGCGGTGAACGACCTCGTCGGCTGGGGCTTCATCTTGATCATGATTGGCTGCACCGCCGCCCTGTTGGAGCTCTTGCTGAGACGCAATTATCGCGGCGAGGATTGGCGCCGCCTGCGCATGGTGCGCGTCGCGATCGTTGCGGTCATGACTCTCGGATTCTATCCCTTCGTGAAAGGTTTCACGCTTGGTCAGGTCCAATTGTGGATCAACGCCGCCTTCGCCATGTCCCTGCTTCTCTTCGCGCTGGAATGGCGCATCGCATCGGGGCTTGCAGTCGGCATATTGAGCTTGCTTAAGCCCCATTACGGGCTCATCGCCGCGTGGGGTCTGCGAAACCGTGAGTGGTATTTTGCCGCTGCCTTGCTGCTGGCGGCGGCTTTAGGCCTTGGCTTCTCGGTCTGGGCTTTCGGTCTCGCAAACCATCTCGATTACCTCTCGGTCGTGTCCTTCATGTCGGAGCGAGGCGAATCCTACTATCCAAACCAGTCGGTGAACGGGCTTCTCAACCGGTTCATCGGCCGTTCATTTCCCGAACTCTATCACAACGCCGATTATGGGAATGGCGGCTTTCCGCCTTACAACGGGTGGGTCTATTGGCCGGCGCTTGTCGCATCTGCGGCGATCCTGATTTCCGCTCTGTGGCGGCGCAGCGACGATTTACACCGATTGATCTCATTGTGTCTGATGGCCGTCAGCATCTCTGTCGCCGCTCCTATCGCCTGGGAACACCATTACGGGTTGCTTCTGCCGATCTACGCAATCGCCTTCCCGGCCATTGCTTCCGATCGTACGAAGCTCGTCTGGCTGGCTCTCAGTTATTTGCTTGTCGCCACGTTCATCGCCGCAGCGCGGCTTCTTGCCCCGTCGGCGCTCAACATCCTTCAATCCTACATGCTATTCGGCTCGCTCATTCTTTTGGCGCTTTTGCACGGCCTGCTTCCGCTCCGAAACGCGGCCTCATGCCCGCAACCCCAGAACGACGTAAGGTAGCGTTGTGAAACTGATCTTTACCTTGATCTTCCTCGGCCTTGCACTCGCCGCGCCTGCCTATGCAGACGAGAAGACCGATGCCGCCATTCGCGCCCTTGACGCTCTCGAGGCCGATCCCGCGATGTTTGAGCCCTTCTGCGCCATCGTCAAGGAAATGAGCTCACTGGGTGAGGGTGACGACGTTAAGAGCGAAGAACTCGAAGTGAAGATGGAAGAATATCTGACCGGGCTCGGCCCCGCTTACGCTGACGCCTGGGGCCTCGGCGAGGAACTTGACCCATCTTCTCCCGAAGCCGCCAATCTCGATGCCGCATTCGATCGGATCGAGCAGAAATGCGGCCAATAAGCCTAATCTGATCAATGCCTTGCAGTCGTCACTTTGAGCGTTTACCCTTACCGCATGGTGGGACGGGGGCCGCCTGAAGCGATATTGGTGCCGCTGCAAAGGGCAAGGTGTGACACGCGACGGCCTTCCGAGAACCCGCATTGTGAGGGCGTATTTCTGCGCGTGGCTTGCCGCGCTCGCGCTAATTATTGCGCTGACGCCGGTCCGCGCAGACGATAATGCGGCAGCGGACAATTGGGAATCCCTCTGGTGGCTCGACAGGACTGCCCGCCTCTTGCGAGACGGCGACGGTCTAGGAGTCGATGATGATGTCGTGGCCCTTCAGAAACTGAGTGAAGAAGAAGTTGCTCGCCGGTTCATGGCCGATCCGCGCTTCGGCGACGCCATGCTCGACTTCAACATGTATTTCCTCGGCTTCAAGATCGACACCGTAAAGGTCGACGGCACTTACGTCGATAACGCCTTTGATTTTCCCAACGCCGTGAGTGCAGCTCAGGCGATGATGTCGGGCGGTGACTATCTCAGCCTTTTCGATCTTCAGGGACCCTTCTACATGGCGCCCTTGTCGATGGAAGACCCCGAAGAGGACCCCGAGCCCGGGGATAAGGGCTTGAGCCCGCAGCAGATGCGCGCCAAGGCGATTCGCGAAGTGCGCACGTCCTTCAAGGCCCTCATCGCCAGCGGCAAGAAGAAGGCAAAGTCCGATCCGCGCGGCTTTTGTGCCGATGCCAACGAACTCTTGTTCCGGGCCGAGGATTTCACCGATCGCTTCTATCGGTCATTCAACGACCCCGAAATCTTTGCCCTCTCGCGCGGCCGTGTCCTTCTCGATCCGCTGGAAGCGCTGTCCAGCATTGCCGATTCCGAATGTTCGAGCGACTCGAAACCGCCGATCGACACTGAGCGCATGAGATTGGCATTCGACCGCGCTTTTGGGCAGTTTGAGCGCGCCATGAAGGAAGTGGAGAGCTTCGAGCCTTCGGTCTACCGGCCGCAGAATGTTTCCGAATTCCGGCAGTTTGACCTGAAGGCCTTTCCCTACATCAAGACCTGGATTGCTTTCGGATACGAGCAGGGTATCGCGCTCGCCAATTCGTCGACGAACTACAACCGCAAGCGCGCAGCTTACGTGTTGAACCGCTATTTGTGTGACGACCTTACGCCCGTCGGCGTCGAGAACCCCAAGGAACACGCTTCCGGCGCTCACGGTTCCGACACGTCCTGTTATGCCTGCCATTACAAGCTTGATCCGATGGCCGGCTTTTTTCGCAACTACGGTGCGCTTTTCTCCGATGCTGAGCGCCTGCCCGACATCATCTTCGACGATCTCGCCAATGCCGATCGCCAGAAATATGCCTCCTACTGGAAGGCGCCGGAGGGTTCCGAGCGCAAGTGGAATATCGGCTATATCCGTTCACCGCGCTGGACCGAGCGCAACGACTATGGCGAGGACGTCGGCGATCTCTCCCGCATCATTCGCAAGGCGCCGGAAGCCAAACGCTGCCTGATGAAGCGCCTCGTCGACTATATGGTCGGCGACGATCAGACCGTAGACGGCGCTTATCTCGACGAATTGACCGGCAAGTTCACCGCCGAAGCGCGCGTCAATTCTTCATCGGCCATGAAGAACGCCATCATCCGCGTGCTCAAGAGCAATGCCTATCGCGAGCGCAACCGCGATCCGCAGAAATGCTACGACCATGCCGAAGGCACACACCCGGACGGGCGCCCGCCCTGCCGCGTTGCCTATATCTTGCAGAAGAACTGCACCCAGTGCCACGACAATGCCTTCACTGGCGAAGGCAATCTCAATCTGAGCGCCTGGATCGATTCGCCGGACGGCAAGGGCAAGACCTTCCCGCATCTCGATGGCGCCTTTGCGCAGGTTCCCTCACGCGAGACGCTGGCGCAGTTCGCCGAACGCATTTCATCGAGTGATCCCAAGAAGCGCATGCCCAAGAACAAACTGATGTCGAGCCCTGAACGACAGGAGTTGTTCTTGTGGGCGCAGCAGGAATTGTCGCGCCTCAAATCGGTTGGGGCGGAGCCATGACCCGTTTCGTTCTCGCATTTCTCGCTCTCGTCGTTTCTACCGTGACTGCCCCTGCCGACGACAATGCCCCGCAATTCAAGGGCATGGCGGCGATGTCCCAGGAACTCTCGGCCCGCATCGCGCCGCGCGAAGAGCCCTTCGAGTTGGACCGTTTCATGCCGGCCGACGGATTGGACGAACTCGCCGGCACCTGGACGAACTTCGGTGCCGAGCATCATTTCACCAACGGCACGCCCAACCCGGTGAACACCGTGATCCTCCATGCCAGCCTTTCGGGCTTTGCCGAAGCCATGGGCAAATCCTGTCGCGAGCCGGCGCTCCAGCTCAATGACCGCTTTGCCGATACACTCGAGGAGATTTGTACTTGGCCGAAGCCCGGAGCAAAGACCGACGTGGCGATGAGCGCTTTCTGGCTTGCAATGATGGGCTATGAGGCACCGAAGCAGGAATATGTCGCCTGGCGCGATTTCTTCCGCTCATCCACCTATCGCGACCGCCCCGCATCGGAAGCCGTCGCGGCCATGACCCTGGCGATTACCATGAACCCCTATTTTCTCATCACCAAATGAGGCGCGCGCCATGATCATGTCGTCCCGCCGCCGCTTCCTGACCCTCGGCCTTGCTGGCGCCGGCACCTTGCTCCTTCCCGGCGCGACAGTGCTCGAAGCCGCAGAAACTGCCGTTGAGCCGCATTTCTTTTTGTTCATCGTCATGAACGGCGGCGCTGATCCTTCATACATGTTCGATGCGCGACCGCTTGCCATGACGGCCGCCGGCCGCATCCAGAATTATCTCGGCAAGGATCCCAACGCCTGGTCCGGCGCCAACGGCGCCCGCACCT
This sequence comes from uncultured Alphaproteobacteria bacterium, assembly GCA_963805405.1. GTDB lineage: Bacteria > Pseudomonadota > Alphaproteobacteria > Rhizobiales > Aestuariivirgaceae > JAEUMG01. The sequence goes on along the minus strand of CAWDUC010000004.1, from coordinate 1,984 downwards.
TCGCCTCCGATCTCGTCAAACCGCTGGCCCGGTTCCGCGATCGTTTCAGCGTCATCAACGGCGTCCACATGGCGCAAAGCTTTGACGGCCATCTGCAGAACATGAACTTCCTCTTCACCGGCGACCCGTTCGGTGGCGATAGTTTCGTGCCGCATCTGAACCTCGCTGAAACCGGGCGCGAGCCCAAATCGCTCGACGCCGTACTCCCGACCGATCCGGTCCAGAACAGCTTCCGCAACCACTCGGGCGTCATACCTTTGCGCGTCGGCTCGATCGAGGGTCTCTCCGATTATCTTCGCCGCCTGGCACCACCGCATCCCGAAGACGAACTCATGGGCTTCGTGAGAAGTCGCATCGCGGCGAGCGAACAAGGAACCGGACGCATGGCGGCCGCTGCCGCGCTCATGCACAGCGCGCTCGATCGCGCGCCGCAGGTTCATGAACGTCTTGCGCAATTGAACCCGCCCGATCCGGACGGGAATGCCGAGCAGCAATGCTTGTCTCTGATCGCCCAGTGCTTCCGCCTGTCATTGTCGCGCTCGGCGATCTATGTGCTGCCCGAACAATTCGACGTCCATGCCGCCAATCTTGCAAAGGACCAGCCCAAGCTTTTCACCGACGCCATCGGCCGCATCGCCGCCTTGCTCAAAGGTCTCGAAACGACACCCTTCGATGATCGCAGGTCGCTCTTCGACGTCACCACCGTCATGATCGCCAGTGAATTCGGCCGCACCTTGCGCGCACCGGATCGCGCCATCGACGACACCGGGACCAATCACAATCCGCACGCCAATTCGGTCATTCTCGGCGGCAAGGGCATCAAGCCTGGAATGGTAATCGGCGCCACGGATTTTCGCGATGCCGGCGAGGCCGTCTCGAAGGCACATCTTGCCCTTGATCCTATGCTGGAAAAAACCATCGGCCGGCCTTTTGATTTCGCGCAGATGCGCCCGCGCGACGACCTTCCCGAGAATTTCGAGATTGCCGATTACCTGACCATCGGCTCGGTCATCAACACGCTCTATTCGGTCTTCAAGGTTCCGCAGTCCCACTATCGCGGCATTGGCAATACCGGTCCCGCAGCCAAGGTACTCTACGGCCTGGAGAGTTGATCACCTTCCTCCTCCACAATGGGAGAGGCAATCAGAAGGCTGATGGTATCGCCTACTGCCCCACGGGCGCGGTATTCCCCTTCAACTGTGCTGCCAGCAATTGCGCCGATTGCGCATTGCCCTTCGACGACATGTGCGCCGAACTCGCCATTCTCGTAGAAACCATAATAGGTCCGGAATTCCTTTTCATCGGCATCGGCAAGCGCCTTGAGCGAAGGAAACTGGTCGACGACTTCGTAGCCCTGTTCGCGCCCGCACTTGATGACGAGCTGCGTGCTGTCCGGCGGCTCGTCCTCCTCGACATAGAGCGAGCCATAATACTGCATGAACAGAATCGACCGGATTCCGGCAGCATCGGCCTGCCCTTTCACCCGCTTCAGCAATGCGCAGGTGACCGCCACTTCCTGATTGTGGACCCGTCGATAGATCTGCTTCTGATCGCCATACCAGAAGTCGAAGGACAGCTTGCTGAAAACAAAATCGGCGATCGCAGAATAGCCAAGCGCGTTTCGCAGGCTGTAGCCTACTGCGTTCAGGATATGCGCATCGTCGCGCCGTTCGAGCGGTTCGGGCGGATGCAATTCGAGCGCGCCGTCCTTCAGCGTGAAATAAGGTTTGGGCGCACCGAATGGGGCGTGTCCGGCGCGAAATATATCGATCTCGTTAAGCCCGACGATGAGTGTCTTGGGCTTGACGATCGGCAGCATCTGCTCCGCCCGGATCAGAACCTGGTCGCTGCCATAGCCGCCGATCGCGGTATTGACCACCGGCTCGCCCATCAGCTTCTCGAGATGCGCCGGCCACGTGCCGTCGTCATTGACCTCATCCCAGCCTTCGGTGAAGCTGTCGCCGACTGCCATGACCGCCCCGGT
>CAWDUC010000003.1:0-115116 GCA_963805405.1 uncultured Alphaproteobacteria bacterium | reverse complement strand
CCACAGAAATACTCAAGCGAACGCCGCTTTACGAATTGCATCTGAAGCTTGGCGCACGCCTCGTACCCTTCGCCGGCTATGAAATGCCTGTCCAGTATCCGACCGGCATCGTCGCCGAGCATAACTGGACCCGTGCCAATGCGGGCTTGTTCGACGTCTCCCATATGGGCCAGGCAACGCTGGTCGGAACCGATCATCCGAGCGTCGCGAAAGCACTGGAGAAGCTCGTGCCGGGCGACGTGCTCGGGCTTGGCCTTGGCCGAATTCGCTACACGCAGTTCACGACGCCCGATGGCGGCATCATCGACGACTTGATGGTCAGCCGTTCGCTTTCTGAAAATGATGATGGCCGGCTTGGCCTTGTCGTCAACGCTTCGCGCAAGGACATTGATTACGATTGGCTGCGCCGGCATCTGCCCGATGGAATCGATTTGCATCGCGCTGATGACCGAGCGCTCTTGGCATTGCAGGGCCCGAAGGCTGTAGGCGTCTTGGCGCGACATTGTGCCGAATCCTCCTCGCTCGCCTTCATGAGTTCTATCCGCGCCTCCTTCGACGGCATCGACTGCCATATCGCTCGATCCGGCTATACCGGCGAGGACGGCTTCGAGATTTCTGTCAGGGCCGAGGACGCGACGCGGCTCGCCGAGACGCTTCTGGCCGAGCCGGAAGTGAAGGCGATCGGCTTGGGCGCACGCGATTCGCTGCGGCTCGAAGCCGGCCTCTGCCTCTACGGTCACGACATCGATGAGACGACGAGCCCGGTCGAGGCCGGGCTCTCCTGGTCGATTGGCAAGCGCCGCAAGAGCGAAGGTGGCTTCATCGGGTCCGAACGGATCCTGAGGGAACTGAAAGACGGACCGTCGCGCAAGCGCGTGGGCATAAGGCCGGATGGCCGCGCACCGGCCCGCGAAGGCGCGCCCATTCAGTCTGCGGACGGCGCGCGCATCGGCACGGTGACCTCGGGCGGGTTTGGGCCGACGGTGAATGCCCCGATTGCTATGGGCTATGTCGAGACCCGCTATGCCGAACAGGGCACGCCAATATCATTGATCGTGCGTGACAAGCCATTGCCGGCGGCAGTCGCGCCAATGCCCTTCGTACCCCATACTTATAAACGCTGAGGAGACGGGACGTGCCAGAATTGCGATTCACGAAAGACCACGAATGGATCTCGGTCGAGGGAGATACGGCCACAGTCGGCATCACCAATCACGCGCAGGAGCAATTGGGAGATGTCGTCTTTGTCGATCTGCCGGCTGTCGGCAAGCAGGTTACCAAGGGCGGCGAGGCCGCGGTCGTCGAAAGCGTCAAGGCGGCGAGCGAAGTTTATGCGCCCGTGACTGGCGAAGTGCTCGCCATCAACGGGGAGCTTTCCAGCGATCCCTCCCTCGTCAATCGCGCCGCTGAGAGCGAGGGCTGGTTCATGAAGCTGAAGCTCAAAAATCCCGGCGAACTTTCCGACCTCATGGACAAGGCTGCTTACGACAAATTCGTCGCCGAAGGTTGAGAACAAACATGTCTGACCGCCGCCAAACCCTCGCCGAGCTTGAGCCCGGCGCAAATTTCGTGCGTCGACACATCGGCCCCTCCGATGAAGAGACGGCCGAGATGTTGAGTGCGCTCGGCTCCAAAACGCTCGAAGACTTCATCGCCAAAGTCGTGCCGGCTTCGATCCGAACCGAGAGGCCCCTTGATCTTCCCGCACCGAAGGCCGAGCGCACTGCGCTTTCATACTTGCGCAAGATGGCGGATCGCAACGAAGTCTTCGTGTCGATGCTCGGCATGGGTTACTACGGCACCGTCACGCCAAAGGTGATCTTACGCAACATCCTTGAAAATCCCGGATGGTATACGGCCTATACGCCGTATCAGGCGGAGGTGAGCCAGGGCCGGCTCGAAGCGCTTCTCAATTTCCAGCAGATGGTCATCGACCTGACTGGCCTCGGTCTCGCCAATGCGTCGCTGCTCGACGAGGGCACCGCCGCGGCCGAAGCCATGGCCATGGCCAGGCGCATCGTGAAAACCAGCGCCAACACATTCTTCGTCGATCGCGATACGCATCCGCAGACGCTCGGCGTCATAGAGACGCGTGCGCACGCCTTTGGCTTCAAGCTGATCGTCGGCGATCCGGCGACCGATCTCAAACCGAATGAAGTCTTTGGCGCACTGCTGTCCTATCCCGGCTCTTCGGGGCAGGTCCGCGACTGGCGCGCGGTGATCGACAAGCTGCATGGCGCGGGCGCCATTGCGATCATGGCCACCGATCTACTGGCACTGGCAGTACTGACGCCGCCTGGTGAGTTGGGCGCCGATATCGCCATCGGCTCGGCTCAGCGCTTCGGCGTGCCGATGGGCTATGGTGGTCCACACGCCGCGTTCTTCGCAACGCGCGACGAATACAAGCGCGCCATGCCTGGCCGCATCATCGGCGTTTCCGTCGATGCGCAGGGCAATCGCGCCTTGCGCATGGCGATGCAAACCCGTGAGCAGCACATTCGCCGCGAAAAGGCGACGAGCAATATCTGCACTGCACAGGTTCTGCTGGCGGTCATCGCTTCGATGTTTGCAGTCTATAATGGACCCAAGGGCATCAGGAAGATGGCCTTGCGCACCCATCGGCTGGCGCAGATTTTTGCGCGCGCGATGCGGGATTTCGGCTATGGCGTCGCGACCGACCAGTTCTTCGATACCGTGACCGTCCACGTTCCTGGCCGTGCCCATATGCTCTGGGCGAAGGCCAAGGAGCAGCACATCAATCTGCGCTTCGTCGATGCCGATCATCTTGGCGTTTCCTTCGATCAGTCGACACGGCGGCAGGAACTTGAACGACTGCTCGGAGTATTCAAGACCAGCGCGGGTACTTCGATCGACGATCTCGACGCGCGCGTTGAGGAATGCATCCCCGAGCCTCTGCGTCGGAAGAGCGCATATCTCACGCATCCGGTTTTCGAGATGTATCATTCGGAAACCGACATGCTGCGCTACCTGCGCCATCTGCAGGCAAAGGATGTTTCGCTCGACCGCTCGATGATCCCGCTGGGCTCGTGCACGATGAAGCTCAATGCAACGACCGAGATGATTCCGGTTACCTGGCGCGGCTTCTCGATGCTGCATCCCTTTGCACCCTTGGAGCAGACGCAGGGCTACCAGCAGCTCTTCGAAGAGCTGGAGGAGATGCTGGCCGAGATCACCGGCTTCGATGCGGTTTCTTTGCAGCCCAATGCCGGCAGCCAGGGTGAGTATGCCGGATTGCTTGCGATCCGCGACTATCACGAGGCGCGCGGCGATAGCCATCGCAATGTCTGCCTCATACCGGTCTCGGCGCATGGCACCAACCCCGCCTCCGCTGTCATGGTGGGAATGGAAGTGGTGGTCGTCGCCTGCGACGAGCGCGGCAATGTCGATCTGGCGGATCTGAAAGCCAAGGCGAGCGCCAACGCAAAGAATCTTGCCGCCCTGATGATCACCTACCCGTCGACACACGGCGTGTTCGAAGCGGCGATCAAGGATATCTGCGCCGTCGTGCATGAGCATGGCGGCCAGGTCTATCTCGATGGTGCCAACCTCAATGCACTTGTCGGGTTGGTGCGGCCGGCCGAACTCGGCGCCGATGTCTGCCACATGAACCTCCACAAGACATTCTGCATCCCGCATGGCGGCGGCGGACCCGGCATGGGCCCGATCGGCGTCAAGGCACATCTTGCTCCGTACTTGCCCGGGCACGCCGTGGTGCTGGGCGTCAATCCGGCCGCGAAACGGGATCAGTCTCCGGGCCAGGTCTCTGCCGCGCCTTGGGGCTCGGCGTCGATCCTGCCGATCTCCTGGACCTATATTGCCATGATGGGCGCGGAGGGCCTGACCAAAGCGACGATGATGGCGATCCTCAATGCCAATTATGTCGCCAAGCGCTTGGCGCCGCATTTTCCAATTGTCTACACAGGCCCCGGCGGCTTCATCGCGCATGAATGCATCATCGATTTGCGCTGGCTCAAGGAGCGCACCGGATTGTCGGTCGAAGATGTCGCAAAGCGGCTCGTCGACTATGGCTATCACGCACCGACCATGTCGTTCCCCGTCGTCGATACCTTGATGATCGAGCCGACCGAATCCGAGGGCAAGCGCGAGCTCGACCGCTTCTGCGACGCGATGATCGCAATCCGCGGCGAGATCGCCGAAGTAGAGGAAGGCAAGGCGGACCGTCTCGACAATGTGCTGAAGAATTCGCCGCACACCCATCGATTGCTTCTCGACGACTGGACGCGGCCCTACAGCAAGGAGAAGGCGTTCTTCCCGCTCAAATTCGTCAATGCGGATAAGTATTGGCCGCCCGTTGCACGCGTCGACAACGTCTTCGGCGACCGGCATCTTGTCTGTACCTGTCCGCCGCTCGAAAGCTATCTCGAGGCAGCAGAATAGGGCCAACGCCGACAAGCGGCGTTCGCTTGCCCGCGACGGCGCGTGCACCTCGTGGCGATGGCCTAGCGCAGAGGGCCTCGTTGTTCGCGGATTGCTCCGTACACGAACCGTCATGCCAGCGAAGGCTGGCATCCATCGTGACATGATTTGATGGGTCCCAGCTTTCGCTGGGGTGACGGATTTGGCTTACGACGTGTCGTCGAGCTGAGGCATCGCGTTGCGGGCGAGCCAGTGGCATTCTTTGAGGATCTCGTCGACTTCGTGCTTTGCCCGCTTTCGGAATCCGGGCGGCCGGCCGACGCGCAGCGCCGATCGTCTTTGCGGATGGCGCTCCTCATAGGGCTTGCTCGACCACTGCGCGTAGCGCCGAGCCTGGCGCGGGATGTCTTGCAAGGCATCCACGACGGCGATGAGACGGCGGATCAGGTTCTTCGCGCTCACGGTGCCGTCGTCGACGACTTGCTGCTTTGCCTGGAGCGGCGGCGATCTCAGCCTGTTTCTGCTGGAGGAATGACTCGATGGAGTGGATGCGGGGTTCGGCCCTGCGCCTCTTCTTGAAGCGGCGGCGAAAACGCCTGATCGGATCGAACAACCCGAAGAGTGGCCTGCGCTTGCGCTTGGCCTTGCCCTCGTCTTTCGGCCGGCCTTTGTCTTTGCTGGATGTTTTGGGCTTCACCGACGCCGGGCGCCGGGGCTTATACTCGACCACGATGTCGCGCGCTGCGGCGATGATCAGGCGCCTGACCGCTGATTCCGCTGTTCTGAGGATGCCTAGCACCTCGCGGTAAACAGGCCTCGACACGCGCTCGATCGTAAGACCCTCGGTGAGCCCGATCCTGGCGAACAGCCCCAATACGTGCTGCAACAAGGGTGCGCGCTTGCTTTCGATGGCCAAGTTCCAGTCCATAAGCAACATATAGAACAGAAATAGAACTTAGTCAAGCGATAATAGACGATCGGCTCAAGTGCTTCTCCAACTGCGGTGAGATGGGAAGGAGTTGAGTTTGAGCACCGCCATTGGCCTTGCGGTTGACGCGGTAACCTGTCCTGCCAGATTGGTCGCAACGACATGGCTATGCCGAAGATGCCGGTGACCTACGATTGAAGCGGACGGATTGCCATCGTGACCGGCGGGTTACGCGGTATCGGCGGGGCGATTGACCGCCCAAATTCTGGCGGCCCATGCGATCGCCAAATCATGCCTCAAAAAAATATCGGCTTAGACCCAGTCGGCAAACGCGAAAGGCCGAAACTCAATTCAGCTTCGACTTGACCTGGGAGATCGAATCTTCGACCAGCTTCGTGCCGGTCTGGCCTTTCGCCGTAGTGCCGATCAGATGCCCGGCGGCGGCGACAGCAAGATCGGTCGCGATATTGCGAACTTCCTTGATTGCCTGCGCTTCCGCCTGGGCGATCTTCTGTTCGGCCTGGCGGCCCCGGCGGTCGAGCGTTTCGGAGAGCTTGGCGCGCGCTTCATGCGCAAAGGCTTCCGCTTCACGCTTAGCCTGCTCGATGATGTTCACCGCATCGCGCTCGGCATCGACGCGCTTCTTCTGATATTCGGCAAGAAGAGCCTGCGCTTCTTCGCGAAGCCGCTTTGCTTCGGCAAGCTCGGACGCGATCTTGCTGGCGCGATCGTCGAGCATCGTTGCGACCTTGCCAGGCACCTTCAGATAGACGAGCACCGCAACGAAAAGAATGAAGGCGACCAGTACCCAGGTCTCCGCCTCGTGGAAGAATTCCATGGCTTGCCGGTCTCCTACTTGCGCGCCGCGCGCTCGACTGCAGCCGCAACATCCGCTGCGGCCGCCTTGATGCCAGTAAGGCTCGTGGTGATCTCGCCTGCGATATCGCTCGCCACCTGGTGTACGTCGCTCAAGGCTTTCGACTTGGCGTCTGCGATGAGCTTCTCAGCGCCCGCAATCTTCTGGGCAAGATCGGCATCGAGACGCGAACGCTCCTTCTCGGTCTCTGCTCCGAGCTTCTCGCGCACTTCCTGCCCGATGGCATTTGCCTTCTGGCGGGCTTCGGCGAGCGAAGCTTCATAGGCGACAATTGCCGAGTCCGTATCGCCCTTGAGCTTCTGCGCAGCCGCCAGATCCGACGTCACTTGCGACTTGCGCGCCTCGATAACCCCGCCGGTACGCGGAACGACGTAGCGCGAAATCACGATGTAGAGCGTGACGAAGGTGATCGCCAGCCAAAAGAGCTGCGGCGGCCAAGCAGTCACATCAAGTTGCGGCATCGGCGTCCTCTCGGTGTATCAGCGCCTGATGGAGTCAGGCGATGTTGGAAGAGTATGCCTCAACCGTACAGGATGAGCATGGCGACGGCGAAGCCGATGAGGCCCGTCGCTTCGGCGAAGGCGAAGCCGAGAAACAGCGTGCCACGCTGGCCGGCAGCGGCCGCCGGATTGCGCAGCGCGCCCGCCAGGTAGTTGCCGAAAATATGCCCGATACCGATACCGGCGCCGCCGAGTGCGATCGCCGCGATACCTGCACCGATCATCTTCGCTGCATCGAGTTCCATCTTGAGATCTCCTGTCGATTGGATGGGTTGAAATTTCAGTCGTTAGTGATCCACATGCATCGCATCGCTGAGATACATGCAGGTGAGAAGGGCAAAGACATAAGCCTGCAGAGCGGCAACCAGCAGCTCAAGGCCGTAAAGGCCGATCATCGCGGCAAGCGGCAGCCAGCCGGCGGTGATGCCGAGCATGACGACGAAGCCGGCCATCACCTTGAGCATCATGTGACCCGCCATCATATTGGCGAAGAGACGGATCGACAGGCTCATCGGCCTGATGAAGTAGGAAACGATCTCGATCACTACGACGAGGGGCAACAGGAAGATCGGCACGCCCGAAGGCGAGAAGAGCTTCAGATAGCCGAAACCATTGCGGTAGAAACCGATAACGGTAGCCCCGATGAAAACGAGGAGCGCCAGGGCCAGCGTGACGATGATGTGGCTCGTGACCGTGAATGAGTAGGGCACGAGGCCGAGGACGTTGCAGAAAAGGATGAAGGTGAAGAGCGTGAGCACGAAGGGGAAGTAGGTTTTGGCATTCTCGTGCAGCACTTCCTTGGTCATGTTGTCGACCAGTTCGTAAATGCTTTCGGCAGCCGACTGAAGCCGGGTCGGTATCAGGTTGCGCGGCGCCAGCATGAACAGCGCAACGATGCAGATCACCGCGATAATGGCCCAGAGGCCGGAATTGGTCAGGGAGAACGGGCCAAGATCGATGAGCTTGTGGATCTGGAACTGGTGGATGGGATCGATGACTTTTTCGGCGTGTGCGGCGCCGGCTTCGCCGACCGTCTCAGTTGTGCTTGTCGCCACGATCAATCCTCATCTTCGTCGTCTTTGACGGAAGGCGCCACAGGGCCTTTGCCGCCGAGTACTGCGTCCGCCTGCTTGCTGCTCGACAATCGCATGACGTTCACGATTCCCGCCGCAAATCCAACTGGCATCAGTGCCAGCATGAACCACGGCGCCGTGCCGAAATACTTGTCGGCCATCCAACCCAAACCCATGCAGACGGCAACGCCCACGATGAGTTCAACAATCACGCGCATGGCGAGACCGGCGGCCGTACCCTCCGTCTTGTCGGGTCCGGTAGCCTTGCCCTGCGACTGAAGCGATTGTTCCAGCCGCCGTTCGAAATCCTTCAGGCGATCCTTGCCTGGCTCGTGGCCATTATGAGTTATGGATCGCGCTCAAGAAATTCGCTCGCAGCGGCGCCAACGCCCCCCGAAAATCGCGCGCAACATAGTGTTTGGGCATTTTGGTGTCAAGCAACGCATTGTGCAATTAAGCCTTTGAAAAAGCTGTAGTTTGTCTGGATCGGCGACAATGCGGCGATTCGCCTAGCCTAACAGGCTGCGCTGCCTCAAGTCTCGTCGCAATTGTTCGGGAGATTCAAAGACAATGGCGTCAAGGCCCACAGTCCTTGCGCCCCTGACATTGTCGCGATTGTCGTCGATAAACAGGCAGTCGCCCGCGGCGAGATCGTTGCGGGCCAGGAAATGCTCAAAAATTTCGCGATCGGGCTTGAGCATCTCAACTTCGCCGGACACCACGATGTCGCGGAACTTGTTCAGAAAATCGAAGCGATTCTGCGTCTCGCGAAATTTCGGACCATTGAAATTGGTGATCGCGTAAAGCGGCACGCCTCGCTGATCCAGTTCCTCCAGGATTGCGACCGACCCCTCGATCGCACCTGGGAGCGTTTCATGCCAGCGCTCGTGATAGGCATGGATATGCGGCGCGTGGTCGGGATGCCGGGCGGCGAGCATACGGACGGCTTCTTCGAATGTTCGCCCCTTGTCCTGCTCGATGTTCCATTCATTCGAGCAGATATTGGCGAGGAACCATTCCATCCGCTCTTCATCGCCGGCAAAAATCTGACGAAAGAGAAAGCGCGGATCCCACCGCAGCAGCACGTTCCCCAGATCGAAGACGACGTTTAAGCGCCTTTCTGTCACGGGCTAGCTCGCTTCGCGCAGAGCCTCGGCCTGCTGCAGGTCGACGGAGACGAGCTGGGAAACACCACGTTCCATCATGGTGACGCCATAGAGCCGATGCATCCGCGCCATGGTCAGCGGATGATGCGTGATGATGAGGAAGCGGGTTTCGGTTCGCTCCAGCATCGCGTCGAGCAGATTGCAGAAGCGCTCGACATTGTGATCGTCAAGCGGCGCGTCGACTTCGTCGAGCACGCAGATCGGCGATGGATTGGTGAGAAACACCGCAAAGATGAGCGACATGGCAGTGAGCGTCTGTTCACCACCCGACAGCAGCGACAAGACGGTCGGCTTCTTTCCCGGCGGATGTGCCAGGATTTCCAGGCCCGCTTCGAGCGGATCCTCCGACTCGACGAGTTGCAGCTCGGCTTTGCCGCCGCCAAAGAGGCGGGTGAACAATTCGCCGAATTTGACATTCACGGTCTCGAAGGCGTCGAGGAGGCGCTGTCTCCCCTCGCGATTGAGGCTGCCGATGCCGGCGCGCAGTTTTGTGATGGCCTGGATGAGATCGTCGCGCTCGTGTTTCAGGCTCTCGAGCTGTTGAGCGACCTGTTCGGCCTCTTCTTCGGCGCGTAGATTGACGGCGCCGAGCCGTTCGCGGTCCTCGCGTAACTTGGTGAGCTTCTGCTCGATCTCGTCTTGCGGCGGGATTTCCTCCTCGGCCAAACCGAGCGTTCCGACAATTGTTGTCGGCTCGCATTGCAGCGTCTCTGCGATGCGCCGCTCGCAATGTTCATGCCGCTGGCGCGCCGATTCGAGATGCGCCTCGGCCCGAGCATGATCCTCGCGCGCCGTGGACTGGCGATCCTGAGCCGCGCGCAAGGCAGTATCCGCAGCGCGCACGGCATTTTCGGCTGCCTGCAAGTCGTCGGCGGCAGCACGCCGCTCGCGCTCTGCCTGCTGCAACAATGTCAGCAATCGCGCGCGTTTCTCGGCAAAACGTTCGGGCAATAGGGCCAGGTCTGCGAGCGCGGCTTTGGTTTCGGCGGAACGCGCAGAAAGGGCCTCCACCTGCTGGGAAGCGCGGGTTTCGCGATCTCGCCATTGCTTGCGCTCGCCCTCTATGGCCTTAAGCCGCTCGCCTCGCATGGCGGCGGCACGTTCAAGCCCGTCGTGATGGGCGCGCGCTTCGCCGTAGGAACCGCGCTCGCGATTGACGGTTTCGCGCAGTTGACGCAGGTCTTCGCCCAAGCCGTCGAGGGCCGGCAATTCGGCAAACTGAGCCTCGCTGGCTGTCGCTGCCGCACGCGCTTCTTCCAAACTCTGCGCCACGCGTCTCGCAGCTTCATCGAGTGCGCTGGTTTGCGCGGCGCTCTCGGCGACCTTGCGCTCATGCTGCGCCAATGCCCGCCGTGCGACATCGAGCGCCGCGATCGCGGCGCGCCAGGCATCGCGGCTCTCGCGTTCCTGCTTGACCGCACCCTCGGCTTCACTCCTGGACGCATCGAACGCTCGGCGGCTTTCCTCGGCGATGCCGATCGCTGCCTGCATTTCGATCTCAAGTCCGGCGAGGCGGTTGCGCTCGGCAAGCCGTCGCGCCGAGGCGGAAGGTGCATCCGCCGCTGAAGTAAAGCCGTCCCAGCGCCACACGTCGCCTTCGATGCTCACCAGTATCTGGCCGGCCCGCAACTGTGCCTGGAGCGCAAGACCGACGGCGCGTGTCACGACGCCCGCCTGCGAAAGGCACCTTGTCAGAGCTGCTGGCGCATCGACAAATTCGAGCAGTGATGTCGCGCCTTCTGGAAGCGGAGGCGCTTCGGAGAGCGGTGGCAGGCTGCGCCAATGCGCAGGCGCCGCTTCATCGCCGGAAGCATCGATGTCTTCGCCCAGTGCTGCGCCAAGCGCCGTCTCGTAGCCGGACTTGACCTTGATTGCGTCGACCATGGCCGGCCACAGATCGCCGGCTGCGACCTTGAGCAGCCCCGTCAATGTGCGGACTTCCGTCTGAAACCGTTCGGCATTCCGACGCGCTTCGTCGAATGCCTGCCGACGGTCGGATTCGGTTTGCCTGATCGCCCGAACGGCGGTCTCGGCGCTGTTTGCCGCGCTTTCTGCCGCCGCAGCCGCTTGCGTTGCATGCTCGACGCTGGCGGAGAGAATTGAGCCGTCTTCGGCTGTGTCAAGCGCAGCGAGGAGGGCCTGCCGGCGAGTTGCGATCTCTTCGCCCTCGCGCGTGACGCGCGCCAGGGCCTGCCGGCGCTCAGCAATCTGCCGCTCCAACGCATTGCGCTGGGCGCTGAGCTCGGAGAGCTTGGCCGCCGCGGCATCTGCCGTTTCCTGCGCATTCGCCAGAGCCTCGGCCGCCGCCTGCAGGGCCCGCGCGGCTTCGGCGCGCAGGGTTGCATCCTGCGTTTCCGCTTCGCTCAGCGCTGCCTGTTCCTCGGTCAGCCGCGATTCCGCCGCCGCGATATCACCAAGGCCGTCGCGTTCGCGACCGAGGTCGCTTTCGATCTGTGCCAGTCGCGTTGCAAGTTCCTGGGTGCGGGCTTGCGCACGTTTTTCTTCTTCGTCGAGGCCGGCCTGTTCAAGGTTGAGCCGCTGCAGCACCGCAGCGCGGATTGTTTCCTGCTCCCGCAACGCCGGCAGTTTTTCGCCCAGTTCGTCGCGTTCGCGCAACGTTTGCGAGGCAGCCCGCGTGTGCTCGGCGAGGATGCGCGTCAATTGGTCGAGCGCTTCGGTTTCCCGTCGCGCCGTCTCCGCCGCGTCGCGCCATGCCACGTAAAGTCCTGCCGCTTCGAGCTTGCGGATCTCAGCCGAAATGAGCCGATACTTCTGCGCCTGACGCGCCTGGCGACGCAGGCTTGATACTTGCGATTCGAGCTGGGCTATGACGTCGTCGAGCCGGGCGACATTTTGTTCCGCCGCCTTGAGCTTGAGTTCGGCCTCGTGACGACGCGAGTGAAGGCCGGTGATTCCAGCCGCCTCTTCCAGGATCAACCGCCGTGCCTGTGGTTTCGAATTGATGATTTCGGCGATCTGCCCTTGCCGGACCAGCGCCGGTGAGCGCGCACCCGTCGAAGCGTCCGCGAAGAGCAGTTGCACGTCGCGTGCACGCACGTCCCGCCCGTTGATACGATAGGCCGAACCCGCTTCGCGCTCGATCCGACGCGAAACGTCAAGTGCTTCCGAGTCATTGAATTGCGCCGGCGCATCGCGATCATCATTGGCGAGCGTCAGCATGACTTCCGCCATGTTCCGGGCAGGACGCTGTGTCGTGCCCGAGAAAATGACGTCATCCATGCCGGACGCGCGCATGTTCTTGTACGAATTCTCGCCCATCACCCAGCGCAGCGCTTCGAGCAAATTCGATTTGCCGCAACCGTTGGGTCCTACGACGCCGGTGAGGCCCGTCTCGATGACAAGCTCGGTCGGCTCAACGAACGACTTGAAGCCGGAAAGCCTCAGCCGGGAGAACTTCATGCTATGTGCCCCTCAAACCCCTCCGCTGCGAGCCCTCAGGCCAGTAGCGGATCAATGATCTTGCGAAATTCCTCGATCGACGTTTCGCCCTTCACCTTCTCGCCATTGATGAAGAAAGTCGGGATTGAATCGACCCCGAAGCCTTCGGCCTGATCGCGAACGGAGATGATGCCCTTCGCGACATCCTCGTTCTTGAGGCAGGCATCGAAGCTTTCCTGCGTGAATCCCGCAAGCTGGGCGATCTTGAACAGTTCATCGCGCGGCGCCGCGAGCCACTTGTCCTGCTGTTCGAAAAACATGTCGATCAGCGGAAAGAATTTGTCCTTCGGCGCGCATCGCGCCACCATGAAGGCGGCAAGCGCCGGCTGGTTGTGCGGGAATTCGCGGAAGATGAAGCGAATCTTGCCCGTGTCGATATAGTCCTTCTTCAGGTCCTGGAACGTGGTCTTGTAGAAATTCGCGCAATGCGGACAGGAGGCCGAGGCATATTCGATCACCGTGACCTTGGCATTTTCCGGCCCGAGAACCATTTCGCCGATCGGCGAGGGGTCGGTTAGGCTGGCCGCCGAGGCGCCCACGGGCCACAGCGAGAGGCCGGCAAGGGCGGAAGTGCCAAGAGCAAACATACGTCGATTTAGCGTTACCATGGGATTTACCTACTAGATGTTGCGTTTGAAAACAAAGGCTTCATTGGTCCTGTTGAGAAGTTTTGCACTGCGAAAGGGCGCCGGCCCCCAGCCGGAGCAGGGCGTCGCGCAATGCGTCGTTATCGATGCCCGCGAGTTCGGCGTCGAGGGTCGCCTTTTGGGCCGGCTCCAGCAACGGCACCGGCTTCTCCACGGCCCTTGCGGTCGGCACCGAAGCCTGGCGGACCTTGATCGCCGCGATCGCCCCATAGCCGTAAAAAGCATTGATTCGCTCGATCAGGCGGGGGGTCTCGTAGTGAAGTTCGAGGGTGCGACCCGGCACCGCGCGCAGGATCAAGGTACCCCCTTGCCGTTGGCGGCTGTCACCAGCCTGGCGCGGCCAGCTGATCCGCTCCGGCTTGCAGACCACAGCCGTGCTGTTCCCGACGATAGCCGCCCATTGGCTCAGCAGTTCGCCATAGGCAAACCCATAACGGGCGAACGCCGCCTGGGTCAGGTCGCGAAAGGGCTTGTCGAGGGTCTGCATGGTTCTCGTGGTTTACTATAGATGATTCTCGCTGCAACCGTGGCGGAACAAGGGCTGAGCGACCGGCTCCTATCCTGGTATGACCATCATGCCCGCGACCTGCCCTGGCGCAGCCAACCCGGTCAGTCTCCCGATCCTTATAAAGTGTGGCTGTCGGAAATCATGTTGCAGCAGACAACCGTTGCTGCCGTGAAGGACTATTTCCTGAAATTTATCGCGCGATGGCCGACTGTCGAGGCGCTCGCCGCGGCACCCTTGGACGACATCCTGAAGGCCTGGGCTGGCCTCGGATATTATGCCCGCGCCCGCAACCTTCATGCCTGCGCGCGCATCGTCGCCTCCCAACATGGCGGCCGGTTCCCCGATAACGAGGCAGAACTTCGCGAACTGCCGGGTATCGGAACTTACACGGCGGGCGCCATCGCTGCGATTGCCTTTGACCGCAAAGCCGCTGCCGTTGATGGCAATGTCGAACGGGTGATTGCCCGTCTCCATGCGATCGAGACGCCGTTGCCTCAGGCAAAGCCCCTGATTCGCGATTATGTGCTGACGCTTGTTCCTGAGAGCCGTCCGGGTGATTTCGCGCAAGCCATGATGGATCTGGGCGCTACGATCTGTACGCCGCGCGCCGCTAACTGCCTGATTTGCCCATGGTCTGAACCATGCGTGGCGCGCCGACGCGGCATCGCGGATGTGCTGCCGCGAAAAGCTGCCAAAACGGCCCAGCCCCTGCGCCGGGGCATTGCTTTTTGGGTTGAGCGCGACGGAGCGCTACTGCTCAGGCGGAGACCCGAGCGAGGCTTGCTCGGGGGCATGATGGAAATCCCTTCGACGCCCTGGGCAAGCGAACTGCCGAAGAGACCTTTCGATACCGCGCCCCTCGAGGCGAAGTGGCATCGCAAGGCAGGACGCATCGAGCACACTTTCACGCATTTCCATCTCGAATTGGAAATCTGGCGGGCCAGATTGCCGTTCAGCGATGACCTGCGCGACGATGGTGACTATCGCTGGGTGCCGATGGCTGGGCTGGCAGGCGAAGCCCTGCCGAGTGTCATGCGCAAGATCGTCACCGTGATGACCGCTGGCTAGTTCGCTACGCGCTTCTTTTCCTTGGCAAAGGGGCTGAGGCCCAGCCAGGTCTGCATGGTTTTGACGATCGCCGGATCGCCGTCGACCTCCAGACGCTTTGCGGATTTCTCGCCTTCGACTGTCGCGAGGCCCATCCAAATCGCTGTCATCACCCGCAAGGAGCAGCGCACGTAAAGGTCAACCTCATGGCCTGGATCGACGCCGCACAGATCGACCTGGCGCCCCTCGACGACGAGCCACCAGTGGCGGCGCGATTCGGGAAGCTCCGGATACTCGAATTTGATCGTGTAGCGGCGCGGCGGCATTGGCGTTGGATCGAGTCCGCGTCGCATGTCCCACATGAGTAGCGAGGGATCGAGATTCTTGAGGGTAACTTGCGATTCGACCCAGCGCTGGCCCCAAATGCCGAGGTTCATGATGACGGGGCGCAAATCCTCGCCTGCTTCGGTCATGTGATACTCGGCGGTGCCGGAGGCCGACATGCGAGTGGATATAATACCGGCCCGCTCAAGCTCCTTGAGCCGCTTCGATAGCAGGGTCGGCGACATGCGCGGCACGCCTCGCCGGATATCGTTGAAGCGGGTACTTCCGCATAGGAGTTCGCGCAGGACCAAAGCCGTCCAGCGTGAGCACACGACCTCGGCAGCCATCGCGACCGGACAGAACTGCCCATAAGTTCCAAGTTCTTCCGTGGCCATTGTGGCAACTCCTCACCTTTCTCGACCCTATCGGATCGAGCAATGGCCCACCACTCCATTTTCTGAAGCGACTTGATGTTCACAAAGCCCATTTGTGGCGCTCTTTCGGGAGATATGCGGACTCCACCGGTACAGTTCCTGAACTGGACGGTCATCTCCGGGACAGCGAAAATGCGCTCATGATGCTTCGGCATGCTAAGAATTTGGGAGAGTTCAATGGCCAGTTCCACAGAGAAGATCCACGTCCTGCGCAAGCGCTCGCTTACCGAGATCGCCGATGAACTCGGCCGCCGCTTCGCCGGGCGCGCGCCCGCCTTCGACGAAACGGATACGTTTTGTGAGGATAACTACGTCGATCTGAAGGAGGCAGGCCTCATCGAGGCGGGCGTTCCCGCCGAACTTGGTGGCGGCGGTGCAACGACCGACGAGCTTGCCGGCATGCTGCGTACCATCGCGCGCTATTGTGGCTCGACTGCGCTCGCGTTTTCCATGCACACGCATCAGGTGGCGATTCCGGCTTGGCGCTGGCGCCATCAGAAGGCGCCCGTCGACGCCCTGCTCAAGCGCATCGCGACGGAGCGTATCATTCTCTTGTCGAGCGGCGGCTCCGACTGGATTGCCGGCTCGGGCAAGGCGGAGAAGGTCGAGGGCGGCTATCGCATCACGGCGCGCAAGATCTTCTCATCCGGTTCTCCGCTTGGCTCATTGCTGATGACGACGGCGCTGCTCGAGGAGCCGGGGCAGGAGCCCATGGTGCTTCACTTCGGCATTCCGATGAACTCGCCGCAGGTGCGCATCGATCCGGTGTGGAAGACGATGGGCATGCGCGCGACCGGCTCGCATGACATCATCATCGACGGTCATGTCGTTCCGGAGGCGGCGGTGGCCGTCAGGCGCAAGGCTGGGGAATGGCACCCGCTCTTCCAGACGATTGCCACGATCGCCTTTCCGCTGATCTACTCGGCCTATCTGGGTGTTGCCGAAGGCGCACGCGACATAGCCGTCGATCTCGCAAAGAAGCGGCGTAAGGACCAGCATCTCTTCGAACTGGCAGGACGGATGGACACCGAATTGCGCGCCGCTCAATACGCGCAACGCGCCATGCTCGATGCCGTCAACGAAAACGCGCCGTCAGAGAAAAGCGTCAATGAAGTGATGGCCGGCCGCACGCTGGTTGCAAGACATGCGATCGCTGCTGTCGAACTCGCAATGGAAACGGCAGGTGGCCAGAGCTTCTTCCGCGACCGCGGACTGGAGCGCCGCTTCCGCGACATCCAGGGTGCTCGCTATCATCCGTTACAAACGGGACCGCAAGCCGAGTATGCAGGGCGCATGGCGCTCGGCGAGCCGGTCAACAAGACGTTCTGAAGTACTCAGCGACGGCCGCCGACTTCGTCGATGATGGACGAGAAGGTCGGCTGGATCTTCATAGACGCGATAGGCGCCGGAGCGTTCCAACTCTTCGGCGCCGTAGCCGCCTGACAGCAGTCCAATGCCGAGCGCGCGGGCGCGGCGCGCGGCCAGCATGTCCCAGATACTGTCGCCCACCACGCAGGCGTGCTCGATATCGACATCGAGTTTCTTGGCGGCGGCGAGAAAGAGATCGGGATCGGGCTTGGCGTAGCGGACCTGGTCGCGCGTCACGACAGGAATCTTCGCCGGATCGACGCCAAGCTTCTGAAGCACCGGGCCGGCCGTCTCCATCCTGCCCGAAGTGGCGATTGCCCACGGGATTTGGTTGGCGGTCAGGGCATCGAGCAGCTCGCGGGCGCCGGGCAGGGCGCGCGTGTGGCTTGAGCGCTTCGCGTAGGCATCGGCGTGAAGCTTGCGCAGCCGATTGATGCGGTCTTCGCCGAGATCGATCCCGGTTTCTCGCGCCAAGGCCTTCGTGAATAATCCTCCCGACATGCCGATACGGCGATGCAGGCGCCAGATCGAAACCTCGATTCCCTCTTCTTGGAGCGCATCATGCCAGGCGATGACATGGTCATAGACGCTGTCGACCAATGTGCCGTCGAGGTCGAAGAGAAATGAAGTTTGCTGGCGGTCGGCCACGGGAATTCTCCGGATTGGGGAAGCGCGGGCCTTCTATATCATTCGGCCTGCGAGCGAAAGGCTTCAGACCAGAAGCTTCTCGACGATCACCACATCGCGCCAGACGCCGTCGAGCCGGCCATGCTTTTCATAAACGCCGACCCGCCGGAAGCCGAGCGACTCGCAAAGTCGCGAGGCTTGCCGTATTCTCGGGAAAAATGCGCGACACGAGCTTCCACCAAGCCGCGCCGGCGCGCCTCTTCGATGAGGGAAGACAGCGCGGCGCGACCAAAACCCTTGCCGCGTCCATCGCGCGCCACATAGATCGAGAATTCGCGTACGCCCTCATAGCAGGGTCGCGCGCGGTAGGGGAATGCCGCCGCATAGGCCATCACGCGATTATCGACGCCTGCGACAATCACCGGGTAGCCGTTAGCAAACCAAACTGCGATTTGATCCTTGTCGCGAAGCTCGGTTTCGAAGGTCGCCATGCGATCGGCAATTCCCTCGTTGTAGATCTCGGCAATGCGTGCCGCATCGCCGAGGCGACCTTCGCGAACGAAGTTATCGCTCATCGGCCTGCGGCAAGCTCCGCGCGCAATTGCTGGCGCAGCACGTCGATCGGAATGAGGTTCGCGCCTTTGCGGATATGCCAGAACGTCCAGCCATTGCAGGCCTCGGCACCTTGCACATGCGCACCGATCTTGTGGATCGAGCCTGACGCATCGCGACTTGCGATCGATCCGTCGGCGCGGACGCGCGCGGCGATCCGCTGCGTCGGATCATGCAGCGTATCGCCGGCCTTGATAAGGCCGCGTTCGATCAGCGCGCCGAAAGGAATGCGCGCTTCCCCCCGCTTGCCGGAAGCGACGGTGAGTATTTCCTCGGGCAGCGGTTCGATTGTTGCGATTCGGCGCCTCGCCGCCTCGGCATAGTTGGAATCGCGTTCGATGCCGATGAAATTGCGACCGAGCCGCTTTGCCACCGCACCGGTCGTGCCCGAGCCGAAAAAAGGATCGAGGACCACATCGCCGGGCTTCGAGGAGGAAAGCAATACGCGATAGATCAGGGCTTCGGGCTTCTGCGTCGGATGAAGCTTGTCGCCACCAGACGTCTTCAATCGTTCGGGGCCGGTGCACAAGGGAAGCAGCCAGTCCGATCGCATTTGCAGATCGTCGTTGAAAGTCTTCATCGCATCATAATTGAAAGTCGGGCGCGATTCTTGCGCGCGCGACGCCCAGATCAAAGTTTCATGCGCATTGGTGAAACGCCGGCCGCGGAAATTCGGCATCGGATTGGTTTTGAGCCAGATCACGTCATTGAGAATCCAGAAATCGAGATCCTGGATGATCGCGCCAAGGCGGAAGATGTTGTGATAGGAACCGATGACCCAGATCGCACCATTCGGCTTGAGCACGCGCCGGCACTGTTCGAGCCAGGCGCGCGAGAAGCGGTCGTAGTCGGCGAAGCTCGCGAACTTGTCCCAGTCATCATCGACCGCGTCGACCTTGCTCTGGTCGGGCCGCGTCAGATCGCCCGCGAGCTGCAGGTTATAGGGCGGATCCGCGAACACGAGATCGACGCTTCCCGAGGGGATGCGGGCGATTTCGCTGAGGCAATCTCCGACCAGGACAGAATTATATAACGGCTTAAGATCAGGCCGTGTCTCGAATCCCATGCAGCACCCGCAACGCAACTAACCAGCTTTGATTCCTCATGATGAATCAAAGGGATTCGCGGGTGAATCAAATCCTTAACAAATGGTTAACGCGGCCTCGCGCACCGGTGCGAAGGAGCGGCGATGCTCTCTGCACGGACCAAGTCGCGTAAGCGCGCTGCGGTGTTCCGGCGTGGCATATCCCTTGTGCTGCGCAAAGCCGTAGCCGGGAAACTCGCGATCAAGTTCAAGCATGATCCAGTCGCGGCGCACCTTTGCAACGATCGAGGCGGCGGCAATCGAAAGCGACTGCGCATCGCCTTCGACGATGCACCGCACGGGGCAAGGGAGCTGCGGTGGCCGGTTGCCGTCGACCAGCGCGAGACAGGGGACATCGCCGATCTCGCCAAGTGCCATCGCCATCGCTTGCAAGGTCGCATTCAGGATATTGATACGATCGATGCAGGAGACGTCGGCTATTCCGACTCCAACGCGGGCCGAGGTGATGATCGCCGCATAGACGGTTTCGCGCGCTTCGGCTGTCATCGCCTTCGAATCGTCGATGCCGCGCGGCATGCGACGCTTGTCGAGAATGACCGCGGCGGCAACGACAGGGCCTGCGAGCGGCCCGCGACCAGCCTCATCGATACCGGCAACGAAACGCGCGCCCTGCTTGAGGGCGGCGCGCTCGAACCGATAGTGAGGGCCTTTAGAATCGGCTTTGGCCATGCCGCCAGTGTGGCGGTTTCAACGCAAAACCGTCAATTGTGCCGTTTGTCGCCTGTTGAAAAGAGCCCGTTAAGCTCGGCATAGGGCGTTGCTTCGTCGTTGAAATCGAAGGTGCCTTTGTCGCGAACCTCGCGTGCTGCCTTGAGAAACCCGCCATACGCGGCGCGGGCAAAGGCGCCGCCGACACTGATGCGTTTGACGCCCACCCGGGCGAGATCGTCGACGGTGATTTGCAAGCCTGTCAGTCCCATGAGGACGTTCACCGGCTTGTCGACATTGCGAACCAAAGTCGCGATGTCGTCAAGATTGCGCAGGCCCGGCGCATAAAGAACATCGGCGCCCGCCGCTTGATAGGCCTGGAGCCGCGCGATCGTGTCGGCAAGGTCGGGCCGCCCATGAAGATAATTCTCGGCTCTTCCTGCCAGCATGAAGGGATAGCCAAGCGATCGCGCTGCAGCCGCCGCGGCTTCGACACGAGCCGCCGCTTCGCGAGTTTCGTAAATCGGCTGATCTTTCTGGCCGGTCGAATCTTCGATTGAACCGCCCACCAGTCCGACAGAACCGGCGAGCCGAATGGTCTCGGCACATGAGTCGGGAGAAGCGCCGAAACCACCCTCGAGATCAGCGGATACTGGAAGGTCCGTCGCTTCCACGATCGCCTTGGCGTTGTCCAGCGTCTCCTCGCGGCTGACCATTTCCGCGCCATCGGGGCGCCCAAGCGCGAAGGCAAGCCCGGCGCTGGTCGTGGCCAGGGCCTTGAAGCCAAGCTGCGCAAGGAACTTGGCGCTCCCGGCATCCCATGGATTTGGTATGACGAAGGTACCCGGTTGCTCGTGAAGACGTTTGAAGGTTTTCGCTTTTTCAGACTGTTTCATGGCTTACAGCAGACTCAATTGTTCACCGGGATGCGCCGGCCGCCGGAAATGATCGGTCGATAGCTTGAGGCGGTCGCGATTGAGGCCGAGACGCTGACAAGCCATTTCGAAGCGCCGACCGATCGACCAGGCATAGGGTCCTGATCCGGTCATCCGCCGCCCGAAATTGGCATCATTCTCCTTGCCTTGCCGCGTCTGGCGAATGAGCGACATGACCTTCGCCGCCCGATCCGGCATGTCGGTCTCCAGCCACTCCTTGAAGAGCTCACGGACTTCGAGCGGCAACCTCAGGAGCACATAACCAGCCTCGCGTACGCCCGCGGCACTTGCGGACTTCAAAATCGCTTCGATCTCGCTGTCGTTGACGGCGGGAATGATCGGCGCGACCATTGCTACCGTCGGGATGCCCGCCGCTGAAAGTATTTCAAGCGCGCCCAATCGCTTTGCCGGTGTCGAGGCGCGTGGCTCCAATGAACGCGCCAGCTTTGGATCAAGAGATGTCACCGACACAGCCACCTTGACCAATCCGCGCTCCGCCATCGGCTTCAGAATATCGATATCGCGCACCACGAGTGCCGATTTTGTGACAATGCCCACCGGGTGACCGAACTCGCTCAGAACCTCAAGCACCTGCCGTGTGATTCGATAGCGACGCTCAATCGGCTGATAGGGATCGGTATTGGCGCCGAGTGCGATCGTGCGCGGCACATAGCCGGGCGTCGATAATTCAGCGCGGAGCAGTTCGGCGGCATTGGACTTCGCGAACAGCTTGCTTTCGAAATCTAGCCCGGGCGACAGGCCCATATAGGCATGGGTTGGCCGCGCGTAGCAGTACACGCAGCCATGCTCGCAACCGCGATAGGGATTGATCGATCGATCGAAGGAGATGTCGGGCGATTCGTTTCGGGCGATAATGGTCTTGGGGGTCTCGGTGAAAACCTCGGTCTTGAGCGGCGGGAGCTCTTCCAGCGTGTCCCACCCGTCATCGAAGAGCGCTCGCGAATGCTTTTCGAATCGGCCAGAAATATTGTTGCGCGCACCCCTTCCGCGCGTCTGCGTACGTAACGCGGAGTAGCGGCCTACCCCGAGAATATCGGGGTCGAGGCCAACGCTTTGGCGTCTGTCGATGAGAGTGACCATACTGCTCATATAAGCTGTTTTTGGGAACATTACAAGAACAAACTTGCAGTTGCTGGCGAATAAGGGGAATTTGGCACCCCGCCTCAAGACGCAGCCCATGTCTCCCAAAGATATCGCAATCGCTCTGGTTCCTCCTCTGTCATGGGGCGCAGGCTTCACCCTCGCAAAGCCCGCGGTCGAACAGTTCCAACCGCTGTTCATGATGGCCATGATCTACGGGGCACTGGTCATCGTCCTGCTTGCAACGGCGCGGGCGCCCATACGCACGCCATGGGTCTCCTTGTTTGCCATCGCGGCCTTCGCGGTGCCGATCCAAGGTGTCTTCATCTTCCTGGGCCTGAAATACCTGCCGGCCTCGGTAGCGACCTTGGTTCTCCAGGTGCAGGTCCCGTTTGCCGTTTTGCTCGGCTGGCTGGTGGGTGGCGAAGAGATCAACGCCCGCAAGATTTTCGGCACCTTTGTCGCGGTGGCCGGTGTTGCCGCGGTCGTCGGTCTGCCCCGCGAGACCCCGCCGATCTGGCCCGTCATTTACATTATACTGGGATCGCTCTTCTGGGCCTTTGGACAGGTTCTGGCGCGCAAGCTCGGGCGTGATTCCGGCATCGTTCAGCTCAAGGGGATGGCCATTGCCGGCCTGCCGCAGATTATCGTCGCGACGCTCCTGCTCGAGCAGGGCCAGTGGGAATCGGTGATGACTGCCAGCCTCGGACAATGGCTCGCTCTGGCCTTTTCAACGGCCGTGGGCTTTTATATCGGCTATGCGGTTTGGTTCTCGCTACTCCGCCGGCATCGGATGGACGAGGTCGCCCCCTTCGTGCTGCTCATGCCGGTCATCGGCATCCTGACGGCGGCAGTCGTGCTCGGTGAACGGATTTCTCCAATGCAGATAGCGGGAGGCTTGGTCATCCTTGTCGGGCTCTCGATCGTCAGCGGCGTCGGCCCCTTGCGCCTTCGTCGCGCCTAAAGAATGCGGTTACCTCCTAGCGTGTAGGATGCTGGATGGTTCGCATACGGAATTCGTGAGATCGAGCGGGCGCCGCTATGAAGCGTAAAGTAGGGCTGTTTCTCTTTGCCGTGATGCTCCTGGTGACGGTGGGCGCCACCTTGGTTGTTTCCCTTGCGATGTATCGCCTTGTGTCGGCCCGACAGGCTCAGGAGATCGCCGGTATCGAGGTGAGCTTGAGCGAGCGCTTCGAAGTTTTCGAAGACATGCTTCGCAGCCAGCATCATATCGTCAAGACACATATGGAGCAGGCCCTTCCGCAAATCGCCGCAGAAATCGCCGTTGCGCCGACGGGCCCAACCGGTCTCGCCCCGCAGCAGTTGGAGGCTCTGACCAAGAAATACGGTGTCGAGCACATTTACTTCATCGATCGCAATCACCGGGTCTTCCAGACGGATTTGCAGGCCGACATGAACCTGCAGTTCCCGCAAAGCGAGTTTACATCCTTTCTCGATAGCGTATTCGGCAAGGGCGAAGTCATGAGCGCCGGCATCGATATGTCGTCGCAAAGCGGCAAGCTGCAAACCTATAGCTATTTTGGTCCTCGCGACAACGATTACATCGTCGAAACTTCGATCGAATTGCGACCCAGCATCGAACGCGGAAGTTTTCCGTGGATGGGAGCATATTTCTTTGATGAGATGTTTGCCGACGCGGTTACGAGCAATCAGTACTTGAAAGATGTCGACATCTACCTCGTGACGCCGGCCGCGACATGGTCGCTGCTCGATGTTGGCGAGAAGTTGGCGCCCGATATCGTTGAGCGGGTGACTAAGGAGGGGCGGGTCGAAATTCCCAGCTCCGATGATGTGGTGACGATATACAGCAAGCACTTGAATGAGGAGGATACCGAACAGGACCCGGTCGCCAACAAGATGATCATCAGGCAGGTGTCATACGACACGGCCCTCGCTCGCCAAGCGGTGCAGCAGGTGCTGATCAGTTCCCTGACGGTACTTCTTCTCCTTCTGCCGCTTGTCTACCTCGTCGCTTCACGCCTGCTTCAGCGACAGTTGCTCGACCCGCTGTTCAAACTGCGCAGCCAGGCCCGCGCCATAGCCGATGGCGACCTTGACCAATCGATTGCGGATACCGGGCGTCGTGATGAGATTGGCCACCTGGCTTCGAGTTTCGCCAGCATGCGCGACGCCGTGCGGCAGACCATCACCGATCTACGCGATACCAACGCCTCCATCGAACGCTTCGTTCCGAAGCCCTTCCTCACCATCATGGGCAAGCCTTCCATCGTTTCGGTGCAGCTTGGCGACAATCGTCGTCGCGACATGACGGTCCTGTTTTCAGACATCCGCAATTTCACCGGCCTCTCGGAGCGTATGACGCCGGACGAAAATTTCGCCTTCATCAACTCTTATCTCGAGCGCATGGGGCCGGTGATCCGCGCTCATAACGGCTTCATCGACAAGTATATCGGCGATGCGATTATGGCGCTGTTCGAGTCGGCCGACGATGCCGTACGCGCGGGACTTGCCATGCACGGTGCTCTCGACATCTTCAACGAGGGACGCGCAGCGACAAATCTTCCGGCGATTGGCATAGGCGTCGGACTCAATAGTGGTTCGTTGATGCTGGGCACGATCGGCGAGCGTGATCGGATGGACGGCACCGTTATCTCGGATGCTGTCAATCTTGCCGCTCGGATTGAAAGCCTGACCAAAACTTACAAGGTGGGCCTGCTGATCACGCAAAACACGTATAATCAGCTCTCGACGTCTCGCGCCTTTTCCATCCGTCCGATCGACATCGTCGTCGTCAAAGGCAAGACCGAAGCCGTCGCGATCTACGAGGTCTACGACCGTGATCCGGTCGCCGAACGCGAAGCCAAGGAGTTCACGCGCGATCTTCTGCAATCCGGCGTCGAGGCATTGGCTAAGGGCGACACGGTCGTCGCTCGCCAATTGTTCGCACGCAGTCTCACTCTATTGCCCGGAGATCCTGCCGCGACGAATCTTCTGAACTGCTGCGGCGACGCGAGCTAGCCCTTCTTTCGCTTCTGATGCTCTTCGAGGCGCGGCATGATCTCGACAAAATTGCACGGCGGATGGCGGTTATCCAACTGCGCCTTGAGGATCTCGTCCCACGCATCGCGACAGGCACCGGGCGAACCGGGGAGGCAGAAAATGTACTTGCCCTTTGCGACACCGCCTGTCGCGCGGGATTGGACTGTAGACGTGCCGATCTTGTTGAAGGAGATGATGTGAAAGAGTGTCCCGAACCCTTCGATCTCTTTTTCGAAGAGCGGGCGCATCGCTTCGATGGTCACATCGCGACCTGTTAGTCCTGTGCCGCCTGTCGAGATGATCACATCAATGTCGTTGCGATTGAGCCAGTCGCGCATGCAACTGCGGATCGACCTGATGTCGTCCTTCACTATTTTACGGGCAGAAAGCTGATGACCGGCCTCTGTGATACGATCTGACAGCGTCTGGCCGGACTTGTCATCACCAAGCGTCCGCGTATCCGATATCGTCAGGACCGCGATACGTACGGCGAGGAAGGAACGATCTTCGATGCGCGCCATATCTTATACTATACGCCGAATTTAAAGCCGCGTCACTTACGTTCGAACGCTAATCGCAGCGCAAGTGCTAAAAAAACTGCCGACGAGGCATAGGCGAAGCCGCGGGCGACGCGCGCGCTTGTCGCAAGCCGCCGCCCGATCCCTCCCGAGAAAAGAGCGACCAGCACATTGACCGTCGTGCCACCCACATTGAAGAGGGTTCCAAGTATCAATAATTGAACGAGCGGCATCCCGTTCTCAGGCCGAATGAATGGCGGCAGGAAGGCGAACATGAAGACGATGACTTTGGGGTTGAGCAAGTTCACGAGCGTGCCGTCGCGCCATGCGCGGATCGAATTTCCGTTAACGTCAACGCTTGCTCCGGCGGGACCAGGTCCGATAAGGGTCTTCCAGGCAATCCACACCAGATAGACGACCCCCGCCCAGCGGATAACTTCGAAAACTATTGGGTTTTCCTTGAGCAGAACGGCTACGCCCAAGGCGACAAGAATAAGGTGAATGAGCGAACCGGTTGCTATTCCCAGGCTCGCGGCAACACCACGACGTGGGCCGCCTTTCAAACTCTGGCCGAGAACGAACATCATGTCGTTTCCGGGCGTGAGATTGAGCAGCAGGGCGGCTGCCATAAATACCAAGAGGTCGGGCCAGGCGATCGGCATCGAACTATTAATAATCAACGGAGTTCATCAAGGCGTTGGCGGAGGGAGAGGAGGTCGCGCCAGGCAAGTCGCTTCTGTGCTGGCTGGCGTAGCAGGTAGGCCGGGTGCAAAGTAGCGAGCAAGGGAATCGTACTGTCGCCCACGGCAAGGTCGAACCAGCGGCCGCGCAATTTCAGGATGCCTTCGGTCAGGTTCATCATGCGTTGCGTTGGCGTTGCCCCGACGCACAGTATCAGGCGAGGTCGCATCACCTCGACAAGACGAGAAACGAACGGCATGCATGTCGCAGTTTCCGCTTCGGTCGGCTTGCGATTGCCCGGTGGACGCCAGAAAATAGTATTGGTGATGAGAACCGAGGCCGCCGGATCGTCGGCGCGCCGATCAAGCCCGATCATCGCCAGCATTCTGTCCAGAAGCTGTCCCGAGCGACCAACGAAAGGTTTCCCTTGCAAATCTTCATCGTTGCCCGGCGCTTCGCCGATAACCAGCACGTGTGCGTCAGGGTTGCCGTCTGAAAAGCAAAGATTGGTTGCGGTCTTGCGGAGTGGACAAGCATCGAACCGTCCGAGTGCTTCGATAATTTCTTGGAGCGATCCACAACTCGCGGCTATCGCGCGTGCATCCTGAACCGAATCCGATGTGGTGGGCTTCGGCATGTTCGGCCGCGCTGTAGCGAGGTTGGGCAATGGCCACGCCAAAGGTACCTCTACCGGCGCCGGTTGAGGGCGTTGCACCTCTGCGGACGTCGCTAGGCGATTCACCGGCGTTTCGCCGGTCACCTCGTCGGCCCCCATTTCAAAAAGCCAGGCGAGTGCCGATGCGGCGTCAGTGGGGGTCATGTCGGCGGTGGTGTGGGGCATGTCTCAATCGAAGCTTGTCTCTTAAGGGGCCATCATTATAACAGGCACAAACCATGAATACAGTCTCGGAGTGAGAAGAGTGGAACAGGTTCAGCGCGAAGTCATGGAATATGACTTAGCGGGATTGTAACTATTGAAAATAAAAGACTTTTCTGATTTCGTTTCCCCAGTTTCCCCTCGATTTCCCCAGCCCTTATAGCTTTGGCCCGTTACTCAATTGCGCAAACCGCCTCAGTAGTAGCGTCCTGAAATTTCGCGAAAACGCTGGCAACGCTCGCTCAGCGCGCCCCCCGGTCGAGCCCCATGGTTAACAGGGACCCAAGCGGCCGGTATATTCAACGATTGGTTGACTAGGGAAGCCCGAAGCCTAGGCCTTTGAGCATGCCGGCGCTTGCGCGCGACTCCGGCGGCCTAGGCCTAGGCCTTGCCTATCATGCTCATTGATTGATTGATCATAGGGCCCACCATGCGCACGCCTAGGCTAGGGCCCACCATGCCAGACCATAGGGCCCACCATGCGCACGCCTAGGCTAGGGCCCACCATGCGCACGCAATTGCAATTACGATATAGGCCTAGGGCCCACATAGAAGGCCGCCACATAGGCCGCCCATCCGCGTCACTGAAGAGCTAGCTCGGGCGCGGGGTCGTTTTCGCTCCGGAGGGAGAGGAACTGGGATCCAACGCTCTCCCGTTTGCGATCGCAGTGCATTCTCCCTTGTTTCGAATCCCATCGCCGGATTCGACTGTGCTTCGGTTAAAACCCTTGGGTTCAGAAGACAGCAGCAACTGCTTTAACGTTTCGCCCCTTTCATGGGCTTGTCAGGGAAGAGCTTGCCGGAACACCGCTGCGACATGGAGAAGTCCTTGACAGCACGGAACCGTGCACACATGACCCAACGCGGTCAGATTTGGAGTGGGCTTTAGTGACTGCTTGAGGCTGTCCAAAGGTTTACCTCGCTATCGATTGCGTATTTGTCGATTTGCAAAAGTTCTTCGTCGTCAAAGGTAAGATTGGATAGTGCGCCGACAAGGTCGTCTAGTTGCGAGGGCCGGCTTGCACCCGTTAGCGCGGAGGTCATCCGCGGGTCGCGCAGAACCCAAGCAATTGCCATCTGGGCCAAGGTTTGACCTCGCCGCTTGGCAATCTCGTTGAGCCCGCGAATTCTGCTTAGCGTCGCCTCACTAAGGTGCTCGGGTAGGAGCGATTTGCCGGCCGTGGCCCGACTCGCTTCCGGGATGCCGTTAATATACTTATTCGTAAGCAGCCCCTGCGCGAGCGGCGTAAATGCAATACACCCCATTCCCCGCGCGTGGAGACCGTCGAGTAATTTGTCCGTTTCGATCCAGCGATTGAGCATCGAGTAGCTGGGCTGATGGATAATCGCCGGAACCCGCATATTTCTTAATATAGAGGCTGCTTCTTCGGTCCGCCGTGCGCTGTAGGACGAAACGCCGACGTATAGGGCCTTTCCCTGTCTCACCGCAGATTCAAGGGCCCCCATCGTTTCATCGAGTGGCGTATCGGGGTCGAAGCGGTGTGAGTAGAATATGTCCACATAATCGAGGCCGAGGCGCTTAAGGCTTTGATCAAGGCTTGCGAGGAGATATTTCCGGCTGCCCCATTCTCCATAGGGTCCGGGCCACATGTCGTAACCCGCCTTGGTCGAGATAATCAACTCATCGCGCAGGCCCTGAAAATCCTCGCGCAGGATCTCGCCGAATGCCGTCTCGGCCGAGCCGGCGGGTGGTCCGTAATTGTTGGCGAGATCGAAATGCGTGATGCCGAGGTCGAAGGCCTTCTGGCAGATCGCCCGCTTCGTCTCGTGCGGCGTGTCGCCGCCGAAATTGTGCCACAGGCCGAGCGAGATAGCCGGCAGTTGCAGGCCCGACCTACCACAGCGGTTGTAGGTCATCTTGTCGTAACGGGTAATCGCGGGAACATACCGCATAACATTCTCCTTCGGATGGTTTTTGGTGAGGGCCTAGCGAACTGTTGCCGTCCGACGTCGACTGAGTTGGTCGAGCGCGACCGCCAATAGCAGCACCACGCCGCGCGCCGTGTCCTGATAGAAAGTCGGCACGTTCATCAGGCTCATCCCGTTGTTCAGGCTGCCCATCAGCAGAGCGCCAACAAGCGCGCCGAAGACGCGCCCGCGCCCACCGGAGAGCGACGTTCCGCCGATAATCGCAGCCGCGATCGCATCGAGCTCGAGGAACAACCCCGCGCTGCCGGCGATCGCGCCACTGACGCGCGCCGTCAGCGCGACGCCGGTGATGCCGTAGGCAAGACCTGCGATCACGAAATTGATGAAGATGACCCGGTCGACGTTGATGCCGGAAAGCCGTGCTGCTTCAGGATTGCCGCCGATCGCATAGATTTGCACGCCGAAGCGGGTCCGGCGCATCAGAATGTCCGCAGCGATTGCGCAGACAGCGACCAGCACGATGAGAAAGGGTACACCTTTCGATGAGGCCAGCCAGATGGCCGCAATGGCGGCGACAAATGCGGGAAAGAGCGAACGCGTCAGTGCCGACTTGAAATTGCTGACGGTGCCCAAGTCGACACCGCGCTTCAGTTCAAAAGCGCGAAAAGCGGTAAATAGGCCGAAGGCGACGAGGATTAGCAGGATCGACCATACCGGAGGCAGGAATCCCGTCGCGATCTGTTTCAGGCTCGCAGGCAGCGGAGCGACCGTTGCGCCGTTGGTGGCGATCATTGATATGCCGCGGAAATAAAGCATGCCTGCCAGCGTCACGATGAAGGACGACACCTTCATCTTCGTCACCCACCAGCCTTGCCACGCGCCCATCAGCATGCCGATGATAAGGCAAACGAGCACGGCGACCGCTGGATTCACCTGCATCTTGACCGTCAGCACGGCGACAACGACGCCGATCAGCGCCACGGCGGAACCCACCGAGAGATCGAAGTTGCGCGTCACGATCAGCATAACGGCGCTGATCGCGGCCAGTGCCACAATCGCGGTCTGTAATGCGAGGAGAATGAGATTGCGCTGCGTGAGAAAGGTACCGTTCGTGGCGAAATAGAAAAACAGCCAGATGGCGGCCAGCACTAGAAGCAAGGTCGAGTTGCGCAACGAACGATTGGCAAGCAACCTCGAGATGGGAGATTGCACTAACAAGGGTGCGGCGCTGGTGTCGGACCTCTGGTTCATGGTTTTGTCTCGTTCATGTTCTCAAATGCCGGCTGCCAGCTTCAACAAGCGGGCTTCGCTGAGGTCCACACCATCAAGGGTGCCCGCGACCCGCCCGTTTCGAAGAATGACGGCGCGGTCACAGACCTCGACGATCTCCTCGGCATCGGACGAGACAAGCAGGATCGCGCATCCGGCGTCGGCGAGTTCGGCCCAAATGCGCTTGATTTCGGCGCGCGCACCGACATCGACGCCGCGTGTCGGGTCGATCAGCAGCAGGATCCGGACGCCGGCCGCCAGCCAGCGCGCCACCTGTACCTTCTGCTGATTACCGCCGCTCAGCGTACCGACGACCACGTCGACGTCAACGGCCTTAATCTTCAGCCGGTCAAACAGATCGATCACCTTGCGGCGTGCTATTGCGGCATCGATGAAGCCGCGCCGGCTCAATTCCTCCAGATCGGCGAGAATCGTATTGTCGTAGATCGTGTGTTCTCCCGACAGGCCGTCGCGCCGGTCTTGTGCGATGAGCCCAATGCCGAGCGCTGTGGCGTCCACCGGCGAAGCTAGGTTGGCAATTTCCCCGTCAATGCGGATTGCGCCGGAGACGGTGCCACGCCATGCGCCGAACAGCGCCATGGTTGCTTCGATCACGCCCGAACCGAGGAGACCGAACAGCCCGAGAATCTCGCCATGACGCACCGAGATGTCGAGACCGTTGACGAGTTCCCGTCCACCCACGTCGCACACCGAAAGGTCCTTCGCCTCGAGTGCCAAGGCGCCCGCACAGCCCCTTCGGCTTGTCTGGCGGTGCGACACGGCGGCGCCGATCATCTCATCGACGACCGCATCCCGTGTTGTCTCGGCGGTCTGGAACACGCCGCTGATCCTACCATCGCGCATAATGACGATGCGGTCGGAGATCTCGAACACTTCGGCTAGTCGGTGAGAGACGAAGATGATCGCGACGCCTTTCGCGCTCAGCGCCCGCATCCGCTCGAAGAGCCGTGTCGTTTCCCGATCCGTCAGCGCGGCGGTCGGCTCATCGAGGATCAAAAGCCGAGCATTCTTGGACAGCGCACGGACAATGAGTACAAGCTGCTGCGTTGCGAGGTCCAGATCGCCGAGCTTCGTCATCGGGTCGATGTCGATCCCGAAATTCTGCAACGCTGTCTTGGCGCGCGCCAGCCGGAGCTGTTCATCCACGAGTCCGAGGCGCGATGGTTCGTTGTTGAGAAAAAGTCCTTCCGCAACGGTTAGGTCCGGCGCGACATTAACCTCCTGCGCCAGAAACGCCACGCCGGCCGTTTCCGCTTCCGCAACCGAATGCGAATAGAGCGGCGCGCCATTGAAGACAATGTCGCCAGAATAACTGCCGAAGGGATAGAGGCCCGAAAGCACCTGGATCAGGGTCGACTTTCCCGCGCCGTTTTGGCCGAGCAGCGCGACGATCTCCCCGGGAGAGATGTCTAAGTCGACCGAGTCGACAGCGACAACTCCGGGGAAGACCTTGGTCAGCGAGCGCACTTCAAGCAGCGGGAACCGCTTTCAGGCGCACTCGCATATGCCATGGCCGTCGATGCCGTCATGGGCAGGTGGGCTTCTTGTCCGGTGCGTTCTTATAAACCTCATCCGCTGGCGAGCCAGTAGTCGTGCTTGCAGACGAAGTCCGCGATGTTCGACTGGTCGACGTAGTAAATGGTGTTTTGACCCAAGGCATGTCACGCACGCCGTTGTTGATCGTGTCGGCAGCCTCGATCGGCTTGCATTCGGCAAGCGCGATCGCCACCTTGCCCGCAGCTACGCCCATCTCGTCGGGTGCCGGCCACACGCTGCCGTCCATCTTGCCCTCGACGATCGCCTGCATCGCCGCGAGTTCCATGTCCTGGCCGGTGATCGGGATCGAACCTGCTGGTAGGCCGGCGCCCTCGACAGCCTGCATTACGCCGATGGACTCACCATCGTACGAAACAAGGAAGGCATGGACCTGATTGTTGGTCTGGGTCAGCGCGTTTTCAGCGAAGGCCTGTGCCGGTTCGGTCTTCCAGCCGGGTGCTAGTTGATCCATTACGATGGTGATGTCGCCCTTGGCGACCGACGCATCGATCACGTCGTGATAGCCCGCCTGCATATCGGTTGCACCGGTCTGGCCGGAATCGCCGCCGATCAGCGCGTAGTTGCCCTTGGGTACCTTGGCGAGGACCGCCTTGGCAGCGATCTGGCCGCCCTCGCGCGCGTCGCGGCCGATATAGGCGTTCTGGTCAGCGCCAGTAATCAGATCGTTATACGAGGCAATCGGAATGTTCGCCTCATTGGCCATTTCGGCGATCTGCGCAGCGACGTTGAAATCGACCGGATTGATAACAATCGCATCAACGCCCTGCGTAATGACGTTTTCGGCCTGGCCGACCTGCACCTGCGCATCATTCTCTGCCGACTGCACGACGACTTCGTAGCCGGCGGCTTCGACCGTCTTCTTGAAGAACGGCATGTCGGCATGCAGATAGCGGAACGCCGTCTGCTGCTTCATCATGAAGGCGATTTTCTTGGTCTTGCCGGGCGTGCACTCCGCAGCGAAGGCTGGCGCAATCCATGCAGTGCTCAGCAGTGCCGCAGCGGTGACAATTGCAAGCCGTGATCTTGCGTTCAACGATGTGTTCTCGACGATGCTCATGACAAAATCCTCCCTGTCCGGCGCAAGGCCAGCGTTATGGTTGTTCGTCAATTGATGCGTCACCGAGCCGACAGTGAACTGCCGCATCGGAGCAGGAATCCGTACGCCGGAATCCTTGCCCAGCGTCCGTCAATGGTCCGTCGCGTCAGCAGGCCGGCTTCTTGTCCGGCACGTTTTTGTAGACTTCGTCGATGTTCAGCCAGAACTGATGCTTGCAGACGAAGTCCGGCATCTGCTCCTGGTTGACCAGGTAGATCGGCGTCTTCACCCAAGGGATCTGACCCGCGCCGTTATCGGCCGTCGTTGTCGCGCCGATGTCCTTGCATTCGGCCATCGCGATCGCGGCGTTCGCGCCGGCAATCGCCATTTCGTCCGGCGCCGGCCACAAGCTGCCGAACTGGCGGCCTTCGACGATCGCCTGTGCAGCGGACATTTCCATGTCCTGGCCGGTGACGAGAATTTTTCCGGGCTCAATGTTGGCTGCCTCGATAGCCTGCAGTACGCCGAGCGACATGCCGTCATAAGAAACGAGGAAGGCCTGCACATCGTTGTTATTGGCGGTGAGCGCGTTCTCCGCATTCGCCTGCGCCGGCTCCGTCTTCCAGCCTGGGGTGAACTGGTCCATGACGATCTTGATATCGCCCCTGGCAACCAGCGGATCGAGGGTCACATGATAGCCCTCCTGCATCAGCGTCGAGCCGGTCTGCCCGGCATCGCCGCCAATCAGAACATAATTTCCCTTCGGCGCCTTCGCGACTACAGCCTTCGCAGCCTCTGCGCCACCATCCTTTGGATCGCGGCCGATGAAGCCCTTCTGCGCAGCGCCTAGGATCATGTCGTCATAGGAGGCCAGCGGAATGCCTGCCTTCGTCGCCATCTCGGCGATGCCTGCCGCGACGTTGAAATCGACCGGCTGGATGACGATTGCGTCGACACCCTGGGTGATGATGTTCTCGGCCTGGCTGATCTGCGCCTGTGCATCGTTCTCAGCCGACTGCACCAGCACTTCGTAGCCGGCGGCCTCTGCTGTCTTCTTGAAGAAGGGAATGTCGGCATTCAGGTAACGAAACGCCGTCTGCTGTTTCAGCATGAAGGCGATCTTCTTCGTTTTGCCCGGCGTACATGCGTCTTGTGCGGACACCGCGCTCGCCGACAATGCGCAACTTGCGACAACTGCCACGGGGACCGCGAACGTAAACAGAATTTTCCGACTGAGCATGACTTCCTCCCAACTTTTTGTTTTCGGCGTTTCGTTATCGATAACAACGCCTAATATTAAGCGTCAAGCTAATTTTCTGGTGGCTTGCTTTTCTCTGCTAGATATGTAACAGAGATTGTCTGTTAGCTAACAGGATAAAGCCTCTGCCTGTAACCTTGCGAGATGTCGGAAAATTGGCGGGCGTGTCAGCGATGACGGTCTCGCGTGTGATCAATGGCCGCGAAAACGTCGACGCCGATACGCAGAAGAAGGTCGAGGACGCCATCGAAGCGCTCGACTATGTGCCCAACCGCGTCGCGCGGGGGCTGATCTCGCAGAGAACCGAAACTATCGGCCTGATCGTTCCTGACGTAGTCAATCCGTTTTTCTCGCCCGTCGTGCGTGGCGCGGAGATGACGGCACGCAAGGCCGGCTACCGCGTGCTGCTCTGCAACAGTGAAGGCGATCTCCGACTGGAGCGTGAGTACATCGAGGATCTTATCTCGCATCGTGTCGAAGGTCTGCTGCTGGCGCCGGCGAATGATCTTTCCCGCCACAGCGTCTTCCCACTTCTGCGCCGCAATTTTCCGGTGGTGCTTCTTGACCGCGCACTACCGGATCTCGACTGCGACCTCGTCGTCAGCGACAGCGCGACCGGGGCGCGACGCCTCGTCGAGCACTTGATTGCCGTCGGACACCGCGAGATCGCCCATTTGACTGATGCCGATGACACGTCGACTGGCCGTGAGCGCCTGTGCGGCTATCGTGAGGCGCTCGATGCAGCGGGAATCCCCTACCGCGAGGAGTTCGTCTTCCGCACCACAGTTGACCGGATCGGGGGCTTTCGTGCTACCCAACAGGTACTGGCACTCGACCCGATACCGACGGCGATTTTCACGGTCAACAACATGACCGTTGTCGGCGCAATGCAGGCGTTACGCGAACGCGGCATGACTGTACCCGAGGACATGGCGCTGGTTTGCTTCGACGATGTAGAGCATCTGGCAGTCCTTTCGCCATTTCTGACCGTCATCGACCAGCCGGCGGAGACCTTCGGCCGTCTCGGCGCACAGCTATTGCTGGAGCGGATCTCAGGCAAGGCAGGCCCGCGCAGCCAGAGAATAATGCTGCAAACCGACTTAATCGTTCGGGCATCATGTGGCTGTAAGCAACAAGCTCTGCCGTCACGCAATTAAGCTCGTCGCCCACCGGACGTGTTTTCAATTGTAGCTTCTTAGGCAGTCAGAGCGGGGTTGCTGTATATATGATCACTGTGAAAGCGGACTAAAAGTTCGGGCAAACTTCCATCATTTGAGCCGCCAGCCTCCTCGTCCGTTTCCCATCTCACCCAAACAACCCAATCATCAACTCTCTTCCCAAGGGACTTCCATCCTTTCTGACTATGCCTTTGCCGCCTATGCGACAGTTGTCTTCTGCGCTTCAAGCCGACGAAGCAGCCGCGATCCGATTGTCAGAAATTCCAGCGAGTGCTAGCCGCCGACATTGTTGGATTTGAGATGTACTTCCAACACGATGAGCCGTTTCTCTATTTCGAGCATTTCCATGGTCTTTGCAATATTGCCTAAGCGCGGTCATCAGTGTGGAGGCGCCATCTATATCGACTTTGCCATTTGCCAATGCTTGTGCGACCCGAGATTGGGCATCTTGCAACGTTGCGGCATCAGTAACTTTCGGAATGTGGACCCTGATGAGAGGCGGCCGCGTTCGTCTGAACAGTTTGGGCGGGCATGCGAGGTAGATTTTCGCCGCTGTGATGTCGCAACCGCGATTGGCTGCGACGACTTGAATTAGGCCTGATCGGGGTTTGCCGGTCAAGCGATGAATGATGACGTCTGGCATTGTAAATGGTCAGTTATCGAGCAACGGCCGCCCAGGCTTCCGGCACGTAGGCATAGGCGTGCAAGTAGACCTCCTCGTATTTGATGGTCCGCCATAGCCGTTCGACGACGACAGCGTTGCGACCTGCACCTATCGCAAATCAGATTCGGACCTATTGATGATGTACTCCGCCGACGAACGGCACGTCGAGGATACACCCATTGATCAAGGCAGGGCGCCGTAGACGGCGTCCCGGTCACGAAGAATGTAGCGTGGCGTAGTCTCCCATCCGCAGGCCTCGGCGACCTGGCGGGCCAGTCACTCGCCTGAAGGATGCGTGGTGACACCCAGCCGTAGGACTTCTCAGCGGCAATGTTTGCAGGATCTACTGGTTCGCCAGCGCGGCGTATCCGCCTGCTAAGATTAATTCTGCCCTTCTACGTCTCACCAATGACGCTCTGCTGAAAGGCGGGATCGAGCTTCCTGATCCTGCCCGCGAGATGGTCTTCCCCCAGGGCGTGGATTTTGTAGCGGGCCCTGTAGAGCTGTTTGTCAAAGGGATATTGGATTTTCCGGTTCCGCTTCGGTGGAATGCAGGCCTCGAAGTTCCTGGCCGCAAGCGCCTCGCGGAACTCATCCCTGTCGTAGAATTTCTCGGCTTCAAGCGTCGCCTTCGATCGAAAAAGGCCGACGAGCGCCCACCAGATCTGTCTGCAAAGATCTCACACGCCAGGCAGCATTGCCCGATTCGCAGTCGCTCGCTAGCCGGATGGGTTTTGCGGTAGGCACAGCGAAGGTGCGGTTCTCATGCAAGCCGCCAGCTTAGCGGGATCATCGATGAATGTCCCGTGCGACATAGCCAGATTGAGCGGAATACAAGTTCATATTCTCGAATTCTAAAAAGCCAGCGAGAATACATGTCGCGGCAGAAATGCGCGATTGACAGGATAGCTGCGATCCGCTAATAATGAATCCGAATTCATATTCATATTTGGGCGTATGTCGATGAGAGCTTTCAGTAGCCGCGCACTCGACAAGAAATCGCAGATTCTCCGCGCCGCCCGCTCGGTTGTGATCGAAGGGGGGTTTCGCGAGTTACAGATGAACGCTGTGGCAGCCGCGGCTGGAATCGCAGTAGGCACGATTTACCGATACTACCCATCTCGAGCAGATCTCTGCGCGGCCATAGTTAGTGTTACCTCGCAGCGTGAGGTGGATGTTCTTTCCGGGATCGCAGTTGCCGAGGGGTCGCCTTCGGACAAAGTTCGCGACGCCGTCAGAACATTTGCCGCGCGCGCAATGCGCGGTCGACGGCTAGCCTACGGTCTCATTTTCGAGCCTATTGATCCGGAGGTGGAGAGTACCCGCCTCAAATATCGGCGCGCCATCGCGCGCGTGTTCGAAACTATTATTCGCGAGGGCATCTCAACGGGCGAGTTCTGCGATCAGGACGCAGAAGTCGCTGGGACCTGCGTAGTTGGCGCATTCATGGAGGGTCTTATCGGCAGCCTGGCCCCGGACAGAGAAGGCTTGGAAGAAGGTGCTGAAGAGATGGCGGGGGCTATTGCGGACTTTTGTCTCGCTGCGGTAGCCCGGCCCGACAATCCACTGCTTCCACTAAGGCGGTCACCCGCGGGCTCAGCGGAGCCGGTCACGTTCAAGCGAGATACTCCGAAGGAAACGGCGTGATGGACGCACGCGCGAAAGTCGAACCTCGATCTCGTCTCAATTATCCCAGTGCCCCACGTTCTGCCAGCCATGATGTTCTCAATCAGGCAGGCGCGCTCGTCGGCTATGATGCATACTCAGCCGATACTGCGCTTGTTGAGGCCATCCGTGTGTTCGACGCCAACTGGGCAGTCGAGACGATCCGGCGGGCAGGGGTCTATGTTGGCAGTGAAGAGGTGCAACAGCTCGCTCGTCAAGCGAATCGCCATGTGCCCGAACTTAAGACCCACGATCGGTTCGGCAACCGCGTCGATCTTGTGGAATTTCATCCAGCCTATCACGACCTGATGCGCCTTGTCTTCGAGACCGAGACGCATTCCTTCGCCTGGAAGCATGAACATAAGCGTGGCGCCCAAGTCGCACGTGCGGCCCTTAGCTATCTCTGGAACCAGGCTGAGAACGGTGTTTGTTGCCCGACGGGAATGACCTTCGCGTCAATTGCTGCGCTTAGGCACGATCAGAACGCTCATGAGGATTGGTCACCGCATATCCTGCAACCTGCCTACGATCACCGGCCGCTATACGCTAAAGACAAGCTCGGCATCACCGTCGGCATGGCGATGACGGAGAAGCTGGGCGGGTCCGACCTTCGCGCTACGACCACCGCGGCACGACCGGCGAGTGGGCAACGCGGCTCGGGAGCGCCATATCTTCTCACCGGCCACAAATGGTTCTTCTCGGTGCCGATGAGTGACCTGTTCCTAACACTGGCCCAAACTGAGAAGGGCTTATCATGCTTCATTGCTACGGGCTGGTTGCCCGACGGCTCCCGCAATAGCTTCAAGTTCCAACGCCTGAAGGACAAATGTGGAAACAGATCGAACGCGTCCTCAGAAGTCGAGTTCGACAATCTCTACGCGACAATGCTTGGAGATGAGGGCCACGGTATCCGGGCGATCATTGAGATGGCCCACCTTACCCGCCTGGACTTCGCTGTCGGATCCGCTGGATTGATGCGGCAGGCTCTAAGTCAGGCGGTTCATCATACGACCAATCGCCGCGCCTTTCAGCGGCCGCTCGTTGATCTTCCAATCATGCGCAACGTTGTGGCAGACCTGGCGGTCGAATCGGAGGCGATGATGTGGGTGTCGATGCGCCTCGCCTCTGCACTCGATCGCGCACGTTCTGAACCCAGTGAGGCATTGATCTCCCGCATTTGTACGCCCATCGCGAAGTACTGGACGTGCAAGCGGGCGCCATCCTTCGTCGTCGAAGCGCTGGAATGCCACGGCGGAAATGGTTTTATCGCCGATCACCTTATGGAGCGCCTTTACCGCGAGGCGCCCCTAAACAGCATTTGGGAGGGGACCGGCAACGTCATTTGCCTTGATGTCCTTCGCTGCATCCAGCGCGAACCGAATTCGGTCGGGGCCTTTCTCGATGAGGTCCGGAGGGCTAAAGGCGCCGATACACGGCTGGACGCTTTTGCTGCTGAGGTCGAACGCCGGCTGACAAAGGTCGGCGAGATTGAGCCTGTCGCCCGTCGCGTCGTTGAGATGATGGCCCTCGCACTGCAGGGAAGTCTGCTCGTGCGATATTCAACATCCGAGATGGCTGATGCGTTCTGTGCCACGCGCCTCAATGGCGATTGGGGCCATGCTTTCGGAACCCTGCCAAATGGCCTCAAGTCGCGAGCCATTATTGAACGCGCCCAAATCTCAGCCGATCCCATTTCAACTGCCTCAATCCAAAGTGAGATTATTTCGATGTCGCACTAGGCGCTTTCTCCGGTGAGCGCGTGAAGTCGAACTCGTCGTGATTAAACCGGCCGATGGAAGCAACAATGGAGGATAGAGATGTTGACTAGTCCGTGGGATGATCCGAGCCTCAGGCGGCAGGCGGCAAACTTCGATCCATTGACGCCACTCAGCTTCCTTGAACGCGCCGCGAAAGTATTTCCAAATCGGACTGCAGTTGTTTACGGCGACCACCGGGAGACCTGGCGCGAGCATGAGACCCTATGCCGCCGCTTGGCCTCGGCTCTAACGCGGGCCGGAATCAAGAAGGGCGACGTCGTCGCTCTTCTTATGGCCAATACGCCGCCTATGCTCGTCGCACATTTTGCGGTGCCGATGGCCGGCGCGGTACTTAACACGATCAATACGCGGCTCGAGGCGAGCACAGTCGCATATATTCTCCGGCATTGCGGTGCCCGCCTTGTTATTGTGGACGCAGAATTCCTCAATGTTGCG
This sequence comes from uncultured Alphaproteobacteria bacterium, assembly GCA_963805405.1. Taxonomy (GTDB): domain Bacteria; phylum Pseudomonadota; class Alphaproteobacteria; order Rhizobiales; family Aestuariivirgaceae; genus JAEUMG01. Next base: position 75,511 of record CAWDUC010000003.1, on the reverse strand, counting down.
AAAGAGGCGCTGCAGCAGGTTCCGCAGCCGCCACGGATGCTTGTATATGCTGATGAGCAAGCCGGCTTCACGACACCGGATAGAGTAGATGCATATGCACCATTCCTCGCCTCCGGGGACCCCACCGCACCCGGGCTACATCCAGAAGATGAGTGGACACCAATTGCGGTCAACTATACCTCAGGGACGACGGGACGCCCGAAAGGTGTCGTCTACTCACATCGCGGCGCCTATCTTTCGGCCGTCTCTTCTATCGTAAGCTGGGATGTACCGAAGGATGTGTCCTACTTGTGGACGCTGCCGCTTTTTCACTGCAATGGCTGGTGCATGCCGTGGGCGCTGGCCTTGCAAGGTGGCAAGAGTGTTTGCCTTCGCCGTTTTGACGCTGAGAAATCCGTCTCGCTGATCACCACAGAACGCGTAACCCACTACTGCGGCGCACCGATTGTCCATGCGATGATCAGGGACGCCGCCCAACGGCAAGGTGTCACATTTGACCCGCCCGTTTCAGCGCTTATTGGCGGCGCGCCGCCGCCGGCAACGTTGATCGCCGGCATGGAGAATATTGGCGTCAAGCTCACGCATATCTACGGACTGACTGAGACCTATGGTCCGGCGTCCATCTGCGAGCAACAGCCCGAATGGCAAGGCCTCAGCACTGAACAGCGGGCCGACCGAAATGCGCGGCAAGGAGTAACTTATGCTCTGCAGGCGGGCATGAGCGTCATGGATGCTTCCTTGAAGGCTGTAGAGCCCAGCGGCAGTTCGATTGGCGAGATCATGTTCCGCGGAAATATGACTATGATGGGCTATTTGAAGGATCCAGAAGCGACTGAACGCGTTTTCGAGGGCGGTTGGTTTCATTCCGGGGATTTGGCCGTGCTCGAGCCAGACGGGTATGTTCGGATCAAAGACCGTTCGAAAGATATCATCATCTCGGGAGGCGAAAATGTTTCTTCGGTCGAAGTTGAGGAAGTTCTCTACCGGCATCCGGCGGTTGCAACTGCGGCAGTGGTCGCGATGCCAGACGATAAATGGGGTGAGGTGCCAGTTGGCTTTATCGAGTTCCGCGAGGGAGAAGTCGTCTCCGAGGCAACACTCATAGCCCATAGCCGTCAGCACTTGGCGGGTTTTAAGTGTCCAAAACGCATCTTCGTGCGGGCCATCCCTAAGACTGCGACCGGCAAGATTCAGAAAAATTTGTTGCGGGACACGGTGCGAGAATTAATAGCTCTCAACCCCAACAAGCCGATTATCCCAGGACCTACTGCAGCATGAGCGCATCGTGAAGCAGGAAAACCCCTGCACCTAACAACATGGCGAGACACGATGACTGTTGAGCCCGATGTGGCAAGGAACATCGCAATGTCCTATTATCTTCACCGTGTTAACTACTCATCATATCTACGCCAGCATGGTTACTCGTCCGACGCCCTGAAGGCCGTCGTCGCTAAATCGATTGACTGCAAGGTTGCTGCAACAGAGTTGATTGAGTTGGCTGGTGCTAAGCTGCATCACTTGTTCTTCGTTTTCGGTACTTATGATGTCGTCTGTTTGATTGAAGCGCCAGATGACACGATAATCCAGACGCTAGAATGCGACCTAGGTCGAAACGGTGCTGTCCCGCGCAAATTCACGATCAAACTGCAGACGACGGAAGAAGCAATGTCCGCCATGACCGCTGGTGACATGGCTTGACGTCAACATCGGCAGCGGCTGTGGTCAGACGTTTCGGCTGAGTCCGCCGGAAAAAACTTGGATGTGTTGATGGTGTCCCCACCCAAATGCGGCTGCGACAGAATGCGACCGTTAGCGTCGACGCTGCGTATACGGTCATTTATTGGCGCGGCCAGCGCGTGGAACTGGCGCGGCTATGCGGTTTGGCCGATGCCGCCAGAACCCCCCGCGACTGTCAGTGCCGGCGCCCCATAACCAGGGCCTGGAACTCATCGTTCGGATCGTTCACAAGCGCCTCGAATACGATCGTGCGCACATCGCAGCCCAGTTCCTCTTCAATCTCGGCAGGCGCGATGCCTTGAGCCGCCGCTTATGCCAAACATTGCCGGAACAGGGATGCGACAAAATCAGTGCTCGCCGGCCGCCAGGCATCGGTGACGTTCACGTCTACCCTGCTGAATTTGCAATAGCAGCGAGCTATTCCCGGGGCGCCGAAACGGGGGTTTGTTTTCCCGGGGCGGCCTACAGCGGATTTTATTGTTTTTCGTCGGCAATCCTTAGCATCTCGCGCGGCACGCTGGCGCGATCGGGATTCCCGCGTGAACACACTCCCGATTCGGAAGACCGCCGGTCACCCATGGCCGGCGGTCTTCGCATAAATCGCACCACGCTTTTGTGTCAGCGGACAATTCTCACCTGGGCTGGCTCTGGCTCAAGTGGCAGTTCTGGCGAACGCTGCGCCGTCAGCTTGATTGGATCTTACCGCCGCGCCGATAATCATAAGGCGTAAGCAGCTCAGCCCCGGCCAAGCGCCGGGGTTTTCCTTTGCCAAGGCAAAAGCGTCCATACGGATAATGCCGCCAATCAGTGGGGAAAAGGGTGAGCGAATTTGCATGGTGACCATGAGCGATGGTTCCGGCCAGTGACCATCGATCGCATTGCAAACGACTCAGGCTGCCGCGATCAGGCCCAAGACCGAATGCGTATCTCGCACGTCGCAGAAGGTGTGCGCCATCGCTCGCTATGGTTGTTCTACAACCATTGCAACCAATTCCACTGTTTTCGCGCTCAATCGCCTCTCAGACAAACGTGCGAATATCATCGGTGGACTGCATAGCGGATCATCCTGTTCGAAGTTGTGTCAGGGTTTTCGTCGACAGACTTTTCCCATGCCACAGATCCCCGGGCGGCAAGTGTTTCTTCAATAACTGCGTCGATGAGACTTTCAAAATCGACGTCGGGATACTGAATTTGGACAAAGGCGGCGACGTATTTGGCGTCGACAAAGCGCTCGGCCCTACCGATCTCTTCTCGAATGATGACGCGAGCATGGTCAGGTAACGTTTGTGTCATGGTAGCGCACCTCGATGAGCGGGAGTGAAACGCATGTCTCTCAGCCACCGGTGATCAATGATTTACGGACCGGCGATGTCTCGGCTATGCTCGTGGGTGCTAAATCGATACAAACATCGGACCGGTCATGAAGTTGTGCGGTCGAAGCGAAAGGCGATATCGCTACCTTGTCATCCATTGAAAGGCGCCATTTTCACACGCTTTCATGAACTCAACTCTCGAAATCATTTCGGTTTTCGCGGGCTTCAGCTCAGCATCTGTCATCGACATCGTGTAGGGCTCGGTCTCCGTGCCTGCGACGGTGCCATCATTATTTGTGTCAGCCCTATTCCACATCGCTGTGCAGTTAGCTTGGACATTGATGCTGAAGCCGGCATGGTAAAAACTGCGGCCACGCCAATCACGGCTAGCATCGCAAACAATATCATTTTTGCTGATCTCCCATTGAATGGATGGTTTACGCCGAAATCATGGTCAGTTTAGCAAGCTCCGCCGGATCGATTTCGAAGAACTCGCCAAGGCCAGTATCGCCTGGCGGCCGCGGCAGATATATTACTGTGGACAGCCGCTTAAAAACTGGGGTCATGCTGTCGCCAGCGGTTCTTCCTCAGTGGTGACTTCGTAGCGACCCGCGGGATAGATGGTGCGTAGACCCGGCAGCTGGAACGGGCGACTGATCTCAAAAAAGCGTCGCGTCACGCGATTAAACATCTCAAGTGCTCTAGCCGCTGTGTCTGCCTTCCATCACTTTGGTGACGGATCGTTGTCCCGCTCTTCATCCAATAAAGGTCGGAGCCGCGTTCATCGCGACTCCGACACGGCGATTAGGAGAGGAGGCGTCCCTTAAGGACAGCATCGACATCGCGCCCAGCCTGGACCTTTTCCGTTCCATATTTGGCAACGACCTGGGTAACGAGTTCGTCTTTGTTCTTGAGTGCCGTCACATCGCTTTCTGAGAACTTGTCCCACTTGGCGCGAATATCCTTGCCGATCATCGCCTTGACTTCGGCAGGAGTGTGGGTCTGAGCGCGAGTATTCGTCGCGCCCGTTACAGTGTTCATGTTTGCATCCTTTGAAATTACTAAAGTATTGTTTGAATGAAATCATTCAAGCTACCTCTTTTATATGGGAACGAAAATCTAAAATACTACGATATTCCGGCCGTATTATTTTCCGCATTGAGAATATACACGTTGACAATACATGATTTTGCGAGGACCCCAGCATATTCCGCATTCCAGCACGGCCTCATTACTACATGGCGAATTCTTCAAGTTTACGCGCCAATCGTGCGTGCCGCTCGGTCTGACTTTTCCAGGTTCTGGAATTTCGAAAGTACGACGCGCGCCTCACGTGCCAGTCGGTCTTGCCCGGGCCACAAGTTCCGCGACGACGTTCTACTTAGTGCGAATGCTGTCGGCAACGCGGTTCAAGTCCCGTTCAACCATTGCCAGGTCCTAGAGAAGCCGATCTTGATTCATCGGGAACCAATACGCCAGATCTCGGAATTTCAGTTCATGATGGCGGGCTGCATCCACGTCGCCAGAGTTGATTTGCGTATCTAACCCAACCTCCGGCCGCGCCGGATTGCGAGGCTTCTTTTTTGCTCCCTCACGGTTGTGTGGGCGCCGTAGGCTCTGGCAGAGGCGGTGTCACCGGAACGGTCGGTGTCGGTGCGGCCGGCTCGGGCGGGGTTGGCGTAATGGGTTCCGGCTGAGTTGGAGCGGTCTCACCGATGCTCTGGGATGGCGGCGGCACTGTCGCCGGTTGTCTCATGAACAAGAAGCCGATCACAAACGCAATTACTACGAGGCCTCCGACCATCCAATAAAGCTTCATGGTCCCTCCGGTCCTCCCGTAGGGGTTCATAGGATTGCCGCGCATCTGATCGTTGGGATTGTTGAACATCGGGTCATTAGGGTCGATGCGAGCCGCCGGGGTGGGCTTAAGGCCAGGAGGGGTCGGGTTGATCGCCATGGGGACTCCTTTTCAACAGGCGTGCAAGGTCAACGAAATGAAAAGGTTCCGATCGCTTCCCATCTTTGGAAGCGCAATTGCCTGCGAGCCCTTGCAATTTTCCCTGCTAACCCGAGTAGGGAATTCAGTTCGGGAGGCCGGCTTCATTGGGCGAGATCAGGTCCGACGTGCATCACCGCATCGGGATGGCCACAACCAAAGTTAATTCTTCGAGCGGCTATTCTAAGCCCTTCGCCGTTCTCATTGCTCGGCACGTCAAAAATCACCATCACCCGACGCGAGCCGCAGTCAGGGCATTCAAGACTTCAGGAAATGGTCACTTTCGCTTGGATTTCGGCGGCCATCAGCTTCTGGATTTCCCACAGGTTTCGATCCCGAATGCCATACTCCTCCAGTTTATTGCTCGCATTCCTGCTTTTTGCTGGTGCCCTGCATGTCAACCTGTCGGTCCTGCGCGACCGCGCCTTGGCGGTTGGCTCCATGGCCACCGTCGGCATAGTCATCTCGACCGCAATCGTAGGCATTGGCTTCTGGCTCGCGGCAGGTGCTCTTGGAGTAGCGATGCCCTTCGCATGGGCACTGGTCTTCGGTGCACTCATCAGCCCGACCGATCCAATTGCCGTTCTCTCGACGTTGAAGGCGGTTCGTGTGCCAGAGACGCTTGAGATCGACATGACCGGAGAATCTCTTTTCAACGACGGCGTCGGCGTCGTGATCTTTACCGTGCTAGTGGCGGCCGCGCCCAGCGCCGCAAGCGGCGGCATCGACCTTGTTCACATCGGCGAACTGGTTTTTGTCGAGGCGCTCGGGGGCGCCGTGTTTGGTTTCCTCAGCGGCTATGTGGCTTACAGGGCGATGCGTGCGATCGACGACTATCCGATGGAGGTTCTGATCTCGCTTGCACTGGTGACCGGGACCTACACGCTTGCTGCCAAGCTCCACATGAGCGGCCCGATCGCTGTGGTCGTCGCCGGACTTCTGATCGGCAATCGCGGGCCGCACGATGCGCTGAGCGACGAGACGCAGCGGTACCTCTTCGGCTTCTGGACGCTCGTCGACGAAATCCTGAATTCAGCGCTCTTCCTCCTCATCGGTCTTGAAGTGTTAGTTCTGCGCCTCGACCCGTCTTTTGGCTGGCTGGCGGCGGTTGCCGTGCCGCTCGTCCTCTGCGCCCGCCTCTTTGCCGTGTCGATTCCCGTGCTGGCTCTGAGCGCGACCCACACCTTCGTGCGAGGGACCATCCCGGTTCTGACATGGGGCGGATTGCGCGGAGGCATCTCCGTCGCCTTAGCGCTTTCGCTCCCTGAAGTGGCCGAGAAATCCATTATTCTCGCAGCTACCTATGCGGTCGTTTTGTTCACCCTCATCGTGCAAGGCCTGAGCCTGCGCGCCTTGGTCGAACGCGTCATCGACCGATAAGGCTGCTTATACCGAGGCGGTGGGCGAAGTGGCCGGTTAGGTAGGCTCTATGTCGAAGAGAATTAAGACCCTGGAACAGCTCAGCCGTCCGATGGAATAGAGCTGCGGGTGATCGCGAAATACCAGTGGAAGCCGATATCATCAGAGAAGCCTCACGCCTGCGCTATTTTGCTAAGGCGTAAGCAATTATCGAATTGCCTGCTCGGGTTCCCGATGAACCGTGCCCGCCTGCTACAACAAGCAAGAACTGGCGCTCGCTCTCTTGTGACCAGTAAGTCATCGGCGTTGCCTGACCACCGGCGGGGAGGCGGTCTTGCCACAGTTGCTCGCCACTCTTCAGATCGTATGCGCGCACGTAATAGTCGAGCGTCCCGCTTAGAAACGCAACGCCTCCCTTGGTGGTTATTGGCCCCCCGAGCCCCGGGACCCCCATCTCGAAAGGTAGGGGGATCGGCGAAAGATCACGGATCGTCCCGTTAACATGCTGGTAGGCGATCTTGCCGGTGGTCAGATCTACGCCGGCGACATAGCCCCATGGGGGAGCTTGGCAGGGAAAGCCTAGGGGAGACAGGAATGGCCCCATTTTCGCAGCATACGGTGCGCCGAAGTTCTCATTGAATGCGGGGTCACCTTGGTCACTAACGAGACGTTCGGTATCGTTATCGCGGTGCTCCAGTGTCGATGTGAAAGCGATGTAGACGGGCATCGCAAACATTATTTGCCGTTCTGGGTCGACGGCCACGGCGCCCCAGTTGAATGTGCCGAAATTGCCGGGGTAGACGATCGAGCCTTGCAGTGAGGGCGGCGTGTAACGTCCCTCATACCGCATAGACCTGAAGGCGATCCGACACGCCAACTGATCAAATGGGGAAAGGCCCCACATGGAAGCTTCGGTTAGTGGCGTCGGATTGAAAGAGATAGCCGAGACGGGCTGAGTGGGAGAGGCAAAGTCGCCCTCCGCTGCGCCTTGCGGCGCCGGTACCTCTGTGACGGGGAGCACCGGCTTGCCGGTGCGCCGATCGAGCACGAATACCTCACCTTGCTTGGTTGGAACAACAAGTGCCGGAATGGCAACCCCGCCAATTGACAGATCGAGAAGGCTGGGTTGCGCTGGGAAATCCATGTCCCATAAATCATGATGGGTGCCCTGGAAGACCCAAGCGACTTCGCCTGTTTCGGCGTTCAGGGCGACTACCGACGAGGAATAGAGCTCTGCGTTTCGGTCGCGGTTACCCCCAAACTGATCAGGCGGCTGGTTTCCCATTGGAATGTAGATCAGACCCAATTGCGAATCGTAGCTGGAAACGCTCCAGCTGTTCGGCGAGTTCGCGGTGTAGGTTTCACCGTCCGCGATCGGCAGTGTCGCTTGAGGATTGAGGCTGTCCCAGTTCCAGACGAGTTCGCCAGTGTCGATGTCGAAAGCGCGGATGACGCCGGATGGCTCAGATGTCGACACATTGTCATTCACAGCTCCGCCAACGATAATCAAATGAGATGTCACAACGGGAGGTGACGTTGAATAGTAGGACCCCGGATTCACGTTGGGCATGTTGCGCCAGAGATCGACGGTCCCGTCATCGCCGCCGAAGCCCGGACAGATCTCACCGGTTGTCGCGCTGATCGCGATAAGCCGGCCATCGACCGTCGGAAGAAATAGTCGCTTTAGACATTGTGTGGAAGGAATTGTGGACGAACTGTTGGTCCCGTCGAAATATGAAACTCCGCGGCAGGTTAGATGCTGCGTGCTGGTCGGATCAGGTTTTCTAATCTTCGGATCGAACCGCCATTTTTGCGCGCCGGTTTCAGCGTCAAGCGCGATGACAAGGTCGTGAGGCGTGCAGAGATAGATTGTATTTCCCACCATTAGCGGTGTTACTTCATAGGTCGTCTCTCCAGGATCATCGGGACCCCGTATATCGCCTGTGTTGTACGACCACGCCACTTTTAATTTGTTGACGTTCTTAGGGGTGATTTGCGCCAGTGGCGAATATCGCTGACCGGCTTGCGTTCTGCCATATGCTGTCCACTCCCCAGCCTCCAACAGCGGATCACGGTCGTTTTTAGCACTGTCGGTCTGGTATGATAGTTCGCCGTTCAATTCATGCGACGGTACGATCAATGCAAATCCGGCAACGACACCGCTTAGGGCGAGCGACGCGAGAAGCGACCACCAGCCTAACCGGAAGACAGTCTGGTTTCCGGAGGTTACCCGAAAACCCGCTGTGACCCATGGCACAGCAAGAATTAGTCCGAGAATAACTACCAAATCGCCGCGTGGTACCAGCTGCCACCAATCGAAGCCGACCTCCCAAATGCCCCAGACAAGCGTTCCCGAAGTAATCACAGCATAGGCCCAAAGCGCCCAGACGTTGCGGAGAAACATGAAGAGTGAAACCACAATATAGGCCACTCCCAAAACCAGGTAGTATGGCGATCCCCCCTTCGTTAGCAGCCAGATCCCACCTACTAATAAGAGGAGCCCGACAAGGCCGCATAGAACGCCAAAAGCGATGCAAAGAACTCGTGAGGCGTGGGCTGTCACCAGTGGGTTCCATCAAGCAAGGTGAAATCGGTTGACGAAAATACCGCCTGTGTCCCGGAGATATTCCATCGTGAAACGCTACGCCCAGCCTGTGAACGGCCAAGCGTGCCTTGGCAGTAACGTGCCGAGCCGAATAACGGTTCCATAAGGAAAGAATTGTAGCGCAATCGCAGCTCGCCGCTGCCACCATTAAACCGCCTCTCGGTGACCGAATCCGCGAGGGGCACATTGACGAGATCCACCGTCTTAAAGGACAGGCATCAGCCGGCGGCGGTTGACGTTAGCGGCGTCCACTCGAACACCTTGCCCGGGCTTCGAACGTCCGGGGCCGGTTCGGCCCGCAATTATATTTGGTAATGCCACTAGGATAAGAAGTAGGCCAATCCCAGCACGATATAAACTCCAATGAGCAAAACCCCTTCGAACCACGTCGTCTCACCATCGCTGGCAATCGCGTTGACAATGAATGCGGTTCCAACGATCGAGAACAGATCGATCGGATTCGTAAACACCAAAGACATCGGGTTGCCAATAATCCAGGAAAAGATCACCAAGAGGGGAGCAACGACGAGTGCGACTTGAATGCCCGATCCGATGCAAATGCCCATGACGAGGCCCATCCGATTTCGGTGCGCGAACCATACGGCGGCGAAGATGTCGGCGCTGGTGCCAACAAGTGCGAGTACAATCACACCAAGAAACAAGGGCGTGAGGCCTACGGCGGCAGCGAAGTCCGTCAACGCGCTGGAAACAAGTTCGCTCTCTATTGCGGTGGCAACAGTCGCCGCAGCGAGGATTGCCAAACACGCCGTCGCCGACCATCGGGGCTCGCCATGTTCTTCCTCTCCCGTCGCAAATACATCGCGGTGAGTGACAAGCGTGAAGATAAGATTGCCGGCATAGAGAAGCAGCAAGACGGCTGAAACCGCCAAGCTGAGAGCTTCGTCGGACACTTCGATGTTTAGGTTATGTCGGACGCTGCGACCGGTGTAGTCGAAGACCGCCGGCAGAAGAAGAGCGATTACGGCAAGGATCAGCAGGCTGGACAATAGGCCGGCGCGCTCACGCTTGAAGGTTTGGCGCTCCCGCGTAAGCCCACCGACGAAAATGGCGAGGCCCAGTCCGAGCAAGCAGGTCCCCATGATAGAGCCGGTGATCTGGGCATGTACGACTTCAATCTCGCCACGCGCGAGAACAAACAGTGCAAGCACAAGCTCCGCAAGGCTTCCAAGGCTAATTGTAAGCAAGCCACCGACGGTAGGGCCGGTATGAAGAGCCAACTGATCAGTCGCGGCGCGGATCCACTCCGCCAGAACTGCTATTCCGATGATACCCGTTGCGAAGATCCATATCGGAGACAGATGGAAGCCATATGCCGCAACAGGGGCGACCGGTACAAGAAAGAGCAACAAGACCCGGATCACCGGATACCCCCAGACTTCGAGAAGATGCTTAGCGCTTTAGCAAGTTCCCTTCGGCTTCGGGCGGCTTTCCCTCGGATTGTTCACGGACAATGGTGGTTTCATTGCGCAGGTCGCCTTCGCCGATAGTCGCAGCGCTCCCATCCTCGTCGAGGAGAGCCCGATCTTCGCTTTCCGGGGGCGTGATTTTCGGGCCTTCTCCCTCGGACATGCGGATGATCGGAACGCCTTTCGGAAAGACCACCTCGCGAGCGGGATCTGGAAGTTCGATCCCGCCCTTTAGCAGGGCGTCCTTGGTGAGGCGCAGAAGCGCCGAATTAATCTTGGCAGGTGAGTATGCCGCACTGGCAAACCAGTAGTAGATTCGCAAATTCACGGTCGCTGCGCCAAGTTCCTCGACAAGAACCAAAGGCTCCGGCACATCCAGAACCGCAGGATGCTGCCTGAGCACATTCGCGATGAGTGCCTGCGCCTGGCTGGTAGAGGAGTCGTAGCCAATTCCGACCGCAAAGTCAGCGCGCCTGCTTGATGTGCTGCTATAGTTCCTGATCGTGTTCTTGAACACGATAGCGTTGGGAATCTGAACGTAATTGCCATCGAGAGTGAGAAGCACCGTGCTGCGAATATTTAGGTTCTGAACAATGCCAGTATATCCATCGACCTCGATGAGATCGCCGGTGCTAAACGGATTTCTGACGCTGAGAAGGATACTGGCCAAAAAGTTCTCGGCGATGTCGCGAAAGGCGAAGCCGACGATGATGCCGATAAGCCCGGTTCCTCCCAAAACGGTTATTGCAAGGCGAGTCAATCCCGCAACTTGGAGAACGAAGTAGACCCCGAGAAGGAACACCGGGATCGAGAATGCCTGGACCACTACTCCAAGCAGTAGGGCTGAGGAAATGCGGCGTGAAAAGAACCGCCGGACGAGGGCCGCAACCAACCGAGCGACAAGCCACGTGAACAAAATAATCGCGACAGCCAGTACAACCCATGGCCACGTCTGGACGGCCTGTCGGTATATGCTGACGAATTCGGTGCCCGCGCGCCCAAAAGTTGTTCCGACATCGGCTTCGACCTCTATCCGGTTGACAACGGCCACCGTGCCTTGAGTATTTTGTGCTAGCGCAGTGGCCCAGCGCCAATGTTCCTGTGTTTCTGTCTTTCCATCAATGAAGACGACCCCGTCTCTCACCAAGACCCGGGGATTCTCGAACCAGTTTGTCGACTGGAGGATGCGTTGAATCCGATTGGCGATCGCCACATCGTCCGCAGCAGGCTCCACCAGAACCGGCTTTGAAACCGCATTGTCATTTGGATCGACCGGAAGCGGTGTAGGAGTTGGAGTCTGCGCGAAGGTGAGAATCGTGGACGCGGTCAGAACGCTTAACGCCAACACCAGCTTTTGAACCGCGGCCATCCGCTCGTGAATTAGACAAACACCGGCCTTGCTTGACGGAGCCGAGCATGAATATTTACGAGGCTCCAACATGCGCTTGTCCCTATTTGGTCTTGCGGGTTCACTCGCGTCTAAGTCCGGTCAACATTGAAACGGTCAGACGGACCTCTGCGAATTACTTGGACTGAGCCGCCCCTACTGTATCCGCCATCGTGGCGCCGCGCGCACCGAGCGGCTTAGGGGTGCCCTCGGTCGTGTCGATCGCCGTCTGGTGCTCTATTTCTGAATTCAGTTCGGCACCGAAGAGAATGACGATTGTCGTCATCCACATCCAAATCATCATGCCGATACCGGCACCAAGCGAACCGTAGGTCGCATCGTAGTGAGCGTAGTTGGCGATATAATATGAAAATGCGATCGAACCCCCTATCCAAAGGACGCTTGCCAGCACGGCTCCGACACTGACCCACCGCCATTTTGGTTCCCGGCGGTCCGGAGCATATCGGTAAAGAATTGCAAGCCCAGCCAGCAAACCAAGCCACAGCAGCGGCCAACGCCCATATGTGGCCAGCGCTTCTGTCAATGGCCCAAGACCCAATATATCCAACAGAAGTGGGAGAACAACGACCGCGCCAATCGCAAGAAGCAATGCTCCCACCGCTCCGACAGTAAAGAGAAGCGAGATCAGCGTGAGTTTGAAAAACCCCCGCGTTTCTTCTTCCTCACTGACTATATTAAGCGCATCGATCATGGCCTTCATGCCACCATTCGCGCTCCACAGGGCTATGCCCAAACCAGCCAGAACTCCGAGACCCAGCTTTGCATCGCCCTTGGAAACTAGGCGTGCGACTTGTTCGTCGATAATACCTATCGCCGGCCCAGGCATTATCGTGGTCAGAAACGCCAAGTTGCCACTTATCGTCGTGGACGAGGCAAAGAGACCGTAGAGAGATACGAGCGCGGTCATGGCGGGGAAAATGGCGAGGAGAGCAAAGAAGACCACGCCCGCCGAAATGGCAAGCAGCCGATCCTCCTGTATCTGCGCGTAGGTTCGCCACAAAATGTCCGTCCATCCCTTCCATGGAATATGGACGGGGTTGATTGCCTGTCGTCCTCGTCTGGGCTCGGTCGCACGTGCCTGGTGCACCGAAAGGGGCTCACTTTCCCTTTTTTGAATTGAGGGACGGCAAGGCCACCATCGGCAGGAAATTCGCCGCACTTCTCGCGCTTAGGCAGTATTGCCCAAATAACTGTGTAAAACAGAACCAGCCCGAGACGAGAGAAAAGGCCCGGATGGTCCGTCTGCTTGGCGGTTTTCATCAGTTAGTGATCCTGCGGTCCAAGGGTGACCCAATATAACTCTTGGCGAGGGCCGTTGTTCCGCGTCGGACTATTGCGAAGTCGCCATGGCCTTGCCACGATACTTTAGGCGCTTTTTACTGCACACCGGAACATCGCTCAATCGAGCGGCTTCTGGCTACGTTGCACTTTTTTGCAGGGGCCACTATTGGCTTCGACTCTCACTCTTACTGCCGCCGTCTTACTGCTGCCGTGCGAGACTATCGTGTAATCGCAACAACTGTCGTCGCTCAAATATCGAGTAAGTAAAGGAAATCCAATGCCGAAGTTATCGAGCCGGACTCTTGTCGTCATTGCCGACGGCGAACGCGCAATTCTGTTTCGAAATAAAGGTGTCGGCGATGACATAGACCTGCAAGACGCAAAACGCGTCACCCCAGACAATCTTCTGGATGACGGGCCATCCGGATCTCGGCCTGAGGAACAGACGCAACAGCAAACCGACGAGGCGACATTCGCCAAGCAACTTACCCAGAGACTCAACGCTATGTGTCTCAAAGGGGAGTTTGAAACCCTGATACTGGCGGCCGACCCGCAAACGCTCGGGCAGATGCGCGGTATCATGCACAAGACAGTAGAAGCCGCGCTGTTGATTTCGTTAGCAAAGGATCTCACCCATCACTCCGCGCAGGAAATAGCCGCCGCGATCAAGAACGCCATGTAACTTGCGACCAATCGGTGGGCTACGCTTGCATGATTTCCATTCCTGGTTGCGTCTGTATCTGCATGGTCGTTCCGATCGGTTCTTCGTCGCGTACCTACTCTTCAACAGTAATTCTTCGAAGCCCGGCAAGTAAGGCGGCGGGTGCAATAACAGGTTCAACGCCTCAATCACGGCGCAAAACAGCAGCCCTTTAGGCGTGACGCCGCCTTTTGATGGTGGGCCTGGTGCATGGTCGCTACCTTGGCCATGTTCTCCCGCACTGTGGCCTCGGCCCGATATTCAGTCTCGGCCTAACCAGCATCCCAGTGCGCTGCCATCTGGTTAGGATGCTACGCTGATGCGGGCGCTTAAAAGCCCGCGATTCGTATCTGAGTATGCTTGCCTATTTCCCGTTGGTCGACGCGGGCCTAATCTGAAATTGATGGATGCGGATTTTCTATCCCCTCAGTTTCGCCCGTTGCCCCTCGGTCGGCAGAGAACCCCGGGATCCCCGAAATCCCGGGGATCCTGCGGCTTGGGCATGTTGCCAGGGGCTCTGCCTCCTTGTGCAACGAAACCACCATCTTACCAAGAAACTCCTGGATAAATGCGGCTCCGGCTTAGCGTCCGCTACCGAGTAGCCTCGTGTTCTATGAACGTATCGAGGAACAAGTGTATAATCGGTGCAAGTAAGAGGACAAAGGGCACCATTCCGGCCCATGCAACCAGCCAAGGAAATGGCCATGCAAAAAATGCGGCGCGCGTAAAACCATGTGCATCGACTTCACCAATGAGCGTCGCTACACCGGTGGTGAAGAACGCTTGTGCAACGGCGAATAAATAAGGCCTCAGAGTGCTTGGTAATTTCATACGGGGCCTCCTCATTAGTTGTTTCTAGAAACGGCATTCGATTCATTCTGCTTGTCCAGGGGGTTCCATCGATATTTCATCTGCAGTCGGTTCTGGATCTGCTCGGTTTGCGATTCTCTCCAGGTAGCGCAGCATCCCGACTAAGCAACTTCAGCTAGCCCCCGGGTCTCGTTGGCGCAAAGCCGATGCGTTGGAGCGAAATCAGGGCGCTCAAGTGCGACGTCCAGATCAGTGGCACAGACGGAAGACGGCGCTGTGGAAGAGAATTTATTCGGCGACGTATTGACGCTGGATTTTGCTGACCCTCGGCGGATAACAATCGAACTGGGATGGAACGATGTTTGCGGATTAGACTTTTGTTGTAAGCCCAAAGTTTGACATTTGAGGGTTGAGGTATTTCTCACAAACTTTAGGGTGGGAGGTAGCACCACTAAACGTGGGCGCATGGTTGGCTAAAAGGGAGGAACGTTGATGTCAAGGATTGTTATGACACGCCGAGGTCTAATGCAGGCTGGAGCGGCTTCAGCCCTGGCGTTCGCAGCGCCGATGCACTTCATCCGCGGCGCCTATGCAGACGAAATGTCGTGCAACATGCCAAAAGGCGATACTGTCACGTTCGGGTGGAACGTTCCACAGACGGGTTCTTACGCCGACGAGGGCGCGGACGAGCTCAGAGCTTTCCAACTCGCCGTCAAGCACTTAAACGGTGAAGGTGACGGAGGATTGATCAGGACGATGCAGCCCACCGCGCTGAAAGGCAACGGTATCCTGGGTAAGAAGGTCGCATTTGTGACCGGCGACACGCAGACGAAGTCTGATGCCGCGCGAGATTCGGCCAAACGCATGGTCGAGAAGGATGGCGCCATTATGATATCCGGTGGCTCGTCCTCGGGTGTTGCTGTAGCCGTGCAGAGCCTGTGTCAGGATATGGGCATTATCTTCATGGCCGGCCTTACCCACTCCAACGACACCACGGGCAAGGACAAGAAGCGCTACGGCTTCCGCCATTTTTTCAATGCGTACCAGTCCGGCATCGCCTTAGCGCCAGTGCTCGCTGCTGAATACGGCAAGGATCGAAAGGCTTACCATCTAACCGCCGACTACACTTGGGGCTGGACGCAGGAAGAGTCCATCAAGAACGCCACCGAAGCCCTAGGTTGGCAGACCGTTACAGCCGTCCGCACACCGCTCGGCGCCGGCGACTTCTCGCAGTATATCACGCCTGTCCTCAATTCCGGCGCCGACGTTCTCATCCTCAATCACTATGGGAAGGACATGGTCAACTCCCTGACCCAGGCGGTACAATTCGGCTTGCGTGACAAACAGGTCAACGGGAAAAAATTCGAGGTGGTCGTACCGTTGTTTTCCGAACTCATGGCCCAGGGTGCCGGCGACGCCGTCAAGGGCATTCTCGGTACCGCCAATTGGGACTGGAAGCTGGATGATGAGGCTACAAAGGCATTCACTACGTCATTTGGCAAAGAATTCGGATCCCCTCCTTCACAGGCAGCGCAGACCTGTTACGTACAGGCACTGCTTTATGGCGACGCCTGTGAGCGGGCTGGGACGTTTTATGCTCCTGCCGTCATCAAGGCGCTGGAAGGGTTTGAATTCGACGGCATGGGCAACGGCAAGACCTTGTATCGCGCCGCTGACCATCAATGCATGAAGAGCGCGCTTGTCGTCCGCGGAAAGGAAAACCCAAAGGATAAGTATGACCTCATGGAAATCGTGAAGGTCGTGCCACGTGACGAACTTACCTATGACCCATCAATATTCGGGGGTGAGCTCGGGCCCGACAATCCCAAGCAGTGCTAGGCTACTGACGAGCGTTGCCGGCCGCCATCAATTTCGACCGGATAACTTCTAAAGGTTACCTCGAGAACCAGCGACGGGCAGAGTATGAACGCGATTCTCCTCCAGGTCCTGAACGGGCTGGACAAGGGCGGTGCCTATGCGCTCATTGCACTCGGGTTGACGCTGGCGTTCGGGACTCTTGGCATCGTCAATTTCGCGCATGGCGCCCTCTTTATGCTGGGGGCGTTCTGCGCGGTCACTTTCAATCAGCTGCTCAGCCTGGAGAGCGTGACTGTTGACCCGTCTCAGACGACGGCGTGGGGTACCCCACTCGAAATACGCACGCCTTATGTCGAGGCGTGGCTCGGTGATTTCGGACAGATATTGCATGACTATTCGGTGCCGGCTTCCATCGTGCTGGCCGTTCCGGTCATGTTGGCTCTGGGCATCCTTATGGAGCGCGGACTCATACGCTATTTCTACAAGCGCCCGGCTGCCGACCAGATCCTCGTTACCTTTGGGCTCGCCATCGTTATCCAAGAAATCATCAAGCGTTTCTATGGCGCAAATCCGATTCCCCAGCAGGCGCCGGCCGCCTTTGGCGGTACTGCTTATGTGGGAGCGCTTTTCGGCCTAGGCGACACCTTGCCTTATCCATGGTGGCGGCTGATCTATCTTTTGTTCTCGTTGTTGGTCATCGGGGGAGTTTTCGCATTTTTGCGGTTCACCACATACGGCATGGTAGTGCGCGCGGGCATGCGCGACCGTGAAACGGTGGGATTATTAGGGATCAACATTGCGCGCCGCTTTACGATCGTATTCGGCCTATCGGCGGTTGTCGCCGGGGCGGCGGGCGTCATGTATACTCCGATCCTGCCACCCGACTATCACATGGGGATGGAATTCCTTGTGCTCTCATTCGTCGTCGTGGTTGTAGGCGGCATGGGATCGCTGGCCGGCGCGGTCATCGCTGGCTTTCTGCTCGGCATTCTGCAGTCCTTTGCTTCGATGAATGAGGTCAAAGCTATCGTACCTGGTATCGACCAGATCATAATCTATCTGGTGGCGGTCATCGTGCTTTTGACGTTGCCGAGGGGTCTGCTCGGCCGCAAGGGTTTGATGGAGGACTGACGGTGTTTGCAAACTCGTCACGAAACGACTGGCTGTTGCTCGCCGTATTTTCGGCCGTTGTTTTGGCTGGTCCGGTTCTGCTGCAACCCCTTGGCGCCGCTTACCCGGCGCTGATGCAGAAGTTCTGCATCTTCGGAATTTTCGCACTCGGCTTCAACATCCTGTTCGGCCTCACCGGCTATTTGTCGTTCGGTCACGCCGCCTTCCTCGGCGTTGGCTCCTATGCCGCGATGTGGTCGTTCAAGCTCCTGACCATGAACGTAATCCCCGCGATGCTTTTTGCGCTCCTCATTTCTGGGTGCTTCGCTATGTTGATTGGCTATGTGAGTTTGCGCCGCTCGGGGATCTACTTTTCCATTCTTACATTGGCGTTCGCGCAGATGAGCTACAATATGGCCTATTCCGTGCTGACGCCGCTCACCAACGGCGAAACCGGCCTGCAGCTCTCCAGGCAGGACCCACGAGTCATTGACGACCTGTTTGTTTCGCCAGGAGCAGGCCTTCCACGCACCAACCTGTTCGGTATCGACATCAGTGGAGGTGGATACGCCGGTTTCTACTTCTGCGCGGTCATGCTAATCATCTGCTTCTTCATTGCCATGCGCATAACAAAATCGCCTTTTGGCATGATGCTCCGAGCCATCAAGTCCAACCAGGCCCGCATGCGCTATTCCGGCTTCAACACGCGCCCCTACCTTTTGTCAGCATTCGTGATTTCCGGCATCTATGCCGGCCTGGCAGGCGCGCTTATGGCGGCGACCGATCCGCTTGTAGGGGCAGAGCGGATGCAATGGACCGCTTCGGGCGAAGTGGTCCTGATGACCATTCTGGGCGGCGGCGGAACGTTAGTGGGACCTATTCTCGGCGCCGGAGTGATAAAATACTTTGAAAATATTTTCTCTTCCTTCAATCAAGGTACGATGCATTCGTTCTTCAGCTTCTTACCCGACTGGATAGAACAACCGGTCGTTTCCGTAGTATCGCTGTTCGTGGGGGATGGCTGGAACCTTACCCTTGGAATCCTATTCATGCTGATCGTCATTTTTCTTCCGGGCGGCATCGTGGAAGGTCTTCGGCGGATATGGAAATTGCTCAGTAGGCGCCGCAATGGCGGCAAACCCATGCCGGCGGCCCATGCTCAGGCCGCCAAGTAATCCATGTTACAGCGCAACATAATCCTCCACATTGCGGACGTGGACAAGAACTTTGGTGGATTGAAGGCGCTAGCCGATGTCGATCTCCAGGTAGAAGAAGGCACGGTGCACGCCATTATCGGCCCAAACGGCGCCGGCAAGTCGACATTGCTTAATGTATGCGTCGGACGCATCAGGCCCGACCGGGGGCAGGTCGTGTTCGACGGCGAGGTTCTCAATCAGCATTTGCCACACGAAATCAATCAACTCGGCGTTAGCCGGGTTTTCCAGACTCCCGAAGTCTTCCAGGACCTGTCGCTGCTTCAAAACATCATGATCCCCGCCTTTGCCAAGCGAGATGGTTCTTTCCACTTCAATCCAATGCGAGCGGTGAGTGGCGAGATAGAGATTCGCGAGATGGCCGAACATGCACTCGATGATGTCGGCTTGCATGGCCGCCGCGGCGAAGAGGCTGGCCGCTTGTCGCGCGGCGATAAGCGACGGCTGGAAATGGCGATGTGCCTAGTACAAAATCCACGTCTGCTTTTGCTCGACGAGCCAACAGCGGGTATGTCGCGCCACGACACGAACAGCACGATCGAGTTACTGAAACGCATTAAAAGCCGCGGAATGACCAAGGTCATCATCGAGCACGACATGCATGTCGTGTTTTCGCTGGCCGATAAAATCAGCGTACTTGCGCAGGGCCGGATAATAGCCAGCGGCTCGCCTGCCGAGGTCCGCGCCGACCCGAAAGTCAAAGAAGCCTATCTTGGCGAGGCTCAGGAATGAACATCCTGACGACCGACAGCGCGAAGACTTCAGGGGAGTCGGCCACATTGGTCGGGCAAAATGCCAAAGCGTTTTTTAGCGTAAGAGACATTCACGCCTACTACGGTGAATCATATATAGTCCAAGGGGTGAGTTTTGACATCAACAAAGGGGAAATCCTTTCGCTACTGGGTCGTAATGGCGCCGGAAAGACCTCGACGCTGCGCGCGCTGGCGCGCGCAACCCTGCCGACCATCAGGAGGGGGGAAATTTGGCTGGATGGTAAGCCAGTTCACATGATGAAGGATTTCGAGGCGTCTCAAGCTGGGGTTCAACTCGTCCCAGAGGATCGGCGGATCATCGGCGGACTCACAGTGGAGGAAAATTTGATATTGGCGCAGGTGGCAAAGCCGAGAGGATGGCCCATTGCCGCAATATTCGACCACTTCCCGAAATTGGCCGAAAGGCGCAAGCAGGAAGCGGAGACGCTATCCGGTGGAGAGCAGCAGATGCTCGCCGTCGCGCGCGCATTGGCTCGCGAGATCAAGATTTTATTTCTTGACGAGCCGTATGAGGGGCTCGCTCCTGTTATTGTCCGGGAGATTGAGAAGATCATTAGACAAATACGCGACCTGGGGATTACCACCATAATCGTTGAGCAGAATGCCATGGCCGCCCTGAGGCTCTCTGACAGAGCAATTATTTTGGAGACCGGGACCATTGCATTTGATGGAACCGCTAAAGACGTCTTGGATAATCCTGAGCTGCGCCAGCAGTTTCTTGCCATTTAGTGCCGCTGTAGGCCGATTTGAACGAACTGCGGGAGAAGTAGTGCTGAATGTCCATTGATACTGAAGTGTGCGCCGACCGCATCAATGTAGTCGACAAGTCGGCCTTGGCGTGTTCCTGTTGCCGTTGTCGGCACCGGGGCGCACAACGATCGCTCCTAACGAAATCGTCGTTGGGCGGGAGCGCTGGTTTGGGCGGTCCGCATACTCCGCTCCGAATGGCTAGGCGCCCAGCTTTCCTAACGAGATTGAGGTCATCGAGCTACACCACCGTTTTGTTCGATTGAGAACCTCCGCCGGGAACATGGCTCATGCGCTCAAGAATTAAGTTTTTATTTCGGCGGCTTGAGGAGAAGCTTTGGGTTCGACCGCTGATCTTCTGCCTGCTGGCAGTTTTGGCCCTTTTTGCTGCGGCGGCGACAGACAGTTTCGGAATTGAGCAGCTTACCCCTCGTGTCGAGCACGACACCGTTGAGAAGCTACTCTCCATCATCTCAGCAAGCATGCTTGGCGTAGCAACATTTGCAGTCGCATCGATGGTTTCGGCCTACGCTTCGGTGAGCAACAACGCGACCCCGCGCGCATTTTCCCTCGTTATCTCTGACGATGTGTCGAAGACGGTGTTGTCGACATTTATTGCGGCTTTCATTTTTAGTGTGGTCGCGCTAATCGCCATAAAGGCGGGTTACTATCGTCGAACGGGATTATTCACCGTATTCGTGATGACTATTGGCGTTCTCGGATGGGTCGTCTTTTCGTTTGTCCGCTGGGTCGACCAGATTGCGCGGCTCGGACGGCTCGGGACAACGATCGACCGAGTAGAGAAGGCTACGGCGGCCGCCCTTGAAGACCGTCGGCGTTCGCCAACATTGGGAGCTCTGCCAGTTCAGAAAAACGTTGATCCCGGCAAGCCGGTCTTCACCGACACCGTCGGTTATGTGCAACACATAAATGTCGAGGCTTTGCAGGATTGGGCCGAAAAGCACGATTCTGTTGTGACGGTCGCCGCACTGCCCGGGACATTCATCGCGCCTGGACGTGCCCTGGCCTTTCTTAGGAGCTCCGTCGGCGACGCCCCGAAGACGGTGGATAGGTCGGTTGTCGCAAAGGAATTCGTAGTGGGCTCCGCCCGAGTGTTTGATGACGATCCCAGGTTCGGGCTGATCACACTCTCGGAAATCGCCGCCCGCGCGCTGTCGCCTGGCGTCAATGACCCAGGCACGGCAATCAACATCGTTGGCGCATTCGTGAGACTGTTTGTTTGCTGGATCTCGCCCGCGGCTGATGATGAAAAGCAGTCGAAACCGAAATTCGACCGGGTCCACGTTCCCCTGCTGTCGGTCAATGACATGTTTGATGACGCGTTTACTGCCATCGCCCGAGACGGGGCCGGAGCGCTTGAAGTCGTCATACGGTTGCAGAAGGCATTCATCTCGCTCTGCGCAACCGGAAACGCCGAGATCATCATGGCGGCATCTCGTCACTCGAAAATTGCGCTGGCGCGGGCTGAACTTGATCTCAAATTACCTTATGAGTTCGCGTGCGTCCGACGTCTGGCAGGCACGATCCCCTGACCAAGCGCAGTACAATCTTGGGAACGACATCCATGATCCACGACGGAGCGTGAACTTTGCATTCGATTTTGCAGATCATCGCACTACTGCTCACCCTGACGGCGGTGTTTGCCTGGACCAACCACAAGATCATTCGGTTACCGAACACGATCGGGCTACTCGTCATGGGCCTTCTTGCATCACTGGTTTTGGTCGGCCTCGAATTCGCAGTCCCTGAAGTTGCCTTGTTTCACGAGGGGAGAGAGCAAATCGACTTACTCATTGCAAGCACTTGAAAGTCTTCAATAATATTATGCCACGGCGATGCGAAAGGTGACAGGCAGCGCATAGGTAGCAACTTGTCGCTCGCATTTGTTGGGAGAGCGTGCCCTTGGTAAGGGGGAGATCGAGAGTTCGATCCTCTCTCGCAGCACCAGCATTATTTCATAAAGACAATAGCTTAGCGACGTACCGCCCGCTCCCCTCGAGCGGCGCAGGACCTCTGGGGTAGCTCCCGGGGTAGTCGAATGTGTTTGCGGAAATTGAGGTCGTGGGTCTCAGACCGTCTCAGATCTCGACTTCTGCCACTATTTCGAAAAGCGCCGGGCCGTCCCAACGCGAAACGGCCCGACGCTACTCATTTGAAGCACCCTCTAACCGCCTACATTGCCTATCGTCTTCGGCGGTTTATTGGGATCGAGCGCCGGTACCGGATTTTCCGGATTCTGCAAGTTCGGGACGAGATCATCCGAAGCACCACCCGGGAACCGCTTGATGCTTGGATACTTGATGATCGATTGATCGAACTCGATGAGAGCCGGATAGATCAGCGACAGAACCCAACCGTTATCCTCGCCGGCATATTGACCCGGTGAGCTCTTCGGCAATCGAGCAGCCATAGCGCCGTTGAAGACCATGTCGTATTTCTCGAAGGGGTCCATCGTAAGATTGTAGAGCGAACCGATCGAGCCCAGCATTTGCTCGGGCCCAAGCCATGTATCTTTCGCGGTATACGTATATTTCCAGGCGATATTGACCCATGGTTCCTTCGGGTCGCCGGCGATGTCAACACGGATCGCCTTGAAGTTCTCACCGTCAATGTAGACCCACGATCTCCGTGCAGAATGATCGGCCTTGCCCATGACGTAAGCGCTATTGTCGATGCTATCGAAATAGATCGGCTTGCCGTCATTGTCCTTCCATTCGCCATGCGGCGGCGGAGTGACCCCCGCCATCGAAGCCAATGTCGCCCACAGGTCGATATGGGTCATCATCTCTCCCCGCTTCGCACCCGCTGGAATCTTGCTGGGCCACCACATGAGGCCCGGAACACGCCAACCCGCTTCAAACGAGCTGCCCTTCTCGCCTCGGAACGGGTGTGTACCGGCATCGGGATAAGCATCCTGCCAAGCGCCGTTATCAGCGGTGAAGACAACGATTGTGTTGGGCGCCTCCGCCCGAATGACGTCCATGATCCGCCCGACATTGTCGTCAAGCTCCATCACAGAATCCGAATAGCGGCCAAGATGCGACCTGCCGGCGAATTTCGGTGCCGGATTATTCGGGTTGTGCATCTTCATGAAATTTACATCCATGAAGAACGGCTTGTCGTCCTTGGCGTGCTTCTTGATGTAGTCGATGGCATTGTCCGCCTGCCTGACGTCAAAGGTCGAGAGGTAGTCCCACGAGAACTCGCCCACCTTCTTAGCGACTTGGCCGGCGACGCCTTCCCATTCGAACATGTTGACGATCTTGAAATATTCTTCCGAGAACTCCTTGTTGAACGAGGGAAACCATGGATGAAACCAGGGTGACGTGTCGCTGTAGGTGTAGACCCCTGGATAATACGCTCCGAAAGACTTCATCTCGTCGAAGCCGTGCTCAATCGGATAAGACTCCGGCTTGTCGCCCAGATGCCATTTGCCGGAAAAATAGGTCGAGTAGCCATTATCCCTGAAGAACTCAGCGATGGTTGGCGTTTGCTTCCGAAGGGCGTTCTCGTCGCCAGGCGCAACCACGATTGACAAGGCCGAGCGAATGGGAACGCGCCCGGTAATGAACGATGCCCGACCCGCCGTGCAACTGGCTTGCCCGTACCATGACGTGAACATGGCCCCCTCGGTCGCGAGGCGGTCCAGATTTGGCGTCGGATGGCCTAGGTTTATGCCACCGCCAGAATATGCTCCAAGATCATTCCAGCCGGTGTCGTCACTCATCAGCACAAGAACGTTTGGTTTCTTCTCTTGTGCGTTCGCTGGAATCGTAGCGAAGGCGCACATGGCCCCCGCTGCCAGCACAACCATACTCAGGCACTTAAGCTGTTTCACATCTGCCTCCGTTGCTTTGCAGGTCCCCCCTGAGCGAGAGGCTGCCTGCGCCCTTGATCTGAGCAGTCTGGCCTGCTCCGTTTCACGGGTACAAATTTGGCTACCCTAGGGAGTGTAGACTAGCCCGAGTTCCGATTTATCAATCGTAGCCGTACCGCTCGGCGACAGTGAATTTGCTGCTGCATTTGTGACGGAAATAAGAACGCCAGCGAATAGCGGTGGCATAACCGTGTACATTTACGGGTTGCCTGCCCTCAACGGCCAGCCGACTCCCCCGTGGCTTATTCACGTCGGATGGCGGAGTTTCTATTTTGCATTCGTGATCGCGATTATCATCGCGCCAGCTTCACCCACCTGAACTGGATCAGCCGCTCGCCGCCGACTGGCTATTCCGCGTCGCGAGTTCGAAGTCGAAGGCATCGCTGGCCTCGAGCTTCTCGCCGGTCTCCTTGATAACCGGATATAGATGTTGCCCTCGCACAGCCTGACCCTGTTGGCGAAGATGAAGGTGTGGCTGCCCTGCCAGGAGCCGCCTCCTTGAGTGGGGATAGTACGCCCTCGACAGCCGAGTGGACCCGCCAGAGGCGGACCTCGTAGGTCAGAAGGTTGGCGGCGAGGACCGCGCCGAGGGTCACGGCGGCGGCGGTGGCGATCTGGGATGGGGTCATGCGGTGTCTCATGCTGGGTTTGGGGGAGGGATCGGCCCTCGCCAGGCCTAGAAGACTGTCCGCATATTTATTCCTAGATCGTTAGGGCGGGGATGGGAAGATCGAGGGGGATCGTCGCCGCCGATACCGACGACCATTTCGGTCAGTACGGCAACCAACTCACGCTCAGGGGACCGAAAGCATCCCCCTACATCCCGTCATCCCCCATCCCCTCGCGTTCCGAGTTCGTATGCCGATAGCATCCTTCTGGTGCTAAACGGCCGGGGCGTTCATGGAGCGAAGACTGGCGGCGATCCTGGCGGCCGACGTTGTCGGCTACATCCACTCCTGGGCCGCATGAGGCTGGCACGAGGCACATTGAAAAGCATTATTAGGAGCGGGCAAGAACTCGCCGCCTGCATGCGGCTTCCTCTTAATTACCTGCTCCAGGCAGACCGAACCTGTAGTTCAAATGCAAAGATGCCGTATGTATCGAAGTTTCGTGCGGCGCGAGGTCGACGCCAGCGAGGTCTGGCAGGAGATTGGTCGTAAATTCGTCCGACTTGCCGAAATCATAGTAATTGTATTCGAGCGCTGCCGACCAGCTCGAGGTCAGCGCGTATTCCACGCCTGCACCGACCGTGTAGCCCGTGTTGTTCGATGTCGAACGAAGCGGCTCTGTAAGTTCGCCGGTAGAAAGCAAAACGGCGGAAACCGAGTTGAGCTTGTCCTTCTGGCTGTCCCAGGCGATGCCACCTTTGCCATAGACTAGGGCGTGGTCGAAAGCCAAGCCGGCGCGGCCGGTAAGCGATGCCAGCGCATCGATCTGCGATCCGCAATCAAATCCGGAGAGTATCGGAACAGGATATGTACCGAAGCACGTGTTGTTGCCATCGATGTCGGCCAGGGCACCCGCAACTTCCGCGCCGACCACAACGCGGTTCATCTGATAATTGACACCGATCTGGCCACCGCCAAGCACGCCGCCCAAGTCCGCATAGTCAGTATGCGGCAACGCCGCCGGGAACGGGTCGTCATAGTCAGTACGCCCAAATGATGAGCCGAGTGCCACGCCTGCATAGAACCCGGTCCAGTCAACCGGCGCCTCGGCAGCCTTGGATGCGTCCGGCGCAGTCAAATCACCGAACCTATAGGACGCCTGTAGAAATCCGGAGTAGCTCTGTAAGGAGGTTTTTTGTGGCTGCGCGACACCCAGCACAAAGCCGGTAACATCTGCAACTGGGAACTCGGTCTCTGCTGATGTCGTGGTGAAAGAAGAATAGCGGCCGCCAACGCCGAGACTGAAGCGGTCGGTCATGTCGAAGGACAGGGCCGTCTCGAACTGCGTCCCCCATCCGTGGCCTGGCTGGACCACCGGATTGATGACGGCCCTCAGCCAATGATTGTCAATGCCGGAGTAATTGGCATACGGTGCCGCTCGCTTTGGACAGCAAATCTCGAGTTATGTCGGAAGAAAGCGCGCCCGGCGTCGGGGCGCCCATTGGAGCAATCGGACTGGCCCGAAACGCCAGGTACGCGCAAAGACAACCGAACGCGGAGAAAAGCCGACGAATCCGACACATCTGACACGCGATGCTCGCGCGAGCGCGCGCGAAGAGCGGCGATCGACTGACCTGCAAACACGTAACGCGATTCCGCGCGAAGGTTCGCCACGATAACGCGATTATCGACGCTCGTTAGCAATCCTCGCGACTCCGAAAATGCTGAGGGGAATGGGAGGATCAAAGGGGATCATCGCCTCCGCTTGCCAAGCGACAACACCAAACAGCTGCCATAAGGGTCCATCCATCGCTGTCGTTAATGGGCGGAATCGTCCCCTTCCATCCCCCGATCCCTTTAGATCGAGCATCAGCAGGCGGAGAGATTCCGGAGCGGGCCGGTACAGAGCCTCATGACGTCGTTTTGGTAACTAATTGAGAACCATGACCTGCCTAGGCTCGGCTTGGGCCATCATGCGTCCAAGCTACTTATCGTGTATATGAACCTGCCCCTTTGGCACACGATGCCGCTGTATATCGGAGCGGGGTCGAAGGAAGAGGGATCCGGGTCCTGCTAAACAGTTAGGAAGAGTGGGTCTGCGATGTTGAGATTTGGCGGCTATATTCGAGTAGTTGCGTTTGTGCTTGCCGCCGCCACTGAATTCGGCGCCCCTTTTGGTTTCGAGGCGAATGCCCAGCCACACTCGGCTCCCAAAGTCTCGAGCCTCGCCGTTTATGCCGTAGAATTGGGGTTCAAGGGCGACTTCATTCGGGCAGGCCATGTGGCACGCCGATCGGATGATCCAGCGGCGATGAATCTCGTCGAGCTGTTTTACCTCCGCGACAGGCCCAATGAGGCAGGTTATCAGCGCATCATGGCCTTCCTCGATGCGGCACCTAATTGGCCGCTCACCGAAGGCCTGCTCAAGCGTGCCGAACGCTCACTCTATGTCAACAATGAACCACGGGGGCTGGTGCTCGGCCACTTCAGGAAACGCCCGCCGACAACTGCCCAGGGCTGTCTTGCCTATGCCCGCGCTCTCCTTTCCGTGGGAGACAGCAACGCAGCTCTAAAATACGTTAAGAATGCCTATTACAACCCCGACATCCCACCCGAGCTTGAGAAGCAGATTGTCACTGAATTCGACAAGCTGCTTACCAGCGAGGTCTATCAGCATCGCATGTGGCGACTTGTCTACGCCAACGAGAGCAATGCTGCGGTGCGCGCCTCAAAGCGCCTACCGGAAGAATATCAGAAGACCGCAGTCGTGGCGCAAAAGCTCCTGCGAACAGAGGCGGGGGCGGACAAGCAATACGAAAAGCTTCCCTCGGCCATGCGCGAGCAGCTGGCCTTAAAATACGCGCTCGCACGTTTCCACCGGAAGAAATCGGACTATGCAAAGGCGATTGCCATCCTTGCCTCTGTGCCAGGCGATGCAACTGTCATGGGCGATCCGGAAGCATGGTGGGCTGAGCGTCGCATCGTGGCGCGCCTCTCGGTCGGCAAGAATCACCGCGACGCCATCCAAACCGGGTATCAAATCGCCAAGGCGCATGGGCTTAGCAAGGGCTGGAAGGCAGCCGAAGGCGAGTTTCTCGCCGGTTGGATTGCCCTGCGCTATCTGAAGGACCCGGCTGCTAGGCTTGAAGCACTTCGAGCGTCTAGGTGAGATCGCCGAGTTGGGCACCGAGAAGGCTCGAGCGGGCTATTGGACGGGCCGCGCGCTGGAGGCAATGGGTCAGCAGGAAAAAGCCAAGACCTACTATCGCGAAGCCTCGCAGCACACGACCGTCTATTATGGACAGCTCGCCCGCGAGAAAATCGGCCTCGGAATGGCGCCGGAGATCATTGCTTCAGGCGTAGCATCAGATGCCGCCCGCACGGCCGTCAACAATGACGAGGTCGTTCGGGCATTCCGAATCTTGGCTGAATTAGGTTACAAAAACGAACTCCCGATGTTCTTGGAGTTCTTCGCCAACCGATTTAAGTCGCTAGACGAGATGAATGCCGTGGCCGGCGTCGTGTGGGCTGAGGGCGGCGATTACATGGCGCTTCGTCTGGCCAAGGCGTCCGCCGCCAAGAACATTGATATTGACTGGTGGAGCTATCCGGCGCGCGCACTGCCAGAGTGGAAGAAGATCGGCAAGCCGGTTGAAGCGCCACTCGTCTATGCGCTGGCTCGCCAGGAAAGCGAGTTTCACCCCACTGCCGGCAGCATAGTGGGTGCACAAGGGCTCATGCAGATCATGCCCGCCACAGCTAAGTTGATTACCAAGCAGTATGGACTTAAATACCAGGATGGCATCCTTACCGGCGATCCGGCCTTTAACGTGATGTTGGGCGCGGGCCATCTGGGCGATCTGGTCAGCAATCACCGTGGCTCCTATGTACTCGCACTCGTCTCCTACAACGCGGGTCCCCGCCGATCACGGGAGTGGATCGCGGAGTATGGCGACCTTCGGACTGGCGAAATTGATCCGGTGGACTGGGTAGAGTCTATTCCTTATCCGGAAACGCGCCAATACGTTCAGAAGGTCTTACAGAACCTTCACATTTACCGCTCGCGCCTCGCTTTCAGTACCGTGCAGCCGATGTCGGTTGACCTCGCGCGGGGATCGACCGTCGAGGCGATTTCGGTATCCGCTTCCGAGCCAGCTCGGTCGCCGTCTGCGAGAACGATCCAGACCTCGATCTTCGGTCCCGTCGTCAAACAAGCCGAAATTCGTGCGGCCCCGATGTTTGGTGGCCCGGTTCCCTCCGATCGATAGTCAGCTCACTGATGAATTCCCTAACGTCGTGCTAGCAGGCACTTCACAAGGTTAGGGTCCCGCAGGCTAAGCCTCCGTCGTCGCAAGGTATTTCTTGCCGGCCACTCCCCTAGCGCGCTGCCGGGGGAGCGAAATGCCGGCGTCCCAGTCTGGGAGGCTCGGACCGGATAGGCCCAGAGACAGTGAGAGAGGGCCGAGGAGCGGTATCGATGGGCGGGTGAGGGTTGGGTGGCGGGGAGCAGTGGCGGCCGCCTCTCGGGCCTCCTCGCGGGGCGAGAGGCCAGGCCTATCGACGCCGTTGGTCTGGACGTTCGCTCCCTCCGCGCGAAGTATCGGTGGGGCGCTGGAGCGTTGCCGACCTGCAGGTCGGTCAGAGAAGTCTGTACTCATCTTCGTCAGTGACTACTGGCATAAGACCGACTTACCGACTTAACCGACCTCTAATTCTAGAAGAAGAAATAGTAAGTATCTCTCCCTGTCGTTTTCTTTGGGCGGTCGGTCGGTGAAGCCGGTGCAGGACTTCCCGCGCTTGCCGTTTTGGGGAAAGCCCCGTGGCGGAATACTACGCGCGTCCGCCGTCTCCCGCCGAGGAAGGAGCCCCCTTGGAGCGCAAAGGGCCTGCTTTCGCGGGGACGGTGCCAGCGAGGTCGGCGAGATCGAGGGGATGTTCCGTTCCCCATCCGCCGTGTTACCTTCGCGTCGACGAAAGAAGTCCCATGCCCGAAAAGAGAAAACTCGCAGCGATCTTGGCGGCCGACGTTGTTGGGTTCAGCCGGCTGACTGGGCCGACGAGGATCGGACGCTCGCGCGGCTTCGGGCACTGCGCAGCGATTTGATCGACCCAACCACTGCGGTGCACAACGGGCGTGTCGTCAAGCGCACGGGCGATGGAGCTCTTGTAGAGTTTCGAAGCGTCGTCGATGCTGTTCGCTGCGCGATCGAGATCCAGAATTCGATGCTCGAGCGTAATGCCGGATTACCGGCAGAACGGAAGATCGAGTTTCGGTTCGGTATACATCTGGGAGATGTTGTCGAGAAGAGCGACGGTGACACGGCGGCGGCACATTACGCAAGCGGACCGGAATTATCTTTTCTTGAGGATGGCGGCTTTAGTGAATCTCGGGAAGGCGCTCGTTTTGCACCGGCCTCAACGCAACGAGCCTGAAGCCCCCTTGGAGCGCAAAGGGTCCGTCTGTCGAGGAGGCCGGTTCCGGGGAGGGTGGCGAGATCGAAGCGATAAATTAGTGTGAGCAAATGATTGACGGTCGACAATCACGTCACGCATGAGTCACGCAATCTGAACTAGGTTTAAAACTGTTACGGGTGCCATTTAACTCCAAGGTACAAGCGGCCCAAGAACGAACGCGAGAAATCTCGTCCGCCTAACGGTCCATGCCCCCTACACTTGGAGCCTAGGCTGATGGACCGAGATCATGCTGGCATCGCAAATGTTTAGACTTCGACAAGAATTCAATTGTCCGAGCTAGTCGTTGGACGCAGACCAAGACTACAGGGAGACCTTCCTTGGCGACTTTCGTCACTCAACCCACGTTCCAGCGAGCAGGCAGTACAATGGTCTGGTTCTGGAAGCTCGGCACAGGAAACGCCTACTGGGGTTACTCGGTCACGCGCAGCTGTCGTCCTTCGCACCGCAACTTTTCGCTGGGCGAGTTTGTATACCTATATCGATCAGACCGGCCAGACCGAAGTCATAGAAACGAAGGCATCTGACGATATGCAGATTATATTCGGTGCGATCAGTTCTCCTTGAGGAGCCAAGACTTGCCGAAAATGCTCCACGCAGTATTTGATTCTCACGGCGTCATCATCGCAGCCTCGCGTACCGATCCCGATGACGACACGGGTATCCCCTCTCCGATTCCGCAGCCCGGCGAGGGTAACAACTACGCGATGATCACTCTTGAGGGGGCTCACATCAAAATGCCTATCGACCAGCTCTGCACAACGACACGGGTCGACACGCAGCGAAAGCGCCTTGTGTCGGATGACCGTCGCACGAAAGACTAAGCGTCGGTACATTGCCTATAATTCTTGAAGGAACTTGCCTCTGTGGCGCTGTAACCTGGACGTTCGAAGGAACTCCAGAATGTCGCCACCGCCTGTAACTGTTCGGCGTGCCGGCGATATGGTGCAATCTGGGCGTACGACTGTCCGTCGTCAGATAATTTGAGACTGAAGGCCGCGTGATCGAAGCGAGGATCCGGCGCATCTGTTGAATGATGTTATGCGGCATGACCGCGATGATGCAGCGTCTGATTCTGATGGTGTCGCGTTTGATCCTTTCTCTTTCCAACAGGATTGTTTGACCTCGTCCGAAGTAGACGTCGGCCGGTGTGAGGTTAGCGATGCTCTCGTGGTATCGCAGGTATTTGTAATGGGCCACGAAGTCGCCGATCGCCAGTTCGAGAGCACCCGGCACGACTTACCCAGCATACACATCGCCGTAAGGGCTCAAAGATGCTCGCAGGTATAGCAGCTGACCGGAAACCTCATAGGGTGGGGTAAAATACGATCCCGCAATCGGATCATGAGGTTGGTTGAGCATGCCGGGCCTTGGCCAATTCGCTGCCGCATATCCCCAGAGTAGTGTTTTCGCACCAATACGCGCGCGCACGCGAGGCCAGCCGAGTTTTGGCATGCCCTAAGTTGGCCCGCGAGAATCCTGGAGCAGCTTGAGCAGGTCCCGCAACACCAGAATCCGCGTCGCGTCGGTCTGCTCGCGCAAGGCAGCCTCATAGACGTAGGTCGCGATTTCGAGGTTGACGCATTTGGCCAGGGTGCGGAGTGCCCGCTTGCCGGCGGCGCCCCATTCCTCAACCTGAAACGGCAGGTCAGTGTCGAAAGCGTTTATGGTCGGGTCGCCTCTGGATGACCCCTTACCGGCAATAGCGGTTTCCTTGGACTCCGGAAGGGCAAAAGTAGGGGTTCGGGCAAAAGTGGCACCTAACTACTCGCGAAGGCGAGAAGGCCGACTTTTGCCATCCCCGCACCGCAGCAAACGGCATTCCTCAAGCCAGCTGTACGGCCAGGTAGCGTGGTCGGCCGAACCCACGGCAATTTCGGGATCGATTATAATGCTAGACTGCCGTCCACGTTCCAATAGCATGGCCGCGCGCGATCAAGCGCCAGGAGAAATCCATATGGAGCAAGCCGCTGCATTGATCTGGTACCTGGTCGTGGCGGGACCTCAGGGAGGAGTGGCAGTGCTGCCAGGGGCGTACGAAACCCGGGCGGATTGCGCGGCTGCCATAACGGAGTACGAGAAATCCGCTCCCGCTCAAAAATGGCAACTTCAATGTCTCCCAGGAGGGACAGCTTATGAAGAAGCTGCTCCCGATGCAGGGCCTCCCGCCGATGAAGTCCCTCCCAGCGAGCAGCAATAGAGGCGACTACGAAGTTCGGCGCTCATGACCGGCTGGTTGTTTCCTTCGATCCTCATAATCAGCGCGGTATTTTTGACCGAGTTCGGGATAGTGAATTGAGAGCCGAGATTGCGCGACGCTCACTTGCTGCGAGAGCGAATGCGGAACGGGGACGCTACGAAGCGCGGTCGCGCGGATCGCTCGAAATCGCGTCACGCTGGTGACGGTAGTGGAGACCCGACTTGTCTTCCGATTTGGGCTTGTCATTCTGGACGAGGCGAGGCTTTGACTTCATGCGTTCGATGCGCTCGCGAATTCTCCCCAGCTCGCTTTCTTCGAGTTCCGACCCATCGCCTCGTGCGCCGAAAGCAAAAAACGCCACGACAAGACAAAGGATGACTATGCCGAAGAACATGCCGGCGATGAACCACCCCCAATTGACAAGGTACGGCCAGGCGTCGAAAAACCAGATCGCCAGCCCGGTAATCGCTGCCCCAAGCGCAATAATCCCAAGCTCAAAATACAGCTTCGGAATCCGCAGCCTGCGGATCAGATGTCTCATGAGGATTTCGCCGTCTCTCGAGTATATTGGTTATCGCCGTGCAGGGCGTGACGTTAGTGAGCAAGGGCCACCGGCGTCGCGGGACCGACACCGGTGGCCAAAATGCGCCAAGGAGTGAGGGGATCGGGACCTTGGCTGCCAATACCGATACGACTGATTCACGGCTGCGGAAATAGGCGAAGCTGCCCGTTTCGGCTTGCAATTCTGTAATGGTCCCTAGAATCGCCCAACATACCGGGAGAGCGTCCCCAACCCGCGCGGTAATGAAATGCCATTGGTGGAGACCTAAATGTCAGGAGGGTGACGAGACAGCCCGGCGATGTGGAGGCCAGTCCAAGCCAGGTCCTGTCCTATATATCCCCGCAAGATACGCATGCGAGGCCATTTCCTGAAGAGAAGGACTCCTGATGCCGGTTTGATGCTTCCAGTTCCATTTAATGCTTCTAGAACCGCCATAAATGACTCAGGAGAGGCTTTCGCGCGTTTTGCGCTGTTTCTCTGGTGCCCCCGGCGGGACACAGCCCTAGCGGCCCTTTATTCGCGATCTACAGCCCATAGCGTAACGAGCCTAGCGTCCGTTGGGATGAGGAACGATTTCTTTTCGGAGGGATTCGCGCGCGACTCTGGACAATATCGCAGCGCGGGGCATAGCGTTGCCGCCCCTACCATCGACGGGCCTAAATGCCAGAATTTCTTCCCGGCGCCGTGTTCAGCGGCATAGTGACGGTCGTGTTCGTGATTATCCAGCGCGGGTGTGCCGGCAAGCCGCGCCCTTCGGCCTGGAAGTTGGGTATAATCGGTATCGGGGCGGCCTACCTTGTCCCGTGGGCGCTCGCCCTTTCGGCCCAACTATGGCGCGCGCTTCCTGCGCTCCCCGCTTTGCCTGTCATCACCTTCGATCAGGTGTTCATCGGAGCATGGGCAGCACTCGCGACGCTCGCCATTGGCAGTCGTCCCGGCAAGCGGCCGTTTGTGCCTCTCTGGGCCGGGCTGCTGACGGGCGTGGCGTTCGCCGTCCTGGTGCCGCCCTTTCTTGACCTGGTGACGGGCAGCTATCAGCGCGCTTCGCTGCGTGCAGATGTCAATCATTGCACGCGCGGCATGACGGGGCAGTCCCAACCCCGCGAAATTACCAATATTTGCGACGAGACAATCGCCGTGGGCCTTTGCCTGTCCGGAGAGTTAAACCCCACCCCCTGTGCTCAGACCGAGGTCCTCCAACCTGGCCAGACCGCGCGGTTCGACCCTGGTGGGGAGGAATTGTCATCATTGCCGTCCAATCCCAATGGCATCACCATCGTCGCCTGCCGCCCACCCGATCGCCCCTCGCGCATGGGGACTACCATAGGTCGGGGCTATGAGGGCGTATGCCTGCCGCAAGGTTGATTAAGAGTCGAAACAGAAACCCCGCTCCCCGGCGGCTACATCGTGAACCAGTGGATCCGCCAGGCGTCGGTGACGTTTTCGTCTATCCATTCGTGCATGAAGTTCACACCGCGGGCGCTCATCCTTCGAGTATGCACCTATTCGGGCAAGCGGCCCGGCGCACGGGTCGCAATACCTGCGCCGGGCCTTACCGCTGCAGGAAGGTTAGTCGCACAGCGGCTGCTGTCAGCGTGGCATGGGCCCCGGCCGGCTTGCCCCGTAAATCGCGCTACAGCATGTTTCGTGCGTCGGGTGGTGTCTGGATAGCCCGGAAGGCGCGAAGGCCCTCAGTGACTCGCTAATGCGGTTCTAGGGCCAAGCAGCGACGGCCTCGATGGGGGGCCGGTTGACGTGCTGCCAGGACGAGTCAGCCCGTCATGATGTGGACCAAGCTAACGCGAGCCGCCTTTGCCGACGGCCTGACCACCGTTGCCACCATTGCCGGCGAGCAATCCGCCCATGCCGCCGTTACCGCCATTGCCGACAACACCGGCCGCGCCGCCAACACCCCCATCCCCCTTGTCGCCGTCACCCCCACTACCAGCAAACAACCCGGCATTACCGCCATTCCTGACTGTAACACCTTCGCCGACTTGGGCGCCGTCGCCGATCAAGAGTCCAGCATTTGGGCGGGTAACGTACTGCGCACTGGCCAGTGAGGAAAGGTGCAGACCCGGCAACCATGAAGGCAGCAAGCACGAGAGTAATAGCTTTTTTCATCAGATATTCTCCGCCACGTCCTAGTCGACCGCCTTCGAGGGAAGCCGGTGGACGCTATCGCATGCGCGTGAAGTATCGCTGAAGAGAACCGTTCAATTTATAACCCAACGCGCAATCGCCCCGTGGGTGGCGCTCACTTATAACGTTATAAGTGACGGGCAATTGTCACGGCGCCGCGACAATTAGATGGGCACCTACTGATTGTTCCGCCGGCAGCACAAATCAAACGCCGAAAGGCCCCAACTGGTGGCCGCTTGATCCGCTCAAGCCCGGATCCGTTGTTCCTTGATGGTCTGTTTGATTGCCGCACGGTCTTTTGCTGTCACTTCAAGCGTGATGCCCCTGGCGCCCGCATGAGCGAGGCTTAGCCGCACCTTCTTCGGATCGATGCCGAGAACCTCGCCCACCTCTTGATGCGTGTAGCGCTGGTGCTTCTCAGGGTTAGCAAGGATTCGATCGTGAAGATGGTCAACGACGCGTCTGGCTGTCTGATTTGAGTTGACTGTCGTGGCCCGCACCGCAGGGCGCAGATTCAGCGTCGACTTGATCCTCGCGCGTAGCGGTAGGCTCGCTGGCAGATGCTCGCTCACCCCAGCATCCCGCGGCGCTTTGCAGCTTCCCAGACTATTGAGCAATTCACTGGAGTAGAAGCTTCCTCCGGATATTCTCTGCACTGCGCAAGTGACTGCTCGGCCTTGATAACAAATCCGTAGCGCTCAACTATGCTGAACGATAGGCCGCACCTCGGGCAATCAATTTCTTGTTGAGCAATCACCGCTTCCCCTTCTTGGCAGGCTTCTTCTTTTCCGGTGGAGCGGCTGCGGCGTCTCGATCGGCTCGGAGCTTGCGCAGTTTGTCCGTCTTCGCATCCTGGACAGCTTTTTCCTTATTGACGATGCCTTTGACGGTGGCGGTCAGCTCGTCGTGGAGTCTTGCGCGGTTGTCCTTGGGGCTCAACTTCTTCTCTTCGTCCATCACAGCATCCCGCGGCGCTTCAGGTAGTCGGTGAGTATGCGGCGGATGGCCTCGGGGCGACCGATCTCGCTATCTTCTTTGCTGATGTATGCTTTCAGCCCGGTGAGAAGTGGGGCTGGCAATCGAACCATGACAGCTTCGCTGTCAACGGTTGGGCGGCCGCGTGATTTTTTGATATTACTTATTGGCATGGCGCTATTAGTGATATTATAAAATAGCAGGCTAGGCAAGTGCTCGTAACACCTGCCCAGCCCTAACCAGCGCATCTGCGCATGAATTTCATCCCGCCGCACGGTCTCTGCCCGTCCTTTCATTCGTCTCCCGCTCTGAAATCATGACGATGGCGCACTCCTACCGGGCCAAGCGGATCCGGGAACGGGCGCAGCTTGAATGGGCGGTAGAGGCAGGCCGCGGACCACAAGCCCAGCGCGAGCTTGATGCCTGGCAGCCCATGAGCATGTCAGAGGCGCTGAAGCGGGCTTGGGCAGCCGCCCGCAGCAAGGCAGAACTTCGCGCCATGGATCGGGGAAGCGGCCCGGCGGTCGATCGCCTCCGCGAAATCGAGACGCAGATCACACAGCTTGACGGGCGCACGCGCTGGCAGCCTGCCCATTACTCAGTCATGGCCGATCTTCGGATGCAGCAAGCGGCGGCATTCGAGGCGGTGCGCGCCAGCATCTAACGACAGAAGCTTTCACAGCTTCCGGCTTCGGCCGGTTGAGGGGCCTTGAGTCCCAAAATGCGGCGGCCCGACAGAGAGGGACTAACTCCTGTCGGGCCTTTCACCACAGAAACCCATGGAGAGGTCACCTATGGCAATTAACGACAATAAGGCGTCCGGGCGCGCAATGCCAACCCGGCGCACTGCTCTTGCCGGCATCGCCGGAACGCTCGCACTCGCAACCAGCGCGGTCGGTGCCGTCGCGGTGCAATCCACAACCGACGCTCATATCGCTGGCCTTTGCGCTCGCTGGCGCGATGAATGGGCAAAGAACAATGAAGCTTGTCACCTCGCCTCAGAAGCCGAGAGCGCAGAGATAGATAACCGGCCCCAAGCTCCCGAAGCGCTTTGCCAACCCCTCATTTTCGCGGATGGCGAGAAATCTGCTGAGCGCACACACTCGGGGCGCACGTTCAGGCACTGGAGCCGGGAGACGCTTGCTTCGTATGCAAAGCCCGGAAGCACTAGCGGTGCCGACCAATTCTTCACCAAGTACGGCGAGCGCCACATCATCATGCGGGAGCTTCCGGTGCCGGAAGAAACGCGCATCAAATGCTGTGAGTTGCTTGCGGTCTACGACCGTTGGGAAGCCGTGGTTGAGGCGGGGAAGGAAAATGTTCGCGCCCTCGAAGCGGCGCAACATGAGCAAGACGCCCTCGCGGATGAGGTGATGGGGGAGCTTGCCGAGCAAGAGCCCCAGTCCCTCGCGGGCCTCTCGGCAATGGCGAGCCTTTTGCTCGAATGCGATGAGATTGGGCTGGACTCGGATGAGACGGACGCAATCACGTCTACCGTCCTGGCCGGCATTATTCGGCTCAACGGAGGGCTGGTGTCATGACCCGCGCCCTCAACATTCCCGCTCTGCGTCGGGAGTGGCGCATGAGCAAGGCCCTCAAGGATGCCGACTTGAACCGAGACGTTGACGGCGAGACTCCGACCGAAGGCATGGCTCGTTTCGAGGCCATCCAGAGTCGCCACGACAACCGGGCGCAAGCGATATTCGGCGCTATTCTTACGGTCGAAACCGCTTCGCTTACGATTCGCGACACCTGGGCCATCCTCAATTTGGCGCTGTCTGTGCTGGATGATGTTGATCCGCTTACCGCGCTCCCGTTGTTCCGCAAGGCAGAGCGAGCGCTGAGAGCGCTCCGCGATGCAGAGGCGCAAGCGCCGGAACCGGACGAGCAGCCGGAGGAACCGCCGCCGAAGCTCTCATATCGGGATGTGCTTGGCCCGTTCGAAGACAAGATAGGCGACCTCGCCACGATTGCGCGGTTAATCGCGGCGCACGGAACCAACTGCACCCTCGATCCTTCACGCTATCAGGGCAAGCAGCGAGAACGCGAGGAGCGGATACTGCAAGACGTGCTGATCGGCCTTGGCTTCATCCGTGATCAGGCGGAGGCGCTGGAGACGTTCTTTGGCGAGCATTGGGCGGAGGTCAGCAAGTCCTGGCCTCGCTGATCCGACGCCGAAGTTTTTCGCCATCATCGTGGCGGGGGCCTTGTCGGTTCCCGACTGCCAAACCCCAGTCCAGAGAACTTGTCTAGGCATCTACGATCCTGCCGGCCATGTGCCCGTAGAGGACATGTTACGCTGGCATCGACGCGAGCAAAGCCTCATGCAGCAATGGCTGGAGATCCGGCAGCGCCTTTACGGGCAAGCGAATTGATAAGTTCACCATTCTCATGCAAATGAACCCCGACCGTTTCTGCCGGGGTTCTGCTTTAAGAAGCGATTGGAATCGGAACTGTTAGCTCTTCGGCTTCACCTTGGCATAGACATAGTAGCACTCCTGTCCAAGGCCGGTGTAACGGCATTCGACGTAGTAGCCCTTCTTGTTTTGAAGCTTGCTGTCTTTGACCTTGATCCGCTCGAGCTTATTGCTGCCTTTCGGCTTCATATAGACATAGTGGCAGTCCTGGCCGACCGCTGTGTATGAACACTCGACCCAATAGCCGAGCTTCTGTTTCAATGTGACTTTGGGGTTAGCCTGAAGCCGCTGCACTTTCATGTCATCGCTGCTTGCTGGGCTGGCGAGCAGCGCTGTGGTCGTGAGAATTCCCGCCGCAATCGCAGTTATAGACCGGACATTCATAATGTTTCTCCGTCCCAAAATGACCGACATTTCTCGGCGAAACAAAAGTCTAGAGGCAGTGGGGCGAAATTGCGATGCTAATATCGCAGCGCTGTCCGCTGACCCTGTTGCGTCCGGAGAGCGAGAGAAGTTGCCAGGTAGCGATTTGCCTCCGATGGCTTCCGGCTCAAGCAATTCTGGCTAACGCTGCGCCGGCCGCTCGATAGTATTTTACTGTCGCGCCGACAGTGACAACCACTAGCTCCGAACCTTCGCCGGGGTTTTTATCTCGCTCGATTGGGCCTCGCCATCGCTCCGCTGGCCTTTGTCTTACGACGCTCTAACCAGAACTGCAGCTGCGCCCAAGGCGACATCATCGGAAGCGTAAAGGCCTTGAATGGAGTTATCGCAACGAAATTCACGTAGCGCCGATGATGCGGCGTTGGCTCCCGCGCCGTGACGCCATGAATGCTGTTGGCAGAATTGACGAAGGACACAAACCGATTCGCGGAATACGGGATCAACTTTTCCTCAGACACTGCTGATATAGGAGCATAGTGGCCTCCGAATGCAGTCTTGCCGTTAAACCGATAGAGCGCCAAATCACCGCCGGCACCCGTCTCACCCTTGGCTCTCATGTAATATAGACCTGCCCAGATCTCATTTTCGCTATCTACATGTGCCGGTCGCACCGAACTGAGTCGAGTTACGGGTGTGTTGATGACGAACAATGCATCTAAAGCAATATCCGCCTTTTTGTCGGTTCCCCGGCGCTTAACCGTCCAGTTCCGTAACGGCTTCTTTGCCGTCGCTTCGATTGTGGGGTGAGTAGCGAGAATAGCATCCCCGAATACCCGTACTATGTCGTCCCAGAAGTCGGGCGACGTGTGGTATTCGAAGAAATCTTGCCACTCCTGCGTGAACTCCGGGTTATCGACTATGTCACGTGCAGGAATTCGCACTGCCTGATTGTTGGCAACATTGGGAAGTCCAGCTGTGAATCTCGACGCAGGCGGGAAGGAAGACTCCATTAGCTCGTAAATTGGCTGATCGAGCACTCCTTCCTGTGCCACGTGCGCGAAAGGTTGGAGGCTGATATCATGCGAGGAGAGATTTTTGAGGATAGAGGGGAGCATACCAACCTGCCTTTAATGCGGTCTCACTTCGCCGGCCCCTAAACCCAGTGCCGCGAAATTCGTTCCGGGTATGGGAGCGATAGCCCTCAATTTAGTGATATTTGGACCGGCAAATCCGGCTACCGCCTCAATTGCTCGGTCAGCGTCTTGATGGCCGACATCAAAATATTCCTTAATGGCGTTAGGACCCACTCTCGCCGTAATCGTCCATCCGTGTGAGGCCCGACCTGGCCGCGTCGCAAGATAGAGAAACGAAAGCTGATAAGCGGCGATCGAAGCCACACTTGCGATCAAATAAATCCATGAAAACCAAGCCTGGGAGGAGTTGGCCCCAAGCTCCCCGTCGTCCAGAAGATCGACCGAGAACGCCAACAACTGCATTACAATAGCAAAAATGAGCGTGTTGACGATGGCCCGCGGTAGGGCGAGCCCCCTTATCCCGTAGATTATTGGAACCGATGTAATTGCCCAGACCGCTAGGACTCTCACATCCTCATCGACGGTTTCGGAGTTCCAGGTAACGACCTCGTTCAATAGCAACAAGGCGAAGCCAATAGCTGCGATTGATAGACAGCGTCGGGAATCCAACTCGTTCGGATATGTCCAAATGGCCAGAACGCTCAACACCGTAACGGCGACGAGATTTAGGAGAACATATATCGCAACCGGCGAAGTCGAGGCTTCTGGATCGATCGGGTACAGGGCTTGGAGAAGCAGAACTCCGGAAATGAACGGAACATGACGAAGTGCAGATCGGGTCAACCAATACCGGGTGAAAAGTTCATTGCAGGATGGTCGCATGACCTAGTCTTTAAGCTCGCTGAGCATTCCTACAGCAATAACTTTCGCAGCATTCGCGTCTGCTGGGGACCCCAGTTTAGCGGCTAAATATGCCGAGTGAATGAGGTGGTCTTTTTGCTCTCCGCGCGCCCAGTTCCGGGAGACGACGAAATTGTAAACCGACCCGATCCGGGAACGGTCACGAGCCGCGCCGATAAGAAGTTGCGCCAATTGCCGATTGTGTGCGTCTCGCTCCCAACGCCGCCGAACCATAGAGGCAAACAGCGCATAGGCCGAAACGATTGTTGCTAGTATGCAAATGCTAAAGAGCCAGAGCGGCATTTGGGTGACGATATCTGGGAATGTGACGTTCAGCAACTGCGACTCCGTGCGCCGGGTTTGGAAGCTTAGCTCACTTGTGTTTGCCTGCGCGGTCGGAGTGCTTTTCTTGGCCTCTTTCATCATCTTTCTCCGGTGTGCCGACATCCGCACCGCGCTCGGAACCCGAGCGAGCTATGGCAGACCCCAATTTCTATAGGGAGCTTGCGTCTGGTATCATTCCCGAGAGGATTGCCAAATTCCACCCGCTCACCGTGTGGCTGGCGCTCGCATGGATGCGCCTTATGGCAATGATTGCCGCAGGCTGGCGTACGACGCCGCAACTCGCGCTTGTTGGGATGTTCGCATTCATCGGCTCTTTAGGAGCTATCCCCGCCGCTTTGGCTTTTCGAGTTTTCGTGGGATTGATCCCAAGGGCGGTAGGCCCGGCTCTCTCTTGCTACAACTAAGCCGGCTCGATATGTCTTAGATGTGAAAAATATACTTAAATTCGCATTGGCTATTGGTTTTGCTTCCGTTGTCATTGCGGCGGTCGTCTTGCCCTTTGTTGGCTGGGAATGGTGGGAATCTGTTTGGGACGATAACGTGCCTTTTGATCTGGGCTGGTCCTTATTGCTCATCACGCTTCTTCTTCTGGACATAGGAGCTGCGACAATGGCGCTCTTATTGTCGGTTCACTACCTCAAGGCCGCGATCCACGAAAAATCCTAATAGGTTTCTACGATACCGCCTCGTGCTCCCCGCGCGGGGATTCTTTCACGATGTCTTAAGTGGGGAAAAGCATACTCAGCCTTGGGAGAGTGGTGAGTTGCGTTCGTTCAACAAAACTCTCTATTGAACTTGAACACCGGCATGGCTCCGACCTGCCGGGTCATTCTTTTTCGACGACTTTCTCAAGCTGTTCGGCAATCTCAAGAAGCTCTTGAGCAATAGCGTCCGAGGTGTGAAAACGCCCCGAACAATGACCCCAGCAAGAAGTTTTCTGACCTATCACGTTCATTGAGCAAACGGCGATTCCAGAGGGGTCACGTTTCGCGCGAAACATGACCCCGCCTGGAAAGTAGATAAGCATTCAAGATGAGCTGCTTACGACGTTTTCAGGTGGGGGTCATCCTTGGAAGCAAGTTCACACTACAGAATTCGAGACTGAGCGCGCCCAACGCACGACCGTGCTGCCCCGGTGCTTCCCAGCAGCATCGAAAGACGCCCGAGGTCCAAATCGGTCAGAAAAAATCTAAATGTCTCAAGGAGTTAGTGGTGGAGCCAGGCGGAATCGAACCGCCGACCTCTTGAATGCCATTCAAGTCTTATTTTTTTCGGCCTGCTACCCTTCGCCAACCACCGCGGTTGACGTTTCAGATTGTCGCTCCAGGCTGGGGCAGGCACTTTACCAATTCCAAGCGGATGCAGTGTCCCATAGCAGGCACAGTTAGGGAAGCCGCAGCGTCTCGACAGCCTCGCGCAATTGAGAAAGAGAGGCGCCGGCAGCATTGTATACGCCATAGGACAATGTTCTAATCTTGTGACCGAGTAACCTTGCACTTACTAATTCGGAAATGCCGGCCTGTTCCAGTTGCATTGCTGCACAGCGACGCCACGAGTGGAAATTTATTCTTGACCGTTGGCTGCCCTTGTGCACCTCGGCTATGTCGAGGACGCGCAATTTGCGCCCAAAACGATCCGAAATGTTACACCCTGGCGGGATTAGTGTCTGACCCGCTTTTCGAGCCGACGACAATCGCATGATTAGGGGTTTAAGAGACGTGGATACGGGTACACGGCGTACGCCAGAAACGGTTTTTGACTTTCCAATTGAAATGACGTGATCAACAATGTCTGCAGGGGTGAGCCGCTGAATTTCTGACAGACGCATTCCAGTCAGAGCGGCGATCCTGCAAGCGTCACCAATCGGAGTACCTTCGGGAAACGCCGTGAGTATCGTAAGCGCTTCTTCAGGTGTGAAGGGACGTTCGGACAGACGGCCTTTACGACCCTTCACTTTTACAAGCCGCCAAGGGTTATCGAGGTCGGCGCGGCGATCGCCCGCGTATGCCCAAAGTCCACGCAAGGCCGATACGATCACCGCAAGTGAGGAAGGTCCGTCACCCATTTCTTCTCGCCAAGCGATGAAATCTAACGCTATTTGGCGGCTGACCGCTTCTAAAGTCTGGGGATGTTTCCGTGAGCGAAGAAACTCAGCGAGAAGGGTAAAGGCTCGTTTGCACCGTACAGCATATGCTGGTGAGACATCACACGTCCATTTGGCGATATCAATGCTGATTAGTGGGAAGTGCTGGTCGACAGCGACAGCGCGAGCCGTTTCATCTTCTTCACCGAGCAATCTGAAGATTGAAGCCCTGTTAGGGTTTTTGGATATTCGAAGTTCTAACTCGTAATGCTTCGGTGCGTGCCCATCATATTTGGCATCGAGAGCGTCACGACGAGCTAGGGCATCTTGCAAATCGGTCGTTCCTAGTGGAATGCGAATGCTGCGCGAACCGACGAAACGAACATACCGGTAGGACTTGCCGTGAAGCTCTAAGTGCTTTAGGCGATCACGCGCCATGTTGGGCCTCCAAAAATCACTGGCAGTAATTACGATTTCCCCATGCTTTCCCCAAGCGCGCGAGCTTGGAATGCTTAATAAAAGCAATAAGTTCGCGTAAATCAAAGGCTTGTAAAATGACCCGAGAAATCATGGAATATGACGTCGTGATTGTCGGCGCCGGTCCGGCGGGCCTCGCGGCCGCGATCCGCCTCAAGCAGGTTGCCCCGGACGCAACTGTCTGCGTGCTCGAGAAGGGTTCGGAAGTCGGCGCGCACATTCTGTCGGGCGCGGTTATCGATCCCATTGCGCTCAATGAACTCCTCCCCGACTGGAAGGAAAATG
The DNA here is from genome assembly GCA_963805405.1 of uncultured Alphaproteobacteria bacterium. Classification (GTDB taxonomy): domain Bacteria; phylum Pseudomonadota; class Alphaproteobacteria; order Rhizobiales; family Aestuariivirgaceae; genus JAEUMG01. The sequence goes on along the minus strand of CAWDUC010000003.1, from coordinate 31,431 downwards.
GCGCGCCGCTCGATACACCGGTTACCGAAGATCGGTTCTATGTGCTTGGCCCCTCCGGCGCAGCACGTCTTCCCAACGCACTGATGCCGCCATTGATGAACAATCACGGCAATTATGCAGGCTCGCTCGGCAATCTTTGTCGCTGGCTGGGTCAGCAGGCGGAAGCCTTGGGCGTCGAAATTTATCCGGGTTTTGCCTGCTCCGAAGTCCTCTATCGTGAGGACGGCTCGGTCAAGGGGGTTGTCGCGGGCGTCTTCGGCATCGCCAAGGACGGCACGCACAAGCCCGATTTCCAGCCGGGCATGGAACTCCACGGCAAGTATGTCTTTATCGCCGAAGGCGTGCGCGGATCGCTGGCGAAGGAAATCATCTCGCGATTCAACCTGTCGGAGGGACGCGAGCCGCAGAAATTCGGCCTCGGCATGAAGGAATTGTGGGAGGTTACGCCCGAAGCCCACAAACCGGGACAGGTGACCCACACGATGGGCTGGCCGCTTGGTCTCAAGACCGGAGGCGGCTCCTTCATGTATCACTTCGACAAGAATCTCGTGTCGATCGGATTCGTCGTCCACCTGAATTACGACAATCCCTATCTCAACCCTTATGCTGAATTTCAGCGTTTCAAGCATCACCCACTGATCGAGCCCGTCTTGCGTGGAGGCCGGCGCATTGCCTATGGCGCCCGCGCTATTACTGAAGGTGGCTGGCAATCTGTTCCGAAACTTTACTTCCCTGGCGGCGTGCTGATCGGCTGCTCTGCGGGCGTCGTGAACGTGCCGCGCATCAAAGGCTCTCACAATGCCATGAAGACTGGCATGCTCGCTGCGGAAGCTGCCGCGGCAGCGCTGGCTGCCGGTCGCTCCGGTGATGAGCTCAAGGATTATGAGAAGGCCTATCAGAAGTCCTGGGTCTACGAGGACCTGCGTCGCGTTCGCAACGTAAAGCCCATGTGGTCGAAGCTTGGGCTGGTTGGCGGGTTGACGCTTGGCGGTCTCGACATGTGGCTAAATCAGCTGTTTGGGTTTGGATTGGGCACCTGGAGCCACGGCAAGCCCGACTATGCGACCCTGAAACCGGCTTCCGCGAGCAAGCCCATTGCCTATCCGAAGCCAGACGGCGTCATTTCATTCGATCGACTAACCAATGTTGCATTCTCGGCCACGAATCACGAGGAAGACGAGCCAGCCCATCTGAAACTCAAGGACCCGATAGTCCCTATTGCGGTAAACTTGCCGATCTGGGCCGAACCGGCGCAGCGCTATTGCCCGGCTGGAGTCTACGAAGTGATAGGAGAGGGAACGGAGGCCCGTTTCCAGATCAACCATCAAAACTGCGTCCACTGCAAAACCTGTGATATCAAGGATCCGTCGCAAAACATCGTCTGGACGGTCCCACAGGGAGGAGAAGGCCCGAATTATCCGAATATGTGACGGAATCCGGGGCTGTGGGTGCCCAACTGACGCTTGCGTGAACCAAGAAAAAACCTCAATTTCCGACCATGACGGTCGCGGCCGGACTTAAACATCTCTCACGGTGAGATATCAAAAAATGCCTTTGTCGTTCAGGCGTGCCTTCCCCTTCGTGCTTGTTTTAACGCTTTCGTCCTCCCCGGTCTTCGCGCTGGAAGACAGCAACTTTGACGAATCGTCCTTGTCAGGAAGCTACCTTGCCGGCCGATTTGCGGGGCAAGCGCATGACATGGACGTCGCGGCGCGCTTCTTCCAGAATGCGCTGGACGACGATCCCAACAATCCCGTGCTGATCGAGCGCGTGTTTGTATTCCAGCTGTCGGAAGGCAATATCAACGAGGCCGAGGACTACGCGACACGTGTCCTGACGTTCAACAGTCAGCATCGTATGGCGCGCATCGTGCTCGGCCTGCGCGACCTGCGCCTGAAGCGTTACCGCGAAGCGCGCGAGCATTTCCGCAAGTCCGCCTATACGCCGGTTGGCGAGCTCACGGCGGCGCTGCTGACGGCATGGACTCATGTGGCCGAGGGCAACCTTGCAGAAGCGCTTAAGTCGCTCGACAAGCTCGATTCGAACGAAGCCTTTGAAAATTTCAAGTCGTTCCATGCGGCCCTCATCGCCGACTTTGCCGGCACGCCGCTGCGCGCTGAGACTTTCTACAAGGAAGCCTATGGCCAGGCAGGGACCTCCCTCAGGGTGGTTCAGGCCTACGGCAATTTTCTCGAGCGAACGGGCCGTCCGACCGAGGCACGCCAGGTCTATGACCTGTTTCTTGCCTCCTCGGAGAATAACCCGCTCATTCTCGCGGCCGAAGCAGGACTTGACCGCGGTGAAAAGCCGAAGCCCTTCATAGAGACGCCGTTGGAAGGCGCGGGTGAGGCGATGTTCTCGCTCGCTAGCGCACTGTCCGATGACCAGAGCTCGGATGTCGCACTAGTTTATGCGCAACTTGCGCTTTCGCTCGGAAAGTCATCGCCGATTGCTCAGACGCTGCTTGGCGATATCTACGAGAACATGGATCGCTACGATAAGGCGATCATCGCCTACGACAGGATTCCGGTCGACTTCGAATTGCGCGAGAACGCCGATATTGAGATGGCGATCAATCTTCAGCGCCTCGACCGCAGCAAGGAAGCCCAGGATAAGCTTTCCAAGCTGATCGCCAAGGACCCGTCCAACTACGATGCGCTGGTCACACTCGGCAATATCTTCCGCGCCAACGAACAGTTTGCACCCGCTGCAGAGGCCTATACCAAGGCCATCGCGCTATTGAAGGAGCCGGATCGGTCAAATTGGGCCGTCTATTATTATCGTGGCATATCCAACGAACGCACCAAGCACTGGGAGCAGGCTGAAGCCGACTTCCGCAAGGCACTGACCCTCGAGCAAAATCAGCCCCTCGTCCTGAATTACCTTGGCTATTCCATGATCGAGAAGGGCATCAATCTGAATGAAGCCCTTGACATGGTGCGCAAGGCCGTTGACCTCAAGCCAAATGACGGCTTCATCGTCGACAGCCTCGGTTGGGCTCACTATCAACTTGGCGACTACGAAGAAGCTGTTCGCCACCTTGAACGTGCTGTCGAACTGAAGCCAGCGGATCCCACGATCGCCGACCATCTCGGCGATGCCTATTGGCGGGTCGGCCGCAAGCTTGAAGCGCGCTTCCAGTGGCAGCACGCCAAGGACAACAAGCCCGAGCCCGAAAACCTCACGAAGATCGAGGCGAAGCTCAAGGACGGTTTGCCCGACCAGCCCCCGGTCACGCCTGCGGAAAACAAGGCCGACCCCGACAATAACGGCTGATCCGGCCTATGTCTGAAGCACGCGTGATCGAGGTCGCGCGCGCCAAGATCAATCTTGCACTACACATACTTGGCCGTCGGGCCGACGGCTATCATGAACTCGACAGCATCGTTGCCTTTGCCGATATCGGCGACCGCCTGACCCTCAAGCCGGTTCGGGATGGTATCTCGTGCATCAATTACACAGGCGAGTTCGGGGAAGCGCTTTGTGCGCTTGAACAAAACATAGTGCACAAGACCGAGAACGAACTGCGTTCGGTACTTCGTCTCCCGATTCCCCATACATATTTTGACCTTGAGAAGAATTTGCCGATCGCTGCCGGCATTGGTGGCGGATCTGCGGATGCGGCCGCAACCCTGCGGGGTTTGGTCAAGCTGCATGGTGTTGAGTGTTCGGATACCACTTTGCGGATGGTCGGGCAGAAAATCGGCGCAGATGTGCCCGTGTGCATCGTATCGAAGACCTGTCGCATGCGCGGCGTCGGCGAGATCATTGAGGAAATGAACGGCTTTGGCCGGCATCACGCCGTGCTCGTCAATCCCGGGATTGCGCTCCCTACGGCTAGTGTATTTGCCGAGCTCGGTCTTGAGAAACAAAGTACCGCTTTCGGGCCGATCGAACTCCCGCTTAGACTCGGCAATTGCCGGAACGACCTGACCGATGCGGCAATTGCACTAGCACCTCAAATCAAGACCGTGTTGTCAGAACTTGAGAGCCGGTCAGGCGCAACGCTCGTGAGGATGTCGGGCTCGGGCCCGACATGCTTCGGCCTGTACGACACTGCAGGCAACGCTGAGCAGGCGGTTGCACGTATCGCCGCTGATCATCCTGAATGGTGGTGCCGCGCGACGCAGATCGGCGATTGGTAGGGTGGGCTAGAGCTTGCCGGATGCCTTTCGGGAGGCGACGGTCTTTGGACCAACGAACCAGTCCTCGCCGGTCACATCCTCGAACACAACCCATACGGCCTCATCGGGTAGGCCGGTCGCCTCGGTGATCGCCTTGACGGTCCCCTTGGCGATGCGATCCTTCGTCTCCTGCTTGTGTCCGGCAAGGATTCTGATGCTGACGAATGGCATGAGCGTGGGCCCCTTTGAGTGAATTCAGTAAGCTCGAGCGACGCAGAAATCGACAGCCTCAAGCAGTGCCGACTTGTAAGGACCGTCAGGGAAGATCGCCAGGGCATCGCGGGCTATGTCACCGTAATGACGGGCACGCTCAACGGTATCGGTGATCGCGTCGTGCCGCTCCATGAGCTTCTGCGCGTAGATGAGATCGTCTGCGGTCTGGTTGCCGTCTTCGAGCGTACGCTTCCAGAAGTTGCGCTCTTCAGCGACGCCGCGGCGGTAGGAAAGCACGACCGGCAAAGTGATCTTGCCTTCCCTGAAATCGTCGCCGACACTCTTTCCCATGAGCGCTTGCTTGCCGGAATAGTCGAGCGCGTCATCCACGAGTTGGAATGCAACGCCAAGATTGCGGCCATAAGATTTAAGCGCCGCTTGCTCCTCGCGCGGGCGTCCGGCAATCACCGCGCCGACCTCCGATGCCGCCGCGAACAATGCCGCCGTCTTTGCGCCGATGACCTGAAGATAGGCGTCTTCGGTCGTCGTGGTATCATGCGAGGCGGCAAGCTGCAGCACTTCGCCCTCCGCGATGACCGCTGCTGCATTCGACAGGATGCGCAGCGATTCGAGCGATCCCGTCTCGACCATCATCTTGAAGGCCTGGCCCAGCAGATAATCACCGACCAGCACGCTCGCCTGGTTGCCCCAGATCTTCCGCGCGGCCTGCTTGCCGCGACGCAGATCGCTTTCATCGACGACGTCGTCATGAAGCAGTGTTGCGGTGTGCATGAACTCGACCGATGTCGCGAGCTTCACGTGCAATTCGCCCCGGTAGCCGCACAGCCTCGCCGCGGCCACAGTCAGCATTGGCCGAATGCGCTTTCCTCCCGAATTGATGAGGTGTCCCGCCAGTTCGGGGATGAGTTCGACATGCGAATGTGCACGCGCCAGAATGGCCTCGTTGACCTTGCCCATGTCGGCTTCCGCCAGTCGGATAAGTGGCTCGAGGCTCGCTGAACGCGTCTTCGCTGCCTTCAAACGGGATGACGACGCCCACAATTCGCCCCTAAATGGTAACCTTGAGGCGACCATAGGAGCGCCCAATCGGAGCGGCAAGTGCGATCGGGGGCCGTCTGGAAAGTGTTTGGTAGGGATCGGGCCTTAGCTCGGTATGGCGGGTGGCCGTTTGCCGGCGAATGGCCACTGGGAGCATGGAGATGCGTCTTTTGCTGCAGACCAACGATTTGGTATTGATATCTTATGTCTCGCATCTTCTGTCAGAGGAGGGGATCGGCTTCGAGGTTTTCGACAATTATATCAGCGCGATGGAAGGCTCGATCGGGGCATTCCCGCGCCGCATCATGGTCGGCGATGACGATTTCGCTGCCGCCCGCCGCGCGCTCGGTAACGTGGCGCTAACTCTCCCGGATTAACCTTGCAGGCAATATGCAGACGAATCTTCTGAAAGACGCCGCCGACCCGCCCGCGCCGCCAATGCACGGTCACGTCCCCGCGACGCTGACGGAGGACGGTTTCCTTGACGGCCGGCTCAATATCCTGCAGCCCGAAAAGGGCTACCGGGCTGGCATTGATGCGGTTTTCCTGGCCGCCTCTATTCCCTGCGCGAGCGGCGAAAGCCTATTTGAAGCCGGAATAGGAAGCGGGGTCGCTGCGCTCTGCGTTGCTGCGCGGGTCCCCCAAATTCACATCACCGGCATTGAGGTCGCCTCGCGCTATGCGATGTTGGCGGAAGAAAACGCCAAGCGGAACGGCTTTGGCCGAGCCGTCCGGATCATCCACAGTGATGTGAAAGAGGCGCTGCGGCGCGACCTCTCCTCGATGCCGGCGCATGGCTCGTTCAACCATGGCTTTGCCAATCCGCCTTATTTCGAGCAGGACAAGGTGACCCCGTCACCCAATCTGCTTAAATCGCAGGCGCACGCCTTTGGCCCCGACGATCTCGATTTGTGGGTAAAGGTCCTCCATACCATGGTGACATTGCGCGGCACGGTCACCTTCATCCACCGTCCTGAAACACTGGGGCGCCTGCTCAACGCCATGGAAAGCCGCTTCGGCGATATCCGTGTCGCCCCCCTCTATGCGCGAGAGGGCACGGCGGCGTCGCGCGTCATCGTCCAAGGCATCAAAGGCTCCAAGGCCCCGATGCAGCTTCTTCCGGGCTTGACCTTGCATGGCTTGGACAACCAGTTCACGCCTGAGGCCGAAGCGATCCTTCGCTCCGGCATGGCTTGGCGGCTTCGCTGAGATTGAGCACGGTCTTGTTGCGGCCATCTGCGTCGCCTATCTCTTGACGCGATGAAAGACTGGCTAGTTCGTCTAATCCCCCCGAAATTTCGTGGCAATCGACCGGTGGTGCACGCCATCCGGCTGACCGGCGTGATCGGCGCCGTGTCGCCCTTGCGAGCGGGCCTCTCACTCCATGCGGTTGAAGGAACCTTGAAGCGCGCCTTTTCCCGCAAGGGGCTCGCTGCGATTGCAATCCAGATCAATTCGCCGGGCGGCTCCGCCGTGCAATCGGCGCTCATTCACGCCCGCATCCGCACGCTTGCCGCCAAGCACAATACGCGTGTCCTGGTATTTTGCGAAGATGTTGCCGCGTCCGGGGGCTACTGGCTGGCTTGCTCCGGCGATGAAATCTATGCAGACACCAGCTCGATTGTGGGCTCGATTGGCGTCATCGCGGCGGGCTTTGGCTTCGTCGATGCGATTGCCAAGCTCGGCATCGAGCGGCGCGTCCATACCTCGGGCGAGAATAAGTCAATTCTCGATCCTTTTCAGCCGGAGAAAGCAGAAGACGTCGAGCGCCTATTGGCAGTCCAGGGCGACGTTCACGACGAGTTCAAGTCCCTGGTGCGCACCCGGCGAGCCGGCAAGCTTAGGGGCGAGGAGAGCGAATTGTTCTCTGGCGCCTTCTGGTCTGGCCGCAAGGCTTTGGAACTCGGCCTTATCGATGGAATCGGGCACATGCACGATATATTGGCCCGGCGCTTCGGCGAGAAAGTCGAAATCAAGATAATCGAGAAGCCGCAGGGTTGGGGATTGCGCCGCCTGGGGTTCTCTTCCGCTGAGGCAGTCGCCGGTCGTGTGGCGGCGGCCATAGAAGAGCGTGCAATGTGGTCTCGTTTCGGTTTATAAGGATCGGACGAGTTTTGAGGAGGAGTGCGGAATGCTCAAGCTTGTGACGATCATGGTTGCGTGTGTGCTTACTGTTATCACCGTACGCAAGATTATGCAGCTCTCTGCGTCAGCGGCGAAGGTCAAGGTGGCCCGCCCCACGCAGCCACGCGCCGTCACGCGTCTTCGCCAGGATCCGAGGACCGGCGTCTACTACCCCGAAGGCTAGAAATCGCCTCCCAAAAGTTTCCGTGACGCCGCGGTTTTGACATTTGCGCGTGGCGTCATCGCGCTGGGCATCAGCTAAGATTCCCTCTCATAATCAAGGACGGCATATGACCTATTCGAGCCTCTTGTCCCGAACGGGACTGCCCGCACTTCTGTTGATTTCGACACTCTTCTGCGGCGATACCTTTGCGCAGTCCGCCACGTCTCCAGCGCAACTGCCCAAGATGAGCACCCCCAACGCGGCGGCGATGATGCCGATGCAGCATGCAGCAAAACTGCAGGCCCCGAAGCGCAGCGACAGGGCCGTTCAGGCACAGTCGGGCGCCGAAGTTGCCCGCGCGATGACCGCCACGGTTAAGAGCCGCGATGGCAAGGAAACCACAATGGAATTGCCGGCGCAGCTCCGCAACAAGCTGATGTCGGGCGACAAAGGCGGCGCGCTGAAGCTGCAGGGGCAAGCCGGCAAATTGGTGCAGATCACCAAGACCACCGACTATCCCTATACGACCATCGGACTCTTCGCGAATGGTTGTCCAGGCGTGCTCGTATCCAAGCGCTTCGTGCTGACCGCCGGCTATTGCGTGTTCAACACGCAGGACGGCAAGTGGTATGACAATCTTGATTTCTTCCCTGCCTATGACGGGAAGAATGCTCCCTATGGTTCAGCGAAGTGGAAGAATCTCTTTGCCCCCGTTGGCTACACGCAGGACAAGAATGCAGATTACAATTTTGCTCTTGTCGAGCTCGATCAGGATATCGGCGACAAGACCGGCTGGATGGGCTTCAGCAATTTTCCGGAATTTCCCTTCAAGCAGCTGAATATCACGAGCTACCCTTATGAAGGCGTGGCCCAGAACACGATGTGGCAAACGACGTGCAGCGTCAGCACGGTTCAGGACGGCTATTTCTTCTACCAGTGTCCCGGCAAGTACCAGACAGTTAGCGCCATGGGCGGTGGCCCGGTCTGGTTCAAGGGCAAAGGCGAGAACGATTGGTGGGTGACCGGCATCCATATCGGCAATGTCGACGACAATAAATCGCATTGGGCGGTGCGCCTGAACGAGGCAAACGCCACGGCCCTCCTGACCTGGATGCAGCCGCAGGAAACCACGACCGACGATCAGACGACGGATGATCAGACGACGACTACCGATGAAGACAAGGACAAGGTCACGGAGTGCACCTGCGACCAGAAGACCGACGACGGCGGCAAGACCGAAGAGGGCGGTGATGATGACCGCATCATCAAGCCGGTTCTTCCCGGCTCGAACACTGCAGCAATAGGTTTTTTGCGCTGACGTTGTCCTTGACCCTGTAGGTTCTGACCCATAGTTTGCGGCGCAAAATCAGGTGCCGCAGGCTATGTCTCTCAACCCTAAGGGCTCTTTTCAGGATTTGATTCTTACGCTCCATCAATATTGGGGCGCGAAGGGCTGCGTCATCCTGCAACCCTATGACATGGAGGTGGGTGCCGGCACCTTTCATCCTGCCACGACATTGCGCGCCATCGGCCGCAAGCCTTGGGCGGCAGCCTATGTGCAGCCTTCAAGGCGACCGAAGGACGGCCGTTATGGCGAGAATCCCAACCGCCTCCAGCATTATTACCAATACCAGGTGATCATGAAGCCCTCGCCGGCGGATTTTCAGGACCTCTATCTTGGATCATTGGCGGCGATCGGCATCGATCCATTGCTTCACGACATCCGCTTCGTCGAGGATGATTGGGAGAGTCCGACGCTTGGTGCCTGGGGCCTGGGTTGGGAAGTCTGGTGCGACGGCATGGAAGTCTCGCAGTTCACCTATTTCCAGCAGGTCGGTGGCCTCGATTGCGATCCGGTGTCGGGCGAAATCACCTACGGGCTCGAGCGCCTCGCGATGTATGTGCAGAATGTCGACAATGTCTTCGATCTGAATTTCAACGGCCGCACGGGGGCAGGGCGCATCACCTATGGCGATGTGTTCCTGCAGGCAGAGCAGGAATACTCGCGCTATAATTTCGAGTTCGCAGATACCGAGATTCTGCTCCGTCACTTCGATGACGCCGAGCGCGAATGCCAGGCATTGCTCGGGGCCGGTGCCGCGACACCGCATCATCAATTGGCGCTGCCGGCCTATGATCAGTGCATCAAGGCGAGCCACGCCTTCAATCTTCTCGATGCGCGCGGCGTGATTTCCGTGACCGAGCGCCAGGCTTACATTCTTCGTGTGCGTGAATTGGCCAAGGGCTGCTGCGAGGCGTGGGCCAGTACGGTCGGCGGCGGCGCCTCGCAATGATGTCCCGCCCCGGCAACGGGGTCGGGAGTATTTGATTGGATAGTCTGAAATGCCAGAATTGCTGCTCGAGCTTTTTTCCGAAGAGATCCCGGCGCGCATGCAGGTGCGTGCCGCGCAGGATCTGAAATCGCTCGTCACGAATGCATTGGTCGAAGCCGGTCTCGTTTATGAAGGCGCTCAGGCGCATGCCACGCCGCGCCGTCTTGTGCTTTCCGTCGAAGGCCTTCCGGCCAAGACCGCCGACATCCTCGAAGAACGCAAAGGTCCGCGCGTCGACGCTCCCGATACCGCCATTGCCGGATTTCTGAAGTCGACCGGCCTGAGACTTGAAGACCTCATCATCCAGGACGAGAAGAAGGGCCGTTTCTATATCGCGCGCTTCGACAAGCCGGGGCGCCTTGCGGCCGACGTCATCGCCGAAATCATCCCTGAGATTGTACGGAAATTTCCTTGGCCCAAATCGATGCGTTGGGGGTCGGGTGCAATGCGCTGGGTACGGCCTTTGCAATCGATCCTCGCGACCTTCGATGGCGAGGTCGTTCCCTTCGCAATCGACGGCATCGCTTCGGGCGATGTCACGCGCGGCCATCGTTTCATGGCGCCCGAGGCCTTCGCCGCGCGGCGTTTCGCCGATTATGCGCAGAAGCTCTATGACGCCAAGGTCATCGTCGACAGCGATGCGCGCGCCGAGACGATCCGCGCCGAAGCGCGCAATCTCGCTTTCGCGCAAGGCCTCGAACTGATCGAGGATGAAGCACTGCTCAAGGAAACGGCCGGCCTCGTCGAATGGCCAGTCATATTGATGGGTACTTTCGACGCGAAGTTCCTCGATCTGCCGCCGGAAGTCATCGCCACCTCGATCAAGAATCACCAGAAATGCTTCGCAGTGAAGGATGGAAAGTCCGGAAAGCTCGCCAATCGCTATATACTGGTGTCTAACATCGTCGCGCGCGACGGTGGTACGGAGATCGTGCGCGGCAATGACAAGGTGATCGCAGCGCGTCTGAGCGATGCGAAGTTCTTCTGGGACCAGGATCGAAGGACGCCGCTCGACGCGCAACTGCCGAAGCTCGAGCAGATCACCTTCCACGCCAAGCTTGGTTCGCAAGGCGAACGCGTGCGACGCATCGAGGCGCTTGCCGGCGATATCGCCAAGGCGATCGGCGCTGATCCCGAAGGGGCGCAACTCGCGGCGCAATTGGCGAAAGCCGATCTCGTCAGCGGCATGGTCGGCGAATTCCCCGAACTCCAAGGACTGATGGGGCGTTACTATGCGCTCGACCAGGGCATCGACCCGGAAGTCGCCGATGCGGTGCGCGATCACTACAAACCGCAAGGCCCGTCGGACTCGATCCCGGTGTCGAAGATCGGCCAAGCCGTTGCGCATTGCCGACAAGCTCGACACGCTTGTCGGCTTCTGGGCGATCGATGAAAAGCCGACCGGCTCGAAAGACCCTTATGCGCTGCGCCGCGCTGCGTTGGGTATCATTCGTATGATTCTTGCAGGGAACGTCGCGAGCTAAGAATAGGAAGCTTGTTCGCAGAGTTTTACATCGCGCTCGCAAGTTCAGTAGCAAGTGCAGCGGGTTTTACCCCGACGGTGCGTCGATAGTGTTCGCTAGCTTCGGAAGCTAACATTGAGTCGGCACAGCCTTACTCAGATTGATACTCTGGAGTCGATACTGTACCGTACGAGATCTCGCGCCAGTTGATGATGAGACGGCGTCTCGCCAAGAGACGTTCCAGGCAGGAAATGCCTCGGCCTCGATGTTGCTCAGCGATCTCCTGTCCTTCTTCGCCGATCGCCTGAAAGTCTATCTGCGCGAGCAGGGCGCCCGCTATGATCTGATCGACGCCGTGTTCGCATTGCCCGGCCAGGACGATCTCCTGATGATCGTCAAGCGCGTCGACGCGCTCTCGAAATTCCTCGATACCGATGACGGCAAGAATCTTCTCGCCGGCATCAAACGCGCCAACAACATCCTCAAGATCGAGGAGAAGAAGGATGGCGTTACCTTCGGCATCGATGTCGACACGCATAACTTGATCAAGGGCGAGGAGAAGGCGCTGCATTCGGCGATCACTGTTTCCATGGGCCAGGCGCGCATGGCGCTCGAACATGAGGATTTCGAAGGCGCGATGCGTGCCATCGCGCGGTTGCGCGCACCGGTCGATGAATTCTTCGAAAAGGTGACCGTCAATGACCGCGATCCGAACTTCCGCGAGAATCGCCTGAAGCTTCTGAGCCGCATTCGTTCGACGACACTTGAAGTAGCGGATTTCTCAAGGATCGAGGGGTGAACGTCGAAGGCGTCGTGAAGCGCGGCCTTCCCTCGCGCCCCGAATGCGAAGCCATCGCCGTTCGCCAGACTGGTCTCGACGATTTCGGCGATCCCTATTTTCGCGAAGGTCTCGACAGATTGCTTTCGTCGCTCGCCCGCGATGTGACGCCTGACCTTCATTGGCCGCATGATGCTGCGCCGCGCGATCCTTGCAGCACTTGATCAGCGGCTGCGCCTCGTTGATCTGCAAAAGCGCGAACCGGATCGTCTGCGTGCGCCGATCCCGCCGCCGCTCATCGTCACCGGCTTGCCGCGCTCCGGCACGACCTACTTCCATCGCTTGCTGGCCGAAGACCCGGGTCTCTATGCACCGCCACTCTGGAACATGCTGGCGCCGGTCCTGCCGAAAGGCGCGGCCGGCCCGCGACTTCATCGCATGCGCCTCAAGGCCGAGACTCGCGGTCTTCAATCGCCTGGCGCCGAGCCTCGATTCCAAGCATGTCACCCGCGCCGATGAGCCCGAGGAATGCATCTTCCTCACCGCGCCGAGCTTCCGAAGCCCGGTCTTCTGGTCGCTGGCGCCTGTCACCTCCTATCTCGAATGGTATGCCGAGTGCGATCGCCGCCAGAAATATGTCGAATGGGCCGAGGCGCTGCGGCTTCTGCAGGAGCAGGCGCCCGGCCGTCGTCTATTACTGAAGGCGCCGGATCATCTTGGCGCGCTTGCCGATCTCCTCGCCGCCTTTCCAGACGCGACCATCGCCGTGTGTCTGCGCGATCCGGCATCGACGGTGCCAAGCCTCGACAGCCTGCTGATGACTGTTCATGCCGTCACCGCGAATAATCTCGATCCGCAGCGTATCAGCAAGGTGAACGTCAAGGCGCTCGTCGCTGACGCCCTCCGCTACATGACGGTGCGCGAGAAGCTCGCCGCACGCATCGTCGAGGTCCCCTATGCCGATATCCGTGGCCATGCGCCGCGGGCCGCGGCGCGCCTTTATGAACGCGCCGGCATCGTCTTTGATGATGAAACCAAACGGCGCTTTGGCGATTTTGCTGCCGCCAATCGGCAGCACAGCCATGGCGTTCACCGCTATAAGCCGGAGGATTTCGGCGCCACCGCCGCCGGAATCCGCTCGAGTTTCGGGGATTTCGCGGAACTTTCAGCCGCATCCACCGTCGCTTGATCGCTGCGGCGGGCTGCGGCTAGAGCAGGGAAGCAACTAGAGGATTGTCAGATGTCGGGTGTTGAAAAATACGTCTATCGCTTCGGCGCAGGCAAGGCCGAAGGCGAGGCCGGGATGAAGAATCTGCTTGGCGGCAAGGGCGCCAATCTCGCCGAAATGGCGAAGATGGATCTGCCCGTACCGCCGGGGTTCACGATCACCACCGAAGTCTGCACGACATTCTACCGCGACGGCGGCAAGTATCCGCAAGGTCTGGCTTCGCAGGTCGATGCGGCCATTGCCGAAGTGGGCGAGGCGGTCGGCGCGAAGTTCGGCGATGCCGAACATCCGCTTCTTGTCTCGGTGCGCTCCGGCGCCCGCGTTTCGATGCCGGGCATGATGGACACCGTCCTCAATCTCGGCCTCAACGACAAAACCGTCGAGGGCTCTGGCGGTCCGCTCCGGCGATCGCCGTTTCGCCTATGACAGCTATCGCCGCTTCATCCAGATGTATTCGGATGTCGTGCTCGGCGTCGAGCATCACCGCTTCGAGGACATCCTCGGCGAGATGCAAGGATGAGCGCGGCTATTCGGGCGATACCGAACTCAGCGCCGATGATTGGCTCGCCGTTCTCAAGCGCTACAAGGCCTGCGTCGAATCCGAAACCGGCAAGCCCTTCCCGCAGGATGTCTCCGAGCAATTATGGGGCGCGATCGGCGCCGTCTTCAAATCCTGGATGTCGGCGCGCGCCGTCACCTATCGCAAGCTGCATGGCATCCCTGGCGACTGGGGCACGGCCGTCACCGTACAGGCGATGGTCTTCGGCAATCTTGGCGAGACCTCGGCGACCGGCGTCGCCTTCACCCGCAATCCTTCGACCGGCGACAAGGCGCTCTACGGCGAATTTCTCGTCAATGCGCAAGGCGAGGATGTCGTCGCCGGCATCCGCACGCCGCAGAACATCACCGAAGCCGCCCGCATCGAGGCCGGATCGGACGATCCTTCGCTCGAAGCCTTGATGCCCGCGACCTTCAGGCAGCTCGCGGATACTTTCGCGCGGCTCGAAAAGCATTATCGCGACATGCAGGACCTGGAATTCACCATCCAGGACGGCAAGCTCTGGATGCTCCAGACCCGCTCCGGCAAGCGTACTGCCAAGGCGGCGCTGAAGATCGCCGCCGACATGGTCGCGGAAGGCCTGATCAGCCGCGAGGACGCAATCCGCCGCATCGACCCGGCCTCGCTCGATCAGCTCCTCCATCCGACGCTCGATCCAAAGGCCAAGCGCGAGGTGATCGGCCAGGGCCTGCCTGCCTCTCCGGGCGCCGCCTCCGGCGCCATCGTCTTCGATTCGGACGAGGCCGAACGCTTGAAGGCCGCCGGCCAGCGCGTCATCCTCGTGCGTATCGAGACGAGTCCCGAGGACATCCACGGCATGCACGCGGCCGAGGGCATTCTCACCACCCGTGGCGGCATGACCTCGCATGCGGCCGTGGTTGCCCGCGGCATGGGCAAGCCCTGCGTCTCGGGCGTAGGCGGCATCCGTGTCGATTATGCCTCGGCCACGCTCCACGCCGCCGGCCTCACGCTGAAAAAGGGTGAAATCGTCACCATCGACGGCTCGACCGGCCAGGTCATGAAGGGCGAGGTCCCGACCATCAAGCCCGAGCTCTCAGGCGATTTCGCCACCATCATGGAATGGGCCGACGGGGTGCGCCGCATGAAGGTGCGCGCCAATGCCGAAACGCCGCTCGATGCCCGCGCCGCCCGCGATTTCGGCGCCGAGGGCATCGGCCTGTGCCGCACCGAGCACATGTTCTTCGACGCCGATCGCATTATCGCGGTGCGCGAAATGATCCTGGCCGAGAACGAAGCCGGCCGCCGCGCCGCACTTGCGAAAATCCTCCCCATGCAGCGCCAGGATTTCATCAGCCTGTTCGAGATCATGGCCGGCCTGCCGGTCACAATTCGCCTTCTCGACCCGCCCTTGCATGAGTTCCTGCCGCATAGCGATGCCGAGATTGCCGAAGTCGCGGCGGCCCTCAAGGCCGATCCCAAGACGCTCCGCGACCGGGTTGCAGAGCTTCACGAGTTCAACCCCATGCTCGGCCATCGCGGAGTCAGATTGGCGGTTTCCTACCCCGAAATCGCCGAAATGCAGGCCCGCGCGATCTTCGAAGCCGCCACGGAGGTCGGTCGTCGCACCGGCTCGCCGCCGGTTCCGGAGGTCATGGTGCCGCTGGTCGCCGCCCGCGCCGAACTCGACATCGTGCGCCAGCGCATTGTTGCCGTCGCCGAGCAGGTGGCCAAGGAGTCGGGCACCAAGATCGACTATCTCATTGGAACCATGATCGAACTGCCGCGCGCCGCTTTGCGGGCCGGCGATATCGCTGAGTCGGCCGAATTCTTCTCCTTCGGCACCAATGACCTCACCCAGACCACCTTCGGGATCAGCCGCGACGACAGCGCAAGGTTCCTGGGGGAATACACCGCCAAGGGCATCTTCAAGACCGACCCGTTCGTTTCGCTCGATACCGAGGGGGTAGGGGAATTGGTGACGATGGCCGCCGAGCGTGGCCGCGCCACAAGACCTGGCCTTAAGCTCGGAATTTGCGGCGAACACGGCGGCGACCCGGCCTCCATTTCCTTCTGCGAGGGCGCCGGTTTGGACTATGTTTCCTGCTCTCCCTACCGCGTTCCGATAGCCCGCTTGGCGGCCGCCCAGGCGGCGATTTCCTCAGGGAAATGAATCAATTACGGGCAGTTCATTAACGGGTTGATAATGTTTCCCGGGCCTGATACGACTCAAATATAAGGCTCGGTGGCAGGCATGGTTAACCTGTGCTAAAGACCGAGGGGTTATTCTACCGCGTATTCGGGGTTTGCTAGCCATAGCAACGGTAGGAATGAGGGGAAGTGCAGAGGTCAAACCGCGCCCATAGCAGGCCGAGGAAACCTGCCCGTCGTGATCGGCGGGAGCAATATGATGACCAGGCACCAAGCCGTGGTCGTTATTCGGGGTCCTTGCCTTACATCGTCGGCGGTGTGCTGCTCGTCGCAGCCTTTGCCTTTGCTGGCCACTATATGGGCCAGAATGCGGTCGCCCGGGTAATTCCCCAGGAAGACACGGCTTGGCCCACAGAGATGACCTCGTCCACGGTCATCATTGCCAAGGGTTCGCTGCTCCCCGGTGAAGCCACGCTGGACCTCGTCTCGGTATCTTCGAAGCGCGATCAGGAGGTCGTCGGCCTCAAAAGCGATTTCGTCGGTCAGGAGTCCGCTGTCGTGGAATCGGGCTCTAAGGGCGGGATGCTTCAGATGGTATCCTTGGTCGAGCCTGATCCGAGCCTCGCCGAAGCAACTCCCGAACGCGTCCTGACGCCGGCCATCTGGAAGCTCGAATCGACATACAAAATGAAACGGCAGGAGAAGAAAAAGGCGATCGCCCAGAAACGGGTGATGCTTGCCGAAGAAAATTGCCTCGCCCGCGCGGTTTATTTCGAAGCGCGTTCTGAATCTGAACTGGGCCAGTTGGCCGTTGCCAAGGTCATCATTAACCGCACGCGGGATGCGAACTATCCCAAGACGATTTGCGGTGTCGTCTATCAAGGGTCGGATCGCCGCAATTCTTGCCAGTTCTCCTTCGCCTGCGACGGGCTTCCTGACGAAATCAAGAACAAGGAAGCTTGGAATCGCTCGAAGCGCATTGCCGAAAAGGCCATGTCGGGCGATCAGTCCATCAAGGCCATCGCCGCCGCCACCAATTATCATGCGGATTATGTCCAGCCGAAATGGGCGCGCAGCATGAAACGCCTGATCAAGATCGGCCGGCACGTTTTCTACAGCAACTCCTAGTCGCGGCCTGACCGCTTGGACGACAAGAGCGCCTCTACGGCGCTCTTTGTATTTTGGGGTTCGCCCCGCTAATCTCGGGTGATGAATTTGGGAGCAAGTGACGATGGCGCATAAGGAAGCACAGTCCAGGTCCGTGACCTTCTTTGAAGGAGCCTGGCACGAAGGCAATCCGATGATCATGGGGCCGATGAGCCATGCGCCGTGGCTCGGCTCCTGCGTGTTCGATGGGGCCCGTGCATTCGAGGGCGTCGCGCCCGATCTTGATCTCCATTGCCAGCGTATCGTGCGCTCGGCGCAGTCCTTCGGTCTCAAGATCCTCAAATCTCCCGACGAGATCGAGGAATTGATCCGCGAAGGCATCGCCAAATTTCCGAAGGGAGCACCGCTCTATCTGCGGCCGATGTTCTGGGCCGAGGAGGGCTTCGTCGATGTCGATCCGGAATCGACGAAATTTTCCGTCTCAGTCTATGATGCGCCCTTGCCGGAGCCCAAAGGCTTTTCCGTCACCCTCTCGCCCTTCCGCCGGCCGTCTTATGAATTCGCCCCGACCGATGCCAAGGCTGCCTGCCACTATCCCAATTCAGCCCGTGTCATGCGCGAGGCACGTGCGCGCGGCTTCGACAATGCCGTGATGCTCGATGCCGTTGGCTCGGTCTCGGAACTCGCCACCGCCAATATCTGGTACGCCAAGGATGGCGAAGCCCACACGCCGATCCCCAATGGTACTTTCCTCAATGGCATCACCCGCCAGCGTATCATCAAGCTCCTGCGCGATGCCGGTATCAAGGTTCACGAGCGCGCCATTCCTTGGCGCGATTTCGTCGAAGCTGATGAAGTTTTCTCGACAGGGAACTACGCCAAGACGGCGCCGATAACCCGCATTGAGAACCGGAATCTGCAGCCGGGCCCGATCGCCCAGAAAGCCCGCGAACTCTATTGGGAATTCGCACACGGGAAGAATCGGTAATCCTCCCTCCGCCGCGCGCAACGCGGGGAGGGTGTCACGCGCAAGCGTGACGGGTGGGGTGTCGCCACCTTTCGGATTTGACAACGATCGATTTTGGCGATCCCAAATCGGGTGGTTTTGACCTGCGGGGTATGAGCTTGCTGAACCCTCAAACGGGTTCAGGCCATGCTCGAATTGACAATCGCCTTGGTGATATTTCTATTCCCGCTTGCCTACAGTCCGGGCCCGGGCAACCTGTTCTTCGCCGCCAATGGAGCCCGTTTCGGATTAGGGGCGACGATGCCCGCAATGGCGGGATACCATGTCGCAACCTTGCTCGTGACTATGGCGATCGGCCTGGGCTTTGCTGCCGCAATCGACAAATTTCCCCAGCTCTTCATCATCGTGAAATGGGCGGGCTTGGTCTATGTACTTCATCTCGCTTGGAAGTTTTTGCGTGCTGGGATGATGGGCGGCGTTGGCGAAGTCCGTCCTGCGGGATTTCTGGACGGCGGCCTGCTCCTCATTCTCAATCCCAAAGCCTACATGATCATCGTGTTGATGTTCACGCAGTTCTTAAGCGGAGCAAGGATCGACTATGCGGCTGCGGTGCTCTGGATATCGGTTGTCTTCACCGTCAACAATCTCATCGCCTTCACCGCTTGGGCGCTGATCGGCGATCAAATTCTTGCGCGCTTCAGGGATGCCGCAAGCTATCGCAAACTGAACCTCGTCTTCGGCGTCGTGCTGACGGCGGTCGCGATCTGGATGATGCTGGGGCTTAAGGCTTCAGCGTAAACGGCACGCCCTCGAAGGCATCGGCACCGCGCCCGATCCTGTCGATCGCCGATACCATGCGCCCCTCGCGTCCGAGTATCTTGTCGACATGGGAGACGATCAGCCGGTTGGGCGTGGCCGACGGCGAGGCACGACGCAGCTCTTTCGCGATACGCGCTTCTTCCATGTCGGGCCTTAGCATGCACAGCGCGGTGAAGGCTGCCGCCGTCGACCGGCTGATTCCCGCCCAGCAATGGATGAGCAGGGGATTGCCGCGATCCCAGCCCGCGCAGGAAGCTGACAAGCGATTGGGCATCCTCGGCGCGCGGCGCGGTGAAGCCTTCGACCGGCTCGACAATATCGTGAAAGGTCAGCTTTAAATGCCGATCCGCCACAATTCCCGTGAAGCTGCGATGCGGTGTTTCCGGCCCCAGCAGGCTCACCACCTGGCCGACGCCGTGATCGTCCACCAGGCCGTTGCACCGCCGAGAGCGGGCACACAATGATCATCGCCGGCCTCTCCTCACGCGAGCTGCTTGAACTTCTTCAGATATGCCGCCTCGGCATCGTCCGCCGCAAGCGGTTTCAAAAGTCGCATAGGCGCCCTTTGATCTTTCGTAAATGCCGGCCTGCCGAAGAAGCGCGCCGCCTCCTCGATTGAAAATCCGGCAAGTTCGGTGGCTTCGAGATAGGCGGCGATCCGGTCCGCTTTCTTGATGAAAATGCCAAGCTTTTCCGATGTCTTGGCCGGCAGCCCGAAGCGCATGTGGATGGCGCCAAGCAGGCGATTTTCGAAGGCCTTGTAGTCGAGGCCGAGGGCCGCCTTGAACGGCGAGATCATGTCGCCGATCACATATTCCGGCGCATCGTGCAGAAGTGCTGCGAGCCGCGCCCCGCGATCAAGCCCGGGGTCGAGCTGACGGCCAGGTTCTCGACCAGCAAGGAATGCTGCGCCACCGAATAGGCATGCGATCCCTTGGTCTGGCCGTTCCAGCGCGCCACGCGCGCCAGGCCATGTGCGATATCTTCGATCTCGATGTCGAGCGGCGAAGGATCGAGCAGGTCGAGCCGCCGCCCCGACAGCATGCGCTGCCAGGCGCGCGGCGGAGAGTCTTCCCGTGCCATCAGCGCCGCTTGGCGAGGGCCACCACGTCATCATGGCGATGGCAGCCGATCAGATGATCGTTCACCAACCCGCAGGCCTGCATGAAGGCATAGACGATGGTCGGCCCGCAGAAATTGAAGCCGCGCTTGCGCAGGTCCTTCGACATCGCCTCCGCGATGGGCGTTGCCGCCGGAACATGTCCGATCGTCTTGAACCGCGTCTGCACCGGCGCACCATCGACGAAGTCCCACAGGTAGTTGGAGAAGTCGGGGATCGCCAGATAGGCCTTGGCATTGCTGACCGAGCTTGCGATCTTGGCGCGGTTGCGAACGATGCCTTCATTCTGCATCAGCTTCTCGAGCTTCTTCGGCGTGTAGCGCGCCATCTTCTCCGGATCGAAACCGTCGAACGCCGCGCGGAAGGCATCGCGCTTCCGCAGGATGGTGATCCAGGAAAGGCCGGCCTGAAATCCGTCGAGCATCAGCTTCTCGAACAGCGCGCGGGAATCCCATTCGGGCACGCCCCATTCCTGGTCGTGATAGGCGCAATAAACCGGGTCGGTGCCGCACCAGCTGCAGCGGCTGACAGCCGTCCATGTTCGATGAGTGAAGGTCTGCTCGCCATGCTTAAGCCGCTTGAGGGATCACGATATCGAAACGCGCAAACGCGGGCTTGATAACATGAACCGGAACCGAATCTGTCAGCAGACTGTCACCCGCGTGGGCGGCTCCGCCAGCCGGTCCAGCCGCAAAAGGCCGAGCGCACGATCGCCCGCGGATGACAGGATCGTGCCGACCTGTTTGGCCCCGGCGTGGATCGGCGTACCCTTGGGCGGTGCGCGCGCCGTCGAGCTGCAACGGCAGGATGCGGCTGCGTGCCGTGCCGCGATGCTCCATGCGCGAGACGACCTCCTGGCCGACATAGCAGCCCTTGGTGAAACTGACGCCCTCCAGCTGGTCGAGATTGGCCTCGTGCGGAAAGAACTCGCCCGATCCGATATCGGCCTCGCTGTCGGCGATGCCAAGCCCTATGCGCCGCGCCGCATATTCGCTGTTCCTCGGCGAAACTCAGTGCCCGTCGAATAGCCGCGAAAGCCCAGATGCGGCGATGGCGCGGGTCGGCGGACAGCCCCGGCATCGCTGCGCTCGGCACACGACGACCTTCAGATCGTCGCGCGGCGTGATCGTCACCTTGGCGCGAAGCTTATAGAAGCCGAGCCGCTTGACGAGCGCCTCGCGCTGCGGCGTAGCGCAGTCGATCAGGAACCCGTCCTCCTGCCGCTGCAGCGAGGAAATCGAACAGGATCTTGCCTTGCGGCGTCAGCAGCGCCGCATAGCCGGCCGCGCCGGGCGCCAAGCTTCTCGACATCGCTGGTGACCAGGCCTTGCAGGAAATCCGCCGCATCCGGCCCCGTGACCGCCAGAACGCTGCGTCCGGGCAGGATTTCGATGGATTGAATCAGAGGGATCGCTGCTCATTGTTGCGTGGCCGTGCCACTCCATTTACGTATGCCCCGCCGGGCGTTCAAGGATAGCACATGGCCGAGGCCTATGACCTGATTTTGAAAGGCGGAACCGTCGTCAACCATGACGGCGCCCTGATTCGCGACGTGGCCGTTCCAGGATGGCCGCATCGTCGCGTCTTGGCCGCTTCGACAAGGCCGCGCGAAGTCCTCGATTGCACCGGTCTCCATGTCCTGCCCGGCGTCATCGACACCCAGGTCCACCTGCGCGAGCCCGGCGCCGAGCACAAGGAAGATCTCGAGACCGGCGGCCGCGCCGCGGTCCTGGGCGGCGTGACCGGCGTCTTCGAAATGCCCAACACCAAGCCCACCACCGTCACGGCGCAAGCGCTCGCCGACAAGATCGCGCCGCGCCACCAACCGCATGCAATGCGATTTTGCCTTCTTCGTCGGCGGCACCGCGCGACAATGTCGACGACCTTGCCGCGCCTCGAAAAGCTCGCCAGGCTGCGCCGGCATCAAGGTCTTCATTGGCTCATCGACCGGCGACCTGCTGGTCGATGACGATGAGGGTCTCGCCCGCATCCTCGCAAAGATCTCGCGCCGCGCCGCCTTCCATAGCGAGGACGAATTCCGCCTGCGCGATCGCCTCTCGCGTCGCCGCACCGGCGATGCCGTCGAGCCACCCTGTTTGGCGCGATGCCGAGGCCGCGCGGCTTTGCACCGAGCGGCTGTTGCGTCTCGCGCGTGCCGCCGGCAAGCGCATCCATGTTCTCCATGTCTCGACCGCCGATGAACTGCCGTTGCTTAGCGGCGCACAAGGATCTCGCCACCGTCGAGGTCACGCCGCATCATCTGACCTTCTCGTCCGAAGACTATGCGCGGCTCGGCACCAGATTGCAGATGAACCCGCCGGTGCGCGATTCCGCATCACCGCGACGCGCTGTGGAGGGCGCTCGCCAATGGCCTCGTCGATATTCTGGGCTCCGATCACGCGCCGCATACGCTCGAGGAGAAAGCCAAGCCCTATCCGGATTCGCCGTCAGGCATGCCGGGCGTGCAGACGCTCGTTCCCGTCATGCTCGATCATGTGAACAAGGGCCGCCTCACCCTTGAGCGCTTCGTCGACCTTTCGAGCCACGGCCCCGCGCGCATCTTCGGCATCGCCGGCAAGGGCCGCATTGCCGAAGGCTACGATGCCGATTTCACCATCGTCGATCTCAAGCGCCGCTGGCGCATCACCAATGCCTGGATCGCGAGCCGCTGCGGCTGGACGCCCTATGACGGCATGGACGTGACGGGCTTTCCGCAAGGCACGATCCTGCGCGGCGACAAGATCATGTGGGATGGCGCGATCACGGGCATCGCGCGCGGCCGCCCCATTGCCTTCGCCGAAGCAATCCAGCCACAATGAACGAAAGAAGTGACGGACAATGACGAAATTTCGCGCCATCCAGGTGAAGAAGACCGATTCCGGCCAGGAAGTCGCCTTTGCCGATTTGACCGAGGCCGATCTGATGGAAGGCGATGTCACCGTCGCCGTCGAGCACTCGACGGTGAATTACAAGGACGGCCTCGCCCTCACCGGCAAGATCCCGATCGTCCGCAAATTCCCGCTCATTCCCGGCATTGATTTTGCCGGCGAGGTTGTTAGCTTCGACCAATCCCGAATGGAAGCCGGGTGATCGCGTCGTGCTCAATGGCTGGGGCGTCGGCGAAACGCCATCATGGCGGCTATGCCGCGCTCGCGCGCGTGCCGGGCGATTGGCTTGTGCGCGTGCCGAAAGATGACGACCGCCGATGCCATGGCGATCGGCACGGCCGGCTATACCGCGATGCTCTGCGTGATGGCGCTGGAAGCATGAAGGCGTGAAGCCCGACGGATGGCGAAGTACTGGTCACGGGTGCCGCTGGCGGCGTCGGCATCGATTGCCATCGCCGTCCTCGCCAAGCTCGGCTACAAGGTCGTCGCCTCGACGGGTCGCCTTGAGGAATCCGATTATCTCAAGAGCCTTGGCGCCGCCTCGATCATCGACCGCAATGAGTTCAACACGCCCGTCAAGCCGCTCGCCAAGGCGCGCTGGGCGGCGGCCGTCGATTCGGTGGGCTCCGTCACGCTCGCCAATGTCCTGTCGCAGACCAATCCCGAAGGCACCGTCGCCGCCTGCGGCCTGGCCCAAGGCATGGACCTGCCGACTTCTGTTGCGCCCTTCATCCTGCGCGGCGTGAAACTCATCGGCGTCAATTCGGTGACATGCCCCAAGCCGCGGCGCGTCGAAGCCTGGCGGCGCCTGGCTGGGGATCTTGATCTCGCGAAATTACGCGGCCTGTCGCGCCATGTGAAGCTCGACGACGTCCCGCGCATCGCGAACGAGATCATTGCCGGCAAGATTCGCGGCCGCGTGGTGGTCGATCTCTGACGAGATGCCGCTCGACACGCTCTTCATCGGCTTCTTCATTGGCATTGCGATTGCGGCGCCGATCGGCCCGATCAATCTGATCGTGCTGCGCACTGCCTTGTCGCGCGGCTTTCTCGGCGGTCTCTTTGCGGGCCTCGGTTCGGTGATCGGCGATGGCTGCTTTGCATCCGTTGCCGCCTTCGGCGTGCGCCAGATCGAGGAATTCGTCATGGGCCATGCGACCGCGCTTGGCGCCATTGGCGGCATCATCCTGATTTTCGTTGGCATCAAAACGAGCCGCGCCCATGTCGATCCCGATGCCTTGGCGCAGGCGGCCGGTCCGATCACCGGTCAGGCGGCGGGCCGCAAGATCTTCCAGACCTTCATCCTGACCGTCACCAACCCCGCCACCATGATGGGTATGCTGGCCATCTTCGGCACCATGGGTGCCGCGCTGCAATTAACGACGGCACCTGCTCGAGCCGCCATGACGGTGCTCGGCGTCATGCTCGGAAGCCTCGCCTGGTGGGGCTTCATTTCCGGCATGGTCGGTTTCCTGCGCACCCGCATCAACGGCGTCTGGCTCGACCGCATCAATCACTGGGCCGGTGTCTTGATAATCGCCTTGGGCTTCGTCTTTCTGCTCGACGCCTTCGTGCCGTTATGGGCGTAGCCAACCTCCCACCCCACCTTCTGTGGCGGAGGGGATACGACTACTGCCGGGTCTGAGCGACGGTGAATTCGCCGGCCCTGATCCGCTCCGGCAGGCGCTCGGCGAGCTTCGCCACCGGCTCCTCGCCATAACACCCGATCATATCGGAAAAAGCGGCGAAGATCGCCGCTGTCGCGATGCAATCGGGATCGAGCCCGTCATGCACGGCTTCCTCCCAGGCATCGATGATGTAGCGCAATGCGGCGCGCTTTGCCTGATTGGCATCATCGAGGGATGCCGGCGCTTCGTTGATTTTTTCCATTCCTGCCCGTCCAACGGCGTGACGCCGTCCCACCGGCGTTTCGAAGCCCGAACTTAGCGGAGTCGCCGCAAGCCTCGATCTATTCCTTGCGAAAGGGTTAATAGAATTGGTTGGTTTTGTCTTAACCGCCGAGCAGCGCCAGCGCACGCCGTATGATGGCCGGCGTGCCCTCCGTCATCTTGAGCGCGTCGAGTTCGGACACTTCGGCAAAACGCGCGTTGAGAGCGTCGGTGGCGGCTACGGGTTCGCCCGAAATCCAGCGGCCGGTGTAGCAGGCGACCGTATAGTGAAAGGCGAGAGCTCCATCCGCGCCGTGACGGATGATATCGACAAGATCGACAAGCCGTGTGAGCGACGCCGTGACACCCGTTTCCTCGGCGAGTTCGCGCGCCGCCGCCGCCATGGTTGTCTCGCCCGGCTCAACCGCACCGCCCGGCAGGCTCCATATTCCGACCAATGGCGGTTTGCCGCGCTGGACAATGAGCACGCGGCCTTGGCGCCAAACGCAGGCACTGGCGCCGAGCTTCGGGAAGGTTGGAGCGTCCGGCATGATTGCAATCCATCCCATATTCGGACCCCGCGCGGAAGCATCCGCGATTTGCTGACCAGCCAGCTTCGCAGTAGAAGCCTTTCCGCGGCACGAAACATCGGTTCGAATGAGCGACTCATCCCTGTCAGGCGAATTTCCCAAGGTCACCCATGACGACTGGCTGAAACGCGTCGACGCCGTGCTGAAGGGTGCGGCCTTCGCGGAAAGCCTGGTCTCGGCGACGGCCGGCGGCATCGCGGTAGAGCCGCTATATGGCGGGATGAAAGGTCCGCGCGCCTGGCGCAAGCAGGCTGCGCCCTGGATCGTCTCGCAGCGCATCGATCTTTCCGATGCCGCCGCCGCCAATGCGCAGGCGCTCGATGATCTCGAACATGGCGCGTCCGGCCTCTCAGTGATTTTTCACGGCGCCGCGTCTGGCCATGGCTTCGGCCTCAATGAACATGACGAGCCGACGATCGAGCGTATGTTGGCCGACATCCGGCTCGATTGCATCGCATTGCGCCTGGAGCCCGGCCCGCATGGTCGCCGCGCGGCGACGGCGCTGGCGGCCGTCATCGCGAAGCAACCTGTCGATCCGGAACGTCTCGATCTCGATTTCGGTATGGATCCGATCGGCGCCATGGCGGCGCGCGGCGATCTCGCCGCGCCTTGGCCGGAAGTCGCCGATCGCGTGCTGTCGACGGTCGGCGGACTTCGCCTGCAGAATTTTGCAGGCCCCTTCATGCGTGCCGATGGCCGCATCTGGCATGACGCTGGCGCAAGCGAAGCGCAGGAACTCGGATTTATACTTGCAACGGCGGTTGCCTACTTGCGCGCGCTTGAAAGCCTTCCCGACGACGCCCTGGTCGGCGCGATCGGTATTACGCTTGCCGCCGATGAAGACATGTTCCTCACCCTCGCCAAGTTCCGCGCCATGCGATTGTTGTGGTCGCGAGTCCTCGACGCGTGCAGTCTCGTAGGCGCGCCGCTCAAGCTACACGGCGAAACATCATGGCGCATGATGACGGCGAAGGATCCGCACACCAATATCCTGCGTACCACGGCTGCAGTCTTCGGCGCCGGCCTTGGTGGAGCCAATTCGATTTGCGTTCTGCCCTTCTCGGATGCGCAAGGGCTTCCCAATGCCTTTTCGCGCCGCGTCGCTCGCAACAGCCAGAATGTCCTCCTGGCGGAATCGCATTTGTGGCGCGTCGCCGATCCCGCCGCAGGTTCGGGCTATGTCGAAAGCCTCACCAAAGAGCTGTGCGGGCGCGCCTGGGCCGAGTTCCACGCGATCGAGAATGCCGGTGGCATCGTCGAGGCTTTGCGCGCTGGTGTGGTCCAGGACCGTCTTGCGGATGCCCGAAGGCTGGCATCGGAGCGCATCGCCGATGGTAAGCAATCAATTCTCGGTGTGACCGCCTTTGCCAATCCGAAGGAGCCCGCGCCCGAAACCGAAGCGGCGATCCCGGTTACGCCGCGCCCGCGCATGGCCGCGGCGATCCTCATCGAGCCGCTTCCGGCTTCGCGTCGCGCCGAACCCTTCGAGGCAAAGGTCGCAGCGAGGACCGGCGCATGAGCCGCATTCCGGACTTCACGACTGTTCCCTTCGTCGCGCGCGATATGGTCCTTCTCGAAAGCGCCGCCTGGACGGCGCCTGAAGGCATCGCAATCAAATCCGTCTATCGCGCCGATGATGCCTCGAGCCTCGCCGAAATGGCTGGCTTCCCGGGCCTCCCGCCTTATACGCGCGGGCCTTATGCCACCATGTATGTGACGCAGCCCTGGACCATCCGCCAATATGCCGGCTTCTCGACGGCGGAGGAATCCAACGCTTTCTACCGGCGCAATTTGGTGCAAGGCCAGATGGGGTTGTCGGTCGCCTTCGATCTTCCGACCCATCGCGGTTATGACTCGGATCATCCGCGTGTTGCCGGCGATGTCGGCATGGCCGGCGTCGCCATCGATTCGATTTTCGACATGAGGACGCTCTTTGACAGCATTCCCCTCGACAAGATGAGCGTCTCGATGACCATGAACGGCGCGGTTCTGCCGATCATGGCGCTCTATATTGTCGCGGGCGAGGAGCAGGGCGTTCCGCCTGAAAAACTTTCCGGCACCATTCAGAACGACATTCTGAAAGAGTTCATGGTGCGCAACACCTTCATCTATCCGCCGAAGGAATCGATGCGCATCGTCTCCGACATCTTCGCCTACACGAGCGAGAAGATGCCGAAATTCAATTCGATCTCGATATCGGGTTATCACATGCAGGAGGCCGGAGCGACCGCCGACCTCGAACTCGCCTACACCTTGGCGGACGGCGTCGACTATGTCCGTGCCGGGATTGCCACCGGCCTCGACATCGATCGTTTCGCGCCGCGCCTTTCCTTCTTCTGGGCGATCGGCATGAACTTCTTCATGGAAGTCGCCAAGATGCGCGCTGCGCGCGCGCTGTGGGCCAAGCTCATGCGCCAATTCGCGCCGCACGATGCGCGCTCGCTGATCCTGCGCACGCATTGCCAGACGTCCGGCTGAAGTCTTGCCGCACAGGATGTCTTCAACAACGTGACCCGTACCTGCATCGAGGCGATGGCGGCGACGCAGGGCGGCACCCAGTCGCTTCACACCAATTCGCTTGATGAAGCCTTGGCTTTGCCGACCGATTTCTCGGCCCGCATTGCCCGCAACACGCAGCTCTTCCTCCAGCAGGAAGCCGGCACCAGTCGGGTCATCGATCCTTGGGGCGGCAGTTACTTCGTCGAACGCTTGACCGCCGATCTGACCGCGCGCGCCGAGACCCATATTGCCGAGATAGAGGCCATGGGCGGCATGGCCAATGCCATCGCCGCCGGCATTCCCAAATTGCGCATCGAGGAAGCCGCGGCGCGCACGCAGGCCCGCATCGACACGGGTGAGCAGCAGATCATCGGCGTCAATATCCATCGCGTGGCGAGCGAGCCCGTCATCGATCTCCTGAAGGTCGACAATAGTGCGGTGCGCGCCCGACAACTCGACAAGCTTGCCCGCCTCAAGGAAAAGCGCGACGCGCAGGCTTGCGAAGCCGCCCTCAGCAGCTTGACCGCGATCGCTCGCGGCGGCGATGGCAATCTGCTTGAGGCCGCCATCGACGCCGCGCGTGTCGGTGCGACCGTTGGCGAGATGTCGCTCGCCTTGGAGCGCGCCTGGAAGCGGCACGTCCCGGAAATCCGCGCGATCTCGGACGTCTATGCGCAAGCCTCCCATGGTGCTGAAGCCTTCGAGACCGCGCGTGGCATGGTTCGCGCCTTTGCCGAGAGCGACGGCCGGCCGCCGCGCATCCTCGTCGCCAAGATCGGCCAGGATGGTCATGACCGGGGCCAGAAGGTGATCGCCTCCGCCTTTGCCGACATGGGCTTCGATGTCCGCATTGGCCCGCTCTTCGCAACCCCCGAAGAGGTCGCCGCCGCGGCGATCGACGCCGATGTTCATGTCATCGGCATCTCGTCCCTCACCGCCAGCCACATGACGCTGATCCCGGCCCTGAAGGCCGCGCTCGCCGCCAGTGACCGGTCCGATATCGCCATTGTCGTGGGCGGCATCGTGCCCCCTGAGGACGTCGATGCCTTGAAGGAGATGGGCGTGCTCGCCGTGTTCCCGCCAGGCACCCCGATCCCCAATTCGGCCCGCACCCTGCTTGATCGCCTCAATGAGCGCTTGGGCTATGCCCAGAAGGCCGCGGAGTAGAGTGAAGATCAGTGTTATCTGCATTATGTTCATGAAACATATATAGAACGCAACCGAGTCTATGTCAAGGAATTTAATTCTGCAAGGGTCTCCCTAAGGTGAGGGGGCGACGCTCTGTCCGCCCCCATCCTGGTCCGTATCAAGCCCCGATCAGCCCGCCATCCTCCTTGGTGATCACCACCACGGACGGCCGCGGCGGCATTCCCTCGGCGAAATCCGGCCAGCGGGTTGCGGGTTTTTCGAACGATCACCGGATAGGCTTCGGCATCCTCTTCGCCGGGATGCTGTACCGCGAGGAACAGTGTTTTGTCGTCCGGCGTGAACATCGGCCCGCACATTTCGGCGCCGACCGGTACGCGGAAGAACATCTTCGACTGGTGCCGCGCATGTCGCCCTCGGTCTCCAGCGCCCAGACGCCGTCCGTAGTGCCCGTGCTTTCCTATTGTCGCCCTGTCGGTGGCGATCCACAACCGGCCCTCGGTGTCGATCGCGCAGTTATCCGGCAGGCCGAACCAGCCGTTTTGGTGGTCGCCGGATGCGAAACTGGCGCCGACTCGGAATCGAAGGATCGCCGCATCTGACGAGAACATCCCAACTGTACTTCGCCGCCGCGTGATCGCCGTCGGGCGGCGTCAGCTCGACGATATGGCCGACTTGTTGTCGGCGCGCGGATTGGCAGCATCGACCTGCTCGGCTTGCGCTTGTTGTTGTTGGTCAGCATCACATAGACCTTGTTGGTCTTGGGGTTCGGTTCGACGTCCTCCGGGCGATCCATCGTGCGTGGCGCCGAGCAATCGGCGGCGAGGCGGGTCTCGATCAGCACGTCCGCCTGGCTGGTGAAACCGTTTGCCGCCGTCAACGGCCCTTGGCCCTGTACGAGCGGCAGCCATTCATGCTGCCGTCGGCTCGAACCTGCGCGACCGATAGAACGTGCCGTCATCGAGCAGCCGCGATTGGCGGCCCGATCATTCGGGTTGAACGTGCCGTCTGTGACGAATCGTAGAGATAATCGAATCGCTCGTCGTCGCCGCATATAGACGACGACCCGGCCGTCTTTGTTGATGATGGCTTCGGCGCCCTCATGCTTGTAGCGGCCCAGCGCGGTACGCTTGATCGGCACGGAATCGGGATCGTAGGGATCGATCTCGACGATCCAGCCGAAGCGATTGGCCTCGTTCGGTTCCTTGTCGACGTCGAAGCGGTCGTGAAAGTCGCCCCAGATTATACCATTGCCGGGCACGCCATAACGTTTGAAGGCTTGGCAACGGGTGATCGCTTTCGGCGATTTACCCCAGAAATAGCCGTTGAAGTTCTCTTCGCGCCGTCAGCTAGGTGCCCCAGGGCGTGATGCCGCCGGCGCAGTTGTTGAGCATGCCCGATACCTGCGTACCGGAGGGGTCGGCCCTGGTTTTCATGCGGTCACTGTCCGGCAGCCGGGCCGGAGATCTCCATCTCGGTGTCCGCGGTGATGCGGCGGGCATATTGGCTGTCGGGCACGACCTAGACCATTTGCCACCTTCGCTTGGAATTTCGAGAACGTGCCGCCATGGGCCGCCATCTCGATTCCGACCAGTTCCTGCGTCATCCCCTTGAATTTGATTTCTTTGGCGTCCTGCTCGCCGGAGAGGCCCGGAAACATATGCTTTCGTTGGTGTATTCGTGATTGACGCAGAGCAGACCGTGATCGGCGGATCGCTGCGATCGGCAAGATAGCCGATGAAATCGTTATTGTAGCCGAACTGCTTGTCCTGAGCGTCGGCCGATTGCTTCATCGGATCGAAGGCCGGCGCATCGGGCACGACCGGTCGCCCCAGCGGATCAGGATATCAGCATCGTAACCGGGCGCCACATGATGCTTGTCGTCGACGCCTGCTTCGACTTCGCCGAAGCCAAAACTTGTCGTGGCGGCGGCCATGGCGCGTGTCGAGGCCGAAAGCGCAAGTCCGCCGATCGTCGTGTTGATCGCCGTCACCGCCAATGCACCCTTCAAGAGATCGCGGCGGTTGAACCGGGCGGCGATGATCTCGCCCATAAAGGGGTTTGCTGATGCGTTGCGCCCTTGATTTTCGCTCAATTCATAAAGCTGCGCTCGCGAGAATGTCTTCTCCGACATCGGCCTCTCCTTGTCTGATTTCTGCGGAGGTGAAATCCTAGGCAAGACCTACGACCGAACTGTTTCAACCCCAAAACGATTGTGTGACGGTGGCTTGCCGGGTCCGATGCATTGGCGCG
>CAWDUC010000002.1:0-96125 GCA_963805405.1 uncultured Alphaproteobacteria bacterium | reverse complement strand
AATCCCGTTCCCAGAACCAAAATACTGAAGCTACTCCAAGCTTATGCAAAGCCCGTGTGGCTTTCGCCAGCGGTGACCGTTTTGATTGTGTACCGCTGTGTCCGTATTTCGCAGCTGATCCCGGACGCGCTGGGCCGAAGCAATCAGAATTTCAGAGATCTGCTGTCATCCGGACCATCGATGAGCAAATCGGGCATGCATTCCGTTTTCAAGCAATCTATATCGAGAATTGTTATAGCTCTGGCCATCTACCCTTATGCCGGACTTCTCCAGGCTCGACAGGGCACGGGAAAAAGATCTCGCGCTTCATGCCCAGTTCGGATGCAATCAATCTTCTCGTATGGGGAGAACGACATGGTCTCGCGTCCTTGCGCTCGGCCAACGCCAAAATGTAGCAACCGCACGCTGGGTCGAAGATCTGAGCTTGAGGTTTTTTATCTGCCGCACCATCCGGCGGAACTGTTGTGCGAGACTCGCGATAACCGCTTGCGCCAAATGAGGATCGGCCAGAACCGCAGCGCGGAAGACGTCGGCTTGAATTAAAACAAAGCGCGATGCTTCGGGCACTCGAGCCTGCATGAGATATGGGGCTCCGCTCATAACAGCGGCTGGGATGACGAATTCGGGCGGGCGAACGACCTCGATAAGGACTTCGCGCTCATCAATCGACCGGCCGAACAGTTGCACCGATCCTGAGATGACGATGATCTGAAAGTTCGGCACCACGCCTTGCTCGAACAAGACCGCCCCTGCCGCGACAGGCTATGAGTCATTGTCGATCGGAGCAAATTAGCTCGAGTTGATTCTGAAAGCGCACGAAACAAGGGCAAGTCTGTCGGCATCTGCTCATCGTTCATCTCAACGGTCTATTCCTATGGCTGGTCGGATGGTCGATTCGAATTATCGTGATAATTATCACGCGATGCGTTGATCCAGATCAATTATAGATTTAGCTTAGTCTGCCATTTTCGAAAACTGCCGGACCCAAGGGGGTTTGTTCACCGATGTCAGGGGCAGTCGACAATGCAGACGAAGGTCCATCCGAAATCCGGCCAGATGCTGGGCTTGAGCACCGTCGCTTTCACCGTGTGCTTTGCCGTTTGGACCCTTTTCGCGATCATCGGCATCGAGATTCGCGAGGACCTCGGCCTCACCGAAACTCAATTCGGGCTTCTCGTTGGCACGCCGATCCTGACCGGGTCATTGATCAGGGTCGCGCTCGGGATCTGGACAGATCTATATGGTGGCCGAGTGTATTTACCGCCACGATGCTCGCCGCGGCGCTTGCGACTTTCCTGCGACCTAGCCAACACCTATCCGGAAATGCTCGTAGCGGCGCTTGGCGTGGGCATCGCAGGCGGCTCATTTGCGGTAGGCGTAGCCTACGTCTCGCGCTGGTATCCGGCTGAAAAACAAGGGACGGCGCTTGGCATTTTCGGCGCCGGCAATGTGGGCGCCGCAGTCACCAAATTTATCGCGCCGTTTGTGCTCGTAGCCTATGGCTGGCACATGGTCGCCCAGGTTTGGGCGGCAGCGCTGGTCGTCATGGCTGTCATCTTCTGGTTCATGGCAGAAGACGATCCGGTCCTCGTCGAAAGGCGGCGCGCCGGCATAAAACCCAAGCCCGCTTGGCTGAACTCGAGCCGCTCAGAAATGTCCAAGTCTGGCGCTTCTCTCTCTATTACTTCTTCGTCTTCGGAGCCTTTGTCGCTCTGGCGCTGTGGCTGCCGCAATATCTCATCAACGTCTATGGCCTCGACATCAGAACGGCCGGGATGCTTCGCGGCTTCTTCTCTGTGCCCGCCAGCATTTTCCGCGCCTATGGCGGGGCATCTCTCCGACACCTATGGAGTGCGCCGGGTACTCTATTGGACGTTCCTGGTCGCCGTTGCGACGACCTTCATCTCTCCTATCCGCCCACCGACTATGTGGTTAGACCACGAAGGGGCCGGTTGCCTTCCATATGGAAATGGGCGTCGTCGGCTTTACCGTTACGGTTTTTGTGCTCGGCTTCTTCATGGCCCTGGCAAGGCCGCAGTCTACAAGCACATCCCCCATATTACCCAAGCCATGTCGGTTCTGTTGGCGGGCTCGTTGGCATGATCGGAGGTCTCGGAGGCTTCGTACTGCCATCCTCTTTGGCGTCCTCCTCGACCTGACTGGCCTGTGGACGAGCTGTTTCATGGCGCTCTTCGTCCTCGTCTCGGGGTGCGCTCATATGGATGCACGTGGCCGTCCGGCAGATGGAGCGCGAAGTGAGTCGGCGAGGCCCTCGCCAAGCTGCCGCCATTCCCGAGATGCAGGGCATGCCCGAGCCCCGCGGCTGTTCCACGTTCGGAGAGGGCCGTGTTGACCGAATGGCGCCCCGAGGACTCGGGCTTCTGGGCGAGCAAGGGACGCCAGATTGCCAAGCGCAATCTGTGGCTCTCCATCCCGGCACTGCTGCTGTCCTTCGCTGTCTGGCAGGTGTGGTCGGTTGTTGTCGCGAAGCTGCCACTGGTTGGGTTCGCGTTCACCACGGATGAACTCTTCTGGCTCGCCGCACTGCCGGGTCTGTCGGGTGCGACATTGCGCATTTTTTATCCTTCATGGTGCCGATCTTCGGCGGGAGGCTCTGGACCACGCTCACGACCTGGTCGCTGATCATCCCAGCGCTTGGCATTGGCTATGCTGTCCAGAACCCAGACACCCCCTATGTCGTGCTGCTCATTCTGGCACTTCTCTGCGGATTTGGTGGCGGCAACTTCGCGTCGTCCATGGCGAACATCTCCTTCTTTTCCCGAAGGCCGAGAAGGGCAACGCGCTCGCGCTTAATGCCGGCCTTGGCAATCTCGGCGTTAGCGTCGTCCAGTTCGTCGTGCCGCTCGCGATTACCGCTGGAATTTTCGGCTGGCTCGGCGGCGATCCGCATGGTGAAGGGGCCGACGGGCGAGGCGCCGTTATGGCTGCAGAATGCCGGCTTCATCTTTGTGCCTTTCATTGCAATTTCGGCGTTTGCCTCTTGGTTCGGCATGAACGACATCGCTGCGGCCAGGGCATCATTCGCCGAGCAGGCGGTAATCTTCAGCGCCGGCACAATTGGATCATGTGCTGGCTCTACACTGGTACCTTCGGCTCCTTCATCGGGTATTCGGCCGGCTTCCCGCTCCTCACCAAGACCTTTTTCCTGAGGTCAACGTTCTCCAATTCGCCTTTCTTGGGCCGCTTGTGGGCGCACTTGCGCGCTCCGGTACGGGCTGGCTCGCCGACAAATATGGCGGCGCCAGGTTACCATCTGGGTTTTCGTTCTGATGATGGCTGGGCGTTGCAGGCGTCTCTGTGGTTCATCGCCGCAAAGATCAGCCGGGCGCCTTCTGGGGTTTCTTCGCTCGTTCCTGGTGTTGTTCTTCGCCACCTGTGTCGGCAATGCATCGACCTTCCAGATGATCCCGGCAGATCATGGCCAAGGAAATGGGGCGCCTTATGCCTCAAGCCGACGCCGAGACGCGCCGTCGGCATGCAGAGAAGGAGTTCGCCGCGATCACCGGCTTCACTTCCGCAATAGCCGCTTTTGGGCGTTCTTTGTTCTAAGGGCTATGGGAGTTCGATCGCGCTCACTGGCGGCCCGTCAATGGCACTCTGGGGCTTCCTCATCTTCTACGTGAGCTGTCTCGTCATCACCTGGGTCTGTCTACACCCGCAAGGGCGGCTTCTCCATGACGTTGAACGTGCCAAGCGCGGCACATCCGATCCACCCGGCAGCCGCCACCTAAGGAGGGTCAATATCATATGTCGCAATTTCTCGACCGCCTAACATTTTCCGGAAGAACGTTGATACATTTTCTGACGGTCATGGTGTCGTCACAAACGAAGATCGCTCGTGGGAAAATGCCTACCGCCAGCGCTGGCCGCACGACAAAATCGTGCGTTCCACCCATGGCGTGAACTGCACGGGTTCCTGCAGCTGGAAGATCTATGTCAAGGGCGGCATCGTCACCTGGGAGACACAACAAACCGATTATCCGCGCACCCGGCCCGAACTGCCCAACCACGAGCCGCGCGGCTGCTCGCGCGGCGCAAGCTATTGCTGGTATCTCTATACCGCCAATCGCCTGAAATATCCGCTGGTGCGCTGCGCCCTCAGGCTCTGGCGCGAAGCGAGCAAGACGAAGACGCCGGTCGCCGCCTGGAAGTCGATCGTCGAGGACCCTGACGAAGCGCAAATCCTACATCGAGAAGCGCGGGCTGGGCGGCTTCGTTCGCGCTGGGCTGGGACGAGGCAAACGAGATCATCGCGGCGGCCAACGCCTATACGATCCGCATACGGTCCCGACCGCATCGTCGGCTTCTCGCCCATTCCGGCGATGTCGATGGTGTCCTATGCCGCCGGCACGCGCTATCTTGTCCCTGCTGGGTGGCGTCTGCCTGAGCTTTTACGATTGGTATTGCGACCTGCCGCCGGCCTCGCCGCAGACCTGGGGCGAGCAGACCGACGTTCCGGAAAGCGCCGACTGGTACAATGCGGGATTCCTGCTTCTGTGGGGATCGAACGTCCCGCAGACGCGCACGCCCGACGCCCATTTCTATACCGAGGCGCGTTATCGCGGCGCCAAAAGCGTGGTCATCTGCCCGGACTATAGCGAGGCGGCGAAATTCGGCGATCTCTGGCTGCATCCCAAGCAGGGCACCGATTCCGCCCTCGCCATGGCCTTCGGCCACGTCATCCTGCAAGCGAATTCCACGTCGACCGGCAGACGCCGTATTTCACGACTATTGCCGCAAATATAGCGACATGCCGTTCCTGGTGCGGCTGGTCAAACAGGATGGCCGTTATGTGCCGGAGCGGTTCCTGCGGGCCGCGATTTCGTGGCACCCTGGGCGAGGCAAACAATCCGGAATGGAAGACAGTCGCCTTTGACGAGACTGACGGATCGGTCGTGGTGCCGAAGGGATCGGTCGGCTTTCGTTGGGGCGAGAAAGGAATGGAATCTCGAGCAGAGGGCCGCCGACGGACATGAGTCGCTCGCCTGTCCCTGGTGGAAAAGCGCAGGACGCGATTCTGCCGGTCGCGTTTCCCCTATTTCGGTGGCCGCCAGCACGACTATTTCGCCGGCACCGACCATCAACGAATTCTCATGCGCAACGTGCCGGTCCGGCAGCTGCAACTGGCCGATGGCGAGGCCATGTCGCCACCGTTTTCGATCTGTTTGCGCCAATTACGGCGTGGATCGCGGCCTCGGCGGCGAGCAATGTCGCCACCAGCTTATGATGAAATCGCGCCCTATACGCCGGCCTGGCAGGAACGCATCACCGGCGTGAAGCGCGACCAGATTATCCGTCGGCCGCGCCTTCGCGCGCAATGCCGAGAAGACCAAGGGCAAATCGATGGTCATTCTCGGCGCCGGCATCAACCACTGGTACCATATGGACATGAACTATCGCGGCATCATCAACATGCTGGTGATGTGCGGCTGCGTCGGCCAGGAGGGCGGCGGCTGGTCGCATTATGTCGGCCAGGAAAAACTGCGGCCGCAGACCGGCTGGCTGCCGCTCGCCTTCGCCCTCGACTGGGCGCGCCCGCCGCGGCAGATGAACTCGACCTCCTCCTTGTACGCCCATTCCGATCAATGGCGCTACGAGACGCTGGGTATCGAGAGATTCTCTCGCCGACTCGCGCAGGCAGGCCCTGGGATGGCGCGCTGATCGACTTCAATGTGCGCGCCGAGCGCATGGGCTGGCTGCCATCGGCACCGCAGCTGCAGACCAATCCTCTTGACGTCGCGAAGCTTGCGGTCGCGGCGGGCCTCGAGCCGAAGGACTACGTCGCGCGAGGCATCGAAGTCGGGCGAGCTCAAGCTCTCCTGCGAGGATCCCGACAATCCGGCGAACTGGCCGCGCAATCTTTTCGTCTGGCGCTCCAATCTGCTTGGGTTCCATCCGGCAAGGGCCACGAATATTTCCTGAAGCATCTTCTTGGCACCAAGCATGGCGTTCATGGGCAAGGACCTCGGCGAGGACTGGCCGCAGCAAGCCGGCCGAAGTCGTCTGGCATGAGGAGGCGCCGGAAGGAAAGCTCGACCTTCTGGTCACGCTTGATTTTCGCATGTCAACGACCTGCGTCTATTCCGACATCGTGCTGCCGACCGCCACTTGGTACGAGAAGAACGACCTCAACACTTCCGACATGCATCCCTTCATCCATCCGCTGACCGCGGCGGTCGATCCTGTCTGGGGAGCCGCAGCGACTGGGATATCTACAAGGGCATCGCCGAAGCGTTTTCGAAATCGCGCCGGAAGTGCTCGGTGACGAAAAGGATGTGGTCCTCACACCCATGCATGCACGACACCGCCGGCGAATTCGCCCAGCCCTTCGACGTCAAGGAATGGAAAAAGGGCGAGGTCGACGCCGTCCCGGGAAAGACCATGCCGGCAGTCACCGTGGTCGAGCGCGACTATCCCAATCTCTACAAGCGCTTCACGGCGCTCGGAGCCGCTGATGCAGACGCTGGGCAATGGCGGCAAGGGCATGGCTGGAACACGGAGCATGAAGTCGAATTGCTGGGCAAGCTCAATGGCATTGTTCTGGAGGAGGGTGTGAGCAAAGGCCTGCCCGGATCGAAACCGACATCGATGCCTGCGAAGTCATCCTGTCCCTCGCGCCGGAGACCAATGGCGAAGTCGCCGTCAAGGCCTGGAATGCGCTTAGCGAATTCACCGGCCGCGAACATGCCCATCTGGCGAGGCCAAAGAGGACGAGAAGATCCGCTTCCGCGACATCCAGGCGCAACCGCGCAAGATCATCTCCTCACCGACCTGGTCCGGCATCGAGTCGGAAAAGGTCTGCTACAATGCCGGCTATACCAATGTGCATGAGCTGATCCCCTGGCGCACCCTGACGGGCCGCCAGCAGCTCTATCCAGGATCATCCCTGGATGCGGGCCTTCGGCGAGCAGCTGGTGGTCTATCGCCCGCCGATCGACACCAAGACCATCAAGCCGATCATCGACACCAAGGACAATGGCAACAAGCAGATCGTCCTGAACTTCATCACGCCGCACCAGAAATGGGGCATCCACTCGACCTATACCGACAATCTCCTGATGCTGACCCTGTCGCGCGGCGGACCGATCGTGTGGATCAGCGAAGTCGATGCGAAGAAGGTCGGTATCGAGGATAACGACTGGATCGAGGCCTATAATCTGAACGGCGCGCTGGTCGCGCGCGCGGTCGTGTCCCAGCGCGTGCCCGAAGGCATGGTCATGATGTACCATGCGCAGGAAAAGATCGTGAACATGCCCGGTTCCGAGATAACCGGTCAGCGCGGCGGCATTCATAATTCCGTCACCCGCACGGTTCTCAAGCCCACGCACATGATCGGCGGTTATGCCCATCAAAGCTACGGCTTCAACTATTACGGCACTGTCGGCTCCAACCGCGACGAGTTCGTTATCGTTCGCAAGCAGGCGAAGACCGACTGGATGGAAGAGCCGAGCGCCCGCGCACGTCGCTGGAGATTGCGTCATGAAAGTACGCGCGCAAATCGCGATGGTGCTCAACCTCGACAAATGCATCGGGTGCCACACCTGTTCGGTCACCTGCAAGAATGTGTGGACCTCGCGCGAAGGCGTCGAATATGCCTGGTTCAACAATGTCGAGACCAAGCCTGGCGTTGGTTATCCCAAGGAATGGGAAAACCAGAAGCGCTGGAACGGCGGCTGGCTGCGCAAGAGGAACGGAAAGATCCAGCCGCGCATGGGCGCGAAATGGCGCATCCTCGCCAATATCTTCGCCAATCCGGATCTGCCGGAGATCGACGACTATTACGAGCCCTTCACCTTCGATTACCAGCATCTGCACACCGCGCCGGATTCCAAGGTCATGCCCACGGCGCGGCCGCGCTCGCTTGTGAGCGGTGAGCGCATGGAGAAGATCGAGGGCGGCCCGAACTGGGAGGAAATCCTGGGCGGGGAATTCTCGAAGCGGTCCAAGGACTGCAAATTTCGAGGGTATCCAGAAGGAGATTTACGGCCAGTTCGAAAACACCTTCATGATGTATCTGCCGCGGCTGTGTGAGCATTGCCTCAATCCGGCCTGCGTCGCGGTGTGCCCGTCGGGCGCGATCTACAAGCGCGAGGAAGACGGCATCGTCCTGATCGACCAGGACAAGTGCCGCGGCTGGCGCATGTGCGTCTCCGGCTGCCCCTACAAGAAAGTCTACTACAACTGGCAGTCGGGAAAGTCCGAGAAATGCATCATGTGCTTTCCCGCGGCTGGAAGTCGGCCAGCCCACCGTCTGTTCCGAGACCTGTGTGGGGCGCATCCGCTATCTCGGCGTCGTTCTCTATGACGCCGATCGCATCGCCGAGGCCGCTGCCAGCATGCCGACGAGGCTGATCTCTACGAAGCGCAGATGTCCGTTTTCCTCGATCCCTTCGACCCCAAGGTCCAAGCCCAGGCCGCGGCCGATGGCATCGCGCACAACTGGATCGAGGCCGCAAAGAAGTCACCGGTCTGGAAGATGGCGATGGACTGGCGGGTCGCGTTTCCGCTGCATCCAGAATACCGCACTCTGCCGATGGTCTGGTATGTCCCGCCGCTGTCGCCAATCCAGTCGGCGGCGGAAAAGGGCCAGATCGATCTGGAAGGCGATATGCCCGATGTCCGCTCACTGCGCATTCCCCTGAAATATCTCGCCAACATGCTCACCGCCGGCAAGGAAGAGCCGGTCGCCCTGGCGCTGGAACGCATGATGGCGATGCGCGCCTATATGCGCGCCAAGACCGTCGATGGCGTCATCGATGAAGGTGTGGCGGAACGGGTCGGCCTCACGTCCGCGCAGATCGAAGACATGTATCGCTATCATGGCGATCGCCAATTACGAGGATCGCTTCGTCATCCCCACGGCGCACCGCGAGAGTTCGGAAGATGCGCTGGATCTTCGGGGTAGCTGCGGCTTCAGCTTCGGCAATGGCTGTTCCGACGGGTCCAGCGAGATGAGCCTGTTCGGAAAACCCAAGGGGATGAAGTCGCCGATGGAGGTGGTCTGATGGCAACAACTTTCAAAGCGCTCTCGGCTCTCCTCTCCTATCCGACCGTAGAGCTTCAACAGGCCACTGGCGAACTTCTCGATGCGCTTCGCGACGAGGCGCTGCTGTCCTCTGCTGCCAGCGGGGGCTCGAACAATTGATTGACGAGATCGCCAGCGACGATATCTTTGACCTCCAGGAACGCTACGTTCTGCTGTTCGACCGGACACGCTCGTTGTCGCTCCATCTCTTCGAACATGTCCATGGCGAGTGCCGTGATCGCGGCCAGGCAATGATCGACCTTGCGAGCATTTACGCAAAAATGGCCTTGCCATCAGTGCGACGGAATTGCCTGATTTCTCTCCCGCTGTTCCTCGAGTTCCTGTCGACACGTCCGGTGGCAGAGGCGCGCGCGCTTATCGGCGAGACGTCGCATATTATTGTGGCGCTTGGCGAGCGTTCGACGAAACGCGGCTCGGCTTACGCTTCGAGCTTCACAGCCTTAACGAGCTCGCTCTGGCGGCTCCCAGGACGCGCTGACACAAGCGCTTCGTGCCGAACCGGATGTCGATCCCGACGATCTGGCGGCACTTGATGCGGCTTGGCAGGACGAGCCGGTCACTTTCGGACCCGAAGCCCTCGGAAGCTGCAAGGAGGGATTGATCGCTCGCATTAGGGCGGGAAGCCGCCCTGCGGCCAGGTCGCAATAGGAGCGCGCGATGGACAATTTTCTGAACAACGCGATCTTCGGCTGGTATCCCTATCTTTGCCTGACGGTCTTCATCGTCGGCAGCGTCATTCGTTTCGACCGCGAACAATATACGTGGCGGAGCGGATCGAGCCAGCTGCTTCGCCGCCGTCAATTGATGTGGGGATCGAACCTGTTTCATGTCGGCATTCTCGTCATCTTTGCCGGCCATTTTGTTGGACTGTTGACGCCAATCTGGATCTTCGACGCGCTTGGCATATCGCATGGCTTCAAGCAGGTCATGGCGATCGTCGTCGGGGGTATCGCCGGTCTGGCCTGCCTCGCCGGTATCGCCTTGCTCACGCACCGCCGGCTTCTCGATCCACGCATCCGCAGAACATCGTCCTTCGGCGATATCGCCATACTTCTGCTGCTGTTCGTCCAGCTCATTCTGGGGCTGTTGACCATCATCGTGTCGCTTAACCACCTTAACGGTCATGAGATGGTCAAGTTCATGAGCTGGGCGCAGGGAATTCTGACGTTGCAACCCAATGTAGCCGCGCTTGTCGCCGACGTCAGCCCGATCTTCAAGCTTCACCTCTTCCTTGGCATGACGATCTTCTTGGTTTTCCCCTTCACGCGGCTCGTGCACGTCTGGAGCGCGCCGGTCTGGTATCTTGGTCGGCGAGGTTACCAGGTCGTCCGCACGACGCGACCACCCGGCACGCCGGCTGCGTCACGATTGCAGGTACGGGGGCGGCCATGACCACAGTCCTGCGCGCCCACTCCACTGAGGCTCCGCCCAGGATTATCTCCGTCAACGGAACGATCATCCCCGCGGCGGCGATCACCCGTGAAATCCAGTACCATCCTGCCTCATCGCCATCGGCTTCCTGGCGGCAGGCGGCCGAGGCGCTTGTGCTGCGCGAGCTTCTGTTGGAGGAAATACGACGAAACTCTGTCTTGGTGGCCCCGTTGCTCGATGAAAAGGGCCGGCGCGAAACCGCCGAAGAAGCTCAGATCCGCGCGCTAATCGAACGGGAGGTCTGCGTTCCGGTTCCGAAGGAAGGCGAGTTGCGGCGGTACTACGAGGCAAACCAGGCAAAGTTCCGCTCACCGGAACTTTTTGAAGCGCAGCATATTCTCATTGCGGCGCGGGCTAGCGACGCAGCGGCCTTTGCACTGGCTCGTGAGAGAGCGCTGGCGCTCGCAAACGAGATCGAGAAGAACCCAGCTTCGTTTGACCGAGTTGGCGCGCGCCCACTCCGGCTGCGCATCGTCGGGAGAAGGCGGCCGTCTCGGCCAGTTCTCGCTTGATGAAATGACACGCCGAATTCGCCGCTGCCATCGCCAACTCGCTGACGGCGAAATCACCCGCGAGCCGGTCGAGACGCGTTACGGTCTGCACATCATCCGTCTCGATCGCCGTATCCCGGGCGTTCAATTGCCGTTCGAGTCTGTCGCATCGCGGATCAGCGAATATTTGACCGACCGTGCGCGGCGAACAGCGACCGCTCAGTATCTCGCTCGCCTTGTGTCCCGTGCGGTGATCGTAGGAATAGAAATCGCGGGTGCCGAAGCGCATCGCGTGAACTGAAAGGGTGGCACGTGCTGCTTGGCGATGTCATCGCGCGTCTGACAGACGAAACCACCGTCATGGAGGTTCTCCTTGGCCTCGATGATCTACCGCTGCTGGCCAAATTTCGCGCTCGCGCCGATGAGAATGGCCTGACCCTCGGTGCCTATGCCTCTTGGGCCTTTCGCACATACGCCGATAACGCATCATCAGAGGAATGGACGACGCTGATCGGCGTCATGGGCCGGTCCGCTGATCCGGGGAGCGCATGCCTCACCCGTGCCTTCGCCTATATGATTGCTGGCGAAGGTGCGCCCAACCTGGTCCAGCGCTGGATGTTTGAGTTTGTCTTGGCGCTCGTCGTCTTTCTCCTCGCCCATATCATTCCGCCAATCCCCTCAGTCCGGGATTTCCTGGTCGGTCTCGCCGGGGAGCGCTTCTATCTCCTCTCCTATTCAGTCTTGTCGCTCGCCCTCATGGTATGGGTTCTCGATGCAGCTCTGCGCGCGCCCTATTTGGGCTATGGCCGCCCGAGCCCTGGCAGGCGCTGATACCATTGGTAGTGATGCCGGTGGCGGTATGGCTCACGATCGCCGGGCTTGCCGAGCCTAATCCCTTGTCTATCTCGGTGCGATCGACCACCGCGGGGTGATCGGGCCGATCGCTGGCATCACCCGGCACCCAGTTCTCTGGGGCTTCCTGCTCTGGTCAGTAAGCCATATCCCTCCGAACGGCGATGTCGTCTCAGTCATCCTGTTTGGCTTTGTCGGCTGTCTCGCGGGCGCCGGCTTCTTCATTCTCGATCGCCGGATGCGGTCCCGGCTCGGAGCGGATCGGTGGGAAAGGCTTGCGCGAGCAACGTCGATTGTACCGTTCGTGGCAGTCATTGCGGGACGTGCGCAAATTCATTCATGGCAGCCTTTGCTGCTCGCCGCCTGTGCAGCGGCCGCATTCTATGCGTGGTTTGTGCTCCAGGGCCATCAACTGTTGATCGGCGCCGATCCGCTCATGGTTCTTGCGATGAAGAAAGCGATCACCGGCCTCGCTCGCATTCCGGTCTTGAGCTATGGATTCCGGCCATTCTTTCTTAGCGCCGCCGCGTGGGCGGCGGTCGCAATGTTCCTTTGGCTCGGCAATGTCACAGGCATTTGGAGCATTGCTAACTCCTATGGGCCGGTCGCGTGGCATGCGCACGAGCTGCTGATCGGATATACCTCGGCGGTTGCCGCCGGTTTCCTGCTCACGGCGATTCCGAACTGGACCGGCCGGCTGCCGGTTCGCGGCGGACCATTGCTGGCGCTTTTCCTGTTGTGGGCAGCTGGGCGTTTGGCACTTCTCGCAATTGAGTGGATCGGCCTGGTCCCCGCCATGGTCGTCGATGCTCTGTTTCTCATCGTCTTCGCGATTGCGGTTTCCCGCGAAATCATTGCCGGTCGCAATTGGCGCAATATCAAGACGGTTGGACTGATCGCCATTCTCGCCGCGGCCAATATCGGCTTTCATGCCGAAGTCTATCTGACGGGCGCGCCGGACTACGCATTGCGAGCCGCGATCGCCGCCATCATCGGGCTTATCATGCTTGTCGGCGGCCGGATTGTGCCGAGCTTCACCCGCAACTGGCTCGCTCGCCAGGGCGCTGTCCAGCTTCCGGCGTCCTTCGATCGCTTCGATGTCGTCTCGATAGTGGCCTCCGGTGCCGCACTCGTCCTCTGGGTCGATGGCGCCAGTGCTACCTTTTAAGTGGAATTGCGCTGCTTGCTGCGGGATTTCTCCAGATCGCGAGACTGTCCCGCTGGGCGGGGCTGTCCACATGGCGCGAGCCGCTGGTTCTCGTGCTTCACCTCGGATACGCCTTTGTCGCACTTGGATTCCTGCTGGTTGGCCTGTCGGTCTCCTGGCCCGATGCAATCCCGGCCACCGGTGCGCTTCATGCATGGACGACCGGCGCCGTCGGACTCATGACCCTTGCGGTGATGACCAGGGCAAGCCTTGGCCATACGGGAAATCCGCTGACGGCCTCCATGGCGACGCGTACCATCTATGTTGCCGCGATCGTTGCGGCCATCAGCCGGATCGCTGCCGCGCTGTTCCCGGATCTGACGATCGAGCTCTTATCGCTCGCCGGGGCCAGTTGGCTTGCCGCATTTGGTGGATTCGTCATTGTCTACGGTCCGAAGCTCTTGCGAACGGCAAGATGATGGCTCGTTACCCTCTGAATGG
The DNA here is from genome assembly GCA_963805405.1 of uncultured Alphaproteobacteria bacterium. Classification (GTDB taxonomy): domain Bacteria; phylum Pseudomonadota; class Alphaproteobacteria; order Rhizobiales; family Aestuariivirgaceae; genus JAEUMG01. Next base: position 82,636 of record CAWDUC010000002.1, on the reverse strand, counting down.
GACGCAAAACCAGTCAAGTACTCACTCCGAAGCGATGCTTAAGTGTGAATCGGTATGGGGCTTCGACGCCGATCGGCCCGCTAAATCATTGATATTGGTTGCCTGTGTGTGGTCGACTGATGGACCCGATTCACAGTCGAACCGTCGCTAACGACCAACCCACTCCGTGCAACGAAAGCAAAAAAGCTCCGCGATCTCAATGCTTGCGTTGGATCTCAGTCGCTCCCGCTACCCCGCGATATCTCTGCAAAGTGCGGAGGTCGGCGTCACGAAAAACGATTCAAAATCAGTCGCTTACGAGAACCGTACTAAATCCGCGCAGTCGGGAGGTTTGGAGACAAACGGGCCAAGAGAGAGAATTTCAGCGCTCAGCCGGCGTGGCGCAGTGCGGAGGTTTGCGCGCGAAGGCCGGTGTTATTGGGGATTTCAGCGCGCCAAAACCCGGCAGAGAAAGTTTGTCGAGAAGGAACTGGCGGAGAGGGAGGGATTCGAACCCCCGGTACGGTTACCCGTACTCCGCATTTCGAGTGCGGCGCGATCGACCACTCTGCCACCTCTCCGCAAGGTCGGTTCGGCTGATCCGGCCGCTAGATAGCCAGCTTCCGGCGAGGCTTCAACCCTATTCTGCAGGCCGCCGGCCCGCTCGCTTCACGCCCCAGAGGGACAATGCTAGGGTCGAATAAATGCCGGCTCAGCGCGGAAATCGCAGGCCATCGGGGAGGAACCATCGTGAACACGCCCAGCACGCCGCCCGTTCCTGCTTTTGCCTCGCCCGGTCCGGGCGCCTGGGAGCAAGATCCCGTGCATATGCCGCGGCCGATGACGCGCTATTACCAGGAGACGCATCCGCCCGCCTTCAAGACCGGAACGAATGATTTTGCACGCTATTACGGCATGCTCATCGATGGGCTGGAGATGGCCTATGTGAATGGTTTCGGCTATCGCCGCATCGTTCCGGCGCCGGAGGCCGAGATCCCCCAGCGCTTTGCGCGCGCCGAACAGGTGATGACGCAAAAGCTCTGGCGCGAGCAATTGCGCGACTGGGACGATGCCCAAAAACCTGCAGCGATCGCCAAGCATCGCGAATTGCAGGCGATCGACGCTGACGGCCTGTCGGAGGCCGATCTCGTCGCCTATCTCAAGCGCTGCCGCGACCATCATTCGGCAATGATCGCGCAGCACATGCGCTTTACGGCTGGTGCGGTCCTGCCGGTCGGCGATTTTCTTGTCCATGCCGGCGAATGGACCGGGCTTCCGCATGCGGATCTCCTCGATCTCATGCGCGGCGCTTCGGAAGTGTCGGGCGGCGGTTCGCAAGAGATGGTGCGATTGAAGAAGGCCCTTGCCGATGACCCGGCGGCGCGCAAATTGCTCGAGACCGATGCCGATCCAGCGCAAACACTTGCGAAACTGCGTTCGCTTGATGGCGAGGCCGGCGCAGCGCTCCATGCCTATCTTGATCTTGTCGGAAATCGTCTCATCGACGGGTTTGACATTGCAGAGCCGACAGCGCTCGAAATGCCCGATGCGCTGCTCAGAGCCATCCGCATCGCGGTGGCGCCGGAGGAGAAGGCGGCCGCTGACACCGAAGGGAAAATTGCCGAAACCCGCGCCAAGGTTCCCGCCGCCCAGCAAAAAGAATTCGACGAATTGCTTGGCGAGGCGCGAAGCAATTACCGCCTGCGCGATGAGCGCGGCGTCTTCAGCGATATATGGGCTTCCGGCATCATGCGCCGAGCGGTGCTTGCGGCCGGGCGGCGGGCTGCCGCGATGGGGCGCATCGCCACTGCCGCAGCATATGCTCGATGCGAGCTTCGATGAGATGTGCGCATTGGTGAGCGCCAATGGCGGCCCATCCGGCGATGAACTCGCAAGCCGTGCCGCCTATCGCGCAGGCCACACCGCCAAGGAAGCACCACCACATCTCGGCGATATGCCGCCGCCGCCGCCCGACCTATCAAAGCTCCCGCCGCATGTCGGCCGCCTCATGCGCGCGATGCTCACCTCGCTCGGCCATCTTTTTGGAAGCTCGCAGGCGACGAATGAAGAAGCCGTGCTCTATGGTCTTGCAGCCAGCAAGGGCATCTATGAAGGGCCGGCGCGGCGGGTCTCGGGTCCTTCCGAATTCGGTCTCATCGCCAAGGGCGACGTGCTCATCACCGAATCGACGACGGAAGCCTTCAACATCCTTCTGCCCTTGCTTGGCGGCATCGTCACCGACAATGGTGGCCTTCTCTCGCATGCAGCCATCGTCGCGCGCGAATATGGCATACCTGGTGTCGTCGGCACCCGCGAAGCGACCGAGAAAATCGCAACGGGCGTCCGCGTCCGCGTCGATGGCGATGCCGGCGAGGTCACGGTGCTCGGGTGAAAAGCGTCGTTCCTTTCGCCAAGGCGCGCGAGACTTCGCTTTATGGTTCGAAGGCGGTAGGGCTTGGCGATGCCGAGCGCCAGGGTCTTCCGGTTCCTCCCGGGCGTGGCGCTTTCCGGAGATCTCGTCGAGGCCGTCGCCTCGGGTGACGAGAAAGCAATCGAGAAGCTGGACAAGGCGATTGCGAGCTTGCGGCCGCCCTTTGCGGTGAGGTCTTCCGCCGTCGACGAGGACGGCGCATCTGCGAGCTTTGCCGGGCAACATCTCACTTTGCTCAATGTCCATTCGGCGGCCGATGTGGCGGGTGCGGTGCGCGAAGTCTGGTGGTCGGCCAATTCGGATTCCGCGATCACCTATCGCCAGAAGGTCGGCCTGTTCACGCGCCCGAGTGTCGGCGTGGTGGTCCAGTCGCTGCTCAATCCGCAAGTGGCGGGCGTGATGTTCACCGAACATCCGGTCACCGGGGCGGACGAGCGCTTGATCGAGGCGAGCTGGGGCCTGGGCGAGGCTGTGGTTGCTGGCCTCGTCGTTCCCGATCACTTCCGCCTTGATCGCGCCGGCGCAGTCTTGGAGCGCAAACCCGGGCGCAAGCGGATTTCGATATGTTCGCTTCCCAATGGCGGCACTTTCGAACAGCAGGTCGCGCCGGAACGCGTCAGCACACTCTGCCTCGAGGAGCAGCATCTCGCGGCACTCAGCGAACTCGCGCTCACATGCGAGAAGGTCTATGGGCCACGCCGCGATATCGAATGGGCGATCCAGGACGGCACGCTTTACCTGCTGCAGTGCCGGGCCGTCACGACCGGCAAGGCAAAGGGCGAGGCCGCTGCCGCGCCACCACCGCGGCACGATCCCGTCGCGGCGATCCAGCGCGTAGATCTCTTCACCGGTATGGATCGACGGCAAGGCGAGCAGATCGCCAAGCTCCTCAAGGAGCGCCGCTTTGCGAAGGGCGAAACCGTCATCATGGAGGGTTCGGGAGCAGCAGCCTTCTTCCTCATCGATTCCGGCGAAGCAAAAGTCACGCGGAAAGGCGTGGAACTCGCAACGCTTGGGCCTGGCGAGTATTTCGGCGAGATTGCCTTGATCGACGGCGGTCCGCGCTCGGCGACAGTGACGGCGGCGACCGATCTCGTCTGCTACGGGCTGACTTTCTGGGAGTTCAGGCCCCTGGTCGAGAGAAACGGGACCATCGGCTGGAAATTGCTGCAGTCTCTAGCCAAGCGCCTGCGCGAAGCTGAAAGCCCCCTTACGCCGGCGCAGTGACGCTCGATTTGAACACGCTCCGCAACCAGCTCCGACTGCTCTACCACGGCCGCTCGCCGGGTGCGGAGCGGTTCCAGTTGATGGTTCTGGCGATCGACATCGCCATCATCGTGTTCTTCATCCTCACGCCGGTCATTCGCGAGACCTCGACCTTTTTCTGGATCGACTACTCCATAGCGGCGCTGCTGGGCCTCGACATCATTGCGCGCGCGCTGGCATCGACCAACATCCCCCGCCATTTCCGGCAAGTCACGACCTGGGTCGATCTCTTCATCCTGGCAACACTGCTGTTCCCGGATTCCCTCGGCAGCTTCGGATTCCTGCGCATCCTGCGCCTGTGGACAGTGTCGCAGAGCGGTCAGCTGTGGCGGCCGCTCAAGCGTTTCCGTTATCAAAACTGGCGCGAGACCGGAGAATCGATCGTCAACCTCCTGACGTTCCTCTTCCTCCTGACCGGCTTCATCTACACGTTCTTCTTCCGGGAACAGGGCGGGCTGGAAGGCTATCTCGATGCGCTCTATTTCACCGTCGCGGCAATCACCACGACGGGCTTCGGCGACATCGTGCTTCCGGGGCCGTGGGGAAAGCTTACTTCGATCGCCGCGATGATCATCGGCATCACGCTCTTCATCAAACTGGCCCAGGCGCTGTTCAGGCCGTTCAAAGTGTACTTCCCGTGTCCGAAATGCGCGCTGCAGCGGCACGATCCCGATGCGGTACACTGCAAGGCCTGCGGCCACCTTCTCGCCATTCCGGACCAAGGCACCGACTGAAGCTTATTGAGCCGGGGTCTTATCCATCGCCTTGCCAGCTTCCATGGCCAAGGGCGAAAGCCCGTGGCCGCCAGTGCTGATCAATTCGCGCAAATGCGCGCGCATGCGCGGGTCCCAGAAATGCGCGATGTGATCGGCCACGCCATGAACGGCTTCGTCATGGGGATAGGAAGCAAAGAATGTCGCGATCTGGTTCGCCATGCGCACGATGTCACGCAATTCTCCGGTCATTTCCTCAGTCATCATTCACCCGAAAAATACGATGCCTTCGCGCGAAGCGACAGCCAATCCGATATTGGCCTCGCCTGCGAGCTTAAGCGCAAGCGCGGTCGGCGCGGAGATCGTCGCGAGATAGGGAATGCCGGCAGCCGCGGCCTTCTGCACGAGTTCGAAGCTGCAACGGCTGGTCATGGCAACGAAGCCCGAGCCCGCATCGATATTCTTCCGGGCCAGCGCGCCGATCAATTTGTCGAGCGCGTTGTGACGGCCGACATCTTCGCGGGCGATGAGAACCTGGCCCGATCGGTCGCACCATGCCGCGGCATGAACGGAATGATTGAGCCGGTTCATCGGCTGGTGCGCGGGCAGCCCGTCGAAGGCGCGGCGCACCGCAGGCTCGGTCAGTTCGAACCTGCGTGTCACATGCCCGACCGGGCGGACGACTTCGGCAATGTCTTCAACGCCGCACAAGCCGCAGCCGCTGCGGCCTTCGATGGCGCGGCGCGTGGCGCGGGGAACAACGCCTTCGCGAAGCGCAATGTCGACGCCGAAGCCATTCTCGACCGGGATCGCGATAACGCCGAGGATTGCCGCGGCATCGGGGACGATCCGCTCGGCAAGTGCGAAGCCGACGCCGAAATCCTCGAGATCGGCGGGCGTCGCCATCATCACGGCGAAGCCGTCGGAATTGAACATCAAGGCGACCGGTACTTCCTCGGCGATCTGCCACAGCACCTCGGCTGTGCCGCCGCCAGGGCGCGCCACGATGCCGGAAGCCGGACGCGACGTGGCGGGCGCCGCGTCGTCCTGTTCCGGTGGCCGGCCCATCAGGCTCACGTGCTCACTCCGCCGCGATCAAAGGCTTGACGGCGACGCGCTTGTTTTCATTCTCGCGCTCTTCCCATTCCTTCTGCCATTCGGAAGGCTTGTTGGAGAGCGACACCTGCACCGCGGTCACCTTGTATTCCGGGCAATTGGTGGCCCAGTCGGAATTTTCGGTGGTGATGACATTGGCGCCGGTCACCGGATGGTGGAAGGTTGTGTAGACGACGCCCTGCGGCATGCGATCGGCAATGACGGCGCGCAAGGTGGTGGCGCCCTTGCGGCTCGACAATGACACCATCGTGCCTTCGGCGATGCCGCGCACTTCGGCGTCATGGGGATGGATTTCGAGCACGTCCTCCTTGTGCCAGGCGACATTGCCGGTGCGCCGCGTCTGGGCGCCGACATTGTACTGGCTCAAGATGCGGCCGGTGGTGAGGATCAACGGGAAGAAGCGGTTGGTGCGCTCCGGCGTCGGTACGAATTCGGTGACCATGAAGCGGCCCTTGCCGCGCACGAAGCCGTCAACATGCATGATCGGCGTGCCTTCCGGCGCCTTGTCGTTGCACGGCCACTGAACCGAGCCGACCTTGTCGAGTTTCTCGAAGGAGACGCCGGAAAAGGTCGGGGTCACCTGGGCGATCTCGTCCATGATCGCGGCGCCTGAAGGGTAACTCATCGGATAGCCCATGGCGGTCGCTAATCGGGAAATCACTTCCCATTCCTGCATGCCCTGCTTGGGCGACATCACCGGGCGCACGCGGTTGATGCGGCGTTCGGCATTGGTGAAGGTACCGTCCTTTTCGAGGAAGGACGTGCCCGGCAGGAAGACATGCGCATAAGCCGCCGTCTCGTTGAGGAAGAGGTCCTGCACGATGACGCATTCCATCCGTTCGAAGGCGGCTGTGACGTGATTGGTATCGGGATCGGACTGCACGAGATCCTCGCCCTGGACGAAGATGCCCTTGAAGGTGCCTTCGATCGCTGCATTGAACATGTTGGGAATGCGCAGGCCCGGCTCGGCCTCGAGGGCGGTCTTCCACACGCTCTCGAAGAGTTGGCGAACGGTGTTGTCCGAGACATGGCGATAGCCCGAGAATTCATGCGGGAAGGAACCCATGTCGCAGGATCCCTGGACATTGTTCTGGCCGCGCAGGGGATTCACGCCGACGCCGCGGCGGCCGATATTGCCGGTCGCCATGGCGAGATTGGCCATGCCCATGACCATGGTCGAGCCCTGGCTGTGCTCGGTGACGCCGAGGCCGTAATAGATGGCGCCGTTGCCGCCGGTCGCAAAGAGCCGCGCTGCAGCGCGGACATCGGCGGCGGGAACGCCGGTGATCTCTTCCAGGGCTTCCGGCGAATTGCGCGGTTCGGCGATGAAGGCCGCCCAACGCGCGAACTCGACGGGATCACAGCGCTCGGCCACGAACTTATGGTCGACGAGATCCTCCGTGACGATCACATGCGAGAGCGCATTGACGACGGCGACGTTCGTGCCCGGCATCAGTGCCAGATGATAATCCGCTTCGACATGCGGAGAGCGCACGATGTCGGTGCGGCGCGGGTCGACGACGATGAGCTTGGCGCCGGCACGCAGGCGCTTCTTCATGCGGGACGCAAAAACCGGATGACCGTCGGTCGGATTGGCGCCGATGACGAGAATGACGTCGCTCTCCTCGACGCTCTTGAAATCCTGGGTACCGGCGGAGGTGCCGAAGGTCTGCTTCAGGCCATAGCCGGTCGGTGAATGACAGACGCGCGCGCAAGTATCGACATTGTTATTGCCGAAGGCGGTGCGGATCATCTTCTGCATCACGTAGACTTCTTCGTTGGTGCAGCGTGATGAGGTGATGCCGCCGATCGAGCCGCGACCATACTTGCCCTGGATCTCGCGCAGGCGCCGTGCCGTGTAGTTGATCGCTTCGTCCCAGGAAACTTCGCGCCAGGGATCGGAAATATTCTCGCGGATCATCGGCTTCAGCACGCGATCCTTGTGTGTCGCATAGCCCCAGGCAAACCGGCCCTTCACGCAGGAATGCCCCTCATTGGCGCCGCCATCCTTGTAGGGCTCCATGTTGACGACGCGATCGCCCTGCATCTCGGCCTTGAAGGAACAGCCGACGCCGCAATAGGCGCAGGTCGTCACGACGGAATGATCGGGCTGGCCGAATTCGATGATCGATTTCTCGGTGAGCGTCGCCGTCGGGCAGGCCTGCACGCAGGCGCCGCAGGAGACGCATTCGGAATCAAGGAAGTTCTCGTCCATGCCCGCCGAGACATGCGAGGCGAAGCCGCGGCCGTCGATCGTCAGTGCGAAAGTGCCCTGCACCTCTTCGCAGGCCCGTACGCAGCGCGAACACACAATGCACTTGGCCGGATCGAAGGTGAAATAGGGATTGCTCTGGTCTTTCGCCTTGTAGCGGAAATTGTCCTCGCCATCGCGCTTGGCAAAGACGTGGTTGTCGCCTTCATAGCCATAGCGCACCTCGCGCAAGCCCACGGCGCCCGCCATGTCCTGCAATTCGCAGTCACCATTAGCGGCACAGGTGAGGCAGTCGAGCGGATGATCCGAAATGTAGAGTTCCATGACGCCCTTGCGCAATTGCGCGAGGCGATCGGTCTGGGTCTTCACCTTGATGCCGGGTGCCACCGGCGTCGTGCAGGAGGCGGGCGTGCCCTTGCGGCCTTCGATCTCGACGAGACAAAGCCGGCAGGAGCCGAAGGAATTGAGCGAATCGGTGGCGCAGAGCTTCGGGATCTTGGTGCCGAGTTCCATCGCGGCACGCATGATGGACGTGCCCTCGGGCACGCTCACTTCGTGGCCGTCGATTTCCAGCGTCACCAGCTTGGCTCGGATTCTGGCCTCCGGCGTGCCGAAGTCGATTTCCGTGATGAGGGTCATGAGCGTACCTTCGCATATGCAAATCGTCATTCCGCGGCCTCGAGCTTGGCCGGGCGGTCGAAATCTTCCGGGAAGTGCCTGACAGCACTCTGCACAGGCATCGGCGTCAGGCCGCCCATGGCGCAGAGCGAACCGTCGACCATGGTCTGGCAGAGATCGTCGAGCAGCAACAGGTTCCTGTCGCGCTCGATGCCGGCAATGATGCGGTCGATCACTTCGACGCCGCGCGTCGAGCCGATGCGGCAGGGCGTGCACTTGCCACAGGATTCGATCGAGCAGAATTCCATCGCAAAGCGCGCCTGCTTCGCCATGTCGACGGTATCGTCGAAGACAACGATGCCGCCATGGCCGACCATTGCCGCATTGGCGGCGAAGGTCTCGTAATCCATCGGCAGGTCGAACTGGGCTTCCGGCAAGTATGATCCGAGCGGGCCGCCGACCTGGACCGCGCGCACCGGGCGGCCGGATTGCGTGCCGCCGCCGTAATCATAGATGAGATCGCGCAAGGATATGCCAAAGGCCTTTTCGACAAGCCCGCCCTGCTTGATGTTGCCGGCGAGCTGGAAGGCTTGGGTGCCGCGCGAGCGGCCCATGCCGAAATCCTTGTAGTACTGAGCACCCTTGGCAAGCACCTGCGGCGTCGCGGCAAAGGTCAGCACGTTGTTGATGACGGTCGGCTTGCCGAAGAGACCCTGCAAAGCCGGGATCGGCGGCTTGGGGCGCACCATGCCGCGCTTGCCTTCGAGGCTTTCGAGCATCGCGGTTTCTTCGCCGCAGATATAAGCGCCGGCGCCGGTGCGCACGGTGAGCCAGAAGCTCTTGCCCGAGCCGCGAATGTCATTGCCCAGGAAGTTCGCTTCCACCGCACTGGCGATCGCCTGCTTCAGAGTCGCTATGGCGTGAGGATATTCGGAGCGGACATAGACGAAGCCTTGCGTCGCGCCGGTTGCAATCGCGGCGATCGTCATGCCTTCGACCAATGTCAGCGGATCGCCCTCCATCAGCATGCGGTCGGCGAAGGTGCCGCTGTCGCCTTCATCGGCGTTGCAGCAAATATACTTCTGATCGGCCTGTGCGTCGTGGACTGTCTTCCACTTGATGCCGGCCGGGAAGCCGGCGCCGCCGCGGCCGCGAAGCCCCGAATCGGTCACCGCCGTCACGATCTCCAATGGCTTCATCTCAAACGCGCGCTTCAAGCCTTCATAGCCGCCATGAGCGGTGAAGTCGGCAATTGACACCGGATCGATCACGCCGATGCGCGCGAATGTCACGCGCTCCTGGCGCTTCAGATATGGAATTTCATCGGTGACGCCATGCGACAGCGCATGCTTGCCGCCGGACAGAAAATCGGCATCGAACAGTTTGGAGACGTCTTCCGTCTGAACAGGCCCATAAGCGGTACGGCCGGTTGCCGTTTCGACTTCGACCAGAGGTTCGAGCCATAACAATCCGCGCGATCCGGTGCGCACGAGATCGATCTTGAGCCCCCGCCTTTTTACCTCATCGGCAATCGCTGCGGCGACTTCATCGGCGCCCATCGACAGCGCGGCTGAATCGCGCGGAACGAAGACGCGGGTCATGGTTGCGACCCTTTCCGCGTCTTGGCCATGATCTGATCGAAACGCTTGGAGTTGACACGGCCATAGAGATTGCCGTCGACCATCATGGCCGGCGAAAGCGCGCAATTGCCGAGGCAGTAGACCGCCTGCAATGTCACTTCGCCGTCGGCGCTGGTTTCGCCTAAGCCCGTCTTGAGGGAAGCCTTGGCGTGATCGCACAAGGCATCGCTCTGCATCGACTGGCAGGATTCGGCCCGGCAGATCTGGACGATGTGGCGGCCTGGCGGTTCGCGGTGGAAATCATGATAGAAAGTGACGACGCCATGCACTTCCGCGCGTGAAAGATTGAGCGCGTTCGCAATTGCCGGCAACGCGACTTCCGGCACGTAGCCCAGCTCATGCTGAAGCTCGTGCAGGATCTCGATCAACGCATCCGGTCGGTCGCCATGGGCGGCGCAAATATTGCGCGCCTTCTCGGCTTCCGGCGGCGGTTCTGGTCTGGTGAGCATTGCCATTATCCTGCCTGGCTGATCGCAGCCTAAGCCTCAAGATTATATAATCATTCTAACTACTGCGCGAACACCGTGACGGCATCAAATCGGTAGTTTCGATTGCCTGATCGGGCTTTCCGATCACCCTTTGGCGCTTTTTTGCAGGGCCGCAGGGTCAAAATTCCGGGCGACATGCTGCACTGCAGCAACAATCGGCGCCAAAGGCTCCCGATCCACCACCAATAATCCAACGCCGTGCTCGACATCGGGTTCAGTCAAGTGGAGGGCCGTAATGCCTTCGACCGGTCCCAGAGCCTCGAGGAAATATTCCGGCATGATGCCGGCAAGGCCCATGAAGCGCACATCCGACCACAGATTGCTGATCGAATTGGTCTCGAGCCGCGGCGTCGGATGGCATTGGGCGGTGCGAAACGCCCGGTCGATGATCCGCCGGTTCTGCATATTGGGGGTGAGGAGACACAAGGGCTCGCGGGCGGCTTCCGCCCAGGTCACCTTGGCGCGCCCCGCCAGGGGATGGGTATTGGCGACGAAAAGGCAATAGCGCTCGCGATAGAGCGGCGAGGCGACGAGGCCGTCGATCGGTTCATTGTCGAGATAGGCGACCCCGACATCGAGCGAAAAATCATTGAGACCGCGCAGGATTTCCTCGGTCGAATGCGACAGGATGGTGAAATCGACGCCCGGGTGCTCCTTCTGCATGGCGCGCGTGAGGAGGGCCGCCATGGGCAGCGCCGAGGGCACGACGCCGATCACCAGTTTGCCGGTGAGCGCCTCCTTGCGGCCACGGATCTGGTCGAGTTCCTGCTGCATGGCCTGCCAGTTGTCGAGGATGACATGGGCCCATTTCAGCACCCGATCGCCTTCCGGCGTCAGGCCGTGGTAGCGCTGGCCGCGCTCGACGATCGGAACGCCGAGTTCCTGTTCGAGCTGGCGCAGGCGCCCGGAGAGGGTGGGCTGCGAGATGTTGCAGGCGGCGGCGGCGCGGGTGAAATGCTTTTCGCGCGCAAGCGCTGCGAGGAATTGAAGCTGGCGAAGGTCCATAAGGCCGTTATAGCCTTGGCTGGACGGGCCGGATAGGCGGCCCAATACCCCCGGTGAAATGGTCAGACCCGATCACGCTGCTGTTCCAGTGCGAAGGCTTCTTCCGGACTTAGGACCAATCGATGGCGCCCGATCAATCCGAAATAGACGAGGGCCACGCCGAACCAGACGAGAACCCAGACGATGCCCTTGCTGAAGTTCTCATCCTGGATCTGGAAGAAGAGCGTCACCAGCGAGATGACGATCGTCACAATCGCGCCCGTCATGCCGAAGGGGCTGCGATAAGGACGCTCGATCCCTGCATGCTGCCGCCTCAAAACGATATAGGAGATCGCGCGGAAGATGTAGGACAGCATGGCGCCGAACACCGCCATGTTGAGCAACACGCTGCCGATGAGTGCCGTGGCATCCGCACCGCCCAACAGGTTCCACATGATGATCATGATCGTCAGCCCGAGGGCCGATCCCGCCAGCATCGCGACATGCGGGGTCTTGTGGGTGCGGTGCGTCAGGGACAACCAAGCCGGGAAAGTACCCGGCTCTGGACAATGAGAAAATCTGACGTCCCTGGGCAAAGAGAATGGCGTGGAAGCTTGCTACCAGACCCGACAATGCGACAAGACCGAGCAGCGACGCGCCAAGGCCGCCGAAGATCGCCCTGAAACCGTCAAGCAGCGGTTCGCCTGAGGTTGCGAGCCGGTATGAACCGACGCCAACCACGGCCGGATTGAGGATCACAATCAAGACCGCGGTAGCGGCGAGCGTGAGCAGCGCCAGGATGATACCACGCGGCATGTCGCGCCTGGGATCGATACTTTCTTCGGCGGCCAAGGGGAGTTCTTCGATGGCGAGGAAGAGCCACACGGCATAAGGCAGCGAAGCGAGGATACCGGTAATGCCCATCGGAAAAAACGAGCCGTTGCCTTCCGGCAATTCGGATCCGTCTTCTGCGATGTTGAGCGCCCAGCGCGAAAAATCCACATAGGGAATGGCACTGGCGCAGAAAAACAGAAGTATCAGAAGCGAGATGAGCGTGACGACGAGCGTCACCCGGAACGACAAGGCAACGCCAAAGATGTTGAGTGCAAGAAAGACGCAATAGGTGCCGATCCACCAGATCCATGGCGGCAGATCGCTTTCGAAAATCCCGGAAAGGTAAGCGCCGATAAAGAAGCAGATCACCGCCGGCGTCATGACATATTCGACATTCTCGCAAAGACCTGAAAGGAAGCCGCCCCATGTCCCCATGGCGGTGCGTGCGAAGGAATAGGAAGCCCCAGTGTGGGGGAGCGCGGCACTCAATTCGGCGATGCAGAAGACGAGGCACAGATACATCACCGCCATGATGGCCGACGCCACCATGAGGCCGCCCCAGCCGCCGGTCGCAAGACCGTAATTCCAGCCCGAGAAGTGGCCCGAAATTACCGCGCCGACGCCAAGCGCCCACAGTGACCAGATGCCGGCATAGCGGCGAAGTCCGCGCCTTTCGAAATAGGTGGTGTCAACCGCAACGTAACCGGCAGGCGTTGAATTGTGTGACATGGGTGTTACTCCACATAAAGGTCGGCGGATAGGACGGGCTGTCAGTTTTGACCGCGTCGCGCGCTGCGGGCCTGCCGGTGTCCATTGAGTGAAGTTAGTGTTGTCTTGCCATTTGCGGCGCTACATGCCGGTGCCGGAGCGTCGATGCGGGGACTTGTCGCGGTCGCCTGGACGAAGGCCTTGCTTTTATCGTCATAGGCGATGCGCGTGCGATATCCCTTGAATTCCACGAAGGTTTTCATGGCGGTCTCCATACCTGAGCTCCGGATCTGCAAAGCGAGAGTGCCCGCGCCCGGCGATCGTCAAGCTGACGCAATCGTGTCGCCGACGCTGTGGCATTTCACACAGACGAACGGTGGGGCTTGCGGCAAGTATAAGAGCCGCGATGCATTTCCGCTTCGCATGGCGTCACCCATGGAAGGAGCACCACCATGCAGCCTGCTTTCGCCACGCCTGCCGGCGTCCATAGCCTGAACCACGATGTCACGTTGAAGCTTGAAGAAGCGCGCATCCGGGTCGCGTATGCCAATCACATGGGCTACCCCTACAATCTTGCCTTCTCCACCGACGCGGTTCGGCGCTTTGACCGATATCTCGTCAATAATCTCGGCGATCCTTATGCGGGGTCGCATTATGGAGCCGAGGTCTGTGGTCTGGAGCGACAGGCTATCGCCTGGTTTGAAGAACTGTGGGGCTGTGAAACCGGCGACGATAGTTGGGGATCGATAGGCGCCAGTGGCACGGAAGGAAATCTCTGGGCGCTCTATCTAGGGCGCGAAACGTTGCCTGGCGCCGTCCTCGTTCATTCCGCCGAGGCGCACTACTCCATACCCAAATCGGCACGTATCCTGCGGATGGAAACGCGCAAAGTGGAGTGTTCATCCGACGGTGCGATTTCGATTGCTCATCTCGGTGAGACATTGCGCGGGCTGGGCGGCCGGCCGGTTGTCCTTGCGCTCACCTGCGGTACCACATTGAAAGGCGCTCATGACGATATCGCTGCGTCTATCGCCGCTCTCGACGAGGCTGGCTATGAACAGGATCAGCGCTTCGTTCACATCGATGGCGCGCTCAATGCGATGGTTCTGCCATTCGTCGTGGGAGCGCCTGCAAATATTCAGCCGTCGTTCCGGATGTCGATTGATACTCTCTCGACATCCGGCCACAAGATGATCGGCACGCCGATGCCGTGCGGCGTACTTATCGCGCGGAGGCAGCACGTCGATCGGATTGTTGCGGCGGTGAGCTATTTGCGTTCGAACGACACGACATTGATGGGCTCGCGAAACGGGCACGCCGTGCTGGCGGTGTGGGATCGCGTCATGCGGCACGGTGTCGCCGGCTTCACCCGCGATGTTGCCGGCTGCCTCGGGCGAACCGACCGCTTCACCGCGGCGCTGCGGCAACTCGACGTGCCGGTTCTGCGCAATCCGTTTTCGCTCACCGTGCTGTTCCCGACGCCGTCCGAAGTCATCGTGCGGAAATACCAGCTCGCCTGCGATAAGGGCCGCGCCCATGCGATCATCATGCCGAATGTCGATGATGCGCTGATCGACCACTTCATCGATGAATATGCGGGATGGCGGCGCATGGCCGGCGATTTTACCGAGGCAAGCATTCTCTGAACCCCACCCGTCGTGCTATCGCACGATACCCTCCCCGAAGCCGGGGAGGGGAAGGGTAGGGAGTTCGGATGATCTCTTTCGACTATAGCGACAAGACCGTGCTGGTCACCGGAGCAGGGCGGGGGCTCGGTCTCGCGATCGCGCGGGCCTTTCATGAGGCTGGGGCTACAGTCTTCGTCAATGACCGCACGCCCGAAATGGTTGCGGGTGCGATTGCCAAGCTTGGCGGCGGCGGCCGGCTGGTTGCGGCGCCGGCCGACCTTGCGACGGCCGATGGCGCTGCTGAGGCCGTCGCGCCAGCACTGGCGCACGGCTCTCTCGACATCCTCGTCAACAATGCCGCGGTCAATATCGAGCGGCCGATCGAAGAGACGCGCAACGATCTCTGGGCCATTCATCTTGCGGTCAATCTCAAGGCGCCGTTCTTCACGGTGCAGGCGGCGCTTCCCTTGCTCGCGCGATCGCAAGGTCTGGTCATCAATGTCGCGTCCGAACTGGGCCTGCATGCGATTGCCAACAACGTCGCTTATGTCGCGGCGAAGCATGGGCTCGTCACCATGTCGAAGGCGATGGCGATCGAACTCGCGCCGCAAGGCATCCGCGTTAATGCGATCTGTCCCGGCACGATGGATACCGAACTGATGGCCGACTGTGCGCGCGATTCCGGCGATGCGGAGGCCTATTACAAGAATTTCCGTGCCTATCATCCCTTGGGCCGGCTCGCGTCGCCCGATGAAATTGCGCAATTCGTGATGTGCCTTGCATCTCCCGCCGCGGCGTTCATGACCGGCTCGGCGGTCGCCATCGATGGCGGCAGCACGGCGGGGAGGGTTTAGATGCGGCGGGTTCTGATTACCGGTTCGAGCCGCGGCATCGGTTTGGCAATCGCCAAACGCTTTGCACGCGTCGGCGATGAAGCATTGGTCCATGGCGTCACGCATGCAGCGGCGATTACCGCCTTGGCGAAAATCGATGGCAAGGCACAGGCCTTCGGTGCCGATCTCAGCAAGGCCGACCAAATCGACACGTTGGTCAGCGATATCGGCGAACTCGATGTGCTGGTGAATTGCGCCGGCATTTATGAAGACATGCCGATGGCGACGGCGAGCGAAGCGGATTGGGACCGCACCATCGCCGTCAACACGACCGCGCCGTGGCTGCTGGCGCGCGGTTTTCTCGCGAGCCTCAGAAAGCGCAAGGGCGTGATCGTCAATATCGGTTCGGACGCGGGTGTCCTCGGCTATGCGGGCTGCGTCGCCTATTGCGCATCCAAGGGCGCGGTCATCGGCCTGACCAAGGCTCTGGCTGTCGAGCTTGCACCAGATGTGCGCGCGCTTTGCGTGTGCCCGGGGCCGGTTGCAACCGACATGATGGAGCAGTCGGTATTGAAGGCGGCCGACCCCGAAGCGGAACGGCTTCGCTGGGCGTCGTTTCCGCACATGAAGAGGATCGCCGATCCGGCCGAGATCGCGGAGGCGGTGTTTTTCGCCGCTTCGCCCGATTGCAGCTTCGCGACCGGCAGCGTGATCATGGTCGATGGCGGGGTGACGGCCGGAAAGCGGATCTAGGGACGAAGAGGGAACGATGGTGGCCGGACAGGCCCTGGAACCGCGCAGGATGCGATTCCAGAGGGCGCGATAGGAATTCTGACAGTAGAGTAGCCGTCAGAACAAAAAGTGAAAACTTAAACGGTTTTATGGGGGCTAGCGTCGATTTCTACCTTAGCCTGTGCATTCTTGCAATTTCAGGTAGAATCAGTCGTCTGACGGCGTTGCCGATATCAGGGTGCGGATGGACACTGCGCCGGCCCGACCCTTGACCTTCGTCTTGTCCTCGACGCCGAAGTCTTGAACGCCGGAGGCGGCAGCCGTGGCGCTGTCGGCCACGATCTGGCCGGAACTTGCGAGAGCGCAAAGTCGCGCGGCCATGTTCACGCTGTCGCCGATGACCGTGTAGTCGAGCCGGTCGCCAGCGCCGATGAGGCCCGCCACCGCCGGTCCGCTGAAAATGCCAATGCCCAAGCCGCAGGAAAGCGAGGCATCGGCCACGGCGCGCTGGATGGCGATGGCCGCCTTGACGGCGCGGGGGGCGCGGTCTTCGCCGTGGAAACGCGCGAGGACGGCATCGCCGATCATCTTGTCGACATCGCCCCCCTCGGCCTCGATGATCTCGACCTGCAGGCCGATGATGCGATTGAGGAAGGCGATCACCTCCCGCGGCGGACGCGATTCCGAATAGGCGGTGAAGCCGCGCACGTCGGAATAGAACAAGGTGAGGTCGAGCATTTCCGTCGCTGCGATGTCCGCATCGGCGCTGCGCATGGCACTGGCGGCGCGTCGCGAGACGAGCCGTTCGATGCGCTGGCGCAGGGCGATGATCGCCGAGCTTCGCGTATCGATATCGGCCTGCCCGCGACCGACAAGCCATGCCAGGAAGCCCAACATGACGCAGAACAACGCCAATGGCACGGCAAGCGCCGGCCGCATCACGCGCCAGCGCAGCGCATCGAAGCCGGCGATCGGTTCGTATATTTCGAATACCGCGGCAATTTCCGTGCCCGACCGGAAGGGTAAATAGAGTTCGTAAGAGGCAGCGCCCTTGGCGTCCTCTTCGACCAGAACGGATGCCTCGCCGCGCTCCAGCGCCTGGCGCAAAGCGGGCTTGTCCTCGATCTTGCCGATCTCGTCGGACTCGGTGGCGAACAGGGTCCGGCGGTCGCGGCCATAGAGCTTGAGGATGGAAATCTGAGCTTCCTGCTGCTCGCGGGCAAAGGCCTTTGCAAGGCCCTCGAGATCGGCGCCGGTAAGCGTTTCGCCAGCCAGAAGCTTGTGCCAGGCGGCGGGCGCGAGCGTCTCAACGCCACGCGCAACCCCCTCGACCTTGCGAGTGGCAAGCTGCAGCATCACCTCGGTCGCCGCAGAGCGCACCGTTTCGGTGGTCGCATAGACCACCGCGGCGATCAGCAGCAGCAGACCGGGCAGGGCACCGAAATAGAAATAGCGTTGGAGGGGAAATGGCCGCTCGGTGCGATCGCCCATCTCCGCCGCGCTAGTCGACCGGCTTGCCGTTAAGCTCGTCCTCGATATGGGCGGCGATGATCTCGTCCATGTCCTTGTCGGCCTTGAAGCCCATCTTCAGCGCGCGCTCCGGTGTAAAGCGGTAAGGCCAGCCGGCGACGATGCGCTTGATGGTTGCGTCCGGCTCCCAGCGGATGCGCTTGACGAAGCGCTCACCCGCCACGCGGCGCAGGCTTTCGACCATGTCGCCGACCGAGACATCGATGCCGGGCAATGTCAGGCTGCGATTCCAGCCCCAGGCCGAAGCCGGCAAATCGTGCGCATGGATGAAGGCCTCGACGACACGGCGCGGCGAGAGATACCACATGCGGGCATCGGCCTCGACCGGGCAGACGGCTTCCTGGCCCGCCAAGGGCTCGCGGATGATGCTTGAAGCAAAAGTGGACGCCGCCTTGTTGGGCTTGCCGGGGCGCACCACGATGGTCGGAAGCCGCAAGGCGCGGCCGTCGATGAAGCCCTTGCGGCTCATGTCGTTGACGAGCAATTCGCCGATTGTCTTCTGCACGCCGTAGGAAGTCTGCGGGGTCAGCGCTGTCTGGTCGGTCAGGGGCGTCGGCATGTCTCCGCCGAAGACCGCGACCGAGCTTGCGAAGACGACGCGCGGCGGCGCCGCAAATTTGCGGCAGGCTTCGAAGATGACGCGGGTGCCATCGAAATTCACATGCATGCCGAGATCGAAATCGGCCTCTGCCGCCGAGCTCACCACGGCGGCCAAATGGAAGACAGTATTCGTGTCGGGCGTCATGAAGCTCGCGACGAATTTTTCATCGGCAATATCGCCGGCCAGAGTCTTGAGGCGGGAATCCGGTTTCGGGAAGGGCGCGGCCTCGACGATATCGACGAGCACCAGTTCGGTGATTTTGTGCGGCTTGCCATCGGCGCCCGCCAGTTCGCCGCGCTCGAGAAGCTTTTTTGCCAGATGGCGGCCGATGAAGCCTGCGCCGCCGGTGATCACAACCCGCATTTACTGTCCTCCGATACCATAGGGTTTGGCCCAGCCGAGACCTTCGAGAGTGCCGGCCTTGGGGCGATATTCGCAACCGATCCAGCCCTTGTAGCCGAGACTGTCGATCAGGTCGAAAAGATAGGGATAGTTGATTTCTCCGACATCCGGCTCGTGGCGACCCGGCACGCCGGCGATCTGGATATGGCGTACGAGCGGCCAGAAGATACGGGTGCGTTCGGCGAGATCGCCGCCCATGATCTGCGAATGATAGAGATCGAGCTGCAACAGCACTGCATGACCGGTGCGCACGATGATGTCTGCGGCTTCATCATTCGTTGAATGGAGATAGCCGAGCATGTCGCGGGTATTGAGCGGTTCGATCAAGAGCGTCACGCCTTCGGGCCTCGCCTTGGCGGCGGCTTTGAGGAGATTGGCGACAAAGACATCGCGGTAACGGGCGCGGTCGGCATCCCTCGGAACGATGCCCGCCATGACATGGATCTTGTCGCAATCGAGCGCCTTGGCATAGGCGAGGGCTTTGTCGAAGCTCTGTTCGAAATCGGCTTCGCGGCCGGGCAGGGCGCCAAGTCCGCGCTCGCCGCCATTCCAGTCGCCGGGCGGGGTATTGATCAGAACTTGCGTCAGGCCGAAGCGGTCGAGGCGCGATTTGATCTCGGCCGGATCGAACTCATAGGGGAAGAGGGTTTCGACGGCCTTGAAGCCGGCCTTGGCCGCCGCCTCGTAGCGATCGAGGAAGGGCAATTCCGGAAAGAGCAGGCTGATATTTGCGGCAAGGCGCGGCATCGCTGCTTACCCGCGGCCGATGAATGGCATGGTGTTGGTCATGACGGTCATGAAGAGGACGTTCGCGTCGAGCGGCAGCGAGGCCATGTAGACGACGGCATCGGAAACGTTCTTCACATCCATGGTCGGCTCGGGCTTCAGGCTGCCGTCGGCCTGGAGCACGCCGTCCTTCATGCGCGCCGTCATCTCGGTGCCGGCATTGCCGATGTCGATCTGGCCGCAGCAGATATTGTGCTTGCGCCCGTCGAGCGAGGCTGAGCGCGTCAAGCCGGTGATGGCGTGCTTGGTCGATGTGTAGGGTGCGGAGAAGGGTCGCGGCACATGCGCCGAGATCGAACCGTTATTGATGATGCGACCGCCGGACGGGCTTTGCGCCTTCATGATGCGGAAGGCTTCCTGCGTACAGTAGAAGGCGCCGGAGAGATTGGTGTCGACGACGGCCTTCCACTGCTCGATCGTTATGTCCTCGAGCGGCACGGCGGGGGCGCCCATGCCGGCATTGTTGAAGAGCACGTCGAGGCGGCCGAACTGCTTCTTGGTCGCGGCAAAGAGCGCTGCAACTGATGCCGGATCGGCGATGTTGGTCGAGACGGCGAGCGCTTCGCCCTTGATCTCAGCCTTGACCTTGTCGAGTGCCTCCTGCCGGCGGCCGGCAAGCACCATGTCATAGCCCGCCTCGGCAAGCGCCAATGATACGGCGCGGCCAACGCCCGATCCGGCGCCGGTGACCAGTGCGACTTTGCGTGAACTCACTTGTCATTCCCCCTAAAAACAGTCTCCGTGCGGTTGCTCAACCATCATTTCCGCTCGAATTCAAGCTTCGGCGACTTTTCCGGGATCAGGCCCTGACGGTAGCGCTGCAATACAAACTGGAGCAGCAGGCCGACAAGCAACATTCGCACATAGGAGGAGCGCGTCGCCCACTCGCCCGGCAATCGGTTGGTGAAGATCTCGGTCAGCGACCAGATGCCCCAGATGAGCAGCGCTCCGGCAATGGCGCCCTTGGGATTGCCGCTGCCGCCAGCCATGAGCATGACCCAGACCAGGAACGTGACAAGCAGAGGTTCCGTCGCCGCCGGCGACAGGAACTTGAAGTAGCTGGCGCTCAAGGCCCCGGCGACACCCATAAGAGCTGCCCCTATGACGAAGGTTTGGAGCCTGAACCATTCGACGTCCTTGCCGACGGCGCGCGCTGAATCCTCATTGTCGCGGATGGCACGCAGCGTCCGGCCCCAGGGGCTGTCGTTCAACCGCGCACAGAGAACATAGACCGCAAGCACGACGACCCAGACGACGGCCAGAAAAATCAGATCGGCCTCGCGGCCCTTTACCAGACCCTCAAAGGGCCGCGGGATGTTGGCAATGCCGAGACTGCCATTGGTGATCCACTGCTCGTTGACGATGATGAGGCGGAGGATCTCGGCAATGCCGATCGAGGCCATGGCGAGATAGTCGCTCTTAAGCCGCACGCAGATCTTGGCGACGGCCCAGCCGGTGATGCCTGCAAAAATGGCCGCGGCGAGGAGGCCGACAGGCACCGGCAAGGCAAAGCCGCCGAGATGCTTGCCATGCGAGGAAGCGGCAGTGACGATCGCCGAGGCGTAGGCGCCGACCGCGAAGAAGCCGGCAATGCCGGCATTGAAGAGACCCCCCAATCCCCATTGGATGTTCAAGGCGAGGCAGAGGATCGCATAGATGCCGCCGGCAATGAGGAAGCCGACGAGATAGAAGGCGAGGCCGGTAATTTCCATCAGAGCAACCTCCCCTTGAAGAGGCCCTGCGGCTTGAAGATCAGCAACGCCACCATGATGAAGAAGGCGACCGCCGTCTTGTAGCTCGGCAATATCAAAGGCCCATCGCCAAGCCAAGGATAGGATGAGAGTTCTTCCGCCAGGCCGATCACCATGCCGCCGGCAAGCGCACCCATCGGCTTGCCGATGCCGCCAAGGATGCTTGCTGCAAACATCGGCAATAGCAGGTTCCAGCCAAGGTTGGGATGAACATCGGTATCGAGGCCGGCGAGCGTTCCGGCAATGGCGGCGAGCGAAGCGCCGATGATCCAGGTCCAGCGAATGACCTTGTCGGTGTCGAGGCCGGAGACGGCAGCGAGTTCGGGTTCATCCGATACTGCGCGCATGGAGCGGCCGAGCCGCGAGCGCGTGAGGAAGATGTGAAGTGCCAAGGCGATGACGATGATGATCAGGATCGCCTCGATATGAAGAGCCGAGACCCTGATCGTGTCGAAGAAGACGAGAGGCTTCTGTACGCCCGGGACGTAGACCTCGTTCTGCGCACCCCAAATGAGCTGGGCGAGAGAGCGGAAGATCAATGCGACGCCGAATGAGGAGATGACCGTGTAGATGGTCGGCAATTTGCGCAACGGCCGATAGAACAGGCGATCGACCGCCAAGGTCGCCGCGATTGCGAGCGCGATGCCGAAGGGGAGCAACAGCAAAGGCGGCAGGGGGATGAACCAAACGGCGGTCAAGGTGCCATAGGCGCCGATCGTCATGACATCGCCATGCGCGAAATGCGCAAAGCGCAAGATGCCGAAGATCATCGAGATGCCGACGGCGCCCAGAGCATAGATCGCGCCCAGGGTGAGTGCCGGGATCAAATAGAAGTTCAGGAACTCGATCATGCCGTTCCCCCACCAAGGAAGGAGCGGCGAACATTCTCATCGCCGAGCAGTTCTTCGCCGGTGCCCGACTGGAAATTGCGCCCGTTGACCAGCACATGGCCGCGATCGGCGATCTTCAAGGCCTGGCGAGCATTCTGCTCGACCATCAGGATCGTCACGCCGACGGCGCGGATGCCCAGGATCAGGTCGAAGATGCGTTCGAGATAGGCAGGCGAAAGACCGGCGGTCGGCTCATCGAGAAGAAGCAGCTTCGGCTCGCTCATCAAGGCGCGGCCCATCGCCACCATCTGGCGCTGGCCGCCGGACAAGGTGCCGGCGGCTTGATTAAGCTTGGCGCGCAAGTCCGGGAAGAGGGTGAGGACGCGTTCTTCCACCGCGCGGCGGTCGCGCGGCGGAGCCGCATAGGTTCCGACATCGAGATTTTCAGCGACGGTGAGGGTGGTAAATACATTGCGCGATTGCGGAACCGCGGCAATGCCGAGAGGCACGAGCGCCGCAGTCGCAAGCCCCGTGATGTCGCGATCGTCGAAGGCAATCTTGCCGCCCTCGATGCGTGTCAAGGCGAAGACCGATTTGAGCAAGGTCGACTTGCCGGCGCCGTTCGGCCCAATGATGACGGAGACGGTCCGCGGGGCGACGTCGATATCGATGCCGTCGATCACCGGCACGCCGCCATAGCCGGCGGTGAGGCCACGGATCGAGAGCAGCGCGCTCATGCCCGCTCCTCATATTTGCCGCCGCCGAAATAGGCCTCGATGACGCGCTCGTCCTGGCGCACCTCCTCAACCGTGCCACGCGTCAGCACGCGGCCTTCGGCCATGACGATGACATCGCTGCACAGACGCTGCACATAGGCGAGGTCGTGCTCGATCAGGCAAAAGCTCAAGCCGCGCTCGACATTGAGGCGGGCGATCATTTCCGCGATACGCACCAGAAGCGTGCGGTTGATGCCGGCGCCGATCTCGTCCAGCAGGATGATACGCGGATTGCTCATCAGCGCACGGCCGAGTTCGAGCAGTTTCTTCTGGCCGCCAGAGAGCGTGCCGGCCTTGGCATCGCTCAGCTTCTCAAGCTCGAGAAATTCGAGAGTCTCGCGGGCGCGGTGGTAGATCTCTTCTTCTTCGCTGCGGTAGTTTCGGCGGCGGAAGGCGGCATTGAAGACACTGTCGCCCTTGGTGCCATTGCCGGCGACCATCAGGTTTTCGAGAACCGTGAGGCGGGTGAATTCCTGCGGGATCTGGAAGGTGCGGGCGAGGCCCATATGGCTTCGCTCATGCGACCGGCAGTTTCGTGATGTCGCGACCCTCGAGCACGATATGGCCGGAACTCGGGATGAGCCTGCCGGCGATCATGTTGAAGAGCGTCGTCTTGCCGGCGCCGTTGGGGCCGATGAGGCCGGTGATGCGGCCGCCGTGAATTTCCAGACTCACATCATCAACGGCGACGAGACCGCCGAAATGCATGGAAACGTGATCGAGGGTGATCATTGGGCGGCTGTCGCGCTTTCGGCAGTTTCCCTCCGCCGCGCGAAGCGCGGGGAGGGTGTCACGCCGTCAGGCGTGACGGGTGGGGTCGCTACGCCAACGATATGCGTCCAGTTCTGCATTGACACCCCACCCGACGCGCTGCGCGCGCCACCCTCCCCGAAGCCGGGGAGGAATAAGTATCAAGCTTATTGGAATATGCCGACCTGCTTGTACTTGTCGCCGTCGACGACGAACTTGCCGATATAGCCTTTGACATCGCCATGTTCGTCGAAGTCGTAGGAACCACCGGCGCCTTCGTAATCGATATCCTTGCCGGCCTTGATCGCTTCGACGGCCTTTGCCCATTCGCCGGGCATGATCTTGTCGCCGGGCGCGGACGCCACATCGCGCAATGCCTTGGCGATCTTGGCGCGATCGGTCGAGCCCGCCTTTTCAACGGCCAAGGCCGCAAGGAATGTCGCATCATAGGTCTGGTCGACGAAGGCCTTGTCGGCGCCTTCCTTGAACTCGGCATTGTAGAGTTCATGAAGCTTCGCCTGCGCCGGATTGTCGGCGGGCGAGGTCGGGGACGAGAAGAACGAAGTCTTCAATGCGTCGGCGCCAACTTCCTTGATGAGGGCATCATCGCGCAGACCGTCGGTTCCGATGAAGCGCTCGAAGAGACCGCCTTCGATCGCCTGCTTGACGATGGTCGAGCCCGAATCGCCGGCATAGGCGATGACCACCAGGGCATCGGCCTTGCCGGCACCGGCGAGGGCTGCAAGTTCGGAGCGGTACGAGTTCTTCTTCTCTTCGTGCTTTTCGGCGGCGGTGATTTCTCCACCCGCGTCCTTGAAGGCCTTGATGAAGGTCTCGCCGATGCCGACGCCGTAATCGTTGTTCACATAAGTGACGGCGACTTTCTTGATGCCTTCGTCGAGCACGATCTTGGCGAGCACGGCCCCTTGATAATTGTCGGACGGCACGAGGCGGAAGAGCGTGTCATTATCCTGAATGTCGGTCATGGCCGGCGAGGTGGCGGTCGGCGAGATCTGGACGACACCAGCTGGAATGGTGGTGGCATTGGCGGCGGCGATCGTCGTGCCCGACATGAAGGCACCCATGATGACCGGCACGTTCTCGACATTGACGAGCTTGCCCGCGGCATCGACGGCGCCTTGCGCCGCGCCGCCGGTGTCGCCGACCGCAAGGACGGCCTTGCCGCCCAGAATGCCGCCGCCGTCATTGACATGCTTGATGGCGAGGTTGGTGGCGTTCTGCAACGGCGGCATGAAGCTCGCGATCGGGCCGGTTGCGTCCATCAATGCGCCGATCTTCACGTCATCGGCAAAAGCGACCGCCGTTCCGGCCAGAAGGGCCATCGTCGTCAGCGCCAAGATTGAAGTTTTCATCTTATTCCTCCCTGGGTTTTTGGATTAGTTGAGACTTGAAATACATTCTGTCACTTCCGGCCGCAACCGGGCAATCCCCACCTTACCGCAGGGGTTTGGCGAGGAAGCGATCCAGGGTTTTCGCGACCAGTTCATTTTCGGCCCTTGTGCCAAGGCCGATGCGGCTATGATTGGGAAAACCCGGCTCGCCGACCGGTCTTAACCAAATGCCTTCCTCGCGCATGGCGAAGGCGATGAAGTCCTGGGCGCGCCGCCCGTCCTGGTCTGGAAACTCCGTCAGCAGGAAATTGCCGAGCCCCTTCACATGACGAAGCCCAAGCCGCGTGAGATGGGCGCTGAGGAAATCGCGCTCGCTTGCCGTCTCGCTGACGACATGGCCGAGAAATTCCCGATCGGAAAGTGCTGCAGTGGCGGCGGCCTGCGCCGCGGCATTGATGTTGCCGACACCGCGCAGGAGATTGAGGCCGGGCAGCATCCAGGTGGGTGCCAAGGCCCAGCCGACGCGCATCGCCGCAAGCCCGTAGGCCTTGGAGAAGGTGCGCGTGGCGATGACATTGTCGTTATCGAGCGCAAGCTGCATGAGTTCTGCAAGATCGGTTGGCTCAAGAAACTCGCCGTAAGCGAGATCGAGCACCAGCACGACATGCGCCGGCAGATCCGGCATGCAGGCGGCGGACATCCGAGACCGGCATGGCGACGCCGGTCGGATTATTAGGGATGGCGAGATAGACGAGCCTGGCTTCCGGTGTCGCGAGTTGCAGGAGTGCGTCGATATCGGTGACGAGGTCATGCTCGGGCGCGCGTACGAGTTCCGCACCAAGGCGGCTCGCCACCAGTGCGAACTGGAAGAAGCCGGATTGCGACATGATGATGCGATCGCCGGACCGCGCGAACAGCCGCCCGATGACGTCCAATAATTCCTCAGAACCATTGCCGCAGATGATCCGCTCCGGGTCGAGATCGAAGGTCGTGCCAAGCGCCCGGCGCAATTCGTTGCTGGAGGGATCGGGATAGCGATGCGGCAAGGAAAGCCGCGCGATCGCAGCCTCGGTGGCGCAAGGCGATGCACCATAGGCGCTCTCATTGATGGCGAGGCTGATCAATCGCTTGCCGGGCGGCGGCACTGGAAGGGCGAAAGCCGGACGGCGCGGCGGGTCGAGATAGGGATGCGGCTTCTCGGTCATGGCGCGTTGCTAGACCACTGGAAGTCGCAAGGCAAAGGGGCGCACAAGAAGCGCGCCTTGTCTGAAAGCTAGATCTCCACCGGCTTGCCCTCGAGATAGCGCTGGTCGATCTCGGGCAATGGTTCGCCCCTGATCGCCGCATCGAGGCCGCGCAAGCGCTTGTAGATGGACAGGACCTCGATGATCGTTCCCCATGAATTGACGAGATACTGGAATGAATCGCGGACCTGCGAGAAGGCATTGAAGATCTGCTGCATGATGCCGAAGGTGATCTTGGCCGATACGACAGCCGGGATGATGATGAGATAGGGCAGCAATCGATCCGCCTGGAGATAGAATATCCGCGCAACGTTGAAGTACACATAGTGAAAATAGAGACGAAAGTAATTGCGCCGCACGTGGCTGAATAATTCGGCAACCGTCGGCGGTTGAGCGCGACTCTCGTCATCCTCGCCATAGACCAATTCCTTACGATAGGCCGCCTCGACTCGCTGATTGCGGAATTGCAGCCCCGGCAATTTTATGCCGACAAGCGCCAGAAACCCGGTGCCGAATATCGACCAGACGATTGCGATGATGACCAGCGAATGCGGAACTTCGCCGATAATGGGAATCTCGGTTACATGCGCTGAAAGCCGGTAGAGGATGGGCAAGAAGGCGATCAGCGTCATCACCGAATCGATGAAATTGCCGCCGAGCGTCTCCATCGTGCTCGAAAAGCGCATGGTGTCGTCCTGGACGCGCTGCGAGGACCCCTCGATGAAGCGAATGCGTCCCCAGTTGGACATGTAATAATTGTTCATCGCGGTACGCCAGCGGAAGACATAGTGACTGATGAAGAAACGGGTCAGCGCACCGACCCCGACTGCGACGAAGGCAAGCGCGCCGACGACGATGAGCTCAGAGTAGAATTCCCAATCGGTTACCGCACGCGTCTTTGCCAGGGCTTCCTGGATGAGATTGAAATACCGCCCATACCAATCATTGATCGCGACGCTGATCTGGACCTGGAAGTAGGTGACGAAGACGATGAGCGCCGAGCCGAGGATTGACCAGCCCGACCAGGGATGCGGCGAGAAAAACCGCCAAAATGCAGTGAAAATCGCCACCGCGACGGCGTAGTAGAGATAGAACCAGACGAAACTTGGCGACCAGAAGCGGGAAATGCCGGTCGCGGAAAGCGCTCCGTCTTCAACGCCGAGCCCCAAGAGCCATCCGATCTGAGATCCGCCCGCGTACCAGGAGGCCATCACGATCGCAGTCCATATGAGCGCGGACCAGAAGAACAATTTCGGTTGCGGGAAGAAGGACAGGAACAAGTTCGATCCCCTTTATGTCGGTCGATTCGATGCGGCGCAAAGCCGGGATCACCGAGACATATGAGAATCTCAGGTTCGCGGCAATCGAGGGGTGCGTCGGAGGAATTGCAAACCACCCCGATCTGTGGCCAGTTCAGGTGCCCTGTACCGCAAAAGGATGATGCATGTCCGATCCGCGTTTTGCCGCCGGCGCCGCCTATCTCAAAGACCGCTACATGCCCATCGCCGAGGCGACGATCCCGGTGACCGATTGGGGCTTCACGCGCTCGGATGTCGTCTATGACGTCGTGCATGTGTGGAAGGGTGCGTTCTTCCGGCTCGACGATCATCTCGACCGCTTCGCGCGCTCCATGGACAAGCGGCGGTTAAAGATTGCGGAGGATCGCGAGGGCATTGCCGACGTGCTGCAGCATTGCGTCGGGCTTGCGGGATTGACCGATGCCTTCGTCGCCATGGTGACGACGCGCGGCCGGCCCCGCGTCTTCGGATCGCGGCGACCCGCCGACTGCGAGAATTATCTCATCGCCTATGCGGTACCGTGGATCGATGTCATTCCGAAGGATGTCCAGGCGCGAGGCGCACATTTATGGATCGCCAGCACGCCGCGGGTACCGGACAGTTCGGTCGATCCGACGATCAAGAACTATCAGTGGAGCGATCTCACGTCGGGGATCCTCGAGGCGCATGAAGAGGGTTTCGACACGAGCGTCAATTGCGACGCTGAAGGTTTTGTCGCGGAAGGTCCGGGCTTTAATGTTTTCGTGTTGAAGGATGGCAAGGCCAAGACGCCCGATCGCGGCAGCCTTGGCGGCATCACGCGCAAGACGGTGCTTGAAGTCTGCGAAAGCCTCGGCATTCCCGCAGAGATCGCGCCCATCACGCGCGCCGAACTGGAAGAGGCGGACGAAGTCTTCATCACCTCGACGGCGGGTGGCGTCATGCCCATCTCACGCGTCATGAGCCACATCATGGGCAATGACCGACCCGGCCCCCTGTCGGTGAAGATCCACGACACCTACTGGCGCTGGCACGACGATCCGCGGTTCAGAACGCCGGTGCTGCCGCTTCTGCCCTAGTTCCGGAAAAGGTATATCGGGCTCGACCAGGCCCTGTGGCCATCCTCCTGGGTGACGCGCACGAAGAGGCGGGTGTCGCGATCGTCATGGAGCCTTATGGTTCGCCGTAGCGAGATCTCATTTTTGCTCATGCGATCCGGCAGCCGGTAAAGTCTTATGCGCCGCTCGAGACCGCCTGCGCCGAAGACCTGGTCCTCGAGTCCGATGTCGGCGATCGCGGTCTCAAACTGGAGATGCTGGGTGTCGATGGTCAGGCGTCCGGCATCAGGCGCCGCGAGCGTGAAGTCGATGCCTCCAAAATTGCCGGTCGTCACTGCCTTCCAGGTGATTTTGGATTCGGTCCGCGTCTGGATTCCACGGTCCAGGTTCCAGTTGTTGATGATCGCGGAGTTGGTGATCGTGTTGCCTGCAGCTTTAAGATTCCCGTCCCAGACCGTGGTGCGCGCGCGGCCACGATACTCGGCGCCCTCGTAGACCATGCGAATGCGCGAACCGAGTTCCGACTCGCCATAGGGGCGAACGGTCTCTATGAGGTCGAGGCCGTCGAAGATGTCGAGCCTTTCGATCGGCGCCGAGCCAATTGCGTTCACAACGAGTTCGGCCGCTCCGGAACGCAGCCGTGCGATGTCGCCCATGACGAGGTGGCGTGTTCGCTCGCATGGCGCGTCGGGAAACAGCATCGGATCGCGAAGGAAACTGTCGACGTCTTCCGGGAGATGCACCTCGACATCGAGGATCATGCGGTTGCCGGTCGTGCCATAGTGGTGACGGCGCCGCATCGCCTCGAAGACAGCGTCGCGATCGAGGCGAGGCGCCATGAAGCAGGTCAATCCGCCGGTAGCGCCGAAAAACGAGGCTCCCGGAAAATCGGCTCCCGGACGCCCCTTGTGACCGTCCGAATTGCACACCACGCCCACGCGGAAGTTTTTCTCCAAGGCATCGCGCAGTATCCATTCGAAGGTTCCCCAGGCGGAGTGGATCTCGACAGCGGTCTCGAGCCGTCCGTCATGGGCGAAGGCCACATCGGCATAGCGCCCGCCAACATGCGCCACGACAATACAGTCCTTGCCTGTGAGCCTGCGGAAGAGTTCATGCGCGTCATGACAGTCGGTACTCTCATCCGCTACGTCTTCGCCACCCCAGATCTGCGCATGGCTCGAGCGGTGGATGGTCTCGCCTTCATGGCGGTAATGGACGTTGCGATCGCCGCCGACCGCCGTGTTGGCGCTCCACTCATAGCCTGGAATGCATACGAACTTGCCGGCGACATCGAATTCGCGGGTCAGCAGATTGAGTTCGCGCCAGAACGCGCCGGTAATTTGGAAGTCATTGCCCTGGTGGCCGATCACGTCGAGAAAGGCGCGGTCGCGCCCAAACTCGAAATACTCGCGCGTTGTATTCGTTCCCAGTGTCTCGTTCGATTGGCCGTGGGTATCGCCCCAGAAGTGCACAAGCTCGGTGTTCTCTTCCACGATGCGCATCGGATTTGAACGGCATATTTCTGCGCCGGCAGAATCGCGAACAGCAATCGCGAGCACGCCCGGCTTTGCTACTTTCAGTCCCTCGATGATTGCGGCGTATTGCCCGTCATCGATGCGAATCCGTTCGGGCAATCCCGCAACCGGGAGGTTCGGTTCAAGCCGCAACTCGCGCGCGGCGCGGTTCGTTGCATTGCCCCATTTGTCGGTCGCCTTGAGGGCAAGACGGAATTCGTCGCCGGCGCGAAGCATGGTCGGGAGGAGCGCCTGCCATGTTGCCGGCGGCCCGGGCATGATGGCGATTTTGGGATTTTCGGGAAGCGCCACATAGTCATAGGTGGCGATGGCGTCGACGAAGACGCGGAATTCGAAGGCGGCTCTCGCAATAGGTTTGAAGCCGGATGCCGGGAGAGCCGTGACGCCGGTCGCCAAATCTCACCGTGATCGTATCGCCGGGCTTCAGGAAGTGCTTCATCACGCCGATATAGAGCGAGCGGCTCCACGGCCTGATATTGCGCTTGAACTCCCATTTGCATTCGAGCGTGGCGCCGTTCGAGGCTTCCGCCGTCGTGTAGCCCGGCGCCTTGGGATCGACGAACTGCACCGGGCCGAAGTCGGTGGCGAAACGGAACGCGATCTTGATCGATCCGGTATCATCGATGCCGAATGCACCAGCCGTGTAGACGAGTTCGAATGATTGATACGAGCCCGCCTCGAAGGCACCCGAGGGCTCAAGCGTCGCACTCCCCATGAGCTCCGGCCGATATTGTGAGTATGGCATTCCCGCCGCTTCCTATAATCGCCGTCGTGCTTTCAGACTGCGCTCGCGAAATCCACGGGCGGGCCAATCCGGAAGCTCCTGAACCTTGCTACCAACCCGGCGCGGGTCGGCGAGCAGGACATCGGCCCCACCATGGCATCGCCTTGCGATATCGGTCCAAGCCGCAATGTCTCATAAGGACGCGGCAAGGTCTTCGGGTGCCCATTGCACGCAGACGGCGTCCTTTATCCGTGTCATGCGCAATCGCAATAGGTCGCTGCTTTGTACTTCCGGACCTAAAGCCCAGTCGGACAGGTCGCGTGTCAGGACTGTTGCGAGCCTGCATTTCCCGTCGACGAATTCGACCCCAGCCTTAATCCAGTGTCGTTCGGAAAAGCGCAGCATGAGTCCGGCCTGGTCGTAAAGCTGCTCATAGGCAGCCGCGAATGATACTTCGGCGGTGAAATCGCCGGTGACCCTGTCGAAGTAGAAATGGCCGTTGTCGTGATGGAAGCCGTAGAATGTGCTCTGCCAGAAATCGGTCTCGGCCTCGGTTGTCAGGCTGATCGTGCCGTCGGAAGCTTTCCATATCTTTGGCTCGTTCAGCCATTCCATGCGCATTGCTCCGGTCGGTTATGAATTTGAAGAGCGCAACCCCACTTCTTCCATAAGCGGTAGGACGCTGTCGACGAAATACGGCAGTTCATCCTTGAAATTGACGAAGCTCACTGTCGTGCCGGCAAAGCCCGCTTCGCTCATGCGCGCCATTTCGCTGGCGATCTTTTCCGGCGTGCCGATCAAGGGATACGTGCCGGCGCCGCCGGCGAAGCGCTTGGCGTGAAGCCTGAAGGTCGCCTCGTCATGAGAGCCCGCAAATTTCTGCTTCTGTGCCATGTGATAGTCGACGGCGCCCTTGTCGGCCATCGTCACGGCATAGCGTTCGTAGTAAGCCTCGGCTTCGTCCTGGCTGGGCCGGCAGACGACGTGACAGGTCGTGAAGACGCCAAGTTCGCGCCCCTGACGCGCGGCACGGTCGCGAATATCGGCGATGTGGCTCTTGCCGGCTTCGATGTCGGAGAATGTCGTGAACAGGAAATCCGATGACTTCGCCGCGAAGTCGCGCCCCGGCGGCCCGAAGGCGGCGTTGAGCGTTACCGGCCTTGGCAATTGCACCGGCCGCGGTTTCCCTGAAACATTGCGCAGTTTGTAATAGCGCCCGTCAAAGTCGAATGGTTTTGACTCGCTATAAATACGGCAGATGATCTCGTACCATTCGAGCGCCTGGGCATAGCGCTCGGCTTCGGCCTCGATGCCGAACATCGCGAATTCATCGGGGTTCCAGCCCGCCACGATATTGAGGCCGGCGCGGCCGTGGCTGATATTATCGACGCTCGCCAGGGCCTTCGCCGCATAAACGGGATGGATCATCGGCACATGGATGGTCGAGAAGACGCCGATCTTTTCGGTGGTGGCCGCAATCGCGGCGGCGAAGGTGAAGGTCTCGAAGGAATGTTCGCGCGAATTGGTGGTGCCGCCGAAGCCCTTCCAGCGCGCGATCGGGAGGAAGAATTCGATGCCGGCGCGATCGGCCATGCGCGCGACTTCTGTGATGTCGTCCCAGCCTGCCTGCCAACGTTCTGGCACGGTGGTGAGCGTCAAGCCGCCATCGGCATTGGCGGAGAAGATGCCGAGCTTGAATTTGTTGGGGCCGTGGATCGGATGGCGCGTCATACCGCGACCTTGGCGTATTTGGGATCTTTCCAGAGGCCGGTTTCGAGCACATGCTTCAGTCGCTGGACTGCGTCGTAAATATCGACATGGCGGATGACGAGTGGCGAGACGCCGAAGCGGATGGCGTCGGGCTTGCGGAAGGACGAGATGACACCCTGGTCGAGCAAGCGCTTCGACGACCGAGCCGGCGCCTGGCGATGAGAAGCTGACATTGCCGCCGCGCCGGCGGTGATCTTCAGGCGAGGTGACGATAACGCCGAGCGGGCCGCATTCGGATTTGAGCAGCGCGATCAGATAATCGGTCAGCGACTTGTGCTTGGCCCACAATGCCTGGGGATCGACCTTGGGCCAGATATCGAGCAGGGGTTTTGCCAGTTCATTGGCGCCGACCGGCGGTGTTCCTGCGAGGAAGCGTTTGACGCCCGGATGCGGTTCATACTTTGCCGCGAAGGCGAAGACGTCGGCATGGCCCATCCAACCGGCAATGGCCGGGTGCGCGCGATCGGCAAGGCCGGGCTTGGCATAGATGAAGGCAGGTCCACCGGGGCCGGAGCAGAGATATTTATAGCCGCAGCCGATGATGAAATCGGCGTCGGCGGCGCCTACATCGATGGGAACGGCTCCGGCCGAATGCGAGACGTCCCAGACGGTGAGCACGCCCTTTTCATGGGCGGCCTTGGTGACGCGCTGCATGTCCCAGCGTTCGCCCGAGCGATAGTCGACATGGCTCAAGGCGGCGACCGCGACATCTTCATTCAGGGCGGCGATCGCCTCGTCCTCGGAGTCACAGAAAGTGACGCGCAAATCGCGCGAAAAGACGTGTTTCAGCCCCTCCAGAACGTGCAAATCGGTGGGAAAATTGCCGCTTTGGGTGACGATCACATCGCGGTTCGCGTTGATCGACAAGGCATGCGCGACGGCCTTGAACTGGTTCAAGGTGGTTGAATCGCACATCACCACTTCGCCCTTGCCGGCACCGATCATGGGCGCGATCGCGTCGCCCAAAAGCGAGGGCATATCAAGCCATTGGCGCTCCGCCCAGCCGCGGCGGCGGAGTGTCACCCAATCATCGAGAAGGCCTTTTGCCGCTTCGCGCGTCGCCTTCGGCATAGGGCCCACGGAATTGGCATCGAGATGGATCAGGCCCTCCGGCAATTCGAAAAAATCGCGCAGAAACATAAGTTTGTCTGCGTTATCCGAAGCGATGGCGTGATCTCGGGTCATAAGTCGATCATTTCCCAAGTCGCACGATCTTTCAATAGCGAAAGTTCCTTGCAAATTTGAAAGACGCGGTGATAATCCACTCCATGAGCGACATCAAACTCGCCGCCGATATTGGCGGCACTTTCACCGATATCGTGCTGGAAGCCGGCAAAAAACGCTTCAGCGGCAAGGTCCTGACCACCACCGAGGCGCCGGAACTGGGCGTGCTCGACGGCATCAAGCTTGTGCTGGATGAGGCGAAAGTCGCGGCGAAAGACATCGAGCGTCTTCATTCACGGGACGACGCTCGCCACCAATGCGCTGATCGAGCGCAAGGGTGCGAAGACCGCCTTCATCACGACCGAAGGTTTCCGCGACATCATCGAGCAGGGCTATGAGAAGCGCTTCGATCATTACGACCTGATGATCGATCGCCCAGTCGCCGCTCGTGCCGCGCACGCGCCGCTTCACGGTGCGCGAAAGACTGGCGGTCAATGGCGATGTGCTGATCCCGCTCGATGAAAGCAATGTCGCCGAGATTGCCGAGAAGATCATTGCCGAGAAGGTCACGGCGGTGGCGATCGGCCTGCTGCATGCCTATGCGCATGATGCGCACGAGAATCGCGTGCGCGAATTGTTGCGCGCAAAGTTGCCGAAGGATGTGACGATCTGCATCTCCAGCGAAGTCGCACCCGAAATCCGCGAATTCGAGCGCTTCTCGACGACGGTCGCCAATGCCTATGTGCGGCCGCTCATGTCGGGCTATCTCAACCGGCTGGGCGAAGCCCTGCGCGAAATGGGGATGAAGGCACCGCTCTTCCTCATGATGTCGGGCGGAGGTCTCACGACGCTTGAGACTGCGGCACGCTTTCCGATCCGCCTCGTCGAGTCAGGGCCTGCCGGAGGTGCCATCCTTGCCGGCCGCATCGCGCAGGAATGCGGACTTAAAGAGGTGCTGTCCTTCGACATGGGCGGCACGACCGCGAAAATCTGCCTCCTCACCGATGGCGAACCTGAACGGGCGCGCAAATTCGAGATCGCCCGCGCCTATCGCGACATGAAAGGCTCGGGCCTGCCGGTGCGCATTCCGGTTATCGAGATGGTCGAGATCGGCGCCGGCGGCGGCTCGATCGCGCGGGTCGACAAGCTTGGGCGGATAACCGTCGGCCCGGACAGCGCCGGCTCGACGCCTGGGCCGGTGTGCTATGCGCGCGGCGGTACCGAACCCGCGGTGACCGATGCCAATCTGGCGCTCGGCAAGATCGACCCTGCCTATTTCGCCGGCGGCAAGATCAAGCTCGACGAGACCGGAGCGGCGCGGGCGCTCAAACGCAATATCGGCGCGCCTTTGGGTCTTGAGGATTTTTGGCCGGCGGCCGGTGTTGCTGAAATTGTCGAAGAGAACATGGCGAATGCGGCGCGCGTCCATGCGATCGAGCGCGGCAAGGATATTTCCGCCTGCACGATGATCGCTTTCGGCGGTGGCGCGCCGTTGCATGCCTGCCGGCTTGCCGAGAAGGTCGGAGTCGAAACCATCCTCGTGCCGAAGGGCGCGGGAGTCGGCTCGGCGATCGGATTTTTGCGCGCACCGATTGCATATGAAGTCACGCGCAGCGCGGCGGTGAGCCTCGACAGTTTCGATGCGAAACGCGTGAACGATCTTCTCGATCGTATGACGCAGGACGCAATGGCGGTGGTCAAGCCGGCACTGAAGGGTCAGGCGGTCACCATCCAGCGCATCGCCGATTGCCGCTATGTGGGGCAAGGCCATGAAATCCGTGTCACCGTGCCGGTGCGGCGATTGGCTCAGGGCGATGGTGCGAAACTGCGCGCCGAATTCGAGCGGCTCTATCGGCAAATCTATGGTCTCACCATCGAGGGCATGGAGGCCGAAGCGATCACCTGGTCGGTGACGGCGTCCTCGCGGGCCGAGCCGGCGAAGCGCGCGAAACCAGTAAAGGCTGCCGGCGCGCCGAGACCTAAGGCCAAGCGCAAAGTCTATGACGCGGCACTCGGCAAGATGGTCGACACGCCCGTCTACTGGCGCTTCGACATGGTGCCGGGCGCCCGCATCAAGGGACCTGCGATCATCGCGGAAGACGAGACTTCGACAATCGTCGGCGCCAATTTCACCGCGCGGATCGACAGTCTCGGTTACATCGTGCTGGAGAGAAGCGATGAGCGCGTTCTTGGCCGTCATCCCGGCGAAGGCCGGGACCCAACTCTCCGCGTCGCGTACGGCGAAGTTTGTGCCGATTGCTAAATGGATCCCGGCTTTCGCCGGGATGACGGAGTAGATGATGAAGCGCGCTCCAAAACAAGCAAACGCCCTCGCCGCCATCCGCACGCAGGTGATGTGGAACCGCCTGATCGCGGTTGTCGAGGAACAGGCGCAGTCCCTGCTGCGCACGGCTTTCGGCACGATCACGCGCGAGGCGGGCGATCTTTCCGCCGGCGTCTATGACCCCAAGGGCCGCATGATCGCGCAGGCCATGACAGGAACGCCCGGCCATGTGAACACCATGGCGACGGCGGTCAGTCACTTCTTCACGAAGTACCCGGTCGCATCGATGAAGCCGGGCGATGTCTATATCACCAATGATCCCTGGCTCGGCACCGGGCATCTCTTCGACTATGTGATGATGACGCCGGTGTTCATCGGCAAGAAGCCGGTCGCGATATTCGCCTCGACCTGTCATGTCATCGATGTTGGCGGCGTCGGCATGTCGGCCAAGGCCAACTCATCCTTCGAGGAAGGCACGCTTATTCCGCATTTGATGCTGCGCAAGGAAGGCAAGATCAACGAAGAACTCATGTCGATCATCCTCGCCAATTCGCGCAACCCGGTCGAAGTGCGCGGCGACCTTCTCTCGCTCGTCAGCGCCAATGATACCGGTGCGCGGC
Organism: uncultured Alphaproteobacteria bacterium; assembly: GCA_963805405.1. Lineage (GTDB taxonomy): Bacteria > Pseudomonadota > Alphaproteobacteria > Rhizobiales > Aestuariivirgaceae > JAEUMG01. The sequence goes on along the minus strand of CAWDUC010000002.1, from coordinate 46,000 downwards.
GTCTTCTCGACATGATGAAGGAGTTCAAGCTGACGACGATCGAGCCGCTCGCCGAACATATCCTGACCCAATCTGAGAAGGCGGCGCGCGAGGCGATCAGGCAATTGCCGGAAGGCGAATGGCGCTATGAAATGCCGCTCGATGGATATGAGAGCCCGATCCTGCTCAAGGCCAAGCTCACTATCAAAAAGGGCAAGATCACCATCGACTTCTCGGGCTCGTCGCCGGCCTCGATCTACGGCATCAACAGCCCGCGCACCTATACGCATGCCTATTCGGTCTTCGGGCTCAAGGCGGTGATCGCGCCGCATGTGCCGAACAATATCGGCTCGCTCAATTGCTTCGATCTCGTCACCGAGGCCGGCACCTGCGTCGATCCGACAAGGCCTTCGCCGGTCACCGCGCGGCATGTGATCGGACAGATGCTGGCCGACGCCGTATTCGGCTGTCTTGCGCAGGCATTGCCCGGAAAGGTGCAGGCGGAGAGTGCGGGATCGATCTGGATTCTGGCACTCAACAGCGCGCATGGCCGCGTGCCGGCGGCCGAGACCGCGAAGGCGAAATCTTTCGGCGTCATCAATATCGGGCTTGGCGGCATCGGCGGCAGGCCCGGCAAGGACGGCCTTGCGACGACCGCCTTTCCGTCCGGCGTCGGCACCATCCCTGTCGAGGTCACGGAAGGCCAATGTCCCTTGTGGTTCAAACGCAAGGAGTATCTCCCAGATTCAGGCGGCGCGGGCGAATGGCGCGGCGGCTTGAGCCAGACTATCGAGATCGCCAATCGTGAGGCGGCACCCTTCGCCATCTCTGCGGCGACTTTCGATCGCATCCACAATCCCGCGCAAGGCCGCGACGGCGGCAAGCCGGGTCGCAAGGGCCATGCAAGGCTCGGCTCCGGCAAGGCGCTGGCCGATAAGGGCATCCATATCGTACCGACCGGCGACAGCCTGCTGGTCGAATTGCCGGGTGGCGGCGGCTTCGGCGATGCGAAGAAACGCGATTCTGCAGCGATCGAGGCCGATCTGGCGGCGGGCGTCGTGACGTTGCCGGCGGCGAAAAAAGAGTACGGGCATGAGCCGCGATGAAGCGCGCAACATAGGCCTGCCGATCGGCCCGAGGATCAAGGTACTACGCAAGGCACGCGGCAAGTCACTCGCCGAGCTTGCGGCATTGGCGGGATTGTCGGAAGCGACCCTGTCGCGCGTCGAGAATGATCAGACATTGGTGAGCGCGCATCATCTCTACATGCTGTCGAAGGCGCTCGATGTCGATATCACGCGCTTCTTCGGCGAAGATCCGAAGCCGATCGGCAATGGCATCCGCAGCGTGTGCCGGAAAGGCGAGGGCGCGCCGCTCGATACCGCGCGCTACGAGGCGTTGGTGCTGTGCACCGATCTTGCCAACAAGAAGATGCATCCGGCGATCAACACGGTTTCGATCCGCAGTGTCGAGGAGGCGGGCGGACTGTCGCGGCATGCCGGGGAAGAATTCGTCTATGTGATGGACGGTGTGTTGATCCTGGCGAGCGAGTTCTACGAGCCATTGCGGCTCGAGGCCGGCGACAGCGTCTATTTCGATTCCCGCATGGGCCATGCCTATCTCGCGGAAGGCGAAAGGCCGGTGCGCATTCTCGTCGTCAACACGACCGAGCCGCCGAGCGTTGCGGCGGAGGCAGCGGCATGAGTGCGGGGCAATCGCATATCACCTCGATCATCGTTGCGCGGCCCGCCGACCCATGTCTTTTCGATCATGGCCGATCCGGCGCGGCTCCATCGTTGGTCCTTCGGTACGTGGGAGACGGAAATAGCGGCAGACGGGCTTGTCACGGGCACCAGCATTTTCGATGGCGGCCGGATCCTCGTGCGCATCGATGCGGACAAGGCGCGACTGTTGATCGACTACAAGCTCGGCAGCAACCCGGAAACGCTGGTGCCGCGCATCCAGGTGCGAGTCGTGCCGGGCGAGCATCTAGGGCTCGATGCGGGGCGCTGCGTACTGACATTCATGGCGTGGCGCGCGGCGGCAATGGATGACGATCGTTGGCGGCGGCTCACGGCCTCGCATGAATTCGAGGTCGTGCTGCTGAAGAACCTCATCGAGAATGAGAGGATTTGAACTTTTATCCGTCTCCCCAACGGAGCGAGGGGACATAGCTTCATTCCCTCTCCCCGGCGGGGAGAGGGTTAGGGTGAGGGGGAACAGGTGTCTCCGATATAGCGCCGGAAGGTCGCTTCATCGTGCGCGCATAAATTCGTCGGGTTCAATCACGGAATGCGATTGTTTCAAGAACTCCGTCTAGATTCTCGAATATCTCTGCGTTCCAGAATCTCACAACGATATGGCCCGCAGCTTCGAGCTCACGGCTGCGTTTCTCGTCTTCCACTGTGCGTTCGACATGCTGGCCGCCATCGAGTTCGATAATCAACCGCGCATCGGTGCTGACGAAATCGACGACATAGTCGAGAATTGGCACCTGCCGCCGGAATTTCCGGCCGCATAATGGCGATTCCTCAATTCTCGACCAAAGGAGCGCCTCGGCACCTGTCTGGTCGCGGCGGAGGCGTCGGGCAACACGATGGGTGGGCATGATGTGGGATCGGACATCGGCGAGCAGTTCGTGTCAACCGGATGGATGGAAAGCCCCTCACCCTAACCCTCTCCCCGCCGGGGAGAGGGAATGAGGCAGTGTCCCGTCGCCCCACCGGGGCGAGGGGAAGTATTAAAGCTTGCGGAGCACTGCCCGCACGGGCGAGGCGTCGAGATTCGACGAGCGCAGAGGGAGCGCGATGAGTTCGTAGTCGCCGGGGGCTACATGGGTGAGGACGAGATTTTCAAGGATGCGCATGTCGGCGCGCAGCGCCGCTTTGTGAGCGGGCAAGTCCTTCGATATTTCCTGATCGACCGAGGGCGTGTCGATGCCGACGAGGCAAACACCGCGAGAAGACAGCATCTCGACCGTTGCGGAGGAAAGTGCGCGAAATCCCGTGGGCCAGACATGCGGATCGAAGCCGTCGGTCAAGTCGGAAGAGAATGCGGGAGGCGCATCCCTAAGTGCTGCTCGATCTCGCCGGGCAGTTCGCAGAGCTGACCGGAGTCACGTGCGTCGATCACCCGGCAAGGACCGATGAAAGCTTCGAGATCAAGCGCGCCGATGGTTTGACCGTCCTTCGGATAATGAACGGAGCGTCGGCATGGGTGCCGCAATGCAGCGACAATGATATTGTGCAACATTGACCGGACAATTCGGTCCGATGCGAAAAGTCTTCGTTTCCTTCTATGCTGCATCGCCGGGAAATCCTGCTATGCCGGGATCGAGCGGTTGCGAAATATCGATGATGCGACTCACGTCACCGCCTTGCGCGCCTTGAAGCGCGGATCGTCCCACAAGTCTCTCATCGAGAATCCGGGTCAGAATCTCGGCCGCATCCCAGATATCGATGAAGCGGGTATAAAGGGGCGTCACGCCAAAGCGGATAATGTCGGGCGCGCGGAAATCGCCGATCACGCCTTGCGCGATGAGCGCCTGCATGACCGCATAGCCTTCGGGGCAATGAAAGGAGACATGCGAGCCGCGTTCGCTCATGTCTCGCGGGCCGGCGAGACTGATACCATGCTTGCATTCCCGCCTTCGACGCGTTCGATGAGAACCGCGCATAGTGCTTCGGATTTGCGACGCAGTTCGACGAGATCGACATCGTCCCAGACGTCGAGCGCTGAATCGAGCGCCGCCATTGAGAGGATCGCCTGCGTGCCGCATTGCTGGCGGACAATGCCCGGCGCCGGGCGGTAGTCGGTGTCGAAGGCAAAGGGCGCCTCATGCCCCCACCAGCCGGAGAGCGGCGATTCAATGCGTCCTGAAGATCGGGCCGCACATAGAGAAACGCCGGCGCGCCCGGACCACCATTCAGATACTTGTACGTGCAGCCCACCGCGAAATCGGCCTGCGATCCAGCAAGATCAACCGGGAAGGCCCCGGCAGAGTGGGCGAGATCCCAGATCACCAGTGCGCCTGTCCATGCGCCTTGCCAGTCGAGCGCTTCATGTCATGCCGGCGTCCGGTGCGATAATCGACCTCGGTCAATGAGACCACGGCGACGTCTCTGGCGATCGCCGCTTCGACATCCTCCGGCGCGACGAGGCGGAGTTCGAGATCGCGGTCGAGCAGGCGGATCAAGCCCTGCATCATGTAGAGATCGGTCGGAAAATTGCCGGTATCGGATAGAATGACGCGGCGGTCCGGGCCGCAAGGCGAATCGCCGCGCCGAGCAATTTGTAGAGATTGACCGAGATCGTGTCGCAGGCAACGACGCTCGCCGGTGGCGCGCCGATCAGTTTCGCGATGCGACCGCCGATCTTGCGCGGCAGGTCGAACCAACCATGCTCGTTCCAGGATTTGATGAGGGTCGCGCCCCATTGCCTTTCGATCGTCTCGGCGACGCGCGACGCAACGTGGCGCGGCAATGCTCCGAGTGAATTGCCATCGAGATAGATGAGGTCTTCGGGAAGCGTGAAGAGCGCACGCTTCCCCGCCAAAGGATCGGCGCGATCGCGCGCAAGGCAGTCTTCGCGCGTGGTCACGCGATGTCGAGCCAGCGCCGCTCGCGCGATGAGCGTATCGCCGTGTCGATCACCTTCTGGATCTCCCAGGCCTCGCGGAAATCCGGACCCTTCGGCTTGCCGCCGGCGATCGCATCGAGGAAATCTGCGACTTCGATGGTTTTCAGATCGTTGAAGCCAAGCTGGTGGCCCGGCGCCACGCAGAAGAGGCCGTAAGGATAATGCTCGGGGCCCGCTTCGATCTTCTGGATAGCCCTTGCGGCCCTTTGGACCACCCGCCTTGTAATAGAGAAGTTCGTTGAAGTTCGCTTGCGTGAAGGCGAGCGAGCCCTTGGTGCCGTAAAGCTCGAAGCCCAGATCCATGTTGCGGCCCGTCGCCACCCAATTGGCCTCGATCTGGCCGCCGCAGCCGCGCGCGAAGCGCACGGTGAGCCGCGCGATGTCGTCGACTTTCACCTCGCGGCGCTCGCTCGCACCGGTCGCAACAGGGCGCGATCTTCACGATGGTTTCGAGATCGGCGGTTGAGCCGAAGCAATAGGCCCCAGAAGAAAGCGCGCCATGCCGACGATGTGGCTGCCGAGATCGGCGACCGCGCCGCCGCCGCCCGAGGGATCCACCCGCCAGCCATAGGGAACCTCGGGATCGGCCATGTAATCCTCGGCATGAATGCCGCGAAAGCCGGTGATCTCGCCCAAGCTCGCCGGCGGCGATCATGTCGCGCGCCAGAACGAGCAGCGGGATTCTTGATGTAATTGTAGCCGACCTGGGTCTTGACGCCCTTCGCCTCCGCCGCCTCCATCATGGCGCGCGCGTCTTCGGCGCTGGGCGCGATCGGCTTCTCGCAATGGACATGCTTGCCTTGCAGCGATCGCGGCGAGCGCCATTTCGCGATGGACGACATTGGGCGTGGTGATCGAGACGATCTCAAGCCCCGGATCGCGGACGAGTTCGGTCCAGTCGGCCGTGAACGTCTCGAAACCAAGCTGCTTTTGCGCAGCGAGGCCGGCATCGCGATTATTGTCGGCGACCATGCGCAGAACCGGGCGCAGCGCAACCGGGAAGATGCCCGAGACGGCGCGATAGGCGAAGGCATGGGCCTTGCCCATGAAGCCCGTGCCGATGATGCCGACGCCGATGTCGCGCATCGGCATCAGACCTTGACTGCGCGGCCGGTGGTGGCGGATTCGAGCGCGGCATCGGCCAGCCGCAAGGCCTGGCGTCCGTCGCGCGCGGTGACCGGCATCGGCTTGCCGTCGGCGACCGCGTCGATGAAGGCGTCGAGCTCAAGCTGCGATAAGCGGCGTCATAGCGCTCGAGGAAGAAGTTGAGCAGCGGCTCGCGGATTTCGGTCTGGGCCTCGGTATAGCCGCGCAAGGTGGTGGCGCGCAGATTGTCGTTCATCAGCATGCCGGCGGAGCCGAAGACCTCGAAGCGCTGGTCATAGCCATAGACGGCCTTGCGGCTGTTGTTGATGTGACACTGGCGGCCCGATTTGGTCTTGAGGATCACCATCAATGTATCGAAATCGCCCGACTTGCCGATCGCCGGATCGACGAGGCAGCTTGCCGAGGCGACGACTTCCACCGGCTCCTCGCCGAGGAGGAAGCGTGCCATGTCGAAATCATGGATGGTCATGTCGCGGAAGATGCCGCCGGAATTGGTATAGGTGGCGGGCGGCGGCGAGGGATCGCGGCTGGTGATGATGACCTGGTGGACCTCGCCGATGGCGCCGGCATCCATGCGCCTTGCGCATTGCCTGGTTACTCGGATCGAAGCGGCGGTTGAAGGCGATCATCACCTTGGCGCCGAGCTTCTCGATCTCAGCGACGGCGGCATCGGCCTTGTTGATGTCGAGATCGATCGGCTTTTCGCAGAGCACCGCTTTGCCGCGGCGGGCGGCGTCGAGCGTGAAGTCGACATGCGTATCGGTCGGCGTGCCGACGACGATCGCCTGCACATCGGGCGCGCAATCGCGGCGCGGGCGTCGGTCATCGCCTCGGCGCCGAGCGCGCCGGCAAGTGCCGCTCGCCGCTTCCTTTATCGGATCGGCGACGGCCACAAGCTTGCAGCGCGGATTGAGCGCGACATTGCGCGCATGAATTTTCCCGATCCGCCCGGCTCCGAGAACGGCAACTCCAATCATCCTACCAACCTCCCATTTGTGTGATAAATAGCGCGGCCGCACAGATTTTTGCGTTGCCTTCCCGGCGCATTTATGCAACGTTCATTCTTGAGTAAAGAAAAAATAGAACAAAAATTCCATCCGCTCAAGCGGTCGGAAATGGGAGCGTCAGAGTGGATGCGTCGACCTACAAGCACCTGTCATTAGCGGGCAAAATCGCCGTTGTGACCGGCGGCACGCAAGGGCTTGGGAGAGCAAGTCGCACATCTCATGGCAGATCGCGGCGCTGAAGGCATCGCGATTTGTGGCCGCAACGAAGCGAATGGGTTGCGGGTCAGCAAGGCGCTCGAGGAGAAGGGCGTCAAATCGCTGTTCGTGCCTGCCGATTTGGCAAAAGTCGAAGATGCCCAAAAGGTCATCAGGGCGGCGGACAAGGCGTTCGGTCGCATCGACACGCTCGCCAATGTCGCCGCCATTACCGATCGCGGAACGATCTGGGACACAAGCCCCGAACTCTTCGACCGCATGTTCGCAATCAATGTGCGCGCGCCGTTCTTCCTCATGCAGGATGCAGCGAAGGTCATGAAGCGGGAGAAGATCAAGGGCACGATCGTCAATATCATTTCGATGTCGGGCCATGGCGGCCAGAGTTTCATTACCGCCTATTGCGCCTCCAAAGGCGCGCTGATCACGCTCACCAAGAATGTCGGCTTCAGCCTGATGCGCCATGGCATCCGCGTGAACGGGCTTTGCATCGGCTGGATGGATTCGCCGGGCGAAGACCGGATCATGAAGACCTATCATGGCGCCAAGGATGGCTGGCTGAAGAAAGCCGAAGCGGGACTTCCGACCGGGCGCCTGCTCAAGACAGACGAAGTCGCGCGCGCCGTCGGCTATCTCGCGAGCGATGAATCCGGTCTGATGACCGGGATCGATCATCGATTTTGATCAGTCCGTGCGTCGGTTGTTACGAAAGTGCGCCACAGCCGGCGCCACTCGAGGGCTGAGCGCTTGGTTCGGCGTTTTTCACTGGCAATGGCAAGTCGCGCCTCCTATAGTGAGCCGATCCAGAAACAAGAACCGGACATGGAGCCGGCATCTGGGTTGGAGCTTCGGGAGGGAAGCTGGATGACACTCCTCGACATCCGCAATGTTTCAAAGAATTTCGGCGCGATCCGGGCGCTGACCGATGTCAGCATTGTCGTTGAGCCGGGAGAGGTCGTCGGCCTGATGGGCGACAATGGCGCCGGCAAGTCGACCATGGTGAAGCTCATCGCCGGCAATTTTCCGCCGAGCGATGGCGAACTCGCCGTCGACGATGAGATCTGCCACTTCCACAAGCCGCTCGATGCCCGCGCCAAGGGGATTGAAGTCGTCTACCAGGACCTGGCATTGGCGGATAATCTGACCGCCGCCCAGAATGTGTTTCTCGGCCGCGAGTTGAAGAAGGGCGTGTGGCCTTTTCAGATTCTCGACAAGCAAGCGATGATCGACCGCTCCGGAGAACTCTTTGCCGAACTCAAGTCCGAAACACGGCCGCGCGATCTGGTGAAGAAAATGTCGGGTGGCCAGCGCCAGGCGGTGGCAATCGCGCGCACCAGGCTCTCGAATGCCAAGATGGTGCTGATGGATGAGCCGACCGCCGCCATTTCGGTGCGCCAGGTGGCTGAGGTTCTCGAATTGATCCGGCGGCTCAAAGGGCAGGGCGTTGCCGTGATGCTGATCAGCCACCGCATGCCCGACGTATTCGCGGTTTCCGACCGCATCATTGTTCTGCGTCGCGGCACGAAAGTCGCCGACAAGCCGACTGCGCTTACATCGCCCGAAGAAATCACCGGCCTGATCACAGGGGCGATCCGTGCAGCATAGCGTCGAGCAAACCGCCCCCAAAACCGATCACGCTTCGATCTCGGACGTGGTCGACATCAAGGAACAGACTTGGTTCCAACGCATGCTGGCGAGCCAGGCTTTCTGGGTGTCGATGGCCCTGCTTGTCTTGATTGCGGTGATGACCCGGGTCGAGCCGACTTTCGGCACGGTCGAAAACGCCGCCAACATGACTCGCAACTTCGCGCCATTTGGCATCATGGCGCTCGGCATGACCGTGGTGATCATCACCGGCGGGATCGACCTCTCGGTCGGGTCTATCATGGGCCTTGTTGCCATCGTCGCCGGATTGTTCCTCACCTGGGAGTATCCCTGGTATATCGCGTTCGCGATGGGCATGCTTTCGGGCCTCGCTTGTGGTGCCTTCAACGGGTTTTTCGTCGCCTATGTCGGCATGCCCTCGTTCGTCGTTACCCTTGGCATGCTGTCGATCGCGCGATCACTGGCCGTCGTTTTCTCTGCCAACCAGATGCTCTACAAGTTTGGTCCCGATGCACCGATCGTCAAGGCGATCGGGCAGGCCAAGTGGCCGCATCAGGTGCCGGGCGATTCGATCCCCGATTGGATTCCGCAGATATCGATTCATTTCTGGGTGATGATCGCGCTGGCCTTGGTGGTCGGCTACGCCTTCAATTTCAAGCCCTGGGGCCGGCATCTTTTCGCCATCGGGGGCAACGAGCAGGCGGCGCGGCTCACCGGCGTTCCGGTCGACTGGATCAAGTTCCAGGCCTATGTCTTCTCGGCGTTCACGGCCGCGGTCGCTTCCCTTTTACTGCTTGGCTATAACGGCTCGGCCATCAATGCGATGGGCCAGGGCTATGAGTTGCGCGTGATCGCGGCAACGGTCATCGGCGGCGCCAATCTGATGGGCGGCGCCGGCACGGCAATCGGTGCGATAATCGGCTCGGCATTGCTCGAAGTCATACGCAACGCGTTGCTGATGGCCGGGATCGATTCCAATTGGCAAGGCGCCTTTGTCGGCGGCTTCATCATTCTCGCGGTGCTTCTCGGTATGCAGAGCGGTGGCAAGTCCCTTGTCGCCGCAATGCTGGAACGCCTTTTTCCCCGAAAGCATCGCTAGAAAACTAGGAGGGCGACAAGCCTTCCGTGCGTCGTAAAATGTGGAGGAAGATAAGATGAAGAAGTTTGCCCTGGCTGCCGCCGTTGCGCTTATCGCAATGACCGCAGCTGCTTCTGCCCAGCAGAAATACGTCTTCGCGCTGGTTCCAAAGAACATGAACAACCCGTTCTTCGATCAAGCCCGCGACGGCTGCAAGAAGGCCGAAGCGGAATCCAACGGAAGCATCGAGTGCATGTATATCGGTCCCGGCGAGCATGGCGGCGGCGACGAGCAAGTGCAGATCGTCCAGGATCTCGTGGCGAAGAAGGTCGACGGCATCGCCGTTTCGCCCTCCAACGCGGCAGCCATGGCGGTCGCTCTTCAGGCGGCGAAGGAAGCCGGCATCCCGGTTCTCACCTGGGACTCGGATCTGCTGCCGGAAAACAAGGATCTCCGCGTCGCTTATATCGGCACGCATAATTACGAGATCGGCACCAACCTTGCGAAGCTTGCCCAAAATCTCAAGCCGAAGGGCGGCACGATCTGCATTCAGTCGGGTGGCGCTGCTGCAGCCAACCACAATGAACGCATGCAGGGCATTCGCGACACCTTGGCCGGTAAAATGTCGGATGCTTCGCCCGGCGAACGTTTGGCCGGCCAGAATGGCTGGACGGAGATCGAGGGTTGCCCGCTCTATACCGACGACGACTTCCCGCGTTCGGTTCAGCAGTTCGAAGACATCATGGCCAAGAATCCCACTCTTGACGTGTTCGTCCCGACGGGCGGCTTCCCGCAGTTCATTCCGGACGCCAACCGCGCTGCGGTCACGCCCTACAAAGACAAGATCGCTTCGAAGCAGCTCGTGCTGATCGTTGCCGACACCTTGCCGGTGCAGATCGACCAGATGAAGGAAGGCTTCTCGCTCGGCCAGGTTGGCCAGCGTCCCTTCGAAATGGGCTACAAGACGATGATGGCCCTCAAGGACATGAAGGACGGAAAGGCCGCTCCGGCCGACCCGACCTATACCGGCCTTGACGTCTGCACGCCGGAGACGGCCGATACCTGCATCGCCAAGTAAGCGGTTCAGCTTGACAATTACGAGGCGGGAGGCAACTCCCGCCTTTTTTGCACAAGGGGATTGAGATGAAAGACATATTCTCGCTTGAGGGACGCATCGCCCTGGTGACCGGTGCCTCGCGCGGGCTTGGTGTTGCGATGGCCGAGGCCTTGGCCAGCCGCGGCGCGCTCGTCGTGCTCAACGGCCGTGATCCAGAGACGTTACGGGCGGTCGCCGCGAAGATACCAAATGCGGAATATGCGGCCTTCGACGTCACCGATGCCAAGGCGGGGCCTGAGGCCATTGCCGATATCGTCAAGCGCCACGGCAAACTCGACATTCTCGTCAACAATGCCGGCATCCAGCACCGACGCCCGCTGATCGAATGGGAAGACAGCGATTTCGAGCGAATCCTCGCCGCCAATCTTACATCCTGCTTCCGCCTGTCGCGGGAAGCAGCGCGCGTCATGCTGCCGCGTAAATATGGGCGCATCATCAATACGGGATCAGTCGCCGGAATTCTGTCGCGGCCGACCATCCACGGCTATGTCGCCGCGAAGTCGGGATTGCATGGACTGACAAAATCGATGGCGGCGGAGATCGGGCGGTACGGGGTCACGGTCAATGCGATCGCGCCTGGCTATTTCGCCACCGAACTCAACACTGCACTCCTCGAAGACAAGGAGTTCACCGCGTGGGTCGAGAAGCGCACCCCGTCGGGCCGTTGGGCCAAGCCGGAAGAGCTTGGCGGCGCGGTCATCTTTCTTGCCTCCGATGCGGCGAGCTACGTGAACGGGCACGTCCTCGCCGTGGATGGCGGCATTTCGGTTTCGCTCTAGTTTTCCTGACAACACGGGATGGGAACCCCCGGTGCCATTCCGCGTTCTGAGCGCGGCATGGTCACTCACAAGCGGAAATTGCGCGGCGGCGATCCGTATTGGCTGGCCAAGGGGGAGCCCCGCCTCAAGATCGCTTCCGATGCGCCGCGTAAACTATGGGATGCGATTGTCGTCGGCGCCGGGATCACCGGCGCTCTCGTTGCGCATCGCCTGACGGGGCTCGGCCAGAGCGTTCTCATTCTCGATCGCCGGGCGCCAATGCATGGAAGCACAGCCGCCAGCACCGCTCTCATCCAGTGGGACATCGATCGCACGCTGAGCGAACTCGTCGAACGCCGCGGGCTGCAACAGGCGCGCGATGTCTATCGGCTCTCGCTCGCTGCCGTCCGCACGCTCGAGCGCCTGATCCGCGATGATAACATCGCCTGTGGATGGCGCTCCCGCGAGGCGCTCTATCTCGCCGGCGATGCCCATGGCTATCGCGCGCTCAAGGCCGAGGCAGAGTTGCGCGAGAAATCCAACCTTCCGTCGTACTTCGTGGACGGAAACGAGCTTCGCGATACATACGGCTTCGACCGTTCCGGGGCGATCGTCTCGCGCGTCGCCGGCGAGGTCGATCCGGTGAGGCTGGCGAAGGCGCTAGCTGTCGCGCGCCCAGGCCAATGGCGCGAGGCTTGTCAGTCCCGTGGAGGTCACGGCCTGCGAGTCGGGGCCTGACCGGGTCGGTCTTCTCACCAAGGACGGCAGGGCGTTCGAAGCGCGCCATGTAATCTTCGCTACGGGCTATGAAACGCTCAAACAGATCCCGCGCTCGTCCTATCGTGTCATCTCGACCTGGGCGCTCGCGACGAAGCCTTTGGCAGCCGATGAGCTTTGGCCGGATCGCAGGATCGTCTGGGAGGCCTCCGATCCCTATCTCTATCTGCGCACGACGCCCGACAATCGCATTGTCGCGGGCGGCGAAGATGAAGACTTCGCCGATGAAGCGGCGCGCGATCGTCTGATTGCCTCGAAATCAAAAACCATCCTGCAGAAACTGCGGAAGCTATTGCCGGGACGCAGGCTTGAAATCGCTCATCAATGGGCCGGCAATTTTGCCGAGACGGATGACGGCCTGCCGATCATCGCCGAGCCCGACGGCCTGAGGCGTTGCCTTGCGGTGCTGGGCGCCGGCGGCAATGGCATCACCTTCAGCGTCATCGCCGCCGACATCGCCGCGGCCTGGGTCCGCGGCCGAAAATCGCGGGGAGCAAAACTCTTCGAGCCGCGCTAGTATGAGCGCAGGCCACGGGGAGCCGACGTCATGCTAGCCAAAGCCTTTTCCCATTTTGCATCGGCTGCATCGCGTTGGGCCGGGAGCCCCGTCGCATTCGCGACCGCCGGTCTCGTCGTTATAATCTGGGCTTTTGCCGGTCCGCTTTTCGGTTTTTCCGACGTCTGGCAACTCACCATCAACACCGGAACAACGATCGTTACCTTCCTGATGGTATTCCTGATCCAGAATTCGCAGAACCGGGATACCAAGGCGCTGCAAATCAAGATGGACGAATTGATCCGCGCCACCAAGGGCGCGAGCAATGCGCTCATCGATCTGGAAAACATGACGGAGGCCGAGATCGACCAGCTCCATGAGCGCTATTCGCATCTTGCCGCACACGCCAAGGAACTCGGCGTCGATCTCGAATGGGAAACCGACGATGACGGACGCCCGGCCGGCGTGCCGCGGGTCAAATCGGTAGCGCCGCATCACCCGCGCAAGCACAAGCTCAAAGCGCCGTGAAACCGCCATCGATCATGATCATCTCGCCATTGACGAAGTTCGAGGCCGGCGAGGCGAGGTAGAGAACGAGGTCGGCGACCTCGACGGGCTTGCCGAAGCGGCCGAGCGGAGTCTTGTCGCGCATCGGCTTGCTCTTCGCCGGATCGCCCCAGACCTGCTCGCCCATCGGCGTCAGAATGATGTTGGGGCAGACGCCATTGCAATTGATGCCATGGCGCGCCCATTCGCTGGTCATGACGCGAGTCAATTGATTGATACCGCCCTTGGACGCGCAATAGGCGGCATGATCGTCGAGCCCGATGACGCCGGCCTGGGATGAGATATTGATGATCTTGCCGGATTTCTGCGCGATCATCGCCGGCGCCAGTTCCTGCGCAAGTATGAAGGGTGCCCGCAGATTGACCGCCATGGTGCGGTCCCAGTTGTCGACGCTTGCCTTGAGCAACGGTTCGACAAGTGCGATGCCGGCATTGTTGACGAGAATGTCGATGGTGCCGAATTCCTTCAGGGCGGCGCGTGCCGCATGGCGCGTTTCGTCGGCTTCGGCGAGATCGGCCTCGATCACCGCGCAACGCCGGCCGTTTTTCTCGACCAGCGATTTCGCTTCGGCGAGGCCCTGCTTGTCGCGCGCCACCGCTGCGATATCGGCGCCCGCTTCCGACAGGACCGCGCAAATTTCGAGGCCGATGCCTTTCGAAGCGCCGGTCACCAAAGCGCGCTTGCCCTTGATGGAAAATCGATCAATCCACGACATTGGAAAATCCTCCCGGCGCCATCCTAATCGAGAGCGGCACCCATGCAAGCGTCAGGCTTGCTTGTTTTAAGGCGCACCGCCATAAACTGCGCCCAACAGAAATGGGGGCGTCATGAATTATTTCGACAAGCAACCCTATGTGGTCGCGGTGATCGGGGCTGCAAGCGGGATCGGGCGTGCCACGGCGGTATTCCTGGCCGGGCAGGGCGTTACGATCGCCTGTATCGATCGCGACGAGGCCGGCGCTCGCGACGCCGCCGACAGCATCACAAGGGCCGGCGGCAAGGCAAGCGCGGAAGTGGCCGATGTCGTCCATCCCGCCAAATTGAACGCGGCCGTCGCCTCCATCATCAAGACGCACGGCCAGTTGGATGGCCTCGTCAATTGCGCCGGCATCACCGGCAAGACCGGCATCAAGACACATGACGTCTCGCTTGAGGATTTCGATCGCGTCTATGAGATCAATCTGAAAGGTGCGCTCATCGCCTCGCAGGCGGTGCTGCCGCACATGCTGGAGCGCGGCTATGGCCGCATTCTTCACATCGCCTCGATCGCCGGCAAGGAAGGCAATCCCGGCATGGCGGCTTATTCGGCGACCAAGGCCGGGATGATCGGTCTCGTCAAGGCTATGGGCAAGGATTATGCGGAGACCGGCATCACCATCAACGCGCTGGCGCCGGCGGTGATCCGCACGCCGATGGTGGCCGCACTTCCCGATGCGCAGGTCAAGTACATGACCGACAAGATTCCGATGAAGCGCTGCGGCGAACTCGACGAGGCCGCGAGCCTCATCGCCTGGACTGTTTCGCCGGCCTGCAGCTTCACGACGGGTTTCACCTTCGACCTCTCGGGCGGCCGCGCGACTTACTGAGGCGATGACATGAAGCATGACGTCTCGGTCATCGGGCTCTATATACTCGATGTACTCGGCCGGCCGATCGACCGCATCCCCGATCGCGGCAATGTCGATTTCATCGAGGAGATCAGGCTGACCGTCGCCGGCACTGCGGGCGGCACCGTCGTCGACACCGCAAAGCTCGGGCTCAAGAGCCTGGCGGTGGGCGCGGTCGGCGATGACGAGAAGGCCGATTGGGTCCTCCTCACTTTGAAGAAGCACGGCATCGACGTCTCGGCGATGCAGCAGTTGAAGGGCATCCAGACCTCGGCCACGATCCTCAATGTCAGGCGCAATGGCGAACGGCCGGCGCTGCATGTGCGCGGCGCTTCCGATCATTTCGATGTTCCGCCCTCGGCCTATGACCAGGTCTTCGATGCGCCGATCATCCATCTCGGCGGCACCGGCCTGTTGAAGAAGCTCGATGGCGAGCCGAGCCGCATCCTGCTTCAGGAAGCCAAGCGGCGTGGGCGCATGGTGACGTTCGACCTCATCGCGGCGAGCGCCGAAACCATCGGCATCGTCAAGCCATTGCTTCCCTTCATCGATTACTTCATGCCGTCGATCGAGGAAGCCCGCGACATGAGCGGACAATCGACGCCGGAAGATTGCGCGCGCTTCTATATCGACAATGGTGCTGCCTGCTGCGTCTTCACGCTTGGCGGCGAGGGGGCCTATTACGCCCATCGCGACGGCACGCGCTTCAAGAGCAAGGCCTATGACATCAAGGTCGTCGATACGACCGGTTGCGGCGATGCTTTCGATGCCGGCTTCATCGCGGCGCTGCATAACAAGATGGATCCGCACACTTCGGTGCGCTTTGCGCAGGCCGCCGCCGGACTGGTGGCGACCGGTCTCGGCTCCGATGCCGGCATCCTGTCATTCGATCATACGGTCGATGTCATGAAGACCTGGAAGATCAAGGAATAGAGCCATGCCGAGACGATTGCGCTGGGGAATGGTCGGCGGCGGACGCGGGGCCTTCATAGGCCATATCCACCGCATGGCGGCGCGGCTCGATGACGGCTACGAGCTTGTCGCGGGCTCGCTTTCGTCCGATCCGGAGCGCGCGCATCTCTCTGCCGCGGATTGCCATATCGCGCCCGATCGCAGCTATGCGAGCTATGCCGAAATGGCGGAGAATGAATCGCAACGCAAAGACGGCATCGAGATCGTCAGTATCGTCACGCCCAATCACTCGCATGGGGTGATTGCGCGGGCCTTTCTCGAAAAGGGCATCGATGTCATTTGCGACAAGCCCCTGGCGACCAGCCTTGCAGAAGCCATCGCATTGCGCGATCTTGCCGCGACGAAAGGCAAGCTCCTCGGTGTTACCTATAATTACACCGGCTATCCCCTGGTGCGCGAAGCGCGCGAACTGGTGGCGCAAGGCGAAATCGGCCGCGTGCGTCTCATTCAGGTCGAGTTTCTCTTGGGCTGGCTTTCCACCCCCCTTGAGGCCGAGGGCGTCAAGCAGACCTGGCGTATCGATCCCGCAATTGCGGGGCCGAGCGGCGTCGTCGCCGATATCGGCACGCATGCGCTGCATCTTGCGAAATTCGTCACGGGTCTTACGCTCGATGAACTCTCGGCCGACATTCAGACCTATGTTCCAGGCCGCAGGCTCGAGGACAACGCCTTCGTCGCCCTGCGCTATCAGGGCGGCGCGCGAGGGCAATTATGGGCGAGCATGGTCGCGGCGGGAGAGCCGGTCGGCTTGCGATTGCGCGTCTATGGCGAGACGGGAAGCCTTGCCTGGGATCAGTCGTTGCCGGAATCCTTGCATCTGCGGCCGCTCGAAGGCTCGCCGCGCATCGTCTATCGCGGCCACGCGACATCGCCCGCGGCAAAGCACGGCACGCGCCTCGTCGCAGGATTGCCCGAAGGCTTCGTCGAAGGGTTTGCCAATCTCTATCGCGATTACGCCGAACTCATTCATGCGCGGGCGGAAGGTCGCGCGCCGCATGCGCCGGCCTTGCTGGCGCCCGTCGCCGAGGATGGCGTCGAAGGGCTCGCCTTTGTCGAAGCGGTGCTTCAATCGGCTGCAAAAAAAAGTGCCTGGGTAAAACCCGTGAACGGCTAGGACTTGAGAGGTTCATGAACGCGCGCGTGGTTCTGTCGTTAGCCATCCTCATTGCGACGGCAGGCTTGGCTCGCACCGCCTGGGCCGAAGTATTCGAAGCGCATATCGAAGCGCTCACGCCGGCTCAGAAAGAGAAGATGAACGGACTGTCCTGGCACGAAGGATGTCCGGTGCCGCTCGATGATCTCGTCTCCATTCGCCTCAATCATTTTGGCTTCGACAATGCGGTCCATGAGGGTGTGATCGTCGTGCATCGCAGGGCGGCCAAAGAGATTGCCCAGGCGTTTGGCGAGCTCTTCGCGATAAAGTTTCCAATCGAACGGATCCAGCCATACGAGGATTTTGCGGTCGCCGAATACGCGTCGAATAACGACACGGTCGGCTTTTACTGCCGACCCGCGCAGGACAACCCGAAGGATTTCAGCTGGCATGCCTATGGATTGGCGGTCGACATCAATCCGAAGACGAACCCTTATCACGATCCCCGCGGTTGGTGGCCGGTCGGCTCGGATGGCGAGCGCAATCGGACGGCGCCGGGGCTTCTGAACCTGGATTCTCCTGCCGTCCCGATATTCATGGCGCATGGCTGGTCTTGGGGCGGATTCGACGATCCGCCGGACTATATGCATTTTGGAAAAATCACCGTCGGCGAAGACGACAATCCGCTGAAGCGCCCGGTTTGGGCCAGCGATCTGCAATTGGCGCCCAAATAAGCGCCCTATTTGTTCAACTCGCCTCGCCGGCTAGCTGGCTTTGCTGCTCCTTAACAACAGCCTCGAGAAAATCGCATACAGTGCGAACGCGTCGGGTGTGACGAATGTCGTCATGAACGACCAGCCAGATACTCTCGTCCTGATGGCAAAGCTCCGGCATGACGCGAATAAGGTGTTCATCGGCACCGCCGATGATGCAAGGCAAGACGCCGAGGCCGTGTCCGGCCTTCAGCGCGAGAAGAGTGGCCGCCATTGAATCGACTGTGAGCGTCGCATTGCTTCCGTTCGTCCATGTCCGAAGGGCTTTGGGCACTGCGATGAAGGAAAGTGGGTCGCTCCAACCGATAATGTCGTGCGCTTCGATGGGCAGCGTCGTCTGGCTCAATGATTGGCGCGCAAGGTAATCCTTCGAAGCATAAAGCCCCAACGCAAAGGTGCCGACGCGCTTGACGATGAAGTTTCCGCTCTCCGGCCGGCAGAGCCTCAGTCCGATGTCGGCTTCGCGCTGCGGCAGGCGGGCGAATGAAGCATTGACCGCAACGCCCAATGCGAGATCGGGGTGGCGATCGCGCAAGAAATGCAGCTTCGGAATTATCAGGTGATGAGCGAGAGTCTCGACGGTAACCAGTCGCACGGTCCCCGAAATCCGGCCGTCGTCATCGGCAAAGTCGCCCGCCATTTCCGACATGCTGGCTTCGATCGCCGTCGCCTTCGTCGCCATGCTGCGACCGCTCTCGGTCAGTTCGTAGCCGTCGGTGCGGCGCTCGAAGAGGCGGGTGCGCAGCGCCTCTTCCAGCATTTCGATCCGCCGCGCGACCGTCGAAGGGCTGACCTTCAACTCCTTTGCCGCGCCGGTCAGACCGCCGTGACGGGATACGGCGAGAAAATAGCGGACGTCATTCCAGTTCATGGTTTTCTGATTTCAGAAAGCGGCCGTCGAAAGATAGGCGTCTGACGCCGGCGACAGAAGACCTATTTTCTGCCCGATCAAAATCGGTGCAGCATGAACAACTCTCTCCTGCTTGGTATCGTCGCGGCACTGTTTGCCGCTCTCGTCTGGTCGCTCAACTTTATCGTTCCCTTTGTCATCGGCGACTATACGGTTTTCGACTTCGCGCTGTTCCGTTTCGTTATCTCGGGCTTGGTCGGGCTTGGCTATCTGGTCGCTCGCGGCAAGTCCGTTGCATCGGTTTCCGTCGCTGATTGGATCACTGCGGCGGGCCTCGCCTTCATCGGTTATGTCGGGTACTTCCTGTCTGTCGCTGCAGCCGCCATCTATGCCGGACCTGTCGTGGCGCCCGCATTCCTCGGGCTGGTACCGATCATTCTCGCCTTCG
This sequence comes from uncultured Alphaproteobacteria bacterium, assembly GCA_963805405.1. Taxonomy (GTDB): domain Bacteria; phylum Pseudomonadota; class Alphaproteobacteria; order Rhizobiales; family Aestuariivirgaceae; genus JAEUMG01. Next base: position 26,915 of record CAWDUC010000002.1, on the reverse strand, counting down.
CAGGCAACCTGCGCCAACGGACCATGCCGTGGCATTCCCTGGTAATTCCCTTGATGTTCACGGCCTGCGGTCTTGTCCTCGTCAATCATGCCGCCTTTGTGCAACTCGAGAACGGACTGCATTCGCTGGTGCTGGGGGTATTTCTGGCGATTGTCGCAGTGGCGCTGTGGACGTGGTTCGGTCTCGCCAATCAGGCAGCACTCTCGAGGCGACCTTCGATCGAGTCCGGCACGTGGACCGCGCTGATCCTGTTGACGGGCGGTATTGAGATGCTGTTGTTCCTCCCGCTGGGGTTGCTCTTGGGCATGTTCGAAATTCCCAATCTTGGCCTTGGCTGGAACGAGGCATCGCGGCTTTATATCTGGGGCGCGTCGCTCGCCATTGTCGCTTCCGTCGGGGGCGCCTGGGCCTGGACGGTCGCCTCGCGCCGCTTGCCGATCGTGCTCGCCGCCCAACTGATCGTGTCCGAGACTGCCTTCGGCGTTGCATTCGGCTTGGCGGTCGCGGGGCGATGGCCGACGCCGATCGAAGCAGGCGGGATTGTATTGCTTATTATCGGCGTCGTTCGCGCCATTGGCGCCTTTCACCCGCCAGGGCGTGAAGTGGCTTGACTAAGTTCGTTTAATGTTCTAGTCGAGATCATATGAACATAGATTCCACTATCGAACGCTGGCGATTGCCGCTCTTGGGCGAGGTCTTGAAGCTGTGCGCCGAGATCGGGCTGACCGAGGGTGGCAGTGTCGAGAGGATTGCGAAGCCTCTCCATCGTCGTGTGCTCCGCATTCTGCGGACGGCGGAATCGGCAGCCCGGCGACTTATCATCGCGGCGGCGCGAGAAATCATGGTGGAGCCGAGAGAACCCCGTCCGTTTAAGCCGAGAGCCAAAGGCTCCGATAAAGACAAAGCCAAGGTCGAGACCGAAGCCAAACCCAAATCCAAGCGGAAACGCGGCTTTCTGTTCAACCTGTTCGACCCGCTCAAGCGTGTTGGCCGCCGTTTCAAAAAGAAGCGCCGTGGCCCGGAGCCCCACGTCCATTCCATTGAGTCATTCCTCCAGCAAGAAACAGGTTGAGATCGCCGCCGCTCAGGCGAAGCAGCAACGCCGTTGACGACGGCATGGTCAGTGCCAAACGCCTGGTCCGCCGTCTCGCGGCCGTTGTGGATGCGCTTCAAGACATCCCGCGGCACGCGATGCGGCTCGCCCGCTGGGAGGCGCGTCGCAAAGAAGAGCGCCGTCCTGAGCGTTGGAGTCCCATGCGCCCCGGTCGACCGCCGGGATACCGCCAGCGGACCATCCACGAGGTCGATGAGATCCTGAAAGAGTGCCACTGGCTAGCGCGGAGCACGCGCCCGGCGCTCGACGACACGTCGTAAGACAATTACTCCGTAATACAGATTATTTAACCGAACCGCCGGCGGTAAGTCTCGACCGCATCCGGATTGACGAGATTTGCCGGCAGTTCGCCGCTAAGCACGCGCAGGGCCTCCGCGATGGCGCCAGTGCCCATGCGCGCCATGCTCTGCTCGGTGATGCCCGCCATGTGCGGCGTGATGATCACATTGTCGAAAATGAAAAAGGGGTGGTCAGCCGGCAAGGGCTGGGTGTTGAAGACGTCGAGGGCCGCGCCCCAGAGATGTCCGGTCTTCAAGGCCTCGATGAGGGCGACCTCATCGACGACTGGTCCGCGCGAGACGTTGATGAGGATCGAGCCGCGCTTCAGCAATCCCAATCGCCGCGCATCGATGAGGCCGCGGGTCTCCGGTTTCAGAGGGCAGCACAGGACCACGATGTCGCTCGCCGTCAAGAGTTCATCGAGCGACATGCTTCGAACGGCCTCCGGAAAATTCCGACCGCTCGGGCTGAAGCCCGTGAGTTTTACGCCAAGCCCGCCAAATGCTTTGGCGATCGCCTTGCCGACCGCGCCCATGCCGACGATCCCTACGGAGCGGCCGGCAAGATCGTGATTGCCGAGCGAGTATTCGCGCGCGGCGAGCCAGCCTTTCGCGCGCAGGTCGCGGTCGAGAATGCGAAAGCGGCGCAACAGGCCGATCGCCGAAAACACCACATGCTCGGCAACCGAGCTGGCATTGGCGCCCGGAACATTGGCAACCAGCACGCCAGCCTTGGTCGCGGCCTCAACCGGAATCATGTCGACGCCCGCACCATGGCGGATCGCCGCCTTGAGTGTCGTGCCTTTTGCAAAAATGTCTTCCGGCAAGGGCGCACGCACGATGACGATGTCGCAGGGATGGCCTTCGCGCGCGAGCGTAGGCCCATCGAGCGCCGTTGCGACTTTCAGCTCCGCGGCTTTGCCAAGCAGCGCCACGGCATCGGGGTGAAGCGGATGGGTCGAATAGACGATCGGCATGTCAGCCCGGTGGAACCAGATCGGATTGGGCGATGAGATCGTTCCAGTAGCTCTCGACGCCCTGCAAATGGGCGCTCATCAAAGACATGGCCGTGGCGGAGTCGCGCTTCGCAAGCGCTTCGAAGATGCGAAGATGCTCTTCATGCGAACGGCGCGAACGCTCCGGACTTGCGAAATAAAGCGGCAGGCGGCGTTCGCTCATCAGATAAAAGACATTCACGATCTTGAAGAAGACGTTGTTCTGCGTGGCGCGAACGATCTCGAGATGAAAATCGCGGTCCTCGAGATTGATCGGCTGGACATCCGCGACGCGCTTGGCGCTGCGGTCCAGCACTTCGCGCATGCGATCGAAATTCTCAAGCTTGGCACGCTCGCAGGCGAGCCTGACCGCCGTGATCTCGTGAATCTTGCGCATCTCGACCGCCTGGTAGACTTCTTCCGGCAGTCAGCGGCAGGCCGGCCTGCGCGAAGAAGGCGAGCGCCTCGACGCTCGAGCGATTCTCGGTCAGGTAGATGCCGGACTTCGCCTTGCGCTCGACGACGCGCAGGACTTCGAGGATGGCCAGCGCTTCGCGGATCTGTCCGCGGCTGACGCTGAAATGCTCGGCCAGCGTGCGCTCCGAGGGCATGCGCACGCCGGGTTCATCGCGGGTCTTCATGAGAAGCGCGGTCAGCCTGGCCAACAGGTCGTGCTGCTCGATCATCAAGGCCTCACGGCATGTTTCGCGATGACGTCTTCCTTCATCGTGAAGCCGAGACCCGGCCGATCGGAAATGGCGATCATCCCGTCTTCGACGCGGATCTTCTCCTCGATGATGTCGTGCAGCATCGGGTTGGCGCCGAGCGAATATTCGAGGATGAAGCTTGCATGGCTCGCGGCGCAAAGATGCATGCCGGCAAAGAAGGCCGGCGCGCCCGCCCACAGATGCGGTGCGAGTCTGCAGATTGAAGGTCGAGGCCAAGGACGCGATGTGCCGGCCTTCGCTGATGCCGCCGCACGTCGCAAGATCGGGCTGAAGGATATCGCAGCAGCGCCCGATGATCAGGTCGCGGAAATCATAGCGGGTGAATTCGCTTTCCCCGCAGGCGATCGGAATGCTGGTCGCGGCGCGCAGTTCGGCGATGCCCGCCTTGTCCTCGCACGTCACGGGTTCTTCGAACCAGGCGAGATCGCAATCGCGCACGAGATGGGCAAAGCGTTTCGCCTCGCCAACGGTGAAGGTGCCGTGCGCGTCGACCATGATGTCGATATCGGGCCCGAGGGCGGCGCGCGCCGCCTTGACCCGCTCGGCCGAGACGCGCGCCGCGCCATCCATGGCGCCGACCCGCATCTTCACCGCCTTGAAGCCGCCGGCATCGATATAGGACTGGAGCTGCTCGCCGATCGTGTCGGCGGGAGCCCAGCCGCCTGAAGCATAGGCGGGCAGCCGGTCCGCCTTCCTGCCGCCGAGCAGGCGCCACACCGGGACATCGAGCGACTTGCCCAGAATGTCCCAGAGCGCGATGTCGATGCCGCTCATCGCCGCAACGGTCAGCCCGCGCCGCGAAAGCTCGGGCATGACGTGGCCGCGCGACACGACGTGGTGATAGCGCACGCCGCTATAGAGGCTTTCCCAGATGGTGCCGACATCGCGAGGGTCGCGCCCGATCAGGCGCGGCGCCATTTCCTTGTTGATGAGGGTGACGATACCGGCATATTCGCCGGAGCTTCCGGCGGCGTTCTTGCCTTCGCCCCAGCCGACGATGCCCGTATCGGTTTCGATGCGGACGAGTGCCGCATCGAATGTCTTGATTTGACCGAAGTCGCTCTTGTGCTGGCGCTTTTCCTCGATCGGAATTCGCACCCACGTCGCTTCGACATGCGTAATGCGCATGATGATTTGCGCCTGGCCGTATGCGCTACTTGATCAGCGGAAGGATGGTTTCGGCCGACTTCTTGACGAGCATGGAGTAGAACTCCTCGCTCAAGAGGCTCGAGCCGTGGTCCTGGATGAATTTCAACTGCTCGGGCGAGATGTTGACCGGATTCTTCTCGACCGCGTTCGGATACTTGCTGGCCGGTGTGCGATCGACGGGGGCCACGAACTCGACGGTGAGGGCGCCGTCATAGCCCGCGTCCTTCAAGGTCTGGACGATCTTCTTCCAGTCGAGCGAGCCCTGGCCGGCCGCCATGCGGTTGTTGTCGGCGACGTGGAAGTCGTAGAGCCGCTTGCCCGCCTTGCGGATCGAGGCATACATATCTTCATCTTCGATATTGAGATGGAAGGCATCGAGACAGACACCGCAATCGGGGCCGACGGCCTCGGCTAGGGCGAGGGCCTGGTCGGCGCGGTTCAGGATATAGGTTTCGAAGCGGTTGAGCGGCTCGATGGCAATGCGAACGCCCTTCTTCTTGCCGTGCTCATAGCATTCCTTGACGCCTTCGATCAGCCACTGCCATTCCTGCTCGGGCGCGGAATCGGGGCTGATCTTGCCGACGGTGGCCGGAACCAGCGTGATGATCTCGCCTTCAAGCTCCGAGACCATGGTGATCACGCTCTTCATGTAGTCGACGGTGGCGGCGCGCTGCCTCGGATTCTTCGCGGCAAGGTTGCGATCGGCCAGGGTGAGCGTCACCGATCCCCAGCAGCGGATTTTGTAATCCTTCAGGGCCTTGCGCGTTGCCTTGGTTTCATATTGAGTCGGCTCGCCGCTGATCTCGATGCTCTCGTAACCAAGCTTGCTGATACGGGCGAGGGTCGTTTCCAGCGGTTCGGCGCGCATCCAATTGTGGGTCGAAAGGTGCATATGGGTTCCTCCCTGTCAGCAACAGTCTTGGCCGTCTGGCCAGACCAGTTCTTGGTTGGAGCCTGTATAACCCAGTCGCGTTCACTGCTCAAGTGATGCGCAAAACTTGTGCAGACCATTGGTTTGTGAACGTTTTTCGCCGCTTGCCGATGCGATCGAATGATTGTATTGGTAGGACCAAGAATCAAGAAAACCCTACGCGTTATGGGAGGATCGGTGGAAATCTGCGGCGCTGCGAAGCGTAAGAAGGAACTGTGTGCCCGCGGATTTGTGCGGTGCATGCCTGTTGCCTGGAGCTTCGCGTCGTGAGCCAGGCCGGTTCATCGCTCAGCCTTTCCAGCATCTCGAAGGCCTATGGGCGTGTTCGCGCGCTGGAGGGTCTCAGCTTTGACGTCAAGCCGGGGCAATTCTTTGCGCTGTTCGGGCCGAGCTCGGTCGGCAAGACGACGGCCTTGCGCACCATTGCCGGATTGGTGCGGCCCGATGCCGGTTCGGTGATGATCGCCGGGCGCGATGTCACCGAGGCGCCGATCGCAGGCCGTGGCGTGTCGATGGTGTTCCAGTCCTTCGCGCTTTATCCGCATCTGACCGTCTACGAAAATCTTCGCCTATCCCTTGCGCGAGGCAAGAGCCAGCGTCCGCCGAGATCGACACGGCGGGTGAAGGAGACGGCCGCAATGCTCAAGCTCACGCATCGGCTCGAGCGCAAGCCCAACACGCTCTCGGGCGGCGAGCAACAGCGCGTGGCGCTTGGCCGCTCGCTGATCCGCCGGCCGAAGCATCCTGCTGCTCGACGAACCGCTGACCAATCTCGACGCCAAGCTGCGCAACGACATGCGCGCGGAGCTGAAGCGCCTGCACCGCCAGTTCGGCATGACGATCGTCTATGCGACGCCGGATGAACTCGAGGCCCTGTCGATGGGCGAGGAAATCGCGGTGATGCGCGACGGCGCCGTCGTGCAGCGCGGCACGCCCGACGAACTCTACCAGTCGCCGGCCATTCTCTATGTCGCGGGCAAGATCGGCTCGCCGCACATGAATTTCATCTGAAGCGGTCGAGCGGAGCGAAGCGGCTTCCTTCGACACGCCTTTCGGCATTGTCGGCGCGAGCAGCCGCGCCACGGCAAAGCCGGCGAAGCAAACGCATTCTCGGTATCAGGCCGAACGACATCCGGCTGGCCAAGAATGGCGAGCGCGCGCTTGCCGCGACAGTGCATCTGATCGAACCGCTTGGCGATGTCACCATCGTCTCGGTTGAAGCAAACGGGCAGACCCTGCGGATCGTGCTGCCCGAACAACAGGCGACGGGCATGAATCTCGGCGATTCGGCTCCGATCGTTATCGATCCGTCCAAAATCCACGTCTTCGAGGCGGCAACGGGTGAGGCCATACGCTGACCCGCGGCCGTTCTGAAGTGCAGCACACGGTTAGAAAAAGGGAGGATACCTAGGATGACCGTTAAGTTAATGCTGAAAGGGCTTCGCAACGGCTTCGGCCTTGGCGGCCGTGATGACCGTGGCGGGCGCAAGCCTTGCTCCGGTGAAAGCCGAAGAAATTACGCTGACCATGGCGGTGCCGGATTGGCCGCCGACCCGCATCATGAAGAAGTTCTTCGACGAGCAATACAAGCCGAAGTCCGGCAACACCGTGAAGCTCGACGTCGACTTCATTCCGTGGCCGGATTTCTACACCCGCGTCAACGCTTCGCTGACCTCGGGCGAGAAGAAGTACAACTTCATCGTGTCGGACTCGCAGTGGCTCGGCGCCTTCATTGAAGGCGGCTACTACCGCAAAGTGAACGATCTCCTCGATGCCGATCCCGAATTCAAGGCTGTCCTCGACAGCATGCATCCGGCGATCTTGAACGCCTATTCGACCTATCCCAATTCGACCCCGAACTACTACGGCTTCCCGCAGTTCCCAGACGTCCTGGTGACCTACGGCCGCAAGGACGTGCTCTGCAACGAAGAGGAGCAGAAGAACTTCCAGGCGAAGTATAATGAGAAGCTGCCTTGCACGGGCGAAGAAATCGACAACATGGATTGGACGACGTTCGAGCACATCGGCGAGTTCTTCATGCGCAAGAAGGGCGAGAAACTCGCCGGCCAGACGCTTGACGACGACTTCTATGGAATCGCCTATCAGGCCGGCAAAGGCTATGACTTCTCGACGAGTTCGGTCCACTCGTTCATCTGGCAGCACGGCGGCAGCATCTGGGATGAAACCAAGGCACCGACCGGCCATGCCGAAGGCGTCGTGAACTCCGCGAAGTCGGTCGAGGGCATGGAGCACTATCATGAGCCTGCTCAAGTACATGCCGCCGGTGGTCAAGACCGGCACCATGGACATCTTCGTGTCCGACCAGCTCTTTCGCGAGGGCAAGGTCGCCATGAACATCGACTGGATCGGCCTCGGCGAAGCCTCGCTCGATCCGAAGACGTCCAAGGTTTCCGACAAGCTGGTATTCGGCATGGCGCCGGGCGTGCGCGAGGCCGACGGCAAGATCAATCGTACTTCACAGATCGGTGGACAGCCCTTCGTGCTGACTACCTGGACCACCGACGCCCAGATCAAGGAAGCGGTGGACTTCGTGAAGTGGTGGCTGTCGCCTGAAATCCAGCACCAATTCGCCGCGGGCGGCGGCCAGTCGGCCATCAAGTCCGTGTACGAGGATCCCAAGTACGTGACCTATCGTCCTTGGAACCGCGCTTGGGCCTCGTCGCTCGATTGGCAGAAGGACATGTGGCATATTCCGCAGTTCTTCGACATGCTCACCCAGCAGCAGGACCAGTTCGACCTGGCCATCACTGGCAAGCAGGACGCCAAGACGACGATGGACAATGTCGCCAAGTATCAGGAAGACCTCCTGAAGGGCGATGGCCTGATCCAGTAACACCGAACCTCGGACGCGGGGAGCAAGCCTCCTCGCGTCCTTTTCGTCTGACGCTTTCAAGATGCAGCTGCAATGAATTCGATGACCGCGACCGCCGCCCCTCCGGCTCTTTTCAATCTGTCTCCGGACAACTGGCGCCTCGCCATTCTCGTGGGCGTCGTCGTCTCGTTGCTTGCTGTTGCCGTTCTTCCTGTCGCGACATCCTTCTGGGTCGTCGGGCTGATGGCCGCCATGGTCGCCGCGGCCTTCGTGGTCAACGCCTTCCGGCGCCGCTATTTCGGCGGGCTCCTGGTCGCTCCAGCCATCGCCGTTCTCTTCGTCATGAACATCTTCCCGCTGCTGTGGTCGCTGGGCCTGTCGTTCTTCGCCTATCGGGCGAACCAGCAGAACATCCGCTTCATCGGGCTGGGAAACTACACGAGGGCACTCACCAACGATCTCGCCGCCACGGCCAACTGGAGCGCGCTGGTCAATACGGCGATGTTCGTGATCTTCACCGTCACCGCGCAGATGATCGTCGGCTTTCTCCTGGCCATGCTCTTCGCCAAGCAGTTCCCGCTGCGCAAATACCTCTTGATCCTCGTTCTGACGCCGATGATGCTCTCGGTCGTCGCGTCGGGCGTGTTCTTCTCCTACTACTACGATCCGACCTTTGGCATCCTCTCTTACGTCGTGAACTCGCTCACCGGCGGCCAGTTCATTTTGATGGGCAACAAGGTCGGTGCGGTCGCCGGCATCGTGTTTGCCGATGCCTGGATGTGGTCGCCTTTCGTGATGCTGCTGGTGCTCGCCGGCCTCGTCTCCGTGCCGAAGTATCTCTATGAGGCGGCCGCCGTCGACCGCGTGTCGAAATGGCGGCAGTTCTGGACCATCACCTTCCCCTATATCCGCGCATTGCTGCTCCTGGCGCTGCTCTTCCGCACCATCGAGGCCTTCAAACTCGCCGACCTGGTGATCTTGCTGACAAAGGGCGCCAATGACACGATGACGATTTCCTATCACCTGATCCGCATTGCCAACGAGCAGAACAAGACCAGCGAAGGCGCGGCCATTTCCTATCTCATGCTGTTCATTGTGATCGTGCTGACCAACTTGTACCTCTACCTCGCCAACCGCCGTTCACAGGGAGTCTGACCGATGGCTGACACCACATCGATCCGGCAGTTCCTCGGATTTCGCAAGGCGAGCGGCGTGGGCGAAGCCGGCTGGGGCCGCACGCTGCTCGCGGCAATCTTCGCGCTGATCTACTTTCTGCCGGTCCTCTTCATCATTTTCACCGCCATCAAGCCGCAGGACCAGGCGCTCTCGGTACCGCCGACGCTGTCGCCCACATCGCTCTTCGGTCTCATTCCCGAACAGTTCGTCTTCACCCCGACGCTGGAAAACTTTGGCTCGGTCTTCTCGCGCTCCATGACCGTGGGCGGAGCGCCAGAGCCCACCGGTTTCGACCGCTACTTCTTCAACTCGATCTTCATCGCCACCGTCTCGGTTCTGCTCGCCCTTGTCATCGGCACGCTGGCCGCCTTCGGCTTCTCGCGATACCCGCTCAAAGGCAACGACACCTATCTCTTCATCATCCTGACGACGCGCATGCTTCCCGCCATCGTCGTCATCATTCCGGTGATCCTGATGTTCCGCGTGGTGGGCCTGTCGGGCAAATATCCCGGCATCATCATGCTCTACACGGCCTTCAACCTCGCCTTCACCATCTGGATGATGAAGAGCTTCTTTGATGAATTGTCGCTCGACGTGGAGGATGCGGCGCGGCTGGATGGTTCTTCCGGCATCCGGGTATTCTTCAAGATCTGCCTGCCGCAGGTCGTGGCCGGCCTTGCCGCGACTTTCGTCTTCGGCCTCATCCTCACCTGGAACGAGTTCCTCTTCGCGTTGCTGCTCTCCAGCGCCGATACGCGCACCGTGCCAGTGGCCATGAACCAGGCCGTCTCTTCGGGTGGCCGTGGCACCGACTGGACGTTGCTCGCCGCCATCGAGACGCTCTTCCTCATTCCGGTCTTCCTGGTGACATTCTTCCTGCAGGATCACCTGCTGCGTGGCGTCACCTTCGGCACGGTGAAGCGCTGATGTCGACGATCGAATGCCGAAAGATCACCAAGCGCTTCGGTGATTTCGTCGCCGTCAAGGATGTCGATCTGTCGGTTGCGGCAGGCGAAGTCGTCTGCCTCCTGGGCCCCTCCGGCTGCGGCAAGACCACTACTTTGCGGATGATCGCCGGCCTCGAGCGTGCGACTGCGGGCGATGTCATCATCGCCGGAAAGCGCATGAACGAGTTGCCGCCCGAAAAGCGCGACATCGCCATGGTGTTCCAGTTCTACGCGCTCTACCCGGCGCTGACCGTCGGCCAGAACATCGCCATGCCGCTTCACTACGAGAATCTCGACAAGACGGCGCGGGACGCACGGGTTCGAAAAGTAGCGGACGTCCTGCACCTGACTGACGTCCTCGACCGGATGCCCGGCCAGATTTCCGAAGGCGAGAAACAGCGTGTTGCGGTGGCGCGAGCCATCGTGCGCGATCCCAAATGTTTCCTCTTCGATGAGCCTTTGTCGCGCCTCGACGTCGAATTGCGGCAGACCATGCGCGGCCAGATCAAGGAAATATTGACCGGGCTATCCAAGGCGACCGTCATCGTGACCCATGACCAGCTCGAAGCGCTGACCATGGCCACGCGCATCGCGATCATGAAGGACGGATTGATCGAGCAGATCGGCACGCCGCACGAAGTCTTTGCCAAGCCCGCCAATCTTTTCGTCGCAAGCTTCATCGGCACGCCGCAGATGAATCTGATTCCGGCGGCGATCAAATCGATAGACGGCGGCAAGGCGCGACTGACCGTCGGGGCCGAAGAAATCGGCCTCAATATCGGTGGCGCCGCGTCGAAGCTGAAGACCGGCAATGTGACGATTGGAATTCGCCCGCGCGCCCTGCTGCCGGTCTCCGACACGGTGGCCGATACGCTTGGCGCCGCGGTCGAACTGGTTGAGCCGATGGGCGCGGAAACGCTCATCCATGCACGCGGTGCGGAAGGCCAGGATCTGCGCATGGTCGTGCCGCGAGAGAAGCGGTTCAAGATCGGAGAAAAGGTGCGGCTGGCCTGCGATCTCACGCAAACACATATTTTCGACAGCAATGGTCAGGCGGTGCGGGCATGAGCGAGATTCCGGCATCGGGCATGAAGCCCAGCACCGCGCGGACGCTCGAGTTCACGATCATCGGTATCGGCATTGTCGCGCTTGCGCTGATATTCCAACCCTTCAGCCTGACGCTTTTCGGCATCGGTTGCGGGCTGGTCGTTTTTGCCGGCCTTGCCAATAATCTGCTGCCATTGGCTGCGCCCGGTGTTCCCGCCTCAAGCGTGGTGAGGGCGGGAATTATCGTAGTCGTGCTCTTCCTTGTCGTGACTGCGTTGTCGATCGGGGCTGCCTATCTCTACGGGCTCTATCTGCAGGCGCGATAGCCGTTGGTCAGCGCTCGTCCGGGCCGGCGATTTCCAACCTGATACCGGCCTTCGACAGACGATCCGCCAATGCCGTCGGCGGCATTGCATCGGTCACCAATCTATTGAAATCCTCGAATTCGCAGATCTTGATCAACGCCACGCGCTCGAATTTCGAGTGGTCGGTAAGGATTACGCGGTTTTCGCCGCGCGACAACGCCATGCGCGCGAACTCGGCCTCGGCCAAGTGAGAATCCATCGGACCCAATTCAGCCGTCAGTCCGGCAATCGTCACCATGGAATGCTTGGCGCGGAACTGGGCGACGAAATCGATCGTCGAAGGCCCGAAGGCAGCGCCATTGTCACCATTGAGTTCGCCTCCCGCCATGTAAACGCGATTGCCGTTCACGGTCGCCAGCGTCCGGGCGATGTCGGATGAATTGGTAATGACGGTGAGGTTGGCACGTTTCAGCAACTCGCGCGCGAAGATGCTTGTGGTGGTCCCGGTGTCGAGGATGATGCTGTCGCCATCCTCCACCATTTCCGCGGCGCGGCGGGCGATTGCGCGCTTGGCGGCAGCGTTCTCGCGCAGCCGCCTCTCGAAAGGCGCTTCGCCGACGCTGTAGGGAACGGCGACATTGCCATGGCGCCTGAGGACCTGGCCCTCGGCGGCAAGCCGCTTCACATCGCGCCTGATCGTTTCCTGCGAGACGTTGAATTCGCGCGCGAGATCGGCGAGCGCGGCGGTACCACGTTCGCGGACGGCGCGAAGGAGGTCGGATTGGCGCGTCGAGAGCTGTCCTGCTTGGAGGCTCATGTGGATTTGCCCGATTTTTGCGCCTATTCGCACACAAAACGGGCGTGTGTTCAAGAAATTTGCGGCTAAACTCACAAAATCCCACAGTTTGCCCTTGCGGGCCGATTGACAGACCCGCGATTGCGCCGGAGACTGTTAGCGACTGCGCGCGCCCTTGCCGTGTCGGGCATCGGAGAACTGCGCAGCTGCAGGAGGAAGGTACCCCTATGAAGAAGCTACGCCTTACGGGCGCGTTGAGCGCCTTGGCCGTTTCGGCTGCATTGTGTTTTGCGCCCGCAGCCCAGGCGGTCGAATCGAGCGATCCGATCAAGATCGCGCAGTTCGACTGGACCAGCGTCAATATCAACGCCAAGATCCTTGGCGGCATCCTCGAGAAGCTCGGCTACACGGTCGAGTATCCAACGGCAGATTATCTTTCGAGCCTCACCACCGGTCTCACCAATGGCGATCTCACCGTCGCTCTTGAATTCTGGGATACGACGGCCGGCGAGGCGATGAAGGCCTCGGACGCGACCGGGCAGACGGAAAAGCTCGGCATGCTCGGACCCAAGGCAAAGGAAGAGTGGTGGTATCCGCTCTATATGAAAGAGAAGTGCCCCGGGCTGCCCAACTGGGAAGCCCTGAAGGATCCGAAATGCGCAGAAGCCTTCTCGACCGCCGAAACAGCGCCCAAGGGCCGCTATGTCGGTGGCCCAGTGACCTGGGAAGGTTTCGATGACGAGCGTGTCGAGGCCTTGGGCTTGCCCTTTACCGTGATCCATGCGGGTACGGACGCAGCGATGTTCGCCGAGCTCGATTCTGCCTATCAGCGCAAGGCACCGGTCATGCTGTGGGTCTACTCGCCGCATTGGGCGCCGTCGAAGTATGAAGGCGAATGGGTACAGTTTCCGGAGTATACGGCCGAGTGCTACACCGATCCGAAGTGGGGCATCAATCCGGACAAGGCCTATGACTGCGGCAAGCCGCATGGCGAGATCTGGAAGTACTCCTGGGCCGGCATGAAGGACAAGTGGCCGATCGCTCACAAGGTTGCGCAGGCCTATCAGATCGACGTCAACGAGCTGAACAAGCTCTCCGCTGAGGTCGATCTCGATGGCAAGACCATCGATGACGTCGCCGCGAAATGGGTGACGGACAACGAGGCCAAGTGGAAAGCCTGGGCACAGTAATGATGGGGGCCGGGCGTCATTGACGCCCGGCTTTTTTGCTTTCCACGCGATGATTGTTTTGCTCAAGGATTCCCGGCATGACTCGTGCGACGCCGCGCGCCGCCGACACTTCAAAGCCCAAACTCTCCTGCCGAAATCTGTGGAAGGTATTCGGCACCGGCGCTGACGAGTTCATTCGCCAGCGTAGCGGCGATGCAAGTTCCGCCGATCTCGGGCAAGCCAAGCTGATCGGAGCCGTCCGGCGCGCCAGCATTGATGTGCATGAGGGCGAGATCTTCATCGTCATGGGGCTGTCGGGCTCTGGAAAATCGACGCTCGTGCGCTGCCTGTCGCGCCTCATCGAACCGACCTATGGCCATGTCGTTTTCGACGGCCGCGATCTGCTCAAGGCCAGCGAAGCCGAACTCATCGAAATCCGCCGGCATAAGATGGGCATGGTGTTCCAGCACTTCGCCCTGCTGCCGCATCTTACCGTCATCGAGAATGTCGCCTTCCCCTTGGCGGTTCAGGGGGTCGACAAGGTGAAGCGGCTCAAGCGGGCGCGCGAGATGATCGATCTCGTGAGCCTGAGCGGTCGCGAAAATCACTACCCCAGAGAATTGTCGGGCGGTCAGCAGCAGCGCGTCGGTATCGCGCGTTCATTGGCGGTCGCTCCGGAAATCTGGTTTCTCGATGAGCCTTTTTCGGCGCTCGATCCACTCATCCGGCGTGAAATGCAGGCCGAACTGATGCGGCTGCAAGGCGTGCTCAAGAAGACGATCATTTTCATCACGCATGATTTCGACGAAGCGATCCGGCTGGCCGATCGCATTGCCATCATGAAGGACGGCGAGATCATCCAGATCGGCACGCCGGAAGAACTCGTAACCCACCCGGCGACCGACTATGTCGCCGAGTTCACTCGCGATGTTAATCGCGCCAAAGTCCTATCGGCACAGAGCCTGATGCGGCCGACTGCTTCGGCAAGGCACGGCGGAACGGTCATCGCTGGGGCCAAGATTGCGAGTTTTGCGCCGGAGATCGTGTCATCCGATCTTCCCTTTGCCGTCGTCGACTCCGCTGGCAAGACGGTCGGTGAGATTTCCCCCCGGGCCGTGATCAATCTTCTGGCCGGACGAGACGAGGCGGATCAGCGTCCATGAGCGAGGCCGTCCTCAGCGATACGCGTCACACGCTGACCACGGCTCATCCGGCGAGCCGCGTGGCAATAACGCTTGGCTTCATTATCGGCGCATTCGCGCTTGCCTATCTCATCCCAGGTGGCGCGGAGTATCCGTCGCATCTGGTCATTCCCTTTGCGGACTGGATCAGCGCCTTCATGAACTGGGTGAAGTCGAACTTCACCTGGCTGACGCGCGGTCTCGTGGCGATCGTCAACGTGCCCTTGCAGTTCGCCTTCGCGCTGCTTGCCAAGAGCTACAAGCTCGTGATCGGCGATTGGTCGATCATGCTTCCGCGGTTGTCGTGGGTGGGCATCTGCGCGGCGATGGCCTTGCTCGGACATGCGCTGGGCGGCATGCGGCTGGCGCTGCTTGCCGGATTGGGTTTCCTTTACATCGCGCTGTTTCGCCAGTGGGACAGCGCCATGCTCACCCTGGCGCTGATCGTCGTCTGCGTCCCTATTTGCGTTGTCACCGGCCTATTGCTGGGTATCTGGGGCTACCTCTCGCCGCGCGCCAATCAGCTCATCATCTCCCCGGCGCTCGATCTCATGCAGACGATCCCGACCTTCGCGTATCTGATCCCGGTGCTTCTGCTGTTCGGCACCAATCCGGTCTCGGCCCTGCTTGCGACCGGCCTGTTTGCGACGCCGCCGATGGTCCGCGCGACGATCCTGGGCCTTACGAAAGTGCCCTCCGAAATCAAGGATTTCGCCGACATGGCAGGCTGTACGCGGCGCCAGAAGATGTGGCGCGTGCTGGTGCCTGCGGCGAAGCCTTCGCTGATGCTCGGCGTCAACCAGGTGATCATGCTGTCGCTCAACATGGTGATCATCTCCTCGATGATCGGCGCCGGCGGACTCGGTCAGGATGTCCTGCTCGCCTTGCGCGCCCTTAAGGTCGGCCCGGCGATGGAGGCGGGTCTGTGCATCGTGGTGATTGCGATCGTCCTCGACCGCTTAAGCCAAGCCGCCGCCGTCCAACGCTATGAAGACCAGAGGGACGTGCAGGCTTCGTTACTTGCGCGGCACCCCAATCTCGTCATCGCGATTGGCATTCTCCTTGTTACGACGCTGATCGGCCTCGCGATCCCGGCCTTCGCCTCGGTGCCAAAGGCGATCACCCTCACGACAGGGCCGATGTGGAAAGGTGCGGTCGACTGGATCAATCTGCATTTCTTCGACGCAATCGAAGCGGTGCGGGTAGCGGTCGTCGTCTATATGCTCAACCCGCTGCGCGCGCTCTTTGAAAGCCTCCCGTGGCTCGGCGTGGTGCTGACACTTGCCTATGCAGGCTATCGGCTTGGCACCTTGTGGCTAGCCATCGTAGTGGCCTTGCTGGCGAGCTTCTGTGCCGTGACGGGCCTGTGGGTCCAGACGATGGCGACGCTCTATCTGTGCGGTGCCGCTACCTTCATCGCCGCGGCGCTCGGCATACCTATCGGTGTGCTTGCGGCGCGGCATGATCGGTTCGAGAAAATCGTCACTCCGATCATCGACACACTTCAGACGATCCCGATGTTCTGCTTCATCATTCCGGCGGTGATGCTGTTCCGGATCGGCGATTTCACGGCGCTCATCGCGACAGTCGCCTTCGCGATCGTGCCCGCCATCCGCTACACCAATCACGGCCTTCGCCAGGTGCCGCAAGAACTGAACGAAGCCGGCATCGTATCCGGCTGTACAAAACATCAGCTTTTCTGGCGCGTGCAATTGCCGGTCGCGATTCCGGAAATCCTGCTCGGGATCAACCAGACGATCCTATTGGCACTCAGCATGATCATCATCTGCGCGATGATCGGCACCCGCGACTTGGGCCAAGAAGTCTTCAAGGCATTGTCCAAGGCCGATACGGGCAAGGGATTGGTGGCGGGGCTCGCCATCGCGTTCATCGGCATTATTGCCGACCGGCTCATCACCGCCTGGGTCGCCAGGCGCAAACGCAAAATGGGAATCGCATAGGGCCGAGCATGAGCCAGACTGCCGAACAGCGCGTGCGCGACCTTTCGCTGTGGAAGGGCGCTATCAACATCAAGCCGCTGACCGGCGGCGTGAGCAATGCGAGCTTCACTGTCAAGGACGATACGGGCACCTATGTCGCCCGCGTCGGGCAGGACTATCCCGCCCATCACGTCTTCCGCGAGCGCGAACTTCACGTCACGCGCGCCGCCTTCGAGGCGGGGCTTTCGCCGGAACTGATCTATAGCGAGCCGGGCGTCATGGTCGTGCGCTTTATCAAGGCGCGCACCTACACGGAAACGGACGTGCGTGTGAATTCGGTGCGCTGCGTCGAGATCGTCAAGCGCTGCCATCGCGAGCTCGGCAAGCGGATGACCGGCCCAGGGTCGATCTTCTGGGTTTTTCACGTGTTGCGCGACTATGCCAATACGCTGAAGATCGCCAATCACCGGCATGTTCCCGACCTGCCGCGCTGGCTTGAGATCTGCGAGAAGCTCGAGGCCGCGCAGGTACCTTTGCCCATCGTCTTCGGGCACCACGATCTCCTGCCCACCAACTTCATGGATGACGGCAAGCGCCTGTGGCTCATCGATTGGGAATATGGCGCCTTCGGCACCGCCATGTTCGATCTTGCCAATATCGCCGCGAATAATTCCTTCGGGCGAACCGAAGAGCAGGTGCTGCTCGAAACTTACTTCGGGAAGAGGCCAGACGAGTCCGTCTGGCGCAGCTTCGATGCCATGAAGACGGCGTCGGCTTTGCGCGAATCGATGTGGGGTATGATTTCGGAGCTCTATCTCAGCGCCCCCGGGGTCGATTACGTCGCCTATGCGGAAGAGTATCGCGACCGGTTTGAAAACATGCTGGCGGGATACGAGTTCAAATATGGGAAGCTATGACACAGGGAATTCCGGATCGCGCCGAGATCGTGGTGATCGGCGGCGGCATCATCGGCTGCTCTACCGCCTATCATCTGGCGCGTGACCATAAGGCCGATGTCGTCCTCCTCGAACAGAACAGGCTGACATCGGGCTCGACCTGGCATGCGGCGGGCCTCGTCGGCCAGTTGCGATCCTCCGCTTCGATCACCCAAGTGCTCAAATATTCGGTCGATCTCTATAAGCGCCTCGACAAGGAAACAGGGCTCGAGACCGGCTGGAAGATGACCGGATGCCTCAGGCTTGCCTGCAATGAAGATCGCTGGACGGAGTACAAGCGTCTCGCGACGACGGCGCAGAGCTTCGGCATGGACATGCATCTGCTGTCTCCTGACGAGACGAAGAAGCTCTGGCCCTTGCTCGATACGAGCGACCTTGTCGGGTCGACTTTTCTACCGACAGACGGGCAGGCGAGCCCTTCGGACATCACCCAGTCGCTCGCCAAGGGCGCACGCATGCATGGCGCGCGGCTCATCGAGGGTATCCGCGTCGAGGGCTTCGACATCAAGGAAGGCCGCGTCGTCGCGGTGATCACCGATCAGGGCCGGATCGCCTGCGAGACGGTCGTCAATTGCGGCGGGCAATGGGCAAGGCAGATCGGCGCCATGGCGGGTGTTTCCGTGCCTTTGCAGCCGGTCAAGCATCAATATGTGATCACCGAGAAAGTCGATGGTCTTGCCACCGATGTGGCGACGATCCGCGATCCCGACCGGCGCACCTATTTCAAGGAAGAGGTCGGAGGTCTCGTGTTCGGCGGTTACGAGCCGGATCCCGTTGCCTGGACGCTTGGCGATGTACCGAACAATTTCGAGTTCCAGCTTTTCGAAGACGACTGGGATCATTTCGAGCAGCATATGGGCCAGGCGCTCGCCCGTGTGCCGGCGCTGGCCGATACCGGCATCAAGAAGATGATCCACGGGCCGGAAAGCTTCACGCCCGACGGCAATTTCATCCTGGGCGCCGCGCCGGAACTGAAGAACTTCTATGTCGGCGCGGGCTTCAATGCTTTCGGCATTGCGAGCGCCGGTGGCGCCGGCTGGGTCCTTGCGCAATGGGCGAAGACCGGCGAAGCACCGATGGATCTTTGGGTCGTCGATATCCGGCGCTTCTCCGATCTCCATAAGGATCGCGATTGGGTCTGCGCACGCACGCTCGAAGCCTGCGCCAAGCATTATACGATCGGCTTCCCGCATGAAGAGTATGAAAGCGGCCGGCCGCGCATCGTCTCGCCGCTCTATGAGCGATTGAAAGCGCGCAATGCCTGTTTCGGTTCGAAGCTCGGCTGGGAGCGGCCCAACTGGTTCGCGCCTGCTGGCACCGAACCCAAGGACATCTATGTCATGGGCCGGCAGAACTGGTTCGACGCAGTGGGCGCCGAGCATCGCGCGGTGCGCGAGGCGGCCGGGGTGTTTGATCAGTCATCCTTCGCCAAGTTCGAAGTAAAGGGGAGGGACGCCGCCGCGGCGCTCTCCTGGATTTGCGCCAATGACATTGACAAGGCGCCGGGCCGCGTCGTCTATACGCAACTTCTCAATTCGCGCGGCGGCATCGAAAGCGATCTCACCGTCACGCGGCTGGCGGATGATCATTTCTACATCGTGACCGGCACCGGTTTCCGCACCCATGATTTCGGTTGGATCCGCGATCACCTCAAACCTGGGCTCGATGCGCGTATCGAGGATGTCACCGAAGCCTGGGGAACATTGTCTTTGATGGGGCCCAAGTCGCGCGAAATCTTGGCTGCGCGTGACGAGCAGCGATGTTTCCAATGCCGGTTTCCCGTTCGGCCATGCGCGCATCATCGACATTGCCGGCCACAAGGTGAGGGCCCTGCGTGTCACCTATGTTGGCGAACTCGGCTGGGAACTGCACATGCCGATTGGTGCGGCGGGCGAGATCTTCGATGCCCTGATGACGGCGGGAGAGCCTCTGGGCTTGCGCCCCACAGGCTATCGCGCGCTCGAAGCCTTGCGGCTCGAGAAGGGCTATCGCGCCTGGAGTTCCGACATCACGGCCAATGACGATCCCTTCCAGGCAGGGCTTGGCTGGGCGGTGAAGCTTAAGGGCGGTCAATCCTTCCTCGGCCGCGAGGCTTGCGAAAAGATCGCCAATTCGGCCCTCCCTAAGAAGCTCGTCGGCTTCACCACGCTCGATCCGAATGTCGTGCTCCTCGGTCGCGAGACGATCCTGCGCGATGGTGTCTTTGCGGGGTATCTCACCAGCGGCGGCTATGGGTATACCGTGGGCAAGCCGATCGGCTTTGGCTATGTCCGCAATGGCGGCGGCGTGAATGACGATTACATCCGCGCCGGCAAGTATGAACTCGTCGTCGGCAAGGAGAAGGTGCCGGCCAAGGTTCATCTCGAGGCCTTGTATGATCCCAAGAATGAAAGGGTGAAGGCGTGAGTTTCCGCGCGGACCGCCACGTCCATATTCTCATCATCGGCGGCGGAGCGATCGGGACATCGCTCGCCTATCATCTGGCGCGCGATGGCGCGAAAGACGTGCTGCTCGTCGAAAAGGCGCAGCTCACCCATGGCTGCACCTGGCACGCCGCCGGATCTCGTCGGGCAATTGCGCGGCAAGAAGAACCTCACGCGGCTGATGCAGAATTCGGTCGCGGTGTTCGACCGGCTCGAAGCCGAGACCGGCCAGCCGATTTCCTGGAAGAAGGTCGGCTCATTGCGCCTTGCCGGCAGCCGCGACCGGTGGAGCGAAATCCGCCGTTCGATGACGCAGGCGAAGAGCTTCGGCGTCGAGTGCTACTCCTTGACCGCCGAAGAGGCGAAGACCCGCTTTCCCCTATATCGTGACGGACGGGATCGAAGGCGCGGCCTTCATCCCGGGCGATGGCTATATCGATCCCTATTCATTGACCATGGCCTATGCCAAGGGTGCGCGCATGCATGGCGCGCGCATCGAAGAAGGCGTGTGCGTCGAGGAGATCGTCCTTGAAGGCCGGCGTGCCGTCGGTGTCGTGACGAATGGCGGCACTATCGGCTGCGACATTCTTGTGAACTGCGCCGGGCTTTGGGCCAAGCGCGTCGGCGCCATGGCGGGCGTGCCGCTCGCCGCCGGCATTGTCGAGCACCAGTATTTCCTGACCGAAAAGAAGCTCGATCTTACGCCCGATCTCACGACGCTTCGCGATCCCGACAAGAACTTCTATCTCAAGCCCGATACCGGCGCCTTCGCCATCGGCGGGTGGGAGGACGGGTCGAAGGGATTTCACCGCGGCATGCCGCCGCTCGATTTCGGCCGCGAGTTGTTTGCGCCCAACATGGAGCGGCTTGAGCTCTTTGCGTTGCCTGCGGCGGAGCGATTGCCGGTGCTCAACGAGATCGGCATCCAGACGGTCATCAACGGGCCGATCCCGGTCTCGGCCGATGGCGAGCCGATCATGGGTCTGGCGCCCGAGCTCGACAATTTCTATGTCGCCTGCGGCTTCACGGCCGGCATTGCGGCCTCGGGCGGGGCCGGGCTCGCCATGGCGAATACGATCCTTCATGGCGATGCCGGCATGGATCTGTGGCCCTTCGACGTGCGCCGCTTCGGCGCACTCCATGCGCAGGGCCGCTATCTCGAGGAACGCGCCATCGAGGCCTATGGCGCCTATTACAAGATCCACTGGCCGGGCGAGGAATCGCATGCGGGCCGTGGACTTCGTCGCTCGCCGCTCTATGCGAGCCTGAAGGATGCGGGCGCCGTCTATGGATCGAAATTCGGTTGGGAGCGCCCCAACTGGTTCGCGACCGAGGGTTTCGAGCCGCGCGATATTCCATCCTTCGAAGGCAAGCCCAATTGGTTCGACGCGGTCGCGGCCGAGCATCGCGCCATCCGCGAGCGCGCGGCATTGATCGACCAGACGTCCTTCGCGGTTCTCGAAATCTCCGGCAAGAACGCGCTTGCCGCCATGCAGGCGCATCGCCGCCAATGATCTCATGGGCGAGCGCGACCGCGCTATCTACACCCAGCTCTGCAATGAGAAGGGCGGCATCGAGGCCGATGTCACGCTGTTCAATGTCGATGATGATCTCGTCTTCGTCATCACCGGCTCGGGTTTCGGCGTGCGCGATGCCAACTGGATTGCGCGACATCTGCCGAAGGACGGCACTGCCAATCTGCGCGATGTCACGGAAGTGTGGGCGACGATCAATATCTGCGGTCCCAAGTCGCGCGAGATCCTGCAAGTCGGTGACGGACGAGGATATATCGAACGCCGCATTCCCGTTCCAGAAGATCAAACGCTTCGAGGTCGGCAATGCCCGCGTCTCGGCGGCGCGCATCGGCTATGTCGGCGAACTCGGCTATGAACTCTATATCCGCCAGGAATACGCCGCCCATGTCTATGAGACCTTGTGGGCGGCGGGGCAGGCGCATGGCATCGCCAATGTCGGCTATCGGGCGATCGACACCTGCCGGATGGAGAAAGGCTATCTCTATTGGTCGGGCGATATCGGGCCTGACTACGATCCATATGAAGCGGGTCTCGGCTTCGCCGTGGCATTGGACAAGGGCGACTTCATCGGCCGTACTGCGCTGGCGCGCCTCAAGCAGGAAGGGCCGAAGCGCAAGCTTGTGTCTTTCACGATCGATGGTTTCGCGCCATTGCACGGCGGCGAAGCGATTTTCCGCGGCAACGACGTTGTTGGCTCGGTGACGAGTACGAATTTCGGCCACACGCTCGGCAAGACCATCGCCTTTGGTTATTTGCCGAGCGAGATCGCCGGCGAGAGCGATTTCCGGATCGAGGCCTTCGGCAGGCCCTATGAGGCCAAGCGCGGCCCGCGCGTGCTCTACGATCCGAAGATGGAACGACTGAAGTCATGACGGCGGATGTCGAACAGGCCAGACAGGCGCTCGCCACGCGTTCCTGCAGCTTGCCATCGCGTGCGGCATCGGCCAGGATCGCGCGGCTCGGCGGCCTCACCAATCTCGTCTTCAAGATCGATGATGATTTCTGCCTGCGCATTCCGGGCAAAGGCACGGAAGAATACATCAATCGCGCCAATGAGGCGGTGGCGGCCCGCGAGGCGGCTCGCGCCGGCGTCAGTCCTGAGGTCATTCATTTCGATGCCAAGACCGGCATCATGGTCACGAAATTCATTGACGGCGCGGTCACCATGTCGCCCGCCAACTTCAAATCGCGCAGCGGTTCGCCGGCGCGGGCAGGACGTGCCTTGCGGCAGCTTCACGCCAGCGATGCGAAGTTCAATTTCCGCTTCGAACTCTTCGCGATGATCGACGATTATCTGAAGATTCTCGCCACCAAGGATGTCGATCTGCCGGCCGGCTATCATGACGTCGTGCGCGAGGCAGAGACCGTGCGTGCGGCACTTGCCGCCCATCCGCTGCCGCTTGTTGCCTGCCATTGCGATCCCTTATGCGAGAACTTTCTCGATACGGGCGCGCGCATGTGGGTCGTCGACTGGGAATATTCCGGCATGAACGATCCGCTTTGGGATCTGGGCGATCTCTCTGTCGAGGGTCTCTTCGACGCGGAACAAGAAGAAGAAATGATCCGCGCCTATTTCTCGGGCGAGCCGAAGCCTTCGGAACGCGGGCGCATCGTCATCTACAAGGCGATGTGCGATCTGCTGTGGACGCTATGGGGCCTGATCCAGCATGCCAACAAGAACCCGGTCGATGATTTCTGGGCCTATGCGACCAATCGCTTCGAGCGCTGCAAGGCACTGATGGCGACGCCCGACTTCGCCCGCCATGTCGCGGCGGTGAGGAAGGGATAAGTCTGTAGTTACTCGGCAGCCTTGATCGCGTTGGGATTGTTCGGGTGCGTGGTCCAGTTTGCATAGTCGGGATGGATTTTGCGGCCGGTGCGTGGGTCGGTGCCTGACGTCATCTCGACCATCGTGATGCAGTCGGCGACCGGGCAGACGCTGACGCAGAGATTGCAGCCGACGCATTCGGCATCGATCACCTCGAAATGCCGCTTGCCGTTCTTCTTCGCGGCGATCGCCTGGTGCGAAGTATCCTCGCAGACGATGTGGCAGCGTCCGCATTTGATGCAGAGATCCTGGTTGATATGGGCCTTGGCGATGTAATTGAGGTTGAGGAACTGCCAGTCGGTGACATTTGGAACCGCGGCGCCGACGAAATTCGTCGATCGAGCGATAGCCCTTCTCGTCCATCCAGTTGGACATGCCGGAGATCAGTTCCTTCACGATCGCGAAGCCATAGGTCATGGCGGCCGTGCAGACCTGGACCGGTCGTTGCTCCAAGCGTCATGAATTCGACGGCGTCGCGCCAGGTGGTGATGCCGCCAATCGCCGATATCGGAAAGCCGCGCGTCGCCTTGTCGCGGGCGATCTCGGACACCATGCTGAGTGCGATGGGCTTCACCGCCGGGCCGCAATAGCCGCCATGCGTACCCTTTCCATCGATGGACGGCATCGGCGCCATCGCGTCGAGATCGACGCTGACGATGGAATTGATCGTATTGATGAGCGAGACCGCATCGGCGCCGCCATTTCGCGCAGCGCGCGCCGGATGGCGGATGTCGGTGATGTTGGGTGTCAGCTTGACGATCACCGGCATGCGCGTATGCGCCTTGCACCAGCGCGCCACCATCTCGATATATTCCGGCACCTGGCCCACGGCAGAACCCATGCCGCGTTCCGACATGCCATGCGGGCAACCGAAATTGAGCTCGACACCATCGGCTCCGGTCTCTTCGACCAGGGGCAGGATATGTGCCCAGCTTTTCTCCTCGCAGGGCACCATGAGAGACACGACGACGGCGCGATCGGGCCAGTCGTGCTTTACTTTCTTTATCTCCCGCAGATTCACATGAAGCGGGCGGTCGGTGATGAGTTCGATATTGTTGAAACCGAGCAATCTGCGGTCGGCGCCCCAGATCGCGCCATAGCGCGGGCCGTTGACATTGACGACCGGGGGATCCTCGCCCAGCGTTTTCCACACGACACCGCCCCAGCCGGCCTTGAACGCGCGCTCGACGTTGTATTCCTTGTCGGTCGGTGGCGCGGAGGCAAGCCAGAAGGGGTTCGGCGATTTGATCCCCAAGAACTCGGTGCGCAGATCGGCCATCAGGGAGCTCCTCGATTAACGCGAAAGAACGCGATGGATCGATTCGGCGGCGCGCTTGCCGTCCTCGACGGCAGCAACAGTCAGGTCCTGGCCGCCATGGGCGCAGTCGCCGCCGGCCCAGACATTTGGCAGGCTGGTGCGCCGTTCATGATCGACCTTCAAGCGGCCACCGGCCAGTTCGAGCCCCAGTACCGGGCCGGGCTCGAATTTCTGGCCAATCGCCTTGAAGACCATGTCGGCCTCGAATTCGAACTTTTCGCCAGTGCCTTTCAACCGGCCATCTTCATCACGCGTGTATTCACATTCGATACCGACTGCGGCGCCGTCCTTCACCACGATCTTCCGCGGCCGCACCCAATGCTTGATCTTGACGCCCTTGATCTGTGCGAGGTCCTGCTCGAACTCGCTCGCCTTCATCTCTTCCTTGCCGCGCCGATAGAGAATGGTGACATCCTCCGCACCCAATAGCTTTGCTTGAACGGCGACATCGACAGCCGTCATGCCGCCGCCGATTACCGCAACGCGGCGGCCGATCTTCAGGCCCGGCAGATCGGTGGACTGGCGATTTCAGCGATGAATTCGACCGCGTCCTCGACGCCTGGCGATTCTTCGCCCGATTCATGCAGATGGTTCACGCCGGCCAAGCCGATGCCGATGAAGACCGCATCATATTGTTTGCGCAGATCCTCGAGCTGGAAGTCGCGGCCAAGACGCTTGTCGTTCTCGATCGCAATCCCGCCGATACTCAAGATGTAATCGACCTCGCGCTGCGCGAAATCGGCAACCGTCTTGTAGGCGGCGATGCCATACTCATTGAGGCCGCCGGCTTTCGGCTTGGCATCGAAGATCACGACATCATGGCCGTGCATGGCAAGCCGATGCGCGCAGGCGAGCCCCGCCGGGCCTGCCCCGACAATGGCGATACGTCTTCCAGTCGGTACCGCCCGCTGGTAGAATTGCGCATCGGCGGCCATCGCCTTGTCGGTCGCATGCCGCTGCAGGAGCCCGATCTTGACGGGCTCCCGCTCGGCATCGTTCCTCACGCAAGCCTCCTCGCACAAGGTCTCGGTCGGGCAGACACGTGCACACATGCCGCCCAGAATATTTTGATCGAAGATCGTCTTGGCCGCGCCGAGCGCGTTGCCGGTGTTGATCTCGCGGATGAAAAGGGGGATGTCGATGCCGGTCGGACAGGCATGCATGCAGGGCGCGTCGTAGCAGAAATAGCAGCGATCGGATTCGACCAGCGCTTCATGCGTATCAAGCGGCGGATGCAGATCGGCAAAATTCCTGGCGTAGTCGTCAGCCGGCAAACGCCCAGAAGCGATATCGGGACCGGCCCTGCCTTCCGCTGCCGGCATGAGTTTCTCTCCCTCGCTCTTCTTTTCTGAACGAAACCTAAGATGTTTTTTCCAATTGGTCAAATTTTGGCGCGGCGTCAGACAGAATACGGCCACACTTCCGCATTGAATATTACGCGTCCGATCAGGGACACGGCGACTCAACCTCTCACGATCTCATTCAGGAACACGCTTATGCGCGCGCGCAATTCCTCTTGGCTTTCGGCATCCCTTATTCTGATCGCCGCCTTGATCTGGACGGGAGGAATGGCATCAGCCGCTGAGCCGGGCGCGCGGAGGCTCATCACGACGCCCAGTTCCGATTATCCGGGCTTCGACTACAAGACCGTCAAGGATGTGAGCCTCGAGGATTGCAGTGCACAATGCATCGCCGATGCCAAATGCCTGGCTCTCACCTACAACACGAAGGCTAGATGGTGCTTCCTCAAGAGCGGCGTCGGCACGCTGACACAAGCGGTGAATGCGACGGCGGCGAAGGTCTTCGTCGCGGCGCCCATGCCGGATATCGAGGCGGCACCGGCCCTGCCTTTCGTTGCTTCGGAGACGCTGGCTTCGGCTGAAGCCTATGCGAAAGTGCTGCGCGAGACACCGCCCTTGCCTATGCCGATACCGTGCTGATCAAGGCCAATCTGGACCGCTCCATCACCACCAAGGATTATCGCGGCAGCGTCAACTTTGCGATCAGCTCCTCGCCTTTGAACCTTCGATGCTGGGCTGTGGCGAAAATTGAGCGGCTTTTTGCCGATGCCGCCGTTGTCGATTCGACCCGCCGCGGCGAACTCAATGCGGATTCGATCTCGGCAGCCTTGACCGCCTACCAGATCGCACCATCGCGCGAGGCGCGCGCCGAAGCGCTCGGCCTCCTGGAGAAGGGCTATGAGCGCACGGAAGATTATCGCAAGACGCTCGAGCGTATAAGGCCGCACTTGCCCAAGCCCGACTTG
>CAWDUC010000001.1:122500-360031 GCA_963805405.1 uncultured Alphaproteobacteria bacterium | reverse complement strand
GTAGCTGGCGTCCGGCGCGGCGTCGCGGGCTGCCTGGCAGATGCCGCAGCGGATGGTGCGGGCGGGGGGCTCGACGGCGACGACGCGGTTGATCACCATGGTGCGGGTGAGCCAGCGGGCGGTGACGTGCGCGTGGTCGTGGCAGACGGCGGCGCCGCAGTCGGCGCAGATGGCGACGGCATCGACGTGGTCGCCGAGCGCTGCGCAGTCAAAGCAGTTCACGGTGGAGCCTCCTCGGGGGGGTAGAAGCGGCGGCGGGCCCACAGCGCGACGTAGACCAGCGCGACCATGACGGGCACCTCGATCAGCGGCCCGACGACGCCGGCGAGGGCCTGGCCGCTGGTCACCCCGAACACGCCGATGGCGACGGCGATCGCCAGCTCGAAGTCGTTGCTGGCCGCGGAGAACGCCAGCGCGGCGGTGCGCGGGTAGGACAGGTGCAGCCGGCGGCCGATGGCGAACCCGGCGAGCCACATGATGGCGAAGTAGGCCAGCAGCGGCAGCGCGATCCGGACGACATCGAGCGGCGCGGAGGTGATCTTCTTGCCCTGCAGGGCGAACAGGATCACCACGGTGAACAGCAGCCCGTACAGCGCCACCGGCCCGAGCCTGGGCAGGAACTTCGTCTCGTACCAGTCCCGGCCCCTGGCCCGCTCGCCGATGGTGCGGGTCAGGTACCCGGCCACCAGCGGGATGCCGAGGAACACGGCCACCGTGGCGGCGATCTCGGCGATGGACACGTGCAGGCTGGCTGTCGGCAGGCCGAGCCAGCCGGGCAGCACCTGCAGGTAGAAAAAGCCCAGCGCGGCGTACAGCAGGACCTGGAAGACGGCGTTCAGCGCGACCAGCACGGTGGCCATCTCCCGGTCGCCGCGGGCCAGGTCGGTCCAGATCAGCACCATCGCGATGCACCGGGCCAGCCCGACCAGGATGACCCCGGTCCGGTACGCGGGCTGGTCCGGCAGCAGCAGCCAGGCCAGCGCGAACATCACCGCCGGGCCGATCACCCAGTTCAGCAGCAGCGAGACGGTCATCATCCGGCGGTCCGCGGTGATCCGCCCGATCTCGGTGTAGCGGACCTTGGCCAGCACCGGGTACATCATCAGCAGCAGGCCGAGCGCGATGGGCAGGCTGGTGCCGTGGACCGCGACGCGGTTCAGCGCGCTGTTCAGGCCCGGGACCAGGCGGCCGAGGAGCAGCCCGGCGGCCATCGCCGCGCCGATCCACACCGGCAGGAACCGGTCCAGCGCCGGCAACCCGGCCATCACCGGCTGCTGCCCGGCCGGGCCGGTGACCTCGCTGGTCCTGGTGTCAGTCACCGCACGCCCCCTCGCCGTCGTCCTGGCATGCCGGCCCGCGCCGCCTGGTGATGACCCGGTCGCCGGGCAGCGGCACGCCGGCCGCGGACGCCTGCGCCCACAACGCGGCGAACCCGTCACCGTCGAGGCGGTAGTCGATCCAGCGGCCCCGGCGGGCCGCGGCCACCAGGCCCGCGTCGCGCAGCACGCGCAGGTGGTAGGACAGCAGGTTCGCGGCCACCGGCACCTTCTCCTGCAGGTCGCACACGCACCGGCCGCCCCCGGCCAGCACCCCGACGATGCGCAGCCGCACCGGGTCGGCCAGCGCGCCAAGGCGGACTGTCAGTTCAACCGGGCTCGATGCAATAACCGTTGAAGTGTCCACGCTGCGACGGTATGCCCCGCGGGGCACGCGGGGACCGGGCCGTTAGTCACCAATGCCCCGGCCCTGAGTCCTGCCTCCGCGCAGGCCCGGGCCGCGAGCCGGGGACGGAGCACGGCAGGACGGGCCGTCCGGCCCCGGCAGCCCGGGACTTCCGGCCATGGCGCCCGCCCGGCCGCCGGCATACATGACGTGGGTGAGTTCTGTCCCGGTCACCATCATGACTGGCCCGCCGGCGCCAGCCGACCCGGCCGCGCTGCTGCTGGAAGCGGCGCAGGCGGCCAAGTGCGCGGCCTGCGGCTGCGCCCGCGAAGCGTCGGCGGCGCTGGCGGCGCTGCCAGCCGGTGCGCCGCCACGGCTGCACGATGCGGCCCGGCGGCTGGCCTCGTCGCTGACCGGGCAGCGATATCCCTGCCTGGGCTGCGCGGTGTGCTGGCCAGCCGAAGCGCTGAGCCTGGCGCAAGAGGCGGGACTGGTCGCGGACGGCGCGTCCTGCCCGGCCGGACCCGCGGTACCGCGCCCGGGCTGGCCGCCGCTGCCCGGCGACTACACGGTGCTGCGCTACGGCGCGCCGGTCGCGGTCTGCACGCTCGGCGACAGCCAGCTCGCCGCCGCCGTCGCGGCCCAGGCCGGCTCGGAGGTCGCGATCGCCGGCACGCTGACCACCGAGAACCTCGGCATCGAACGGCTGGTCGCCAACACGATCACCAACCCCCGCCTGCGGTTCGTCATCGTCTGCGGCCAGGAGGTGGAACAGCGGATCGGGCACCATCCCGGCGGCAGCCTGCTCGCGCTCGCCGCCAACGGCACCGACGGCCGGGGGCGCATCGTGGACGCGCCGGGCCGCCGGCCACGGCTGCGCAACCTCAGCCCCGCCGAGATCGCCCACTTCCGCGCCCATGTCGAGATTATCGACCTGATCGGCACCGCGGAGGTGGCCGCGATCCTGGCCGCCAGCCAGCGGTGCGCCGCCCGCGATCCCGGCCCGGCGCCCGAACCGCCGGCCGGGCAGGCCGTGCGCATCCGGCGAGCGGATCCCGCCCCCCGCACCATCGCCGACCCGGCCGGCGACCTCATCGTGCACGCCGACGCCGCCCGGCAACTGCTGGTCATCGAGCACTACCGCAACGACGGCCTGCTCACCGCCGTCATCGAAGCCGCCAGCGCCACCGACGGGTACACCAGCGTGCTCGCCGCCGGCCTGATCAGCCGCCTCGACCACGCCGCCTACCTCGGCCGCGAGCTCGCCCGCGCCGAGCACGCACTGCACAGCGGCGCCCGCTACCGGCAAGATGCGGCACCCGGATAAACCCGCGGCGCCCGGCACGATGACAACCCGGGGCTCCGCGCCCGGGTTCCGTCCTCGCCTGCACGCCAGCTGCCGCTCACGCATCCTGCGCCCTGGACCCCCGTTTGGGCCTGGCGGCACGTTTCCTACTTCGCGGATGGCGGGATGCCGAGGTCGGTGGCACCCCTGGTCCGGTGGCTGTTTCTTAGGTGCTCACCTGTGAAACACCGCAACGCTCGCTGGGCGTGCTGCATGTTCCCTGTTTCATGGGTTGGTGCTGTCCATGGCCCGGCACCTGCGCGGCCAGGACTGAGCCTGCGCGACATCGCCTCACAGCTCGTCATCACCAAGGGCACCAAGAAAGGCCGGCATCCCTCCCCGGCGACTGTCCTGCGCATGCTGCGCGAACAAGACGAACAGACGACGACCTGAGCGTCACACCCTTCACCCTCGTCCGGTCAGATCCGCTCTCCTACCTTGCCCCTCGCCGTAGCTGTAGGAGTTCCAGGCCGTCACGGCTGGCGAGACCCGCGAGCATGGACTCGACCTCGACGGTCCGGCGATCGGCCAGACCGCCGCATTATATTGACAAAGTCAATCTAATTGATACACATCTATGCATGAACACGAGCATGAACCTGGAGCCCTGGCGCAGCTCCGCCGCTCCCGTGGTCGTGGTCGGCGCCGGGCAGTCGGGCCTGGCGGCCGCGCGCGCGCTGCGCGAGCTGGGCATGCCGGCGGTGATCCTGGAGGCAAGTGATCGCCCCGCCGGGTCGTGGCCGCGTTACTACGACAGCCTGCGCCTGTTCTCGCCGGCGGCGTATAGCTCGATGCCGGGGATGCCGTTCCCTGGCGCTCCGGATCGCTACCCGGCCCGCGATGAGGTAGCGGATTACCTGGAGCGCTATGCTTCCTGGCTCGGCGCCGAGATCCAGACCAGCACCCGCGTGCAGACCGTCCGGCAGGACGGCAGGCACTTCATCGTCGTCACGGCGGACGGACGGGCGCTGCGCGCGTCCGGCATCGTGGCCGCGAGCGGGTCGTTCTCCAACCCCTACCGTCCGGGCTTCGAAGGCGGGGAGGCTTTTGCCGGCGAGCTTTCGCATGTCGCCGATTACCGCAACCCGGCGCCGTATGCCGGCCGGCGGGTGATCGTCGTCGGCGCGGGGGATTCGGCCGCCCAGGTCGCCAACGAGCTCGCACCGGTCGCGACGGTGACGCTGGCCAGCCGTCATCCGGTGCGATTCATCCCGCAGCGGCTGGGCGGCCAGGACGTCCATTACTGGCTGCGGGAGACCGGCTTTGACACCTTGCCTGCCGAATGGCTGAGCAAGATCACCGGAGGCAGCGTGGTCACCGACAGCGTGGGGTTCCAGCAGACCCTCGCTGATGGCCTCGTCGACCGGCGGCCGATGTTCACCGCACTGGACCGGGACAAGGTGGTCTGGAGTGACGGCCAGCGCGAGCCGGTCGACGCGATCATCCTGGCCACCGGATACCGGCCCAGCCTGGGGTACCTGCGTGAGCTAGGCGCCCTCGAGCCAGACGGGACCCCGATCCACGTCCGCGGGATCTCCTGCACGCATGTCGGCCTGGTCTACCTCGGCCTGGAACACCAGCGCTCGTTTGCCTCCAACACTCTGCGGGGCGTCAGCGATGACGCCCGGTCGGTGATCGCGCCTCTGGTCGCCTGGATCCGCGACGCGCCCGCCAGAGTCGGGCTCGTCTCCCGAGACCACTCGCCTCTGGCACTGGCAGGTGCGTAGCCGTGGAACTGGAGCTAACCCCGAAGGTCAAGCGCCCGGCCGGCGAACCGCGCTGTGAGCCTGCCGTCTACCCCGACGTGCAGCCTGAGCCGGCGATCCGCATGGCCGCAGTCGCCAAGGCGCTCGGAGACCCCGTCCGCCTGCAGCTCATCGACGTGCTGCGCAAGCACGCCGGAAAGGTCTGCGTGTGCGACCTGGTGCCGCTCTTCGATCTCTCCCAGCCCACCATCTCCCATCACCTGAAGGTGCTGCGCCAGGCCGGCCTGGTCGGCTCCGAGCGCCAGGGGCTGTGGGCCTACTACTACGTCATCCCCGGCGCCCTGAACGAGCTGTCCGCGTGGCTGAGCTGACATTGCAGGCGAACGGGCCAACTGGCCGAAGGCGCCCCATCACGGCCCAGGCACTGAGGACGCAACACGTGCCGTAACCAGCCGAACGCGAAGAACCAACCGGCAGCTACCAGCACCCCTACCTTGCTCGCGCGCTCCCGGCATGCCTCCGCCCGCCACGCCAGGCCCGGCCCCGAAGCCGCCGTCCCCCGCCACGTCGCCGCCACTGACCCCGCCGCCCGGCGCCGCCCGCCAGCTCGGTAACCAGCAACGCCCGGGCTCGGCTAATCGTTGCATTTGCGCTGGAAGCAACCGGGAGGCCCGAATGGC
Organism: uncultured Alphaproteobacteria bacterium; assembly: GCA_963805405.1. Lineage (GTDB taxonomy): Bacteria > Pseudomonadota > Alphaproteobacteria > Rhizobiales > Aestuariivirgaceae > JAEUMG01. The sequence goes on along the minus strand of CAWDUC010000001.1, from coordinate 354,638 downwards.
TGACATGAGTGCGTGCGCACCGACGGTCGGCGCAGTTCCAACGCGCGCCGAGTCGGCGATCACGTAGCTCGCGCTCAAGAACATTTGTTGCGCTGAGTTAAGTGCTCCGCGTTCATCTCCTGGCGACAGGCTTATCCACCTGGTTCCGCGCGATCGGCGGCGACTAGGAATCTGAAGGCATTGACGGTCGCTTCGACCGGGGCCACGCTGTGAGCGCTTCGCTGTAGTCATGGCGCTGCAGCCACTTCCGCGCGGCGACATAGCTGAATCCTCGCTGCTGCAGCAGCTCCATAGCGGCGGCGTGGTTCTCCTTTCTCTCGTCGCGGCTGATCAGGTGAGAACGGATCTGTTCCAGCACCTTCGCATCGACCTCGTAACGCGCGCCGGTCTTCGGGGCGAACTGGTTCAGCAGCTTGTAATACCGGCGCTCCGCCGGCCAGGCCGCAGCCGGTGCAGGCCGGGGCGGTGCCCGGGACGGCCGCGAGCTGCTGTCCGATCTGCTCGTCCAGGGCGGTGATCTCGGCGTTGATCGCGTCGATCAGCCGCAGGTGCAGCGCGATCTCGGTGGCGTGGATGTCGCGGAACCGGCCGGTCAGCGCCTCCTCCAGCTCCTTCCGGGTGGCCTTCAGCCGCGGGTCCCCCAGCGCGGCCAGCGCCGCCGGGCTGCGCTCTCCCGCGACCAGCGCGTCGAGGAACCGGCGGCCGCTGGTGCCGAACAGGTCCGAGATCACCACCGAGATCTTCAGCAGCGCGTCTTCGAGGATCTTCTCCACCCGGGCCTGGTGCCGGGCCTGGTCCTGGGCCAGCCGGGACCGGGTGCGGGTCAGCGCCCGCAGGTCCCGGACCGCCTGCGGGGGCACGAACGACCGCCGCAGCATGCCCCGCTCGTTCAGCTTGCAGTGCCACACGCAGTCGGCCGTGTCGCTCTTGCCCCGCCCCGGCAGGTGCTTGACGTCGCGGGCGTTAACCAGCCACACCTCCAGCCCGGCCGCCTCGGCCAGGTAGTGCCAGATGCGCCAGTAGTCGGACGTGGATTCCAGTACGAGCCGCTGGATGCCCTCGGCGCGCAGGTGGTCCATCAGCGCGGTCACCTGCCCGCAGGTGGCCCCTACCTGCCACACCTTCTGCCGCCGGCGGTCCGGCCGGGACCCCGGCACCCGGGTGCACACCATCCCGGACCCCTTCGCCACGTCGATCGCGGCCGCGTACTCAACCACCTGCGTGAGCTCCTCGGCCACCTCCGCGCCGTCACCGCCGTGCCCAGGCACCCCGGCGCCGTCCGCCTTGTCTTTCCTCGCGGCCATCGCCGCCTCGCTTCCCTCGTGAACCGGTCAGGACGAGGCTGCCCGGGGGACGGCGCGGGGAAAGCCGAATCTGATCGGCGTGCTTGAAAGCGACAGTACCCCAGCCCGCAAGATCGCCCCCACCGCCAGACTGCTATCCGGGCGCGAAGCGCCAAGGACCATACGGCGTCACGGGCAGCACACGGCCATCATCCACGCCGGACGGCCGCGCCCGCCGCCCGTTCACCGCGATCACCCCCGGATCCCCGCAAGCCCCGGCTGGACAGCCCGGCCGCCATCGGGCACCCTGGAACCGGTCATGGCGCCGGCGCACGGGCAGCACACCTGTCGCCAGCAACGCCGGCCCGTGACCACCCGCACCCGCCCCGCCGCCCAAGTTTCGCGGGAACCCCACGCCGCCAAGACCCATCGACTGCTATGTGATCGTGCCGGGCAGCACCGGGCGAGGGCAGGGCCGTGACGTCCCAGGATCGCGGCCGCATCGGGCCCGCAGCTCCTTGCCGTGGGCCGGCAGCTCGCAGCTAGGAACGGCCGGCGCACCGGTCGTCCGGCGCCGCTGGGCGTGCCGGCCAGGGCAGGAGAACCGAAGACCGCCGCGTCCGCAGCCGGGACCAAGGCCCCGGTGCCCTGGCCGGGCTCCGGGGATGGTGACGACAGGATCACGAGCGGCATGCCGAACCGCGGTGACTGCGCAGCTCGGCGCGGCGCCTCGGAGGAATCCCGATGGACACCACGCACCGGACCGCATCTTCCCGCAGCCTGCCGACCTGCGTATCGAGGAATGGGGGCCGACCGGAGGAATGCATCGCCGAGGGCAGTTTGCGGCCTGGTAGTGGTAGCAGTTTCGCCGTCGCAGCGGGCCAGCCGCCGCATACCTTGGCCGAGCGGCACGTGACAGCCGCTGCGATGAGGACCTGCTCGTGGCGGTGATCGATGAGAGCATCTACTTGCTGGATGCCGACGGCAAGGTTCCCGTCTCGGCAGCGGTCCGGCCGGCATCCGACGGCGAAGCCGTCGTGTTCATGGTGCTGGTCGCACAGCCGATGCGGAGGTCACCGACGCGGCGCGGAAGGCAGGGGCAGCGCGGCCTGCGGTGCGCCCTGGCCCGGGCGGCCAGTGGAGATGCGCTGGCACGGTCGAGGTATAGCCGCCACCAGCCGGTCAGCCCTTGACGACGCCGAGCGGGACGAGCCGGGCCACCTTCCGGCATAGCCCGGCGCCCTCGGCTGCTTCGACAACCTGGTCGACGTCCTTGTAGGCTTCCGGGGTCTCCTCTGCCAGGCCGCGGGCCGAGGCGCCGCGCACGGCGATGCCCTGGCGTTCCAGCCGCCGCCGCAGTTCCGGGCCGGTGACCGAGCGGGCGGCCTGGTGGCGGCTCATCCGCAGGCCGGCGCCGTGGCAGGCCGAGGCGAACGCGGGCCCGCCGGGCACTCCGGCCAGCACATACGACGCGGTTCCCATCGAGCCGGGGATGAGTACCGGCTGCCCAGCTTCGCGCAGGTCCGCGGGCAGGCTGGGATGCCCGGGCGGCAGCGCCCGGGTCGCTCCCTTGCGGTGGACGCACAGCAGGGCCGGAACCCCGCCGACCTGGTGGGTCTCCAGTGACGCGAGATTGTGGGCGACGTCGTAGACCAGGTCCAGCGTCGTGCCGGCGGTGGCGGAAAATACCTGGCGGGCCGCCTCGGCGAGCACCTGGCGGTTGGCCCGCGCGTAGTTCGCGGCGGCGGCCATGGCGCCCAGGTAGCTCCGGCCCTCCGGCGAGGTCACCGGCGTGCAGGCCAGCTGCCGGTCCGGCACGGTGATGCCATAGCGGGCCATCGCCTTGCCCATGATCTGCACCTGGTCGGTGCAGACCTGATGCCCCAGGCCGCGGGAGCCACAGTGGATCATGACGCAGACCTGGCCCTCGGCCAGGCCGAACGCCTGCGCCGCCGCCGGGTCAAACACCTCCTGCACCGCCTGGACTTCCAGGAAATGGTTCCCCGAGCCCAGGCTCCCGACCTGGTGCCGCCCGCGGTCAACCGCGCGGCTGCCGACCTGCGCCAGGTCAGCGTCCCCGGTGACGCCGCCCTCCTCGCACCGGTCCAGGTCGCGCTGGCCGCCGTGCCCGCACGCCACCGCGTAGCGGGCCCCGCCGGCCAGCAGCTTGCCCAGCTCCGCCCGGCCGTGCAGGTTCCACAGGCCGCCGCGCCCGGCTCCGCGCGGTATCACCGCGGCGAGCCGGTCCATCACCCGGCCGAGCACCGGGCGCAATTCGTCCCGGCTCAGCCGGCGGCCAGCAGCCGGACCCCGCAGGCGATATCGAAACCGACCCCGCCCGGAGAAACCACACCACCACGGGCGACGTCGGTCGCGGCGACCCCGCCGATCGGGAAGCCGTACCCCCAGTGCACATCGGGCATCGCATACGACGCCGCCACGATGCCGGGCAGTTCCGCGACATTGACCACCTGCTCCAGCGCCCGGTCCCCGGCCGGATCCGGGATCAGCGCCCGGCTGGCGAACACCACGCCAGGCACCAGCATCCGGCCCTGCCGCGGAATGACAAACCGGTACTCCGACTCCGCGACGATCTCCACCGGCCGTCACCTTCTCTTACAAAGGCCTCCGCGTGCCAGCTCCCCTTACGGAGTCAGGGGGCGCTTCCTGGCGGGCAGCGAGATATGCTCCGCCACCGTCCCGGATGCCGGGAAGAACGAGCTCTCATGGCCATCGCTCCACCGCACCAGGTACGGCGGGCCTCCGGCCTCTCCGCGGACCTCTAGGATCACTCCCATCCGGTCGTGGTCGCCGACATGGCGTCCCTTCACGACCAGCTCATCGCCGACCTGTGCCTTCATGACCGGCCTCCCTCGCCGATAGCAGACCCGATCACCTCATGCCAGCCAGCGTCCGGAGCCGCCACCCGCCCCGGTAGGGCCAAAGGACCCGGCCCTGGCCGCCGATGGCACCGAACACCTCAGCCCGACGTCCATGACGCCCGGCCCGGGATCTGCGGGCCGGGCCCTTCGCCGTCCTGCACGGGAACTAGTGCCGTAGCCGTCTACGTTTGCCCTGTTTTAGCGGCGGCCTTCTGGGATTCCTGCGCTGGTTGACCAGGCATGCTGCCGGGTATGGCTGGCCGGGTGCGGGTTCGGGAGATCGATGATGACGAGGGCAATCGGCTGATGCGGATCGTTCGCCGCGGGCAGGGGTCGGTGGTGACCTGGCGGCGGGCGCAGATGGTGCTGTGGTCAGCGCAGGGCATGAGCGTGCCGCAGATCGCGGGGCTGGCTTTTACCAGCGAAGACCGGGTCCGGGACGTGCTGCACAACTTCAACGCCGACGGCTTCGGCTCGCTGTACCCCCGCTATGCGGGCGGGCGGCCGCCGGTGTTCACGCTGGCCCAGCGCCGGGAGATCAAGAAGATCGCCAAGTCGAAGCCGGCGGAGCACGGGCTGCCGTTCTCCCGGTGGAGCCTGGCCAAGCTCGCTGAGTTCCTGGTGGCCGAGGGGGTGGTCGAGGACATTTCCCACGAGGGGCTGCGCGAGCTGCTGCGCGCGGAAGGAGTGTCCTTTCAAGCGGTGAAGACCTGGAAATCCTCCGCCGACCCGGATTATGCGGCCAAGAAGGCCCGGATCGACCACCTGTGGACGCGGCCAGTGGCGCCCGCCCGGCGGCGCGGAGGCGGCGCCCGCGTCAGCCCGCGCGGCGGACGGGCCGGGCGATCCGGACGTCGTGTTCTGCGTGGACGAGTTCGGGCCGCTGAACCTGCAGCCCCGGCCGGGCCATCAGTGGGCCCGCCGGGGCGGCACCGCCCGCGAGATCCAGGCGAGCCGCCCCGGCCGCGGCGGCGCGCCACCTACCACCGCACCGGCGGGGTGCGGCACCTGTTCGGGGCGCTGGACCTGGCCAGCGGCAAGATGTACGGGCACGTAAAAACCGCAAGAGGCGCGGCCCAGTTCCTGGAGTTCTGCCGCTACCTGCGCAGCCTGTACCCGCCGCAGGTACGGATCGCGGTCATCTGCGACAACTACTCCCCGCACCTGACCACCAGGAAAGACAAGCGCGTCGGGACCTGGGCGGTGGCGAACAACGCGGAGATCGCCTACCTGCCGACGAACAGCTCGTGGATGAACCGCATCGAAGCCCAGTTCACCGCACTGCGCGAATTCGCCCTCAACGGCACCGTCAGGAAAGGCGATGAGGGTGCCGAGTAGGGCGATCGCCGCTCGGTAAGGGTGGTAAGTGCTGCCGGTACCGGCATGGCTGGTCTCCCTTAGATCTTTTTCGTGCTGGCTGCCTCGCAATGCGTTGAGCAGTCCGTAGCTGTTCACCAGCCGCTTTGTTGACCGAGGAGTGGTGATGAGCGGGGGCCCGAGTAGGGCGATGAGCCGCCGCTCGTCGTCGGTGAGGGCGAGCGGGTCGAAGCGCTCCACCACCGGTGCGGCGGGCAGCGCCTGTGGTGGAGCTTGCGGGGCCGAGGTGACGGTGGGGGCAGTATCAGCGGTCGCCGGGGCAGGAGGTGGGAGCGAGCTGGAGCGGCCGCTGCCAGAGTCGGGCACGGAGCGGTCAGGGCGAGGGGCGGGGGCGGTGAGGGCGTCGATCATGGTGGTGTAGCCGGTGTGGTCGACCGGCGGCAGGGTAAACGGAATCTGGAAGATCTTCTCTAGGTATTGCATCGGGGTTGATCCCCAGCTGTCCTCTTGGCTGGTAGTGGCAGGGCTGGCGGCCTCGAAGAGTTCTTGGTAGTGCGCGGTGAGGGAGCGCAGCAGCCAGCGGGGGTCGACGGCAACGACCACGACGAACAGCGGGACGGCGAGCAGCAGCTGCACGGCTTCGAGCACCTGGACAACTCGGTCCGGGGACAGCGGTCCAGGTCGTCGATGTAGACCACGATCCGGTCGATCCGGGGCAGTTCGTCGCCGACTGCATCCGGCTCAGGCGCCGTGGACGGCTGGCCGGGTGGTGCGGCGAGCAGCATGCACTCTGCATACCGCCAGAAGCAGCAGACGTCAGCCCTGCGGACATCACCAATTTTAAGGCCGGACTGTGGGGGCCGGATGACGGGAGACTGTCACGTCCGGTCCTGAGAGCGGCGGGGGGTGGATTTCCCCCCGCCGACTCGCCCGCTGTGCCGGAGGTCGTCGCCGGCAATCGGCTGGGCGCATAACGGGGTGATCTGCGCGGGGCCGCCGGGTCGCCTGTGGGGGAGCCTGACCGGCGTGCCCGGCGCTGATCTGGAGGGCGTGATCCTTGATCGCCTGGCTCGCCAGGCTGGCCCGGCCGTCAGGCTCGGCCTGGTTGTGCCGGCTCGCGCCGGCGATGACCAGCAGGTGCTCGTCAACCCAGGAGACCTCGGGGCCGGGCAGGCGGGCCAGGAAGGTCGCGATGGCGGCGCGCAGCTCCTGCGGCGTGTAGAAGGAGAATGTCGAGTAGTGGCGCCCCCGGGCCTGGGCCCCGAGCCGCCCGGCCGTGCTGGTGCGCGGGTGCCGGAAGGCCTGTGTGGCGATCATCGTGAGCCCCTCGGTCCGCCGAACGGCGTCCCGGATCGCGGCCTGGCTGTGCAGGCGCTGCTCGTGCTCGGTGAAACCGGGGAAGTAGCGGCCCCAGATCGTCCGCGCGTTCTGCTGCGGGGTGCGGGTGTAGATGAACAGCTGGCCGCCGGGCTGCAGCACCCGGGCGGCGGCGGCCAGGAAGCGGCCGAGGTCGAAGTGGTGAACGCAGTTGAACGCGGTGACCAGGTCCAGGCTGGCGGTCCGCAACGGCAGCTGTTCGGCGGCCGCCAGCAGCGGGACCACCCCGGGGGCGTGGCCGCGGCTGGCGGCCCTGAGCTGTGCCAGCATGGCCGCCGAGACGTCGGCCGCGGCCAGCAGCGAGCCGTCCGGCAGCAGCCCGCGCAGCAGCCGCGTGTACCGTCCCGTCCCGCAGCCGACATCCAGGCCGGTGACGGGGCGGCCGGGCAGGAACTGGCCGATCGCGCGCACCGGCGCCTCATCAGTGGTGCGCAGCGATTCATAGACCACGGCCACCCGCTCGAAATGGTCGCCCGCGGTCATGTCCGGCGCCTCCGTACGCTGGGTCTGCTGGCTACCATCATGCGCTCGCCGTGCCCAGTTCACGCACTGTTCACCCGCACGGCAGGCCAGCAGCCCTCACCGGTGCCGTGTGGCGTGCGTGCGGCGCACGGCACGGTCACGGCGACGGGCCTGGTATCACCAGATCTGATGAGCAATCCAGGTTCCCGCCGCTTCCCCGTGACCGTTACCCATCGTCGGGTCACGCGCTGCCCGATCTGCCACCGCACCGTCGCCTGCCTGCCCGGCAACCTCAGCGAGGTCTTGACCGGGCACTACCGCCGGGCCCATCCCGAAGCGCCCGGCCTCCCTTCCCGGTAGCCGGCGCGGGTGACAGCCGATTCCGGCCGGTTGGCTACTTCTTGGTGTGCGGGCGGGTGCACGCAGGTCACCGGATCTGGTGCGCGCCCTGCGCCGTCGGCCGATCACGGAACGCGACCACGCCGATGAGCCACTGAGGTTCGCCCGAGAGTACCGTGCCGACTCGGAGCGGCGCGGGATGGGCCTCCGCCTTCGTGCCTGAGGGTACCGATTTCCCGGTTCTGCGCGAGGGGTTGCTCTGGTGCGGTTGGAACCGCGCCAGCCGGAAGCGCCCGGCATGAGATGCGCAGGCGTGCAGGGTGAACCCTCGCTGTCTTAGATGCTGGCCGGCTCGGCGGCATGGCTTGACGCGGCTGCCGTCGCCGCCCTGGATCCAGGCGGCACGTCACGAGCCCGGATGCGATGTTCCTTCCAGAGTCCCCGGCGGGTTCCGGCAAGACAGCAGCTGCCGCGCCCGGGTGGCCATCCCCATCCGCGCGATCCTTGGCCGCGGCGCACAGCGGCAGCGAACACGCCGGGCTGTGAGGCGGGCCGGGGGCGTGGCTGCTCCAGCGGCGGTCTGGCTTGCTACGCCGGAAGATCGCGGTCACGATGGCGCTTAGGCGGTCAGCGGCTGAAGGCGTCCTTGATCTTCGCCCCGGCCTGCTTGAGGTTGCCGTTGGCCTGGTCACGGCGGCCCTTGGCCCGCAGGCGCCGGGTGCCGGTGACCCGGCCGGCGGTCTTCCTGGCACTGCCTTTGACCGCTTCGGCTTTGTGCGCGATCTTCGTGGCGATGCTCACTGGGCTGTCTTTGGCGGGTCATTCTGCGGGCGGGCGCGTCGGCGGGGATATCTGCGGCGGGGACACCGGCGCCGGGCTGCGCGGTGAGGGTCTGTGCCGGGGGACGGGGGCCTGCGGGTGGCCGGATCGGTGCCCGAACAGGCGCGGCCAGCCCCGGCCCTGCGGGCTGGGATGCTGGCCGCCGCCCCGCGGGCCGTTCCCCGGCGTGCTGGCGGTCCAGGCGCGGGCGGCCTCGCGCTGGCCGAGCAGGTCGTCGCGGTCCTGGCTGACGGCGGCGGTCTCGCGGCGGGACTGGCTCAGTCCCCGGCGCGCTTCACGGCCGCGGCGGGAGGTGCGGCGGGCGCCGGCCAGCAGCAGGCTCAGCCCGAGCAGGGCCAGTGCGCCGACCACGATGCCGTAGAGGAACAGCGTGCCGGTGTGCAGCCAGATGCGTGCCGAGAATCCCGTCCACGGCTCTGACCAGCAGAGTTGTCCCGCCAGCCGTCCGGCCGTGATGATCACCTATCATGTGCCTGCGGTTCGTCTTCCTCCTGATCACGCGGCTAGCCGCGTGGCTGCGGCTGTCCCGGCGCGAGGAGGCATGGAAGACCGCAGAGATCTTGGTCTTGCACCACCAGCTCGCCGTGCTGCAGCGGCGGCAGCAACCCCGCCGTTGCCTATCTCGAATCCGCCTATGACACGGCATTGTCGAAATACGGTTTCCGGGTCGTCGATTACTCTGTCGATGCCGATACGAGTTCGCCGCAAATCTGTCTGCAGTTTTCCGATGCCATCGGTCCGACCACTGCCTCATATGATTCCTTCGTCCTTCTCAACGACAAGCCGGCGGAAGGCGTGTCGGTCAGCGAGAAGCAGCTTTGCGTCGATGGCGCCAAACACGGCCTGCGCTATGCCGTGACGGTGAGGTCGGGCCTGCCCTCAATCTATTCCGAGATCCTGGAGAAGCCGGTCACCATTTCCGCCTATGTGCGCGACCGCCAGCCGAGCGTGCGCTTCACGGGCCGGAATTTTGTGCTGCCGCGCACCGGCCGCCAGGCCATCCCTGTCGTGTCGGTCAATCTCGCAGAGGCCAATATCGATCTCTATCGTATCGATGCGCGTGGGCTGGGGCCGATCATGCGCGGGCGCGATTTCCTTTCGCAATTGTCCGGCTATGACGCCGACACTTTGGCCGAGGATCGGGGCGAGAAAATCTGGTCGGGCAGCGTCGCGGTCGAAAAGAAACTCAATGAGGAAGTGACGACCTCGGTGGCGCTGACCGAAATCCTGCCGAAGACCGAGCCTGGCCTCTATGTGATGATGGCGCGGCCCAAGGGCGAGCGGGTCGAGAGCTGGAATGCGCAGGCGACGCAGTGGTTCATCATTTCCGATCTTGGCCTGACCGCGCTCAATGGCGAGGCGAGCCTCGATGTCTTCGTGCGTTCGCTCGGTTCGGCGAAGCCCGTCGCCAATAGCGAAGTGCAACTCGTGGCACGGGACAATCGGATTCTCGGCACGGCGAAATCCGATGCGCTTGGTCATGCAAGCTTCGACGGCGGGTTGCTGCGTGGGACCGGTGGTGCCGCGCCGTCCTTCGTCACGGCGAGCGGCGATGCGGGCGATTATGCCTTCCTCGACCTGACGCGGACGGCTTTCGACCTCAGCGATCGCGGGGTCGGAGGGCGAGACGCGCCGGGTCCGGTCGATGTCTTCCTCTATGCCGACCGTGGCATCTATCGTCCGGGCGAGACCGTGCATCTCGCGGCCCTTGCGCGCGACGATCAGGCCAATGCCATTGCCAGCCTGCCGCTTACCATCGTGGTGACACGTCCTGATGGCGTCGAGTTCCAGCGCTATGTGAGTGCGGATGCCAAGCTCGGCGGCCGCGCTATCGATATCGACATCCCCGATGAAGCGATGCGTGGAAGCTGGCGCGCCGCAGCCTATGCCGATCCCAAGGGAGCCTCGCTTGCCGAAATGCGCTTCCTGATCGATGACTTCCTGCCGGAGCGTATCGAGTTCGATCTTTCGAGCGACCTCGAAGTTCTGCCACTCGATGTTCCTTCCGAGATCAAGCTTGCCGGTCGCTTCCTTTATGGCGCCCCGGCATCGGAATTGGGGCTCGAGGGTGAGGCCGTCTATACGCCCGTGCACAGGCTCAAGGCCTATCCCGGCTATAGCTTCGGGCTCATCGACGAGGAGATCCAGCCCTATAGGGCCGCACTCGAAGATCTCGGTGCGACAGATGAAGATGGCAAGGCAACGATCTCGCTGCAACCAGGTGAATTGCCGGAAACTACGGGTCTCTATGAGGCGCAAATTGCGGTTCGCATGCGCGAAGGCGGCGGCCGCGCGGTCGAGCGCCGCATTGCCATCCCGGTTGCGCCCAATGGCCCGCGCATTGGCATCAAATCGCTCTTCGATGCCGATGGGTTGAGCGAAGGCGACACTGCCACCTTCGATGTTGTCTCCATTGCCGCAGATGGCGCGCGCAGCAGCGCCAACGGGCTCAAATGGGAGTTGCTCAAAGTCGAGGATGACTACCAGTGGTACCAGACGGGCAATGGCTGGAATTATGACACGGTCGAATATACCGAGCGTGTCGCCGATGGAACCGTCAATGTGGGTACCGGCGACCCAGCGCGTGTCGCCGGTAAAATTGGCTGGGGCAAGTATCGCCTCGAAGTGACGAGTCCGGATGCGACGGGGCCCGCCTCGAGCGTCGACTTCTCGGCCGGCTGGTATTTTGCGAAATCATCTTCCGACACGCCGGACTTCCTGCAGATCGCACTCGACAAGGAGCGCTATCGCGTCGGAGACACCGCCAAGGTGAAGCTCACGCCACGCTTTGCCGGCACCGCGCTTGTCATGGTGACGGGCGAGAAACTCATTGCAATGAAATCGGTCGAGGTCGGGCCAGGCGGCGCCGAGATCGAAATCCCGGTCACCGCCGATTGGGACTATGGAACCTATGTGACGGCCGCACTCTACCGGCCGATGCAAACGGATGCCTCCTATCTGCCGGGACGCGCGATCGGCCTAGCCTATGTCGCCAAGGATGCCAGCGATCGTACTTTGTCCGTGGCGATCAGCAGCCCCGAACTGTCGCGACCCTTGTCATCCTTGACGGTTCCATTGACGCTGACCGGCGCTGCGCCAGGTGAAGCGGCTTATGTCACCGTTGCCGCGGTCGATCTCGGCATCCTCAATCTTACGCGCTTCGAACCGCCGGCTCCCGATGCCTGGTATTTCGGGCAGCGCAAGCTCGCCTATGACTGGCGCGACGTTTACGGCCAGTTGATCGACGGCTCGCTTGGCACGCCCGGCCAGATCCGTACTGGCGGCGGCGATGAGGGAGAAGCCGGCGGCTTGAACGGAACGCCGCCAGCGGAGGCGCCGGTGGCGCTCTTCTCCGGCATCGTGACCGTCGGCGCAGACGGGAAGGCGAGCGTCAATTTCGATGTTCCGCAATTTGCCGGCACCTTGCGCATCATGGCGGTTGCGTGGACGGCCAAGTCCGTCGGCCATGCCACGAAGGACGTGATCGTGCGCGATCCCGTCGTCATGACCGCCAGCATGCCGCGCTTCTTGGCACCTGGCGACCAGTCGCGGATCCATCTCGATATCGCCAATGCCGAAGGTCCTGCCGGCGACTATCAATTGATGGCGTCGACGACCGACGGCATCGCCGTTGCCGGTCTTCCCAAGACCGTCACGCTTGCGGCCGGCCAGCGTCTCAGCGTGCTTCTGCCATTGTCGGCGAAGTCCGTCGGCGTGCAGGAAGTCGAACTGCGCCTGACCCATCCTTCGGGCCTCGACATCAAGCGAAACCTTGCCCTGGGTGTTCGTACAGGCCAGCCGCCCGCTATCGAGAGACGCACCGTGTCGTTGGCGACGGGCCAGACGCTCACAGTCACCGGCGATCTCCTGGTCGATACGGTGCCCGGCACCGGCGCGGTCACCGTGTCGATCACCCGCTCTGGTGCTCTCGACATTCCGGGCATCGTGCAGGCGCTCGATCGCTATCCTTATGGCTGCGCGGAGCAGACAACGAGTCGTGCCTTGCCGCTCCTCTATCTTGACGAGGTTGCGGCGCGCGCCGGAATGGATGCAGACGCGGCAATCAAGGGTCGTGTCCAGGAGGCCATCTATCGTGTTCTCACCAATCAGGCTTCCGAAGGCAGCTTCGGCCTGTGGGGCCCCGGCGGCGGTGATCTCTGGCTTGATTCCTATGTCAGCGATTTCCTGACGCGGGCGCGCGAGCAGGGCTATGACGTGCCGGGCCTTCCCTTCGACCAGGCGCTCGCCAATCTGCAGAACGTCCTCTCCTACCAGCAGAACTTCAGCAATGGCGGCTACGACGTCGCTTATGCACTCTATGTTCTGGCGCGTAACAAGAAGGCTTCGGTCGGCGATCTCCGCTATTACGCGGAGAGCAAGCTCGATAGTTTCACGACGCCATTGGCCAAGGCGCAGATCGGCGCGGCGCTTGCGCTTTACGGCGACCGCGAAAGAGCGGTGCGCGTGCTCAATGCCGCCTTCTCGACTTTGTCGAAACAATCGCAGGAGGATTACGCGCGCCTCGATTATGGTTCGCGCCTGCGTGACGGTGCGGCACTGCTGACGCTTGCCGTCGAGAGCGATCCGAGCGCTACCTTCATTCCAGCCTTGACGCAGATGGTTGCTCGCGACCAGGCGAGCCGGCGCTATACGAGCACGCAGGAGAATTCCTGGATGCTGCTTGCCGCCCGGGCCTTGGCGGCCGGCGCGCAGTCGCCGGAACTCGACGTCGATGGTCAGGCTGTTTCGGGCGATTTCGTCCGGCGTCTCACTGCGAAGCAATTGTCGACAGGCCCGGTGAAGATCATCAACCGCGCCAATCATCCGGTCGACGCGATCCTGAGCTATGGCGGCGTGCCGCTTGTTTCAAAACCACCCGGCGGGGATGGCTTCTCGATCGAGCGGAGCTATTTTTCGCTCAACGGCGAGGCGCTGCCGAGCGACGGCATCGCGCAGGGCGAGCGCATCGTCGTGGTGCTCAAGGTGAAGCAGGCCAATGCATGGCCGGCCAAAATCCTGATCGCCGATTTGTTGCCGGCCGGTTTTGAAATCGACAATCCTGCACTCGTCGCCAGTGCCGACCTTGCGAATTTCAGCTGGCTGCCGGAGATGAGCAATTACGCGCATCTCGAATTCCGCGATGATCGTTTCGTTGCCTCTTTCACCCGCGATAGCGGCGACAATGCCGATATTACTCTGGCATATGTTGTCCGCGCCGTGACGCCGGGCGATTTCACATTGCCACCTGCCATGGTGGAAGACATGTATCGGCCCTATCTCAATGCGCGAACGGCGTCGGGAACGGTCGAGGTCGTCGGCCCGCGGCAGTAGTGTAAGATCGTCAATCGTCATGAATCGCCGGAGCCCTATGGCTTCGGCGGGTTTTGATGTGAATCAAGAACTCGCTACAGTGATGCATTAAGTGTTCTTCTTACCGTGGAAGTAAGCTGACATGCGCCGCATAATAATGGAACATTCGCCTCATCCCCGGCCTGCCTTCATAGTGATCGCGATGGCGCTCGCAATTCTTGCGATAGCTCCAGAGGCGCGGGCGGACCCGAGCTGCGAGAAGAACTCGATTGCCCAGGCCTTCCGTGTCGCGGCACCTTCCGTCGTGCGGGTCTTCTCGGTTTCGATCGAGTCCTTCGACATCAAAGATCGTGTCCAAATGGAGACCGGTGCCGGCATCGTATTCGACAACCAGGGTGATATCGTCACGAATGCCCATGTGGTCTACGGCGCAAAACAACTACTCGTCTCGGTCGACGGGCAGGGCACCTATCCCGCGACAATCGTCGGCGCCGATCCGCTTTCCGACATCGCGGTCATCAAGATCGGGGAGAATGAGGAAGCCAAGCTCGTTCCAGCGGTCTTCGGCAATTCCCAGAAACTTGAGATCGGCGAGGAAGTGGTAACAATCGGCTTTCCCTTCGAACTCGACAAGACTGCGAGCCGCGGCATCGTCTCGGGCCTCAATCGCAAAGTCCCGGTCACCACGATGAGTTGGTTGACGCCGTTGATCCAGACCGACGCCGCGGTTAATCCCGGCAATTCCGGCGGCCCACTGATCGACCTGTGCGGCAGGGTCGTCGGAATGATGACCTTGAGCGGCCAGAAGGCCGACAATATAGCCTTTGCCATTCCCTCGGATGCGCTGTCAAAACTCGCGCCCGAACTGATTGCCAAGGGTCATGTCGTGCGGCCCTGGCACGGCATCAATGGCAAGATCGTGCCCGATCTGTTTATCGCCTTTTTCGAGATGCCGGCGGGACTACTGGTCGAAACCGTGGAACCGGGAAGTCCGGCGGAAAAGGTCAAGCTGCGTGGTGGCCTCTTGCCAATGACGATCGGCAGCGAAGAGTATCTCGTCGGCGGCGATATCATCACCAGCGTCAATGGCGAGAAACTTGAATCCATCGATGACGTTCTACGGGTCGTCAATTCGCTGAAGGTGGGCGATGAGCTGACCGTCACTGTGTGGCGTGACGGTGAGGAGCGAACTGTGAAGGTCGTGTTGCCGGAGCGCCCGGTGCTGCCCGGCGACCTCATCGCGATTGGCCGCACCGGCGACCAACGCAATCCGGACTGAAGGTGCGGCTCGTTAGTAGGTAAGCTCGAGCCAGACCGGCTGATGGTCCGAGCCATCTGCCTCGTTGTCGATCCAGGCGCGCTTGAAATTCGAGATGAAATCGCTGGTCATGAATATGTGGTCGATGCGCTTGCGGCCGGTACGGTCGGCTTCAGGATGAGTTACGCCTTCGTCCTCGGGCAGTCCGGCAAGCGTGAGCGCGTCGGCAAAGAGGTCGTCTTCATGGAGGCGCCCGTAGAAAGGGTCGGCAGGCCCCACCAGCACATCATACTCGGCTGAATTGGTCCGCATGTTGAAGTCGCCCATCAGTAGAGCGGGTCGTGGCATGCTTGGAATCTCGTGACGATGCAGCACCATCCAGTCGGCGCCGAACTGGTCGTCGGCCGCGCCGGGGCCCGTCACCAATCCCCCTTGCCGAGGCGCATCGGCGATCACGGCAAGGACCTCCTTCGCCTGGATCAACCTTTGCCGTGCCGAGAGATAATTGAGATGCGTGTTATAAACGCGAAAGGGTGCATTTTCATGCTGGAGGACTGTCTCGAGCAGGACCGAAGCATCATTGACTTGCCCGTGGACGGGAAACTTCGTTAGCGGGAAGGTCCTTACCGAGATGATGGGCCAGCGGGACAATGTAAGGTTGCCGTACTGGCGGCGGCCATTATGAACCCGGCCATCGGCGTCGACGCGGCTATTATCGAGATCGACCGCCGGCGCAAAGGCACAAAAATGCCGTGGCAATAGTTCGCAGAGCCGCAATACTTCCTCGGCATCGGGGCCTTTGCGCCAATCGCGCTCCACTTCCTGAAGGCAGATGATATCGGCATCCCCGACAGTGCGGGCAATGCGGGCGAGGTCGACAATGCCGTCTTGCCCCATGCCCCATTGGATGTTGTAAGTTGCAATCAGCACGCAGTCTCTCCCCTTTGCCCGCGATGGCGATTTGCCAGCCTGTCATCAAGTTGTTAGCTTGGGTAAGTCACGTATTAGGGCAAACACCAAGGCGGGCGCCAGTCCCGTCCAAGTTCCATACAGGGGATGTTATGACAGTAGCAGGACGGTTTGGCGCGGTCGCGTTGGCATTGGTGTTGTCGACAGTGGGTGCGGGATATGCATTTGCCGAAAAGGTGCTGATGCGCGCCAATGATCTGAGTTACGGCGGCAAGGAAAGCATCGATCCGATTTCGCCCAATCGGTTCTATGAAGTCAACGACATGATCTATAGCCGCCTGGTGCGGCAGGACGATAATGGCTCCCCGGTTCCCGAACTCGCGGTCAGCTGGACGCCCAATGCCAATGCGACGGAATGGACGATTAAGCTCCAGCCGGGCGTCAAATTCCACGACGGCAGCGATTTCGATGCGAAGGATGTCAAGTTCTCGCTCGAGCGGATCAAGGATCCCGCACTCGAATCTCCTGTCGCCTCGGTGCTTGGCATGATCGATCATGTCGAGGTCGTCGATCCTATGACCGCCAAGATCGTATTGTCTTCGCCGCATGCGGGCTTGCCTGTTCTCCTTCTCGACTATCGCGTGCGCATGCTTCCCGAAGGTGCGGGGCCGACCAACGACAAGCTCGGTGTCGGCACCGGTCCGTTCAAGCTTGAGAGCTATGACCCGGAAGGCCGCACCGTGCTGGTCGCCAACAAGGATTATTGGGAGGGCGCGCCCAAGCTCGACAGGGTCGAGTTCACCGCCATTCCCGACAGCGAAGCCCGCAACCAGGCGATGCTCGCGGGCCAGCTCGATATCGGTTCGGTGACGCGCGATCAGGAGCCGGCCTATAAATCCAATCCCGGTTTTGTCGTGCAGAGTTTCCCGGCCGGCGACTGGTACGGCATCGCATTCCGCACCGATACCGCGCCCTTCACGGATCCCAAGGTGCGCAAGGCCATTCGTGTTGCCGTCAATCGCGACGAGATCATCAAGCTCATGGTGGGCGAGGGCAATGCCAGCGTCACCTGCGACGTGCCGGTGAAGTCGAGCGATCCCTATCATGCGGATATCAAGTGCCCGCAGGATATCGCGCTTGCCAAGAAGCTGCTCGCCGAGGCGGGCTTTCCCGATGGCATCGATATCGAAGTGAGCACTGCCGATCTCGAACCCGGCATGGTGCAATTCGCCGAGATCTATCAGCAGCAGGTCGCCAAGGCCGGTATCCGCGCCAAGGTCGATCTGACGCCGTCCGACGGCTATTGGGACGATGTGTGGATGAAGAAGCCGGCCTCCGTCACTTCATGGAGCGAGCGTCCGGCCGACCAGATCCTGAACGAGGCCTATCGCACCGGCAGTTCGTGGAACGAGAGCTACTTCAGCAACAAGGACTATGATGCAGCGCTCGACAAGGCGCGCAGTTCACTCGATTTCAACGATGCCAAAAAAGCCTATGGCGATGCGCAGGCATTGCTCTTCGAAGAGGGCGGCACCTTCATCCCCTATCTCCAGAACGGCACGCGGGTGATGACCAACAAGATCAGCGGCATCAAGCCCTTGGCCGAGGATTACATCCGCTGGAATCTCGTCGATAAGGCCGAATAGTCCCGGGGGCGGGCGGTGCTACGGCTGATCATTCAGCGCATCGGATCGGCGATATTCACGCTGGTCTTCATCGCGGTCATGGTCTTCGCCTGCCTCGAGCTCATGCCGGGCGATGCCTGTACGGCCTTCCTTGGCCGCGAAGGCAAGGGTGCCGCGCTTGAGAACTGCCGCGAGCGCATGGGTCTCGATCGTCCGGCGCCTGAGCGTTTCCTCGAATGGGCAGGTAGTGCCCTCACCGGCGATCTCGGCACCTCCATGCAACGCGAAAAACCGATCACCGAGATCGTCGGTTGGCGGTTGCGCAACACCGTCGTGCTTGCCGCCGCAGCGGCCATCGTCGGAATTCCGATTGCGATCTTCTTGGGCTTTCTCTGCGGGCTCTATCGCGACAGGCCTTTCGATCTTGCCGTCTCGGCGACGGCGATCTTCGCGATGACGATCCCTGAATTCGTCTCCGCGACGATCCTGATCCTGGTCTTCTCGGTCACACTCGGCTGGACGGCAGGCGTCGTGACGGCCGGCTACAAGGCGCCGATCATGCAGCTTCTCGCCAGCACCGTGCTGCCGGTCGCGACATTGAGCCTGATCCTCACCGCCCACATTTTGCGCATGGTGCGCTCGTCGGTGATCGATGTGATGGGCAGCGATTTCGTCTTGATGGCGCGGTTGAAAGGTGTTCCCTTCCGCCAGATCGTTTTGCGTCACGTGCTTCCCAATTCATTGCTACCGGCGATCAGCGTGATCGGGCTCACCGTCGCCTGGCTGCTCGGCGGCGTGGTGATCGTTGAAAGCGTCTTCAACTATCCGGGATTGGGACGGCTCGCCGTCGATGCCGTCTCCGATCGCGATCTGCCTTTGGTGCAGGCGATCGCCTTGTTGCTTGGCGGCATATACATTCTCACCAATCTCGCTGCCGATCTCCTGGCATTGTTTCTCAACCCGCGCCTGCGCACGCATCGGGCATGAGCGGCATCGCCGTCATGCGCGATCTCGTCTCGCGGCCTTCGGGCGCGATCGGGATCGGCATCGTGCTGTTTCACATCATCATCGCCATCTTCGGTCCGGCGGTCGCGCCTTATGACTACGCCCAGCAGGATGTTGACGCGATCCTGCAGGCACCTTCCGCGGCGCATTGGTTCGGAACCGACCGGCTTGGCCGCGATGTGTTCACGCGCACATTGCTCGGCGGACGCGAGGCGATGCTGATCAGCACGGCGGCAACAATCATCGCTCTCATCTGGGGCGCCGCCCTCGGCATCGTCGTGGCCCTGGTGGGCGGCAGGCTCGATGAAATAGTGATGCGCTGTGCCGATGCGCTGATGTCGATCCCGTGGATCCTGATCGTCATGATCTTCGTTGCCGCACTCGGCACCGGCACACTCGCGCTCATCCCCGTGCTCGGCTTCTCCTACGGGCTCTCCGTCATCTATCTTGCGCGGAGTGCGGCGCTCGATTTCGTCACGCGCGATTTCGTACTTGCCGCCAAGGCGCGGGGCGAAAAGCGCCGTACCATCATCCTCAAGGAATTGCTCCCCAATGTGCGCGACAGTCTCGCGGTGCAAGGCGCCATGCAATGGTCGTGGATCATCCTCGCGGTCAGTTCGCTTTCCTTTCTCGGCATGGGCGTGGCGCCGCCAGCGCCCGATTGGGGATTGATGATCTCGGATGCGCGCGGCGTCATGGCGGCAGCGCCCTGGACGGCGATCTGGCCGATGCTGGCGCTGAGCAGTCTCATCATCGGCATCAATCTCGCCGTAGATTCCCTCGCTAAAGTGCTTGGCGTCGATCGCGTGCAGAGGTCTCCGGTGCCGTGAGCGAGCCGACACCGATGCTCGAAGTGAGCAATCTTTCGATCGCCATGCCGCTCGCCCTGGGCCCGGCACCGATCGTCAATCGCGTATCGCTGGCCTTGGCAAAGGGAGGGACGCTCGGCATTGCGGGTGAATCGGGCTGCGGAAAAAGCACCTTGCTGCTCGCCATGATGGGTATCATCAAACCCGGTCTCGTTCATTCCGGCGGCCATTGCCGCTTCGACTGCACCGATCTCATCAACCGCGATGATGCGACGCTGTCGCACATTCGCGGCGGGCGCATGGCGCTGGTGCCGCAGAATGCCGGCACCGCGCTGACGCCGACATCGCGGATCGGCGCGCAAATCGAGGAATCGCTGCGGCTCCATACAAGGCTGGCTGCGAGCGAACGGTCGAAACGCATCGTCGAGCTGTTGCGGCGCGTGAGATTGCCGACGCCCGAGCTTCTCGTTCGCCGCTATCCGCATGAATTGTCGGGCGGCCAGCTGCAGCGCGTCGCCATCGCCATGGCGCTCGCCGGGGAGCCGGAACTGCTGTTGCTGGACGAGCCGACGACCGGTCTCGACGTCACGACGCAGCTCGGCATTCTCGATCTTCTCGCCGAATTGCGCGATGCGTCCGGCATGGCGATGATCTGCGTCAGCCATGATCTCGGCGTCATCGCGCGGTTAAGCGCGCGGATGGTCATCATGTATGGCGGCGACATTGTTGAAGACGCATCGACGTCAGCGCTTCTCGCGCAACCGGCGCATCCTTATGCCCGCGCCTTGCTGCGTTCGATCCCACGCCTCGACAACGGGGCAATTCCGGAATTGATTGCCGGTCGCCCGCCGGCTCCCGGCCAGATTTTGCCGGGCTGCCGCTTTGCGCCACGCTGCGGTGAGGTAAAGCCGGATTGTCTCAGCGCCGCGCCGCAATTGCGTGAACTGCGGCCCGCACACCGCACCGCCTGTTTCCATCCGCAATCCGGCGCGCTGGTGATTGGCGCGGGAAGCGATGAGGCGCCGCCGAGGATTGCAAGCGCCGAGGCCTTGATCGATCTCGACTCCGTCTCGGTGACCTATCGCCGGCCAGGACTATTCGACTGGATTCTACCAGCCCGAGACGCGCCGATGACTGTCGAGGGTGTCACGATCGAACTGCACAAAGGCGAAGTCCTGGGGCTTGTCGGTGAATTGGGCAGCGGCAAATCGACGATCCTCAAGGCGATCGCCGGCTTGTGGCCGGTGGCGCGCGGGCGCATCGAATTCGAGGAAACGGTCGATCTCGGCCTGCCTGTCGATAAACGGTCACCCGGCACTTTGCGTGCAATCCAGCTCGTCTTCCAGAATCCTGATGCCTCGCTCAATCCGCGCCAGACGATCGGGGAAATCCTCTCTCAACCCTTGCGGCTTTATTTCAAGTCATCGGGTGCTGAGCTGCGCGAACGAGCCACTGCATTGTTGCGCGATGTGCGGCTCGATGAGACCTATCTCAATCGCTATCCGGGGCAGTTGTCGGGCGGCGAACGCCAGCGCGTGGCGATCGCGCGGGCCTTTGCGGCCGAGCCCGATGTCATTCTCTGCGATGAGGTGACATCGGCTTTGGATGTCTCGGTGCAGGCCTCGGTCCTGCGATTGTTGCGCGAACTCAGCAGCAAGCGCCATGTCGCCTGCATTCTCGTTTCGCATGACTTGGCTGTCGTTCAGGCGCTCGCCCATCGCATCGCGGTTCTGTATCGCGGGCGCCTCGTCGAACTCGGCCCGTCGCACGAAGTCTGCGGCGCGCCTCTGCATCCCTATACGCAAGCGCTCATCGCTGCGGTGCTCGAACCCGACACGCATCACACAATCGACCGCGCGGCGCTGGCGCGCGACAGCGACGATATCGTCTCGCAGGGCTGTCCCTATGCCGGGCGCTGCAACAAGCGCGTCGAGCCTTGCGCGCGCGAGATGCCGGAGTGGAATGCGGTTGAGGCCGCACATCGCGCTCGGTGCTTCTTATTCGGGGTGAGTTCTCTGTCCCGGATGGGGGAAGGAGAAGGGCATGCCTATTCTGTCATTGCCTTCATGGGCCTCCTCCCCGGGCCGGCTTTCTCCTATAAGCTTCCGGCTTCGGAATGTGATGGGAGAATGACGTGGTGACATGGGTGCTGGAAGAGCATTTCCGGCTAGCTGAGTCCCCGGTCTGGGACGAGCGGCAGAATGTGCTCTATTGGGTCGACATTCCGAGCGGAAATGTTCACGCGCTCGACCTCGCAACGCGCAAGCATCGGCATTGGCATTTCGACGGCCCGGTCGGCAGCATGGGCTTGGCGGAAAGCGGCAGGCTGGTCGTGGCGGTTGCCGGTGGCGTGTTGCTGTTCGATCCGCAGACAGGACATTCGACCGTGCTTGCCGAACTTGAAGCCGATTTCCCAAAACTGCGTCTCAATGACGGCAAGGTCGGGCCGGACGGTGCCTTCTGGGTCGGGAGCATGGATGATCGCCCGGTCAAGGAAGAGATCGGCTCGCTTTATCGGGTGACGGCCGACGGGCGTGCCGAGCGCAAGATCGAAGGTCTGAAAGTCTCGAACGGGCTCGCCTGGACAGGCGACGGGCGCACCATGTTCCATTCGGATTCGCGTAGGCCCTGGATAGACCGCTGGAATTTTGATCCGGCCACCGGTGAGATCGGCGGACGCAAGCGCATCCGCACTCTCACAAATGAAGAGGGGCGTCCCGACGGTGCCGCCTGCGATATCGACGGCGCCTATTGGAGCTGCGGGATTTCGGCGGGCTGTCTCAACCGCTTCGATCGCGACGGTAATCTTATCAACAAGATTGAAGTGCCCGTACCGGCGCCGACCATGCTGGCCTTTGCCGGCAAGGATCTGCGTACCGCCTATGTGACCAGCCTCAGCGACGGACTTGCCGATCGCGGGCTTGCGGATCATCCCAATCGCGGCCGCGTCTTCGCCATCGATCTTGGCGTCGCCGGCGTCCCCGTCGCGCGCTTCGCGGACCAGGACTGATGCAGAAAAAGATACTCTTCACCGGCGCTTCCGGCGCTCTTGGGCGCGCGATCGCCCCGCGCCTTGCCGCGCGTGCATATGCGCTTCTGCTTTCCGATATCGCCGACTATCCCGATCCCCTTCCGCCGCATGCGGAATTCCGCAAGCTCGATCTCAATGATCGCACCGGGTTGCAGGCACTTGCGCCGGAAATCTCGGCGATCCTGCATTTTGGCGCGGTTTCGACGGAGCAAGCCTTCGAAGACATTCTTGCCGCCAATATCCGCGGTATCCATCATATTTTCGAACTGGCGCGCGCTGCGCAAGCGCGGGTCCTCTTCGCAAGCTCCAATCACACGATCGGCTTTCACGAGCGCGGCGAGACGCTCGATGTCGATTGTGAAATGCGACCAGACGGATTCTACGGACTGTCGAAGGCTTACGGCGAATTGCTGGGCAAGATGTATTGGTACAAGCATGGCGTCGAAAGCCTGTCGTTGCGCATCGGAACGTCGATCGAGAAGCCGCTTGAGCCGCGCCATCTCTCGACCTGGCTCAGCTTCGACGATCTCACGGGCATGCTCGAAGCCGGACTCAAGACGCCTGTGCTTGGCTGCCGCGTGGCCTGGGGCGTATCGGACAATGACCGCTCCTGGTGGAAGAGCGAAGATGCCGATCTCGGCATTGCGCGCCATGACAATGCGGAGGATTTCACCACGAGCCTGACGCGGCCCGAGCCGGACGATCCGATCTCGCTGAAGTATCAGGGCGGCCCGTTCTGCAGCATTCACTACAGCCGCAAGGAGCCGGCGCCATGACCGCCAAAAAACCGGAAGACCTACGCAGCCATCGCTGGTTCGGCGTCAAGGACATGCGCTCCTTCGGCCATCGCTCGCGCGCCAAGCAGATAGGGATCATCGCTGATGATATCGGCGGCAAGCCGATCATCGCCATCGTCAATACCTGGAGCGATCTCAATCCCTGCCATGCGCATTTGCGACTGCGCGCGGAGGAAGTGAAGCGCGGCGTGCTGCAGGCCGGCGGTTTCCCGGTCGAACTTCCCGCCATGTCGCTCGGCGAGACCTACATGAAGCCGACGACGATGCTCTATCGCAATTTCCTTGCGATGGAGGTCGAGGAACTGTTGCGCTCCAATCCGGTCGATGGCGCGGTATTGCTTGGCGGCTGCGACAAGACCGTGCCGGCGATGATCATGGGCGCGACTTCCATGAACCTGCCGACGATCTTCATGCCGGCCGGTCCCATGCTGCGTGGCAATTGGCATGGCAAGACTTTGGGCAGCGGCAGCGATGTGTGGAAATATTGGGCGGAATTGCGCGCCGGCACGATCAATGAACGAGACTGGATGGAAGTCGAAGACGGCATCGCGCGCTCCTTCGGCACCTGCATGACGATGGGCACCGCCTCGACCATGGCGGCGGTCATCGAGGCCATGGGCCTCATCCTCCCCGGCGGGTCAAGCATTCCTGCTCCCGACAGCGCACATTCGCGGCTGGCAGTGGCGTCCGGCCGGCGCATCGTCGATCTTGTCTGGCAGGATGTGAAACCGCGCGACATTCTCACAACCGAGGCGTTCGACAATGGCATCACCACTGCCGTTGCGCTTGGCGGCTCGACCAATTCCATCGTTCATCTGGTTGCCATGGCAGGCCGCGCCGGCATCGATCTCAATCTCGACAGGTTCGATGAAATCTCGCGGAAGACGCCGTTGCTCGCCAATATTCGGCCCTCGGGCGCCTTTCTCATGGAGGATTTCTTCTATGCGGGCGGCCTGCCGGCCTTGCTCGCACGGCTTTCGGGGCATCTCAATCTTGGGTGTCAGACGGTCTCCGGCCACAGTCTCGGGCAGGTGATTTCCGAGGCACAAAGCTACAATGACGAGGTTATCCGGACGCTTGAAAATCCTTTCAAGCCGGATGGCGGCCTGGCGGTCCTGCACGGAAATCTTGCGCCCGACGGCGCGGTCATCAAGCACTCGGCCATGGAGCCTCGGCTCCTCAAGCATACCGGCCCGGCGGTGGTCTTTGCCGACTACAACGACATGGCGGCGCGGATCGACGATGCGGACCTCCCAGTGACAGCCGACAGCGTCTTGGTGCTCAAGCATGCCGGCCCCATCGGTGGTCCGGGCATGCCGGAATGGGGGCAATTGCCGATCCCCAAGAAGCTTCTGGCGCAGGGCGTGCGCGACATGGTGCGGATTTCCGATGCCCGGATGAGCGGCACCAGCTATGGCGCCTGCGTGCTGCATGTGGCGCCTGAATCCTTCATCGGCGGGCCACTCGCACTGGTTGAGGACGGCGATCTCATCACTCTCGACGTGCCCGCCCGGCGCATCACACTGGATGTCGACCCTGCCGTCCTGGCGGGCCGCCGGGCGGCCTGGGTACCGCCTGAGCCACATTATGTGCGGGGCTACGGACTGCTCCACAGCCGATCGGTTTCGCAGGCCAATCGCGGCTGCGACTACGACTTTTTAGAGGGCGCGGCACGGGTTCCGGAGCCTGAAATCCATTGACGGACAAAAATCGGGCTCAATCCTGATCGACCATTAAGCGTGCGCAAGACGGCGATGTTTGGTGCGATTCTGGGGGTGTTTTTAGCCCTTTTTGCCGTCGTTCTTGATCGGATTTTCCCGCCGCCGGACCCGCGCGACCTGCCCGTTTCCGCTACCGTCAGCGATCGCAATGGCGCACTTTTGCGGGCCTTCACAGTATCCGGCGGCCAATGGCGACTGCCCGCCAGGATTGCCGATATCGATCCGCTTCTCGTAGCAATGACAGTGGCTTACGAGGATCGTCGCTTCCGCTATCACCCCGGTGTCGATCCTTTGGCGCTCGCGCGCGCCGCCTATCAGCTTGTAACGAATGGCAGAATCGTCTCCGGCGGCTCGACGCTTTCGATGCAGCTCGCGCGATTGCTCGAACCGCGCGAAGATCGCTCCATCGCCGCCAAGCTTCGGCAGATGGCGCGGGCGTTCCAACTCGAATGGCGCTATTCCAAAAATGAGATTCTCGCCTGGTATCTGACGCTTGCACCTTATGGTGGCAATCTCGAAGGCGTTCGGGCCGCATCGCTTGCCTATTTCGGCAAGGAACCGCGCAAGCTTGGCGTCGGTGAAGCAGCACTCCTCGTCGCACTCCCGCAATCGCCGGAAAGCAGACGGCCGGATCGCAGCAAGTCGCAGATTTCCGAAGCGCGCGGCCGTGTATTGGCGCGGATGAAAGCGGCGGGTGTCATCACCGCGCCCGATGCCGAAATCGCACTGGCTCAGGCATTGCCGAGCGCGCGGCTCAATCTACCGGTCTTTGCCGCGCATGCGAGTTTTGAAGCAAAAAGCGCCGGAGAAACGCGCCTGACGATCGATCGCAGTATGCAGGAAGCGGCGGAGAAGATCGCATTTCGACGCGCAAAGACGCTCGGGCCGCAATTGTCGGTTGCAGTGATGATCGTCGATCATCGCAGCGGCGAAATCCTCGCACGCGTCGGCTCGGCAGCATTATTCGATGAAGGCCGCAAGGGCTGGATCGACATGACGCGGGCGGTGCGTTCGCCCGGCTCGACGCTCAAGCCGTTCATCTATGCGCTCGCCTTCGACAATGGCATCGCGGAAGCGCGCACCTTGATTGAAGACCGGCCGGAGGACTTCGGCGGCTACCGGCCAAAGAATTTCACGCAAGATTTTCGCGGCACCGTCACATTGCGCGAAGCTCTCCAGCTTTCGCTCAATATTCCGGCGGTGAAGCTTCTCGATGCGGCGGGACCGTTGCGCTTGATGTCGTTGTTCCGCAATGCCGGCGTCAGCCCGCACCTGCCGCGCGATGCGAATCCGACCCTGGCAATTGCCTTGGGTGGATTGGGTGTCACTCTGGAAGAATTGGTGACGCTCTATACCGCCTTGCCGCGCGGCGGCATGCCGGCGCAATTGCGGGAAACCATGTCGCTTGGCGGCGAGGCGCGCGAGCATGCTGCATCGAATGTCTTGTTCGGGCCGGCAGCGAGTTGGCAGGTGGCCGATATTCTTTCCGGCACGCAGCCGCCGGACGGCATGAAGGATCGCGGCATCGCCTATAAGACCGGCACGTCCTATGGCTTTCGCGATACCTGGGCGGTTGGCTTTGACGGGCGCCTGGTGATCGGCGTTTGGGTCGGCCGGCCGGATGGTACGGCGGTTCCGGATCTGACCGGGCGCAAAGCCGCAGCACCGATCCTGTTCGAGACCTTCGATGCGGTGTCGCCGCAGGCCACGAAACTCATAATGCCCCAGGATTTTCGCCTTGCGGACGCAGTGCCGAAGCCGTTGCAGCGTTTTGACCGGCCAAGCGGCTCCCTAAAGACTGTCACGGCGGCGCCGGCCATTGTGTTTCCGCCGGATGGCGCATCGGTTGCCCGCAGCAAGAGTGCCGCCGGTGATTTGCGTCCTGTGATACTCAAGCTTCAGGGCGGCACGGCTCCCTTCAACTGGCTGGTCGATGGTCGGCCGGTCGGCGCCCCTGCCCGGCAGCGGCAAAAATCCTGGATGCCGCAAGGGGCCGGCTATTCAAGGCTGACTGTCATTGACAGCGAGGGGCGGTCTGCTTCGGTCGGAATCTACCTGGCCGGAATGGAATAACTCTTCCAAATCCTCTTCCTTCCGGAATATCTTGTCCGGCATGACACCGGAGCCGGCGGTAATGAAGGAGGCGTCCGATCCGCTGGCGCAGGTGCGGCAGCGGATTGCCGATTCCTATGATACGCTGCCGCCGCGCCTGCAGCAGATTTCGCGCTTCGTCCTCGAGCACCCCAACTATATCGCCATCGACACGGTTGCCGACAATGCCAAGCGCGTCGGCGTGCCGCCCTCCGCGATGATCCGATTCGCGCAGACTTTAGGGTTTTCCGGTTTTCGCGAATTGCAGCGCCTGTTCCAGTCGCCCTTGCTCAATCGCTCGGCGAGCTATGCCGAGCGCGCCCGCCAGCTTGCGACCGGCGCGGATCTCAAGGGTAGCGGCCTGCATGATCTCTTGCGCCACTTTGCTTCCGCTACAACGGTTGCTCTCGATCATCTTCCGGATTCGATTTCCGGAGAAACGCTCGAGACGGCGGTCGACGCTATGGTCGCCGCGGACCGCCTGCATTTGATCGGGCAGCGGCGGTCGTTTCCGGTGGTCTCCTATCTTGCCTATGCCTGCGCGCATGCGGGGAAACCGGCCCATATCCTCTCAAGTCTTGCCGGGATGCTGGCGGAGGAAGGGCAGTCGATCCGACCCGGCGATTGCCTGATCGCCGTAAGCTTTGCGACCTATTCGCCGGACACGCTCATGATCGCCGAGGCGGCACACCAACGCGATGTGCAAGTCATCGCCATCACCGACAGTGTCGTCAGTCCGCTCGCCCGTCATGCCGACGTCGTCTTCGAAGTAAAGGAAGCCGAAGTCCAGGGCTTCCGGTCGCTGGCGTCTTCGCTTTGCCTGGCGCAGGCGCTCGCCGTCGGCCTCGCCATGCGGCTCTCTGGCTAGTGCGCAGGCTTCCTGAGGGCCAGTATTTCGCAATCCGTGCGTAGTTAGGCGCTATTGACTCGTTATAGACAGAGTATCTAATGCCGGCTCGACTCCGGCATATCCCTGATCTCGCCGCCGTTCTGTTAGTTGGTCGTGGGTTTCTCGCTTCAAGTACAAAAAAATTATTACATGGTGGGGAGTAGACCGATATGAAGTCTTGTGTGAAGCAGTCCATGCTGCTTATCGTCTCGTTGGCGCTCCTTTATTCGGCGGGCTTAGCTCGCGCAGGCACCGATCCGCTTGCCGGCAGAACACTCGATGTCATGGTTGGATTCTCTAATACTGGCGGAGGAGCAAAATTCTGGCAGGCGTTTTCCAATGCGCTGCGCCGCCATTTGCCGGAAACAAGCATTCGTGCCCAGTTCAATGACACGGCGAGCGGCGCTCAAGGGGCGAGCGAATTCTTCAAGCTTCCCGCAGGCGCACTCGCCGTCGCTTTCGTGCGTCCACCGGAGCTGGTCTTTGCACAGATCAATAAACGCGACGGGATCGATTATGATCTGCGAAAAGTGAACTGGATCGCCGGCGTCGAGCGCGAAAGCTTCATCATGGCCGCGCGCCGAGAGCTTCCAGTCGATCCGCAGATATTGCGTCAATCGACCAAGCAACTCATCCTGCCGGTCAGTGACATACTGGCGACCCAATCCACCGTGAGCATCCTTCTCAACGCCGTCACCGGCATCAGAGCGAAGATCGTTGTCGGCTTCAACAATTCGGCTCGGCTCAAAGCCCTGCTGGCGGGGGATGCGGATTTCTACACCGCCGCCGCCGATGCGGAACTACAGCCGCTACTCAAGTCCGGTGACATCCAGTCTCTCTATACAATAACCGGTCAAGCATTTCCGCCGGAGGTCGACCAGAACAGAACCCTAGAATCTTTTCTCGTGAAAGACGCTCCCCCATCCGTCGTTGATTTTCTTCGCTCGGCGCGCGGCATGGGAAGAGCTTTCTTTGCTCCGCCCGGTGTTTCGACGGAAGATGTCGAGGCGTTGCGCCGTGTGTTCGCAGAGGTCCTGGGCGATCCAGTTTTCATCAAGGAGGCGGACAGCCAGGCGATTCCTGTGGCAGCGGTTGAATGGACTGAAGTCGAACAAGGCGTCTCGCATTTGATGCCCGCCGATGCCGTCGCGAAGGCGCAACTGGAAAAGGCCTATGAATGCGGCATGGCAATGTCCGAGGCCAAGGTCGAACAATGCAAATTCTAGCCGATTGATCGCCTAACGCGATGATTGATCCGGCACTAAGCGGCGGCTGATCTTGGTCTTGCTACACGTTGCTTACTTGACCGCTGGCTGGCCAGGTCTCGCGACGGCGCTGTTGCTTGGAACGCTTGTCGGCTTCATCGTTGGCCTGGTTCCCGGCGTCGGCGGCCGGATAGGTATTATCCTTTGCATTCCCTTCGCGACTTTCTGGGAGCCGATCGGCGGCGCGGTCTTTCTCTTCGCCATGCATTCCGTCGTGCATACTGCGTCTTCAATTCCAGCAATCGCGTTTGCGTTGCCTTCGACAGCCGCCGATGCGGCGACAATCCTGGACGGGTATCCGCTGGCCAAGAAGGGGCGAGCGGGCGAGGCGCTTGGCGCGAGCCTATCCGCTTCGGCAATTGGCGGCGTATTGGGAGCGCTTGCGTTCCTTGCCTGCATTCCGGTCGCCCGCCTGCTGATGACCTGGTTTGGGCCACCGGAATTCCTGCTCCTCGCGCTTGCCGGTTTGTCGATGGTGGTGATCCTGTCCGGCCGCAGCCTGTTGACAGGCCTGCTCACGGCCGCGGTCGGGGTCCTTGCGGCCTGCGTCGGCCTCGACGTCCTCACCGGAGCCACGCGTTTCACGCTCGGACGCCCTGAACTCCTCGATGGTCTTGATCTCGCCGCCGTCATCGGCGGGATCTTTGTGATTCCGGAAACGCTGAGCCGATGGACCTTCAACGAGCACGGACACCACCGTGCTATTTCGACAAGTATTCGCGATGTCGCTGCCGGAATGCGCACCACGTTGAATCACCTGGGCCTGGTTCTCAGATCGTCGCTTTATGGAATCTGGATTGGGATCATGCCGGGACTCGGTTCCAGCGTGAGCGTCTGGATGTCTTACGCCTATGCGGTGCGGCATGTGAAATCCGACGTCCCTTATGGCGATGGAGCAATCGCCGGAGTCATCGCGCCGGAGACCGCCAATAACGCCAAAGAAGGCGGCGCAATGGTGCCGACGCTATTCTTTGGCATTCCCGGCAGTTCCAGTATGGCGATCATGCTGGGCGCCTTCATGGTGATCGGTCAGCCGGTCGGCCCACAATTGTTGACGACCGATATTGATGTCTCCTTCATTCTCGCCGCGGCGATCCTGCTCGCCAATCTTGTCGCGATACCAATGTTTTTCATTGTGGTTCCCGGAAATCATCCGATTGGCGGCGCTGCGGCGCGAACATATCGTGCCGTTTGTCATCGCATTGTCCCTTTTTGGGGCGCTGTACCAGGATTTGCACTGGATCACGCTCGCACAATTTGCGCTGGGCGGCGCTTTCGGCATCGCGCTCAAATGGGCGGGCTGGTCACGCGCCCCATTTTTGCTCGGCTTCGTGATGGGGCCGCTAGCCGAGATCTCGTACATTCAAACGTCGCAGATCTGGGGCTGGGCGATGTTTGCGCGGCCGGCTACGATCGTCATGCTGCTAATCTTTGCGTTCTTTATCGCAAGGGCGATCCTGCAAAAGCGGGAAATCAGCGAAGCCCGGCTTGGGGGGTCCGATGCTATTCTGGCTATGCCCCTGCTGGCCCTGTTCAGCGCGGCGCTACTGGTGGTTCTCGGCCAATCGCAGGGCGGCTCGCCCGTGCCGGAGATCATTTCTATAATCGGTGTCGCCCTGGCAATTCTGGTCTTGGCAAAGGCGCTTATCGACCGGGCCTCGCCGGGGAAGGAGGGGCTCGGAGCATTCGATAATCTTACCCTTACTGCGATCTATCTCATCGCGGTGCCGCTTGTCGGCTTGCCTGTTTCGTCCGCGCTCTTTGCCGTGGCATTGATGCGACGGGCACAGACGGGATGGCCTGTGGCCATCGGCTGCGGGGCAATATTCGCCCTTGTCCAGGTCCTTCTGTTTTCGATGATTGTCGATGTCTCCCATGAGCCGTTGATCACCGGCTGGATCTTCCGCGGGCTATCCTAACTGGCCTCAAAGAGATAGCGCTCGTTCGGCGGTCGCCAATTCTTTGCCTTGCTGCTGCTATCCGCGGCCGGCTCGAGAAGCGTTGTCGCAAGTTTTTCGAAACCCGCCTGCCGGAAAAGATCCTCGACCGCTTCGACACTCTGAAAAGCCTTCAGGCGACCTTTTCGCCCGCTATGGGTTAGCGCCGACAGCAGTCTTTGTTCAAACGATTGGGGACTTTCCGGCAAAGCTATTTTCCGCACCTGCAGCGCATTGAGTACTGCATCGGCGATTACGTCAGGCGACTTCGCGTCCTCATCCGCGTATTGACTATAGATCCGCTGGAACATGAGGAGGCGGCCTTGTTCCGCCAGGCCGCAGCGCAACGCCGACAACACAGCCGCCCGATCGCGAGCGGGTATAAATCCAATGAAGTTATGAAGCAGGATCGCATCGAAGCTTCCAAGACCGCCGATGTCGCGAATATCACGACGAGACGTTTCAATGCGGATGCCGGTCTCGGCTGCGAAATCGGCACACAGCTTCAGGGGCGTGTCGCAAAGATCGACAAGAGTGATTGCGAAATCTCGACCCACCAAAGCACTGGCGACGCCCGCCACCTGGCCGGTATCAGCCGATCCCACGACCAGAATGCGTGGTGCTGAGCCTAAAGAGGCCAGCCGCTCGCTTATCACCGCGCAATCCGCCCCGGCTCCCTTTCTGAAACCGGCGGCACGAAGATACCCCCAGGTTGCGTGATAGTCGCGGCAGTCGCTGCAATGGGCAAGCGCCAGGCCGAAGCTCTTGCGAGCCAGTTCAGGCAGGTCTTCGGAAATCACGGATATCCTACTTCAGTTGGCATTTTCATGCGTCACGCGAATGAGCGCTCGCGCGGCCGTATTCCACGCGTCGAACTGATCGATCATGGCCCGGCGCCCGCCCAGCCGCTTGCGGTGCCCCTCCTTGCCGGAAGAAAAATGCCAGACATTTCCGCCAGCATTGACCTCGATCGCAAACAGGGCGCCGTCGCTTTCACGTTTCAGGATATCGATACCCAGCACCGGAACGCGCGGAAACGCTGCGTGTATGCGTCTGGCCAATTGCAACACTTCAGCATCCGCAATGAGCCGATTGCGCTCACCCTTCTCGTCGGCGGCGCTTGATTTCGGGTTCTTGGCATCGATGATCGATGCTTCGATCTCCGCGTCGCCGGAATCGAGAGGCACTCGCGCCACTGCGCTGCGCGTCATTGAACTGTAAAGCGCCTCGCCAAAGAGAGAAAGTACGCGGCACTTCCAGGGATGTGAACCAGTATCGATAAGTGTCTGCACCAGCCCGGGTCCTTCCCGCAGGAAATGGTCCTCGGGCAATTCGCGCAAGGTGAGTTGCTTCAGGCGACGGCTGCGATAGAGTTGGACTCCAACCGTGCCGCGATGTCATCCTCAGAGACAAAGGCTTGAGGATGACAAATTCTGACCATTCGCTTTCCTCGTAGCGCCTCCCGAATTCAAACCGAGCAGTTCGCGGTGTCGGAATTCCAGCCGCCAGGAACCGCTCATACTGCTCAAGCTTGGGGATCGGCCGGTTCTCATAGATCGGTCCACGTGGCGGAACGAAGTTTCGCGTTGCTCCGAAGCCGACGGTGACCGACTGGCGTTGCCACTTGCCCTCGCTCAAGGCCTCGGCTGTGTCGTTCCCCGACACCATATGAACGGCGATGCCAGGATCGAACCTCGCGACGCGATTTCCAATTTCGTAGACGTCTGCCGAAACCAAGCGCGGGTCGATAACAAGAATTCGAATTCTTCTTCATCGTGGGCAGAAAGCCAACCCGGTGAGCGACTATCGCTCCTTGCCGATCGAGCGCGGTGCAAGATTATGCGATTTCCTGACCTTTCGACAATCCCGCGCCCGGCCAAGTTTTCCCGGCGAGGGGCTGGCCTTACGGGTTCGGCCGACTGCTCAACACACGGTCGAGGGCGGCCCGCAATCTGCGTCCCAGTTCGGTTATCTCCGCCTCGGTGATGATGAGCGGTGGCGCCATCACGACGCAGCCGGCCAGTGGCCTCACGATGACACCTTCCGCAAGTCCTGCCTCGTAGACGTCCTTGGTGACGCCACCGACCTTGAGGCTGCCGGCGGCACCGGCTCTTCCTTCGCCCGGATAGGCGACTTCTAGCGCGCCGGCGAGACCCCATTTCCGGTTGCCGACGACCAGGGGATGGGTCAGCAGCCCGTCGAGCATGCGGTTCCAATGCGGGATCATGCGCCGCACATGGCCAAGCACGTCGCGCTCATCGAAGATGTTGAGGACTTCAAGCGCCACCGCGGCGGAAACGACATGCGCGTGATGGGTGGCGCCATGCGCGAACCAG
Source organism: uncultured Alphaproteobacteria bacterium (assembly GCA_963805405.1). Lineage (GTDB taxonomy): Bacteria > Pseudomonadota > Alphaproteobacteria > Rhizobiales > Aestuariivirgaceae > JAEUMG01. Next base: position 321,155 of record CAWDUC010000001.1, on the reverse strand, counting down.
CCCTTCGCCTCGTTTCCGAGGTCGAGCCTGCGGTTGAATTCCTCACCCATGATGATCCCGGCAATCGGCATATAAGCGCCGGTGATGCCTTTGGCGCATGTCATGCAATCGGGCTCGAGCCCCATGCCCTCTGTCGCCCACATGCGGCCTGAGCGGCCGAAGCCGGTCACGACCTCGTCGATGAACAACTGGATTCCGTATTTGCGCAGGATTTTGGTGATCTTCGGGAAATAGCTCGCCGGCGGCGGGAACATTCCCGACGACACCGATACCGGTTCGGCAATCATCGCGCCGATGGTCTCTGGGCCGGCCGCGAGGATGGTCTGTTCCAGTTCCTCGGCAAGCCGGTCGGTGAAAGCTTCCTCGTCCTCGCCAGGCAGCGCGGCATTCGGCCAGCTCGGGTGGCTGACCTGCAGCGAGAAGCCCATCGGGATTCCGAAGCTTTCGTGGAGTTCCTGCGAACCACCCAAGGCCGCGGTGGCGATCGTCGAACCATGATAGCTGGCGCGCCGCGAGATCATCTTGCGGCGTTCCGGCTCGCCTGCAAATCCGTTGCCGTACCACATGAACTTCATCAGGTGATCGTTTGCCTCGGAGCCGGTGGTTGAGAAGTAAATGCGCGGATTCTTGACCGGGGAGAGGGCTGCGAGCCGCTCCGTCAATTCCATGACGACGGGCACCGTGCGGTGGATCGCGGATGAATACATCGGCAGCGCCTTTAGCTGCCGGGTCGCGGCTTCCACCAGGCGCTCCTCGCTGAACCCAAGCGACACGCAATAGAAGCAGGAGACCGACTCAATATAGTCCTTGCCGTTCTCGTCATAGATGAAAATACCCTTGCCGCGCTCGAAGACGAGGGGTCGTTCGGTCTTCAGCTTTTTCAAATCGCTGAAGCCGAGCAGGATCGAGTCATTGCGGTAATTGGTGTTCTTGACTTCGATGTTCATGGCTTACGCCCTCCTGCGGCGACAGCAACCTATTCTCCCATTGCTCGAAGTCAACGGACAACCAACGTGCGAGCCGGCAGCCGGCTATTGACACGCGCTTGAAGGGGGCCTGAAATCCGCGTCCATTCTCCAGATAGGCGATCCATGCAGGGCGCTATCGACCAGCCCGCAATCTACCCAAGCCTCAAAGGCCGCAGCGTGTTCATCACGGGCGGCGGCAGCGGTATCGGCGAAAGCCTTGTCGAGCATTTTTGCCGGCAGGGGTCGAAAGTCTGTTTCGTCGACATCGCTGCTGACGCATCGGCAGGCCTGGTCGATCGCTTGACCGCCGAGGGCGTCGAGGCTCCCCACTATATTCGCTGCGATCTGCGCGACATCGAGGCATTGCGGCAGGCAATCGCCGAAGCCGGTGTTCGCCACGGCCCGGTGCGCGTGCTGGTCAACAATGCCGGCAACGACGATCGCCATACGACAGAAAGCGTGTCAGTTGCCTATTGGGACGACCGCATGCAGGTCAACCTGCGGCATCAGTTCTTTGCTGCGCAGGCGGTGCGCCCGCAGATGCGCGATGCGGGCGGCGGATCGATCATCAATTTCGGCTCGATCACCTGGCTGGTCGGCGATCCGGACTGCCCGGCCTATGTCACCGCGAAGGCCGCAATCGGCGGACTGACGCGGGCCCTGGCGCGCGAATTCGGGCCGGAAAAGATCAGGGTCAATTGCGTGCTGCCTGGCTGGGTCATGACCGGGCGCCAAGTCAAGCTGTGGCTAAACGAGGCCGGAGAGCGCCAGATCGCCGAGCGCCAGTGCCTCAATGATAAGCTCTATGCCCCGGATGTTGCCAGGATGGTATTGTTCCTTGCCGCCGATGATAGTCGCATGTGTACCTCGCAGAACTACATCGTCGATGGCGGTTGGGTTTGAGGACGTAATAGAAAAACGAAAGTGGAGGAGACGTCGATGGCTTTGAGATTGAACAGGCGCACAGCGCTCGGATTGGCGCTTGCCGCGCCGGCCGTGCTGAGAGCGACCAGTGCACTTGCAGCAAAGGAATTACGCGTGATGGCCTGGCAAGGCTACGCCGATGACGACTGGGTCAAGGAATTCCAGGATCAGTCGGGTGCCAGCGTCAATGTCGTGTTTATCGGCACCGATGATGAGATCTGGGCCAAGATCAAGGGCAGCGAAGGCAAGGATTTCGATATCTTCGCGGTCAATACCGCTCAGCTTCAGCGCTATATCGATGGCGGCCTGACGACCGCCTATGACATGGCGAAGGTTCCCAATCAGAAAGATGTCCTGCCACGCTTCCGGGATCTGTCGCAGGTGCGGGGTGTCATGCGCGACGGCAAGGTCTACGCCATCCCATTCTGCTTCGATTCGATCGGCATCATCTACGACAAGGGCAAGGTCAATCCGCCGCCTGATACTTTCGAGATATTCTGGGATCCGAAGTACAAAGGCAAGATCCTCGCCTATGACAATGGCGAGCATAATTTCTCGTTCACCGCCCTGACGATGGGGATCGAGGATCCGTTCCATTTGACTGCCGAGCAGATGGCGAAGATCAAGGAAAAGCTCATTGCGCTCAAAGGCAACGTCCTGAGTTTCTACACCACGCCCGATGAAGCGCTGCAGCTGTACAAGAGTAACGATGTAGCGCTGATCTGGGCGAATTACGGCCAGCAGCAGGTCAAGGCCATGAAGGATGCCGGCGCCAATATCGAATATGTGAATCCCAAGGAAGGCGCGCTTGCGTGGCTCGACACCTGGGCGATGACCAGCGGCGTCCAGGATGCCGATCTTGCCGAGGCGTGGGTCAATTTCCTCTTGCAGAAGAAGATCGGCGAGCAACTGTCGCAGCGCACCGGCTTCGGCAACACGGTGGTCGAAACCGGCAGCGCCGGTGCGAACGACAAATTGGTCTGGCTGGATTTCGTCGAGGATCCGACCAAGCGCTCCGATCTGTGGAACGAGATCAAGGCGCAGCCCTGATCGCGCTGCTACGCGTATCGGGAGCCCGGCCGCGTTGGCCGGGCTTCGTCGCGCTCAAGGGGCTCTTGTCACATGCTCTTCGTCGGTAGCGCAAGACGCGGCGCAGCCCCGCGCCTGCTGGCTGTCTTCGCCTACGGCCTTCCGCTGGTCTTCATCATAGCGCCGCTCGTCAGCTTCCTGGCCATGAGCTTCTTCACCATGCGGGACGGCCAGATTGCCAATGACTTCAGCATCGCCAACTATCGGCGGTTCTTTACCGACGCAATCTTCATTCCCGTCCTGCTGCAGACTTGCGCCCTGTGTTTCGCAGTCGCCGCGCTCGCGACCCTGATCGGCTTCCCGGTCGCCTTCCTGCTCGCCAATTTCAAAGGCCGCCAGCGCTACTTCCTGCTCCTCATGGTGCTGGTGCCATTGCTGATGAGCTACATCATCAAGATATACGCCATTCGCAGTATTCTGGGAGGCAACGGGCTCCTCAATCGCTTCCTGCTGTGGGCGGGCATCGTCGATCAGCCTCTGACCATCTTCGTCTTCAATCTTAATGCGATACTGCTGACACTTACGGTTCTCCTGATACCGTTCGCCATCCTGCCAATCTTCCTGTCGCTCGAACGCGTGCCAAGAAGCCTGATCGAGGCGTCGACAGATCTCGGCGCGTCCAACCTGCAGACTTTCGCGCGGATCATCGTGCCGCTCTGCCTTCCCGGCATCGCGACGGCGGCGACCTTTGTCTTTGTCCTGGCGATCGGCGATTTCCTGACGCCACAAATGGTCGGGGGCCAGAGCGGCTTCACCTTCGGGCGGATCATCTACAGCCAGTTCGGCACCGCCTTCAATTGGCCCTTCGGCGCGGCGCTGGCCGTCATCCTCGGTCTGCTGGTGATCGCGGTGATCGCCGGCAGTACACGGTTCGAGCGGCGGCACGCATGATGAAGCTCTCGCCACTCGCGATGGGCCTCCTGACGGTCCTCACCGTAATTGTCTTCATCATGCTGTATGGCCCGATCCTGATTCCGATCATCTCGTCGTTCTTCACCATTTCGCATGGCGAGGTGGTGTGGAGCGATCCTTCGCTCTCGGCCTATTGGGCGCTGAGCGCGAACCGCAGCATTCTTATTGCGGTCGGCAATACGCTGATCGTGGGATTTTCCGCGACACTGCTGGCATTGGTGGCCGGCACGCTCCTTGCCATGCATTATTGCAGCGGCAAGTCGGCTGGCCGCGAGGCCATGCAGTTTGCGGTCTTCCTGCCCTTCCTGATGCCGCCGATCATCACTGGCCTTTCGCTATTGATCTTCTTTCGCGAGGTCGGCATCTCGCGCTCGCTCTTGACCGTCATCATTGGTCACACGGTCTTCGTCCAGGCCTTGGCCTATCGCACCGTCGTGGTACGCCTGCAGTCGCTCGGCCCCGACATGGTCGAGGCTTCCGCCGATCTCGGCGCGTCGGCTTTCCAGACCCTCGTCCATATCATTCTTCCCAATCTCCGCAGTGCTCTGATTGGCGCCGCAGTATTGAGTTTTGCGCTGTCCTTCGATGAAACCCTGATCACGCTGCTCGTAACGGGCACGGACAGCACGCTGCCGGTTCGGCTTTGGGCCATGATGCGCCTCGGATTCGCGCCGGACATCAATGCGCTCGTCGCGATTATCCTCGCGCTGACGATTGGACTGTGCGTGGTCGCTGTCCGCCAGTTCCTGCCGGCCGATGGCGAGACAAGCTGAAAGGCGACAGTTCAGGAGGCGCCGATTTCGTTCAGGTCCTCGATCACGTCCAACTGCCGGAAAATATCGGCGAGAAACTTGTTCAGCAACTCGGCCATGATAGCGGGGAGGCGCGGCTCGTCGGCCAGGACGAAATTCGAAAACGAAAAACCCGGATCCTCCACCGGTTTGAGAAGATTGCCCGCAAGCTCCGGCAGGATGAGCTGGCCGTCCTTTTTCAATGTATTCAGGAGTCCCGTTGCAAAACCCTCGCGGACGCTCGGCATGAAGGCCTCGTTCCATACGATGATGAAACGCGTTCCAGGATTGCCCACGCGCAGATTTTCCGCAGCCGACAGCGAGCCGCTCGCCTTGTCGACAACGTAATAGATGACAACCTCGATGCCATGCGCGCGTGCTGCTGCGGCAAAATCGAACTGGCGAAGATACTTGAAGAAGTCGCCATTGAGGTGGGGCGGTACATAGACGACGCAATCATGCGGCGGCGACGCCAAGGCGCGATCGAGAAGCGCCATCTGGTCGGTTGTTCTGGTGAGATCAGTACGCCTGCCGCGCACCGGGAAATAGACAGTGAGGCCACGGGGATCGGACGAGAGATCGAAGATCTCGATCTCGCGCTGGCACAGTAGATTGTAATCGGCGACCAGCCGCGCAACCATCGTCTTGCCGTTGCGCGGCTGGTCCGAACAGATGATGCTGTACTTCGCCGCCCGTGTCTCCGCCATCGCACGGCCTTCTACGGCGCGGCTCTCTTATCAGCCGGCGCGCTTGGCTCCTGCAGGCGCTGGTGCAGCCTGAAGACCCTGGATGAGTTTCAGCTTCTCCAGTTGCTCGTCGAGATCGTGGCACCATTTTTTCACATAACCACGCAGCACGAACGAGAAATTGCCGGCTTCGCCTTGCGCGTTCTTGTTGTCGATGAATTCCTTGAACGGCACAGCGGCCAGGTCGACCTGCTCATAGGCCATCGCGTTGAGACGCGGAATGTCGATCTCGTGAGCGGCATTGAGCTTGGCGAAATACTTCTTGTAGGTCTTCTGGTCCCACTCGAAGAAGTTCGTTTCGTTGATGAAATTGCGCGCGATGATGTAGTCGATGCCGTTCATGTATTTGGCGAGTTCGTTGATCTCTTCGAGAGAGGCGATCGCCGAACCGATGACATGGAAGAGGCTAAGATCGAACTGACCGGTGCGGGCAGCTTCAAGCGCGCCGATACGGTCGAATGTGTCGAGCGCGACCGAAAGATTACCGGCCTTGAGATCGACCAGGGTGACACGGACACCAGCGGTGTCGAGCGTATCCAGGATCTTCATCTGGTCGGCGACATTGTTGAAGTCGATGACCTCGGTGATCGAGGGGTGGAAGCGCTTGAGCGTTCCGCGCGGCGATTCCGTATCGAAACAGCGCGTCGATACGCCTTTGCGGCCCAGATAGTCGACAAGGGCACGAGACAGGGTCGTTTTCCCGACGCCGCCCTTATCGGCTCCGACCAGAATAACCGTGGACTTCATATGTCGCCTCCCGAAACTAACACACAGAACGCGCTACCGTAACCGGTGTGGGGCGGCAATCAAGGGGTCGCGTTGTCGGTGTCAGACGAAGAGATCGGTCAGTTTGAAGCGGGTGACATCGGCGAGCCCCATGTCGGTGATCCGCAATTCCGGGATGACCGCGAGTGCTAGGAGCGAATGCTGCATGATGGCGTTGTTGAGCCGGCAGCCGCAGGCCTGCATGGCCTCGGCCATCTTCCTCGCCTTGGCGGCGACGATTTCGGCCCGCTCGTCGGACATGAGGCCGGCAATCGGTAACTCGACCAGTGCCAGTTCCTTGCCTTCCGAGATTACGACGATGCCGCCACCGACCTCGGCCAGGCGATTGGCGGCCTGGGCCATGTCGGATTTGGAGGTGCCCACCACCAGCATGTGATGGCAGTCATGGGCGACGGTCGAGGCAATCGCGCAAGGCTTGTCATAGCCAAAGCCAGAAACGAAAGCGTTGACGACCTTTCCCGTGGCGCGATGCCGCTCGATGAGGGCGATCTGACAGACGTCATTGGCGGCGTCCATGGCCACCAGGCCGTCGCTGGCCTGGAGAGTGCGTTCGAGAGCGCGGGTCGGCGCCTGGTTCTCGATCACGCCGATGACCCGTACGCGCACCTCCGGTGCATTGGACGGCGTCTTGATGTCGAAATCGCTGCCGGCGATCTTCCCCTTCAATCGGACGGTATCGCGCGCGAAGGCGGGATAGGAATAAGGGGGGATATCTGCGAGGAGCTTACCGTCGCGAGCGAGTACGCGGCCTTGGCCGATCACGATCTCCATCGGCAGGCTTGGCAGGTCGCCGGTGATGATGACATCGGCGCGGCGGCCGGGCGCAATCGAGCCCAGTTCGCGGTCGAGACCGAAATGCTGGGCCGGGTTGATGGTCGCCATCTGGATCGCGGTCACCGGCCTCAAGCCTTGCGCGATGGCGAGCTTGACCGCGCGATTGACGTGACCCTCGTAGACAATCGTCGCGGCGAAACAGTCGTCCGTGCAGAGTATGAAATTGCGCGGATCGAGCCCGCGCTCGGTCACCGCCTTGATCTGCGAGGCGACATCGAACCACGCTGAACCCAAACGCAGCATGGCGCGCATGCCCTGCCTGACGCGGGCGACCGCGTCCTCGACGCGGGTGCCCTCATGATCATCGGCGGGGCCCGCCGCCGCATAGGCATGGAAGGCCTTGCCGAGGTCGAAGGAGGCATAATGGCCGCCAACCGTCTTGCCACGCGCGAGCGTCGCTGCGATCTCACCCACCATCTTTGGATCGTTGGAAATGACACCCGGAAAATTCATGACTTCACCGAGGCCGATGATGTTGGGCCAGGTCATCGCCTCGCGTACGTCGTCGGGACCGATTTCGGCGCCCGCCGTTTCGAGGCCCGGCGCGCTCGGGACGCAGCTTGGCACCTGGACGAAGACGCTGACCGGCAGGCTCATCGCCTCGTCATGCATCAAGCGAACGCCGGGGAGACCCAAGACATTCGCCGATCTCATGCGGGTCGATGAACATCGACGTCGTGCCATGCGGAATTACGGCGCGGGCAAACTCTGTCACGGTCACCATGCCGCTTTCGACATGCATGTGGCCGTCGCAGAGGCCCGGAACCAGATAGCGGCCTTGGGCTTCAATGATCTCGGTTTCGGGGCCGATACAGTGGCTTGCATCCGGCCCGCAATAGGCGAAGCGGCCATTGGCAATGGCAAGGCTTGCATCGGGGATGATCTCACCCGAATGCACATTCACCCAGCGGCCATTGCGGATGACCATATCCGCCGGACTTCGGCCGGAGGCGACATCGACGAGATGCGGGGCGGATTCGAACCAGGTCTTCAGGGCCATTGGCACCGTCCAATGAGTTGTGCGGAACGTAGTATAGGGGAAGAGGGTCAGAGAAGCATGGCGATATGTTTGACCTTCCACGTCACGCCCTGGCACGGGCGAGGAGGAGATCGCGTTCGCGGTTGTTGGCAACGAGCGAAGCGGCGCGTGCAAATTCCTGCCGTGCCTCGTCATGCCGCCCCAGTCTTACGAGAAGGTCTCCGCGCACGCTGGGCAGCAGATGATAGGATTTGAGCTGCGGCTCATCGGCAAGCGCGTCGATGATGGCCAGTGCCTGAGCAGGGCCTTCGGCGAAGGAGACGGCGACGGCGCGATTGATCTCGATCACCGGCGACGGCGTCTGTTGCGCTAGCACGCCATAAAGCCTTGCGATCAGCGTCCAATCGGTCGCATCGGCCGTATTGGCGCGGGCATGACAGGCGGCGATCGCTGCCTGCAACATGTAGGGACCCGGCTGGGCAGCGAGCATTTCCGCCCGCGCGAGGGCCTCAAGCCCGCGGCGGATCAGCAATCGATCCCAGCGTGCGCGGTTCTGATCGAGAAGCAGGATCGGCGTTCCATCCGCAGCCGTGCGGGCGGCAAAGCGCGAGGCCTGGATCTCCATCAAGGCGAGGAGGCCATAGACTTCGGGTTCGTCGGGCACGAGCCCGGCGAGGATACGAGTAAGGCGGATCGCCTCGTCGCATAATTGCGGGCGCATCCAGTCATCGCCCGATGTCGCGGCATAGCCCTCGTTGAAAATGAGATACAGCACTTGCAAGACCGAGGCGATGCGCTCCTCGCGTGCATCACCACGGGGTACTTCGAAGGCAATGCGCGCTTGCGACAATGCGCGCTTGGCGCGGACGATGCGCTGGGCGATGGTCGGTTCGGAGGCGAGGAAGGCGCGGGCGATTTCCTGCGTTGTAAGCCCGCCGAGCAAACGCAAGGTGAGGGCCAATCGTGCTTCCACCGACAGGATCGGATGGCAGGCGATGAAGATCAGATTCAACAGATCGTCGCCGATATCGTCGTCGAGCGCGGCGTCGATGTCGGTGTCGCCGCTTTCGGTTTCGATGTCATAGGCGATGGCGTCCTCATTCCTCCGATGCAAGGTTTGTTTGCGAATGCGATCGATGGCGCGATGCTTGGCTGTCGCCATCAGCCAGGCACCAGGCCGTTCCGGCAGGCCATCCTTGGGCCAACGTTCGAGCGCAGCGACAAGGGCATCCTGCGCCAGTTCCTCGGCGATGCCGACATCGCGGGTCAGACGCGTCAGGCCGGCAATGAGCTTTGCCTGCTCGATGCGCCAGACCGCTTCGATCGCGCGATGGGTTTCCGCCTGCGCCATGCCGCCCGTCTAAACGGGCGGCTTAGGTTCGTGCAAGGGAGAAGGCAGTCTGGGCTACTTCTTCGCTTCCCGTTCCATCTCGCGGAACTTTTCGAGGCCGGGATTGGCTTCGAAGTCGTCGAGTTCGTAGAGCCTGCGCACTTCGATCTCGGCCTCCTCGCCTTCGCCCATCGGATTGGGGAAACGGCGGGCCCATTCAATCGCTTCTTCATGCGACTTGACCTGGATCAGCGTGTAGCCGGCGACCAGTTCCTTGGCCTCCGCGAAAGGCCCGTCGACGACGGTTCGTTTGTTGCCGGAATACTTGACCTTGAAGCCTTTCGAACTCGGCTGAAGGCCTGAGGCATCGAGCAACACGCCCGCCTTGGTCAATTCCTCATGGTAGTCGGCCATTGCGGTGAACAGCCTGGTCAGTTCGGGTTCGGGCGGGAACTTGCCGGCTTCGGTATCTTTGTTTGCCTTGACGAAAATCATGTAGCGCATCGATTTCTCCTGTTTGGGCCAGCGCTGCGGCTTGGCTTCATCCTCACGTCGAACGAGGGTTGTTCAGATCGACAGGCTCCTGAAGATTTATTTTGGAAGCGGGGTGACGCAGCGTTCAGCCGGGAAAGAACTTCATATAGGGCTCGGCTTCCTTGAGGGCCCGGGCGTAGGAGGGCCGCTGCATGAGCCGCTGTAGATAGGCATCGGCGTGCTTGTAGCGATCGCCAAGCGGCGTCATCTTGTTGATGTAGAAGAGCGGCGGCGCCGCAGCGCAATCGGCAAGGCCGAAGCGATCGCCCATTGCCCAAGTCTTGGCGGCCATATCGCGGTCGACCATTGCGAGAGTCGTCTCGAGCAGCTTCTTCGCCTCTTCGACACCGAACGGGTCCTTCTTGCCTTCGGGCCGAATTTTGTCCCCGACAAGCTTCTGCATCGGCACATGCACATAGAGATCGAAGAAGCGATCACGCATGCGCGTCTGGCGGGCAAGGTCAGGGTCATCCGGCAAAAAGCGCGTTGCGCCGGGATAGTGGCGATCGAGATATTCGATGATGATGCTCGATTCAGGGACGGTGCGGTCGTCCTTCTCGTCGCGCAACACCGGAAACTTGTTGACCGGCCAGATTGCCTTAAATTCGGTGGCCGAGGCTTCCTCAGAAAAATCGACGATCTTCGGCTCGAAGGGTGTGTCGTTCTCGTAGAGCGCGATCAGCACCTTGTGGCAGAAAGAGGAGAGCGGATGAAAGTAGAGCTTGAGCGCCATAAGCTGCTCCAGTCCAAAGTTTACGCCGAAACCAGAAGCATGGTCTTGAAGCCGCCCCAGATCATGCGCTTGCCGTCGAACGGCATCTTCATTTTCCCGGATGCCATCTCCGCCAAACGTGGGTCCTTCATCACCTTGGCGTTGACGCGATCACGCTGGGCTCGCGATTTATAGAGGATCCATGAAAATATGACGACTTCGCCCGGCTTGAGCTTCACGCTCTGCGGAAATGACGTCCATTTTCCAACCTTGACGTCATCGGCGACGCACTCGTGGACCTCAAGCGCACCATGTTCGCGCCAGATCTTGGCGGACTTCATTGCCAGGGTGCGATAGGCCTTCAGGTTCTTCTTCGGCACGGGAATGATGAAACCGTCGACATAGGCCATGCGTATTCCTTTCGCGGCGCGCAGGTTGCATAGAGCGCACCAAATGGACGCGCATACTCGCCAGAGTTGAGCTGCCGATCAAGGCCTCGTTTATTCGGCCGCCAATCCGACACCGGCAGTCGACAACGCTTCCTGGCTCTCTCTGAGACAGGCGGCGAAGCGATCCAGTGTCTGCTCCCACGCCACGCGATAGGTATCCCGTTCAACGCGGTTGCGGAACGGACGCTGATGGATGGTGAGCTTGGTTTGGAAGGCCGTCACTTCCGCGAATGACAGGGTAACCATAGTGTCAGGCCCACGGTCGCCTTGCTCAACCCAGGCATAGGTATAGACCAAGCGGCTATAGGGCACGACTTCGTGGATTCTCCCGACGCAGCGATATTCGACGCCTTGGGGAATCTTGGCAAAACCGGCCGCTCCACGCGCCTCCGGGGCGAAGGTCAATCTGCGCGTGCGTCGCAACGTAATTTCCGGAGCCCCACCATTTCAACGTGAATCGCAGGTCGTTCCAGACAACGTAAACAAGTTCGCGCGGGAATTCGACTTGCTTGCTGATGACAAGTTCACGTTCGGCGTATGGCGTTGCATTTGGCATATACGACCCGGACGGCTCAAGCCACGGACCCAGGCCGCAGTTGTTCGCCGACAGACACCATTTTATACGACACCTGAACGTCTGTTCAAGTATCGTAGCGGAATGGCCATGTTTCGAGTGTCACAATATTGGAGTTCACTAAATGAATGCTGAAGCGAAGACGCGTGTGGCGGCCTGCGGCTGTGGTCAGCTTACAGCCGAGACGCGCGGCGAGCCCACCGACATCTATCTTTGTAGCTGCAAGGACTGTCAGCGCTTAAGTGGCTCAACTTTCAGCTACCAGGCGATCTTCCCGACCGATCAGGTGACGCTCAAGGGCGAGCGCAAAGTCTGGCGTCACTATGGCGATTCGGGGCGCTGGCTCGACAATGTCTTCTGCCCAAATTGCGGGAACACGGTCTTCTCATTCGGAGAAACCGGGCCGGATATCGGCGTTTGCGTCGGCGCTTTCGCCGATCCGGATTTCCCCAAGCCACAGAGGGTCTATTGGGCTTCGCGCCGGCATCATTGGCTCTCAATGCCGGATGACGTGGAAATTCTCCACAAGCAGCCGGGGAAGTGAGCCCTGCTCCAGATCCTGCAATGCCGAAGCGTACGCTTAGCTTTCGCCTGGATGACGGGTGCTACTCGTCGTGCGGCGTATTCGCGTGGAGCAGGCCTTGGGCTTTCAGGTCCTTCCACAGCTCCGGCGGGATCTTTACGCCGAGGGTGCGTAGGTTGAGCGCCACCTGTTCGACGCTGGAGGCCCCCGGGATGACCGAGACGACGCTCGGATGCATCAGTGGGAAGCGCAAAGCCGCCTCAACCAGTTTGACACCGTGCTTCTCGGTGGTCGCCTGGAGCTTCGCGGCGCGGTCGAGGATGTGCTGCGGCGCGGGCGAGTAATCATAGTTGGCGTCCTTGATCGGGCCGGTCGCGAGAATCCCCGAATTATACGCGCCGCCAATCACAATGCCGATACCGCATTTCTCGCATAACGGCAGCATGGTATCGAGCGATTCCTGTTCCAGCAGAGTGTAACGACCGGCAAGCAGGAAGAGATCGAAATCGCCTTGCTTGGCGAGTATTTCGCAGGCCTGCCATTCATTGACGCCAACGCCGAAGGCCTTGATGACCTTCTCGTCGCGGAGTTTGATAAGCGCCTTATAGCCACTCTTCATCAGATCGGCGATATGAGCGTCGCGGCGCTCTGCCGTCCCGTGATTGGCTACGTCGATATCGTGGACGAAGAGAATGTCGATCGAATCGATGCCGAGACGCTCGAAGGAGAATTCAAGCGAGCGCATGACGCCGTCATAGGAGTAGTCATAGACTTCCTGGCGCGCCGGCGTATCGAAGAACTTGCCGATGCCCGTGCGCTCTTCGGGTTTGCAAACTTTGAGAAGGCGGCCGACCTTTGTCGAGATCACGTAGGAATTGCGGGGCTTGCCTCGCAAGAAATGATTGACGCGAGTTTCGGATAGGCCAAGCCCATAAAGCGGCGCGGTGTCGATATACCGGATGCCCGCATCCCATTGCGCATTGAGCACGGCCTGCGCCTCTTCCTCGCTGAGCGCCCGGAAGAGATTGCCGAGCGGCGCTGTGCCGAAGCCAAGTTCGGTGAAGCGGATGGTCTGGCCCGAAGGCGCCTTGAAGTTATTGGTTTTCATGATCCTTTTTCCGGCCAGTCTGTGAAGAGTTGCGGTTGCCTTTCGGCGAGATTCATCAGGCGCACCATTACGGCATCGAGATGGACGCGCATCGCATCGGAAGCTCTTTCGGCATCGCGGCTCTCGAGGGCCATGACGATGCGCTCATGTTCATTGCGGGTCGCAGCGCCGATGTCGGGCGAGGTGAGGATGCGGCGGATGCGATCGAGTCCAATGCGCGCGCATTCGACGCTCTGCTTCACCTTGTGAAAGCCAAGCGCATCGAGAAGCATGTCGTGGAAAGCGAGATCGAGTGCGTGAAAGCGGGCGCGGTCGTCGGCGGCCAAGGCCATCGCCTGGTCATCGAGATTGCTGCGGAGGCGCGCGAAAAGTTCATTTGAGGCGATCGGTGCCAAGGTCCGAACCGCTTCGACTTCGAGCGAGCGGCGCAGGAACATGTTTTCGCGGGCATCGGCGAGGCGGATCAAAGATACGATTGACCCGCGCTGCGGCTGGATCTGGACGAGGCCTTCGGCCTGGAGCCGGCTCAGCGCCTCGGAGACGGGAAAGCGCGAGACGCCCAATCTTTCGCACAGCGCAGCTTTGTCGAGAAAAACGCCGGGAGGCAGTTCGAGGGAACCGATTGCCTCGCGCAGCGCTTCGACGACGCGCGCCGTTGCCCCGCCGCGCTGTGGCGCCTTGACGCTTCCCAGGAAATCATAGGTTTTTGCTTTTGCCCCCATCCTAACATGTTAGAATGTGGTTCCTTAATGTCAAACGCCCCAAGCGGGCGGAAGTGGACTGCAGCCCATGCAACTCGTTCAAAAAAATGGAAAAGAGCCGCGCTCGATCTATCTCAATCCGGCCGACAATGTGGTGGTCGCCGTCGATGTCATCGAGAAGGGCAGCACAACTGCGGATGTGACCGCGCGCGAGCGGGTGATGAAGGGTCATAAAATGGCGATCCGCAGAATCGCCAAGGGCGAGCCGATCCGCAAATTTGGCCAGGTGATCGGATTTGCGACGCAGGATATCGAGCCTGGAAGCTGGATCCACACGCAAAATGTCGAGATGGGCGAATTCGCGCGCGATTATGCTTTCTGCCAGGATGCGCGCAACGAAGAGATCCTTCCCGTCAGCGAGCAGGCAACTTTCCAGGGCTATCGCCGCGCCAATGGCAAGGCGGGAACACGGAACTATATCGGCATCCTTACGAGTGTGAACTGCTCGGCGACGGTTGCGAGCTTCATCGCGCAGGAAGTGGAGCGATCCGGGATTCTCGCGGATTATCCCAATATCGACGGAATCGTAGCGCTGACCCAGGATAATGGCTGCGTCATCGATTTCAGGGGCGCGATCTTCGACATTCTGAAGCGCACGAGCTGGGGCTATGCCACCAATCCCAATATGGGCGGCGTCTTGATGGTCGGTCTCGGCTGCGAGGGCTTCCAGATTCCGCGCTTCAAGGAAGCCTATGGCGTGACCGAGAGCGATACGTTCCGCAGCATGACGATCCAGGAAACCGGCGGGACGCGGAAGACGGTCGATGCCGGCGTCGAGGCGGTGAGGGCAATGCTGCCGAAGGTCAATGCGGTGAAGCGCGAGACCTTGCCGGCTTCGGAATTGATACTTGCATTGCAATGCGGTGGATCGGACGGCTATTCGGGCATCACCGCCAATCCGGCACTAGGCGCCGCTGCCGATATTCTCGTTCACAATGGCGGCACCGCAATTCTCTCGGAGACGCCGGAAATCTACGGCGCCGAACATCTTTTGACGAGACGTGCGGCATCGCGCGAAGTCGGCGAGAAGCTCGTCGAGATCATCCATTGGTGGGAAGATTATACCAAGCGCAACCTGATGGAGATGAACAACAACCCGTCCCCCGGCAACAAGCTCGGCGGCTTGACGACGATCCTCGAAAAATCCTTGGGTGCCGCGGCGAAAGGCGGCTCGACGACAATGACGGCAGTCTATCGCTACGCCGAGCCGGTGACGGCGAAGGGCTTCGTCTTCATGGATACGCCCGGCTATGATCCGGTTTCGGCAACAGGGCAGGTGGCGGGTGGAGCCAATATCCTCGCCTTCACGACGGGGCGCGGCTCGGCCTATGGCTGCAAGCCGACGCCGTCGATCAAGCTTGCGACGAATTCCGATGTCTACAACAAGATGATCGACGACATGGACATCAATTGCGGGGATATTCTCGACGGCGTGCCGATCGCGGAGAAGGGCAAGGAAATATTCGCCAAAATCCTCGCAGTAGCATCCGGCGAGAAAACGCGCTCCGAATTGCTAGGCTATGGCAATAATGAATTCGTGCCCTGGCAAATCGGCGCGACGATGTAGCACGCGAATCGTCATTCCGGCGAAAGCCGGAACCCAACTCAGGCCGAGTTTGGATATCTCCGTGGAAATCCGTCAGGCTGATGGATGGGTCCCGGCTTTCGCCGGGATGACGAGATTTTATTGAGGCGAGCATGTTCTTGTCTTGCGGGGACGCGCTGTTCGATCTCTTCGCGGGAGGAAGCGACAATCCGGCGGTGATTCAACTCGACGGTCGCGTCGGCGGAGCGCCGATGAACGTGGCGATCGGGCTGTCTCGGCTCGGCCAGAGGGTCGGCTTCTTCTCGAAAGTGTCGCGCGACATATTCGGCGAAAAGATCATGGCCCATCTTGCCAATGAGGGTGTCGATACGCGCCTGATCGTTCGCACCGATCAGCTCTCGACATTGGCTATCGTCTCGCTCGATGCCGCGGGAGCGGCGCGCTATTCCTTCTACATCGAGAATACCGCCGATCGCTCGATCAACGCGGTTGAACTTCCGACGGCGCTGCCGAGCGAGATCAAGGTCATCCATATCGGCGGCTCCTATTCGACGGCGATCGAACCATCGGCATCATCATTCGTTGGGCTCGTCGAACGCGAGCGTGGCCGGCGATTGATCTCGTACGATCCCAATATCCGGGATTCGGTCGCGCCCGATCTCGATCTGTGGCGTGCGCGCGTCGCAAAGCTTGCAAGCATGGCGCATCTCATCAAGGCGAGCGAAGAGGATTTGGCGAAGCTTTATCCGGGGCGGAGCGCTGAAGATGCCGCCGGTGACTGGATCGCGGGCGGAGCAAATCTCGCGCTCGTCACACTCGGCGGTGAAGGAGCACTCGGGTTTACCGCGAATGGCGTATCGGCGCGGGTGCCGGGCGTAAAGGTCAAGGTCATCGACACGGTGGGAGCGGGCGATACGTTCCAGGCGGCAACGCTCGACTGGCTGGCGCGCGAGGGGCGGCTTTCGCCGGATGCCCTGGCATCGCTGACGTCGCAAGAGCTTCCCGCGATGTTGACTTATGCGGCCAAGGCCGCGGCGATCACGTGCTCACGGCGCGGCGCCGACTTGCCGCGCGCCGCCGAACTGCAAGGAGAATTTGCGTGAAATCATCGCTCGCGCTGCAGGAAATTCATGCAGCGCCGGATGCCGTGCGCAACATGCTCGCCGTCAATCGAACGGCATTGCCGGATCTTGCAGAAAGACTGCGGGACTTGAGGCCGCGGGCGGTCGTTACGATTGCGCGCGGCTCATCCGACCATGCGGCAACGTTCTTCAAGTATCTTTGCGAAATCAAGCTTGGCATCCCGGTCGCCTCGCTTGGGCCGTCGCTCGCGACGCTTTATCACGCGCCCTTGCGGATGGAGGGGCTCGCGAGCTTCGCCGTTTCGCAGTCGGGGGCAAGTCCCGATCTCGTCGCCTTGCAGGAGGCGGTGCGCGCTGCCGGCGGAATAACGATCGCTGCCGTCAATGCGAAGGGCTCGACGCTTTCGGAGATGAGCGAAGTATCGCTCGACATCGGCGCTGGTCCGGAATTGAGCGTGGCGGCGACCAAAAGCTTCATCGCTTCGGCCGCATTGGGCGCGGCTTTGGTCGCGCACTGGTCGGGGGATGCTGAATTGCTATCAGCGCTCGATCGCCTGCCGGAGCGAATCTCGAAGGCAATTGCCTGCGACTGGAGCGCGGCAGTCGAAGCCCTGGCTGATGTATCGTCGCTTTACGTGGTCGGCCGTGGGCCCGGACTGGCGATGGCCGGCGAGGCGGCGCTCAAGCTCAAGGAAATGTGCGGGCTTCATGCCGAAGCCTATAGCGCAGCGGAACTCATGCATGGACCGGTGGCATTGGCCGGCTCCGATTTCCCGGTTCTCGTGCTGGCCGGCGGTCTCAGCGACCGGACGCCGGCGGCGCTTGCGGCGCGGCTCGCAGCCGATGGAGTGCCGGTATTCCTGGCGGGCGGCGAGGCGGAAGGCGCAGTGAACCTGCCGGTGGCCGGCAGCGATCATCCGCTGACGGATCATATCGCGCGGATCGCGAGCTTCTATGTGTTCGCAGAGGCCTTGGCGCGACGGCGCGGATTCGATCCCGACAGGCCGCCAAAGCTCAAGAAAGTGACGCGGACTTTCTAAGTTCTTGCCTATAAACAAGAATTTATATCTTGACATTTGTTCGTTATATGTACCATATTTGGCGCGAGTGACGTGCTTCGCTGATTGACATCGTGAAGAAGAGGCCAGGACCGGGGCCCGAAATCCGGTTCCGCCGAGGAGAGCAGTCTCCCGCCAAAGGGAGGGGTGTGTCCGGAAGTTGAGAACCCCATCCGCCATGCTGGTGCGTGCCACCCTGCCCGCGGTCGGGGAAGGAGATTTCAGCACGCGGTGGCGAAGCGGGATTTGCAAGCCGAGAGTATCTCGTCGATCGGGCGGCGCCACCAGTCGAGCGCGGAGAAGATCTCGACCTCGACGAAGCCCGCATAACCTGCCGCCTCGACCATGCTGCGGATCTTTGGGATGTCGATCACGCCATCGCCCATCATGGCACGGTCGGTGAGGGGATCGCGGCATTCGCGCCGCCAGTCGCAGACATGGAAGCACTGGATGCGGCGGCCTGCGCGAGCGATCTGGCGCTCGAGGTCCGGATCCCACCAAATGTGATAGACATCGAGGCATTGGCCAAGCCACGGGTCGTCCGTAGGCAGAGGATCGAGGCGATCGCAAATGTCGGACACCTGGGCCATGGTATTGAGGCAGGAACGATCGGCGGCATAGACCGGATGCAAGGGCTCGAGCGAAATGCGCACGCCCATTTCGCGGCCTAGGCTGAGGAGTTCGGCGATCGCTTCCTCGACCTGGGCGCGGGCAAGCGCCAGATCCTTCGAGCCCTCGGCGAGCCCGCCCACCACCATGACGAAGCAGGGAGCGCCGAGCATTGCGGCATCACGAATGGCGCGCTTGTTGTCCTCGACATTCTTGCGGAACTGTTCGGCGCTCGCCGCCGGGATAAAGTTCGATCGGCAATAGCTCGCGACCTTCAAGCCGGCATCGCGAATCTGCATGGCGATCGCAGCGACATCGCCATCTTCAATTTCGCGGCGCCAAGGTGAGATGGCACCGAAGCCATGGCGCGCGATCGCATCGATGGTCTCGCCAATCGCTGCCTGATAGCCGAGCGTCGCGGTGTTGATCGAGCAGAGATCGGGCCGGCCGGTGAGAGTTCGCATGCTCAGCTCACGCCGTAAAGCGCGTTCAATTCGCGCATGCGTCTTGTGGCGAGGCCAGGATCGCGCAGCAATCCCGCTTGATCGGCGAGCCGAAAAATGCCCGAAAAATAGGGAAGCGGTCGCATCGCCTGGGCGCCGGCGATCATCACGAAATGATCCTGGAAGCCGTTGAGCCAGGCCAAGAAGACGATGCCGGTCTTGTAGAACTGGGTGGGCGTGCGGAAGATCAGGCGCGAGAGCGGAACGGTCGGCGCGAAGAGCTTGTCATAGGTGGCGCGGTCGCCCTTGGCGAGGGCGGCGAGGGCGAGCGCCGCTGCCGGTGCAATGCCGTCGAATATGCCGAGCAATGCATGCGAGAAGCCTTGAGTATCGCCAGCGATCAATGCGGGATAGTTGAAATCATCGCCGGTATACATCTTCACGCCTTGCGGCAGGCGCCGGCGCATGACGATTTCCTTCCAATCATCGAGAAGCGAGATCTTGATGCCGTCGACCTTAGTCGCGCTTGCGGCAATGGCGGCGAGGCAGGTCTCCATCGTCTTCGCGAAGTCGTTATCGCCCCAATAGAAGGCAAGGGCCGGATCGAACATCTCGCCCAACCAATGGAGGATGACGGGCCTATCGGCCTCGGCGAGGACGCGGGCATAGACCTTGAGGTAGTCGTCTGGGCTGCGCGCGATGCGGGCAAGCGCGCGGCTCGCCATCAGGATGACACGGCCGCCGAGCTTCTGGATGGTGTGAAGCTGGTCAAGATAGGCGCGGACGACATCATCGAGCGAGCCGGCATCGGCGGGATTGAGCTGATCAGTGCCAACACCGGAGAAGATCCTGCCGCTGCGCGGCCCGGCGGATCTGAGCGAGCGGGCGATGAGATCATGGGCGCCCGGCCAGTCGAGGCCCATGCCGCGCTGCGAGGTATCCATGGCTTCGGCAATCGCAAAGCCCTGGTCGAGGAGATAGGCGCGATAGGCGAGTGTCTTCTCCCAGTCGATCGCCGGCTTTCCGGATGGATCGGCATTGCTCAACGGATCGGCAACGACATGCGCCGCGGCAAAGGCGATGCGATTCCAATTCGGCGGCCCCATGGGCGCGACGAGTGGTGAGCCTGTGAGGCGATAAGGCTCGACAGTGCCTGAGTTGGTGACGAGTGGGAGGGTGGTCATGTGGGCCTGCTTGGGCGCCCCACAGGGCATTGAGTGGAATTTTCCGGCATCAATATCTCACCGTGAGGAGGCCGCCATCGGCCTGGATGGCCTGGCCGGAAGTATAGGGTAAGAGGCCGAGAGCGAGTGTGGCGGCGATGCGGCCCACTTCGTCGGGTGAGCCAAAGCGCTTGATGACGGTGAGGCCTTGATCGATCAGCGCGTCGTATTTCGCTTTCGACGGCGCTGTCATCGCGGTTTCGATAAAGCCCGGCTGGATCTCATAGACGCCGACGCCATGATCGGCGAGGCGCGCGGCGAAGAGTTTCGAAACCATCGAGACGCCGGCCTTCGACACGCAATATTCGCCGCGCGCAATGGAGACGGCGGTGGCATTGGCGGAGGAGACGGTGACGATCGCGTGGTGGAGCGCGGGATCGCGCTCGCGGGCCATGAGGCGACGGGCGAAGGCCTGAGTTCAGGAAGAATGTACCCCGCGTATTGACCGCTTGGCAGCGGTCATAGCTTTGCGGCGTAACGTCGAGGAGATCGCCGCGCGACATGACCGAGACGCCGGCATTGTTGATGAGGCAGGTGAGGGGACCAAGTGCAGCTTCGGCTTCATCCAATAATTGGCCGTGAGAGGCGATGTCTGTGATGTCTCCGGCAAGGGCCTGCGCCTTGACGCCCCTGGCCGCGGCCTGCCGTGCGACGGTTTGCAGATCTTCCGACAAAGCGAGATCGCAGACCGCGACATCGAAGCCTTCGCCGGCGAGCGCCAGTGCTATGGCACGGCCGATGCCGCCGCGTGCGCCGGTGATGAGGGCGTTGCCATTGGAGGTCTGTGGCATGGACGAGCCTGGTTAAGTAACCACCCGGTTATTAGAAGTCCGGTGGGAAGCGGTCAAGTGGCACGGTCGAGCTTCGCAAGTGTCTTCGGCGTGCAGACGAGGCGCAGGATCGTGTCGGTGTTGAAGGCAAGACGTTGCTTAAGCGCGGATTTGGTCATGAGATCGCGTTCGAAGACGACGGCGCCGGTGAAGCGGTTGGTCAGGTAATAATAGCCGATCGCCGCGATGGTGATGTTGAGCTGGACGGGATCGATGCCAGGCCGGAAGGCGCCTTCGGCGACGCCGCGATCGAGGAGCGCTTTCATCATGCCGACGAAAGTGCGGCTCAAGGCGCGAATGGCCACTGAATGCTTCAAATGCCTGGCCTTGTGGAGATTCTCGCTGTTGACGAAAGTGAGGAATTCCGGGTGTTTCAGGTAATAATCCCAAGTGAAGCCCACAAGACGGATGATGGCATCGACGGGCGCAAGCTTCTCGATCTCCAATGCGCGCTCGGCCATGCGGATATCGGTATAAGCGGCATCGAGAACGGCGGTGAAGAGCTGCTCCTTATTGCCAAAATAATGATAGATCATGCGCTTGTTGGCCTTGGCGCGGGCCGCGATGGCATCGACACGGGCACCGCCGAGGCCCAATTGCGCGAATTCCTGCCTGGCGGCCTCAAGAATGCGCTTTTGCGTCGCATCAGCATTGCGCGGGCGCGGTTTCGGCTTCTTCATGACGGCTCCGGTCGAGGCGATAAACTTGCTTATACAAGATCCATATTGAAATAACCAACTGGTTAGTTATAACACGCCGATCCGGACCGAAGCCGGAGCTGGGACCTAGCCGATGTATGATTATGTGATCGCCGGAGGCGGAACAGCAGGCTGCGTGATCGCCGCGCGACTTTCGGAAATGGCGGACGCCAAGGTGCTGTTGATCGAGGCCGGCCCGCGCGATCGCGATCCCTATATCCATATGCCGGTCGGCTTCTTCAAGATGACCAGCGGGCCCCTCGTCTGGGGCTTCGAGACCGCACCGGCGCGACATGCCAATGGACGGAAGCTGGTCTATCCGCAGGCCCGCGTGCTGGGCGGCGGCAGCTCGATCAATGCGGAAATCTACACCCGCGGCTGCCCCGAAGATTACGACGGCTGGGCGGCGGATGGATGCGCGGGCTGGTCCTATGACGAGATCAAGGGCTACTTCGTCAAGTCGGAAGACAATAATCGCCTGTCCGGCGCCTTGCATGGCGTCGGCGGACCGTTGGGCGTTTCCGATCTCATCAGCCCAAGCCCCTTGTCACTCGCCTTCGTGCAAGGCTGCATGGATATTGGCATGCCCTATAATCCCGATTTCAATTCGGGGAAGCAGGAAGGCTGCGCGCTCTACCAGACGACGATCCGCAATGGCCGGCGTTGCAGCACGGCGGTCGGGTTTCTCAAGCCCGTCGAGGCGCGGCCCAATCTCACCGTAATGACCGATTGCCTGGTACGCCGCGTGGTGATCGAGAAGGGCCAAGCCAAGGGCGTCGAGATCGTCGAAGGCGGCGTCGTCAAGCGGATCGAAGCCGGGCGCGAAGTGATCGTGACGGGCGGCGCAATCGGATCGCCGAAATTGCTGATGCTCTCAGGCATCGGACCGGCGGCGCATCTGCGCGAGAAGGGCGTCGCCGTTTCGCATGATCTGCCGGGGGTCGGGCAGAATCTCCATGATCACTTCTCTGTCGACATCACCTGGCAGCTCAATGGCCCCCATTCCTACGACAAGTACAAGAAGCTGCCTTGGCGGATTGCCGCGGGTTTACAGTATTATCTCTTCAATTCGGGTCCGGTGACCTCCAATATCGTCGAGGGCGGTGCCTTCTGGTGGGGCGACAAGGCGGCATCGACCCCCGATCTGCAATTCCATTTTCTCGCCGGCGCGGGTGTCGAGGAAGGCGTGGGCACGGTTCCGGGCGGCAATGGCGCGACGCTCAATTCATACTTCGTGCGGCCGCGATCGCGTGGCAGCGTGAGTTTGCGCTCGGCGGATCCGGCAGACCTGCCGATCGTCGATCCCAACAGCCTCGCAGAGCCTTACGATCTCGATCGCACAATCGACGGGATCAAGATCGGCCAGGAAATCGGCCGCAGCCGATCTTTCTCGCGTTTCGTCGCGGCTCGAGCATTTTCCAGGAGCCGCCTGCCGCACCCGTGCCGATTACGAGGCAGTGGCAAGAAGCCATGCACGCTCATCCTATCATCCGGTCGGAACCTGCAAGATGGGCGTCGACGACATGGCGGTGGTCGATCCGCAATTGCGGGTGCGCGGCATCGATGCCTTGCGAGTCTGCGACAGTTCGGTGATGCCGAAAGTGGTATCCTCCAATACCAATGCGGCGGCGATCGCGATTGCCGAGAAGGCATCCGACATGATCAAGGGAAATCGCTGAGGGCGTGACATGGTGAAGTTGGTATCCGCGGCCGAAGCGGCAAAGATCATTCCCGATGGCGCGGTGGTGACGGTGAGTTCCTCATCGGGCCTTTGCTGCCCCGATGCGGTGCTTGAAGGCGATCGGCGAGCGCTTCGATGCCGAACAGCATCCGCGCAAGCCTCACCATGATGCATCCGATCGCGGCGGGCGACATGTACGGCATCCAGGGCATCGATCATCTCGCCAAGCCGGGCCTGATCGCGCGCACCATCTGCGGCTCCTATCCTTCGGGCCCGTCATCCTCCGAACCGCCGATGATCTGGCAGATGCTCGGGCGCAACGAGATCGCCGCCTATAACGTGCCGTCGGGCATCATGTTCGACATGCATCGCGAAGCCGCGGCCAAGCGGCCCGGCGTGCTCACCAAGGTCGGACTTGATACCTTCGTCGATCCCCGCCGCGAAGGCTGCGCGATGAATGCAGCGGCCGCGGCGCGGCCGATCGTCAAGGTCGTCCAGTTCGAAGGCGAGGAATGGCTCTATTTCCCGGCGATCAATCCCGATGTGGCGATCATCCGGGCGACGACTGCGGATGAGCGCGGCAACCTCAGCTTTCGAGCAGGAAGGCGCCTATCTCGGCGCGCTCGATCTTGCGATGGCGGCGCATAACACCGGCGGCAAGGTCATCGCGCAGGTGAAGCGCATCGCCAAGGCCGGGACGCTCAAGCCGCATGACGTGCGCGTGCCGGGCATTCTCGTCGACTATGTCGTCGAGGCGCCCGATCAGTGGCAGACGACGCAGACGCCCTATGATCCGGCGATCTCGGGCGAAATCTTCCGGCCGCTGTCGAGCTTCGCCCTGATGGAGTTCGGGATCGGCAAGCCGATCGCGCGCCGCGTGGCGCAGGAGCTGCAAGAGGGCTGGGCGGTCAATCTCGGCTTCGGCGTCTCGGCCAATGTGCCGCGCATCTTCATCGAGGAGGGCCTGCACGGCGAGGCCACCTGGGTGATCGAGCAGGGCGCGGTCGGCGGCGTGCCGCTGCTCGATTTCCAGTTCGGCTGCTCCTCGAATGCCGAGGCCATCGTGCCCTCGCCGCATCAGTTCACCTACTTCCAGGCCGTCGGGCTTCGACTGCTCGCTGCTGTCCTTCCTGCAGATCGACCGCCACGGCTCGGTCAATGTTTCGAAGCTCGGCGTCCGGCCGCATGTGACGGCGGGCGCCGGCGGCTTCGTCGACATCACTTCGCGGGCCAAGAAAATCGTCTATCTCCGGCTTCTTCAATGCCGGCGCCAAGATGCGGATCGCCGACGGCAAGCTCGCGATCGACCAGGAAGGCAAGGTCAAGAAGCTGGTCGAGGAGGTCGAGCAGGTTTCCTTCTCCGGGCGGCGCGGCGTCGCGCAAGGCCAGGACGTCACCTATGTCACCGAGCGCTGCGTGATGAAGCTCGCGCCCGAAGGCATCGTGGTGACGGAAATCGCGCCCGGCGTCGATCTTCAGCGCGATATACTGGAGCAATCGGAATTTCCGCTGATCGTCTCGCCGGACCTCAAGACCATGGACGGCGGCGCTGTTCCAGCCGAACCGTTTGGACTTGACACTCGATGGCTGAGACAGGCGACAAGCGCAGTCCGCTCGAAATCGACGGACACGTCGCGGCCATCACACTGCGCGCGGCCGGAGAAGCTCAATGCGCTCGACATGGAGATGGTGCTCGCGCTCGAACGCGCCTGCCGGGTCGATCGAAGATGCGCCGGCGTGCGTGTCGCGATCCTCACCGGCGAAGGCGAGAAAGCGTTTCAGCGCCGGCGGCGACATCGAGGCCTGGGCGTCGCGCATCGCCGCTGAGTTCGGCCAAGCCTGGGTGCGCGCACGGCCATCGCGCCTTCGACGCGCTGGCGCGGCTGCAGCAGCCGTTGATCGCGGTGCTCAATGGCCATGCCCTGGGCGGCGGGCTTGAGCTCGCGGCCTGCGCCGACTTTCGCATCGCCGAAGAACATGTGCGGATCGGCGCGCCGGAATCGGGCCTCGGCATGATTCCGGGCTGGTCGGGCACGCAGCGCGCGGTGCGCCGCTTCGGCGCGCAGATGGTGCGGCGCATGGCGATCCTTGGCGAGATATTCACGGCGGAAGAAGCCTTGCAGCTGGGGCTCGTCGACAAGGTGGTGCTGCGCGGTGCCGGACCGCAGGCGGCGCAGGAGTGGGCGCAGCGTATCGCATCGCGCGGACCGATCGCAACGCAGCTCGTGAAGGCCCTGATCAATGCGGCGCAAGGCGAAGACGCGGAGCGCGCACTTGAGATGACGGCCGGTGCCTTCGCGGCGACGACTGCGGATCTTAAGGAAGGCGTCGAGGCTTTTCGCGGCAAGCGAAAGCCGGAATTCGGCGGGACGTGAGGCTAGTTCGGGATGCTCAGGATCGTCGCGTCGAGGCGCTGGAGCTCGTTGACGGGCGAGGTGCGATCGATATGTCGCAGAAGGTAGCGCGCCAGATCGCAACCGATGCCGGTCAGGTCCTCGGTAAACTGAAGTATCGGAAAACGGACAAGATCGAGAATGCGGCTCGTCTTCTTCACCGCGATCTCGACGTCGCGGCCGATTTCGATGCCTGCGTCCTGGAAACCAAGGATCAAGCCCAAGGCCTGGGCTTCAGAGCCGCAGACGACGCCATCGGGCGCCGCACCGTCGCGCCGCAGATCTCTCGCATAGATGCGAAGCAGTTCGGGCGAGGTATAAAGATGCAGCCCTTTCGGGATCATCGGCGTGGCGCCTGCTTCATAAAGCGCCCGCATGTAACCGCCACGCTGATGCCCGGCATAAGTGAATTCGGAGGGCGGCGACAAGAACATGATGCGGCGGCGGCCGCGCGCAATCAGGGCGCCAGTGGCACGATAGGCGAAATCGTAATTGGCGGTGTCGATGAAGGGATGTTGGCTCGCGAGTTCGGTCTGACCGAAGGTGATGAAGGGAAAGCCGCGCTCGAGCATAAGCTTGACGCGCATGTCCTGCGGCTCGGTGTGGGTGAGGATGAGGCCGTCGGCGGCGGCGGTCTCGACGATGTAGCGGACCGGCATCATCGGATCCTGGTCGATATTCTGAGGAAGGACCTGGAGGTGGTAGTTGGTGCCGCGCAAGCCTTCGCTGATGCCCATGATGAGGCATTTTGCATAGTCGCCCATGTCGTCGGCCTGGTTGAGCACGAAGGAGATGACGAAGGTCTTGCCGGTCTTGAGGCGCACGCCAGCGCGATGCGGAAGATAGCCGATCTCGTCGGCGACATTGCGCACCCGCTCTTTGGTGCGGAGGCTAAGCTCAGGCCCATCCTTGAGAGCGCGAGATACCGTCGTGACGCCAAGACCGGTCAATTCGGCGATGGTCTTAAGCGTCGGGCGCGCAGGCCGCGCCACCTTGATCATCATGTTTCCGGTAGGCTTCTGGTGCCGGGTCGGCATTTCCGTAACGTTTCAGATTTTGCCCGAAAACCGGGCAGGCAGCGACTCTACTCCAATTTGTTGGCAGCGATTTCAAGCGCTTTTTCTGCGCTTTCGGAATTTCGGCCAATTGACTCGCGCCATCTGCAACGTTACAGGCGCGCGACGGTCCGGCCGTTTTCGGACCGTCGTAACGCTTACGACGTGCTGCCGTTGCCTTCATTGCGAAGTTGCGCAAAGCTGTCTTCACGACATCGCCGCGCTACAGGAGCCAAGAGATCAATGGCGCGCATTGTTGATCAAACGAGGACCGGGGCGAATGCTGCCGGGCCGCTCGCAAGTTAAGGGAGGAAATCTGAATGTTGCGCAAGCTCCTACTTTCATCCGTTTTGGTGTCCGGCATGACGCTGGCCGCCCATGCCGCCGAGCAGGTTGAAGTCCTGCACTGGTGGACGTCCGGCGGCGAGGCTGCCGCGCTCGACGTGCTCAAGAAGAAGCTCGAAAGCCAGGGCGTGACCTGGAAGGACATGCCGGTTGCGGGCGGCGGCGGCGAGGCAGCGATGACCGCACTGCGTGCCCGCGTCACGGCCGGCGATCCGCCAACCGCCGTGCAGGCGCTTGGCTTCGACATCACCGACTGGGCCAAGCAGGGCGTGGTCGGCGATCTCGGCGAAGTGGCAAGCAAGGAAGGCTGGGACAAGGTCGTTCCGACCGCGTTGCAGAACTTTGCCATGTATGACGGCAAGTGGATCGCGGCGCCGGTCAATGTCCACTCCACCAACTGGGTGTGGATCAACAAGAAGGCGCTCGACGCGGCCGGCGGCAAGAGCCCCGGAAACGTGGGACGAACTCGTCGCCGTGCTCGACAAGATGAAGGCCAACGGCATCACGCCGCTCGCCCATGGTGGCCAGGCCTGGCAGGATGCGACGATCTTCGATGCCGTCGTTCTTTCGCTCGGCACCGATTTCTACAAGTCGGCGTTGATCGATCTCGATCCCGGCCGCGCTCAGCTCCGACAAGATGAAGGAAGCCTTCGACCGCATGGCGAAATTGCGCTCCTACGTCGATGACAACTTCTCCGGCCGCGACTGGAACCTTGCCTCCGCCATGGTGATCGAGGGCAAGGGCGGCATGCAGATGATGGGCGACTGGGCGAAGGGCGAATTCCTCAAAGCCGGCCAGAAGCCGGGCGCAGATTTCGTCTGCATCCGCTTCCCGGGAACGCAGGGCGCCGTCACCTTCAACTCCGACATGTTCATGATGTTCAAGGTCGGCGATGCCAACAAGAACGCGCAGTTGATGATGGCCTCCGACATCGAGAGCCCGGACTTCCAGTCTTCGTTCAACGTGGTGAAGGGCTCGGTGCCGGCGCGCACCGACGTTCCTGACACCGCCTTCGACGACTGCGGCAAGAAGGGCATCAAGGATCTCGCCGAGGCCAACAGCTCCGGCAAGCTCTTCGGCTCGATGGCGCATGGCTATGCCGCTCCGGCGGCGGTCAAGAACGCCGTCTATGACGTCGTGACCCGCCATTTCAACGGCGAAATCGACTCGACCGAAGCGGCCAAGCAACTGGCCGAAGCGGTCGCTGCCGCCAAGGGCTGATCCGCATCAATCAGTGCCCCGGCGCCAGTGGCCGGGGCATCCGCTTGCTGGGGAGAGGGGCCATGGCGGACGTAACAGTCATCGCCCCGCGCCGGGCGAGCGAACGACGCTTAGCGATACAGGAGATGATTCCGAAGCTGGTGCTGGCGCCAAGCTTCGCGCTCATCCTGCTTTTCGTTTACGGCTTCATCCTCTTCACCAGTCGTGCTGTCCTTCACCGGCTCGAAGCTCCTGCCCGATTTCAGCACTTGGGTCGGGCTTCGGCAATTACCAGCGGCTGTTCGCGCATCCGAACTGGATCACGTCGCTCAAGAATCTCGCGATCTTCGCATCGCTCTACATCGTCGTCTGCAGCGTCCTCGGCCTCGGGCTCGCGATCCTGCTCGATCAGAAAATCCGCGGCGAAGGTTTCCTCCGGCCCATCTATCTCTATCCGATGGCGCTTTCCTTCATCGTCACCGGCGTGGCCTGGAAGTGGTTCCTCGACCCCGGTATCGGGCTTGAACACGTCATGCACCAGATCGGCTGGGAGAGCTTCTCATTCCGACTGGATCAAGGAGGGCAAGTACGCGATCTATACGATCGTCATCGCCGCGGTATGGCAATCATCGGGCTTCGTCATGGCAATGTTTCTTGCCGGTCTGCGCGGTGTCGACAATGAGGTGATCAAGGCGGCGCAGATCGACGGCGCCTCGACCTTCACGATCTATCGCCGCATCATCATTCCGCTTGATGCGCCCGGTGTTCCTTTCGGCTTTCGTGGTGCTCGCGCATCTCGCGATCAAGTCCTACGATCTCGTCGTCGCGCATGACCGATGGCGGGCCCGGCACGGCGACTGGACGCCTGCCACTCTTCATGCAGAAATTCACCTTCGGCCGCAACGAGATGGGCATGGGCGCCTCATCGGCGATCATCATGATGATGATGATCTTCTCGATCATCATCCCCTATCTCTATTCCGAATTGCGCAGCGGTAGAGGCGGACATGAGCGCCGCGAGCCAGGACAATGCGACGCGCACCGGCGTGATCGCGCGCGCGGCGATCTATGCTGTGTTGATCCTGTTTGCGGTCTATTACCTGTTGCCGCTCTATGTGATGCTCGTCAATTCGCTGAAGCCGCTCGAAGAGATCCGGCAAGGCAACATGTTGGCGCTGCCACAGCACTGGACGATTGAGCCGTGGCTCTCGGCCTGGTCGACAGCGCAGATCGGCGTGCAGCCGATCGGGCTCAAGCCCTATTTCATCAATTCCATTTTCATGGTGGTGCCGGCGGTGTTCATCTCGACCATGCTCGGCGCGATGAACGGCTATGTGCTCACCAAGTGGCGGTTTCGCGGGGACAGCATCGTCTTCGGAATGATGCTGCTCGCATGCTTCATCCCCTTCCAGATCGTCCTGATCCCGTCGGCGCGCATTCTCGGCCTGCTTAGGACTTGTCGGGCACCGTGAGCGGCCTCGTCCTGATCCACGCGGTCTATGGATTGGGCTTCACGACGCTGTTCTTCCGCAATTACTACGAGGCGTTTCCGACGGAGTTGGTGCGCGCGGCGCAGATCGACGGCGCCAGCTTCTTCCAGATTTTCCGGCGCATCCTCCTGCCGATCATCCGGGCCGATCATCGTGGTGACGGTCATCTGGCAGTTCACCAATATCTGGAACGACTTCCTGTTCGGCTCGTCCTTTTCGAGCGTCGATTCCATCCCGCTTACCGTGGCGCTCAACAATCTCGTCAATTCTTCGACCGGCGTGAAGGAATACAATGTGCATTTCGCGGGCGCGATCCTTGCCGCGCTGCCAACGCTCATCGTCTATATCGTATCCGGCCGCTATTTCGTGCGCGGGCTGATGGCCGGCGCGGTCAAAGGGTGAAGCCATGGCCTTTCTTGAAATCGAGGGATTGCAGAAGAAGTTCGGCGCCGTCGATGTGCTGAAGGGCATTACGCTCGAGATCGACGAGGGCGGATTCCTCGTGCTGGTCGGCCCTTCCGGCTGCGGCAAGTCCACCTTGCTCAATACCATCGCCGGACTGGAATCGGTCAGCGACGGCGAAATCCGCATCAATGGCAAGCGCGTCAACGACTGCATCCCTCGCAGCGCGACATCGCCATGGTGTTCCAGTCCTACGCGCTCTATCCGAACATGACGGTGGCGCAGAATATCGCCTTCGGCATGGAAATGCGCAGCGTGCCGAAGCGCCGAGCGCGACAAGGCGGTCGCGGAAGTCGCCGAGATGCTGCAGATCGAGCATCTGCTCGACCGCAAGCCGAGCCAGCTCTCGGGCGGCCAGCGGCAGCGCGTCGCCATGGGCCGCGCGCTGGTGCGCGAGCCGCAGGTGTTCCTGTTCGACGAGCCGCTGTCCAATCTCGACGCCAAGCTGCGCGTCGACATGCGCACCGAGATCAAGCGGCTGCATCAGTCGCATGAAGACGCACCATCGTCTATGTCACGCATGACCAGATCGAGGCGATGACGCTTGCCACCAAGATCGCGGTGCTGAAGGACGGCGTGTTGCAGCAATTCGGCACGCCGGCGGAAATCTACAACCGACCGACCAATATGTTCGTCGCCGACTTCATGGGCTCGCCGGCGATGAACCTGATCCCAGCCGAGATCGTGCGGGAAGGCAATGGCACGCGGCTCAAGGTCAACCAGCGTTCGGGCGAGGCCTTGTCGATCGCGCTGGGCGAAGCAGGTGCCGCGCTCAAACCCGGCAAGGTGGTATTCGGCATCAGGCCGGAAGCCGTGACCGATCCCGATGGCGCGGATCGCACTTCGCGCAATGTCGTCGAAGCGCCGTGTCTCATCGAAGTCGTGGAGCCGGCGGGGTCCGATACGTTCGCGGTGACCAATCTCGGTGGCAAGGAGGCAGTGGTGCGCATTGCGCGCCGATGCCAGGGTCTCGCCCGGCCAGACAACCACGCTCGCCTTCAATCTCGACAAGGCCGTGTTCTTCGATCCGGAGACGCAACTGCGGCTCGCATGAGCGCACAAAGTTTCGACTACATCATCGTCGGCGGCGGCTCTGCGGGTTGCGTGCTCGCGGCGCGCCTCAGCGAAGACAGCGACGTAAAAGTACTGCTCGTCGAAGCGGGCGGTCAATGATCGCCATCCGCTTTTTCACATTCCGGCCGGCTTCGCCAAGATGACCAAAGGTATCGGCAGCTGGGGCTGGTCGACGGTGCCGCAGAAGCATCTGGGCGGGCGCGTAGTCAGGTATACCCAGGCCAAAGTCATCGGCGGCGGTTCCTCGATCAACGCGCAGATCTACACGCGGGCATCCGCTCGACTATGACGGCTGGGCGGCGAAGCCGGCTGCAACGGCTGGAGCTATCGCGAAGTGCTCCCCTATTTCCGGCAAGCTGAAGACAACCAGAGATTCGAGAATGAATGGCATGGCAAGGGTGGCCCGCTCGGCGTGTCGAAACCCGCAGCGCCATTGCCGATCTGCGAGGCGTTTTTTAGCGGCGGGCGAGGCGGGCATCCCGTACTGCGCCGATCTTAGCGGACCGAAACCCGAAGGGGTCGGCTTCTATCAACTGACCCAAAGACGAGCACGACGCTCGTCAGTGACGCGGAGCCCTATCTTGAGCCTGCGATGACGCGACCTAATCTCTCTGTGAAGCTGGCATACGGCCCTTGCGCATCGTCGTCGAGAACGGACGTGCGCGACGGTATTGCAGATCGCGGGTAAAAGTGGCGTCGAGGTCACTTCGTGCCGAGCGTGAAGTGATCCTTTGACGGCCGGCGCTATCGGCTCGCCGAAGCTTTTGCTGCAATCCGGGATCGGGCCGGCCCAGCACGTCTGAGAGCGTCGGCTTGCGATCCGTGCACGATCTGCCCGGCGTAGGCGGCAATCTGCAGGATCATCTCAATCTCTGCGTGATCTGCGAATGCACCGGCGATCACACCTATGACAAGTACGGAAAGCCGCATTGGGCGGCACTCGCGGGCCTGCGCTATGCCTTGTTTCGCGACGGACCGGCGGCCTCAAGCCTTTTCGAGACCGGCGGCTTCTGGTTCGTGGATCGAAATGCGCAGTCTCCCGACATTCAGTTTCATCTCGGCATGGGCTCGGGGATCGAAGCGGGGTCGCCAAACTGCAGCAATGCCGGCGTCACGCTCAATTCGGCGTTCCTCAGGCCGCGGTCGCGTGGCACGGTGCGGCTAGCCGGAAGCGATCCGCGCGCGGCGCCGTTGATCGATCCGAATTACTGGGAAGATCCATACGACCGGCAGATTTCGATTGCGGGATTGAATCTCGCACGTGAGATCATGAAGCAAGATGGATTGAAGCCGTTCGTGCTGGCAGAGCGTGTGCCAGGGCCGTCCTGCGAGAGCGATGAAGACATCGCGCGCTATGCTTTTCGAAGCGCCAAGACCGACCATCATCCAGCGGGGACATGCGCGATGGGAACGGGGAAGCTCGCCGTCGTCTCGCCGGAACTCAAGCTTCACGGCATCGAAGGCTTGCGGGTTTGCGATGCCTCGGTCATGCCATTCCTCGTCTCGTCGAATACCAACGCGCCGGTGATCATGATCGCCGAGAAGGCCGCCGACATGATCCGCGGGCGCACGGAGAAGCGAATGAATTGACGGGCCTAGAGATTTGGGCTGTGATGTTTGATCGGAACCATTGCGCGCGCTTTCGAAGAACCGGGATCCCGGCGACCGTGTAACGGCAATTCGAGTTTCAACCGCCCCGCAGTGCGGGGCCGTTCCAAAGGGAGGTTCTCGTGAAATCTGTGTTGAAATCTTTAGCATTCGGCGTCGGCCTCATGGCCTTCGCGGCTGCGACCCCCGTATTGGCGGAAGAGGTCATTGTCGGCCTCATCACCAAGACCGAAACCAATCCGTTTTTCGTCAAAATGCGCGAAGGCGCGCAGGAAAAGGCCAAGGAACTCGGCATCGATCTGCGCACCGCTGCCGGCAAGTTCGACGGCGACAATGACGGGCAGGTGGCGGCGATCGAGAATCTGATCTCGGCCGGCGCCAAGGGCTTCGCGATCGTGCCTTCGGATTCAAAGGCGATTGTGCCGACGATCAAGAAGGCGCGCGACGCCGGCTTGACGGTGATCGTGCTCGACACGCCGCTCGATCCGATGGATGCGGCGACCGCGACGTTTGCCACCGACAACCGCAAGGCCGGCAATCTGATCGGCCAGTGGGCTGCCAAGACACTGGGCGACAAGGCCAAGGACGCGTCGATCGTGTTCCTCGACCTCGCCACCAACCAGCCGACCGTCGACTTTCTGCGCGACCAGGGATTCATGCAGGGCTTTGGCATCGACGCCAAGGATCCCAACAAGTATGGCGATGAAGACGATCCGCGCATCTGCACGCATGAAATCAGCCAGGGCGACCAGGAAAAGGGCCGCACGGCGATGGAGAACGCATTGCAGAAGTGCCCGAACGTGAATGTCGTCTATACGATCAACGAGCCAGCCGCAGCGGGCGCATGGGAAGCCCTCAAGGCGGTCGGCAAGGATGACGGCAGCGTGTTGATCGTTTCGATCGACGGCGGCTGCCCAGGTGTGAAGAACGTCCAGGCCGGCGTCATCGGTGCGACATCGCAGCAATATCCCCACAAGATGGCGGCCATGGCGCTTGAAGCGATCGCATCCGGCAAGCTCCCTGAAATCGATCCGGCCGCTGGATTCTTCGATACCGGCGCGACCTTAATCACGGCCAAGCCGGTCGATGGCGTCGAGTTCGATCTCGGTCGATGAGGGCCTGAAACTCTGCTGGGGCTGATCGCGTGTTGACCGGGGACAACCCCCGGTTATTCTAGCATTGCCAGGGGACGCCTCCGGGCGTCCCCTTTTCGTGCAAGGCCCTGGGGAGGAGAGCCTATGAGCGACGATGCGGTGGGATCATCCCTTGCCGAGCGCGGACTGGCGAGCGGCAGCCAGACAGTTGCGAGCTTCGAGGAAGAAGATCGCGGCACGATCCGGCGGATCAAAGGCTTCCTGCATCAATACCCTACCTCCATCCCGTTCATCGTATTGCTGCTTGGCGTCGTCATCTTCTCGATCGCCGCGCCCGGAAAATTCCTCTCGCCGCTCAATCTCTCGGTCGTCCTGCAACAGGTGACGATCATCGCGATCCTCGGCATCGCGCAAACTCTCGTCATTCTCACCGCCGGTATCGATCTCAGCGTCGGTGCGATCATGATCCTGGCCTCCGTGGTCATGGGCCGTACCGCCGTCGTCTATGGCGTGCCGGTGGAGATCGCTTTTCCGCTCGGGCTGCTCACGGGACTTGCCTGCGGCGCCGTCAACGGCCTCATCGTGACAATGCTGCGGTTGCCGCCCTTCATCGTCACGCTCGGTACGTGGAGCATCTTCGGCGCTCTCAACACCTGGTATTCGCGCAGCGAGACCATTCGCCAGCAGGACATGGAGGCGGTCGCGCCATTCCTGCAATGGACGGGAACGCTCATAAAACTCTATGACCTGTTCAAGAGTATCGGGCTCGACTTGCCGTTTCTCAAAGGCTGGGTCGTCAATTACGGCTCGATCCTGATGGTACTGCTCGCGCTGGCCGTCTGGTATGTGCTCAATCGCACGGCCTTCGGGCGCCATGTCTATGCGACGGGTGATGATCCCGACGCCGCCCGCCTCTCCGGCATCAACACCAACCGCACACTGATTGCGGTCTATGCACTGGCAGGACTTATCTGCGCCATTGCCGCCTGGGTCCTGATCGGGCGCATCGGCGGCGTCAGTCCGCAAGGCGGGCTTACAGCCAATCTCGACTCGATCACTGCCGTGGTGATCGGTGGCACCAGCCTGTTCGGCGGCCGCGGCTCGATCATCGGCACCCTGTTCGGCGCCTTGATCGTCGGTGTTTTCCGCAATGGCCTGGCGCTCAGCGGACTTGAACTTCTGTGGCAGGATTTTGCCGTCGGCGTGTTGATCATCGTCGCCGTCACCATCGATCAGTGGATCAGGAAGCTCTCGGCATGAACGATATCGTCCTGGAAGCGAAACAGCTCAACAAGCGCTATGGCCGCGTCGTGGCGCTCGATCATGCGGATTTCGAATTGCGCCGCGGTGAAATTCTTGCCGTCATCGGCGACAATGGCGCGGGGAAATCGACGCTCATCAAGGCCTTGTGCGGGGCGGTCATTCCCGACGCGGGCGAAATTCGCCTTGAGGGCAAACCGGTCAATTTCAAGTCGCCGATCGATGCCCGCGGGGCTGGGATCGAGACGGTCTATCAGAACCTCGCTCTGTCGCCGGCACTCTCCATTGCGGACAATATGTTTCTGGGGCGGGAGCTGCGAAAACCAGGCTGGAGCGGCCAAATCTTTCGCAGGCTCGACCGGTCGTTGATGGCCAAGCTCGCGCGCGACAAATTGAGCGAGCTCGGACTTCTCACCATCCAGAATATCAACCAACCGGTCGAAACCTTGTCGGGCGGTCAACGCCAGGGCGTTGCGGTCGCGCGTGCCGCAGCTTTCGGATCGAAGGTCGTTATCATGGACGAGCCGACGGCCGCCTTGGGGGTCAAGGAATCACGGCGCGTGCTCGAACTCATTCTCGACGTCAAGCGTCGCGGCCTGCCGATCGTGCTGATCAGCCACAACATGCCGCATGTCTTTGAAGTTGCCGATCGCATTCACATTCATCGCCTCGGCAAGCGCCTCTGTGTCATCGATCCCAAGAAGCACACGATGTCGGACGCGGTCGGCTTTATGACCGGAGCAAAGCCGCCTCCCGACGAACAGGCTCTGCATTAAAGGCCGCCGTAGTCAGAGTCGCGAGCTTGGCATCGAGATAGTCGCGGGCGAGCGCACGCGGCGTTTCGGGACTATCGGGGCGGCCGGTCAATGCGTAGCGCAGCCACAAGCCGTCGATCAGCGCGGCAATGTTGAGAGCCACCGGTCGCGCCGCGGATCCGCCGACGAGGGCGCTCAGGTCATGACGAAGATTTGAATTGAGCCGGCGATGATAGATCCGCAGGATGCGCTGCAAATGCGCCGATGTTCGGGCATTGCCGTACAGCGCGAGCCACGCCGAAAAAACTTCCTCTCCGAATTGTGCATCGCCGAAGGAGGCGTGGATGACGGCATCGACGCGGGCGCGGGGGGTGCGCGCGAGCTTCAATCGTTCGACGGCCTCGCGGCGCAGGATTTCGAGGAGAGCCCGCATCGTTGCCGCAAGAAGGTCGTTCTTGTCGGCGAAGTAGTGATGGACGATGCCGGTCGAGACGCCGGCCTTGGCTGCGATGCGAGCAACCGTTGCCTCGGCGAAGCCATAGTCATGGATCGTGGCGATCGCAGCGTCGATCAATTGCTTGCGGCGGACCGGGGCCATGCCAAGCTTGGGCATCTCACTCTCCTCGAGTGAAACCCTATCCGGGTTCTTGGACGGCCGTCCAATAAAAATCCTTGACGGCCCCCGCCTTCCCGGCGCTAAATTTCTTTACAACTATAATATTTGGGAGGTTTTCGAATGAGTAAGACTAAGAACCCGCGTTTGCATGTGAGCCGTCGCGGACTCTTGACCGGCGCCAGCAAATTGGCGCTCGGAGCCGGAGTATTCATGGCGGCCCCGGCAATCATCGGGCGTGCGCCAGTGACTACCGCCAAGGCCGCGTTTGAAGGCGAGAGCCTGATCGCTGTTTCCTGGTCGGGAAATTACGAGCAGGTTTTCAGGTCGGAAGTCATCGAGCCGTTCAACGCCAAATACGGCACCAAGGCCGAGACGGTCGGCGGCTGGGACCAGATGGTCAGCCAGATCAAGGCTGCGCCGGCGGACAATCCGCCCTTCGACATCTCGGTCGGTGAAGAATATGTCTCGTCCTCCGGCATGGCCGAGGGCGTATGGGTCGAGCAGGACAAGTCCAAGATCCCGAACCTCGATGCGATCTATTCGTGGTTCTATGATACGCGGCCGGCCGATATGGCGAAATACGGCGTTCCCTTCGGCGGCGGCACGACAATGCTCGTGATGCGGAACTCACTCGGCATCACCGACAATAGCTGGAAGTCGCTATGGAGCGACAAGCTTGCCAAGAAGACGACGCTCGACGGCTCCGCCTGGTGGTGGTCGCTCTCCGTTCCGGCGGTGATGAGTTCGTCCAAAGCCGGCCTTGAGGAAATGTGGGACTACCCGAACGGGACCGAGCCGCTTTTCAAGGAACTCGAGAAGCTCAAGGTCGCGAAATGGTTCAAGGACGGCGCCGAGCAAGCCAATCTCCTGAATCAGGAAGAGGCGGATGCGGCGATGAGCTACTCATCGGACGCGCTCACCTTTTTGAACGAGAATCCGGGCGTCTACAGCGCCACCGTGCCGGTCGAAGGCACGTCGGCTTGGACGGACTGGTATTTCAAAATCCGTGGCAGCAAGCATAACGACCTGTCGGATCTCTTCCTCAACTACCTCCTCGACAAGGAGACACAGGACCGCTTTCTGTCCAAGTCGTTGATCTTCGTCGCTCGCAAGGATGTGACGGTGCCGCCGCATTGGGGCAACAGCTATCCGAAGTCGAATGAAGACTACCAGAAAATGTTCCAGCTCCTGACCATCGAGGGCTGGACCAAGCTCGGCGCGGCGTGGAACGACATCGACGCCCGCTTCAAAAAGATCATCGAGATTACGACGGCGGGTTGATCGCGCCGCAGATCGTGCAAGAATGAGCGCCCGTCCGGTCTACCGGGCGGGCGTTTTGACAAGACCGGAAAGCCGGCGGGAGGGAAAAGGACGTGACAACAGCGCCTGCGCTGGAACTCGATCACATTCGTAGAACCTACGGCCAAGTGATCGCCGTTGACGATGTCTCGCTGACAGTCGCCAAGGGCGAATTCCTGACGCTGCTCGGGCCTTCGGGTTCTGGCAAAACCTCGACCTTGCGCCTCATCGGTGGTTTCGAACGACCCGACTCTGGCGAAATCCGCATCAATGGCCGGCGTGTCGATCATCTGCCGCCCTATGCGCGCGATACGGCGACTATCTTCCAGTCGGGCGCGCTCTTTCCGCACAAGACCGTGGCCGAGAATGTCGTTTACGGCCTCAAGATGCATAAGGTCGACAAGGCCGAGAGCGAAAAGCGCGTCAGGGATGCATTGACGATGGTGCGGCTCACTGGCTTCGAGGAGCGGTATCCGGCTCAGCTCTCCGGTGGCCAGAAGCAGCGTGTCGCGCTTGCTCGCTCGATGGCGCTGCGGCCGGCGATCCTGCTTTTCGATGAACCGCTTTCGGCGCTCGATCTCTCCTTGCGCCTGCAATTGCGCGCCGAGATCAAGCGATTGCATGACGAACTTGGATTCAGTGCAATCTATGTGACCCATGACCAGAGCGAAGCGATGGCCATGTCGAGCCGGGTCGCGGTCATGAACAAGGGGCATATCGTTCAGATCGACAAGCCCGATGTGATCTTCCATGCGCCGAAGAGCGAATTCGTCTTCACCTTCATCGGCGAATCTCTGCTGTCTTCCTGTGACGATCCAGAACGGCGCGGTAAAGGACAAGATCGGGCGAGCCGGTCGATCTCAAGCTCGCCAAGCCGCCGGGCACCGGCGAGTGGCGGCTCTATGTGCGGCCGTCGCGCGTCGTCCTGGGCGAAGCTGCGAGCAATGCGGATAACCGCATCGCGGCCAATGTCGCGTTTGCCGAATTCCTCGGCGACTTCTATCGCTATCACTTCAAATCGGGGCGCTCGAACTCTTCTGTGACTATGCCGGGCCAGAACGCTTCAATCCGGGCCAGCGCTGCCTTGTCGGCTGGGACAGCGCCCACATGTCGGTCTTTCAGTGACGGCGGTGACCGAGACGCACGCGCTGTCGCTTTCGGTCGAGGCGCGCCGGGCGCGCCGCGTCGAGCGCCTCCTGCCGTGGGCGCTGATGTCGCCGGCGCTCGTAATCTCGATCATCTTTTTTGGCATTCCGATGCTGTTGATGCTGCGTATGAGCTTCAACGAACATGAACCGCAGCGTCTCTATGTGCCGGGCTTCACCGGCCGGCATTATGTGCAGCTTCTAACCGAGGAGCGGTTCGTCACCGCCATCTGGACAACGGTGAAATTGTCGCTGATCGCTTCCTTGGCGACCCTGATCATCGGCTATGCCTTCGCCATGCTCGTGTGGCTCAAGCCGGCGCGCTGGCGGCTGGCCTTTATCGGGCTGGCATTGTGTCCGCTGCTTATCTCCGAAATCTCGATCATTTTCGGCTGGTGGATGTTCTTTCCGAAAAATGGGCTCCTCTCCTACGCGCTGACATCGAGCGGCATCATCTCCGAAAAGATCAGCCTCATGTATACGGAGTTCGCCGCCTTTGTCGGGCTCGTCTATGTCACCTTGCCGTTCTGCTTCTTTATTCTCCTGTCGATCCTCGATGGCATCGACAAGCGCCTGCTTGAGGCGAGCGGCGATCTTGGTGCCAAGCCCTTCACGACTTTCCGGGAAGTGCTGTTGCCGTTGACCTGGACCGGAATCCTGGTCGCCTTCGCGCAATCCTTCATCTGGGCGATGGGTACCTATGCGACGCCGTCCGCGCTTGGTCCCGATACATTGTGGACGATGGGCTATCTCATCCAGGAGCAGATGCTGGGCAAGTCCAACTGGCCGCTCGCCTCGGCTTTCTCGATGATCCTGGTGGTGGCTGTCGCGGTCGTCATGATGTTCACGCGCAGTCTCAACGCCAAGCGGACATCATTCCATGCCTGAGCTTGCTGCGGCGCAGAGCATCAATCGCGGCTTAAACTTCCAGCACGCCTTCCTCAAGGTGGTTTCGATCGCCTTTACGGTCTTTGTCGTCGGCTACATCCTGATCCCGATCGTGGTGACGCTGATCATGTCGTTCAACGACGCCAATATGATCCGCTTTCCGATCAACACCTGGTCGCTCAAATGGTACAAGGATTTTCTCGGCAGTGCGCAATTCACCGGTGCGCTTCTCAATAGCCTGATCGTCGCAATCGGTACGACGATCATTGCCACGACATCGGGCGTGTTGGCGGCCTGGGCCTTCGAGCGCTATCCCTTTCCGTTCAAGAGCGGCCTCTATCTCATCATCATGCTGCCGCTCTTCATGCCCGGCGTGGTGCTGGGACTGGGCGTGGCGATCGCCTTCGGCGGCATCAAGATTTTCGGCTTCCAGCTTTATGGCTCGCGGTTGCTCCTGATGATCGCGCATTCGCTCTGGGCAATGCCGCTCGTCTTCATGCTGATGGAAGCGACGTTTAGGACCATCGACCACCGCATCGTCGAGGCATCTTACGATCTCGGCGGCAAGCCTTTGCAGACATTCTTCGAGATCGTCGTGCCCTCGGTCTCAACCGGAATCATCTCCTCAGCGCTCTTCGCCTTCGTCATCTCGCTCAATGAATTCGTGATGGCGCTGTTCCTGACCGATCGCGACACGCAGACCCTGCCTGTTCTCATGTGGCTCAGCCTGCGCTCGGCCGGGACGCCCAGGCTTGCGGTGTCCGCAGTGATCCTCGCCTGCGCGGTCTTTGCCTGTCTTACCGTCATCATGATCTGGTACATCAGGCAATTGCGTAAGACGTCGCGGTGAGTTCATGAAGATGCGCGCGATCATCGCGACGGGTAAGGGCGGCGTGGAGGCGCTGGCGGAACAGACGGTCGAGCTCGGTTGGCCGCGCGGGCCGCGCGAAGTTCTGGTCAGGCTTTCAGCAGCGAGCGTCAATCCGGCCGACTGCTTCTTTCGCCAGCTGGGAGGCTATGTCGAAGGTCCGTCGCCGCTCGTCCTTGGCCATGACGGCGCCGGAACCGTTGAAGCGGTCGGAAGCGGGGTTACCGTGGTCAGGCCCGGAATGCGGGTCGCCTTCTGCAATGGCGGGATAGGCGGAGAGCTCGGCACCTATGCCGAATATGCCGTCGTGCCCGACAGCCAGCTCGCGGCAATTCCAGATAATGTCTCGTTTGAACAGGCGGCCGCGCTTCCACTCGTCGCGATCACCGCATGGGAATCGCCGAAGTGGCGGGCGAAGGTCGAACCGGCAGATCATGTCCTTATCCATGGCGGGGCGGGCGGCACGGGTCACATCGCGATCCAGCTTGCAAAGCTTGCTGGCGCGCGGGTCGCGACGACGGTCAGTTCGCCACAAAAGGCCGAATTCGCCGCGGCGCTCGGTGCTGACCTTTGCATCGATTATCGCCGCGAGGATTTCGTCATGCGGACATTGGCGTGGTCCGGCGGCAAAGGCGTGGACGTTGCGCTGGACAATGCCGGCGCGGATGTTCTCAGGCGCACCTATGCCTGCATGGCACCCTATGGCCGCATCGTTACCTTGATGGGGCTGGCGGGCGACGACGAGATGCTCACAGCCTACAACAACAATCTCACGATCGTCGCTGAAATGATGCTCCTGCCGATGTGGCGCGGCCTTCTTGAGCGGCTCGCCGCGCAGGCTGGGATCGTCGAGGCCTGCCTTTCCTTGTTGTCGGCTGGCAAGATCAGCGTCCATGTCTCGCATTGCCTGCCTCTGGAGAAGGTCGCCAAGGCGCATCAGCTCATTGAATCAGGGGGTATGACGGGCAAGATTGTGTTGCAGATCAGGGATTGATAGCCTGCCCCGAAAGCCAAGGAAGGAGATCGCCCATGAATGTGATTCCGCGCCATATCTGCGACATCGGGAAATTCGATCGCGACCCGGAAAAATCCTACACGATCCCCGCCCAGTATTATATCGATCGCGATATCTTCGAGCGCGAGCAGGAAGCGATCTTCTTCAAGTCCTGGAACTTCGTCTGCCATGTGAGCCAGGTCGCTGAGCCCAATTCCTTCGTGACCTGCATGATCGGCGATCAGAACATCGCGGTGACGCGCGGCGCCGATGGCGTTTTGCGGGCCTTTTACAATGTGTGTTCGCACCGCGCCCATGAATTGCTGACCGGCTGCGGCAAGGCGCAAGATGATCGTCTGTCCCTATCATGCCTGGACCTATCACATGGACGGGCGGCTGCGCACCGCCACGGGCCAGAAACGCGTCCAGGGTTTCGATAGCAATGAGTTCAATCTCAAGCCGGTGAGGCTCGAGGAATTTGCGGGCTTCGTCTTCGTCAATCTCGATCCCGATGCGACGACGCTTAAGGAGCAGACCGGCGATCTCGATCGGGAGATGCGCAGCTTCTGTGCCGAGCCCGAGAAGCTCAAATTTGCGCATCGCCTTACCTATGAGCTCAAGGCGAATTGGAAGAACGTCGTCGACAATTTCCTAGAATGCTACCACTGCTCGGTCGCGCATCCGGCGTTCGTCGATCTTGTCGACATCCAGAAATATCGCACCAAAACCTACGGTATCTACTCAAGTCACATCTCGCCACCCGGGCGGCCGGATAACACGGCTTATCACTTCGAGGCGGGCGAAGAGCGCGATTTTGCGGCCTGGTGGCTGTGGCCGAATGTGACGTTCAACATCTTCCCTGGCTCGCCGAATGTTACGGTGCTGCACATCATGCCGACAGGCCCCGAAACGACGCTCGAACATTTCGACGTTTTTCTCACCGACGAGAAACCGACCGAAAGCGAATGGAGCGCTATCAAATACATAGACGAAGTCCTCCAGCCCGAGGATATCGGTCTGGTCGAGAGCGTGCAGCGCGGACTCCACTCCAAAGCCTATGCGCAAGGGCGATTCATCGTCGACAAGGACCGAACCTATATCTCGGAGCATGGGCTGCATCATTTCCATTCCCTGGTGCTCGGCGCCTTGGGAGATCTGCCAAAAGCGCCGAGGTGACGGGACTTACCGGCAGCGGCATTGTCGTCTAAGAGGAATTCGCCTCAGTCTCCACACAGTAAGGAATATGATGAAGGTCGCGCTGTTTGCCGCTTCGGCTGTTTTGTTGCTTGCAATTCCGTCGGGCGGGGAAGCTGTTGCATTCGATTGCAACAAGGCATCGACCAAAATCGAGCGCGCCATCTGTGCCGACCCGGCACTCAAGGCGGTGGACGATGCGATGAGCGCGGCCTATGCAGCTGTTCGCCATTCGCTGGAAGGCAGCGAGGCGAGCA
Source organism: uncultured Alphaproteobacteria bacterium (assembly GCA_963805405.1). GTDB lineage: Bacteria > Pseudomonadota > Alphaproteobacteria > Rhizobiales > Aestuariivirgaceae > JAEUMG01. Next base: position 277,967 of record CAWDUC010000001.1, on the reverse strand, counting down.
TGCTTCAGCTCGCGCAGAAGCGGTGGCTCGGCGTAAGGAACGACCGCTGCGCTGCCGAAAGCGGACAAGAGCTCACGAAATGTCTTCTCGATTTCACGAAGGAGCGCCGGCTCCTCCTTGACGGCGCCCCTCAATCCGGCCCCGGTACTGATGCGCGGATCATACCCGTTTTCATCCAGCAGGAAGGCGGGCCTAAGAAATATAGTGTCGATTATACGCTGCTTCGCTTTGCGAACCCCGCGACGCAAGGGCAGAAGATCTTCAATCGCGAACTGGACCAGATCGCCAAGAAGGCGCCGCTTGGCAAACAAAATACGGATGTGATGGAAGGCATGGAACTCTCAGCCGTGGCCTCCGCGGTGCTGAGCTATGCTTCGCCCAAGATAGTCTCGAGCGCGATAGACATATGGAGCTTCGATGGTGGCGCGCATGGCAATGGCGGCATCACCAATGTGAACGTCGATCTGATCGGCGGCCGCAACATAACCTTCGATATTTTGTTCGATCCGGCCGACAAGGAACCCTTGGTCCTCTCGTGCCGGCAACAAATCAAAGAACAAAAGACCGAGAAGATGGATGGCGAGGAATTCAAGCCTGCCGATGATCCCAATTACCAGGAATTCGACCATCGATGAATATGTCGCCGACCTGACGCGCTGGACTTTTACGTCCGAAGACGCCGTCGTGACATTCGATGCCTATGCGATCGGCTCTTACGCCGAGGGCAGTTACACCTGCACTTACGCGCTCGGGTTGCTGCGCAGCCTGGCGCGCGATCCCGCGCTGCTGCCGGAGGAGTGAGGCATGATCGATCATATCGGCGTATCGGTCGAAAACTACGCGGAGTCGAAGGCCTTTTACGAAACGGCGCTGGCGCCTTTGGGTATTTCACTAGTCATGGAAGTGACACCGGAGATGACCGGTGGTGAAGACTCTGCATGCGGGTTCGGGGTGGGCGAAAAGCCATTCTTCTGGATCGGGCCAGGTCGGCATGTCGAAGATCACGTGCATATTGCGTTCGCAGCCGTTGATCGCCAGCAAGTCGATGCATTTTATAAGGCTGCGCTTGCTGCGGGCGGACGCGACAATGGCGCGCCGGGTTTGCGGCCGCATTATCACAAGGATTACTACGGCGCCTTCGTTCTCGATCTCGACGGCCACAATATAGAAGCGGTCTGTCACGCGCCCCCGAAGCCATGACCAAACAGCGCCCAGCAGACCAGACGCCGTGGATGTCGGCGCCCGAATACGGCCGCAGCCTGAGGCCCGGCGCGAGTTTCAATCTTCTTGTGCGGGACGTCGAGAAGTCGGTGCGCTTCGCGGTCGATGTTTTTGGGGCGACAGCCAGCTATTGGGACAATGATTTTGCCGCCATGCGCTGGGCTGGCGGCGAATGGCAGTATCACGCCGATCACACTTATTCGAACAATCCATTATCGGGATTTCTGGAGGGCGTTGAAGGCCGCGGCGTCGGCGTAGAGTTGCGACTCTATGGCGTCGATCCCGACCGTGCCGAAGCGGCGGCGCGCGCCGGCGGGTGGACTGTGCTTGCCGGTACGATGGACAAGCCCCATGGACTTCGCGAATGCATTCTCATCGATGATGACGGCTATGCCTGGGTGCCGGGTATAGCGATCTGACGCATCATCTTCAGTACCTGCAGACTTGCGGGTCGCGCAATCCGCGCGCCGTGGCCCCTGGCCAGCGCCGTTTGGGCCTCGCGCGCAAATCGGCGAGCATCTCGCGCGGAGGAGGCTTCCAGTAGCGGGTAAATTCCTTCACTGCGGCCATTCGATCACTGCCGTGACAAAGCCATTGGCGTCCTGCCAGCCCTCCTGCATCAGCGATGCTGGTGTTGGCCACGCGGGATCGAGCCTGCCCACCACCTCATCCTGCTCGAAGTGCAATCGTGCGCCGAATTTCTGTGCGACATGCCGCATGGCGCCGTTCTCGCGCAGGCAGATCATGTAGATCTGGCTCACATGCCGGTTCTGCGCGCTGACAAGAAGGCGATCCATCAATTGCGAGGCGAGGCCGCGATTGCGCCAATTGAACTCTACCGTGATAGCCGCTTCGGCGGCCGGCGAGAAAGCGAATGAGACGCCACGCAGTTCAGCGGCGGCGCGTATGTGATGGTCCTCGAAATAAGCAAAGATGATCGTGTCGAGCCGGAAGGCGGTACTGGCATAATCTTCGAGGAAACTGTCAGAGACCGGCGCACCGAAGCGCAATCGGCGACTATCTTCGTCCAGTCGCAACAGGTGGTCCTGGAAGGCTGCCCGGTCGGTGGACCAGAGCTTGCGAATTGTGCCGGGAGCTTCGCCGTCACCGGACATGGTTCACCTCTTTTCTTCAATCTTCTTATGGGTGCCGAATGTGAAAATTACGCTGCAATGCAGCAAAAACAAGGCGCAGAAGCGCAGTTATTTTGCAATGCACACTATATTTTGTCGCACTCGGCGCCTCGTTTGGAATTTCGTAATGCGGCCTTGAGCTCTTGCGTAATTAAATTGCCCTCACGGCCGACGACTTGCGACGCGTAGAGGGCCGGCGTAAGGACAGCCATTCAAAACAGGGAGCGTGCCAAGCGCAATTCTAGGCGGGCACGATTGAGCATGGTCAAGGAAATCGGCCACTTCATTGGCGGCAAGCGCGTTACGGGCAAATCCGGGCGCTTCAGCGACGTTTTCAACCCCAATACCGGCGAAATCGCCGCGCGCACTGCGCTCGCCTCAGGGGCGGAAGTTCGCGCAGCAGTCGAGAACGCCAAGGCGGCACAACCGGAATGGGCGGCGAAGAATCCGCAAGTGCGCGCCCGGGTGATGATGCGCTTCCTCGATCTTGCCAATCAGCATCGCGAGGAACTGGCGCGCCTCATTTCCGAAGAGCACGGCAAGACCATTCCCGATGCGCTCGGCGATCTACAGCGCGGGCTCGAAGTGGCCGAGTTCACGGTCGGCATTCCGCATCTCGTCAAGGGCGACTTTACCGACGGTGCGGGGCCTGGAATCGACATGTATTCCATGCGCCAGCCGCTTGGCGTGGCCGCCGGCATCACGCCGTTCAACTTCCCGGCGATGATCCCACTGTGGAAGGCGGCACCGGCGATCGCCTGCGGCAACGCCTTCATCCTCAAGCCATCCGAGCGTGATCCGTCATGTCCGATGCGGCTTGCCGAACTTTTCATCGAAGCGGGCCTGCCGCCCGGTATCCTCAATGTCGTCAATGGCGACAAGGAAGCGGTCGATGCGATCCTCGATGATCCCGATATCGCCGCCGTCGGCTTCGTCGGCTCGACGCCGATCGCGCAATATGTCTATTCGCGCGCAACCGCGCATGGAAAGCGTGCGGCCTGCTTCGGCGGCGCCAAGAACCACATGATCGTCATGCCCGATGCCGACATGGACAAGGCTGTCGATGCCTTGATCGGCGCGGGCTATGGTTCGGCGGGCGAGCGCTGCATGGCGATTTCGGTCGCGGTGCCGGTCGGCAAGGCCACGGCTGACGCTCTGATTGAAAAGCTCGTTCCGCGCGTCGAGAAGTTGAGGGTCGGGCTTTCGACCGATCGCGAGGCCGACTACGGACCATTGGTCACCAAGCAGCATCTCGACAAGGTGAAGGGCTATATCGATCTTGGCATCAAGGAGGGCGCCACGCTTGCCGTCGATGGCCGCGGCTTCAAGATGCAAGGCTATGAGAACGGCTTTTTCCTTGGCGGATCGCTTTTCGACAACGTCACCAAGGACATGCGCATCTATAAGGAAGAGATTTTCGGACCGGTCCTGTCGGTGGTTCGCGCCAAGACCTATGAGGAGGGGCTCGGCCTCGCCAATGATCACGAATATGGAAATGGCGTGGCAATCTTCACGCGCGACGGCGACGCGGCACGCGATTTCGCGGCGCGCGTCCAGGTCGGCATGGTCGGCATCAACGTGCCGATCCCGGTACCGCTCGCCTATCACACGTTCGGCGGCTGGAAGCGATCGGCCTTCGGCGACCTCAACCAGCATGGGCCCGACGCGATCCGTTTCTACACGCACACCAAGACGGTCACCGCGCGCTGGCCATCGGGCATCAAGGAAGGGGCGCAGTTCTCGATCCCGACCATGCGGTGAACTTCGCGCCTTGGCGGCGCTCGCTGGCGATGTTCAAGGTTTCGGGCATGGCGAATAAGTAGAGGAGAAACGCTGCGGCCGCGGCGGCACCGAGAAACAGGAATGCGGCGCTGTAGCCCGCCCATACCACGATGAAGCCCGCGACCGTGGTGCTGAGCGCGGCGCCGATTCCCTGAGCGGTGGCGATGGCGCCGAGGCTGACGTTGAAACGTCCGGTGCCGCGCGTCAGATCGGCGACGACCACCGGAAAGAGCGCTCCGAAGATCCCCGCGCCGATTCCGTCCAGGCTTTGAACGCCCACCAGCCAGTAAGGGTCGTCCGAGATGGTGTAGAGAACCCCCCGTATAGGCAGGAAAAGGAAAGCCGCCAGGAACAGGGGCTTTCGTCCCCAGATATCGGCTTTTGCACCGACCAGCATGGCCATCGGAACCATGACGATCTGGGCGATGACGATGCAGGCCGACATCAGTGTCGTGCCCAATTGCGGGTTGACGAGCGACAGCTTCTGACCGACCAGCGGTAGCATGGCGGCGTTGGCGAAATGAAATAACGTCGCGCAGGCGGCAAAGATCAGAAGTTGGCGGTTCGCGAGCAGAACCTTCAGTCCCGATGGCTGTTGAAGGTTCGCTTCCTGCCCCTGTGTCAGGCCGCGGGCGATGTCGTGATCGATCGCGGCGGCGGGAACTGAAAGCGTTGCGAAAATACTTGCGACGGCCATCACGCCATGAGGAAAAATACCACGATCGGCCCGAAGAAATAGGCCGAGACGCCGGCGATGGTCGCGGCTACGGCATTGCCCGCGTGATTGAACGCCTCATTGCGCCCGATGCGCTTTGAAAAAACCTTCGGCCCGACAATGCCAAGCGTTATCGCTGCAATGGCGGGCGGAAATATCGCGCCCGCCGCGCCGGACAGGGCCTGCGTCAGGGCCACCGCGGCGAAATTCGAGACGAAAGGCAACACAACCGAACCAAGCGTAACGACAATCGCGCCCGCGATGATGATGCCCTGCTTCAGTTTGGTCTTATCGACGACATATCCGGCGGGGGTCTGGGCGATCAGGCCGGCAAGGCCGCCGACGGTTAGCACGATGCCGATAGAGGCCGCGTCCCACTTCTGAACCGTGAGCAGGTAGATCGCCAAATAGGGTCCGAGACCGTCGCGAACGTCGGCGAGGAAGAAGTTCATCCAATCGAGAGGACCTCTAAATCCCCTCTGGCCCATCGAACGGACAGCTCTCATAGAGGCAAAACTCGTCTCGCCGCTGCTTTTGTCACGAACACTTTGCCATTCCCGCCGCATGTCGCAAAAATTGCAAAGTTTTCGATTCTGACCGAATTACCCCAATTGGATGGTTCAGTGATAAAAAGTCCGGAAGCGACGATGATCGTCGGTAATCTTACGTTAATGGCGAACCCTCACCCTAGAGGATCAACCTCGAAACCAATGAGGCGAGGCAACTGGACCATCCGCATATGATTGCCGATCGGCGAAAGCGGCCGTCATACTCTCGACTTGGCGGGCGAATCGCGTTCATTTTCCAGTGTTAGAAAAGGGCGCGCGGGGATGAACAACCCTCTGCTTGACTTGCTGAGCCAGGCTTCGGTCTCGTTCCTAATTCTGATCGGCCTCGTCTCGTTCTTGAGCATCAGACGGCCCATATCGGTGCGCGCTTCGACCTTCATCCGGAAACCCGCCGCCGAAGTCTTTGCGATCATAGACTTCGCGCCGGGCTCGCAAGCCTGGCATCGGGGTGAAGCCAAGATCCGGGTCCTGGATCCGAACCAGGATATTTATCGTGTGACTTACACGACCTTGTCGCCGGGCGCGGCGGACCACATTTCAGAAGCCGATTTCCAGGTCATCGAACGCGCGCCGCCGAACCACCTCGCGGCAATACGCCATGGGCTCGGGCGCCGCCTCACCAACCAGCTCTTGAAGCTCGATGCCAAGGTGGCCGAAGAGCCAAGTGGCTGCCGGTTGACGCTTCAATATGACTGGGGACCGCGCAGCCTGCTTGCGCATATCCTGGCGCGCATGGATCTTCGGGCGAGCCTCGACCGGATCAAGAGCGTTGCGGAGACCGGAAAGGTCGATCACAGCCGCGAGACGCGCATGGCCGTCGCCGTCGCCATTGCCACCGGCGCGATCAGCGTGCTCGCCTTCGGGCTGTGGGTCGGCTGGTATTCGGCGGCGCTGCTGATCGTGGTTCTGAGCTTCCATGAACTTGGGCATCTCGTTGCTTTCAGAATGATCGGGCAGCCCTGGGGGCGCATCCTGTTCATTCCGTTCCTGGGTGCGCTGGCGGTGCCGCGATTGCCCTTTAGAAACGAATTCGAACATGCATTTGCGGCCTTGATGGGCCCGGGTTTCAGTCTGCTGCTGCTCGTTGCGGGCTTCGTCCTTGGGTTTCTGGATGTACCGCATGCCGGCCAGCTCATCTTCGTCACGGCGCTCATCAACGGTCTCAATCTCCTGCCCGTACTCCCGCTCGATGGCGGTCACGCCGTCCAGTCGATCCTGCAGTCATTCTTTCCGAGAAACATTCGTGCCGGGCTGACGGTGTGCGCGATCCTGATCGCCGCGGCGAGCTTCTTCACCATGCAGCCGATATTGCTCGCCGTGGCGTTGATCGCCGCGTTTGGCGCGAGCTATGGTGAGCGCCGTGCGGGCCATTCCCGCGTCCCCATGAGTCTTGCCACCGGCGTAGCCACGGCGCTTGCAATGATCCTGATGGGTGTCATTTACGGCGGACTCCTTCACTTGGGCTTCGAAATCAGGCCGTCGATCAACTCGTGAGCGAACAGGCGAAACCTGGCGACGGCGCATTATTGTCGCGCTATCGATCACTGATACTTGCCGGCGACCTCAAGCCCGATGCCGTGCAGGAGCGCGTCGTTGCGCGATTGGACACACTGAGCCAAGAGCTTGCCTCTTACGGCCGTGAGCCGGAGCGTGGGCTCCTGTCGCGGCTCATCTTCCCCGCAAAGGCGCCTCAAGCGCCGCGCAGCCTCTACATTTTCGGCGAGGTCGGACGCGGCAAGACGATGCTGATGGATCTTTTCGCGGAAACGGCACCGGTTGATGCCAAACGGCGCATTCACTTCCACGCTTTCATGCAGGATGTGCATGCGCGCATCTTCGCCATCCGCCAGGCGATGCGCGATGGCGATGCGGTCGCGCAAGTGGCGGCCACGATCGGCGATGAACTTGCGTTGCTTTGCCTCGACGAGATGCAGATCAACGATATTGCGGATGCGATGATCGTGGGGCGCCTGTTCGAAGGATTGCTCGCCAAGGGAACGGTGATCGTCACGACTTCGAACGTGCCGCCGGCCGGGCTTTACCCGGATGGATTGAACCGGCAATTGTTCCTGCCCTTCGTGCGCCTGATTGAAGAGCGCTTCGATGTTCTCGCGGCTGATGGAACACATGATTACCGTCTCGGCCGCATCAAAGGCGCCCAGACCTACATCACCCCGCTCGGGCCTGAAGCCGACGCCAAGCTGCAGTGCATCTGGCAGCATTTGTCCGATACCGAGCGCGGCACGGCGGCTGCGATCACCGTGAACGGCCGCAGTCTCGCGATCCCTGAAACGGCGCGCGATTGCGCTCGCTTCACTTTTGCCCAGCTTTGCCAGGCGCCGCTCGGTGCCGCCGATTTCCTGGCACTGGCGAAAACCTACCGTACGCTCTTCCTCGAACATATCCCGCAACTGACCCACGACCGGCGTAACGAAATCCGCCGCCTCGTGCTCTTCGTCGATACGCTCTATGACGCGCAGAGACGGCTTGTCGCGACCGCCGAGGTCGCGCCTCGGGAGCTTTTTGTGGGGCCCCGGCAACCTCCGGAAACGGCGCGGACCGTCTCGCGGCTCGAAGAAATGCAGTCGGCCGGTTGGTGGGAAAAAACCGGCGAAACCTGACCCATTTACGCCTTTGGGATGAGCCATTCGGTCTTGAAGCCTTAACCGGAGGGGAGTAGACGGGGGCGGCGCTTTTTTGCAGCGCAAAATAACACCTGTCCGTTAGGGAAATCACGATGGCTCGTAATAAGATTGCGCTGATCGGCGGAGGCATGATCGGCGGGACGCTCGCGCATCTCGCCGGCTTGAAGGAGCTGGGTGATGTCGTCATTTTCGACATCGCCGACGGCATTCCGCATGGCAAGGCGCTCGATCTCGCCCATGCCGGGCCGATCGAGGGCTTCGACGCCAAATTGTCAGGCACCAATCGTTACGAAGGCATCGAAGGCGCGGATGTGGCGATCGTGACGGCAGGCGTGCCGCGCAAGCCCGGCATGAGCCGCGACGATCTTCTCGAAATCAATCTCAAGGTCATGGCGCAGGTTGGCGCCGGCCTCGCCAAATACGCGCCAAAGGCCTTCACCATCTGCATCACCAATCCGCTCGACGTCATGGTCTGGGCGCTGCAGAAATTTTCCGGCATTGCCGGCCAACATGGTCGTTGGCATGGCGGGCGTCCTCGATTCCGCGCGGCTCCAGCATTTCCTCGCCGAAGAATTCAAAGTGTCGGTCGAAGACGTCACGGCTTTCGTGCTGGGTGGCCATGGCGACTCGATGGTGCCGTTGATCCGCTACTCTACGGTCGCCGGCATTCCGGTGCCCGATCTCATCGCCATGAAATGGTCGACGCAGCAGAAGATCGACCAGATCGTGCAGCGCACCCGTGACGGCGGTGCTGAAATCGTCGGCCTGCTCAAGACCGGCTCCGCCTATTATGCGCCGGCTTCTTCGGCGATCGCGATGGCCGAGAGTTACTTGCGCGACAAGAAGCGCGTGCTCCCCTGCGCGGTGCATCTTTCCGGCGAGTATGGGCTCAATGACATGTATGTCGGCGTGCCGGCGGTGATCGGCGCCGGCGGCGTCGAGCGGATCGTCGAGATATCGCTCAACAGCGAAGAGCGTGCCGCCTTCAAGAAGTCCGTTGCCTCCGTCGAAGGCCTGATGGATGCCGCCAAGAAGATTTCGCCCGACCTGGCTTAAGGAGCGACCGGCCCGATGAATGTCCATGAGTATCAGGCCAAGCAAATTCTGAAGGCAGCGGGCGTGCCGGTGCCGCGCGGCATTCCGGCGTTCTCTGTGGACGAAGCGGTGACGGCCGCCAAGGAACTCGGTGGCCCGGTATGGGTCGTGAAGGCGCAGATCCATGCCGGCGGTCGCGGCAAGGGCGGCGGCGTCAAGGTCGTCAAATCGATCGATGATGTGCGCGCCGAGGCCGATCGCATGCTCGGCATGACGCTCGTTACGCATCAGACCGGCGCGCAAGGCAAGGTCGTCAATCGCGTCTATATCGAGGAAGGCGCGGCGATCGACCGTGAATTCTACCTGTCACTGCTTGTCGATCGCGCCACATCGCGCGTCGCCTTCGTGGTCTCGACCGAAGGCGGCATGGATATCGAGAAGGTAGCCCACGAAACGCCGGAGAAGATCACGACACTGTCGATCGATCCCGCGACCGGCATCATGCCGCATCATGTCAGGCGCATCGCCAAGGTGCTGGGTCTTGCCGGTCCGCAGCAGAAGCAGCTCGGCAAAATGATCACGGGGCTCTATGGGGCCTTCGTCGAAAAGGACATGAGCCTTCTCGAGATCAATCCGCTGCTCCTGACGAAAGGCGGCGATCTCATCTGCCTCGATGCGAAAATGAATTTCGACTCCAACGCGCTCGACCGTCATCCCGATATCAAGGAACTGCGCGACATTTCCGAAGAGGATGCCAAGGAAGTCGAGGCCTCGAAATTCGATCTCAATTACGTGGCGCTCGACGGCACGATCGGCTGCATGGTGAATGGCGCGGGCCTCGCCATGGCGACAATGGACATCATCAAGCTTTATGGCGCGGAGCCCGCAAATTTCCTCGATGTCGGCGGCGGCGCGTCGAAGGAGAAAGTCGGCGCGGCCTTCAAGATCATCACCGCCGACCCCAAGGTGAAGGGCATCCTCATCAATATTTTCGGCGGCATCATGAAATGCGACGTCATCGCCGAGGGCGTGGTGGCGGCGGTGCGCGAGGTGGGTTTAAGCGTTCCCCTGGTGGTGCGTCTCGAAGGCACCAATGTCGATCTCGGCAAGCAGATCCTGCGCGAAGTTCGAAACTCAATGTGATCCCGGCCGATGATCTCGACGATGCCGCACAGAAGATCGTGAAGGCGATCGCATCATGAGTTCAGCCATGAAGACCTCTGCCTTATCTACTTCTCGTCATCCCGGCGAAAGCCGGGATCCATGCATCAGTTCGGCGATATCTCCGTCGAGATGCGTGTTCGGGCTGGCGATGGATCCCGGCTTTCGCCGGGATGACGAATTGCACGGAAACTGACATGTCCATCCTCATCAATCGCGCCACGAAAGTCATCTGCCAGGGCATCACCGGCAATACCGGCACGTTCCACACGCAGCAGGCGCTCGACTACGGCACCAAGATGGTCGGCAGGCGTCACCCCCGGCAAAGGCGGCACGACCCATGTGGGCTTACCCGTCTATGACACGGTCGCCGAAGCCAAGGCAGCGACCGGCGCCGATGCCTCGGTCGTCTATGTGCCGCCGCCCTTCGCCGCGGATGCGATCTGCGAGGCGATCGATGCCGAAATCCCATTGGTCGTGTGCATCACCGAAGGAATTCCGGTGATGGACATGGTCAGGGTCAAGAAATCGCTCGCCGGCTCCAGGACCCGCTTGATTGGTCCCAATTGCCCGGGCGTGCTCACTCCCGATGAATGCAAGATCGGCATCATGCCGGGCAATATCTTCAAGAAGGGCTCGGTCGGCATCGTGTCGCGCTCCGGCACGCTCACCTACGAAGCGGTGTTCCAGACGAGCCGCGAGGGCCTCGGCCAGACAACGGCGGTCGGGCATTGGCGGCGATCCGGTCAAAGGCACCGAATTCATCGATGTGCTGGAGATGTTCCTGGCCGACCCCGAAACCAAATCCATCATCATGATCGGTGAAATCGGCGGCGCGGCCGAAGAAGACGCGGCCGATTTCATCCGTAAATCGACTGTCAAGAAGCCCATGGTAGGCTTCATCGCCGGGCGCACCGCTCCGCCCGGCCGCCGCATGGGTCATGCTGGCGCCATTATTTCGGGCGGAAAAGGCAAGGCGGAAAGCAAAATCGAAGCCATGCGTCTGGCCGGCATCACGGTTGCGGATTCGCCGGCTCTCATGGGCAAGACGCTGAAGCGCGTCTTGAACGGTGCCTGACGAGGGCTATGTTGCAATTGGGGCTTCGGCAGAGGCCTTTGGAAGTGCTGACATGAACAAGACCGATCTCACCACGGCGTTCGAACAGACTTCGTTCCTTTATGGCGGCAATGCCCGCTTCATCGAAGAGCTGTATGGCCGTTATCTCGACAATCCGGGTTCCGTCGATGCGCATTGGCGCGCATTCTTCGCAAGCCTTGGCGATGAGGTCGAGGCAGCGCGCCGCGAAGTCCAGGGTCCGTCCTGGCAGCGCAAGGACTGGCCGCAGCCGGTAAATGGCGAGCTCGTTTCAGCCCTCGACGGCAACTGGCCCGCGGCGGAGCGTGTCGTCGGCCCCAAGATCGAAGCCCGCGGCAAAGAGAAAGGTGCCGGCCTCTCGGTCGAGGAAATCCGCAAGGCGACGATGGATTCGGTCAGGGCGCTGATGATGATCCGCGCCTATCGCATGCGCGGCCATCTCGCCGCCGATCTCGATCCGTTGCATCTGAAAGGCGCCGGCCAGCATCCCGAACTCGATCCCGCCTCCTATGGCTTCACCGAGCCCGATTTCGACCGCCCGATCTTCCTCGATCATGTACTCGGTCTCGAGCAGGCGACAGTCCGCCAGATCGTGCAGATCCTGCGCCGCACCTATTGCAACACGCTCGGCGTCGAGTTCATGCACATCTCGGACCCCGAGCAGAAAGGCTGGATCCAGGCCCGCATCGAGGGCCCGGACAAGGAAATCACGTTCACGCGCGAAGGCAAGATCGCCATCCTGCGCAAGCTCATCGAGTCGGAAGGCTTCGAGCATTTCCTCAATGTGAAATATACCGGCACCAAGCGTTTCGGGCTCGATGGCGGTGAAGCGATCATCCCGGCCTTCGAGCAGATCATCAAGCGCGGCGGCCAGCTCGGCGTGCAGGACATCGTGCTCGGCATGGCGCATCGCGGGCGCCTCAACGTACTCGCCAATCTCATGTCGAAGCCGTTTTCGGCGATCTTCCACGAATTCAAGGGTGGTTCCTCGACGCCCGACGAGGTCGAAGGCTCGGGCGACGTCAAGTATCATCTCGGCTCGTCGTCGGACCGCGAGTTCGACGGCAATCGCGTGCATCTCTCCCTCACCGCCAATCCCTCGCATCTCGAAATCGTCGATCCGGTGGTGCTCGGCAAGGCGCGCGCCAAGCAGGACCAGCGCGGCGACCGCGAACGCATTACCGTGCTGCCGTTGCTGATCCACGGCGATGCCGCTTTTGCAGGGCAAGGCGTGGTGGCGGAATGCTTCGGCCTTTCGGGCTTGCGCGGCCATCGCTCCGGCGGATCGATCCATTTCATCGTCAACAACCAGATCGGCTTCACGACAAGCCCGCTGTGGGCGCGCTCTTCGCCCTATCCTTCCGACGTTGCCAAGATGATCGAGGCGCCGATCTTCCATGTGAATGGCGACGATCCCGAAGCGGTCGTCTTCGCCGCCAAGATCGCCATCGAATTCCGGCAGAAGTTCAAGAAGCCTGTCGTCATCGACATGTTCTGCTATCGCCGCTTCGGCCATAATGAAACGGACGAACCGTCCTTCACGCAGCCTGAAATGTATCAAAAGATCGCCGGGCATCCGACGGTCGTGACCATCTACGGCAAGCGGTTGGTCGCCGAGGGCATTCTCACCGAAGACGATGTCGAGGCGATGAAGGCCGAGTATCGCAAGCAACTCGACGACAGTTTTTCCTTCGCGGAAGGCTATAAGGCGAACAAGGCCGATTGGCTGGATGGCCGCTGGGCGCATCTCAAGGCGGCGCGCGATTACGAGGATGCCCGTCGCGGCGAGACCGGCGTCGATATCGAACGCTTGCGCAAGATCGGTCTCAAGCTCACCAAGGTTCCGAAGCATTTCAAATTGCATCGCACCTTGCAGCGCATTCTCGATCAACGCCGCAAGACAATCGAGGACGGCGTCGGCATCGACTGGTCGACGGCCGAGGCGCTCGCCTTCGGCACCTTGCTCAAGGACGGTTTTCGCGTGCGCCTTTCGGGTCAGGACGTGCAGCGTGGCACCTTCTCGCAGCGCCATGCCGTGCTGATCGATCAGGAGACGGAGAAGCGCTATACGCCGCTCAACCATCTCTGGAAGGACCAGGACGTCAAGCTCGAGGCGATCAACTCGATGTTGTCGGAAGAAGCCGTGCTCGGCTTCGAATATGGCTATTCGCTGGCTGAGCCCAATGCGCTCACCATCTGGGAAGCGCAATTCGGCGATTTTGCCAATGGCGCGCAAGTGGTGTTCGACCAGTTCATTTCATCGGGCGAGCGCAAGTGGCTCCGGATGTCGGCGCTCGTCTGCCTGTTGCCGCATGGCTATGAAGGTCAAGGGCCCGAACACTCCTCGGCAAGGCTCGAACGCTATCTCCAGCTTTGTGCTGAAGACAATATGCAGGTTGCCTACTGCACGACGCCCGCCAATTACTTCCATGTCCTGAGGCGCCAGCTCAAGCGTGACATCCGCAAGCCATTGATCCTGATGACGCCCAAGACGCTGCTGCGCAACAAGCGTGTGGTGTCGCGGCTCGATGAAATGGCGGAAGGCACCTATTTCCATCGCGTCTTGTGGGACGATGCGCAAATACAACCTGGTCAGCCGATCAAGCTGGTTCCGGACGAGAAAATCCGCCGCGTCGTGATGTGCTCGGGCAAGGTTTATTACGATCTTTACGAGGAGCGCGAAAAGCGCGGCGTCAACAATGTCTATCTCCTGCGCGTCGAGCAGCTTTATCCCTGGCCGCACAAGGCGATCATCCAGGAATTGCAGCGCTTCAAGAGCGCCGAGATGATCTGGTGCCAGGAGGAGCCCTATAATATGGGCGCCTGGACTTTCGTTCAGCCCAATATCGAGCGGGCGCTCGAATATCTTCAGGCGAAGCATACGCGCCCGCGCTATGTCGGCCGCGTGGCTTCGGCGTCGACGGCGACCGGTCTCCTGAGCAAGCATCTCAAGGAAATGAAGCAGTTCCTCGACGAGGCGCTCGGCGAGAAGTGATGGCGAAAGGGTCTTAAGGATGGCGAAGGAAATCCGGGTTCCGACACTCGGCGAGTCGGTGACCGAGGCCACGATCGCGAAGTGGTTCAAGAAGGAAGGCGACGCGGTCAAGGTGGATGAGCCCTTGGTCGAACTTGAAACCGACAAGGTGACGCTCGAGGTTCCAGCGCCCGCGTCGGGACGCCTGTCGTCGATCACCATTGCCGCCGGCGAAACCGTCAATGTCGGCGCCATTCTTGGTGCAATCGAGGAGGGCGCTGCCGGTGCCGCGGCGGAGAAGCCGGCCGTGCGTGTCGAGCGAGCCCGCCAAGCCCGCGGCGCAAGCCTCGGCCGAGAAGCCCAAGACCTATACGCAGCCGCTCTCGCCCGCCGTTCGCAAGATGGTTGAAGAAAACAAGCTCGATGCTTCGGCAATCGACGGCAGCGGCAAGGATGGCCGCATCACCAAGGGCGATGTCATCGACGAAATCGCCAAGCCCGCCAAGATCGAAGTACCGCGGGTAATGCCGGCCGTGTCGCCGCCAACTCCGCCGCAGACGGCGCGTCCCTTGGCGCCGCCCGAAGATGCAGGCCGCGAAGAGCGGGTGAAGATGACGCGCCTGCGCCAGACGATCGCGCGACGGCTCAAGGATGCGCAGAACACCGCCGCCATGCTCACTACCTTCAACGAGGTGGATATGAGCGCGGTCATGGAACTGCGCACGCAATACAAGGAGCTTTTCGAGAAGAAGCATGGCGCCAAGCTTGGCTTCATGGGCTTTCTTCGTGAAAGCCTCGATCCAGGCGCTGAAAGATGTTCCTGCCGTCAACGCCGAGATCGACGGCGATGAGATCGTCTACAAGAATTACTACCATATCGGCGTCGCGGTCGGCACCGATCGCGGTCTCGTCGTGCCGGTGGTGCGCGATGCGGATCGATTTGTCATTCGCGGATATCGAGAAGACGATCGCCGAACTCGGCAGAGCGGGCTCGCGACGGGCAGTTGCAGATTTCCGAGTTGCAGGGCGGCACCTTCACGATCTCCAATGGGGGCATTTACGGCTCGTTGATGTCGACGCCGATCCTCAACGCGCCGCAGTCGGGCATTCTCGGCATGCACAAGATCCAGGAGCGGCCGGTCGTCGAGAAGGGCCAGATCGTGGCGCGGCCGATGATGTATCTGGCGCTTTCCTATGATCATCGCATCGTCGACGGCAAGGAAGCGGTGACCTTCCTGGTCAGGATCAAGGAATATCTCGAAGACCCGCAGCGGGCGCTGCTGGATTTGTAACCAGCTCGTCTCCCTCCCCCTTGTGGGGAGGGTCGGGGTGGGGGTTACGATGATTCCTCGTTGTTACTTCAAGGCCCCGGATAGGCCGCGACGACCCCCGCCCATAATCCCTCCCCACAAGGGGGAGGGAACACGAACAACTGAGAGAAAAGTAACATGACTTTCGACCTTGTCGTGATTGGAACCGGTCCTGGCGGCTATGTCTGCGCGATCCGTGCAGCGCAGCTCGGGCTCAAAGTCGCCGTCGTCGAAAAGCGCGCGACCCATGGCGGCACCTGTCTCAATGTCGGCTGCATTCCCTCCAAGGCATTGCTGCATGCCTCCGAGCTTTATCACGAAGCCGGCCATTCCTTCGCCAAGATGGGCATCGGCGTTACGCCAACGCTCGATCTCAAGAAGATGCTCGCCTTCAAGCAGGAGGCGATCGACGGCAATACCAAGGGCATCGATTTCCTGTTCAAGAAGAACAAGGTGACGGTGTTCCGCGGCACGGGCCGCATCGCGGCGCCGGGCAAGGTCGAGGTCACCGAAGGCGCCAACAAGCAGACCATCGAGGCCAAGAACATCGTCATCGCCACGGGCTCCGACGTCGCGCGGCTCAAAGGCATCGAGATCGACGAGAAGCGCATCATCTCGTCGACCGGCGGCCTCGAACTCGCGGCGGTGCCGGGGCAACTCGTCGTCATCGGCGCCGGCGTCATCGGCCTTGAGCTCGGCTCGGTCTGGGCGCGGCTTGGCGCCAAGGTGACGGTGATCGAGTATCTCGATCGCATCTTGCCCGGCATGGATCTCGAGGTTGCGAAGAACTTCCAGCGGCTCCTGCAAAAGCAAGGCTTCACCTTCATGCTGTCGAGCAAGGTTACGGCCGCAAAGGTCCAGGGCGAGAAGGTTCAGCTTAACGTCGAGCCGGCGGCCGGCGGCGAAACGAAGTCGCTCGAAGCCGATATCGTGTTGGTGGCGGTCGGACGCGTTCCCTTCACCGACGGGCTCGGCCTCGATGAGATCGGCGTCAAGCGCGATGCGAAGGGCCGCGTCGAGATCGGCGAGCATTTCGAAACCAACGTGCCGGGCATCTACGCGATCGGCGATGTCGTGAGAGGCCCGATGCTTGCGCATAAGGGCGAAGATGAGGGTGTCGCGGTTGCCGAGATCATCGCCGGACAGGCGGGGCATGTGAATTACGACGTCATCCCGGGCGTCGTCTATACGAGCCCGGAAGTCGCCTCGGTGGGCAAGACCGAGGAGGAGCTGAAGAGCGCCGGCATCGAATATAAGGTCGGCAAGTTCCCGTTCCTGGCGAATGGCCGGGCCAAGGCCAACCAGACGACCGACGGCTTCGTGAAGATCCTGGCCGATGCGAAGAACGATCGCGTGCTGGGCGCGCATATTGTCGGGGTCAATGCGGGTGAAATTATCCACGAGGTCGCGGTGCTGATGGAATTCGGCGGCTCGGCGGAGGATCTGGCGCGGACCTGCCATGCCCATCCGACGCTGTCCGAAGCGATCAAGGAAGCGGCCATGGCAGTCGCCGGCCGGGCGATCCATTCCTAGGTTTTTCAAGCCCGGCTAGGACTCTCGGCCCCAGTATGCCTCTAGAAACGCCGAGGATCGCCGCCAGAGGGCTTTCGATGGTTGGCTGGTAGGTGGGTAGCCCAAGGGTCCTGAATCGTCTGTACGGCCGTTTTAACCAGCCTGGCGGCGATTTCTATCTACGGTTTAATTTCCTGGGAAAATATGCACGTAATAGTTACAGCCCCGTCGTCGGCTTCGGATTGGTGCCGTCGAAATAGCGCATATAGCGGAATGGCGCAGGGTCCACGCAGGGGACCGCTCCGGTCACGAGTTCCGCCATCAGCTTGCCGGCGCCGGGGCCCAAGCCGAAACCGTGGCCGGAAAAGCCGGTCGCCATGAAGAAGCCCGGCAGCCTCGGCACGGCCGAGATCACCGGCACGGCATCAGGCGTCGCATCGATGCAGCCGGCCCAGCGCTCGGCAATGCGCAAGCCCTCGAATTCCGGATAGTACTCCTTCAGGCTTGCTGCCGCCTCGTCGAGAATCCCGTCGATGGGTTTTGGATCGAGGATGCGGACCACTTCGAAAGGCGAGACCTCGTCGAGGCGCCATTTGCGCTTGAGCCGCACCTCGTCAAGAAAGCGCTGACCGAAGCGCAGGCGCAGTCCCTTCCAGTCGAGACGCAGGGCAGGGAGGAAGTCGAAGAACAAGGGAAAGCTGTCCGGCAGGATATCGGCGACGGAGAGATGGCGATGCGCAATGGTGTAGCCGCCGTCGAGCCTCTTCCTGATCGCAAATTTGCCGGCCGAGCAGGAATGCCGCAGCCGCGCGTCGATCGGCTCGGTGCGCTGGACGGAATTGATCACGCTCAATTGCGGGAAGTCGATGCCCGGCATTGGTACAGAAGCGGCGCGACCAGGCGCCGCCGGCAAGCACCACGCTATCGCAGGCGACCGGGCCCTTCTCGGTGACGATGCCGGAAATGCAGCCCGGCCGCTTTCTCGATCCCACGCACGGCGCAATTGGTGAAGATTTGCGCGCCGCGCCGGCGCGCCGCTTCGGCGATTGCGGGAGATGCCAGTTGCGGTTCGGCGCGGCCGTCATTGGGCGTATAGAGGGCACCCTTCCACATTCTGCGTCGAGCCCGGCTGCAACTGATCCGCCTCGGTGCCCGAGACGAGCCGCGTTTCGAGCCCGTAGGGCTTGGCATTGGTGTTGTACCAATTCTCGCGTGCGGCGACTTCGTCCTCGGTCTCGCAAAGATAGACGATGCCGCATTGAGTATACCCGGTCTCCGCCTCGACGCGTTCGCTCATGCCGCGCCAGAGCTTGAGCGATTCCAGGATGAGCGGGATCTCGCGCGAAGTCGCGGCCCATCTGGCGGCACCAGCCCCAATTGCGGCTCGACTGCTCGCCGCCGATGATGCCCTTTTCGAAGAGCGCGACGGAGACGCCGCGCTCGGCGAGTTCAAGCGCGGTCGAAACGCCGGCAATGCCGCCGCCGATGATGGCGACGTCGACGCGCTGGGGCAGAGTTGTGTCGGAGATAACCGCGGTGGGAGCAGGCATGAGAGACTGAAGCTACTTGACGGGCGTCACCTTGTAGCCAGCTTTGCGCAGCAATTCCACCAATCCGTTCTCGCCAATAAGGTGATAGGCGCCAACGGCGATGAAGGCGTTGCCCTTGTCGAGCAAAGGCCTGGCGCTGTCGCGTATGGTGAGATTGCGCTTGTCGAGGAAATAGGTTTCGGCACGCTTTGCGGCGGCGAGTTCTTCGGCCGTCAGCTTGTCGTATCCATCCGCGAAGATGTAGGTCAGCGCGATCTGCCCCTTCTGCCAGTTGACGACGGCCGTTTCGATTTCGTCTTCCATGGAATGATCGCCGCGCAGGGTGGCGGCGAGATAGGCAATTTGATCCTGCATGGGTATCGAGGCGAAGAGCGCAATCTGAGACACCGGATCTTCAAGGCCGATCACCGGGATATTGTTGGACAAGGCGCGATAGGCGACCGACATATCCAGAAATTCGAAACCGGCCCGAGCGCGGGCCCGTTCGCAGGCCGGGTAGATCGCATAATCGGATACCACCCATGGCTGGTAGGGCACGAAAGCATCCGGATCGAGGCCGATGGTCTTTAGTCTTTCGCGCAGCAGTTTCGCGTCAGCGTCGCCCATGATGTCGAAAAGTGACGTGCCGGCCGGCAGGACCAGATATCTGGCCGTCTGCCAGGAGTTGCGCGCGGCTTCCTCGGCCGTGAGATTGTTGCGCGTCTCGATGGCGAGGACGCTCGCCTTGTCGAGCGCTCCCATCACCGCGGGATCGAGTTCGACGATGCGCGGGTCGGTCAGGTGAATCGTGCCGAGGAGCCAGGAAGGCTGCGTGCCAGGCGGACCATCGATGCGCCAGAAAGCCGAATCGCCATTGGGATAGGCGGCTGCCGCGGCGACAAGTTTTTCGTAGGCGGCCGGGTCTTTCGCCTTCATGTCGGCGATAAGATCGCGGCCGGCGCAGGGAAAGGCATTCTCGGCTTTTGCGAGCGGCAGCGATGTGAATAAAGCGACCAGCAGGCCAGCGAAAGAAAGGACGATCTTGCGGCGCATAGGCGACAGTTCGATGTTGTGACTGCCGCCGACGTTATTGGGTCAGTCGACCGCTGTCACCTTGTATCCGCGATCGCGCAATTGCTGCACCAGGCCGATCTTTCCGGGCAGATGCAACGCGCCGACCGCAATGAAGGCGTTGCCCGCGTCGATATAGGGTATCGCGCGCTCCGCCATCCGCTTGTTGCGTGTATCGAGCAGCAACGATTTGAAGCTCTCCCAAGTCGCTTCGGTGCCGTATTCGATCGTCATGTCACGCGACCAGGCGAGCAGCATGCCGGTGTCCTGCGCGAGATAAAGGCGCACCAACGTCTCGGTGAAATCATCGATCTGAGACCGGAGCTTGATCGCCTGCATCAGCCAGTCGACCTGCTCCGGTATCGGCATGTCGCTCATCGAAGTAAACTGCTCGACGAGGGTTTCGAGGCCAGCAAGCTCTGCATCGCGGGGTTTGTATCTTGTGGCTAGGGCGGCATCGAGGCTTGGCAGGCCTCCCGTCTGGCGCGCGATTTCGCAAGGGGCATAGGAGAGTAACATCGCCAGCATATAGGGCCGGTACTTCAAATGCGCTTCGTAGCCGCCTGCCTCGTCATAGAAGGCTTTGACGGCCGCAAGATCGTCGGCCGGGATAACGTCATCAAGCGTCTGCGTCCCTGGCAAGACCATGAGGCCCGCAACCTTGAACATGTTTTTCGCCATGTCGGCCGCAGTCAGTGCTTCGGTGCTTTCGACGATGACGGTCGCAGCTGTGTCGAGCGCGGCTTTGACGGGCACGCGCAAATCATGCACGCGCGGGTCGGTCACATGTACGGTTCCGAGGAGATGCGACGGCGCGGCGCCGTTTGGCGGTTCGATCTTCCAGAAGAGGCCATGATTATTCGGGATCGCGTCGGCCTCGGCGCGCAAGGCTGCGTATGCCGGGGGATCGCTTTCGCGCATTTCGGCGAGCAGGTCCTTGCCCGTGCAGACCGGCGCTGCCGCCAGCGCCGGATCGGCGGCACAAAACAGAAAAGCCGCACATGCGAGCCGCAATAGCCCCTTCATGTGCGTGGATGGGCCTTCATGTACTGCTCGAAGAGATGCGCGCGATTGACTTCGGTGTAGATCTGCGTGGTCGAAAGACTGGCATGGCCAAGCAATTCCTGGATGGCGCGAAGATCCGCACCGTTGCTCAACAGATGCGTGGCGAATGAGTGGCGCAAGGCATGCGGCGTCGCCGTGTCGGGCAGTCCGAGCGCGCCGCGCAATCGCGCGATCAGCAATTGGATATTGCGGGCATTGAGCGGGCCGCCCTTGAGGCCGCGGAACAATGGCGCCTTGGGCGCCACCGAATAGGGACACAAGGCCTGATAGGCGGCGACCGCCTCGCGCGCGATCGGGAGAACCGGTACCAACCGCATCTTGCCGCCCTTGCCGGCGATCATCATCGGGTCGCGGGAGAGATCATTGCCGGTGAGTGACACGGCTTCGGAGATGCGCAGTCCGCAGCCGTAAAGGAGCGTGAGCACGGCGGTATCGCGCGCCGCGATCCAAGGCAGGGCGTCGCCGTCATCCGTCGCTTCTGGCGCAATCAGCCGGCGTGCGGCCTCGGGACTCAATGGCTTGGGCACCGAATGGGCGATCTTGGGCGAGCGCAAGGCGGAGAGGGCCGCGTTCTTCAGCGTGCCGGTGCGTTCGAGGAAGAGATAGAAGGAGCGCAAGGCCGAGAGCTGGCGTGACAGTGAGCGGCTCTCGGCTCCGGAATTGCGACGATGCGCCAGAAACGAGCGGAAGTCGCCAGTGGTGAGCGTTTCGAGGTCGGCGAGCGTCGGAGCGCCGCCCAGATGCTGCTGCAGGAACTGGAAGAATTGGCGAAGATCACGGCTATAGGCCTCGATCGTCTTGGGCGCGGCGCGCAATTCGCTGGAGAGATAGCGCAGCCAGTTGGCGGCGGCGCGCGCGGCGTCGGGCGCGGCGAAGACGACGGAAGCTTCCTCTGGTGCAGCCATGCGCAAAGCCTAGGCCTGCAATGGTTGATGGCGGGTTGATCCCGGCGCTTCGTTCGCGCAATGTTCGGGGATGGCCGATGATTCACATGACATGGTCGAGGTGCTGCTGCCCCTCGCGCTGGAGGGACCCTTGTCCTATCTGGCGCCGCGCAGCCTCGGCCTCGTGCCCGGCGATTATGTGGCGGCGCCGCTCGGCCCGCGCGAGATGATCGGCGTGGTGTGGGAATGCCGCCCGCTCACCCCCACCAACATGAAATTGCGCGAAGTCATCGGCAAATTCGACATGGTGCCGATGGCGGAGTTGAACCGGCGCTTCGTCGACTGGGTTTCCGCCTATTATCTCGAACCGGCCGGAAATGTTCTGCGCATGTGTCTCAGGGCACCGGCGGCGCTGGAAGGCGAGCGCCAGCAGATTGCCTATGTCGTAACCGGCGATGAACCGCAGCGCATGACGCCGCAAAGGCGTCGCGCGCTCGATGCGGCAAAGGACGCACCGGCCTTGCGGGCGAGCGAGCTTTCCGAACTCTCGGGCGTCGGGCTCTCGGTGGTCAAGGGCCTGATCGGCGAAGGCGCACTCAAGCCCGTCGCCTTGCCGGCGATGCGGGCCTTCGCGGAGCCGCAGCCCTTGGGTCCGCAGCTCAAACTGAGCGCCGAGCAGCAGATCGCGGCGCGCGAGCTCAGGGCGCTTGTCGCGCAACGCGGAGTGGGCGTCGCGCTGCTTGATGGTGTCACCGGGTCGGGCAAGACAGAAGTCTATTTCGAAGCGATGGCGGCGGCATTGGCCGGAGGCAGCCAAGTACTTCTGCTTGTTCCGGAGATCGCGCTGACGCAACAATTCCTGAGCCGGGTCGAGGAACGCTTCCAGGCCGAGCCTGCCGCCTGGCATTCGGAATTGCGTCCGCGCGAGCGCGAACGCGTGTGGCGCGGCGTCGGCGAGGGCCGCGCCCGCATCGTGGTCGGCGCGCGGTCCGCACTCTTTCTACCGTGGCGCAAGCTGGGTCTCATCGTCGTCGATGAGGAACACGAGGGTGCCTATAAGCAGGAAGACGGCGTGCCCTATCATGCGCGCGACATGGCGATAGTCCATGGCAGTCTCGGCAAGTTTCCGGTGATACTGTCATCGGCGACGCCGTCGCTCGAGACTCTCGTCAATGTTGATCGCGGCCGCTATCGGCATGTGACCCTGAAAGACCGGCATGGCCGCCCTGAATTGCCGCGTATCGACTTGATCGACATGCGGCAGACGAAGCTTGGCGCGAGCAACTGGATCTCGCCGGCGCTCGATGAGGCGGTGCGCGGCGCACTCGATGCGGGCGAGCAGGCGCTTCTGTTTCTCAACCGGCGCGGCTTTGCGCCGCTCACCTTGTGCCGGACTTGCGGCTTTCGGATCGAATGTCCCAATTGTGCGGCGGCCTTGGTCGAGCATCGCTTCCGGCGGCAGATGCAATGCCATCATTGCGGCTTCACCCAGCCAATGCCGCAGGCTTGCCCAAGCTGCGGCGCGGCGGAGACACTGGTTTCCTGCGGGCCCGGTATCGAGCGGCTCGCCGACGAGGCCGCGAGCCGCTATCCGGATGCACGCATCGTCGTCCTCTCCAGTGATCTGTCGCGCGGAACTTTGCTGCGCGATGCGCTGCGCGATGTCGCCAAGGGCGAGTACAATCTGATCATCGGCACGCAGCTCGTCGCCAAGGGGCATCATTTTCCGCAGCTCACCTTGGCGGGCGTGGTCGATGCCGACCTTGCGCTTGAATCTGGCGATCCACGCGCTGGCGAGCGCACCTGGCAACTCATGGCGCAAGTGGCGGGCCGGGCAGGGCGCGGCGAAAAACCGGGCCGCGCCTTGATCCAGACTTATCTGCCCGATCATCCCTTGATGCAGTCGCTCAAGCGCGGCGACCGCGACGGGTTCCTCGGGCAGGAGAAGCGCATCCGCCAGGAGGCTGGCCTGCCGCCTTATGGCCGGCTCGTCGCCATCATCGTTTCCGGAAATGACGCGGGCGAGACCGAACAGTTCAGCCGCTGGCTGGCGAAGCGCGTCGTCGAGGCCAAGGATATCCGCGTGCTCGGGCCGGCGCCGGCGCCGATCGCCTTGGTGCGCGGGCGCTATCGCTGGCGGTTTCTGATCAAAGCGGGGCGCGAAACCAATGTGCAAGCGTTTATTCGCGAGTGGCTTCACGGGGTGAAGTCGCGCGGCTCGCTCAAGATCGATATCGATGTCGATCCCTACAGCTTCCTTTAGGCGCGGGTTCGGGTATAGCTTCCGCCATCTAAGATTGGGCTTTAAGGGAGAAGGACATGGCGCCACATCCGCGCGACGGCGGCTTCAACCAGCCGGTATCGGGACTCGTCACGCCGCGCTTCGGCGGTATCGCAACCTTCATGCGCCTGCCGCATGTGTTGCTGGACGATGCCCAGAATATCGATATCGGGCTGGTCGGTATTCCCTGGGATGGCGGTACGAGCAACCGGCCGGGACCGCGCCATGGGCCACGCCAGATGCGCGACATGTCGTCAATGGTGCGTCGTATGCACCAGACCATGCATATCGTTCCCTATGACCTCGCCAATGTCGCCGATCTCGGCGACTGCCCGGTCAATCCCGCCAATGTCGATGACGCCTTGATGCGCGTCGAGCATTACTTCCAGAAACTGGTCGGCAAGGGGATCAGGCCGATCTCGGCGGGTGGCGATCATCTTTGTTCGCTGCCGGTGTTGCGTGCGGTCGGCGCCAAGAAGCCGGTTGGCATGATCCATTTCGACGCTCATACCGATCTCTATGACGGCTATTTCGGCGGCTTCAAGTATACGCATGGCACGCCGTTCAAGCGGGCGATCGAGGAAGGCGTGCTCGATCCCAAGCGCACGGTGCAGATTGGCTTGCGCGGCTCGATGTACGATCTCGAAGACTTCGAGTATGGCGAGAAGATGGGCGTGCGCCTCATCCGCATCGAAGAGGCGATGGAGCGCGGGCCAAAGGACGTCATGGCGGAAGCGCGCGAGATCGTTGGCGATGGTGCCACCTATGTGAGCTTCGATATCGACATGCTCGATCCCGTCTATGCGCCGGGCACCGGCACGCCGGAGATCGGTGGCTTTACGACATTCCAGGCGCAGCAATTAGTGCGAGGGCTTCGCGGCCTTCATATCGTCGGCGCCGATGTCGTCGAAGTCTCGCCGCCTTTCGATCCGTCGGGCCTGACCGCCTATGCCGGCGTTACGATGATGTTCGAGATCATGTGTTCGATGGCCGAGGACATTGCCAAGCGGCGCGCATAGGGATGAGCGGCGCGCTCGCGAGTTGGCAATTCTGGGCGATCCTGTCGGCGGTGTTCGCCGCGCTCACCGCGATCTTCGCCAAGATCGGCGTTGCCGGCATCAATGCCGATCTCGCCACGCTCATCCGTACGCTGATCATCCTGGCCCTGGTGGCCGGCATCGTCGCCGCAACCGGGCAGTGGCAATCGCCTTCCAGCATTTCGTCACGGAGCTGGATCTTTCTCGTCCTGTCCGGATTTGCGACCGGGGCGTCGTGGCTTTGTTACTTCCGCGCACTGAAGATCGGCGAGGCGGCAAAAGTCGCGCCGATCGACAAATTGAGCGTGGTGCTGGTAGCCGTAATCGGGGTGATGTTTCTGGGCGAGAAGCTGTCCTGGGCGAACTGGATCGGCATTGCGCTTATCGCTGCAGGCGCGGTGCTTGTGGCGGTTAAGTGAGCTTCCCCTCCCCCTTGTCGGGAGGGAAACTACATCACACCGTTTGCGAGAAACTGCGCGGCGAATTGCGTAGGCGCGAGGCCGGTGAAGGCGCGGCATTCGCGGATCATATGTGCCTGATCCGCATAGCCGCAGTGAAAGGCGACATCGGCGAAGGAGTGTTTCTCGCGCAAGCCGTCTAGCACCGTATTGAAACGGATCACCCGCGCAACGGTCTTCGGGCTCAGGCCGATATGCTCGCGGAAGGAAGCGGCGAGATGCTTCCTTGAACAGCCCAATCTGTCGGCGACGGCCTCGATCGATGCGGTACCGCGGGAGTCCTGGAGCAATGCCCAGCCCTTGGTGACGAGGTCGGGCGCCGGCCGCGCGCTGCCGATACGCGTGAGCAAGGCTTCTTCCAGGCAGTCGAAGCGATCGGCCCAGGTGACGGCCGTTTCGAGCTCATCGACGAGGCGTACAGCAGCCGGTCCCATGATATCCTCAAGCGAGAGGATCCGATTGACCATCGCGCCCAAGGGCTGGCCGAAGAAAAGCTGCGCACCGGCGGGCGTCAGATCGAACTGAAGGCAGCGCGCGGCGCCTGTAGACGCAACAGCGACCGGGCGGTCATAAAGACCGGCGGCGAAGCTCCCAAAGGCCTTGGTCGCTCCATCGGTGATCGCGAAGGCATCGCCGAAATTGATGACGACCGGGATGTGAGGCACGGCCCATTCGCTTCGAGCGACAGGCTTTCCACCGCGCTCCTCATAACCGGCATAGCGCAGGACGAGCCCCGCAAGCGCCGGATGAACGTCCGCTTCATCGAGCTGCCAGCCGCCACCGGCGGCATAGGTCTGGGCGATGGTGCGGACGCGCCTCATCCCGCCAAGGGCATCGCGAAGAGGCGGCCCCATTGCGGCATGGGGTCGTCAATGCCGGCAAGGCGCAATGCATGCCAGGCCATGGCGTGATTGGAAGACGTGACCGGCAAACCGATCTTCTCTTCGATGCGTGCTGCTGCCGAGGCAAGTCTCACCGACGTGCAGGACACGAAGACGGCATCGATGGAGGCCTTCTTCTTGATGGCATCGATGCCGGATTCGATCGATTTCGGCGTGATGCGCGCGACAATGCCATCATTTTCTTCGTTGAAGGAGCCGAAGACCGGCACGTCGAAGCCGCGGGCGCGGATGTAATCGGCGACGATGTGATTGACGTCGGCGCGATAGGGAGTGAGCACGCCGATGCGCTTTGCGCCCATCGCGCGGAAGGCTGCGAAAGCTGCGGTGATCGGCGTCGTGCATTTGGCGTTCGAACGCACCGAGCGGATTTTCTCGAAGACCTTCTCCTCGCCGATTGCCATCGAGGCCGAGGTGCAGCCATAGGCGACGACATCGAGTTCGGAGCCCGGAAGGATGACATCGGTCGAGAGCGCGATGCGCGGCTCCATGGCGCGCAAGGTCTCGGGCGTAATGCGGACGTCGTTGAGGATGCGGCTCTGATAAAGCGCAACACCCGTCAAGGGTGTGTAGATGCGCCGCCATTCGTCCTCAATCGTATAATCGGTAGCGAGCACGATGAGGCCGATGCGCGCGCGCGTGGCAATGCCGCCATCGGTCTCGAATGGCAGGTGCTCGATCAGGATCATATCGTCGAGCGGGCTTCTTTCGGCCTGTGCAGCACGCGTCATGGCAAGCTCCTCACAAGAAGGCCACTGCCTAGCACAGATTATGCCGCAATGACGATATGAAGCCCCGCTCCTATAGTCCGGTCATGATTCGTCTGGCGCATTTCTTTCGGACCCGTCGCGGCTGGCAGCGGTTTTTCCTGGCGCTCGCCGCGGGAGTGCTGGCGGGGCTGGCTTTGCCGCCCCTCGATCTGTGGCCGACACTCTTCGTAGCCTTTCCAGTCCTCGTCTGGCTGATCGACGGATTGCCGCGGCGAGGAGCACTTCCGGCCTTTGCGGCAGGCTGGGCCTTCGGAGCGGGCTATTTCTCCGTGTGTCTCTATTGGGTGGGTGCGGCCTTCCTCGTCGATGCCAGCACGTATTTATGGATGATGCCGTTTGCGGTGGGGGCACTCGCCGGCGGCATGGCGCTCTATTGGGGCGTGGCAGTCGCCGTCCTCAGTTACGTCTGGCGGCCGGGTCTGTCGCGGCTTCTCCTGCTCGCCGTTGCGATCGCCATCGTCGAATGGTTGCGTGGCCATCTCATGACCGGCTTTCCGTGGGCGGCGCCGGGGCTTGCGGTGATCGGCATGGGTGGCGTCGCACAGGCCGCCTCGCTCATCGGCATGACAAGTCTCACCTTGCTCGTGGCGTTGTGGGCAACGATGCCCGCGCTGCTCGGCGAGCGAGATCTCCCGCGCGTTGAAATAATACTTGCCATGCTCCTCTTCGCTTTGCTCCCCGCTGCTTGGGCGTGGGGGACGTGGCGCCTTGCGCATGCGCAGGACCAGATGGCCGACGGCGTCTCGATCCGCATCGTACAGCCCAATATCCCGCAAAACGAAAAGTGGCTCGAGGGCAATGCGGACACGATATTCGGCACGCTCCTCGAACTCAGTTCGCAAGGCGCTGCCGGTGCCGAAAAGCGATTTAGCCACATCGTCTGGCCGGAAAGTGCGGTGCCCTTCTATCTCGAAGAGAGCACCGAAGCGCGTGATATCATCGCCGCCATGCTGGGCGAGAAGGGCGTCCTCGTCACGGGCGGATTGCGGCGCGATCGATCGCAGGAGGGCGGGCAACGCATCTTCAACAGCATCATGGGTTTCGATGGCGCCGGAAACGTCATCTTGAGTTACGACAAGTGGCGGCTCGTGCCGGGCGGGGAGTTCCTGCCTCTGGAATGGCTCCTCGAGCCTTTGGGTTTTCGCAAGGTCGTCACCGTTCCCGGAAGCTTCAATGCCGGACATGGCCCCGCAACGCTTCCGATTGCCGGTGCGCCCGATGCGGGGTTCCTCATCTGCTATGAAGTCATCTTTCCCGACGACCTGATCGACGCCGCGCATCGTCCGGGCTGGATCGTCAATGTCACCAATGATGGATGGTTCGGAAAAACGAGCGGGCCCTACCAGCATCTAGCACAGGTGCAACTACGCGCCATCGAGCAGGGGCTTCCCATCATCCGCTCTGCCAATTCCGGCATTTCCGCCGTGGTCGACGCTAAGGGCCGCGTGCTGCAATCCCTGCCCCTCGGCGAGCGCGGCGTAATCGATACCGGCCTTCCCCTGGCCGGTCCTTCCACTCTCTACAGCCGCTGGGGGGACTTGATGTTGGTTGTAGTTATGGGGATTGCTCTCGCACTGGTTGTAGTTCTATCCTTACCTACGTCGCGTAGCGACAGGCGTGCCTAGGCCAATAGTCAGAGATCGCACCAACACGAAAAACCACCCAGGATCTGGTCTACCAATTGCTAATATTCATTGGGTGTATTATCAATAAAGCGGGAACACGAATTCGTGATCACGGAATGGTGGTTATAACTACGTGGCCGCAGATCGGGGGCAATCGGTCTGAGTGAAGTGATTGACAGACCGAAGAGAGGGATCTGGGGGCGAGCATATGTCTAAAAGAGACCCGAATTATATTGACCGGCACGTCGGAAACCGCGTGCGGATGAGACGCCTGCTGATTGGCATGAGCCAGGAAAAGCTGGGCGAGATGCTGGGCATTACGTTCCAGCAAGTGCAGAAATACGAGAAGGGATCAAACCGCGTCAGCGCCAGCCGGCTCTACTACTTGGCGCAGATACTCGGCGTTCCCGTGCAGTTCTTCTTTGACGAATTGCCTGAGGCGAGCAGCCAGCAGCCGGGAATGTCGGAAGTCGGCATGACCGATCTGCTTACCTCGTCGGAGGTCTCGCAATTGGCCCGTGCCTTTAGCGAGATCAGCGATCCGGTGGCGCGACGTGCCATCATGGGGATGGTAAAGCAGTTCGCCGATTCCAAATCGAATTGAGCATTTTGCCGGACACTTGCCCAAGCTAGCCGCATTTGGTCTAGTCTCTGGTGTTGCGGCGCATTCAAACCCCGGCCGGGAGGATGTTATCCATGAATAGGTTCAAGGGAATATTGCTGGCGAGCGGCGTCATCGCTCTGCTCGCCGGTTTCCATGCGACGGCGCAAGCCGCTGACATGATCGGCAATTGCGAATTAACGGGCCAAAAGGGTTCGATCCCCATCGCCAATCCGGCCAAGGCCGGGCAGCTTACGGTCGAAGTATCATTGCCAGCGCCGATCTGGTGGAACGGCGATACGCCGGAAGCCATCAAGGACGGAATGGAATATTGCATGGCGGCGGAAATCGCCTGGCGTGCGGGTTATGACAAGCTCGAAGTCGTCAATGTCGGATGGGATCCTCTGGTCACCGGCCAGACATCCGATTTCGATCTCGCCATGTCGGAAATCTCAATCACCGACGAACGCAAGAAGGTGGTCGATTTTTCCATCCCGTATTTCCATTCCGATATTGGCGTTCTGGTGCGCAGCGACAACCCGGTCGACGAGAAGTCGATCAAAGACAAGACGATCGGCGTACAGCAGGCAACGACTGGCGCTGCTTTCGCAACCGGCACGCTCGGTTTGACCAATGTCCAGGTCTATGACGAGCAGGGCAGCATGTTCACCGCATTGCGCGCCGGCCAGATCGACGCCGCGCTCACCGATACGGCGATCACCCTTGCCGAGGAAGTGAATAGCGGCGGCAAGGTCATGGTCATCGGACAGTACAAGACGGGCGAGACCTATGGGGCGCTTTATCCCAAAGGCGGCGCCAACAACGCAACCGTCGACAAGATTCTCCAATCGATGATCGATGACGGCACGATGTCCAAACTTGCCGACAAGTATCTCGCCGCGGTCTGGGGCAAGGATCCGGCCAAGGTTCCCTACTTCAATCCGTGAGCCACGATGACGACACGCGCCGCGTATCTCCCAATGGGGATGGCGGCGCGGGTCCGCTCCTAGGCAAACGCGCACGAAGCCCGGCGCGGGCGGAGCCCCTGGCGCTGGTCGCCCTGCTCTTTGCAGGGCTCTGCACCTTTGCAAGTTTTGGCACGACCCGGCTCATCCACGATGCCCTCGTTGATCTTCAGTATTACGCGGGATGGTGGGAATTCGTCTTTGCGGCCATGATCGCCGTTACGGCGGTCCTCTTCTGGCCGGCGGTCCGCGCGATGACATGCGCGAAGAGGGCGGGGTCGGCGCTCGATCGCAATGATGTCGTCGAAGCGCGCATCGACCGCGCCGCGGCCCGCGACTGGTCCTATCTCACCTTCGGCTGGGGCGCCTTAGCGCTCGTCGTCCTCGGCTTCATCGCGTTTCTTCTCATGAACGATGTCGCGGTTGGGCAGACTTTCTTCTTCCTGCCGTTGATGTTCGAAAAGTGGCCGCTGGTCGTAAAAGCCTTTTGGAACAACATCTTCATTTTCGTGGTGGCGGAAATCCTCGTTCTCGTCTGGGGCTTGATCGTCGCGATCGCGCGGCTTTTGCCGGGGCCGGCCGGCCAGCCGATCCGGGCACTCGCCATCATCTATTGCGACGTGTTCCGCGGATTGCCGGCGATCGTCACGCTCTATCTCGTCGGCTTCGGATTGCCGTTGTCGGGGCTTCCGCAACTGGTGTTGGAGCCGCTCGCAAATTTGCTTGCGCATATCGGGGCGATCGAACCGTCGCAAATATCGGCCTTCAAGAAGCTGCCGCTCACCTGGTACTGCATCCTCGCACTAACCCTCACTTATGGAGCCTATGTCGCCGAGGTCTATCGCGCCGGGATCGAGAGTATCCACTGGAGCCAGGTTGCGGCGGCGCGCTCGCTCGGTCTCTCCTACATGCAGACCATGCGCTATGTGGTGGTTCCGCAGGCAGTCAGGCGGATCATGGCGCCTCTCCTCAACGACTTCATCGGCTTGCAGAAAGATACAGCACTCGTCCAGGTGATCGGAGTGATCGATGGCTTCAACCAGTCGCGGATCATAGCGTCCAATGCTTTCAATCTCTCGGCGGTCACGATCGTCGCCATTCTTTTCGTGCTCATCACCATTCCACAGGCGCGTTTCGTCGACAGGCTGATCGAGCGCGACAATGCCCGCATCAAGGCCGGAGGCTGAGCATGGCCTTCCTCGAAATGCGCCAAGTCGAGAAGCGCTTCGGTGTCATCGAGGTTCTGCGCAGCCTCGATCTCAACGTGAACGAGCATCAGGTGGTCTGCCTGATCGGACCATCGGGGTGCGGAAAGTCGACGCTGCTGCGCTGTATCAACGGGCTCGAGCCGATCCAGGGCGGCGAAATACGCCTCGAAAACGATCGTGTGTCGGGGCCTGGCGTCGATATCAACTGGCTCAGGCGCGAAGTCGGCATCGTGTTCCAGAGCTTCAACCTGTTTCCCCATATGTCGGTTCTGGAAAACGTGACACTCGCGCCGATCAAGGTCCTGAGACTCGCGCCACAGGAAGCAGAGGAGCGGGCAATGAAGCTTTTGACCCGCATCGGGCTTGAAGCCAAGGCGCGCGACTATCCCGACCGGCTCTCGGGCGGCCAGCAGCAGCGCGTGGCAATCGTCCGGGCGCTCGCCATGGAACCGAAGCTCCTGCTGCTCGACGAAATTACTTCAGCGCTCGATCCGGAATTGGTGTCAGAGGTTTTGAATATCGTGCGCGATCTCGCACGCCAGGGCATGACGATGCTGCTTGCCACCCATGAAATGGGGTTCGCGCGCGAGGTGGCGTCGAAGGTCTGCTTTCTCTATGGCGGCATCGTGCATGAGGAAGGCCCGCCGGAACAGATTTTCGGCAATCCCAGGGACGAACGCACGCGGGCGTTCCTGAAGCGCATCATCGAGGCGGGGAGATTGTAGCATATTACTTTCCCTCCCCTGCGCCGATTGGCGCGGGGAAGGGGAAAAGTTACTTTGGCTTGAACGCCTCATCGACCGGAACGTCATAGGCATTGGCGAGGCGGTTCGTCATGTTGGCAAGGCCGGTCACGGCATAGAGTTCGTTGAGCATTGCATCATCGGCACCCTTGGCGCGCGCACCCGCCGTGTGGCTCGCAATGCAGTAGGGACAGTTGTTGGTGATCGATACCGCGATGTAGATCAATTCCTTGGTGAGCGGATCGAGCGCCCCAGGCCCCATCATGTCCTTGAGGCTACCCCAGAGATGGGCAAGCATGCGCGGTTCGTTGGCAAGGTACTTCCAGAAATTATTGACGTCTTCGACCTTCCTCGTTGTTTTGATGTCGTCGAACACGGCGCGTATTTCAGGCGAGGCATCGCGATACTCGATAGGCTTCATGGCCGTTCATCTCCGGTTGATTCTTGTGGCAGGAAAGCGCTTCCTTGCGCCCCTCCGCCTCAAAGAGGTCGTTTCAGACCCTCACTCTAGACGCATTGGGCGCCCAGGGAAGTCCGGTTCGAGGGTGGAGGGACTCATGCTGAGGTTGATTGCGCTGATACTGACGGGAGCTTGGCTCCTCACCGTGTCGACCTTGGCCCAGGACCAGGACGGCGAGGCGGTCGGGGAAACGATGGAGCAGGCTCCATCCGAAGTCCCAGAAGCGACCGTTCCCCAGGAGATAATAGAATTCCTTCAGGATCAAAGGCCGACATCCGAGCTGTCCGATGAAGAGCTGGGCCAGCGGGCCAAGCAAGCGCGCCAGTTCGCGCGGCGCAAGGAATTGAGCTCCGGACTGCGCAATGATCTCCAGACGATTTCGGAGCAACTGCGCGCCGAACGGCAAGCCCGGATGGCCGCAAAGGAGGATGCGCAGCCACCTGAGTCTTCCGAGCATCAGGCGGGTGAAGGAGAACAACCCGCTGCGGAAAGCCTGATTCGGGAGCCGCTCCAGGCACCAAAAGCGGAACCCGAAGTGCCGGTCGAAGTGACCGAGTTTCTGTCAGACGAGCGCCCGACCAGCGAATTGAGCCTCGATGAGATCGGGCAGAAATCGCGGAAGGTTCGTCAATTGCTCGCCATCCAAGGCCTCGATCCGACCGTCAAACGGCAATTGCGCGATGTTGCGCGGCAATTGCAGAGCGAACGTGCGGGCCGCCAGCAATCGCCAGAGACCGTGACCGAGCAGGTCGAAGTTCAACCCGACGCGCAGGTGCGGACAAGCATTGCCAAGGAACAGGCACAGACCGAACAGACCGAAGCGCCAGTCGAGATTGCTCCGGCACCACCTGAAATCGAAAACAAGGCACGCGAGATCATTGCCGATGATATTTCCGCCGAACGCCTCTCCGACGACCAGTTGAGCAATCGCCTGAAGGATATGCGCACCGTGCTCGAGGAGCCGGGGCTGTCGAAGAAGGAGCAGCGGGCACTGCGCAAGAAACTCAAGGCCGAGCGCGAGGTCTTAAGGTCGCGTATGGCGAGTGCCGAGCCTGAAGCCGAGGCGCCCAAGCCTGGCGTCGAACCGGTTCCCGGAGCGCCGCGCGAGGAAACGCGGATGGATATGAACTGGCAGGCGAGCGAGGCGCTGCGCGACCGGCGGTCGCCCGATGCGCTGCAGACGGGACAGTTGCGACGGCGCATGGCCGTCTATCGCGATGCGATGGGCAGCGACCAGTATCAGCAGCAGGAGCGCGATCTCTGGCGCTCGGGCTATGAGCGCGACCGCCGCGAATTGCGCCGTCGCATGGTCGATGAGCGGCGTGAGCGTGAAGCTTATTGGGGCGAGCAGCGTCGGGGCGGCAAACTCGAGATCGACGTCAATGTCGGTGTCGGGCAGGGCGGCCCACCGCCTGAAGAGATTTGGGCCGACGAGGTCGATGACGAGGAAATCGAGGATCAATTGCTCGCGGCCCCGCGCCGCCAGGTGCAACGGCGCTACTCGATCGAAGATTTCGAGGAAGAGCCGGAACTTCGCGAAGTCATGCCGGGTGTCGAGATCGACACCATCCGATTTGGCTTCAACGAGGCTTTCGTGCGTGAAGAAGAAATCGACAATCTCGACCGGATTGCCGAAGCGGTCGAAAAGATCCTTGCGGCGCGGCCGGGTGAAGTGTTCCTCATCGAGGGTCATACCGATGCGGTGGGCTCGGACGCCTATAATCTGAGCCTGTCCCGGCAGCGCGCGCAAGCCATTAAAGATGCTCTCACCACCTATTATGTGATTCCGGCCGACAATCTGGAGACGATCGGTTATGGCGAGCGGTATCTCAAGATTCCAACCGATGAGCCCGAGCAGGAAAATCGGCGTGTGGGCCTAAGGCGTGTCACGCCGTTGGTGGGTGAGCTTGAGGACTAGGCGGCTGTTGAACTGGCGGGCGCATAGCTACCATCGGCCTGGTGCTTCTCCTGCCCCGTCAAGGGTGGATAAAACACGCAGACGAGGCGGAGGTCGCCCTGCGTCGCGCGCAGTATGTGCTCGTCATGCTGGTCAAGCGCATAGAGCGTGCCGGGAGCAATCGGAAATACCTTTCCGGTCTTGACGTCGACGACCTCGCCGCGGCCTGAAATACAGTAATTGGCCTCGAAATGATGCTTGTAGTGGAGGCGCTGCTCGCTGCCCTCCTTGATGACGGTGTCACTCAGGGAAAAGCCCATGCCGTCACCTGCGAGCAGGAGCCTGCGGCTTTCCCAGACATCGCCCTTTACGTGCGTAGCGCCGCCGATGATTTCCTCAAGTGTTCTGACGATCATTGCTTATTTCCCTTGGGTAGTGTTTCGGGCAAAGCATCGAATGTTTTGAAAGCTGTTTGAAGTTTTATTTGCTGTCACGCCCCGATTTGCGGGCTTGCTTGACCCATTGGGGCAATTTTGTCAGAAGATCGCCCGCATCGCCGCCTCCCAGGCGGCGAAGGGGATTTGAAGACCGGCATCCCGGTGCAGCCGGTTCGCAGTTGAAGGCATCCGATCCAATTATGGCGCGCAAGAATTATCTCTTCACGAGCGAATCCGTTTCCGAAGGCCACCCGGACAAGGTGTGCGATAGAATTTCCGACGAAGTCGTGGACCTCTTCTATCGCTCAGCCATTGCCGACGGGATGGATCCGAGCCAGGTGCGGGTTGCCTGCGAAACCATGGCGACGACCAACCGCGTCGTGATCGCGGGCGAGTATCGCGGGCCCAAGTCTGTCACCAAGGCCAAGATCGAGGCAGCGGCGCGCGAGGCGATCAAGGACATCGGCTATGAGCAGGATGGCTTCCATTGGAAGAACGCCAAGGTCGAAATCCTGCTTCACAGCCAGTCCGCCGATATCGCGCAAGGTGTCGATGCGGCGGAAAAGAAGGATGAAGGCGCGGGCGACCAGGGCATCATGTTCGGCTTTGCCTGCGACGAGACGCCGGAACTGATGCCGGCACCGATCTACTACGCGCATCGAATCCTGCAGGAGCTCTCCTCAGCCCGGCGGAGCGGCAAGGAGAAAGTCCTTGGCCCCGACGCCAAGAGCCAGGTCACGGTCCAATACAAGAACGGCAAGCCCGTCGGCGTCACGCAGATCGTCGTCTCGCATCAACACACGGATGAGAGCCTGACCTCGGAGAATGTGCGCAAGATTGTCGAGCCCTACGTGAAAAAAGCATTGCCCAAGGGCTGGATCGGCAAGGATACGGTCTGGCACATCAATCCGACAGGCAAGTTCTATATCGGCGGCCCGGACGGCGATTGCGGCCTCACCGGACGCAAGATCATCGTCGATACTTACGGCGGGGCGGCACCGCATGGCGGCGGCGCTTTCTCGGGCAAGGATCCGACCAAGGTCGACCGGTCGGCAGCCTATGCGGCGCGCTATCTCGCCAAGAATGTCGTGGCGGCGGGCCTCGCCAAGCGCTGCACCATCCAGCTTTCTTACGCGATCGGCGTCGCCGAGCCGCTGTCGATCTATGTCGACACGCACGGCACCGGCAAAGTCGAGGAGAAGAAACTCGAAAAGGCATTGGCAAAGGTCATGGATCTCAGGCCGCGCGGCATCCGCAACCATCTCGGCCTCAACAAGCCGATTTACGCACGCACCTCTGCCTATGGCCATTTCGGACGCGCTTCCGAGGCCGATGGCGGCTTCGCATGGGAAAAGACGGACCTCGCCAAGGCGCTCAAAGCCGCGGTGAAGTGAGGCCGCCGGACCGGCGCCATCAATTCTACGGTCGCCGCAAGGGTCATTCCTTGCGGTCGCACCAACAAGAGTTGATGGCGACGCTGTTGCTCAATTTGCGGGTTGATGTCGCGGCGCCGGCGCTTCGGGACGATCGCGAAACCTGGCTCGAGATCGGCTTCGGCGGCGGCGAGCATCTGGCGCATCAGGCCGGGCTTCATCCGGAAATCGACTTCATTGGTGCCGAACCTTTCATCAATGGCGTTGCGAAGCTCCTGGCGCTCGTCGAGGAGAAGGAGCTCGGCAATGTCCGCATCCATGACGGCGATGTGCGCTACCTGCTAGAAGCGTTGCCCGCCGCCTGCCTGAACCGCATCTACCTCCTCTATCCCGATCCGTGGCCGAAGCTGCGCCATCACAAGCGGCGCCTCGTCAATCCTGATATTCTCAGCCAGTTTCACCGCATCCTGAGGCCCGGCGGGTTCTTCATTTTCGCAAGCGACATTCCCGACTATGTTGAGTGGACGCGCGTGCATGTCTCCGCGCATGGCGGCTGGGACAGCGTTTCGGATAGCGCCGAGGCGCCTCAGGACTGGGTCGAAACAAGATACGAAGCAAAAGCCAAACGCGAGGGACGCGGTCCACGCTATCTGCATTGGCGCAAGGGGGCGGGTCAGGCTTCGGATTGACGGGCGCTCGCCTGCCGCGTGACCCGGCTTGCCGGTCGCTTTCGATCCATCGGTTGCGGGTCAATGAGCGCAATCATCGATCATGAGTTTGTTCTCGCTGCCTGAATATCCTGCAACCACAATTGTTCTGTTGGCGGCTGCTGCATTCATTGCCGGGCTGGCGCGTGGGTTTTCCGGTTTTGGTGCGGCGCTGATCTTTGTGCCGGTCGCCAGCAGTCTCGTCGGGCCGAAGATCGCGACCCCGATCCTCGCCGTCATCGATCTTATCTTCGCGGCGCACCTCATTCCTCGCGCCTGGACGATCGGTGATCACCGCGAGGTTGCCGTCATGTTTGCGGGCGCGCTCGTCGGAATTCCCGTGGGAACGATGATCCTGCGCAACTTCGATCCGCTCACCTTGCGCTGGATGATCGCCGGAATGGCGACCGCAATGTTCCTGCTTATTCTCTCGGGCTGGCGCTTTCACGGCAAGCCGCACCCCAGCGCGACCGTAGCGGTCGGCGCGGTTTCGGGCCTCTTCGGCGGCATCGCGCAGATCGGTGGACCACCGGTTGTGAGCTATTGGCTAGGCACAGGGCGCGAGCCAGTCCGATTGCGCGCCAATATCATTCTCTTTTTCGCAGTAAGCGGTCTCTTCTCGTTCATAAATTATTGGTGGGGCGGATTGCTGACGGAGGCGGTGGTAAGATTGTCGATCATTGCCGGGCCGGGCTATGGCATTGGCGCTTATCTGGGAACGCACCTGTTCGGGCTGGCAAGCCAGTCGACCTTTAGGACGGCAAGCCTGGTCCTTATCGCCTTGGCGGTCCTCACAAGCTTGCCGATTCCCGGCTGAAGACCGGAACTTGCTTTTCCTCCGTTAAGAGCCTATATCGCAGCCAACTTAGGTTCACTCACATAGCCGCTCTAGAGCGGAAATCATGAGAGTGGGTCCCAGCCGGGGCCCGCTTTTTTTGTTGCATATGGAAGATAAAAGACTCGCACGCGAAACAGGGCCCGCCCTTAGGGTAGCCAAACTGGTCGAGCCGGTGCTGGACAGCATGGGCTTTCGGCTCGTGCGCGTGAAATTGAGCGGGTCAAGCCTGCAGATCATGGCGGAGCGCCCCGACGGGCGATTTTCGATCGAGGATTGCGAGCAGGCCAGCCGGGCGATTTCGCCGGTTCTCGATCTCGAAGATCCGATCCCCAGCCACTATCACCTCGAGATGTCCTCGCCGGGCATCGACCGGCCGCTGGTGCGTGCGGAAGATTTCGAACGCTGGGCCGGCCATGAGGTCAAGATCGAAATGGCGACTCCTCAGGCAGGCCGCAAGCGCTTTCGCGGCAACCTCGAAGGCTATAGCGATGGCGAGGTCCGCCTTTTCATCGACAATCCGGATGGCGGCACGGAAAAGGTACTGGTCGGTCTCCCCTTCGACGCCATCAGTGACGCCAAGCTGGTTCTGACCAATGAGTTGATTGAAGCGGCCCGCCAGCGCCTGCCGAGCCAGGAAATGGCCGACGGCAGCGAATGGGCCGGAGATGAAAACGATTTATCCCCTACGAAAGAGGAGTGACGAACATGGCTGAAGGTGCGGTTAGCGCCAACAGGCTTGAGCTCTTGCAGATCGCCGATGCGGTGGCGCGCGAGAAATCGATCGACAAGACTGTCGTGCTCGCGGCGATGGAGGATGCCATCCAGCGCGCGGCCAAGTCACGCTATGGCGCGGAAAACGAAATTCGCGCCGAGATCGATGCGAAGTCCGGCGAAATGCGCCTTAATCGGCTGCTGCTGGTTGTCGAGAAGGTCGAGAATGATGCGACCGAGATCAGCCTCGTCGAGGCCAATCGGCGCAATCCGGCTGCGACACTCGGCGATTACATTGCCGAGCCATTGCCGCCGATCGAGTTTGGCCGCATCGCGGCGCAGAACGCCAAGCAGGTGATCGTGCAAAAGGTGCGCGATGCCGAGCGCGAGCGCATGTACGACGAATACAAGGATCGCATCGGCGAGATCGTCCATGGCTCGGTCAAGCGCGTCGAATACGGCAACGTGATCGTCGATCTCGGGCGTGGCGAAGGCATCGTCCGGCGCGACGAGACCCTGCCGCGCGAGACTTTCCGTCCTGGCGATCGCATCCGCGCCTATGTCTATGACGTTCGGCGCGAACAGCGCGGCCCGCAGATTTTCCTGTCGCGCACGCATCCTGAATTCATGTCGCGCCTGTTCGGCCAGGAAGTGCCGGAAATCTATGACGGCGTCGTCGAAGTCGTCTCGGTTGCCCGCGATCCGGGCTCTCGCGCCAAGATCGCGGTGCGTTCGAAGGATGGTTCGATCGACCCGGTCGGCGCCTGCGTCGGTATGCGTGGCAGCCGCGTCCAGGCTGTCGTCAACGAATTGCAGGGTGAGAAAATCGACATTATTCCATGGTCGCAGGATGTCGCGAGCTTTGTCGTCGCGGCACTTGCGCCGGCGGATGTCACCAAAGTGGTTCTCGACGAGGAAGCCGAGCGCATCGAAGTGGTGGTCCCTGACGAGCAATTGTCACTGGCGATCGGCCGGCGTGGCCAGAATGTACGCCTCGCCTCGCAACTCACCGGCTGGGACATCGACATTATGACTGAAGCCGAAGAATCCGAACGCCGCCAGAAGGAATTCGCGGCACGCACGCAGCGCTTCATAGAAGCGCTCGACGTCGACGAGATGCTGGCGCAGCTGCTCGCATCGGAAGGCTTCGACACGGTCGAGGAGGTCGCCTATGTCGATCTCAACGACATTGCCTCGATTGAAGGCCTCGACGAGCAGACCGCGCAGGAACTGCAGACCCGTGCACGCGATTATCTCGATCGCCTCTCCGCCGAGCAGGATGCGCGGCGCAAGGAACTGGGCGTCGACGATGGATTGGGCGAGATCGCCGGCGTGACCAAGGCGATGCTCGTGGCTTTCGGCGAAGCCGGCATCAAGACGGTCGAGGATCTTGCCGATTGCGCCACCGACGACCTCGTCGGCTGGACCGAGCGCAAGCAGAACGAGACGACACGGCACAAGGGCGCCTTGAGCGATCTCGAGATTCCGGCCGCCGAGGCCGAAGCCATGATCATGGCGGCGCGCCGGCAACTGGGCTGGATCAGCGAAGAGGAACCGGTTGCCGAAGAAGAACCGGCAGAGACTGAAGCCAACACCGACGCATGAGAAGGATCGTACCGACCACGGCATGAGCGAGCAGGAAGAAACGTTGAGCGATCGCATGTGCATCGTGACGCGCGAGGTCAAGGATGAGGAACACCTCATCCGATTCGTGCGCAGTCCCGATGGCGAAGCCGTTCCCGATCTCAAGGGCAACCTGCCCGGACGCGGCGTGTGGGTTTCGCTGAGCCGCGGCAAAGTGGACGAGGCACAGCGCAAGCGCATGTTCTCGCGCGGGTTTCATGCCGAAACGCAAGTCTCCGAAACATTGCCGGAAATGGTCGGGGGGCTTTTGCGCAAGGCGGCGCTTTCCTATCTACCGCTTGCACGCAAGGCCGGACAGGCGGTTTGCGGCTTCATGAAAGTTGGAGAATTATGCGGCCGCGGCAACGCCCGGGTGCTATTGCATGCGCAGGAAGCCCGACAGGACGGCCGCCGGAAGCTTGCTTCCGCGGCGGGTCCGGGCGTCGAAACGATTAATCTCTTTACCGGCGATGAATTGGATTTGGCGTTTGGCCGGTCAAATGTGGTACATGCTGCCCTGGTTCGCGGGGGGCTTGCCGACAAATTCCTCGCAGCGGTGCGGCGGATCGAGACATATGAGGCCGGTTGAGGCTTCGAGACAGTGAGAGCATGACGGATACGAACGATACTAAGGATCGCAATACCGGGTCTGGGCCGCGCACCGGCGCTGGAACGCTGTCGGTTAAGCGCCCGGCAGCCGAGCAGGGGCGACCCCGGCAGGGCTTCCACAGTCGCACCAAAGCTCAATTTGTAGTTGAGACAAAAAAGAAGCGCCCGCTTGGAACGCCAAGCCGGGAGGATGAACGTCCGGCTCCTGAGACCAAGGCAGTTTTCCAGGCGCAGCCGAAGGTTGCTCCGACAGAAAGGCCTCGCGTCGCCGAGATACGCAGCAGGCGAAGTCGGGCGTGGTGCTGCGCACCCTGACGGCTGAGGAAAAGGAAGCACGCGATCGCGCTTTGGCCGATTCGCGTCTGCGCGATGTCGAGGAGCGTCGCGAGTCCGAGGAGCGCAAGCGCCAGGAAGAGGAAAGCCGCAAGAAGCGTGACGGCGAAGAGCGCGACCGCAAGGATCGCGAAGCCGCGGCGCGCCGCAAGGCGGACGAAGAAACCCGCCATCGTCAGGAAGAAGAGGTCAAGCGCAAGGCCGAGGAAACGGCAAAGAAGCTCGCTCCCAAGCTACCGGCGCAAACCGCCGAGACAGAAGAATCGCCTCTGCGCATTTCGCGCGTCAAGCGCGAACTGAAGGCGCCGCCGGCACCGCCCAAGACAAAAGCCGAAGCCGAGAAGCGGCGCGGCAAGCTTACCTTGTCGAATGCCTTGTCTGAGGAGGACGAGCGCAATCGCTCGGTCGCAGCCTTCCGGCGACGCACCGAGCGTCTCAAGAAACAGGCGCAAGGCTTCCAGAAGCCGACGGAGAAATTCTCGCGCGAAGTCATCATCCCCGAGGCGATCACCATCCAGGAATTGTCGAACCGGATGGCGGAACGCGCCGTCGATATCATCAAGCTCCTTATGAAGCAGGGGCAGATGCACACGA
This sequence comes from uncultured Alphaproteobacteria bacterium, assembly GCA_963805405.1. Classification (GTDB taxonomy): domain Bacteria; phylum Pseudomonadota; class Alphaproteobacteria; order Rhizobiales; family Aestuariivirgaceae; genus JAEUMG01. The sequence continues at coordinate 236,096 of CAWDUC010000001.1, read as the reverse complement.
TCAACGACGTGATCGACGCCGACACGGCGCAGATCATTACCGAGGAGATGGGCCATCGTGCCCGTCGCGTGGCGGAATCCGACGTGGTCGAAGGCCTGTCGGGCGATACCGACAGCGTGGAATCGCTGCAGCCGCGCCCGCCGGTCGTCACCATCATGGGCCATGTCGATCACGGCAAGACATCGCTGCTCGATGCCATCCGCAAGACCAATGTGGTGTCGGGCGAAGCCGGCGGCATTACCCAGCATATCGGCGCCTATCAGGTTGCCACGACCAACGGCCTCATCACCTTCATCGATACGCCTGGCCATGAAGCCTTCACCGCCATGCGCGCGCGCGGCGCCAAGGCGACGGATATTGTCGTGCTGGTGGTTGCGGCCGATGACGGCGTGATGCCGCAGACGGTCGAAGCGATCAATCACGCCCGCGCCGCGAACGTGCCGATCATCGTCGCCATCAACAAGATCGACAAGCAGTCAGCCAATCCCACCCGGGTGCGCACTGAGCTTCTGCAGCATGAGATCGTTGTCGAAAGCATGGGCGGCGACACGCTCGATGTCGAAGTCTCGGCGGTCAAGGGCACCAATCTCGACAGATTGCTGGAGACCATTCTGCTCCAGGCGGAAGTCCTCGATCTCAAGGCCAATCCCGATCGCGAAGCGTCGGGCATCGTCGTCGAAGCGCAACTCGACAAGGGCCGTGGCCCCGTGGCAACCGTTCTCGTGCAGCGCGGCACGTTGCGTCTCGGCGACATCTTCGTTGCCGGCTCCGCCTGGGGCCGGGTGCGTGCGCTTGTCGACGACAAGGGCGTGCAGATCAAGACGGCGGGGCCATCGGTACCCGTCGAAGTACTGGGTCTTGGCTCGGCGCCGGAAGCCGGCGACACATTCGACGTGGTGAAGGACGAGGCGCGGGCTCGCGAGATCACCGACTACCGCGATAGAAAGCGCCGCGAGACGCGCGGTGCCGCTTCGGCGCGCGGTTCGCTCGAGCAGATGATGAGCCAGCTCAAGGAAGGCGGGCTCAAGGAATTCCCGGTTCTGGTCAAGGCCGATGTGCAGGGTTCTGCGGAAGCCATCGTCCAGGCGCTCGAAAAGGTCGGCAACAACGAGATCCAGGCGCGCGTCATTCACTACGCGGTCGGCGGCATCAGCGAATCCGATGTTCAGCTCGCCGCGGCCTCGGGCGCGGTGCTTCTCGGCTTCAATGTCCGCGCCAATGGACAGGCGCGCGATGCGGCCGAGCGGCAAGGCATCGAAATCCGTTACTACAACATCATCTATGATCTCGTTGACGACATCCGCCAGGCAATGGCCGGACAGTTGCCACCGGAATTGCGCGAAACCTTCCTTGGCAATGCACGCATTCTCGAGGTCTTCAACATCACCAAGGTCGGCAAGGTCGCCGGTTGCCAGGTCACCGAAGGCTCGGTGCAGCGCGGCGCCAAGGTGCGTCTCATCCGCGACAATGTCGTCGTGCATGAAGGCACGCTCTCGACGCTCAAGCGCTTCAAGGACGAAGTGCGCGAAGTGCAGGTCGGCCAGGAATGCGGCATGGCGTTCGAGAACTATCAGGACATGCGAGTCGGCGATGTCATCGAATGCTTCCGTGTCGAAAAGATACAGCGGACACTGGGCTGACGCGATATTGGGCGGCAGGCGGAGATACCGCCTCCGCTTCGCGGCGAGTTTGAGATGAAGCAGAAATCCGGTCCATCGCAGCGGCAATTGCGGGCAGGCGAATTGATCCGCCATGCACTCGCAGAAATCTTTTTGCGCGGCGAGACGGGCGATCCCGAACTCGAAAAACTGCAGCCGAGCGTGATCGAAGTCTCGATGTCGCCCGACCTCAGGCTTGCCACGGCCTATGTCCGGCCGCTAAGCGACGCGAAGCGCGAGGCGCTTCTACAGGCGCTTGACCGCAACAAACGCTACATACGCGGGTTGGTCGCGCCGAAGATCGACATGAAATTCATGCCGGAGATCAGGTTCAAGATCGATACAGCGCTTGATTATGCCGAGAAGATCGATCGCCTGCTCAGAGACCCGGCGGTCGCCCGCGATCTTGGTCCCGACAAGGAATGACATCAGCGGACTCCGTCGACGGCTGGGTCGTGCTCGACAAGCCGGAAGGCATGACGTCGACACAGGCCGTGGCGCGGGTGAAGCGCCTGCTCAGGGCGGACAAGGCCGGGCATGCGGGAACTCTCGATCCGCTTGCTTCCGGGCTCCTGCCGATCGCATTAGGCGAGGCCACCAAGACGGTGAGCTTCGCGATGGATGGGCGGAAGATCTATCGCTTTACCGTCAAATGGGGCGAGGAGCGTTCGACGGACGATCGGGAAGGCCCGGTTACCGCAATCTCCGATAGCAGGCCTAGTTCCGCTTCCATTGAAAGCCTTCTTCCGCAATTCCGGGGCGAGATCATGCAGGCGCCGCCGGCTTTTTCAGCCATCAAGATCCAGGGCGAGCGGGCCTATGATCTGGCTCGGTCGGGCGAGGCGGTGGATCTAGCGCCACGGCCGGTTTTCATTGCAAAACTGCGACCTGACCGAGGTTCCCGGCGCTGATCAGGCGGTATTTGAGACCGAATGCGGCAAGGGGACCTATATCCGGGCGCTGGCCCGCGATATGGGCCGCGCGCTGGGGTGTTTCGGCCATGTGGCGGCGCTGCGGCGGGTGGCGGTCGGACCCTTTGTCGAGGGCGACATGATTTCGCTGGATAAACTTGCCGAGATGAGCCATAAGGCGCCCGGCCCAATGGCCAATACTGGGGTTCTCCGCCCCCTCGAGACCGTGCTGGACGGCATCCCGGCACTGGCCGTGAAGGACGCGGAGGCCCAGCGCCTGAAGCAGGGCCAATCGGTCCTGCTCAGAGGTGCGAATGCTCCCATCGCGGAAGCTGCAGTTCTCGTCACCTGGGGCGACAAGCCCTTGGGACTTTGCAGCATCGAGCAGGGAGCGCTCAAGCCGAAGCGCCTGTTTAACCTCTAGCATTATTTGGAGATGGCCGCATGACCATGACTGCCGAGCGCAGGGCGTCGCTCATTAAGGATTACGCCACGAAGACCGGAGACACAGGTTCGCCGGAAGTGCAAGTGGCGCTGTTGACCGAACGTATCAACTCGCTCACTGACCATTTCAAGGAACACAAGAAGGACAATCACTCGCGCCGCGGGCTGCTCAAGATGGTCAGCGCGCGCCGTGGATTGCTCGACTATCTGAAGTCACGGGACGAGGCCCGCTATCAGACGCTGATCAAGCGTCTGGACATTCGCCGGTAGGGCACCGGGTCACATATGAGCGGGCGGATCACCGTATCGCCGCCTGCGATCCCCCAGTTTGGGGCCCGGCAATGGGGCCGGCCCCGATAGGCCCATCAGGGGATGCCGTCCAAGGTGTAGGTGAACGCAAATCAAGCGGCGGCGAAGGGCAAGATGAGGATATTTCATGTTCACAATCGATGTTGAAGAAATCGAGTGGGCCGGCAAGCGGCTGCGTCTCGAAACCGGTCGCATGGCGCGCCAGGCCGACGGCGCGGTACTCGCCACCTACGGAGAGACCACTGTTCTCGCGACTGCCGTCGCCGCCCGTTCGCCCAAGGCCGGGATCGATTTCTTTCCGCTCACCGTAAATTACCAAGAGAAGACTTTTGCCGCGGGCAAGATTCCCGGCGGCTATTTCAAGCGCGAAGGCCGCCCCACCGAACGGGAAACGCTGATCTCGCGCCTGATCGACCGGCCGATCCGGCCGCTCTTCGTCGAAGGCTTCAGGAACGAGACGCAGGTCATCACCACCGTTCTCTCCTACGATCTCGAAAATGATTCCGATGTTTTGGCAATGGTCGCCGCTTCCGCAGCGCTGACCATCTCGGGCATTCCCTTCATGGGCCCGATCGGTGGCGCCCGCGTTGGCTATATCGGTGGCGAGTATGTGCTCAATCCGTCTATCGAGCAGATGAAGACTTCCGATCTCGATCTCATCGTCGCCGGCACGCAGGATGCGGTGCTGATGGTCGAATCGGAAGCCAAGGAACTCAGCGAAGAGATCATGCTGGGTGCGGTCGTGTTCGGCCACAAGGGCTTCCAGCCAGTGCTTGAGGCGATCATTCGTCTTGCAGAGCGCTCGGCACGGCAGCCGCGCGATTTCACGCCGGATGACGGCGAAGCGCTTTATGCCAAGGTGAAGAAGACTGGCGAGAGCGAATTGCGCTCGGCCTATGCGATCGCCAAGAAGGAAGATCGCCAGGAAGCCGTCGCCAAGGTCAAAGACAAGGTGCTGGCTGCAGTAATCGTCGAGGGCGACGCGAATGCGCCGACCTCGCAGAAAGCTTCGGAAGCCTTCAAGCATCTCGAGAAGGATATCGTCCGCAACAATATTCTCGATACCGGCCATCGAATCGACGGGCGCGATCTCGTCACCGTGCGGCCGATCGTCTGCGAGGCGTCGGTCCTGCCGCGCACTCACGGCTCGGCGCTGTTTACCCGCGGCGAGACGCAGGCGCTGGTGGTCACGACACTCGGCACCGGTGAAGACGAGCAGTATATCGACTCGCTTGAAGGGACTTACAAAGAGACCTTCATGCTGCACTACAACTTCCCGCCCTTCTCGGTCGGCGAGACGGGCCGCCTCGGCGGTGCCGGTCGTCGCGAGATCGGTCACGGCAAGCTCGCCTGGCGCGCCATCCATCCGATGCTGCCGGCGGCGGACCAGTTCCCCTACACGATCCGCGTCGTCTCGGAAGTCACCGAGTTCGAACGGCTCGTCCTCGATGGCAACCGTCTGCGGCGCGTCATTGTCGCTGATGGATGCGGGCGTTCCGCTGAAAGCCCCGGTGGCGGGCATCGCCATGGGCCTCATCAAGGAAGGCGAGCGTTTCGCCGTACTCTCCGACATTCTCGGCGATGAGGACCACCTCGGCGACATGGACTTCAAGGTGGCCGGTACCGCCAATGGCGTTACATCGCTCCAGATGGACATCAAGATCACCGGCATCACCGAAGACATCATGAAGACCGCGCTGTGGCAGGCCAAGGACGGCCGTCTCCACATTCTCGGCAAGATGTCGGAAGCGCTCGAACAGGCGCGTCCGGGCCTTGGCGAATATGCGCCGCGGATCGAAGTGATCACCATTCCGACCGACAAGATCCGTGAAGTGATCGGCACCGGCGGCAAGGTCATCCGCGAGATCGTCGAGAAGACCGGTGCCAAGATCGACATTTCCGATGACGGCACGGTAAAAGTCGCATCGTCCTCGAAGCAGGCGATCGATGCGGCGATGAAGTGGATCAAGTCGATCGTGATGGAGCCGGAAGTCGGCGAGATCTATGACGGCAAGGTCGTCAAGGTCGTCGATTTCGGCGCCTTCGTGAACTTCTTCGGCGCGCGCGATGGCCTCGTTCATGTTTCTGAACTTGCATCGCGGCGCGTCAACAAGGTCAGCGATGTCGTCAATGAAGGCGATGCCGTCAAGGTGAAGCTTCTGGGCTTCGACAATCGCGGCAAGGTGCGCCTGTCGATGAAGCAGGTCGACCAGAAGACCGGCGAGGATCTCTCCAAGAAGCAGGCGGCCGAAGAGCCGGCGGCTGAGGAAATCGCCGACTAATCATTGCAACGAAATGCGCTGGGGAAGCGTAGGGCGCGGGTTGATCCCCGCGCCCTTTATCGTTTAGTTCGCCTCCCCTTGGTGGGGAGGGAGATCCGCTATTTGTTTCGCGCTTCCGAAACCGTCACATCGTCGGGATGGCTCAACAGCGCCTTGTGGATGACGCCGCCGAGAGCGCCGCCGATGATCGGGCCGACCCAGAAGAGCCACAGCTGCGCCATGGCCCAGCCGCCGACGAAGATCGCCTGGCTGGTGGAGCGAGCCGGATTGACGGAGGTGTTGTCGATCGGGATCGAGATCAGATGGATGAGCGTCAAAGTCAGGCCGATCGCGATACCCGCGAAGCCTGCCGGAGCACGCTTGCCCGTCGCGCCCAAAATGACGATCAGGAAGAAGGCGGTCAGCACGATTTCGGCGATGAGGGCCGATACCATCGGGTATTTGCCGGGCGAATGTTCCCCGTAGCCATTGGCCGCGAAGCCGTTGGCGAGCGAGAAGTCGGGATTTCCCGATGCTATGAGATAGATGACGATCGCGCCTGCGATAGCGCCGACAACTTGCGCAATGACATAGGGTATGAGTTCACCCCAAGAGAAGCGCCCGGCGACGGCAAGCCCGACCGATACGGCCGGGTTGAAATGTCCGCCCGAGATGTGTCCGACTGCATAGACCATGGTCAGCACGGTCAGGCCGAAAGCAAGTGATACGCCGATGAAGCCGATGCCTAGCACCGGAAAGCCCGCCGCGAAGACGGCAGCGCCGCAGCCGCCCAATACAAGCCAGAATGTGCCGAAGAATTCGGCTGCCAGTTTCTTTTGCATCAATAGTCCCCCGATATCGATTCGCACCTCATGTTATTGAGGGAATCAGTCTTAATGTTACGAAGCTTCGCCGATGCCAGCAAGCGCGGCACGCGGAGGGATGGAGGCCAGGATGAAGACGCTTGTACAGATCCCGGCGATGGGCTGCGACGCCGGCCTCTATGTCGAGCTGGCGCGCGGGCTCGATGGCATCGTCAGCCTGCAGACGATTATCGCCGACGCTGACCGTCTGGAGGCCTGCGTCGAGCAGGTGCTTGCGGCGGCACCGGAGAAATTCGTGATCCTCGGCACATCTTTTGGTGGCCGCGTGGCACTGGAGACGGCGCTTGCGGCGCCCGCTCGTGTCGAGGGACTGGTGGTCATCGGCGCCAGCGCCGGTCCTTCGCCCGATCCGGCAGCAGGCGTTGCCCGGTCGCGGCGGTTGCGGTCGGCTGAGTTCAGCCAGGTTTTGGACGAGATGGCCAACATGATCGCATATCTGCCCGGACCCCTTGGACCGGAGACGCGGCGCCTATTCCTGCGCATGGCCGAGGCGCAGGGCGGGGAACTGATGGCGCGGCAGTCGGATGCACTCGCTCATCGCGTCAATCTGGCGCCACGGCTTGGCGAGATCGCCTGTCCGGCGCTGATGCTGTGGGGCGTCGAGGACCAGTTCGTCAGCTGGCAGGACGGGCTGAAGATGGCGTCGGCCTGCCAGCATGCCCGTTTCGTCGAGATTCCGGCTTGCGGCCATTTCCCGACGCTCGAGGCGCCGGAGGAGGCGAATGACGCGATCACCCACTGGCTGGCGTCGAATGGGCTTGCAGGTGACAAAGCCTGATCTATGTTATAGTATAACGTTATGAAGTTTCAGCCTTCCGAACATGACCATCAGCACTGCACCGGCGAATTGCTGGCGCGTGCGGAGAAAATGTGCGCCCGCCGCGGCGCGCGATTGACCGAGCAGCGCCGCGATGTTCTTGAATGCATCGCGCGGAGCCATGCCGCGGTCGGTGCCTATGAGATCATCGAACGAATGGCGGATCATGGCCCGAGGCCGGCGCCGATCACCGTCTATCGCGCGCTCGATTTTCTCGTGGCCCATGGCCTTGTCCACAAGATCGAAAGCCGCAATGCCTATGTCGCCTGTTCGCATTCGCACGAGGGCACGCCGGCGGCGTTGCTGCTCTGCGATGATTGCGGTGCGGTCGCCGAATTCGACGCGCCCGAGACCTTCACGAGCCTGAGCCGCCGCGCCGCGGAGCATGGCTTCAAGGCCGAGCGCATGGTCCTCGAGCTTGCCGGGAAGTGCGATCATTGCGCGAGCGTGGCCGCCTGAGCATGGACGCGACAAGCAAGGTTCCGTTGATCGCCGGCCGCGACCTCACGCTTGAGATCGGCAAGAGGCTCATCCTCGATAAGGTCGATCTCGATGTCAGACCTGGCGAGATCGTCACGATCATCGGGCCTAATGGCGCCGGGAAATCGACGCTCATCCGTATCCTGCTTGGTCTCGAAAAGCCGACTACGGGCACGATCACGCGCCGCCCCGGCTTGCGCATCGGCTATGTGCCGCAGCGCTTTCCGCTCGGGCCGAATGTGCCGCTCGATGTGAAGCGATTGTTGACGCTCACCCATCGCGCCGATGATGCGGAGATCGATACGTCATTGGCGGAGACGGGGATTGCGCATTTGAAGAATGCGGCGGTCGCCTCGCTCTCGGGCGGCGAGATGCAGCGCGCACTTCTGGCGCGGGCCCTGTTGCGCAAGCCCGAACTGCTGGTGCTGGATGAGCCGGTACAGGCCGTCGATTTCATCGGCGAGACCAAGCTCTATGCCTTGATCGGCGAGATCAGGCGCCGGCATGGCTGCGGCATCCTGATGGTCAGCCATGATCTTCACATGGTGATGGCCGACAGCGACCGGGTGATCTGCCTGAACGCACATATCTGCTGCGAGGGCCGGCCCGAAAGCATCCAGAACGATCCCGAATTCGCACGCCTGTTCGGGCCGGGGGCGAGCCGGCTGATTGCCGCCTATACGCATCATCATGACCACGACCATGAAAGCCATGGTCATCACCACCATGAGCATTGACGCATTGCATTCGCTTCCTCTCCCGCTTGCGGGAGAGGAAAGGGGCCCATTGCGAGGCAATGGGAAAGGTGAGGGGTCTTCTCTCGGGCCATCCCCTCATCTCCCCATGTCACTGCGTGACATGGGTCCCTTCTTCTCCCGCAAGCGGGAGAAGACGAATTGACCCTCCTCTCCGAACCCTTCTTTATCCGCGCGCTGATTGCAGGCATCGGGCTTGCCGGTATCGCCGGGCCGATCGGCTGTTTCATCGTGTGGCGGCGCATGGCCTATTTCGGCGAGACGCTCGCCCATTCGGCTTTGCTCGGCGTCGGCCTCGGTCTTCTTACGGGAATCGATGTCACGCTCGGTGTGATCGTCGCGACCATGGCGGTGGCGGTCGCACTGCTCCTTCTGCGCTCGCAGCGTGAACTCGCCGTCGATACTCTGCTCGGCATTCTGTCGCAAACCACGCTGGCGCTGGGCCTCATCGTCGCGAGCCTCATGACCTGGGTGCGCTTCGATCTCTTAAGTCTGCTTTTCGGCGACGTGCTTACGGTTTCGACCCGCGATGTCATATTGGTGTGGGCTGGCGGTGCTTTGGTACTCGTCGTGCTCGCCTGGCTGTGGCGCGATCTCCTCGCGCTTACCGTCCATGAGGAGCTTGCCAGGGCGGAAGGAGTGGATGCTCGCTATGTCGAGATCGCTTATGTTCTTCTCATCGCTTTCGTGATCGCCGCCGCGATGAAGATCGTCGGCATCCTGCTGATCACGGCGTTGCTCATCATACCCGCGGCGGCGGCGCGGCGCCTGGCCCGCACGCCTGAAGCCATGGCGCTGATGGCATCGGCCATCGGCGCGCTTGCCGTTGTGGCAGGGCTGGTGCTCTCCGGGCTGATCGACAGCCCGTCCGGTCCCTCGATCGTCGTCATGGCGGGGCTCGCCTTCGTCTTGACGCTGGCCGTGCCACGGACCAGGTAAAGCCCATGAACAAGCCGGTTTCCTTTTCCGCCGTCATGGGCCGCCACCGTTCGGTTCCGGTGCCGGTCGGCCACGTCACGATGGGCGGGGATGCGCCGATCGTCGTCCAGTCGATGACCAATACCGATACTGCCGATATCGAGGGAACGGCGCGGCAGACGGCGGCACTGGCCCGGGCGGGCTCGGAACTGGTTCGCATCACCGTTGACCGCGAGGAGGCGGCGGCTGCCGTTCCCCATATTCGCGACCGGCTCGACCGGATGGGCGTCGCAACCCCGCTCATCGGCGATTTCCATTACAACGGCCATACGCTGCTTTCAGCGCATCCCGCCTGTGCGGCGGCGCTTGCCAAGTATCGCATCAATCCCGGCAATGTCGGCTTCAAACAGAAGAAGGACCGCAATTTCTCGCAGATGATCGAGATCGCACTGAAGCATGACCGGCCGGTCAGGATCGGCGTCAATTGGGGTTCGCTCGACCAGGCCTTGCTTGCGCATCTCATGGACCGCAATGCCGCTTTGCTGGAGCCGCAAGATTCGCGCGCGGTGATGCATGAGGCGATCGTTGAATCGGGATTGCAGTCGGCGGCGCGCGCAGAGGAACTGGGCCTCGGCCGCAATCGCATCGTGATTTCGGCCAAATGTTCGGAAGTACAAGATCTTATCGCCGTCTATCGGATGCTCGCGGCACGCTCCGATTATGCATTGCATCTGGGGCTCACCGAAGCCGGCATGGGATCGAAAGGCATCGTGGCATCGACCGCGGCACTCTCCGTCCTGCTTCAGGAAGGCATTGGCGACACGATCCGCATATCCTTGACGCCCGATCCCGGCGGCGACCGCACCCGCGAAGTCATCGTCGCGCAGGAGATCCTGCAAAGCATGGGATTGCGGTCGTTTGCGCCGCAGATCATTGCCTGCCCCGGCTGCGGGCGCACGACATCGACTGTATTCCAGGAACTCGCCAAGGAAGTCGAGGCCTATGTGCGCGAGCGCACGCCGGAATGGCGCAAGTCGTATGACGGTTTCGAGACGTTGCAGCTCGCAGTCATGGGCTGCATCGTCAATGGCCCCGGTGAATCGAAGCATGCCGATATCGGCATTTCACTGCCGGGCACTGGCGAATTGCCGGCGGCACCTGTTTTCATCGACGGCAAGAAGGCGATGACACTGCGCGGCGCCGACATTGCGCAGCAATTCAAAGATATCGTCGAAGACTACGTGAAGCGGCGGTGGGGCGCTTAGTTCGGCGCGCAGCGAACATGAGTGGGGTGGCCCTGATACTTGTCGGCATCACGGGCTTGGCGATCGCCTTATGGTTCCTCATGATCGACAGTATTATGGAATGTGAGGTCACGCAGCATGCCACGCTTCCTTCGCCGGATCGCAGCAAGCACGTCGTCATGTTCGATGTCGATTGCGGCGCGACGACGGGCTTCAATACGCAAGTCGCCATCGCTCCTGCGGTTGGCGAATTCGACCGGGATGTGACGCCGCCAGTGCTGGTGATGGATGGACGATGGTCATTGCCGGTTCGCTGGATCGATGATCGGACCCTGCTGATCCGTATTCCGAAGAATGAGCGCTATTACAAGAATCTCACCGCAGCTGGCGATGTTACGATCGAATATAAGGAAGACGTGTCATCGCCCTAACCGTCACCCCAGCGAAAGCTGGGGGTCCATCGGGCCGTTTATGCAGATGGAGGAATCCTGGATGGCAGCTTTCGCTGGCATGATAGCTCTTGGGGGGACAGTTCACACAGTTTTGTGACTGCGGCCGGCCGATGATCGGCGTAAGCTTGCTATCGTTCAAGTATCAGCAGAGGCTAAATATGTTTATACGCGTGAGCAGGTTCGCCATACCGATTGCGATGGCTTTGCATTTCTTGGGTGCGTCAGCCTTTTCGCAAGATGCCGACATTCGCCTGCAAGGCGCGATCGAGACGATCGATGCGCAGAATGTCGCGATCAAAGCGACGGATGGAGCGACTTCGACGCTGAAAGTAACGCCTGATACCTCGGTATTCGTCAACCAGCCTTCAAGCCTCGATCAGATCAAACCTGGCGATTACGTAGCCTCGACAACGGTGAAAACGGAAGACGGCAAGATGCGGTCGAAGGAGTTGCGGATCTTTCCCGAGGCCTTGCGCGGTCTCGGCGATGGAGCGCGGCCGATGGATGCGCCGAACACGACGATGATCAATGCCGGCGTGTCGGAAGTCCTTGCAGCGCCGCAGGGGCAGCTTCTCAAGGTGAGATACAAGGATGGCACCGCGGAGTTTGTCGTCGATGCGCAAACCATGGTGAGCGCGATCGTTCCGTCGGATCTCACCGCGCTGAAAGCGGGGTCGCGGGTTTTTCTCCTGGCAACGAAAGATGGGACCGGAGAACTGGTCGCGAAGCGCATCATCGGGATGCGTTAAGCGCCTGCCTGGATTGCCAAATTGTTGTCCGAGCAGGATCATCTTTTGCGTCCGACGATGAACCTGGCCGTCGCCCGTAACATCTCAGCCCGGTCGCCATAAGGCTTCAACGCCACGTCTGCCTCGGCGACCAGTTCATCGGCGCGACGGCGAGCGCCGCTTTCGCCCAAGAGATCGACGAAGGTCGCCTTGCCCCGGGCCTGGTCCTTCTGTGTGGCCTTTCCCAGGGCTGTGGCGGAGGATGAAACGTCAAGCAGGTCGTCGGCAATCTGGAAAGCCAGACCGATGGCACTGCCGTAAGCATTGAGCGGAGCGGGATCGACGCCCCCCAGAATGGCGCCTGCCATGCAGGCGAAACGAAACAGGGCGCCAGTTTTCATTGACTGCAGGGTAAGAACTTCGTCGATTTTCGTTTCGCGGCCGTCCTCGGCTTCAAGGTCGAGCATCTGGCCGCCGGCCATGCCGTCCCTGCCGGCAGCATGCGCGAGTTCGCCGATCAGTTTCACCCGCACATCGGCTTCCGGATGAACGTCCGGCCGGCTGAGGATTTCGAATGCGAAGGTCAGCAGCGCATCTCCGGCCAGGATGGCGGTCGCCTCGTCAAAGGCCCGATGCAAGGTCGGGCGGCCGCGGCGCAGATCGTCATTGTCCATCGCGGGCAGGTCATCGTGGACGAGGGAATAGCAGTGCAGGCATTCGAGCGCCGCGCCGACGATCAGGGCGCGCCCATTCGGGACGTCGAAAAGCCTGGCACTTTCGATCACCAGGAAGGGTCGCAATCGCTTTCCCGGCCCCAACGCCGCATAGCGCATCGCTTTGATAAGGCGTGTTGCAAGGCCGGTTTCCGGCAATAATCGATCGAGCAGGGCGTCCGTTGCCGAAGCCGCCGCGGTGAGCGAATTTTCGAATTTTTGCGGCGGGATTGACGCCAAAGGCCGTTCCTGTGCTAACGGCATTCCTGTAGAGCCATGACCGTTGAATCTCAACCGATTGCGGACAACGTGCCGGCAACGCCTGACGATGCGGGCAAGACGGTGACACGCGAACGCCGCAAAATCTGGCTCCGCCGCGGCCTGATCGCGCTCGCCGTGATCGCAGCGCTGCCCTTCGCACTCACCATCGTCTATGCGCTGGTGCCCCCGCCGATCTCGAACGTCATGATCCTCAGGCTGTTCACCGGAAACGGCATCGACAAGGATTGGGTGAGCCTCGACCGGATCTCGCCCAGCCTGCCGAAAGCGGTGATTTCATCCGAGGACGCGCGATTCTGCGACCACAATGGCGTCGACTGGATCGAGCTTCAGGGGGTGATCGACGGTGTCCTCAATGACGAGGAAGACCCGGTCCGGGGTGCCAGCACGATCCCCATGCAGACGGCCAAGAACCTGTTTCTGTGGGATGGCCGGCAATTCATCCGCAAGGGCCTCGAAATACCCCTCGCCATCTGGATGGACCTCGTCTGGTCGAAGCGGCGGATGATCGAAATCTATCTCAACATCGTGGAATGGGCCCCCGGGGTCTATGGCGCGGAGGCCGCCGCGCAACATCATTTCAAGAAGCCGGCCGCGAAGCTTACGAAACGTGAGGCCGCTCTCCTGGCGGCGGTGCTGCCCAACCCAATCAAGCGCAATGCCGGCAAGCCCTCAAAGCGCCTGAACCGCATTGCCTCCAGAATCCTGGTCCGGATGGCCGGCATGGGTCCCTATCTCACTTGCCTCGACCCTTAAGCTTCGCTATAAGCCCGCCAGATTTCAGGGGCGCCCGGTTGCCGGTGTGCGCCCTTCTTTCATGGAGTTTCCCGATGGCCGTTCCAAGACGAAAAACCTCGCCCAGTCGCCGCGGCATGCGCCGGTCGGGCCACAAGCTCCAGACCGTGACCTGGATCGAGGACAAGAAGTCCGGCGAGCTGCGTCGCCCGCATCATGTCGACCTCAAGTCCGGCATGTATCGCGGCCGCCAGGTTCTGGAGCCTAAGTCCGACAGCTGATCGGACGGCATTTACCCTTTCGAGACAAGGCCGGCCGTTGTGCCGGCCTTTGTGCTTTTTAAGGGACTTCGCCGCTATCTCGTGGTCGTTCTTGGCAAGGCGGGGACCCGAACCAAGCATGGAGAAGCCTTCGCAAGCTGTTGCCGGCGCCGGCCCGGCGGATCGTCGACAAGCTCCTCAAAGGCGAGGGCGAGCGCGCGCGGACGGGGCGCGGGGCATTCGCGGCCTTCGTCATCCGCATAGGTTCCGCCGGCATCGCCTTCCTGTCTCAAATCGTCCTTGCCCGCTGGCTCGGCGCCTTCGAGTTCGGCCTGTTCAGCTATGCCTGGATCTGGGTGACGGTGCTCGGCACGCTTTGCACGCTCGGCTTTGCCGTGTCGGTGGTGCGCTGCCTTCCCGAATTTGCCAGCCGTGGCGAGACTGCGCGCATGCGCGGATTTCTTGCCTTCGGTCGCAGTATGTCGTTCGGCGTCGGCAGTCTCGTAATGATAGCCGGTGCCGCAGTTTTATACTTCGGGCCGGACGTGGCGGGGCACGATTTTGCACTGCCGCTCGGCATCGCTCTCATCTGTCTGCCTGCCTTTGCAGTCACGGATTACCAGGATGGTGTCGGGCGGTCGCAAGGCTGGATGGATCTCGCCCTGGCCCCACCCTATGTGCTGCGGCCCATGCTGCTTCTCGCGTTCGTGCTCATTGCGGGCTCGATCGGCGGTCGCGAGATGCGACGACCGCGATAGTTTGCGCGGCACTCGCGACATGGCTGGTCGCCGGATTCCAATATTTTCTCGCAGCGGCGGCGCTTCCGGCCGATTCTCGGCGATGGCCCGCGAGAGATGCTTTCGCGCCCATGGCTATGGCTGTCGCTCTCGCTGCTTCTGCTCGAGGCACTGTCGCTTCTGCTGCTCAATCTCGATCTGATCCTCCTCAACTTCTTCGTCGAGCCGGACAAGCTCGGCATTTATTTCGCCGCGACGCGGACGATCTCGCTCGTCGCCTTCATCCATTTCGCTGTCACCGCCGTTGCAATGCCGCGCTTTGCCGATCTTCACGGGGCAGGGCGAAAGTCTGAGATCGGCCCGCTTCTCGCCGATATGCAGAGATGGTGCGTGTTGCCGTCACTTTCCGGCGCTGCCGTGCTGCTGGTTTTCGGCAAGCCGCTGCTGTGGCTTTTCGGCCCGGGATTCACCGCGGCCTATCCCGTCATGTTCATTCTCGCCATCGGATATGTGATCCGGGCCTTCGGCGGTCCGGCACAGAGTTTGCTCATGGCTACCGGTCACCATAACCGGGCGACAGGCATACTCATGGCAACGGTCGCGCTTTCGGGCGCTCTCAATCTTGGGCTCATTCCCTGGCTAGGCATCACCGGTGCCGCAATCGCCACGGCTTGTGCGCTTTGCTTCGAAGCCATTGCGAGTTTCCTCGTCGCCCGCCGCCTGTTCCCGCCCACGGGTCAGGCACAGGCCGGGGAATCGCGTGGTCCAGTCGCTTCGTAAATTAACCAAGCCTGACGAACCGGCCCCCACCACGCTCGCACCGGCGCGCAGCGAGGAATGGCGGGCTTTGGGCGTGGCGCCTCTCGAGCCCGCGGCGGGTATGATGCCCGCCTGGATCGAGCCGCAGACGCAGATCCTCGGCAGCGCTTCCGCGCCCATCGGCATCTGGCAGAAAGGCAAACTGCTCGGTGTCGCGGCACTCGAACGGCAGAATGCGCGCTGGCTGCCGGGCTGGACGGTCGATGTCTCCTTCGAGACGCCATTGTTTTTTTCCGGCCTACCGCTCGTCGCGCGTGATGAGGCCGACATGGCTCTTGAAAGCCTCATCGCCGATCGCGGGGCGCCGCTGCTTCTTAAATCGGTTCCGACCGATGGCCCAATCTGGGACGCGCTGTGCCGGGTATCGCGAAAGCTCAACGCGCCCATCTCCATCATCGAACAATGGCAGCGCGCGGCATTGCGTCCCGAGGGCGATTATTCGGCATGGTTCGAAAGCAATTTCGAGCGCAAGCGGCGCAAGGAATATCGCCGCTGGCGGTCACGCCTTGGCGAGATGGGCAAGCTTGAAAGTTCGACCTGGAAGCGTTGCGAACCAGTGGAGCCGTGGTTTGCGGATTTCGTCGCCCTCGAGGCCGGTGGCTGGAAGGGCAGGCGCGGCAGCGCGATCAATAGCAATTCGGCGCTGTCGGACTGCCTGCGCAGTCAGCTCGAGCGATTGGCGGAGGCGGGGCATCTGCGTTTCTGGTCGATCAGGCTCGATGGAAAGCCGGTTGCGTCGCTGTTCGCGCAAGTCGTCGGTGGGCGAGCGTGGCTCGGCAAGATCGCCTTCGATGAGGAGTACGCCAAGTACTCGCCGGGCGTCCTGCAAATCCTCGATGCTACGGAGTTGCTGCTGGCCGAAGGCGGGATCACCCTCGCCGACTCTTGCGCTAAGCCCGATCATCCGATGATCAGCAATATCTGGCGCGACCGCATCACCATGGCCGACTTGCTGATCGGCACACCCAACATGCCATCGGCGCGCTTCAAGGCAATGATGGCAGCGGAGCTGTTTCGGCGGCGGACCCGCAACGCGGCGAAGGATGCCTATAACCGTTTCGTCAGGAGGCCAAAGTGATGAGTATCGTCGGTTTCGACCCACAGGTGGCGCGCGAGAAGTTTCTTAAAGCTCCCTTCGCCCTCAAGCATGGGCTTTCCGACCATCCGGCTTTCTCGCTGGAGCGTCTGGTAAGTCTGGCGCAATCCATGCCGCGCGATCGCATCGAGTATAATTCCGGAAAGGTCATGCCAGGACAGGATCCGGACACGATACCGACCATCGACATGCCGCCAGAAGAGGTCGTGCGGCGCATCGAGCAGGCGAATGCCTGGATGGTCATCAAGAATGTCGAGCACGAACCGGAATATTTCGAAGTGCTGAAGGCCTTCGTCGACGCCGCGCAGGCGGCGGCCGGAAAGCGAGCCAACGACTACAGCGACCTTCAGGGCTTCATCTTCGTATCATCGGCCAATGCGACGACGCCGTTCCATGTCGATGCCGAAGAGAATATCCTGATCCAGATCAAGGGCGACAAATTCGTCCATATTTTCGACAATCGCGATTGCAAGTTGATCTCCGAAGAGGCGATGGAGATTTCGCCCTCGAAGCACCGCAACCAGCATTACGAACCCTCCTTCGAAGAACGCGCGGAAGTCTTTGCGATGAAGGAAGGCGATGGCGTGCATCTTCCTTATATGTGGCCGCACTGGGTCCGAACCGGCGGGCGCTATTCGATCTCGATGGCGATGACCTGGAAGACGCCGCACGTGAGCCGGCTCAACAAGATCAGGCTGATGAACGGCACGTTGAGGCATTATGGCTTTCCGCAAAGCGGGCCGGGCAAATCGGCGCTGGGCGATGCAGCGAAAGTCGCGGCGCATGACGCCATGCGGGCGGTGGTCGATCCTCTGCGCAAGTCGGAATCGAGCACGCAGGGTCTTGCGCGCAATGATCTATGGCAAGAATGCGAATTACTACTTGAAGGACGCCAAGAAGACGGGGATGTGAGCCTGGCCCGAGATTGCTACTTCAAGCTCGCCAAATATTCCGCGATCGCCTTGATGTCGGGTTCGGGGAGTTTCGAGATATTATCCTGCACGGCGCGCATGCCGCCGGATGAGAGTTTGTCGTAGCCCATGATCTCGCCATACTGGAGCGCAGATGCAAGATCGCTCACGTCCTTGTAGCGGCCGCGGCCGATCAGATCGCGCAGCGAAGGCACGCGGCCCACGCCCTCGGGATGCGGGCCGCCCATCAGGAAGCGGCTCATGTCGGAGGCCATATAGAAGGTGCGTGGCGTGTGGCATTCGCCGCAATGGCCGGGCGCGTTGACGAGATAGGAGCCGCGATTCCAGCTTTCGCTCTGCGCCGGATCGGGTTTCCAGGGCGTCGTGTTGAGGCCAACCCATTGCCATAGGCCGATGCCGCGCCGAAGCAGGAAGGGGAGCGGAATATCGGCCGGCTTTTCGGGCGAGGCGACGGGTTTCAGGCTGGCGAGATGCGCCTTAAGGTCAAGCAGGTCTTCCGGCCGCATATGGGTGTAGGACGTATAGGGGAAGGCCGGGATCGCGTGCGCACCCGAAGGCGAGAGGCCGCGCATCATGGCATTGAGGAAATCGAGATCGCTCCATTTGCCGAGCCCGGTTTCCGGGTCCGGCGTCAAATTGGGCGGGTAAAGGGTGCCAATCGGCGTCTTCAGCGGGGCACCGCCGCTTGGGATCGTCGCATCCATCCCTGCGGCATCGGCGGACGGCTTATGGCAGGAGATGCAGCCGCCGATATTGTACATCACCGCGCCATTGGCGAGGTCCGGTTGATGCGCGGGCACCATGGCCTGCGTCATCGGCCTGGGCGCGCTCAAAAACCAAGCGAGAATGGCGCCCACCAGGATGATGAGCGCCACAATCCACAAGAATCGCTTTGATCGTCGTGTCAGCCGCTACTCCTTGGGGCGGCGGAACTTCTCGTGGCATCCGCCGCAAGCCTTGCCGAGCTCGGGGAATGCCGCCTTGAACGTCGCCTCATCAGTCGAATCCTTCACGGCAACGTATTTAGCATAGAAATTGTCGCCCGCAGCGGTGAAGCCGGCCGCGTCGGTCCAGATTTCAGGCTTGGCCCAAGTCTCGACCGTTTCGCCCTTCTGGCTGTCCGGACCCCACCAGTTCGCCCAATCGGCGCAGGCCGCGTCATGAGCCGCAAGCGCCGCATCGACCGTGGCCTTGTCATAGGGCGTCTCGCCTTTGAACATGGGGACGAGCGCACCCATCATCTTGCCGCTCGCCTTCATGCAGCCTTGCCTGCCCTTGATGGCATCGTCCGCCGCAGCGTGGGCGAAGCCTGCTCCCAGACATAAAGCCAAGACGGCAGCCGCGGCTGCTTTAATCACTTTCCCTGACACGATCATTTCCCTCCAAGAAGTCTGGCCCGCGAACTTTGGGCCCAAATGGTACGCAGCGTGTTACCAATTCCATTCATCACGATTTCGTGTGTCTTTTCTGCATCGATGCCGCGAAATGAGCCATTGCCCGGCTCTCGCCGCAATCCGTCCTCATCTCCGCCGCCGGTCTCGCCTTAAGTCGTCGCATGAACCGGTGATGAAGCAGGCCTAGGCGCGGCATTCAGCATCGACAGGTTAGGGATTGGTTAGTTCGATCGTGGCATTTATCGGGATTGCGAGGGAGAGTGGTCATGCGTAACGAACGACAACAGGCAGCGGACAAGAACCGCGGCGGGACGGAGCAACGTTTAAGTCCCGAACTCAGCGAATTCCTGCATATGCTCGAGGCCCTGGAAGGCCAGGCGCGGACGACGTCGTCCAATAATCGCTAAGGCGATTTCAAGGGGTCCCCGCAAGGCGGGTGCGGCCCCAACTAACTTTCAAGGTGTCTTGAGATTACTGCGCGCCGGCGCCCGCCAGCATCGTCTGGATGGCATCGTGCAGCGCATCGCGGCCGGCAGGCTTGGCGAGTGCGAGGTCGAATTCCTCGCGAATGCTGCCGACCTTCGCCGTATCAGCGAGAAAAGCCGACAGCGCCATGATCGGCACATGCGACGGGCGACCACCCAATTGACGGATCTTGCGCGCGGCGCAGACGCCGTCCATCACCGGCATCTCGATATCGAGCAGGATGAGGTCGTAGGTATGCTCGCTTGCATGATTGAGCGCATGCTCGCCATGCTCTACGGCGTCGACTTCGCAGCCCATCTTGGTGAGCAGTGCCGCGGTGAGCGTGCGGGCCGCATCCGAATCCTCAGCAAAGAGAATGCGTGGCCTGGAACCGTCGCGGCAAATGATCTGACGGGCTGCGGATTTCTTTTGCGCAACCGCGCTGCCTGGCCGCAACCAACTCATTCACTCGCTCCCGCAATCCGCGGATTCAATGCCCCGCGTGTTGAACGCAATCTTTGCGGGGAAGCGTGAACAGGAGGTTAGCCGGACGCGGCCAAGCGCGTGAAATTTGGTAACAGACGTTAAAGCCGCGCCTATGCCTAATGCAGGCTTAACTGACTCAGCGCAACGGGCCGCCAAGTGGAATCGCTTGGCGGCGGAAAGTTGCGACAGCTTCAAGTGATGCGTCGGGCGAGACTGTTACTTGGTTCCGAACATGCGATCGCCGGCATCGCCGAGACCGGGCACGATATAGCCGTGGCTGTTGAGATGACTATCGATGGCGGCGGTGAAGACGTGCACGTCGGGATGATCCTGCGACACATGGGCTATGCCTTCGGGTGCGGAGAGCAGGCAGACGAGCTTGATGTCCTTCGCACCCTTCTGCTTGAGGCGGCTGATCGCGGCGGAGACGGAATTGCCGGTGGCGAGCATCGGATCGACGACGATGACGCGGCGCTCGGCGATGTCTTCAGGAACTTTCATGTAGTATTCGACCGGCTCGAGCGTCACAGGGTTGCGGTAGATGCCTATATGGCCGACGCGGGCGGAGGGCATCAGGTCGAGCATGCCTTCGAGGAGGCCGTTTCCGGCGCGCAGGATCGAGACGATGACGAGCTTCTTCCCTTTCAGGATCGGCGCTTCCATCTCGGCAAGCGGCGTCTCGATCGTCTGGCTGGTTATCGGCAGGTCGCGCGCCACTTCATAGGCCAGCAACAGGCTGATTTCGCGCAATAACTGACGGAAAACTGCGGAGGGCGTGTGCTTGTCGCGCATCAAGGTCAGCTTGTGAAGGACCAGCGGATGGTCGACCACGGTGACGTTCTTGGGCAGCATCGATTTATCCATGATGTCACTCTCAGAGTTCGCGCGCTTCCCTTTGTGACATCCTGGGCCTAAACTCAAGGCTTGTAACTTCAGTCCGCCGGCTCAGTCATGACATCGATCAATTTTCGCCAGCACGAGATCCTGGCGATCGCGCGCCACACCGGCCGCGTCACCGTCGAGGATCTTGCCGAGCGCTTCGATGTCACGCCGCAGACGATCCGCAAGGACCTCAATGACCTGTGCGACCAGCGGTTGCTGACCCGTACCCATGGCGGGGCGCTCCTGTCGTCGGGCGTCGAAAACGTCGCCTATGAAGCGCGCCGGGAGCTTGCGCCGACGGAAAAGCAGCGGATCGGCGCGCGCGCGGCGCAACTCATTCCCAATAATGCCTCGCTGTTCATCAATATCGGGACGACGACGGAAGAGGTGGCGCGCTCGCTGACCGGCCATGAAGGCTTGATGGTGATCACCAACAATATCCATGTCGCCTCGATCCTGATGCCGTGTCCGAAGATCGATGTGATCGTCGCGGGCGGAGTGCTAAGAAGGGCCGATGGCGGCATTGTCGGCGAGGCGGCCGTCGACTTCATCGGCCAGTTCAAAGTCGATTATGCGGTGATCGGCGTTTCGGCGATCGACGATGACGGGGCGCTTCTCGATTTCGACTATCGCGAAGTGCGCGCCGCGCAAGCAATCATCGCCAATGCGCGCAATGTGATCCTCGTGTCGGATGCGATGAAATTCACTCGCTCGGCGCCGGTGCGGATCGGCCATTTGAGCCAGATCGACGTCTTCGTCACCGACCAGCAACCCCCAGAACCGATTGTGGATATTTGCCGCCACAATGGCGTGACGCTGGAGATCGCGCCGGGCGGTGAAAGCGTTGTACATCTGGCAGCGAGTTGACGATAAGTCGATTTTCGATTGCCTTTTCGCTTTCTTTCGATCTATATTTTCCTTAACGCGCAAGATCATCGTTTCTTTCGCATTTGCGGAATTTCTGTTCGCAAACGCAGCAAATGAATTGAAATGAACATTCCAAGCGCGCAAATGGGGAGGCTGGATGCCAGACGAGACAGGCATCTACGATTTAGCGATCATTGGCGGCGGCATTAACGGCTGCGGCATCGCGCGCGACGCCACCGGGCGCGGCCTCAAGGTGGTGCTGGCGGAGCAGGGCGATCTTGCCGGCGCGACTTCATCCTCCTCGACCAAGCTCATCCATGGCGGGTTGCGCTATCTCGAGTACTACGAATTCCGCTTGGTGCGCGAGGCCTTGATGGAGCGTGAGGTGCTGCTCAAGGCGGCGCCGCATATTGTCAGGCCGTTGCGTTTCGTGCTTCCTCATCATCGCGGCTTAAGGCCATGGCCGATCCTGCGGCTCGGCCTGTTCCTGTACGACCATCTGGGCGGGCGGAAGATCCTTCCCGCGACGCGATCGGTCGATCTGACCCGCGATGTGACGGGTCAGCCGCTTAAAAGCGAGTACACGCGCGCTTTCGAATACTCCGATTGCTGGGTCGATGATGCGCGCATGGTGGTCCTCAATGCCCGTGGTGCGACAGAGCATGGCGCCTCGATCCGGCCACGAACGAAGGCGCTCAAGGCGCGGCGCGAAGGCGGTCACTGGACCGTGACGTTGCAGAATGTGGAGACGGGCGCGACAAGCCAGGTGAAAGCGCGCGGCCTCGTCAATGCAGGCGGGCCCTGGGTGAGCGAGGTTCTGGGGCAGGTCGTCGGCCTGAATTCGCCCGACAGCGTCCGACTCGTCAAAGGCAGCCATATCGTCGTCGACAAGCTCTATGATCACGACGAGTGCTACATCTTCCAGAACGCCGACGGGCGCATCTGTTTTGCCATTCCCTATGAGCGCGACTTCACATTGATCGGCACGACGGATGAGGACCATCCGGACAATCACGTGCGACCGGAGATCAGTATTGCCGAGCGCGATTACCTGCTCGCGGCGGTAAGCGAGTACTTCAAGACGCCGGTCACCAAGGACATGGTGCGCTGGACCTATTCCGGCATTCGCCCGCTTTACAATGATGGGGCGAGCAAGGCGCAGGAAGCGACACGCGACTATGTGCTGAAGCTCGATGCGCCGGATGGCGCAGCGCCGCTGATCTCCGTGTTCGGCGGCAAGATCACCACGTTCCGCAAGCTTGCGGAACATGTACTCGAGAAACTCGCGCCATTCTACCCGGCGATGGGTCCTGCCTGGACCGCAAATGGAAAATTGCCCGGGGGCGATTTCCCGCAAGAGCAGACCGCTGAGCGGATTGCGGATTTTGCCAAACGTCACGCCTTCCTTTCGCCGGTCAATGCAAATCGTATGTTCCGCTCGTATGGTACGCTCGCCGATCAGATGCTGGGCGATGCCAAATCTGCGGGTGACCTGGGCCAGAGTTTCGGCCTTCTGAGCGAGCGGGAAGTCAACTATCTCATCGATCGCGAATGGGCGCGCACGGCAGAAGACATATTGTGGCGACGCTCCAAGCTCGGTCTTCATCTCAAGGACGAAGAGCAGGCAGCGCTACGGGATTATCTTGCCGGCGCTTCGGCCGCGTCGCAGCGACGAATTTCGGCGGGTTAAGGCATGAGAGGACGCGAAGAGACATAGAGTTTCATTCCACGCATCCGGAAGAAGGCAGCCCTCGCCGGAGATGTGGATGGATGGTTTGGCCGGGCGAGCGTGCGCTCCGGTTGGGCTTTCGAGCAAGCCGCACGCAAAATGGGAGGATTAAGCAATGTCGCTTAAGTACACTGTATCGGCAGCAGCCTTGCTGTTGGCACTTGGTGCCGCCCCCGCCTACGCGGACATGGCAGCCGCGCAGAAGTGGGTCGACGCTGAATTCCAGCCTTCGGTTCTTTCAAAAGAAGAGCAGATGAAGGAAATGGAATGGTTCATCAACGCCGCCAAGCCTTTTGCCGGATATGAAATCAACGTGCTGTCGGAAGGCGTCCCGGCACACACCTATGAATCGACGGTTCTGACCAAGGCCTTCGAGGAAATCACCGGCATCAAGGTGAACCACCAGATCCTCGGTGAAGGTGAAGTCGTGCAGGCGGTTCAGACCCAAATGCAGACGAACCGCAATCTCTACGATGCCTATATCAACGACTCCGATCTCATCGGCACCCATTCGCGCCTGCAGAGCGCGGTGAACCTGACCGACTGGATGGCCGGAGAAGGCCAGGACGTCACGCTGCCGACCCTCGATCTTGCCGACTTCATCGGCAAGCAGTTCACCACAGGGCCGGACGGCAAGCTGTGGCAATTGCCCGACCAGCAATTTGCGAACCTCTATTGGTTCCGCAAGGATTGGTTCGATCGCCCCGACATCAAGGAAAAGTTCAAGGCCAAGTATGGCTATGAACTCGGCGTACCGGTGAACTGGTCGGCTTATGAGGATATCGCCGAGTTCTTCACCAACGATGTGAAGGAAATCGACGGCGTCCGCATCTATGGCCATATGGATTACGGCAAGCGCGCGCCTGATCTTGGCTGGCGCATGACGGACGCCTGGCTGTCGATGGCCGGTTCGACGTCACCTGGTCTTCCAAACGGCCGCCCGATCGACGAATGGGGCATCCGCATGGACGAAGGCAGCTGTAATCCATCGGGTGCCTCGGTGACCCGTGGCGGTGGCACCAACGCTCCGGCGTCGGTCTATGCCATCGCCAAGTGGGACGAATGGCTGCGCAAATACGCGCCTCCGGGCGCTGCCGACCTCGACTTCTACCAGTCGTTGCCGGCGCTCAGCCAAGGCAACGTGGCCCAGCAGATTTTCTGGTACACCGCCTTCCTGCCCGACATGGTCAAGCCGAAGTCCGAAGGCAACAACACCGTCGACGATCAGGGCAACGTGCTCTGGCGGATGGCGCCGTCACCGCATGGACCATACTGGAAAGAGGGCATGAAGCTCGGCTACCAGGACGTGGGTTCATGGACATTGTTCAATTCGACGCCGGTCGATCGCCGCAAGGCGGCCTGGCTCTACGCCCAGTTCGTGGTGTCGAAGACGGTCGACCTCAAGAAGACGCATATCGGCCTGACGATCATCCGCGATTCCACGATCAACGATAAGTCGTTCACCGAACGTGCGCCGAAGCTTGGCGGTCTCGTCGAGTTCTATCGCTCGCCGGACCGCGTGGCATGGACGCCGACGGGCATCAACGTGCCCGACTATCCGAAGCTGGCACAGCTTTGGTGGCAGCAGATCGGCGACGTCAATTCCGGTGCGTTCACACCGCAGGAAGCCATGGATCGGCTCGCCGGCGAGATGGACGACATCATGGCGCGCATGCAGGTGGCTGACGAGAAGAACAATACCTATGGCGGATGCGGCCCGCGGTTGAATCCTGTGAAGGATGCCTCCGAGTGGATCGGCAAGCCGAACGGACCGGCAGCCAAGCTCGAAAACGAGAAGGAACCTGGCCAGACCGTCAATTACGACGAACTGGTGCAGCGCTGGACCAACAAGTAAGACCTAGCAAGATTGCCTTGGGATGCGCCGCATGGCGCATCCCGGGCGTCCGACGGAAAGCTTCGATCCTGCCAGACGGAGACAGCATCGAAATGGCGCAGCATGACACTTGAATTAAAAAACGTCACCAAACGGGTCGGCGCGCGGACGCATATTCACGAAACCAATCTCGTGCTGCCGGAAGGCAGCTTCAACGTGCTGCTCGGAACCACGCTTTCGGGAAAGACGACATTGATGCAATTGATGGCCGGCATTCAGAAGCCGTCCTCCGGCGAAGTCTGGTTTCGCGGCAAGAACGTCACGCAAGTGCCGGTGCAGAAGCGCAATGTCTCGATGGTCTACCAGCAGTTCATCAATTACGGGAATTTCACGGTCTACGAGAACATCGCCTCGCCATTGCGCGTGGCGGGCCTCCCCGAAGCGGAGATCGCTTCGCGCGTCACGAAGGCGGCGGAGCTTTTGCGTCTCGTCCCGATGCTCCAGCGCCGCCCGCATGAACTATCGGGCGGCCAGCAGCAACGCACCGCGATCGCGCGCGCGATCGTGAAGATTCTGATCTGATCCTGCTCGACGAGCCGCTTGCCAATCTGGACTACAAATTGCGCGAGGAACTGCGCGACGAATTGCCGAAGCTTTTTTCCGGGCGGAATGCGATCGTCGTCTATGCGACGACCGAACCGACGGAGGCGCTTCTCTTCGGCGGAAACACTGCCACACTGAATGAGGGGCGCGTTACCCAGTTCGGCCCGACATCGCAAACCTACAGGCGTCCCCACGATCTCATCACCGCGCAGGTTTTTTCCGATCCGCCGATCAATACCGCCAGGATCGCCAAGAAGGGCAACGAAATCATCCTCAGCGACCAGATCAAATGGCCGGCTGGGAAGGCCGGCGCCGCCATTCCGGACGGTGATTACACGCTGGCCATCCGGCCGCATCACATCTCGCCGATCGCCCACGGCAATGGGCATGCCGTCGTCGAGGGCCGGGTGCTGGTGACCGAACTCAGCGGCTCGGAAAGCGTCATCCATTTTGACCTCAACGGGCGGACGTGGGTTTCGCAATCGCATGGCATCCATCCTTTCGAGGTCGGCTCGACCGCAAGGCTCTATGTCGATGTCGACCAGAGCCTGTTCTTCGATGCGAAGCAGGAGCTCGTATCCTGATGGCCAAGATCACGCTCGACGGGCTCAAGCACAGCTATTATCCCAATCCGCAGCGCGAGGATGACTGGGCGCTCAAGCGTCTCACGCTCGAATTGGCGGATGGCGGCGCCTATGCGCTGCTCGGTCCATCGGGCTGCGGCAAGACCACGCTGCTCAACTTGATTTCTGGACTGCTGCAGCCGACTGAAGGCCGCATCCTGTTCGACGATCGCGACGTTACATTGCGCGACCCCGGAACAGCGCAACATCGCGCAGGTTTTCCAGTTCCCGGTCATCTATGACACGATGACGGTCTACGACAATCTTGCATTCCCCTTGCGCAACCGCGGGGTTTCCGAAGCCGAGGTCGACAAGCGCGTGCGCGAGATCGCCCACATGCTCGAACTCGATTCGATGCTGAAGTCGCGGGCGGCCGGACTGACCGCCGACGGCAAGCAGAAGATTTCGCTCGGACGCGGGCTCGTCCGCTCGGATGTCAACGTGATCATGTTCGACGAGCCATTGACCGTCATCGACCCGCATTTGAAATGGGTGCTGCGCTCGAAGCTGAAAGAGCTGCATCGGCGGATCCGCCGCACCATGATCTATGTCACGCATGACCAGACCGAGGCCTTGACCTTCGCCGACCAGGTCGTGGTCATGAACAATGGCGAGGTCGTGCAGACGGGAACGCCGGTCGATCTCTTCGAGCGGCCGATGCATACTTTCGTCGGGCATTTCATCGGCTCGCCCGGCATGAATGTGCTGTCCTGCGAGGTGAAGGACGGCAAGGCGAGTGTCGAGGGCTATCCGGTCGAGACGGTCAATGCCGCCGACTATAAGGGGCACGCCAAGCGATTGGAGTTGGGTGTGCGGCCGGAATTCGTCAGCCTGGCCACAAGCGGGATCCCTGCGAATGTCGTCAAGGTCGCCGATGCCGGGCGCTTCCGGATCGTCGAGACTCGGCCAAGGAGCGGTCGATCAAACTGCTTGTGCCGGAGGGGCGGCCGATCCCCGAAGGCCAGGTCCATCTCGCCTTCGACCCCAAGCATACGCAAGTCTACGAGGACGGCTGGGTGGTGGGGGCGCGGCGATGAACAAGACCTTCGACAACCGCGCCTGGTGGCTCGTCGTTCCCGTCTTCTTGATGGTGGCGTTCAATGCGCTCATTCCATTGATGACGGTCGTCAACTTCTCCGTCCAGGAATCCTTCGGCGACAATGTCTTCTTCTGGTCGGGCATTACCTGGTTCGAGCAGGTGCTGCATTCGGAGCGTTTTCACGCGGCGCTGCTGCGCCAGATCATTTTTACCGCACTCGTTCTCGCGATCGAGATTCCTTTGGGTCTCGCCATCGCGCTTGCCATGCCGCGAAAAGGTCCGTGGGTATCGGTATGCTTGGTGCTGATGGCATTGCCGCTGCTCATCCCGTGGAACGTCGTGGGCGCGATGTGGAACATCTTTGCGCTGCCGGATATCGGATTCCTCGGCAAGCTCATCAATTCGCTCGGCATCCACTATAATTATACGCGCCAGCCCCTGGGCGCCTGGTTCACGGTCATTCTCATGGATGTATGGCACTGGACGTCTCTGGTCGTGCTCTTGTGCTATGCCGGACTCGTCTCGATCCCCGATGCCTATTACCAGGCGGCCAGAGTTCGACGGCGCAAAGCCCTGGGCGGTGTTCCGCTATATCCAGCTTCCAAAGCTCAAGCATGTGCTGACCATCGCCATTCTCCTACGCTTCATGGACAGCTTCATGATCTATACCGAAGTCGTCGTGCTGACCGGCGGCGGTCCCGGCAACTCGACGACGTTCCTGTCGATCGACCTCGTCAAGATGGCGCTGGGCCAGTTCGACCTGGGACCTGCTGCGGCGATGTCGATCGTCTACTTCCTGATCATCCTGCTGGCGAGCTGGCTCTTCTACACGCTGATGATGCGCAACGAGGCGCAATCATGAGAAAGCGCTACCTCATTCCCTTCATCTATATCATCTTCCTGATGCTGCCGATCTATTGGCTGGTGAACATGTCGTTCAAGACCACCAATGAGATTCTAGGCGGCTTCACATTGTTTCCACATCAATTCACGCTTTCCAACTACGAAACGATCTTCACCGATCCAAGCTGGTATATGGGTTATGTGAATTCGATCACCTATGTGGTGATGAACACGGTGCTGTCGGTCGTGATCGCATTGCCGGCGGCGTACGCCTTTTCGCGTTACCGGTTTCTCGGCGACAAGCATCTGTTCTTCTGGCTTCTGTCCAACCGAATGGCGCCGGCGGCTGTCTTCGCCCTGCCGTTCCTGCAGCTTTATTCCGCGGTCGGCCTGTTCGACACGCACCTTGCGGTGGCGCTCGCGCATACGCTGTTCAATATTCCGCTCGCGGTCTGGATTCTCGAAGGCTTCATGTCGGGGGTGCCGAAGGAACTCGACGAAACGGCTTATGTCGACGGCTATCCGTTCTGGAAGTTCTTCATCAGGATTTTCATTCCAACGATCGCAGCCGGGATCGGCGTTGCCGCCTTCTTCTGCTTCATGTTTTCCTGGGTCGAACTTCTTCTTGCAAAAACGCTGACGGCAGTCGCTGCAAAACCGATAGCGGCGGCGATGACCAAAACGGCAAGTACGTCCGGGTATGAGCTCGGACTTTTGGCGGCGGCTGGCGTGCTCACCATCGTTCCCGGCGCTTTCGTCATCTATTTCGTGCGCAACTACATCGCCAAGGGCTTTGCCCTCGGCCGCGTCTAGGGAGGATCGCCATGTCCGGTACGACGGGATTGTCATGGATGGCGTGGACCTGGCCGACGGCGGCCTTCTTCGCCTTCATCTTCCTGTGCCTGATCGGCATGTCGGTGTGGGAGTATCATGTGCCGGGCGGCACGCCGCGGCGGGGCGTTTTCGGACTGGATACGACGCGCGGCGACCGGTTGTTCATCACGCTGCTGGGCGCGGCTTTCATCTTCCTCGCCTGGCTTGGGATCATGAGCACACCGCTTTGGGGAGGGCTGATCTTGGCGTTGGCCTGGGCCTTCATCGTGTTCCGCTGGGTGTGACCGATTATCTCTTGATCGCCCCGGAAGAGGCACCTATATCGTAACGCCAGAAGTTACAGAAGGCGTTGCCATGAGTAGTGCGGTGAAGCCCGTCCCAGCCGGAACGCGGATTGGCCATGTCCATTTGAAGGTTGCCGATCTCGACCGCGCGCTGGGCTTTTACTGCGGCGTGCTCGGCTTCGAATTGATGCAGAGATACGGAACGCAAGCGGCGTTCATCTCGGCCGGCGGCTATCATCATCATATCGGTCTCAATACCTGGGAAAGCCTCGGCGGTTCGCCGCCGCCACCCGGTTCGACCGGCCTTTTCCATACGGCCATCCTCTATCCGACCCGCGCCGATCTCGCCGATGCCCTGCGGCGTCTGGTCGAAAACAAGATCCCGCTGGATGGTGCTTCGGATCACG
The DNA here is from genome assembly GCA_963805405.1 of uncultured Alphaproteobacteria bacterium. GTDB lineage: Bacteria > Pseudomonadota > Alphaproteobacteria > Rhizobiales > Aestuariivirgaceae > JAEUMG01. Next base: position 206,374 of record CAWDUC010000001.1, on the reverse strand, counting down.
GCGTCAGCGAGGCGCTTTACCTGCGCGATCCCGATCAGAATGGCGTCGAACTTTATTGGGATAGGCCTGAAGCGCAATGGCCGAAGAAGCCGGACGGCAGTCTCGAGATGTTCACGCGCCGTCTCGATCTCGATAGCCTGATCCGCGCGGCGGCCTGATTTTTCACGATACCGAGGAGGTGGCAAGTGACGAAAGTACTGGTTCTTTATTATTCGGCCTGGGGTCATATGGAGCAGATGTCCTATGCGGCGGCCGAAGGTGCCCGCGAGGCGGGCGCAGAAGTCGATGTGAAGCGGGTGCCGGAACTCGTGCCCCTCGAAGTGGCAAAAGCCGCCCATTACAAGCTCGACCAGAAGGCGCCGATCGCCAAGGTCGAAGAGCTTGCCAATTATGACGCGATCATCTTCGCCTGCGGCACGCGCTACGGCACGATGGCCTCGCAGATGCGCAATTTCATCGACCAGACCGGGCCCTTGTGGATGAAGGGGGCGCTGATCGGCAAGGTCGGATCGGCCATGACGTCATCGGCGACCCAGCATGGCGGGCAGGAGTCCACTTTGCTCGGCTTTATCCCGACCATGCTGCATCAAGGGATGGTGGTGGTCGGCCTTCCCTATTCCTGGGCCGGACAGTCGGGCGTCGATGAAATCCGCGGCGGCTCACCCTATGGTGCGACGACGATCACCAATTCCGACGGCAGCCGGCAGCCCGGCAAGGACGAATTGGGTGGCGCCCGTTTCCAGGGCAAGCATGTCGCCGAAATCGCCGCGAAGCTCGCCCACAAACATTGATTTTTCCGCGGTAAGCAGCAATCCTTGCCCTGGCAACGGGGCGAGGATTTTTCATGTCGAGATATATTCTGGCGATCGACCAGGGCACGACTTCGACGCGGGCGATCCTGTTTACGCCGAAGCTCAAGCCGGTCGCGACGGCGCAGCGCGAGTTCAAGCAATACTTCCCGAAATCAGGATGGGTCGAGCACGATCCCGAAGAAATCTGGGCGAGCGTGCTGGCAACGTTTCGGGCTGTCTTGCGAAAGGCCAAGGCGACCGCCCGGGATGTCATTGCCATTGGAATCACCAACCAGCGCGAGACAACGCTGGTGTGGGATCGCAAGACCGGCAAGCCGATCTACAAGGCGATCGTCTGGCAGGACCGGCGCACAGCGGATCTTTGCGCCGAGTTGAGAAGTGAGGGGCAGGAGCCGCTCGTCACGGCACGAACCGGATTGTTGCTCGATCCTTATTTTTCGGGAACAAAATGTGCCTGGATTCTCGACGCCGTCAAAGGCGCGCGGGCGAAGGCCGAGGCCGGCGCGCTGTGTTTCGGGACGATCGATAGTTTTCTCGTCTGGCGCCTGACCGGCGGCAAGGTGCACGCCACCGATGCGACCAATGCATCGCGCACACTGCTGTTCGATATCGGTCACGGGGAATGGGACAGCGATCTGCTGAAATTGTTGCGCGTACCGCGCGCCATGTTGCCCGAAGTAAAGGATTGTGCCGCGGATTTCGGCGAAACAGAACCGAAGCTCTTCGGTTCTGCCATTCCAATCCGGGGAATTGCAGGCGATCAGCAAGCGGCCACGGTGGGCCAGGCCTGCTTCCAGCCGGGCATGATGAAATCGACATACGGTACTGGCTGCTTTGCGCTCCTCAATACCGGGCCTAGCCGGGTTGCCTCCAACAATCGATTGCTGACGACCATCGCCTACCAGCTTGATGGCAAGCGGACCTATGCCCTTGAAGGATCGATCTTCATCGCCGGAGCCGCGGTGCAGTGGCTGCGCGACGGATTGAAAATCATCCGCAAGGCGAGCGAGAGCGGTCAATTGGCGAAGGAAGCCGATCACAACCAGCAGGTCTATCTCGTTCCAGCCTTTACCGGGCTTGGCGCGCCTTACTGGAATGCCGAGGCGAGGGGTGCGCTATTTGGACTAACGCGCGCCACCGGGCCGGCCGAACTCGCGCGCGCCACGCTCGAATCGGTGTGCTACCAGACGCGCGATCTCGTCGACGCGATGCGGCGTGACTGGGGCGGAAGTAACAAAACGATTTTGCGCGTCGATGGCGGCATGGTCGCATCGGACTGGACCATGCAATGTCTTGCCGACATTCTTGATGCACCGGTCGACCGGCCGACCATTCTCGAAACGACCGCTCTTGGCGCGGCCTATCTTGCGGGGCTGGGCGCCGGAGTCTGTCCGCCCCCGGCACAATTCGCGAAGAGTTGGAAGCTCGGGCGGCGCTTCGTGCCCAAGATGAAACCCGCGCTTCGCGAGGCAAAGTATGCCGGCTGGAAGCGCGCCGTTGCGAAGCTGCTCGCGGAGTAGCCTATAGGAGATCGGGTCCAGTGTGGCTTTTGCTCCGCCTGTCGATATCCTTCACCTCTCCCTCATGGGAGAGGGCGAGGAGGGCCGCTAGGGCGAGGCGGGGGAGGGGTACTTTTTAGCTTTACATTGTTCATTTTATGTTCCATAAGCTCCGCATATGGACTGGAACCTGGCCATTGAACGTTATCGCGTGCCGCTCCTCGGGATTGTCAGGGGGCTGTTCGCCGAGATCGGGCTCACCGAGGGTGTTACGATCGAGCGGTTGTCGCGGCCGGTCTATCGGACCGTGCTCGGTACATTGCGCCGGACTGAATCGGCGGCACGGCGTCTGATCATCGCCGCGGCGCGCGACATCGTGGTCGAGTACAAGCCCAGGCGCCCGGCGTCGGTGAAGCCCAAAACTCCAGCAAAGACAAAGGCCGGCCGAAAGACGAGGGCAACGCCAGACGCAAGCGCAGGCCACTCTTCGGATTGTTCGACCCGATCAGGCGTTTTTGCCGCCGCTTCAAGAAGAGGCGCAGGGCCGAACCCCGCATCCACTCCATCGAGTCATTCCTCCAGCAGAAACAGGCTGAGATCGCCGCCGCCCAGGCAAAGCAGCAAGTCGTCGACGACGGCACCGTGAGCGCGAAGAACCTGATCCGCCGTCTCATCGCAGTCGTGGACGCATTGAAAGACATCCCGGGCCAGGCTCGGCGCTACGCGCAGTGGTCGAGCAAGCCCTATGAGGAACGCCACCCGCAAAGACGATCGGCACTGCGCGTCGGCCGGCCGCCCGGATTCCGCAAGCGGACAAATCCACGAGGTCGACGAGATCCTCAAAGAATGCCACTGGCTCGCCCGCAACGCGATGCCTCAGCTCGACGACACGTCGTAAGAGTTCAATTCAGATCAAATAGTACTTGAGATCCTACAACCTACTGGCATTCACCGCTATTGGGATCGCAACCGGTATTCTTGCGCTTTTTGTTGTTGTTGCCGGACTGGCTCTGGCTGCCACTCTCGGAGTCCGATGATTGATTGCGCTTCTTTTTCTTCTCTTGCTGGCTTGAGAGGCCATCCGAGTTCTGAGAGTTCTCGCTTGAAGAGCCTTGATTGCGCTTCTTCTTCTTGCCCTGGTTTGAGTTTTCGCCGGCCTGGCTATCCATCACACCAGGCTGGTCCTGGTTTGAATAGCCTTGGTTACGCTTCTTCTTTTTACCCTGGTTGGCATTGCCGCCGTTCTGACCGTCCATCACACCAGGCTGGTCCTGGTTCGAATAGCCCTGGCTGCGCTTTTTCTTGTTGCCGCCTTGCCCGGCATTGTCGGCGCCGCCGGTTTGGTTGCCGTTTGAGAAATCCTGGTTGCGCTGTTTCTTCTTCTGCTTTTCAGCTTCACGTCTCTGCTTTTTGGTCAGTTTCTCGCCGGTGTTCGTCTGACCCTCAACGCGCTGGGATTTTCCGGATTGATCCTGGCCATTGCCAAATTCAGGCGTGCCTGAACCGGGCTTGTTCTTTGAAACCGATTCCTGACTGTCGCCGTTGCCACGCTTCCAGCGCTTGCCGTGCTTCTGCTCGACATCCTCTATATTCTTCACCGCCATCGGCTTTGCGTCGGGGCGCGGTTTCACCTTACGGTCGAAGACCTCGATCTCATCGCCGTCGCGCTTGCCCGCGCGGCGAAAGTCATTGGTCTCGCGAACCTTGTAGCGCTGGACCTTCTGGTGGCTTTCATTTTCAATGAACCTCGCATCGAGGCCATTGTTCATGATCATCTTGTTGCGGTAGCGAACCGGCCCCAATGGCTCGGTCTCTTCGATGTAGCGGTGGTGATGATAGCCGTGATCGCGATCGTCATCTGCGAAGACCAGTGCGGCGAGGTTGGCGACGAGGAAGCTCGCGGCTGGCACCGCATTCCAATAATTGTCCGGGATGTCGTTGTCGGCGACCTCGTAGTCCTCGTCACCCTCATCATCGTAGTAATCGTCGCCATAGGTCGGCGGCAGCGGCGCCCAGACGACGTAGTCGGGGCCCTTGCGCCAACTCACCCAGGCCGGCGCCCACACGCGGCCGGGCACCCAATACCAGCCTATATCGTCGCCATAGCCCCAGCGGCCGTAATGGTATGTTGCCCATCCGAACGGCTCGTCGGATATCCACATCCAACCGTAATCCTCAGTGAAGGCCCAGCGACCATAGGCATAGGGACGCCAGCGCTCATCGACATCGCCTGGCACGAAGACATAGCCGCCCCTGTAGCGGACCCAATCGCCATAAGGTGCAAGTTCGTCATAGAACCGGTCGGCGCCGATCTCGACTTCCACAGCCGCGGCGGCCGGCGAAACGAAAGAACCTATCGCCGGAAGCTCGGGCGCGAACAGAGCGAGACTTGCGACAGCGAGGCTCGTTTGAAGGATCGTCTTAAAGCGCATCACAAAATTCCTCGGGTCACTATTGGTCCATCCGGCTTCCTAACCCGTCTTGGGCGCAACGGTTCCAGGAGCCCGGGCGAGCTTTTACAAGCCCGGACATTCAGGCTTTTCGATGCGTCGGCCGCGCGCAAATGTGGCTAAAGCGAGGAGGCGCCCGCGATCTGCTCGGCTTTCTTGACCAACACTTCGGCCTGGCGGATCGAAGCATAGTCGATCAGTCTCCCATCGAGGGAAACGGCGCCCTTGCCTTCGCGGGCAGCGTTCGCCATCGCTTCGAGTATGCGATGGGCCTTCATGACTTCGGCTTCGCTTGGCGACATGACTTCGTTGGCAAGTGCAATCTGGCTCGGGTGAATGGCCCATTTGCCTTCGCATCCCAATACCGCGGCGCGACGGGCGGCCGCCTTGAAGGCCTCGGCGTCGGAGAAATCGCCGAACGGGCCGTCGATCGGGCGCAATCCATTGGCGCGCGCCGCCACGACCATGCGGGCCGTCGCATAGTGCCACATGTCGCCCCAATGCGTCTGGCGCGTGCCTGCCGCGTCGGCGTCGGTCAGCACCGCGTAATCGGCATTGGCGCCGCCGATCGATGTGGTGCGGGCGCGTGTCGAGGCGGCGTAATCGGCAACGCCAAAATGCAGCGACTCGTTGCGCCGGCTCGCCGCCGCGATAGTCTCGATGTTCTGCATGCCAAGCGCGGTCTCGATGATCAATTCAAAGCCGATCTTCTTCTTACGGCCCATGGCGGTCTCGATCTGCGTGCAGAGCATGTCGAGCGCATAGACGTCGGAGGCGGTTCCGACCTTGGGGATCATGATGAGATCGAGGCGTTCGGATGCCTGTTCGAGAAGATCGACGACGTCGCGATACATGAAATGCGTGTCGAGCCCGTTGATGCGCACCGACAGCGACTTGCCGCGCCAATCGATATCGCCGACCGCCTGGATGACGTTCTTGCGTGCCTGAGCCTTGTCGTCCGGAGCGACCGCATCTTCGAGGTCGAGGAAGATGACGTCGGCCGCCGATTTCGCCGCTTTCTCGAATAATTGTGGCTGGCTTCCGGGAACCGCCAATTCGCTGCGGTTCAATCGGGGTTTCGCCTGTTCGACGTTAAAAAAGCTCACGACCACACCTCTTCCTGATGAGGCTCACTTGGCGAAGGGCGGCACCTTTTGTCAATGCGGTGCGACATTGGCGGCCGAGCGTCCGCCATAAACAAAAACGCGGGGCGTCAGCCCCGCGCTTGCAAATCGGTCGTTAAGAAGAAATCAGAAACCGTCGAGCCGATAGCCGAAGGTCAGGTAGATGCCCTGTACATTCTGGTCAGAGCTGACCTTGTAGAAATCGCCTGCAAGATCGTAGCCCGACACGGACTTGCTTCCGAGATCGGTGTAGCGATATTCGAGACGCGTATACATGCCATCGAGCCACCAGTCGCGGAACTCGACGCCCGTACCCAACGTCCAGCCGTCAAGCTGATCATTATTGTTGAAAGCGGCGTTGCAGCCCAGATCGTAGCAACCGCCCTTAAGGCCGAGATTGGTATTGGCCCAGGTCCAGCCGGCAAGACCGTAAAAGAGGGTCTGCTCGGTCGCCCAACCCAGACGGCCGGCGACCGTCCACATGTCCTGGATTTTGTAGCTCGCTTCGCCGATGTATGTGGCATCGTTTCCTGGACATAGGTGCCGCTTTCCTTAAAGCCGAGCTCCTGACCGAAATTGTAGTCGGCCTGGGCGCCGATCAGAAAGCCCGGCACGATTTCATAGTCCACGCCGGCTTGCACAAGACCGCGAAAAGCCGAGTCGCTGTCGAGGTTTCCGACGAGATCGTCGAGGAAATTCGGAACCGCACAAACATCGTCTATGCAGTGTTTGCCGGCGGCATCATAGTCGACCCAACCAACACCGGCGCCAGCGCCGAAATAGAAGCCGGTCCATGATGGCGCGACGATCGTCTCCTGGATATCGTAATCCGCCGCCATCGCCGGTGCGGCAAGGAGAAGAGGCGCCGCGACGGCGGCAAACATCAACTTTTTAATCATTTGTAAACATCCCCAGCAGCCAACAGAGCAGCTTTGGCCCGCATATGAGAATCGCAGAATGTGATTAATAATTGCTTCAAATCCGCCCTATCACAGGGCCACATCGGCTAGCCTGGTAAAGTGATGCTTGATCTTGGAAATCCCACCGCGCTGCTGCGCAGCCTGTTCGGCATCGCTGTCGATGCCGCCAATCCCATTCGGGCTGTCCAGGCCAATCTTCCAGCGCCTCCGCGCGGGCGCACCGTCGTCATCGGCGCGGGCAAGGCTTCGATCCAGATGGCGATGGCGATCGAGGCGGCGTGGAGAGGTGCGGTAGAGGGCTTCGTCGTCGCTCCACACGGCTATCCATCGAGCCTCGAGCGCATTGATACTTGCTATGGCGGTCATCCCATTCCCGACGCCGGCAGTCTCGCGGCTGCCGAGCGTGGCTTGGCGCTCGCAGCGACGCTTGGGCCCGACGATCTTCTCATCGCACTCATGTCGGGTGGCGGCTCGGCCCTCATGACAAAGCCTGCACCTGGCCTTACCATGGCGGAGAAGCTTTCGGTCACGAGCGCTCTGCTCAAGAGCGGCGCCAATATCGCTGAACTCAACTGCGTGCGGAAGCACTTGTCGGCGATAAAGGGCGGACGATTGGCGGCCGCCGCTGGTGGCGCCCGCATCCACACGCTGATCCTTTCCGACGTACCAGGTGATGATCCGGCCATTGTTGCATCCGGCCCGACTGTGCCGGATCCGACCCGGAAGGCGGATGCGCTCCAAATCGTCGAGCGATACGGCATCGCTTTGCCGGCAAGCGTTGGGCAGTGGCTGACCGCGCCTGACATGAGCAAGACCCAGCCCCCACTTCGCAACGATATCAGGGTCATTGTTTCGCCGGAAGTTTCATTCCAGGCGGCGATCGCCAAGGCGAAGGGGATCGGCCTCGACGTCCTTTATCTGGGCGACCGAATTGAAGGAGAAGCCCGCGAAGTGGCAAAGGTGCATGCCGCCCTGGCCCTGCATGTCAAACAGCGCAACGCACCCGTGCAAAAGCCGGCTCTCATCCTGTCCGGCGGCGAAACAGGCGTGACGGTGCGCGGCGACGGCCGGGGCGGTCGCAATGTAGAATTCCTGCTGGCCCTGGCGATTTCGCTTGCCGGTGAAGCGGGCATTTACGCACTGGCCGGCGACACGGATGGAATTGATGGGCTGGAGAAAATCGCCGGCGCGACCGTCGCCCCGGATACGCTCGGGCGGGCACGCAATCTTGGCCTCGATGCCATGGCCTATCTCGCACGCAACGACGCGCATAGTTTCTTCGAAAAACTGGGAGATCAGGTAATCACTGGTCCCACACAAACCAATGTCAACGACTTCCGCGCCATCCTGATCGAGGCGTGACGCATGGCGAGCAAGGCGGCCAACTCGTTTCTCGCAATTGGCCATCGCTATTTTGCGGCGGTAGCGAAAGCGGGATCGATCCGGGGCGCTTCCCGCGAACTCAATGTTGCGGCTTCTGCCATCAGCCGGCAATTGCTGCTGCTCGAAGCGCAGCTCGGTATCGACCTGTTTGATCGCCACGGCCGGGTCCTCAAACTCACATCGGCAGGCGAGGTCCTGCTGGCAGGTCTGCGCAATGCAGATGCGCAGCACGAAACCATCATGGACCAGTTGGGGGCGCTGCGAGGACTGAGGCGCGGACGGGTTCGCGTCGCCACCGTCGAGAGCATCTCGGCATCCCTACTGCCGGGCCTGCTTATCGCCTTCGGCAATGCTTATCCGGGAATCGACGCCGCGGTAACGGTTGATGGGTCAGATGCGGTCACGGAGCTGGTGCGCCAGCACGAGGCCGATATTGGGTTCACTTTCAATCCGAACTCGCTTGCCGGGCTCGCAATTGAGTTCACGCGGGATATGCAGCTTGGCGCGATCATGGCGCCGGAGCATCCGCTGGCCCAGGCACGCAAACTCACCCTTGCCGATTGTTTGGCCCATCCTGTCGCCTGGCCGTCGCGGGGTTTGAGCCTTCGTGCGATTCTCGATCGCGCACTCGGCTCGCGGCATGCAATTCCGCGGATGCGCGTCGAGTGCAATTCCTTGCGGCTGATGGCCGCGTTGGCACGCAATGGCAATTGCATCGCGTTTCAAACCGAGATCGGTGTCGAGGATGATCTCGCCGCGAAAAAGCTGGTCTTCGTGCCATTGCTGATGCGCAAACTTCCGCTTGATCAATTCATGGTGGTGCGCCGGTCGGGGGCAAAGGCGACGCCTGCAATCGATGCATTCCTGGGAGTGACGAGGCAGCACCTGGCGGCATCGCGCAATGTGCGAAAATAGGGGACAAACTGTTAGTCTTATTCTGCTTTTTCGAACACCTTCACCATGGTACGAATAACCTGTAGCGGCCTGCTTTTAGACGCGGGCCGTCCGCAGGAGAGCAAAAAAGGCAATGGGGCGTTTGACGACTCATGTCCTCGATACGGCCACGGGAATGCCTGCTGGCGGGCTGCGTATCGAATTATGGGCCCTTAAGCCCGACGCACACTTCGTCAAAGCAGCCACCACGAATGTGGATGGTCGCGTCGATTCTCCATTGCTTGCCGAGGAGAGTTTTGCCGAAGGGGTCTACGAACTGCGCTTCTTTGTCGGCGAGTATCTGCGGATTCACAAAGTCGGCATGCCCGACCCGCCATTTCTTGATGTCGTTCCGGTCCGCTTCGGCATTGCCGACGCGAGCCAGCATTATCATGTGCCGCTTTTGCTTTCGCCTTATGGCTATTCGACCTATCGCGGGAGTTGAGGAGTGACGCGATCTGTTCTGCGTTTTCTCCGGCGCGGCCAGATCGTCGAACTCGCGTCAGTTCCACCTACGCTCACACTTCTCGACTATCTGCGCCTCGAGGAAAAGTCGCGGGGTACGAAGGAGGGCTGCAACGAAGGTGACTGCGGCGCCTGCACCGTTGCGCTCGGCTCCCTTCGGGATGGCAAGCTCATCTATGAGCCTGTCAACGCCTGCATCCTCATGCTTGGGCAGATCGACGGGAAGGAACTGGTGACGGTAGAAGAGCTGGCCGAGGGCGGTAGGCTTCACCCGATTCAACAGGCGATGGTCGCCGAACATGCATCCCAATGCGGCTTCTGCACCCCGGGATTCGTCATGTCGCTGTTCGCGCTCTATCAGGCGAATGGTAAACCCCGCCGGCAGCAGGTCGTCGATCAAATTGCCGGCAACCTCTGCCGCTGCACCGGCTACCGCCCGATCGTCGACGCTGCGCTGAAAGCCTGCAGTGGACCGCCGGCCGATAACTGGTCTCGGAAAGCCCGACAGACCGTAGCGCAATTGCGCGCGCTCGATGATGCCGCGGATGTTTTCATCGGCGACGAGCAAAGTTTCTTCGCCGCGCCGGCGAGCGCGGCGACGCTTGCCGAACTGACTTCGAAGCACTCGGACGCGACGATCGTCGCTGGCTCGACCGATGTGGGCTTGTGGGTGACGAAGCAGTTGCGATCCTTGCCGAAGATCATTCATCTTGGTCGCGTTCGCGAATTGCGGGCCATTGCCGATTCCAAGGACACGCTGTCGCTCGGGGCGGCTGTCACTTATGCCGAGGCGCAAGCTCATCTGGCGCGCCTCGATCCGGACCTCGGCGAGATGCTGCGGCGGCTCGGTTCCAAACAAGTTCGCGCCTCCGGAACCATCGGCGGCAATATCGCTAATGGCTCACCGATCGGCGACATGCCGCCGGCTTTGATCGCGCTCGGCGCGCGTCTGGAATTGCGCCGCAACGGCACGCCGCGCGAAATCGCGCTCGAAGACTTTCATATCGATTACGGCAAGCAAGACCGGGCTGCGGGCGAGATTGTCTGGCGCATTGATATTCCCAAGCTGCGCAGGAACGAGCATTTCCGCTGCTACAAAATTTCGAAGCGTTTCGACCAGGATATTTCCGCAGTGATGGGCGCGTTCAAGCTGGTGATCGACGGCGCGCATATCGCGTCGGCGCGGATCGCATTTGGCGGCATGGCGGCGACACCGAAGCGCGCCAGACAGGCAGAGAAGCGGCTGGTCGGCGCAAGGCTCGACAAACCGGAATCCTGGAGGCCGGCTCTCGATGCATTGCACTCCGACTACCAGCCGATCAGCGACATGCGCGCCTCAGGGACCTATCGTGGTGAAACCGCCGAAGCCTTGCTCCTGAAGGCGCTACACGAGATTGCAGGCGGGTCCAGTCATGCCACGCGCGTTATCGGCGCGCGCGGGGAGGCCGCCTGATGGTGATTGCCCGCCGGCGGCTCGATACCGAGGTGGTCGGCCGGGCCTTGGCTCATGACAGCGCCGCGCTGCACGTGCAGGGCACCGCCATCTACATCGACGATATGCGCGAGCCCGAGGGCCTCGTCCATGTGGTGCCCGGTTTTGCTAAGGAAGGCGCACGCGGGCTGATCAAGTCAGTCGATCTGGACGCGGTTCGCCGCCATCCGGGTGTGCTCGCCGTGCTAACCGTTGGCGATATTCCGGGCAAGAACGACTGCAGCCCTTCGATCGGCGATGATCCGATCCTTGCTGACGGCAAGATCATGTTTCATGGCCAGGTTGTATTCGCCGTCGTTGCCGAAACTCGCGAAGCCGGCCGCCGCGCGGCGCGTCTGGGTAAAGTCGAAATCGAAGTGGAAAAGCCGGCGGTCACCGTCGATGACGCCCTTTCGATGGAGACGACGGACGTTCTTGAATCCTATGAGTTCAACCGGCGCGACGCCACGGCCGCAATTGCGAAGTCACAGCATCGTATTGAGGAAAGTTTCCTTGTCGGCGGACAGGAGCATTTCTATCTCGAGGGGCAGGTCAGCCTTGCCGTCCCTGAGGAGTATGGCGGCATGACTGTCCATTGCTCCACCCAGCACCCGACAGAAGTCCAGCACATCGTCGCGAAAATGCTAGGTGTCGCCGATGCCATGGTGGTCTGCGAATGCCGCCGGATGGGTGGGGGCTTCGGCGGCAAGGAGAGCCAGGCCGCGCAATGGGCAGCACTTGCTGCTCTTGCCGCGCGGATCACCGGCCGCCCGGCCAAGTGCCGGCTCGATCGCGACGAAGACATGATCATGACCGGCAAGCGCCACGACTTCCGGATCAATTATGCCGCCGGCTTCGACAAGACGGGCCGGCTCGATGGCGTCGATGTCGAGTTCCTCGGGCGCTGCGGATATTCGGCAGATCTCTCGAAGGGCGTAAACGACCGCACGATGTTTCATGCCGATAACGCCTATTTCTACCCGAGCGCGCGTATCCGCTCACGGCGGCTGATGACACATACGGTCTCGAACACCGCTTTCCGTGGCTTTGGCGGGCCGCAAGGCATGATGTTCAGCGAACGCATGATGGATGCGATCGCCGTGAAGCTAGGACTAGATGCGCTCGACGTTCGCAAGCGCAATCTCTATGGCGAAGGGCGCGACGTCACGCCCTACGGCATGCGGGTCGAAGACAATATCGCACCGGAACTCGTCGAAGAACTGGAGCGCTCAAGCGAGTATCGAAAGCGCCGGAAGCAGATCGAAAATTACAATCGGGCTGAAGGCTTTCTGCGCAAGGGTCTCGCTCTCACGCCGGTCAAATTCGGGATCTCGTTCACGCTTACGCATATGAACCAGGCCGGTGCGCTTGTTCATGTTTATACCGATGGCTCCGTGCATCTCAATCACGGCGGCACGGAGATGGGGCAGGGGCTCTATATCAAGGTTGCGCAGGTCGTCGCCGAAGAGTTCGGCATTCCCGTCAGTCACGTGAAAATCACGGCGACAACGACCGGCAAGGTTCCGAATACTTCGCCGACCGCGGCATCATCCGGTTCCGATCTTAACGGCATGGCGGCACTGAATGCCGCTGTCACCATCAAGTCACGCTTGGTCGACTTTGCCGCCAAGACTTGGAAGGTCGCCAAGTCGCGGGTGCGTTTCGAGAATGGCCAGGTGATTGTCGGCAATCAAAGCATCGCCTTCGCGGATCTCGCAAAACAAGCGAATTTTGCGCGTATTTCGCTGTCTTCGACCGGGTTTTATGCGACTCCGAAGGTGGTCTGGGACCGTGAAAAGGTCAAAGGGCGACCGTTCTTCTATTTCGCCTATGGCGCGGCCTGCGCGGAGGTGACGATCGATCGTTTGACCGGCGAGATGCGCGTCGATCGCGTCGATATTCTTCATGATGTCGGACATTCCCTCAATCCGGCGATCGACATCGGCCAGATCGAAGGTGCTTTCGTCCAGGGCATGGGCTGGCTCACCACGGAGGAGTTGGTATTCGACGCGCATGGACGGCTTCGGACCCATGCGCCCTCGACCTACAAGATCCCGTGTGCATCGGACGTGCCGGAGGACTTCCGCGTAAAGCTCTATGAATTCCTCGGGTAATCGCGAGGACACGATCTACCGGTCAAAAGCCGTCGGAGAGCCGCCCTTGATGCTGGGAATCGCCGTCTGGTCGGCCATTTTCAATGCGATTTCCGGGCTAAAACCGGGCAAAATCCCGCCTTTGGACGCACCCGCGACGCCGGAAGCGATCATGCGCGCGATCAAGGCCATGAAGGCATGAAAGTCTGGGCGCAAGTCCTCGCCGCCGTGGAAGCGCATGGACGCTGCGCCCTGGTGTCAGTCGCCAAGACCGAAGGGTCGGCGCCGCGCGATGCCGGGGCGCGCATGGTTGTAACCCCCGAAGGTTTTCACGGCACGATCGGCGGCGGGACACTGGAATGGCGGGCCATTGCTCTTGCCCAGGCGCAATTCGTCTCCGGGGCGGCAGTGAGGTTTTCCAGTCATGCGCTTGGTCCTGAACTTGGCCAGTGCTGCGGCGGCCGTGTGCAACTTGCCATTGAGAGCTTCGACCGCAGCACGCTGTCGACGATCCGAGGATTGGCAGAACGCGAGGCCGAGGGGCCGTTCTCAATCAAGGGGCGCGTCCAGGGGCTTGATGTCATTGAGAGTTTTGGGGAGAGAACGCGCCGGCTGTATCTCTACGGTGCCGGGCATGTCGGCCGTGCGCTGATGCTGGCGCTGGCGCCGCTGCCATTCGAGGTCATCTGGGTCGATCCGCGCCCGGCGGCATTCCCCCGTACGGTGCCCGGCAATGTCACACCGGTTGAGGCTCTTCATCCGGTTTCTGAGCTTAAGAGTGCACCGGCAGGCAGCTTCGTGTTCATCATGAGCCACAGCCATGCCCTCGATCTAGCGATTGCCGACGCCGCTCTACGCAATCTTGCAATTGCCCATGTCGGCCTGATCGGCAGCGCCACGAAGAGAGCACGGTTCGAAAAGCGATTGCGCGAAGCGGGCGTGCCGGAAGACCGCATTGCGGGCTTGATCTGCCCCATCGGGCTACCCGGAATTCATTCGAAAGAACCGGCGGTTATCGCTGCGGCGACAGCCGCCCAATTGCTGTTACTTGATGAAAAGCTCAAAGCCGATATTGACCGGACGCCTTATCACCGCGAACCTGACAAGCTGGAACAGGGGGCACGGGCGTGACGGGGGAACCCGAATATCTGCTGGAGGCGTTGCATATCGTAAAGGTGTTCGGGACGCTCCGCGCCAATGACGATGTGACGCTGAGGATCAAACCGGGGGAAATTCACGCTTTTCTGGGTGAGAATGGCGCCGGGAAATCGACCCTGGTGAAGATGATTTATGGGGCTTTGCAGCCAACTTCCGGTGAGTTTCGCTGGAAAGGCCAGGCGGTCCAGATCCCCAATCCGGCTGCGGCACGGAAGCTCGGCATCGGCATGGTGTTTCAGCATTTCTCGCTGTTCGAGGCGCTGACGGTCGCCGAAAACATTGCGCTCGCCATGCCTGGGGATTTTGATCTTCGAGCGCTCTCGGAGCGTATCAGCCGCGTTTCCAAGGATTATGGCCTGCCGCTAGAACCCGATGCGGTGGTGGCCGATCTTTCGGTCGGCGAACGGCAACGCATCGAGATCGTGCGCTGCCTTTTGCAGGAGCCGCGAGCTGCTGATCATGGATGAGCCGACGGCAGTGTTGACGCCGCAAGAAGCCGACCAGCTTTTTCGGACTTTGGCGCGGCTCGCCCGCGAGGGTTGTGCCGTGCTTTATATCAGCCACCGACTCGAGGAAGTGAAACGCATCTGCCACAATGCAACCATCCTCCGGCACGGAAAGGTCGTGGCTAATGTCGATCCCATGCTCGAGACGGCGGCGAGCCTGGCGCGGTTGATGGTCGGCGGTGACATCCACATCGTCAAATCGGCACGCAAGCACAAGATCGGTGATGCCAGATTGCGGCTCGATCATCTGAGCCTGCCTCCGGAGGGGCAGTTTTCCGTCGCTCTCAAGGATATCTCGCTCGAAGTGCGTGCCGGCGAAATCATCGCCATTGCAGGCGTGGCCGGCAACGGCCAGTCGGAACTCTTCGATGCGCTGTCGGGCGAGCGCGAACTCCACCGCGCTGACATGCTTCTGATCGACGATGTGCCGAGCGGCAGATTGGGTATTAACGAGCGGCGTGACCGAGGCGCTGCCTTCGTGCCTGAGGAGCGGCTGGGTCATGGCGCAGTGCCCAGTTTCACCCTGTCGGACAATGTCGTGCTGACCCGGCATTCCTCCGACGAGACGCTCGTCAAATCGGGCATCGTTCAGAAATCCGGTGCCACCGAAGTCAGCGGGCGAGTCAGTAAATCCTTCGACGTGCGCAAGGGTAAGCCTGACCCCGAAGCGCGTTCGCTCTCGGGGGGAAACCTGCAAAAATTCGTGATCGGCCGCGAACTCGACCGAAAGCCCGGGATTCTCGTCGTCAATCAACCGACTTGGGGTGTCGATGCCGGCGCCTCGGCAACCATTCGGCAGGCGATCATCGATCTCGCGCGTGACGGTTCGGCGGTTCTGGTCATCAGCCAGGATCTCGATGAAATCTTCGAAGTTTCCGACCGCATTGCCGTCATTTCGCGCGGCGAGCTTTCCGAAGCCCATCCGGCGGGTCAGATGTCGGCGGAGAAGATCGGCTTGCTGATGGCGGGCGCGCATGAAGTGAAAGAGGCTCGCCATGCGCATAGTGCTTGAGAAACGCAGCGAGGCCTCGACGCTCATGGCGATCGGCTCGCCCTTCATTGCCCTTGGCCTGACAGTCATTCTCGGCGGCATCATCTTCGCATTGCGCGGCTTCGATCCCTTTGCAGCGCTTTACGTGTACTTCATTGAACCGTTGACGACCGTGTGGTCGATCGAGCAATTGATCGTCAAGGCGACGCCGCTGGTATTGATCGGCGCAGGTCTTTCGGTCTGTTACCTGGCGAATGTCTGGAATATCGGTGCCGAAGGGCAGCTCACGCTGGGTGCCATTGCAGGCAGTGCAGTCCCGATCCTGTTTCCCGACTGGCAATCGCCGTTGACGCTCATTTCCATGATGGTACTCGGCATTCTTGGCGGCATGGCCTATGGCGCCATCCCCGGCTATCTCAAGAACCGCTTCAACGCCAATGAGATCCTGACCTCTTTGATGCTTGTCTACGTGGCGCAGCTCTTCCTTGATTGGGTTGTGCGGGGGCCGTGGCGCGATCCGCAAGGATTTAACTTCCCGAAATCCATCACTTTCGAAGGCTGGCAGTTGCTGCCGAATATTAGCGGAGCCATTCATCTCGGCTGCCTCTTTGCATTGATTGCCGTGATCGCACTTGCCTTCGTGATGGGCAAGACGTTGAAAGGCTTCGAAATCCGTGTTGCCGGAAACGCGCCGCGGGCCGGGCGGTTTGCGGGTTTCTCGCGCGGGAAGATGGTGATGTTCTGCTTCCTCTTGTCCGGCGGCCTTGCGGGTCTTGCAGGAATTACCGAGGTCGCCAGCACGGTCGGGCAATTGCAGCCGCAAATTTCGCCAGGCTACGGCTTCGCCGCGATCATCGTCGCGTTCCTTGGCCGGCTCAATCCGATCGGCGTCCTATTCGCGGGGCTGCTCTTGGCGCTCAGCTATATCGGCGGTGAATCGGTGCAGATTTCGCTCGGAATTTCAGACAAGATTGCCCGCGTGTTCCAGGGCATCCTGCTATTTTCCATTCTCGCCTGCGATACACTCATCCTTTATCGCATCCGCTTCGAGCCGCGCCATGCGGCCGCTGTGCAGCCAGCGGAGTAGCGATCATGGACATGTGCTCTATGCCGTCGCGCTGACCATCATGACCGCCGCAACGCCATTGCTGCTCGCCGCGGTGGGCGAGGTCGTGGTCGAGCGTTCCGGTGTACTCAATCTCGGCGTCGAAGGCATGATGATCATGGGGGCGGTGTGCGGGTTTGGCGCCGCTTTCTATACCGGCTCAGCCGCAGTCGGCCTGATCGCGGCAATCGCCGCCGGTGTGCTGATGGCGCTGCTCTTCGGGTTTCTCACGCTCACGCTGGTCTCGAACCAGGTTGCAACCGGGCTGGCGCTGACGCTTCTCGGCATCGGTCTTTCGGGACTGATCGGCGAAGGCTTCGTCGGCCAGCCAGGCGTCAAATTGTGGAGCATCGCAGGGATCGATCCCTTCATCCCCCTCCTCTTCGGCGCGATCTATCTCTCGACCGCTCGTGGCCATTTCCTATGTCTTGTTTCGCACCAAGACGGGCCTCATCATCCGCGCCGTGGGCGACAGCCATGTCTCGGCGCATTCGCTCGGCTATAATGTCATCGCGGTCCGCTATCTCTGCGTGATGTTCGGCGGAGCCTGTTCCGGGCTTGCGGGAGGCTATCTATCGCTCGCCTACACGCCGCAATGGGTGGAGAACATGACCGCCGGACGCGGCTGGATCGCACTTGCCCTGGTCGTCTTCGCATCTTGGCTGCCGTGGCGGGCGGTGATCGGCGCCTATCTCTTCGGCGCAATCTCGATCCTATCCTACACGGTGCAGACATTCGGACTGGGAATTCCATCGCAATTCCTGTCGAGCCCTGCCCTATCTGGTCACCGTGATAGCGCTGGTCGTCATCTCCGGAAACCGGGCGATGATGCGCGCCAATACACCGGCTTGTCTCGGCAAGCCATTCGTGCCTGATCGATGATATAAGACCCCATCGCGCCAGGGCGGCTGGCGGGACGGGTTATAAGATAAAAGCCGCTCAGGAAATGGGTGAACAAGGAGGACAGAAAATGAAGAAGTGGTTCTTATCGGCGGCGATTCTCGCCTTTGCGCTCGGCGCAGGCGCGGCATCGGCCTCTGCCGAAAAGATCAAGGCGTGCTGGATCTATGTGGGCCCGATTGGCGACTTTGGCTGGAGCTACCAGCATGACCAGGGCCGGCAGGCGGCCGAGAAGGAATTGGCCGACAAGGTCGAGACGATCTATGTCGAAAACGTAACCGAAGCTGACAGCGAACGTACCATCGAACGCCTGGCGCGTGAGGGCTGTGCGATCATCTTCACCACATCCTTCGGCTACATGGAGCCGACCCTCAAAGTCGCGAAGAAGTATCCCGATGTGAAGTTCGAACACGCGACCGGATTTCAAGACGGCCGATAACGTTACGACTTACAATGCCAAGTTCCACGAGGGCCGCTATGTGATCGGCCAGATCGCGGCGAAGATGTCGAAGACCGGCGTGGCGGGTTACATCGTTTCGTTCCCGATCCCCGAGGTCGTTGCCGGTATTAACGCCTTCATGCTCGGCGCGCAGTCGGTCAATCCCGACTTCAAGGTTAAGATCGTCTGGGTCAATTCCTGGTATGATCCGGGCAAGGAAGCGGACGCCGCCAAGGTGCTGTTCAGCCAGGGCGCCGACATCATCGTCCAGCACACCGACTCGACGGCCGCTCTGCAGGTCGCCGAGGAGCAGGGCAAGCAAGGTTTCGGCCAGGCTTCCGACATGATCAAATTCGCGCCCAAGGCGCAATTGACGGCTATCGTCGACAATTGGGGGCCATATTACGTTCGGCGCCTCAATGATGTGCTGAACGGGACCTGGAAGTCGCAATCGTCGTGGGACGGAATGGCGGAAGGAACTGTCAATATCGCGCCTTTCACCAACATGCCCGATGACGTCGCCAAGATGGCGACAGAGACTTCCGAAGCGATCAAGACCGGCAAGGTGTCACCCTTCACCGGTCCGATCACCAAGCAGGATGGCTCGACTGTCGGCGAGGCCGGAAAGCCGCTGCCCGATGGCGATATTCTCGGCATGAACTGGTACGTGAAGGGCATCGACGATCAATTGCCGCAGTAAATCGCGGCACTGCGCATTACGCCTGCCGCGGGATGTCTTGCGGCAGGCGTTTTCACGACAAGGGATAGGGATGGACCCGTTCATCGCCGAGTGGCTCAATCTGCTGCTGCGCTGGGGGCATCTGGTGGCCGGCATCGCTTGGATCGGCACGTCTTTCTATTTCATCGCCTTGGACTTCTCATTGCGAAAGCGTGCTGGCCTGCCCGATGGCGTCGCCGGCGAAGCGTGGGAAGTGCATGGCGGCGGCTTTTATCACGTTCAGAAATATCTCAGCGCGCCGGCGAAACTTCCCGAGCATCTGACCTGGTTCAAGTGGGAGGCCTATCTCACCTGGGTCTCGGGCTTTCTGCTGCTCGTTGTGCAGTATTACTTCAACGCTAACGCCTATCTCATCGATCCGGCCGTCATGGCTGTCTCGCCCTGGCAGGCAATCGCAATTTCGGTCGCGAGCCTCGCGATCGGATGGCTCTGCTATGACATGTTTTGCCGCTCGCCACTGGGCAAGCGGCCTGAAATACTGGCGGGCTGCGTCCTTGCGCTGATCCTGCTTGCTACCGCCTTCTATTCTTTCGTTTATTCCGGCCGGGGTGCGTTGATCCATGTCGGCTCCCTCATCGGGACGATCATGGCGGCCAATGTCTTCATGGTGATCATCCCGAACCAGCGGAAGATCACCGCGGCATTGCTGCGCGGGGAAGCGCCAGACCCAAAGCTTGGAGCGATCGGCAAGCAGCGGTCGTTGCACAATACCTATCTGACCTTGCCGGTGTTGCTATTCATGGTCAGCAACCACTATCCGATGCTGACCAATCATGGGCATCTCTGGCTGGTGGTCGCTGCCGTGGTGGTCGGGGGTGCGGCACTCAGGCACTTCCTGGTGCGGCATGAAGTGGGCGATCCCTTGTCGAAGATCGCCTGGACATTGCCGATCATTTTCGGAGCGCTGATTTTCGCCTACTGGTTGACCGGCGCCGGAGCATTCGACGGCGAATGGCCGAACCTCCTCCTGCGATGGGCGCATCTCATTGCCGGCATCGCGTGGATCGGGACGTCCTTTTACTTCATCGCGCTCGATTTCTCGCTGCGGAAGCGGCCAGGGCTGCCGTCCGGTGTCGGGGGCGAGGCTTGGGAAGTGCATGGCGGCGGCTTCTACCATGTGCAGAAATATCTGACCGCGCCGGGCAAGCTTCCCGATCACCTGATCTGGTTCAAATGGGAGGCCTATCTCACCTGGGTGTCGGGCTTCCTGCTGCTCATCGCGCTTTATTACTTCAACGCCAGCACCTATTTGATCGACGCCGCAGTGATGCCGCTGCAACCCTGGCAGGCGATTGCCATCTCGGTAGGCGGTATAGCGGCGGGCTGGATTATCTATGACGCATTGTGCCGCTCGCCATTGGGTAACAGGACGGGATGGCTTGCCACGGCAGTCATGCTACTCATTCTCATTGCCGCCTACGGCTTCACGCATGTGTTTTCCGGGCGCGGGGCGATGATCAATGTTGGGGCGTTCATCGGCACGATCATGGCGGCCAATGTCTTCATGATCATCATCCCGAACCAGCGGAAGATCACCGCGGCACTGTTGCGAGGAGAAAAGGCCGACCCGAAGCTCGGTGCCATCGGCAAGCAACGGTCATTGCACAATACCTATCTGACCCTGCCGGTGCTGCTCATGATGATCAGCAATCATTATCCGATGATCAGCGATCAGCGCTTGACCTGGCTCATCATCGGGTTGGTGATTGTAAGCGGCGCCCTGGCGCGATATTTCCTCGTGCGCACGGAAGTCGGCGATGCTCAGGAACAAACGGCCTGGGTCTTGCCGTTGATCGGCAGCGCGCTGGTCGTGGCACTCATCATTACCGAGCCTACAAAGCTTCCAGCCTATCAGGGCGAAGTCACCGACGCCGATGCGCTCAACATCGCCCAGAACCGCTGCGCGACGTGCCATTCCGCCGTGCCCGCCGATCGCGCCATCAAGGAGGCGCCGAAGGGCATCAGGCTCGAGACGATCGATGAACTCAAGCGCTATGCTGCGCAGATCGAAACGCAGGCCGTCAAGAACAAGGCCATGCCGCTTGGCAACAAGACCAAGATGACCGACGAGGAGCGGGCGATGCTCGGTGTCTGGATCGCGAAGCAATGATGACGCTTCAACGGGCCAACAGCATGTCCGCCGATCGAATTCGCGGAGGCGTTAGGCGATGTGGCCGAGCATTCGCCCTGGGTGGCGCGGCATGCGGCGAGTGCCAGACCCTTCGCGTCGCGCGCGGCCATGATCGCGGCTTTTGCCGACAGCCTCAAGGCCGCCAAACGTGAATCGCAACTCGCGCTCATTCGCGCGCATCCCGATCTTGCGGCGAAGGCGAAACTCACGGCAGATTCGAAGCGCGAACAGGCGGGAGCTGGGCTCGATACCTTGACGAAAGAGGAGTTTGCCCGTTTCACGCATCTGAACGAGCTCTATAAATCGAGATTCGATTTTCCATTCATCTTTGCGGTCAAGGGCGCCACCAAGCAGCAGATCCTCGAGAGCTTCGCCGAGCGGATCGGCAATTCGCCCGACGACGAATTCGCATCTCGCTATCGAGCAGATCTGCCGCATCTTCGCCTTTCGCATCGAAGACAGGGTTTCGGCATGACGCGTGTCGTTCGGGGCCAGACGTTAAGTTTCGGCGAGACCCCCGAAGATCTGCGTCATGAAGAAAAAGGCGCCGTTGTCTTCGCTGACGATGGCACGATCCTGTGGAGCGGGCCGATATCGCTGCTGCCGCGCGGCTTCGCGGCAGCGCCTGTCGACGATTACGGCGATTGCCTGGTGTTGCCGGGCTTTGTCGATGCGCATATTCATTTTCCGCAATACCGCATGCTTGCGGCGCCCGGAAAGGATCTCCTCGACTGGCTCAATCGCTTCACGTTTCCAGAGGAGAGCCAGTATGTCGATCCGGCATATGCTGCGGCCGCGGCGGAGCACTTTCTCGACCGCCTGATCAGCCATGGCACCACGTCGGCGCTTGCCTTCTGTTCCGTACACCGCGCCTGCGCGGAGGCGCTCTTCACCGCGGCACAGGCGCGCGGCATGGGTTTTGTCACCGGCAAGACAATGATGGACCGCAATGCGCCGGCCTCCGTCCTCGATAGTGCCGAGACAAGCGCGCGCGACAGCGAGGAGCTTTACAAAAAGTGGCACGGCAAGGATCGGCTACGCTATGCGGTGACGCCACGCTTCGTCGTGACATCGAGCGACAAGGAATTGCGCCTGGCCTCGCGAGTTGCTGAAGACACTGCCGGGCGCGCTCATGCAGACGCACCTCTCCGAGAGCCTCGGCGAGATCGCATTGGTAAAGTCGCTATTTCCGAACTCGCGCGACTATACCGATGTCTATGACCACTACGGTCTCCTCGGCGACCGCAGCCTTTTCGGCCATGGCATCCATCTTTCGCGATCGCGAATGCGCGCGGCTTTCGGAATCGGGCTCGACCGTCGTGCATTGCCCGACATCCAATACGTTTCTCGGATCCGGTCTCATGAGCATGCGGCACTTAAGGAAATCGGAACGACCGGTTGCCGTGGGACTTGCGACGGATATCGGTGGCGGCACGAATTATTCCATGCTCGCGACGATGGGCGAGGCCTATAAGGTGCAGATGCTCACCGGATACAAGCCTACTGCCACTGAGCTTTTTCACATGGCAACGCGCGGCAATGCCGAGCGCCTGCATCTTGATGATCAGATCGGATCGATCGAAGTCGGAAAATGGGGCGATCTCGTCGTGTTGGATCCTCGCGCGACGCCGGTCCTCGCCGCCCGCCATGAATTGTCACGATCGCTCGAGGATGTGTTGTTCTCGCTGGCGATACTCGGCGATGATCGCGCCGTGCGCGCCACCTATGTTGCCGGGAGAAAGCTTCATGAGCGCCTATCCGCGTAATCTCAAAGGCTATGGACGCGCGATTCCCGATCCGCGCTGGCCGGGCGGGGCTTTTGTTGCGGTACAATTCGTCGTCAATTACGAGGAGGGCGGAGAGAATAATATTCTCCACGGCGATCTCGCGTCCGAAGCCTTTCTTTCGGAGATTGTCGGTGCGCAGCCCTGGCCGGGCCAGCGACACTGGAATATGGAATTGATCTATGAGTATGGCGCGCGAGCGGGATTTTGGCGGTTATGGCGCATCTTCACCGGCCGCAAGCTGCCCCTGACCATCTATGGCGTCGCGACGGCGCTGATGCGGTCGCCAGAGCAGGTCGCGGCGATGAAGGAGGCCGATTGGGAAATCGCCAGCCATGGACTGAAGTGGGTCGAGCACAAGGACATGCCCGAGGACGAGGAACGCCGGGCTCTCGGCGAAGCGATCCGCATCCACAGAGAGGTCGTCGGCGAACGGCCGCTTGGTTGGTATACCGGTCGCTGTTCGATGAATACGACGCGATTGGTTATGGAGGAGGGCGGTTTCCTATACTCCTCCGATGATTATTCCGACGACCTGCCCTATTGGCTCGAGCGGCCGCAAGGCGGCAAGCATCTGATCATTCCCTATAAGCTTGATTGCAACGACATGCGTTTTGCGACCCCGCAGGGCTTCAATTCCGGAGAGCAGTTCTTCGTCTATCTCAAGGACAGTTTCGACTGTCTCTACGAAGAAGGGCGGCGCGGCTCGCCCAAGATGATGTCGGTGGGTCTGCATTGCCGCCTTGCCGGCCGGCCGGGACGCGCCCAGGCGCTTTCCCGCTTCCTCGACTATGTGCAGAACCATGATCGCGTATGGGTACCGCGCCGCATCGACATCGCGCGGCACTGGCATGCGACGTTCAAGGCGTGACGACGATTTCCACGCCCTCGTCGAACCAGATTTCCTCGAGATTGTTGCCGGGCCCCTTGCGGTCGACGACCAGGAAGCGGCTTTCCTGGTGGAGCACGAGCAAGGGGTGGTGCCAGATATTCCGGGCGTAGTTGACACCCTGCCGACCCGTCGCCCGAAAAGCGCGAAATGAGGCGATGTCAGTCAATTTTTCTGCCACGACCACCAGCCAGTCGCGGTCCTGGAGCGGGTAGAATATCTGGCTGCCGAGAGGGTGGCGCTCCATCAGCCGGATGTCGATCGGGTAGGGCCGTGGTTCGGCGGTGACGATCGAGACGTTCACCTCGCCACGCTCGGCCGCGATGTCGACCTGGGCCAAATCATTATAGCGCTCGGCAAAGCCCTGATTGATCGAAAAATGGCCGGCATCCTCAATCGCGATGACATCGCCGAATGGCGCGAATACCTCGGATGTCAAAGCGATCGGCTTCAGTCTGTTCATGCCAATCTGCCGAAGATGCGCAAGCGCGAGACGCCGCCATCCGGGAATATATTGAGTTTTATATGATTGACGGGGCCGAGCTTCCTGATTGCCTCGCCGCCGAATGCATGAATGTGATCTGCCTGAAGCTTCTGTTCACTCATCAATTCCGGCCAGAACATCGCTTCGGTCACGATCGATTTGTCGGTCGAAGCCCCGACCAGTGCTGCCTGCAATGAACAGCGGTCGGGATAGTTGCCCTTATAATGGCACGTATCGACCTCGACTTTCTCGATGATGCCAGCCGCACCGAGCTTGATGATGATCCAGTCATTGCCAGGTTCGCGGCGCCGTCGCGTTTCCCAGCCATCGCCCATGTTGATGCCGCGGCCGGAGGTCAGCAGCGTCCAGACGGAACCATAGTGAGCGTTATTATAACCAATGATGCGGCCGCCATTATTGACGAGCGAGAGTTCCTGAATCGCATTGCGATCCTTGCCTTCCCAAGAGGGAACGGGGTCGCCATAGACGCGCAAGCGTGCGACGCCGCCATCGGGATAAATGTGCAGGCGCAAATGCGTCCATGATTCGCCGCTTGTGATCGCATGATAGTGATGAGCGGAGGGGCCGAGCGATATGGCGGGCAGGATTTCCACCCAAGGCGCGTTATCGTCGGGATCGCCACTGCTCACGCAAGCCTCCAGCGAGGCGGCGGGCGGGTAGTTGCCTGTGAAGTGGCTGGTATCTATATCGACGCCGCGAACGACGCCGCGTGCCCCGAGCTTCACAACGCAGAAATCATGGCCGCCTTGCCGGCGCCGGCGGGATTCCCAGCCGTCCATGTACTTGCCGCTATTGTCATACTTGTCGGGATCGAATTGGGCTGCGCCATCGTGAATCATGCGCGCCTTGTCGGCAAAGAAATCATCCGTCGCATAAAGCACCGTGGCGCCAAGCCGCGGCGAAGCGAGATTGATGGCATTCGTCGCGAAGGCGGGCACTTCGCCGGAAGAAGCGGTCATTTGAGGTCCCATTTGCCGGTTATTATCGAGGAGGGTCTAGCATAAGGTCGGCTCGGGCTGAAACTAGCGCAGCTTAGCCTGCCATTCCCGATCTGGCGCTCGGCGAACGCACCGGCATCCCGCCGATCCTTCCCCCGACATAGAGAATGGCGACGGCCAGACCGCAAATCGCGAGGATCGCATCGACGAGAAAGGCCCTGCCGATCCCGTTCACGAGCGAAGGAGCCGTGATGGCAATGGCGGTGTTGAGGCCGAGCCCGATCGAGCCACCGGCAATCTGGCACATGTAAACGAGCCCGCCGGCGAGGCTGGTCCGCGCCTCGCCGAGTGCAGTCACCGCTGCGGTCGTAATGGACGAATAGAAGAGGCCGACGCCGATGCCGAGTACGATCATGCCGATGATCATGCCGTCGTAGCCGGTCGTAGCGTCGATCCGGCTCAGGAGATACATGCCGGCGGCAAGAAAAGCGGCACCCGCCGACACCACGATCTTGGCGCCGAACCGTTCGTAGAGCGGGCCAGCGATGAAGGATGTAACGGCGTAGGTCCCCATCATTGGCAGCAAGCCGGCTCCGGAGCCGACCGCCGAATAGCTCAAACGCTTGGTCATGAACTGCGGTAAATAAAGGAGGGCCGCGAAGAAGATGGCCGACATCAGGAGGGTCGTCAGGCATGCCGCGACAAAGGCGCGGTTCATAAGAATATCGGCGGGAATGAGTGCGTTCAATCCTGCTCTGCGCTCGATCATGCCGAAAGCGACGAGCGCACCGGCCGAGACGACGAAGAGCCCGACGATCAAGGGATCGAGCCAACCGCGCGTGGCGCCTTCATCCAGCGCAAGCAGGAGCGCGAATAGTCCGACCGACAATGCGGCCACCCCCGCATGGTCGATGCGGTGATTGGCTGAACTTGGGCCGTCCTTGGCAGACCACCCGCAAAGTAACAAAGACAGCAAAGCCGGCGATCGGCAAATTCAAGAAGAATATCCAACGCCAGTTCAACTCGTCGGTCAGCATTCCACCGAGCAGGGGGCCGACAGCATTGCCGAAACCGGCGGCACCCAAGATGATTCCGCCGGCGAGCCCGGCACGGCTCTTTGGCAGCAACGCATAAGTCATGCCGAGAATCGCCGGCCACATCAGTGCGCCGCCCACGCCCATTGCGCCGCGCGACAAGAGCAGCAACCAGATGTTGGGCGCAAGGCCCCCGGTCAATGAGAAGAGCGCGAAAATCGCAGCGCCAACGAAAAACATTTTTCGCCGCCCGAACATGTCGGCAAGCCGGCCGCCGGTGACGATCAGAACGCCGAATACCAGCGCATAACCATTGATCACCCATTGAACTGTGGTGACGTCGGCGCCGAATTCGGTTTCGATAGCCGGCAACGCAACCGAGAGTGCGGTGAAGTCGTTTGCGATGACCAGAACAGCCAAGGCCATGGCGAATGAGGCCAAGGATTGCACGGCGATCAAGCGGCTCCTTCAAATCAGCCATGGAAACTCCACATTTGGCAAACGCATATTGAACTTAGGCCGCGCAGGATTTCGCGTCCTGGACGGCCTGCTCGATCAGCGGTTCCTTGTTCGAAGCGAGATCGCCGAGGATGATCTTTGATCCTTTTCCGCGCGGCTGGATTTGCGCCTCGAAGAGCAGGTTCGCACCCTCTTGGGAACTGACGCTGACACGAATACCTTTGCCCGCGGGTGCGACTATGAGGTTCGGGAAGGCTGTGCCCCAACGCTCGGCCAAGCAGGCTGCGACGATGTTCATCGGCTTTTGCGAGACGATTTCGGAGTACGAGGTTGCGGGAGGCGGCGGCTGAGGATTGGTTTCGGGCGCCTTGCGAGGTTTGGGAGTCGTCGTGCGGGGTTTGGTGGCCGTCGTTGTGCGAGGCTGGGTATCTGTCGTCGTGGGAGGTTTGGTGCCGGTCGACGTGCGAGGACTGGTGTCGTCGGTGGTCGTGCTTGGGCCAGGCGCGGTGCTCGTGCCTCTGCCAGTATTGGTCGCCTCGAAGACTTCGCAGCCCGCGAGCATCAACATGCCGAGATACCACGGCAATTCCCAGACGCGCCGACCCATGGCTCATTCCCGGCGTTGGACCGAATCTTTCCAAGACCGAGATTAACGATGTTAGGGGGCGCCAGATAGGCCCGAGTCTCAACCGTTGCGGTTGGGCGTGCCTAGCACATGCGTTTTCGGCGGCAGCATGATGTTGTCGAATGTCTGGGTGAACATCGCCGCGGCAAAGAATGCAACTGCGCGTAGTGTTTCGCTGCCAGTATTCGCGAGGTCGTGGCGCATCGGCGTCGGGAGGACGAAAATGCTTCCAGGACCGACCTCGTATTTCGAGCCGTCCTCGAAAAAGAGCGTGCCGGTGCCTGCAATAATGTATTGAGTCTCTTCGGTGGCGTCGGTGTGCCAACCCAGCCGGTGTCCGGGCTCGATCTCGTAGACGATGGTCGATGAGGCGGTTGCGCCGTTGCCGCCGCATGTAGCGAAGGCGCCTTGCCAATTCACGGTCTTGTCGTCTTCGCCCCAGACGTTGAGGCGTTGCAAGCGATCGGATGCGATAACTGGGTTCATGGCCTCTCTCCCTGTCAGGCGGGCCAGTCTAGGGCTTTCTCATGACGATCTGCGAACCCCCTCGATTCGCGGTTAAGGGCGAGAGCTGTAATGCCGATCGGTGGCGCGGCTGCGGGTGATGCCGGCCCTTAGAAAATCTCTTTCCTGGAACCCATTGATCGGGCAGGTCTTCACATCCAGGGGGATTATTCATGCTGATCCGCACATTGTCGCTTGCCGTTGGGCTTCTGGGCGCCATCCTGGCGGCGCAATTGCCGGAACTCGTGCAGCAGTATAATCAGCGGCTCGGCGGTGCGATCGATGAGGTCAGCGCCATTGTCGCAAGGTTCGATGCTGATGCAGCGAGCAACAACCTGACCCGCGATCAGGCTTTGGCGGCCTTGTCTGCCAGCGGCGATGACCTAGTGCGCAGGCGCGGTGAGGATGCGGCGATAAATCTCGGTCGCCTGCAAAATTTGGAGGCGAGCCGCGAAGAGCTTGAAAGCGCCGATCCCTTCGGTCGGCTGGCAAGCTTCCTGAGTTACGCCGATGGCGATCTGCTCGCCGCGACCGCTGAAGATTTTCGCCCGGCGGTTCCCACCACGGCTGAAGGCTTCATCTGTGGGTTGATTGGATTTCTGCTGGGATGGTGTCTTATTCGAATTCCGGCGTGGCCATTTCGGCGCTGGCAGGAAATGCGGCAAAGGCGCCATGCATGAGACGGAACAGATTGGCGGGATGGCCGTTTCATGGCGATGTCCGCCAATGATCTTCAAATTTTCATATACGAACAAATCCGCGCTGGTAAAATCACCCTCAGGCAGGCTTTCGCCGTGCTGGCGGAATTCAATTCAGTCTGCACCGACATGACACGTCTCGAAGACAGGCCGGCAATAAGGGCGCGAATTGCTGCCTTAAGCTGAGCGTTGCGCTTTCCTACCATTTCCCGCATTTCATTCCCGCATGCATGTCGCCGTCATCATCAACAAGTCTGCCGGGTCGGTGAGCAGCGCGGGCGGAATTGCCCCCGTGCTGCGGACCATGGCGCTTGCGTTTGAACGACACGCGATCGAGGCGGAATTATTGGCGGTCGAGGGTGACGATATCGCACGTTCGGCACTCAGAGCGCGCGATCGCGGCGAGCGCGGCGAAATCGATGCGGTGGTGGTTGCTGGCGGCGATGGCACGATCAGATCGGTTGCCAATGTGCTGGCCGGAAGTGCGGTGCCGATGGGCATCCTGCCGATGGGCACGCTCAACCACTTTGCGCGCGATCTGAAGCTTCCACTCGAATTGGATCTGGCAATCGACATGATCGCTCGCAAGGAATTGCGCGTGGTCGATCTCGGCTCCGTCAATGGTGTTATCTTCGTCAACAATTCCTCGGTAGGCGTCTACCCTTACATGGTCGCCGACCGCGACCGGCGCCGCGGAGCGTCGGGTCTCGGCAAATGGCCGGCCATGGCGCTTGCCGGATTGCGGGCGCTCAAGCGCTTCCCATTTCGCCGGCTGACCATGACCGCTGAAGGCTCGGCGACGCGATACCGCACGCCGATCCTGTTTGTCGGCAATAACGAGTATGATTTGCGCCTGTTCTCGCTCGGACGACGTCAGCAACTCGATCTTGGCCGGCTGCACGTTTATGTCGTGCGCTCGCAGAGCCGGTGGTCATTCATCCTGCTCATCCTGCGGGCGCTGCTCGGTTTCGGCAAAACCGCGCAGGAACTCGATCAGCTCGAGACGCTGGAATTCGAGGTGCGCTCACGCACCAGCCGCCTCCCCGTCGCATTGGACGGTGAGGTCGAAATCATGCAACCCCCCTTGCGCTACAGGATCATGCCTGGAGCGTTGAAGGTCTTTGCGCCGGAAACGGCAGCCTGAATCAGGCTGCCTTGTTCTTCTGAATCAGGCCCCAGACGAAGAGCACAATGATCGCACCGACGATCGCACCAATGAAGCCTGCGCCTTCGCCGGCCGTGTACCAGCCGACCGCTTGCCCGAGGAAAGTTGCGACGACGGCGCCGACAACGCCCAGGATCGTCGTCATGATGAAGCCCGACGGCTCGTTCGGTCCCGGCATGATGAATTTCGCGATCACGCCCGCAACAAACCCGATGATGATTGTCCAAATAATGCCCATGGCAGCCCTCCAGCCAGTCGCCCAGTCCCTCACCAGAATGCCATTTTTGAGAGCTAAGTCTATCTTCTTACGAGAGACCAAAACGCATGAAGGAGGCCTGAATGGCTCGTGGAACACCCTCAATGGTCGCGCTGCTCGGCTTGCTGGCCGTCGCGGGCTATCAGAATCGCGACAAAATCGCCGAAATGCTCAATTCTTTCAAGAACAAAGACCCAAGTGGCGATCCGCTTCAGGATGGAGCGCGGAACGTCCTCGGCAAGCTTGGCGATGTCGCGGGCAATGCCGGCAACATTTTGAACGAGGGACTTGGCGGCCTCGTCGACCAGTTCAAACAGGCCGGTCACGGTGAACTTGCCGATTCCTGGGTGGCAAAAGGGCCGAATCAGCCGGTATCGACCAATCAGCTTGAGACCGCCATCGGCGCCGATGTTTTAAGCGATCTGCAAAAGCGAACCGGTCTGTCGCGGGACGAAATCCTGTCGCGGCTGTCTCGCGACCTGCCGAACGCAGTGGATGGGCTGACGCCGGACGGCCGGCTCCCGGCTTAGGCCATAGCAGGAACCTTTTGGGGTCACCTGAATTTTGCACGGGTGGCCCGAAGGGTGCAGTGTATGCGCTTGGCCGGAGACGCCCATGGCCCAAGCCCATAAAGCCGATACCGACCCCCCGTCGCCAGCGGAGTTGCTTGAACGGCAGGAACGCCATCTCCGGATCATCCGGCGCGCAGTCTTGTTCATTGTGCTGGTGCTCGGCTGCGGGGTCGCCTATTTCGCGCGCGACCTGCTGCTGCCGGTGACGCTCGCCTTCCTGCTCGCGCTGACGCTCCGCCCGGTGGTGCGCTATTTCGAACGCCGCAGCGTTCCCTCGACGGTGAGCGCGATCGTCCTTGTTGCAGCGGTGATTGGAGTATTCGGATCGGGCTTGTTCTTCCTGAGCGGGCCGGTGTCACACTGGCTCGACATAGCACCTGAAATCGGCCAGGACATTTCGCGAAAGCTATCTTCCTTGCGCTCACCCGTGGATGCAGTGGTCGCCGCATCCCAACAGGTCGAGAATCTCACCGAGGGCGGATCGCCGACGGTGCAGAAGGTGGTCGTGCAACAGCCCGGACTTCTGTCGCGTGCCGCCGACAACGTAGTCGGCTCATTGACGACCCTCGGTCTGACCATCGTGCTTCTGCTTTTCCTTCTCTCTTCGGGAACTCTCTTCTACGAAAAACTCATTTCGGTCATGCCGCGCATGAGCAACAAGAAGAAGGCGCTACGCGTGGTTTATGATATCGAAAGCGTGGTATCGCGCTATCTGTTCACGATCACGCTCATCAATTGCGCACTCGGCACCTTGGTGGCGGTGGCGATGGCAATAACCGGCATGCCCAATCCGATCCTGTGGGGCGTTGCCGCGGCAATCCTCAATTTCATTCCCTATGTCGGCGCGCTGATCGGGCTGGGCATGATCGCGATCGTGGCATTGCTGTCATTCAATACTTTAGGCCAAGCGATAGTGCCTCCAATACTCTATCTTGGCTTGCATATTGCCGAAGGCCAGTTCCTGACACCGATCATCATTGGACGCCGTCTCGAACTCAATTCTGTGGCGATCCTCATTGCGCTTGCTCTGTGGAGTTGGATGTGGGGCATTGTCGGCGCGGTGATCGCGGTGCCCTTGCTCGTTTGCGTCAAGGTCTTCTGCGATCATTTCGAGAGTTTGAACGCGTTTGGCGAATTCCTCTCGGCGACGCCGCCCAAACCGCACACGGAAGAAGAACCCGCTGCTCATCCACATACGACAAGCAGCTAGCGCTTACCCCGCAGCGATCCATAGCGATGGGCATAGATCCAGGTGAATTCGGCGCCCAGCAGAAAGATCTGGGCGGAATAATAAACCCAGATCAGCAGCGTCACCAGCGATCCCGCTGCGCCG
This sequence comes from uncultured Alphaproteobacteria bacterium, assembly GCA_963805405.1. Lineage (GTDB taxonomy): Bacteria > Pseudomonadota > Alphaproteobacteria > Rhizobiales > Aestuariivirgaceae > JAEUMG01. Next base: position 174,493 of record CAWDUC010000001.1, on the reverse strand, counting down.
AAGCCGGAGCCTATGCCGCTTTTTCCGATATAGAGGCCGATCAGGAATTTGCCGGCGACAAATAGCAGCGATGTGATGATCGCACCCAGCCACACATCGCTCCACCCAACCAGAGCGCGGGGCAGGTAGCGGAACATCAGTCCAAAGACTACGGTGAATATGACAACACTCGAGATAATGTTGACGAGGTTCAGGACGAGTTCCCAGTGTCCGAGCCAGTAGTTCCAAATCATGCCGACGGCGGAAATGGTCGCGCTGATAATCAGTGACACGAGCAGCAGGAATGCCAGAGACAGCACCATCCCAAAGGCGAGAAGGCGGGTACGAATGAGTTCGATCCAGGTGCTGCTGCGCTCGCGTTTGGGAACCTCCCATATGCGGTCAAGAGCGGATTGAAGCTCCGAGAAGACGCCGGTGGCGCCGATGATCATGATCACCACGCCGATTAGAAGTGCAAAAGTACCTTTCGCTGGTTCGCTTACGCTCTTTACGAGGGCTTGGATGGCTTCGGCGCCGTTCTCTCCAATGAGACCGCGGAGCTGTCCGTATAATTCGCCATGCACCGCTTCCGAGCCGAAGAGAAATCCGGCGATCGCTGTTACGATTACCAACAAGGGGGCAATCGAGAAGACCGTGTAAAAGGCGATCGCGGCACCCATGCTTGAGGCGTAGTCATCGCTCCATGCCGCGACGGTATCGGCGACCAGACGCCACCATGCTCTGGTCGAGTGGATGGGTAGCGGTGTTGGGGAGAAAACCGGCTCGGCTGTCTCGCTTGCCATACGCGCGCCCTGAGCCTGTCGCCTATGCCGACTTGCGCGCGCTCTTGCTCATCTTGGCCGCAGCCGCTTCCACCGCTTCGCGCGAAGGACCATGCTTGGCGACGAGATCTCGTGCCTGGTCCATCGACAAGGCAAATTTTGACGCGATATAGCTCAGTTCATAAGGCTCGGACGCCGATACCTTGCTGCGATCAGGCTCGCCTGTCTTGCTCTTGTCATCGCTCATGGGATCATCTCCGCGCGGCAGATGATCCTAAAAGCATAGGGCGCGCCGGAAGTTCCACGCTCGAGGCGGACGGATGGCCGCCGCACCGGAGCGAACCAGCGCGGCGGGCCGTGGTGTTACGGTTGCGTCGTGCCGGTCGACGGCTGAGTCGTCGTGCCGCCCTGGTTGGTCGTCGTACCCTGGTCGGTCGTCGAAGGCTGTGTCGGTGTCGGTGCCGGCTGTTCAGTCGTGGTGGTGGGCGCCGGTGCCTGGGTTCGACCGAACCAGCCGGCCGCCCAACCGATGATAAGCAGCAGGACGATGACGACGATCACGCCGATGACGGTATTTTTGGAATTCATGGCCAATATCCTCCAGAACGAGCGTCCCTCTTGGAGGCGCAGGTTCGATCCCATATTCGGGCACAGCAGGCAGGCAATGGCCTTTGAGCAGCCGAATCGCGGCCTGTTACTCCCGCTGCCCTCACGAAACATACGACATTGAGACCGAAATCCGCAATGCGGACCTTTCAGATGTTTTTACGGTGTTTGGGCTCGGTACTGACTGTGTTCGTGGCGCGGGTCCGGGAGCTTGCATTTTCACAGGTCAGCTCGCCGCCGACCGTGAACCCAATGCCTCGATCATGCGGCCGCCTATAACTGGAGATCGCGGAGCCCGGATCGCTCCCATTCGGTACCCATCAACGCCAGCGAGTCGTGGAGCAAGTCGTGGAGATATCGCGCGGCCTGACCCCAGGAAATCCAGGTCAAGGCCTCGATTTTGCCGCCAAGTCGCTTGCAAAGAGTCCGACTCTGCTGCGAAACTCGCAATTAGCCGGTCGTCAGGACGACATCGGCCTTTCACCAAGTACTCGGGACGGAGGATTTAGAGTGACCAAGAGATTTCTGACTGTGCTGTCCGTAGCCGCCATGTCCGCCGCGCTTCTTGCCGCGCCGGCGAGCAGCGAAGAGATGAAAGTGAAACGGCTGCAGGCCCATCCAAATGTGACGCTCAAGCAGAAGCTCGGCTATTGGGTCGAGTGTTCCTACACGGCGGTCGGCCAGGATTGCCACTATGTCTACATGAAGCCCAAGGGCAGCACCAAGCTTGAGCGGATCAAAGTCAAGGACAGCAAGCTCATCCGGAAGAAAGACTACTACCTCGAATGCCGCTACACCGGGCTCGGCCAGGAATGCTACTACGTCTATGCGAAAGTGAAGCCGAAGTCCTGATCGGACGAAATAGTGGCGACCCCGACGTGATTCGAACACGTGACCCTCAGTTTAGGAAACTGATGCTCTGTCCAGCTGAGCTACGGGGTCGGCGGTGGTGGTTATATACGCAAGATCCGTAATGAAAAAGGGCCCGGAGATTTCCGGGCCCTTTGCATTGATGGGTACCGCCCGAGTTTTAGGCGGCCTGTTCGGCCGGAGCCTCGGCTTCGGCCTTGTCGCTGGCGCGCTTGGCGTTCTTCGACAGGAACTCCTCGAGTTCCTTTGAGGCAGCGTCGTCGTCGATACGGCGGACCGCGGCATATTCGCGGGCCATGCGCTCCAATGCCTGCTCATAAAGCTGGCGCTCGGAATAGGACTGCTCGGGCTGGCGCTCGGAGCGATAAAGATCGCGCACGACTTCGGCCACCGCGATGAGATCGCCGGAATTGATCTTCGCTTCGTATTCCTGCGCGCGGCGCGACCACATGGTGCGCTTGATGCGGGCGCGGCCTTTGAGGACCTTCATCGCCTGCTCGATCAGGTACTTGTCGGCAAGCTTGCGCATGCCCTTCTGCTCGGCGCGGCTGGTCGGTACCTTGAGGCGCAGTTTCTCTTTCTCGAAATCGACGATGTAAAGTTCAAGCTTGGCGCCGGCGATTTCCTGCTCCTCGATCTGGACGATCTTGCCGACGCCATGCGCCGGATAGGCGATCAACTCGCCAATCTTGAAGGAAAGCTTTTTCGGCGTCTGCGGGGCAGGGGCGGCTACGGGGGCCGCTGGCTTTGCTGCAACCGGCGGCTGAGCAGCCGGTCGGGGGGCCTGCGGAGCCATGACCTTGGCAGCGGCCGGCGCCGCCGGAGCTGGCGCAACAGCCGGCTTGACCGGCACAGGAGCCGCCGGCTTGGCGGCGGCCTGGACAGGCTTGTGAATGATCTTCGCCGCAACGGCAGCAGGCTTTAATCCATGCGCGGCCGGCTTCTCAGCCGGTTTGGCGGCGGCCGCAGCAGGTTTATGGGCTGGCTTCGGGGCGGGTTTGGCCGCCTTCGGGGCGGGCTTGTGTGCGGGCTTGGCGACCGGCTTCTTCGCAACGGGCTTTTTCTTCACGGTGGCTTTTGCTTTCTTCTTTGCTGTGGCCATGACGATAATCCTCAACTCATACGCATGTCCGAAATTCCGGACGAACAAACACATCGCCAGGACTCAACAAAGCCCAGGCCTCCCCGCCAAACATCTCCCTGCGACAAAAATTCGCCGTTGCCATCGTCCACCGGGCGGGCCATCCGCAGAACCCCGCCTTCCGGGCTGAACGTAGATACTCTGGCGAAAAAAATCCGAGCTTTGGGGGCCCGGTCTCATGTCCAGTAGAAATCTGCCTTCATTGAACGAGCATATAGCACGATTTTACTGAAATTTAAAGGCCGACTTCTCCGTATACGGTGCAAATCTCCCCGGCGATCCTTGCAGGTCGCTCAAGAAGGTTAACCGGCCTGAAAGGGGAAAGCGAAACTTCAGTCGCCTTCGCCGGGGTTCGGTGAAAAATACTTTTCGAACTTGCCTTCAACGCCATCGAATTCCTTGGCGTCCGTCGGCGGGTCCTTCTTCGATGTGATATTCGGCCATTTCGAGGCGTATTCGGCATTGAGCGCCAGCCATTGCTCGAGCCCGGGTTCGGTATCGGGCTTGATCGCCTCGGCGGGGCATTCAGGCTCGCAAACGCCGCAGTCGATGCATTCGTCAGGATGGATGACGAGCATGTTCTCGCCCTCGTAGAAACAATCCACGGGGCACACCTCGATGCAATCCATGTATTTGCATTTTATGCAGTTTTCGTTGACGATGTAGGTCATTTCAATCGGTCATTCGGTTGGACGAGCCGGTATAGCAAGGCTCAGGCGGGGCCGCAGCTCAATTTTGCGGCGCGGCATGGCTGGGTTACGGCGCTTCGACCTCCTCGAAGAGCTGGCGGGCTTCGGGCGCGGGGCCGCGACGGATGCCGGGGGCCATTACCTTCAGGACCCGAATTGCGTCATGGACGGCAATGGTGATCACATCCCCAGGGCCCACGTCATGGGCGGGCTTGGCAATCTTGCGACGATTGACGCGAACCTGGCCGGTTTCGACCAGACGAGCCGCGACGGTGCGAGTCTTCGTGATACGGGCATGCCAGAGCCATTTGTCGATGCGAATTCTGGCACCAGCATTGTCGATCAACTGGACTTGCCGCCAAACTGCGCTTTGAGAGCGCCGAGTACCGCAAAGGGCGAATCGGGATCGATCGGGCGCTCGGGCTTGCGCGGCGGACGCTCGGGGCGCTCCTGCTGCTTGGCGGCGGCGCGGTCGGGCTTGCGGTGGGAGCGGTCGCGTTTCGGCCGGTCACGCTTCTGTTCGCCGTCGATTTCGGGAGCTTTTGCGGATTCCTGCGGCTTGTCGCGGCGGCGCTGCGGCTTCTTGTGCTTTTTGTCCTGCGCATGCCGGAAGGGGCCGGTGTCCCTCGGCCACCAAACTTCGAGCTCAATCTCATCAGTCTCGGCCACCTGCGCGTCGGCAGGGGCGGCTTCAACCGGAACTTCGGCGACCAGAGCCGGCTCGCTTGGAATTTCGGCAGGCAGAGCCGGTTCGACCGAAATCTCGGCGGGTGGGATTTCCGCCGCCGGAATCTCAATGGCCTCTTGAGCGGGCGCTGCTTCCGCCTCCTGACCTGCTTCGGTAGCTTCGGCCAACGGCGTTTCGGAAACAGGAGCTTCCGGTTCCGCCGGCTTTCGGGCGCTTCACCTTCTTGCGGTGCATGCGGAAGTCGAGGCTGCGCAGGATTGCCTGGAAGTCTTCGCCGGAACATCCGACGAGCGACATCATATCTGGCACGATCGTGAAGCCGCCGCCTTCGACAGAACCGGCCGGGCGCTTTTCCTCAGGAATACGCGGGCGCCAGAAACACGCGGTCGCGTATGATATCGGCAAGGCGTTCAAGCATGTCGATGCGCACGACGCGATTGCCGCAGATGCGATAGCCGCAAACGCCGTAGAAGCCGCGCGGTGTGGTGCGATCAAAAACGGTCGAGGTGAGGCCCTGGCCCGGCGCCTCGGGAAGGTCGCCAATATCGACGCGGCCATCCTTCTCGAGGTTCAAGCCCCACAGCAGCAAGCGCAGTTCGGAAGCCGACGGCTTCAGCAAGGACGGTATATAAACATTGAAGGCGCCGAAGCGAACGCCGAGCTGCCGCAATTTCGCGCGGTCTTCCTGGCTGAGCGATTTGATTTCCTCGGTTACCTGCTCGCGCGGCAGCACGCCAAGATTCTCGACAAGCCGGAACGCAATGCCGCGCACCGTTCCTTCGAGCCCCTCGGCTTCATCGAGCTTGGCCAATGGCTCGATGACTTTTGCGATGTGGCGCTCGATGAATTTTTGCAAGCGCGCCTGAACCGCTTCCCGGTCGGGACCGTTCAACTGATCGTCGGCGACGATATCGATGCGCGGTTTCAAAACATGCGTGCCGGTTCGCAAACGTGCGATCGGATCACCATGCCAGCGGATGCGCGCATCGCGCGCAAGAATAAGATCGGGATCGGCCGATGCGGAAACCGCCTTGGCGCGCGCCGTGATCTCAGCGGCAACCGCCGACATCGATGCAGCCTTCAGCGTGCGGCCATGCACTTCGCTCGCGGCGCCGTCGGGGACGAATTGAAAGCCTTGTATTCGGCCGACATATTCGCCCTCCACGTGTATCGCGCCGTCTTCCTCCACTGTCGACATCAACTGATCCTTTTGCGCCAGGCGTTTCATCAGCACGCTGGTGCGGCGGTCGATAAAACGCGCAGACAGCCTCTCATGCAAGGCGTCCGATAATTTATCTTCAATTTCACGGGCCCGTTGCTGCCAGAAGACGGGAGCTTCGAGCCAATCGGCACGGTTTGCGACGAAAGTCCAGGTGCGGACATGCGAGATACGGTTCGATAGCGTATCGATATCGCCTTCGGAGCGATCGCAATGGGCAAGCTGCCGTGCAAACCAGTCTTCGGGAATGTGGCTGTCACCGGTCATCAGAAAACGGTAAATGCGACCAACCAGATTGGCATGCTCGGCGGCGGAGATGTTGCGGTAGTCGGGGATCTGGCAGACTTCCCACAAACGCGCGACGGCTTTCTGGTTTGTTGCCAGCTCGACGACATCGCCATCGCGCGCCATCGCTTCGAGCGCCAGAATATCCGGACCCGGTTGTGCGCGTGTGAGACCATCGATGCGTGGCATGGCATTGAGCGAGCGGCGCAAGGCTTCGAGCGATGAAAAATCAAACTCGCGGTTACGCCATTGCAGCACGCGCACCGGTTCGAAATTGTGATTCTCGATACGATCGACGGTTTCATTGTCGAAGGGCTCGGCCTCGCCGGTAACCCCGAAGGTTCCATCATTCAGGTAGCGGCCGGCGCGTCCTGCAACCTGTGCGAGTTCCGCGGGATTGAGATTGCGGAACTGGAAGCCGTCGAATTTGCGAATGGTGGCGAAGGCAACATGGTCGACATCCATGTTAAGACCCATGCCGATCGCATCGGTCGCAACGATGTAATCGACATCGCCCGATTGATAGAGCGCAACCTGGGCATTGCGGGTGCGTGGAGACAAGGCACCCAGCACGACCGCAGCACCGCCGCGCTGGCGCCGGATCAATTCCGCCACCGCATAAACCATGTCGGCCGAAAACGCGACGACGGCGGTGCGGCGGGGCAGGCGGGTGAGCTTCTTCTGGCCGGCGTAATTGAGCTTGGAGAAACGCGGGCGCGCGATGTGGCTGACGCCTGAGAGCATTTTTTCGACGATCGGTCGCATGGTCGCGGCGCCGAGCAGCATCGTTTCTTCGCGACCGCGGCGATGCAGGAGCCGATCAGTGAAGATATGGCCTCGGTCAAAATCGGCGGCGAGCTGGATTTCATCGATCGCCAGAAAAGCGACGTCGATATCGGCGGGCATCGCCTCGACGGTGCAGACCCAGAAGCGCGGCTGCGCCGGAATGATTTTTTCCTCGCCGGTCACCAGGGCGACCTGGTGGTCGCCGACCCGCAGGCGGACGCGGTCATAGACTTCACGCGCCAGCAGACGCAAGGGCAAGCCGATCATGCCCGAGGCATGGCCAAGCATGCGCTCGACGGCGAGATGAGTCTTGCCTGTATTGGTGGGACCGAGGACTGCGGTGACGCTACGCGGTGGGGACGGAGGCATGGGGTCTCGGTAATCTAACGCCGGGCAGGCTTGAGTGCTACAGCCGCTTTCGGACGGCTTCGCCAGTCAAATTTTGTTAATGGTTTGGGCATGCCACCTGACCTCGTGATTTCCGTTCTGACGCGGCTTGAGCAGAACGGCATAACCTGTCTCTTGTTCGGCGGCTGGGCCGAAGAATCGTTCGGGCTCGCGGCTCCGAGAAAACACCGCGATATCGATCTTCTGCTGCCGGCCGATTCATTTTCCGCACTGGATGAGCTCCTACACCTGCGATCAGCCGAATTCATGGAGATCCCACTCAAGCGATTTGCGCACAAGCGAGCCTTTCTTTTCGGCGGCGCAATGGTCGAGATCATTCTCGTGCAAGAAACGGGGCAGGGGGCAGTTACCTTTTTCTGGGGAGACACACCCTTCGCGTGGAAATTGCCGCTTACGGAAGAATGCCTTCTCAACGGGCATCGCGTGCGGGCGGCCTCGCGCAACAATCTGCAGCACTTCCGCACACATCACGCACTCACCCATCCCGGCCGGTGGAAGGACCGGGCATCTCTGCTAGCGTCACCCCGTTTTGCGACAAGTGATTAACTTGCGGATTCAAAGCCGAACGAACCCCGCCCGAATCAGTGACTCGTGTCAAATTCAACTTATGTTCCTCAATCCCGGCGCGATCCCGGCCGCGCGAGGGTGGCGCGCGTTTCATGATTTTTAGCGGGATTTTGCGGTGCTTCATTAACGAAGCCCGGCCAGGCGTTAACGGCGCATGAATAGATTGAGGAGGCTTTGAGCAATCTTCTTAATCGCCGGGCCTATCCCGTGAACGGAACATGTCCGAATCAGTTTTCTCCTAGGTTTCGGGTTTTGTTCACACAAGATATTGTGGTGAACGCGCTGAAATCCACAAGACGGTCGCCTTATGGAGAGAAAATGAAGGAATTTCAGACGCTTACATTAACTACTCTGTGCCAAATCGAGACACCAGTTTTGAAAAACGTTTGTACACGGAGCATTTGGGGAGACCCTCGAATGGCCCCCCGAATTCCCCGAGAGATATCAATCGATAAGAAAAAACAGAAAGAGCCGCGAAAAAATCCTTGACCTGGTGCGCAGCTGTTAGTATGAAATTGGCCATGCTCCCATAGTCGGCTCCAAGCTTGACCGGAAGGGCGGCATTGGTTAGAGACACCCCCCGAACATGGAGCTTAGCGGCTTCGACCCGTTTATCGGGCATCTCAGATATTACTGAATTGGAGACGTTTAATGGCTCGCCGTTGTGAGTTGACGGGAAAGAATGCGCTGGTCGGCAACAAGGTCAGCCATGCGAACAACAAGACCAAGACGCGGTTCATGCCCAATCTGGTCAGCGTTCATCTGATGAGCGATGCGATGGGCCAGGCCTACAGCTTCCGCATCAGCGCGATTGCGCTGAAGTCGGTCGAGCATCGCGGCGGCCTCGATGCTTTCCTGGCGAAGGCCGACAGTGACGCCCTTTCGGCGAAGGCCTTGAAGCTCAAGCGCCAAATTGCCAAGCGGCGCGAGGCTCAGAAGGCCGCCTGATCCGGCCACCAAGTATCGTTCTGCGAAAGCCGCTCCACCGGGGCGGCTTTTATGTTTGTGGGTGTATGATAGATCGCGTGAGTGGATTGGCCCCTCACCCGGCGTGCTATCGCTCGCCGCCCTCTCCCAGAAGGCAGCGGGGTTGTCAGGAGCGCGCGATGACGAACAAACCGAGAGAGCCACAGCGGCATTCGGCGAGCGCGACGCGCGACGGCGAGCCGAAGGTTCACCCATCGGCGGTGCTGCGTGAGGCGAAACTCGGCCGCTTCACGGAAATCAAGGAACGTGTTCAGTTCATTGCTTCCGAGCTTGGCGACTATTCGTATGTCGAGCGGCATTCCGAAGCGATCTACACGCAGATAGGCAAATTCACCGCGATCGCATCGGATGTCCGGCTCAATGCGCTCGAACATCCGATCGAGCGCGTGAGCCAGCACAAGGTCACCTATCGCCCGAATGAGTACTTTCTCAACGCCAAGCTCGACACAGCTTTTCGCGAAAGGCGACGCGGCGCACTTGTCGAGATCGGCCACGATGCATGGATCGGACATGGCGCAATCGTCATGCCGGGTATCAAGATCGGTAATGGTGCGGTCGTGGCGGCAGGCGCCGTCGTGACCAGCGACGTCGAGCCTTATGCGATTGTAGCCGGCGTACCGGCGCGATTTCTCAAGTGGCGTTTCGAGCCTGACATCAGTGCACGGATCATTTCGCTCGCGTGGTGGGACTGGGATCACGATCGCCTCGCGGAAGCGATCGAGGACATGCGAATGTTGAGCCCATGTGCCTTCCTGGTGAAGTACGAAAGCTGATGCCGCGGCAGCCTGCTGCCCATGCTCTTCCTTAACGAAATGAAAAATTAGCGGCGAATTCGACAAGCATCCCTAATGTTTTGTTAGCGGGGGATTGGGAGTTTGCTGCATCGCAAAATCTTTCGGGCGGCGCGGAACCAGCGAGCAGATCGCGCGTTGCGTCCGCTCGGGCGACGTAGCGGTAATGGTGCGGGGGCGTTGGGAATATCCGCATCTTTTTGCAAAAACCGAAGAGGAGGTTCAATTGGCTAAGTCAAATGACGGACAGGCTATCCTGTGGATTACCGATGAGATGGGCCGGCGGTTGTTTCCGGTTGCCCGCAGTGCCGCCAAGGAAGTCGAAGACGACATAAGCTTCCCAGCATGGCAGCGATGGCCGGTGTACTCACCACCATGCGAGCGCATCCGGCGGCGAATGTTCTGACGACGATGCGGGCTCAACCGACAGCGAGCGTGCTCACGACGATGAGAGCCCAGGCAACGCGTCACTAAGCGCTGGATAAAGCATGAGCCTCAACGCCAGCCGGAATATCGGCGAACCCGCTCCGGCGGCGGTCAGGTCAAGGCGGTCGGTGGAAAATCCTCTACCGGCCGCCGCCTTTGCTGCGGTGGGCGAGATCCATGGCGCGAATGAGCGGCCGGTTTCCGCCGATCATGACCGCTGTCTCACGCCGCGAAGAAACGCTTGATCGCATCAAGCCGCATTCTGACATCGCTCGGGATTACCCGCATCGGCGAAATAACCGGGCTCGACAGCCTCGGCATTCCGGTCGCGCTGGCAACGCGGCCCAACTCCTTCAGTCTTTCCGTCAATCTCGGAAAGGGCGGAGATGCAGCTTCGGCACGCGCCTCAGCGGCGATGGAGGCTGCCGAGATCGCCATCGCCGAGCGGTTGCCGGACAATGGTGTGGTCGCCAGCGAGAGCGAACTGATTGCTTCCGGCTACTCTGTTCTCGATCTCAGCCGCATTGCACGCTGCCAGCCGCACCGGCTTGATCCGGATGAGGCGCTGCTGTGGGTCAAGGGGCAGAGCCTCTTCACCGGCCAAGACGTGATGGTGCCGTGGGCGCTTACGGGCTCGACCATCGTCCAGATGCGGCGGGCTATCACGACGCCTTCGAAGTTGCGACGGACGGGCTTGCCTCTGGAAACGTGCTGGCCGAGGCGGTGCTTCATGCTTTATGCGAACTGGTCGAGCGCGACGCCTATGCTCAGCTCGAACTGATGCCGGCGCAAAAGCTCGATGCGCGGCGGCGCAGCATCCCGGCGGCGGGACCACATCTCGCCGGATTGCTGGAACTCATTGCGCGTCGCGGACTTGAACTGCGGCTTTTCGAGATGACGAGCGATATCGCGATCCCTGCCTATTTCGCGATCCTGTCTCAAGCAGAGAAGGATGAAGGCGAGTTCTATTCCTGGTCGTCGCTGTGCGGCGGCTGCGGATGCCACCCTTCGCCCGAGCGCGCGATGGTGAGGGCGGTCACGGAAGCAGCGCAAGCCCGCATCGCGATGGCGGCTGGTGCAAGCGACGACCTGCCGCCGTCTCATTACCAGCCGGGGATCGATTCTTGCGCGAGACCACGCGAGACATGTTCGGAGCTGCGCTGCGCATTGAGGGTGCACGGACCCAGCGCATCACGCCAGGCTCGATGACAACAAGTTTCGGCGAGCGGATTCTGCATGTATTGGCCGCGCTGGCGCGCGTGGGGATCGACGAGGCAATCATTGTCGAACTCGCAAGCGGTTCGGTTCAGGCACGCGTCGCGCGGGTCATTGTTCCGGACCTGCAAATCCCCCTGCATGGCGAGCGAACGCAGGTGCTGGCGCGTGCGTTGAGGCATCTGCTGGAGGCGGCGCGATGAAGGTTCTGTTCGCAGGCCCAAGCTGCGCCAAGATGCTGCCGGATCTTCGCGCCAATCCAGCCTTCGAACTGCGCGGGCCTGCCGCTTATGGCGACGTGGCGCGCGCGGTCCTCGATGGTGCGACGGCAATCGGCATTGTCGATGGGCGGTTCGAAGACACGCGCGCGGTGTGGCACAAAGAAATCCTGTTCGCCCTGTCGGAAGGTGTGGCGGTCGCCGGAGCTGCCAGCATGGGTGCGCTGCGTGCGGCGGAATGCGCCGCATTCGGGATGGAGGGCATCGGCGATGTCTATCGGCGCTATGTGACCGGCGAATTCGACGATGACGGCGATGTCGCGCAATTGCATGGGCCGGCCGAACTCGGCTTTATCGCCCTGAGCGAGCCCCTCGCCAATATAGCGGCAACGCTGGAAGCGCTCGTCGCCGAGAAATCGATCACCGCAGCGGAATTTGCAGCGCTGAGCGTGGAGGCGCGCAAACTCCACTACAAGGAGCGGGGATACGCACGTTTGTTCGAGGTCGCGCAGCTCCCGCAGGATCGGCAGGCTTTCCTTACGGCATGGGCGCAAAATAATTCCATCGACCGCAAGGCGGAAGATGCAGCATTGTCGATCGAATGGCTGGTTACGGCGCCATGCAAACGCACGAAACATGCGGGCTTCGTTTTCAGCAAGACCAGCCAATGGCTTGGTTTATTGAGCGAAATCGACGACCGTCAAGCCGCCGCCTAAGGCCGGGCAGTGAATACGCGATATTGCGGGTGGTTTTTTGTGAAACCAACGAAATTCGCATAATTGTTTTGAGGACTGATCAAAAAAACGACGAAGTTAGTAGGATCATGAGAATGGTCCTCTGCTGACGGCGGGAGGGCTCAGCAAGAGGCAAAGGCGGAATTGGCAACCCTGGCGGGGTTGATGGAGGGGCATAATGCAGGCGACAGCGGCAGCGCGTGCCGAGCGTCAAGCGAGAGGGGAAGCCAAGGCAGATCCGGTTCTCGGCTCGCCCGCGATCTTCAGCGATGAAGTCATCCTGACACTCCCTGCAAAGGGATTTGCCATCATCGCGTTGCTTTCGACGGAGCCCGTTCACGCTATTCCCCGGCATCGTATCCGCGTGCAACTTTGGGCCGAGTTCGACCAGGAGAAGGCAAATGCCAATCTCCGCCAGACCCTCATGCGGGTGCGGCGGCTGGAAAAGCGGCTTGGCGCTCGCATCCTCAACGACGACTTCAACACGCATCGCGCTCAATACCGAGGATTTCGAAGTCGATCTTACGGAAGCGCTCAATGCCGATATCCGAGGCTGGCTGAAACGGGCGCTGGTCGCGCCTCGAGGCGCTTGCTCAAGGCGCCGCGCAAGGCGTGCTCAGCGGCATCGACATTACCGGACGGGCCCTTCGAAGACTGGCGCAGCGAAATACAATCGCGCTTGCGGCACAAGGCGGTGCAAGCATTGGCTGCGCTCATCCACGGTGCGGAGGGTTTCGAGAGACTGGCCAAGCAGCAGGCCTATGCGCAGCAATTGCTCGATATCGATCCGACCGAAGAGCTTGGCTATCGGGTGCTGATGGAGACCTATGAAGCGCAAGGCGAGCGCAGCCTGGCGCTGCAGGCCTATCAGCGCTGCCGCAAGATCCTGCGCGAGGAACTTGGCGTCGAGCCCGATATCGCCACCACGCCGTCTCGCAGCGACATTGGGGCTTGCCGAGACGGCGCGCGTGCGCGCGCCGCCGGCGCCGGTCGAGAACAAGCCCGCGGCGGCGGAGCTCCAGACCGAAGCGGGACGGCAATTTCCGGCCGTTGTCCTGTTGCCGCCGAGTCTTGTTGTCGAGGATCCGATCGGTCGCTCGCGTCGCGACGGCTCTGGTCGAGGATGTGATCGCAGGACTGTCGCGCTGCCGGAGCTTCACGGTGATCGCGGCACATACGAGCTTCAACATCAGCAGGGCGCCGGAAGACTGGGCATCGGGCCGCAATGTCCGCTATGCCGTCAATACCAGCCTCAAGCCGATGTCGTCGGGGCTCGTCGCAGCATTCCGCCTGACCAGTACGGCGACGGGCGCGGTATTGTGGGCCATCGAACTGCCGTTCGAACTCGACGAATCTGTCTGGCAATCTTCAGCCGGCTCAGCCATCAATTGATCTTCTCGCTTGCCGATGCAATCGAGCGGGCCGAGATTGCACCTGCCCATGGCGGCCGAGGATGCGACCGCCTACCGCCTCTATCTCGAAGGCCGCGCCGCGATGAACAGCAGCGACCTTCCGAACCTCAGGCGGGCGCGCAACTGGTATCGGAAATCGATCGATCTTTATAACGGCTTCGCGCCGGCGATCGCCGGTCTTTCGCGCACGCTCAGCATGGAATGGCTGGTGCGCGGACTGACCGACGACGAGTTGCTGCGCCAGGCGCTGACGGTCGCCGATAACGCAGTCGATACCGATCCCTTCGACGGGCGCGGTCTTCGCGAGCGTGGCTTTTCACAGCCTCTATCTCAAACGGCATGACGAGAGCCTGGCGAATTTCGAAGCGGCGATCGAGTCTGAGCCCCGGCGATGCCGATCTGTTTGCCGACTATGCCGATGCACTGGCACATTCGGGCGAGCCTGAAATCGCGCTAAAGAATTGTCTCAAGGCGATGTCGCTCAATCCATTGGCGCCCGATTACTACAACTGGATCCTGGGCAGCATCTATTACCAGACCGGCGCCTATGAGGCGGCGATCGCGGCACTCGATCCGGTAAAGCATCATCCAGGCACGGCGCGACTGCTTGCGGCGAGCACGGCCATGGCGGGGCGCGAGCCGCGAAGCGGCCTATTATGCGGGCGTGGTTCGCGAAGTGTATCCTGAGTTCCGCACCGAATATCTCTCCCGGATCATTCCGGACCGCCACGCGGAAGATACGCGCCATCTGATCGATGGCTTGCTGCGGGCGGGGTTGAGCTAGGCTCACTTCGGCAACGCGAATTGCAAGAGCAAGGTGCGCTGCGTGCCGCGGCGAAAATTATCGTCGGAGATGAGGGTCAGGCGGGTTTCGCCATCCTCGCTCTTTGAAACGGCGATGCCTTCCATATTGTCGATCGTGTAGAAGGGTGCGCGGCCTTCGAAGAGGACGCGGGGCGCGACGGTTGCGCCGGCTTTGATCGCGTCGATCGGGAATTGGCGGATGGCGGCGCCGGGAAGCACGGTCGTGCCGAAGCTTCGCTCGACGGTGACGATCGAGGCATCGAGGATGGCGAGATCGGTGATGACATAATCGGCCATTGCGCTTAATCGAGAAGGCGAACGGATTGCTTGCCGCCGAAGATCCAGGCGCGAATATTGCCGATTCGCATCGAAATTCTGCTCCGAGACGGCGACGAAGCGGCCCTTCAACGGACCGCGGCAAAGCGGCCGATGGCTTCCAATTCGCTGTTGATGCGGGCCTTGGGAATGTCGCGCGGAATGGGCAATGGCTCCATGCGCGCCTTGAGGCCGTGCTTGCCGATGTCATATATGCCGGCGCGGGTGCGGGTTTCGAAGCCGACGATGACTTTGCCGTCGATCTTGCCGGGCTGCCAGGGGCTAAGCGCTTCGGCATCGCTCCAGGATTTGCCATTGAAGGGCTTGCCGGATTTGTCGAGGAGCGGGGCGATCTCGGGATCGGTCAGGCCGGCGAGGCGGCCGTCCTTGTAGAGTAGATTGGCGCGGAACCAAGTAGCCGGTGTCGCCGACCGCGAGGAGATTTTTCGCCGTCGGCAGATAGCGCAAGGCTTGAGAGACCGCCAAAGCGCTTGTCGCTGCTCTTGAGTTCAAGGCCGCCGCGCCATTCAAGCGGGCCGAATTTTGTCTGAACGCCGAGGAGATCGAAGGACTTGATCGGGATCGCCGTGACGGAGAAGGGCGGCGTGTCTTCGGCGTGGAGGATAGGCGTGATCGCAAGCAGCAGGAGATGCCGCAGACATACGGAGCAGCGCGGCTTGAGAGCGCGCTGCGAAGTCAGTTACGCTCAATTCAGCCGGCGCTTGGCTTTGGGACGCACGCGGGGCGCGGTCGGCTTGGCATGCTCTTCGAAGAGTTCGGCGAGCTTCTCGGTCATGGCGCCGCCAAGTTCCTCGGCATCGACGATGGTGACGGCGCGCTTGTAATAGCGGGTGACGTCATGGCCGATGCCGATGGCGATGAGTTCGACCGGCGAGCGGCCTTCGATATCGAGGATGACCTGGCGCAGGTGCTTTTCGAGGTAATTGCCGGAATTGACGGAGAGGGTCGAGTCATCCACCGGCGCGCCGTCGGAAATGACCATGAGGATGCGGCGCTGCTCGGGGCGGGCGAGCAGCCGGTTATGCGCCCAGATCAGCGCCTCGCCGTCGATGTTCTCCTTGAGGAGGCCTTCGCGCATCATCAGGCCGAGATTGCGCCGCGCCCGCCGCCAGGGCTGGTCGGCGGATTTGTAGATGATGTGGCGCAGATCATTGAGGCGGCCGGGATTGGCGGTCTTGCCGGCGGCAAGCCATTTCTCGCGAGACTGGCCGCCCTTCCAGGCGCGGGTGGTGAAGCCCAGGATCTCGACCTTGACGCCGCAGCGCTCGAGCGTGCGGGCGAGAATATCGGCGCAGGTCGCGGCAACGGTGATGGGCGGCCGCGCATCGAGCCGGAATTGTCGAGCAGCAGCGTGACGACGGTATCGCGAAACTGGATGTCCTGCTCGACCTTGAAGGAAAGCGGATGCATCGGATCGATGACGACGCGCGACAGGCGCGCGGCATCGAGGATGCCTTCCTCGAGATCGAAATCCCAGGAGCGGTTCTGCTGCGCCATGAGGCGGCGCTGCAGGCGGTTGGCGAGCCGCGCCACGACGCCCTGCAAGATTGGCGAGCTGCTTGTCGAGATAGTTGCGCAGCCGCGTCAGTTCATCGGTGTCGCAAAGATCCTCGGCGGAGATCTCTTCGTCGAACTGATTGGTGAAGACATGGTAGAAATCTTCGTTGGAAAGCGACGAGAAGGGAAGTTGCGGCCGCCACGGCTCCTCGCCGTCGCGGCTCCTCGTCGCTGTCGGCATCTTCCAGCATGTCGTCCGTATCGGCCTGCTGGGCCTCCGCCTCGGCGGCCTCGCTCTGCGACTTCGGTGTCCTGCATCTCCTCCATGGCGGACTGCTGGCTGTCCTGCTCTTCGCCTTCGGGCGTCTCCTCGCGCTCGCCGGCATCGGGCTCGGTTTCCTGTTCGCTCGTTCTCGTCGCTGGTCGTCAGGGTCGTCGCCAAGTTCATCGGCCATTTCGAGCGCGGCGATGATGTCGCGCGACATGCGGGCAAAGTGCGCCTGATCGGTGATCGCATCGCCGCAGGTGATCGAAATTGTCTTGGCGCCTCTCCTCGATCCACGGGCGCCAGAGATCGACCAGCATTTTGGCATGCTGCGGCGGCGGCAGGCCGGTCAGCCGCTCGCGGACCAGAAGACCGACGGCCTCCTCAAGCGGCGCATTGGCGCGATCGGACGCGCCGACGGTCGGCCGCTTCTGATAGCGATCATCAAGCATGGCCGTCGAGATTCTTCGCCATGCCGGGCATGGCGTTGGCGCCGATCGCCTCGACGCGGGCCTGCTCGGCCGCCTCGAAGACGGCGCGGGCATTGCTTGCCCTGCGGCCGGTAGTGGTTGTGGACGCTGTCGGCATGATTGGCGATGCGCAGGGCAAAGCTGTCGGAGAGGCCGCGGGCGATCGCGACCTCATTGACGGTCAGGTCATTGGCCGACCTGCGGCAGCTTGGCCCTGGTTCCCGGAGAGACCGGGCGTCTCGGCGCCGAAGGTGACGGTAAGCTCCGGCTCCTCGGCGATGGTCTTCATCGCCAATGTCAGGGCGCGCTTGAACTCGCCGGCCGGTCCTTCGGGATCGGCAGCCATCTTTCCTTACGAGATCGCGATATGCGCCGTCGAATTCCGGCAGCTCCTCGCCGAAGCAGCGCTGATAGAACTCGGCCACCAGCGAGCGTTCGAGTTCGTCGCACTTGTTGAGGAAGGTGACGCGGAAGGCGAAGCCGAGGTCGTCGAAGATCTCGGCGTTCTGCGCCCAGGTGATGACGGTGCGCGGGCTCATGACGGTCGAGAGATCGCCCTGCATGAAAGCGTTGCGGGTGAGATCGGCGACGCGCACCATGTTGGAGATGGTCTTGCGGCCCTTCTCAGTGTCATAGGACTTGCACTTGGCAAGCACGATGCCGCTTTCCTGCGCGTGCGGCAGGTAATTGAGCACAACGATGATCGACCAGCGGTCCATCTGCGCCTGGTTGATCTGCTGGGTGCCGTGATAGAGGCCGGTGGTATCGCCGAGGCCGATGGTGTTGGCGGTGGAGAACAGCCGGAAGGCGGCGTGCGGCCGGATCACCCGCGACTGGTCGAGCAAGGTGAGTTTGCCGGTCGATTCGAGGATGCGCTGGATGACGAACATGACATCCGGACGGCCGGCGTCGTACTCGTCGAACACCAGCGCGATATTGTGCTGATAGGCCCAAGGCAGGATGCCTTCGCGGAATTCGGTCATCTGCTTGCCGTCCTTCAGGACGATCGCGTCCTTGCCGATCAAATCGATGCGGCTGATATGGCTGTCGAGGTTGATGCGGATGCACGGCCAGTTGAGGCGGGCGGCGACCTGCTCGATGTGGGTCGACTTGCCGGTGCCGTGATAGCCGGTGATCATGACGCGGCGGTTGTAGGCAAAGCCGGCCAGGATCGCGAGCGTGGTCTCGCGATTGAAGAGATAATCCTCGTCGAAATCGGGCACATGCTCGCTCGCCTTGGAATAGGCCGGCACTTCGAGAGTGGAGTCGAAACCGAAAAGCTGGCGGACCGACACCTTCATGTCGGGGAGGCCGGGCACTTCGCCATTGGTCATCGCATTCATCGCGGTCGTCATTTCGTTATTCGGGGGATGTATGAAGTCGCCCGCGCTTTTAGACGGTCGGAGGGCAGTGAGCAAGCTTGGCGCTCGGAGCCAACGAGGTGGCGTGGCCAGCGCTACGGCAGGGGCCCGCCGGCAATGCCGAAGTCCCTAGCAAAAGCCGGTCGAGCGCAAATGGTCATAGGCGTGGATGACCGCCTTGAGGGTTTCCTCATTGGCGCGGCTGCCATTATTCGCGTCCGGATGGAGGCGCTTCACCAGGGTCTTGTATTGCGACTTGACCTGTTCGGCGGTCGCGGCCTCGTCCAGGCCCAAGGTATGCAAGGCCTTGAGTTCGGTATTGCGCAACGCGCGGCCAGATTTTTCGCGCCGCGACCTCTTGTCCTTGCCGAACAGGCCGTGGCTGTCTTTTAGACCATTCAAGCGGGCATCGGGGCGCTTGGCTCCATTGCGCATCGTCCAGGAATTCTCGCCAAGCTTCCAGGTAGGGCGATGGCCGGTCTGCGCGGCCTTCTGGAAATCGGCGATGGCGTCGTCCTTCATGCCGTCAAAATAATTGTAGGTCTTGTTGTACTGCTGCACATGTTCGAGGCAGTAGTTGAAAAATTTGCCTTCCTCCGCGCGGCCGCGCGGAGCCCGGTGACGTCCGGGCTTGGTGCAGCCCGCCCATTCGCAGGGTGGATGCTGATCCTGCGTGACGCGTTCAGTGCCGGGCTTTATGCGGACTTTGTCGAAGAATTTTGAATTGAGCTTCATATCAACGAATATGGCCGTCTTGATGCGAGGGGGCAAGCGACAGGAGTGCACCAAAAGTGGCGTTAGGTCCAGTCGGGCAGCGGATAACCGCAAAGTTAATGGCAGAACTGAGGCCGGACAAGCTCGAGGTCATCGACGAAGTCTCATCTCCATGAAGGTCATGCCGGATCGCATCCGTCGGGCGAAAGCCATTTCCGGGTGCGAATCATCGCAGCCGGATTTGCCGGGCAGGGCCGCGTGGCGCGTCATCGCATGATTAACAGCGCGCTGGCCGAGGATCTCGCCACGCGCGTTCATGCATTGGCCATCGAAGCCTACGCGCCGGGCGAGGGCGCCTCGAAGCCTGCCTGAGCGCGACGGTGGAAATAGACCCGCTGCGCGACCCACCGCATTGCGGGCGTAGTGATGATTGCATTGAAGAGCCAGTTGGGCGGCCCCAGATCCATGGCGCGGCGCATGGCGCGCTTGAGCGCGAAGGACGGCAATTCGCCGGCAAGCGCCAGATCGGGCCGCGGCCCGCCGCGCGTCAGATGATCGTGGATCAATTGGCCGGCGCGTCGGCCATAGCGGAAGGCAAGCCTGATGCCGCCACCGGTCATCGGCGAGACGTGGCCGGCAGCATCGCCGATCAGCATGACATTGGGCGCACCAGCGGGACAGACCGGTCCGCCGCATGGGATGAGGCCGCTTCGTTTCTCCGTGACCTCGGCGCGTGAGTAACCGAAGAGGCGCTCGGTATGATCGAGAAAGGCCTGGAGATCGGGCTTGGCGCCGCCACTCGTCGCAAGGCCAACCTGCATGAAACCGGGAGCGGGAGCGACCCAGGCGAGATAGCCGCTGGCAAGGCGGGTATCGAGGAAGCAGTGAAGGTAGTTTGGATCGGCGTCCGGCAGGCTTGGATATTCGCGTTCGAGGCCCAACAGGAAATGCGTGTTGCGGCCGAGCCCGAAGAGGCGAGCGACGGTCGAGCGTGCGCCATCGGCACCGACAAGAAAGCGCGCGCGGATACCGGCTTGCGGAAGAAGTATGTGATCGCCTTCGCGCGCCGCCTGGTCGATGCGCATGCCACAGCGGATTTCGGCGCCCGCCTGACGCGCTTCATCGGTCGAGCCAGTTCAGAAGGCCAGCCGTGTCAGTGGTGAGGAAGTAATAACCGGGTGCGGCGAGATCGATCGAAGCGAGGTTCGGAGCATAGAGGCGTACGGCATGGATTGTGCGGGTCAGATGCGGCGGCGTGTCGATCTCCTCGCCGGCCTCCTTCACCAGAATGCCGGTGGTGTGGACACGCGCGGCGGGATGGCGTTTCGATTCGAGTATCACAGTGCGGAGTCCGCGCGCCGCAGCGGCCTTTGCACAAAGTAGTCCCGCAAAGCTTGCGCCGACAATGGCGAGATCGAAATTCTCCAAGCGACTCCTCAGAAATTCGGTTGCGGACGCTTCTCAGGGGTCACCTTGAGCAGCGTCACCTGGTTGCGGCGCTTGCGCAGGACTTCGAAACGGACGCCGTGGAAGGTAAAGGCCTGCCCCGGATTGGGAATCATCCGCGCCTCATGCACGACAAGGCCCGCCAATGTCGTCGCCTCGTCGTCGGGAAGATCCCAGTCGAGCGCTCTGTTGAGATCGCGAACCGGGACGGCGCCGTCGATCGTGAACGAGCCGTCGGCATGGCGCCTGACCCCGCTCGCCATGGCATCGTGCTCATCGACGATGTCGCCGACGATCTCCTCGAGAATGTCTTCGAGCGTGATGAGGCCCATAACCTCGCCATACTCGTCGACGACCAAGGCGAAATGCGTCTTGCGTCTGAGGAACGCGTTGAGTTGGTCTGAGATCTGGCGCGTATCTGGAACATACCAGGCTGGCTTGGCGATCTTCTCGACATCGA
Source organism: uncultured Alphaproteobacteria bacterium (assembly GCA_963805405.1). Lineage (GTDB taxonomy): Bacteria > Pseudomonadota > Alphaproteobacteria > Rhizobiales > Aestuariivirgaceae > JAEUMG01. The sequence continues at coordinate 153,337 of CAWDUC010000001.1, read as the reverse complement.
GCTTTGCCGAATCACCATGCGACTGCTGCAAGGCGGCGAGAAGATCGCGGGCGTTGAGGACACCAAGGATATTGTCAGGGCGATCGCGAAAGATCGGCAGGCGGGTATGGCCGCTCTTGAGCACCGCCGCGATGATCTCGTCCGGCGGCAAGGCGGCATCGATCATCACCATCTTGGTGCGATGGATCATGACATCGGACACGGCCAATTCCTTAAGATTAAGAAGGCCGCCAAGCATGGCCTGGTCCTTCCGTGCGGTATCTTCGGGAGGCGACGAGGCTGCGCCATTCGTCCGGTTTGCGCGACGCTCAGGCTCGATACTCTCAATGCCCGCTGTCGCACGTCTGCCGGAGCAAAGTCGGCGCAATGAGCCGTGCAACGGCTTCGCGACATAGGCAGCAAGTTCGAGGAGGGGGAGGATGAAAAGACAGAAACGGTATGAGAGGCGCGCGGCGATCCGCTCGACCAACAAGGGAGCGAGCGCAAGGAAGCCCAGTGCAAGCACGATGGCAAGCGCCAGATAATTGGCCTCGTTATAGTAGACGATCAGCGCGGTGCCGGCCATCGCGGCCGCAAGCTTCGCCGCGTTCTCGCAGACGCTCAGCGCCCAGGCGAGTGCTTCAGACTGCGCAAGCAAGGTATCAAGCGCGCGGATGCGATTGTTACGCAGGCGCTTCGCCGCAGCAGGCTTGGTGCGAGCGGCAACCGTAAGACAGGCACGGGTGACCGACATCAGAGCTGCGAGCAGCAGCGCCGCCAAGAGCAGCAGCCACAGCATCCAGATCATCGGCGGGCGCGGTCCTCCTGGAGAAACGAGACAATGCGATGTTCATCGACATCACGCGCGATGAAGGCTTCGCCGATGCCGCGCAGAAGTATGAGCGTGAACCTGCCACCCACCGATTTCTTGTCCTGGCGCATGATCTCCAGCAATGCCGTGGGCGAGGGAAGCGCGTCGGCGATGGCGGCCGTGCTGACGGGCAAACCGGCTTGTGCCAAATGCCGGGCCAATCGATCGGCTGTGCCGGCCACGCAGTGGCCTTCGCGCTCGGAAAAGCGCGCGGCCTGGACCATGCCGATCGCGACCGCCTCACCATGCAGCAGCTTCGCGGAGTAGCCGGTCGCGGCTTCAAGCGCGTGGCCGAATGTGTGGCCGAGATTGAGCAGCGCCCGCACGCCGGTCTCGGTTTCGTCCTCGGCGACGATGCGCGCCTTGGCGAGGCAACTCACTTCGACGGCACGACCGCGAAGCGACGCGTCGCCGGTGAATATGCCTTCGATATTGTTTTCCAGCCAGGCGAAGAAGCCGGCGTCACCGAGTGCGCCATATTTGGCAACTTCGGCATAGCCCGCGGCCAATTGGCGGCGCGGCAGCGTTTCGAGGAGAGCGGTGTCGGCGAAGACTGCGACCGGCTGGTGAAAGGCGCCGATGAGATTCTTGCCGTGTTTCGAATTGATCCCGGTCTTGCCGCCGACGGATGAGTCAACTTGTGCAAGAAGGGTCGTCGGAATTTGGATGAAGCCCACACCGCGGCGTAGAATGGCCGCGGCAAACCCTGCCAAATCGCCTATCACCCCGCCGCCGAATGCGATGATGCGGTCGCGGCGCTCGATCGAAGCGGCGAGCAGGCCGTCGCAGACTTCGGCAAGCTTGCCGAAGCTCTTTGTCGCCTCGCCGGGCGGAAGAATGATGGCGGTGGCCTTGATGCCTGCCGCGCGCAGTGAGTTTTCGAGCGCTTGCAAATGGCGGCTGGCAACATTCTCGTCGGTGACGATCGCCGTCAATGGCCGCGGCAGCAAGGGCGCGATCCGAGCGCCGAGATCGGGAAGGAGGCCGTGGCCTATGGCGATGTCGTAGCTGCGGTCCCCGAGCGCGACATGCACGGTCGAGGCTTTTGCGACAGTTTCAGGATTGTTCATTCAGGCGATCCCATTCGGTCCAGTCGGCGAGCGCCTTGATGACATCCTTTACGATCGAGGTATGCGGGATGTCGCGGCTGTCGACGGTGATGTCGGCGGTAGCATAGGTCGGGTAGCGCTGATCTATCAGACGCGCCATCGCGGCGGCAGGGTCATCATTGTTCAGCAATGGTCGGTCAGAGCGCCGGCTCACGCGTTTCATGAGGAGGTCGAGGTCGGCGCGCAGCCAGATTGAAATACCGGCTTCGCGTATGCGGCGGCGGGTTTCCTCGTTCATGAAGGCGCCACCGCCGGTTGCCATGACCTGGGCGCCGGCCTCAAGCAGGCGGGCAATGACCTTGCGCTCGCCTTCTCGGAAATAGGCTTCGCCGTGATCGGCGAAAATTTCGGGAATGCGCTTTCCCGCCGCCAGCTCGATTTCGTGGTCAGCATCCACAAAGGGAATCCCGAGCTTTTCGGCCAGGCGACGACCAACCGTCGTCTTGCCCGCACCCATCAATCCGACAAGGACGATCGCATGGCTGCCCAGTCGATTGCGTATTAACTCGATTTCCTTGCCTAGGGAGCGACGGGCCATTTTTCGTCTGGTTGCGACACTTTGCGGGTTCTAACGTGTTGATAGGCCGCCCGCAAAGATTTTCCCGCAGCGGCAAGGCCTTGGCGTTCGCACCGCAATTGGGCACAATGCGAATCGTTCCTGGGTGTGAGGCCGTGCCCGATACCGTTCGCTTCCTATTAATCCTCGCCTGTTTAATTGGTGCCGCTTATGGCGGCGTGTGGGCGCTTGCCAATTTTCCGCCGGAACAGACGGAGATCGTCAGGTCGCTTCCGCATGAAAAGATCCGTCAGCAGTAAAGTCGGAGCCGGCCGGGGCGGCAATCGCCATCTCGACGGCTTCCTGGAAATGCTGAGCGCCGAGCGTGGTGCCGCCCAGAACACGCTGCTCGCCTATCGCCGGGACCTGGAAGGCTATGGCGCGTTCCTGTCGCGACGGGGTATCGCGGCGGAGCGCGCGGAAAGCACGATCATCAGGGATTATCTAGCCGAGCTCACGGCGTCCGGCGCATCCCGCGCTACCGCCAGCCGACGTCTATCGGCGATCCGACAATTCCACAAATATCTGCTTGGCGAGGCGATCAGCAGGGACAATCCGGTTGCCACGATCGAAAGCCCGAAACTGCATCGATCGCTGCCGAAGAGCCTCTCCGTCGCGGACGTGTCCCGCCTTCTGCAAATGGCAGATGCCGATGCGGCAAAAGCCGAGGGAAAAGCGGAGTTTCGCGCCAGGCGGATGCATTGCCTCCTGGAACTCATCTACGGCACAGGCCTTCGGGTATCGGAGTTGGTCGGCCTGACGGTCCAGGCGGCGTCCGCCGATGCGCGCTTCCTCACGATCAAGGGCAAGGGCGGGCGCGAGCGGCTCGTTCCGATGAGCCCGCGCCTCAGCACGATCGTCGCACATTACCTCCAGGCGCTGCGCACACGGAACGGCGCGCCAGGCCAGTGGCTCTTTCCTTCGCATGGCGAGCAGGGCCACCTGACACGGCAGCATTTTGCTCTCGAGCTGAAAAGTCTAGCCGCCGCTGCCGGGCTCGACGCCGGTTCGCTGTCGCCGCATAGTCTGCGACACGCCTTTGCCAGCCATTTGCTGGCCGGCGGAGCGGACTTGCGCGCATTGCAGCAGATGCTCGGGCATGCCGATATTTCGACAACCCAGATCTATACGCATGTCGAGGCGGATCGGCTTAAGGCGGTCGTCGCAACCCACCACCCGCTGGCGAGCCGCAATTGACATCTGCAGTCCGGCCCGCCACTTTGCGCCACATTTCGAGAAGGAGTGGCACTCCGCCGCCTCATGCATTCTTATCTTGATTTCGAAACCTCAGTTGCCGAGCTGGAGGGCAAGATCGCCGAGTTGAAAGCTCTCGCCGGCGGCTCTGTTTCGATCACGGATGAGGTGAAGGGGCTTGAAAGGAAGGCGGCAAAGAGCCTTGCGGATCTTTATGTCAATCTTACTCCCTGGCAAAAAGCACAAGTAGCGCGTCATCCAGACCGGCCGCATACAAGCGACTATCTCGAGCGGCCTGATCACCGAATTCAGCCCGATGGCGGGTGACCGCAAATTCGGCAATGACGAGGCGATCATCGGCGGGCTGGGCCGGTTTCGCGACACGCCGGTTATGGCGATCGGCCTCGAGAAGGGGCACGACACGCAATCACGCCTTAAGCACAATTTCGGAATGGCGCGGCCCGAGGGCTATCGCAAGGCCGTTCGGCTGATGGAAATCGCAGACCGGTTCCGGCTGCCGGTGTTGAGTTTCATAGACACCGCAGGCGCGTATCCGGGCATCGAGGCCGAGGAACGCGGACAGGCGGAAGCGATTGCGCGCTCGACGGATTGCTGCCTCGGCCTTGGCGTGCCCCTGATTGCCGTCGTGATCGGCGAGGGCGGCTCGGGCGGGGCGATCGCATTGGCCGCGGCCAACAGCGTCCTGATGCTGGAACATGCCATTTACAGCGTCATTTCACCGGAAGGAGCCGCCTCGATCCTGTGGCGCGACGCCGGAAGGGCCAAGGACGCAGCGAGCGCGATGCGCATTACCGCGCAAGACTTGAAAAAGCTCGGCATTATCGACGACATCATCGCCGAACCCATGGGCGGCGCGCATCGTGGGCAGGCCGAAACAATCGCCGCGACGGGGGAAGCCGTCGCGCGAGCGCTGAACAGCCTCAGCGAACTCGCACCCGATGCGCTGCGCGACCAGCGGCGCGACAAGTTCATGGCAATTGGCAGCAATCTGCCCGGTTGAACGAGGTCTTGGCGGGCTCGCTCAGATGTTGTCGAAGTAGGACAGGATCTGCGTGTAGGTCGTCTCGAGATTGTCCGACAGCGTGACGACAGGCGGAATGATTGCGAGAAAAATGCCGGCAGCGATAAGGCCATATTCTATGGCGGTAGCGCCACCCTCGTCGGCCACGAAGGCTCTCGCGCGCTTCATAAACATAGGTCTAACGCCCTCTCGAATGGCCGTCCCGGCGCGAAACCTGCCGTACAGAAATTCACGTTCGGTTAAGCCAGTCGAGGGCATTTGCCCGGAAAACTCCCGGCAAATTCGATTGAAAGGTGCGGGACGTCTTCCTGTGCGATCAGGCGAACGCGCCGTGGCAGTGTTTATATTTCTTGCCTGAACCGCATGGGCAGGTCTCATTGCGCCCGATCTTGCCCCAGGTACGCGGATCGCGCGGGTCACGCAGCGGCTCGCCAGAGCCCGCGGATGGCGCAAAGAGGGCCGCAAACGCGGCTTCATCTTCACCCGTCGTGGCATCGATGTGATGCATCTCCATCGCCGGCAGGTCGTCCTCGCCCGGCAGCATATCGCTGGTCGGGCGCTGCTGGATTTCCACACGGATGATCTGCGACGTCGCCATTTCGCGCAGGCGCGTCATCATCGATTTCGAACAGAGCAAAACCCTCGGTCTTGTATTCGTTCAAAGGATCGCGCTGGCCATAGCCGCGCAGATGGATGACCTGGCGCAGATGCTCGACGGTGACGATATGCTCACGCCAGAGATGATCGAGGGTCTGGAGCAGCACCGCCTTCTCGATCTGCGTCATGACTTCGGGAGAGTACTTCTCACGCTTCTGCGCATAGACTTCGTCGACGGCGGTGCGGATCCTCGTGCGAATTTCCTCGTCTGCGATGCCTTCCTCCTTGGTCCAATCCTGGACGGGAGCATCGAGTGCAAGGATTTCGCGCAGTTTCTCTTGAAGGCTCGCAGCATCCCATTGCTCGGCATAGGCGTTCTCCGGGATGTAACGCGTGACGAGGTCATCGACCACGTGATGACGCATGTCATCAATCGTCTCCGACACGTCCTCGCCGCGCATGATCGAAATGCGATGGTCGAAGATGACCTTGCGCTGATCGTTCATCACGTCGTCGAATTTCAGCAGGTTCTTGCGGATGTCGAAGTTGCGCGCCTCGACCTTCTGCTGCGCCTTCTCGAGAGCCTTGTTGATCCAGGGATGGACAATTGCCTCGCCTTCCTTAAGGCCCAAGGTCTGCAGCATCTTGTCCATGCGTTCGGAACCGAAAATACGCATGAGATCGTCATCGAGCGAAAGATAGAACAGCGAACGGCCTGGATCGCCCTGGCGGCCGGAGCGGCCGCGCAACTGGTTGTCGATGCGCCGGCTCTCGTGACGCTCGGTTCCGATGACAAAGAGGCCGCCGGCATCGAGCACCTTCTGGCGGTTCGCTTCGACCTCCTGCCTGATGATCTCCTCGCGCCGGCGGCGCTCTTCAGGATCGGTAACGGCGGTGAGTTCGGACGCCACTCGCATTTCAAAGTTGCCGCCGAGCTTGATGTCGGTCCCGCGGCCGGCCATGTTGGTGGCGATCGTCACGGCGCCTGCCACGCCGGCCTGCGCAATGATCTGCGCTTCCTGCTCGTGGTAGCGGGCATTGAGCACGCTGTGGACGACATTCGCCTGCTTCAACGACGCTGAGAGAAGCTCGGATTTCTCGATCGACGTCGTGCCGACCAGGACCGGCTGACCGCGCTGTCGCGCGTCCTTGATGATCTCGATGATCGCGGCATATTTCTCACGCGCCGTGCGGTAGACCTCGTCGTCTTCGTCCTTGCGTTTGACCACGACGTTGGTCGGGATGTCGATGACATCGAGCTTGTAGATGTCCATGAATTCGCTGGCTTCCGTCGCCGCGGTTCCGGTCATGCCTGCGAGCTTGCCATACAGTCGGAAGTAGTTCTGGAAGGTAATCGAGGCGAGGGTCTGGTTCTCGGGCTGGATGGCGACGTGTTCCTTGGCCTCCAGTGCCTGATGCAGACCTTCGGAATAGCGTCGGCCTGGCATCATGCGGCCGGTGAATTCGTCGATGATGATGACTTGGTCGTCCTTGACGATGTAATCCTTGTCGCGCTGGAACATCTTGTGGGCGCGCAGTGCCTGGTTCAGATGGTGAACCACGGTGACGTTCTCGGCGTCGTAGAGATTAGTACCCTTCAGAAGCCCAGCCGCGCCAACGACCTGCTCAAGGTGTTCGTTGCCTTTTTCGGTCAGGGTGATCGAGCGCTGCTTCTCGTCGTGTTCATAATCATCGGCGGTAAGGTCAGGAATGAACTTGTCGATGGCGTTGTAAAGTTCACTCTTGTCGTCGACCGGGCCTGAAATGATGAGCGGTGTTCGGGCTTCGTCGATGAGGATCGAGTCGACTTCGTCGACGATCGCGTAGTTGTGCGGTCGCTGAACCATCTCTTCGAGATGGAATTTCATGTTGTCGCGGAGATAGTCAAACCCAAGTTCGTTATTGGTTCCGTAGGTCACGTCGCAGGCATATTGCTGGCGCCGTTCCTGATCGGACAGACCGTGCACGATACAACCCACGGTTAGGCCGAGAAACTCGTAGATCTGCCCCATCCATGCCGCGTCGCGATGAGCCAGATAGTCGTTTACGGTTACGACGTGCACGCCCTTGCCTGCAAGCGCATTCAAATAGACGGCCAGTGTGGCGACGAGGGTCTTACCTTCACCGGTTTTCATCTCGGCGATGCAGCCTTCATGCAACACCATGCCGCCAATCAACTGAACATCGAAATGGCGCTGGCCCAAAGTGCGCTTGGCGGCTTCCCGGACAGTGGCGAATGCCTCGACCAGAATATCGTCAAGGCTGCGGCCATTGGCTAATTCTTCACGAAAGCGGACCGTGCGAGCCCTCAGTTCATCATCCGAAAGGGCGGAAACTTCCGGTTCGAGCGCATTGATTTCGGCAACTCGTCCCCGGTATTTGGTGACTTTGCGGTCATTGGTAGTGCCAAAAATCTTCGCCGCGATCGACCGCAGTGCCAGCATTGGTAAAATTCCTCATTGGCCGGGAGCCGCCGCCTTTTAGATAAGATGACGCGGCAGGGCAACCCGCCGCCGCGCGTGATTTGTTCGATGCACCGGATCGGCCCCTGACATATGCCGGTCCGAAGCTGACTTCAATGGCGGTGCGTGCGTCAACTTGTAAGTTAGATGGTCGTTTGGGGCCCTTGCGTGGCGCGGCCAAACCCACCAATGTGCGCGCCAAATCCGGCCCGGCGGGCTTATTGCACGATAAGGGGAGCATATTGTTGCCCGATTTCGAGACCAATGAGCCCGCCTGATTGCGGCACAGGCCGCCCGGAAACATAAGATCAGGGACGGTGGAATTGATGCCCGTGATGAAAAACTTTGCCAGACCGTTGGTGTACACGGCGATGGCCGCGTTCCTCCTGGCTGGAAGCAGCCTTGCCCAGACGAAGGGCGATGCCGGGCCCAAGGAAGACAAGGTTGTCGCGGTCGTCAACGGCCATGAGATCAAGGTTTCCGAGGTCGAAATGGCGGCCGAGGATATTCTCGGGCAGCTGCCGGACGTCCCGCCGCAGCTTCGCTACCCCTACATTGTGGAATACCTCGTCGAGCGTCATCTGCTCGCCCAGGCCGCCGTCAAGGATGGCGTTGCCGATTCAGAGGAATACAAGCGCCGCCTCGCCCTCTACCAGGCGAAGGCTTTGCGCGACGCCTATTATGCGGAGAAGATCAAGCCGACGGTGACGGAGGAAGAGATCAAGGCCGCCTATGACGCCGAATCAGCCAAAGTTGCCCAGACCGAGCGCGTCCGTGCCCGGCATATCCTTGTGCGCACCGAAGCCGAAGCCAAGCAGATTATCGAGAAGCTGAATGCGGGCGAGAAATTCGCCGACCTGGCGAAGAAATACAGCCTCGACGGCTCCAAGGAATATGGCGGCGATCTTGGCTACTTCACCGCCCCGGAAATGGTCCCTGAATTTTCCAAGGCGGCCTTTGCACTGAAAGTGGGCGAAGTCTCGGGCCCGGTCAAAACCGATTTCGGCTGGCATGTGATCCTGCTTGAAGATCGCAAGATGGGCGGCGCTCAACCCTATGACCAGGTAAGGGTGGCAATTGGCAATGTGTTGCTGCGTAAAAAGACGCAAGGAGACGATCATCGGCCTGCGTAAGGCGGCGAAGATCGAGCTTAAGGACCCCGACCTGGTGAAGTTCCAGGAAGAGGCAATGAACTTCAGCAGCAGAAGTCGCGTGAGCGCACGAAGGGTCCGGCCACCGGTGGCGATGTGATGCCCGGCGCCGATGACGGGCAGGAGCCCGCGGCAGGCGATGCACCGCTCGAGCCTGAAGCCAGTGATTCGGCGGGTGGCGGAAAATCGGACATGGCGGCACCGCAATAGGCGGCGCCTGATCGGGGGGACTGGGGATGGCGGGGCATTCGCGCTCTCCACTGGCGCCGGAAGCGCTTGCGGAACTGCCGGCGCATTGCAGGCGTCAGCCTGGCGACGGCCGAAACTGGCATCCGCTATAAGAACCGGCCTGATTTTCTTCTTGGTAGAATTAGCTCCTGGCTGCGCGGTTGCCGGTGTCTTCACGACCTCCAAATCCCGCTCGGCACCGGTCGACTGGTGCGCGGCATCGCTCAAGGGCGGCGAGGCCCGCGCCCTGGTGGTCAATGCCGGCAATGCCAATGCCTTTACCGGCAAGGCTGGCGTCAAGACGGTGACCGAAGTAGCGGGTGCGGCGGCCAAGCTGTTTGGCTGCAAGCCAAAGCGAAATCTTTCAGGCTTCGACGGGGGTGATCGGCGAGCCGCTCGATCCCGCACCTCTCATCAAGGCCATGAGCGCGGCCAAGCCGAGGCTTCGCGAGAACGCCTGGGCCGATGCGGCGCGGGCCATCATGACGACCGATACCTTCGCCAAGGCGGCGACCATCAAGGCCAAGATCGGGCGTACGACCGTGACGATCAACGGGATTGCCAAAGGTTCGGGCATGATCGCGCCGGACATGGCGACGATGCTGGTGTTCCTGTTCACTGATGCGGCACTTCCGGCGCGCGTGCTGCAGAAGCTCTTGTCCGCGAGCGCTGCAAAGAGCTTCAACTGCATCACGGTTGATGGCGATACTTCGACGTCGGACACGGTGCTGCTGTTTGCTACCGGCGCTGCCGCGGCGCCATCGCCAGCCATTCGTCGGCGGACGGACTCCCGGCTCAAGGGTTTTGCCAAGGCGCTCGATGCCCTTTGCCTCGATCTTGCCCATCAGGTGGTGAAGGACGGCGAGGGCGCGAGAAACTCATCGAGATCGCGATCACCGGCGCGGAATCGGACAAGGCGGCGCGCCGCATCGGCATGTCGATCGCCAATTCGCCGTTGGTCAAGACGGCGATCGCCGGCGAGGACGCCAATTGGGGCCGCATCGTCATGGCTATCGGCAAGTCCGGCGAGAAGGCCATACGCGACCAGCTCAAGATAAAGATCGGCGGCATATCCGTCGCCAAGAACGGCATGCGCGATCCCTCCTACAAGGAGGCGGAGATCATGCCGCACATGAAGGGCCGGTCGATCGCCATTGCAGCGGATGTCGGTGTCGGTCGGGGCAAGGCCACGGTCTGGACCTGCGATCTCACGCACCGCTATATCGACATCAACGGCTCCTACCGCAGCTAGCGGGGAGCCTCTCATGACCCAATCCTTCGTTGCGGCCGTCGCGCTCGTCGATGTCGATGGCCGCGTGCTGATCGCGCGCCGGCCGGAGGGAAAGGCGATGGCGGGTCTGTGGGAGTTTCCGGCGGCAAAGTCGAAGCGGCGAACGGCCCGAAGCCGCGTTGATCCGCGAACTGAAGGAAGAGTTGGACATCGACGTCAGCGAAGCCTGTCTTGCGCCCCTAACCTTCGCCAGCCACGCCTATCCGGACTTCCACCTCTTGATGCCACTCTATGTCTGCCGGCGCTGGCAGGGCATGGTCATCAGCTCGCGAGAAACAGGAGCTTGCCTGGGTGAAACCCCTGAAGCTGCGGACTATCCGATGCCGCCAGCCGATGTTCCGCTCATCCCGCATCTCATCGATCTGCTCTAGACGTTGATTTCATGTAATTCTTGGGTCGAGAGGGCATCCGCCAGACGCTGTTTGGCGCTCCCGGCTTGAGTGGCTGCTGCTGGCTTTCATGCGGTGCCCAGCCGGTCAAGATAGGCGATCTCGAATGTCGCGCGGATACGACCTCGGCATCCGCAAATGCTGGGCGTAATGCGCGGCGGTGCGTGCGATGAGTGCGCGATGCGTGAAGCTCTTGCGGCGCGCTAGCAGGGTGTTGGAGAAGCCGAGGGCCTTAAGATCACGCATCAGCGCCAGCGCGTCGCTGTATCGTACTGTCAGCCGATCAGTATCGGCGACCGGAAGCGCGAAGCCCGCGCGCTGCAGAAGGGCGCCCCAGCTCGCGAATATCGACGAGGGCGCGACACGTGGGCCGGCGCCCCCGTCATCTCGCTTTCAGCGGCGATGAAGCTTCGCCGAAGCTCCATGAAACTATCGCCGGCGAATGCCGCGGCGAGGAAAACGCCATCGGGACGCAAGGCGCGGCGAAGCTGGATGAGCGTTGCCAGGAAGATCATTGAGTTGCTCGAGCCCCAAAACCCAGATGACGCAATCGAGGCTTTGCGGCGCAAAGGGCAGAGCTTCCTCGTCTATCACAAGTCAGATCCGGATGATAGAATATATCGGTAACGATGAGACGAGCAGCGGGTCGTGCCCGCAGAGCTTCGAGGCAAGCGAGCCAGGATAGCGCGCGATGAACGACGATCGTTGGGAAGTCACGCAATATTGCCGACAGCGATCGGCGATTTCGATGCCGATCGCTTCGTTGAGGAAGTCGGGCAAGCCGAGAGCGAATGCACGCCGGCGATAACGGCGAATCGCGCGCCTGTCGAATAGCAAAGGTGGGCCGGCCATGTCGTTCATGGTTCGGCGACAAGCCTGACAGGTGGATTTGGCCGCACTATGCTCCGGGCAGAGCGGACGGGTCAAAGTGATGGCCGGGACGTCCTGGACGAGGCAGGCAGTCGCGAAGGAAGCGCAAGCTGTGGACCGGCACTGAGTGGTGCGAGCCTCGTTTACAGACGGGTATGCGACTTCATCGCTCCGCCGCATTGCCTGGTCTGCCGCGCAGCTGTCGGCGATAGCGGATCGCTTTGCTTCTCCTGCTGGAATGCCCTGCGCTTCATCGAGGAGCCATGCTGCCCGCGGCTCGGTATTCCGTTTCCCTATGATCCAGGCCCGGGCCAGGTGAGTGCGGCGGCGCTTGCCGATCCTCCGCCCTGGATGCGGTCGCGTTCGGCTGTTGCCTATGATGATGCAAGCAAGCCGATCGTGCACAGCCTCAAATATCGCGACAGGCATGAAGCTGCCACCCTCATGACGCGGTTGATGGCGCGGGCGGGTGTCTCAACTCCTGGCCGAGGCCGATCTCGTCATTCCGGTGCCACTGCATCCGATGCGATTGTGGCAGCGGCGGTTCAACCAGTCCGCGCTGCTTGCGCAGCGGCTCTGCGGTGATCGGCCCCAGACGTTTCAACCCCTGATCCTAACACGGGCGCGATCGACGCGGCCGCAAGTGGGGCTCGATCATGAGGCGCGCCGCAAGAATGTCCGTGGCGCGTTTACCGTGGCGGAGCGCGACCGGATAAGGATCGCCGGGCGGAGGATAGTGCTTGTGGACGATGTGATGACGACCGGAGCGACGGCCTCGGCGTGCACCCAGGCTTTGCAAACGGCCGGGGCCGCATCCGTTGACATCCTGACCTTCGCCCTTGTCCTCGAACCGCGCCGGCTCCATATTTGACGCGTTCGATATGCCCAAGATTACAATCTATACAACGCCTTATTGCCCGTACTGCACCGCGGCCAAGACGCTGTTGCGGCGGAAACACGCGCAGTTCGAGGAAATCGATGTGAGTGGCGATCCGGATGGACGCAGGCGCATGACGGAAAAGGCACATGGCCGCCGTACAGTGCCGCAGATATTCATCAATGATGTCGCATGTCGGAGGCAGCGATGATCTGCATGAACTCGAACGGCAGGGGCGCCTCGACTCGCTCCTCACCGCTGCGTGACAGTGCCGGTTACTTGCGCTCTGCTGCAATTGTGCTCGGGCCGCGAAATGGCGCGGAATATCGCCGAGACTCAGCGATCTTATTCGTGCGGCAGCCGCACAAGGCGCGCAATTCGTGCTCACGCCGGAAATGACGAATATCATCGAGCCCGACAGGCCGCGCCTCAAGTCGCTGGTGAAGACGGAAGCAGAGGATGCGGGAGTTGAGGCATTCGCCGCATGCGCGCGTGAGTTCAAGTTGTGGCTATTGATCGGTTCGCTGGCTCTGAAGGGTGAGAGCGGCAATCTCGTCAATCGTTCGCTGTTGTTTTCGCCAAACGGCGAGCGCGTCGCTTCCTACGACAAGATCCATCTTTTCGACGTCGATCTGCCGACCGGCGAGCGCATCCGCGAATTCGGAAGCCTACGGGGTGGCGCTGCCGCGCCGGTCGCCACGACGCCGTGGGGCGGGCTAGGATTGACCATCTGCTACGATATCCGATTTCCTGGACTCTATCGGGAGCTTGCCCAGCAAGGTGCGGACTTCCTCACCGTCCCTTCGGCCTTCACAGTGCCAACCGGGGAAGCCCACTGGCATGTGCTGCTGCGCGCCCGTGCAATCGAAACCGGAGCCTATGTCCTCGCGCCGGCACAGACCGGCGAGCATGACAGCGGGCGGCGGACCTTTGGTCACAGCCTTGTCGTATCCCCTTGGGGGACGATCGAGGCTGATGCCGGAAAAGAGACCGGAATTACCTTGGTTAGGCTCGATTCAGACTCGTCCGCAAGGCCCGGTCGAGGATTCCCGCATGGCGAGGACCCGATACGGCTCCCTTGAAAGCCGAAAAGCCCGTTGCTAGCTAAGGGGTTATCATGATCCGCTACGACCTCATCTGCGCCAAGGGCCACAGTTTCGATGGCTGGTTCCGCGATTCGGCGACCTATGACAAGCAGGCCACGCGCGGCCTCGTCGTGTGCCCCGTATGCGATTCGAAAAAGGTGTCCAAGCAATTGATGGCGCCGGGCATTCCCGCGAAGTCCAACAAGACGTCGGTCGAGCCGGCGCAGGTCTTCAACGCTCCAGTCGATCCGCGACAGCAGATGCTGATGAAGATGATGCGCGAATTGCGCAAGCAGGTGGAAAAGAATGCCGATTATGTCGGCGACCAGTTTGCCGAGGAAGCGAGGCGCATCCATTACAACGAAGCTGAAAAGCGCGGTATTTACGGCGAGGCGACACGTGAGGATGCCGAAGCATTGATCGAGGAGGGGATCGAGGTCCACCCCCTGCCTGAGCTGCCAGAAGAAGGGAACTGATCGTTACGTGGATTCGGCCGACGGCCTCTGCGCCACCATCATGTAATTAACGGCCATGTCGCGCGACTGTCTCCACTCACCCTTCAGCGGATTGTAGACGACACCCGTCCGATCGCGGATCGCCAGGCTGTTGCCAAGAACCCAGACTTCGAGTTCTTCCGGGGTGATGAACTTTTCCCATTGATGCGTGCCCTTCGGCAGCCATCCCAGCACGTATTCGGCACCGACTATGGCGAGCCCGAAGGACTTGAGCGTACGATTTAGGGTGGCGAGGAACAGAAGGCCGCCCGGCTTCAAAAGCCCAGAACAAGCGGCGACGAAATTCACCGGCGAGGGTACATGTTCTATAACCTCCATGGCGAGGACAACGTCGAAGGCGGCGCCTCCGGCGAGGAGGTCCTCGGCAGTACCGACCCGATAATCGATCGCAAGACCCATTTCCTCGGCGTGGACTTTGGCGGTCGATATGTTGCGTTCGGAAGGGTCGATCCCCGTCACCGATGCACCAAGACGGGCCATCGGTTCACAAAGCAACCCCCCGCCGCACCCTACGTCGAGCAGGCTTAGGCCGTCGAGCGGGCGCGACTCGAAAGGGTCGCGGTGGAACCGGGCGGTGACCTGTTCGCGGATATAGGCGAGGCGGACCGGGTTGAATTTGTGAAGGACCGCGAATTTCCCGGCCGGGTCCCACCATTGTGATGCCAAGGCCGAGAATTTCTCGACTTCTGCGGGGTCCAAAGCGGCGTGATCTTCGCTGATCATGGGAGTTCCTCACGGGCGGTTCCCGTTATTGCATAGATGGAGTCCGTCATCTATGAGTACGCCGCGCTGGCGCCTTTTGGTTCAATCACATCAGACAGGAGGGGCCGCTCCGGGCAACCGGCAAGCGGGGGATGAAGGACTGGCCATGGGCCGTTTGGTGATGAAATTCGGGGGCACTTCGGTTGCCGATATCGACCGGATCCGCAATGTCGCACGCCATGTCGAGCGCGAGGTAAAGGCCGGCAACCAAGTCGCGGTAGTGGTTTCGGCAATGGCAGGGACGACGGATCGGCTGGTGGGCTGGTGTCGCGACGCGGCGTCGGTTCACGACGTCAGGGAATATGATTCGGTCGTCGCCTCTGGAGAACAGGTGACGGCAGGACTTCTTTCCATAACTCTCCAAGACATTGGCATTCCGGCCCGTTCCTGGAGTGGATGGCAAATCCCTATCCGCACGGATGGGGTCCATGGCGCGGCGCGCATAGCCGAAATTGATGCCAAGGAACTGCGCAAGCGGATGGAGCAAGGGCAGGTGGCCGTCATTGCCGGCTTTCAGGGAATAGGGCCTGACAAGCGGGTTACAACTTTAGGGCGTGGCGGCTCGGATACCTCGGCTGTCGCTGTGGCCGCGGCTCTCGATGCGCGTTGCGATATCTACACCGACGTCGATGGAGTCTACACCACAGACCCGCGCATCGTCTCCAAGGCGCGCAAGCTTTCCCGCATCTCCTATGAGGAAATGCTCGAACAGGCCTCGCTCGGCGCCAAGGTATTGCAGACCCGCTCGGTGGAATTGGCCATGGTATACAAGGTCCCATTGCAGGTCCGCTCCAGCTTTGATCCGCCGGACTCGCCGGAACAAGATCGGGCGGACGGCACCGGCCCCGGAACTCTCGTTTGCGATGAGGATGAGATCGTGGAACAGCATGTTGTCAGCGGCATCGCCTATTCGCGCGATGAAGCGAAAGTATCGATCCGCAGGGTCAAGGACCGCCCTGGGGTGTCTGCCTCGATCTTCGGGCCTCTGGCGGAGGCCGATATCAGCGTCGACATGATCGTCCAGAATGTTTCGGCCGACGGTGAAACTGCCAATATCACCTTCACGCTTGCCCGCAAGGACCTTCGCAAGGCGCTGGAAGTTCTGGACCGCGTCAAGGACAAGGTCGGATTTCTCGAACTCACGCATTCGGAAGACGTCGCCAAGGTCTCGGTCGTCGGCATAGGCATGCGCAGTCACGCCGGCGTTGCGGCCCGCATGTTCAAAGCATTGGCCGACAAGGGCATCAACATCCAGGCGATCACCACGTCGGAGATTAAGGTCAGCGTTCTGATCGACGAGGCCTATACAGAACTTGCCGTTCGTGCGCTCCACACTGCCTATGGGCTAGAGGCTGCGAACTAGCGCCATGCTGCCCATCTCCTTCCATTTCCGAGTATGCAAAGGCCGTTGGAAAACGGCCCGCGCACGGATGCGCGAGGACACCGCCTAATGGCCCATTCCGCCCTTGGCCCGCGTGTCCTGCTCCGGCGGCTCCGCGAGGTGATGGCGGAGCGGGAGACGGCACAGAAGCGACTAGACAAGATCGTCATGCTGATCGCGGCCAATGTCGTGGCCGAGGTTTGCTCCATCTATGTGATGCGGCAGGGCCAGGAACTCGAGCTCTTCGCAACCGAAGGCTTGAAGGTGGAAGCCGTCCATAAGTCGCGGTTGCGCGTCGGCGAAGGCCTTGTTGGAACGATCGCGGCCTCGGCAGAGGCCTTGAATCTCGCCGAGGCGCAAGACCATCCCGCCTTTAAATACTTGCCTGAGACCGGCGAAGAAATTTACCACTCCTTCCTCGGCGTGCCGATCCTGCGTGGCGGCATCGTCATTGGCGTGCTGGTCATCCAAAACCGCACGCGCCGGCACTACACTGAAGAAGAGGAGGAAGCTCTCCAGACAACGGCCATGGTTCTGGCCGAAGTCATCGCTTCCGGCGAATTACAGGAAGTGGCGCGCGCTGTCGCTGCCGACGTCACCCATATCAGGTTCCATCACTTCAAGGGCGAAGTTTTGGCGGAAGGTGTAGCGCTGGGCCATGCGGTGCTGCATGAGCCGCGCATTGTCATCACCAACCTCATCGCCGAAAGCATCCCAAGGGAGAAGGCGCGGCTCGAGGGCGCAGTGCAGGAATTGCGCGCGCATGTCGACGAGATGGTCGAAGGCACGGCGGTGCGCGGCACCGAGTACTCGGAAGTACTCGAAGCCTTCCGCATGTTTGCCCATGATCGCGGCTGGCTCAACAGGCTCGGCGAGGCTGTCGAAACTGGCCTGACTGCGGAGGCCGCCGTCGAGCGTGTGCAAAACGACAACCGCGCGCGCATGATGCGCACGCCCGATCCCTACTTGCGCGAGCGGATGCATGATCTCGACGATCTGGCCAATCGCCTGCTGCGCATTCTGACCGGCCAGATCGCCACTGCATCGCGCGGCGATCTTCCGGCCAATGCGATTGTTGTCGCGCGGAACATGGGTCCGGCCGAACTGCTCGATTATGACCGCGCCAAAGTCAGGGGTGTCGTGCTTGAGGAAGGTGGGCGCAACAGTCATGTCGCGATCGTTGCCCGCGCCTTGGGCATTCCGGCAATCGGGCAAGCGGAAGGCTTAATCGACGTCATCGATACCGGCAGTCCGCTCATTGTCGATGGGGCAAGCGGCGATATCTATGTGCGCCCATCGCCCGACATCGAGCGCGCCTATGTCGAGAAGGTGCGCTTCTATGCGCGCAGGCAGGCGCAGTTTGCCGCCCTACGCGATACGTTGGCGGTCACGCGTGATGGAGTTCGAATCCAAATCCAGATCAATGCCGGCCTGCTTGTCGACCTGCCGCATCTGGCGGAATCGGGCGCAGATGGAATTGGCCTCTACCGCACCGAGCTTCACTTCATGATGGCGCAAAGATTGCCGCGCCTCGATTCGCAAATAAGGCATTACTCGGCGGTGCTCGATGCGGCAGGCGATCGGCCTGTCACGATCCGCACGCTCGACATTGGCGCGGACAAGTCGCTGCCCTATCTGCGGCAACCGAAAGAAGACAATCCGGCGATGGGCTGGCGCGCAACGCGACTGGCTATCGAGCGTCCGGCTCTGCTGAAACTGCAGTTGCGCGCGCTGCTGCGGGCAGCGGCGGGACGTGACCTTCGGGTCATGTTTCCCGATGATTGCCGACATCGAAGAATTCCGGGCGGCCAAGCACCTGCTTGAAGAAGAGAGGGATAATCTTGGTCGCGGACACGAATTGCCGCGCTCGATCAAATTGGGCGCGATGATCGAGGTCCCGGCCTTGATCTGGCAGTTGGATGGCCTTCTGGCCGAGGTCGACTTTGCGTCGATCGGGTCCAACGATCTGTTACAGTTCCTGTTTGCGTCGGATCGTGGAAATACCCGACTGGCGGCGCGTTACGATCCCTTGAGTCCACCGCTGTTGTCGGCCATCCGCTATATTATTACTCGTGCGAGCGCGCATGGGGTGCCGGTCAATTTGTGCGGTGAGATGGCAGGGCGGCCCCTCGAGGCGATGACACTTATCGGGCTGGGACTTACTTCGATCTCGATGGCGCCCGCAGCGGTTGGCCCGGTCAAGAGCATGATCCTGGCATTGAACAGAGCGGCATTGTGGCAGGAACTCGAGCCGATGCTGACAATGTCGGACCACAGCCTACGCAAGCGGCTGGCGAATTTCGCCGACGCGCACGAGATTCCAGTCATCGCGTAATTCGTTAGCCTTCTGCTTACCATTCTACGGCATTCTTCGAAAATGTGAAGTCAACGGCCCCTTAAGGCCGTGTGCCGGAGAGTCTCGAACATGGACGCCCGAGTAAGTGGATCCAGCTACGCGCAATTCGATCCAAATCCAAACGCCTTCCGGGCGAAACCTGACGGTTCGCTCGATCCGATCGGTGAAACCGGTTGGTTCCTGCAGCGCGAGCGCGAAAAGCGCGGGCAAACGCTGGAACAGGCAAGTGAGCTGACCGGCATCCATGCGAGCCATCTGCGCTCGATCGAAATCGGTGATCTGCGCGGGATGCCGCACCGCGAGGAAGCGCTGCAGATGGTCGGGCTTTACGGTCTGCAGATGGGTTTCGAACCCGAACCGCTAATGGCACATTACGCCCAATTCCTGCCCATCGTGCCGGTCCTATCGCATCCCGCCAACCCCGCGCCCTGTTCAAGCGCGAAAGTGATCAGTTTCGCCAATGCCTGGAGTCTCTTAAGCCGGCGACCCAGTCGTGGTACGACCGGTATTCTCGCTTCTTGCTTCGGTGCAGTTCTGCTTTTTGCCGGCGCAAATTGGCTCATGAAGCCAGCGGACGAAATTCTTCCCGTCCAAGAAATGTCACAGCAGGCTTCCGATCCGATGCCGACGGCCTCCGTCGAGCCTTCGATAGAGCTCCAAGAAGAGGATATGCCAGACGACAACCATGCGGCATCCGCGGTTCTACCCGGCGGCCAGTCAGCCGTTGGCGTCGAGCCTGGCGCGGGCGAAGCCGGCGAGCGCAGCCTAGACGGATTGACAGCGCTGATTGAGAAAACTGTCGGGAACAATCCGGCGGTCAGCGAGGAAGCGGCTCCAATTCCGGTTCCCACGCTCTCCAAGGAGAAAACGCCCAAACCCTCTGCCATCACGGGCAAGTCCCGGCTTGTTCTCAAAGCCAAATCTCCGGTCTGGATTAGGATTCAGGACGGCCAGGGCATGGTCGTTGTCACCAAGATGCTGATGCCCGGCGACAATTATCGTGTGCCTGAGCAGGAAGGTCTCGTCGTGATCGCGCGCGACGGCGGCCTGCTCGCCTATGAAATCGATGGCAAGGATTTAGGCATTCTCGGGACGCCGGGGGAGATCTTGGTCGGCCGCTCGCTCGACCTAAAATCGCTCGAAAAGCGCGGCTGAACCGGGCAACTCTGTCGGCGCGAGTCAGGGTGTGTACACCCTGGCCGCTTTTGCTCTAAAAGCCGCGCATCATGACTACCCAGATTGCCGAGAAGCTCGACCGGATCATCGAGCGATTTGAGCTCATCCAAGCCGAATTGTCGTCAGGCGCCACCGGCGAAAGCTTCGTTCGTCTGTCGCGCGAATATGCCGAAATCGAGCCGACCGCGCGCGTGGCGCAGAGTCTCCGCAAGGCTTACACCGAGCGAGAGTCGATTGCCGAGATGGCTGCGGAGAACGATCCCGAAATCGCGGACATGGCGCGCGCCGAGAAGCCCGTGCTGGAGGAAAGGATCGGCAAACTCGAACATGATTTGAGGATGCTATTGCTTCCGAAGGATGCGGCCGACGACCGCAATGTCATTCTCGAGGTCAGGGCAGGCACTGGCGGCGACGAAGCGGCCATATTTGCGGGCGATCTATTCCGCATGTATCAGCGTTATTCGGCCTTCAAGGGTTGGCGCGTCGATGTGATTTCGGCGAGTGAAGGCGAACACGGGGGCTATAAGGAAATCGTCGCCAACATTTTCGGTAGCGGTGCCTATGCGCGTTTGAAGTTCGAATCCGGGGTGCATCGTGTACAGCGCGTGCCGGCAACCGAAGCGCAGGGCCGCATCCACACATCGGCCGCGACGGTGGCCGTGCTACCCGAAGCCGAGGATGTCGATATTCAGATTAATGACTCTGACCTCAGGATCGATGTCTATCGTTCTTCGGGGCCGGGCGGACAGTCGGTCAACACGACGGACTCCGCCGTGCGAATTACCCATCTTCCGACCGGGCTCGCCGTTGCCCAGCAGGACGAGAAATCGCAGCACAAGAACAAGGCGAAGGCGCTCAAAATTTTAAGGGCACGTCTCTATGAGCGGGAACGGCAGAGGCTTGCCGATGAGCGTTCGGCGACACGGCGAGGCCAGATCGGGACCGGCGACCGTTCCGAGCGCATCCGCACCTACAACTTCCCGCAAGGCCGGGTAACCGACCACCGGATCAACCTTACGCTCTACAAGCTCGACCAGGTCATCGAGGGCGCGGCTCTGGAAGAACTCGTCCAGGCGCTCATGACGGCCCATCATGCCGAATTGCTCGCGGCTGCCGAATTGGATGGCGGCTGAGGCGCTCACCAAACTCTTGGCTTGGGGTCGCGGCCAGCTCGGCGAGTGCGCGGATCGAGACCGCGATCCTCGACGGGCGTCTGTTGTTGCAGCACGCGACCGGGTTTGACCACGGGGCGTTGATCGGTCGACCCGAAACTGAAGTCCCAGACGATATCGCAGATCGATTCCGCGACCTGATCAGGCGGCGACGCGGGCATGAGCCGGTGTCTCGCATCCTGGGAACCCGCGAGTTTTATGGTCGCAATTTTCGGTTGTCGGCGGCGACCCTAGACCCTCGGCCGGATACCGAAACCCTGATTTCGACCGCGATCGGAGTGCTTCGAGGGAAGCCAGCGCCGCGTATCCTCGATCTCGGCACAGGGACGGGTGCCATCGCGGTAACCCTGTTGGCAGAATTGCCGGAAACCCGGGCTGTCGCCAGCGATATTTCGGCAGAAGCGTTGGAAACGGCGGCTGCCAACGCACGGGAAAACGGGGTGGATCATCGGCTTGAGACCGTTTTAGCGTCCTGGCTTGACGGCGTATCGGGGCGATTTGACCTGGTCATTTCCAATCCGCCTTATATATCGTCTAGCGAAATCAAAGGCTTGGCGCCTGAAGTCAAAGACTGGGATCCCCCAGCCGCCCTTGATGGCGGCATCGATGGCCTGGATTGTTATCGAGCGATTGCGGAGGGCGCGGTAAGACATTTGCTGCCTTCAGGTGAGGTAATACTCGAAATTGGCGCGGGTCAGGACGCGCAAGTTACTGAAATATTTGAGGATGCGGGGTTTAACCTGCATTCGGCGCAGCGGGATCTCGCTGGTCACGTGCGGTGTCTTGTCTTCGGAATACGCAAGATTGGGGTTGGAAACGTCCTTGACCTCGGCTACATACCGACTCGGTGAACGCGCTGCCATATGCGATTGACACCGGTTTTTCTCAGTCAGGCACTTTTGGGACAGGAAAAGCGGCTAACAGTTGAGGGACGGCGAATCCCGTAGGGCTTTGCCTGGGCAGCGAGAGCCAGACCACAAGGAACAAGGTCGGTTTTGCCACGCCTCTTCTGAGGGTCATTCGTCACAATCATGTCCGACCCAGGCCGGACGAAACGGACGGTTATTGCCGGTTTAGCCGGTCATCAATTCCGACAGCAAAATGAGAATCGTATGAGACCAGGGCAGCATAAACAGCGCGGGCGTAACCGTAATCGTCGTCACACGGGTGGCGGAGGTGGCGGCGGAGGTGGAGGTGGAGGTGGGGGCGGCAATCCGCTCAACCGTGTCTATGAAAGCAACGGGCCGGATGTAAAGGTTCGTGGCACCGCCCAGACTGTCGCCGACAAATATCTCCAGCTTGGCCGCGATGCGATGGCATCCGGGGATATCGTAATGTCGGAAAGCTATTTCCAGCACGCGGAACATTACCTCCGCATTCTTGCGGCCGCACAGGCTTACAACCAACAGTTTCAGCAGCAGAGCCGACGTTCGAATGGCGAAGATGGCTATGACGACGAAGACGGCGAGGATGCCGGCGAGGGCGATGGCGACGACCTGCAGCCCGCAGTCGTCGAGCGCCCTGTTCATGGCGCGCCGCAGGCCGATGCCTATGGTGACAGTGCGGCCCAGGAATTCGACCGTCCGCCGCAAAATCAGAACCAGCAGAATTTCCGGCCGCGGGACCGTGGCAATGATCGCTTCCGCCCCCGCTTCGACCAGAACCGCGATCGCCAGGAGGTTACGCGCGACCGTGAGCCGGATGCGCAGCCTGTCCGGCAGGAGGAGGCGCCTGTGCGAGCCGAACCTGTTGCGGAGGAGGCGCCCCAGCCGGCAGCGGCAAGCAATTGGGAGGCGCCGTCTTTCTTGAAGCGGGGTTCCACCAATGGAGCGGCCGGCGAGACCACGCGAACCCGATATCCTCGCCGCAAGCGGGAGCCGGCAGATACGTCCGAGACCCCGGGGCGAGGTCCTTCTCGTGATAACCCCGGGGAGTAGCGTTCCCCGCCTTGCCGGCAAATAATCGCTTACTATATCTCCGCTGAGGGGTTCCGCAGCCGGTGAATGCCATTATAGGATTCAGCCAGGCGGATTCTCTTGCATTGAATGGACGTTTCTGGGGGGCCTCCAAGGACCCAAGAGGCGTGCCGAGGAGGAGATATTATGGATTTAGAGAAATACACCGAACGTTCGCGAGGCTTCATTCAGTCCGCGCAATCGCTGGCGCTGCGTGAGGGCCACCAGCGTTTCAGCCCCGATCATCTTCTGAAAGTACTGCTCGACGACGAGGAAGGTCTTGCTGCCGGCCTGATCCGCGCCGCTGGAGGCGACCCCAAGCTTGCGCTTCGGGAGACCGAAGCCGCGCTTGCCAAGATGCCCAAGGTTTCGGGCGGCGGTGCCGGGCAAGTTTATCTCGCGCCGGAAATGGCGCGCGTCTTCGATCAGGCGCAGAAACTCGCCGAAAAGGTGGGCGACAGCTATGTGACGGCCGAGCGATTGCTACAGGCCCTAGCGATCGAGCCAAGCGAAGCCTCCAAAATACTGAAATCAGCTGGTGTCACGCCGCAAGGCCTCAACCAGGCGATCAATGATATCCGCAAAGGACGCACCGCCGACTCCGCATCGGCGGAGCAGGCCTATGACGCGCTCAAGAAATATGCCCGTGATCTCACAGAAGCGGCCCGCCAGGGCAAGCTTGATCCGGTGATCGGGCGCGACGAGGAGATTCGCCGTACCATCCAGGTCCTCTCGCGCCGCACCAAGAACAATCCGGTGCTGATTGGCGAACCGGGCGTCGGCAAGACGGCGATTGCTGAAGGTTTGGCCTTGCGCATCGTCAACGGCGACGTTCCTGAAAGTCTCAAGGACAAGAAGCTCCTGTCGCTCGATCTGGGTGCACTGATTGCCGGCGCGAAGTATCGCGGCGAGTTCGAGGAGCGTTTGAAGGCTGTCTTGTCCGAAGTGACGTCTTCGGATGGCGGCATCATCCTCTTCATCGACGAAATGCATACGCTCGTCGGAGCCGGCAAGGCGGACGGCGCGATGGACGCATCGAACCTGCTGAAACCTGCGTTGGCGCGTGGTGAACTGCACTGCATCGGCGCCACCACGCTCGACGAATACCGCAAGCATGTGGAAAAGGATGCCGCACTTGCGCGTCGCTTCCAGCCCGTTTTCGTGGGCGAACCGTCGGTCGAAGACACGATCTCGATCCTGCGCGGCATCAAGGACAAGTACGAGCAGCATCATCAGGTGCGGATCACGGATTCCGCTTTGGTGGCGGCCGCGCAATTGTCGAACCGCTATATCACCGACCGGTTCCTGCCGGACAAGGCGATCGATCTCATGGACGAAGCGGCATCGCGGCTGCGCATGCAGGTCGATTCCAAGCCGGAAGAACTCGACTCGATCGATCGCGACATCATGCAATTGCAGATCGAGCGCGAGGCCTTGAAGAAGGAAAAGGATCAGGCATCGAAGGATCGCCTGGTTCGGCTCGAGAAGGATCTGGCGGGCCTGCAGGAGAAATCGGCAGCGATTACCCGCAACTGGCAGGCGGAGAAGGAAAAGCTCGCGCTGATCGGCAATCTCAAGAAAGAACTCGACGACGCCCGCACCGCCCTCGACCAGGCCCAGCGCAAGGGCGATTTCGCCAAGGCGGGCGAACTTGCCTATGGCCGCGTTCCGGAACTTGAGAAAAAGATCAAGGAAACCGAGGAGCAAGCCAAGGCGAGCCCCTTGCTCGAAGAGGCGGTAACCGAAAACCACGTTGCGCAAGTCGTATCGCGCTGGACCGGCATTCCCGTCGACAAGATGCTCGAAGGCGAGCGCGACAAGCTGCTCAAGATGGAAGAAGTGCTCAGCAAGCGCGTGGTGGGGCAGGCGGAAGCCGTCAAGGCAGTTTCTACTGCCGTGCGTCGTGCGCGTGCCGGACTTCAGGATCCAAACCGGCCGATGGGGTCTTTCATGTTCCTGGGGCCAACGGGCGTCGGCAAGACAGAGTTGACCAAGGCGCTCGCGGCATTCCTCTTCGACGACGAGCACGCGATGGTGCGGATCGACATGTCGGAGTTCATGGAGAAGCACTCCGTATCACGTTTGATCGGCGCGCCTCCGGGCTATGTCGGTTATGACGAAGGCGGCGTGCTGACGGAAGCGGTGCGGCGCCGGCCCTATCAGGTCGTGCTGTTCGATGAAATCGAAAAGGCGCATCCCGATGTTTTCAACGTGCTTCTGCAGGTTCTTGACGACGGCCGCCTGACCGACGGTCAGGGCCGCACGGTCGACTTCCGCAACACCTTGATCATCATGACGTCCAATCTTGGTTCCGAGTATCTGGTTTCATTGGGCGAAGACCAGGATGTCGATGTGGTGCGCGACCAGGTGATGAACGTGGTGCGCAGCCACTTCCGGCCGGAATTCCTCAACCGCATCGATGAGATCATCCTGTTCCATCGCCTGAAGCGTGCGAACATGGGTACGATCGTCGATATCCAGATGGATCGGCTGCGGAAGCTCCTGACCGATCGCAAGATCGAGCTTGCGGTATCAGAGGCAGCGCGGAACTGGCTGGCGGACAAGGGATACGATCCGGCTTACGGCGCGCGTCCCCTCAAGCGCGTCATCCAGAAATACGTCCAGGATCCATTGGCCGAGGAAATTCTCGGCGGTTCGATCAAGGACGGCGATGTTGTCGATGTCGGCGTCGCTGACGGGCAGATCAAACTCAAGGCCCGCAAGTCCAAAGCCAAAGCGGCTTAGAGCTTGGAAGAACCTTGCGGCGGCATATCGCGCGAGAAGAGATAAATCGCGCTTGCCGCCGCAAGCAACAAGCCGAACAACAGGTGGATGGCAGAATAGGCAGCGACAGCATCGCTACCATTCGCCTCCATCCGCGCAACGATCGCTCCGGAGACCGGCTGGAGAATCCCGGCGCCGCCTATGAAAAGCACGTTCACCATGGTGATGCCGCGACCCAGAATGCGATCCGGAAGGAAGGCGCGGGCGTGCGCCATCAGCACGCCGTAGGTCATGCCGCAGGTGCCGATTATCGCGATAAGGATGATGGCTGCCTTTAGACCAGGTGCGGCGAGCGCGAGCAGAATGAATGCAGCGGCAGTTATCAAGCTTCCCGGCAATATCACCCATTTGCGCGTGTTGAACAGCCGGTCGAGCGGGCCGTAAGTCATGGCACCCAGCGACATGGCGACAGCCATGGCGAGCAGCGCATTTCCACGCTCCACCGGTCCCAGACCGTGGACTTCGGCAAAATAGGGACCGGCCCAGAGCCCGCGCTCGGCCAGCATCACAGCATAGCCTACCGCAATGAGCGGCAAGATCGGCCAGAGATGCTTGATCGAAAGGAGTTCGCCTATCGCCGCAAGCGCGCTTGGCCGCTCGCGATTGCGCGGCAGTTTCGGCGGATCGTTGATCGCGACAAATACAAGCACCGCAAGTAACACACCCGCCCCGGCAATCCCGAGCATGGTTTCGCGCCATCCAAATGCTTGCGCGCTCCAGGCAAGCGGGGAGGCCGCCAACAGATTTCCCGCCGTGCCGAGCCCCAGGAGCCACGAGCAAAGCAGGGCAAATTGCTCCGGCCTGTTGACGCGCGCAAAGATGTAGACCGCGCCCATATAGATCGGGGCGCAGCCGATGCCGATCAATGCCATGGCGCAATCGAGCATGAAAGCTGAGTGGGCGCGGGCAAAGAGCACGGCGCCGATGACAGCGGCGCTCATGATGATGCTTACCGTGCGGCGCGGACCGATCGTGTCGAGCGCCCAGCCAACCGGAAATTGCGCAGCCACGAAGCCCGCGATCCACCAAGCCTGCATGTTAGCGAGCGCTTCGGGACCCAGCGCCAATTCGGCCGAAAGCTCTGGCGCGATGACCGCCAAAAACGAGCGGAAGAACTGGCTCAGCGCATAAGCCAGAAGGAAGACCGCGAAGGTCATCGAGAGTAAACCTTGGGGGAGCGCTCCGGCGCCGGATGGCGCCAGAAGAATGAGTTACTGCTGGATCTCAGCGACTTGCGTAGCCGATGGCGCCGTCTCCATCATGGCCAGGATTCGCGCCTTTATAACCTTGAAGTTTGCGAGTTCTTTGCCAGCAAGTTTCCTGGCACCGGCGAGCTTGACGCGCGTCGGATTGACCGGCCGGTCATCGGCGCGCACTTCATAATGCAGATGGGGGCCAGTCGCGCGACCAGTCGATCCAACATAGCCGATCGTCTGGCCCTGATTGACCTTCACGCCGGCGCGGATGCCAGTGGCCAGGCGGCTCATATGGGCATAGAGCGTTTCATACTTGCCATTATGCTTGATCTTGACCGCGATGCCGTAGGCGCCCAATCGACCTGCGGACTCGATCACGCCAGAGCCTGCAGCCTTGATCGGAGTTCCAGTTGGCACGCCAAAGTCCACGCCGGTGTGCATCTTCGAGTAACCGAGCAGCGGATGACGCCGCATGCCGAAGCCAGAAGTGAGGCGAGCACCGCTGACGGGGGTACGCAACAGCGACTTGGTCGCGCTCATGCCGTTCTCGTCGTAATAGTCCGTGACGCCGTCCTTGGTGGTAAAGCGGAAGAAGGTCTTGGTTTTACCCGCCAGGGTGAGCTGCGCGTAGTGCAGCACCTTGCGCTTGGTCGACGATCCGGTCAGCGGATTGCCGTAGAATACCTCGAACGTGTCAGTGGCTTTGACCTGGCGCTGGAAGTCAACGTCATAAGCGAATACTCGCGTCAATTCCGAGATGATGTAGCCTGGAACCTTGTTGTCCTTGGCGGTGCCGTAGAGGCTGGATCCGACGCGCGTCTTCGTGCGGAAGTGATCGACCTGCGCGTAGCGCGAAAGCGTACCTTCCTTTTCGCCGTCGATATGGGCCGAGAAGGTTCCGTCTTCGTCGGCTTCGACGATGATCGTTTCCTGCGGGCCGGGCTTGAAGGTCAACTGCACCGGGAAGATGACGTCTCGACCGTAGAAGTCCTGCTGCTTGTCGAGAGTCAGTTCGAAACGGGTGCCCTGTGGCATCTGGCCGGCCGGGAAGACACCGTTCAAGGCTTGCACCAAGGCCTGCGCTGCCTCCTTGGTCACACCGCGCTCGGTGATCTCATCCGTGAGGGTGCGGGATGGACCAAGCACGATTGCCTCGTCGACGGGTTCGGGAGGAGGCGTCTTGGTGATCGTCGTGATGTTCTGGGAGTCGATGTTGGTGACGTCGAAATCGCCATCAATGACTGCTGTCTTGCCGTCGCCATAGGGCAGGCTGGTGGCGGAAATCTCTGGATAAAGATTGTCCCCATAGAGGCTGCGCTTCGGAACGATCTGGGGGGTATTTTCGCCGTCGGGACGATAGGCGACCGAAACGGCCTTCATGGGCGCGGTCGTGACTTGTCGCAGGACATCGGCGCCCATATCGCTCTTCATCGTGCCGGATGAATTCAGGCCCGACGGCTGCACAGAAGCGAAAGCATCCGTGCTGGCTGCGTTCTGGCCGAAAATGCCAAGCAATGCGCTGCCGACTATCAGACTGCCGGCAATG
Organism: uncultured Alphaproteobacteria bacterium; assembly: GCA_963805405.1. Taxonomy (GTDB): domain Bacteria; phylum Pseudomonadota; class Alphaproteobacteria; order Rhizobiales; family Aestuariivirgaceae; genus JAEUMG01. The sequence continues at coordinate 124,793 of CAWDUC010000001.1, read as the reverse complement.
CCGGCGATGCATGTGGTGAGCAGCCAGCGTTGTTGGCCTGGATTTTGTGCCTCGAACGAGTCCTTCGCTTCGAACTCTTCGATATGAACTGCAACGCGCTGCTTTCGGGCAACCTTAGCGCGGCCGCTGTGCACTGATACACGGTCGATCAAAAGCCCGATCCCCTCACAAAACTGGTCTACGGTTCGCTAACCGAATGGCGTCCGGTCTTTGCCGGCTTCCCCGAATTCGGTCGCAATTCAAGTCAGTGTCGAGCTTGTCAGAAACCCGCTTTTTGCCCGCCTGGTGGTGCCTCCCACGGACCGCCAGACTTTGCCCATCCCACCTCGTTTAGTCAACCTTGGTAGGCGCTTAACGTGATGGTGTGTGAACGAGCGAATTTCTCCCATGCTCACGATCCGCACCCTATTACGCCGGTGCGGCCGTCCCCTCATATTGACAACAGACCGTTTCCGAAATGTTAACCATGGCGAAAGTGTTTTGCAAAAACGGCAAAATAAGGACGATCGCTAATCCATCCCCACCCGTTTGGGTCCGGCGAGCCTAAAAGAAGCAATGCAACCGACGATTGCCAGAGGCAGGTAAGGCCAGAAAAGCGTCGCTGCTGCGCCCGCTGCGGCCTCTTTCGTGAAGCCAGCCGAGAACCCGCTGGCATTGGCGATAATTCCAGTAAGGGCGGCACCCACCGCGTACCCCAATCGCTGCAAGGTGGAGAAGGCGGAGGCCGCAATGTCGCGCTCGCCGCCAGACGCAGCCTCGATGATTCGCCGGCTGGCGAAAGGCCAGAGGATGCCGAAACCGCCACCCTGGAGCAGCGCGCAAACGAGAATCCCGGGGATCGTGCCCAAGGGTATGGTGACCGCAAAACCGGCAATGCCGGCAGTGACCATCATGGCACCGCTGGTGACGATAAACGGTTCGTAACGCGCAGAAGCAGTCGACACGAGGATCGAAAGGATCGACCAAGCGATGGATTCGCTGGCGATGATGAGGCCGGTCGTCAGCGGCGTGAAATCGTGAAGGCCGGCCAGGAGCAGGGGACCGTAGAAACCGAAAGAGCAGGTCGACACAGAGAGTGCGGCGACCATGATCATTCCCGATCCGATCGTGGTGCGCGGATTGAAGGTTGCGGTTGGGAACAGGCGGGAATGGCTTGAGCGGGAATCGAGCAGAAAGAACACGAAAACAGCGGCGAAGCCGAGCGCGATCAAAGCCAACGCAACCTGCATCCGCGTCTCGACGCCGGCCGCGGCGATAGCCATGACGCCGGCCGCGAGAAAGGCAAGTGCCAGCCATGGGAATCTGCCGGATACATCGGAACTCTCGGAAGCCTTTTCCCCGCGCAGGACCACGAGCGATGCGGCGGCAAAAACCAAGGCGGCGACCGCAAAAATTCCAAACGCCCAGCGCCAGTTGAGAAACGTGTCGATGAGGCCACCGAAGAGCGGTCCACCAAAGGCGGAAATGCCCCAAACAACAGACAAAATGGCCATAAGCTGCGGCCATATTCGCGTGGGGAAGTATCTCTGCGTCGCGACGAAAGACAGCGAAATCAAGGCGCCACCGCCGAAGCCGCTGACGACGCGGCCGACGAGCAGGACGGGCATGCTCGGTGCGAGCGCGGTGATGCTGCAGCCGCTCGCGAAGACGATCGCCGCTACGATCATGTTGCTGCGCACCGTCCAATAGACCGATAGCCGCCCGGCAGCAGCGCCGGCGATGATCGAGCCTGTTTCGTAAATGGCGAAGCTCCAGCCGGTATACTCAACGCCCCCGATCTCGCGGATCATCGAGGGCATGATCGTGGTGATCATGTTCTCGCAGCCCGCATGGAAGATCAGACCGAGGCTGATGAAGCAGAAGCGGGCCAGGTCGCCACTGCGCCAAAGGGCAGTCCAGTCGGTGCGCGGCGCCACCAGTTCGCTCATGAAACGGGGTTCTCTTGTGGGGTGATGCGATAGGCACAACGCCTTGCGCCGGCCAGAATATGCTCGCTGCGCTCGATGCTGGCGTCGGGGCCAAGTACGCCGGCAAACAGCCGTAGTTCTGAGCGGCAGAAACCTTGGCAGGAGCGGGCGGCGGCACAGATCGGGCAGTGATTTTCAACCAGCAGAAACGAACCGTCAGCAAGGATTTGCGTCTCTGCCATATAGCCTTCGTCACTGCGGATCTGGGCCAATCTGGTCACTTTTTCAGCGAGATTATCGCAGTTGGATAGCGCGGTGCCGTAACGCTCCGCCATGGCCCTCTCGCGCTCGGAAATGAGCCTGTCGAGGCCGCCTTCGCCGAAGAT
>CAWDUC010000001.1:0-117500 GCA_963805405.1 uncultured Alphaproteobacteria bacterium | reverse complement strand
GCTCTCGTGGAGCCGAAATGTGAAATACCACCCTTGGCGACATGGATGTCTAACCGCGACCCCTTAATCGGGGTCCGAGACAGTGTATGGTGGGCAGTTTGACTGGGGCGGTCGCCTCCCAAAGAGTAACGGAGGCGCGCGATGGTAAGCTCAAGCTGGTCGGAAATCAGCTGTCGAGTGCAATGGCATAAGCTTGCCTGACTGCGAGACTGACAAGTCGAGCAGAGTCGAAAGACGGCCATAGTGATCCGGTGGTCCCATGTGTGGAGGGCCATCGCTCAACGGATAAAAGGTACGCCGGGGATAACAGGCTGATGATTCCCAAGAGTCCATATCGACGGAATCGTTTGGCACCTCGATGTCGGCTCATCACATCCTGGGGCTGGAGCAGGTCCCAAGGGTTCGGCTGTTCGCCGATTAAAGTGGTACGTGAGCTGGGTTCAAAACGTCGTGAGACAGTTTGGTCCCTATCTGCCGTGATTGTAGGAGAATTGAGAGGATTTGTCCTTAGTACGAGAGGACCGGGATGAACGCACCTCCGGTGGACCTGTTATCGCGCCAGCGGTACAGCAGGGTAGCTATGTGCGGACGGGATAACCGCTGAAGGCATCTAAGCGGGAAACCCACCTCGAAACCAGTTCTCCCTTGAGAACCGTGGAAGACGACCACGTTGATAGGCCGGGTGTGGAAGCGCAGCAATGTGCGAAGCTTACTGGTACTAATCGTTCGAACGGCTTGATCGCTCTCATTACTAATGCCCATTCGAAATTCTAGTTGATTGTCTGTCCTTCGCCGGCCTGGTGGCTATGGCGAGGTGTCTGAACCCGATCCCATCCCGAACTCGGTCGTTAAACGCCTCAGCGCCCATGGTACTTCGTCCTAAGACGCGGAAGAGTAGGTCGCCGCCAGGCCTGCGAAATGACAGACAAATTGAGTGGCGCGAATTCCTCGCGGAACGCGCGCTCGTGCAAACAACCTTCTTCACAAACTCAAACACAAAACCCGCCGATCAGAAATGGTCGGCGGGTTTTGTGTTTCCGATGCAGTGCTCAAAGATTCGCTTTGGCAGCTTTCAGCCAATCGCGATCAGCTTCATAGCCCGCATAGTAATTGACAAGCGCTTGATACTCTTCTTCTGCTTCCGCACGCCGATCCTGCGCCTCAAGGGCTCGCGCATACAGGAGACGGGCTTCCTGATTCTGAAGTTTGGGATGAGCGTCACGCAATATCTCGATCGTTGCCCGGGCTCCCGGCCCATCTCCCGCTCCCAGTTTCGTTGCGCAGGCGCCGCTCTCTGTCGGGATCGAACCGAGGGCGGAGATGAACAGGAGTATGAATAGCCAATTATATAGCCGCCCTGTTCGCATGGCTTGGATTGCAAGTCCGATCGCAATCGTGAGCTAGAATACGCGTTTGCGGATCAACAGGACGCATATAAGGGCCATCAGCATCCCAACTGCACACATTGCAAAGGCGAAGCTGGTCGAGCGAGTTCTCGGCAAGCCAACCGAAGACCCATGGTGCGAGAGCGCGCGGCAAGCCGGCGACCAGCGAGATGAAGCCTATGCCCTTGGCGCGGTTCGCCGCCGTCAGCCGGCCTGCCAGCGCGAAGATGCAGGGGATCACGCAAGCCGTTCCAAAGCCTACGAGCGCGAAGGCGGCGACGCTCATCATGAAATTCGGTGACAGACCAATCGCCAAGAATCCAATCGCGGCGATGGCCAGTGAGCCCAGCATCAATGGCATGTCGCCAAACCGCGCGCGGCTGCGATCGCCCATAAAGCGAATTGTTGCGTGGCACAGCCCAAAAAATGCGACTTCGATGCCGGCGATCGCTGCAAGGGATGCGGCCTGTTGATCGAGGAGCTTGGCCGACCACATGATCGCGGCTGTCTCGCCGGCGATGACGAGGCCTGCCGCAAGACCCAGTAGCGAGAATGGTACGAATTCGATCGGTGCCGCGTCGGAGAGCGGATGTGTTACCAACGCGGGCCTGCGGGCTGTCAGCGAGCGCCTGACCGCTTCGGCCGAAGCGAGGAGCAGAATGGCGGTGAGCAAACCCGCCATCCAAGGGCTGATCCAGGCGGCGAGCAGGCTTCCAAGGATTGCGAAAAGTGCCACCCCCGCCGAGGCGCTGCCATGGAAGGACGCAAAGACCGGCCGTGCCAGATCGGTTTCTATCGCGCTTGCCTCGGCATTCATGAAGAGATCGGTCAGGCCTAAGACGGCGCCATAGACGACCAGAGCGATGAAGAAGAAGACAGGCGAGGGGCTGAACAGCAGCGCCACTAAGGAGAGTCCCGACAGCGGCAGCATGATCATCAGGATTGCGCGATTGGTGGTCCACCGCGCCAACCGAGGGCCGAGCGCCATCGCGAAGACATAGGCGATCGTATAGGCGGTGAGACCGAGGCCCAGCGCCATGTCGTCGACACCAGCGGCGCGGGTAACCTGCGGCACGGTGCCAGCCCAGACGCCGATGGCCGTGCCAAAGCAAAAAAACACCAGCGTGATGACGGAGCGCGGGGTCACGTTAAAGGGAATGGCGAGGGGTCATTGAAGAGTGCACCATAGTCGGCGGCGTAATCGGCGACAATCGAAGGAGCTGTGCGCTCGATGCAGCGCCGGTCTGTCCGCAACAGTCAATCAGCCGCTGTCGGCGTTTCCGCTTCGCGCTCTTCCCAAGATGCCCAGATCGCATCCAGTCGGCGGGCAAGGGCGCCGGGGCGTTCGGCAAATAACTGGTTGGCGCGCTTGCGCACGCGCGCGGTTAGTTTCAGGCGGCGCGCGGCAATTAACACGAGTACCGCGTCGATTGATGCGATTTTGCCGAAGGCCGTCTGAGGATCAGCCAGTTGTCCCTCCAATTCGCTCAGATCGTTCAGATCGCCAAGCGCTTCACGCAATCGTCCTAACTCGTCGCACCAGACCTTCATCATACGCGGCCAGGCAGGCTCCAGGATTTCCAGATGATGAAGGTGATGGATCACCGATTTGCGGGCTTCGTGCAGGCGCTGGCTGTCGCCGTCCGCGAGACTGGAATGCAGCAGCTTGCGGCCGCGTGCATAGCAGCGCTCCAGGCCCTCGAGAAAGAACCGCCTGTCGCGCTTCGGCAGCATCCAGCCGCCGACCAATGCACGGACGGCTTCGATTTCCTTGCGTGCTGCCGCCAGGCTTTCTGAATGTTCCTCCTCGGCTGCGCTGGCATGGGCAAGGGCCGCAGCCTCAAGCTCCGCAATGATCGCGTCATTGCCCTGCAGTCTGCTTACGCAGCATGGCGACCGCTTCCACCATGGCTTCGCCATGACGCTTGCGCGCCAGTTGTATTGCGGCGGCCCGCAAATGCCCGTTTCCAGCCTGGAAAGCGTCTTCACCGATCGCCGGCCTGAGCAGGCGCATGAGGCTTCGCAGATACTTCAGTCGCTTGCGGACGGGGTGGGCATTGGCGCCTTTCTCGGCGCCTACAAGTTCACGCGACACTTGGGCGAGCTGGTTGCGGGCAAGACGGCGCAGTGCCTCGCCTGCAGGCAAATGACTTTCGATCGACGCCACAGAGCCCCCTCGTGTTCGCCCAATCAAGGTTTGCCGTCTGCGTTGTCACAATCAACACAAGCCTTTCGCCGTCATGCGCGCGTTAATTAATTGTGCGTCAGGGGTGTACAAGCCGGAGACGGGTTGCTATCTAACCCCGCATCGACGCGGGATGGAGCAGCCCGGTAGCTCGTCAGGCTCATAACCTGAAGGTCATAGGTTCAAATCCTATTCCCGCAACCAAATAAAAGCCCGTTATCTCAATGAGATAGCGGGCTTTTCCAATTGGGGATCCAATGCTCGCGAGCACTCTGGGTTACACCGGGAACCGAAAAAGAAATTTCGTGTATGAGAAATTGGGGCTGACTACCGGCTGCAACGGGCCTGCCTGGTCCCAAGGCGGTCAAGAAAATATACCTATTATAAGCGCTTGGTCACGCTCGAACTGAAGTGACCAATTTCACGACCGATGAAGCGTAGATCGGTAATCGTGTGCGCGACGTGTGAAGCAACGGATGTAGGCTGCCGTGTTGAGAAATGCAGTGTAATCAACACGCCCCAGCTAGATCTTAATTTTGGCGATCAGGATTTGTCTTTCAAGAACTCTTGCGTTCCCCGATTTTCACACCGTCGATCCAATGATGGATAGGGGCGGCAAGGCAAAGAAATCAATAAGTTGGACGGCGCCATGTGCGCGGCGTGTGCAATAAGGAACAGTGCGTCGGGTGAAAGCAACCGAATACCAGCCATGCCTGCCATAAGACTTGGTGACCAAGGTTAGCTGGGGAGTTGATCACTACAGGGTGCGCCGGGCCACATCTCTGGGTGACACTCCGTATTTGCGTCTGAACATCGTGCTGAAATGCGCCGAGCTGTTGAAGCCGTGGTCGAAGGCGATCGAGGTGATCGATCGGCCGTCGCCCTTGGCGATCTCGTCGTAGGCAAGTTGCAGGCGGCGGTTCCAGATCCACTCCGAGGCCGACATCTCGCAGTCCTCGAACAGGAGATGCAGATAGCGCAGCGACATGCCGTTGGCGCCGGCGATCTTTCTCGAGCGACAGGTCGGCATCGCCGAGATGGGCTTCGATCCACTGCTGGACCGATGAGCCGCGCCTTCTGGACCGACCCGTCGGCGGCCGGCATGTCGTCTTCGCCCGGTCAGCAGGGTGAAGGCGAGCATGTCCATGAGCTGGCTGCCGAGTTGCGGCCCGCGAGCCGTCCTCCGAGCTTCGCGCCCTCGGTCGCCAGCGATGCGCAGAACTCGGTGGCGATGCGCCCGAGTCCCTGCGTGGCTGTTGATCGACAGCGGCCACCGGGATCTGCTCGCGCGGGAAGCGCTGGGCGAACTCGTCGCGCGGAATTTCGAGATAGAACGACCGGACCTCGCCGACGCATTGCAGTTCATACTGCTCGGTCGCGCGAGAAAATCGCGCCGCGCGCCGGCGTTGGACCGGTGCGTCTCGCCGCGCTGGACGACGTTGACGTTTCCGCGGTGAATGAGCTGAAGGTAGTAGCATTCCTTGTCCAGCTGGGAGATATGCTGGTTGTTGCGCCGGATGCGCTGCTCCGACAGCAGGATGTCGGTCAGCACCACTTCGCCGAACTTGGCCTTCGCGGATGAAGCCCGCGATAGTCCTCCGGATGCGGTCGCCTTCGACATCGACATGGACATAGACATCGCAGATGGCATCGCGCCATGCGGCGTAGCGCTTGGCCTGCGCATGGTCGTCCGTCGAAAAGACGAGATCCATGGGCTCCTCCCACCCGTGGCCACTGCAGCACCGGCCGCTTTCTAGCGACGAACCTCTCAGTACGCCGGCTCCAACCATGATTTCATATACTTGCGAGTAACGCATTGCGCCGGCCAGCGGCAAGCCAAGCATTGCACGCTCAGGCAAGAATGCTGCGTCGCTCGGAAAAGAACTTCGCGGCGAGCGCCAGATAACTTCTCCGCTTCTCGGCCATTGACGACGGTCCGGCGAGGGGACCGGGATGCAGGTCTTCGGCGCGTCTGAGCCAGGAGCAGATCGTTTTCGGTCTGGCGGTGCTGCTGTGCATCGTCTTCGCGATCGGCGCTGCCGGGGTTCCTGACCGCCGACAACCTCCTGAACCTCGTGCGCAGCGTTTCGATCCTCGGAATCCTCGGCGTCGCCATGGGCCTGGTCGTGATCGGCCGCGGCATCGACCTGTCGCTGGTCGCGCTGATGGCCGTCTCGGTGGCCTGGACGCTGCAACTCTGATCGACAGACGGCATGCCGCTGCCGCAGGCCCTCGCCATCGGCCTCGCCTTCAGCCTTTTCGTCGGCACGGTCAACGGCTGGCTCGTCGCCTATGTCGAGATCCCGGCGATCTTCGCGACGCTCGCCATGGGCACGCTGATCTACGGCTTCGGCCGCTACTTCCTCTTCGACCTCGACGTCGTCTACCTGCCCGACACGGCGCGGCAGCTCGCTGTGGCTCGGCCAGGGCACGCTCTTCGGCATTCCGGTGCCGATCTTCGTGTTCGCCGCGCGTCTGTCTGGGCGGCTATCTGTTCCTGCGCTACACCCGATCGGGCCGCTATCTGCGCGCGGTGGGCGACAATCTCCTCGCCGCCCGCATCACCGGCGTTCCCGCGCGCCCGATCATCGTCCTGCAATATGTGCTCTCGTCGCTGATCGGCTACATCGCCGGCATCGTCACGGCGCCTCGGTCGCCAGCATGAACACGCGGCGTGGCCATCTCGACCTATGTCTATGACGTGATCCTGGTCGTCGTGCTCGGCGGCATCGGCCTTTCCGGCGGCAAGGGCGGCATCCGCAATGTCATCGTCGGCACGCTGCTCATCGGCGTCCTGCTCAACGGCATGACGATCATGGACATCCAGTACACCGTCCAGAACGTCATCAAGGGCGTCATCCTTCTCACCGCGATCGTGATCGACACGATCCTCAACCCCCGCGACGAGCAGACCGCTCAGCAGGGGGACATCTAGACTCGGTTCTCAATGGGAGGAGAAAACATGAAGACTGATCAAGACAAGCATACTCGCAGCAGCCGTCGCTGCTCTGCGCCGGCGCTGCGCTGGCGCAGGAGGGCATCGACGACCCGACGCGCGCGCCCTATTACGACGTCGTTCAAGGGCAAGACGGTCGCCTATGTGCCGGTGGCCATGGGCTTCGACCTGACCGAGGGCTGGGCCGCCGGCCTCAAGGCAGGCGCTGGAACCGCTCGGCGTCACCTTCGAGATCCGCGATCCGAACTGGAGCACCGATGCCGGCGCCCAGGCGATCACCTCGCTGATCTCCGAGAAGCCCGACGTGATCGTCGTGCACAATCCGGATGTCCAGTCCTATGCGCGCCTGCTGAAGAAGGCCGAGGAGGCCGGCATCTATGTCGTGCAGGTCAACATGCGCTCGAGCTATTCGACCGACGCCTTCGTCGGCGCCGACTATGTCGGCATGGGCGAGCAGATCGGCCAGCGGCTGGTCGACAAATGCTCGCCCGCCAATGGCGGCAGCGGCAAGGTCGCGATCACCCAGGGCGTGCTGACCGCCGCGGCGAGCATCTACCAGATGCAGGGCATCAACAACGTCCTGTCGAAGCATCCCGAAATCCAGCTCGTCTCGAACCAGGCGGCCGACTGGGACGCGACCAAGGCCAAGAACATCGCCGCGACCGTGATCCAGCAGAACCCGGACCTCTGCGCCATCACCGGCTTCTGGGACGTCATGGATGTCGGCACGGCGGCGGCGATCAAGGAATCCGGCAAGAACGTCTACCTGCTCACCCAGGGCGGCGGCAACCGGATGGCCTGCGACGGCCTCGCCAACGGCACCTATTCCGAAGTCGTCGTCTACTTCGTCCCGGGCCAGGCCCGCGACATGGCGACCATGATCAAGCAGCTGCTGCAGCTGAAGCAGCCGGCCGGGCACGACGAAGACCACGCTGTTCACGCCGCTGACCTTCCTGACCAAGGACAACATGACGCCGGCGTCGTGCTGGGACCTGCCCGGCCAAGAACTGAACCGTCAGCCGCGGACGCGGGCGGCGCAAGCCGCCCGCTCCGCAATTTTCGCGATCCGAGCAGAAGACCATGGCTGTATCAGACAGGATCACGCGCTGGCGCTACCGCTACGTGCCCGATCACCTTCTCGGCGAGATCCTGACCAAGCGCTGGATCGACAACGCGATCCCGCTGCTCTTCCTGCTCGCGGTCGTCGCTCGTATTCGGATCGCTCATCCCCGATTTCTTCGGCGCCGCCAACATCTCCAGCCTGATGCGGCAATGGGGCGAGTTCAGCCTTCATCGTCCTGGCGCTGATGATCGTCATGGTGGCGGGCGGCATCGACCTGAGCGTCGGCTCCACCTTCGCGCTTGGCAATATCGTCGCGCTCGCGCTGCTCAACGTCGCCGGATGGCCCGTGCCGGCGGTGATCGCGGCGACGCTGGCCTGCGGCGCCGCTGTCGGCCTGGTCAACGGCCTGCTGGTCGGCTATCCTGCGCCTGCGCGCCTTCCTCACCACGCTCGTCACGCTGATCATCGTCCGCGCCGTGGTCGACATGCTGCTCCTGAAATATTCGGTCGCGATCGCCGGCTGCCTTCGTCGATTCCGACTTCTGGTACTATCTCGGCGAGGGATACGTCCTCGGACTTCCCTTCAGCGTCGTCGTTGCCGCGCATCGTCGCCATCGTTGTCGCACCTCGTGCTCACCCGGTCGCGCGTCGGCTGGCATGTGCTCGCGACCGGCGGCTCGCGCCGCTCGGCGCACAATGTCGGCATCTCGGTGCGCCGCGTCATCTGCGCTGACCTATGTCGTGTCGGGGACGCTGAGCGCGCTCGCCGGCCTGCTCTTCGCATCGCGACTGGGCGGCGCAGGCGCCGATACCGGCGTCGGCCTCGAGATCGCGGCGCTGACGGCCGCGGTGCTCGGCGGCAACAGCCTCGGCGGCGGCCGCGGCTCGGCGGCCAAGGCGATCATCGGCTCGATCATCGTGATGATCATGGTCAACGGCCTGGTGCGCCTCGGCGTCACCAGCGGCGCGCAACTCGCTGCTGCTCGGCACTGGTCCTGCTCGCGGCGGTCGCGATCGACGTGCGCTGGCTGAAGAACCGGCACAAGTTCCTGTCCAAGGTCTATGTATCGCCGACCTATGCCGAACTGCCGCCCGCGCCGGCCACCGAGGGCGACTCGCCCTATGCGCTGAACGACCGGCTGCGGCCGGTCGAAGCGATCGGCCTCGGCCGCGATCGACGGGCCGGAGGACGTCATCCTCGACGAGGACGACAACATCTATGTCGGCAACCGCACCGGCGACATCGTCCGCTTCCTCGCGCCCGACTATGCGCAGCAGGAGGTCTTCGCCCATATCGGCGGACGGCCGCTCGGCATGGCCTTCGCGCGCGACGGATCGCTGCTCTGCTGCATCGGCGGCATGGGCCTCTACCGCATCACGCGCGAGCGCGCAGATCGAGAAGCTCACCGACGAGACCAACCGCTCCTGGTTCTCGGTCATCGACGATTCGCGACTGCGGCTCGCCGACGATCTCGACATCGCGCCCGACGGACGCGTCTTCTTCAGCGAGGCGACGGTCCGCTACGAGATGCATGAATGGCCGGTCGACTGCCTGGAATCGCGCGGCAACGGCCGCATCATCTGCTTCGATCCGAACACGCGGCACGACGCGCACGGTCCTGAAGAACCTCGTCTTCCCGAACGGCATCTGCATGACCCACGACGGCCAGTCGTTCCTGTTCGCGGAGACCTGGGCCTGCCGCGTCAGCCGCTATTGGTTCGACGGGCCGAAGAAGGGAACGGTCGAGCCGGTGATCGCCGACCTGCCGGGCTATCCCGACAACATCAACCGCGCCTCCGACGGCACCTACTGGCTGGCGCTGGTCGGCATGCGCACGCCGTCGCTCGACCTCGCCCTGAAGATGCCGGGCTTCCGCAAGCGCATGGCGCGGCGCATCGCGCCGGACGAGTGGATGTATCCCAACATCAACACCGGCTGCGTGCTCCGCTTCGACGAGACCGGCCGGATCATCGAAACGCTGTGGGATCGCGGCGGCGAGAACCATCCGATGATCACCTCGATGCGCGAGCACAAGGGCCACCTCTATATCGGCGGCATCTCTCAACAACCGCGTCGGCCGGCTGAAGCTCGACGGGCGTCGACGCCGAGCTGGACGGGCCAGCAGTCCTACTGGGGCCGGACATGATCGGCGAGCTCTCGCGCGCCTTCGACAATCTGTTCGGCCGCGGCGAAGCCGCGGTCACCGTGCCGCCGCTCGACGGCGCGCTGCAGGCCGAACCGCGCGCTCGACGAAGCGGCGGCGCGCTTCCCGCTTGCCGACGTCGATTGCCTTGCGGTCGTCTCGGGCGACGCTCCTCGCCTCGGCGGAGACAGCGATCCATCGCGCTCGATCGACGGTGCGACTGGCGCAAGCGCAGCGAGTACCGACGCGGAAATCGCCTGTTCTGGCCGCGATCGGCGACGACGGGCTCGCCGTCGCGCTCGCGACCGGCGAGATCCTGATCGAAGGCGGCCGCTTCGACGGACGCCGCTATCGCGCCCGCCGAACGGCGCGCCTGCATCACGGCGATGGCCGGCATCAGGCTCCGACCTCTACGTCGCCAACGGCTCGGCGACCAACGGCCGCCGCCGACTGGCAGCGCGACCTGCTGGAGCGCAACGCCTCGGGCAGTATCTGGCGCATCGACCTTGACAAGTGGGGCGCTCAGACGGCTCGCCGACGGCCTCGCCTGGCCGGCCGGCCTTGCCCTCGATGCCGACGGGCTGGTCTTCTCCGAGGCCTGGAAGCACCGGCTTGTCAGGATCGACCGACGGCCCGGAGTCAGCAGGTGCTCTACGCCGATCTGCCGGCCTATCCCGGCCGGATCGCGCCGGCCGACGGACGGTCATTGGCTGGCGCTGTTCGCGCCGCGCAGCCAACTCGTCGAGTTCGTGCTGCGCGAGCCGGCCTACCGCAGGCGCATGATGGCCGAGGTGCCGCAGGCCTTTCTGGGTCGCGCCGAAGCTCAGGTCGGGCCGCAGCTTCTACGAGTCCGCTGCAGGGCGGCGGCGTGAAGCATCTCGGCCTGCTCAAGCCATGGGCGCCGACCATGTCGGCGGGTCTGTGCGTCAAGCTCGACCGCGCGTTCCAGCCGCGTCTCCAGCCTGCAGAGCCGCGCCGACGGCGCGACCCATGGCGTGACCGGCGTCGCCGAGCATCGACGGGCATGTCTTCGTCGCGGCGCGCGGCGACGGTGTCGTCGTCTCGCTTCCCGTCGACGACTCTGGGAGGAGCCGAGGCATGACGCCGATCGTCGAGCTCCGCAACGCGCACGAAGGAGTATCGCGGCGTCGCCGGCGGTGAAGGACGTGACCTTCACGCTTCATCGCGGCGAGGTGCATGCGCTGCTCGGCGAGAACGGCGCCGGCAAGTCGACGCTGACCAAGATGCTCGCCGGCGTCGTCGCAGCCGACCGCAGGCGAGATCTGGATCGACGGCAGCGAAGGCCGAACTGCGGTCGCCGTCGGAAGCGCTCGAAGCGCGGCATCGCGATGGTCTACCAGGAGACGAGCCTGGTGCCCTCGCTCACCGTCGCGCAGAACATCTATCTGACCGACGACAAGCGCTTCCACCGGCTGCGCGGCATCTACATCGCCGGCCAGCAGTTCCTGCAGTCGCTGAACTTCCACGTCGATCCGACCGCGCACGGTGTCGAGCCTCGGCGCCGGCCAGAAGCAGATGGTCGAGATCGCCCGCGCCGTCCATCACAACGCCCAGGTGATCATCTTCGACGAGCCGACCGCGACGCTCACGCCGGAGGAGAAGCACCAGTTCTTCTCGCTCGTCGAACGGCTGAAGTTGCGCGGCGTCTCGATCATCTTCATCTCGCACGCGCTGGAGGAGGCGCTGCGCCATCGCCGACCGCATCACCGTCATGCGCGACGGCGAGCATGTCGTGACCGACGCCACGGCGGCCTTCGACCGGGAGAAGATCGTCCGCGCCATGGTCGGCCGCACGCTGACCGACGAGCTCTACGGCGTCGCACAAGGACCGCAAGGTGCGCCGCGGCCGGCGAGAAGGTGCTGAGCGTGCAGAACCTGTCGATGGGCAACGTCGTGCGCAACACGTCCTTCTCGGTCTTCGCCGGGCAGATCACCGGCGTGTTCGGCCTCATCGGCTCGGGGCGCACCGAGGCGGCGAAGGTCGTCGCCGGCGTGCTGAAGCGCGACCTCTTCCACGGCGGCCAGGTGCGGCTCAACGGCCGGCCGGTGCGCTACCGGGTGCCGCGTCCGGCGGTTCGCGACGGCATCATCTACGTCACCGAGGACCGCAAGATCGAAGGCTTCTTCGAGACCATGTCGATCGCCGAGAACATCTATCTCGGCGGCCATGGCCGGCGGCCAGGACGAAGTCGGCCACCGTCAGCATGAGCGAGATGCAGGACGCTCGCGAAGGAGTGGATCGCGCGCGCTGAACGTCAAGGCGATCAACGGCGATGCGCGCGTCATCGAACTGTCCGGCGGCAACCAGCAGAAGGTCGTCGTCGCCAAGGCGCTGGTCCAGAAGCCGAAGCTCATCATCTTCGACGAGCCGACGCGCGGCGTCGACGTCGGCGCGATCGCCGAGATCCACCAGCTGATCAACCGGCTCGCCGACGAAGGCATCGCGGTCATGGTCATCTCGTCCTACCTGCCGGAGATCCTGCATCTTTCCGACCGCATCCTGGTGTGCCGGCAGGGCCGCATCGTCGAGGAATTCGAGGGCCACAAGGCCGACGAGGAAACGATCATGTACGCGGCGGTGCACTGATGGCGCGCGCGCTCAAGACCACGCGGCCGGTCATGCGACGGTGCGGACGATCGAGGACATCGTCGCGATCGAGAGCCGTCCCTATGACGAGCTGGTGACGGCGCGGAATCTCTACGACCTGTTCCTGGCGACGGCCGAGCATGTCGGCGACCGCAAGGCGCTGACGGTGCTGCGCTCGCCGGACCCGGCCGATGTCGGCGTGCTCGCTCACCCATCGCGAGCTGCTGGCGGAGATCACGCGCGCGGCCAACCTGTTCCGCGCGCTCGGCCTGTCGCCCGGACGACGGCGTCGCCGCCTTCCTGACGCCGACGCTGCCCGAGCTGCCGGCGCTGCTGCTGGGCGCGCAGGTGGCCGGCGTGGCGAGCTCGCTCAACTACCTGCTGAGCCGCGACGCGATCGTCGACCTCCTCAACGCCGAGAAGGCGACGATCCTTGTCGTCCCGTCGCGCGGGCTGGACGAGACCTGCTGGGCGAAGGCGGAGGGCGTGCTCGAGCAGGTGCCGACGCTGCAGCCGATGTTCTCGTCATCGGCGACGAGACGGCGAGGGGCGCGCCGGATATCGCAGGCCTCGCCGACGCGCTTGGCGCAATGCCGGACGCGACGCGCTCGACTTCGAGCCGTCGGCGGATCGCGACACCGTCTGCGCGCTGTTCCACACCGGCGGCACGACCGGCCGGCCGAAGCTGGTGCAGCTCACCCATGGCAACCAGATCCACGCCGCCTTCGGCTTCGCGCAGGTGTTCGGCTACGACGAGCACGACATCGTCATCAACGGCTTTCCCTTCTTCCATGTCGGCGGGACGATGACGGTCGGCCTCGCCGGTGCTCGCGGCGGGCGGGCATGTCGTCGTGCCGTCGCCCTACGGGCTGCGGCCGCCGGCCGTCATCGAGCGCTACTGGCGACATGGTCGAGCAGCTTCGGCGCCACGGTCGTCGGCGGCGTTCCGACCTCGATCGCCGCGCTGACCAACAGCTGGAAGCCGGGCACCGACGTTTCCACCGTGCGCATGGCGGTGACCGGCGGCGCGGTCTGCCCAAGGCCGTCGGCAGCGCGGTTCGAGGCGACGACCGGAATCCGGCTGTTCGAGACCTACGGCATGACCGAGACCGCGGCGGCCATCGCCTTCAATCCGGGACGGGGCGACGCCGGTCGCCGGAAGCGTCGGCTTCCGCGCGCCCTATTCGCAGACGCGGATCCGTCGCGCCTCGACGCGGCGGACCGAGCGCCTGTGCGACCCGGACGAAACGGGCTCGTCCAGGTGCGCGGGCCGCAGGTCTTTCCCGGCTATGTCGATCCCGCCCACAATATCGGCACGCTGGACGAGGACGGCTGGCTGACCACCGGCGATGTCGGCTACCTGACCGCGGACGAGCGGCTCGTTCTGACCGGCCGCGAGAAGGACCTGATCGTCCGCAGCGGCCACAATATCGATCCCGCCGCCATCGAGGACGTGGCGAACCAGTTCGACGGCGTCCAGATCAGCGCCGCGGTCGGCATGCCGGACCAGTATGCCGGCGAGGTTCCGGCCCTGTTCGTCGTGCCGGCCCGGGCGCCGAGATCGACCTGGAGGCGCTGACGGCGCTATCTCGACACGCCATGTCCACGAGCCGCCGGCCCGCCCGAAGTAGCGTGCTCGTCATCGATGCGCTGCCGGTGACGGCGGTCGGCAAGATCTTCAAGCCGGCCCTCCGCGATCTGGCGATCAAGGAGAAGGTGCGCCTCGAAGCGGAGCGGATCTGCGGGCCGGGCGCCTCGGCGACGGTCGAAGTCTCGCACCGACGCGCAGAAGCGCACGCTGGTCGAGGTCGACGCTTGTCGAGCGCCGCGCCGGTCAGCGATCGCGGATCTGGAAGCGGCGCTGAAGCCGCTGCCGCAGACCTATGTCGTTCGCGCGGCAGCGCGCGAAGCAGGTTCGGAGGCCGGTGCGGCTCGACTTTGAGGACGGCGTCGCCACACTGACCCTCGACAGGCCCGACAGCCATGAACGCCGCCTCCGAGGCGATGATGCAGTCCCTCGAACGGCGGCTCCGTGCCGCTGGCCGGATCTGCCGGGACTGCGCGTCGTGATCTTGACCGGCGCCGGGCGGGCCTTCTGCGCCGGCGGCGACCTCATCGAGTTCGAAGCTGACGTTGAAGGCCGGCGGGACGAAGCTGATCGACACGCTGCGCTACAATCAGGATGTCCTCCAGATGGTCGAGGACCTGCCGGTGCCGGTGATCGGCGCGGTCAACGGCGTGGCGGTTGCCGGCGGCCTGGAACTGCTCCTGTGCTGCGACATCGATCATCGCCGCCGAGGGCGCGAAGATCGGCGACGGGCATGCCAGCTACGGCGTCGTCCCGGCCGGCGGAGCAACGGTGCGGCTGGCTGAACGAGTTGAGCCATCGCGCGCCGCGCAGCTCTTCTACACGGCGGCGCTGCGTCGACGCGCAAACGCTGAAGGACTGGGGCCTCGTCAACGAGGTCGTGCCGAGGAGACGGATTGATGGAGCGCGCCATGGAGATCGCGCGCGAAATCTGCCAGCGCAGCCCGGAAGCCATCCGGCACATCAAGGCGCTGACCGGCGAGCGAACCAAGACGGGTCGCGCGCGGCCCGCATCCGCGCCGAACTCGAGAGATTCGCGGACCATATCCGCGGTGTCGATCTCGCAAAGGGCCTTGCTGCGTTTCGGAGCAAGCAAGATCCGGGCTTCTAGAATTTAGCGAAATGTGGTTTGGGTCGGCTTCGCGACCGGCGCGGTGCCGTACGTGGAGGAAAGGGCTTGATGATCAATCTCTCGGGGCGGGTCGCCATCGTCACGGGCGCCGGTAGCGGGCTAGGTCGCGAGCACGCGCTTGCTGCTCGCCAGGCGCGGAGCGCGTGTCGTCGTCAATGATCTCGATCAGGCCGCGGCCGAAGCCACGGCGGACGAAATCACTGCGGCGGGCGGTAACGCGATGGCAATCGCCGCCTCGGTCACCGATTTCGAGGCAGTGAAGGCGATGGTCGCCGAAACCGTCGCGCGCTGGAGCAAAGTCGACATCCTGATCAACAATGCCGGCATCCTCCGCGACAAGACATTTGCCAAGATGGACCTTGCCGATTTCCGGCAGGTGGTCGAGGTGCATCTGATGGGGTCGGTGAACTGCACCAAGGCCGTGTGGGCTCATATGCGCGCGCAAAACTACGGCCGCGTCGTAATGACGACGTCTTCATCCGGTCTCTATGGAAATTTCGGCCAGTCGAATTACGGCGCCGCCAAGATGGCGCTGGTCGGCTTGATGCAGACGCTGGCGCTGGAGGGCGCACGCAACAACATCCGCGTCAACTGCATCGCGCCGACCGCGGCAACGCAGATGCTCGAGGGACTTCTACCGCTGGAAGAGCTCGAAATCCTGAGGCCCAGTTGCGTCAGTCCCGGAGTGCTTGTTCTGGTCGGCGACGACGCACCGACGCGCACTATACTCTGCGCCGGCGCGGGTTCATTCGAGGCGGCCCATGTGACGTTGACGACTGGCATTTTCGTGGGCGATGGACCCGACGCGCCCGAGTTGATCAGTGCCTCCTGGTCGAAGATTGTGGACCGGGCGGAAGAGTTTGTTCCGGAAGATGGCAAACGGCAGGGCAGGCTCGAACTGGACAATGCCGGCTTCGGCACAGCCGCAAAGGGAGCAAGTTGACATGCGCGACGCAGTAATCGTCTCCACGGCGAGGACCCCAATCGGCCGCGCCTATCGCGGCGCGTTTAATGCGACACCGGCGCCGACGCTCGCCGCCCATGCGCTTCGCGCCGCCGTCGAACGCGCAGGGGTTGAGCCGAGAGAAATCGACGATTGCATCCTGGGCTGCGCATTGCCGCAAGGTTCGCAGCACACGATCGGCCGAACGGCCGCATTGCGTGCCGGTCTGCCTGTCGAAGTATCGGGCATGACGATCGACCGCCAGTGCTCTTCGGGCTTGATGAGCATAGCGACCGGTGCCAAGCAGATTATCGTCGATCGCATGAACATCGTGCTGGCGGGCGGAGTGGAATCGATCTCGCACGTGCAGACGCAGGAATTGCGGGTGGCAGCCGATCCTGAACTCGTGGCGATGCACGAACATGCTCATATGGCGATGATCGATACGGCCGAAGTCGTCGCCAACCGCTATCACATCTCGCGCGATCGTCAGGACGCCTACGCGCTTCAGTCCCAGCAGCGTACCGCGGCTGCCCAGGCAGCCGACCGCTTCGCCGACGAGATCGTGTCTGTGACCACGAGCAAGGCGCTTGTGAACAGGGAAACCGGGGAAACAGCGCGCGAGACCGTCACATTGTCGGCCGACGAAGGCAACAGGCCGGACACAAGCCTTGCAGGATTGTCGGCTCTCAAGCCTGTCAGGGAGGGCGGCTGTATTACAGCCGGCAACGCTTCCCAGCTTTCGGATGGTGCGGCAGCTTGCATCCTGATGGAAGCCGCCACCGCCGAAAAGCGAGGCCTCGAACCGCTCGGCCGCTATGTCGGCATGGCCGTAGCCGGTACCAGGCCGGACGAGATGGGCATAGGGCCTGTATACGCCGTGCCCAAACTTCTGCAGCGTTTCGGCCTTGGCGTGGATGATATCGGATTGTGGGAGCTCAACGAGGCGTTCGCGGTTCAGGTCCTCTATTGCCAGGAAAGGCTGCGTATACCGAACGAGCTGTTGAACGTCGATGGCGGCGCGATCTCGATCGGCCACCCCTATGGTATGTCAGGCGCGCGGTTGGTCATCCACGCTCTGATTGAGGGCAAGCGGCGCGGCGTCAGGCATGTTGTCGTCACGATGTGCGTCGGTGGCGGCATGGGCGCGGCCGGCCTGTTCGAGGTGCTGTGACAAATCGAATGCGCTAGATGTGCATCCCGTGGAGCGGTGTGAACTTCGCCGATCCCACCCGCAGCGAGATCGAAATGCAAATTCTTGTTGTACGATCCGCAGCGGAAAACTGATTGTAGTCGGTTTAGGTATAGGGAGCCCAATCGGCGACCGGCTCTCTCATGGCCGACACGACATTGCGATTAATGAGCTCGCGCCAGACTTCTCATTTGCGACGAAATCACATCGGCACTCGATGTCTCGATCCAGGCAGTGATCATCGAACTGCTCGAACAGCTCAAACGCGACCAAGGTCTTTCCCTGATCTTCGTCACTCACAATCTCGCCTTGGTGAGCAGTATTGCCGACAAGGTTGCCGTGCTCATAGCCGGGAGCATTGTCGAATTGGGAGAGGTGGCTCAGGTTCTTGCCCGTCCAGTAAGCCAGGAAGCTCGCCAGCTCATCGATGAGACGCCGAGGCTTGAACGGCATCTGGAGTAGTGGATCATCCTGGGCGCAGATGTTCTCCAGCCGTGGATCGGTTCGACTCAATGACCCCTAAGTACATCGGAGCGCTGCAAGGAGATAACTATTCGGCGATCCCTCAGCGGAGGATCCGCTGATCTGAGGCCTCTGGCTTTTCACTCCTTTTCCAATTGAGCGAAAGGTTCCCGACAGCCTGTAATAGCTCCAATCAAAGGCCCTTTGCGCGTGCAGGCTATGCCCGCCGGAGGTGGAAGGAAAAGATCGGATGACCGCGGCAGTGCAAACCTCCGCGCACGGATTTTGTGTCGCGCCCATGATGGATGGGAACGACAATCCGAAGAAATCAATGAATTGCAAGTTGTCGTGTGTGCATCGTGTGCAGTAACAGACAGCGCATCGAGTGAAAGCGAGTGGAACGTGACCCTAACATCCAGCTTCCAGAGCTTCAGACCCATAACCCAAAGCTCAGAGACGCAAATTCGTTTTTGGGAGACGATTCAAGGTTTGTTCTAACCGATCGAGCAATATTTCAGCATGCTCACGGCGGAAGACAAGTGGCGGCCTTATCTTCAGTACGTTACTAGCCGATCCCGGGGCGCTGATCAGAATGACAAGATAGACCTCGCGCGCCCGCGGATTGTGCTGGTTGAGCAACAGCGCCAGTCCCATCGCGCCAACCATCTCGATCACGACGCATAGAAATGTGAGCTTGAGTGTCACTCATGATACGACCTCGAATGATACGACCTCGAAGTCATCGGCAAGTACGGCACGATAATTTCCGATGCCGATGAAGCCGCCGAGGCCGTACGTGATGATGTATTCGTGTGCAGTAAACACTGCTGGCCTGTCGACTTGCTGCAAAAAAGAGTTGAACGATGATCGCAAGGCTCCTTAGAAATCATAACTTGATGGGCGGATGGGGCAATCCGCGGACAGTCGTTGCGCCGTCTACGACTATCTCAGCGCCGGTCACATAAGAAGCTTCTTCGGAAAGCAGAAACGCGACGACAGCAGCCACCTCGTCTGGCTGCGCTACTCGACCCATCGGCGAGACCACACCCTCGCGCGCCAATGCGTCTTCCCGGTTCATCTCCGGCGGCAAAACCTGTTCAAGCATCGGTGTATTTATCGAGCCCGGCAAGACTGCGTTACAGCGAATTCCGTACGGGCCGTAGTCGACCGCAACACTGCGCGACATGGCAATGATCGCCGCCTTTGCAGCTCCATAGGCAAAATATCGGGGCCACAATGCAAACGCCTAAATCGATGAAATGTTGACGATTGAACCGCGGCGCTTCGGCAACATGCGCCGCACAGCGGTGCAAGTGCCAAACATCGGGCCAAACTGGAGGACGCGGAGTGCGCGCTCCAACTCCGCGGGCTCAACCTCATGGGCGGCGCCCTGCACATCGATTCCCGCATTGTTAACCCACCAGGTAAGTGGTGCGACGGCCTCGGCACGGTCGGCTGCTTCGACATGCGAGTGTGGATCCTGAATATCGCCGACATAGGTCGTGATGGGGTGAGAAAGACTGTTCGCAACGTTGCGCAGTCCCTCGCCATCCATGTCTGTTGCAACGACGTGAACATGCGGGCCGGCCAGCCTCTTGACGATTGCTGCACCCAAACCACGCGCCGCGCCTGTGACGACTACCGAAATCATTGGGACACCTTGGGGTAGTGGAGGGGGCGGCCTGCCACTCCAGGCTTGAATGCACGGATAAAGTTTCCGCCGAGAGCAGGAAAAGCCAGCTCGGTTAAGTCGCTGCCGGCAAATGCGATATTGTTGGGCGTAAGCACGTGAATCCCGCTCCAGTCATCTGCAACGATGTCCAATGCTCCATTCGGCGCGAGCCGCAAGATCCGGTTCGGCTGCCAGCATGATATCCACAGTCCGCCTTCGGCATCGAAAGCGAGACCATCGGGAATAACCCGATCAAGTTCAAGAACCAGCGAAATGTCCCCACCGGATGTGGACACTTTGATCACGCCCGGACGCGTCAATTCAACGGCATAAAGCCAATTGTTCAATAGCGCGAGACCGTTGGGAAAGCGGAGCGGCGGCGTTTCCAGGCGCTGAGTATGGCCCCAACGATCGATGCGCATGATCGATCCGTCGCCATTTAAGTCCCATGAGCCGGAATCGCTTACAAATAGACAGCCATCCGGCGCGAAGACGGGGTAGTTGGGATAGGCAATGGCGCTTCCATAGGCATCAACGGAACCGTCAGGATGAATGCGTTGCACTCTGTGATTGCCGATATCGCAGGCATAAATACGGCCAACTCCGTCGACGGCGAGGCCAAGTATGAACCCATTCGGGATTTGGGCGACGAGCTCAACCGCTCCGCTGGCGAGGCCGATACGATAAATCTGCCCATGCTCGCCACCCGCATAAAGCGCCTTTGCGACAGGACACCAGCAAAGTCCTTCCGGATGATCGAGCGTATCGCACACAATACGCAGTCCCGCCGGCACTTTAATCCCACGCTCGATAGCCCGCGCTCGCATCGTGCTCAGCCTGTAAGGAAAGGCTGAATGTCCTGGACGATCTGTCCGGAATCGATCAGCACACAATCGCGCGGAAATTCCTGGGTAAAGACCGCTCCACGAGCTTGAGCGCGATCCAGGAATTCTTCGAGATACGACATCGCACCCGTCGGCAAATCGTGCAGCACAAGCACGGAGTGTTCATGCGCAAAGCAAAGTTCGAGCGCGCGCTCGACCCAGCTCGTCGGATAAACCCAATCTTCCGGCACGGCGTTCCAAAGTACACATGTATGTCCCCTGGACTGAAGATAGCTGAGCGCTTCCTGGTTCAATAATCCACTGGTCAAATCTCCGCCATTTCCGAAAGGCCGGAAGAACAATCTCGGATGCGCCAAGCCAACCAACAGAGAATCGGTGTTTTCAATTTCGCGGATGGCGACACCGCTTTCACGCGACTGACCAAGTGGCACGAGGTGCGTGTAGGTGTGGTTACCGATCCAGTGGCCGTCGCTTTGGGCCATTTCGCTCAAATGCCGTCGGTCGCGGAGCTTTTCGCCGATAACGAAGAAGGTGGCTCTCACATCATGCCTTCTGAGCGTCTTGAGCACCAACGGTGTCACATCAGGATCGGGGCCATTGTCGAAGGTAAGCGTGATCATCGTCATGGCGCGACATGAAATCGACAAGGGCCGTCTTGACTACTGGCAAATAATTGAAAATATAATTGCCAGATCGCGAATAATTGGACCAACGAATGGCTGGTGGACTGCCCCGAAGCCCGCTCAATGACGCAAGCATCATTGCGCTCAGATGCTTCGTCGCGGTCGTGCAGACGCACAGTTTCTCCTCGGCCGCCCGCCAATTGCGCTTGGCCCCTTCGTCGGTGACCAAGCATGTCAAAATGCTCGAGAATGCGCTCGGAAGTGCGCTTGTGCATCGAACAACGCGTTTGGTGAGCGTCACCGATGCAGGCGAGAGCTTCTATGAACGGTGTGTCGTGATCCTGAACGAGATCGACAGCGCCGCCGCGATGCTTGCCTCGGAGCGGCAGCTCAGTGGGCATCTGCGCATTGTCGCCCCGCCGTCATTTGCAGCGTCGATTTTAGGCCCGAACCTGCACATTTTTCTGCAGGATCACCCTGCAATGTCGGTCGACGTTATCGTCACGAGCGCGACCCCGAACCTCATTCGCGATCGCGTTGATGTAGCCATTTCGCTCGAAAATGACCCCAAATCGAAGCTCGCGCACATGCTTCTGGCGCCCTGTTCGCGCGTTCTGTGCGCCTCTCCCCAATATATTATTGCCCATGGCGAGCCGAAATCCCCCGAGGAATTGCAGTCACATGACTGTATTGCCAGCAGATTTTCCGACTTGGCGGAAGACTGGGTGCTGCGCCGGAATGGCCATTGGGAGGCCGTCAATATTCACAGCCGGCTCCTTTCCGACAATGGCGACCTCCTGCGCCAGACATGTCTGCGAGGCGCCGGGATCGGCAATTTCTATCGTTTCCACGTCCAAAATGACCTCGAATCCGGCGATTTAGTGCGCATTTTGCCAAGCTTCGAAGTCAAGCCGAAGAACGTCTATGCCGTGCTTCCCCACCGCCAAATCATGCGGCCGCAGGCCAAGGCTTTCGTCGAATTTGTGCGCAATCTGAGCGTCGTCAGCTAGCGCTCCATTCATTCCGAATCGGAAATTATATTTTCATCTTATTGCCGATTGTGCACAAACGCGATCTGCCGCTCAATATCGAACATAAGCCGCATCCGCCCAGGTCCGGTCAGCGGCTTATCGCGGCCGCCCGATGAAATGGCTGGCAGGGAGGACGAAATGGATCTCAAAGAGACGCTCAAGCGGGAACTGCTTACACAACGCCTGTCGCGCCGGGATTTTGTCGCCGGGATGATCGCGATGGGCCTATCGGTTTCGGCAGCCAGTCAACTTGCAGGCGACCTTATAACTCCGGCCCGCGCGGCGGAGCCGAAGAAGGGCGGGCGCCTGCGATTTGCGACCAATGACGCATCGAGCGCCGATACTCTGGATCCTCACAAGGCACTATCCTTCACGGATATCACGAACAACGGCATCGTTTACGAAAAGCTCACCGAGTTCGATGCCGACGGGAAGCTTGTGCCCTGGCTTGCCGAATCATTCTCGTCGAATCCGGAAGGAACCGTGTGGACCTTCCAACTGCGCAAGGGCGTCAATTTCCACAATGGAAAGACGATGTCGTCAGCGGATGTGGTCTATTCCTTCCAGCGCATCCTCGACAAGGAAACCGCTTCACCCGGTGCATCCGCCCTAGGCGATGTCGTAAATATCAAAGCCGATGGCGCCGACAAGGTCATTTTCGAACTCAAAGGTACGAATGCGGAGTTTCCATACTTCCTGACGACACGCACTTTGTGCGTTGTTCCAGAAGGGACCAAGGAGTTTCCGAAGGACGCTATAGGCACCGGGCCATGGAAGGTGAAGGAGTTCTCCGCCGGCCTGCCGTCGCTTTTCGTGCGTCACGACAGCTACTGGATGAATGGCCTGCCATATATCGACGAAGTCGAAGGCTTCGGTATCGGCGACGAGAATGCCCGGTTGAATGCACTCCTCTCGGGCGAGCCGGACCTGACCCAGACACTCAATCCCAAGGCGGTTAAA
This sequence comes from uncultured Alphaproteobacteria bacterium, assembly GCA_963805405.1. Classification (GTDB taxonomy): domain Bacteria; phylum Pseudomonadota; class Alphaproteobacteria; order Rhizobiales; family Aestuariivirgaceae; genus JAEUMG01. The sequence goes on along the minus strand of CAWDUC010000001.1, from coordinate 94,711 downwards.
AAGGTCGATGCCAGCGGCGTTGCCCGCGCCTCGATCAAGTCGGGAACCGCGCATGCGACCTATCCGATGAATGGTAAGGCCGCGCCGTTCGACAACAACGACCTGCGCACCGCCATCAAGTGGTCGTTCGACCGGCAGAAACTGATCGATCTTGCTTTTGATGGCGTGGGGATCGTCGGACGCGATGCTGGCGTCTGGCCGACTGATCCCATGTTTTGTGACAAGGTTCCGGTCCCTAGCGCCGATCCCGACCGCGTCAAATCCCTGCTGAAGAAGACCGGACACGAGAATACGGCTTTCGAGCTTCATACGTCCGACGGAAATTATGGCGGATCGAATGCCGCCGTCGTTCTTGCCGAACTCATGAAGGAGAATGGCGTCAACGTGAAGGCGATCAAGGATCCCGCCGACGGCTACTGGTCCGCAGTCTATATGAAGGTCGGCTGGTGCGCGTCTTCATGGACAAGCCGACCGACCGCCGTCGCTTATTACGAGACCGGCTACACCTCGAATGCGCCCTACAACGAGTCGTTCTTCTACAACGAGAAGTTCGACAATCTCGTTGCCGAAGCGAAGAAGACGCTGGATGAAGGCAAGCGCAAGGAAATCCTCTGCGAAGCGCAAATGCTGCTTGCAGCCGAGGGCAGCCAGATCGCGGCCGTCTATGTCCCATGGATCGATGGCGTTGCAAGCCGTGTGCAGAATTTCAAATCGCATCCGCGCCAATCGATTGGAAGCTCGCTCTGGCAGGATGTGTGGCTCGACGGTTAAACCTGCAATCTGCGTCGCAGGCCTATGACGGACTGCGGCGCAGCCCTTTGGAGCGCTGAATGTCCAGCCTCTCGCACGTGATTATGAGGCGGGCATTCTTTGGGGTGCTGACGCTATTTGCGACATCGCTCCTTGTCTTTGCGGCGACCGAGATTCTCCCTGGCGATGTTGCGACGGCGATTCTTGGCCAGACGGCAACGCCCGAGATGATCTTGGCGATCCGAGAGAAGCTCGGCCTCGATCTCCCCCTAACCCAACGCTATCTCGATTGGCTCGGCGGATTTGTAACCGGAAATATGGGAAATTCACTTGCCACGAACGCCGATGTCGCAACCGTCATCGCACCCAGGCTGTGGAACACACTGGGTCTCGCAGCCTATGCGGCGGTGGTGGGCATACCCCTTTCGATAGGGCTTGGCGTCCTTTGCGCAGCTTGGCACCAGAGTGCCTTTGACCGAGTCCTTTCCTCGGTGAGCGTGTTTCTCGTTTCGGTTCCCGAATTTGTCATTGCCGTGATCTTGGTTGTCATCCTTGCCGTTCAATTGAAACTGTTTCCCTCGGTCGTCGTTCGGCCGAACTGGCAGAATCCCTTGACCTTCATGTGGCAGCTCTTCCTGCCGATGGCGACGATCGTTTTCACGATGCTCGCGCATCTGATCCGCATGACCCGGACGACTCTGCTCGAGGTTCTCGCCAGTCCTTATGCGGAGATGGCTCTTTTGAAGGGCGCTTCCAAATGGCGAATCTTGTTTCGGCATGCGCTCCCAAACGCGGTCGGCCCCGTGCTCAGCGTGATTGCGCTGAATATCGGCTATTTGATCTCCGGCGTCGCGGTAATCGAGGTTGTCTTCAGCTATCCCGGCCTCGGCAAGCTGATGGTCGATTCAATCTTCTATCGCGACTTGCCACTGATCCAGGCGACGGCGATGATCTTCTGCGCGGTGTATGTGTTGTGCAACACGCTGGCGGATCTGAGTGCAGCCGTGCTCAATCCCCGGATCGGACGTGCCGCATGACCTCGGCCGTGCACGAAGGAGAGCAAAGCCTCGTTATGCTGCCACGCATAAACATCGTCGGCGCGCTTGGGGTGACGATCGTCGGTCTGGTCGTCATGGCTGCTCTCCTGGCGCCGGTGCTTTCGCCTTACGCGCCCTCCAAGATAGTGGGCATGCCGTTCGAGGCGCCGGGGCAGTTCCTGCTGGGGACCGATGTTGTAGGACGGGACTTGCTTTCCCGCTTGCTCTACGGCGCCCAATTTACGGTCCTCGTGACATTCGTGGCGACGACACTCGGCTTTGTGTTGGGCGTTATCTGGGGTTTTGCCGCGGCCGAGTTAGGAGGCGGAGTTCGACGACATCACCGATTTTACGGTCAACATCTTACTCTCCTTTCCGCCATTGATGCTCGGGCTGCTCATCGTCGCGGCGCTGTCGTCGAGCCTGACGGTTTTGATCGCGATCATTGCTTTCATCCAATTGCCGCGCGTCGTACGCGTGGCACGCTCGGTCGCACAAAACATCACCGCATTGCAATTCGTCGAAGCGGCCCGCGCGCGGGGCCACGGTCTCATCTCGATCATGTTGACGGAGATCCTGCCGAATTCCTGGCGCGCACTTGGCGTCGAATATGGCTTGCGGCTAACCTACTCAACGCTCTTCATTAGCTCATTGAGCTTTCTCGGGCTCGGAATCCAGCCGCCCGACGCCGACTGGGGTTTGTTGGTTCGCGAGAATCTTGGCTCGCTGCAGGAAGACGTCTACCTGCCCGCGCTCCTGCCGGCGGTTGCGATCGGTATTTTTGGCATTGGATTGAATCTGATCGTCGACTGGCTGGGCAATGAAGAAACATTGCCCATCCCCGAGGATCTGAGATGACCCCTCTTCTGAAGTGTCAGCAATCTCATCGTTGAGGGCCGGGCGCGGGAGGGGGGCTGGCGCAATATCCTCGGCAATGTCTCGATCTCCGTGGAACCTGGCGAGGTCGTCGCGCTAATTGGTGAATCGGGGGCAGGCAAGACGACATTAGCGCTTGCCGCCTTGGGCTATTGCCGAGCAGGCACCCGCATAGCCGGAGGCACTGTAAAATTCGGAGCCACGGAAGTGCTGTCGTTGTCGCGCGAAGGCAAGCGGGACTTCCGCGGGCGCGAAGTTGCCTATGTTGCGCAGAGCGCCGCATCCGCCCTCAACCCTAGCATCAGAATCGGCGAGCAGGTTGCCGAGGGATTGCTGCTTCATCATTTGGAGGATCGTGTCGATCCAAAGGCGCGTGCGTTGGAATTGCTCTCGCTTCTGCATCTTCCCAATCCAGCTGAAATCGCGCAGCGATATCCCTCGCAGATCAGCGGCGGCCAGCAGCAGCGTGCCATGATGGCCATGGCCATGGCGTGCGAACCGAAGCTTCTTGTGTTGGATGAGCCGACGACGGCCCTTGACGTTACGACGCAGATCGAAGTGCTGAAGGCGATCAAGGACGCGATTCGTGAACATAAGACCGCCGCGATCTATGTCAGCCACGACCTTTCCGTCGTTGCGCAGATCGCCACGCGCATTGTAGTCATGCGCAATGGCGACATCGTGGAGCACGGGCCGGCTGCGGAAGTCCTCGAGGATCCGCGCCGAGAGTATACGCGTTCACTGCTTGCGGCCGTGCGCAAGATGGGCGGCGCACTGGTCTCGGAACAGCCGGTCGCGGCTCGCGTGCCACTGCTCAAGATCGATGGGATATCAGCGAGCTATCGCCGAAGCTTGTTGAAGGCGCCCCGCAACTCCGAGATGGTTTTGCGCGATATCGCTTTCAATGTCATGCCCGGCGAGACACTAGCGCTTGTAGGTGAGTCGGGCAGCGGGAAGAGCACACTCGTTCGCGCAATTGCCGGTCTACACAGGCCTTCAGCAGGTACGATAACCCTGTGAACCGACCGCTCCACGCGACTTCGCGGAGGCGGGGCAAGACCGACCTGCGCAAAATCCAGATCGTTTTCCAATCGCCCGAACAGGCGTTAAATCCCAGGATTGATGTCGTGGAGCGATCGGCCAAGTATTGCGTTTTTACTTTAATCTCTCCAAAGCCGAGATCACCGCAAGGATCACCGAGCTACTCGAGATGGTTGGGCTGCCGCGTGCTTATGCCACTAAGCTTCCAGGCGAATTGTCTGGAGGTCAGCGTCAGCGCGTCGCCATTGCCCGAGCTTTCGCTGCTAAGCCGGACGTCATTTTGTGCGATGAGTTTCTTTCGGCGCTCGATACATTGGTTGCGACGCGCATCCTTGAATTGATGGCGGCGCTAAAGCGCGATCACAACGTGGCCTATATCTTCGTCTCCCATGATCTTGCAACGGTCGCCTCAATCGCCGACCGCATCGCGATTATGTATCAGGGGCGAATAATCGAGATTGGGCGGGCCTTCGATGTGTTTTCGCCACCACACCACCCCTATACGAGTCTGCTTGTGCAGTCCGTTCCGCAATTGCGCCGCGACTGGTTGGACGAGGTCATAGCGCAGCGAGGCCCGTCAATAAGCATGGGGGCGCCGGTCGTCGGTGTGGGCTGCGCCTTTCATGGCCGCTGCCCGGTCGCGATCGACGGCCTGTGCGACCTTGCGCCGCCGCCGGCACGAAATCTCGGCGATGGTCACATAATTCTCTGCCATCACGAGGCGGCGACCCTGCCGCAGACGATACACTGAGTCAGAAAGGAGATTGCCGCCATGGAAGATCTCGGAACTGTAAAATTCACCAGCCTTGACCAATGTACTAAGGAAGAGTGGGATCTCATCATTCGCCAACACGAAGCACATTATGCAAAGGAGGGCGAACTGGCCAATGAAGTCCTCCATGTTCTCCAGCGCCAGAAGGGACCGAAGCTCGGCTTTCAGGTCGACCGCTTCGAGCACAGCTTACAGACCGCGACACGCGCCCTGCGTGCTGGCGAGAGTGAGGAATTTGTCTGTTGCGCCTTGCTGCACGACATCGGCGACACATTGGGTCCCGAGAACCATTGCGAAGTATCGGCCGCGATCCTAAGACCTTATGTAACCGCCGATCACCTGTGGATGGTCGAGAACCACGTCGTCTTCACAGGCTACTACTTCTTCCATTTCAGCGGCATGGATCGTTACGAGCACAGGAAGCTCAAGGATCATCCCGCCTATGACCTGACCATGCGCTTCGTGCGCGACTACGACTGCCCTTCTTTCGATCCAAATTACGATACCAAGCCGCTCGAGGCCTTCGTTCCGATGGTTCAACGCCTCTTTGCTAAGCCGAGGGGCAGCACGTGGCGCGAATCCGAACCCGCAGCGGCCTGACCGAGCAAAACATGGCGAAGATTGTTGAAGTCGAGGTCATCCCGGTCGCGATGCCGGCCGACAAGAGCTGGTTTAAATCCGGGCTCGATGAGACGTTGGTCGTCCGTTTGACCGACGAGAATGGCGTGCAGGGTATCGGCGATTGCTACGCCTCGCCGGCAGTGACAAAGCCGTGGTTCGACATGACCTCCATGCACTTGTGGAGCCGCAATCTGACCTCGATCCTCATGGGCGCAGATCCCATGGATCGCGCGACGCTGTGGGATCTCATGTATGAGGGAACAATTTTTCCCGGTCGCCGCGGCTCGGCGATCCACGCAATTTCCGCCGCCGACATTGCGTTGACCGATCTTGCGGCGCGGCAGATGAACGTTCCGGTCTGGCGCCTGCTCGGCGGCAATCGCCGCCCGCATTGCACGCCCTACGCCACCATTTTTCCAGGTTTGGCGCGCGGTTCGCAGACGGTTCGCGATCTGATGAAGATCATCGAGAAGCAATTCGCCCAAGTCATCGACGGCGGCTATCGCGTCGTGAAGATGGAGGTGCTTTTTTACGAATTGTGCTCTGACACGGAACTCATTTCCCTCATCAAGGAAGGCCGCCGGATGGTCGGACCCGACATAACGATGGCGGTCGATTTCGGCTATCGTTGGAGAAGCTGGCACGATGCGAAATACGTGATCGATCGTATTGCGGATGAAAACATCTTCTTCTGCGAGGCGCCGTTGCAGCATGACGATCTGCCAGGTCATGCCAATCTCGCCCGCATAAGTCCCGTTCGTATTGCCGGGGCAGAATTTGCCGCGACGCGCTGGGAGTGCCGCGAATGGATCGAAGTTGGCGGCGTCGCGGTGGTCCAACCGGGCATCACGCGGGCAGGGGGCTTCACCGAGATGATGCGCATTGCCGAATTTGCCGATCAGAAGGGCGTACAGGTTGTGCCGCTCGCCTGGCACACAGGCATCACCGCGGCTGCGGCGCTGCATTACCAGGCGGCGACCATCAACACGCCGGCGGTCGAGTACTTTCCGACTTATCTCTTCGAATTCGCCGTTGCGAGAACATTTGGTGTCGCCGGAAGCGGAGATAGTCGACGGCAAGATGAAATTGCCGGAAGGTGCTGGACTGGGCGTGACGCTCAACGAGGAAATCATCAGCAAATACGGGCAGAGATCGTAGGCGCCCATGAAGGCCCGTGTCGTCATCCAGACCGCCGACCGCACGCTCGCGATGGCCGAGCATGAGGTGCCACGGATCACGGCGGGCACGGCGCTCCTAGAGGTGGAGGCGTGCGGTCTCTGTGGCAGCGATGTCGAACAATACAAGGGCGCCTTCACCGAGAAGGGGATCGTCACTTATCCATTGATCCCTGGCCACGAGCCGGTCGGCCGCATTGTCGAAATCGATCAGGAAGCGGCGCGCATCTGGGGCTTGAAACGGGGCGATCGCGTTGCTGTTGAGCCGCATTTGTCCTGCGGCTTGTGCCGGTCATGCCTCGACGGCAGTTATCACCTCTGCAAGGAGGTGCGCCCCACGGGACTGCCGGCCTACGGCTTCCTGCCGCTCAACTACGGCCATGGGTTGTGGGGCGGCTATGCGAGTCATCTGCACCTCGTTCCGCGGAGCATTCTGCATCGCATCCCTGATGAAATGCCGATCGAGCTCGCTACACAGTATCAGTCGCTTGCCGCGGGTGTGCGCTGGGCAGTGCAAGTGCCGAAGACGGCAATGGGCGACAGCGTCCTGATATTGGGTCCGGGACAGCGCGGGCTTGGTTCGGTGATTGCCTGCCGAGAAGCGGGAGCCGGGACGATCATCGTCACAGGCTTGAAGCGAGACAGACATAAGCTTGCGCTCGCCAGGGCTTTGGGTGCGCATCACACCATTGTTGCGGATGAGGAAAACACGGTCGCGCGCGTTCTGGAGATTACAAGTGGCAATGGCGTCGATGTGGCAATCGATGTGGTGCCGGCAAGCCCACAGCCGATCGTCGATGCCGTCGGCGCGGTGCGCATCGGCGGTACCGTCGTCATCGGCGGTGTCAAAGGTCGCAACACCAAAGTTGCGCTCGATTCTGATCGTATCCTGTTCCGCGAACTGACGATCAGGGGCGTGTATAGCCAGGGCAGCGCAGCCTATGTCCAGGCGCTCCGTCTGCTTGCCGAGAACCGCTACGATCTCGCCCGCCTGCACACCCATTCATTTTCGCTTGAAGAGGCCGACATCGCCATCCGCACGCTGGCCGGTGAGGTCGCTGGTGACGAGGCAATTTCGGTGTCTCTGCATCCGGGCTTGTCCCCTTCGAGGAGTTGAGTATGAACTTGCCGCTCTTGCCGACAACCGTCGTCGGCAGTTATCCGCAACCCCCTTGGCTCGTCGACCACGAGATGATGATGGCGAATACGCCCCCGCGCGTGCGCATGGCCAAAGTCTGGCGGTTTGAGGGAGAGCGACTGAAGGAAGCTCAGGACGACGCCACACGGCTCGCTGTGCGCGATATGGAAGAAGCCGGCCTCGATATAGTTTCCGACGGCGAAGTTCGTCGCGAGAGCTATTTCAATCTCTTCGCCACAGCCTTGTCTGGTATCGATCTTGACCAACCCGGAGAAATGCCGGATCGCGCTGGCGCGATGATTCCTGTGCCGCGGGTCGTCGGGCCGATCAAGCGGCTGCGCCCTGTCCAGCTTGATGACTACAGGTTTTTGCGATCGATCACAGATCGGCCCGTAAAGATGACCGTTCCTGGCCCCTTCACCATGAGCCAACTGGCGATCGATGAGTACTATAGGGATGAGCGCTCTCTCATCCTGGCCTATGCCGATGCCGTCAATGCCGAGCTCAAAGACCTCAAAGCTGCAGGTTGCGACGTCGTTCAGATCGATGAGCCGTACCTGCAAGCGAAACCCGAAAAAGCCAAGAAATATGGCATTGAGGGCATCAACCTCGCGCTCGCCGGAGTTGCCGCGCCGACTATCGTCCACATGTGCTTCGGCTATGCCTATGCGGTCAAGGATAAGCCATCGGGCTATTCCTTCCTGCCCGAACTGGATCGGTGCTGTTCGAACCAGATTTCCCTGGAAGCCGCTCAACCCAAGCTCGACATGCGGGCGCTGAACGGCTTGCCGTCGAAGACGATCATGCTTGGTGTGCTCGATCTGGGGGATTCGGCCATCGAATCGCCGCAGGTCATTGCAAGCCGCATCCGGCGAGCGCTGGAAATTATACCGCCGGAGCGTCTGATCCTCGCGCCGGATTGCGGAATGAAATATCTGCCGCGCGCAACAGCGCTCGGAAAACTGAAGGCGATGACGGCCGGCGCGGCCATCATTCGAAAAGAACTGCGGGAGAGAACGTCATGAAGAAACGCTTTGACTATATTCGCCTATCACGCCGTGAAGTTGTTGCCGGCCTGGCTTCGCTACCCTTAGCTGGAGCGATTACCAGCACAGCGCGGGCGCAATCGCCAAAAAAGGGTGGCAATTTGCGCGTTGCAATCCTTGGCGGTGGCAGTTCTGACACCATGGACGCGCATGGCAGTGTCAGCGTTCCCGATACGGCGCGGGTACTGGCAATGTATGAAGGGCTCGTTCAACTCGACCCTGATGGCAAGGTTGTCAATACGCTGGCCGAAACGCTCGAAGCCAATTCCAACGCTACGGAGTGGACTATTCGACTCAAGCCCGGCCTCAAATTTCACAACGGCAAGGCCGTTACTGCCGAGGACGTTGCCTTCTCCTATCGTCGCGTCGCCAATCCGGATGCGCCTTTTGCCGGCGCGTCTGGCCTAAAGCCGCTCGATCTCGCCAATTTGAAGATCTTGGATGACCGGACGATCCGCTTCCCGGCGCTCACACCTTTCGCAGCGCTTCCGGACCTGATTTCGGCATCGCATATGTACTCTATTGTACCGGTCGGGTACGACCCGAAGGCGCCGGTGGGCACCGGCGCGTTCCAGTACAAGGAATTCACACCGGGTGAGCAGGGCGTGTTCACGCGCTTTGATGGATATTGGCGCGAGGGAGAGCCCAACCTCGATTCGATTACCATCATCGGCTCATTTGCCGATGCGACAGCCGCATTCAATGCGCTTCAGGGCGGCGAGATCGATGTCTTTGCGTCTGCGCCATTGGCTCTGGTCAATCAGATCGGCGATGGCGGCGCGTTGAAGAAACTCGTCTCGAAGCCAGGGCAATGGACGCCTTTCGTTATGCGGGTGGACCATGCGCCTTTCGATAATCCCGATGTCCGAATGGCCTTCAGACTTATGGTCGATCGCCAGCAGATCATAGATTTGGCCTTCAGCGGCTATGCTGCCGTAGGCGCCGATGTTTTCTCGCCGGCTGACCCATGCTACGACCCCGCATGGAACAGGACGCGCGATGTCGAGCAGGCCAAGGCTCTTCTCAAGAAGGCCGGCCAGGAAAATCTCGTGGTCGAGCTCGTAACTTCCGATATTGCCGCGGGTGTCGTCCAGTCGGCGCAGGTCTTCGCCCAACAAGCCAAGGATGCTGGTGTTACCGTCAATGTGAAACAGGTAACCCCCGACATCTTCTTCGGCGAGCAGTATACCAATTGGCCATTTGCACAGGATATCTGGTACTATGCGCCGTTCATGGGCCAGGTTGTGCAGTCGAGCCTCGAAGGTGCGCCTTACAATGAGACGCACTGGAACGATCCAGACGATACCCGCCTCTATAATGAAGCTCAGGCAACACCCGATCATGCCAAACGTTGCGAGATCTTGCGCGCCATGCAGAAGATCGACTTCGAGAGGGGTGGATAAATCATTCCAGCGTTCAACCAGGGCGTCGATCTGATGGCGGCAAATGTGGAAGGCTTCACTCCAGCAGCCACCGGAATACCGCTGGGAAATTTCGGCTTCCGGACCGCTTGGATAGCATAAAGAGTTGCGTCAGGGCTTGCTTCTGGGATTGATTTCGCGGCGTTTGCTGCTCGGCCTTGCCACGTTGTTGCTGGTTTCGATCGTCGTATTTGTGGCCACGCAATATCTTCCCGGCGATGCCGCGCAGGCGGTGCTGGGCCGGTCGGCTACGCCGGAGCGGCTTGAGGCGCTACGAGAGCAACTCAATCTCAACGATCCGGCGATCGTGCAATATTGGCGTTGGCTGGCCGGGATTCTCGCGGGCGACCCTGGCTTGTCGCTCGCCAATCAGAAGCCGATCCTTCCTCAGATCATGCCGAGGATCATAAACTCGTCGACCCTCTTGCTAATAACGGCGATGGTCGCGGTACCGCTCGCAATTGCGGCGGGCGTGTATGCGGCCTTCCGGAAGGAAAGCAAGGCCGACAACATTATGACAGTGGCCGCCCTTGCTCTCGCTGCGGCTCCCGAATTCGTCATTGCCATTGGGCTCATTGCATTGTTCTCAACGATCGTTTTCCAATGGTTCCCGCCGGTTTCGATGGTCAGGCCTGGAAGTTCCATACTGGATCGTCCACAAATACTTGTTTTGCCGGTGCTGACGTTGACCATCCTGGTCTTTCCATACATTTTCCGGATGATCAGAGCTACGATGATCGAGGTCCTGGATAGCGACTATGTCGAGATGGCGCGGCTCAAGGGACTGTCGCGAGTCCGCGTGATAATGGTCCATGCTTTGCCGAATGCCATGGGCCCGGCGCTCCAGGTAATTGCCTTGACCTTTGCCTATCTGGCGGGGGGTGTGGTCGTGGTCGAGTATGTTTTCGGGTTTCCGGGTATTGGCCAAGGCCTTATCAATGCCGTCACGACGCGTGACATTCCGACGATCCAGCTAACGGTTCTGCTACTCGCGGCCTTTTACGTGTCGGTCAATCTCATTGCCGATGTTCTCACCGTTCTCATTACGCCAAAACTCAGGACCGGTTCATGGCGGCGTTGAGCGCATTGCGATCGCGACTGGGCCTTGTCGGACTGGTGCTCGCAATTTTTGTGATCGTGCTGGCATTGGCGGGCCCCTTCGTTGCACCCTACGAGCCCGAAGCATTCGTCGGCGCGCCATTTCAGAAAGCGAACGCGACCTTGCTGCTTGGTGCGGACTTGCTCGGCCGCGACGCCCTCTCACGCATACTGACCGGCGGCTATCGCACGCTGGGTCTCGCCGCGGCGGCGACGCTCTTGGGAGTTGCGACCGGCGCCATTCTTGGAATGGCTGCAGGGTTCTTCAAGGGTGTGACGGACGAGGCGATCATGCGATTGCTCGATGTGGCCCTTGCGTTCCCGCAAACCATTTTTGCCATATTGTTTCTGAGCATTCTGGGGTCCGACCCATGGCTCGTCGCCGTGATCGTTGCGGCCATTCACATGCCACAGGTGGCTCGCGTGGCGCGGGCGGGGACATTGCGCGTTGCGAGCGAGGATTTTGTCCGCCATGCCGAGGCGATCGGAATGTCGCCGATGCGCATTCTCTTGACCGAAATACTGCCCAATATTTCGGTTCCGCTCCTGGTCGAGTTGGGCCTGCGTTACACTTATTCGATAGCGCTCATTGCAGGCCTCAGTTTTCTTGGATTGGGGCAGCAGCCCCCGACACCGGATTGGGGCCTGATGATCAATGAGAACCGAATTGGCATGGGCGCAAATCCCTGGCCCGTGTTGGTTCCCGTATTCCTGATCGCGATTTTGACGATTGGCATAAATCTCTTCACGGATGCGCTTTCTCGCTCGACCAATGCCGCCAGCATTGGCGAAACTGCGCCAAAATACCTTAATGAATGTGATCCCGGATGCGCTGGAAGTTCGCAATCTCCGCGTGGTGCGTGCAGGGACTGATGTCGATATCGTTTCAGAACTCGGCTTTTCGTTGAAGCCGGGCGAAGTGCTTGGGCTTGTCGGTGAATCCGGGTCTGGCAAGACTACCGCTGGGCTGGCGTTGCTCAATCATTGCCGCCGAGGCCTGACGATTGCGAGCAGTTCCAAAATCCTGGTTGCGGGTCATTCGCTGCTGGGTCTCACTGGAGAGGGGTTGAGAGCGCTACGTGGTCCTGTCGTGTGCTACGTGCCGCAGGATCCGAGCTCAGCCCTGAATCCGGCCTAAGAATCCGCACGCAGATTGCGGAGTGTGGTAAAGGAGGGCAACGCATGTCAGATGCCCGGCTGGAAGAACTGCTGGGTGAAGTGAAGCTTCCGCACACGCGTTCTTTTCTCCGCTCCTATCCGCACCAGATCTCCGGCGGCCAGCAGCAACGAGTTGTCATTGCCATGGCCTTCGCCAACCGCCCGCGCGTGATTGTGATGGACGAACCCACGACTGGTCTCGATGTCACGACGCAGGCGCACATCCTCGAGATTGTCAGGCAATTATGCAGCCGCTATGGAGTGGCCGCCGTCTATATCAGCCACGACCTTTCCGCGATGGCGTCGCTCGCTCATCGTGTGGCCGTCATGTATGCGGGTCGGATTGTAGAAGCTGGCCCTGTGGGGCAGGTGTTGCACAGTCCTTACCATCCCTATACGCAGGCCTTGATCGCCGCCGTGCCGGATTTGGCCCACAACGCGGCTGTGCACGGTATTCCGGGTCATGCACCCGATCCAGGTGCGCGGCCTCCCGGTTGCAGTTTTGCGCCCCGCTGCTCTCGTGTCACGCCGCAATGTAGGGCAGAAATGCCGCCCTATCGTCACATTACTCCGGAATCCCACGTGCGCTGCATCAATCCGGTTTTGGAAGTTGGTCTCGCAGCCCGAGTTGCCAGGCCACTCCAGGCACCAAAGGGTTCTGAGCCTCTACTCGAGATCAGGGATCTGAGAGCACGCCACGGCGATGCCGAGATCCTGCACGGCGTAAATCTGAAGCTTGAGGCGGGTCAGTGCCTGGCGATCGTTGGTGAATCCGGATCGGGGAAAACCACTTTAGCACGCTGTGTCGCTGGACTTCATACTGAGCAAGTTGGCAGCCTCGCATTCGCGGGCAAGCAATTGGCCGCAGCCAGCCGTAACCGCCCGGCCATGAGCCGCCGAGATATCCAGTACATTTTTCAGAATCCCTATGCCTCGCTCAATCCGCGCCGCACGATTGGGCAGTCGATCGCAGCGTCTTTGTCGATACTCGCTCCGGTATCGCGCGCCGAGGCCGGCAAGAGTATTGAAGCAGCCTTGCGACGGGTGGCTTTGCCGGCCAGCGCGGCGAATCGGTATCCTCATGAACTGTCTGGGGGCCAGCGTCAGCGGGCTGCAATAGCCAGAGCCCTGGTGGTGGAACCTCGCTTGCTGATCTGCGATGAGATCACTTCGGCGCTCGATGTCTCGATTCAGGCTGTCATCATCGAGTTGCTTGACGAACTGAAGCGAAATCAAGCTCTCTCAATACTGTTTATAACCCATAACCTTGCCCTCGTCGGTGGTATCGCCGAATGTGTGTCCGTGCTTATCGCAGGCCAAATCGTGGAGAACGGGCCGGCGGAAGTGGTATTGCGCAATCCGATCAGCGCCGAAGCCCGCAAGCTTGTCGCGCACACACCAACGCTTCAGAATCACCCGAAATTCTAAGTCTAACACCTGGGCGCCACGCTGCCGGACTCGCGAAAGCGCTTTGCCCGAAGATCCACGAATGTTGCCCGCTGTTGTTGCACCCAGTTCGTCAGGAAGTTGATGTAGCCTTAATTGCCGGGCACGCGGGCAATGCCGATCGTCGCCGGGTTGCGCAAGATGTGCTCGGGCAGAACGATCTCGCCGATCCCTTCCTTCTGGACTTGAAGCGCATCGAAGACGGCCAGCAGAATTGCGTCGCGCCGGCCCGATTTGAGTTCGAGCACGACAAGCTTGCGGTCCTTAACCGGCGTGATCTGTGCCTGGGCGCAAGTGCTTCTGCCACCACTTGCATTGTCGAGCCCTTCTACACAAGGAGCCGCATCTTGGGATCTTCAAGCTCGGCCCATGTCTTTATGGTTGAGCCCGCCAGCACCGAAAACGCCCAGGCATCGGTGAAGAGAATGCGGCAAGCAAGATTTAAATCGAGTTTGCTCATAGATTCTCCTCCTTTGACTTACGAAGTTGGACGGTTGGTCCGTCTTTCCATGCGTTTGAGTTTCTCCTGATGTGCACAGAAACCGTTCGCGCGAGTGGTTCGCTTCTCTCGCAGCCGACATTGCTCGCGACGACCCCATCAAAGGGGAAGCATTCAAAGCCCAGGTTCTCTGCAACATAAAGCTGCGTCGCGTGGACCATGTCAGCGATATTGCAGGGTGATCGTGTGCCTCGCGTCCGACGCATCTTCCTTGATGACAGGTTCGTCTATCGCCCTCAATGGTGGTTGGGCGGGGGCTGGGCCGCCGGAGGACCGCTGTCGGCGGGAGCCACATGCGCTCGATGCGTGCGCCGGGTCCGCTGTGCGTATCCGGCCAACGCAATGGCGATGATAAGAGTAGCACCGTTGAAGAGGGGTTCGACAAAGAACTCACCGCCGAACTGTTGGATTCCGGATATTCCAACCGCCAAAACGAATACGCCAACAACGGTTCCCCAAACATTCACACGTCCGGGCTTGATTGTCGTTGAACCGAGAAAAGCTCCGACAAGTGCGGGGAGCAGATATTCAAGACCGACACCCGCTTGGCCGATCCTTAGCTTGGAAGCGAGAATCACCCCTGTGCATGCGGTGAGGAAACCGGACGCCACGAAAGACCCGATCACATATCGCCGGACCGGAATCCCATTGAGCGCTGCCGCCTTTGGGTTGGCTCCAATCGCATAAAGCTGCCGGCCGAGCGGCAGCCGCTCGGTGATGAGCCAGAGCACGATGGAGAGGCCGATGACGTAGAATGCCGTGATCGGCAGACCGAGTACAAATTGTCCATTGATGCCGAGAAATTCCCGAGGAAGTGTGCCGATGACCTGCCGGCCGCCGGAATGCCAAAGTGCTAAGGCATACAGAATTGTCCCGGTACCGAGGGTCGCAATAAAAGAATTGATCTGGGCGATCTCAACCAGCAGGCCGTTTATGAGGCCGACCGTTATTCCGCCGAGCAATACGAGGAAGATGCTGACAAACCACGGGAAGCCATAGAAGGTCTGCAGGCTGATAGCCAGAATGTGCCACAAGACGATTCCGTATCCGATTGTCAGGTCGATGCGACCGGCCATCATCGGCAAAATTGCCGCCAGCGCTAACAGGGCAACAATAGACTTGTCGCTCAGGATCGAGCGAAGATTGAACATCGTCGGGAACGTCTCGGGCAAAGCAAGCGAGAAAATTACGGCAAGGAGGACTCCCAGAATCAGCAAACCGAAAACCGGGATCAGTCGCATCACTGCCTGACCGCGACTCATTCTCGCCAGTTCGGATCGTGTGGGTTCAAGGGCGCGCGATTTTAAAGATTGCATGATGATCTACGGATTGAGGGTGTTCTGTGCGACAGCTTTGGCGACGACGCTCGCCGATGCCGCGGACAGCAATGCCTCCACGGTCAAGTCTTCGCTGGATAGCTCCGCGACGACTTTCCCGCGGTCAAAAACGAGTGCGCGGTGGCAGATGCTGGCAACCTCCTCAAAATCGGTGGATATCAGAATGATTGCCGACCCGGCGGCCAAGGTTAAATTGAAGAGCTGATAGATGTCCGCCTTCGCGCCGACATCGACTCCTGCGGTCGGATCTTCGAACACCAGCACGTTGCCATTGAGATGCAGCCAGCGTCCTATAACGACCTTTTGCTGGTTTCCCCCTGACAGTGCTTCGATTGGCAGATCGGGCTGATTGGGCCGCAGCCCAACCTTATTGCCCAACTCGTATGCATTGGCCGCTTCATGGCGTGGGGACATGTACGACCACGGTTTCAGGCCGCCGCAAATCGGATTGAGAAACATGTTCTCCTTAACAGAGAGGACCGGAACAATGGACCCGCTGTTGCGGTCTCCCCAGACAAGGCTGATTCCGAGGTCCATGGCCTGACGCGGTGAAGTGGGGGCCACGAGAGCGCCATCGAGTTCGATGGAGCCGCCCAACAAGGGGATCAACCCGAACAAGGCTTCTCCGACCGATTCCTGACCAGCGCCGCGCAACCCCACAAGCCCGACTACCTCGCCGCGACAAAACGTGGCGCTGAACGGGCCGGCGTCTTCCGTGCGCAGCTCCGACAGACGCAGCCGCACGGCGCCCGCCGCGGTCTTGGCGCGCGGAAATATCTGCGAATGCTCCCGGCCGACGATAAGCCGAATAATCTCTTGCGGGTTCGTGGCGGCGACAGCGCGCTCGCCCGCCACCTTGCCATCGCGCAGCACCACCACGCGGTCAGCAATCTCGAAGACTTCATCGAGCCTGTGCGACACATATATCATCGCAACTCCGGATGCCCGCAGCCGCTTGATCGCCGAGAACAGGTGCGCGACTTCATTGGCTGGCAAGCTCGCGGTCGGTTCATCCAGCACTACGATTTTGGCATTGGATGCCAATGCTCGGCTGATTGCGACCAGCGATTTCTCGGTCCGACTGAGCGACTCGACGCGCTCGTCGGGGTCGATGGCAACGTCGAGTTCGGCCAACGCGTTGATTGCGCGACGGCGGGCTGCAGCATGATCGATCAGTCCGAAGCGGCGCGGATAGCCGAGAGAAAGACAGATATTCTCAGCAACGGTCATCCATTCGATCAGGCCAAGATCCTGGTGGATGAAAGCAATGGGCGAGGGCTGCTTCGATTGAAGGCCGGCATCGTCGGGAAATCTAATATCACCCTCATCCGGCGCATGAACACCTGCGAGAATCTTGATCAATGTGGATTTCCCGGCACCGTTCTCACCGAGCAACGCCAGCACTTCTCCCCGTCTCAGGTCGAGGCTGACATCGCTAAGTGCTTCCGTACCGCCGAAGCGCTTGGATATACCGTGAAACGCCAGGACGACCTCGTCCGGAACGGTCACCCGGTGTATTCCATGATATAGAGGCCGACGCTGAAATCGGTCGCGTAGACGAGGCCGTTTCTGTCAACAAAAACATCTGCCGCGTGAAGAACCAAGGGCCGATTGGGGCGCGGATCAACGAGTTTGGTCGGCGCCGCAGGAACGAATGCACCGACTTCGACAGGGCTGTATTGGTTTCGGATATCGTACACGCGGACACCGGCATTCTGATAGGTCGTGAAGATCAGGTCCTCGCTCACAAACTGGCCGGGTCGGTTTTCGTAAACATTGTGCGGACCGAAATGGCCGCCCACTTTCACGTAGTTACGGTCGGATGGGGTAGGGAAGGTTGAGAGGCAGCGAGGATTGGCGGGATCCTTGTTGTCGAACACCCAGATCGGCTTGTAGCCGTCCTCCATGTCGTCAAGCGTCGCTTCGTCGAGCACCAATAGCAGTTCGCGATTTGGCAATGGCAGGCAATTATGCGTCGCACCGCCCATTTGCGGCGACCACATGCGATGGCACAAGAGTTTCGGTTTGCTGCGGTCGGCGAGATCGACGACGACAAGGCATGCATCTCGCCAGCTGCAATAAGCAATATCCCCCTGGACGATCGGGTGATGACAACCGTAGCGCCCGGACGCGGACGGCCAGTTTAATGTTTCGCCGGCGGCGAGATTCATGCCGGGCAGCCAGAACCGACCATATTCGCGCGGATGCGCCGGGTCAGCCATGTCGATGACGATCATGATGTAATCGCTGAACCCTTCGATGAGGGCCGAAGCATAGGCCCAGCGGCCGCCAACATACCAGACCCGATGCAGTCCGCCGCCTCTGATGGGCATGAACCCGATCTGTTGCGGATCTCCTGGTTTCGAGATGTCGTAGACGGCCAAGCCGGCCGACCAGTTTTGGTCGGCACTCTCGGCATGACGATGAATGTCGGTTGTCTTGGCGCGGTAATAATTACGCTCATCCGCCAGTTCGGCTTGTGCCCACATGTTCTTCGCGTGCACAACAAGCAGCAGGTCCTCATGCGCCTGCAGATGAAGGTTCCATGTGTTTGGTGGAGCCGGAACGTACTTGACGGCCCGAGGCTTTGTGGGGTCACGGACGTCGATGACACTGAAGCCGTTCGAGAAGAGGTGACCGAGATAGGCAAAGCCATTGGCGACCATCACCTGTACGGCGTCCGGGCGTCCTCCTTGGTCGCTCCAACCAATGGCCTTCATCTTGCGCGCATATTGAGGGGTGGGTATTTCAGTGTTCGACAATTTCATCATCCTCATAACCGCCGGCTTCGGTCGCCGATCTCGCGTCAAATTTGTCAACTGAGGCGGCAGAAGGTGCCGGCCGGCATTCCTGTCGGCCGGCACGTAGACAATATCATTTGTTCCAGATCTTGCGATACTCGGTCTCATAGCCATTGGCAGGATCGTAGATGCCACCGGGGCCGCGATCGCTCTTGACGTTTGCCGGAGTGAACAGGTGGACCGGTGCGGAATAGCCGCTCGACGCCTCTCCCGCGAATGCGCGATTCAACTCATCAATGACTTGGAAGCCGTGCAGGCGCAGCGGCTCGGCCACCGTGCCGATCTGGTATTGATCGGTTTCGATCCGCTGAAATGCTGCCTCGGAGCCGTCACCCGCCGAAATGTTTTTCGGAAGGCCATCACCGGCGATTCCGGCCGCCTGGAGGGCCGGCGCCATAAAGTCGAAATAGAGATCATTGATGCCGATTGAATGGGTCCAGTTGTCGCCGTACTTGGCCTTCAAACTTGCGGTGATTTGCGGCATGCGCGTCGAAACCTCGCCCAGCGGCGTATCCTGTATCTCCAGGACTTTGCACGTCTTGCAGCCCTCGACCGCGGCTTTCTCCGCGTCTGTTTTGGTGATGCAGATTTGGTAGGCACTGTCGGTGAACAACACGACCTGTGCCTTTCCATCAGATTCTGCAACCGCATAAAGACCGGCGGCGCGCGCGACCTCGGTGGGGTCGGTTGTAACATTGGTGAAGATAGGAGAGCCGTCCAGCTTTCCGGCTTTGGTGCCCGAGTGCCATGACACTACTTTGATCCCCTGATCGACCGCCTGGGTGATCGCAGGATTGTGCTCGATGGCATCGACTGAACCTAAAATGATCCCGTCCGGCTTGAGCGCAATCGCCTGGTTGAGGGCGGCAGTCTGGCCTGACACCGTGCCCTGTCCGTCCAGCACGCGATAATCCCACCCCATGACTTTGGCAGCTTCCCCGGCGAATTCGCCGACCGCACGTCCTCCGCTGTTTCGCTGGTCATAATTTACGAACACAATAAGCTTGTGATCTTGCGCCTTGGGGCCTGTTGTTGGCCCGGTCCAGCCCGCGCCTGGCGCGGTAATTTGGGCGATATAGGCCTTGGCCTGGTCGACATACTCGTCGGCGAGTGCCACGTTCGCCGCCATGGTTGGAATTATGACGGCCGTGGCCGCCAGGAGCATGGATCTGATCGAAGAATGCATTGTTTTGGTCCTCCCAGTTTCAGGTGATTGCCGGTTGTTCGGGCTTGTTACGTGGCACTGTAGACTCGGTCGCGTTTGTAGATATTATAAGTTTTGCTGATGCCTTGGCGGCGGCGGCCATGTCCGAAGATTCACTTCCATTCGATTTGCGATCTCTCGATATCTTTCTTTCGGTGTGCGAGCACGGAACGATGTCGGCAGCTGCGCGAGTTCTGGACCTCACACAATCTGCCGTTTCCCAGACGATCCTCGAACTTGAGGAACGCATGCGGACATCCTTGTTTGATCGCAACATGCGACCCTTGGGCATAACCCCAAGCGGCGCCGTGCTGCGCCAACACGCCACCGTGCTGTTGGCGGATGCGCGCCAGATTGCGCCTCTGTTGCGTGATGTTCGCAGAGGCAAAGTGCCTAATATACGCGTGGGACTGATCGATTCTTTCGAACGGCTTCTTTTGCCGACTCTGCCGGAGCGTCTCTTGCAGTTTGCCGAGAGTGTATCTTTCGTTTCCGGCCTGACGTCCTCGCACGTCGACGATATTGCCGCGCGCCGCCTCGATATCTTTCTCGGGGTCGACGAGTCCGATGTTCCTGATGGACTAGAAACTTGGGTTCTGCTTGATGAACCCTATATTGTCATCGCGCCGCCGGGCACCCCGCCGCCGAAACGCGTTAAAGATCTGATGGCGCTTTGCGAGGACCTCAACTTCGTTCGCTTCCATCACCGACGCAAAGTCGGCCTGGCGATCGAGCGTCACTTGCGCCGCATTGGATTGGACCTTCCTCGGTCGCTCGAATTCGATACGCCTTTTGGTGTGGCGATGGCAGTGGCGGCAGGCCAGGGCTGGGCGATCACGACACCCTTGTGCCTTTATGAGGCTGGCGAACTCGTCAATAGCGTCCAGTGCTTCCCGTTTCCTGGTTCAGGGCTTCAGCGTCGGCTCTCTCTCATCACGCGCAGCCGCGAGCTTGCCCGGGTGCCGAAGGAACTCTCCGACATCGTAGCGGGCTTGCTCCGGCACGAATTTGTTCCGCAGATGACGCGGTTAGCGCCCTGGCTGAAGCGGTTGCTGGTGGTTGGAAGCGAAAATCAGCAAGGTTACAAACCGCCGATACGCTTGTGAGTGCGGCCGGTGGGGCAGGTCACCCGCCAGTATCAGATAAACTAATGGACCTGTTTCCCAACCGTTTAGATACAGTCCCGAAGGGAAGTTCGCCCGCTGCGTTGTGTCTTTCGTGGATAGTCAAGCATATGGATTTGAAGATTGCGGGCAAAGTAGCGCTGGTTATGGGTGCTGGTGGTGGGCTCGGGAGCGCGATCGCTGCAGCCCTGCTGCAGGAAGGTTGTCAGGTCGCTGGCATTGATATCAATCAGGAGTTCTCTCGCCCGCGTGAGCGCCGGAAAGCTATTCGGCAATGCGAACTTCCTGCCGCTGACTTGGGATATTGCCGATCTTTCGCTGTTGGACGCAAAGGTCTCCGAGATTGAAACGAAACTAGGGCCTGTTGACATACTCATCAACAACACGGGCGGTCCGCCTCCCACGCTTGCGTCTGAGACGCCGCTTGCATCCTGGGAAGATCAATTCCGCAAGATGGTGCTTTCGGTTATCGCGATTACAAATCGTATCATGCCCGGAATGCGGCAGCGAAAGTGGGGTCGCGTCATCACCAGCGCCTCATCTGGCATCATCATTCCGATCCCTAACCTTGCTCTCTCCAACGCACTGCGCCTGTCATTGGCGGGATGGTCCAAGACATTGGCCCGCGAAATCGCTCGCGACGGAGTTACAGTGAATGTTGTGGTGCCGGGCCGGATTGCGACGGACCGCGTGCGGCGGCTTGATGAGGCTAAGGCGCAGCGTGAAGGCCGAAGTGTCGCTGAGGTTGCTACCGACAGCGGGAAGGACATTCCCGTCGGACGCTATGGGGAACCTTCGGAATATGCTGATGTCGTCGCGTTCTTGGCAAGCACGCGCGCATCCTATGTCAACGGCGCGACGATCCGTGTCGACGGCGGCCTGATCCCCAGTATCTGAAATAGGTGGGTGATATGGCGTTGAGCAAGTATGAGGCCTACGGTTTCCGCGTCCACGGGACCAGCGGTATCGGGGGGAAGTGATGGTGTTGAACAGCGATACGATTAAAGCGCTGGAAGGTTTGACGACTGCGACCATCACGACTGTCTTGCTCAAAAAAGGGTTGCGCAATGTTTGGATTTCGTCGCGCCACCTGTCTTGAGCCGGGGCAGCCAAGAATTGTGGGTCCGGCCTTCACGCTTCGCTTTGTTCCGGGTCGCGAAGATCTGGCGACAACCGAATCGCTAGCCTCGCCGATTTCCACGCGATTTGCCATTGAGGACATGCCAGAGGGATGCATCGCTGTTGTCGACGCTTGCGGCATTTCTGATGCCGGCATCTTCGGAGACATTCTTTGCGCACGCATGAAGAAACGAGGCATCAAAGCCCTCGTTACGGATGGAGCGATCCGCGACATGGAAGGCGTGCGGCGAACAACCCTGCCTGTCTGGTGTTCGGGAATCTCGGCACCGCCCTCGGTTGCGCGGCTGACTTTTGTTGCCTGGCAGCAGCCGATTGGTTGCGGCGGCGTAGCTGTCCTTCCAAATGACCTGATCGTGGCCGATCAGGATGGGGCGGTGGTGATTCCGCAGGCTATGATCGAAGTTGTCGTCCAACTGGGCACGGAAGGCGAAGCCTTGGAGGAATGGATCCTGCGCGAGGTTGAAACAGGTGCGAGCCTGCCTGGGCTCTACCCGCCTAGCGAGGAGCGAACCGCGCAATTCCAGGCATGGCGACATAATCATTCGCGAAGTGGCCAATCGACCAAGGGTTAATTGACCCACTGCGGGAGTAAGCGGGATCACCCGAGACCGCTCCCTGCGACAGTAGCCGCGTGTTAGGGCACAGGTTTTGTGTCGCGCCCATGATGGATTGGCTTACGTAGCACGGGAACTGTCCCGATGCGTGTTGCGTCGTTGAGCGAATGAAATCGGCGGAGCCCTCTAGGACTCGGTGGTGCCCCCATTCAATTCGCAATTGCCGCCAGTATTGGGATCGAAATTCGAACAGGAGGTGCTGAAAGTAAGGTCACGTCGGGTTTGCGTGCCCGAACGATCAGGCGACAAGCCTTTACAGCCGGGACGTTATCGTTGGGCGGTCCCACGCTACCATTAGACCGTGATCGCGATTTTGATTGTCGGTATTTTCCAATGCACCTTCCCACAATCAAGGCACCGTCCTGCGGCCGATTGGCGGGAGCAGTGCATAGCCTCAGTCCAGCGCGTCGCCACAACCTCTGATAAATCTACTGAGTGTAATTCTATATCGCAGCGTCACTATACTCGACTGTCCAAAGCATACGCCTTATCAATTTGTAGAATATGTGATAGTTATACCAGTACTACTCGGTTTGTGTTATCAGTGTCTGAGTTCTCCATTTGGCGCAGGGAGAGTTCGCGTGCTTCTACTAGTTGATTGTCGTGAGACGGTGTTGGCGAGCTACGCAATTGCGTTCCAGAAGGAGGGCATGGCCGTGATGGGCCATATCCCCGACGAGTGCCGGCTTTGGCTGGCGTCGGCGCTACCGGGGGAGGTTCTAGCGATCGAGGCCTTCGTGGTAGGTGACTGCCCGGGCGAGATTTCGCTGCCAAGCATGATCAGGCGGAAATCATCCGCGCCGATCATTGCACTAACTGACAATCGCAAGCTTGAAAGGACGTTGCAACTCTTCGCTGCAGGGGCCGACGACGTCGTTGAAAAACCAATTCATGCACGCGAAATTCTCGCGCGCGCTGAAGCAATCAGGCGCCGCTCGGCGCCCGGGATCGAAGCGCAGACCGGAGATATCCGCATCTTTGTCGATGGCAGCGATCCCTTGATCGGTGGCGTCGCGATGCAACTGCCGCGTCGCGAGCAAAGGATATTGGAGTATCTTTCGAGCCATTGCGGACGCTGGATCGACCGGGATCGCATGTTCACGGCAATCTACGGTGCCGGAGAGGATTCCGTCGTCGATAAGACGCTCGAATGCCATATCAGCAAGCTGCGGCGGAAATTGCGCGAGAGGCTCGGCTACGACCCGATCGAATGCCGCCGATTTGTTGGATATCGCCTCGTCCGTGACAAGGATCTTGTCTCCGACGGGCGACGGCCAAGCCGGGCGCCCAAGTCTCAGCTGTCAAGCGGCCAAGTATCGCTCAGCTTGTAGCCCTGCGGCCAAGGATCCTCGGGGTCGAGGAGCAGGGTGCGCTGGTCGGTGATCCATGCACGGCCAGTGATTTCGGGAATGATGGCCGTTCTACCGGCAAGTTCCGTCTCTTCCACGATCCGACCCTCGAAGCGGCTCTCGATGATCGAGCGACCGATATAGCGCTCTCCGAGTTTGAGCAGGCCCTTGGCGTGAAGCACGGACATCAGGGCCGAGCATCCAGTGCCGGTCGGTGAACGGTCGATCTTGCCTGGATTGATGACGCAGGCATTGCGACTTGAGACGCAATCGTCGACGGTTTCAAGCGGGCCGGTCAGGAAGCAAAAGGAATAGTGCGACCAGTCGCTGAGAGCAGGGTGGAGGAACGGAATTTGCTCATTAGCCGCCGCCACGATCCGGCGCCCGATGATTGCGAGATCGCGCGCTTCTCTCTCCTCAAGGGAAAATCCAAGCGAACGCGCGTCAGCCATGACGAAGCTGTCACCGCCGAAGGCCGTGTCGACCGCGACGGTCCCTAGACCTTCGACCTCAATCGATGCGGCAAGGCGGTCGGCAAATGCCGGAACATTCCTGAGCGTGATACTTTCGGCTTTGCCGTTTCGACAGCGCGCACGGACGGCGACAATACCGGCTGGCGCGTCGAGAAGAAAATGCGTTTCCGGTTCCTGCATCGGAATCATGCCGATGTCGAGGAGCACGGTCGAGACGCAAATGCAGTTCGAGCCCGACATGGGTGGGGTGTCTTCGGGTTCCATGATGATGAAGCCGAAGGCGGCTCCCGGTGATTTTCGGCGGCACGATCAGATTGATGTGGCGAAATACCCCGCCGCGCGGCTCGTTGAGCACGAAATTCCGCAAGGTGCCGTCGTTGGCGATGAAGCGTGATTGCTCCCAGAGTGTCGCGCCGGGCGGCGGGGCAACACCGCCGATTATGACATCCCCAACTTCGCCCTCGGCATGACAGCCGACAATCTGAATGGCTTTGGTGCTGCGCATGGACTTGCCTCCCGTAGCATTTCAGCTATCAGGGTACCGCGTTCCTGTCGACCGAGGCATTTTCATGAAGCGCATCGAGCAAATGGTTGAATCGATCATTCTGGCGAGCCGTTGGCTGCTGGTGATTTTCTATGTCGGACTTGCGGTGGCGTTGCTCGCTTATTCAGCCACTTTCGGCCTTAAATTGTTTTCCTTCATGTCGAAGATGTTCAGCCTGGACGAGACCGGCACGATCCTCGCCATGCTTGGACTTATTGACGCGGCGCTGGTCGCCAGCCTGGTGGTCATGGTGATGATTTCTGGCTACGAAAATTTTGTCAGCCGGTTCGACAACCGGCAGAGCGATCTGGAAATGCTCGGCAAGATCGACGCGGGATCACTCAAAGTGAAGGTCGCCTCGACGATCGTCGCCATTTCGTCGATCCATCTTTTGCAGATCTTTCTCAATTCGCGCCAGTACACTCCCACGGAGCTCATGTGGCTGACGATCATGCACATGGCCTTCGTGTTCTCGGCGCTATTCCTTGCCTTGATCGACCGCGTGATGGCCTACGGGAAGAAAACGGCAGCGAAATCCCTGGATGTCTAGCGCAATCGTTCGAGGATCGAAACGTGATTGGCGACGGCGGCACCACCCATGTTGAAGATGCCAGCGAGTTTTGCGTCCTTCACCTGCATGTCGCCGGCATCCCCGAGCAATTGCAGTGTGGACATCACATGCATCGAAACGCCGGTAGCGCCGATCGGATGACCCTTCGATTTCAGACCACCTGACGGATTTACGGGAAGCTTACCAGTCTTCGCGGTCCAGCCTTCGCGTATTGCCGTCGCGCCCATGCCGGGGGGCGTCAAACCCATCGCCTCATACTCAATCAACTCAGCGATGGTGAAACAATCATGCGTTTCGACGAAGGAGAGATCGTCGATGGTGGTTCCCGCATGCGCATGAGCAAGTTTCCAGGCGCGCGTGCAGCCTTCAAACGCGACGATGTCTCGCCGCGACATCGGCAGGAAATCCTGTGCATGCGCGGTTCCGCGGAAATGTACGGCCTTGGGGAAACGCAAAGCGGTTTCGGTATCGCAAAGGACAAGTGCGGCCGCGCCGTCTGACACCAGCGAGCAATCCGTACGCCTCAAGGGACCCGCAACCAGCGGGTTCTTGTCCGACACCGTGTTGCAGAATTCGGCCGAGAGTTCTTTGCGCAATTGCGCGTAGGGGTTGGCAACGCCATTCTTGTGATTCTTGGCGGCGATCATGGCCATCGCTTCCGATTGGTCGCCATAGCGCTGAAAGTAGAGTTCGGCGATGCGCCCGAATATGCCGGCGAAACCGCCCGGCGTGTCGCCTTCTTCCTTGCGGTAAGAGGCGTTGAGCAGAATGTCGCCGATCAATTCGCCGGGCGCCGTCGTCATCTTCTCGGCCCCGACGACGAGCACAAATCGCGCATTGCGAGCCTTGATGGCGTTGATGGCGGTGTGGATCGCGGCGGTTCCGGTTGCGCAGGCGTTCTCCACGCGCGTGGCAGGCTTGAAGCGCAAAGCCGGATCGGCATCGAGCACAAATGAGGCGGGAAATGCCTGTTTTTCGAAGCCGCCGAAATTGCCAAGATAGATCGCATCGATCTCGTCGAAGCCGATGCCGGCGCGCTGGACAGCATCGCGTGCGGCACTGGCAATCAAGTCTTCAAGCGATTCCTCGCTCTTGCCGAACTTGCTATGCGACCAGCCGATGATCGCGGCCATGGAAATGCCTCGTCAAATGGTTCTGAGATACCAAGCATAGTCTTGTGGCGAAGGTTCGGCAAAGAAGCGATCGGCCTCGACCTCCTTGAGCGTGCAGAAGATATCGATGAGCTTCTCGCCGAAATATTCCTTCATGACAGGCGCGCGCCAGAAGGCATCGATCGCCTCGAACCAGTTCGAGGGAATGCGCCGCGAACGCTTTTCATAGCCATTGCCGGTAACCGGGCTTCCGGGGTCGAGCTTCTCGACAATGCCGTAATGAATTCCGGCCAGTACGGAAGCGAGAACGAAGTAAGGATTGGCATCGGCGCCCGACGGGCGGTGCTCGATATGGCAAGTCTCCGCGGCACCGGCCGGAATGCGGATCGAAACAGTGCGATTGTTGATGCCCCAATTGGCGGCGACTGGCGCATAGGAATTACGGCGGAAGCGGCGGTATGAATTGGCGTTGGGTGCGAAGACCAGCATCGATTCTGCCATCGTCGCCTTGAGGCCGCCGACGCCATTAAGAAGCAGGCCATTTTTGAGCGGGTCTTCTGCAGCAAACAGATTCTTGCCCGCCTCATCGGCGACACTCACGTGAATATGCATGCCGCAACCCGAATATTGCGCGTAGGGCTTGGCCATGAAGGTCGCGATGAACCCATGCTTCTCGGCGCAGGCCTTGATCAGGCGCTTCAGCATGATTGCTTCATCGCCCGCCTTCAGGACATCGGCACGATGGCGCAAGCACGATTTCCATTTGCCCCGGCGCATATTCCGAGATCAATGTCTTGGCCGGCAGATCCTGGACCGCGGCCATTGCATAGAGGTCCGAGAAGAAGGGCGCGAAATCGTCGAGATCCTGCAGATAATAGGCCTGCAAATGCTGCGGGCGCGATGCATTGAGCTGGTTCCTGGGCGGGATCGGCTTGCCGGCAAGTGCAGCTTCCCTGTCGACCAGGATAGAATTCGAGTTCGACGGCCGCCACGGGCGTCAAGTTGAGTTCGGTCAAAGCGCGCCGCGACCTTGGCAAGCAGATTGCGCGGGTCAGCAAATATGCGGCGTGCCGTCCAGCTCGTGAATATGTGCGATGAATTGCGCGGACGGTTCGGGGAGCCAGGGAATCCGGCGCAGGCTGTCTGGAACCGGCCACAATAGCAGATCGCGGTCGCCGTCGTCCCAGACCATGCCAGTCTCGACGACGTCCTGACCCGTCACGTCGAGAACCAGGGCCGAAATCGGAAAGAAGCGCCCGTCGCGATAGGCCGGCACAAGCTCGTCGCGGCGCAGGATCTTGCCGCGCTGGACGCCGCACATATCGGTCCAAATGAGATGGAAGCTGGTGATGTCCGGATTGGCCTCGAGAAAGGCCTGCGCTTCAGCTTCGCGCTTGGGGGTCACGAAGGTCAATTCAGCAACTCCTTCAGGCACGAGTCGATTCCGGTGGTCAGGCGCGTAACGTCCTCCGACGTCGTGGCCGGGCAGATCAGCATCATATTGTGGAAGGGCGTGATCATCAGGCCGCGATTGAGCAGATACTGATGGACCGCCATATCGATCGGGCGGTGAATGACACGGCCCGCTTCGCCACCATTGCGCGGGCGATCCGGCGTACACATGAACTCGACGCGCGCACCAACGCGCACGACATGCCATGGTGCATCGTGCTTCTTGATCGACGAGGCGATGCCGCGCTCCAAGTCTTCCGCGAGCTTCAACATCGGCGCGAAGGCCTTGTCGGTGAAATAGGTTTCAAGCACGCGACGCATCAAAGCGAGCTGAATCTTCGAGCCTGACAATGTCGTGCCGATGCCGGAGTGGCCGGGCGGACGTCCTTTCAGATACTCGCCGATGCGGCGCGCCATCTCTGCCGAGAAACCGTAGACCGCGGCGGGAATGCCGCCGGCAATCGGCTTGCCGAGAACGATCACATCCGGCTCAAGCCCGTTGGCGCGCGTGTAGCCACCAGGTCCCGACGACATGCAGTGCGTTTCATCGATGATGAGGATCGTGCCGGTCTTGCGCGTCAATTCGCGCAAGGCTTTGTGAAATCCGTCATCGGCGAGCACCATGCCGACATTGGTCATGATCGGCTCGGCGAGAACGCAGGCGACGTCGCCCGGAGCGAGTGCCGCTTCGAGGGCCGGAATGTCGTTGAACTCGACGACCTTGGTCGTAGCGGTCAGATCATGCGGCTCGCCGATGAGGGCCGGGTCGGCGAGCGGTTTGCCGTTCTTCAATTGCACATAGGTCTCATCGACCGCACCGTGATAGCAGCCGTTGAAGACCAGGATCTTGTTGCGCCCGGTAATGGCGCGGCACCAGCGAAGCACCGACCGGTTGGCGTCCGAAGCGGTCGCCGTCACTTGCCAGAAGGGCAGACCAAACCGTTCTTCCAACAAGCGCCCGACGATAGCCGCGTCGGGCGATGGCAGCATCGTCGTCAGGCCATCAGCGCCAGCCTGCGCCAGGACTTCGGCGACCGGCGCCGGGCTGTGGCCGAACATCGCGCCGGTGTCGCCCAGGCAGAAATCCAGATAGGTATTGCCGTCGGCATCGATCAGGTCGATGCCGCGGGCTGACGATATAAATAGCGGGAACGGGGTTCCCCAATCGACCATCCAGTGCATGGGCACGCCGCGCAGCCAGTTTTCGGCAGTTTTGCCGGCCAGCGCCGCCGAATTGGGATTGCGCTGCACGAAAAGCGCCTTTTCGCGGGCCAGCATGGATTCCACCGAAGCCGCGGCAATGGATTGGGGCATGATGCTCCTTGAGCACGGTTGACGACGGGGCGTCTCCTAGCACGGCCTGAGGGGGGCGCGGCAACCCCATGGACCAAGCGGCAAAAATCTGGTTTGACGGCGCAACATCGAAGGGAATCGCCATGAGCCGGACTGTCTATGTGAACGGGGCCTATGTGCCGGAAGCGGAAGGCAAGGTTTCGATCTTCGATCGCGGCTTCCTGTTTGCCGACGGTGTCTATGAGGTAACGGCGGTGGTCGGCGGCAAGCTCGTCGATTACGAGCCGCATATGGAGCGCCTCGAGCGCTCGCTTAGAGAAATCGAGATGGACTGGCCCTGCAGCAAAGATGAGCTCAAGGCCATGCATGTGGAACTCATCAAGAGGAACAAGCTCGATCAGGGCTGGGTCTATATGCAAGTCACGCGCGGCAGCGCCGATCGCGATTTCAAGTTTCCGAAAGAGGCCAAGTCGACGCTCGTCGGCTTCACGCAGGTGAAGAACCTCGTCGACAATGCGGATGCGCGCACCGGCGTCAAAGTCATCACGGTTCCCGATCTGCGGTGGATGCGGCGCGACATCAAATCGGTGATGCTGCTCGCACCGGTATTGGGCAAGCAGGCTGCCGCGAAAGCCGGCGCCTTCGAAGCGTGGATGGTCGAAGACGGCAAGGTGACGGAAGGGACGTCATCGAACGCCTATATCGTCAAGGACGGAAAGGTCATCACACGCCCCATCTCCAACAGCATCCTTGCCGGCGTCACGCGGCGCGGGCTTTTCAAACTCGCACGCGAGCATGGCGTGGAGATCGAAGAGCGGCTGTTCACGCCGGAAGAAGCCTATGCGGCGGACGAGGCGTTTCTCACCAGCTCTTCAAACTTCGTGATGCCGATCGTCGAAATCGATGGCAAGCGCGTTGGCGGTGGCCAGCCCGGGCCGGTCACGCGGAAACTGCGCGAGATCGTTCTCGGGCGAGGCGATGGCCTAGCGCAGCGGGCCTCGTGGTTCGCGGATTGATCCGTACACGAACCGTCATGCCAGCGAAGGCTGGCATCCATCGCGACATGATTTTCATGGACCCCGGCTTGCGCTGGGGTGAGAGGTGTGGCCCTCGTGGGAGAAGGCGGACAACGAATTTCCCTCCCCCTTGTGGGGAGGGATCAAGGGTGGGGGTTGCGCTGAACGTCCAAACCCCCACCCGAAATTTGCTTCAGGCTTTGCCTCGCAAATTTCGACCTCCCCACAAGGGGGAGGTTGAAGGCACGCATAAAAATACCCCTCGTCCTCAAGCGCGCGCGAAGGCGCGCCTCGAAGGATGAGGGGTGATGAAAACAAATCTGTATACGGACGAATACGCCTTACGACGTGTCGTCGAGCGGCGGGTGCATGCTTCGGACCAGCCAGTGGCACTCTTTCAGGATCTCGTCGACCTCGTGGATGGCCCGCTGGCGGAATCCTGGAGGCCGCCCGGGCGCATGGGGCTCCAGCGCTCAGGACGGCGCTCTTCCTTGGGACGCGCCTCCCAGCGTGCGAGCCGCAGGGCATGGCGCGGGATGTCTTGCAACGCATCTACAACGGCCACCAGACGACGGATCAGGTGCTTGGCACTGACCTTGCCGTCATCGACGACTTGCTGCTGCTTTGCCTGAGCGGCGGCGATCTCGGCCTGTTTCTGCTCAAGGAATGACTCGATGGAGTGGATGTGGGGCTCGGGACCACGGCGCTTCTTTTTGAAACGGCGTCCAATACGCTTGAGCGGGTCGAATAAGCTGAACAGGAAGCCGCGTTTGCGTTTGGGCTTGCCTTCGTTTTCGGCTGCCTTTGTCTTTACTCGGAGCCTTTGGCTCTGGGCTTAACCGACGCCGGACGCCTGGGCTTATACTCGACCACGATGTCGCGCGCCGCGGCGATGATGAGCCGCCTGACCGCTGATTCCGCTGCTCCGAGGATGCCGAGCACATGGCGGTAGACAGGCTTCGAATCCTCTCGACGGTGCCACCCTCGGTCAGCCCGATCTGGCGAACAACTCCGCGACGTGGCCCAAGAGCGGCACCCGCCAGCGTTCGATGGCAAAGTTTCTGTCCATCCGAGCGACATAGAACACAAAGCGAACCATGTCAATCGTAGAAATACACTCTTTTGGCTTGCCCTAGCGCTGGCTGGTGCGCCAGTTGGGATTGATCCACGGCTCCTGATTGGACGGCGGCAAGGGATCGCGGCCGAGGATGTGATCAGCCGCCTTCTCGCCGATCATCAGGCAAGGGCCGTTCAAATTGCCATTCGTCACCATGCGGGATGATCGAGGCATCGGCGATGCGCAATCGCTCGATGCCGATGACGCGACACTCGCCATCGACGACGGCAAGCGGATCGTGAGGCTGAGCCCATCCGACAGGCGCCGCAAGGGTGATAGGCGCTCTCGACGTGATCGCGGATATACTCGTCGATCTGCTCGTCCGATTGGACGGCGGCGCCCGGCATCATCTCTTCGCCGCGATAGGGGGCGAGTGCATCCTGCCCGAGAATTTCCCGCGTCAGACGAATGCCAATGCGGAAGTCCTCCCAGTCCTGCGGGTGCGACATGTAGTTGAACAAGGCGCGCGGCGGATCCTTGGGATCGTTCGAACGCAGCTTCAGCCAGCCGCGCGACTTCGAGCGGTTGGGTCCGACATGGACCTGATAGCCATGCCCGGAAGACGGCGCCTTGCCGTCATAGCGGATGGCGGCAGGCAAGAAGTGATACTGCAAGTCGGGGTATTCGACACCGGCGCGGGTGCGGATGAAGCCGCAGCTCTCGAAATGATTGGTTGCGCCCAGTCCGGTCTTGAACAGTAGCCACTCCAGCCCGATCACGCCCTTGGAGATCAGATCCATCTTATTGTTGAGCGTAATGGGCTGCGTGCATGACACTTGCAGAAGTATCTCGAGATGGTCGTGCAGGTTCTGGCCGACGCCTGGTAAATCATGAACGGGCGTCACGCCCGTCTCCTTCAGGTGATCTGAAGGACCGATCCCGGAAAGCATCAACAGCTTGGGCGAATTGAGCGCGCTCGCGGCAAGTATGACTTCACGGTTGGCATAGGCGGATTTAATCTGCCCGCCCTGTTCATACTCAACGCCGGTTGCGCGCTTGCCGTCGAGAATGATGCGGCGCGCAAGCGCATGCGTTTCGAGCCTGACCTTGCCGGTCTTGAGAGCCGGGCGCAGATAGCCGTTGGCCGACGACCAGCGCACGCCCTTCCAGACGGTCATCTCGAAAGGCCCGAGCCCTTCCTGCTGTTGGCCGTTGTAGTCCTCGGTGACGGGATAGCCCGCCTCGCGACCGGCATCGATGAAGGCCTGATAGAGGGGATTGGTCATCGTGCCGCGCGTTACGTGCAACGGCCCGTCGGTGCCGCGCCAGCCTTCCTCGCCGCCGTGGCTTGATCTCCATCCGCTTGAAATAGGGAAGCACGTGGCGATAGCCCCAGCCGCGGGCGCCCATCTCCTCCCAGGTGTCGTAGTCCTTGGCGTGGCCGCGCACATAGACCATGCCGTTGATCGAAGAGGAACCGCCAATGACCTTGCCGCGCGGCGTCACGAGGCGGCGATTATCGAGATGCGGCTCCGGCTCCGATGCGAAGCCCCAGTCGTAGCGCTTCATGTTCATCGGATAGGAAAGGGCGGACGGCATCTGGATCAGCGGCCCCCAATCGGTGCCGCCATATTCGAGGACGAGGACGCTGTTCTTTCCGTCCTCGGAAAGCCGGTGTGCCATGACGGCACCGGCCGAGCCGGATCCAATGATGATGAAGTCGTAATTCGCCATTCGCTGTCGGGCCCTATTTTCTTGTTTTCCGTTGCGCCTCGGTCAGCGCCTCAAGCTCTTTAATCCGTCGCTGCGTCTCGGGCCAATGGTGATTGGCGACAGCGGCGATAAGCGCCTCGATGAGGAAGAGAGGCGCGATATTGGAGTCCCAGCTCGACGGCACTTCGATGCGCAGGGGTATGGCATGCAGCGCCAGACCCGCAATGGGGCTCATCCACTGGTCCGTCACCAGTATGATCCTGGCGCCGCGCGCGGCGGCAAGCTTTGCCAATTCGTGGATCTGCGGGTCGTAGCGGCGGATGTCGAAAACCACGAGCAGGCCGGTGCGATCCATGTTCAGCAGATATTGCGGCCACAGGGCCGGCTGCGGCGGCATGAGGAACGTGCCAGCCCGTATCATGCCGAGATGCGTGTGGAGATATTGCGCCAAAGGGTGGGTGATCCGTCCGCCGACCACGTGAATGGAATGGCGCGGTTGCGCGAGGAGTTCCGCGATGCGGTC
The DNA here is from genome assembly GCA_963805405.1 of uncultured Alphaproteobacteria bacterium. GTDB lineage: Bacteria > Pseudomonadota > Alphaproteobacteria > Rhizobiales > Aestuariivirgaceae > JAEUMG01. Next base: position 61,310 of record CAWDUC010000001.1, on the reverse strand, counting down.
GAATTCGCGATGGTCGAGACGCTTGATCGAGGTTCGCAGATTGTCGAGCACGGCATGCGAGAAACCGTTGAGGATGTGCTCTTCGGGAGCCTCCGAGGGCCAGCGATCATGCCGCGCGATGGGGTTTTGGAGTTGGGCCGTCAATTCCGGCGCGCAACTCGGCCTGGAAGGCAGGAAAGCCCGAAAAGCCAAGCTTCTTGGCCAATCGCAATACGGTTGGCGTACTGACCCCCGCGGTCGCGGCGACCTCGGTGATACTTGAAAGACCGGCTACCGGGTAGTTGGCAAGGAGGGCATCGACAAGCTTGTGCTCGGCGCCGGTCAGGCGCTTGCTGTGCAAACGAATCCTCTCGGCGATCGTGTCGCGCGATTGCGGCTTCATGCCTCCCCCAAATTTTCCGAGTATTGTAATGAATTTGACAGTCCGAGGCGATTCTGAAAATATCGCTACAGCATGGCGAGCCACAATCGCCGGCACGGGGTGGCAATGGACGGGGAGCTTCTGAGGGGCGAGAGCGATCCTGCGGTCGTGCTCAATCCGCACGGCGGATCGCAGATCGTCTTGGTCTGCGAGCACGCGGGGCGCCTATTTCCGCCGACTCCTCGGCACCATGGGGCTTTCAGACGGCGACCTCGCACGGCATTTCGTCTGGGATATTGGAGCTGAAGGTGTTGCGCGCAAGCTTTCCGCCGCGCTCGATGCCCCGCTGATCCTGCAGCGCTATTCCCGGCTCGTCTATGACTGCAATCGGCCGCCCGAATCATCCGATGCCATGCCCGTGATGGGCGAGTTGACACCTATTCCGGGCAATGCGGCGCTGAGCGCACAGCAGAAACTCGAGCGCATCGAGAGTATCTACCGGCCATTCCACGCGGCGGTGTCAGCCATCCTGGATGCACGCGCGGCGGCAAAGCAGGCGACGATCCTTGCAACCATTCACAGTTTCACGCCGGTCTTCAAAGGCAACAGGCGAAATCTTCATCTCGGTATCCTTCACGACCGCGACGCACGCTTTGCCGATCGCATGCTGAGCGTGCTCGGCCGGACGAGCGATATCGTCGTCAGACGCAACGAGCCCTATGGCCCGAAGGACGGGGTGTGCCACACGCTCAATCTCCATGCCGGCGTGCGGGGCTTGCTCAATGTGATGATCGAAATCCGCAATGATCTTATCGAATTCGGAGAAGGGACAATCGGAATGGGCCGAAAGGCTCGCAGAAACCCTGCAGGAAGCGGCGGCCGGCGAGGCTATTCAAATCGCGTCCTGACAGGCGATCACGGAGGGGAAACGATGGCACAAGGTGAGAGTGGCGTCAGCTATACAAAAGCCGATGCGGGGTATTTCGCAAAGCGCGGATTGCAGCGCTATGCGGGGATTTGGTCGCTATGGGCGCTGGGGGTAGGAGCGGTCATATCGGGGCATTTTTCTGGCTGGAATTTGGGCTTCGCGACCGGCGGTTGGGGCGGTGTGCTCGTCGCCGGCATCATCATCGCGATCATGTATCTGGGTCTTGTGTTCTGTATCGCGGAAATGTCGCCAGCCCTGCCGCATACGGGCGCTGCCTACTCCTTTGGCCGCACGGCGATGGGCCCGTGGGGCGGCTTCATCACCGGGCTGTGCGAGAACGTCGAATACGTCGTCACGCCTGCCGTTATCGCTTTCTTCATCGGCTCATATCTTGGAGGGATCGTGGGTGGCGACATCCCGCCTTGGATATGGTGGATCATTACATATGCGGTGTTCCTCGCGCTTAACATATTCGGGGTGGCGCTGTCGTTCCGGGTGACCCTGATTGTAACCCTGGCGTCGCTCGCGGTTTTGATAATCTTCTGGATCAGCGCATTTCCCAACATGGACTTCAGCCGGTGGGCATTGAACATCGGACCGGACGGTGCCGAGTTGCCGGAGGGCAATGGACCGCTGTTCCCGATGGGCATCAACGGAATCCTGGCGACACTGCCCTTTGCGGTGTGGCTGTTCCTGGCAATCGAACAATTGCCCCTGGCCGCCGAAGAATTGGTAGATCCCAAGCGCGATATGCCGAGAGGTATTATCCTCGGCATGCTGACGCTGATCGTATCGGCATTCATGATCGTTCTACTCAACCCGTCAGTTATCGGCGTCGGTGCTTTCAAGCTCGGGAGTTCGGGCGAGCCGTTGCTTGATGGTTTCCGGGCGATCTATGGCGGTGCCGGCGCGGTCGTCCTCGGCCTGATCGCATTGATCGGTCTGATCGCGAGCTTCCACACGATCGTCTTCGCGATGGGCCGGCAGATCTACTCGCTATCGCGTGCCGGTTACTTCCCGTCGCACATGTCGGTGACGCACGATACCTACAAGACACCGCATGTTGCGATGGTCATGGGGGCCGTCGTCGGACTCGGCATCATGCTCATCATGTGGTTTACGATGGGCGGTGAATTGGCCGGGGCGCAGATCGGCAGCGTTCTATTGAACATGGCGGTCTTTGGCGCGATGTTCTCCTACATCCTGCAGGCGATTTCCTTCATTCTGCTGCGGAAGAACCAACCCAATATGGTACGGCCCTACAGAAGTCCCCTCGGCGTGGGCGGTGCCTGGGCGACAATCGTCATTGGCGTGGTGACGCTTCTCTATCAGATCCAGGACCCCAACTTCACCAAGGGCGTTGTCTGGGTCATCGTGTGGTTCGTGGTGGCGATCATCTACTTCGCGCTGATCGGCCGTCACAAGCTTATCCTGTCGCCCGAGGAAGAATTTGCGATGGAACATCGCAAGGCTTCCTAAGTAACAAGTAACCAGGCGCGGCGCTCGCAAGGGCGCCGCGTTTGCACATCGCGCAGTGCCGTGGGAGGTTCGCATGACGACTGGAATGCTCACATTATCCGAGCTGAAGAAGGATGTTTCGGCCGGAAAGATCGATACGGTTCTCGCCTGCATGGTCGACATGCAGGGCCGCCTCATCGGCAAGCGCTTCCATGCGCAAGTACTTCGCCGACGGCGCCTATGAAGAAACCCATGGCTGCAACTATCTGCTGGGCGACGACATCGAGATGGAGCCGGTGCCCGGCTACAAGGCGATAAGCTGGGATAAGGGCTATGGCGATTTCGTGCTCAAGCCCGACATGGCGACGCTGCGCCGGATTCCCTGGCTCGACGGCACGGCACTTGGTCATCTGCGATGTGCTCGATCATCACACGCCACGAGGATGTGCCGCACTCGCCGCGTGCCATCCTGAAGAAGCAGCTCAAGCGCCTCGCCGATCACAAGATGAAGGCCTTCATGGCCTCCGAACTCGAGTTCTTCCTGTTCGACGACAGCTACGAGGCGGCGCACGCCAAGGGCTATCGCGATCTCAAGACCTCAGGCTATTACAGCGAGGATTATCACATTTTCCAGACGACCAAGGAGGAGGGCGTCATGCGCGCCATCCGCAATGGTCTGCATGGCGCCGGCATCCCGGTTGAAAACTCGAAGGGCGAATGGGGCGCAGGCCAGGAAGAAATCAACGTCAAATATGCCGAGGCGCTGGAGATGGCGGACCGGCACGCGATCATGAAGAACGGCTGCAAGGAGATCGCCTGGGCGCTCGGCAAGTCGATCACCTTCATGGCGAAGTGGGATTACGCCGGAGCCGGAAATTCCTCGCACATCCATCAGTCTCTTTGGACAGCGGACGGCAAGTCGCCGCTCTTCCATGACAAGAAGGGCGAGCATGGCATGTCGGAATTGATGAAACAGTACCTCGCCGGGCAATTGCAGCATTCCGGCGAGATCACCTACTTCCTCGCGCCCTATATCAACTCCTACAAGCGCTTCATGGCCGGCACCTTCGCGCCGACCCGCGCGATCTGGAGCTTCGATAATCGCACCGCCGGCTTCCGCCTGTGCGGTGGCGATACCAAAGCCGTGCGCGTCGAATGCCGCGTCGGCGGCGCCGACCTCAATCCCTATCTCGCCTTTGCCGCCTTGCTTGTCGCGGGCCTCGACGGCGTCGACAAGAAGATGAAGCTTGAGCCGGTATTCTCGGGCGATGCCTATGATACCTCGAAGAAATTGCGGGAAATCCCGAAGACCCTGCGGGATGCGACCGAACTCCTCGACAAGTCGAAGCTGTTGCGAAGCGCGATGGGCGACGATGTCGTCGACCATTATGTCCACACGGCGAAATGGGAGCAGTTCGAGTATGACCGGCGGATCACCGATTTCGAACTGAAGCGTGGATTTGAGAGATACTAGTACCTTCTGAAACGAAACGAGTTGACCCCCATGACCCTTCCGAACCGCAATTTCAACTTCCCAACCGCCATCAAATTCGGCGCCGGGCGCATTGCAGAGCTTGCCGAGCATTGCAAGGCAAGCGGCATCAGGCGCCCGCTCTTCGTCACCGACCCGGGCCTCGCCGGCATGGCGATGGTGAAGAAGATCGTTGCCGATACGAAGAAGGCCGGGCTTGGCATCGAGGTTTTCGCCAATGTCAGGCCAAACCCGGTCGAATCGAACATCAAAGAAGGCGTTGAAGCCTTCAAGGCTGGTAAGCATGACGGGGTCGTCGCCTTTGGCGGAGGCTCGGGCCTCGATGTCGGCAAGCTCATCGCGCTCATGCATGGCCAGAAGATTTCGGTCTTCGATCTCGAAGATGTCGGCGACTGGTGGACGCGCGCCGATGCCGTCCAAGATCGCGCCCATCATCGCGGTGCCGACAACCGCCGGCACCGGTTCTGAAGTCGGCCGCGCCGGTGTCGTCACCCATCCCGTCACGCATGAGAAGAAGATCATCTTTCATCCGGCGATCATGCCGAAGGTGGCGATCCTCGATCCGGAACTGACCGTGGGCCTGCCGGCGAAACTCACCGCCGCGACCGGCATGGACGCGCTCGCCCACAATCTCGAGGCCTTCTGCGCGCCTTTCTATCATCCGCTCGCCGAGGGCGTGGCGCTCGAAGGCATGCGGCTCATCAAGGACAATCTCGGGCGGGCGGTGAAGAAGGGCAGCGATCTCGATGCGCGCGGCAACATGCTGGTCGCCTCGGCGATGGGTGCCACCGCCTTCCAGCGCGGGCTCGGCGCCATCCACGCGATCTCGCATCCGTTCGGCGGACTTTATGACGCGCATCATGGCCTCCTCAACGGCATCGTCATGCCCTATGTGCTGAAAGCCAATCGCCGCAAGATCGAGAAGGATATCGTGCGCGCCGCCGGTTATCTCGGCATCAAGGGCGGCTTCGACGGCTTCGTGAAATGGGTTCTGGCGCTTCGCAAGGAGATCGGCATTCCCAATGCGCTGAAGGATATCGGCATTGATACCAAGCGGCTTGATGAGATCGCGGCCATGGCGATCAAGGATCCTTCGGCCGGGGGCAATCCGATCCAGTTCACCGAGAAGCAGTACAAGTCGCTCGCCAAGAAGTGTGTGACGGGGGAGTTGTAGATTTTTCCCTCCGCCGTGCGTAGCACGGGGAGGGTGGCGCGAAGCGCCGGGTGAGGCGTCCACGGCGATTACCCCACCCGCCTCACATGCGCTCGGCACCCTCCCCACGCCTGCGGCGCGAGGAGGGAAAGTTGAGACTACCGCCATCCCCCCAGTTTCACCGTCTCGGCGATGGCTGCCGGCGATTGCAACGGCGCCATGACGTGAACGCCGCTGACGCCCTTCATCGCGCGCAAACGCTCGATCAGTTCGACGCAGATTGCGCGCCCCTCGGCCTTCGGATCGCTCGCCGCCTCGAGCCGATCGATGATCGCCGCGGGGATCGATACGCCAAATAGCTTCTCGTTCATGAAGCGCGCCTGCTTCGCCGAGAGCAATGGCCCGATGCCGGCGATGATCCTGAGCCGCCTTGAGATGCCGAGCGCTTCCAGCCGCGCGAAATAGCGCTCTGCAAGTGCCGCATCGAAGCAGAACTGCGTCTGGGCAAACTGCGCGCCGGCGGCAATCTTCGCTTCGAGACCCTTCGGCTCCCAATTGTCGGGCGGATCGATCGGCGCATCGGCGCAACCGATATAAAAATGTGGAGGGTCGATTATCTCGCGGCCCGATAGCAGGCAGCCCTCATCGCGCATGTCGCGGGCGAGCGACATGACGGCGCGCGAATTGAGATCATAGACGGGCTTGGCGTCCGGCATGTCGCCGGTCTTGGGATCATCGCCGTGCAGCACCAGAAGGTTACGCACACCTTGCGCCGCAGCGCCGAGAAGATCCGCCGAGAGCGCAATACGGTTGCGGTCGCGGCAGGTGGTCTGAAGCACCGGCTCGAAGCCTTCGCGCACCAGAATTGCGGAGGCGGCAAAACTCGAAAGCGCCGCACGCGCGCTTGCCGCGTCGGTCACGTTGACGGCATCGACGAGGCCTTGCAACGGCTTGACGCGCTCGATCAGCACATCGGCGGACGCTGTCAGCGGCGGCGCGACCTCGGCCGTTATGACGAAGCGGTCTTCCGCGAGTTTGGATTCAAGGGTGGCAGGCGGGGCGGGGGTTGCGTCCTTCATGGGGCTATCATGGGCCGGGATCGCGCTTCAGTTCAACCGCCAGATCGCGAAATTGAGCGCGGTCGCAAAGCCGACCCAGGCAAGATAGGGCAGCATGATGAGCCCCGCCCAGCGGCTCTGCTGGAAGAAGGCCCAAACCGTCAGTGTGAGGACGAGCAGCAAGGCGATGATATCGATGAGAGCTATTCCCGGGGCCTTCAACCCGAAGAACAGGAACGACCAGAAGAAGTTCAAGGCGAGCTGCACGAAGAATAAGATGAGCGCCACGCGTATACCGGCAAAGCGCGTATCCTTGCGCCAGACGAGCCAGGCAGCGAAGGCCATCATGACATAAAGCGCCGTCCAGACCGGCCCGAAGAGCGAATTGGGCGGTGTCCAAGCCGGCTTCGCCAATGTCGGATACCAATCGACGATGGAGCGTGCGGTGATCCATCCGCCTGCCGCGCCGGTCGCAAGGCAGAGCGCGATGAAGCCCGCCAAAACGGCCCAGGAACTGATCCGTGTTTCTTTCGTCGGCATGAAGCGCCTCAACGACTCGCCTGCGGGCAGGCTACATCATCGTGTTGACGGTCCCAAGCGAAGCCCAGAACAAGAGCCCGCCGAAAGCGGCAATGACGAGGCCGCCGCACACTCTCAACCAGAAGCCGACCCTGGCCATCCAGGCATCGTCCTTCTTTGCCCAGCGCAATGCGAAGTGCTTGGAATAGACGGCAATCGCGGCAATCGCCGAAACGGTGATGGCGGTGCCAAGCGCCATGACCAGCGTCGATGCGACGCCCGCCCAATAGAGGCCGATCGGATAGGCAAAGAAGAGGACGATTAATGCGCCGCTGCACGGCCTGATGCCGATGGCAAAAGCCATGGAGCAAGCCTGCCGCCATGACCAGGCGCCCTTGACCTGGGCCGCTGTCGGCACATGCGCATGGCCGCAGCCGCAAGCTTCGTCATGCGCGTGGTCATGGTGGTGATGCCCAGCATCGTGATGATGGTGATGATCATGCCCGTGATGATGATCATGTGCATGATGGTGATCGTCGGCGGGTGCCTCGCCATGCGAATGCGGACGAAACGCCGTCCAGATGAGATAGAGGCCCATGCCAGCAATGAGCGCGTAGCTCGTGCTTTCGAGAATGCCGGCCAAATAGCGCGAGGTCGAACCCGGATTGGCGACCAGCACCAGATAGGCCAGCAGCAGCAGGCCGGTGACGATGGCGATTGCCGTCAGGGCCTGGACCATCGCGCTCATGAAGGCGACGGCAATGCCGCGCTTGAGTTCATTCTCGGTAGCGAGCAGCCAGGCCGATATCACCGCCTTGCCGTGACCCGGCCCCGCGGCATGGAAGACGCCATAACCGAAGCTCAGGCCCATCAGCGCAAGTGTCGCCGCCAGTGGCGAAGTCGAATTCATCGCCTTGATCGACTGCTGCATCGATCCGTAATAGGCGCGCTGTTTCTGCTGCAGCCACAAGACGGGGTCGTCGAAGAAAGAGATCTCCTGAAGGCTGCCATCGGCGTTGCGCGGTTGAACCAGCAGTTTGCGCCGGTCGATCTTCGGCTGCTGCTCGGTCTGGCTGGCCCCCTCCGTCGCCTGCGCGTGTGCGGGAGCGAGGGAGACGAAAAGCCCCAGGACGAGGAAAAGCCAGAGAAGGGACGTGACAATTGTCATCCCCGGGCTTGTCCCGGAGACGCATCGTGTCGATACTCCGTAGGCGGAATTCCTTGCACCCTGGATTGCCCGGACGAGTCCGGCGATGAAAATGCCTTTAGGCGTTCCCCGATCGCCCATCTTGATCACCCCTTGCAATCGACATGCAATGGCTGGGCGAACATCGAGCCGAAATCTTCATCCGGCGGTGGCTGCCAGTCCTTGCCCTTCGTGGAGAGCATCTGCTTCGTCTGCTCGGTTTGAGAATCGGTCACTACGGGCAAGAGATCAAGCTTGCAACCGGCAGGCATCGGCCCTTGCGCACTGACCGGCTCTTCCTTCACGTAGTCCATCGCGATGAAGAACTCGGGATCGTAGATGCGGTAGTAGAAGTCGTTCATTTTAGGATCGATCGGCTTTTCGAGCGGCACCGTAAAATACAGCGTCAGCCGCTGATTGCTGTAGATCTGTCCAGGGTCCTTTGCCTGTTGAATGCGCATCGGCTTGCCGTCGATAAAGGCGTGGATGAAGTAGTCATAATCCTTGAGGGAGTCCATGTTCTCGCGCGTCAGCGCCTCGAGCTCGGTGGCGCTGTAGACGCCGTCGCCGTCGGTATCGAGGCCGTCGAGCGCCACCTGGGCATAGCCGTCGTCGAAGGTCCATTCGACAGTGACGGCGCTCACCCTGCCTTGTTCATCGAACACGACATCGGAGCTCATGTCGATCCATACATGGGGATGTGCCGCCGCCGGCGCGGCAAAAACCGCAATCGCCGCAGCGGCGTAAACGCACCGTAATCCCAACCCCATCCGCCATCGCCCTCTTGTGGATCGGAAGAGCGGGGATGCGCGGTCAATGCGTCAGAAATGTGGATTACGGGCGGGAACCTGTCATCCCGCGAGGCACCGCGTCAGATCGTCGGTCAAAGCCTTCATCATCGTTTCATAGGCGTGCGGTCCGGGCTTTGCCTTGGCGCCCAATCCATCGAGCACGCCGGTGCGCGCCTTGGTTCCCTCCACGACGGTCTGGACATATTTCGCTTCGAATTGCGGTTCGGCGAAGACACACACGCTCCCGGTGTCCTCGATGCGATGATGGATTTCGGACAATCGTTTGGCACCGGGAGTAGCTTCCGGATTGAGCGTGATGCTGCCGGCGGCCGCGAGGCCGAAACGGTTCTCGAAATACTGGTAGGCATCGTGGAAAACGATGAAGCGCTTGTCTCTCACAGGCGCAATCTCGGCTTCGATCGCCTTGGACAAATCATCCATCTCGGCATCGAAAGTCTTCACATTGGCTGCATAGGCGGCGGCATTTTTCGGGTCTTGGATGGAGAGTTCCGCCGCTATCGCCGCGGCCATGGCCTTGGCATTTTCGGGGTCCATCCAGACATGCGGATCGGGGCCTTCATGCTCGTGCTCCTCTGCCTCCTCGGCAGCGTGATCGCCGTCGCCCTCGGCTTCCTCGTGATGATGCGGCTCCCACACTCCGCCCTCGCGAACCGGCAATGTCTTGACGCCTGGTGCCTCGGCAAGCTTCAGCGCGCGCTTGCCGGCGATTTCGGGGTTTTCAAGCGCTTTCCTGAAGAAGGCCTCGAGATTGTCGCCGACCACCACGATCAGATCGGCGTTCTGCAGGGCTTCTACCTGCGATGGCTTGAGGGTGGCGGTATGCTCAGAGACCGCCGCGTCGAGCAGCAATTCCGGTTCGCCCACGCCCTGCATCACCGAAGCCGTGATCGAATGGATCGGCTTGATCGAGGCCACGACGCGCGGCGCCGCCAGTGCGGTACTCGCCATTAGCGTGAGGGCGAGGATGGTTCCGGCGGCAAGGCGATGGATGGGGGGCATCGGGGTTCTCCTGAAATGTTATGTTATAACATCCCAGTTTGACCTGTCTGTCAATCCCCGCTCGCATTCGTTTGATGAGCTGCGGCCATTCGTGTGTTGTGCGGTGCATTCCCGCCCGCCATGGTCCTTCGCGATCTGAACCACGGAGCTGGGCTTGGCGATTGAAGTTTCCTATTTCGCGGTGATCCTGGCGGGGCTCCTGAGTTTCCTCAGCCCGTGTGTCTTGCCCTTGGTGCCGCCCTATCTCGTCTTCATCACCGGCGCCTCGCTCGATGAACTGGTCGAGGAGGGCAAGACCGCCACCAGTCACACGCTTCTTGCCTCGCTTTGTTTCGTCCTGGGTTTCGGCACGGTCTTCGTCCTGCTCGGCGCCACGGCCTCCTTTGCGGGCCAGATCCTGCGCGAGCACCTGCCCTTGCTGGCGCAGATCGCCGGCGTCTTCATCATCCTGACAGGCCTGCATTTCCTGGGGCTTTTCCCCTTCGGTTTTCTCAACCGCGAGGCCCGCTACCATCATAAGACACGGCCGGCCGGCCTTCTCGGCGCCTATGCGGTGGGACTTGCCTTCGCCTTCGGCTGGACGCCCTGCATCGGACCGGTGCTCGCCACTATTCTCGCGGTCGCTGCCAGCGAGGAGAGTTCGGCCAAGGGCGCCATCTTGCTCGCCCTCTATTCGGCGGGGCTCGGCATCCCGTTCCTCTTGGCTGCGGTCGGCGTCGACCGGTTCCTCGGCTTCATGCGCCGCTTCTCCAAGCATCTGGGGGTGGTCGAGAAGGTCATGGGCGGCTTGCTGGTGCTGGCCGGTATCGGCTTCCTTACCGGCTTCCACCAGCGCCTGGCTTACTGGCTCCTGGAGATTTTCCCGGTTTTCGGGACCCTCGGCTAAGCGCGATCGGGCTGCCGTGAGGCGTAGCCCGAGCAGCGCGATCCCACGCCTCAATACGGTCCAAGCGTTCCTCGCGGCCGAGGATAGATTTTGCCTCAGCCAGAGTTTCAAGGGTTTTCAAACAGGATTCGTAATATTCTTCCTCTTTCCCGGATTTTAGTTGCCTGCCGAGGGCTTGCGCCCATTCGGTCCAGGTGAAGGCGCCGCCCTCATGAAGCGAGACAACCATGGCGAAGACCTGGGCCTCCCAGGGCTCGCGGAAAACCGGGCCATCCTTGTCGCGAAGAAGGGCCGGGAGATCAGGCAGGCTCAAGATAGGGCTCCCAGAGATCGAGGGTTACTGTGTCGGCGGCGGCATGCCCCCATAATTCGCGGCTTGTGAATGTGACTGCGTAGAGCCATCGCGGATCTTCGCCGGCTCCACGGGCATTGCTGTCGGGATAGACGTGGCAGCCATGAACCAGCGTGATTTCGCCGATACGATCGCGCACATAGCGCGGAAGCCGCGTGTGGGTCTCGGGATGGATGTTCCGTGCCCTGACTTTATCGCCGGGCTTGAAACGGGCAGGAGCTCGGGGCGAACGCAGATAGCTGCCGGGCCTCGTCACCTGTGCCCATACCTCCTCTGCTCGCATCGGCGCATCGACGTCTTTGCGTTGCATGCCCGGTTGGCGGCTCGCGAGCTCGTTAGCGCTGACAAACCCATGCGCGACAAGCAGGGTCTCGAGTCCGTGCAGCCAATGCTCGTAATAGCTCGTACCCAGATAGGTTGCCGGGTGCATTGCCTCGCAGGCCGAGCGATCCTCATCAATCGTCCAGTCGCTCGTAACGGCGCCCATCATTGCGAAGACGCGGCGTTCCCACTCTTCGTGAAACACCGGTTCATCTGCTTCGGGCGCAATCGGCCCGAAACCCATGGCGCCGCCGAGATCATGCGCGCCATTCACTGGGCCGGCTCCAGATAAGGCTCCCAGAGATCGAGCGTCACGCTATCTGCCGTGTCATGTCCCCATAATTCGCGGGCAGTGAAGGATACCGCATAGAGCCAGTGCGGATCTTCGCCGAGTCCTTTGGCATTGCTGTCGGGATAGACATGCGTGCCATGGACGAGAACGATCTCGCCAACATGCCCGCGCACGTAGCGTGGCAGACGGGTATGGCCTTCCGGATGCATGTTCAAAGCCCGCACGCGATCACCTTGCTTGAAGCGCGCCGATGTATTTGTCGGGCGATCGACTGGACTGCCGCGCGCAAGCCGGGGTGCGACCTCGTCCTTGGTCAGTTTCTTGAAGGGCTTCGGCTCTCCTTCCAGCATGCCGCGCTCGCGCATCAGGCGGTCCAGGCCGGCGAGCCAGATTTCGTAATAAGTCGAGGAAAGATACTCGGCCGGCGGCATGCTTTCGCGCGCGAAACGCGATTGATCGATGCTCCACGGCCGTAGCGCGCCCATGGCCAGGGATATGCCGAAGGCGCGGCGTTCCCATTGCTCATGGAATACTGGCTCGTTCGGCTCCGGTGCGATCGGCCCGAAGCCCATCATGCCGCCAAGGTCCTGCGGCCCGTTCATGCCGGCACTTGCACGATGCCCGTGCCGATCATCGAATCGCGCGTGATGATTTCGGCGAGCTTCTCTTCGCTCCAGCCTTTGGTTTCGGCGGGTTGCATCGCGATGACGAGGTAACGGATTTCGGCGGTCGAATCCCAGACCTTCACTTGTGTCGTCGCCGGCAGTTCGACACCGAACTCCTTCAGCACGCCGCGCGGATCGATCACCGCGCGCGAGCGATAGGGCGGCGATTTGTACCAGACGGGCGGAAGCCCCAATACCGGCCATGGGTAGCAGGAGCACAAGGTGCAGACGACCATATTGTGCGTATCGGGCGTGTTCTCGAGCGCGACCATGTGTTCGCCCTGCCGGCCGGTATACCCAAGGCTTCCAATCGCTGCGGTTGCATCCTCGAACAGCCATTTGCGAAAGCTGAGATCAGTCCAGGCGCGGGCCACGATGCGGGCGCCATTGCGCGGCCCAATCTTCGTCTCATAGGTCTCGATCAGTGCATCCATCGCGGCAGGATCGACATAGCCCTTCTCGACGAGGAGCGATTCGAGCGCCTTCACGCGCAGCGCGATCGGCGAGAGTTCGCTTCCGTGCTCATGGTGGTGATCGTGGTCGTGCCCGTCATGCGCCATTTGAGTTTTCCCTTGGGAAGGCTAGCATAGCAAGCACGTGGGCTGGGGAGAACCCGCTTAATGACGAAGCTTGAAGGCATCAAGGCGTGCGTGTTCGACGCCTATGGAACGCTGTTCGACGTGCATGGGCCGGTGTCGAGGCTTGCTGCTGAAATCGGTCCGAAGGCGGATGATCTATCGAAACTCTGGCGGCAGAAACAGCTCGAATATTCCTGGCTCCGCAGCCTGATGGGCGTCCATGCCGATTTCTGGAAGGTCACCGGTGACGCACTGGACTACGCACTCGCCGCTTGCGGGATCGAGGATCCGGGGCTCAAGGATGAACTGATGGTGTTCTATCTCAAGCTCGATGCCTATCCGGATGCCGCCGAGACGCTGAACGCCCTGCGCTCCAAGGGCAAGCGTACCGCCATCCTCTCCAACGGCAGTCCGTCAATGCTCGATTCGGCAGTGAGAGCTGCCGGGCTCGATAAATTGATCGAGATGGTTTTGTCAGTCGAAGATGTCGGCATCTACAAACCGAGCCGGCGCGTCTATCGCCACGCGCAGCACAAGCTCGGTCTCGCCGATGCACCATCGGTGTGTTTCGTTTCCGCCAATCCATGGGACGCTCAAGGGGCGGCGCAGTTCGGGTTCCAATCCGTGCGCATCGATCGCTCGGGACTTCCGGATGACCGCATTCCGGGAAAGCCTGCCGCAACGGTCAAGTCGTTGTCGGAGCTGGCAGCGTTGGTTTGAGTTCGACCCTTAATTCGTCATCCCGGCGAAAGCCGGGACCCAACTCTCCGCGTGAGGTTTGCGGCAATAGATGCATCGGCTACGATCGCCATCGGTGTACATACTGGCAAGTGCGCGCAACGGAACGCTTTATGTCGGAGTCACGAGCGACCTCTGTAACCGGGTGCTCCAACATCGCGAGAGCCAAATTCCCGGATTCACAAACCGATATGGCGTGAAGCTCCTTGGGTGGGTCGAAACACACGACACGATGGATGGGGCAATCAAACGCGAAAAGCAAATCAAGGAATGGCGACGCGCATGGAAAATCAGGCTGATCGAAGAAACCAACCAACATTGGCTGGATATCTTCGCAGAAACCTGTGGACCAGATAGTTAGCGAGTTCGTCACAGGCCGGACTACTCTGGACCAATCTTTCTGCTTAACGATGGGTCCCGGCTTTCGCCGGGATGACGAAATGGTTCAGGCGACCCGCACAGTGCGTTCCGGATGCGGTTCGGATTTCTGGCGCACATAGGCGCGGACGGCGTCGCCATAGGCCTCGAAGAGTTTGACGGAATCCGGATTTTCCCAGGCCTTGTATTCCGGGTGCCATTGCGTACCGAAGGCGAAGCCCTTCGCACCCTTCACCGATACGGCTTCGATGACGCCGTCGGGCGCAGTCGCCTCGGCCTCAAGACCCGGTGCAAGTTTTTTGATGCCCTGGCGATGGATCGAGTTGATCGTCGTCTCGCGCTTGCCGAGAATACGCTCCAGAATTCCGCCGGCGCGAATAGCGATCTTGTGCGAAGGGCCGTAACGCAGATCGGGATTGGGGTCCTTGCGGGAGCGGTGATCGAGCCGGTTCTCACCTTTCTGAAGTTCCGTCTCCAGCGTGCCGCCAAGGACGACATTGAGTTCCTGGAAGCCGCGGCAAATGCAGAAGAGCGGAATGCCGCGACTGATCGCTGCCTTGATGAGACGCAAAGTCGTCGCATCGCGATGATGATCGTAGGGCTCGTGTTCGGTGCTCGGCGCTTCGCCGTAATGCGGCGGGTGCACATTCGAGACCGCACCCGTCATCAGGATGCCGTCGAAATGACCGAGGGCCGCATCGATATCAAGCGCCTCCCCGAGCGCGGGGATCATTACGGGCAGGCATTTCGAAACATCCAAAACGGCGCGGACATATTTGTCGCCGAGCGAATGAAAATAGAGGCCGTTATTCTCGTAGGTGTCGGCGGGCATGCCGACCAGGGGAAGGGGAGCCATGATCGTCTCGCATAAACAGACTATGCGGCCACAGATACTCTGGAACCGGGCTAAAATCCATGCCACCTTGCGGAGCCGGAGAGGTGGCCATGCTCGCAAAGCAACTGTTTGATTTAACTGGAGAAGTTGCCTTGATAACAGGCGCCTCCTCAGGGCTCGGGGCGCGTTTTGCCAAGGTTCTCGCGGCCAATGGTGCCAAGGTCGTGCTCGCCGCAAGGCGCGTCGATCGGCTCGAATCGCTCAAGCAAGAGATCGGGGAGAGTGCCTCTGCCGTCGAATTCGATGCCGCGGATCGGGCAACATTCTCAAAAACCTTCGACGCGGCGGAGCGTGCCTTCGGCCCGGTGACGCTCCTCATCAACAATGCCGGCATCGCAACGGGAAGCTTCTTCGTCGATACGAGCCCCGAAGAGTGGGACCGCATCCAGGCAATCAACGTCGATGCAGTGTGGTTGATGGCGCAGGAAGCGGCGCGGCGATGGATCGCCGCCAAGCAGCCTGGCTCGATTATCAACATCGCTTCGGTTTTGAGCTTTCGCGTGAGTCTTGCAAACTCCGCATATGCCGTGAGCAAGGCGGCGGTCGCGCAGATGACGCAGGCGATGGCGTTGGAGCTTGCCCGAAGCGACATTCGTGTGAACGCCATTGCGCCAGGATACATTGTCACCGAGATGACCGATGCCTTCCTCAAATCGCCTGCCGGTCAGAAGAAGATTCACGCCATGCCGCAAAAGAAAGCGGGCGATCCATCCGATCTCGATGGTACGCTGCTGCTCCTTTCATCACGCAAGGCGTCGCGTTTCATGACCGGCTCCATCGTCGTCGTCGATGGCGGCCACCTCACATCCTTCACCTGAGAGTTTTCATGGACTTTACGCTTCCCACAGATATCGAGCGCCTTCGCCTGAGAGTTCGCGATTTCATCGCCGCCGAAATCCTGCCGCTCGAATCCCGTCCCGAAATTTATGACCAGTACGAGAATATCAAGCTCGACGTGCTCGACGACATTCGGGCAAAGGCGCGCGCCGCCGGATTGTGGGCGCCGCAAATGCCGAAGGCGCGCGGCGGGCTGGGCCTGCCGATCGTCGGCTGGGCGGCGATCTATGAGGAAGCGCAACGGTCGATCTTCGGGCCCATGGCCATCAATTGCCAGGCACCCGATGATGGCAACATGTCGGTGCTCAACAAAGTCCTGAAGACGGATGCGGAAAAGGACCGTTGGCTGCAGCCGATCATCGACGGCAAGGTGCGCTCGTCCTTCGTGATGACCGAACCAAATCCGGGATCAGGGTCCGATCCCGGCGGCATGATGCTGACGCGTGCGGAAAAGCGCGGCGGCAAGTATGTCGTGCACGGGCGGAAATGGTTCATCTCGGGAGCAGCGGTCGCCAGCCACTTCATCCTGGTCGCGCGCACGTCCGACGACCCTCGCCGTGGGCTGACCGCTTTCCTCTATCACAAGAACGATCCGGGCTGGCGCATCGTCCGGCGCATCGGGATCATGGGTCCCGAAGAGCATGGCGGCGTCTGCGAGTTGGAATTCGACGGACTTGAGATTCCGGAAGAGCATCGTCTTCTTGAAGAAGGCGATGGACTGCGTCTGACGCAAATCCGCCTCGGTCCGGCGCGCCTCACGCATTGCATGCGCTGGCTTGGTCTTGCCAAACGCTCGATGGAGATCGCGCAAACCTATGTGAAGGATCGCAAGGCATTCGGATCGACGCTGGCCGAGCGCGAGAGCGTGCAACTCATGCTTGGTGCCGTTGCAAAGGACATCCAGGTCGGGCGGTTGTTGACGATGAATGCGGCCTGGAAGCTCGATCAGGGGGACAAGGCGCAAAGCGAAGTCGCGATGGCGAAAGTGCATGTCGCTGATACCTTGCAGAAGGCTGTCGACACGGCGATCCAGCTCTGCGGCGCAAAGGGCTATTCGAAAGACACGATTCTCGAGTGGATCTATCGCTATGCGCGATGCGCGCGCCTGGTCGACGGCGCGTCGGAAGTGCATATGATGGTGCTCGCCCGCGCCTACGCCAAGAAGGGCGATGATTTCTGGAGCTGGGGGTAGTCTCGCCCCGTCCTAACTATACGAAAATGATTTTCCTTCGCCCCGGTTGCGGGGAGAAGGCGCCCGACGGGTGGATGATGGGCGCGGGATCATCGGTTTGGGAAAAGCCCTACAAGTGTCCGGCTGTATTTTCCAACGCGCGAGCAGGCAAGATTCTCAAGTTATAAGAGCGTTCAGCGTCAGTGACCTAACTTAGAGGTAATGGCTTTATATAGAATATAGACCTCTATATTACGTTGTAGAATATGATGATTAGCAAATTTGGTTCCTGAGTAATACTATATTTACTTCTTCCCCATTATTACCATTGTCGGCCCAAATCTCCAGGCAAGGCCTTCAATGGGAACTCGTATCGTTGCTATTGATGCGATGCGTGGGTTTTTGCTGCTGAACATCTTCGTCAATCATCTTTCGATGTCGATGCTCCAGCAAATTTCGCCATCACGCATGAGCTTCGCAGACAGCGCCGATGCCTTCGTGCTGATCGCGGGTGTTTCCAGCTATCTCGCCTATGCCCAGCTGGTGGAGTCGCGCGGAACGCTTTGCACGGTGAGCCGCATTTGGCGGCGCTCGGCGACGCTCTATCTGACAAATCTGGTAGTCGTCGGTGCCAGTTTTCTGTTTTTTGCCGTGGTCTGGGGCAGGCTACCGCTAATTCCCGCGCACGCGATCACATTGCTAAAATCCGAACCTGTAAAACTTGTTGTCGACGTAGCTACGCTCCAGCAGTCCATCGGCTTTTCGATGGTCCTGCGCCTTTATGTGCTGATCATGCTGGTTGCACCCTTCTATATCTGGCTGGGGCGTCGGAAGTATTGGTATCCTATCGTTCCAGCAGCGCTTGTATGGTTCGTATCCGGAAGCCTTGGTCTGGTCGAACATGATTCCATCACCGGCACACCCCTCGCTATGACCTTCCTTCCTTGGAATCTGATCTTCGCAATTGGTGTGGCGCTCGGGGCTGGGATAAGGGCCGGAATAGCGGTGCCTCGTCATGGTCTTCTCATCATTGCTGCCATGACGATGCTCATAGGCTCCTTTGTGTTTTCTGCTTATATCTGCCGGGTCTACCAACCGGCCATGGACTGGGCCGTCACACGGAATGATCAGTTCCTCGCGGGTGCCAGCAAATCATTGCAGTCTCCGCTGCGCGTTGTCAGTATTTTGGCGCTCACCTACGTGTTCATTGCTTGCAGAGACTGGCCCGTCATCCGTCTCTTCCATCAGACTCGCGAAACTGCTCTGCTTGCCAAGATGGGACGGCATTCACTGCCGGTCTTCGCCACTGGCGCAATTCTCGCCGTGATGGGCGATACGCTGCTTGTCAATGCTATCGGTTATCGTGGCGGGTATGATGTCGTAGTGGTTGCGACCGAAGCCGCCATCGTCGTCTGTGCTTTTTTTGTGTTGAGCACAGTTGCCGATCTGTTTGAGAGGAAGCGCATGACGCAAAAGGAGAGGTTGCGTCAGTCCTGTCGACACTTGCCTATCTCGGTTCGGCGCAACTTCTACTAGCCGATTGATCGCTGGCGAGCACATGATGCGAATACGAGGGGTTCAAGGGCAAGAGCCTTGATGGTGACGAATTGCCGAGCGGACGACACGAAAACTAACGCGCCCATACCTCGCCATGAGGTTTGCTTTAGGGGGGCGTCGCCACACCGCGTGCTGTGTCGGGTGCCGTTTCCACTTCGGACTTGCCTTCGATCTCGCGGCGCGCGGCGATGATCGTTTCATCAAGACTGCGCTTGAAGCGCACTGCCGGCGGGCGGATGTGATGGGTGAGCAGGACGCGGCGCACGGCCGGGCGGGCGCCTGAAATATAGACCAGAACACCGTGGCGCGTAACCTTCCGGACAAAGCCGGCAATGGTCGCGGCGGCGGATGAATCGATGACCGAGACGGCAGAAAAGTCGATGATATAGGCGCGAGGATGTTCACCCATGCGTTCGAGTGCGGCGCCGACGCTGGCCGCAGCGCCGAAGAAGAATGCGCCTGAAATGCGGTAGACCAGGATATCGTTGTCGGTCGCAAGCCGCGGATCATATGCCGGCCTGCCACTGCCGTTGCCATCATCGGGCTGGTCCGGCTCGATCATCGGGTGGACATTGTCGACTTCGACCGCCTGCGCCATCCGATGGAGAAACAGAAGTGCTGCGAGGCTGAATCCAATGAGGATGCCTTCGGTGAGATCGCGGAAGATCACAACCAGAAATGTAACGAGTACGACGACCGCGTCGCCGATCGAGGCGCGGACCAGCGTTGCGAATTCGCGCTTCTCCGCCATGTTCCAGGCGACCGTAACGAGGACTGCGGCAAGCGCCGCCAAAGGAATATAGCTCGCCAGCGGCGCGGCCACGAGCATGAAGAGCAGCAAGAAAACCGAATGAAGCATGCCCGATACGGGACCCCGCGCGCCTGAGCGGACATTTATGGCGGTCCGCGCGATGGTTCCGGTGACGCAAATTCCGCCGAACAGCGAAGAGCCGACATTGGCTATGCCTTGCGCGACCAGTTCCGCATTCGAGCGGTGACGCCGGCCGGTCATGCTGTCGGCAACGACGGCGGAAAGCAGGCTCTCGATAGCTCCGAGAAGTGAAAAAGAGATTGCCGAAGGCAGGAGGTCGAGGATCTCTGGAATGAGAGATCGGGCAGATGCGGGGCCGGCAGTCCGCTCGGAATTCCGCCGAAGCGGGTGCCGATCGTCTCGATCGGCAAATGAAGCAGCGCCGCAAGGATGGACGCAAGCCCGACCGCGAATAAGAAAGCAGGCCAGTGCGGCCGAAATTTGCGCACGAGTATGACAGTTAAGCTTGCGAGCAAGGCGACCGCGAGTGCGGCGGGAGTGAAGCTCGGCAGAGCAGCGAAGAGAGCCTCGAGTTTGGGAATGACGGCTCCGGGCTCGCCATTCGGAAGGGACAGCCCGAAGAATTCCTTGATCTGGCTGATGAAAATGATGACTGCGATGCCGGCGGTGAAGCCGACGGTTACCGGATAGGGGATATATTTGATGAATGTCCCAAGCCGCAGCAGGCCGAGTCCCAAGAGAATCAAGCCCGATAGAAATGTCGCAAGTATCAAACCGTCGACACCGTATTGATGGACAGTTGCGGCGACGAGCACGATGAAGGCCGCGGCCGGTCCGCCGATCTGGAAGCGGCTGCCACCCAATGCGGAAACAAGAAATCCGCCGATGATCGCGGTGTAGAGACCACGATCGGGAGTGACACCGGAGGCAATGGCGATCGCCATCGACAGAGGAAGGGCAACGATGGCGACGGTCAGGCCGGATAGCGCATCGGCGCGCAAATCGGAAAGGCCGTAATGCTCGCGCAGGGTCGTGATGAGCTTGGGCGTAAAGAGCTCGGAAAAGCGTGGCTTATGCGCCCGGGCCGTCATGTCACTTGGCGCTTACCGGTGGAATCTTCGGCTGCTTGAAGCGAACGCCGCGTCCACCTTCGCGGCTCACCGCATTCTCGCTGATCAGTTCGATGCCGGCGCGATCGAAGGCTTCGACGACCTTCATCAAGGTGTCGACAACGCCGCGAACCGTCCCCTCGCTCGCTTCCATCCTCTGGACGGTGGGCAATGATACGCTCGACATCTCGGCAAGCTGGCGCTGGTCGATACCAAGGAGGGCCCGGGAAGCACGCATTTGGGCGGCTGTGATCATAATTCTCTGGTACAACACCTTAGAAATGATGTCCAGAACATCAATGATGGGCATTTAGCCGCAACAATTGAAGCCTAACCCAGCAACTTCCATGCGATTCCCAGCACCGCTGAGAGGGCAAGCGTCCCGAAAATCCCGAAATGAAGGCGCAACAGGGCGAATGCCGCAACGACACTCAAGGCCAGCGAGGCGAGATCGATTGTCGCCACATCCGGAAGCCATGGTTTCGCAAAACCCCAGGGCGCGCGCTCGACTTTCGCGAAGAGAACATGGAGCGCAAACCAGAGCGACAGGTTGAGGATCACGCCGACGACTGCGGCGGTGATCGCGGCGAGCGCCCCCGATAGCCGGGGACTTGTCCGCAGGCGCTCGATGTAAGGGGCGCCGACCATGATCCACAAAAAGCAGGGTACGAATGTCACCCAGAGGGTGATGGCCGCCGCTGCTATACCCCCCCAAAGTCCACCGGCTTCGCGATAACCGGCGATGAAGCCGACGAATTGCGTGACAAGTATCAAAGGGCCGGGCGTCGTCTCGGCGAGGCCCAGGCCGTCGACCATTTCGGAGGGCGAGAGCCATTGATAATTCTCGACCGCCTGCTGCGCCATGTAACTCAAGACGGCGTAGGCGCCGCCGAAGGTGACGATCGCAAGCTTGGAGAAGAAGAGGGCGACTTCGCTGAATACGTGATGGCGCCCGAAACTCGCGATCAGGATGGCAACCGGAACAACCCACAAGGCGAGCCACAGCGCCGCCGTCTTCGCGCTGCCCCGCCAGTCGGTGAGGATTGGCGTGACAGGTCCGGGATTTAGAGTAGCCTTGGTGCGCCAATATCCGAACACGCCAGCAATGGCGATGATGAGCGGGAAGGGCGCATCGAAGGCATAAAGCGCCAGGAAGGCGAGGCCGGCGATCCACCAGTCGCTCGCCAATTTGAGCGCGCGGCGGGCGACGCGCAGCAAGGCCTCGATGACAATCGCCAGAACCGCCGCCTTGATGCCGAAAAACAGCGCCTCGACCAATGGCAGCTTGCCCAGCGTAGCGTAAAGGATCGACAAGGCGAGGATGACCAGAGCGCCGGGCAGCACGAACAGGATTCCGGCGATCAATCCGCCCTTCCAGCCATGCAGCTTCCAGCCGGTATAGGTCGCAAGCTGCATCGCCTCGGGACCGGGGAGCAGCATGCAGAAATTGAGAGCCGCCAGGTATTCCTCCTCGCTCAGCCATTTCCTCTCATCGACGAAGACGCGGTGCATCATGGCGATCTGGCCGGCAGGGCCGCCGAAAGAGAGCACCCCGATCTTTGCCCATACTCCGGTTGCCTCGCCCAGTGATGGCGAGGGATTTGCGGGTTCCTTCTGCATCTCAGGCCCGCGGCTTGTTGGTCGGCCAATTATGCGTTTCGTCTGTGGCGTCACGACACCAGCGGTAGAGCGCGTCGTAGAGCAGCATCCCGGCCTCCAACTGTTCGAGATCGTCGGCATACATGCGTGAGAGGCCGAGTGAGGTCGCGAGAAGTCCTGGAGCCTCCGGTGCAAGATCTGGCCGGCCCGTGTCGGCACCGCGCACGATAGTCGCAAGCCGCTCCAAAGACTCGTTTAGAAGTCCGAATTCTTCCAGCATCGTGTCGAAAGTGCATTCGTCGCCGCGATGACTCCACAACGTATTCTCGATGTCGAAAGGCGTGGCGTTGAACCGTTCACCGACCATTTTGACCTCACTCGGGGCGACGAAGAGGAAGACAGCCATCGGATCGATGAAGCGGCGGATCAGCCAAGGGCAGGCGATGCGGTCGACCTTGGGCCGGGCGCGGGTGACCCAGACGGTTCGACCCTTGGAATCGCGAGGTGGTATTCGGTCGGCCCGCACTTGCGGGTAGCAGGCCTTATCCCACGCTTCGAAGCCGCCTTCGAGCGAAGAGGCATCGAGACCAAGATGTCTCAGCCAAGCGGCGACGCCATGGCTTAGCTTAAGGCCGCGCTGGCAGACGACGATCGCGGCGTCGCGGTCGACTTCTGAGCCCCAGGACTCGGCATCCATATAATTTCGGCGCAGAGAGCCCGGAATCAGGCGGGGCGTCAGCGCGAAATCTTCTTCGGTCCGCACATCGACGATGCGCGGACAATTCGGTGTGCCGATCAGGCGGTGGAGCTTTTCGCAGGAAATCTCGTTTGGTCCAGACATGCGTGCGCCTCTTGGGTTTTGATCAAGGACGCGATTCTTCGGCATGTCGCCTGGTGGGGAGATCGCTTCCCCATGAACCAAGAAATACAGGCGGGGATACACAAGTCAAGACGCACGACCGATCATTGCGCCAAGGAGGCCGGCTTTGTCACGAAATAAGAAATTGCTGCGGTGCTTCGAAGTTTCCGTTGTTTTTCAAGGCCTAGGATCGCTCACGGCATTTAACCGGCGGGCAAGGGATGTTACATAGATTGACGCCTGCAAAGGAGCGTCCCCGGCCCATGACGACGCCTGTCTCGCTCGACGACAAATACGACCTGACGAAGGACCGCATCTATATCAGCGGCCCGCAGGTCTTCGTGCGCCTCATGTTGATGCAGAAGGCGATGGACGAGGCGGCAGGCCTCAACACGGCAGGCTATGTCACCGGTTATCGCGGCTCGCCGGTCGGCGGCGTGGACCAGGCATTCGAGCGCGCCGAGGCGGTCGTCGCGCCCAAGCACATCAAGTTCCATGCCGGCCTCAATGAGGATCTGGCGGCAACCGCGATCTGGGGATCCCAGCAAGCCGAGATGCGCGGCGAGGGCGCTTTCGATGGCGTGTTCAGCATGTGGTATGGCAAGGGCCCGGGTGTCGATCGTTCCGGCGACGTGCTGCGTCATGCCAATGCGGCGGGAACCTCCAAGCATGGCGGCGTGCTCGCCATGGCAGGCGACGATCACGGGGCTGAATCTTCAACCGTGCCGCATCAATCGGAATTCGCGCTTCTCGATGCGATGATGCCGATCCTCAATCCGGCCGGTTTGCAGGAGCTTCTCGATTACGGGCTCTACGGCTATGCGCTGTCGCGCTATTCTGGCTGCTGGGTCGGCATCAAATGCGTTCATGACACGGTGGAATCCACCGGCGTCATCGAAGCGGGGCTCGACCGCATTCGCCCCATCATCCCCACCGATTTCAAGATGCCGCCCGGCGGGCTCAATATCCGCCCGGCCGACGACCGGCTCGACCAGGAAAAGCGGCTTCACATCTACAAGCGCTTCGCGGCCGTTGCCTTCGCCAAGGCCAACAAGCTGAACCAGATCGTTTTCCGCGGCGGACCGAACCCGAAGATCGGCATCGTTTCGGCGGGCAAGAGCTATCTCGATGTCCGCCAGGCGCTCGATGAGCTTGGCATCGACGAGGCGATGGCCGCGAAGATCGGCTTGCGGCTTCTCAAAGTCGGCATGGTCTGGCCGCTCGATCACGACATCGTCTATGAATTTGCGCGCGGGCTCGATCTCGTCATCTGCGTCGAAGAAAAGCGCTTGCTGATCGAAACGCATGTGCGCGAATTGCTGTTCAACGACCCGACGCGGCCTCTGGTGATCGGCAAAAAGGACGAGGCCGACAATCATCTTTTTCCGGCCTATGGCACGCTCGAACCGAACCAGATGGCGATTGCGATCGGCGAGCGCATATTGAAGAAGGGCGACTGGCCACAAGTTGCATCGCGACTTGCTGAGATCAAAGCGGCGCAGGCCAGAATTTCAAACCAGCCGGATCTTGCGACGCGCATCCCCTATTTTTGCGCGGGATGCCCGCATAATTCATCGACGGTGCTGCCGGAAGGCGCGCGCGGCTATGCGGGCATTGGCTGCCATTGGATGGTGCAGTTCATTCCAGAGCGAAATACCGAAGGCTCGACGCAGATGGGCGGCGAGGGCGCCAATTGGATCGGCGAAGCGCCGTTCTCGAAGCGCAAGCATGTGTTCCAGAATATCGGCGATGGGACCTATAATCACTCGGGCATTCTTGCCATTCGCGCAGCGATCGGTTCCGGCGCCAATATCACCTATAAGATCCTCTATAACGACGCGGTGGCGATGACCGGCGGGCAGCATCATGACGGCCCGCTCAATGTGCCGATGATCGCCAATCAAATGCGTGCCGAGGGCGTCGAGCGCATCGCAATCGTTTCCGACGAGCCCGACAAGCACGCCGGCGCGCAATTGCCGTTGCGCGTCACGTTCCATCATCGCGACGATCTCCAGGCGCTCCAAAAAGAGTTTATGGAGGTACCGGGCACGAGCGTCATCATCTACGACCAGACCTGCGCGGCCGAGAAGCGGCGGCGGCGCAAGCGCGGCGCCTTTCCCGATCCCAACAAGCGGGTCTTCATCAACGAGGCTGTCTGCGAGGGCTGCGGCGATTGCGGTGTACAGTCCAACTGCGTGGCGATCGTGCCGGTCGAAACGTCCTTCGGCCGCAAGCGGCAGATCGATCAATCGGCTTGCAACAAGGACTACTCCTGCCTCAAGGGCTTCTGCCCGAGCTTCGTGACGGTTGAAGGCGCCGAAATGATCAAGGGCCTTGAGACGCCCAAGCTTGCTGGAGACGGCGTGGTTTTCCCTATTCTGCCGGAGCCGGCGTTGCCAAGGCTTGATGCGCCGTGGTCGATCATGGTGACAGGAATCGGCGGTACCGGCGTCGTGACCGTCGGCCACGTGCTCGGCATGGCGGCGCATCTCGAAGACAAGGCCGCCGCCATGATCGACATGGTCGGTCTCGCGCAAAAGAATGGCGCCGTGGTTACGCATCTCAAGATCGCGGCCAAGTCCGAAGATATCGCGGCGGTGCGCATCGCGGCCGGCGGTGCCGACCTCATTTTGGGCTGCGATCTCGTCACCGCAGGTTCGGAACGTGTCCTGGCCACGGCTTCCAATGCGCGCACGAGTGCCATCATCAATACGCATGAAGCGATGCCGGCGCAGTTCACCCGCAATGCCGATCTCAAGATTCCCGGCGAACAATTGCTGATGAAGATCGCGGCGCGGAGCAAGGAACACGGCCTTCATGCGGTCGAAGCGACGCGCATCGCCACCGCGTTGCTCGGCGATTCAATTGCCACAAATCTTTTCGTTGTCGGTTACGCCTACCAGCTTGGCCTGATCCCGATCTCGGCGGAAGCCATCGAGCAAGCCATCCGGCTCAATGGCGCCGCCATCAAGATGAACCTAGCCGCATTTCTGTGGGGTCGCCGCGCTGCGCATGATCTCAAAGCGGTGGAGGCGATCCTGTCGCCGCGCGAGCCTGCAAAGCCCGTCGAGACGCTGGATGACCTTATCAATGGCCGGGCAGCCCTCCTGATCGAATATCAGAATGGCGCTTACGCCGAGCGCTATCGGCAGTTTCTTTCCGTGGTGCGCGCGCGCGAGAATGCAGTCGCACCAGGGTCGAGCGTATTGACGACGGCGGTGGCGCGTTATCTCTACAAGCTCATGGCCTACAAGGACGAGTATGAGGTTGCCCGGCTCTATGCCGACGACGCTTATGCCAAGGCGCTTGGAAGCCGTTTCAAGGGCGGCAAGCTGACGTTCCATCTTGCCCCGCCAATGCTTGCGCGGAAGGATCCAGCGACCGGATTGCCGCGCAAGATGACGTTCGGCCCGTGGATGATGAGCGTGTTCAAAACGCTTGCCAAGTTCAAGGTGTTGCGGGGCACGGTTCTCGATCCCTTCGGGCGCGCGCCGGAGCGCAAGCGCGAGCGCGCCTTGATCGGCGAGTATCGCGCGACGATCGAGCGGCTATTGCCGAAGCTCACGCCTGCGAACATTGCCGCTGCCGCCGAGATTGCGTCGATCCCGGATCTGATCCGCGGCTATGGGCATGTGAAGGAACGCCATCTCGTGACGGCGAAGGCCCGCGAGGATGAACTATTGGCGCGTTTCGAAAACACACCAACGAGCGTCAAGCCGGCGCTTGCCGCCGAGTAGTCAGGCTTTCGCCAAGGTGCCAATGACGTTGAGCAGAATAAGTGCCGCGGTGAACGTGGCCGAACCGTTGGTATCGCGTCCCGGCACGAACTCGATTAGGTCGAAACCAACGATCTTCGCCTTGCGACCGACTCCGTGGATGAGGCCGGTCACGTCATTGTAGGTGAGGCCACCCGGGGTCGGATAAGCGACTGCCGGCATGACTGAAGAATCGAGCGCGTCGCAGTCGAGTGTGATCAGGCAGCGCGCGTCATCGGGAATCCTGGCAAGCACGGCGGCGATTCCATCATCGAGCACTTCTCGCGAGGTGATGAGTTGCGCGCCCCAGGCCTTTGCGAAATCGACTTCGGCTTTGCGGGCGCTGCCGATGCCGCGCATGCCGACCTGAATAATCTTCTCAACGTGCTTCATTTCGGAGGCACGGCGCATCGTGCTCGAAAAACCAAGAGGCTCGCCATAGCGCTCTTCGCGCCAGTCGATATGTGCATCGATCTGGAGGATCGTCAGAGGCCCGTGACCGGCAAAGGCCTCGATGAAAGGAATGGGCGTTGAATCATCGCCGCCCATCATGATCGGCACAGCACCGGCATCGATGATCGCCTTGGCGCAATCGCGGATCAGGGTGCGATTACCAGGCCCATCGTCGGATCTTGTCTCGAGGTCGCCAAGATCCGCCAGCCGAAATCCATGGTCGCCCAGCAAGGTCCCGCCGAGATCGAAATTCCAGTTCGGCAGCCACTCAGCGTCGACGCGCAACGCATTGCGCAATGCATTGCCGGTTCCCGCGTGAACGCTATTGTCATGTTCGGGATAAGGAGTGCCGTGCGGGGCGGCAAAGATGGCGGCATTGTAGCCCGCGGCAGAAGTCGCGGCATCACTGCCCATGAAGGGCAGTTCCGGTCGGCGCAGATTCATGAAGTTCAGACCTCGATCCAAGTTACGCGTTCGGGGGGCAGCGTGAAACGCGCGGTGGTTCCGACGCCGGCCTCGCTTTCCAACACTACATCGCCGCCGTGCAATCGGGCAATCTTGCGGGAGATGGCGAGGCCAAGCCCCATTCCGCTGAAGCGGCGTGCCGCAGTGTCATCAGCCTGCACGAAGGGTTCAAAAATCCTGTCCATGTCAGTCGGCGCAATGCCGATGCCGGTGTCACCTACCACGAAGGCAAGACCGCCGTTGCTTGCGCGCTCAATGCCGATCGAAACCTTGTCGCCGGCCTTGGAAAATTTGATCGCATTGGCAAGAAGACTGGTCAGGACGCGTCGCATGCGCAACGTATCGCCCCGCAATTGCGCCTTCGGCGACTGTTCGATGGCAACAATGATATTGTGCGCCTCGGCGGCAGAGACGCATTGATTGACGGCGACTTCGACAAGCTCCATCGCGTCGGCCTCGCGGTCAACGATCTTGATCGTGCCGTTTTCGATGCGCGAGATTTCGAGCACATCGTCGATGATGTCGCGAAGCTGAAGGCTGCTCGCGTAAATCATTTCCGCGTAGTCGGTGTAGACCGGCGTGCCGATCGGTCCTTCTCGCGCCTCTGCGATGATCTCGGAGAAACCGATGATCGAATTGAGCGGCGTCTTGAGCTCGTGGCTCATCACAGCGAGGAAGCGGGTCTTCGCCTGGCTCAAGCGCTCGGCCTCTTCCTTTGCATGAACGAGTTGGTCGCGTGACCTCCGCTCGTCGGAGATATCGCGCCCGACGCCGTGATAGCCGATGAATTCGCCGGCCTCGCCATAGCGCGGTCGTGCAGTCAGTTGCCAGCAGCCCGGCACTTCGCCTCTGGTCGATACCTCGATCGATCTGATTGTCGCATGGCGCGCAAGTGCATCGGCAAGATCGGGCCAGCCCGTGTCCTGCGGGTTCGCGCCGGCGATGGAACGCAGGGTCTGGCCCGTAAGGCTTCCGGCGGGTTTCCCGGAGACTTCAGCGAGGCGTTCGGAGACGAAGATGATTCGTCCCTGGCGATCGGTCTGCCATAGCCAGTCACCCTCAGCGCGGTCGAAATCCTTGAGCAAAAGCGAGATGATTTCACTTTGGCGGCTGAGTTCGCTGGTGCCCAGCGCCCGTCCCACCGCTGCGCGATGCATCGACAGCACGATGCCGATCGAAAGCGCCATGAAGACGAGGGTCATCACGGCTAGTACGAGACTGGCATTATTGGGTATACGCAATGCAGTCACTGACAAGGCACTGCAGATGATGCCGCAGAAGATGACGGCGGCGGACGGCACGCGCGCGATGGCCAATGTTCCGATGCCGGCGGCGCCGAGCGTCACGGCATAAAGCACGGTGCGCAGTTCGGTCGATGCCATGATGAATGTCGCTGCCGGCAATGTCGCCCAGGCGGCGCCAAACAAGCTGGCATAGAATTCGACTGTGCGGAGAGCGTCGGTGCCGAGGCTCTTGGGCCGGCTGCGGCGGGTGATTGCCCAATACGCGTAGACCCACAAGGTAAGCAATCCGATGGCCACCGACCAGGCCTGGACTGTAGTGCGCAGACCGGTGTCCCATGCAAGCCATAGAAGGACGCCTGCCGAGGCTAGATTGGCAACAGTGACGATCGGGATATGCCGCAGGATCGATTCGATCTGGGCGGCGCGGAAGCGGCCTGCGTCGATTTCGGCCGGAACGTCGCCTTCGTCCAAATCCGTTAGTGCAGCCGGGCGCGAGGGCTCAGGCGGCCGGCTGTGGAGGGTTGGCTTTGGCGCCACGGTGGCGATCATTCCGTCTTCAAATCCGCAAAGTTCCGTTTGCGGCTGTTTACCAATCGGTCTCTTGAAACCGGCTTAAGATGCCGATTCCCGCTGGCAGTTTAGTTAATTTTAGCCTAGTCGCAGGGCAAAATTAGGCCCTTGGAGAAGTTGAAGGCATGTCCGACCTAGCAACCAGAAGTGACGCCGCGCACAGACCGCCGGGGCACCCAGATGTTGCCACCGGCAAGATCGGCGTTCTGCTCATCAACCTCGGCACGCCGGAAGCCACGGATTACTGGTCGATGCGGCGCTATCTCAAGGAGTTTCTGTCGGACCGGCGCGTGATCGAAACGAACCGCGCCCTGTGGTGGGTTATTCTCAACGGCATCATCCTGACGGTAAGACCGACGCGCAGCGGCCATGCCTATGCGAAGATCTGGAACAAGGTGCGCAACGAGTCGCCGCTCAAGACGTTCACGCGTGCGCAGGCTGAGAAAACGGCGTTTGCGTTGGGAGATACTGCCGGAAATCATCGTCGATTGGGGCATGCGCTACGGGTTTCCTCCAGTCGTCGAACGCATTGAAGCGCTGAAGGCAGCGGGCTGCGACCGGATATTGCTGTTTCCGCTTTATCCGCAGTACAGCGCAAGCACGACGGCGACGGCATTCGATGTCGCTGCTGAGGCGCTGAAGAAAATGCGCTGGCAGCCGGCCATCCGCAGCGTGCCGCCTTACTTCGATCACCCGCGCTACATCGATGCGCTGGCGCAAAGCATGAAGGCGCATCTCGGGAGCCTGGGCTGGGAGCCCGACCTCATCCTCGCCTCCTTTCATGGTCTGCCGGAAAGCTATTTGCTTGCGGGCGATCCCTATCATTGCCATTGCCAGAAGACGGCACGGCTTCTGCGCGAGGCGCTTGGCCTATCGAAGGACAAGCTCAAGCTCGTTTTCCAGTCGCGTTTCGGCAAGGCCGAGTGGCTCAAGCCCTATGCACAAGACACAGTCGAGGGCCTGCCCGGCAACGGCGTTAAGAAATTGGTCATGATAGCGCCGGGTTTTGCTGCGGACTGCGTCGAGACGCTCGAAGAAGTCGGCATCGGATTGAAGGAGACGTTTCTCGCAAAAGGTGGGGAGATGTTCTCGCTTGTTCCCTGTCTCAATGACAGCCCCAAATCGATAGCCATGATCGCCGGGATCGCGCGGCAGGAATTGCAGGGCTGGCTGAAGTAGCGGCTTGCGATTCGGCTTTTCAGCCATACATGTTAGGCTGACCTGAGGACCAATGCTCGAATCGATCATAAAGGGACAGGCGATGTTCGAAGGCGCAAGTGTCGCCGTACTGGTGCTCGTGGCCGTCGTCGTGTTTGGCCTGCTGCGCGCGATCCGCATGGTGCCACAGGGTTACAATTATACGGCTGAGCGGTTTCGTCGTTACATCAGGACGCTCGAGCCCGGGCTAGGGTTGATCGTGCCGTTCATCGATCGCATCGGCCACAAGATAAACATGATGGAGCGTGTGCTCGACGTCGAGAGCCAGGAAGTCATCACGCGCGACAACGCCATGGTCAAGGTTGATGGCATCGCTTTTTTTCAAGTCGTCGATGCAGCGAAGGCTGCCTACGAGATCAATAACCTCGAAAACGCCATTCTGACCCTGACGATGACGAATATCCGAACGGTGATGGGCTCTATGGATCTCGACAGTCTCCTATCGCAACGCGACGAGATCAATCATCGCCTTTTGAGCGTTGTGGACCAGGCGGCGATGGCTTGGGGCGTCAAGGTGAACCGCATCGACATCAAGGACATCGCGCCGCCGCGCGACCTCGTCGAATTCGATGGCGCGGCAGATGAAGGCGGAGCGCGACAAGCGTGCGGCGATCCTCGAAGCCGAAGGGCTGCGGCAGGCCGCCATTCTACGGGCCGAGGGCGAAAAGCAATCGGCGGTACTCGAAGCCGAAGGCCGTCGCGAAGCGGCCTTTCGCGACGCCGAAGCGCGCGAGCGTGCCGCCGAGGCGGAAGCCAAGGCAACGACGATGGTGAGCGATGCCATTGCCTCCGGCAATGTGCAGGCGATCAACTATTTCGTGGCGAATAACTATATCAAGGCGCTGGAAGCCTTGGCGCAATCGCCCAACCAGAAGGTTCTGATGCTGCCGGTGGAAGCGGCGTCGATAATCGGGTCCATCGGCGGCATTGCCGAGATCGCGCGCGAGGCATTCGGCGGCAACGTACCCGAAGGCTCGCCGCGGCGAGCCGGCCACAGCGTTCCACCCATACCGCGGGCCTGATCATGTCATGAGCGAACTACTCGACGCCCTTGGCGGTTGGACCTGGTGGATCATCGCCGGAACCCTGCTTCTGGCTGAACTCACCGCGCCAGGCACATTCTTCGTGTGGCTCGCAATCTCCGCGGCCGCCGTCGGTGCCATCGTTTTCTTCGTCGATATCGGCTTGGAAGTGCAGATCGCACTATGGGCGATTTTGTCTGTCGTTTTCGTGATGATCGCCAAGCCCTGGCTCAAGCGTCGCAACGCGATTGAAACCGATCAGCCCAATCTCAACCGCCGTATGCTGAACTATGTGGGTCGCAGCTATGTGCTCGATGAGCCGATCGTCAACCGGCAGGGGCGCGTGAGGATCGAAGACACGCTATGGCAGGTATCAGGGCCGGACGCCCCGAAAGGCGCCTGGGTCAGGATCGCCCGCGCTGAAGGGCTTCGCTTTATCGTTGAGCCCGTCGAGAAGGTTTAGGTCACGCCAAGGCGCAAGAGGTCGTGGATGTGGATGAGGCCCACGGGGCGGCTCTCCGCATCGACGATAAAGAGGCTGGTGATCTTCGCGCTGTTCAATACTTCCAAAGCTTCAGAAGCAAGCGCGTCAGACGGCATGGTCTTGGGTGATCCGGTCATAACTTCGCCGGCCGAGAGGTCGATCAGGTTCTTCGACATGTGACGGCGAAGGTCGCCATCGGTGATGATCCCGACCAGGTGCCCCGCCTCATTGGTAACGCCGAGGCATCCGAAACTTTTTTCGGTCATCACCAGCAGGGCTTCCGCCATGCGCATAGTGGGCGGCACGAGCGGCAATCGAGCCTCCTTGTGCATGATCGCGTTAAGATGGGTGAGTGCAGCGCCAAGTCGGCCGCCTGGGTGGAATGTGCGAAACTGCTTGGCGTTGAAACCCTTGTCTTCGAGCAAGGCGACAGCGATCGCATCGCCAAGAGCAAGCTGGAGCAACGTGGAGGTGGTGGGCGCCAGCCCAATGGGACAAGCCTCCGGCGCCTGCGGCACGAGCAAGACGATATCGGCCTCGGCTGCAAGCGTTCCGCCGGAATTGGCCGTGATGGCGATGAGCGGTATGGCGAAGCGGCGCGAATAGGCAAGGATATCCCTGAGTTCGGGTGACTCGCCCGAGTTCGAGACCATGATCACCACATCATCGGTGGTGATCATGCCAAGATCACCATGGCTTGCCTCGGCAGGATGCACAAAAAGCGCAGGCGTTCCGGTCGACGCGAGCGTCGCGGCAATCTTGCGGGCGATATAGCCACTCTTGCCGATGCCCGCGAGGATGACGCGGCCGCGCGCACGCTTGATTGCTTCTATCGCGGTGCAAACACCTTCGCCCAACGGGCCGTCCAATGCGGCGAGGAGCTGCTTCACGCCCTCGCTTTCGACCGCGACGGCGCGCTTGACCGAAGCGAGCCACTGCGTGTTGGCGGCGGAAATCTCGTTGGTTCGCTGAGCCTGCATGGGGGAAGGACTAGGCCGATTGGCCTCCAAAAGGAAGGCCGAAGGAGCGCTCCGGCACAGGTCATGAACCTGGAATTAACCATGTTTTGGGTAGCGTGGCGGGCGAAGTGGAGCGTTCCCGTCGCATGCTATGTCCGCGGCTCATCGTCATTACCGCAGCCACGGCGTTCATGCTCGCGGCAGGGCAGGCCCATGCCCAATCTGCGGACGGTCTGCGCCCGACGATCTGGGATGCGGAAGACGATCTGGCGGGAAGCGATAGGGCGACATCCGCGGACGATGGCGAGATCGAGCCCATCCCGCCACCGAACACGGCAATCCCGCAAACCTCGCTCGAAATTTCCTCTACCGAGCCGCTTCCGCCCCTGCCGCAGCGCCGGATCGTCGAAGATGATCCCTATGCGCCGCTCGGATGGCGCCTTGGCAATATGAAAGCGTTCTTCGCCCTCGAATCCGGCGCCAATTTTACCGACAACGTCCAGCAGGCCAACAGCGACCGGAAATCGGATATCGGCCTGTTGCTGGCACCAAAATTCAACATCGAGAGTGACTGGTCGCGACACAAATTCACCGCCCAGGGCAGTGGCGAGTTTGTTCGCTACAGGGACGAGAGCGATTACGATACGCAAGAAGGCGAAGCGCGCGCCGATCTACACCTCGAGGTGCTGCGAACCACGGCGGTCGATCTTGCGGGTTTCTATATTCTCACACAGGACACGGCATCGGCAAACGATGTCCCGGATGATGCGATCGGTACACGTAACAAGTCTTTCTATGGCGGCTCGGTCGCACTTGAGCAGATCATTGGCGACTTCACGACGCGCCTCAAGACCGGCGTGTCGCGGGAGTTTTATGGCGACGTAACTTTGCCGAACAATGTGGTCGATACCAGCACCGACCAAAATTACTACGAGCTCGGTTTCTCGTGGCGGACAACCTATGCGCCTACTCCCAATCTTCGACCCTTTGTCGAATTTGCTTACCTGCCGCGCTATCGTGACAAGAAGGAAGACCGCAACGGCCTAAGCCGCAGTTCGGATGGTTATGCCGCGACTGCGGGCGTGGGCTTCGACCCCTCGCCAATCTGGTCGGGCGAATTCGGCTTGATCTACATCCTGCGCGATTATGATGACCCGGCCCTCGATCCGATTGCAGCCTTCGGCCCGATCGGCCGTATCACTTGGCGGCCGACCGAAATCACCGACGTAACGCTCAGTGCCGCGACATATCTCGATAAGTCCACGGATGCGGATTCGAGTGGAACGCGCAATTGGTCCGGCGATCTGGATCTCGCCCACGCTTTGCGAGAGAATCTTAAGCTCCAGGCCGGCGTCGGTGTCACCTACGAGGACACGCAGGGCATCGACGTGACCGAAGTGACCGTGGACACCAATCTTGGCCTTACCTGGCAGATAAACCGTTGGCTCGCCTGGAAGGCCGAATACGACTTCACCTGGTTCGACAGCAATCTTGAGGATTCCGACTATACGGAAAACCAAGTGTCGATTGGCCTGGAAGTCAGGAATTAGCAAATCCGGCTAGCAGCTTGTCGCGCAAGCTGTGAGGCGCTAAGGCCAAGGCATGCTCGACCATCTCAAAGCCAACAACAAAGCCTGGGCGGCCCGCAAAACCTCCGTCGACCAAGATTTTTTCAGCCGCCTCGAGCGCCAGCAGGCGCCGGAATATTTGTGGATCGGCTGCGCCGACAGCCGCGTGCCTGCCAATGATATTGTCGGCCTCGATCCGGGCGAGCTTTTCGTTCACCGCAATGTCGCCAATCTGGCCCCGCCCCAAGATGCGAACTACCTGTCGGTCCTGCAATTCGCAGTCGACGTGCTCAAGGTCAGGCATATCATGGTGGTCGGCCATTATGGCTGCGGCGGTGTCGCGGCGGCCGTCGACGGGCGCCGTCGCGGGCTTGTCGATCACTGGCTTCATCCGATCCGCGAAATCTATCATGACCATCGCGACGAGCTTGAAGCCTGCCCAAACGAGCGCGCGCGGCTGAACCGGCTGTGCGAACTCAATGTCATCCGGCAGGTGCGCAATGTCGCGTCAGACGTATTCCTGCAAGACGCCTGGTCGCGCGGGCAAGAAATCTGCGTCCACGGATGGGTCTATTCGCTGTCAAACGGTCTGGTGAACGATCTCAATGTGACAGTCTGCGGACCTTACGACCTGATCACGACTGCGCCCAAGAGCTAGGGAATCAACCAAGACCGCCGCTCTTGCCGAGGATCGTCTTGATCGCCTGACGCAAGGCCGGGGCAAGATCGGGCCGGTCGAGACCATAGGCGATATTGGCGGAGAGGAATCCGACCTTGTCACCACAATCGTAGGTGGTTCCGTCAAATTTGAGTGCCCAGAACGCCTGTTCGGCAAGCAGTCTTATCATCGCATCGGTGATCTGGATTTCGCCGCCGGCGCCCGGTGATTGATCTTCGATTTTGGCGAAGATTTCCGGCTGCAGAATATAGCGCCCGGAGATGATGAGGTTGGATGGGGCTTTGTCTCGAGGTGGCTTCTCCACCATGCGATCGATGCGCATGGCGTTGCCCTTCGCTTCGGAAACACCGATCACGCCATAGCGGCTGACATGCTCCCAGGGCACTTCCTCGACCGCGATGACATTGCCGCCCTCGGCCTGGTAGACATCGATCATCTGCTTGAGGCAGCCGGGCTGGGCATGGATAAGCATGTCGGGAAGCACCAGCGCGAAGGGCTCGTTTCCGACGAGTTCCCGGGCGCACCAAACGGCGTGCCCAAGCCCCAAGGGTTCCTGCTGGCGGGTAAAGCTCGTCTGGCCGGCCATCGGCAAGTCACGCTCCAGCAATTCGAGATCAGCTTTCTTGTTCCTTCTGCGAAGAGTGTCTTCGAGTTCGTATTGCTTGTCGAAATGGTCCTCGATGATTGCCTTGTTGCGTCCAGTTACAAAAATCATATGCTCGATGCCGGCCTCGCGGGCTTCATCCACCGCCAATTGGATCACCGGGCGATCGACAATCGTCAGCATTTCCTTTGGCATGGCTTTTGTAGCCGGGAGAAAACGTGTCCCAAGCCCGGCCACAGGGAAGACAGCCTTGCGGATGCGGCGCATGAATTAACCTCACATTAAGGGCGCCAAGGGCTGGACGGCGCTCAGCAAGAGAATTTTCGGCAGTATGCCCAAAAACCGCGGCGTGGAAAGCGATTGAGATTGGACTTGGTTCCCGGGAGTTGACGACATGACGATCTTGGTCACCGGCGGTGCCGGATATATCGGCAGCCACATGGTTTACGCCCTGGTTGACGCAGGAGAAGACGTGGTGGTTCTGGATAATCTTTCCACCGGTTTCTGGTGGGCGATATCCCCGCAGGTTCGCCTTGTCGAGGGGGATATCGGCGACGAGGCGTTGCTGGCACGCGTGATGGGCGAGGAAAGGTTCGATGCCGTCGTCCATTTTGCCGGGTCGATCGTCGTGCCGGATTCAGTTGCCGATCCCTTGAGCTACTATCTCAACAATACGGTGAGGACCCGCAGTCTCATTGCCGCGGCTGTCGCCGCAGGCATTCCACGCTTCGTGTTTTCTTCGACCGCCGCGGTCTACGGCAACCCGTCGGTCAATCCGGTTTTCGAAGACGCCGTCCTCAACCCGATGTCGCCCTATGGCCGCTCCAAACTGATGAGCGAGTGGATGCTGCGCGACACGCATGCCGCGCACGGATTGCAATTCGCCGCCTTGCGCTATTTCAATGTCGCCGGCGCCGATCCCAAAGGCCGTACCGGACAATCAACGCCGCGCGCCACGCATCTCATCAAAGTTGCCTGCCAAACCGCGCTCGGCCAGCGCGATCACCTCGAAGTCTTCGGCACCGATTATCAAACTCCAGATGGCACCTGCATCCGCGATTACATTCACGTCAGCGATCTGGTCGCAGCGCATCTTGATGCCCTGCGCTATCTGCGGGCCGGCGGCGAGAGCGGAATTTTCAATTGCGGTTATGGGCGGGGTTTCTCAGTGCTCGAGGTCGCCCGAGCGGTCGAGCGCGCATCGGGTCGCAAGCTCGATCTCAAGCTCACAGAACGGCGTGCCGGCGATCCGGCGGCGATCGTCGCAGGCGCGGACCGTGCGCGGACTATCCTCGGCTGGAAGCCCCGGCACGATGATCTGGATGGCATCGTTGCCAGCGCGCTGGCTTGGGAAAACCACCTGATCCGGCGCAATGAAGCGGCCTGATTGAAGCCGCATTTGCGCGGTTTTCTCCCACCCGGCTAGAATAGTCGTCACAACTCGCGAAGCCTGGAAGGGTACCCCGCATGAAACGACGGCATTTTATCGCCGCCCTTGCACTGCTGCCCCTGGCGGCTATGCCGGCCCATGCCGATGAGAAATTCGTGGCCTTCATCCAGACGCTTTGGCCCAGCGCCAAGGCCGCCGGCATCACCCGCAAGACCTTCGACCGGGCTTTTGCGGGGATAACCGACCCCGATCCCGTGGCACTCAAACTCGCCAATAACCAGCCGGAACTGACGGCAACGACTTCCGCCTACCTGTCCAAAGCCGTCACGCAGGCGCGGATCGATGCCGCGAAAGAAATGAAGGCGAGCATGGACGACAAGCTCAAGGCCTTTGAAGACCGCTACAAGGTCGATCGGAATATCCTGCTTGCGATCTGGGGAATGGAGAGCAATTTCGGTAGAGACAAAGGTTCGATGAGCGTCATGCGCTCGCTCGCGACGCTCGCCTATTCCGGCTACAAAAAGGACTATGCCCGGGAACAGATCATAGCGGCGCTCAAGATGCTGCAGAAGGGTGTGATTTCGTTGGAGAATTTCACCGGTTCCTGGGCCGGGGCAATGGGTCATACGCAATTCATTCCAACGTCCTATCTCTCATCCGCGGTCGACTGGACCGGCGACGGCAAGAAAGACATCTGGAATTCGAGCTCGGATGCGCTCGCCTCGACAGCCAATTATCTCGCCAAGGCGGGCTGGAAGAACGACCGGCCCTGGGGGTGGGAAATCAAGCTGCCCAAGGGCTTCGACAAGTCGCTCATCGGGCGCGATCACTGGAAGAAGGTCGGCGACTGGGCCACACTTGGCATTGTCCGCGCCGACGGCAACAAATTCGCCAATCCGAACGTCGATGCATTCGTCATGGTGCCGCAGGGCGTGTCAGGCCCGCGGTTCCTAGTGACCCAGAATTTTCTGGCCATCATGGATTACAACCTCTCGCATTCCTATGCGTTGGCCGTCGGCCATCTCGCCGACCGGATCCGGGGTGGCGGTCCGTTTCTCGCCAATTGGCCAGAGATAAAGTATGATCTCAGTGCCAAGCAGCGAACTGAATTGCAAAAACGGCTCAATGCCAAGGGTTTTGAGACAGGTGGAGATGACGGACGGTTTGGGGCGCGGACATATGAGGCGATTATCGCGTACCAGAAGAGCACCGGCTTGCCGCTTGACGGCGTTCCGTCGGCAGCGCTTCTGGAGAAGTTAAGGTCTGGCGGTTGACGAACATGCTGCTGCGATATTTGCCGATCATCGCTTTCATGCTGAGCATGCCGCTTTACGCGGCCGCGCAGGAATCGCCTGCGCCTCTGCAAGAACCTTCCACCTCATCCTTATCGAAACGCGTGCATGGCCTTGTGGCGTTGCCGGACGGCGTCGTCTCAGCTAGATTCGCACTACTAACGAGCCCAAGAACCGCCAAGGAGCACTGAAAGATGGACGTATCGCTGGAAGGCAAAGTAGCGCTGGTTACCGGCACGGGGCCGAACATCGGCTCCGGACTGGCGCTGATGCTTGCGAAGTACGGGGCGAAGGTCGCCTGCAACGACATGCGGCCCGAAATGGCCGATGCCTGCGTGCAGCGCATCGAGCGCAACGGCGGCACCGCGATGGCCATCCCCGGCGACGTCACGAATGAGGTCGAGGTGCAGGCCTACATCCAGAAGGTCCTCGACACCTGGGGCAAGATCGACATCCTGATCAACAGCGCGGCGATGATGTCCGGCGGCGGCCTCATGGAGCGCACGCTCAAGGACTTCAACCGCCAGGTGGAGGTTGGCACCGCCGGTAACTTCCTCAACACCAAGTACGTTGCGCAGTCGATGATCGATCGCGGCATCAAGGGCGCTATCGTCTGCATCATCTCGACGGCCGGCTGGCAGGGGCCCTCCGGCAACATCGGCTACGCGACGAGCAAAGGCGGCCTGATCCAGTTCACCCGCGCCGCCGCGATGGACCTCGCCCCCTACGGCATCCGCGTCAACAGCTTCACCCCGACGTTCACCCAGGCCGACAACCCGGAGCTCATTGCCGAGCGGGCCGCGAACCCTCGCCGGCCGGGACAGGGCGCCTTCAACGACATCAACCCGCCGCGCCTCATCCCCATGGGCGAGCAGCCGACGCCGACGGACTACGGCCACATGGTCGCCTGGATCTGCTCCGACTACGCCCGCCTCGTCACCGGCACCGACTTCCGCGTCGACGGCGGCGCCCTTGCGAAGTACTGGCCCTACATCCCGGCCGAGGACAAGGCAGGCCCGCTGCCGCTGATCAAGATGGACATCACGGAGTAAGAGCTTCGAGCTGATAGCTGCGAGCTTTCCGGGCACGCTGGGCGGCTTTCCGGGAGGCTTGCGGCCCGGCCCAGAGTGAAGGCGACATCAAGTGGTCGACGCGCGTCTTCTTCCGGCTCGCGGCTTCCGCACTTTCGCCTACCCAATTCCGTTCGTCCTGAGCTTGTCGAAGGACGCGTCGCCTAGATCGCTCGAAGCGTGGCTCCTAGTCTGTTCCCCCCGCCGAAGCCATCACGTCGTACCGGTGACCATGCGTCGCTGATAGCGTCTCGCTTAGCACTGCTTGTCGCGCACGCTCCATCGCCCGCTCCTGTAGCACCCCCGTAGCCGCCTCTCGCTCCCGAGGCCACGACGGGTCAGCCCGCCGCACCGAGTCCGCCACGAACTCCTCGAAGCGACACACCGGCACGCCGCGATCATCGCTCTACCTCGACCGTCGCGATCAGCCCAACGCCCTCGTCCGTCGCCACGCCGGTCCACACCCGAATCGTGTAGCCGTTGATGGCTCTCGGAGGTCTGCACAGGGTCTAGCACGCGCGATCTAGGCTTCGACCTATTCGGTCCAGGCCGATGGTTGCGGGACGGGCTCGCCTTCTGCCTTCAGTGCCTCGATGTGGAAGGCGATGCGCGCTCCCGAATGTTCGCTCAACCTCGGTCGCGTGTCGCCCTGTGGCGACGCAACCCGGGCAGGTCCGGGACGTAGGCCGCGTAAGTTGTTTGGGCTGGTTTCGAAGACGACCGTGTATTTCATCGTGTCATCGATTATCGTCTGCAACTGCGCCTGTTTGAGGATGCTGGCCCATGTTCCGGGACGGAATGTCGTGGCTGTCGGCTCCCTGCAATCGTCACGAATCCCGGTTTGGTCGCCGATGTCGAAACTGGCGGTGGCTGCCGCTGCGTTCGCGCCAGATACCAACCATCATTGCTCGACGAAGCCGGATTGCGTCGACGGACCTTCGGCACGCCCCTACCCTGCTGCGGCGCCCTGCTTTGCCCGCGGCTTGCGAGGCGCCTTTGCCGTCTTCGACGCCGCTTGCGCCAGCTCGGCGCGGCGGGCGAAGGCGTGGCGCAAGTGCTCCGCCGTGAGGCTCTCCTTGCTCTGGGCCACATGCTCCGGCGTGCCCTGCGCCACGATCTCGCCGCCGCGATAGCCGCCCTGCGGGCCGAGGTCGATGATGTGGTCGGCGTTGAGCATGACGTCGATGTGGTGCTCGATGACCACGACCGTGTTGCCGCCGTCGGTCAGGCGCTGCAGGACGTGCAGCAGGTTGCGCACGTCCTCGAAGCTGAGGCCCGTGGTCGGCTCGTCCAGGATGTAGAGCGTGCGGCCGGTGGAGCGGCGTGACAGCTCGGTCGAGAGCTTGACGCGCTGTGCCTCGCCGCCGGAGACGGTCGTCGCCGGCTGCCCGAGCGTGATGTAGCCGAGGCCGACGTCCTTGCAGGGTCTGCAGCTTGCTGCGCACCTTCGGGAAGGCCGTGAAGAACTCCAGCGCCTCTTCGACCGTCATCGTCCAGCACTTCGGCGATGTTCTTGCCGCGGAACAGGATCTCCAGCGCCTCGCGGTTGTAGCGCTGCCCTTTGCAGACCTCGCAGGGCACCGTGACGTCCGGCAGGAACTGCATCTCGATCTCGATGTAGCCCTCACCCTGGCACGCCTCGCAGCGGCCGCCCTTGACGTTGAACGAGAACCGCCCCGGCTGATAGCCGCGCAGTCTCGCCTCCGGCACCGAGGCGAAGAGCTCCCGGATCGGCGTGAACATGCCGGTGTAGGTCGCCGGGTTGGAGCGCGGCGTCCGGCCGATGGGCGACTGGTCGACGTTGATCACCTTGTCGAGGTGCTCGAGGCCGGTGAGCGCATCGTGCTGGCCGGGGCGCTCGCGGGCGTTGTAGAGCACCTGGGAGGCGCGCTTGTGCAGGATCTCGGTGATCAGCGTGCTCTTGCCGGAGCCGGAGACGCCGGTGACGCAGACGAACTTGCCCAGCGGGATGTCGACGTCGATGTTCTTGCAGGTTGTTCTCCCGCGCGCCCTTGATACGAATGAAGTCGCCGTTACCGGGGCGGCGGCCTTCCGGCATCGGGATCTGGCGCCTGCCCGAGAGGTAGGCGCCGGTCAGCGACTTCTTGTCGCGCATCACCTCTGTCGGGCGTGCCGACCGAGACGACCTCGCCGCCGTGGGCGCCGGCGCCGGGCCCCATGTCGATCAGGTAGTCGGCTGCCCGCATCATCGACTCGTCGTGCTCGACGATGAGCACCGTGTTGCCGAGGTCGCGCAGGCGCACCAGCGTGCGGATCAGGCGGTCGTCGTCGGAGGGGTGCAGGCCGATCGTCGGCTCGTCGCAGACGTAGAGCACGCCCATCAGCCCGGAGCCGATCTGGGTCGCGAGGCGGATGCGCTGCGCCTCGCCGCCGGAGAGCGTCGCCGTGCCGCGGTCGAGCGTCAGGTAGTCGAGGCCGACCTCGACGAGGAAGTCGAGCCGGGCGCGGATCTCCTTGAGGATCTGGTAGGCGATCATTTGCTGCCGCGGCGTTGAGCTCGGCGTCTACGGCCGCGAGGCTGGCGAACCACTGCTGCGCGTCGATGATGCTCATCGCAGTCGTCTCGGTGATGTTCTTGTCGCCGACCTTCACCGCGCGCGATTCGGGCTTGAGGC
Organism: uncultured Alphaproteobacteria bacterium; assembly: GCA_963805405.1. Taxonomy (GTDB): domain Bacteria; phylum Pseudomonadota; class Alphaproteobacteria; order Rhizobiales; family Aestuariivirgaceae; genus JAEUMG01. The sequence continues at coordinate 18,926 of CAWDUC010000001.1, read as the reverse complement.
GGGCGCCCTTGCAGGTCGGGCAGGGCACCGTCGCCATGTAGCGCTCGAACTCCTGGCGCATGTACTCGGAGTCGGTCTCCTTGTGGCGGCGCGCCAGGTTGCTGACCACGCCCTCGAACTTGGTCTCCCAGCTGTGGTGGTGGCCGTTGCGCCCCTCGAAGTTCACCGCCACCGGGTCCTTGTCGCCGTAGAGGATGACGTCGAGCTGCTCCTTCGTCAGCTCGCGCACCGGCTGCTTGACGCTGAAGCCGTGGCGCTTGGCGACGCCCTCCAGCTGCCGGAAGTACCAGCCCCGAAATCGCGGCCGACCGCGTCCACGGCACGATGGCGCCCTCGGCGATGCTCAGGTTCTTGTTCGGGATCACGAGGTCGGGGTCGATCTCCATCTTGACGCCGAGGCCGGTGCAGTCCGGGCAGGCGCCGTGAGGGCTGTTGAAGCTGAAGTTGCGCGGCGCCAGCTCGCCGAACGAGAGGCCGCAGAACGCGCACGCCGAGGTGCTCCGAATACAGACGCTCTTCTTCGCCGTCGATCGAGACCTTGAGCACGCCGCTGCCGAGCTTCAGCGCCGTCTCGACCGAGTCGGCGAGGCGGCTGGCGGACGATCGCGGTCGAGCCCTCGCCGGCCTCGCTCGGCCTCTTTTGCGCGCTCCGACGCCGGCCCCTCTGTGATCAGGCGGTCGACGACGACCTCGATCGTGTGGTTCTTGTAGCGGTCGAGCGCGATCGTGTCTTCGAGGTCGTGCACCACGCCGTCGACGCGGATGCGCACGAAGCCGGCGCGGCGTGCGTCCTCGAAGACGCCCTGGTGCTCGCCCTTGCGGTCCTGGATCACCGGCGCCAGCAGCATGATGCGCTTGCCGGCGGGCAGCGCGAGGATCGAGTCGACGATCTGCTGCACGGTCTGCTGCTCGATCGGCCGGCCGCAGTTCGGGCAGTGCGGCTTGCCGGCGCGGGCGAAGAGCAGTCGCAGGTAGTCGTAGATCTCGGTGACGGTGCCGACGGTGGAGCGCGGGTTGCGGCTGGCGCCCTTCTGGTCGATCGAGATCGCCGGCGAGAGCCCCTCGATGTAGTCGACGTCCGGCTTCTCCATCTGGCCCAGGAACTGGCGGGCGTAGGCGGAGAGCGACTCTACATAACGACGCTGGCCCTCGGCGTAGATCGTGTCGAAGGCCAGCGAGCTCTTGCCGGAGCCCGATAGGCCGGTAATCACGACGAGCTTGTCGCGCGGAATCGTGACGTCGACGTTCTTGAGGTTATGCTCGCGCGCGCCGCGCACGATGATGGCATCAAGGGGCATTAGCAGGGCCTGTCTAAGCGCATTGCTGCCGGAGATTCATCCAGAGTTCGCCAGGGGTCTAGGCAACGGTCTTCCAGGTCACTATTCTAGCGCGAAGAGCCAAATGAGAACAACGGTGCTAATTGGCCACACGTGCTCCTCGCCGTCGCCGGAAGGCCGCTCGCCTCGCTCGTCCTCGGAGCAGCTGTCTGGAGCAGGCGGGCACACGACGGTCGTACCGTCGCTGCGGCCCCTGGCAGTCCTTACCGAGGCGAAGCGCACGGCCTGGGACGTCGTGGTCATCGATGGCAGCGCTCTCGGCCGTGATGCCCTCGTCGTGCTGCCGGGGGCGTGGTGCGATACGCCGATCATCGGCATCGGCCTCCAGGACCTGCGCCTGACCCGCAGCCTTGCCGCTGCCCCTCGATGTCGCATCGCTCACCGAAGCGGTCGAAACGTTGACGGGCTGAGCGGCCCGGGGCTTCGTCCTGCGCCCGGAGCAACGCATCGCCCAGGCGAACGGCCGTGAGGTCACGCCTGACGCGCATCGAGTTCCGACTGCTCGAGACGCTCATGGCGACGCCGGCCACGACGAGGTCCCATTGCACTGGCGTCATGGACGGCGATCTGGGGCAGTTCCCGGGCAAGCCGGTACGCCCGCCCCGCTGCGGGCTCACGTGCGCAACCTGCGCTGAAGCTGGCCCAGATCGGTCTCCGAAACGCCCTTCGGTCGCGTCGAGGCCGGGGTTATGTGCTGGCCATCTGATTAATACTGCGAGCTACCTATAGAATGATTCTTTAGAGAAATGGCCGTACTGGAGATTGTCAATATCTTGACTATAACTTTGGCGAAGGGCTTGCTTTCATCGCTGCAGGAATCTTAAGATGAGCTACGGCATCGTGGATTTGTATCTATCGATATACTTGTCGATGGTGCTTACCTGAAAGGGGTGCTAATCAATGGCAAGCAACTACTGGGACAAAGTGCTGCAGAGACGTGTCTACCCGCAGGCGAGCGATGGTTGCGACCTCCGGAGCAGCATTCAGCGCCGCATTCCTCGCCGCCTGTGGCGGCGATGACGACGAGCGGCACCGGCTCGACCGGCGCATCGCCGACGGCCACGACTGCCTCCTCGACTGGCTCGAGCGGCGCCACCGGCTCGCACGGGTGCGACCGGCGCCACCGGCGCAACCGGGTGCCACCGGCTGCCGACAACGGGCTTTCTGAGCAAGGCGGAGGACACGAGCGCGCAGGCCAAGGCCGGCGGCACGCTGATCATGGACAACCCGGCCGACCCGCCGCACTTCGACCCGCAGCTCCTGACGCTTCCGGCGGCGATGGCCATCTCCCTCATCTTCAACAAGCTCTTCGGCATCGAGCCCGGCGTCCTGGAGACCAGCGATCGGCGAGCATCGAGGGCGACCTCGCAGAGTCGTGGGAGTTCTCGCCGGACAAGCTCACGCTGACGCCAAGATCCGGCAGGACGCCGGCACTCCGCCGAGCCAAGCCTCGGTGGGCCGCAAGCTGGACGCCGAAGACGTCGTCTTCTCCTGGAATCGCTGGGCCGCACAGGGCAGCAACCGCCAGGACCTGGTGAACGCGGTTAACCCTGCAGCGCCCGTGCTCTCCCTGGAGGCCACCGACAAGAACACGATCGTGATCAAGCTCAAGGAGCCGGTCGCTTCGATCCTGGCGGGCTTCTCTTCTCAGCTCCAGGGCCAGTTCTTCATCCTGCCGAAGGAAGCCGATGGCGGCTTCGACGTGGCGAAGGACCCGCATGGGCGCCGGCGCCTACTACCTCGACGAATACGTCCCGTCGTCCCGCCTGACCTACAAGCGCAACCCGAACAGCTACGACAAGAAGTCCTACCCGGAAACGATCGAGACGCCGATCATCACGGAGAACGCTCAGGTGATCGCGCAGCTCGTCGCGGGAACATCTACACGCACTACACCACCCTTCCGCCGGACTCCGTGCTGCAGATCAAGAAGGACGCGGAGAAGATCGGCCTCTACCAGACGCCGATCGCCAACGTCGGCGTATCGACGTTCTTCGGCTTCAAGGCTGACCCGGCGGACAAGACGCCCTTCCGCGACGAGCGCGTGCGCCAGGCCTGGTCCATGTCCATGGACCGCGACCTCTACCTGGACACGTTCGCCAACGTCGAGCAAGTTCAAGGCAGAGGGTCTGCAGGTCGACACGGCCTGGAACTCGGCCTGGCCGCCTGCCGACTACGCGGGCTGGTGGCTGGACCCCCAGAGCAGCGACTTCGGCGAGAACGCCAAGTACTTCAAGTACGACATCGCAGAAGCCAAGAAGCTGCTCTGCGGCCGCAGGCTTCCCCGATGGCGTCGACTTCGATCTCGAACGAGGCCGCCGGCACCAACTACGGTCTGTACCTACGCGCCTCAGATCGAGGTTATTCACGGCATGGCCGCGGATGCCGGCTTCAAGATCAATCGCCTGCAGCACCAGGCCCCGGCACCTGGAACGCGGACTACCGAGACTCGCACGGCTACTTCGAGGGCATCGCATTCCGCCTCACCCCTGTACCGGCCGAGCCGCGCGATGCGGCCGTTCGCCCTGTACAACGTGAACGGAAGCCTTAACTACGGCTTCGACCCGAATGGCAAGGGCATCGCGTCGAAGGACGGCCCGTATCTTGGGCGACCCGACCTGCGACGACCTGACCGGCAAGCTGCGAGGCACCTTCGACAACGACGAGGCGATCAAGTACGCCATCGAGCTTCAGCAGTACCTCGGCGGGAAGCAGTACTTCTCGCGAGCCCTGGCTCGGCCAGCAGCTTCAACGTGGCCTGGCCGGTGGTGCGCAACTTCAGCGTGTTCCAGGGTCTGCAGTGGGGCTTCCAGTCAAGCGCTACTGGATCGACAAGACTCAGGCGCCGTTGGCGTAGCTGGAATCATCAAGCTGGAAGAGGGCGCACATACGGTGCGCCCTCTTCTGTTTCCTGGCCTCAGGGACGCTTACAGTAGAGGCAAACTCTCATCAGCACTCACCGGAAGAGGAATCTGGTTCGTGGCGAATGACTACTGGTCCCGCGTGCTTCGGCGGCGCATTTCGCGCCGGCGGACGCTGCTTGCCGGCGCTGCGACGACCTTCGGCGCCGCGTTCCTCGTTGCCTGCGGCGGCGATGACGACTCGACCAGCACTGGGTATGCAGGAAGCACCCCCGGCGCCGGTGCAACGGGTAGCGCCGGGGCGACGGTCAGGCCGGCGCGGCGTGGGCGCTGCCGGCGACGCCGGGCGCTGCTGGCGGTGTCCAATCATCGGGGCTGCTGACCACGCCCGAGGACACGACGGCGCAGGCCGCGTCGCGGCGGCACTTATCGCTACTACGTGACTGCCGATATCCCGAACTTCGACCCGCAGGTCCTCAGCTTCGCCGGCGCCTACCAGGTGCTGCTCAACTACAACCGGCTCTTCAGCGTGAAGCCCGGCATCCTCGAGCGCAGCGCAGGCATCGATCCAAGGCGACCTGGCGGAGACGTGGGAGTTCTCGCCCGACAACCTGACCCTCACGATGAAGCTGCGCCCGAACGCCGGCATGCCGGACGTTGCGCCCGTCAACGGCCGCAACCTGACTGCCGACGACGTCGTCTACAGCTGGGAGCGCTGGAAGAGCGGCGACGCAGCCGCAACGACCTGGCGAACGAGGTCAACCCAAGCGCCCCGATCCTCGCTCCTGAGGCCACCGGACGCCGCGACGGTCGTGATCACGCTCCAGCAGCCGATCTCGTCCATCCTGTCGACGCTGGCGAACCAGGCGGGCGGTACCTTCTTCATCCTCCCGACTGAGGCCGAAGACCTCGATCCTTCGCACGCAACCCGTCGGCGGCGGCCCGTACTACCGCTCCGACTACGTCGCCCGGCTCTCGTATCACTTACCAGCGCAACGAGAACCACTACGAAGCTAGCACGCCTGTTCCCTGACGTTATCGAGCCGCCGTCATCTCCGAGCGTCGCGACGGGCCTGGCACAGCTCAAGTCGGGCGGCTTGCACTACTACAATGTCACGGCCGGCGACATCCTGCCACCAAGCACGACGTGCCGGCAACTCAACCTGTACCAGAGCGACTTTCAGACCGTCGGTCGTCGACCAGTTCTTCGGCTTTCAGCCGGTGAGGGCACGCCGTTGCGCGACGTCCGCATGCGTCAGGCGTGGTCGATGATGATGGACCGCGACTCTACATCGACACGTTCAGTAACGTGACGAAGTTCGAAGCCGAGGGCGTCCCGGTGCAGACGGCCTGGAACACGGCGGCGCTGGCGACGCAGTACAGGGGCTGGTGGCTGGACCCGAAGGACGCCGGCTTCGGAGCAGAACGCCGCCTACTACCAGCACAACGTCGACGAGGCGAAGTCGCTTGTCGCGGCGGCGGGCTTTGCCGATGGCCTCGGTCGAGGCGCACATGATCGCCGGTGCCGAGTACGGGCCCGTCCTACCCGCGCCACACGGAGGCGCTGCAGGGCATGGCGGGTGACCCGGCCGGCCCGTTCAGCCTGCGCATCAAGACGCACGACTACGCGACCGACTGGTCGAGCCTATTCGCGACAGCCATGGCTACTTCGATGGCGTCGCCTATCGTCTGACGCCGTTCCCGGCTGACCCGGGAGACCAGCTCTACGCCGTCTACAACACCGCTGGCACGCTCTACTACGGCTTCGACGTAGCGGGGGCAGGCACGCCTGCTGGCGAGCCCTTCACGGGCGACCCGACAGCGCAGGAGCTCACGCAGGCCATGCGTACCGAGTTCGACCACGGCAAACGCGTCGATCCTGGCAAGGAACTGCAGCAGTACCTGGCGCAGCAGCAGTACTTCATCACTGAGCCTCGGCGCCGCACACGGGTTTCGAGCTGGCGTGGCCGTACGTGAAGAACTGGCTCGTCCATCAGACCAACGACCACGCCCGCCGCCTCTCGAGCTACTGGTTCGATTCATCGCAGCCGCCCGGCAAGTAGCGCGAGACGCGGTAGCAATCGGCACCATGATCGAGTATCGCGTAAGCCGCCCCTAGACAACGAGGCGCTGAATGCCCTCTACGAGGACGCATGGCCGGCCCACGGCGGCTTCGACTTCCAGCCGGTCTTCGAACGTTCATTGACTTTCGTCACGCCTACGACGGCGAACGGCTCATTGGCTTTGTTTACGTGGCCTGGGATGGCGCTCAGCACGCGTTCCTGCTGGAGCCGACCGTGCGACCCGAGTATCAACGACAGGGCATCGGGCGGAGCTGGTGCGACTCGTGACAGAAGAATCGCGAGCGCCGGCTGCGACTGGCTACACGTCGACTACGAGCCGGAGCTATCGCCGTTCTACGAGGCTTGCGGCTTCACGGCCACTCCCGCCGGCCTCATCAGGCTGAGCGGCGGGCAACAGAAAAAGCCGCGACACGTGTCGCGACTGATTCGAACTTCCGCTGAAGAAGGTAATTAAGCGGAGGTAGCCGCGGCAGCCGCGCGAGTACCGCCGGAAGAACCGGCTGCCTTGGCAGCCTTCTCTTCTCGTCAGCCTTCTTGCTCGGCCTTACGGTGCTTTTCCCACGCGACACGCTTGCGCTTGTTCATTGCTGGCATCCTATGCGCCGACGGCCTTGGGTCAACGCGATCCGCAAGCTCCTTGCGTATCGCACCACTTCGGCGCCTGATTCGTGAGTCGCAGTCGCGCCGTCGAAACGCCAGCCCCGGTTCTCATAGAAGCGCCGGGTGGTCTCGTTTTGCGGCGAGTGTCCACAGGATGGCGCGCTGGAAACCGTCGCGGGAGAGGTCTGTGCTCCGCCTCGGCGAGCAGCGCGGCGCCGACTCCGCGGTTCCAGTGATTGGGGTCGACGTACAGGCCGGCGAGCTCACCGACCTCCGCGCCGAGGTCGCTCCGGTTCGGCGCCGTAGCCCGCCCAGCCGATGACGGCCTCGCTATCGTCTTCGGCGACGATCGTCTCCAGCGCTTGAGTTCCGCCAGGTTGCCAGCCATCGATTCGTGCGCTCCTCCATCGTGAGACGTGCGAGATACTCGTCCGGCACGATGCCTCGATAGCCGATCTGCCAGCCACGCACCTGTACCTCGGGCGATGCTGCGGGCGTCTCGAGTCTCAGCGGGCCTGATCAGCATGACGCACAGGGTAGCAAGCTCTGCGGCGATTCGATGCCATACCTTGGATCATGCAAAAAAGAAGAGGAGCCCGAAAGGGCTCCTCTTTGCTGTGCACTTGAAGCTTCTGGCTTGAAGCTATTCGTTAACCGCCCCAGGCGAGTCCTGGCCTCGGCGTGCCGCGCGGCGGCTCGTCGGGTCGCATTTCCGGCTCCGCGGGAGGAGGCGTGGGCGTCTCCGGCGGTCTAGCGGGCTCCTGGGAGGCCGGCGGCTCGTCGTCGTCCGGGCCCCGATGGGCGAGGCCATGAGGGCCAGCAGCTCTTCACCTTCGATCGTCTCGACCTCGAGCAGACGCTTCGCAAGCTGGTCGAGCTTGCGGCGGTTCTCGCGGACGATCGTGCGAGCGACCTCGTGCGCGCGGTCGATGATCTCGCCGCACTTCCTCGTCGATCTCCTCGGCAAGGCGCTCCGAGTAGTCGCGCTGCTCGGAGATTTCACGGCCGAGGAAGACGAGCTCTTCCTTCTGACCGAAGGTCCGCGGGCCGAGCTTCTCGCTCATGCCGTAGCGGGTGACCATGGAGCGGGCCATCTTCGTCACCTTGGCGATGTCGTCGCTGGGGCCGGTGGACATGTGCCCGAAGACGATCTCCTCGGCCGCGTGACCACCCAGCGTCATGGCAAGACGCTTCTCCAGGTAGTCCTTCGTGTTGATGTGACGGTCCTCTTCGGGCAGGGCGAGCGTGTAACCGCCGGCCATACCGCGAGAGACGATCGTGATCTTGTACAGCGGGTCGAAGTCTTCCGAGCATGTACGCAACGAGGGCGTGGCCGGACTCGTGGTAGGCGACGACCTCCATCTCGTTGGCGCTGCGGACTCGGCTCTTGCGCTCCGGGCCCATCATCACGCGGTCGATGGCTTCTTCGAACTCGGTCATGCCGACGCGCTTCTTGTTCGTGCGCGCGGCCATGATCGCGGCTTCGTTCACCAGGTTGGCGAGGTCGGCGCCGGAGAAGCCGGGCGTGCGCTTGGCGAGGCTCTCCAGGTCGACTTCCTTGTCCAGCGGCTTGCCCTTGGTGTGCACGTCCAGGATGGCGACGCGGCCCTTGACGTCGGGCGCGTCGATGATCACCTGGCGGTCGAAACGGCCGGGGCGCAGCAACGCCGGGTCGAGAATGTCAGGCCGGTTGGTGGCGGCGATGACGATGACGTTGGTGTTCGTGTCGAAGCCGTCCATCTCCACCAGGATCTGGTTCAGGGTCTGCTCACGCTCGTCGTGGCTACCGCCGAGGCCGGCGCCGCGCTGGCGGCCGACCGCGTCGATCTCGTCGACGAAGATGATGCAGGGCGAGTTGCGCTTGGCCTGGTCGAACAGGTCACGCACGCGAGAGGCGCCGACGCCGACGAACATCTCGACGAACTCGGAACCGCTGATCGAGAAGAAGGGCACGCCCGCCTCACCGGCCACGGCTCGCGCGAGCAGCGTCTTGCCGGTCCCAGGAGGGCCGACGAGCAGGACGCCGCGCGGGATGCGCGCGCCGAGGGCGATGAACTTCTCCGGGTACTTGAGGAACTCGACGACCTCCGGCGAGCTCTTCCTTGGACTCGTCCACGCCGGCGACGTCCATGAAGGTCACGGATGGCTTGTTGGCCGTGAACATGCGCGCCCGGCTCTTGCCGAAGCTCATGGCCTGGGAGTTGGACCCCTGGGCCTGGCGCATCATGAAGAGGATCAGACCGATGAAGATCAGGATCGGCAGGAAGTTGATCAGCAGACCGAGCCAGTTGCCAAACGCACTGGGCTTCTTGATCTCGATCTGCGGTAGCTGGCCGAGCCTGGACGCCGTTATCGCTGAGGATCGAGACGAGGCTGGCGCCGCTCTTCCTTGCGAGACGTGTACTCCGTGCCGTTCTTCAGCGTCACGTTCAAGTCGTATCGCCACTGACTTCGATCTTGGCGACGTTGCCCGCGATCACGTCCTGAATAACGGCGCTGAAGCCATCTTAGGCTCGCTGTCGCCGCTGCCGCGACCGAAAAAGATGACCACGATGGCGATGATCGCCACCAGGATCATCACGTAAACCAAACTGTTACGCATCAAGCGAGATCCCATCACACCCCTCTACCAGGAACGCTCCAGCGCCTACGTCGATTACGCACCTGGCGAAAACGCGTTGTCCTGATGCCGCACTTTGTTCAAGTATAGCATCAGTCAGAGTCGCGATTTGCTAAGAATTGTTACTCTAGGTTTCGGACGAAAGCACGCCGGCTTGAGCCCAATTCTCCTTCGCGACGTCATCGAATATCACGATCGTCGCTTCCGGCGTCGTCTTGGCGATATCGACCATCGCCTGCGTGATTACGCGGGCGAGCTCCGGCTTCTGGGCGTGGGTGCGCCCGGGCCACATCTCGACGTGAATGACCGGCATTGGCGACTCCCTTTGCTACTGGTAACCGTGCTTGCTCGCAATTGACATGATAGACCACCGAACGTGCTTGCGAGGCCATGGAAGCGTGTTAATATTCGGCCACGATGGCGGGACCCCGACCCCTGCCGACGACGTCGCAGGAAGAGGCCCTCTGGGACTCCGGTTGTCCCCTCGTCGCCGGCGTGGATGAAGTGGGGCGCGGGCCGCTGGCCGGCCCAGTTTACGCCGCCGCCGTCATCCTCGACTGCCAAGGACCGTCCCGGCTGGCTGAGTGAGCTTCGGGACAGCAAGGTGCTGACGGCGCCCAGCGCGAACGCCTGGCGCTGGCGGTCCGCAGCGAAGCGCCGGCCTGGGGCATCGGCTGGGCGTCTGTCGCCGAGATCGATGCCTGGGGCATTTCGAGAGCCAACTACACGGCGATGCTGCGAGCGATAGCGAGGCTGAGACTGAAACCGGAGCACGTACTGATCGATGGACCGCTGGTGATCCCGGGCAACACGCTGCCGCAACGGGCAATCGTGGACGGCGATGCGACCTGCGCGTCGATCGCCGCCGCCTCGATCGTCGCCAAGGTCGCGCGCGACGAGGTCATGTGTGGCCTGGACCGCTGGTACCCGGAGTACGGCTTCGCCTCGCATAAGGGCTACGCCACCTCCAGCCACCTGCGCCAGATCGAGATGCACGGCCTGTGCCCGCAGCATCGCCGCAGCTGGGCAGCCGTCGCCCGCCGCAGCCGCACCGCCGTACGCCGTTGCGATGGAGGCGCTCGATGGCTAAGGGCGGCAGAGCGCGAGCACGCAGCCTCGGCAACTTCGGCGAACGCGTCGCTGCCAGCCACCTCGAAGCCAAGGGCTACGAGATCCTGGAGCGCAACTGGAGCGTCGCGCGAGGGCGAGATCGACATCATCGCCGCGAAGCCGGGTGAGATCATCTTCGTCGAGGTGCGCAGCCGCCGTGGCACGCAACTTCGGCACGCCTGAGGAGTCGATCACCGGTCGCAAGGCGCAGCACGTGCGCGCCGCCGCCGCCGCCTACCTCCAGGAGCACCCGGAGGCGCCGGACACCCAGCGCATCGACGTCATCGCCCTGGAGCTCGACGCCAAGGGCCGCGTCCTGCGCGTCGAGCAAATCGAAAACGCCATCGAAGACGAGTAGCGGAGCTGCGAGCTTCGGCTGAAAGCTGCGAGCAGAAAGCTTGAATATGTAGCTTGAGGCGCTCTCGACAGGCGCCCATTGCTTTTGTCATTCTGAGCGACAGCGAAGAATCTAGCCCAGCAGCAAAGCGCTTCGAAGTGCGAAGCGCGGCTCGGCGTTGTGAGCCTCACTGTTTGGCCAGCCCTTCTGCGTCAGGGTGACAAGTTAGGCCTGCGAGGCCCGTGCAGCGTACCAATACCCACTCGGCCGGTTGCAACCCACAGCTTGTCCATGCGACCGTAGCTGCAGGATTCATCCTGCGGTGTTCATTCGCGAACAGCGCTCGAACGCCGGGGACCGTCGTAGCTCGCGGCTCGCAGCTCGGGCTCCAGCTCCTAATACCCGCCGCCATTGACCGTGATGCGCTGGCCCGTGACGTAGCGGACTCTCGTCGGAGCAGAGGTAGAGGATGGCGCCGGCGACGTCCTCCGGCTGTGCAGATGTAGCCGAAGGGCGCGTCTTCGCCGCGAACGTCTCCTTGTCGCTGCAGCTCGCCGTGGCTATCGAGGAAACCGTCGCCCATCGCTGTATCGACGACGCCGGGCGAGACGATGTTGACGCGGATGCCGTGCTCGCGCTCCTCCTTCGCCAGCGTGAAGGCGATCGCCTCCATGCCGGCCTTCGAGACGCTGTAGGCGCCCATGCGCGCTCGCAGGGCCTGGGCCGCGAACGAAGACACCATGACGACGTTGCCGCGCCCAGAGGTCGCGCATCTGGGGCACGAGGAGCTTGATCATGTACAGGCAGCCCAGCGTGTTGTAGTCGATGAAGCGCTGCATGTCGGCCGGGTCGATGCTCGGTGAGCAGGGGCGTGCCGTAGGTCTCGTAGCCGATGCCGGCGTTGTTCACGAGGATGTCGACGCTTCCGAAGTCGGACAGCGCGGCCTCGCTCATGCGCTGACAGTCGTCCCAGGACGTGATGTCGGCCTGGTATACCTCGGCACGGCGTCCGAAGCTGCGCACCTTGTCGGCGACGAGGTCGGCGGCAGCACGGTTGGCGTGGTAGTTAATCGCCACGTCCGCGCCGGCTTCGGCCATGAGCACAGCTGTCGCCGCGCCGATACCGCGGCTGGCGCCGGTGATCAGCGCGACGCGATCTGTCAGTCCCTTCATGCGTTCCTCCCGAGGTTCCGAGTGACAGGGTGCCGATGCCCGGATCGCGGTCATTTCACGGCCTTACTGCCTGGGGCTGATGATAGGGCTCGAACCGACGGGGCACAGTCGTTATACTGCGGGTGCTATGCCTATTTACGAATACTCCTGCAACGCCTGTAAGTCCCCCGTCAGCGTCTTCGTGCGCTCCATGAATTCTGAAGTCAACGCCAAGTGCGAGAAGTGCGGTAGCACGGACCTCACTCGCCTGATCTCCCAGGTCTCGATCCCGAAGTTCGGTGGCGCCGGCCCCGACCTCGGCTTGGACATGAACGACCCGATATGGCCGCCATGATGCAGCAGATGGGCGGCATGGGAGGCATGGGCGGACATGGGGATGGCATGGGCATGCCCGGTATGGGCGGCATGGGCGGTATGGACTTCGGAGACGACGATTTCTAGCGACGACATGCGCGACCTGCTGCCCGAGATCGAATCGCTGGCCGAGCAGGCGCACGCGAAGGCCTCGCCAGCAAGAACACGGCGCGTGAGGCCGGTCTCGGCCGCAGCCGCGACGCCATCCGCAACTCCGCAAACGCCATTCGCGCCGTGCACCGTGGCGACTTCCCGCTGGCCGAGGAGCTCGCGGGCAAGGCCGGCACCCTGCTGGCCGAGGCGAAAGCAGGCCCTGCGAGAGCACCCGGACATCCGCTACGCCGGCTTCGTGCACGACGCAGAGAAGGAGTACGCGGAGGCACGCCTGACGCTCGCCTTTATCGCCGGGCACGACAAGCTGCCGCGCCCGGGCGACCTCGACGTCGATATTCCGGCCTACCTCAACGGCCTGGGTGAGGCGGTGGGAGAGCTGCGACGCTACCTGCTGGACCGCCTTCGCCTGGGCGAGGTCGAGCGCTGCGAGCAGGTGCCTCACGGTCATGGACGAGGTCTACGGCATCCTCGTCACCTTCGACTACCCGGACGCCATGACAGGCGGCCTCGGCGCACCACAGACAACACACGTGGCATCCTGGAGCGCACGCGGGGCGACCTATCGCTCGCGGTGCGCCAGCGCGACCTCGAGAACAAGCTGGCGCGCTTCGAGGAGCGGCTGGGCGGGATAGGCTGAAACTGCGACACTAGCCTACGAGGCGAGTTTGTCCAGGGTGCCTCGTGGCGTCGATCCCTTACCGGAACGCAACTCGTAGGCATCATGCGGATCGGCACCGTCGGGTGCCTCAGGCTGTGGACGATTCTCGCTCCGTAGATCCTTCGCTTCGCTCAGGATGACGAGCTTCTGCTCGGTGACTCGCGCTACGCAAGGGCAACCTCATCGAGCATTAAGGTAAAAAGAAAGAGCCCCGTCAAGACGGGGCTCTCGATTACCTGAGGAGCTACCGGAGCAAAAGCGAAGCCCGATTGCCGGCACGCAATGCCTACCCGACGAAGAGGGGGCCGAAGACCACCGCGACGATCGACATGAGCTTGAGCAGGATGTTGAGGGCCGGGCCGGAGGTGTCCTTGAAGGGGTCGCCGACGGTGTCGCCGACGACGGCGGCCTTGTGGGCTCGGAGCCCTTGCCGCCCAGGTTACCGGCCTCGATGTACTTCTTGGCGTTGTCCCAGGCACCACCGGCGTTGGCCATCATCAGGGCCATGAGCGCGCCCGTGACGATCGAGCCGACCAGCAGGCCGCCGAGGGCCTCGGCGCCGATGATCGCGCCGACCGCAGACCGGCGACGACCATCGCGAGCACGCCCGGGACGATCATCTCCTTGAGAGCGCCGTCGGTGGCGATGGCGACGGCTCGGGCGTATTCCGGCTTGCCGGTGCCTTCCATGATGCCGGGGATCTCGCGGAACTGGCGGCGCACCTCGTTCACCATCGCCATGGCGGCGCGGCCGACGGCCTGCATCGTCAGGGCGGAGAAGAGGAACGGCATCAGGGCGCCGATAAGGGCGCCGATGAGCACGTCGACGTTCAGGAGGTCGAGGGTCGGTGATGCCGACGACCTGGGCGTAGGTCGACCATCAGTGCCAGCGCCGTCAGCACGGCGGAGCCGATGGCGAAGCCCTTGCCGGTCGCGGCAGTCGTGTTGCCCAGGCTGTCCAGGGCGTCGGTGCGCTCACGCACCTCCGGCGGCAGGTGCGCCTGCTCGGCGATACCGCCGGCGTTGTCGGCGACGGGGCCGTAGGCGTCGGAGGCCAGCGTGACGCCGAGGGGGCAGAGCATGCCGACGGCGGCGAGGGCGATGCCGTACAGGCCGGCGAGCTCGAACGTGATGTAGATGCGCGGCGACGAGCACGAGGATCGGGATGGCGGTCGAGATCATGCCGAGGCCAAGGCCGCCGATGATGATCGTTGCTGCGCCGGTCTCGGCTGTCTGCGCCAGGTCCCGGGTTGGTTTGTATTCGTAGGCGGTGTAGTACTCGGTGGCTGTGCCGATGACCTGACCGGCGATCAGGCCGATGAGGACGGCGAAGAACAGCTCCAACGGCAAGCCCATGGCTGCGACGGCCGCTGCGGTACCGACGAGCACGAGGCCGCTGGCAGCGAAGATGCCGGTACGCAGGGCCCAGAGCAGCCGCCCCATGTCTGCCGTCCTCGCCGGTGCGGACCAGGAAGGTGCCGATGATCGCGGCGCCGATGCCCATGCGCCATGACCAACAGCGGCAGGACGAACGCGTCGCTGTCGCAGCTTCGAGATGGCGCTGACGTCGAAGACGCCGTTCTCGGCGCGCCGACGACACCGAGGTCGCGAGGGACATCGTCGCCACGATGGCGCCGGTGTAGGACTCGAAGAGGTCGGCGCCCATGCCGGCCACGTCACCGACGTTGTCACCGACGTTGTCGGCGATGGTCGCCGGGTTGCGCGGGTCGTCCTCGGGGATGCCGGCTTCGACCTTGCCGACGAGGTCAGCGCCGACGTCAGCGGCCTTGGTGTAGATGCCGCCGCCGACGCGGGCGAAGAGCGCGATCGACGAGGCGCCGAAGGCGAAGCCCGTGAGCGGCTGCACGTTTTCGAAGATGAGGTAGAGGGCGGTGAGGCAGAGCAGGCTGATGCCGACGACGGTCATACCCATGACGACGCCGGAGGTGAAGGCGACCCGCAGGGCCGGGTTGAGGCCGATGCGCGCCTTGGCCGCGGTGCGGACGTTGGCGCGCACCGCGATCTGCATGCCGACGAAGCCGGCCAGCGCCGACGCGACGGCGCCGATGACGTAGGAGAAGGCCGTTCGAGGCGCATCGGTGAGATTGCCTGCCTGCTCGCCGAAGCGGTTCGAGGACGTCGTAGTCAACGAAGATGGCGAGCACCAGTGTGACTACGACAACGAAGGCGGCCAGGAAGGTGTACTCACGCTTGAGGAAAGCGCTGGCGCCCTCCTGAATGGCGAGAGCGATCTCCTTCATCGTGTCGTCGCCTTCGTCCTCGGCGATGATCGTTCGGGCCACGTAGAGGGCGAAGACGAGCGCACCGGCGCTCGCCGCAAGGCGATGATCAGCGATAACATGTATCCCTCCGCGAAATTTCAAGGGAAGACGCAATTCGTATCGCGTCACGCGCGAAACGTACTCAAACCAGCTCTTTGGAGCAAGGCGCCGAGATTTCTGCCTAATTAAATCTGTGTTAAGTGGCAGCGGTCAAAGCGCCTTCGGTCGCTCTGGTCCGCCGATCATTGCCGCGAATATACGTTACGGCTTTCGAACCCAGCTTGCGGTCAAAGTCTGGCCTCTGCCTGCCGAACATGACTACGGAGAGGTTACTCCTCGTCCGCCTCTCCAGATTAGTCAGGCAGGAACCACTTGAGCGAAATCACGGCCGGCATGCCCTCGCCGAGCGGCCCGAACGAACTCGATCACTTCGAAGACTCCCCCAGCACACGATCAGCAATGTTCTGATCCCGCTGAGCCAGGCCATCGACCTGGCTGAAGGACGAACGCCGGGACATGCACAGCGCGTCGCCTTCATCTCGATGGCCATCGCCGAGACGCTGGGACTGGACAAGGAGTCGCAGCTCGCGGCCTGCTATGCGGGCCTGCTGCACGACATCGGCGTCGTCGCGGCAGGCGCCGATATCGCCGGCTCGACATCGGGCGATGAGCGCCTCGTGTTCGCGTCGCTTCCTCTGCTGACGCCGGACGAGGCGCTTGGCGGGCGCCGGCGATCACTTCCTACGCCTACGTCGACCGCGTCGCCGGCCACGTCGACCACGGCGCGAGGGCGGCGAAGTTCCTCGGCCTGTCCGAAGAGGTGTCGCGCGCAATCGCTACCCACCATGAGACCTGGGACGGCGAAGGCTACCCGGACGGCCTGCAGGGTCCGGAGACACCGGTCATCGGGCGTATCGTCGGGCTGGCCGACCACGCCGAGGCGCTGATCAGCCAGAATTCGCCCCTGCTGGCCCGCCGCAACTTCGGCTTCTGGATGGCGAATGCGCAACGGCGTCGAGTCCGACCCCGACATCGTCACCGTGCTGTCGGAGCTCGGCAGCGGCGATTCCTTCTGGCTCGGCCTGTGCAGCGACGACCTGGTTGCGGAGCTAACGGAGCGCTGCAGCCGGGTTCGGGAGCCGAGGGGGGCTAACCTGCTCCCCGTCGCAGAAGCGTTTGCTCGCCTGGTGGACTCCCGCTTCGCCTTCACAGAGGGCGTGTCGGCACGAGTGGCTCGTTACGCCGAGTCGCTGGGCAAGGCGGCCGGTCTCAACGACCTGACGTGAAGCAGCTGCAAGTTCGCGGCGTTCCTTGCACGACGTGGGCCAGCTCTCGATGTCGGAGCGCATCCTGTCGAAGCCGGGCATCCTGAGCGTGGAAGAGATGGGGGCGCTGCACCTGCACCCGATCTACTCGTCAGATGTCGTGCGATTGATACCGGGCCTCGAAGTGGTTGCCGATTGGGTGACGTCCCACCATGAGCGTGTGGACGGCCGCGGCTACCCGGAGGGCCGAGAGGGCGATGACATCCCGCTGGAGTCGCGCATCCTCGCGGTGGCGACGCCTTCGTCGCTATCACGTCCGAGCGGCCGCATCGACCGCGCGCCGATGGCAAAGAGGCACATGCGCGGCTCAAGAGCGCGGCCGGATCGCAGCTGGATAGCGGTCTCATCGACCTGTTTCTTAGCAAAGTGGTTTCGGCGCGAAACGCGGCCGAGGTTCGGGGTACTCAGGAGTGGTCGTGGTGCTCCATGTGCTGCTGGTTCGCCATGTATGTGGTCGAGCGAGAAGCCGGCGGCTATGCCGAGCATGAATCCGAATAGGAAGCGCATGAGATCCTCCGTGGCGGCCGATCAGGCCGGCGTCTTGTAGCCTTCGATGGCGCGTCGCAGGGCGGCAATAACAAGTGAGGCCGAGTGGAGCTTGCTCGCGGGCAACCCACCGACAGCCTCGGCGACGTCCTCGTGGGTCAACTCCATCGCTTCGTCCAGCGTAAGTCCGGTCACCATCTCGGTGATCAGGCTGCTGGTGGCGACCGACGCTGTGCAGCCCTCCGTCATGAAGCGCGCCTCTGCGATGCGGTCGTCCTCAATGCGCAGCATGAGGGAGAGGACGTCGCCGCACACCGGGTTCATGTTGTAGCCGCGCGCGTTGGCGTCTTCCAGCATGCCCTGGTTGCGAGGGTTATTGGCGTGATCGAGGACGATTTCAGAGTAGGATTCGCTCACCATTTCAGGTTAGCAGAAGCGTCAACGTGAACGGCAGAGCCACGACGAGTTTAGTCAGGCAGGATGAGTCCTGCAGCTTGCACTCTCATTCGCCTCTGCGCCTTCTGCCTTGCTCGTAACGTCCTTGCCCATGACGAGGACCTTGATGCGGCCGAGACCGGCGGGGTCGTAGCTCCATTGACGGACGTCTCAGGGCGTAGTACGCCTCAAGCTGGGACGGGTCCGGCGGGGACGCCAGCGCCTCGCCGATGCCGAGGCCTGCGAGGTACTCGGTCCTGGGTCGTGGTCGCGATCGTCGTGAGGCCTGCGCCTCGCCGGCTCGTCGCACGCTGGTGAAGTCGACGCTGGCCGTGATGTCCTGCCGCCCGATGCGCGCGTAGGGGTCGTCGCCGGAGGTGTGGCGGTAAAAGGTGAGCAGGGTGCCGCGTTTGCGCCAGGCGGCGTACAGGTCCGGCGCCTCGTAGCCGTAGTCCAGCGTGAGGATGTAGCCACGACGCAGGGCCTTCGCGGCGTGCGCCATCCAGGCCGGCGCGATCAGGCAGACCTCGGCCTCGCAGCCATCGCCGGGCGCGACGCCGAGCCCATCGAAATGAGCCGTGACCTCCGGCCGCGGTTCGGCCTCTACGTCGACGAAGGCGCCGTTCTTCAGGCCCACGAGCAGCTCGTAGAGGTGGCCGTCGCGGTGTGCGCAGACGGCGGAAGGGCAGGGCGTCGAGCAGCTCGTTGCTGAGGATGCAGCCCTCGATCACGGCGGATCGGGTAGCGACGCGGCGACCTCGACTTTGTCGGCGAGGCAGGTTGGCGGCTTCGAGGCGCTGGTGGGCGTCGGCGCCCCCGAGGCGTGACGTCCTGCACGACATAACGAAGACAGCGTAGAAGTCGGGCTCGGCGGTGGCCGCGTAGCGCAGGATGTCCGCGGCCAGGCGCCCGGCCCGGCGCCCGCCTCGAAGGCATCGAAGCGCTGAGGGGCGGTCGAGGCGGCGCCAGAACCGGCGAGCTGACGCGCGATACAGGCGCCGAACACGGGGTGCACGTTGGGGGAAGACTGGAAGTCCAGTGTCGGGTCCTGAGTGAAGTAGTAGCCATGGCGCGGGTGGTACATCGCCGCTCGTAGAACTCGGCGAAGGAGATCGGTCCCGTGGCCTCGATGCGCCGGGCGATGATGTCCC